>CAWJGQ010000019.1:0-36086 GCA_963842425.1 uncultured Acidobacteriota bacterium | reverse complement strand
GTCCTTCGCCAATAATCGATCCGGATAAAAGTTGCTATGCCGCAATACGTTCATATCGGTGATGAAGGCCGCCGAGTTGTGGAATTGCGACAATCTTTCCCACCTTCAGCGCCTCTCGAGGAAACGGACATTGCTTATCGAGGCTCAAGTGGGTTCTCGATTCGTGGTAGTAGCGGAAGTAAGAAGACAACGTTCTCTTGAGATGGCGAGCGTTCAGAATGATGTAGTGGTTCAGACACTCCCGTCGAATCGAGCCGATTAGTCGCTCGGCGTATGGATTCTGCCAGGGACTTTGCGGTGCGGTCAGAATCTCCTGCATACCCAGCGACTGGATTCGCAGTCGAACCTCAGCACTGTACCTGCTGTCCCGATCGCGGAGGAGATAACGGGCAGCCTCTCGGTCTGCGAACGCCTCTACGATCTGTTGGGCCGTCCAAGCTCCGGTCGGATGCTCGGTCACATTAAAATGCAGCACCTTGCGACGATCGTGTTCCAGGACAATAAACACGAACAGGACCTTCATTGTGATGGTCGGCACGGTAAAGAAATCGGTGGATACCATTTGGCCGACATGGTTGTGCAGGAAAGTTTTCCAGGTCTGGTTAGGCGGGCGGCGGAGCCTGCGCAGGATGCGCGAGACAGTGCGCTCGGAAATGGCGATGCCGAGCATCTTGAGTTCGCCATGAATCCTGGGTGCGCGCCACAGCGGATTGGCGGCGGCCATTTGTGCGATCAATCGGCGGAGTTCCGCGGCGATGCGGGGCGACCTCGACCGCGGCGCTGCGGCTTGGACAGCCGGGCCCAGAATCTCCGGAACCGCTCGCGCTGCCAGCGCACTACGGTGTCTGCCTGGACGTAGAGCAAGGGCTGGCGCCAGTCGGACCACAGACTCCGGAGGGTAATCCAAAACGCCCGGTCAAGGGTCGTCAACAGCGGACGCTTCCGCTTTCGCTGAAAGGCCGCTATTTGCATTCGTAGCGCTGCGTTCTCCAGGGCTACGGCCTGATGGCCGCTGAGGAGCAACCGGAGGAATCGAAACACCAACAGGAAAACGCCTGCCATGTCTCAGATTCTTTCCTATCCATGCCCTTGTCAGTCAACCCGTCACGCGCGGATCGATTATTGGCGAAGCACAGCCAAAGAATTCATGCAGCGTGTTGGTAGAACTTCAGCAGTCCACCCAGGCGCTCTCGAGCTATAACCGGAGATTTAGGGCGTGGTCGTAGAGAAGCGGATTCCGGAAAGAGCAGCCTGTTCTCTTTGCCTTGGTGATTGCGTTCGTGGTGATAATGTTTTGTGAACTCAGTTGCCGTACGCCGCAGCGAGTCCTCACCAAACAAAAATCAATTTTGACAAACACTCCTCGTTAATTGAGCGCATCAGAAACGTGCGCACACACTCGGAATCTGAGTACTCTCGCGCGGGGTGATGCATCAGGCAAACGAACTCCCTGGTTTTATTGCCTTGCACGACGGTGTACCGAGGGCGCTTCTCACGTACTCTTATAGAGGCAACGAGCTCGAGGTGGTGACTTTACATGCGGCTACTCCCGGGCTGGGGCTCGGCTCACGACTTCTCGAAGCAGCGCGTAAGCGTGCATGCGATCTTCAGTGCCGAAGGATGTGGCTCATTACGACAAATGACAATCAGCCTGCGATGCAGTTTTACGAGCGGCGTGGCATGCGCATCGCTGCGCAATCGCCGAATCGCGCAAGCTCAAGCCGGAAATTTCGTTCTTCGGAGTCGGCGGCCATCCCATCGAGGATGAAGTCGAATTCGAGCTGCCGCTGATGGACTGCTGAGCAGGAACAGGTTTGCGGAATCCGCCCGCGCAGTTCGTTTCATATTTCGGGCGTGTGGTCGGCAACCCGTACTTAGGGGCCCGAGCAGGTTCGATGTTTCGGCTGGTTTGCTGGACGTGCTGGCGCCGACATTGTATCCGATCGTAAGCGGTTGACTGGGGGCGGATACAATATTGGCGACCACGGTACTCGAGTTATTAAGTCGTAGCTCATCTCGGACGCCTGCCGCGGCTTTTGGCGGTCCTTCGCGAAACCCGAGACTCTGTGGCGGAGGTTTCCCTTCCTCGTCGCGTTCCCATGGACAACGGGAGAAAGTTGAGCGGGTCTCGGAGGTTTTGCAACTCACGGTAATAATAAAGTGGCGAAGGCCGTTTTCCGTCGGGGCTGAGCTTTTTCAGAAAGGCAATCTCGTCCTCGGTAATACCAGCGCTAAGTTTTGCATCGTTGAGAAAGTCCTTCAGTCCTGGCTCTACTTTAAAAGAGAGTTCGGGTTCTGCTTCCCGGAATTCGAGCTTCTTGACGTGACTACGAGTCAATCTGCGGTTCAGTACGATCTCCATACCGAAGCTCTCGAATTCGATGTCCCAGCTTTCGATGAGCGGGTCGAGAAACGATATGCAGTTTTCAACCGAAACGTGGAAGACATCCGTATCCAGGAACTCAAGAATCAGCACTCGCGTCTCTTCGTAGCTCCGCTTGCCAACTTGAGCTACGCTGTGAATCCACTTTTCGTCTTCAAGCTCTTCTTTCGCCACCCGCTTCGCTACATCGAGGAGCTTTTGGGTGATGAAACGTTCGAACTCGCCGAAAGGTTCCCGCTCGAAGATGTTGGTGATCTGCTTCCTTTTCGCGGCTACGCATTTGCGGAGAATGAGCCGACGGAATTCTTCGAAGAGGGGCCGTGGCGGATCTAAAACCTTCCGTTTGAGTTCTTCCCGCGCGCTGAGTGTCGGCTAACCTTGACAGCTCTTTGGCGGAAAGTTTCAGAACCTTTGCGATCTTGGCGTAAATGTCAGACCGATCCGGGGCTGGCGGCGTTTTCTTCTTTGCCAGCAACTGCGAAATGTAGGACTCTGTCACTTCGGCTGCAACAGCAAGGTCGCGCTGCCCTATTCCCAGTTCGTCCAAACGATGTCGAATTACAGAGGCAATGTCCACGCCTAATCCTCTGCGCTTAACCGTACACGATTAAGTACAAGCTGCAGTCTAACGCAAACGGAGCTTGACAAGCAAATATAGTTAACTTATTATAGTTAATGATTGAGCACGCCCGCCCACTCTTCCGATGTCTGAACTAAGTCAGTCATGGGAACCCATCTCTTAGCCAACGCAACA
The DNA here is from genome assembly GCA_963842425.1 of uncultured Acidobacteriota bacterium. Classification (GTDB taxonomy): domain Bacteria; phylum Acidobacteriota; class Terriglobia; order Acidiferrales; family UBA7541; genus Palsa-295. The sequence continues at coordinate 32,949 of CAWJGQ010000019.1, read as the reverse complement.
ACCAGGAGGTTGCCGTGTTCAATCTTGCAGACTGTCCTCTTCAACGCGGTTTCAGCCGAGGGCGATGTTTCGACCGACCGGGGGCGAAGGCGCGATTTGCTTGTGCCCGATGGCCTGCGAGATTTTGTTTCTCATGGCATAGCCGGCATTCCAGGGCGAGTCACTCTCTCCTGCCCGGCAGAAACGTTTAATAGCCAATTGGAGGCATCAGTATGAATATCCGACCACTCCACGACCGGATCGTTGTGAAGCCTATCGAGACAAGTGATAGCACTGTGGGGGGACTCTTCATCCCGGACAGCGCAAAAGAGAAGCCCCAAGAAGGAGAAGTTGTCGCTGTGTCCCGAGGCAAGCGCCTGAAAAACGGGAGTCGTGGTTCCGCTGGATGTGGGCGTGGGCGATCACATTCTCTACGGCAAATATACCGGCAGCGAGATCAAATTGGCCGGCGAGGAGTATCTGATCGTGCGCGAAGACGAAGTGCTCGGCGTATTGGAAGGCGTTGAAAAGCCTGCAACGAAGGTTGCATAGGCGGAAGAGGAAACAATATGGGAGCGAAAAAGATTGTCTATAGTGAGAATTCGCGGCAGGCGATTTTGCGGGGCGTGAATCAGCTGGCCGATGCGGTGAAGGTGACGTTAGGTCCTAAGGGCCGGAACGTGGTCATCGAAAAGAAGTTCGGCGGCCCAACGATCACAAAAGATGGCGTCACCGTCGCCAAAGAGGTCGAACTGAGAGATCCCCTCGAGAACATGGGCGCGCAACTCGTTCGTGAAGTCGCCTCCAAGACCAGCGATATCGCAGGTGATGGCACGACGACCGCCACAATCCTAGCGCAAACGATTTTCCGTGAGGGTGTGAAGTCGGTCGCGGCGGGAGCGAATCCGATGGCGCTGAAACGTGGGATTGAGGCCGGTGTGGAGGCAGTCGTCGCGGAATTGAAGAAGATTTCATCCCCTGTCGAGAGCAACGAAAAAATTGCGCAGGTCGGGACTGTTTCGTCCAACGGCGATGCCACTATTGGAAACACCATTGCGGAAGCGATGCAGAGGGTTGGCAAGAACGGCGTCATCACGGTTGAAGAATCGAAGACAATGTCAACTGAGCTAAGCACTGTTGACGGCATGCAGTTCGATCGAGGTTATCTATCACCCTACTTCACGACAGATACGGATCGAATGGAAGCTGTTCTAGAAGATCCCTACATTCTGATTCATGAGAAGAAGATCTCTAATATGAAGGATCTGCTGCCGGTATTGGAGTTAGTTGCCCGAGCGGGGAAACCGCTGTTGGTTATCTCAGAAGACGTGGATGGTGAGGCGCTAGCCACGCTGGTGGTGAACAAGTTGCGCGGAACGTTGAATGTTTGCGCAGTGAAAGCTCCTGGGTTTGGAGATCGACGTAAGGCCATGCTGGAGGACATCGCAATTCTCACGGGCGGTAAAGCGATAGCGGAGGAGACCGGCATCAAGCTTGAAAAGCTGGGCCTCGATGACCTTGGCCGGGCGAAGCATGTGACCGTAGATAAAGACAATACGACCATCATTGATGGCGCCGGTGGCCAAAATGCTATTGAGGGTCGCATCAAGCAATTGCGCACTCAAGTCGAGGAGACCACGTCGGATTACGATCGCGAGAAGCTGCAAGAGCGGCTGGCGAAGTTAGCAGGGGGAGTGGCAGTGATAAAGGTTGGCGCGGCAACCGAGATGGAGATGAAGGAGAAGAAGGCTCGGGTCGAAGACGCATTGCATGCGACGCGAGCGGCCGTGGAAGAAGGTATCGTTCCCGGAGGTGGCGTGGCACTGCTGCGGGCCGCCCATGTTCTCGATTCTCTGAATTTTGCAGGCGATGAGAAGATCGGCGTCGCGATTGTCAAACGCGCTTGTGAAGAGCCAACTCGTCAGATTGCGAATAACGCTGGACAGGAAGGCGCCGTCGTCATTGACAATATCCGAATCCAGAGCAATGTCAACTACGGCTTCAATGCCGATACGACGCAATATGAAGATTTAGTAAAAGCGGGCGTAATCGATCCCACCAAGGTGACGCGTTCAGCGCTGCAGAATGCCAGCTCGATTGCGTCGCTGATGCTGACGACGGAAGCCATGGTTTGTGAACCCCGCGATGAGAAATACTCGCTTTCGTCGAATCCGCAGGATGGCTCGGAGTTCGGCGAGTAGAAACTCTCTCGCCGTTTTAAGTCTGGGTTGCACTGTTTGCGATCTCGCTGACGGCTTCAAATGCAACCGCTTCTGTGTATTCACGATCGATTACAGATCGGGAATCTCAGAAGTTTTGCTGACAGTGAGGTCTCGAAATGAGTGTTGAGTGACGCTATAACGCCCAATAAGGAGCACATCGATGAAAAAAGCTCGCTCGGTCAACAATCTACCATTGTTAGTTCTACTTTTCTCGCCCTTAGTATCCGGCGGCTGACCTTTCCACGTATCGAGGTTTCCAATTCGGAATGAGTCTGAACGCGACGGTGAAGCATTCGGGAATGGATGTCTCTGAAGTGAAAGTGATCTATCAACGTCCAGCCACGATTCAGGAGCTGAGCTGGCGGCCTTCGCGATTCGGTTCCAGCGATACAGATCCTGTAGAACAGATCTTGTTCAGCTTTTATAATGGCCAGCTGTTTCGGATGGTCGTCGACTATGACGGCGACAAAACGAATGGACTTACCTCGGACGACGTCATCGAAGCTATTTCAGCTAAATATGGTTTCGCCACGAAACCCGGTGTCCCGATGGCGCTGCCCTCACACTTTGCTGAGGATACAGTCCAAGTCGCACACGCTGGGAAGACGCGGAGTATTCGTTCAATCTCGTCCAACTCCCTTACGGATCGACTTTTAGGTTGCTTATATTTTCCAAAGACTTGAATGCTCTGGCCGAGGCTGCAATTGCTGACGGTATCCGGCTGGACGCGCAAGAAGCTCCTCAGGGGAAAAGATCGCGGAGCAGAACGCTCAAAACGAGCTAGACAAGACACGGCTCGTGAACAAAGGACATTTCCGACCATAAGACAACGAAACGCTGGGTTTCGAAGATCGTGAGAAAACAATGAGAGACAGAATTTGCGTGGGGACGATGCTTATCGAAGATGGCACCTATACGCCGGAATCGCTCGTCGTCGACACTGAGCGCTATTCAGCGGGTTGGTCATCCATCATCAAATCCACTAGCGCTCAACTGGGCAAACAGCTCGAAGGCGCAGGATGGACATTCTTCTACATGGCCGGCGAGATCCGAACGAGTGGCTTCGGATTCAATGATCAGTCCCGGGCAGATCGTGCGATGGCGTACGCGATCGACGCCGTGAAGCAGCAGAATTGCAACTGTTTGGAAGTTACTCAAATGAGACGGCGATCATTTCTGGGCTTTTCTTACACAACCCTTGTCGCTCACGCCAGACACATTCAGAAAAGTCGAAGGCTTTATGACCCATCCAACATGCCGGCCAGAATTCCATTTCGTTCGCGTGAGTGGCTATACGATCAACCTGCTACGGCTCGGAGCAAATCTTTGTTCGCCGGCGAAGCCGTCCAGACTTGGGAAAACGAAGGCGGGTCACGTGCTGAATCGAATCGCCCAGCTTAGTAGGACTCAGCTGCCTGGCGGGTTGGCTTGTCTGGACAGCCACATGACACGAGGAACGCACCTGGCACGGGATGCATTCTTTGTTGGAGAGGTTTGCTAATGGTCGACATGCCTATTGTGAGTTGGATTCTTCTCGGACTGATTGCGGGGCTCCTCGGAGGCAAGGTCCTAAGCAGGCGCGGCGAAGGCATGTTTGTGAATATAGGTCTGGCGATTGTTGGCGCAGTGACCAGTGGATATTTATTCAACTTCTTCGGCCCCGATTTATTTAGCGTGCTCGTAGCGACGGCAGGAGCCATTCTGGTTCTGGTTGTGTATCACGGCATTCGACGTATGACGGCCCAGCGCAGCTAGCAGGAGCTTGTGCATGACAGCGGAAACATTTCAAATAACGCAGTCCTTCAGAGTCTTTGGTATTGGCGCTGATGGAACAACACGCTTCTTTGCACTGCCTTCGGAGGCAATTATCACCATCGTGGCTGAATGTGCAGTCTCTGGGCGCGTTCAGATCCTATACGATCACGAGCTGTACGTCACCTTTAAGCGGAATCTGATGTTGCGCTTGAAACGAGAAAGAGACCTGGCCGGAAGCACAGTATCGTTCGCCGTTAACAAGGAGATAACTGAGGTTTAAATATGAGCGTGAAAATCAAGGTCCGTGAAACTGAAAACGCCGTGATTCTGGAGGTAACCGGCCGGATAACGCTAGGAGCTTCGGGACCTTCTCTGCAAAAGGGAGTTCGTGAACTACTCGATAGCGGGCGTAAGAATATCATCCTTGACCTTGGCGGCGTGACCTTCCTCGACAGCTCCGGACTGGGTCAGCTGGTTGGGAGCTACGCGACAGCCGTTTCTCGCGGCAGCGAGATCAGGCTTCTTAACTTGAACAAGAGAGTCTGTGATCTAATGCAGATCACAAAGCTCTACACTGTTTTTGCGATTTATACAGACGAAGCAACCGCGGTCAAGAGTTTCGAAGCGGCGGCTGTATCAGCGTAGTTGGCCCCGTGGCTACAATTGCCACGCCGTTGAAAGACCCATTGCCGCTTTTCAGCGCAATTGAGAGAATCAACGCAATGCTTCAATGAAAGAAACGTTCTAAAGTCCGCAAGATCGCTTTCGTCGGCGACCATCTGCCGCGCAAGTGCGGCATCGCCACGTTCACGTCCGACCTGCTTGCGGCCGTCGCCAACTGCGCATCCCCAGAGCCAGTGTTTCTCGGTGTCGGTCAACGATATCACAGGGCGGCTATGAGTACCCGGAAGTAGTCCGCTTCGAGATTGAAGAGCAGGACTTGTCGTCCTATCTGCGCGCCGCGGACTTCCTCAACATCAGCAACGTAGATATCGTCTGCCTGCAGCACGAGTTCGGCATTTTCGGCGGACCCGCCGGGGGCCACATTTTGGCATTCCTGCGCGAATTGAGAATGCCCGTGGTCACCACGCTGCATACCGTTCTGCGCGAACCGAGGGCTGACCAACGCCGCGTCATGCAGGAGTTGATCTCGCTTTCGACCCGGCTGGTCGTCATGGCGGAGCGCGGGCGACAGATGCTGCAGGAGATCTACCATGCGCCGCCGGCCAAGATCGATCTGATCCCGCACGGCATTCCCGACGTGGGGTTCGTCGATCCGACCTATTTCAAAGACCAGTTCGGTGTAGAAGGCAAGGTGGTGCTGCTCACGTTTGGGCTGCTCTCGCCCAACAAGGGGATCGAGTATGTGCTTAACGCGCTGCCGCGATATTCTGGCCGAGTTTCCCGACGTTGTTTACATTGTCCTGGGCGCCACGCATCCCAACGAACTGCGCGAACATGGCGAAGCCTACCGGCTCAGCCTTGAGATTCTCGCCAAGAAGAACAAGATAGAGAAGAACGTCATCTTCTACAACCAGTTCGTGGACCTCGAAAACCTGAAGGAGTTCATCGGCGCCGCGGACCTTTACATAACGCCTTATCTCAACGAAGCGCAGATCACGTCGGGGACGCTGGCCTACACGTTTGGCGCAGGCAAAGCCGTAGTTTCGACGCCCTACTGGCACGCGGCAGAGTTATTGGCGGACGACCGCGGCGTGTTAGTGCCGTTCGCGCGATGCGCAGGCCATCGCGCGCGAAGTGATTGGCGTTGCTGCGCGACGATACGCGCCGGCACGCCATTCGCAAGAATGCTTACCGCATCGGGCGCGAGATGGTCTGGAGCAACGTCGCGCAGATGTACATGCGTTCCTTCGAGTTGTCGCGGCTGGAAGGGGCGGCGCTCTCCCGGAAATCTCTGGTCACGAAGACGCTCGATCAAAGGCCGCGGGAACTACCGGAGTTGAAGCTGAATCATCTTTCGCGGATGACCGATTCGACCGGGGTTTTCCAGCACGCCATTTTCAGCGTGCCGAATTTTTCCGAAGGCTATTGCACCGACGACAATGCCCGCGCATTTATCCTGGCGGTGCTGCTCGGTGAACTGGGAGAGGACCCGGAACGCGGTGCGAGCGCTAGCCACCACTTGCGCGGCCTTTCTTCATCACGCGTTCGACACGAAGACTAAGCGCTTCCACAATCACATGAGTTTTGACCGCCGCTGGCTCGACGAGCAAGGGTCGGAGGACTGTCAAGGGCGAGCGCTCTGGGCGCTGGGCATAGGCGTGGGGCGTTCGCCGTTCCGGAGCTTCCAGATGATGGCCGGGCAACTCTTCGCGCTGGCGCTGCCGGCATTGACGGAGTTCACTTCGCCGCGGGCGTGGGCGTTCGGCCTGATCGGCATCCACGAATACCTGCGCCGCTTGAGCGGCGACAGCCTGGTCAACCAGACCCGCGAGAGCCTCACTGTCCAGGCTCATGGAGCTTTTCGACAGCAGCGCCATGCCGGACTGGTGCTGGTTTGAAGAGGAGCTGTCGTACGACAACGCAAAGCTCGCGCACGCCTTGATTTTGAGCGGGCACGCAACCGGACAACACGCCGTGTTCGAGCGAGGACTGCGAGGCCTTGCGCTGGCTGACGGAATTGCAAATGTCCGAGAAGGGTCATTTTCGGCCCATCGGCAGCAACGGATTCTACCGCCGCGGCGGCGCGCGCGCCAATTTCGACCAGCAGCCCATTGAGGCGCAGGCGACGGTCTCGGCCTGTCTGGAAGCCTATCGCGCCACCGCGGACGTCTGGTGGTATGAACAGGCGCAACGCGCCTTTGACTGGTTCATCGGCTGGAACGATCTCGGCTTGGAGCTCTACTCTCCCGAAACCGGCGGCTGCCGCGATGGGTTGCACGTGGATCGGGTCAATGGGAACCAGGGCGCGGAATCCACGCTGGCGTTCCTGCTTTCGCTGGCGGAAATGCGCGTGGCGCAAAACATGGTGACGAGCTTTCAAGCAACCGATCGCCGTTGAGGAGCATAACGCACCCTTGTTTCGCTCCCGTGAATAGCAGTCTCATGCCATTCATGTCAAACGCACGGCACTATCCTCAAGCCCGACCAGTCGCGCGTTCTTCTGCGGCCATTCAGCCCGGGAGATTCCCAGCGTGTCGGCGGGATCATCGCGCAGGATCATGTCGCTCCCGGAAGAACGGGTTGGGCCCCTGCTTGAACGAAGTCTCCGCCGAATTCTCCCAGCGGCACCAGCAGATCGACGAAATCTTTCTGGAGCGCTTTGAGCAAGTCCGCGAGCTACTGCTGCCATGGACGAGGAAATTTCCGAGCAAAGACGACTCTTGATCGGCTCCTATTTTCTGGCCGAATACTCGTTGGAATCCGCTGCGCTGTTCAATCCGTCCATCGTTCCCGCACCCCGATCAAACCGGACTTGCCGCCCGGCGCTCTGCGGTTCATTCTCAGCCTGCGCGCCACTGGGGAAGGACACATTTCGTCCATCACGTTTCGAACTGGTATCATCTATTCCGATCATCGGATCGAGGTATTCAGCCCCCGCCGGCTTTCTCACCGAGCCGCGTCAAATCCCAAACCCGCGTGTATGAGAAAGCCGCTGTTCGCGACGGAAACTCTCCGAACTGGGATTGACCGGCGAATTCACGCGCCGGGTCATGGACAGGCTTGGCGATTCGTTTGCACTGGAGGAGCTTCGCGACCAGCCTCGCAGGCGGATTGCAGAAGTCACGGCCACTCGGATGCAAGATTCGCAGGAAGATCAGGACGCAGCGCAGGGCGATTTGGATGCTGGCCCGGTCCAACTACGAGGTTCAGTTCCAGCCCGAGCAGCAGCTTTCCGAGCGCATCATTTTTCCGGCCACGCCCTCGCAACGCAACGGCATTGAGGACGCCCGGTTCGTCCGCTTCCAGAACGACGACGGCACCCATATCTACTACGCCACCTTCACGGCCTTCGATGGCAGGGTGGTCATGCCGGAACTGGTGGAGACCTCCGACTTCCTCCTCTTTCGATTCATCACCTTGAATGGCCCGGCCGCCGAAAACAAAGGCATGGCGCTCTTCCCCCGGAAAATTAACGGCCTCTATGCCATGCTTTCCCGCCAGGACAACGAGAACATCTATCTCATGTTCTCCGACAATGTCCACTTCTGGAATGAGCGCAAGCTGCTCCTCAAACCCAGTTTCCCGTGGGAATTGGTCCAGCTGGGGAACTGCGGATCTCCTATCGAGACCGATGCCGGATGGCTGGTCCTCAGCCACGGCGTCGGCCCCATGCGAAAATATTGCATCGGCGCGTTCCTGCTGGATCGCGACGATCCCAGCAAAGTGATCGGCCGCCTCCGCGAACCCTTGCTCAAGCCCAGACCAAAACGAACGGGAAGGCTACGTGCCCAATGTCGTGTATACCTGCGGCGCGCTGGTCCACAACGGCGAACTGATCATTCCCTACGGTCTGGCCGATCACGCCACGGGTTTCGCGACCGTCCCGCTCGATGAGGTGCTGGCGCCATGAACTAGAAAGATCGGCTACAGCATGAGCGATTCCCAGCAAAAGAGTGGCTGTCCTCTCGCCGGTAGCCTGGCGAACGCCTCCGCGGCAATACGGCGCGTGGGAGACGGTGGCCAGCAACATCGCCGAAGGACTGGTCGCCCGCGGCTGGGATGTGACTCTGTTCGCCACCAGCGGACTCCGTGACGCGCGCGCGTCTGCATGCTGTGGTGGACCAGGGCTATGAAGAGGATCCCGCCGTCGATCCTAAAGTGGCCGAATACCTTCACATCTCCGAAGTGTTCGAGCACGCTGCCGAGTTTGACCTGATCCATAGCCACTACGATTTCATGGCCTTGACCTACACCCGGCTGGTCAAGACACCGGTTCTCACCACCATCCACGGGTTCTCTTCTCCCACAGATCATGCCGGTCTATGAGAAATATCGTGACGGGTATTTTGTTTCCATCAGCGACTCCGATCGCGCGCCAGGGCTGAATTACCTGGCGACGGTATATAACGGAATCGACCTCTCGTTGTATCCGCTTCAGGAATCGCGCGGCGATGATTTGATCTTTCTCGGCCGCATTCATCCGGACAAAGGCGTCCATCTGGCTATCGAGGTCGCGCGCCTGAGCGGCCTGCCGCTGCTCATCGCGGGCATCATCCAGGACGAAGACTACTTTCGGGAGCAGGTGGAGCCACACCTCGACGATCAAAAAGTCCGCTACATCGGCCCGGTGGACGTAGCGGGAAAGAACGAACTGTTCGCGCGCGCCCGCGCACTGCTGCACCTGAACACCATCCCGGAGCGATTCGGACTGGTTCTGGCAGAAGCCAATGCCGCCGGCGTGCCGGTTATCGCCATGGACCTCGGGTTCCTGCCGCGAAGTGATCAAGGACGGACGGACGGGCTTTCTGGTCAACAACGTCGACGAAGCGGTGCAGGCCCTGGAACGCCTTCCCGAAATCGATCGTAGCGCTGCCGCCAGCGGGTCCAGCAGTGCTTTTCTATCGACACCATGGTGGAGGGGTACGAGCGAGTCTACTCGACGATTTTCGATCTGGAAGCGAAGAAGACAATCATGAAGCCGGACATTGTCAGGCGATACGCGCACAACCCCATCCTCACCAAGGCCGATATCCCTTACCCAGTGGAAACGGTGCACAATGCGGCAGTGGTGAAGCATGGGAACGAATACATCATGCTCTTCCGCTCGCACCTGCGAACGGGACGATCCATCATCGGTTTGGCGCGCAGCCCCGACGGATTCCACTTCACCGCCGATCCGGAGCCCTTTCTGACGCCCGCGCAAGACAGCCCTTTCGCGGCCTATGAAGAGTTCGGCGTGGAGGATCCACGCGTGACGCCGCTGGAAGGCGAGTACCTCATCACCTACAGCGCCTACTCGCGAAATGGCGTGCGGATCGCCCTGGCCAAGACGAAGGACTTCAGTCACGTGGAACGGGTCTCGCTCATCACGCGAGGCGGATTATCGCAACGTCGTGATCTTTCCCGAGAAGTTTGACGGACTCTATGCGCGGCTTGACCGGCCGCATTCGGAAATCGCCCCCTGGTCCATCTGGATTTCCTATTCTCCGGATCTGCGCTTTTGGGGCGAATCCCAGCTCATCATGAGGCCGGAACCATATCACTGGGACGAAATGAAGATCGGTCCGGGCGCGCCGCCGATCAAAACGGACCAGGGATGGCTCTCCATCTATCACGGAGTTTTCCAAACGATGGACGGATCGGTCTATCGTCTGGGAGTGGCCCTTCATGACCTGCAGAACCCGGCAAAGATTATCGGCGTCAGGCGATTCGTGGATCCTGCAGCCGGAAGACCCGTGGGAAATCACGGGATATGTCCACAACGTGGTATTCACCTGCGGCGCGGTTCCGGAGCCCGATGGAACCGTGAAGATCTATTGGGGCGGCGCGGACACGGTCATGTGCGTGGGTGAAGCGAATGTCTCGGATCTGGTCGCCATGTGCCTGGAGCACGGCAGGCTGGCCAAGTAGGTAACCGCGGACTCGGACGCCAGCCAACCTCTGGCCCGTATGGTCCGGAAACCCGAAACCGCATGGAATCAACTTTTTCAAGGTGAATGAGAATCTGAACGGATGGCCTCGGACCAGTACAGAAGCTGGCAGAAGAGGGCAAGACTAGCGAAGAGCAACAGGAGCTGCCATTGGCCAGATCCGAGCCACTGCCAAGCAGTCGGCTGGCCTCTTTCCAGCCGCCCCACTAGATTGTCGACAAATAGAAAGAAACAAAGCAGTGCCGCCAATTGGTAAAGATCCGGTGCTTCTTTGTTCACGGTCGCCTCTCCGTCGTCCACGAAATGGAGCCACAAAAATCCCACTGCTATATAAAGCGCGTTGTGGCCCACCATGGTCCACAACGGTAGCAGGACTCTCCACCACGACCATTGCCTCTCCAGCGTGAGCTTCACAATGGCCAACCCCATGCAGAGCAATCCAGCCAGTCGAAAGCCTTGCCATTGCAGCGGGCTCTGCTCGTCTCTCATGCGGCTTCGCGGTGATAGTAGTTCAGCAGTCCACCCAGCCTTTGCCGACGCTGAATCCGACCCCGCTTCATCTCGCCGCAGTTGTCCGTCAGTATCAACCGATTGCCCAAACCTTGATGATGGCGTTCCATCAGATAATGTTGTGTGAATTCGCGCACGGCCGTGCGCAGCGATCTCTCTCCAAACAACACCAGCCGCTCTAAACAGGATTCTTTGATGGTCCTTACAAATCGTTCCGCGTAGGCATTCAAATTCGGCGACTGGCGCGGTAACTTTACTGATTTCACTCCAATGTCGGCCAGCAACTGCTGAAACTCGGCTGTGAACAACGGGTCGCGATCATGAATCAGATAGCGTTTGCCGAACAGCATCCCATCCACCGCATCGGTCGCGTTTCTGCCGACTTGACTCATCCAGAATCCATTGGCAGCCGAACTGATGCCGGCGATCTCCACCTGCCGTGTCGCCAGATCGATGAAGAACAGAACCAAGAAACGCTCTAGACCTTTCCAGGTCCAGACTTCCACGCTAAAGAAATCCGCTGCTACGATCAGTCCCCAGTGTTGTGCCAGAAATTCTTTCCAACTCGTCTTCCGGCTACGCTCCGGCGCGGGTTCGATGCCGTGCCGGCGCAGAATCTCCGCGATCGTGCTGACGGCAAGTTTGTATCCCACATGCGAGAGCGCGCCTTGAATACGTCGGTATCCCCAAGTGCGATTTTCCTTAGCCAGGCGGACTACCTGGCGCTGGACTTCTTCTCGGACTTGCGGCCTACCAGGTCTGCGCTTGGCAGAGCCATCATATTTCTCTGCAATCAATTTGCGGTGCCAGTTCAGCAGAGTGTCAGGCAGCACCAAGGTGTCCAACTCGGCGAGTGTTTTGCGACCCAAAACCTTAGCCTTCACTGCCAGGCGACGTCGCTGATCGTCGCTAAACCGCAGTCGCCGCTTGCCTGTTTGCTCGCGCAACACCCGGTTCTCTTCTTGCAGATATTCGATCACCTGTTGTTGGCGCTGGTTCATCCATCCCGCCATCGCCATCAACACAAACTGCAACGGATCCAGTGTTCTCGCCATCGGTAGTTGCTCATTATCGCAACCCCCATCCGTCGCTTGGTAAAGCCCGCAAAACTAAGACAGTTTCAGTTTCCGTACCTTACGCGGTGATCCTGCTCGACAATATTGTTGAGATAAGGAACGACGCGGCAGCGACATCGCTGGCCGAGTACATGATTCCTCTTCAGTTCGTCAATAACATTGGGATACGACGGATTCCCGTCCACATTGATCACCCTCGGGCGAGGACGACCTGGTGCAGCGAGCGCTTTGCGGAAGAAGGCCCGAGCGGCAGACACATCGCGAGTCTCCGAAAGGAAGAAGTCAATGGTTGCGCCGCTCGAGTCCACCGCTCTGTATAAATAGGTCCAGCGTCCCGCTGCCCTCACGTAGGTCTGATCAGTTCGCCAAGACCCATTAGTCGGTTTCAACTCACGCCGGATCCGCGCATTCAATTCGGGTGCATACCGTTGCACCCATCTCCAGATGGTGGATGAATCGACCGAAAGGTGCCGTTCGGCCATCAGCTCGGCCACATCTCGATAACTGAGTGAATATCGGAGGTACCAACGTACGCAAAGGACAATTACTTCGTCGGCAAAGTGTCGCCCCCGAAACAACGCTGGCCGATCTCCGATCATGGCTCTTTACCCTAACAGAAACGCGCTGCCAGTTTGCAACAGAACTACCATGGCCGTTGCGGCCGCCCCCGACCATGAAAACCGGAGCTATTCTCAAAGTTGCCGGATGGAAGGTCCCACAAGGGCATTGGTGGTGACTCCCCGTAACAGAACCTGATCTGGCTGACGTGCAGGTGCCCCTGACTGGTGCTATCAAGCCCGTGGAACAGCTTCTTTGTTAAGACGTCAGCTCTCTCCGGCAAGGAGGAAATAGCGATGATTCCCGCAGTGATTGAACGTGGAGCCGGTATCGATGTTGGAAAGACCGTTCTGCTTGTTTCTACAATGGTTGGTCCACTCGACCAGGAACCGCTAACCAAGACTTGTACTTTTGGCACCACCAACGCCGACCTCGAGCGGCTCCGCTGTTGGCTGGTGGAGACAGGCTGTACCCATGTAGCAATGGAAAGCACCGGCTCCTACTGGAAGCCAGTCTTCAATGTCCTGGAGGAAAGTCTAACTGTAGTACTGGCCAACTCCGAAGATGTTAAAGGCCGGCGAGGTCACAAAACTGACCCGAAGGATAGTCAGTGGCTCGCCCATCTGCTGCGCCACGGCCTGATCCGCCCCAGCTTTATCCCGCCACGAGCCGTGCGCGACCTGCGAGACTTGACTCGCCTCCGCCGCCAATTGCTCAAGGATGCCACTAGTGAACGCAACCGGGTGCAGAAGATCTTGGAAGACTCCAATGTGAAGCTCGCCAGCGTACTAGCCGACCCATTCGGTGTCTCCGGTCAGCTCATGCTTGAAGCATTGCTGGATGGCAAAGCCAATGCGGAGGAGATTGCAGAGTTGGCCAAGGGCAGAGCGCGGCGAAGGATTCCGGAACTGGCCGCTTCCCTTGCGGGTCATCGGATGAGCGACCATCATCGACGCATGATCCGCTACAGTCTGGAGCACTTGGGCTTTCTCGAGCGGCAGCTGCTCGCGTTAGACGAGGAGATTTTGCGCGAAATCGACAAGGCCGGCTTCCGTCCCGCACTCGATCTGATTAAGACGGTGCCCGGAATCCAGCAGGACTCGGCGGTCAGTGTGTTGGCCGAGGTTGGTCCAGACATGAACACCTTTCCCTCCGCCGGTCACCTCAGTTCCTGGGCAGGCCTGTGTCCCGGCAATCGGCAGAGCGCCGGCAAAGACAAAGGCGGTCGAACGACCCGCGGCAATCGCTGGCTCAGGACAACGATGACTCAATGCGCCTGGGCCGCATCAGCCAAAAAGAGTTGTTATCTGAAAGGTAAATTCTGGCGCTTAGCGGCAGAAGGCAAAAAGCGCGCCATCGTCGCCGTCGCCCACAATCTTCTCGTGCTGGTCTACCATGTGCTCGCCACGGGACAACCTTATCAAGAGCGCGGTACGGGGATTGTCGAGGAGCAACAGAAACGCCGCTGCATTCGTCACCATGTCCGTGCTCTCGGACGCTTAGGCGTTAATGTTGGCTGCCGACCGATAAGCTAGACGGTTGTTTTCGGAACAGCCCTATGGCGAAGGGTCGACACAAAGCAGGTGGGATAATTGCGAGTTTCAGAGGGCGCCAGTTTCGACGGAAGATCGGGCAACCTTTCCCCGCAATGTGGATCACGTGAAGGAGGTTAACTCCCCTATGACATCAGAGATTACCCGCAGGCAACTCGTCCAGACGGCCCGCGCCGCCGCACTATTACGCACTCCAATCGCCGCCGCCGAAACACCGCCGATGCGCAATGAAGCATCGGACACACCGAAGATCTGCCTCGAGCTCTCGGCCGGCGGCCTGGCGGGCGCGATCCCGGCTACCTCCTCGACGGGCCAACTCTCCGCAACGACCATCGATGCCGGCCTGCGACGCGTCAAGCAGCTCGGAGTGAATTACGTCCTTGGTGGCGGCCCGCGGATTCCATGGCAGGAAGCCGACCTTCGCGCGCGCATGGACCGCATGAAAGCGAGCGGCTTGACGCTCGTGAACCTGATGATCGCCGGATTTCCAAACACGTTGTACGGCCGGCCGGGCCGCGATCAGGAGATCGATAAAGTCCGCAAATCCATCCGCGCTGCCGGACGTGTCGGTCTTCCGATTGTCGAATACAACTTCTATGCTCACCGCATCGTCGAGGGTTACTACGAGGAGACTGGCCGCGCCGGCTCCGGTCTCACCGCGTTCGACTACGACAAAGTAAAGGACCTGCCACCGCTGCCTGCTGAGGGCGCGCACACGCTCGACGAGATGTGGTCGAACATCACGTACTTCCTGAAAGCCGTAGTGCCGGTCGCCGAGGAATCTGGCGTCCGCCTAGCATTGCATCCCAATGATCCGCCCGCGCCGCTGAGCCGCGGATCGGGACAGATCATGGCCAGCCTGGCGGGTTGGAAGAAAGTGATCGACATCGTCCCGAGCCCCGCGAATGGCATAACATTCGATTGCGGTGTCACCAAGGAAATGGGCGAGGACCCCGTCGAAGTATGCCGCTATTTCGGAAGCCGCGACCGCATCAATCACGTTCACTTCCGCAATGTCCGGGTTCAGAAGCCGTACGAAAAATACGCCGAGGTCTGGCTCGATGAAGGTGAGGTGAACATGTTCGCGGTCATGAAGGAACTCGTGCGAGTGAGATATCCACGCTGGGTCTACCCCGAGCATCCGCGCGCCCTCGATGCGGATCGCGAACGCCCGAACTTCAAGCCATATTATCCGGGCGGCGGAGGATATACCGCCTACGCGTACAACGTGGGCTACGCGCGCGCAATGTTGCAAGCTGCGGGCGTTGTCAAGTTTGGCTGAGTGGTGAAAAACTAGTCGGATGAAGAGCTGTGAGCTTCACTACCGTGGGCATCGTTTCCCTGCCGATATCATCCGTTATGCCGTTTGGGTCCACCATCGTTTCTGCATGAGCTTCCGCGACATCGAAGATCTACTGGCCGAGCGAGGGATCGTCGTCTCCTACGAAACGATTCGCGTTTGGTGTCAGAAGTTCGGTTCGGAGTATACGCGTAGGCTGAAGCAACACTGCCCTGCACATGCCAGCACGGCGAGCAATCCCATCTTTAACAAGTTCATGATTTCTCCCGCTGTTCTATTGAGCGTCATTGTAGTTTCGGTGAGCTGCCGTTATTCCCCGCATCGTAGCCCAGAAAAATGCGCGCCGAAAAGTTCATTCTTTCGGCCGGATACATGGATTTCTTCGATACGTTAGACCGCTCCTGCCAGCCAGCCTGCTTGCGTTAGTAAGTTGCGAGCGAAACCTGCAGCACCTCGGGCGCCGAAGTGAACCGGAGCCCGTAGTCGGTTTGATCGCCATTCAGGATGCGTTCGAACTCGAAGACCCCATTCGCATACCGGCCTTCTGTGACGCGCAGGAACTGGCGATGTATCCATTTGCCATCAATCTTGGCAGAGGGCTCCTGGCCTGTTCCAAACACGATGCCGCCGGCCCTTTGCTGTTCGGGCGTTCCGGCTGGCCGGAAGTCGACAGCGCAATCGATTCCGATGACCAGAAACTTGTTGGCGCCGAGTTGCGCGACCAGGGCGCGGCCGAGCGGCTCGTTCTTTTGATTGGCGTTTTGCATGGGCCAGCGGCGGAATCGATAGGTGACCACCGCATCCCAGTCTCCGAAATGCAGGATCTGGGGAGATTCGTCGTCCGGTTCCGCCGTTGCCTGCAGTTTGCCTTCGAAGTTCAGCTTGGCGATGTCGCGCATCATAGGGGCAATCAGGCGGTAGTTCTGTGCGGTTGGGTCAAGGAAGGCGTTCTTTGAATCCGGTTCGCCGGGCATGGCGGGACGAGTCCACGTGTAATCCAGACCGAACGGCGAATAACCAATGGCCTGGAGACCGAGGGCAGAAAAGAAGAACCGCGCGGAGCGGGGGGACCCCGTGGTTTCCGGAACGAACAAAGCGTTGTCCGGGCGATGATAGACTTCGAGGGTTTTCAGGTACTGCTTCGTGCCAGGAAGGTAGATGTCGGGAGCCTCGATATCGATGGCGGGTGCCGCAGCTTTCCAGATCGGAATCACGTTGTCGGTGGGGCCGCCGCTCTCGTACTTAACGGGCACCTCCGGCGTGAGGGGATCATGCAGTGAGGCATTGACATACATCGGCAGCGGATACATCGCTTTTCCCACGGCGGCGACCTGCCCGACATATTTGGCGATGGCCCAGGCATGGAAGTACACCTCAGCCTCGGGACCGAAGACCGTTTCCCAATTGGCGCCAGGGGTGACCGAGGCCTTGCCCATCGCCTTCAGTACTTCCCGCGGGACTGGGCCGTCAAAGAGCCTGTTTGCCTCAGGGGAGTAATCGCGGATGGCTCCGCCCCAGGTACCGGTCTCGTTCTCCACCTGCACCATCAGCACCGTTCTCTCAGAATCGACCGCCTTCAGATGCCTCATCAGCGTCGCAAATGCTTTCTTGTCCCCTTCGAGTGAGGCCGTCGCGAAGGGCGAAGGCGAGTCAACGTACTCGCCTTCCTTGTTCATTACATGGAAGTAGCGCTTGGGATCGAGTTTCATCCACTCGGGCATATAGTGCTGGCTGCCGTTCTTCCAGGTCCCGAACCATAACAGCACCAGGTGCACATTGCGTTGACGCGCCTGCGCCAGCAGCAGGTCCACCTCCGAGTAGTCAAACTGTCCCGGCTTGGGCTCGAACTGCTCCCAATAGATGGGCGTTTCGAGCGTGTTGGAATGCAGGTATTCGATAGCGGGCCACACCTCAGGTAGGGTGGCAGGCCAGTTACTGGAGTTGCCCGATTGGGCGCCCAGGATCAGGTAGGGCGCGCCGTCCACCATAAGGGCGTAACGCCCATCCTGCTGGACCACGCGCGGAATCGGGCGCGTAGTCATCGGCGCCGTCGTGGAGGAATTTGATGCCGCCTGCGATGCGAAACCTGCAGTCGAAGCGGCCAAAAGGGCCATGAGTGTAAAAGCTTTCATCCGAACCAATCCTTAATTTCACAGCGAGGTCTGCGTGGGTAGCGCTTTCCTGGCCTCTCGATCCGGGTCATCCTTCGCCTCGCAGGTGTCGTCAAGAATCATGGTTTCGCCCCGAGCCAACGAGTACCTCGGCCACTCTGGAAGCCCGGCCCCGTTGGGGGTCCCGGTTTTCATGAATTGCAGTAAGGCGCTAACCATCTTTGTGGATAGCGCTCTTGGCCTTGGGCCGCCGCCCGTATGAGTCAGCATCACATCGGTGTTATAGAACCAGAAGCAGATATCTAGAGTGTGGAAGGCGCGCATGCGGTCGTCGAACAATGGCGGCTGCCAGGTGAACCAATCCACGTACACCGGCGCAGGCTGTTTGGACTTTGCGTCCGCCAGCTCGACTACGCTCTGCCGGTTGCTGCTGACCAGCGACCAGATTTCGACCGGCTTTCTGCCTGGAAATGCCTTCACGTAAGACTCAACAATCTCCCGCGTTTTATCCCCGTAGCCATGGCCGAAGAATCCTGCCCGTACTTTCAGCTTTTCGATAACTTGATCAAGCGTGAGCGACTCCAATGACGAATCGGTCCAGCTCGGCGATTGCTCGCGTGTCAGGCCCGCCTCTTTGAGCACGGCCGCGCCCAGATTCTCCGAGTACTCTTTTTCGCCCGATTTCCGCAAAGCGCCGCTCAGCACGACCGCTTTGTTGAACAGCCCTTTGGCGCTCGGCATCGCCGTCAGGATGCAACCTTAGCGCCGCCACCGGATTGACCAATGATGGTGACGTCACCGGTTGGGGGGACATCGTGGCCGCTCTCGAGTGGGTCCGCAGGAATACCTCGAATTTTGGCGAAAGATCCTTGTCGGGAGTATCGGGATTGTAGGATTGTCCCTCGTCAGTGTTGAAAACTTTCTGCAGTTGTTTTCGCAGAGGATCAGCGGTGTACAAGCTGACGAGGCGCTTATCGAGCCGCGATTTCTCAAACATGTCGCGGCCGGACTTTTTGTAGAAGTCCATCAAATCGTCGACGGACATGCCGCGGGCGAGACCAGCGGCAATGATGGCGCCGGTGCTGGTTCGGCGATGTAGTCGAAGAAGTCGCAGAGTCGGAAGGCGCTACCGGAGCCACTGACTGCTGCGAGGGACTCTTCGAGGCGTTTTAGAATTCCGAGCGAGATGAGGCCGCGGATGCCTCCGCCAGCGAGCGCGAGCATTTTACGCGGTTTAACTACTTCATAGCGGGGGCGCAAGCGGCCCACCTTTCCGGATGTAGAAGGATTGGACGGTCGGGCATTTTGGGCTCCGTTGAGGCATTTTGTCATAAGCTACATTGGCGTAATCGAAATTCGTAGCTCGCATCCCGGAAGCCGACTTGCGGCCCATGGCCCTCTCTTTACAATCGGCGGTCCGTTAACAAGCGGAAATCCGAGCTATTTCTTCTAAGGTGGAGCGTTGCAGTTGGTCTAGAATGCGATTTACTGCCGAGCCTAAACGCACATGAAGCCTTCGCAAGCTCTCCTTGTCATCGGATGTTCTTTTGCATCTTTCGCTGCCGACCGTCTGGACGTAAACAAAGTGAGTCCGGAAGCCGCTGGTATGAGCGCTGAGCGGTTAGCCGCGATTCCTATCCGCATGAAAGCTTATGTCGACGCGAACCAGACCGCTGGCATCGTTACCATTGTCGGACGCCATGGTAGAGTGGGCAGCTTCGACGCAGTCGGCTATCAGGACCTCGAGAGCAAGAAGCCAATGCGCAAGGATTCGCTTTTTCGCATTGCTTCTCTGACGAAGCCGATCACTTGCGCGGGCATCATGGTGCTGGTCGATGAGGGTAAGATTTCGGTCATCGATCCCGTCGAGAAATATCTGCCGGAATACAAAGATTTGAAAGTGAGGGGCTGCGCAGGCAATGCCGGATACGCGTGCGAAGGCGCGACGCCTTCTCGCCCAATCAATATTGAGGATCTAATGGTGCACACTTCGGGGCTGGAGAGCAATTCGACCCTGCCTGAAGGAACAGAGCCCGCCACGCTCGCCGAACTCGCAGCGCTTGGCGCCAAGACGCAACTGCTGTTTGAACCGGGGACTAGTTGGAATTACAGCAATATCGGCTACAACGTGCTCGGTAGGGTTATCGAAGTTGTTTCAAAGCAGCCGTACGACGCGTTCTTGAAAGAGAAAATATTCGAGCCGTTGGGGATGAGAGACACGTATTTCATTGTGCCGGAGGAAAAGATGGAGCGGCTTGCAACGCTTTACACGTTATCCGGTTCGGCACTAACAAAATCGCCATTGCAACTGGGCGCGCAGCGTAGTCCCAAGATTCCGATGCCGGCGGGTGGAATCGTGAGTACGGCAGAGGACATCTTCCGCTTCAATATGATGATGCGGAACAAAGGAACTCTCGGCGGTCGCCGCGTTCTCTCGAGCGCAGCGGTTACCCTCATGACCACTTCACACACTGGCAGCCTCAAAGCCGGCTGGGTTCCTGGCGTAGGTCATGGTTACGGATACGAAGTGGTGCGAGACGCGGAAGGGATGTTCCGCTATAACTCGATAGGGAGCTATGTCAAAGGCGGTGCTTTGCGCACCTACGAGTGGGTGGACCCCGAGAAAGACTTGGTCGGAGTCTTAATGATGCAACTCACGAACGGCGGTGGAGACACCGCGGACGAGATCAACAGTTTCATGGCTCTGAGTGCGGCGGCGGTCGAGTAGAGTCTGAGCTCTGGGATTCCATTACATTACGACCATTCCGTCGTCACTTCTGCATATGATCTCTTCTTGTGTGTGAAAGAGAACTGGGGTCCCGAAACGGGCCTCGAGTCTCTAGGTAGGCGCGGGTTAGAACCGCAATTCCTTCACGTGGCGAAGCTGCTGTTAAACCGAGTAATATGGTGATATGGTAAGGGTATGGCCGCGTCTAAAGTCACGTTTACGCTAGATGCGAGCACTGTGAGTCGCTTACAAGAGGCATCGGCACGGCTTGCAAAGCCCAAGAGCGAGATTGTACGAGAAGCCATACTCGAGTTTTATGAACGAATTGGACGCCTCAGTGAACGTGAACGTGTCGGCATGTTGAGGGCATTCGACGAACTTGTTCCCAAGATCCCTTCTCGAAGTGCAAAGGATGTCGATAACGAACTCTCCGCCATCAGAAAGGCACGCAAAATGGGCGGCCGTCGAACCGCCGACCTGAACAGATAGTGATAGTGCTGGACACTTCCGTTCTGGTCGATAGTCTGTCCGGGCCTAAACGGTCCGCCCAGGAACTCCGATCGGCTATCGAAAAGGCAGAGCGCATTCTCGTGCCGGCTCTTGTTCTCTACGAATGGCTGCGAGGTCCACGTTTGCCGTCTGAGATCACCGCTCAAGAGGCCCTGTTCCCTTCGGAAGCCGCCATTCCATTTGGATCTCGGGAGGCTGCCGTTAGTGCTCAGCTTTATCAGTCTCTTCGACGTCCACGCGGTCGTGAGATCGATATCGCGATCGCTGCTTGCGCAATCGTGAGAGATGCCGAGCTCTGGACATTGAATACAGCGGATTTCAAAGACATATCACAACTTCGTCTCAGGACAGCGTCCTGAGACGAGCGTTGTCAATTCCACTTTTGATTGCGACTGAACATCGCTTTTTGCGACTGGCGTCTGAACCACTGCGTCAGCGGCCAATAATGACAGGGCTTTCAGGATTCAATACTGCCGGTGCTTCGTGCGAAATCTTCCCAAATCATCATGTCGCAGTTTCCCGCCAAGGTTCGCTCACGCAGTTACGTTGTGCCGCAAGGACCTACTTCACCCAATCAATACGGTATTTTGGAAACGAGTCGCAGAGGCAGCTTTGCAAGCATGAATTTGTGGAGTGATGCAGAGAATCACGAAAATGGATCCAAGCGAGAGCGGTCTCGGGCCCAATAAACATGGGGTTCCCGCCTCTTTGATGTCGCACACGGCGCGATGGAGTTGGCCCTGAGGAGGATTCAAGACCTTCTGGAACTGCTCGTCACTAGTTTGAGTACCGCGCGTCTACGGTCCTAACAACTCACCTGGTTACAGCGATTTGCAAGGATGCTCCATCTTTGGCCTTTTATCAGTCGCAAATAGCGATGTATCGTAGTCGCACATAATTATGTGCGAGATCCCGTATGGCCCGCAAAATTGAAATGCCTCGTCTGCGATCTGGTGACGATCATGCATCAAGCCGACGCACGATAGTAATAGTTCGGCATCCCACCGAGCCGTTCGCGACGGCGAATGGTGCCTGACGTCTTCGCAACTAAGTCGGAAACGATGAGGCGGTTGCCAAGCCCCTGATGGTTTGGTGATAATGCGTTACGAACTCCCGAATCGCTCGGCGCAAGGAGCGTTCGCCGAAGAGTATCAGCCAGTCCAAGCAACATTCTTTGATAGATCTCACAAACCGTTCCGCATGGGCATTCAAATTCGGCGATTGTGGCGGTAGCTTGACGCACTTTATGCCCACTCTCGTCAAAATGTCTTAAAACTCCGCGGTGAATAGCGGATCGCGATCATGGATCAGGTAGCGCTTGCCGTTTAGGATCCCGTCCACCGCATCCGTCACGTGACGGCCCACTTGACTCATCCACAGACCATTCGCTCGCGATGCAATCCCCACGATCTCGACTTTTCGTGTAGACAAATCAATGAAGAAGAGGACCAGATAGCGCGTTAGTCCTTTGGCTGTCCAGATCTCAGTGGTGAAGAAATCCGCGCATACAATCAGCTCCCAATGCCGCTTGAGAAATTCTGTCCAAGTCGTTCTTCGATTCCGCTCGGGCGCAGGTTCGATTCCGTGCCGACGAAGGATATCAGCGATCGTACTGCGGGCGCATTCGTGTCCCAAATTGGACAGCGCGCCCTGAATTCGCCGGTACCCCCAGTCGTGATTCTCCTCTGCCATGCGAACCACCAGGGCCGCTAGGTCCTTCTTGGTAACAGGTCGACCGGGTTTCCGCCTCGCACTGCCGTCGTACTTCTGTGCAATCAGTTTCCGGTGCCAAGCTAGCAGCGTCGCTGGTGTTACTAGCGTGGCGATTTCCATTAAAACCTTGCGGCCCAAGCCCTTCGCACGAACGGCTAAACGGCAACGTTGATCATCATTGAACCGCAAGCGACGGTCTCCGAGTTGCTCGCGCAGTACTCGGTTCTCTTCACGCAGATACTCGATCACATTCTGTTGCCGCTGATTCATCCAACCGGCCAGCACGATCACTACAAACTGAAACGGATTAAGGGCTTTCTCCACCGTCTGGTGATTGTCTCATCCCAATTCCAAATCCAACGCTCTCACCCTCCTGATTCGAGTTTTCGGGCCATACGCCACCCGTAGAATGTCGCCGCACTGATGCCATGCTGCTGTCAATTCCATTTTTGATTGCGACTGAACATCGCTTTTTGCGACTGGCGTCTCTGAATCACTGCGTCAGAGGCCAATAATGACAGGGCTTTCAGGAGATTCATTACTGCCGGTGCTTCGTGCGAAATCTTGCCAAATCATCATGTCGCAGTTTCCCGCTGAGGTTCGCTCACGCAGTTACGTTGTGCGGCAAGGACCTACTTCACCCATTCAATAGGGCATTTTGGAAATGAGTCGCAGAGGCAGCTTTGCAAGCATGAATTTGTGGTGTGATGCAGAGAATCACCAAAGATGGATCCAAGCGAGAGCGGTCTCGGGCCCAATAAACATGGGGTTCCCGTCTCTTTGATGCCGCACACGACGCGATGGAGTTGGCCCTGAGGAGGATTCAAGACCTTCTGGAACTGCTCGTCACCAGTTTGAGTACCGCTCGTCTGCGATCCTAACAACTCACCCTGGTTACAGCGATTTCCAAGGATGCTCCATCTTTGGCCTTTTATCAGTCGCAAATAGCGATGTATCGTAGTCGCACATAATTATGTGGGAAATCCCGTCAGTCGCATTTAAAAATGGAATTGACAAAAAGGAAGAAAGGCTCCTCTTCGCCCACCCGTTTTTCAGCAAACTTCTAGAGACTTTCTGTTAGAATTATCAGGCTGCTCGACAGAGTGGAACGCTGAAAAGGAGAACGACGATGAGTTTGTTTGATCAACGAATGGTTCTTGAGCAAGAACTGATAGAGAAAGCCCTGAAAGACGCCGATTTTCACAAGGCACTTCTCGCCAATCCCAAAAGCACCATCGAATCGCAATTCGGCGTGACTCTTCCCGCTGTTTTGCAAATTTCGGTTCACCAGGAAACGCCAACTCAGTTGCACGTCGTTCTGCCCACCGGAGGAACCGGCACCGACGAAG
The DNA here is from genome assembly GCA_963842425.1 of uncultured Acidobacteriota bacterium. Classification (GTDB taxonomy): domain Bacteria; phylum Acidobacteriota; class Terriglobia; order Acidiferrales; family UBA7541; genus Palsa-295. Next base: position 9,031 of record CAWJGQ010000019.1, on the reverse strand, counting down.
TGACCATGAACGGCTTGACCGCAGCGAGCGGCTGGTCAGCGTGGGAGAACGTCACTTCATGCATGCTCGAATGCACCCAGTGCAGCAATAACGGTACGACGTGCGCGCCCGGGCCCACTGAAGACTAGCAGTGCCTTGCTGACTGACACAGAACTTCGCCAAATCGCGGCTCGCTCGATGACTCTGTACGAGCGAGCTGCGAGTCCGCTGCCCCGGAATCCGGTACCAGAAAAAAAGTTTCGCTCCCAAGTCGACGTATGGGTGAGACAAGTCGCTGATGGAGACGAGGAACTTTTTTGTCGTCGTTTGAGAGCCGATGGGTTAGACCTGAGCGACCTTCCAGGCCTCATTGGCGATCCCACTTTGACAACACACGAGTTACCGCCGTGGTGCCTTTTGTTAAAGGAGATTCTGTTCTTCGTTCTCGAATGGAGTGAGAACGATATCTTTGAAGTCGCCGGTGGGGCCCCACGTCTTCCCTTTTACTCCTTCGCTCGGCCCTTTCTGCAATTGGCGGAAAAACGTTTGAGAGCCCTGCTACGCGGATTGGAGGTGCTGGATGATTCCGCCATCGACGATGCGCTACAGCACCTTGGGCGGTGCCTGTCTCAAAGGTCGTCGAGCGCCTACCAATTAGAATTCGCGATATTCCGGGCTACTCGTGAGAGAAGTCTCACCGGTGTACTCCGGCAGGCGCGAGCCGAACGATCCGATCGTCTTTATCGTCAATTTGTCCAATCTTTTTATGAAGGTAAGTGGCGCTCGTTCTTTCTCGAGTACGCCGTTCTCGCCCGTCAACTTAGCACGATTACGCTGCAGTGGGTGAACACGGTTTCGACGCTCACCAAGCGGCTCCATAGTGATGCTACTTCGATCCAGTCATGCTTCGCACCCGATTCCCAAACAGGTCTGGTAAACGCTCTTAAGTTAGGTCTTTCCGACAGCCATAACGGAGGACATACCACAGCACTGCTCACCTTCCAGTCGGGCCTTCGTCTCATTTACAAGCCCAAACCACTCGCAACAGACCGTTTAATGGCCGGATTGATTCAGTGGCTCAACTCGAAAGACGACGTTCTATTTATGTCGAGTCCAGTGACATTGGATCGCGGAGCATACGGTTGGCAAGAATTCGTCGAATACGCTCCTTGCGACAGTGAGGCTGGGGTTCGCTCCTTCTATACGCGCGTGGGACAACTGCTCGGCCTTACGTACGCCCTGGAGGCGTATGACTATCATCGCGAAAACTTAATCGCTCACGGGGATCAGCCTTACTTAGTGGACACAGAAACGCTATTCAATCCTTATAAAGAATTGGAGGCGATTTCTTCCCAACAGGCAGATGCTGCTGCATTAGCTTCGGCCACTGTTTATTACTCGGTGCTACGAACCGGACTCCTGCCTAATTGGACCGTTGCAGAGAATGGCGATAAACGCGATACCAGTGGACTCGGCGGGTCAAGCGTAGAAGGCAACGATCTCGAAAAAATACACATCTGGCGATCGGTGAACTCGGACGATATGCACCTGGAGCTCACTGTGAGACCCATCGCGGCTCTTTCGAATCAGCCATTCGTTCGAGACAACGATATTGTGTCGGCCGGCCAGTACGTTGGCGAAATCCGCCAAGGGTTCGCTCATGTATACCGCGCCCTTCTTGTTTATAGAAACGAATTTCAGAAGCTGGTTGGAAGTTGGCCGGCCACTGAAGTGCGCTTTGTTCGAAGGCCAACCAATTACTATGCGGACCTTGCTCGCCGCCTGGCAAAGCCCGAGAATCTTCGGGACGGCATGAACTGGAGCATCGAACTTGACATTCAAAGCCGCCAGTTGCTTGCCGCAAAACCGAAAAATGCCGAAGTATGGCGGCTGCTAAGCGACGAATCCGAAGCCCTGATGCAAGGTGATATTCCGTACTTCAAGGTGCGCACCGATTCTTGCGACATCTCTAATGGCAACGGCCAGCCGGTGGTGCGTGATTACCTGGATGTGAACTGCACAGCGCGATTGCATCGTAAGCTGGAGATGCTGAACTCACGAGACCAGAGTCTGCAGGACCGGTATATCGTCTACACGTTTTATGCTCGTGCCGCGAGAAATAATCATGGCGAAGCCGTCCCATACGAACCAGTAGCGACTCCAACAAAAGCCTCTACGTGCCACCTGTCCCCGATTGATTCGGAATCGCTCAAGGCGATCGCGTTGGAAATCGCGGCTGAGTTGATGCAAGAGTCGGTTCGAGGTGACGATGATTCAATATCTTGGATCGCCCTCGAGTATTTGCAGAAGGCCGGAATCTTTCAGTTCAAACCAATTTCTTCTAATCTCTATAGTGGCGCACTCGGTGTTGCATACTTTTTTGCTGCCCTCGCTCGAATCACCCGCATGCATAGCCACCACCAGTACGCCCTTTCCGCACTCGCACCGGTTCTCAGAATTGCACAACAGGAAGCGCGCGACGTTCTACGATTTTCAGGGCTTGGCATCGGTGTCGGCCTTGGTTCATTGATATATGGATTAGCATCGATAGCCGAGCTCCTGGGCCCAGGCGAGGATTCAGATGCATGTCTGGATGCCTCCAGAAACTGCGTACCTCACATTACGGAACACGTTCTCAAAGCCGATACAAAGCCCGATCTGATGTTCGGAACCGCAGGTGGAATCCTTGGATTGGCAAAGCTTCGCAAGATAGCCGGTTATCCGGAAGTTGACGACAAGATGGTTGAAATGGCGGATTCGCTCTTGGAAAAACGCCAGAAAACAAAGTCGGGGGCATTGGTTGTTCCCACCTACGAACGAAAGCCCATAACCGGACTCTCTCACGGAGTTTCTGGAGTCGCTGTTGCTCTGGCACGGGTCTATGAAGCTACCAGCCAGGACCGCTTTCGCAGAGCGGCCTTCGACCATGTGGAATTCGAGGAAAGCTTATATGATCCGGTCCGCGGCATTTATCCCGACTATCGCAGCCACGAAGGAATGACGGCTTACATGACTAACTGGTGCCACGGCGCGCCGGGTATTGGCCTCGCTCGATTGTTGATTCACGGCATCACCCAGGATAGTTCTCTCATTCCTCCAATTCACAAGAATATGGAAGCGACGGCCCGATTTTCGCTCGATACTCTTGACCATCTCTGCTGTGGGAGTCTAGGCCGGCTGGATATCCAATTGGAGTATGCAATGCGCATGCGAAGCTCGGCGCTGCAGTCCGTGCAAAGAGATGCGGCCTTCGTGGTGCAGCGCTACTACGCAAACCGCAACTTCCGTTTGTTCGTAGACACTCCTTCAAAGGTTTTCTGTCCGGGGTTGTTCTCTGGCGCAGCAGGGATCGGTTACGCTCTGCTGAGACTGTCAAGCCCTGGGACTTTGCCGTGCGTTCTTGCGTTTGAATGATCGATGGGAAAAAAGGATTGGAGTCTTGATGAGATCCTGCAGCCGTACGGCTGGTCTCTTTTTGCTGAGAAGTATTGGCAGAAACTCCCCCTTCACATCGCTCGGGAAGATCCAACATTTTTTATCTCTCTCGTTTCCAGAGAACAAGTCGAGTTCCTGATAAACACGCGCGGTGGTCGCGACGACTTCCCTATCTCGGTAATTGGAGGTCGAATTGGCGAGACTGTTCCGGCGGAAGTACGTGGCTTGCATCGCTCGCACTGGCGTTTTGAGGACGTGTACGAGCGAGTGAGCCAGGGAGCCACTGTCCGGATTGGAAATTTGGGGCACTTCCTTGAGCCGGTGCGTCGCTTGATATCCGGCTTCGAGACAATTCTCAACACGGACATTGCGGTTAATCTCTACCTGACCCCGGCTGGTTCGGAGGCATTCGGATCTCACTTCGATAATCACGATGTTTTCATCCTTCAGATCGAGGGCAGCAAGATCTGGAAAATGTTTACGCCCCCTAAAGATTTGCCTGTAGAAGTGGTTTATAAAGCGCGCCCGCAATGGTTTGAGCACAAGCTGCCGAACCAACAGAATCTGCTACCTTCGCGGCCAGCCGTCAAATTGGATAGAGAAATAGCGCTATCGGCTGGAGATCTTCTTTATGTCCCACGTGGACATGTTCATCAGGTATTTACTTCCGAGCAGGCTTCACTTCATCTGACTGTGGCCACTCCGGTTCTTACCTGGTACGAGATTGTAATTCACGCGCTGGCGGCAACGTTTCGCGAATCACGAACATTGCGCGAGGCCGTGCCTTCCACCTTCGCCACATCCGCCACAGGTTTCAGGTCGTCGGAAGACCGCCTGAGTGACGTAGTAGCCGCTGTGCGTACTCACCTTACCGAGGACCAGCTTCGCTGCAGTCTGGACGAGGTCGCTATCAGGTATGTGAATTCGCGGTCTGGTAACTGGCCGGGAATCACGGCTGCGGTAAACAGCTTGGATGACATCACGTTGGCATCCGTTCTTCGAATTCGGCCCTCGTTAAGTTACACGACGCGGAAGGAGCTTCCCTACATTCATCTCCTGTTCTCCGGTCGCGCATTGCGAGTGCCCGTCCGGGCCGAATCCATGCTGACTCACATTCTGGAAGCCAAACGATTTCGGGTCTCGGATCTGCCCTCCGGTTTGACGGACTCAAGCCGCTTGGCCTTGGCGCGGACCATGGTCCAACGCGGTTTTCTGGAGCGTGATGATCCGGACGAGCCATGATGCCGACACTGCCGCCAACCTTTGATTCCATCCTGCCTGGTGTTTTGCCGATGGTGCCGGATGAGTTAATCGGCCCAGAGTCGCGAACGCGTATTCAGGCAATTGCATCACGGCTTCCAGCGATCCTGGCCGGTTCAACCTTCGGGTTCGAGTGCCCTCTCGCCACCAATCGCCCGGAAGCCGACTTTTTGGTGTCGGCGAGCGGTCCGAACGGAGCGGCATTTCTGTCCGAGACGGCTGCTTGCGCCACGCGAGGCGAGTCGGCGCCGGCATGGTCCTCGGTAGCAGAGTTGGCCAGACTTTGGGCCGGTGAGGGACGGATCGACAACGTTTGGCTGGAGTTCGATCTGGCCAGAGAGACTCCTTTCGTACCCAACCTCTTTTTCCAACCGGTCTACGAAACGGGCGATCATAACGAGTTAAACGATATTCTCTCTAAAACCGGACCCGTTCTGTTAGGCTGTCCAATCAGTCCGGAGTTAGCCGAGTCATTAAAACGCAGTATCGTCGCTCTCCCGGAACGCGCGCGCATCTTCCAAGTCGGAGCCATGCGAGCGAGGTCTTCGTATGGATTACGGCTCTGTGTAGATGAGATCTACCTTGATCGAATCCTCTTTTTATCTGGAACAAATCGAGTATCCTGGCGACCTCGAATTTGCGCGGAAGATCTTTATTGCGCTTCAGCGGCGGAGCAGATGCCTACACTTTGCACATCGATCTTTCCCCTCAAGTCGGTGTGCGTATCGGCCTGGAATGCTACCTGGATCCTCGTCTGTCGGATGCCCACCAACAAATGCGGCGAGAACAATTACTCGCCTTTCTCGTCGAATCCGGCATGTGCGCGAAGAGCAAGGTGTCCGGTCTCGCTCACTTTTCCGGCATAGCGGACGCTCGGCAACATCCAACACAATGGCCTCCGAATCTGAGGAAAATGGCCGATTTTCTTGGCAAGTCGAGCATGTTTCAAAGGCGACTGCATCACACCAAGATCACATGGAGAGAGAGCAAGAGTCCGCAGGCAAAAGCATACCTTGCGCTCCACCATCACTGGCAGTAGAGGCGTTCGGTTTCTTTAGCAAGCCGGGCACCATGAGCCCCATCGGATCCATTGCTCTTTTGATACACGTGAAGTCCGAGTAAATTGTGGGGCCAAAATAGCGTTCGAAGTCGTATCCCTCCGGTGTCAGTTCTGATTGGATGTAGCGCCGATATTGCGGATTCGCAGCGACCAGTTTGTCGACATTCTCTTCGATGGCCGCCATTGCTTGGCGATCGAATCCGGACCTATGTGGCGCTCCCCAAATTCCGACCGCAGTCAGTGATTGCTGGAGTGGGTGAACTAACGGCGGATTAAATCGTAGAAAACGGATCGGATAAAAGTATGGCCACCGGCCGCGCCAGGCGTGCCGGTATTTCGCTCCAATGGCAATGATTTTTCTCCGGGCTTCCTTAAACTCCGATGCTGGGACGAAGAGTGTGTACCAAAGGATTGGATCCCACTGTGCTTCACTTCGTGTTATCAGGCCACTTACGCCAGCAGGGTAAGAAGTTAACGATCTAGCGCACGGCAGAATGCGCAGCTTCAGTTCGAACGCGATTCCTAACTGGCCCATTGAGCCAAAAATCCAGCGGAACCCCGGGTCTTCAGGCGTAACACAAAGAATCCGTCCGTTTCCCGCAACCATCGAAATCTCGTTCACTGTTTCCCAGAAGCCGCCGAACGACCTGCTGCCCTCTCCGAAGCCTCCTGCGGCAAGATAGCCTCCGACCGAGGAGGCCGCGGAGTTTCCGTCGTTATAGACCAACAGCCTGAAACCATGCGCTCTAGCAACTGCATTGACGTCCCAAATTGCGGCGCCGGCCCCAACAGTTATCGTTCCTTCCTCTTCGAACCGGAAGTGCCTGCACTCGCGCGTAGAAACGAGCAGTTCGTCTGCCCTTGGCAAAGACGATCCGTTCATCGAATGGCCGTTTCCTCGAATACGAATCGGAACTTCCTGTTCATTCGCCCACAGCACGGCGGCCTGCAAATCTTCCAGGTTCGAAGGTTTCACCAGACGGTACTGAGCGGTACATGCACGGCACCCGCCCCAGTCGGACAGGGAGTTAGCAGTCGCAAGATAAACCGGCGCTGGCATGAGGCTCTATTGTAAAGCGCTCAAAAAGTTGCCTATGCCTGCTTAGCGTCCGACCTCCTTCCCGCGGCGTCGCTCGCTTTCGCGCAGCATCGCGTTTAAATCGCCAGTCGGCCGTATTTCCACGGCCCATATTTCACTCCTGGATGCTGCGAGATGAGTTGGACCGCGTGGTTGAGATCGCACGCCTCGAGAACTAGAATCCCGCCGAGCTGTTCTTTCGTTTCCGCAAAAGGTCCGTCGGAGACTGCCACTTTTCCCGTTCTTCCAATACAACGTCATCGCGTTCTGCGGGGGCTGAAGTGCCTCTCCAGCGGCAAAATACCCGTCGGCGCGGAGATAGTCAGTCGTAGTCAAAGCATTCGTCTAACATGGCATGCTGTTCTTCGCTTTTCGGTCATGGCTTCAAACTTGCCGGGCTCGATGTATCCCAAACAGATGTCTTTTGACTGGTTCCCTCCTTTTGTAGACGCCGTCGCCCCACGCGTGCGATGCGTCGTTCACCCTATAGTCGTCGAGTGAAACAGAAATCGACAGCCGCGGCGATTGAAGCCGAGGCTCGCATTTATGCGTCTTTTGATCGCACGGTGATCCTGCTCGACAATATTGTTGAGATAAGGAACGACGCGGCAGCGACATCGCTGGCCAAGTGCATGATTCCTCTTCAGTTCGTCAATAACATTGGGATACGACGGATTCCCGTCCACATTGATCACCCTCGGGCGAGGATAGACCGGTGCAGCGAGCGCTTTGCGGAAGAAGGCCCAAGCGGCAGACACATCGCGAGTCTCCGAAAGGAAGAAGTCAATGGTTGCGCCGCTCGAGTCCACCGCTCTGTATAAATAGGTCCAGCGTCCCGCCACCCTCACGTAGGTCTCATCGGTTCGCCAAGACCCATTAGTCGGTTTCAACTCACGCCGGATCCGCGCATTCAATTCGGGTGCATACCGTTGCACCCATCTCCAGATGGTGGATGAATCGACCGAAAGGTGTCGTTCGGCCATCAGCTCGGCCACATCTCGATAGCTCAGTGAATATCGGAGGTACCAACGTACGCAAAGGACAATTACTTCGTCGGCAAAGTGTCGCCCCCGAAACAACGCTGGCCGATCTCCGATCATGGCTCTTTACCCTAACAGAAACGCGCTGCCAGTTTGCAACAGAGCCAACAATAGTGTGAGTGTCCGTCACCACGGACGACATCAAAGATCGTTCCGGGGGAAGTTCTCCCACATTTCGCGCTGAGCCGCATCAATCTCTTCCGTTGATAACGAAACGCCGAGATCAGCCCAAAGGCCCTTCACGTTCCGCAAAGGGCTTTTTCTCGGCCACTTCATCAGCGAAGCCGAGTGGCATCGTTCAGAATATCCTGCTGCAGGCCGGCGGGTAACCCCCTCACGGCTTCCAGAATGGCTTGTTCCAACGTCACTGCGGGCTCCTAATAGAATTATCGGCTACTTTGTCCGGGAGGATCTCTTCCTCCGAAGCCGTAAGGAGAGACACGCGGATGATCCACGCCTGCTGCTCAAGGTCATGCGGCGTCAGATGCGTGATACGACGCCGCATGGCGTCCAGTGAGGACTCGGAGAGGAAGTCTGGGATGCGGTCGCCAGTGCAAGTGCCAGATGTCGCGCGACCGAGCGCGCGTTACGAAACGGGCACATCACCCCTCCAGAGCGCCTCCTGGCCACGACAAGCGTGGACCAGGACGCACGCGAACTGGCAAAGAACTCGAGGCGCTCGTGGTGCGTATGGCGGAAGAGAACCGCTCTTGGGGCTATCGTCGCATTCAAGGCGCCATATCAAACCTGGGACATAATTTAGCGCGCAGTACCATTGCGGATATGCTTCGCCGAAATGGGATCGAACCAGCACCGGAGCGAAGCCGCAAAACCGCTTCCAAAGAGTTTCTCTCACAACACTGGGAGCTGATTGTAGCCGCGGATTTCTTCACGGTCGAGGTCTGGACGACCAGCGGACTGAAGCGCTTCCTGGTTCTGTTCTTACTGGATTTGTCTAGTCGGAAAGTGGCGGAGATCGCGGGCGTAGCTGCCGGCGCCAATGGACTCTGGATGAGTCAGGTCGGCAGAAATGTCACCGACGCAGTCGACGGAATTTTGAATGGGAAACGCTATCTGATTCATAATCGCGACCCACTGTTCACGACAGAATTTCAGAACATTCTCGCCAGTGCGGGTGTGACTTCGGTGAAGTTGCCGCCGCAGTCACCGAACCTGAAC
>CAWJGQ010000018.1:0-17761 GCA_963842425.1 uncultured Acidobacteriota bacterium | reverse complement strand
GTGACACTTCTTTTGGCGCGAACAGGGGCTGCAGGACCCCTCGATCTGTGTCGGGTAGAGTGTGTGTCGGTCCTTTGTTTTGAATGAGTTGGCTCGAAATCTACTCGGCACGCTGTGTCGAGTAACGCGCGCGCAGACCGCGGCGTGTAGGGCAAATCCTTACATTGCGGGACCGTCCCGCCCCTGCCGTCGCGCCGATCTTTGCACAGCGTCGCATATGCTCGTCCTCGTCATTCGAACAGCAAACTTCCAATTTAGCCTGGCACGGCGCCGCGAGAGTTTCAAGAGTTTACGCCGAGAAAAAAGGACAGGTTATAGGACTGGACTAGTGGGCAGGCGCGCAGGTCCGAAATGGCCCCACCTGTCGCTGGCGCAACAGATGGGGCACCCTAAAACCCCAAGGCGAGAACCTGGGCCACCCGCCAAGACCCACCCTTCTGAGAAACGAAGAGTCGGCACCCGATGAATGTGATGCGTGGCCTGTATATGCTGCGGTGTAGATTTGTGAGGTGACGCGAGAACGAAGGCGAGTGAAGCCGCTTAAGGGTGCGCCACCCGAGTACAAACTAGCGGAGGCTTGAGTTTGTGGGGCGCCAATCTACGAGCCTGATTACGCAGCTCGCGGGCGCGAGCATACCAGTGTTTCGCCTTGGTAGGGTCCTGCTTGACCACGCGACCGGTCTCGTAAAAATAGCTCACGTTGTAGGCGGCATCCGAGTGGCCTTTTCTCGCGGCTTTCATGTACCAGCGAAATGCCTCTTTGGCATCGGCTCGAACACCTTGCCCCTTACTGAAGCAGAAACCCACGGAGAATTGGGCTTCGGCAACTCCCTTTCTTGCAGCTTTCATTTCCAGCACGAAGCCTTTCGCTAAACTGCGCTTAACTCCTCGTGCATACCGCAGACAATATCCCAGGGCGTGCATGGCCTCCGGATCGCCTCTAGCAGCCGCCTTTCGGAACCACGTGACCGCCTGGCGGCGATTCTTCTTGACGCCTCGCCCCTCAAAATAGAATACGCCGACGTGGTACTCGCCGTTTCGGCGCCCGGCGGCGGCCGCATTTAAATAGTGCCTGAATGCACGCCGTTGATCCGGTTTGGTACCCAAACCGTAGTCGTATGCAGCCCCCAACCACTCGTGAGCTGCAGAGTGGCCTAAGTCTGCCGCCCGGGTGAAAAAGCGCAGTGCGGCCTTGTAGCCCTCGGGTTAGGGGTGGTTAGCAAAAGTGCGTTTTCCCTCTTGATAAAGGTCCTTTGGCTTCGGGGCTAACGGCCCATTGTTTTCCCGTGACAGATGTGGGTCAGATTGCAACAAATCTATCATATGTTCCGACTAGTCCTACTCTTATCCGGGTTCGGTTGGTCGGGCGGATCCGGGCGGGTGGCCCACCCTTTCGAGTTTGTTGCGGTTCTTATTCCCTGCGCTTGACTGGCGACGCAGCCGGATGATACCACTTGGGCAGTTACACGCGGAGTTCATCTGCCGTCGCGAAAGTTTGTTTTGCCGGTAGTGATTTGCGAGGGTGAAATCGAAGCGCGGAGCGCACAATGCCACACCTGAATAGCGACCCGGCTCTGCTGACCCCAAGTGGGTGCCGCAGCCCTTCGGTTTGGGAAGGGCGCGCGAGGAACGTGTGCAGCGGGCGCGGGCCTTGTCCGAACTGGCTCCGGCGCAGATGGGGTCATTGAGTGGATGAGGAATGAATCCGAAACCAAAACGGACGGCGAGGCAAGGCGGGGAGGGGCAGCGCTTTCTCGCGCACCCTTCGGAGGAACGAAGGGATGCGGCACCCCTTGAATGTGATTTCCGGCCTGTATGAACGCGGGTGTGAGCAGTTGATAGACGGGCGAGATTGACGGGATGCAAATGAAACTTGGGAATGTGTCATTCGTCAGAGTTGTCGAGTGAAGAGCCGTCTGGAACGGCGCTATGGAATGGGCCACCTGCACTTCATCACGTGCAGTTGTTACCGGCGCAGGCCGCTGCTGGGGACGGAAAAGGCGCGCAATCTGTTTCTGGTGATTCTGAACGAGGTTCGGGACCGTTGGGATTTCGCGTTGCTGGGCTACGTCGTGATGCTGGAGCACATTCATCTGTTGATCAGCGAGCCTCGGGTGGGAACTCCGACGACGGTGATGCAGGTGCTGAAGCAGCGCGTTTCCCGGGCGATGCACGGGCGACGGCGGAGGAAGCGTGCGCCGCCGGGACAGGGGCGCTTGTGGGACGAAGTCCTCGCGGCGAAGCGTCGGCCGTTCTGGCAGCGGCGCTTTTATGACTTCAACGTGTGGACCTGGAAGAAGAGGAACGAGAAAATAAACTACATGCATTTCAATCCGGTGAAGCGCGGGCTCGTGAAACATCCGAAGGACTGGCTATGGAGCAGCTACGGATTCTATTCGACGGGAAAGCCTAACTCGTGCCCACCGAACCCGGACTGGAAGCCGGGCGGGAAGGCGCAGGAAACAGAAAGACGCACCCTTCTGAGAAACGAAGAGTGCGGCACCCGCTGAATGTTGTGCGTGGCCCAGATGCTGCGGTGTGAATTGCTGACGTGACGCGAGAACGAAAAAAGAAAGAGGAGAAGAGAAAAGGAGAGAGAAGAGGAGGAAAGAAAAGTAAGCCGGCGAAGAGCACAGGCAGGATTGCCTGTGCCACGAAGGCAACGGCGCAGAGCTATCAGACGGCCATGGGGGCGCGTTCGCGGGAGCGGCGCGCGTGGTAGTGCATGGCGATATTGAGGTAAACGTTGCCGTAGGGAGTTTCGAAGCACAGGATCGTGGCTTCGGAATCCTGGCCGGCTTTGTCGCACTGCTCCTGCGTCAGCAGCGCGGGCGGAAACACTTTGAACTGGAATCCGCGATCGTTGAGCTGCGTGACGGCGTTGCCGATGACCATGTTCGCGAGCTCGCAGACGGCTTCGGGAACGATGGGCTCGCCGGGATCCACTTCCGTGCCCGCGAGATAGCTCGCGACTTTCGCGGCGGCTTTCGGCTCCATATCCAGAATGATGCGGCCTTCGATCTGTCCCTTGAACATGACCTCGGCGGCGAGACCTTTCTTGCGATAGCCGTCCTCTTCCATCGCGAGGTCGGCGATCTTCGCGGGCTCCCGCATCATTTCGGCGAGAACGGTATCGAGCGAGCCGATGAACGGCTGAATCAGATCCATCTTCATCGGGTCTTTCCCTTCTCTCGACGGTGATGGCGGGCGGCGCGGTGACGCCGTCGTCATTGAGCACGTAGCGGATAATTTCGTAGAGCGCGTCGGGCTTCACGGGCTTCTGGACGAAATGGCGCGCGCCCTTCTGCAGCGCGGCCAGAATGTTGTCCTGGTAGCCGACGGACGAGACCATCACGACGCGCGCTTCGGGATGTTCCTGCACGATGCGCTCGACGGCTTCGATGCCTTCCATCTGCGGCATGGTGATGTCCATCAGGACGATGTCCGGCTTCGTGCGGGCGTATTCGGTGATGGCCGTGCAGCCGTCGCCGGCTTCGCCCGCGAGGCGTCCGCCGAACGACTCGACCATCTTCGCGAGACTCTTCCGCGCGAAGACCGAGTCGTCCACGATGAGGTAGCGGACGGGCTGGCTATCTTTTCGGGTCAAAGCTTCGAACTGTTTCATGACGATCTCCTTCGAGAACCTGTATCTCCGGCGGCCACACCGCTCGGAACAGCCGCCGGCTCGGCCTGCTGCGGCCGATCGGGAAGACATTTGGCTTGCAGAATGCCTGCAAGAGCGGAAAGCGAAACCACGCGGCTGGCAAATCCGCGCGTGATTGCGGATCGCGGCATGCTGTCCACGACGCACGTGTCGGGACTTTGCGCGAGCGTGACGCCGCCCGCGGCCTGGATCGCGCCCATGCCCGCGGCGCCGTCCTCGCCCATGCCGGTCATCAGCACGGCGACGGCTTTGTTGCCGAACTGCTGCGCCACGGAATGGAACAGCACGTCGACCGACGGACGATGGCCGTTGACGCGCGGCTGGTCGACGAGAATGGCGACGTCGCCGTGCTCCATGTGGCAAACCTTCATGTGGCGATTGCCCGGGCAGATCAGCGCGCGGCCGGCGAGCAACAAATCGCCCGATTGCGCTTCCTTCACTTCGAGGCGCCGAAGATTCGTCGAGCCGGCGCGCGAACATTTCGGTGAATCCTTCGGGCATGTGCTGCACGACGAGCAGGCAGCCGGGAAAATCCTCCGGAAGCTGCGAGAAAAGATATTGCAGCGCGTTGGGACCGCCGGTGGAAATGCCGATGGCCACGATGCGCGAGGGCCAGCGCGGCTGCGCGGGAAAATTGCGCGGCTCCTTCCGCTTCGCCGGCGGCACGGTGATGATCATTTTCGGCGGGCCGGACGAAGCCGCGACCTTGATCTTCAGCGCCAGCTCGGAGGCGATCTGCTGCAGGCGGCCGGAAGCGGCGTCCTGCGGCTTGGTGACGAAATCGAACGCGCCGAGAGCGAGCGCTTTCAGCGTGAGGGAGGCGCCTTCCTCGGTGTGCGCGCTGACGACGATCACGGGCACGCGATGCTTGCGCGTGATCTCGCGCAGCATTTCGATGCCGTCCATGCGCGGCATATCGAGATCGAGCGTGACGACGTGCGGGTGCAGCTCCTGAATTTTGCGCAGGCCGATCAAGCCATCCATCGCCGTGCCGACGACTTCGATCGAGGGATCGCTGAGCAAGAGTCTGCGGGATGAGCTTCCGCATCAGCGCGGAATCGTCCACCACGAGCACGCGGATTTTTTCGCTCATGCGATCGCTCCCACCGCGGGGATGCGGGAAAGATGCGAAACGACCGCGGGAACGTTGAGAATCAGCACGACGGTGCCGTCGCCGAGAATCGAAGCGCCGCTGACAATCGGAGAGGTGACCAGCTGATCTTCGAGCGCCTTGATGACGAGCTCTTCTTCGCCCATCAGGCTATCCACGGCCAGGCCGAACTTGCGGCCGCCGGTGCCGATGACGATGACGAAGAGGCGCTTGGCGCGCTCGCCGACGGCGTGCGGCCCGAGACGGTCGAGGCGAACGAGCGTCAGCACCTGTTCGCGCAGCTGAAAGACTTCGTGATCGTCGATGCGGTGAATTCCCTGCTCGGTGATGCGCGTGATTTCGGCGACGGAAGCGAGCGGCACGGCGTAGAGGCGTCCGTGGACGCGGAACAGGAGCGCCTGAATGCTGGCGAGCGTGAGCGGCACGAGCAGGCGGAACGTGGTGCCGCGACCGGGCACGCTTTCGAGTTCGATCGAGCCCTTCAGCGCTTCGAGCGAGGACTTCACGACGTCGAGGCCGACGCCGCGGCCGGAAATTTCGGTGACTTCGTCGGCGGTGCTGAGGCCGGGCGCGAAAATCAGCTGGAGGCCTTCGACCTCGTTGAGCTGGATGGCTTCTTCGGCGGAAAGGATTCCGCGCTCGATGGCGCGGCGGACGATTTTTGCGCGGTCGAGGCCGTGGCCGTCGTCGGAGACTTCGATCACGACCTGATCGCCTTCGTGGTAGGCGTTCAGGCGAATCGTGCCGCGCGGGGATTTTCCCGCAGCCTCGCGCTCGGCGGCGGTTTCGATGCCGTGATCGGCGGCGTTGCGAACCAGATGCGCCAGCGGATCGGCGAGCGCGTCGAGAATGCTTTTATCGAGATCGGTGGTCTGGCCGGCGATTTCGAGCGAGATGTCTTTATTGCGCAGCCGGGCGACGTCGCGAACGATGCGCGGAAAGCGGCGGAAAAGCTGCTCGACGGGAACCATGCGAATCTTCATCACGGATTTCTGAAGTTCGCCGAGCACGCGGGACTGAAATGCGAGCGCGTCGGCCAATTTTCCGCGAAGGGGATCCTTGGAGTGGCGGCGCTCGAATTCCGCCATGGCGCGCTGCAGCATGGATTTGCCGATGATCATTTCGCCGACCAGATTCATCACGGTGTCGATGCGAGCGGCATCCACGCGCAGCATGTTTTCCGACGCGGCGTGGGCAAGGCCGCCGGGCGCGGCGGCTTCGGGCGCTTCATCGTCCTCAGCCTGGGCGAGCGCGGGCACTGCCGCTTTCACGCCTGCGGAAACCGCGGCGGCTTCCGATTCGATCAGGATTTCCAGCAGATCGCGCGGCGCGGATTGCAGCACCGGCGTGCGCTCGACGGAAATATTCGTGACCACGGACGGCACGTGGCAACGCTTGCGGATCCATTCCGCGGGTTTTGTGGTTGAGAGCGCGGCCTGAATGGATTTGCAATCGTCCACGGGCGCGCCGCTTTCCGGACGCAGCGCCAAGAATTCTGCCGCAGCCCTCGAGCGACTTTCGCGCCAGCTCGAAAGCGGCAGCGGGAAGCAGCGCTTCCGGATCGAGTTGCAGCGCGATGTTGTAAACGTTTTCGCCGCGGCGCAGCGCCTCGACGATCATCAGGCGCTCGTATTCGGTCCATTCGAATGTCGTTTCGGCGCGGCGCATTTTGCGCCTGTGCCGCGGGCTTGTTCAGGAGCCGGCGGATGTGTTCGTGCAGCGCGCCGCCGGCGGGCGGCTGCAGGTTGTTCCGATAGGCCGCCAGCATTTCGTGGAACGTGTCGGCGGCGGTGAGAATCACTTCAGCGATCAGGCCCGCGTTCTGCTGGGCGAGCTCCGGCGTGAGCACGTCTTCCAGATCGTGCGCGAGCTCGCTGAGTTCGCGATAGCCGCAAGCGGCCGAATCGCCCTTGAGCGTGTGCACGGCGCGGCGAACATGGCGAAGCTGTTCGAGGTCGCCGGGGCGCTCTTCGAGCGCGAGACCCGCTTCGTTCATGCCCTGGAGAATTTCCTGGGCGCTCTCGAAGAAAAGGTCGCGAAGCTCGGAGGCCTGCTCGTCGGACGGAAAACTCACTGCGCCCCCTCGAGCCGCTGGTAAACGGTCGCGTTGTTCTCGTGAATCATGTGGAATTTCTTCGTCAGGCCGAAAAGGCTCTCCGCGTGGCCGACGAAGAGATAGCCTTCCTGGTTCAGGCAGCGGTGAAACTTTTCAATCAAGCGCTTCTGTTCGGCTTCGTCGAAATAGATCATCACGTTGCGGCAGAAAATGACGTCGTTGTGCTGCGGCAGATATTCGGTTTTCAGATTGTGAAAATCGAATTGCACCAGACTTTTCAGCGCCGGCTTGATGGCGTACTTGTCGGCGACTTTATCGAAATAGCGCAGGCGCGTGGTGTAGTCCACCGTATCCATTTGATTTTCGCTGTACACGCCCTGCTGAGCCGTGAGCAGCGCGGAATAGCTGATGTCCGAAGCGATGATTTCCACTTTCCACGGCGGCGGGATCAGGGGCTTGGGCGTCGGCATGTCGAAGGGCAGCGGATTGCGCAGGTAGTAGTAGGCCAGCGCGTCGCAGACCATAATCGCGAGCGTGTAAGGCTCCTGGCCGGTCGAGCAGCCGGCGCTCCAGATGCGCAGCGACCAATCGCGGCGCTCCTGTTTTCGCTTCAGGATTTCCTCGAGGACGACTTTCTGGAATAAATCGAGCTGCGGGCGGATTCGGAAAAAACTCGTTTCGTTGACCGTCAGATTCTCGAGGAGCGCGGTCAGTTCCTTCTTGCCTTCGCGGCTGGTCAGCAGACGGTAGTAGCTGTAAAACGAATCGAGCTGGCAGGCCTTCAGGCGGCGCTGCAGGCGATCGCGGAGGAAATGCGTGCGGCGCTCGTCGAAATACATGCCGCATTCCTGATAAACCAGCGTCTGCAGGAGTTTCAATTCGGGTTCGGTGAGCGGGACCTGCGTCGTCAGTGTCGTGGTGGACATTCGTTCCTCGGTGATGATCCTGGTCCGGCCTAGAAAATTCGTTCGGCGCTGCCCACAGGGACGGCGGCAGCGGATTCCGCGACGTCTTCGAGGCGCTGAAGTTCTCCCCGCTGCAGAATCCGGTTCAAATCGAGCAGAATGACAAGCCGCCCCTTCAGCTTGCCGACCCCGGTGATGTAGTTCAGTTCGCCTTCTTTGAAACACATTGTGCGGCTCTTCGATATCCGAGGGAGGAATCCGCAAAACCTCGGACGCAGAATTCACCAGCAGGCCGATCCTGCGCGTTTCCATTTCGACGACCACGATCCGATTCTTTTTGTCCGGCTCGAACGTTTTTTCTCCGAAACGCTTTCGCAAATCCACGACGGGAATGATCCGCCCACGCAGGTTGATGACGCCCTCGATGTAGTCAGGCGCATTGGGGACGGAGGTGATTTCCGGGACGCGAACGATTTCCCGCACCATCGAAATCGGCAAGCCGAAGGTTTCCCGGCCGATCCGAAAGCCGACGATCTGGAGATCCTTGTCCATAGTGGATTTGTGAGTTTTCAGGATCGGACCATTTCCGCATATTCCGGCGCGGCATGGCGGTCAGAGCCCAATCGGCGCCCGCCGGAGTGCTTATGGTCGGAGTAGGTTTCTTCCAGAGCAAATCGGTCCATGGAATCCAGCAGATTGCGAGAGAGCTTGGACATCTGTTCGGCAGCGGCGGCCAATTCGGTGGAGCTGGACGTGGACTGCTGCACCAGCTCGCGCATACGCTCCATCGAGCGCACGACGGCTTGCGCGCCCGAGGCTTGCTCTTCGACCGAGGAATTAATTTCCTGGGTGATTTCGGTGAGGCGGTTGGTGGCCTTGGCGATTTGGGCCGAGCCGCTGGACTGCTCCATCGTGGCGGCGCCGATTTCCTGGGAGAATTTGTAAACTTCCGAGACCACGTCGGAAATCTTGTCGAGCGCGAGACTGAGATCCTTATTGAGCACGAGCCCTTCCTGAACCATGGAGGTGCTCTTGTCCATGTTCTCGACGGCCTCGCGCGCTTCCTTCTGAATTCCCGAGATCAGCTCGGAGATTTCCTTGGTTGACTGCGTGGATTTCTCGGCGAGTTTTCGCACTTCCTCGGCGACGACGGCGAAGCCAAGGCCATGCTCGCCGGCGCGGGCGGCTTCGATTGCGGCGTTCAGAGCGAGCAGGTTGGTCTGTTCGGCCAGATCGTCAATCACCTCGATGATCTTGCCGATGTCGTCGGCGCGACGGCCGAGAACGTCAATAATTTCAGCCGAAGCCTGGATCGCGTGACTGGTGCGGTTAAGTCCTTCGGTGGCCTTATCCATCGTGGCCATTCCGGTACGTGCCTCTTCGCGGGAGCGATGGGAAATATCCACGAGCATCTTGGCGGTGTCCGCCACGCGCTGGATGGACGTGACCATCTGATCTATGGAAGAGGAAGTCTCGGCGACGCTGGAGGCCTGAACCTGGGTGTTCTTCACGACGTTCTGCACGTTGACGCTCATCTCATGCATCGTGCTGGTGACTTCATCAATGGCCGAAGCGGCCTGCACGCTGACTTTGGCTGATTCGTCGGACGCGCTGGCCATCTGACCCGCGCCGCTGGCGACTTGCGAGGCGCTATCGCGCACCTGACGGACTAATTCGCGGAGGCCCTGCGTCATGCGCGCGAACGCTTTGGCCATGGTGTCCTGCGCCGAGCGTGGCTGCACGCTCACGAACAGCTGACCTTCCGCGATCGCGGCGGATACGCCGGCCATTTCCTTGAGGTGAACGATCATGGTGTTGAAATTCTCGGCGAGAAGCCCGACTTCGTCGCCCCGATGGATGTCAATGGTCTGATCGAGGTCGCCCGAGCTGCCGATCTTATGCGCGACTTCGATCAAGTGATTCAGAGGCTCGGTGATGGATTTCGCGGTCTTGAATGCGACGAAGCCGCCGAGAATGAGACCTGCCAGCGTGCAAACGGTCATGAGGATGCTGCAAACCAACAGCGTCGAGGCGGACGAAGCGTTCGATTCGTCCTGCGCCTTGTCCACGGCCTGTTTGGCCTGATCCAGAATTGTCGCCGAGCGGCTGATCCACGAGGCTGGATCGTGCTGCAAATAAAAAATCTGCAAGTCGGAGACGGTGGTGTCTCCGGAATCCACGGAATGCCGTTTAGCGATCATTTCTTTCGCGAAGTTGTCGGCCCAGCCGCGTTCGTTGTCTTCCACTTGCGAGAGAGCGGTCCGCAGGTTCGCATCGTTGGCCCTGGCTTCACCTTGTTTCAGCATGTCCTGCAGTTCATTGACGCCCTTGTTGGTCTTGTCCTCGTCGCGCAGATCGCCGCTGAGGAGATAGTTGCCGAGGGAGAGGCGGTTCTCGATCATCTTGTAGCGGATGTGTTCGATCGTTTGCACATCAGCGAGCGTGGCGGCGACCGCCGACCGAGTGGAGTACTGCCGGACCACGGTGAAGATGTTGATCACGAACAAAAGTGATATGACACCCAGGATGATGCCGAACGCCCAGTACAGCTTCTTGCCAATCGTCATTTTGAAAAGCCTCCGCTCCCCCTGCCAGTACAAACTACGCCCGAACGCTAGTGCGCTGAGGGCGCTAATCCTGTCCGCTGAACGTAAACTCAACGACTTCCATCGTTTCTTTTGCAGCTGGTTCAAAACGCCATTGCTTCAGAGCGTTGAGCGCCGCATTGACCAGCAGCGGACTTCCACCGACGACTTTTGTGTTCGTGACATGGCCGTCTGGCGCGACGGTGGCCTCGATCTTGACCTTGCCCGTCACGTTCATCTGCTTGGCCAGCGCCGGATATTCAGGCGCTACCTTGGTGCGGACCTTGCGCTTGCCGGCTTCGGACGCGGTGTCTTGCGCTGACGCCTTTAGCGGCAGAACCGCGGATCCTCCGAGAAGCAACGCCAAGCCTATGGATGCGATAATGATCCTGCGTTTTCACGGATATATCCCTCCCAAAGCCCAGAACCCCAGCGTCGGAAAATGCACGGGTAGTGCCATGAGCAGAGGGCATTATGGGGTGGCCCACAATAGGGTAATGTCCCACGTAAGCCATTGATTACACGTCCGATACGGATCTGCCGGATAATTCTGACGAGCGCCAAATGCCGCCGAGGCGTCTCAAAGGGCCGGAGCCGGGGGGCGGAGGGTCTCAGGTTGCGACAGGGACCGGATTGTCGGTTAGAACAACCGCGGCGGCGGGCCGGTTGACTCAAAATGAGATAACGCCGTAACGTCTTTGTTGTATAGGCGAAGCGCGCACACGCCCCCTATAGCCCCGATGCGTGCACTCAAGAGAATCCGCGAAGTCCCGTCTCGTCTCGATGGCTCGTTTGAGAGCCTGTTGGCTCAGTTTTCCGCTACCACATTGGAGCTGAATCCGTCGCTTGGCACAGCCGAATTTGCACGGCGGCTTACGACACGCGCCGCGGAAATGCTCGGGGCGCGCGCGGTTGTCCTGGTGCTTGGCCGCGGCTCCGAGTGGGAAGTAGCGGCACTGAGCGGGCCCGCGCAGCGGTGGGAACAAATGGTTCAGCACCGGCTGGCCGCTGCGCTTGGCGAACAGGCCGGCGTTCCGTCTTCTGCATTGCGATTTGGGACAGGCACGATGATGCTGGGCCGCGAACTTGCCGAGTCGCTGGGATGGCGCGATTTAATTCTGGTGCGCTTGACGGAAAGCGAAGGCGAGTTGCTGGGTGTTCTGTGCCTTGTGGACCTTGGGCGGGAACTTTCGGCGATAGAGAGCCAGCTGCTTGAAGCCTTGGCAAGCCACGCGTCGGTGGCGCTCGAGAACGTGCGCTTGTTCTCGCGAATCGAGCGCTCGCGAAAGCAGTGGGTTGAGGATTTCGACGCCATCACGGATTTTATCGTGGTGCACGACCATGACGGACGCGTGCTGCGCCTGAATCGCGCGCTCGCGGATCTTCTGGGAATGCCGCCGACGGCTGCCGTTGGGCGGGACATCGGCAAGATGGAGCTTCTCGCCTCGCCTGCGCAGCCGGGGCGATGTCCTTTCTGCCGCAACTCGCGAGCGGCGCTGGAAGAGTTCGTTCACCCGGCGGGCGAACGCACCTATCTGGTTTCCACGTCGCGCATTCACGCCGGCGAAGAAGACGAAGGCCGCACGATTCACGTGCTCAAAGACATCACCGACCGGCGCGAAGCGGAGCGCCGCTATCGCCGCGAGCGCGATTTCAATCGCAACATTTTGAATAACACGCAGAGCATGATTCTGGTGCTCGATACCGTGGGACTGGTCAGCTATGCGAACCGGCGCTGCTTTGAGGCGGGATATCGCGAGCCGGATTTGCTGGGCCGCCCGCTGGTTGAAATGGTTCCGCAGGCACGACGCCCCATGCTGGCCGAAGCGCTGGAACGAACGCTCGAAGGCAAAGCGGTTGAAAATCTGGAACTTCCGATTTTTCGCGGCAACGGCTCAGCGGGGCATTTTTCGATCAGCCTGAGCCCCATGCGCGACGAGCAGGGCGACATCAACAGCGTTGTCGTGGTGATGGCGGACATCACCGACGCCGCCGACCTGCAGGCGAAATTGATGCACACGGAAAAAATGGCGGCGCTGGGCCAGCTCGTGTCCGGCGTGGCGCACGAAGTGAACAATCCTCTGGCGGCGATTGTGGGATTCACCGATCTGCTGCTCGAGAATCCGGCGGTGCCCGACGAAGCGAAGGAAGAATTGCGCGTGATCCTGCAGGAAGCGCAGCGCACGCGGGTGATCGTGCAGAATCTGCTGAGCTTCGCGCGGCACATGCCGGCGCAGCGCGAGCCGGTGCGCGTGAATTCCGTGGTGCGGCAGACGCTGCAGCTTCGCGCCTACGATTTCTCGAATCACGGGGTCATCACGACGGAGCGCTACGATGATGATCTGCCGCTCACGATCGGGGATACGCACCAGCTGCAGCAGGTGTTTCTGAACATTTTGAATAATGCTTACGACGCGATTCAGGAAGTGCGTCGTCCCGGAAAGATGGAAATCACTACGTCGCATCGCGATGGGCGGCTGGAAATCTCGTTTCGCGATAACGGGCCGGGAATTTCGCATCCGGAGCGCATCTTCGATCCATTTTTCACGACGAAAGAAGTGGGCAAAGGCACCGGTCTCGGGCTGAGCATCTGTTACGGCATCATCCACGCTCATCAGGGCGAAATCGTGGCGCGGAATAATGCGGACGGCATCGGCTGCACGTTTGTGGTGCGGCTGCCCGTTGCGCCACAGGGCGCTGAATTGCTGGTGACGGAGAGTGCGTCGTGACCTCGCCGAACGGCACGGCGGTGCAACTCAGACCGCGAATCCTGGTGATCGAAGATGAACCGTCCGTGGCGGCGTTCATGCGCACGGCGCTCGAGAGGCGCGGATACGACGTGGTGCCTTCGCCATCGGCGGCCGAAGGATTGCGATTGCTGGCGACAAGCGAGTTTCGCGGCGTGGTTTCCGACTTCCGCACTCCGGGCGGAATCAACGGCGCGGATCTGCACGATTGGGTTCGCCGCCACCGGCCGGAACTGGCGTCGCGAATTGTATTTATCACCGGCGATACGGCCAGCGCGGAAACCATCGCGCTGCTCGCGCAAGACGGAACACCGTGCGTTGAAAAACCCTTCCGCGTCCACGAGCTGCTGGCGGCGGTTGAGAAAACGATAGGAAAACCATGAAAGAAGAACCGCGCCTTCGCTTTCTGATTGTGGATGACGAACAGAGCATCCGCCGCCTTTGCATGACGGTCGGCCAGGGTTTGAATTTTGTCTGTACGGAAGCGGAGACGGCCGAGGCGGCGGTCGCGTTGGCTGAGACGGCGCCGCCGGATATCGTGGTCAGCGATCTGAAGCTGCCGAGCCTTTCCGGCACGGACCTGCTGCGAAAAATTAAAGAAATGCTGCCGCGCACAGAGGTTGCCATCATGACCGGACACGGCTCGATCGAATCGGCCGTGGAAGCGATGCGGCAGGGCGCGTACGACTACATCGAGAAGCCGTTTCGCGTGGAAAAATTGCGGCAATTGCTGCAGCGGATGGCGGAGAAAGTCCGCCTGGTCACCGAAAATCAATTCCTGCGCGAACGCGTGGACGCGGAAACCCAGCTTGATGGGATCACCGGCACGTCGGCAAAAATTCAGGACGTGATGCGGATGGTTTCACGGCTCAAGGACATTCGCACTCCGGTCCTGATTACCGGCGAGAGCGGCACGGGCAAAGAGCTTGTGGCGCGCGCCATCCATTTTCGCGGACCTCTGGCGCCGATGCCGTTCATTGCCGTGGACTGCGGATCGCTGGTGCCAACCCTGATGGAAAGCGAGCTATTCGGACACGAGAAGGGCGCTTTCACCGGCGCGCTGAAATCGAAGGCCGGACTTTTTCACGCGGCGAACGGCGGGACGATTTTTCTGGATGAGATCGGCGAGCTGCCGCTGGAGCTGCAGGCGAAGCTTTTGCGCGTGCTGCAGGAGAAGGAAATTCGACCGGTCGGAAGCAACGACAAGATTGCCGTGGATGTGCGCGTGATCGCGGCGACGAACCGCGAGTTGGAAGCTGCGTACCGCGCGGGAACATTCCGCAAGGATCTCTATTTCCGCCTGAACGTGGTAACGGTCCATCTCCCGAGCCTGCGCGAGCGCCGGTCGGATATTCCGCAACTGGTGCACTCCTTCCTCGATCGCTATGCGCCCGGAGAAAACATTCAGGTAGCGCCCGGGGTGATGAAAAGCTTCCTGCAATACGATTGGCCGGGAAACGTGCGCGAGCTGGAGAACTGCATCGCGCGCGCGGTGGCGCTCGGCGACCATCGCACAATCGACGTGAACGATCTGCCGCCCGCAATTCGCGGCGCCGAGGATTCCGAGTTGTCGCGCGAGGATGCGGCTGATCTTTCCACCACCGCGCTCGCCGATCTGGAGCGAATCACGATCCTGCGGGTGTTCGAACAGGCGGGGGGCGACAAAGTGCTCGCCGGAAAGATGCTCGGCATCAGCCGCGCGACCCTTTATCGCAAACTCAAGCGCTACAACATCCCGCTGCGCTCCGCGCCGAAGGAACTGGTCGAAGCCGTCTCATAGCGCCGCGTGAGACGTGCCGGCGAATTCCACCTGTCTCGCCGATTCGCTGATTGCCCCGCTCCGAGGTGAGACGAATCTGTGTCAGCCTGAGACAATTCCACCAGCACCGCGCCGCGCCCCTCCCACAAAAGCAAGCAAGCGAATGACTTAGATTTCCCTCCGCCGAAAAATCTTTGGCTGCCCTCGTGCAATCGTGCAAGGGCCATATATCTGTCCGCCTCGATTCAGCGCCATTCGTTTGGGTTGCGCGAGGCGCGACAGGGACAGATCCGAAGGCGCGGGGGAACAGACTCTTGCCGATTGAAACCGAAGTCGCAACGGTTGCAGCCGATCAAACGTGCGTTGAGAAACTGGCGCAGCTTTTCCCCAGCGTTTCGCCAGTTCGCATTCCCGTAAGCGTGACAACCGTCGTCACCGGACGTCGGCGGCTGCAGGAGCAGACGGTGATTGAATTCGGCACGGCGCACGAAGTTCTGTTCGCTTCGACGTTGCCGCTCGAATTCGAGGATCAAGTGAGGCTGGTAAATT
Organism: uncultured Acidobacteriota bacterium; assembly: GCA_963842425.1. Classification (GTDB taxonomy): domain Bacteria; phylum Acidobacteriota; class Terriglobia; order Acidiferrales; family UBA7541; genus Palsa-295. The sequence continues at coordinate 2,385 of CAWJGQ010000018.1, read as the reverse complement.
CCGATGGCTCGCTCGACGCCCGCGCCACAGTGGTCGCCGTGCGATATCACGGCGGCGGCAAAGCCGTTGCTGTGCGCTTTGTGGGCGAAGTCGGAAACTGGATCATCAAACCATGACCCCAAAAACAACCAACACGACGATGAATCCCCCGTTTACCACCGAGAGCATGAACGAACGCAATCCCGCGGACTTGACCGCGCAATGGCAGGAGGCGCGGCTGGTGTACCCGATCTACGCGGCGCTCGCCACGCAATTTGATCTCGCGCCGCTGCCCTATGCGCCGGGTCAGCTTCCGCCTGAAAAACCCTCGCGCGAAGCCTTCGATGGCGATCTGAAGTGGCTCGCCACGCTGGATCAGAAAGTGCTCGCGTACCAAATCCGCCAGCTTCCGTCGCAGATACTGAACGGAAGCGAGGCGAGCTTGCGCGCGCTGATCCACCGCCAGTTGCGAAAGGCGGACAAGACAAACGCGGACCGCGACAAGATTGATCTGCTGCTGGTGCAATATTTCGTGATGTGCGCGGCGGTTGATCTGCTTCACAAGGAAGTCGCGCTCGGCGATGTGGTGCGAGTTCTGACGCCGGTTCTGGTCGAGGCGGATGCGACTCCGCTGGAATGGTGCGAGCCGCTCGACAAGATCATCGAGAAGACGAAAAACTGCCACAGCCTCCGCGACATGATGGAAGAGGGTCTTCTGGAGCAAGGCCGCATGCTGAAGGATGCAGCGGGCCCGATGTTCTACGATCCTGCCGCGCTTGTGGCTTTCTGCCGGTTCAACTTCCTGCTGCGCCGCGCTTTCATCAGAATGCTGCACGCGGATTTGAGCGCCATGCGAAACGCTGTTGAAGCGCTCGAATCCAAGGGCGTCAAGACGGTTGATTGCCGCCGCGCTGGATTTTCCGCCGCGGAAACAACGATGCAGCTTCGATACTTCTGCGAAAACTGGCGCCAGCCATTTCAGAAAGACTACACGGAAAACTCCGTGCGCCACGCATTCGAGCAGCTGCTGGCGCTGCGCGCCGACCTGGAAGAAGCAGTCGGGAGCAAACTTTCCGGCACCAAAGCGGCGTCCGAGCCGGCCGAGCATCGCGAAGACGAAATGCTCACGATGATGAATTCGGTTCCCACCGACATGCGCAATGCTCCTGCCGTTCCTCCGCCGGCGGCGAAAAAGGAAGAACCAGCATTTGAACCCTGGGTCGAGGAGAAACCGCAAGCCGCGTCGGCCGCCGCTCAGCATCCGGCAATACCTGCCGTGGAGGTTCCAGCAGCTTCCACGGCCGCAGCGGAAGCGGAGAAATGTCTCGAAGCGATATGGGAGCAGTTAATCGCCGCACCGCCTTCGCGCGGCCGTTCGATGTCCACCGTGGTTTTGCAGGATACGAAGGTGCTGCTGTCGTCCTGGGAAGTAGCGGCGTTCGTCGAGAAGGGCAGCCAGGAATCGGAAGATCTGCGGCGGGCGGTCGTGGCGCGCGCACTGCTTGCGCTTGCGACCAGCAAGCGGAAGCGATCGGGGGAAGAAAGTGCGCTCGCGTCCGCTCTGGTGCTGGCGCGCACGGAAGTTTCCTATTTCCAGGGCCGGGTCGAGCAGGCCAAAAAAGCAAAGGATACGGAAGCCGCGGTAAATCTTGGCATCAGCACGAAGCGCCTGCTTTCGTGCATGGAAGAAGCGGAAACACTTCAGTCCTAAGCCGCGCAAAGGAGTTGTGAGTACCTTGACTGCCTCGAGCGTCCTGATCGTTTCGGACGACCCGGATTTCGCGCGCACGCTCACGGCGCGCTGGCAGTCGGAGCGGCACGTCCCGGAAATTACGCTCGTCACCAGCAGCGTCTGGCATCCCGCGAGCGCTTCGAACTACGATCTCGCCATCGTCGGACCGATACGCGACGGGAGTCCCGCCGCGATTCTCGCCGCGATAAGCGCTTCGCCACGCACCGCGGCGATTTTGTTCGCGGAAGAGGAAAGACATATTGCGTCGCTCCATGCCGAGCATCCCCATCTGCCGGTCGTTCCCCGGCAGGATGGATGGGCGGGGACGATCATTCTGGTTTCGATCGAAGCGCTGCGGCGTGTCGAGGCCGTCCGGCGGGCGCAGCGCGCCGAGGGGTTGGCGCAGGCATCGCAAAGCCACGCCACGCTGGGACGCTACATGCTCGAAATGCGCCCCGGCGTGAACGACGCGCTCACCTCCGTGATGGGCAATGCCGATCTGCTTCTACTGGAACCCGGGCAGGCTGCGGGCGAGAGCCGCGAGCAGATCCAGACCATCCACACGATGGCGCTGCGGTTAAACGAAATCATGCAGAGATTCTCATCGCTTGCGACGGAAATGCGGGCCGGTGAGAAAGAGTCTGAAAGTGAGACGGCAGCACTATCTCACCGCA
>CAWJGQ010000017.1:0-17989 GCA_963842425.1 uncultured Acidobacteriota bacterium | reverse complement strand
CTGCGCCCAAGGGACAGTAGTCTGTTCCAAGGGCTCCATCGTTTTTCGCTGAATCCTAACAATTGCAACAATCTGGGGAATCTGCTTTCGCTCAAAAGGCAACCCCTTCGGATTGGAACAGATGCGATTCGGACACAGTTTTGGCACAGTTGAAAAGCAGGAGCGCTAGCTCGGCCAACGGCTGGTCCGGCAATGTTACGGTTCGTCGAACGTAGCGCGGCACGCGCTCGGATGTGCGGACCATTAAGCTGGTTCGCTCGCTGGTGCAGAATCTCGCGACCCCATCCAGACGCTTGCTTAGTTGCGCTGCCTAAATATTCAATCGCTGTTGTGCGGTCGCCAAGACTTTGTAGCCCATGTCGCCATAGCCCTTCAATCGCCGGTCATACATCCGCGCGAGCATTCGGACGTTGGCATCGACGTAATCATAGACTTCGACCACACGCTTGTCATCGTGAAGCCGGTGGAGTCGTCCGACGTATTGTTGAAGCGTGCCCCTCCACGAAATCGGCATCGCCAGGAACAATGTGTCGAGGCGGGCGTCGTCAAACCCCTCGCCGATGTAGCTCCCCGTCGCTAGGATCAAGCGTTGCTCGCCATCCGGGACGCCGGCGAGAACCTCACTAACTAAGCGGCGCTGCTTCCGGCCCATTCCTCCCTTAAGTACGATGATGTTGCGAACCTTGCCCGTAAGAGCGGACTCCAGTCGGCTGAGATGATCGGTTCTACCGGTCAAGACGAGTGGTGACCGTCCAGATTGCACGGCGTGTATTACATCTCGGACAATGGACTCGTTGCGCGCCTCATCCGTGACCAGAGCAGAGTAGATATCCTGTATTGTCACGTCCGCGCCCTCGCCAGGCATTCGAAAATCAGTGAGCTGAGGAACAACGATGTGGTCGAAGGGAGTTGAATCGGTCATCGCGCGTACGCCGAGACTGAAGCGCGTAGGCCCACATTGCATGTAGATGATTGGATGATGCCCGTCTTTTCTGGTTGGCGTTGCCGTCAATCCTACTACAAACCTCGCTTTCACCTGGCGCATCACCCGCTCAAATGTGAAGGCTGAAAGATGGTGGCACTCGTCAACAATCACTTGTCCATATTCGGCGACAAAGTCCTTGACCTCTCGCTCGCGATGCAGGCTCTGAATAACCGCTACGTCTATTCTTCCAGTTCGTTTGGTTTTGCCGCCGCCGATTTGGCCAATCTCGTCGATTGGAATTTCGAGGAACATAGCAAGCCGTTCCCGCCACTGGTCGAGCAACTGTTGGCGGTGCACCATCACCAGCGTGTTGGTCTTGCGTTTCGCAATCAACCATGCCGCCAATGCCGTCTTGCCAAACGCGGTCGGCGCACAGATGAGCCCGTCGTCATGGGGCGTTACCTTCACTACCGCTTCCTCCTGGGTCGCCCGCAAAGTCCCGTGAAACTCAGCCTCAATCGGCATACCTGCAAAGCGCTCGTCTCGCAGGATCGTTTTGATTCCGTGTCCTTCAATAAGAGCAAGAACTTCACCCAAGCAACCGCGCGGCAGGGCAACGTGGCGGGCTAAATCCTCTCCGCAGGCGATGACGCGCGGTTTGTCGAAAGTCGATAGCCGCATTGCTTGTGCCTTGTAAAACTCTGGATTTTGGAAAGCCGCGATCCTGAGAAGGCGATTTAGCATTTCGGGCGGCAACGCCTTCTTTTCGATAAAGACCAGATTAGCTCGGACAATTTCGACACTTGAGGGGAGCGGCCCTTTAATCGGCCTGTCGGGTCGCTTTCGGGAAGGCGGCAGGGTCCATGGATCGGGCTGATCTTCGTCGTCCGCGCAGGCGATCCGTACGCCGACTAAGTCGCCTTGCTGGAGCGCCTCCGAAATCAGCCGCTCCACTGCGAGCTGGGAAACGCGCTGAATGGAGGCCAGGTAACTCCACTGGTCGGCGTGTGGCCGCAATTCATCGTCGAGAAACTCCGTGAATCCCGATTCGCGAGGGACCTTCTGAAGCGGTAGCGCGATCAGGTTGCCGAAACCGCCCTTAGGCATCGTGTCTTGATTCGGGAAAAATCTATCGTACGAATCCAGTCCTAATTGATGACGCCGCTCCATCGTCCGTGTCAGAATCAGCGTGCCCAATCGTCGTGCCACTCCGGCGGGGACAGGCCGGTCGAAAAAGAACCAGATGTGCGCACCGTTGCCCGAACGCGAGCGCTCTAGCGCCACGGGCACGTACAACTCGCGGCACGTTGAAAGGAAGGCTGATGCGTCGTCCTTCCAAGTCTTTTTGTCAAAATCAACCGCGAGGAACCAACAGGTTTCATTCAGCAGCAACGGATATACCCCAAGAGTTTGTTTTCCTGTTAGGTGGGCGTGAATTGCTTCGTCGGTCAGCGGAAGATTCTTGCGGGTCTCCTTATCGACCCGTTTTCGCTCCTCGGGCTTCGCCGCATTGTAGGCGTGCCAGTCACGTTCCGTTCGCGGCGAGTAGCCGGAGCGGCCGTCCGGACTTTCCCATCTCTGCGCGTACACGTCCTCTCGACCGCGGAAGAGGGATCTGAACAATGCGATCTTATCGGCAGTGCCAAGCTTGGGCCTATTCGAAGTCGGTTCAACTGGTCGTTGCGTTGGCTCCGCGACAGCTTCGGAAGCAATGCCATGGTCGGCGAGCAGACTCCGGAGCCGGGCATTTTCCTCCTCCAAACGAAGGCACTTCTGGCGGAGCGCATCGATTTCGGAGTTGTCAGCGGGATCGCCGTTCACCAGTCCATGATCCATCACCATGCGATTGTCTTGCTAGGTTTCGCAACGGTTCGGTGTTCTGCGCGCGCAAGGCGTCATGCTCGGCACAGGCGATCTACAACGTGAGGGCCTAACTTGCCCGAAGAGTGCAGAGATTTTTTGGATAGCTCGCGGCCGTATCCCGCTAGAAGCTTCCCTCACAGACAGGCCCAGCCATTTTAGTGCGCGCGCTGGCAGCTTAAAGTAGTGATCGCATTGATGGAGAGATGTAATTGTTCAAGGCGCTCCTCTCTTTCAGCGGTGGATACTTGGCAGCCCCCTTAATGAGGTAATCAAGGTAACGAGATTTCGCGAGGTATCGCGACATCCGTCCAGCTTATATCAACGTCCACTACTAGTGGACATGCTATTATTGTGGACGAATGGGCCGCCGAACGACTCTCGAATCCGAACCCGTCAACCATCTAAGGCAGATTCCGTTTGTACGTGACCTCCGTTATGTGGCCGCGCCAGATGAGCTGGATCGGGGATACGACGGAAAGATCGAAGTTCAAACTCCTTCGGGCCGTTTTCAGCTCCTGGTGGAAACCAAACGATCTTTTCTGACCCGCTCTGCAGTCAATCAGCTTCTTGCTTGGGTCAAGCAGGTGGGGAAAGGCAAGCCGCATGAGATCATTCTGCTGGCACGTCACATCCCTCGTCCGGTTGCGGAGCGCCTTCTGGAAGCCCAGGTAAACTTCGCCGACGACGTGGGAAACCTCCATCTCGCACTGGGAGACCGCTACAATTGGACCGTCGTTGGCAAACCAGCACTGGCACCCTTGTCAGAGCGGCGACCTATCAGTGCGGCTCAGCTCCAATTACTGTTCCAGCTCGTGACATACCCTGAATCCACGAACTGGCCCGTCCGCCGACTAGAGACAGCAGCCGGCATAAGCAAAAGCAAAGCTGCTCAAGCTCGAATAGAGTTGGTTGCCGAGGGTCTTCTCGCCGCGAAAGGGAAGGGGTATCAACTCGGGCCAAAGAACTTGCTGGCTGAACGCCTGGTCTCCGGCTATGCACAAGTGCTGCGTCCAAAACTCGTCGTTGGCAGATTTCGATCCGCCGAAAAGACTGCGGAACTGTTTCTGAATCGTCTTCGCAAAAGCGTTCCTCCGGGAATCAGATATGCGCTCACCGGCGGGCCAGCCGTGGATCTCCTGCAACACTTCTATCGGGGGCCAGACGTGCCGTTATTTATCGAACCGTCCTCCCGCCAGGTAGCGCAGGATCTTCGCCTTCTGCCCGACACTGATGGGCCAGTGACTTTGTTGCGGGCGTTCGGAGAAGTGGTGTTTTGGCAAGAGCGCGATAATCACATGCTGGCGCCACCGTGGCTGATTTATGCCGAGCTATTGAATAGCAACGATCCGCGTGCACACGAGGCCGCCCGAGAGCTTCAACAAGAGTTGTCGCTATAGAGGATTGTGCTAACACCGGCCCAATTAGAGGATCTCGCCCAAGTTCACGCGATTGCCGACCGATTCAAAGCGGATATCGTGATCATCGGGGCAGCCGCCCTTCTTTGTTTCATGGACATCGGTCGGTTCACAAGAGACATCGACCTCGTCCTGGCGTTGGATCTGGAAGGCTTCACAGCGTTCACCGACGAACTTAGGACTCTTGGCTGGATTCAGGAGGAGCGCAGAGAGCATCGCTGGCGCGGGCCGAGTGGTTCGATTATAGATTTACTGCCGGCCGGTCCGAAACTTCGCCAAGCGAGACGGATTACTTGGCCCAAGAGCGATTTCGAAATGAGCCTCGTCGGTTTCGAGCATGTCTTTGTCCGGGCGTTGCCGTTCACATTCGCTGAAGGAATCCAATACCGGGTAGTCCCTCCGCCGGTCATCGCCCTACTCAAGGTCATCGCTTTCATGGACGATCCACATCGTCGCAAGAAGGACCTTCTCGATATCGGCGAGTTGTTCCGCCACTACGAAGCGGCGAGTGATCGTATATTTAGCGACGATGTTTTCGCTGCAGGGTTGGACGACATCGAGTACGCCAACGCTTTCTTGCTAGGCGTAGACATTCGGCTCATTGCAACAGATGAGGAGGTCGAAATCCTAAATGCCTTTTTCGGCGCTCAGAGCGTATCCGACGAGGAACTGCAGGAGTTAGACCCAGAGGATATTCGACAACGCGGAGAAGCACGATTCCAGCAGCAACTCCGAGCCTTTCGGAAAGGCCTGGAGCAGCGCTGGACCAAGTAAACTTGCGCAGTTGGCACGGCACACGTCATCCTGTTCGGATGCGAAAAGAGGAATTTGAGCGTCGTGCGGCGGAAATGCGCGCGCGTTGCTTCACCCCTGTGGCGACCCAAACAGCACCAGTGAAGCAGCCCGATCGACGAAGAGCCCGCAGTTCGGCACCGAACGCACCCATCTTAAACATTGTCGATTTGCCAACGGCGTCGCGATATGGTTTATTGCGCGAAGTTTGGAAGCCGTCGCACACAAAGTCATTGATTGTGGCCCTCGGCGAGGTGCACCCGCTAGTCATTCGTGCTGCTCGGGGCATTGCTACACAACAAGTCGGCTATGACGGACTAATCTACTTGCGCGGTAACGGCATGCTGGATATTGCGGCGAGTACTCGAATGTTGCCAGAGGCGCTGCGACTGTTCGATCTTCTGTTGCGGACGGTCGCTGAGGCCGGCGGGAGTGTGAGCGTGACTAATGAGACCACGATCAGCTTACAGGGTGAGACATTCAAGATTCGGCTGCGGGAAGCATCAGAGAGGCGACCTAAACCCGCCGGTTCTCCTGGCTACCGCGATAGCGAATACTTTCCCACCGGGCAGCTCTGGTTAAAGGGCGCGCATGACCACGGAAGCAACATAAGGACGGCCGCCGGAGATGTAGAAGGCTTTCTCGATAAAATCAGGCGCTTCATAAATAGATTGCCTCGGCTAAGACAACAGCGCATGGAACGAGAGCGGGAACGCGAAGAGGAGTGGGCCAGAAGGCGGGCAGAGTGGCAAGCTCAAGAAGATCAGCGGCGGCAGTGGAACGAACAGCAAGCTCGCTTCAACGAGGTCACGTCCGACGTCGAACAATGGCTCAAAGCCGAACACCTTCGTGCGTACGCCACGGCATGCGAGGCCCATCAGATAACGACGCGTGGGTGCATCGACGCTGGCGGTTCTATCGATGCTTGGCTTCGCTGGATTCACTCGGTAGCGAATCATCTCGACCCGATTACCCGGCCGGACGGCCCAAAACAGGGCCCCGAGGACTAATCATTCGATCGATTCGCTGGACGGGTTGGCCCATCAAGCGACGTGGCTGGGGACATTAATGCGCTGTGGTGGATCAGCACAAGGCCAGAACTCACCCCGTTCCTTCTCGGGCTAGTACATTATTGGGTGAAAAATACATTAAGAGGCTTGAAGTTTTTATGAAGCTCGCTTAGGATTGAACTGCGTGACACAAACATTCCAATTCGCGACCGAAGTCAAAGGTACGCAGAGGCGCATGAATCATGATGCGCGCGAGGTGACCTGACCGTCTTGGAATAACATACCGGTTTCAAGAAGCGGGCGGCCACCAAAAAGGGCCGCCCGCTTTTTTTGTTTTTATCGGTAATTTGAGGCATTTTGTCGAACTCGCTTTGGCCAAGAAGCGACTCAGTAGAAGTGTATCTCAAAGCTGGTCTTTGACAACTGAATAGCATCACAGAAGTATGTAGATGAGCGGGCGTGGTATATAGGCTGTGCCCTGGGCCTCCAACCCAGAGAAGAGATTTCGATTATCTCCGTCCGCTCCAAATTTCCTGCGGGTGTGGCCTATTGGCTGGGCATCGGATCGCCAGTCCGATCAACGGAGTTCGATTCTCCGCACCCGCTCCATGCCGGAGTAGCTCAAGTGGAAGAGCACCGCACTCGTAACGCGGAGGTCGGGGTTTCGAATATCCCCTCTGGCTCCAGCCGATGTAGCTCAGTGGGAGAGCAGTCGCATGGTAAGCGACCGATGAGCGTTCGATTCGCTCCATTGGCTCCAAAATCTCAAGCCCTGTAAGCATAGTCGGCGATGCGCCGGACCTGTACTCCGGAAAAGCCAGTTCGAATCTGGCACGGGGCTCCATCCGGGAAAAGCTCAGCGTGGTTTGAGCACTCGATCGATAATCGAGAGGCCGCTGGTTCGACCCCAGCTTCCCGGACCAGTTTCTTCTGCGGGCAAGTGAACCGGTGTCATGCTGGCCTCATAAGCCATGCGAGTGGCGTTCAACTCGCCAGCCCGCAACCAGACTTCAGGCAAGGAAACGAGGACCGTCTTCTATGGCGCTAGCATTCCTGGCCTGATTTTGCTCGGTCAATTCAATACTTGACTCTGGAGGTGAACATCGAAGTTGGCAACACTTAACGTGAACGTGCCGAGGTTCTATTGCTTCTTGCGCAAGGAATTCCTCTATGACGGTGAGGCGCATCATGGCGAACTGCTCAATGTTTGCGTCTTTGGCGCGGCATCGATCCATGGCCGCGCGCTCGGCTTTCATGTTTTGACGGAGAACGGCGCTGTGATCTGGCGACTTCCCCTCCACGCGTTTTGCCACAAGCCGAATGCCCGATGCAAGCGCTCGACTGGCTTCAGTTCTGGGATTGCTTCAGTTACGAGGTAACAGTGACTACGTTCGAGCGGCTTCAGGATTCCCGCGTCCGTGTCCAGTTCAAGGACAGGTCGTGGGAGGGCGGCCAGTACATGTTCACTATCGATTGGTGTGAGAGCGAGGACGCCGAAGAAGCCGGAGACGGCGGACACAAGTGCGCTCATCTCATCGCGCTCGATAATGGCAACTTCGCCGCACAGCCGAATAATCGCATCCAGTGGTTCTGCCCGGCATTTGTCACGCCATTCCAAGAGAAACCAGACTACGTGACGAATACCAGAGTTTGGAAAGTTGAGCGCGAAACAGAAACAACACAAGCGTTCTTCTACGACACTGTCGACGCCGACCCACGGGTCAGCCCAGTTTCGCTCTACGTTAAGGGACTGCGCACGCCTGGTTAGCATCGCGGTCCAGTTTGGGGGAGTCGTTCAACGGGAGGACCGCTGGCCTGCAACCAGCAAATGAGGGTTCGATTCCCTCCTCTTCCACCAAGTTCGCCAGGGAGGCCGTTGCGGTCAAGGCGCCGGTCTGAAAAGCCGGACAAGCACGTTCGACTCGTGCCCCTGGCACCAAGCGTGACCGTGGCCGAGTGGCTTAGGCGGCAGACTGTGGATCTGTCTACGAGGGTTCAATTCCCTCCGGTCACCCCAATTGTGCGGGCGTCGTTCAACGGATAGAACACTTCGGTCCTAACGAAGAGATGCCGGTTCGATTCCGGCCGCCTGTTCCAGTGTTGTGTGGGCGTAGCTCAGTTGGACGAGAGCGCGGGCGTCCGAAGCCCGAGGCCGCTGGTTCGATTCCAGCCGCTCACACCAGATCTTTGACATTCGGGGACTAGGGAAACGGATTAACCCGCTTGGCCTGGGACCAAGAGAATCTCGGTTCAAATCCGAGGTCCCCGACCAAGTTTTTGTGGGGTAGCCAAGTGGTAAGGCGACTGGCTGTTAACCAGTTTATGCGCAGGTTCGAATCCTGCCCCCACAGCCAAAATGCCGGGGTCGCTTTCTGGTTGAGAGCCCCTCTCCTACAAAGAGGTGCAGTAGAGTTCGATCCTCTACCCCGGTACCAACGTTCCGAAGTGACTGCGCGCCTGTGGCCGAGGGGATTCAGGCATCGCTCTTCTAAAGCGATACACGCTGGTTCGAGTCCAGCCAGGCGTTCCATGCCGAGGTCGTTCAGTGGCAGGACGAAGGTCTTTGAAGCCTTCTACGTTGGTTCGATTCCAGCCCTCGGTGCCAAGCTCGTGCTGGCGTAGTGTACGGTGCACCGGCGGACTTATAAACCGCTTCCTCCAGATTAGAGCAAGGGCTGGGTTCGACTCCCAGCGCCAGCACCATGCGTTCGAAGCTCATGAGGATGAGCAGGCGATTCTTAATCGTCAGGCAGTTGGTTCGATTCCAACCGGACGCACCAAGTATTTGGAACTGTGGCCGAATGGTGAGGCGCTCGACTTTTAATCGAGATGGCGAGAGTTCGATTCTCTCCAGTTCCACCAACGAAAAGATTTGCCGGCGTCGTCTAGTGGCTAGGATCGCTGACCTTCAATCAGCGGACGGGAGTTCAATTCTCCTCGCCGGCACCAATTAAGCGCACATGCGTTAGCCGTTGTGCGCGCGTGAGTTATTTGTCCCGTTCGTCCAATGGATCAGGATAGAACGCTACGAACGTTCAGATTCGGGTTCGAGTCCCGAGCGGGATACCAAGTTTACGGAGTGGTGGCCGAGCGGCAAAGGCACCTCACTGTCTATGAGGACTAGTATTTACTTGCAATAGTTAGCGTACTAGAGTACGCTTGAAGCATGCGCCGTCAAACTGCGGTGGTGCGTCTCACGGAAGAAGAGGCCAGCAAGCTGAAGGAATGGGCGCGTCGCGGGAAGAGTGAACAGCGCGTGGTGGAACGAGCGCGAATCATCTTGCTGGCCAACGAAGGTCGCACCAACGAGCAGATCGCATCCGAACTGAAGACCCGGACCGCAAGGGTGTCCAAGTGGAGGCAGCGCTTCGGTAAAGATCGGCTGGCGGGACTCGGGGATTCGCCGCGCTCAGGCAAGCCTGCAAAATACGACCAAACCACTGAGAGACGCGTTCTGGAACTACTGGACCAAGCTCCGCCGAAAGGATACTCGCAATGGAATGGTGCCCGGATAGCCGAAGCCCTGCCAGGCATCGGTAAGGACCAGGTTTGGCGGATTCTCCGGCGGCACGATATTTGCCTGCAGCGACGGCGCAGTTGGTGTATCAGCACGGACCCGGAGTTCGGCCCCAAAGCTGCCGATGTGGTGGGCCTGTATTTGAATCCGCCGGAGAACGCGCTGGTCCTCGCCGTGGATGAGAAGCCTTCGATTCAGGCTCTGGAGCGAGCCCAGGGTTATCTGCGTCTGCCGGATGGCAAAGCCGTTAACGGATTCAACCACTGCTACACGCGGCACGGGACAACGACCCTATTCGCGGCCTTGGAAGTGACCACCGGGCTGGTGAGGACTGCGCACTACCAACGGCGGCGCAGACGCGAGTTCCTGGATTTTATGAACGAGATTGTCGCCGCCCATCCCGAACGCGAAATCCACGTGGTGTTGGATAACCTAAACACGCACAAGCCAAAAGAAGACCGCTGGCTGAAGCGCCATGCCCAAGTTCACTTCCACTTCATCCCCACCTATTCATCCTGGTTGAATCAGGTGGAGTGCTGGTTCAGCATCTTAAGCCGACAAGCTTTGCGGGGTGCTAGTTTCACCTCCGCGCGTCAGCTCCGACAGGCGATCGACGACTTCGTCGCTGTCTATAACCAGAAGGCGGCCCCGTTTGAATGGAAAAAGGCGGTTGTGTTTCCCTCGCGCCCCGCCTCTAAGTACTCCAATTTACGCAAGTAGGTACTAGATGGGTTCGACTCCCATCCACTTCGCCAGAGTTTGACGATGTAGGCAAGTTGGCTTAAGCCGCCTGATTCTCAGTCAGGAGACCGCGGGTTCGAATCCCGCCATCGTCGCCAACACACAGGGGAGTAGCTAAGTCTGGTTTAAAGCGCTCGGCTCTGACCCGAGAGATCGAAAGTTCGAATCTTTCCTCCCCTACCAACACAATTTCGTGTTATATTCCTTTTGTGAACCGCGCATTGTCCTTATCATCACGCCCGCGCCACTACTGGTCGTCCCGACTCAGTAGTTATTGTTCCCTCTAAAAAGCAATTTCTCTTTAGCACTGAATGCCGAAGCGGTCGAGGCGGCGGCTTGCAAACCCGTTCTTAGCCAGTTCGAGTCTGGCTCAGTGCACCATGGGCGAGTGGTGGAATTGGGATGCACACCGGTCTTAGAAACCGGCTTCCTTCGGGTTTGAGAGTTCGAGTCTCTCCTCGCCCACCAGCAATCAGTACGCGGAGGGTATGGGCAATTGGTAGCCCAGCAGTCCCGAAAACTGCCGCACCGCAAGGGCACAGGAGTTCGAATCTCCTACCCTCCGCCATATTCACATCGGGATGCTCCTGGGAGAGCAGCTTGATTCCAAACCAAGCGCATGGGGTTCGAATCCTCATCCCGGTGCCACGGAGAGCGAGGCAGATGGTAAGCCAGCACATTGCTAAAGTGCCAAGCGTTCGCGCGCGACTGGGTTCGATTCCCAGGCTCTCCGCCAAACTTTTCGGAAAGTTTGGGTGTCAGGCGGATACGGTTGGCCGCGCATGCCTGTAGAGCAGAGCGCTCCTTGGGAGCGTCCCGGTTCGAATCCGGGGACACCCACCAAACGCGGAAATGCACCGACTTATGCTCTGGTGCAAAAGCATTCGGCCCGGATGTCCGAAGCTGTGTCTTAAGTTCTCAAATCCCCGGACAATAATGTGAGGCTAAACTGAATTTAATCAAAAAGTTCTTGACCAGCACGTTGTTGTGGTTCTATTCTAATCAAGCTGGAGGAAATGACCAATGCTCGCCTATAGTCGAGGTTCAAACTGCCTCGCTGGCGCGGCTCCCCTGGAGCACCGCGTGCCGGCGGTCATCGGATCCTTCTGCACCAACCTGGATATAGCTCAATGGGTAGAGCATCGGCCCGATAAGCCGACAGTCGCGGGTTCGAGTCCCGCTATCCGCCTGCTGTGCAAACAGCTCGCAACCACGAGTGATCCAGGCCGGGTTCCCGCCCTCCACGCTAGATAAGGTTTCGATCTTTCCTGCGTGCTGCGGCAGCGGTTTTGCCGCTCTGCGCCTCTCTGAAACTGCGAACCTGAACCTCGCGCCGTAGCTTGGCTCGAACCAGCTCGCTATAGGCAGGCCCGCTGGCACGGCCGTGGAGTCCGGTCTGGTGATCTCTTTTGAATTTCAAACGAAAACTATCTTGGAGGAGGTGAAATGTTATGCTGCGCCGTATTCTTATTGGCGACAATGAACGAGTTCTGGTGATCCGCAAGCGCCGCTTCGCGGAGATCCTGGAGCCTGGTGAGCGCTGGATATTCACGCTCGCCCAGGAAATTGAACTCGAACGTTACAACGTCCGTGATCTTGTCTATGCGGGAGAATGGGCTGACTACATCGTCAGCTCGCGTTCGGGGATCGCCGCGCGAAGCTTCACGATCGTGGAGACTTCCGACGCTCAGGTTGCCGTCGTGTATCTCGATGGTCGCTTGGCGCGTGTGATCGGTCCTTCCAACCGCGTTCTGTTCTGGAAGGGTCCGGTGAACGTAACGTTCGAGCGGATCGACGTGCGCGAGAACCCCGAGGTTCCTGTGCTCCTGCTGCCTTCGCTCGCTCGTCTGGGGCGCGACTCGGCCGTGACCTTCGCTTCGGTGGAGGAAGGTAAGCGGGGTCTCTTGTATCTTGATGGGCGGTTGATTCGCGAACTGGGACCTGGCAATTACGGGTTCTGGAACGCGGTCGTATCGCCTCGCATCGAGGTGCTCGAAATGCGCCGTCAGACGGTGGAGGTGACCGGTCAGGAGATCCTGACCAGCGACAAGGTCACTCTGCGTGTGAACATCTCGGCCGTGTACGAGATCGTTAACGTAACTAATGCCCGGGCGGGCGTGAAGGACGTTGGCGAATACTTGTATCGCGCGCTGCAGATCGCCGTGCGTCAGTCGCTCGGTAAGCGCACGTTGGAGCAGGTGCTCGCGGAGAAGACGGACATCGACGAAGCAGTATCGGCCGATGTGCGCCGGGAGATGGAAGCGTATGGCGTTCGCGTGAGCGTAATTGCTCTCAAGGACATCATCCTGCCCGGAGACATTCGCGACATCCTCAACCAGGTAGTCACCGCCGAAAAGCAGGCGCAGGCCAACCTGATTCGCCGTCGTGAAGAGACGGCCGCAACGCGGTCGCTGCTCAACACGGCCAAACTGATGGAGAATAATCCTCTGTTGGTGCGGCTCAAGGAACTCGAGACGTTGGAGAAGATCGCCGACAAGGTGGAGAAGATCACCGTAGTCGGCGGTTTGAACGCGCTGCTCGAGCGCACGGTTACGCTCCGTGCGGAGTGATGTATTAGCGGAGAGCCGGTTGCGCACCCCGTCAAGATTCCAGTGGGCGCGGCCGGCTCCGAGCTGAATCGGCGATCATAGTCCGGGAACAGAGAAAATCAAAGGCGATAGCGGAGGATTTTTGTGCAGATCATCGACAATATACCGGTTTGGGGCGCCTCGATTGACGAGGGCGCGCTCAAACAAATCAAGACGTGCTACTACATCTTCGGGCATGCGGCGCTGATGGCCGACCATCACAAAGGCTATGGTGTGCCGATCGGTGGCGTGATCGCGCACGAGACCTTGGTCAGTCCCTCGGGCGTCGGTTACGACATCGGGTGCGGTAACAAAGCCGTTCTTACAGACGCCCCAGCCGAAGACGTACGGAAGAACATCGCGAAGATCATGGACGATGTCTTTCGCACCATCAGCTTTGGCTTGGCGCGAACCAACCGGGACGAAGTGGTGGAGGACGATCTCTTCGAGAACGACGATGCCTGGCAGATCACCCAGGGAGCGAACAGCGCCGCCTGGCGGCTGACGAGCCTTCGCGACCAAGCGCGAGCTCAGTTGGGTACTGTCGGCTCCGGCAACCACTATGTCGACATTTTCGAAGACGAACTGGGTCGAATCTGGATTGGAGTGCATTTCGGCTCTCGTGGATTCGGACACAAGATCGCTACCCGGTTTTTGAACCGGGCGGGCGCAAGAGACGATATGGATTCGGCGCCAGTAGCGCTCGATGCCGATAGTAACGAAGGTCAGGACTACATCGCAGCCATGAAGCTTGCAGGTCGCTACGCTTACGCTGGGCGGGACTGGGTGTGTCAGCGTGTGGCCAAAATCCTTGGCGCCAAGGTCAAAGAAGAGATCCACAACCATCACAACTTTGCTTGGCGCGAGAAGCACGGCGACAAAGACTACTGGGTAGTGCGCAAGGGCGCCACGCCGGCCTTCCCGGGCCAGAAGGGATTTGTGGGCGGATCAATGGGAGACGTGTCGGTAATCATCGAGGGCGTTGACAACCCCGAAGTCGCCCGGCACAGCTTCTATTCGACTGTCCACGGCGCCGGCCGCGTGATGGGCCGGATGGACGCCAAGGGAAAGGTGGATCGCAAAACCGGTGAGGTGAAGCGTCCCGCCAGGGTGACTGAGGAGATGATGATGGAGTGGGTCCATCGAGAGGGCGTGGAGTTACGAGGCGCTGGCGTGGATGAGGCCCCTCAATGCTATAAGCGTTTGCCGGAGGTCCTGGGCGAACATGCGGGATCGATTAAAATCCTGCACACCTTAAAGCCACTTGGGGTCGCGATGGCAGGGAAAGAGATTTACGATCCGTACAAGGATTGAAAGAAGACAATCAAAGCTCGTGCTCTTAACCATCACAAATACCGGCAACCAAGCCACGGATCTCGGATTCCTTCTTCATAAGAATCCGGCGAACCTCCATTCCGCCGATCTTGCATTTGGCAAAGCCCACGTCTTCTATACCGCCGCGACCGCCGCGCCGGTGCACTGCGTGTCTCTTGCTGGAGATCGATCCCGTCGAGTTGGTGCGCGGCGCGCAACGGCTGGAAGACTACGTGAATGACCGGCCCTACGTTTCGTCCTCGTACCTGACCGTTGCTCTGGGACGCATCTTCGGAACTGCTCTTGCCGGCAACTGTCAGAAGCGGCCAGAACTGGTCGGCACCAAACTGGCACTCGAAATCACTGTCGAAGTGATCCGCTCACGCGGCGGAGTGGACGTGCTTCGAAAACTCTTCGAACCTCTTGGATACCGTCTCGATGCCACGCAGCTTCCGCTCGATGAGAAGTTTCCGGAATGGGGCGAGAGCCGTTACTTTCGCGTGACGCTGACTGCAACCGCCACAGTTCACGACGCGCTGTCTCATCTCTATGTCCTGCTTCCCGCGCTGGACGAAGAAAAGCATTACTACGTGGGTGATGCGGAAGTAGACAAATTGCTGCGCCACGGCGAGGGCTGGCTCAGCAAACACCCGGAGCGCGAATTCATTGTGAGCCGCTATTTGAAACGACGGTCGTCTCTGATGGATCTGGCGTTTGCCAGACTCCTGGATGACGAGACCGCGGCTGTGGACGCCGTCGAATCGAAATCCGAGCGCGGCGCACAAGACGAGAAGGACCTGGAGCGCCCCATGACGTTGCACACGCAACGTCTGAATCTGGTGGCGACTCGGCTGAAGGAGTTGGGCGCGAAGAGTGTCGTGGATCTTGGTTGCGGTGAAGGGAAATTGCTGCGACGCTTGCTTGCTGATCGGACATTTGAGCGGATCGCCGGGATGGACGTGAGCCACCGGTCTCTGGAGATCGCATCTTCCAAACTCCGCCTCGATCGCATGCCAGAAAGACAACGGAAACGGATCGAGCTTAGGCAAGGTTCGCTGCTCTATCGCGACAAGCAATTAAGCGGCTTCGACGCGGCAGCTCTGGTTGAGGTGATCGAACACTTGGACCAGCCTAGATTGGTCGCTCTGGAACGAGTGCTATTCGAGTTCGCTCGACCGCGTCACATTATCATCACTACACCAAATCGCGAATACAATGTTCTGTTTCCGACGCTTCCTCCGGGGAAGTTGCGTCACAGCGATCATCGATTCGAGTGGACCAGGGCCGAATTTACGAACTGGGCTCAAACCATTAGCGCTCGCTTCGGCTATGAGATTCGATTTGAACCAATTGGTCCAGTGGATGAGCAGCAGGGCGCACCGTCGCAGATGGCTGTATTCTCTTTACCCCCAGGCGGTGGCGAATGAGAACCATTGAGATCCCGGAACTGTCGTTGGTGGCGCTGATCGGCGCATCCGGGTCCGGCAAATCCACGTTCGGACGCCAGCATTTTCTTCCGACCGAGATACTGTCGTCGGACTTCTTTCGCGGACTTGTCAGCGACGATGAGAACGATCAAGCTTCAACTCCTGACGCGTTTGACGCTCTCTATTACATGCTTGAAAAGCGACTGGCGCGCGGCAAGCTGACCGTTGTCGATGCAACCAACGTCCGCGCGGAAGATCGGAAACGGCTCATCGAAAAAGCACGCAAGTATCACTGCTTCGCGGTTGCGATTGTGCTGAACACGCCCGAGAAGGTTTGTCAGGAGCGTAACGTCAGCCGCCCTAATCGCGACTTTGGGCCTCATGTGGTACGAAGGCAGATCGGCGAACTAAAGCGCAGTCTGCGCGGTTTGGAGCGCGAAGGCTTCCGCCACGTTCACATCTTAGATGGGCCGGAAGAGGTTGAGATACGGCGTACGCCGCTGTGGAACAACAAGAAGAACGAGGCGGCCCCGTTCGACATCTTTGGCGACCTGCACGGCTGCGCGGACGAGTTGCGCAGTCTCCTGGAGCGCCTCGGATGGGAGCGCTACGCGTTAGATGCGCCCGAAGCACCTTGGGGCGGCGAGAGTTGGCGGCATCCGTTGGGTCGCAAAGCGGTGTTTCTCGGGGATTTGGTAGACCGCGGACCGAATGTGCTAGATACCGTCCGCATTGTTCGCAATATGGTGACCGCTGGAACCGCGTTCTGTATCGCAGGAAATCACGACGTGAAATTCATGCGTTGGCTGCGTGGCAAGCAGGTGCAGGTGAAACACGGCCTCGAACAATCGATCGCCGAAGTTGAATCGCTATCGGCAGAGGAGCGAGCAAAGGTAGCGTCGTATCTCGATGGACTGGTTAGCCACTACGTCCTTGACGGCGGACGGTTGGTTGTCGCGCACGCGGGCCTCCGCGAGGAAATGCACGGTCGCGGATCGGGCGCCGTTCGAGAATTCTGTCTTTACGGCGAAACCACGGGGGAAACGGACGAGTTCGGTCTGCCCATTCGCTACAACTGGGCCTCCGAGTATCGGGGCAAGGCGACCGTCGTCTACGGGCATACTCCTATCCCCGAACCCGAGTGGCTGAACAATACGGTGAACATTGATACCGGCGCAGTTTTCGGAGGAAAGCTAACCGCGCTGCGATATCCGGAACGCGAGTTTGTCTCGATACCGGCGGCGCGTGAATACTCAGTACCTATCAAGCCGCTGGTGCAATCGGCGCCTGAAGCGCGCACGAGCCAACAGGAACTCGATGACGTACTCGATTTGGAAGACGTCACTGGCAAGCGTTTTGTAGAAACGCGACTGCAGCGCAATATCACCATCCGTGAAGAGAATTCGATCGCGGCACTAGAGGTCATGAGCCGCTTTGCAACTGATCCGCATTGGCTCATCTATCTACCTCCGACGATGTCGCCGAGTGAAACCTCGACTCGCGCCGACTATCTCGAATATCCAACGGAAGCTTTCGCCTATTTCCGCAAGAACGGCGTGCAGAAGGTTGTCTGCGAAGAAAAGCACATGGGTTCGCGGGCGGTGGTTGTGGTCTGTCGCGATATCACAACTGCCAGGAAGAGATTCGGCGTGATCGACGGCCGCGGTGGCGTGTGCTACACGCGCACCGGCCGGCCTTTTTTCTCGGAGCCCAAGGACGAAGCGGAGTTCATCACATCGTATTCAAACTGCCCTATCGAAGGCCGGCTTCTGGGATGAGTTCGCCTCCGACTGGTTTTGCCTGGATTGCGAACTGATGCCGTGGTCGGCGAAAGCCCGCGAATTGCTTCAGCGTCAATATGCGCCTGTCGGCGCCGCAGGTGTCGCGTCACTCGAAGCTGTCGTCCACGCCCTCAAGCAAAGCCCTGCCGCTACTGGCATGGCCGAAATCTACGAACATCGTTTGGAGCGGCTGCACCGGTACCGCGAAGCTTATCGACGATATTGTTGGCCTGTTGCGGCGCTCTCAGACTACAAGTTGGCGCCATTTCATTTGCTCGCATCGGAGGGGGCAGTGCATACCGACAAGACGAATCGGTGGCACATGGAAACTCTTCACGGGCTGGCGGCAGCTGATCCCGGATTCATCGTCGCTACACCGTTCTTGGAAGTGGATGTGACCGACGACTCCGCGGTTGAACAAGCATCTCAATGGTGGGAGTCGCTCACGGGCCAAGGTGGCGAGGGAATGGTCGTGAAGCCGCTCGACTTCGTGACGCGCGGTCCCAAGGGACTCGTTCAGCCCGCTCTCAAGTGCCGCGGCCGCGAATACCTTCGCATCATTTATGGTCCGGAGTACACGGCGGACGATCAGTTACCAAAACTCCGCTCGCGGGGG
>CAWJGQ010000016.1:0-420603 GCA_963842425.1 uncultured Acidobacteriota bacterium | reverse complement strand
TGTCCCGCAATGGAACGAATGCAATTCAAATCGGGATTTGCGTTATTTCTCAGGGGGGAGGATGGACCGCAGAGCGGATTCGATTTCGGGATGGTGGAAGGCGTAACCCTCCGCCAGCAGGCGTTCGGGTATCACGCGCTGGCTTGCCAACAACAACGCGTCAGCCATTTCGCCGAGCGCGATTCGCAGTGTGAACGCAGGCGCGGCGAAAATCGCCGGCCGGTGAAGCACAGCCGCCGCGACGCGTGTGAAGTCGGCGTTCGTCAGCGGATTCGGAGCTACCACGTTCAACGGGCCCCTGAGATTTTCGTTTGCGATCGCCGAGCAGATAATCGCGACTGCGTCCTCGAGCGCTATCCACGACATCCACTGCCTGCCGCTGCCCAGGCGGCCGCCCAGGCCGAATTTGAACGGCATGAGCATTTGCGGCAGCGCGCCGCCCTCGCTGGCGAGAATCACGCCGAATCGAAGCATCACCGTCCGGATGCCGCTCACTTCAGCGCGAGTCGCTTCGGCCTCCCAATCGCGCACGGTGAGAGCGAGAAAATCTGTCCCGATCGTGCTGGACTCCGTCAGTATTTCGTCGCCGCGGTCGCCGTAGCAACCGATGGCCGAAGCCGACACGAATACCCGCGGCTTTTGCCGAAGGCTGGCGAGCGCGTCCACCAGCACTCGCGTAGTGTCTATGCGGCTGCTGCGGAGGACTGCTTTCCGCGCGGGCGTCCAGCGGCCCTGCGCGATGCTGGCCCCGCTCAAGTGCACGACCGCGTCCATGCCTTCCATCGCCGCCACGTCAACTGTCGCCGCCATCGGATCCCAGGCGATATCGCCCGCAGACGCGGCGCTTCCCGGACGCACCAATCGCGTGACGTCGTGCCCCTGCCCACGCAGCACGCCCAAGAGCGCCGTTCCGGTGAGCCCGGACGCACCTGAAATCAGAATCTTCATCGTGTCTCGCGCGAAGATAGTACATCCGCAACGCTTGGAGAACACTAGCGCCCCCTGGCCGGGTTCTTGCGAAGAAATGCTTGACACGCGCCGCGCTTTTCTTGTATTTAACCTATAGGTTAAATACAAGAAACCATGTCTTCCGATCAACTCACAGCGACTTTTTCCGCACTCGCCGATCCCACACGGCGCGCGATTCTCGCGAAGCTCTCCTCGGGCGAAGCCTCGGTGACCGAGTTGGCTGATCCCTTCAAAATGAGCCTTCCCGCCGTATCCAAGCACCTGAAGGTGCTGGAGCGCGCAGGCCTGATCGCGCGCAGCCGCGAAGCGCAATGGCGTCCCTGCCGGCTCGAAGCGCGCCCGCTCAAAGATGCAGCCGATTGGGTCGAGCACTACCGCCGTTTCTGGACCGAGAGCTTCGACCGGTTGGACGGCTATCTGCACAAGTTGAAAGCAAAGGAGAAAAAACGTGGCCGCAAGTAACCCGCAGCAGGTGAAAGGTCGGGATTTCCCGCCAAAGGGGGAGCTCGTTCTCACGCGGATTTTCGACGCTCCGCGCGAACTTGTCTTCAAGGTATGGATCGATCCGAAACATGTCGCGCTCTGGTGGGGACCGACTGGATTCACGACCACGATTCACGAAATGGACGTGAGGCCGGGCGGCGCATGGCGATACTCGATGCGCGCGCCGGACGGCCACGACTATCCATTCAACGGCGAATACGTCGAAGTCGTTGCGCCGGAACGATTGATCTTCGTCGGCACCATCCACGAAGAACACGAGCACAAAGTTTGGACCGAAATTCTCTTCGCCGACGATGATGGCAAGACCAAAGTCACCGTTCATCAGGTTTATTCGTTCGAATCGGACGCCACACGCGGCGCCCCGATTGGCTGGAGCCAGCAACTTGACCGTCTCGAGAAATATCTGATCGCCATCTAGCCGTTGATGCGATACAAACAGCTGGGGATTCGCATCGGAACAGTGCGAGTAAATCGCAAAGGGGGGATGCCAATGTCTTCGACTGCCGTGCCGGGCGCCACATCTAGGGGCATGCTTTGGACGGGCCGCGTCATCAGCGGCCTCGTCGTGCTGTTCATGCTTTTCGACTGCATCACCAAGATCATCAAGCTTCCGCAAGTGATTGACGCCAGCGTGAAGATGGGATTCACCGTCAGTATGGTCGTAGGCGTCGGCTGGACGCTGCTGGCCTGCGTCATTCTTTATGTGATCCCGCAGACTTCGGTCCTCGGCGCGATCCTGCTCGCCAGCTATCTCGGCGGCGCCGTGGCGACCAACGTCTACATTCACAACCCGGCGCTCAATTCGTGCATAGCGATTGCCATCGGCGTCCTCGCCTGGCTCGGAGTTTACCTGCGCGAATCGCGGCTGCGCGCTCTGGTTCCATTCAGGTTCTGAGCGCCGGAACTCAACGGCACTCCGTCCTTGCGCTTCGCCCGTGCTCAACTAAGATAGGCGGGATGGTCAAAATAAAATTTCGCCCTTCGATTCGCAATCTTGCTGCAGGCGCTTCCCTTGCGCTGCTCTTGTTTGTCGCCGCCCGCACCGATAAAGCGCAGGGCACGGCCACCATCACCGGATTTGCGCCAGCCCGCGTGGCGGCGGAGCGTAAGCTCGAGGAGAAACTTCGCGGCATTCCCGACTCCGCGCATGCCGAAAGCAACCTCCGCCATCTG
The DNA here is from genome assembly GCA_963842425.1 of uncultured Acidobacteriota bacterium. Classification (GTDB taxonomy): domain Bacteria; phylum Acidobacteriota; class Terriglobia; order Acidiferrales; family UBA7541; genus Palsa-295. Next base: position 417,957 of record CAWJGQ010000016.1, on the reverse strand, counting down.
ACGAGCGAGCCGCACATGGCCGGAACCGAAGCAAGCCATCGCGTCGCCGAATGGCTGCGCGACCAGTACCGCAGTTTCGGATTCGACGCCGAAATCGTCACCTACAGCGTATGGCTTCCGCAGCCGCGTGAAGTTTCCCTCGAATTGACGAAACCGGTGAGCCAGAAACTCGCGTCGCCGGAGCAGCCCATTGATGTGGATAGGGACACGTTCGACAAGCGCGTCATCCCCGCGTTCAACATTTACTCCCCTTCCGGAGAAACCACTGCGCCGGTCGTGTACGTGAACTACGGCACGCTCGAGGATTACCGCACGCTTGCATCATCGGGCGTGCACGTGGAAGGCAAAATCGTCCTCGCGCGCTATGGCAGGGGATATCGCGGTGTGAAGGCAAAGCTCGCGGAAGAACACAAAGCCGCGGCGCTGATTCTTTTTTCCGATCCCAAGGACGATGGCAGCGGCGCGGGAGCAACGTATCCGAACGGACCCTGGCGGCCGATCAGCGGCATTCAGCGCGGCTCGATTATTTATACCGAACTGTATCCGGGCGACCCGCTCACTCCGGGCGTCGCCGCTACTCCATCCGCGAAGCGCCTGGCGCCTGCTGATGCCGCAAGCCTGCCGCGGATTCCGACCATGCCAATCAACGCGCAGGATGCATCGGTCATTCTCCAGAATCTCGGAGGGCAGGCTGTTCCGGCCGATTGGCAGGGCGGGCTTCCGTTCACCTATCACTTCGGGCCGGGCGGCGCGGAAGTCCACATGAAGCTGGTGATGGATTATCAGCAGCGGCCAATTTATGACGTGATCGCCAAACTGCGCGGAACCTCCGATGACGAGTGGGTCGTGCTTGGCAATCATCATGACGCGTGGGTTTTCGGCGCTGCCGATCCCGGCAGTGGTACCGCTTCCACGTTGGAAGTGGGGCGCGCCCTCGGCGAGCTTGCGCGTTCCGGATGGAAGCCGCGACGCACGATCGTCATCTGCCACTGGGATGGCGAAGAGCCGGGCATCATCGGCTCAACCGAGTGGGTTGAGGCGAATCGCGCCGAGCTGCAGAAAAAAGTGATGGCTTACATCAATACGGATGTCGGCGTGAACGGGCCCAACTTCGGCGCGTCGGCCACGCCGTCGCTCAAAGCGCTGGTGCGCGAAGCCGCGCGGGAGGTGAAAGATCCCGGCACCGACCGAAGCGTGTACGACGTCTGGCGCGATCATGCCGCGACCTTCGCCGGCGAAGTTTCCGGCACCGCGCGACAATCGCTCACCGCAGATGCTTCGGGCGAGCCACCGATCAGTTCGCTGGGCTCCGGCTCCGATTACTCCGCGTTCTTCGATCACGCGGGAATCCCGTCGTTGGACATCGGATTCACCGGCGACTACGGCGTGTATCACTCGGTCTACGACGATTTCTACTGGATGAAACATTTCGGTGATCCCAAGTTTGCATACCATCCCGCGCTCGCACGCATCCTGGGAACCATGGCGCTGCGCCTGGACGAAGCGGATATTCTGCCATTCGATTTTCCGGCGTACGCTCTGGAGATCGAACACATCACCACGAATCGAATTCGGCGCGCCGTCCGCAACGAAGATGAACAGGCGCTCGAGCCTGCGCTGGACGCTGCCGCAGCGCTTTCGGTTTCCGCCTCGCGAGCGTCGCAAGCGCTCGCGGCCGCCTCCAGGCGCGCCGCTCGATCCCGCAAAGGCATCGCAAATCAACCACGCAGTCGCGGCCGTTGAACAGGCGTTCCTCGCGCCCGATGGGCTCGCAGGCCGGCCGTGGTTCCAGCACGTGCTCTACGCGCCGGGAAGCTATACCGGCTACTCCTCAGTCGAGGAGCCGGGCGTAACGGAAGCGCTCGAGCGCAATGATTCTGCCACGCTGCGCCGTGAGGCTGACGCGCTCACGGCCGCTCTGAAGCGCGTCTCCGCTCAGCTCGACGAAGTCACGCGCCTCGCGCAACAACCAACCCCGCCCTCCGCGCATTAAATCATTCGCTGTTTCCACTTCCCTTGCCGGAACAAAATGATGCTGGTCGCCGCGATTGCCGCCTCGGCAATCACGATGGACCAGTAAACACCGCTCGTATGCATTCCCATGCGAATCGCCAGCCACCACGCCAGCGGAATCTCGAACAGCCAGCAGCCGAAGAAATTCACGATCGTGGGTGTCATCGTGTCTCCCGCGCCGTTGAACGCCTGGAGCATTACCATGCCGTACGAAAACGCAATGTTCCCGGTGCTCACGATTCGCAGGCACGATACCGCCAGCGGAACCACGGCCGGATCGTGCGTGAAGATATGCACCACCTGCGGGGCAAAAAGAATAAATCCAATCCCGATGCCGCCGAGAAACGCCATGTTGTACAGGCCCGTGCGCCACACGGACGTCGCCGCGCGCTCCGGCTGCTTCGCGCCGAGGTTCTGGCCCACCAGCGTGGCCGCGGCGTTGCTCAGTCCCCACGACGGCAGAATCGCGAAGATCACGATGCGAATCGCAATCGTGTACCCCGCCAGCGCGTCCGCGCCGAAAATGCTGACGATCCGCACCAGCCCGATCCAGCTCGTCTGCGCGATCAGGAACTGGAAAATGCCAATAAGCGACACGCGAATCAGCCGCCATATCACCGGAAGATTCACACGAATCTGCCGCCGCAGCACGCGGATGCGTTCCGTGCCGCGCATCAGCCGGTAGAACTGATAGAGCACGCCGATGCCGCGCCCGGTGAACGTGGCCAGCGCAGCGCCCGTCACGCCGAGCTTCGGAAATGGTCCCCAGCCGAAAATCAGGCACGGATCCAGAATCAAATTGATGATGTTTGAAACCCACAGCAGGCGCATGGCGATGGCCGCGTCGCCCGCGCCGCGAAATATCGCGTTGTTCAAGAACAGCAGCACCACCACGCCGCTGCCTCCCAGCGCAATGCGCGCGTAGCCGCTGCCCGTGGCCACGATTTCCGGCGACGCGCCCATCAGATGCAGCAGGTTCGGAGCGAAAATCAGCGCCGGCACTCCCAGCACGACCGAAACGCCGAGTCCGAGAAAAATCGCCTGCACACCCGCGACGGCCGCGTCTTCCGGATCCTTTTCGCCGATTCGCCGCGCCACCATCGCCGTGGTCGAAAGACTCAGCCCCATGCCGATCGCGAAAATCAGCAGCATCAGCGACTCGGTCAGACCCACCGTGGCCACAGCGTTCGAGCCCACGCGCCCGACCCAGAACACGTCCACCACCGCGAACAGCGACTCGAGCACCATTTCCAGCACCATCGGAATCGCCAGAAGCAAAATGGCGCGATTCAGGCTTCCCTTGGTGAAGTCCTGGTGCGATCCGCGAACCGCTTCGCGGATGGAGGACCACAAGCTCGGTTGTTGCACGTCTGCGACTGCCACGTTCATGACTATCTGCGACTTTCTGTCCGCTGCGGCGGACGGCAATGACGCTGATGAAGAAATCCCGGAAAAGTAGAGTTATGCGTGGAACTGCAGCTAAGTTAAACGAACGATGGCACGCGGGCCTGCCGGCCGAAGGCGGGCGGTGCCGACTTACGCGAGGATTACGATGAGGGCAGTCATAGGTTGTAAAGCACCCCTCTGCAAGAAACGGATGCCGAGCATTGTACATACGGCGCCGCAGCGGCGCAATGAAAACCGGCGCGCGTTCGCGCTTCGTTCCCGTCGCGGCGCCAGTCCGATCGCAGCGTTCATCCGGAAGTTGACAACGCGTTGCGGCAGGTTTATTTTTCTTCGTGCTTGAAGTTACCGACGAGTTTCTGAGCGCAACCTTGAACGCAGCCGTCGGGACGATCCCGGTTCTCCTTCGTAACCATCCACCTGTAGCACGACAACTTTCGAGAGGCCCAACAGAAAACATCTCACATCCGTTTTCAAGAAATCCCGCAGACACAAGGAGGAACGAACCATGAATCACAGGAAGATCGTCCGGCCCGCTCTGATCGTTGGAATGGTGCTCGCCAGCCTGGTTGGTATCGGCCTGGCGGCCCAGCAGAACAAGGACACCGTGAAAGTGCCGGGCGGGTTGGCGCTCTCGGAGTTCAAAGGATACGAAACCTGGCAGGTGGTTGGCCCGAGTCTGACGGACGCCCAGAATGTGATTCGAGTAATCGTCGCCAATCCCGTGATGATCAAGGCGTACCAGGAAGGCGTTCCGGGCAATGGCAAGCCTTTCCCGGATGGCTCCAGGATCGCGAAGATCGAGTGGGAACCGAAAAAGCTTACCGATGCTCCTTTTTCCGCGAGCACGCCGGACACGGTGCCGGGCACCCTGCATGCGCTTGAGTTCATCGTGAAGGACAGCAAGAGATTTCCGGACACGCACGGATGGGGATACGCAGATTTCAAGTACGACCCCGCGACGGATCAGCTCGCGCCCCTCGATTTGACTGACACCCCGCCGCAGGCGCACGACGCCAGGTGCGGAGCCGCCTGCCATACGATAGCGGCGTCGAAGGATTACATTTTCACGGCGTATCCGAAGAGGTGATCGAGTCCTAGTCTCGATCAACGGAATCGCTCTCCGGCCAGCCGCCGACTCCTGATGATTCGGATTGCCGGGCAGGTTCGTTCCGGCACCCCAATTGACGCGCTGGCCCACCCCCCGGTTTTGTGTCGAGTAGAATGCGCGCCGGTCGTTTGTTTTTAGAGAGTTACAGCGATTTCTACTCGGCAGGCTGTGTCGAGTAGAAACCGTGTAGGTCAGGTCCTCAGACCTGAGGATTTTGGACTCAAAACTCGGGACGACTTGCACCGCCCCGGCAAGCCGGGGCGAGCTACTGTGCCGGTTGGTCCGAGCTTGGGGTTGCTTGTTGTTGCGCGGAACTCGCAGGAGCACAGACATGAGTGTCTGTGCCACTGGGGACCCATTAAAAAAGTGTGTCACTTCTTTGGGGTCGCTTTTCTTTGTTTTCAGTGACTTACGACCAAAAAGACTTTGCATGGTGTGACACTTAATTTGCGAAGAAGGAGGCAGGATACAGGGAAGCAAGGAGGCACGGAAGCACGGCGACGGCGTGTTCAGCGCGAGCAGGTGATCGTCAGCAGTTCGTTTGCTGGAGCCGAATGACGGTGCGCTCCGAGGAAATGGTTGGGCTGGCATGGAGGGCTCTTTCCGCGCGGACTCCCGGAACGCAAAGGGCGCGCTTTGGGGAGGTTTTGGCACGAGGATGTAGTGTTGAGGATGTTGCGGCGTTCGTTGCGACGACCGATCTCCCAGGCTCGACTAACCGTCGACCTAGGAGCCCTGATATGTCCATGTTGATGGACCTCGGCGGAAAGTAACACGATGGGGGGAGCGTCGCGACTGTGCGAAAGTTTAGAAAAAGTACAGGTGGGACACGCTGGCCGAAAAAGGGGAAATGCGGGAAGTTCGAGAAAGTCCCCACCATGGAACCAGCACGTAGCTCTGAAAACGCCATGACGACGAGAACGGAATTGCTGCGATTCAACGGCGCTGTCGAGCGGGATCCAGCCATTGATGCGTGGATGACAGAGCACGCAGGCGAATTGGGAGCCATCGCGCATCAGTGGTTCGAGGAGATGCGAAAATGCGGGGACGAAGTGCGGGAACTCCTGCATGACGGCTGTCCGGTGGCATGTCTGGGAGATGCGCCCTTCGGCTACGTCAATGTGTTCACTTCGCACGTAAACGTGGGGTTCTTTCAGGGCGCTGCGCTGCGGGATCCGGCCCGCTTGTTGCAAGGCACCGGCAAATTTATGCGCCATGTGAAGTTGAGACCGGGAACGGCCACGAACGCCGCAGCGCTAAGCAGGCTCATCGAGGCGGCGTACTCGGATATAAAGGCGCGCGTCGAACACGGCTAGCTCAGAGAAACGCCCTCGGAGGGGGTCGCGACTGCGCGAAGGTATAGAAGAAGTACAGCTGCGGCACGCTGGGAGGAAAAGAGAATTGCAAGAAGAGGGGGAAAGTCCTCACCCTGCGCTACGCGGAGGATGGGGCACCCGGAAAATCAAACGCTAAAGCCTAGGCCACCCGCCGACTCTGCCACGGCCCCCACATGTTTCGGTGTTCAATTGTCTTCACCGAAATTCTCCGGAATTTCAAACCCTCCGGTATCGGCCGAACCGTTTGCCCCTTTGCTCATTTCCGTGAGACCGAATGTATTCGGCGCTGGTCTAGTAAAAATCTGAGAATTTCTCACATAGGCGGATAGTGATCCGCTAAGAGAAAGTCTGTGTTTCTTATCGGCAGGCTCGTTTAACGCCTGGAAAACTTGGCTAACTCACGTTCTCTTCCGGCCGGCATGGTGCGTCGAGCCAAGATTATCCTGTTGAGCGCTTCTGGAAAGAACGACCGAGAGATTGCCCCGCAACTGGAGACGAGCCGGAACACGGTAGGCCTGTGGCGACGGCGGTTCCTGGCACGGGGGGTGTCAGGACTCTACGAGGAGTTACGCCCAGGCCGTCCCCGCCCGATTAGCGACGAGCGAGTTGCCCAATTAGTTCGCAAGACGCTGAAGTCGAAACCCAAAGCCGCAACGCACTGGAGTATTCGGCAGATTGCCGACGAGACCGGAGTATCGAAATCGACAGTGCACCGCATCTGGCAGGCGTTTGGTTTGCAGCCACATCGACAAAAACATTTCAAGCTATCGAACGATCCATTTTTTGTAGAAAAAGTACGGGATATTGTAGGGTTGTATTTGAATCCCCCTGAAAATGCTGTGGTTCTGTGCGTAGATGAGAAGAGCGGAATTCAAGCATTGGAACGCACCCAGCCGATGTTACCGCTGGGATTGGGCTATGTGGAAGGAGTGACTCACGATTATCGGCGTCACGGAACTACCACGCTGTTTGCCGCCCTGGACACGGCCAACGGCAAAGTGCTCACGAAATGTCGACAGCATCACCGGCATCAGGAATATCTGAGTTTTCTCCGGGAGATTGAGAAGAATGTCCCGAAGAACTTACAGGTGCATATCGTCGTGGATAATTACGCCACGCACAAACATCTGCGAGTTAGACGCTGGTTCGCCACACGGCCACGGTTCCACGTACACTTCACCCCGACCTATGCCTCCTGGCTCAATCAGGTGGAAATCTGGTTTAATCGCATCACGCAACAAGCTCTTCGTCGGGGAACGTTTAGCAGCGTGAAAGATCTGGTCGAGAAAATCGATCACTACGTCAAAAATTCCAACCGTCGGGCACGGCCCTTTGTCTGGACCGCCACAGCGGATTCGATCTTCGCTAAAGTCGAACGACTATGTAAAGGTATTTACGGGACAGCACACTAGACCCAACTTCGCCCTAACCGCCGCCCCGAAAGTCCACAGGCGCCGCTCGACGATTCAAGTGCCTAGAATCGCCAATGTCCCGATTGGCGCGTTGCCCCTTGGTTCTTCCATTTCATTTGCATCGTCTGCTTCCTTCGCATCGGCCTGTCGCCGTTCACGAGTTAAATGCCACGAATCACGAGCCAGGCGCTCGATTGACTCGATACACGCTGTCGAGCAATTTTCAGCCTAACTCACTGAAATCAAACGAAAGCGCCTCCTGCCCAGTGACACACTCTTCGCGGTTCGAAAAACGATATTTTTCGGGGCCCCACGCGCTTCTTGTTCACCCAACCTCGCGATAGAATGGGGCATGCGCGTCCGCGTTCTCTTTTTCGGCCAACTCAAGGAAATCACCGGCGTCGCCCAGGAAGAGGCCGAACTTTCCGACGGCGCTCGCGTCGAGGATCTTTTCGAGCGCTACGGCCGGCGATTTCCCAAACTTGCCGAGTTTCGCGCTTCCGTCGCCGCTTCCGTCAATCAGGAGTATTCCGGCTGGCGCGCTCCGCTCGCGAGCGGCGACGAAGTCGCTTTTCTTCCGCCCGTCAGTGGGGGCAAGGCGCCAGTAAACCGCCGTCGGTGGAAGATATCTTCCAGCTCGTCCGGGAACCGATTCGCCCGCGCGAAATCATCGAAGGCCTGAAAGCGCCGGAAGACGGGGCGCTGGTGGTGTTCGACGGCTTCGTGCGCAACAATTTCAAAGGCGGGAAGACGCTCTACCTCGAGTACGAAGCCTACGAACCGATGGCGTACGCGAAGATGCGCGAGATCGGCGCCGAAATTCGCGCCAAATTTTCGATTCATCGGCTGGTGATCGTCCACCGGCTGGGGAGGCTGGAGATCGGCGAGACGAGCGTCTGGATCGCGGTAAGCTCGGCGCATCGCGGGGCGGCGTTCGACGCCTGCCGCTACGCGATTGACACGCTCAAGCGCGCCGTGCCGATCTGGAAAAAGGAATATTTTGCCGGCGGCGCTGTTTGGGCCGAAGGCGAAGTGCCCTCGCAGGAAGCCATTTCCGGGCCGACGAATCTAGTTCTTGATGGCCAAACATGCCGCGGGCAAAGGCAATGAAGAGTATCCTCAGGCACTAAAGCGCATTGAAGACGAGTCCCTTATGTCGGAACTGAAGCTCCGACCCCCTAAAAAGCGCTCCGGCGAAGAAGGGGAACTTCAGCGGCTAAAGCCGTCCTCGCTTTGCGAGCTTGATGTCGCGGCTCCTTCGGCTACGCTCAGGACAAGTTCAGCCGCGACCCAGAAACCATGTTGGGTTCTGGCGCTGCTTACGGCGATGCTGGTGGTCGGCGCGTGGCTGGCGATTCCGCTGGGCGCGGCGCGAGTGCCATCTGCCGCGCCTGCCGGCGCGAGGCAACAGAAGCGCGGAAACGAAATCCGCGTCGCAGACGGATCTGGTCACCATCCTCGCCAGCGTGACGGACGCGAACGGCAAGCCGATTCCCGATCTCACCAAGGACGCGTTTCAGATTTCCGAAGAAGGCGTGCCGCAGAAACTCGAACTCTTCGAAGCGGAGACCAACCGCCCGCTCGATCTGGCGCTGATGGTGGATTCGAGCATCAGCACATTCAAGGACCTGAAATTCGAGACGGAAGCGGCGGCGCATTTCATCCGGCAGGTGGTGCGTCCCGGCGATACGCTCGGCGTATTCGAATTTGCGGAGACGGTGACGCGGCTGGCGGATTTTTCCGACAACGTGCCGAAGCTGCAGACGGCGGTGCGGCAGATTACTCCGGGCGCGGGCACGTCGATTTACGACGCCATCGTGCTGGGCTCCGATGCGCTGAAGCGACGGCCGGAGGGGCGGCGGCGCGCGATCGTGCTGGTGACGGACGGCGGTGAGACGACGAGCATTTCGAAGTTCGATGCCACGCGGCGGGCGGGAGTGGCATCCGGCGCGCTGCTTTACACCGTGCTGATCCGTCCGGTGAAAAATGAAAACGGCCGCAACACCGCGGGAGAGCACGCGCTGATCACGATCACGGACAGCATGGGCGGCGACATGTTCACGCTCGACGACATGAACCAGATTGACGACATTTTTGACCGCATCGACCGCGAGCTGCGAACGCAATATCTGCTGGGATATTATCCGCGGCCCGTGCCGCCGCCGGCGAGCAATCGCCACGTCCAGCTCGACGTGAAGGGCGATTACACCGTGCGCTACCGCAAAGAATATCTCACGCCCGCCCTGACGCCCTAACCTGCGGCACGGTACAATTCAAATTGCATGAGCCAATTTCTGGATGTCGCCATTGAAATCGCGCGCGAGGCGGGAGCGATCCTGCGCGCGGAATTCGACCGCCCGAAGCAGATTTCCTACAAGGGCGAAGTGGATATCGTCACGGAGTCCGATCGCCGATCGGAGGCGCTGATCGTCGGGCGGCTGCGGAAACATTTTCCCGATCACGGGATCATCGCCGAAGAGGGCGGCAGCGGCGCCGCGGCCGGCGCGAAATATTGCTGGCACGTGGACCCGCTCGACGGCACCACGAATTTCGCGCACGGCTATCCCTGCTTCGCGGTTTCGATTGGCCTCGCCGAAGAGGGCCGGCCGATCGCGGGCGTGGTGTTCAATCCGGTGAGCGACGAGATGTTCACGGCGGCGCGCGGAGAAGGCGCTTTCTTGAACGGCAAGGCGATTCACGTCTCGCCGATCGAGAAGCTGGCCTACAGCCTGGTGGCCACCGGCTTTCCCACGCATCATCGCAAGCGCAGCGCGAACATTAATTACTACTGGGAGTTCACGCTGCGCTCGCACGGCGTGCGGCGCGACGGATCCGCCGCGCTCGATCTCTGCTCGGTGGCGTGCGGGCGCTTCGAGGCGTTCTGGGAATTCAATCTGCATTCGTGGGACACGGCCGCGGGAGTGCTGCTCGTCGAGGAGGCCGGCGGACGAGTCACGGATATGAACGGCGAACCGTACCGGCTGGGCGGTCCGCATACGCTCGCGACGAACGGCCGCATTCACGGCGAGATGCAGGAAATTGCGTTGATCGCCGAACGCGCTGCGACGACGTCCTGACAGGCAGCGGCGAATGAATGTCAGCGATTTCGACTACGATCTGCCGCCGGAAAGAATCGCGCAGCGCCCGCTCGATGAGCGCGATGCTTCGCGCCTGCTGCTGCTCGATCGCGCGAGCGGCGCGTGGGACGATCGCACTTCCGCGAACTTCCGGAGCTGCTTCGCGGCGACGAGCTGATCGTGGTCAACAACACGCGGGTTCTGCCCGCGCGGCTGTTTGGCAGGCGAGCGGGAATTCATGCGGAGCCTCCCGGCGAGAACAATCCCGCGCGCGGTGAATTTCTCCAGGCTCCCATCGAAGTTCTGCTCGTCCGGCAATTGGGCGCGGACACATGGGAGACGCTGGTGCGCCCCGGCAGGAAGATACCGGTGGGCGAACGAATTGTTTTCGGCGAAGGCGAACTCGAAGCGCTGGTGGAAGCGCGCGGCGAGTACGGACTCCGCGTGCTGCGGTTCAGCGCCAGGAACGGCTTCGACGAGACTCTCGCGCGGCTGGGCCACATTCCGCTGCCGCCGTACATCAAGCGCGAAGACGAGCCGCTCGACCGCGAGCGCTATCAAACTGTGTTCGCGCGGGAAGGAAACGCGGTCGCGGCGCCCACCGCGGGACTGCATTTCACGCCTGAGATTCTGGGGCGGCTGCGCGATCGCGGAATCGAAATCGCGGAGATCACGCTCGATGTGGGACTCGGCACGTTCGAGCCGGTTCGCACCGAGCGCATGGAAGATCACAAGATTCACGCGTGAGGCTTACGAGATTCCGGAGGCGACCGCGGCCGCGATCGAGCGAGCGCGGCGGGCGAATCGCCCGGTGCTGGCCGTGGGGACCACCGTGGTGCGGGCGCTCGAAGATGCAGCGGAGAAAAACGCGGGGAGTGCGCAGGCCGTCGCCGCGGGAAAAGCCGAAGCGGAAATATTTCTGTACCCCGGGAAGCGCTTCCGCATTGTGAATCAGTTGCTGACGAATTTTCATCTGCCGCAATCGAGTTTGCTTGCGATGGTGGGGGCATTTGCGGGGCGCGAGAACGTCCTGCGCGCGTATCGGCATGCGGTGGAGTCCGGCTATCGGTTCTATAGCTATGGCGACGCGATGTTGATTCGCTGAGGTCCGAAATCCGGCGGCGGCATTCGCGCGTGGTGCAAGCTGGCACGCGTTCGTCTATTATGTTCGTCTTGCCGGGGGGAGTATTGGCTTGCGGTATCTGATTCTTAGCGACATTCATGCGAATATCACGGCCTTCGACACCGTCCTCGAGGCGGCCAAAGGGAAATGGGACAAAGCTGTCTGCCTCGGCGACCTGGTGGGTTACGGCCCCGATCCCAACGAAGTGATCGAGCGGGTGCGCTCGCTCGACGCCGTCACCATTCGCGGCAATCACGACAAAGCCGTCACCGGCCTGACGAACCCCGAGGAATTTAATCCCGTTGCGCATGCCGCCGTGCTCTGGACGCGCGAACGCATTCAGCCCGGAAATCTTGAGTATCTCGAGAAGCTTCCCAAAGGCCCCGTGCAGGCCGGCGCTTTTTCCATGGTCCACGGCGCGGTTTACGACGAAGACGAATACGTCTTCGGCGCGGAGCAGGCGGCCGACGGATTGCTCGACGCGCCGACGCCCGTCGTGTTTTTCGGTCACACGCACATTCAGGGCGGATTCACGCTTCGCGGCCACGATGTGTCATCGCTGCACACCAAGCCCGTGTTCCCCAACGAGTCCAATACGATTTCGCTCGTGCGCGGGACATCGTATCTGCTGAATCCGGGCTCGATCGGCCAGCCGCGAGATGGAGATACGCGCGCGGCATTTGCGATCGCCGACCTGGAGAATGATTCGGTCGAGTTCTGGCGCGTTCCCTACGATGTGCAGGACGTGCAGCAGCGCATGATGCAGGCCGGGCTGCCCGAGCCGCTGATCCTGCGCCTTTCATTCGGCCGTTGAGGAAAATCAGACAACCATGGAACCGGGCGAAGTAGATCAGGAGGAGCGAAGCAGGTTTCCCGCGGCGCTGGCGGCCGGCGCCGTAGTCATCCTGCTGATCGCCGGAATCGATCGCGCTTCTGACGCATTTCATTTCGCCGCTCTCGCACAGGCTGGCGGACGCCACGCTGCCGTTCGGCGCCGCCGAACAAGCCTACGCCCCGCAAATTCACTTTCAGAATTTGCAGCTTTCGCATTCGACGAATCTGCTGAATCAGGAATTCACCTACGTCGGCAGGAATCATCTCAAACGACGGCCCGCGCGCGGTGGACGCCGATGAAGTGCTGGTCGAATTTCACGATCAGTTTCAACAGGTGATCCTGCAAGAGACCCAACGCCCGATCCAGCAGCACCGATCCGCCGCTGGAAGTGGGCGAGCAGCGGGAATTTCAGATCACGCATCGAGCAGGGTATTCCCTCCGGTGGGATCAGCAGTATCCTTCTATTCGCATCACCGGCCTGATCCTGGAGTAGCCGGGCGGCAACTGTCTTCTAAACGATTGGCGGTTTGTATATGAACGATTGGGCCGAGCTCGACCGCGCTCTGGTCGCGATGGCGGCATCCGGGAGCACCGAAGTCCGCGAGGACGGCGAATGGCTCGCGGAACTTGCCGCGCTGCATTGCGAACTCCACCGCGAAGGCAAAAATCCCCTCGTACATCTCTGGTCCGCCGAAAACAATCTGACCCGCCGGATTCTGCGCGTCCGCGAACAATCGCAGGATCGCATCGTGCTGGAAGTCCGGCGATTCGGCCGCGCGAAGCCGGGACGCCTGGAATTTCTGCGCACCGATTCACCGCGCGCCGCCGGACGCATCACGCGCGAACAATTTCGCGCGCGACTGCGCCGCATCCTCGCGCGAGCAATTTCCCGGACGCGACGATCGAGCCCTTGACGGCCGCGCCCGATCTCGAGCACTCGTTCTCGGGCGTGTACGTTCGCGGGCGCATGCACGAAGGAACGCGCGAATGGGCGGTGATGGCGATTTCGTCCGGCGAAGGCGCCGCGGCGATTGAAGGAATTCTGACTTTCGGCATCCTGTGGCTGGACTTGACGCGCCAGTCGCGCGGGAATCCGCGCCGTGGAAGGATTGCGATTGTTTGTCCCCGAAGGCGCGAGCCGGCCGATTCGCGAGCGGGCGTTCGCGCTCTCTTCTGCTGCGCGCGTGGAGGTTTTTGAATTTTGCGAGGAAGATGAACGGATACAGAAGATGGAGGCCGCCGACGCCGGGAACATCGAGAGCTGGCTGCCTCCCCGGCGTGAGGTTGAATCCGCGCTCGCGGCGGCGCGCGAGGCTATCGCGCGGATACACGCGCTCGCGCTGCATATGCCACCCGCTGGCGATGACATCGGAATTCGACTCGTGCCGGGAACGAGCGAAGTCGCTGTGTGTTTCCGCGGCCTGGAGTTTGGCCGCTGGTCGCGCGACGGCATTTTGTTTGGTCTCGGGGATTCGCGCGAGCGAGTCACAGAGGCAACCGAGCCCGCGCTCGACCGGTTGATGCGGCGGCTCGATCTCCATCGCAGCGGGCTCGCCAGTGAGACGACCCATCCGCTCTACCGAGCGTCGCCGGAGCGATGGATTGAAACGCTCGTGCTTCAGGATCCGACGCGGCTTGACGCGCAGCTCGATCCCGGCCACCTCTATTCGCAGCTACCAGCGCTTGCGGCGGGCGATCGCGGCGTGCTCGATCTGCTCGGCGTCACGCGGCGCGGACGCCTCGTGGTGATCGAGCTGAAAGCCTCCGAAGACATGCACATGCCGATTCAAGCTGTGGACTACTGGCTGCGCGTGCGGCGACATCAGCGCGACGGAGATTTTCAGCGCTACGGCTATTTCGCAGGAAAAGAACTCGATCCGAAACCGCCGCTCGTCTGGCTGGCTGCGCCGGCGCTGCGTTTCCATTCCGCGACGGACACGGTGTTGAAATATTTATCGCCTGAGATCCAGGTCACGCGGATTGGGCTCAATGAGAATTGGCGCCGCGGTTTGAAGGTGATCTTCCGGCAGCAGGGTGGCTGGGTGAGTGCCTTGTCCGGTAATTCGACTGCATAGGAGTCAGGCCCTACGGTGAGGTACTGCCCCGTTAACCTAACAGGCGGATATACTCTTGTTTAATGGTTGAGGAAACGATCCAGGCGAGTCGGCTTCGATGGCGGCTGCCGTATTACGCCGCAATCGTCGCCTTTGTCATCTATGCTCCGATAGCGATGTGTGGCGAGGATGCATTCATTCTTGTAAGCGTCTTCGTCGTTGCTCCAATCCTTTTCATAATTAGCGCTGTATTGATTATCGCGATGATTCGCGCATCATTGCGCGATCGCCCCCCACAGATTCTACCGGTGCTGGCGATGCTGATTATTATTTGGGCTATTCCGATGTCGTTATTCCTCTATGAAAGGAGCCATCCGTTTGAGCTCCGTGACACCGTCCGATGGTTGGCGCACTCGCGTAAGTACAAGAGCGAGGTACTAGCACAACCGACTACAGCCAAAGGAGACTTGAAACATATTGATTGGGATGGATCGGGGTTTGGTGGAGTAGCGAACAATACGGTTTTCCTTGTTTTCGATCCGGAAGATTCTCTCTCAACGGCATCCAAGAGCCGCCAACCCCGCAAAATAAACGGCGTCGCTTGCGAAGTTCGTAGCGTTCGTCGTTTGGAAAGTCATTGGTACGCTGTACTGTTCTACACCGATGAATACTGGGGCCAAGGTGAATGCAGGTGAGGTACTTTCGGTGAAAGCAACTTTTGCACACCCAACTCCCGATTAACGCTGAATGCTCAACCGGAGAAGTGGCGATCAACCACGGCTAGTTCTCTGAAAGTGATCCAGTAGGTGCGACGAACTGTTCCGAAAAAAAAGGAAGGGAAGCGGACTGGCTAAGACCAGTCACGCCTCCCGGGGTGTGTCCTAGAAGCGTTTGATTAATTAGACGCAGAGGATTGGAAAGGGTTGCCTATTTCTTGCGGGCTGGAGAAGTCGCTGCAGGAAAGAGAGATCCCTCGTCCGCCGCGGCGGACTCGGGATGACAATCGCGCGTGTCAAACGAGCAGCGTGGACGGAAGGATTCTCGCGAAGATGCGGTTGCTGTCTCCGGCGCGGAGGTCGCAAGAGCACAGACATGAGTGTCTGTGCCACTCAAAGGGAATCAGTAGAAAAGATACTTGCGCCACTTTTCATCGCGATGGCCGATCAAGCGCATCAGCTGGCGCGATGTATGCAGCGTGAACGGGCGCGGACGGCGGCGGAGTTTTAGCCCAGCTTCTTCGGGAGTGCGATCACCCTTGCGATTGTTGCAGGAGTAGCAGGAAGCGACCAGATTTTCCCAGGACGAGCGGCCGCCGCGCGAACGCGGCATCACGTGGTCGAGAGTCAACTCGGAAGCCGGCAGAGCGGCGCCGCAGAACTGGCAGGTGTTGCGGTCGCGCAGCAGAATATTTTTCCGCGAAAGCGCGCGGCTCTGCTGCGGGATGTGCCGGTACGAGAGCAGGCGGATGACGGACGGCACCTGGATCGCTTTCGAGGTCGAATGCACTTCGGAGTGATTGGTTTCTTCGGCCTGCGCGACGCCCTTCAGCATCAGGACCAGCGCGCGGCGAACGGCGGTCACGTTGATCGGCTCAAAGGTCGCGTTCAGGACGAGCACGGGGGCCTGCATTACGGAAGGGCGGCTTGCGGGAGAAGGCGCCGGCAGCGGCGAGGCAGGATCGTGCGCAACTCCGGCCAGCCCGATTGCGGGCCGGGGGCGTAGGCCGATTTTATGCCGATTCTCCATCGCGTCGCCTCTGCGCCGCTCGACACAAGTCCTACTCTGTTGGATGCTGGTGATGCCCGGCTGGTTTCGGCCGGCCTCGCGAAGCGCCTGCCGCCGCAAAGGACCCTGGAATGATGGGTACGGAGCGGACCCGCGCCACCGTCAATCCGAGTACCGCAGCGGCGCCTGCTTTCTTCAGGGCGCGCGCACAGGCATCCAGCGTCGCGCCAGTCGTCAATACATCATCTACCAGCAGGACGCGGAGGTTGTCAACCTGCAGGCCTTCGCGGGTCGCGTAGGCGCCACGGACGGATTTCCAGTGTTCGGTTCGAGACAGCACCAATTGAGGCGGGCGGGGCCGCGTGCGCGCCAGAAGATACCTTTCGAGTTTCAGTCCGAGGCGCTTCGCCAGCGGTCGAGCGATCAATTCCGCCTGGTTGTAGCCGCGCTCGCGCTGGCGATCGCGGTGCAGGGGGACCGGCACGACCACGTCGGCGCGCCACTCGTCCGGAGCATGCAGAACGATCTCGGCGAGCTGCGCCGCGAACCAGTCGCCGAGGCGTGTCACTTCTTCGTATTTCAGGAGCAAGACGGCCTCGATCAGTGCGTCGTCATAGAGCGCGAAGCTCCGCGCGCGGTCAAAGGCAAAGAATTTTGCGCGGCAGAGACGGCAAAACGGGTCCGCAGCTTGCGCCGCAAACTCCGAAACGAAGGGACGTCCGCAGCACTGGCATATCGGCTCGCCGATGCGCACGAATCCATCGAGGCATGGCAGGCAGATCGGAATGCGGCTGGCGTTGGTGAGGGCCCGGCCGCAGATTCGGCACGGGCCGGGGAACACGACCGAAGCGAGAGCGTCGAGCGCGCTTTTCAGGATCACGGATGCGTTGTTAACCGCGATGGTACGGGGCAACGCTACCGCAAATCGAGCGGCGAGGGAAGAGCGACGAATGCGCGGACGGGTACGGCGAGGGCCTAGAGCAGGCCCTTTTCCTTTTTTTCCTGGCAGGTGATGCAGTAGCGGGTCCAGGGCACGGCCTCCAGGCGCTTTTGCTGCAGCTCTTCGTGGCACGAAATGCATTCGCCGAAGGCATTCTCGCGCATGCGCGAGAGTGCGTCATCCACGAGTTGAAGGAGCGAGCGTTCGTTGTGCGTCTGGCCGAAAAGGAATTCTTTCGTGTAGGAGTTGGCGGCCTTGTCGGCGAGGTCCACCGTGGGATCCTCGTCCGCTTCGCGGCCTTCCTGCTGCGTGCGCGCAATGCTCTGCATCAATTCCTCGCGCCGCGTGGCCAGTTTCTTTTTGTAATATTCGAGACGCTTCTTATCCATCGTTCGGGTCCTCAGTTGAGGTTCGCGACCCCATTCAAAACCGCCGATTTTAACGGTAACTGCACGCCTTGTCAAACTTAGCGGCAAAACGGCGGTGGTCGGCGGAGACTGCAGCCCCACAGTAGATGCCGCATCACTGCAAAAGGATTCCAGCGCCGGCGTAACTAGGTTGCATTCTTTTTGGCGGGAAACAAGAAGTGAATGCCGACAACCCAGAGAATTAGAATCAGAAATACGAACATGCTTCCTTCGGGTCCTATGGATCCGCCCGTGAGCCAATTCGGACCGTGGAAGGACGAGTTCAGCAAATGACCTCGCGCCAGTTGTCCGCTGTCAGCCACACCGTAGAAATACGACTCGCCCCAATCCCATGCGGCGTGCTCCCCGATCGCAAACCATATATTCCCCGTCCGTCGCACCGAGAATGCGGACGCCAGGCCAAAACTTCCCGCTGCCAGCGCACCCAGCGCGGCCTCGCCGGTGTTTCCCAGATGAATCGCTCCGAACCCAATGGACAACAGGATCGCCGCCGGCCAAAATCCGATCCCGGACGCCAGCGTCGTCTGCAGATAGCCTCGAAACGAAAACTCCTCGAAAATCGCCACGAGAATGAATCCGACAAAATAGACGATGGCGTAATGGGCCGCAGCCGCGCCGCCCAACGCCCACGTGCCGTAGGAGAATCCATGCAGTGCCGCGATGAACGCCATCAGGAGCGAGATCATGAAAAATCCGTACGGCACGCCTTGCCAAAATCGCTTCCCGAAAGCCTCTCTGCCCGGTAGCCCGTAGTCCGCGAAAGTCCGTTTCTCGATAAACGTCATCACGAGCACTGCGAGTACCAGCGAGAGCGCCGCGATTCCTTCCGCCAACAGCAATATGCCGGGCGTGACAACATCCTTCGGTTGAGCGTGGCGCCAGGTTTCGTACGGCGGGATGAGCTTCAATCCGGCCTGTATCAGGCGCGCGAAAAGCAGGAACAGCGCGATGGCGATGAGCATCCGCCACCCAGCGCGGATTCCGTTGGGCCCGAGGAAAATCCAATGCACTCCGCGCTGGAAAGCGGAGCCTCGAGGGTCTTCTCCGGCGGGCACCTGTGACTCTGTGGGGGGCAAAGCCGAGGCCATAACGAATCTCCCATCGTTCGTCACGCTCGAATCATCAAACAAGCGGGACCGCGTGCCAACATACGCCCAACGCGCCTGCCTCCCAAGCACTTTCTGGATTTCGAGGCGTTTGGAGACGCCGGTTGCGGCGGCGCACGGTGGCTGCTAAAATTCAGTGTCTGCGCAGCCAGGCTGGAACCACCACCATCGAAACGATCCTTCCATGCAGGTATCGGCTGGACGATAATAAGTAAGGGAGAACAGGTTTGGCCAAATATGATCTCGTGATCATCGGGAGTGGGCCGGGCGGATACGTCGCCGCGATTCGCGCGAGCGAGTGGGGATTGAAAACGGCGGTTATCGAGAAGGACCCGTTTCTCGGCGGCACCTGCCTGCACGTCGGCTGCATTCCAACCAAGGTTTTTCTGCATCACGCGGATATTTATGACAATTTTCTGCGCGCCGAGGAATTCGGCTTCGAAGTAAAGGACGTCAAGGTCAACTGGCCCGCGATGCTCGCGCGCAAGGACAAAATCGTCAAGAAACACGCGAACGGAATCGGAATGCTCTTCAAGAAGCACAAGATTGACTCGATCACCGGCTGGGGACGTATCGCCGGACCGGGCCGCGTTTCCGTGGAAAAGGACGGCAAAACCACGGAGATCGAGACGACTTACACGATGCTGGCGACCGGATCGGAAGCGCGGTCGCTGCCCGGCGTGGAACTGGACGCCACCTGCATTCTGAGCAACCGCGAAATTCTGCAGCTGCCTGCAATTCCGAAGTCTCTCGTGATCGTGGGCGCAGGGGCGGTCGGCGTGGAATTCGCCTCGATCTATCGCACGTTCGGCGCGGAGGTCACGATTCTGGAAGCTCTTCCGCGGATCGTGCCGCTCGAGGACGAGGAGATTTCGCCCGAGCTCGAGAAGGCGTTCAAGAAAAAAGGCATCCGGATCGAGACCGAGGCCAAAGTTGAATCCGTGAAGAAGGACGCGAAGGGCGCGACCGTCGCATTCAAGGACAAGACCGGCAAGTCGCAATCCATCTCCGCAGAAAAAGTCCTCATCGCCGTGGGCCGGCGTCCGCTTACCGAAAATTGCGGCCTTGAGAAGACGAAGGTCAAACTCGAGCGCGGCTTCGTGCATGCCAACGCGTACCTGGAAACTGATGAGCCCCGTCTATATGCCATCGGCGATATCGTCGCCGGACTGCCCCAGCTGGCGCATGCCGCTTCGATGGAAGGCATCATCGCGGTGGGCCGCATGACCGGGAAGGATGTGCAGCCGTTTGATCGCAAGCGCTGCCCCAACTGCACTTATTGCGAGCCGCAGATCGGCTCCGTTGGCCTTACGGAAAAGCAAGCGCGCGAAGCGGGCTATGATGTGAAAACCGGCAAGTTCCCGTTCCTTGGCAACAGCAAGGCGAGCATACTCGGCAACCACGAAGGATTCATCAAAGTGGTGGCGGAGGCAAAGTACGGCGAGATTCTCGGCGTCCACGCGATCGGACCGCTCGCGACGGAGATTATCGCCGAACCCGTTACCGCGCTTGGCCTCGAAGCCACGCTCGACGACATGGCGGCCCAAATCCATGCCCACCCGACCGTCTGGGAAGCGATGGGAGATGCGTTCAATTCGGTGCGCGGTCTCACCATCAATTACTAACCTCGCGGCGCGAGACGCCGGCAACTCGAGAGGCGCTTTGCAACAGCCTGAAAGAATATTCTGGGTAGTGGACCTGGGGCTAATCCCCTACGGGCCCGCGTGTGAATTGCAGCGGCAGCTCGTTGAGGCTCGCAAGGCGCGCGTCATTCCCGACGTGCTGCTGCTTTGCGAGCATCCGCACGTGATCACGCTCGGGCGCAACGGAACCCGGGATCATCTACATGCCGGAGATGCCCTGCTCAATGAGATGAATGTGGAATTTCACACCAGCGACCGCGGAGGCGACATCACCTACCATGGTCCCGGGCAGATCGTCGGCTATCCGATACTGGATCTGACCGAGCATCTCCGGGACATCGGCTGGTACGTCAACCAGCTCGAAGAAGTGATGATAGGCGCAAGCGAGGACTTCGGAATCGCGGCGAAGCGCGTGGCGGGCCAGCACGGCGTGTGGATTGAAACTCCGGATGGCGAAGAAAAGCTCGGCGCGCTCGGCGTGCATCTCAGCCGATGGGTCACGTCCCACGGATTCGCCTACAATGTCTCGACTGACTTGCGCTATTTCGATTTGATCGTTCCGTGCGGGATCGCCGGAAAGCGGGTCACGTCGGTAGAACGCGCGCTCGGCCGCGCCGTCTCCATGAATGAAGCGCGCGAGCGGTTGATTGCTCGCTTCGCGTCTGTCTTCGCGCGAGACGCGAGGAAAATTGAACGTGAAGATCTTTCGGAAATTTTGCAGAGCGCGCCGGCAGTTGCCGAACACGCCGGCTCGATGGCCTGAAAATTAACGACCAATGCCCAACACTCTAACGCGCGACCAATATCTCGATCTCTACTACTTCATGCAACTCAACCGCCAGCTCGAAGAGCGGCTGGTGAGGCTTTTCCGCCAGAACAAAATTGTGGGCGGCGTCTATTCGAGCCTGGGGCAGGAAGCGGTTTCGGTCGGCACGTCCTACGCGCTCGAGCCGCGCGACTGGCTGGCCCCCATGATTCGCAATATCGGCGCGCTGCTGGTCAAAGGATTCAAGCCCCGCGACATTTTCACGCAGCACATGGCGAAATTCACCTCGCCCACACAGGGGAAAGACGGCACCAGCCACTTTGGTGATCTGAAAGTCCGCCACGTCGTTTCTCCGATTTCCATGCTCGGTGACCTGATTCCAGTGATGACGGGTGTGGCGATGGCCGGGCGCTATCTCGGGCAGAATATCGTCGCGATGACCTGGATCGGCGACGGCGGAACCTCCACGGGAGCGTTTCACGAAGGACTGAACCTTGCGGCGCAACAGCGCGCGCCATTCGTCCTGATCGTCGAGAACAACCAGTGGGCCTATTCGACGCCTGTGGCGCGGCAGGTGCCGATCAAGAATCTTGCCGATCGCGCCGTGGCGTACGGGATTGCAAGCAAGATCGTGGACGGCAACGATGTAGTGGCCACGTATGAGACAACGAAGGCTGCGGTGGACGAGTGCCGCGCCGGCCGGGGCCCTGTTTTGATCGAAGTGAAAACCATGCGCATGAAGGGCCACGCGCAGCACGATCCGGCTGAGTATGTCCCCAAGGCGATGTTCGACTTCTGGAAGGCCCAAGATCCGATCGCGCGCTACGAAACCTATCTCACGGAACACAAACTTTGGGACGCGAAAAAGAAATCCGAGATTGATACACGCATCGAGCGCGAATTGGACGCCGATCAGAAATTCGCGGAAGAGTCGCCGATGCCGCCAGCGGAGATTGCCGAGCAGGGCGTTTATTGCGACGGATGCCATACGATTGAAGCCGAATGGCGGCGGCCGAAAAAAGAAGTGACACCGCCTGCATCGAGCGAGGAAGCGGTGTGGAAGGTCGCGGACTTCGGCGCGTTCAGGGGGACGTCCGCGCCTGTCGCAGCTGCCGCGCCTGCTGCAAGAGTCGCAGCGACTGGCGGCAACGGCGCCGATTCAACGGCCGTCGCGCACGACGAACCTGAAGTTGCCAAGCAAGTTCCATTGCGCGTTCCCTTCGGCCGCGGACCTAAGGACCGGTCGGTCGAGCTCGAGCGCCGGGACAAAGTTGCCGAGCGGCCTCCCCGCCACAACAAGCCGCCGCACAAGCGGCGAAGGCGCTAGCGATGCCGGAAATCACCATGCTCGAAGCCATCCGCCAGGCGCTCTTCGAAGAAATGGAGCGCGACCCGGCGGTCGTCGCGATTGGCGAGGACATTGGAGTGTATGGCGGCGCGTTCAAGGCGACCGAGGGGCTGCTCGCGCGGTTCGGCCACGAGCGGGTGATCGAAACCCCGATCAGCGAAACGGCCATCGTCGGCGCCGCTGTCGGCATGAGCTATCTGGGATTGCGCCCCGTGGCGGAGATGCAATTTATTGATTTCATCGCCTGTTGTTTCAATCAGGTCACCAACTTCGTTGCTAAATCGCATTACCGCTGGGGCGCACCGGTGCCCATGGTTCTTCGCGGTCCCTCTGGCGGTGGCGTTCACGGCGGCCCATTCCATTCCGCGAACCCGGAAATGTATTTCGTGCACACGCCGGGGCTGAAGGTTGTGTACCCTTCGACCGCGTACGATGCGAAGGGCCTGCTGAAGTCCGCTATTCGCGACAACAATCCCGTCCTCTTTTTCGAACACAAATTTCTGTATCGCCGCATCAAAGAAGATGTGCCCGCGGGCGACTACACCGTGCCCATCGGCAAGGCAGTGGTTCGCCGCCAGGGCAGCGACCTGACAATCGTGAGTTATGCGGCCATGGCGCATGTGGCCATGGAGGCGGCTGCCACGCTCGCAAAAGAGGGCATCGAGGCCGATGTGATTGACCTGCGGACGCTGCTGCCGCTGGACCGCGAGACGATCCTCGCTTCGGTGAAAAATACGAACAGGCTCCTGATCGTGCACGAAGACACGCGCACGGGAGGCATCGCGGGGGAAATCGCCGCGATCGTCTGCGAGAGCGCCTTCGAACATCTGGACGCGCCGATCGGCCGCGTGACGGCGCTCGATACGCCCGTGCCGTACGCTCCCCCGCTCGAAGAAAGGTTCCTGCCGAACGCTGAAAAAGTTGTCGCGGCCGCGCGCGAACTGGCAAAATACTAGTCTGGAAGAGAGAGGTCTTGCGCCTTGGGAAAAACGAAGGGTTTGAACAAAGCGGAGTTTGAAACCGGGTCGGAAGTCCGCATCGCGGACCGCGCCTTTCTGGAGGAGTTTCTCGAGGCGGGTCAATATCATAATGAGCTCGAGCCCGAGCAGCTCGAATTCGCCGGCCAGGTCGCCAAGGTGAAGTCCGTCGAGTTCTTCCATGGCGGAGACGAAATCTACACTCTCGAAGGCGTGCCCGGCGTCTGGCACGAAGAGTGTTTGAGCGCGGCCTGAGGAAGCTTCGCGGCCCACGCGCTTGCAACTCGAGTTTCGTATTCTGAGATCGAGACGATAATAATAGCTGGAGGACCGAGCGATGGCTGTTGACGTAATCATGCCGCAGATGGGCGAAAGCATTTTTGAAGGTACGATCACCAAGTGGCTGAAAAAACCGGGCGACAAGATCGAGCGCGACGAGCCGCTATTCGAAATCTCGACCGACAAGGTTGACGCGGAGATTCCGTCTCCCGCTGCGGGCGTGTTGAAAGAGATCAAGGTCAAAGAGGGCCAGACCGTGCCGATCCAGACGGTAGTGGCCTCGATTGACGCGACGGGGTCCGCGGCTGCCGCACCTGCGCCCGCGCCGGCTAAAGCAGAAGCGCCCAAGACAGCTGCACCGCCCGCGGCCAAAGCGGAAGCGCCCAAACCAAGTGCGACGCCCGCTCCACCGCGACCCGCGCAACCAACCGCAGCAGCAGCTTCCGCGCCGCCGCAAAAGACCGACGCGAACGGCGACAAGATTCGCAGCTCTCCGCTGGTCCGTCGCATGGCCCGCGAGAACAATATTGACCTCTCGCAAGTGGCCGGCACGGGCGCCGGAGGGCGCGTGAGCAAGCAGGACATACTCGCGGCGACGCAGGGCGGCTCATCCGCGGGAAATGCTCCAGCGCAGGGCACAGTTTCGGCCCGCCCGGCCGGGCCGCCGCCAGCCGGAGGCGCGCTTGCTTCCGGTGCGATTGAATCGGCCGTCCCGCGCGAGCGGATGTACTTCGGCCACTACGAAGTCCAGCCGATGTCCAACATGCGGCAGAAAATTGCCGAGCACATGGTGCTCTCGAAGCGAGTATCTCCACACGTTTACTCCATCGAGGAAGTAAACGTCAGTGGCATCGCTGCGCTGCGAGCCAAGTCGAAAGAAAAATTCGAGAAGGAGTCCGGCACCAAGCTGACGTTCATGCCGTTTTTCATTCGCGCCGCGGTCGAGGCGTTGCGAGCGTTCCCCACGGTGAACGCATCGGTTGACGGCACGAACATTGTGCTGCACAAGGAATGCAACATCGGTATCGCCGTGGCGCTCGATTGGGGATTGATCGTTCCGGTAATCAAGGGCGCCGAGGAAAAGAATTTCTTCGGCCTCGCGCGGGCCGTGACGGACCTCGCCGAGCGAGCGCGGTCGAAAAAACTCAAGCCAGAAGAAGTAACGGAAAGTACTTTCTCGATCACGAACCCCGGCGTCTTCGGCGGCCTTTTCGGTTTGCCGGTGATCAACCAGCCGAACGTCGCAATCCTCGGGCTAGGCGCGATCGAAAAGCGCCCGGTGGTGATTGACGACGCCATCGCCATTCGTTCGATGGTGTATCTCACGCTATCCTACGATCACCGCGTGGTGGACGGAGCGGTTGCCCATCAATTTATGGGCCACGTGAAGCACACGCTCGAAAACTGGACCGAGCCGCTTTTCTAGGGCAAGTTAAGGGTTGGCAGTTTAGAGTTGAGATTTAATTTCCGGCAGGCGCCGGCCGGTTCTCCTCTGGACTCTCGGCTCAAGACTTTTAACCATCGCTTCCATGCCTCCTTCCTTGTTGCAAAACGCGTGGGGCCAGCCTTCCTGGCGAATTGATTTCACGCCCGCTCATCAACCGCTTCCGAACAAAGTGGACTTCGCAATTATTGGAGGCGGTTTCACAGGTCTGGCCGCCGCTGCGTGGCTGCGTCTTCATGCTCCGGAAAAATCTGTCGTGGTCCTCGAGGCCGGGCGAATCGGCGCAGGCGCGAGCGGACGCACCGGCGGGATGGTTTTATCCGAGTCCGCCGCGGGCGATCTTCCGGGGCTAGGCGATGTGCTCGCCGGGCTCACACGGATCCTCGGTGATCTCGGACGAGCTTGCGGAATTCCGCTCGTCGAGAGTTGCGAGCTTGCATTGCCCGGCGCGTGGGAAATCGCGCGCAAGGGCGGACTCCCGGAGTCGCCGATCTCGTGGAATGATTCCGGCACGCTTCGCGTTATCAACGAGGTTCCGGGCGGCACTTTGAATCCAGGAAAAATGGTCGAGGGCCTGACGCGGGCTGCGGAGCGGCTTGGTGCGATGATCTTTGAGAAAGCGCGGGTCGAGCGCGTGGATTGGAGCGCGGACGCGGAGTTGGTTTTTGCGGGCGGCAAGCTTCGCGCGGAGAAGGTGCTGTTTGCGACGAACGGCCTGTCACTCGATCTATCGGAACTGAACGATCGCACGCATCCGAGGCTGACGCTTGCCGCTTCGACTGCGCCGCTCGGCGAAGAACAGATCGAGGCGATCGGACTCTCGCAGCGAAAGCCCTTCTACACGGTGGACTTTCCGTATCTGTGGGGGCGCGTATGCCGCAACAATTCGATTGTGTGGGGCGCGGGACTGGTAAGGGCGGAAGATTCCGGAAGCGTCGAGCAGATTGATATCGCAGCTGAAGAATCGTCGCGGATGTTCGCTTCGCTCGAATGGCGCGTCCGCCAGCTTCGGCCGGGGCTGGAGAAAATCAACTTTACGCATCGGTGGGGCGGCCCGATTCTTTTCCGCGATGGCTGGGAGCCCGTGTTCGATCGCCATCCGGCGAGCGCGAACGGAATTGTGCTTGGCGCGTATGCGGGGCACGGAGTGGCGCTTTCGGTCTATCTTGGCGCCTGGGCCGCGGAGATCATGCTTGGGCGTCGGGACCTGCCGGAGTGGGGAAAGATAATTTGAATACTCGGTTGGGAACGGCGCATCCAATCGAATTCACAGGAATATTCGAGATCGAGCACTTGAAGCGAAAAGGAGATGAGCCATGGCGAAAATGAAAGTGGCGCAGATAGCGAAGGCAGGAGCGGACTTCGAGATCGTCGAGCGGGAGATCCCGCAACCGGGCGCGGGCCAGGTCAGAATTAAAGTGCAGGCGTGCGGTGTCTGTCACAGCGACGTGCTGACCAAGGAAGGCGGATGGCCGGGCCTCACCTATCCTCGCGTGCCGGGACACGAAATCGCGGGAGTGATTGACGAAGTGGGCGAGCGCGTCACCGGGTGGAAGAAAGGCGATCGAATCGGCGTGGGATGGCACGGCGGGCAGGACGGAACGTGCCTCTCGTGCCGGCGAGGAGATTTCGGGAACTGCGCTCACCTGAAGGTCACTGGGATTCACTACGACGGAGGCTATGCGGAATACATGGTCGCGCCAGTGGAGGCGCTCGCAGCGATGCCGGAATCGCTTGATGCCGCGGAGGCCGGACCGTTGATGTGCGCTGGAGTGACCACGTTCAACTCGCTGCGTCATAGCGGCGCGAAGCCCAGCGATCTGGTCGCCGTGCAGGGAGTCGGCGGGCTGGGACATCTGGGAATTCAGTTTGCGCAGAAATTCGGATACAAAGTTGCCGCGATCGGCCGCGGGCCGGAAAACGCGGCGCTGGCGAAAAAGCTGGGAGCGCATGTGTACATTGACAGCGCCGCCACCGACGCAGCGAAGGAACTGCAGAAGCTCGGCGGCGCGCGCGTGATTCTGGCAACGGCGCCGAGCTCCAAAGCAATGTCGTCCCTGATTGACGGGCTGGGAATGAACGGCCGGATGATGGTGGTGGGCGCGACGATGGATCCCATCGAGGTGACACCGATTCAATTGATTTTCGGAATGAGGAACATTCAGGGATGGGCGTCGGGAATTCCGACCGACTCGGAAGACACACTCAAGTTTGCGGAACTGACCGGCGTGCGGCCGATGATCGAGAAGTTTCCGCTCGAGAAGGCAGCCGAGGCCTACGCGCGAATGATGAGCGGCAAAGCGCAGTTTCGAGTCGTGCTGACGATGTAGCAACGGCAGATACCCAGTGCGTTCGCTCGCCGGTGACTTTAGGAAAGAGAGTAGGCGGAAAAAATAGAGCTGGTAGCGCTAACGGGAATCGAACCCGTATTTCAGCCTTGAAAGGGCCGCGTGCTAACCGTTGCACCATAGCGCCGGAGTGAACCCAAGCCGGAGGAGATTCGATTATCCGGGAAAGGCCTCGCGTTGACAAGGCGAGGAATCACCAGGCGCTGCTCGAGTTCCGGCCGGGAATTCCTAGACTTTCTCAGAATGAAACACCCCAGGTGATTCCTCGTTTCGCGGACATCCTGTCCTTTCGTACGGCTTACTTATGCGGCGCAAAATCCGCTATTACAGAACTATTACAAAGGCGATCGTGCGATTCTGATAGCCTGACCTTGTAAAACTGAGAGAAAAATAGAGCCTCCTCAGAGAATACACAGGGACCCATGACACTTGCCGACCTAGCGAAAAAGTCCGCCGCAACAAGCGAAATCAACTGGGTGACAGCTATTTTTATGGTGCTGTTTCACATCGGCGCCGTGGCGGCGCTATTTTTCTTCAGCTGGAAATGCCTGTTCCTTTTGCTATTTCTCAACTGGGTCTCGGGCAGCCTCGGCATCGGAATGGGCTATCACCGGCTGCTGACGCATCGCGGCTATAAAACACCGAAGGGGATCGAGTATTTTCTGACGGTTTGCGCCACGCTCGCCCTGGAAGGCGGACCGATTTTCTGGGTCGCCACGCACCGCATCCACCATCATCACTCCGACAAGGAAGGCGATCCGCACTCGCCGGTTGACGGCAAGTGGTGGTCGCACATGGGCTGGATCCTGATGGGCAAGTCCATGCACCACGACACAACGACGCTGGCGCGTTACGTCCCCGATTTGGCCAAGGATAAATTTCACGTCTGGATCACGAAATACCATTACGTTCCCATGATCGTGCTCGGTTTGATTCTGCTGGCAATCGGCGGAATTCCCTTCGTGCTCTGGGGAATATTCCTGCGCACCGTGATCGGCCTGCACTCGACCTGGCTGGTGAATTCGGCTACGCATTCGTGGGGCACGCGGCGGTTTAAGACTCGCGATCTTTCAACGAACAGCTGGTGGGTGGCGCTCCTCTCGTTTGGCGAGGGCTGGCACAATAATCACCACGCGCATCCGACGTCGGCGCGGCACGGGCTGGCCTGGTACGAGCTTGACATGAACTGGTACGGCATCTGGACGCTCCAGAAGCTCGGACTCGCGCAGGACGTGTACCGCGTCAAGCTCCCGAACAAGCAGAGTGATATCGAGAGTCTCCCCGCCGAGGACATGGCCGCTGTTGCCACCGAACCAGAGCGTGATCTGGTCTCGGTCTAAGAGATCTTCTTTCGGCTCGCTGGCGTAACCAGAGCCGCTGAGATTGCTTTTCGAGTTAGTCGCCGCCGCGAAATATCTCTGCGGGAATCCGCGCGTCCGCCGCTGTACAATCCTCAGAAGTAGCCATGCAAATTACCGGCCGCCGAAAAACCATCGCTTTGTTCCTCATTCTGGGCATCTGTCTGGTCGCGGCGACGGTGGCGCTCACGAGCATTTGGGTCATTCTCAACTGGCGTGAACGCGTCCTGCTCTTTTTCGGGCTGGTTTTCTTTTTGGCAATTATCGTTGGCCTTATCCTCAACACCGTGTTCCTCGTGCGCGAGATCCGGTTGAACGAACGTCATGACAGCTTCATCAACGCGGTAACGCACGAGCTGAAGACTCCTATTACTTCGATTCGCCTCTATTTGGAAACCCTGCAGACCCGGGACGTGGAGGACGCGCAGCGCCAACAGTTCTACGGCTTGATGCTGGACGACACCGACCGACTGCGCGGCACCGTCGAACAGGTGCTGAAGGCAGGCGAGGTCGGCTACAAACACGTGGCGCGGAATCCCGTGGAAGTGGATTTCAGTAGCCTGGTGGGTGAATGTATGGAGCTGGCACGGACGCGTCATCATTTGCAACCAGCCGCGCTGCACTGGCAGGAACCCGCCGGAATCAACGGCGGCCAAATGAAGGTCTCAGGCGACCCCGATGAACTCCGGACGGCCATCTCCAATATTCTCGATAACGCCATCAAATATTCCGGCGCCGATGTGGACGTATCGGTGGGAATCGAAACCCTAAACGAAAAATGGATTGCGCTGCGCGTTCGCGACCGCGGAGTCGGGATTCCTGCCGGCGAGCTGAAACGCATTTTCAAGCGTTTTTATCGAGTGCCACGCCGGGCCGCTTCCCATGCAAAAGGAACCGGGCTGGGATTGTTCATTGTTCGGGCAATCGCACGCGCGCACGGAGGGAAAGTGTTTGCGGAGAGTGCCGGTGAGGCGCGCGGCACCACGGTGACGCTCGAATTACCGAGGAGCGGAGTGTGAGCCGGGTCCTGGTCGTCGAAGATGAGGCACATCTGGCGCAGGGCCTGCGCTTCAATCTGGAGGCGGAGGGACACTCCGTCGAGGTTGCAGCCGATGGCGAAACGGCCATCAGCCGCCTGCTGGGCGCTGGAGACAAATTTGACGCCGTCGTATTGGATGTAATGCTTCCCGGCATGGACGGCTTCGCCGTGGCCACCGCCCTGCGTAAAGCCAAAAACTATGTGCCAGTGCTGATGCTGACCGCCCGGGGGCGTCCAGAAGACGTGCTGGCGGGATTTGCGGCTGGAACGGACGACTATCTTCCCAAGCCATTCGAGCTGCCCATTTTTCTGGCGAGACTTAAAGGCCTGCTGCGCCGAAGCGCGTGGCTTGCCAGTCCGGAGCAGTCCGCAACCAAAACGGCGGCAAACGGCGAAACCGACAGGAGTCCGGACCACGCGAACGACGAAGACGTGTTCTCGTTCGACGGTCGCACGATTGACTTTGGCAATCTGGAGCTGCGCACGAAGGACAACACGATTCAACTGACGTTGATGGAAGCGAAGCTTCTGCGTCACCTGATCCGCAGCAACGGCCGAACGGTGTCGCGGAAATCCATTCTGGAAGATGTCTGGGGCTTGCGCGAGGACACGGACACGCGCGCCATTGACAATTTCATCGTCCGGCTGCGGCGCTACATCGAGGAAGACCCCTCCGAACCCGAGCATCTGCTCACTGTGCGCGGCGTAGGGTATCGGTTCGTCGCGTAGGTTCTATTCTGCAACGCAACATTAGGTGTACCAGATTGGCACGCCGGCCACTGGCCGCCGTTGACACAGAAACGCCCACTGTCAATACTGGCGCAGCGGAATTACTCGCGAAAATGAGGAGACGTATCCATGAATTCATTCAAACGCATCACGGCCATACTTGTGTGTTTTATGATTTCTCCGCTCGCCGGACTCTGCGATCCGCAGGGCGGCGCGCAGCATGCTGGGCAAATTGATGCTCTGATCCCGTCGGCTACCCGCAACGCCCAGCCTGCAAAGGCGAAAGACGAAATTGACTGGAACGATTTGCTGAAGACAGCGCACAGCGGCCGAGTCCGCGCGGGCCTGACGGACGGCTCGATCCTCAGCGTCGGTTCCGACAGCGAACTTCGGGTGCTGCAGCACGACGGCGCGTCCCAGCAAACGTCGCTCGAGCTGACTTACGGCAGAGTGCGCAACCAGGTAACCAACATCACGAAGTCGGGCGGCAAATACGAGCTCAAGACTCCGAACGCTGTCATTGGCGTGATTGGCACGGATTTCACCGCGCTTTACAGGGACAAGAAAACGACGGTATGGTGCCATAAGGGGCGGGTGAAGGTGACGCCATTGGGCAAGGTGGCCAAGAATTCGGGCCAGCAGAGTTCGACTGACAATTCTGTGACGCTGACGGAAGGCCAGATGGTCGTCATTACGTCCGATATTCCTCCGGGCGGTTTTCAAGCTTCGAATACGCCACCCGATGACGCGCAGAATGTCCTGCTTTCCACCGACGTTCCTAATGGCAACCTGCCGCCGCCGGGCAACAACCGCGGCAATCCGACACATGCTACGCGTACGCTGCTGATCGGTGGAGCGCTCTCATTGGGGTTGGCGCTTGGATTGGGGCTCGGTACACGCAACAGCGGCAGCAGCTCGCCGAATTGCAAGAACCCCACGACCTTTGGGTGTCCCTGATCGCCCCAGTTGGGGTGGTATCCTGGCGTGTGGCCCGGACAACCCATGCGGGCTAGCTGAGCCGCCATTGCGATACCTATGAGCTCGCAGGACAAGCCTTCTTCCCGTTGGTTGGCGTGGCTGCGCGTCTTTTCCGTTTCCCAGGTTGACATCGCACTCGCTGTGATTGTCACGCTTGCCGGGCTGGGCGTGTTTGCGTATTCCGTTTTCCCCACCAACGAGCGCGCGGGCTTCGCCTTTCTCCAGGACATCGAACAAAGCTCACTCGACTTGCGGTTTGGTGTGCGCGGACAGCGCGCGCATGACAACCGCATCGTAATCGTGGGGATTGACGAGAGAACGCTGCAGAAAATCGGCTCGTTTCCACTGCCCCGCAAATCCTACGCACTGTTGATTGACCGGCTGCACGCCGGCGGCGCTCGAGTGATCGCGTTTGACGCTACGTTTCCAACGCCCGAGACCAACTCCGCGGCGCCAGCGCTGGAACGACTACAAAGCGAACTTGGCAGCTCCGCGACTCCCGCCGTAATGGAGAAAATCAAAGAGCTCGAGGCGACGAGCGATCAGGATGCGTTGTTTGCCGATTCCATGAAGCGAGCTGGCAACGTGGTGCTGGGACACCTATTTCTCGATGCAGATGCCGCCAAGCACGCCGATCCGAAGCTCGAAGCAGAGTATTTCAATATCGTGTGGGCCAAGGACTACCCGCAGGACATCGCGCTGAAATCCAGGGACGGAAGACCTTACGATCTCGGGCAGGCCTGGATTGCGAGCGGCGGCACGGTGGCGTCCGGCGCCGAGGCCAACATCAAAGAGCTTGCCGATGCGGCCGCCTCGTACGGATTCATAGATATCAACCCCGATCCCGATGGAACGCTGCGCCACGCCCTGCTGGCGATTCGCTATCAGAACCAGGATTTCTTCCCGTCGCTGGCGATGCAGGTTGTCCGCGAATACGAAAAGATCCCCGATCAGGATATTGAGCTCGATTTTGCCAGCAACGGTCTGGAGCAAATCAAATTCGGCCGGCATTCGCTGCAACCCTCCCACGACGGCACGGCGATCATTAATTACGCCGGCCCCTACGGCACATATGCGCACTATTCGATGTGGGACGTGATGAGCGGAGCCGTGTCGCCGGAAACATTCAAGGACAAGATCGTGCTCGTGGGCGCGACGGCGAAAGCCATCGGCGATATCCGCAACACACCTTTTCAGGTGGGCGGCGAACCTTATATGGGAGTGGAAATTCACGCCAACATCATAGACAACGTGTTGCACGACAAGGAAAGAGGTCGCAGCTTCCTCACGCGCGGGTTTGACGAGGAGATGATTGATATCGCCTTCATTCTCGTTTTTGGGCTCGCCTTCGGATTTTTATTCAGCCGCGTCCCGCCACTCTATTCCACGATTTTGGTGCTCTTGGGTTTGGCGGGATTCGCCTGGTACGTTTACTTCAGCTTCGCGCAGCAGGGCCGCTGGCTCAGTTTCGTGATTCCGGCGGGAACTCTGGTCGCCAACTACGCGGCGATTACCAGCTATCGCATGATTTTCGAGGAGCGCGCAAAGCGAACGATTCGCAAGAGCTTCTCGCAAGTGGTTCCCCCAGCCGTCATCGCGCTCATTGAAAAGGATCCGCAGAAGTATCTTCGCCCTGGTGGCGAGATGATGGAACTGACCGTGCTGTTCAGTGACATCCGCGGCTTCACCACGATTTCCGAGGGCCTCACGCCCGACGCTCTGGTTCTCCTGCTCAATGAATACCTCACGACCATGACTGAGACACTCTTCTCCACCTACGGCACGCTTGATAAGTACATCGGCGACGCCGTCATGGCCTTCTGGGGCGCGCCCGTTCCGCTGGCGGACCACGCCTTCCGCGCCTGCTCCTGCGCTCTGCGGATGGTGACAGAACTCGCGAAGCTGAACACGAAGTGGGAATCGGAAGGCCGCCCGCCCATTGCCATCGGCATAGGTCTCAATACGGGCGAGGTGAACTTCTGCAGAATGGGCTCCGCCAAGCGCCTGGCCTGGACCGTGATGGGCGACAACGTCAATCTGGCCTCGCGCCTCGAAGGCATCACTAAGCAATATCAGATTCAAGTGGTCATCAGCGAAAGCACCTACAACGCCGTCGCCGGAAAATTCGTCTGCCGTGAGCTGGACAAGATCAAAGTAAAGGGCAAGCACCATCCGGTGAACATTTATGAGTTGCTGGACGTCGAGAGCGAACGCGCCAAATACGAATCGCTGCTGACACGATTTGAGAGCGCCATGGCCGCTTACCGAAGCCAAAACTGGCAGGAAGCAGCCGCGCAATTCGGCGAGTTGCTTGGCACCTTTCCGGAGGACGGCCCCACGCGGGTTTTCCTGCAGCGCACGCTGGAGTACCTGGAAAATGCGCCGGAATCGGACTGGGATGGCGTGTACGTAATGAAATCGAAATAGACGAACGCGGCGCGAATCGTCGCGTCCTCGCCTTAGTAACGCAACGCCATGATCGCGTGCACGCAGCCGAGCAACAGCAATGCAAACGACAACGGGATGTGCAGGATCAACCAGCCGTGCAGCCAGTGGTGCAAACGCGTTTGAAGGCGCAGCTGGCGCTGCTCGTCGCAGATCTGCTCGAGTTTGTTGGTAGCTTCCTTCAGTTCAGTAGGCAGCAACAGGCGAAGCCCCTCGAACGCGGTGCGCGCTCGATCGCGATTGGATAGCAATTGGTGCCGCGCAGCATGAGTTTCCAGAAAAGGACGCATTTCGCGCTGATAAAAGCTGGTGAGCGGCGCGGCCGCCTTTTCACCGGGGTCCGCAGATACCGCACCAGCGATCAGGCCATCGGCATCCGCAATTAGTTGAGAGCGGACATGGTCAATTTGATCGAAGATGGTCTCCGACGGGACTTCCACGGCCATGACATTGGGCAGGTAGTTCTGCAGGATTGCGCCGAAAATCCCACTCGCGACAACGATGATCAGCAGCGCCATCAATACGCTCGTCAGCGTGCCGCCGAAATGAAATCCGGCGTGAAACAAAATGATTGGCAGGCTCAAAGCTCCGAGCCACAAATGGCCGCGCATCCACGCCTGCGCGCGGCCGATCCGCCAAATAGGAACTTTCTTGCGCCCGGACAATAGTCCCGCAAACACCATGAAGACGGAGCCGATAATTCCAAACGCGAGACCCACGGGACTGCCGCCGCGGGGACCAGCCGGCGAACGCAGGGCGTACGTGATGTAGACAGCCGTCGCTATCCCCAAAATGATCAGCGAAGCCGCCATCCATTTCCTGTGTGTTTGGTCTATGCGCACGTTTTCAGAATTATCGGGCGAAAAGTATCATTTCTAAGGCTTCTGCGCTATTCCCGGCGCCTGACCCAGCAATTCCGCAAAAAACTTGCGCGGGTCCACCCGGTGAGCCGCATCGTGCGGGCAAGCATACACGCAACTCGGCTCCGCGTGGTCGGTGCACAAATCGCACGATGTCGCCTTCTGTTTCACCATCGCGACTTTTCGTCCGGGCTCTCCCGGAACATCCTCCATCACGTTGAATGGATGGAGATTGATATTGCCGTACGGGCAATTTTCGGCGCACAGCCCGCAGCCGATGCACCAATCCTCGATAATCACTTCCAGGGAATTGCGTCTGCGGATCGAGCCCACCGGGCAGCCGACCATGCACAGCGGATCGAGACATTGGCGGCACGAAGTCGCCACCAGATAGTGGTCGAATCGCAGCCCCTCGCGGACCAGCCGGGTAACGCCGTCGTGCGCGTCGGCGCAGGCCCGCACGCATGCGTCGCAGCGCGTGCAGCTGTCCAGATCGAGAAGCAGCAGGCTTTGCGCTTCCATCAATCCCTGCGCCAGGAAATTATCGAGCGGGACGCTCTGCACCACCGAGAGCCGCTCGCGATTCGCCTGCGCGCGCTCGTGCTCCACGGTTTCGAGCTTGCGGCGCACCACGGGAAATTGCGCCATCATGCGGTTGAAGTCCATAGCGCCGATGCGGACCAGCTCCACGTGATCGAGCGCGGTGCAGGTAGCCGTGCGAACGTCGCCCGTGAGCAGACCGGTTTCACCGAAATAATCGCCGCGCGAAAGATAGGCGAGAACCATGTCGCCGCCGGGATGCTGCTGCGACACTTTCACGAACCCGATTCGCACGACATAAAAGCTGTCGGCGGGTTCGCCCTGGCGGCAGATCAACTGACCGGGAGCGTAGCGGACGAGCTCGACGGACTCGCGCAGGCTGCCTATAAATTCGTCGGTCAGACCGGCGAACACGGGCACGGAGCGCAGGTGGCTGTCGAGAGCGCGCGTTCGATAGGACTTGTCGAGCTGCGCGCGGAAATTCTTGTTGCGCTGCATGATGTCGAGCACGTTGCGCAGCATCTCAAGCATGGTGCAATCGGTTTCCGCGCGAACTGTGGCTGAGCGCGGATAGAGGCTCATGCAGGTCATCTCGCCGAAGAGATCGCCGGGGCCCAGCTCGGCGACGGGATTGTCGTAACTTAGATCCATGGGAGCATCAATGGGAATCCAGCGCTGGTCGGCCTCACCCTCACGGCGATCGCCGCTGCGCTTCGCGAGCGAGCTCGAAAGCTTGCCTACGAGTTTCTTGATGCCGGTCTGCGTTTTCACGTGTGCCATCGGCGTCGAGATGGAAACCCGCGCTCTGCCTTCGACAATGTAGAACGCCGTCGAGCCGTATTCGCCTTCGCGGCAGATGATTTCGCCCTTGCGGAAATGGCGCTTTACTACCGCGCCCTTATTCAAATTCAGAAAAGTTCCGGAGACGCCTTTGAAAACCGGTAGCGCCTGCAGCTCCTCTGGTGTGACCGATTCGAATTCGGGGCCGCTGCCGAGCGCGGTGCGCGTGGCGCCTTTGTTGGTGAGCGCGCCGGTGGGGCACGAAACCATGCACTCGCCGCAGGATACGCAGGAGGATTCGCCCATGGGCTCGTTGTCGTCAAATGCGATTCCGGTGTGCGTGCCTTTGCCCATGCGACCCAGCACGAAATTCTCTCGAATGTCGCCGCAGCCGCGGATGCAGCGGTCGCACAAAATGCAGGCGTCGAAATCCACGGCGATGCTCATCGAGGAATCGTCTTTGGAGCGGCCGGTGTCGCGCTTGGAGAAGCGCGGCTGGGTAATTTTTTCCTGCTTGGCGAGCGTTTCGAGCTCGCAGTCGCCGGAATGCTGTTGCCGGGCGCAGGGCGAAGGATGGTTCGCCATCAGCATTTCGACCAGCGTGTGGCGCGCGCGCAGCACTTTTTCGGACGAGGTGTTCACCACCATGCCGTTTTCGGCGGGACGGACGCAGGACGCGGTAAAAACGCGCGCGCCCACGTCCACCACGCACAGGCGGCAGACGCCGACGGGTGTTTCGTTCTGCTGGTGGCAGAGCGTCGGGATGGCGATGTTGTTCATGCGCGCGGCGTCGAAGACGGACGTGCCCGCGGGAACGGCGACTTTCTTGCCGTCTATTGTGAGTTCGATGGTCGCGGTTGCGCTCATGCGCGCCTCGCGGCGGCCACATGAGCAACGGCGGATCTGCCGCAGACTCCGGAGGGACACTTGCGACGCGTGATGTGCGCCTCCACTTCGTCGCGGAAATGCTTCAGTACGGAGCTGATCGGAGCAGGGACAACCTGGCCGAGACCGCAGATGGAAGTAAGGCGCAACGCGTCGGAAAGCTCGTCAATCAGCGCGAGATCGCCGGACACGCCGCGGCCCTGGGTCCATCCGCTGAGCAGATCAACCAATTTTTGCGAGCCGACGCGGCAGGGAACGCATTTGCCGCACGATTCGTTGCGGAAGAATTTTGTGGAGTTGAGCGCCATGTCGAGCATGCAGGTGCTTTCGTCGCAGACGACGACGGCGCCGGAGCCCATCATCGAGCCGGCGTCGGCCAGCGCTTTGAAATCGAGTTTTACGTCTCCCATGGACGCGGGCAAATAGCCCGAAGACGGGCCCGAGGGCGCGAAGCCTTTCAGTTTCTTGCCGCCGGGAATTCCGCCTGCATGATTGAAGATCAGGTCGTTGAGCGTGGTGCCCATGGGAACTTCGAAGACGCCGGGATTGGCAACGTGCCCGCTGACGCCGACGAATTTCAGCCCCGCGCAACCGTTTGCGCCCTGCCCTTTGTACCAATCAACGCCGCGCACGAGGATCGCCGGCACGTTCGCGAACGTCTCCACGTTGTTGATGACCGTGGGCTTGTTCCAAAGACCGTGCGTGACCGGAAACGGAGGCTTGTTGCGCGGCTCGGCGCGCTTGCCCTCGATAGCTTCCAGCAGCGCGCTTTCTTCTCCGCAAATGTAGCCGCCGGGGCTCACGAAAAGCTCGAGTTCGAAGGTCAATTCGCTGCCGAGTACGCTGGGGCCGATGAGTCCCTCGCTTTTGCAGCGCACGATTTCGTCGTGCAGGATTTTTTCCTGCTCGTCGTATTCGTGGCGGATGTAGAGGATGCCTTTCTGCGCGCCGGTGAGCAGGCCAGCGAGGATCATGCCTTCAATCACAAGATGCGGGATGTTCGTAAGGATGAAGCGGTCTTTGATAGTGCCCGGCTCGCTTTCGTCGGCATTGCACACGATGTATTTTTCGGGGCCCGGCTGCTGGCGGACCAGCTGCCATTTGGACTCGGTTGGAAATCCCGCGCCGCCCAGTCCTCGAAGGCCCGAAGCCTTCAGCAACTCAAACGCGGAGTTCCAGTCGCGCGATTGCACCAGGCGGCGGACCACGGCATAGCGCTCGTTCGGCGCGGCATATGGATCGGAGGCGCACCGGATTCCGCGGTGCGAGGGCACGGGTTCGGGCTGGGCGCGGTGCGCAACCACGTCGCGAACCATTTCCTCGATTTGCGATTCGCTGAGGCGCGTAAAGATGCGGTCGTTGACGGCGACGGCTGGCGCCTGATCGCAGCGGCCAAGGCAAGAAATGCCGCGGATGGTCACGTCCGTGGAACTAAGATCCTTGAGGCCCTCCTTGAGGCTTGCGCTCAGCTTGTCGGCGCCGCGGAGATGGCACGACATGTCCTGGCAGACGCAAACGTCGGCTTTGGGCGGCGGCGTGAGGCGAAAGTGCGGATAGAAACTGGCGACTCCGTGCAGGCGATAAAGGGGAACGTCGGTCTTCTTCGCCAATTCCTTTAATGCGTCGGCGGGGAGGTAACCGAATCGGTGTTGAATTTCGCGCAACCCGTCGAAGATCAACGTGACTCTCCCGTACAGAGGGTCGTTCATTCCTGCGGCGGAATCAATCTCGGTTATCGCTATCCGTGACCCATGAGGATATAGCAAATCCCCTTCGGCAAGTCCATCACGCGCGTCGCTAAAGATAATGGCGACCACCCCCAGCAGTTACGGCTAGTGCCAAAATAGCGGACTTTCGCGGCTTTCTGGCTGTGGTTTTGCGGTAGAGTATCCCTGCCAAAGAGCACATGTACACCAAGCCCGCAATCAAACCCTTCCGCCTTATCCCGCTGCGGGCCGCGATTCGCGCGCTAGATGCAGCGGGCGAGCGCCCTGCTGAGGTGAACCGTGCAGCAATTTGACTTGGTGGTGATCGGCTCCGGCCCGGCCGGCGAAAAGGGCGCGGCGCAAGCCGCCTATTTTGGCAAGCGAGTGGCCGTGGTCGAATGCGGTTCCGATCTCGGCGGCGCGTGCATCAATACGGGCACGCTTCCGAGCAAGATTCTCCGCGAATCCGCGCTCTATTTTTCGGGTCTGAAGCAGCGCGGGCTTTACGGAATTGACTATTCGCTTCGCGAAGGCCTGACGGTCAAGAATTTCATGCACCGCAAGGACGTCCTCGTCGAGATGGAACGCGAAAAGATCCGCGAAAATCTG
This sequence comes from uncultured Acidobacteriota bacterium, assembly GCA_963842425.1. Lineage (GTDB taxonomy): Bacteria > Acidobacteriota > Terriglobia > Acidiferrales > UBA7541 > Palsa-295. Next base: position 378,658 of record CAWJGQ010000016.1, on the reverse strand, counting down.
GCCGCGCATGGCATTGAGCTGTTTCAAGGAACCGCGTCGTTCGAGGACGCGCACACCGTCGCCGTCAAGACCTCGAAAAATGAAATCATTCAGCTGCGTGGCGAGGCGATCCTGATTGCAACGGGTTCGCGCCCGCACCGTCCTGCCGAGATACCGTTTGACGATGAAACCATTTTCGATTCCGACTCGATATTAAAGATGGGACGCATCCCGCGAAGCCTCGTCGTGGTGGGCGGTGGCGTGATCGGATGCGAGTACGCCTCGATATTTACAGCGCTGGGAGTGGAAGTCGCGCTGGTGGACGGGCGCGACCGCGTGCTCCCGTTTCTGGATGCCGAAATATCCGAAGCGCTGCGCGTCCGCCTTGCCGGACTTGGTGTGAAATTTTTCCTCGGCGAGCGCATGGGACCGATCGAGCGCACCAAGCAGGGCGTGCGCATCCAGATGCCTTCGGGCCACGCGATCGAAATGGAATCGGCTCTCTTCGCGGCGGGCCGGCGCGGCGCCGTGGACGAACTAGATCTGGAGAAGGCCGGACTGGCGGTAAACAAGCGCGGCTACGTGGAAGTGAACGAGTTCTATCAAACGGCGGTTCCTTCAGTTTATGCAGCGGGCGACGTGATCGGTTTTCCGGCGCTGGCCTCGACCTCAATGGAGCAGGGGCGCGTAGCCGTATGCCACGCGTTCGACTTCCATTACAAAGAGCGCCTGGCCTCGATGCTTCCCATGGGCGTGTACACGATTCCGGAAATTTCGGCCGTCGGTGAATCGGAAGAAACCTGCAAGGAAAAGAAAATTGACTACGTAGTCGGGCGCGCCCATTACGAGAACAACGCTCGCGGCCTGATCGCGGGAGACGCGACCGGCCTGATGAAACTGCTGTTCCGGCGCAGCGATCGCCAGCTGCTCGGCGTCCACATCATCGGCGAAAATGCCACCGAGCTGATTCATTTGGGAATGATGGTCCTCGAGTCGGGAGGAACGCTCGATCTTTTCATCAACTTCGTGTTCAACTATCCGACGCTTTCCGAAATGTATAAATACGCCGCGTACGATGGCCTGGGAAATCTCTCCGGTCACAAACTCCGCCAGGGATAGTTCTGCCGCACCATCGCCGCCGACGCCCGGCCTTGCGACGAACGCTTCGTTTTGTTTATTGCAGCGATAGCTCCTTTCGATGTGTATTGGCGAACTCTGCGCCAAAAATGGGGTATATAATATGTATGACGAACATTTAGAACGGATCATTTGAGAATCCAATTGTGGAGAGTTAAATCAACATGGTCGTGCGTCCTGTAGTCCCTCCAACCGATGTAGATGAACTGGAAGAAATATGGGAATGGATTGAGTCATTCGACGCGGTCGTAGCGAACGGTAAGCCTGGACAAGCGTCCAGAATCCTCCAGGAAATCCGCAACAGAGCTTTGGCTTCCGGTGTGCAAGTTCCGTTTACCGCGAACACTCCCTACGTAAATACGATCCACGTAAGCCAGCAGGCGGCCCTGCCGGGCGATCAGGAAATCGAAAGAAAAATAAAAAGCCTCGTCCGCTGGAACGCTCTTGCCATGGTCGTGCGAGCCAACCGCGAGGAACACAATATCGGGGGCCACATCTCCACCTACGGTTCCGTCGCCACTTTGTTCGAGATGGGGTTCGATCATTTCTTCCGTGCGCGCACTGACGAGTTCGAAGGCGACACCGTTTATTTCCAGGGTCATGCAGCGCCGGGTGTATACGCGCGCGCATTCGTCGAGGGGCGCCTCTCGGCCGAAAAACTCCAGAATTTCCGCCGCGAGCTGAAACCCGGCGGCGGGCTATCGTCGTATCCGCACCCGTGGCTGATGCCGGACTTCTGGGAATTCCCCACGGTTTCGATGGGCCTCAGCCCGATCATGGCGATTTATCAGGCTCGCTTTAACCGTTATCTCGAAGATCGGGGCCTCAAGCCGGCCACCGACGCGAAAGTTTGGGCGTTCCTGGGCGACGGCGAGACAGACGAACCGGAAGCCCTCGGCGCAATCACGCTTGCCTCCCGCGAGCACCTCGACAATCTGATTTTCGTCATCAACTGCAATCTGCAGCGCCTCGATGGACCCGTGCGCGGCAACGGCAGCATCATCCAGGAACTCGAAGCAGCTTTCCGCGGCGCCGGCTGGAATGTCATCAAGGTCATTTGGGGTTCGGACTGGGACGCGCTATTCGAACGGGATGTTGACGGGCTGCTCGCCAAGCGCCTTGGGGAAATGGTTGACGGAGAATACCAAAAACTCATCGTCGAGTCGGGCGCCTACATCCGGCAGCACGTATTCGGCGGCGATCCCCGGCTGCTCAAGATGGTGGAGAACATTCCGGACGAGAAGCTTCACGCCCTGCGCCAGGGCGGACACGATCCCAAGAAAGTTTACGCAGCCTATAAGGCGGCGGTCGAACACAAGGGATCTCCGACCGTTATCCTTGCTCGCACGATCAAAGGCTATGGCCTCGGTGAAGCTGGCGAAGGCCGCAACGTCACCCACCAGCAAAAGAAAGTTGACGAAGATACGCTCCGCAATTTCGGCGAGCGCTTTGGCCTTTCGTTCACGGAAGAACAATTCGCCGAGGTGCCGTTCTACCGGCCACCGGACGACAGTCCCGAAATACAATATCTCCGCGCTCGGCGCAAAGAGCTGGGCGGCTATATGCCGCGACGCAGCGTGCGCTCAAAGCCGTTGGTGGGCAATCGCGCGGAGCTGTTCGAAGAGTTTCTGACGGGGAGCGAAGGCCGCGAGGTTTCCACCACCATGGCCTTCGTCGGCATGTTGCGAAAAATGCTTCGCGACCCGGAAATCGGCAAGTTGGTGGTGCCCATCGTTCCGGACGAAGCGCGCACGTTTGGCATGGAGTCCCTGTTTCGGCTGGTCGGAATCTACAGCAGCCAGGGCCAGCTCTACGAACCCGTGGACATGAACACGCTGCTCTATTACAAGGAAGCCAAGGACGGCCAGATACTTGAGGAAGGCATCACCGAAGCCGGTTCGATGTCCTCCTTTATCGCCGCCGGTTCCGCCTACGCCACTCATGGAATCAACACCATTCCGTTCTTCATTTTCTATTCGATGTTCGGACTGCAGCGCGTCTGCGATCTGATTTGGGCCGCAGCGGACACAAGGTGCCGCGGTTTTCTGCTGGGAGGCACGGCCGGGCGCACCACGCTGGCCGGAGAAGGCCTGCAGCATCAGGATGGCAATAGCCACGTGCTCGCGCTTCCGATTCCGACGCTGCAAGCTTACGATCCCGCATTCGCCTACGAACTGGCCGTGATCATCGAAGACGGTATTGACCGGATGTACCACAAGGGCGAAAGCATCTTTTACTACATCACCGTGATGAACGAGCCTTACGCGATGCCTCCGATGCCGGCCGGATCGCGCGAGGGTATCCTGAAAGGGATGTACCGCTTCAAGTCCGCGAGCGACACCAAGTCGAAGCTTCGCGCCCAGCTTTTCGGAAGCGGTTCCATCCTTCGCGAGGTTTTGAAGGCCCAGGACATTCTGGCCGAGAAATATCACGTCGCAGCGGACGTCTGGAGCGTTACGAGTTACAAAGCGCTCTACAGCGATGGGATCGAGACCGAGCGCTGGAACCTGCTGCACCCGTCTGATAAGCCCCGCGTGCCGTACGTTTCGCAGTGCCTCGCCGAAGCCCCCGGAGTTCTTGTAGCTGCCACCGATTACCTGAAAGCGCTGCCGAATATGGTCAGCCAGTGGATGCCACGGCGGCTGGCCTCGCTCGGCACCGATGGATTCGGCCGCAGCGAGAGCCGGGAATCCCTCCGCAACTTCTTTGAAGTGGACGCGCGCTTCATCACACTGGCCACGCTCCATGAACTGTTGCGCGAAGGGAAAATTCAGGCTTCGGTGGTTCAACAGGCGATCAAAGATCTCGGCATTGACGTCGAAAAGGCCGATCCGCTCACCACGTGAAACGCTTCTTCCCGCCGAGCTGGCGCCGGGGATGGTTCCCCTTGACGAACTCTGCTGGATTCCGCAACAATCGAGGAGTCAGTTTCGCGCCCACGCGATGCCGTGCGGCATAAGGTTTGGGTAACAAAGAACGACTGAGGCGCGTTCGAAGAGTCCAGAAAAGAGGTAACTAGACATGGGTAAGATTGTCTCAGCATTTGCAACCGTACACGCCCCGCAGCTTTTCGATCGTCCACCGAGCGAAGATCCCAAGCAACTCGACGCCGATATTGCGGCGATGCGCCAGATCGGGCGCGAGCTCGAAGAATCGAAGCCGGATGCCGTTATCGTGATCGGCAGCGACCACCTCGAGACCTTTTTCCTGAGTTCCGTGCCCACATTCGCCATTCTGTCGGGCGAATTTTCACACGCCGAATTTGCCGGCCGCAGATACGATCTGCCCATCCACCAGGGGTTGGCCGAAGACCTCCTGGACAAGCTCATGTCCGCGGGTTTCGACCTGGGCTACTCGCAGGACGCCGTCCTCGGACACGCGTTCGCGGCTGTCTACGAATGGGTAATCGAGAAGCGCCCCATTCCCGTCGTCCCGATTTTCGTCAATGCATATCTCCCGCCCCTGCCGACGGCGAAGCGTTGCGCGGAGCTGGGGAAGGCTATCGCGAAAGTAATCGCAGCCCGTCCTGAAAGGGTCGCCATCGTGGCCAGCGGTGGAATGTCGCATTTTCCGGGCACCTGGAAATACCCCAAGCCGGACTTTGACTTTGACTACTGGGCCATCTCCCAAATGGAGAAGGGCAATCACGACGTCCTCATCAACCTGACCAACGAGCAATTCGACGAGGTCGGCAACACGGAAATGCTTTCGTGGATGATCATGTTCGGTGCGATCGGAAATCAGCCGGGCGAGTTGGTCACCTATCAGCCGACGTGGCATCACGGCCACGCGGTCATGCGCTTCCTTCCGCTCAAGGGAACGGGACCGTCCAAGGAAGGCCAGGAGGCCGCCAAGAAGTACGAATTTAAGGGTGGCTACGAATTCTATAAGCACCCTACTGTCGCGGCGTACAAACTGAACAAGGTCCTCTACGACAGCCGCTTCAAGCGGGACCTGCGGCTCCGTCTGATTCACGATCTTCCTTCCGTGGCGAAGGAATACGGCATGACCACCGAGGAGGCCAAGGTTCTCGAAACGTTGCAGGACGACGACATCGAGAAATTCCGCGACGGGCAGGTTCACCCGCTGGTCGAGGCGGGCGCGCATCCCCTCGGGATGTGGATGGCCGTCATCCGGATCCACGCCGAGCTGCGGAAGTTGCGCGCGGCAAAGAGCGAAATCGGGCAGCCGAACACCGCATCGCACTAGCTGGCGGCGATTCAAAATCCAAGTGATTGAGCCTGCCGGGCGTCGCAGGTTTGGATTTTCTCGACAGCGATTCCGCTCGAAATCCGGCGAATTCTTTCGACTTCAAGCGAGGGCAAACATATGAAGGTTGGCGTTGCGGGACAAGGCGCTTTCGGCGTAAAGCATTTGGAGGCCCTCGCCGTTATTCCGGGCATCGAAGTCATCACCCTGACCGGCGGAAACCAGACTACGACCGCGGAAGTCGCGAAACGGTTCAAGATTCCCCACTTTACGGGCGATCTCGGCGAAAGCCTGAAGCAGCCCGGCCTCGAAGCAATGATTCTTGCGACGCCCACTGGCATGCACGCGGAGCAGGGCGTGCAGTGCATGCGCGCCGGAAAGCACGTGCAAATCGAGATTCCGATCGCTGACACCCTGGCGGATTCCGAGCGCCTGGTGAAAGTGCAGAAGGAAACCGGCGTGGTCTGCATGGGAGGCCACACGCGCCGTTTCAATCCCAGCCACCAGTACGTTCACAAGAAGATCAAGGCCGGTGAGCTGAAGGTTCAACAGATGAACGTGCAGACCTACTTTTTCCGGCGCACGAATATGAACGCGGCTGGACAGCCCAGAAGCTGGACCGATCACCTGCTGTGGCACCACTCCTGCCACACCGTGGACCTGTTCCAATATCAAACCGGCGAGCTGGTTTCCGATTGTTACGCCGTGCAAGGCCCGCTGCACCCCGAGCTGAAAATCGCGATGGACATGGGAATCGTGATGAAAGTTCCGTCGGGCGCGATCTGCACGCTTTCGCTGTCGTTCAACAACAAGGGCCCGCTCGGCACGCGCTTCCGCTACATCTGCGATAACGGCACGTTCCAGGCCTATTACGACGATCTCGTGGACGGCGAGGACAAGAAAATTGATCTGTCCCACGTGGATGTTTCGATGAACGGCATCGAGCTGCAGGACCGCGAATTCTTTGCGGCCATCAGGGAAAAGCGCGAGCCGAACGCCAGCGTCGCGCAATGCTGCACGGCAATGCTGGTCCTGGACAAGCTCGAGCACATTCTCAATCGTTCGGCCGCCAGCTCAAAAGCCTAGCGTCGCTGTCTGAATCTCAGCGAGCCGCGACTTCTAGTTTTCCGTCGAGGACCGACGAAAGCCGCTCGTCATCCAGCGCGTTCTCCCACTTTGCAACCACAATAGTAGCGACCGCATTGCCCACCACATTCGTCGGCGTCAAACCTTCCGACATTAGCCTGTGAATTCCGAGCACCAGCGCAACGCTTGCAACCGGTATCGTTCCCGTCGAAGCAATCGTTGCCGCCAGAACCACGAAAGCCGCGCCGGCAACCCCAGCCGCGCCCTTCGACGACAATAGCAGCACGGCCAGGAGCCCTAGCTGCTGCCCAAGATTCAGTGGTGTATTCGTGGCCTGTGCCAAAAATACCGCGGTCGTCGCGAGGTAGAGGCAGGTTCCGTCCAGATTGAACGAATAGCCCGTGGGAATCACCAGCCCGACGATGCTTTCCTCACAGCCCAGATCTTCCAGCTTCGTCATCAATTGAGGCAGCACCGATTCTGAGGTGGTTGTCGCGAAAACGATCAATAGCTCTTCGCGAATGTACCGGATCAGCTTGAAAATGCTAAATCCGCACCAATGCGCGACCGGCCATAAGACGCCGAACACGAAAATTAGACACGTGACATAAAAACCGCCCAGTAGCTTGCCCAGCGACACCAGCGAGCCAGCACCGAATTTGCCGACCGTGAAAGCGATCGCCCCAAACGCGCCGATCGGCGCGGCCCACATCACGATCGCGACAACTTTGAACAGCATTTGCGACGCGGCTCCGATGAAATCCACAATGGGTTTCCCGTGCGCGCCGATTTGGGTGAGTGCAAACGCGCAAAGCACGGAAATCAGCAGAACCTGCAACACGTTCCCTTCGGTGAATGCCCCTACGAACGTATTCGGGATGATGTTCGTCAGAAACTGCGTGACGCTCGCGCTTTCCGGGTGCGCCACGTACGTCTGCGCGGCGGACGTGTCAATATGCGCGAGATTGACATTCATCCCTCTACCGGGCTTCCAGATGTTTACCGCTGCGAGCCCGATGACGAGCGCGATCGTCGTAAGCACCTCGAAATAGATGATTGCTTTGAGAGCGACGCGCCCGACTCGCGCCAAATCGGCCATTCGCGCGATCCCGTGAACTACCGTGCAAAAGATGATTGGCGCGATCAGCATGCGAATCAACTTGATGAAGGCGTCGCCCAGCGGCTGCATGCGCACCCCGAGGCTGGGATCAAACTTGCCGAGAGCAATCCCTAGGATCATCGCGGCGAACACGTATACCCAAAGCTGCGCGTACCAGCGTTTCGGGCGAGTGTGTTGTTGTCGTGTGATAGTTGCGGTGCTCCCGGTCATCAGTGGTTTTCCGGTCCGGCGCGTTACATTTGGGGCGTGAACGGCCGCCATCTTCTCACAACAATCATGAGAGTATCTAGCGCAGCGATCCGATAGCGGCGGGCGAGATACGTTTTGCAACCTCACGGAACGGTGTAAACTCTCCTGTGCTTCGCGACGTTCGCAGCAGTTCAGTACGCAGGAGTTCTAATGACTGACGAAATGGCTGAACGAATCACGATTCGCGAAATGGTTGAAAACTGGGTTGTGTGGCGCGACGCGCTGCAATGGGAAAAATTCCGTGCGCTCTGGCACGATGACGGCGTCATGATGGCCACCTGGACGCAGGGCACCGCCGATCAATTCATTGAAATGAGCAAGCAGGGGTTCGCCAAAGGCGTGCGCATCCTGCATTTTCTTGGCGGCAGCTCGATCGAAGTGAAGGGCAATCGCGCCCTATCGCAGACCAAGATGACCATCTCGCAGCGCGCTCCGGTCCACGATGTCGTTTGCGACGTCGTGTGCACCGGGCGCTTCGTTGATTTCTGGGAGAAGCGCGCCGGGCGCTGGGGATTGGTGCTTCGCCAGCCCATTTACGAGAAAGATCGAGTGGATCCCGTGGACCCTGCAGCCAAGCTCAGCCTCGACCAAAAGCTCCTCATGTCGTTTCGCGAGGGCTATCGCCATCTCGCCTACCTGCAAACTCAGATCGGTTACAAGATCAAGATGGACATGCCCGGCTTGACTGGCCCGGAGGTCGAAGCGCTGTACGTGCGCGGCGCTTCCTGGCTCGCCGGTCAGCCGCTCTAGAAATGAACGTCGCGCGCGCTGGCCGCCGTGAAAAGCTTTCTCGCGAGAAATCGCAGCTCGGTAGGGTATATTATTTGCCGCTCTTGAAAACAAACTGAAAGCTCAAAGGACAATGCCATCATGGCTGTAGAAACCGCTGCTGCACCGATTCACATTACAGACGCCGCCTGGCAGGCGATCGAAGGCGCCTACGATATCCAGGTTCATGTCGCGCCGGACGTGATCGCGCGCCGCATTGACGACCTCGATCTCGCCAAGGAATTCCTCGCGCACAAGCTAAAAGGCTTCGTGCTGAAATCGCACTACGCGCCGACCTACGAGCGCGCGAAGGTGGTCACGAAGGCGAGCCCCGGCATTACCGCGTACGGCGCAATCACGCTCAATCACAGCGTCGGGGGCTTGAACCCTGTTGCGCTCGAAATCGCCGGCCGCTCCGGCAATAAAATCGTCTGGTTTCCCACCGTGGACGCGGCCAACGAAACGGCAGGCCGCAGCGATGGGCCCACCGACAAGCTTCCCTTCTGGGCGAAAATTCAGCGTGAGCTTTCCGCGACCGGCATTTCGCCCGCGCCGATCAGCGTTCTCGACGGCAGCGGCAAGGTCACTGACGCGGCGCGGCGGTGCCTGGAACTGATCGGCAAGCACGACATGATTCTCGCCACCGGCCACTTGAGCAAGAAAGAGATTCACGCGCTGGTGAAGGTCGCAAAGAAGGAGATCGGCCTGAAGCGCGTCGTGGTGACCCACGCGGAATTTCCGTCGCAGAATATGACCGCGCAGGAACAAGTCGAAGTGGCCGATCTGGGCGCGATGATCGAGCACTGCTTCACCACTATGTACACGAACAAAGCCCCCTGGGACGCCTACTTCGATAGCGTCCGCAAAGTCGGCCCGGAGCGCGTGGTCCTCTCAACCGACCTCGGGCAGACGATCAATCCGCCGGTCGCGGAAGGCTTCGGCATGTTCGCGCAGAAAATGCTCGAGGCGGGCTTCAGCCCTGCCGACGTGCGCCGCATGTGCGTCACGAACACGACCGCGCTCCTCAGCTAGCCGGCGCCGGCGTCATTCCTATTCAGCAACTTCTGCCGCATGCTAGAATTGTGGCAGTCGGTCGCACGATAGGCCCGTAGCTCAGTTGGCTAGAGCGCCACCTTGACACGGTGGAGGTCTGCGGTTCGAGCCCGCACGGGCCTACCATTCATTTCAATCACTTGCGGATGCGGAATATTAGCAGGCAGCGTATTTGTGTCGCTGTTTGTGCCATGACCCTTGTTCGAGTCGGCGTCCGATAGTGCCTCCAATGCTCTGCGCTTGGCGTCCATACGCACGTGAGAGTAGTGCGCGAGCATTCTTGGCGAGACGTGGCCTGCTATGGCCATCACGGTCTGGTCGCTGGCTTGAGATTCAGCAAGTTCGGTGATTGCATGGTGGCGCAAATCGTGAAAGCGAAGCCCGGCGGTCGGGCTCTGCACATCGCGGATACCTGCCTTGCACTTTTCGTTCTGGCAGATGTCGCCAGGGTCTTGTTGTAGGCCGCACGCCGGGCACAGAATCGCGCGCGTCAATCGACGCCATGCAGTTCGCCAACTCGTTTGGGGCTTTGTCGGGTCGATCTTGCCGTTCTCGCAAGCTGGAAATAAATAGTGGTCAGGGTAGGGCCCGTTACGGTATGGCCCATCTAGATCGTGTGCCCGGCGATATAGTTCGACGATGGCGGCCATGGCGCTGGCATTCAAAGGAATCACGCGCTCACCTGCGTCTGTCTTGGTTGTATCCCGTCGGATCGTCAAGAATCGGTCGATTAGATCAACATCGCGCCAACGAAGGCCCTTGATTTCACATCCACGCATCGTGGTATTCAGCGCGAGGGTCTGGGCAAGGCGAACATTAAGCCATTCCGGCTTGCTTGCCGCCATCACTAAGAGTCGAGCCTTTTCTTCTTGGCTTAAGGCCCGACCAATCCGCCGACGCTCCTTGAGGGGCTTAAGATCGTCAGCGACTACATGCCACCGCTTGGCTCGTTTCAGGATTCGCCGAATTACTCCCATTTCCATGTTGATATAGGAAGCACCTACTCCCTTCTCTGCTCGCGCTTCGCGGTAGCCGAGCAGGTCCTCTGAGCCTATGCGCATGACCGGACTAGCGGCGAAAAAGCGGCGCGGTTCGACTAGAAGTTGCTTTTCTTTTTTGAAGCTTCGTGGGGATAATTCCAAGCGCCTACTCTCCAAATAGCGATCAGCCGCCTCACAGAACGCGAGCCGAGAGAACCGTTTGCTTGCCGGAGCCAATTTGCCCGTAATGGCGTCTGCGACGAGCTTCTTCTCCGATGCTTGAGCCTCACGGCGGTCTGTAGTATCGAGAGACTGGCGGTACCGCACTCCGTTTACCGAAAAATCAGTCCACCAAATTTGGTTTCGCTTGAAGAGACTCATGGTTTTTCTCGCTCAGAGGTTATCCTCACTCTGCTTGGTTACTTGCTCTTGCTGCAACACGCTCAAGCACTCCCCAGCGGACGTTTTGAAAAGCCTTCTCGTCCGCTAATCGAAGCAAAATGGTGCGTTTTGCCAAAGCTGCGTAACTCAATGTTGTTTGGGTGTTTTGCTTTAGCTCCACTAGTAGTTGCGGGGAGACATTGTGAGGCGCTCCACGAATCAGTCGAACAAGGTCATACACAAAATCCTTTTCGGGATAGATAAGTTCTGCCGCAAAGACTTCCGCGCCGATCTCGACGCGATGAGTCTGCTCGCCGGTCGCACACAGGATGGTGCTCGTCCTGCAATCGACCAGATGATGTTTGAGCTCATGGGCCATGGTGAATAGTGTGGGCTCGTCGGGCAAGCCTCCTGCCAGCATGACAGTAACTCCGCAATCATCGTTGAAGTACGCGCCTCTTAAGTCCTTGAAGCCGCGCCGGAAATCCAGTTGCTCTATACCCTCGCTGCGATAGATTCGCCACATATCGCGCATCGAAACACATGGTCCATCGATCCCGTGCCGCGCCCGCACCTCAAGCGCCAGCTCTCTCATGTCATAGTAGTAGCCTGTGTCTCTCACTTCCTTCACTTCTTCGCTTTGCGACCTGGAGGACGCTTCGTGTAAACCTGCCTAGCTCGTCGATATTCTGCGTATCGCCTCAATTCCTCAACGTCTTCGTCACTAAGCTGCTTGGCGGTCCGCAAGAGCGCATCGATTTTCTGGTCGCGCTCGCTGGTCATCTCTCCCTGTGGAAAGAAGTCATAAATCGACTTACCAAAAAATTTCGCAAGCCTATCAATATCCTCAAGGCCCGGTTGATACGTACCGGTCTCCCAACGAGAGACGGTGTTGCTCGCAACTCCCAAAGATTTGGCTAGGGCGTCCTGCGAAATGCCCGTGCCACCCCCATAACCAGTCCTAAAATCCCGAATGCGCTGACCAATATCTTGGATGAGATTTGCCATAAGAACTGACCGATCCTCCTCTTTGAGGATACCATATTACCATTAACGGTGACTGTCAAGCGGGGCCATTAGGAAACGTCTGGAACGCTGTAGCTCGGAATCCTGGGGTCACGAGAAGCTGGGTCGATCAAGGCGAGCGTAATGCCGAGCGGTCCTTTGTGATCATTACCGGAAGTGGTAGAGTACGCGCCCCTATGACGATTTTTGACAGACTATACAAGACGAAATGCGCGCGCGACCGTCACAATAAGGCACCGTTTGCAGCGCAGCGCGCGAGATTCCTATCCGATCTGCTCCGCAAAGGTCGGAAGCCAGTTAACGTCTTACAGTCCGCAACTCACATTCTGCAGATCAATCGGACACTTGGTTTCACAAAGAAAATGCGCCCGGTGACACCCGACGAACTCCGACAGGCCGGAGCACGATGGTTGAGCGACAGCCGGCCTTTTCGAAAACGCCCAGCGGGAACTTACAGCTATGAACTCTTCGCACGCCTTGCAAGGGGTTGGCTTCGGCATCAGGCTTGTCTCGTCGAGCCTCAAAAGACAAGGCTTTCTGAAGAACGGCTACGTCTATTCGAGTCGAAACTTCGGAACAACCTAGGACTCGCTCCGGCCACAATCGAAACCCGCACTAGGCACGTCTCGTATTTTCTCGCATGGCTAGCACAACACAGAGTCAAGCTTTGTTATGTCTCGTTGCCGCACATCGAACGTTATCTTGAGCACAAGAAACGAGATGGATGGGCTCCAAAAACCCAAATGCTTGGGGCTTCGTCATTGCGAATGTTTCTGCGGCACGCGGAGGAAGAACACATAACAAGACCGGGTCTCTATCAGGCTGTTCCGAAATTTGCCTTACCGAAATTTTACTTCGTGGCGAAGGGGCCTTCTTGGACTGATGTCCGCAGAATTCTTGCGTCGAGCTACGGAGATGGTCCTTCGGAAATCAGGACTCGTGCGATGGTACTGCTGATGGCTCTCTACGGACTATGGAATTGAGGCGTATATTCAAGCGCCGGATCGTAAACGATGGCCGTCTCACCGCGACTTTCGATCTCTAACAGGATCTGGCGTATTATAGCGCTCTTGCCTGTTCCGGTGTCACCTATGATTAGGACATGGCTCGATTCGATTGTGCGGGGCAGTCGGACCCACCGTCTCTTGCCAAAAAGCTTCTCCACAACGCCCTGCTGTTGCAGGAAGCCTACTCCGTCAGCTCGATTCTGTCGGTTGAACCGGGACGCACTCACCAACTCTGGCCCTTTTAGCCGGCGGCCGACTCTCCGGTCTCTGGCCCGCGCCAAGTCCTTTGGAACTGCTATCCACAGGGAGACTGCAAGGACACCTAGTCCGACCCACCATGCCAGTGTCGCGAAGGTATCCAAGGACTGGTCATGGTAAATCCAATTTTACCGCAATCCGTGCAGAGTCGAGTTTTCATTCTCCTTACGCTGCCATTCGAGTTGCACTGCGCCCTGCCTTGCGGCTTTCCCAGTTAGGCCGAATGACAGTCACCCTTTCTCTGTAGCGTCGGTATCCTGCGCCAAGCGGCTGTCGGTACGCGTCTCAACATACCAAACGCTATTAGTACGAACGCTTCGCGCCGTCTGCATATCCCCCGTCTCGGCGTATGTCGGTGCGTAGTATCTTTGAAGTGCTTTCCAGTTCCGCCCATAGGTCCAGTGGTCAAATAGGCAGTCGCTTAGGACCGCAACCACACAGCCGCGATGCTCCACCATGGCTTCCTACTTCGCCATGTCCCTACACATCTTTCTCGCCCCCACTTCTGTTTCATTTCTTCCACTCCTCTCGCACTACCAGGACCATCCGAGGACATTGATCAGCATTGGCCTTGCAGTCGCTCGCCAGCCGTTCGGCTGCTTTCGCAGCCTTGCTGTAGTCCGCTCGATCAATGATCGCTTGCATGTCGTCGGCGGTGATCGTTTCGGTCCGAGCCACGGCAAAGTGCAGATTCAGGAGACTTGTTCGTAACGCTAAAACCTCCGCTAGAACACTTTATCGGCCTCGCTCGGCGCATTCGCTCTGAGTCTCCCCAGAAGGACAGACCGACACCACTCGCTAACCGAGAGGCGTTTCTGAAGCATAGGCTTCGATTTGTTCGTACTCTTCCTCGTGACTTTTGTTCCAATAGAGCGTGTCCGCGTGATTGTCTTCATCTGGCCTGCCCTAAGTATCGCGATACAATTCAAGTTGACCGTCACATCAGGTGGTTACGCTGTCGAAACCACCAGAGTGTCCCTCGCAACGGCTTTGCGTGCTAACCTCTGCAAGATCAGCCGGTTCGCATATGGGAACTTCTGGTTCCCATGCAGCACCCTTCTCGGGGTGACGTGTCAAAAACCATCCCGGTGCCTAAGGCACCGACTAACAGTTGCTACGCGCTCACGCTTTCCGATGTGCGAATTGACGCGTGATCTAGGCGAGCAACTGCTCTATTGAATCGCGATCAACTAACACGCGCCGACCTATTCAGCGCGCAGGTAACTGCTGGCTGACTATCAGATAGTCGAGACTGCGGAGTGAAATCGATAGAAGTGAGCTGCCTCGCGCTTCGTGTAAAGGATCTTCTGAGTAGCTGACACTGGATGCTTCTCCTTCCAGAATGTCCTCGTATGGGACTATAATATTCTGATAAGGATAGACCCTCAGTCTTGTCATGTCAACGCTCGATGGATTATGCTGTCCTTCGCAGGATGTGATCTGCCACGTGAAAAATGAAGCCACACACCTTGACTGGGCGCAAATTGACGGCTTCCTTGTGAGCGCCGACAAGCAGCTCCTTTCTGCCGATAGGTTGTTGGCCGTCCTTCGCGCCGACATTGCGGCGCGAAAGCCTTAACCCCTTACTACGGCGGCGTGATCCCGGACAGGATGTCCGTGCTCACCTGCTGGATGTGTCCGAGCGACTGGACCAGCGTGTCCTTATCTCCGTTGTACAGCTTCACGTAGTCCGACGATGCGGAATTCGTATCGAGTCCAATGGACTGACTGACAACGAAGGCCACCGCCTCGGCTTCCGTTTCTCGGATGCACTTGGTCGTATCGGATCGTCGCGCAGAAAAATGCAGCCGCAGATGCGCGAGCTCATGAGTCAGAACGTGGAACTCCTCGGCCGGAGACAGGTCCGGCAGCAGGACGATCTTTCCCGGCTGAGCACTGTCCCAATGCGGGAAAAATGCTCGTCGAATACTCAAGCGAGCATCCCGATTGTGTGACGAGTGATTTCAAGCGCTCAAGATACTTCGCCCGGATTCCCTTCACATTTTGACAACGCCGGAAGTGGATTTCCCTCCGTGTCCGCGACATCGAACACGACCGCCGCGCGAAAGCCAACTAGGTTCTCCCGGTACGTCTTGATCCCGCATTCATTGGCATCAACCGTCTTCCGCAACAGCGGGGCAAAGATCATGATGCCCTTTGCGCCCCTCGTAACGTGACGATGAAGCTTCCGCCACGTCTGGTAGCCAGCGACGCGCGTTGCATCCGGTCGCTGGGTGATGATCAGCAGAATGTTGCTCGCGCTATAGCGGTGAAACTTTCCCATCGCGGCGAGATAGTTGCGAAGGACCCCGCTCTGTCCCTGCGCGAGACTCTCCGAGAGATTCTCCAAGAGCTTTGCTTGTGACTTCTCTGGCTTGTTCGATTTTCATGTGCTCTTCTCCTGTTTCGGGGAGTTTCTGCCCCCTTCACAGGAACGAGAGGGGGCAGGGACCCGAAACAGAGAAGGGAAGCGAGGAGAAGAATTTAGGCCGGCCTGCGCGGGCCGCACGCCCGAGTGACACGGACTTTGGGTGGCGCGAGGCGTGCTAGCGCAGACCTATGAATAAGAGCGGCTCCGTATGGAATGACCGGTTGTCGGCTCGGAGCCTCACTGGGCAAAATCGGTTGACAACTTACGCGATGTGCGTAAGTATATACGCATTATGCGTAACTCACCTACGCTCGATGCGCTGTTCCCCGGTGTCCGCCAGAAGCTGCTGGCGGCCGTGCTTCTCGCTCCCGAGAAATGGTGGTATTTGTCTGAATTGGCCGACCATCTTGATACCTCCCCCTCCAGTCTGCAACGGGAAGTCGATTCGTTGACCAAGGGAGGAGTACTAGCACGAAAAAAGGAGGGGAACAGGACCTACTACAAAGCCCAGGTGGACTCCCCCGTTTTCGAGTCCCTCCACGGGCTGCTCTCCAAGACCGCCGGTCTCGTTCCCGCCTTACAGTCCGAGCTCGCAAAATTTCGAAAGGACGTTCATTGGGCAGCAGTATATGGATCAGTTGCTCGTGGCGAAGAAACCCCCGAAAGTGACATCGATCTCCTGGTGGTTGGCGATGTGGCCAGCGCAAATATGCTGCCGACCCTGCGGCGGATCGAACGACGGTTCGGCCGCGAAGTCAATCTCACCCGCTATTCGGAAAAGGAATTCCGGGCTAAAATGCGCGCTCATGATCACTTTCTGACGTCGGTGACGAAGGGTCCGGTGATCACTCTCATGGGTTCTCCGAATGAGCTGGAAAAAACTGCTCGCAGAACATAAGGTCCACACGCACAGCACCAGCAAGAAGGAGCTGGATGCTCTCCGCGCACTCATCGCCCGAGACCTGGCGGACGCGGCGGTCAAGGAACTGTCGGAAGACCGAAGATTCGCTACCGCATATAACGCAGCTCTTCAAGCAGCCAAGATGGCCATTGCCGGCGCCGGGTATCGCCTTGCGAACGTGCCAGGACATCATCGTTTGATGTTCGAGGCGGCGCGTCTTGCACTCGGCTCCTCCTCCGCCCGCTCTCTGGACTTCCTTGAAAACTGCCGACGGAAACGAAATGTGATTGATTACGACCGTGCGCTCGTGGCCACCAAGACCGAGGCGGAAGAGATTGTCGCGGAGGCCCAAGCATTTCTAGAACTCGTCGAGAAATGGATCGCCGCACATCATCCCAAACTCGTTCCGTGAGGATTCGCTTCAAAATTGGCACTGGGCATAGATTTGTCCCTAAGCGTGCGCAACGGATTGTGAGCGAGAGTGAGGTTCGAACAAGAGTCCGCAGCGCTGGCACATGAACGTGCCTTCCCACCTGCGGTGCTTTTTCGGATAAACGAAGAAATCGTAGACAAATGCCCCGACGGGCAAGGCAGGAAGGAGCAGGAGGTAGGCCGCAGCGAGCAGACCCAAGGGAGCCGATCTCCTGTAGACCTTCGAAGGCTGCCGCGTGAGAGACCAATCCTGATCTGATGCCAGAGTCTGAGTCATCCGCCGAAGCTGGCTCTAGCAGTCGCGCCGTTCGTGGAGCTCATACTCCACGTTTAGCTGGACATTCGGTTAAACTCCATGTGATTCGGCGGTGCCCCGTGTGCGCGAAAGAGCGGAACGAAATCCCAGCAGAACTCGCGGCTAGAGTACTCTTTTCTTTCTCATAGGATTTGTTGTGTTTGCCGCGAGCCCCGCAAACCCGTTCAAATTCACCACATTGATGAGGACCCGGCCAACTCGCAGGAAGAAAATTTGGCAGTTCTCTGTTTTGATTGCCACTATGAGACACAGACGCGGGGAGGTTTCGCGCGAAAGCTTGACGCTCATCAAATCATTCTTTACCGCGACGACTGGCTTGGTGTTGTCGGCCGTAATCGTCACGGGGCGGATGCCCCAACTGAACCGAAGGCCATCGGACAGAGCCGAGTTCCCGGAATGCTTGAGGTCAGGCTTCAGGGAAAGCTAGTCCATCTTAGCTACCTAAAAATTAACGAGAAGGACGACGAACACAGGTACACGTTTTGACCGGCCTGATTTTTTAGTCCAGGAGAAGTGAGAGTTTTTATATCACAGCCATGGGCTGTGAAGATGGATTTACTCCCCAGGGGCTACAGGCCGCGGGGGCAGGCGGCCTGTAGCCGAGTGCCGAGTGCGGCCGCTTCGTGTTGTATTCCACGCGCCATTTCTCGATCACGATCTGTGCCTCCTTCAGTGAGTAAAAAATCTCTCCGTTCAAGCATTCATCCCGCAGCTTCCCGTTGAAGCTTTCGCAGTAGCCGTTCTCCCAAGGACTTCCCGGCTCGATGTACAGCGTTCCCGTGCCCACCTTCGCCAGCCACTGCCTCAGCTCCTTCGCTACGAACTCAGGGCCGTTGTCCGAACGAATGTTTTCCGGGATTCCTCGGAACAGCATCACATCTGCCAGCGCTTCAATCACTTCATACCTCCCGAGCCTTCTCGCTACACGGATGGCCAGACTCTCCCTCGTGTATTCATCGATCAGCGTCAGCATCCGCAGCGTTCTTCCGTCATGCGTTTTCGCGATCACGAAATCGTAGCTCCACACATGATTCGGCCGCTCCGGCCGCAGCCGAATGCACGACCCATCGTTCAGACCACAACCTCCCTCGTGGCCGCTGTTTTTGCGGCACCTTCAGCCCCTCGCGTCGCCAGATGCGCTGTACCCGATCCTTGCCGACATGCCAGCCTGCATCTTGCAATAGCGCCGGGATTCGCCGGTAGCCATAGCGACCGTATTCACTGGCCAGCTGCATACGATCGCTTCGCGTCAGCGCATCTTCGTCGGTCCTCTTGATGCGTCGGCATAGCGCTGTGTCGTTCGCCACTGCCCCAGCAGCCGGCACGCATGGCGCTCGCTCACTTCGTATGCTTCGCGCGCATGCTCGACCGCGGAACGCCGCCGCTCAGGGCTTAGAAGTTTCCCGACGCGATATCCTTCAGGATTTGCTTCTCCAGAGACAACTCCGTCACTAACCGTTTTAGCTTACTGTTCTCTTTTTCCAGTTCCTTCAACCGTTTGGCTTGATCCAGCTTCAAGCCGCCGAACTCTTTCTTCCAGCGGTAGTACGTCTGCACGGTGATTTCTGCTTCCTTGCAAGCTTGCGGGGTGGTCTTCCCGTTCGCTATTTCTACTTCAATCTGCCGCAGCAACGTCACGATTTGCTCCGGCTTGTGTTTCTTCATCGGCATGTCCAGCTCTCCTTGTAGAGTGATTTTCTCTCACTCCCGCTGGACTTATTTAAGCCCGTCAGGTCAATTTAACGCAGACTATCCGCAACTCAGCCCGGAAGATTCGACCGCCGCCGTTGAGACAAACATAAACCTAGTGGGTTTCGTCACAAAGGAACTGCAACGATTCCGAGCTGGCAGCCTTGAAACCACTGCATACAAGAGGCAAATGGCCGGCGAATTTCCGAGAAGCATGTGCTGGGATAGCCTGTCGATCACTCATAACGTAACCATGTTTACCGAGAATTTGCTCAGCCTGGAATTTCGCATCTGGAGCTACGGAGCCGGGGCGGCACATCCAAACACAATTACTCGGAACCTGAATTACTTCCTCCATCCTGCCGTCCAAATAGAACTTCGCGATCTCTTTAGATACGAGACCGATTATCTGAAGATCCTTTCCAGCTACTGCATAACGGCGCTACACGAGCAACAGCCGCCGATTTTGAAGGCCGCTTACAGCGGAGAATCGAACGATTGGATTTTGCGAGGTGCGGCCCCCGATCTTTCGAACTTCAATAAGTTCTCACTTGAACGTGGCGGCATGCGTATCTACTTTGACCCATATTCCGTGGCGTGTTACGCCGAGGGTCGGTACGACGTTTTCGTGCCACTGTCGGTCCTATCGAGCGTGATGAAGGAATCTGTCATGAGATTTCTGGAATGATGCGTATCCAAATGAGCCATGTCTAAAGTCGGAAGGAATGACCCATGCCCATGCGGAAGCGGCAAGAAGTACAAACGCTGTCACGGTTCGGAGGCCGTTCCACAAACGCCAGCGGGTCCAGCCACCCAGCCCGCCAATCCGATGCCAATGCCTTCTCAGAGCCAAGTTCCGCCTTCCGGTCTTCCCGGGCAGAACCAAACCTAATCACGGTGTTCCGGTTTGCGCCGCCATCTGATCCGCGCAACGCCATCGGTCCCCAAGGTGTACTTGGTGATTACACCGTGACATTCGTGTTGTCGCGGCCGGGATTCAACCTAACGCCAGAGCGCCAGTTCAGCTACGCGAATGGATTGACGGGGGACTCGCACCTTGGTATTGGGCCTCCAGCGTACATTCCTCAAGGAGTGCCAGATCCGATTGCCGTGCGAATTGATGCAACAACCGAGGACGGTCGGTTCATATTCACGGCGTCTCCCAACCAGGCAGGTTTTCTCGGCAAAATCACATCAGATCCATTCAAGGCGCTAAGCTTTCCCGACGCTGAAGCTAAGGCATATAGGGCACTGGCACCATCACTGAGCAACTGGTCCGTCCACCTAGACATACCATTGCATATTCATCAGGTTGACAGCACGCACGTCGCGAGTGGGAACTCAAGAATGAGCATGAAGATGCCGATTTGGGAGGTTCCATTTTCCGTCGCGCCTGCGACCACGCTGATGCCAGAGTTTCGCGGGTATGCAAGCCTGTACAGGGAGGCTATGGATAGCAACAGTTCAGTTTATGCGTTCCTGTGCTTATTCAAGATAATCGAAGGCATACAGTCGCGACGAAAGCGTCTCGCCGTCGAAGCCAAGAAAGCAGGGACGACGTTCACGCGACCGCGCCGACGCATTCCCGACAAACCAGAAGACAGAGTTCCATGGCTGAATGCGATTTTTCCAGTGCGGCAGCCGTGGGATCCAATGGCCCTGGAATCAATTTTCCGACCCGAGGTGCTCGGCAAGAAATTCGGTGACGTGATCGACCATATCTTGAACCCTCTGCGCGTGGAAGTAGCGCACGCGCTCTCGTCTACTTCCGGAGAGCTAACCCTGTCGGTGGACGAACTGCTTCACATTCAGAAGGTCAACAACTCGCTGCCTCTAACGAAGTGCATCGCTCGGAGATTCTTGAAAGATGAGTTTCCAGCCGAATATCTTGCATACCTGAGAGAAGACGGGACGATTGTGGTCTAAGACAAGGTGACTATGCAAAAGACGCTATCCACCGGACAGGAATGGGGAGGCTTCGAGGGAAAGGCATATTTCATCGACAATCTGGGATGGCAAATACCTATCAACGAAACGACGAACGGTCTGGAGAAAAGCACGACGGTTGGTGACGCGTATCTTTCCCTATGCTTTGACGGTCCGCCGCGCCAGCGCGTCGCTGATCCTATTGAGGAACTGCGCAGGCTGCGAAAAGAAGGACAGACATTCGAGCAAGCACAGCATTCGATCTACGGGCCGCCTCGGTCACCGAGGGTTCTGGGAACCGTCGAACAAGGGGTCAACGGGCTCGCGGTCACGACAGGACAAGACGAGCGACGGTTCGGAGGCACGTCATTCGCTGCCGACCTGCTAGGCGCTTTCCTGCGTCTGCACAAGATCGGTGCAAATCCGCATGACACAATCTGGTTTTTCTACGACAAGGACTTTGCAGCCCAGGATGTTGGCGCTGCGTACGCTTTCTTCATTGTGCACAGTGACAAGATCGTGGAGGAGCGAGTTCTATTCTGGGATTGGCCTAAGAACGGCTTCGATCCCAGGATTTTTGCGACCAGAGAGTATTCCGGTTCACAGGCATCGATTTGGTCCGACGATGAGAGTTGGGAGCGAGCGGACACGGCCTTTTGGTATCGCAAGTTCTATGCAGAAACCAAGACGGGACAATTAATGGTTCTGCGCCCGGACAAGCCTGAACTGTATTTCTGGTCCGTTGGTGGCCGAGCCATAGAGGACAGATTGGCGGGCATCGACGGTCGACTTCGACGCATAAATCTACTCTTGGTCGTACTTGTGGTAATCGCCAGTCTCTGCCTCATGGTTCTGTTGAGGGGATCGCCGTAGCAAAGACGATTCAGCGCCACATTCGTCGGCAAGATACGCGCCCTCATTCATTAGTCCGCTCCGATACGCCCGCCGGAGCGCTTTCCCGTGCCTGCTGCTCACTCTGCTCTGCTGCGGGCGGAGCCTCAAGCTGAAGCTGGCGGGGCGCGAGTTGTGGGGGCTGTTCAGGCGAATTCAGATCACGCCAGAGTTCCATCGCGCTTGCGGAGCGATATGGCACGTGACGCCGTAGTGCTTTTTCCAATGCAAAGCTGTATGGGGCGGGCAGTTGAAGGGCTATTTCTCTCGGCACACCTGACTTGATTTCTTCGGGAGTGAAGCGCAGTTCTCGCCCGTGTAGCAAATGAAGGAACAGCAGACCGCAATGGTAGATATCGATTCGATAGTCCAGCGGACCATACTCGGACGGTTCCAATGCCTCGGGAGGAAGCATCCAGGCGGCCCTCGTGTTCGTCGCGTCTATCTCGCTGAACAGCTTGGCGACACCCAAATCTCCCAACTTGAATTGGATTGCTCCGGGTTCTTCGGCATTCATTTCATTCTTCGCAAACGCTGCAAACACATTCCCGCAGTGGATGTCTTGGTGCGCGTACTGGTTGATATGAATATAGTGGACAGCCTGTAGTAAGCACCGCGCTATCGGTTTGAGCCAGAGTCGGCCGTCGAATTGATCCAGCGCGAAGAGACTCGTCAGCGGACAATAGCATCTCTCAGTAATGATGTAGAACGTGTCGCGGAATTCAAATGCGTCGAAAACGTAGGTGATGTGCGGATGGCGCAAGTGGATGAGTTTTTGGAGTTCCGCTTCGGTCGAAGCCTTCACCTTTTCGTATGGCCCGAGCGGCTTCATGACCTTGGCAGCAAGGCTGTTGTTCCAGACATCGACACAGCTATACACGAGACCAAAGTGCCCTTCGCCAATCTTTTCACCCATCGTGTATGTGTTGCCCGTTGCTTCGCTCGTGATCACCTCACCCTCTGTAGGCGGAGTGACCCAGCTCGCTGGCGGTCCCGGGGGCGTAAGTTCAGCGTGTTCTGCTGGAGGTGGTGATGGAGGTTGAGGAGTCAGCGGCGAGGTTTCGGACATGGTAGCTGCATAAGATAACACAGCAAGTTAGTACACAGATGCGAGGCTAGCTCTTGAGCAGCATCTCTCTCAGTTCTGTGTACAAGCTCGGGCCAGTTCCGGCGATAAGGAACTGCAATTGGCCTCGAAGAACCTCTGCCACTTCATCTCCCAAGGCTAGTTGTGTTGGTTCAAGGTTCGGGGTGAACACGGACTGCAATTCGTCCAATCGCAGCAGGCTATCTACTTCTAAGAAACCCGGCCGTGCAGGCAGGAACATTAGCTGCGGGAACTCCATCTTTCTGACTCTTTCGATGAAGGTGGGGCTGAACTCTGCGTTATTAGTCCTGGGGTCCGCAAGGCCAAATACTTGCCCGACAAGGCTCAGATGTCGCTGAACCTTTCCGTGATAGCCCTTGTTGTTCACTCCAAGCGAGGGTATTTCGGGCATGACGAGCACCACAGGTCGCCACTTTGCGCGAATCACCAAGAACTCCTCGTTCGTTTCTAACTTCGGTGAGGCGAGAGGAATATTTCTGCGAAAAGCGTCTTGTCCAGCGGCCACCATTTGAAACTGGGAGGCAAATGTCTTCGTTTGTTCGCTAGGATCCAGTACAGGTCTCCACAATTCTAGATTCTCATGGGGGTAGTATGCGTGAGTGCGAAAGACTTGACCGAACGAAAAGTTTTTGTGAAATCCCAATGGAAGCTGTCGATAGAATGCTTCTCCGAACCAAGCATCAATGAACATTACAGGATGCCATTGTCGAGCTTTTCCATTGCTGCGCGAAATTCATCGTCGTAGCGTGGTTCTGTGAACGGGAAGGGCTTCCCGGCAAGCTGTGCGACCCTTTCGCCGAACGCCTTGCGAAGTTTCCTAATCTCTCCCTGCGTCTCTTTCGAAGGGACCCGCTTGTAAGTCTCCGGGGCTTGCGGGAGAATCCGCGCGAAATCTAGGTTTTCGTTTCGTATCCCGTGTTCCATCGGTTCAGTGCGAAAATATACGTAGTCGAGAATTTCTCCGGTTGTACTCGGCCCCCAAGTATCCAGCAGGATTTTGAGAAGTGCTTCATCCTTGTAACTATCAAATGGCTTTCTCAAATCTACCGCGTTGCTGGCGCGCAAGAATCGCGTGTCGTACTCAGGTCGCTCGCGCACGTCTTCTACTAACGCGCCTTGAGAAATTAGGTCTTTGAAGAGAGGATCGAACTCGCCAGTCCAAGGTCCGAGGTGGAAGTATTTCCACTTGAAGCCCGTGAACGTTTGCCCGTGCGCCCTGTAAAACTCAACATCAAGCAGGTAGAGAAGCTTCAATAGCTTCGTCTTAGTCACGTACCCGTCATGCGTCGTTACGTAGGAGACGATGGCGACGAGCAGATCGGCGAGGCGTTGGTCCATTACCTAGATTCTCTCTTCGGAGTCAGATGTTGCGATGGTGGGTGGGAAACAGCAAGCGCAGAATGCGCTGTGGTCCACAGCATAGCATTCCCACGCAGTATATCATAGGCTTCGCTGTTTGTTCGCCTACGCGATTTGAAGCGGTAGACTAGAAATTGTGGCACGCGTTGTGTCGTAACCCTTGGTTTGGTTGCACGAAAGCGCATATTCGGCCCAGTGCAGTTCCATGCATAACGGATAGAATCTAACGAGTATCAGGTGTTAGACTTCGGTGCAGTTTGCTGCTCGTCCTTGCGGGTCGGTGTGTCTTGCGACTCGGAATTGACACGGTGGAGGTCTGCGGTTCGAGCCCGCACGGGCCTACCATTTCGCATCCCGCTAGACCCACTCTCCGGCGCGCATGACCGGCTCCAGAATTCCGCCGGCGCTGATTCCGTCCACGTCTATGCGATTCGATCCAATCATCCAGTCCACGTGAATCAAACTTGTGTTCGCGCCTCGCATCGCAAGTTGTTCCGGGGTCAGGCTGTCACCCTCTTTGAAGCACGTGCTGTAGGCCTGTCCGAGAGCAATGTGGCAGGCCGCGTTCTCGTCGAAAAGGGTGTTCAGGAACAGCAACCCGCTCGACGCAATCGGCGACGAGTGCGGCACCAGAGCCACTTCGCCGAGCCGCCGCGCCCCTTCGTCCGTCTCGATCATCTGCCGCAACACTTGCTCGCCACTCGTGGCATGCGCCTCGACGATCTTGCCGCCCTCGAATCTCACCGAAATTCCTTCAATCAGCGTCCCCTGGTGCGAAAGCGGCTTCGTGCTGGTCACTCGCCCGTCCACGCGATCTTTGTGCGGCGTCGTGAAAATCTCCTCCGTCGGAATATTCGGAATGCAGTAGCGACCATTCTTTGCCATCGTGCCGCCGCCCAGCCACAGGTGATCGTCGGCGAGACCCACGCGAAGGTCGGTGCCCGGTCCTCGGAAGTGCAAAGCTGCGTAACGCTTCTCGTTCATTCGGTCGGCGCGGGCATGCAAGGCAGCGTCGTGCTCTTTCCATGCGGCCAGCGGATCAGCTTGGTCGGCACGAGACGCGGCGAAGATGGCGTTCCATAGCTTGCCCAGCGCCTCGTCCCGCGGCAGGTCGGGAAACACAGCAGCCGCCCACGCAGGAGTGGCGTTGGCCACGATCGTCCAGTTGATTTCGTGGCGCACAATTAATTCCAGTGCTGGGCGATATGCCTTCGAGGTGGCTCGATTGACCCGGCTCACGTGCTCGGGATTCTGCTCCGACAGCAGCGATGGATCGCCGCCGGCGATTGCCAGACGAGCCGCTCCATTCCGGAACGCCTGGGCCATGCCTTCATAAAGCCACGAGGGCGCCGTGTCGAACGAAGTGTCTGAACCGTTACTAAAGCGAATGAGCGCCGATTGCTCATCCGAAAGCAAGGTCGTTACCAGAGTTGCCCCCGCTTTGTACGCATGTTCCGCGATCAGCCGAGCAAGCGGGATTGCCTCTGTCGTGGCGGTTATGAGGAGCTCCTGTCCGGATGCCAGCCCAAGTCCGGCGCGGACGGCCACTTCAGCGAGACGGTCGAGTTGCCGTTCAAATTCAGGCGTCTGCGGAAACGAATCTTTGGCAAATGCCGTGGTCGAGGTCATGACCAGCATTATTACGCGGCACGGCTGTATCCACAAAGCGTGTCTCGGCTTCCCGGCGTACTCCCAATTGCGTGGCTCGCTGAATCCGGCTATATTCGGCGCAAATGACCCGCTTTTTGCTGGCGACGTTCGTCACCGGATTCATCACCTCGCTCACCGATTGGGTTTTCGGCGGCATCCTTTTTCACGGCAAATACCGGGCCCACCCGGAAATTTGGCGGCAAGGCCCGAACAAGGGCGAAGCTCCTGCGGTGGCGTGGAGCATCGCGCTCGGATTTCTCACGAGTGCGGCTTTCATGAGCGCCTGCATCGTATTCGGTGTGCGCGGCTATCGCGCGTCGCTGGAGCTGGCGGGGCTTTGCTGGCTCATGGTTCCGGTTCCGCTGCTGATCACGAACGCACTTTTCATCAAGCTGCATCCGCTCGTTGTCGTTTCGCATTCGCTGGGCTGGCTTGCGAAACTGGCGGTTGCCGCTCTCGTCGCGGGCTGGTTCATCCGCTAGCTTCGCGCGATATAATACGAGCATGGAAAAAAAGATCTTCTGGGCCGTCTTTTTCGTTTTGGGCGTAGCTGCCGATCTTTTCCTGCCGCTCTGGTGGGCGCTTTTTGCCACGATTCCCATCGGCATCGTCAGCTGGTGGATCGCTTATCGCAGTAATTGGTTTTAGCTTCGTGGGTTTCGTTCATCGCACGATCATTCCTCGTATTCCGCTCCTCGCGTTCACGCATTCGTCCGCGCCGAAGATTATTTGTTGACAACGGTCCGCCAATCTCGTGTATTATTATGCAGTCGCATGCATATTCACGCATGATAGGAACATGGGCGTACAAAAGCGATTTCGGCAGGGACAGATCTTGAAGGTTCTCACGGGCCAGCCCGTCGCGAGCCAGGATGAACTGCGCCGCCAGCTCGGGCACCTGGGTGTGCGCGTCACGCAGGCGACCTTGTCGCGTGACCTTCGCGAACTTCGGCTCGTGAAGACGTCCGCCGGCTATCGGCCCCTAGCTTCCGCGACCGCCGATGAAGCGTCGCCGCTGCCGACTCTTGCGCGCGCCTTGAAAGATTTTCTGCTCGATCTGCGCCCAGCGCAAAATATGCTCATCTTGAAAACCCCGCCCAGCGGCGCGCAGCCGCTTGCCGCAGCCGTGGACGCCGAGCACTGGAAGGAAGTCGCCGGCACTCTGGCGGGCGACGACACCGTCCTCGTCATCTGTTCTTCCCGTACTGGCTGCAGCGCCGTCCAGAAACGCGTGGAGGAAATGCTCCGATGAGTGACCCCGTAAGGGTCGCCGTCGTCGGGGTAACGGGCTACGCGGGATACGAGCTAGCCCGGCTCCTGCTGCGGCACCCGCACATCGAAAAACCGACGTTCTTTCTCCGCGAGGCTCATGCGAACGTTCATTGCCTCACGGATCTTTTTCCGCAGTTGCGTGGCTGGGGCGACGCGCCCTGCCGCCCGCTTTCGGTCGAGGCCATCGCGACCAGCGGCGCCGAGGTCGCGTTCCTTTCGACTCCCCACGAGGCCTCGCTGGAGCTTGTTCCCGCGCTTCTGGCCGCGAATCCCAAGCTGCGAATCGTGGACCTCAGCGGCGCATTCCGTTTCCGCAATCCCGGAACATTCACGAAGTGGTACAAACTTCCGGCGCCGGATGCGAAGGCCTTGTCGGAGGCGGTCTACGGGCTACCGGAGCTGTACGCGGACGCGCTTCCGAAAGCCCGCGTGGTCGGAAATCCCGGATGCTATCCCACATCTGTGATTCTGGGCCTGAAACCGCTGATCGAAGCGGGATGGATCAACACCGCACGCGGCATCGTATGCGACTGCAAGTCCGGCGTTACGGGCGCCGGCAAAGATCCGAAGCGCGACACGCATTTCGTCGAGGTGAACGAGAATTTCCGGGCGTATAACCTCTTCACTCATCGGCACACGCCGGAAGTTTCCGAGCATCTCGATCTTGCTTCGGAGAATTTCGTGTTCACCACGCACCTGCTGCCGGTGGATCGCGGGATTCTTTCGACTCTCTACGTATGGCTCGCCCCTTCGCGAAAGGTGGAAGAAGTCGAAGCGCTCTACCGCAAGTTCTATGCGGGGCGGCCGATGGTTCGAATCTTGCCGGCGGGAACTCTGCCGGAGCTTCAGCATGTGACGCACACGAATTTTTGCGATATCGGCTTCGCGCTCGATCCCTCGGGCGAGCGGCTGGTGATCGTTTCGTGCCTCGACAATCTCGGTAAGGGTGCGGCGGGGCAGGCGGTACAAAATCTCAATGGGATGCGCGGGTATCCCGAAACGGCGGGTTTGCTATGAGGATGGTTATCAAGGTTGCAGGCGCGCTGCTCGAGCGCGATGAGGATGTGCAGACTCTGGCACGTCAGATCACGGAGCTCGCGCGCGCCGGACACGAGATATTGGTCATTCACGGCGGCGGGCGCATTTTCACCGCGACTCTCACGCGCATGGGGATCACCAGCCGCTTCATCAACGGCCTGCGCGTCACCGACCGCGAAACGCGCGACGCCGCCGTAATGGTTTTCGCCGGCCTGCTCAATAAGAAACTCGCGGGAGCAATTTCACTCGCGGGACATCCGGCGGTGGGCATCAGCGCGGCGGACGCCGCCTGCTTTCTCGCCGAACCCATGCAAGTAGAGGATCGCGAAGGCAGCCTGGGATTTGTCGGCTATCTCACCGAAGTGAACGTGGACTTTCTGCGCTCGCTCTGGCGCGAAGGAATCGTTCCCGTGGCTTCCTGCCTGGGCCTGGGCGCCGATGGCGAGCTTTACAACATCAACGCCGACCATATGGCCGCGGCCGCCGCGGAATTTATCCGCGCCGATCGCTTGATTTTCCTCACCGATGTCGCCGGCGTGCTCGACGGCGAAAAAGTCGTTAGCGCTCTCCGCGGCACGGATATCGAGGACCTCATTCGCAAGAATAAAGTCTCCGGCGGCATGATTCTGAAGCTCGAAGCCGCGAAGCGCGCACTTGCGGGCGGCGTTTCCGAGGTTCGTATCGTCGGTGGCTCCAAACCGCGCGCGCTGCTCGCTGCCGCGAGCACGGGCCGTGCGGGAACGCGCGTTCTGCCCGTGATCCGCACGAACGCCAGGGCAGCAGCCCACGGGGCTGCGCAATAGCCATGACCAGGAAGAAAACAACAGCGGCGAAGCGTCTCTCGGCGACGAAAATCCGGTCCGACGAAGCGCGCTACATGATGAAGACCTATCGGCGGCCGCCGGAGGTGTTCACGCACGGGCGCGGCTGCCGCCTCTACGATTCGCAGGGACGCGAATATCTCGATTTCCTCGCAGGAATCGCCGTGAATGCCACGGGATACGCACATCCGCGCATGGTCCGCGTGATCCGGCGCGAAGCAGGCCGCGCCACGCACGTCTCGAATCTTTTTCACAATCCCTATCAGGCTCCGCTCGCGCGCAAGCTGGCGCAGTGGTCCGGCCTCGACCGCGTTTTTTTCTCCAATAGCGGCAGCGAAGCTATCGAAGGCGCGCTGAAGCTTGCCCGTGCGTATGCGCACGCCAAATCCAATACCGGCGCGCGACTGAAGACGCGCTTCCTCGCGCTCGAAAATTCGTTTCATGGCCGCACCATGGGCGCGCTCTCGATCACGCACACCGCAAAATATCGCGAGCCGTTTGCTCCGCTCGTCCCCGGTGCCGAATTCGTCCGCTTCAACGACGTCGCGGATCTCGAGGCGAAATTCGACGACACCGTCTGCGCGATCGTCATCGAGCCTGTGCAGGGCGAAGGCGGCGTCTTCGTGGTCAGCGACGAATTCTGGGACCGGGCGCGCGCGCTTGCCACGCAGCACGGCGCCGCGCTGATCGCCGACGAAATTCAGTCCGGCCTGGGCCGCACCGGCCGGCACTTCGCCTACCAGAAATTTAGCTCGCTTCCGGATATCGTCACCGTCGCGAAGCCGCTGGCCGGCGGCCTGCCGCTGGGCGCGTTCATCGCCAGTGAGCAATTCGCCTCGGCGTTCAGCCCCGGAATGCACGGGTCAACTTTCGGCGGCGGCCCGCTGGTCTGCGCGGCGGCGCTTGAATTCCTCACCATCGTCGAAGAAGAAAACTTGCTCGCCAATGTCCGCGAGCGCGGCGCCGAAATCCGCGCTGGATTGGAAAAGCTCGCGGCGCGCTTTGATTTCATCCGTGAAGTGCGCGGCGAGGGATTGATCATTGGCATGGACCTTGCTGTCGAGGGCGCTCCCTTCGTCGCGGAAGCTCTGCGGCAGGGTCTGCTGATCAATTGCACGCACGACCACATTCTCCGGCTGCTTCCGCCTTTCATCATTACGCAAGCGCGATGCCGCTGAATTTCTACGGAAGTTCGAAAACGTCCTGGCCCGCGTGGCGAAGTCCATGAAGAAGTCCGCCGACAAATCCGCCGCCGCGGCCGCAAAATCCGAATCCCAGACGCAGCCTCTTGCTTTGGCTGCGACGAGGTGAACATGCACGCTGTCGCCGCACCACTCGCACTGAAAAGCGACCTCCTTACCGGCACGGAGTGGAGCCCGGCGCAGTTGCGCGATTTCTTCCGCCTCGCCGACGGAGATCAAGGCTCGCCCCGATCGTTACCGGACCGTCGCTCGCCGGCAGCGTCTTCGTGCTGATCTTCGAGAAGCCGTCCCTGCGCACACGCGTCACCTTCGAAACGGGCATCGCCAACCTCGGCGGCACATCCACATTTCTCGATCACACTGCCGCGCACCTCAGCGAGCGCGAGCCCGTCCGCGACATCGCCAAAAACCTCGAACGCTGGGTGCAGGGCATTGTCGCGCGAGTCTTCGCGCAGGAAACGCTCGAAGAGCTCGCGGCGAACGCCAACGTTCCCGGTCATCAACGCGCTTTCGGACAAATTTCATCCCTGCCAGGCCCTCGCGGATTTCTTCACGCTCGAGGAACGCTTCGGCGGCCTGCGCGGCCTGAAGCTCGCCTACGTGGGCGACGGCAACAACATGTGCCACTCGCTCCTCACCATCGGCGCCCGCGCCGGAGCGCACATTCGCGTGGCCACGCCCGCGGGATACGAGCCCGACGCCGCGATCGTCGCTGAATCCAAGCGCATCGCCAAAGAAACGCGCGGGAAAATCGAAATCCTTCGATCGCCTGAAGACGCTGTCGCGGGCGTGCAGGCCGTCTACACCGATGTTTGGGCGAGCATGGGCCAGGAAACCGAATCCGCCGCTCGCGAAAAAGCCTTCGCCGGATATCAGGTCAATGAAGCGCTCTTCGCGCAAGCCGCGCCCGATGCGGTCTTCATGCACTGCTTGCCCGCGCACCGCGGTCTCGAGGTCAGCGCCGGCGTCATCGACTCGCCGCGCTCGATCATTTACGACCAGGCAGAAAATCGCCTGCACGTCCAGAAGGCGGTCCTGCACACGCTGCTCACCTAAGGAGAATCCGTTGCCGAAGAAAGTTGTTCTGGCGTATTCCGGAGGTCTTGATACCTCCATCATTATTCCGTGGCTGAAGGAAAATTACGGCGGCTGCGAAGTGATCGCCATGATCGGCGATCTCGGCCAGCGCGAAGATCTCGAAGCCGCGCACAAGAAAGCTCTCGCCACAGGAGCCAGCGAGGCCTACATCGAAGATCTGCGCGAGGAATTCATCACCGGTTACATCTGGCCCACGCTGCGCGCGGGAGCCGTCTACGAGCACAAATACCTGCTCGGCACTTCGTTCGCCCGCCCGCTGCTCGCGAAAAGGCAGGTGGAGATCGCCAGGAAAGTCGGCGCCGATGCCTTGGCGCACGGTTGCACGGGCAAAGGCAACGATCAGGTTCGCTTTGAGCTGGCCGCGAAAGCGCTCGCCCCTGATCTAACCATCATCGCCCCGTGGCGCGAATGGAAAATCAACTCCCGCGAAGAAGCGATCGAATACGCTCGCTCGCACAACATCCCTGTCGACCAGACGAAAAAGAATATCTATAGCCGCGACCGCAACATCTGGCACCTCAGCCACGAAGGCGGAGTCCTCGAAGATCCCGCGAACGCGCCGGAAGAGGCCATGTGGCAATGGATCGTCTCGCCCGCCAAGGCGCCCGACCACCCCACCACCGTCGAGATCGGTTTCGAAGCCGGCAATCCTGTTTCCGTCAACGGTAAAAAGCTCGCGCCGCTCGCGCTGCTCGATCAACTGAATGAAATCGCCGCCGCCAATGGTGTCGGGCGCATGGACATCGTCGAAAATCGTCTCGTCGGCATGAAATCGCGCGGCGCGTATGAAACGCCCGGCGGCACTCTGCTCGTCACCGCGCATCGCGAACTCGAATCGCTCTGTCTCGACCGCGAGACGCTGCACTACCAGCAGCTTCTCTCGCTGCGCTATGCCGAAATGGTTTACTACGGCATGTGGTTCACGCCGCTGCGCGAAGCCCTCGACGCATTCTTCACCAGTTCGCAGCGCCGCGTCACCGGCTCCGTCACGCTCTCGCTCTTCAAGGGCAACGTAAACGCGACTGCGCGCACCTCGCCCTATTCTCTCTATCGCGCCGGGCTCGCCAGCTTCAGCATGACCGGCTACAACCCCAAGGACGCCGAGGGCTTCATTAACCTTTTCGCGCTGCCCATCACCATTCCGCTCGAGGCCGCCGTTCGATGACGGCGCCTGACGGCCAGAAAATGTGGGGCGGCCGATTCGACCGCGCCCCCGATGCATCGTTCTACGAATTCGAGCGCTCCTGGCATTTCGATCGCCGCATGCTGCCTCAGGAGCTTGCGCTCGACCGCGCCTGGGCCCGCGCCATCGCCGCTGCGGGAATTCTCACGGACGACGAAGGCAAGCGCGTCGTTGCCGCTCTCGATGAAATCGAAGCGCGCGCGAAATCCGACGCCGCGTGGCTCGACGCCTCCAATGCCGAAGACGTCCACCATTTCGCCGAATCCGCGCTCATCGAGAAACTCGGTCCGCTGGGCGCCAAGCTTCATACCGGCCGCAGCCGCAATGAAATGGTCGCCACCGAATTCCGCATGTACGTGAAGGACGCCGCGCGCGAGCTGCGAGGCGCTCTCGCCTTGCTCGCTCGCGCGATCGCGACGCAGGCCAAGACAGAATCTCGGCATCCCCATGCCGGGCACCACGCACATGCAGCACGCCCAGCCGCTGCTGCTATCGCACTGGCTCCTCGCGCATGGCGAAGCTTTTCAGCGCGACGCCGAACGCTTCGCAGCCGCCGCAGCCAGTGCGGACGCTTGCCCGCTCGGCTCCGGCGCCCTCGCTGGTTGCGCCTTTCCGCTCGACCGTAAAGCGCTCGCGCGCGATCTCGGCTTTTCGCGCATCACCGCCAATAGCCTCGACGCCGTCAGCGACCGCGATTTCGCGCTTGAAACTCTTTTCGCGCTCGCCACGCTGGCGATGCATCTTTCGCGGCTCGCCGAAGACATGGTTCTATTCGCCTCGCCCGAGTTCGGCTTCATCGAGTTGCCCGACGAATATTCCACCGGCAGCAGCTTGATGCCGCAAAAGAAAAATCCCGACGCGTGGGAGCTGATCCGCGGCAAGACGGGCCGCATCTATGGCGCCCTCTTCGCGCTTTTCACCACCTGCAAAGGCCTGCCCTCGAGCTATCAGCGCGATTTGCAGGAGGACAAAGAGCCGCTTTTCGCGGCCCACGATCAGGCCCTCGCCATGGTGAAAATCGCGGCCGCCGCTTTGGCCGCCACTAAATTCCGCGAAGCGCGTCTGCGCGAGGCGTCGCAGGATCCGGCGCTGGTCGCCACCGAAGTTGCCGACTACCTCGCCGCGCAGGGCGTTCCGTTTCGCGAGGCCCACGAAATCGTAGGCAAAGTGCTGCGCGTAGCTGAACAGGAAGGCAAATCCATCCGCGAGATGCCGCTCGCCCAGCTCGCCACGTTCTCGCCTGCGTTCGGCCGCGACCTAAGCACCGTGCTCACGCTGGAATCCGCGCTTGCCCGCCGTGGGGTTGCTGGCGGCACGGCGCCCGGAGCAGTTCGCTCCGCGCTCGAGGATTTCAACGCCCGCCTCGCGAAGCTTGAGGAAAAGCCTTGAACCCGCACCTTTCCGCGTCCGACATTCCCGGCGGCTTCACTTTCGCGGCCACTCATTGCGGCCTCAAGCGCTCGCGCCTCGACCTGGGCATTCTCGTCAGCGATACGCCGGCGACCACCGCCGCCATGTTCACCCAGAATCAGATTGTCGCCGCGCCCGTGATCGCTTCGCGCGAGCACTTGAAGAAATCCCGCGGCCAGATGCGCGGCCTGATCGTCAATTCCGGCAACGCCAATTGCTGCACCAAGGAGGACGGCTATCCCGCCTCCATCGCCACGGCCTCGAAGTTCGCGTCGGAGTTGGGCGGCATAGACCCTTCGCAGATTCTGGTCTGTTCGACCGGCGTGATCGGAGCGCCGCTGCGCGTGGAAAAGATTCTCGCCGCCGTGCCCCATGTCGTTCTCGCCCGCAGCGCCGAAGCGGGCGCCTTCGAGGAGTTCGCCCGCTCGATCATGACCACGGATACACGCCCGAAATGGGCCAACGCGAAGTGTCGCGTTGGCGGAAAGCAGGTCCGTCTCCTCGGCTGCGCCAAAGGCTCCGGAATGATCGAGCCCAATATGGCGACCATGCTCGCATTCATCGCCACGGACGCGGCTATCGCCCCGGCGCTGCTCGACCGAGCCTTGCGTGCCTCCGTCGAGCGCACCTTCAATTCGATCACCGTGGATGGCGATACCTCCACAAACGACACCGTCGCCGTACTCGCCAATGGCTACTCGGGCGCGCGCGAAATCAAGGGAGCATCCGGCGCCGATTACAAGAGCTTCCGTGCCGCGCTCGAAAAGGTCTGCAAATCGCTTGCGCTGGCGATCATCGAGGATGGCGAAGGCGCCCAGCGCACCATCGAAATCGAAGTTCGCGGCGCGGCATCGGAGCGCGACGCCCGCCGCATCGCAAAAACAATCGCCAATTCGCCGCTCGTGAAGACTGCATTCGCAGGCGCTGATCCGAACTGGGGCCGCATCCTTGCCGCCGCCGGACGCTCCGGCGTGAAATTCGATCCCCGGCGCACCAATATTTCGATTGCCGGCGCCGCCGTCTGCCGGGGCGGAGCAGAACATCCATTCGACGAGCGCGACGTCCACCAGAAGATGCTCGCAAAGCACGTGCCGGTCCGCGTGGATCTCCGGTCGGGCAAATCCTCCGCCCGCGTCTGGACCTGCGACTTCACCATCGAATACGTCCACATCAATTCCAGCTACCGCACCTAGCGGTTCAGTGGCACAGACACTCTTGTCTGTGCTCCTACGACTGTCGCGTCACCAGGAGCAATCGCGTCGGCGAAGTGTCTTCGAAGGGGCATTCGCCGCGGCGGACCGTGCCCGGCAAACGTGCTTGGCAATACGTTTCCAATCAGCCACAGCCTCAGCATCAGCACAGCGCGTGTGGAGTGCGGCGGCTTGCCGCCGCCGTTTGCCGTCCCGGCTCGCCGGGACGTGCTGCAAAACGTAACGACGCCCGCTTGGTCGGCCTGCCGGTCCCCCGAAATGGATCGCCCGTGCTTCTTCGCAGGGGCACGGCATGCCGTGCCCGGCAAACATGCTTGGCGACACGTTTCCATTCAGCCACAGCTCCAGCATCGGCACCGCGTATGTGGAGTGCGGCGGCTTGCCGCCGCTGTTTGCCGTCCCGGCTCGCCGGGACGTGCTGCAACTTGTAGCCATGGCCGCTAGGCTGGCGCACCAAACCTCCGAACAGGATCGCCCGTGCTTCTTCGTAGGGGCACGATACATCGTGCCCGGCGCAAATGCTTCGCAACACGGCGCCATTGCCTCTGCCTACTTCCACTCCCACTTCGCATATTCTTCCCGCAGTTTCGTCTTCAGAAATTTCCCAACCGACGTCCGCGGAATCTCGCCAGCGAAAACGAACGCATCCGGTATCTGCCATTTCGCGAATCTATCCGCCAGAAACGAACGAAGGTCTTCCACCTTCACCTCCGCGCCCTTCTTTGCCACCACCACCGCCAGCGGACGCTCCTGCCACTTTGGATGCGGCACGCCGATCACCGCGGCCTCGCTAACGCCGGGATGGCACATCAGCGCGTTTTCCAGGTCCACCGAGCTGATCCACTCACCGCCGGATTTGATCATGTCCTTGCTGCGATCCACGATTCGTATGTACCCCTCGCGATCAATCGTGGCCACGTCGCCCGTGCGAAACCAGCCGTCCTTTGACCAGCGGTCGCCCGTTTCCGGCGCATCCAGATAGCTCGCCGCCACCCACGGCCCGCGCACTTCGAGCTCTCCGGAGGTAGTGTCGTCCCACGGCGCCTCGACCTCCGCATTCATCACTCGCATTTCCACAAACGGCGCCGGCATCCCCTGCTTCGCGCGAATCTTGTATGCCTCATCCTCCGAGCATCCCGCCAGAGTGGACTTGATCGTTCCCATACTGGCCATCGGCGCCGTCTCCGTCATTCCCCATATCTGGCGCACGCGAATGCCGAACCGGTCGAGCCCGCGAAACAAAACCTCGGGCACCGCCGATCCGCCGGATACGATTCGCAGGGGGCGCGTGATCTTCCACCGCCCCGGATTGTTTTCGAGCGCCTGGAGCACGCTAAACCACAGCGTCGGCACTCCCGCCGCCAGCGTGACGCCCTCCCGCTCGATCAGATCGAGCAGGCCCTCGGCATCGAGATTCGGCCCCGGGAAAATCAACTTTGCTCCCATCATCGCGGCGGTGTATGGAAGTCCCCACCCGTTAGCGTGGAACATCGAAGTACACGCTAGGATCACGTCGCCGTGACTGATTCCGAACGTCCCGTCAATGCACTCCGCCAGGCTGTGCAGCACTAGCGCCCGGTGCGAGTAGACGACGCCCTTTGATTTTCCGGTCGTGCCGGAGGTGAAGCACACCACCGCTGCTTCGTTCTCTTCCAGCTCGGGATACTCAAAATCGTCATCCGCCGCCGACAACAAATCCTCGTAGTGTTCGTACTCCCTCGGTATCGCCACGCCGCCAAAGGGCGCCACGAACACGCGTTCGAAATTCACCTGGTCGCGGAACGATTCGTAAACGGTCAGCAAGACGTCGTCCACGATAAGGTAGCGATCGCGAGCGTGGTTCGCGGTAAACGCCAGCTCGTTGGGATGCAGCCGGAGATTCAGCGTGTGCATCACGCCACCGGCGACCGGAATCCCGAAATAACATTCCAGATGAGCCGCGTGGTTCCACATCAGTGTCGCCACGCGATCGCCCCTGCCGATTCCCGCGAGTTCGAGCGCCCGTGCCAACCGCCGCGCCCGGCGGTACACATCTCCGTAGGTGCAGCGCGCGATCGAGCGGTCCGGCCGCCGGGAGACAATCTCGACTCCGCCGAAGAGTTTCCCCGCGCGTTCGAGTATCGGCACAAGCGTCAGCGGAAAATCCATCATCGTCCCGCGCATGCGGCGCCTCCGGTGGGAACTTTCGCGCATCGTACCACCAATCGCGCCCACCAGGCATACGTGCTCCCTTGAACCTGCGCGCCAGGGCCCTCCAGGGGCCGCAATGCTTGACTGCGACGGGCAGTTGCACCAAGATGAGCCTGTTGCTGGGGTGCTCGCTTAAGCCCGGGGGGGCCGGCCACGTTGGTGGTTCCCTGCGGGCCGAGATCCTGCCTCTTCAGCCTCGCAGTTGGCGTCCGCTTGTTTGGGGGCGCAAGGAGAACCAACGTGAAGAAACTGTACGTGGGTAATCTATCGTTCAAGGCTACGGAAGAGGAAGTGCAGGGGCTTTTTTCTGAAGCGGGAGTTCAACCCGATTCTCTCACTCTGCTTCGCGATCGTTTCACCGGCCAACCGCGCGGGTTTGGCTTTGCGGAAATCAAGGATGACGCGGAAGCCGAAAAGGCCATCGCGGCATTGAATGGCAAGGAATTCCTCGGCCGGGCGCTGGTCGTGAATGAAGCTCGTCCCCAACGCGAAGGCGGAGGCGGTGGTGGTGGCGGACGTCCACACGGTGGCGGTGGTGGTGGCGGGCGCGGCGGCCATGGCGGTGGTGGTGGCGGCGGACGCGGCGGCGGTGGTGGTCGTGACCGAGGCGACCGCGGCGGATACGGCCGCGACCGCTAACTGCGGTATTCCCCTGACAATTGAAGGATCGTTGTGGGTCGCGGCTTCAGCCGCGACAATAGCCGATCTACGGCCGAACGGCTTTAGCCGCTGAAGTTCCTCTTGCGAAGTTGTCTCTGAATATTGAAAAGCCCAAACTCACGCAATCGCCGCGTGACTCTGATCGGCAGGCAGGACGGATTTCGGCTCGGTCGCTTCCACTCGCCCTCCCGTGAACGCAAACCTCTCCAGCGTCGCGCCCTGAGCGCCTTGCGTCACAAGCGCTGCAATGTCCAGATTCGCTTCGGCCTCGTCAAGTTCCCGCGGGCTGGCGTAAAGCTCCGGCTGCCGCGGCATGAACACCGGGCAGCAATCGTGGAAGGGCTCCGACGAAATATCGTACGTCCCGATCTTTTTCGCCGTCGCGAGAATTTCCATTTTGTCCGTGCCGATCAGCGGCCGGAACACCGGCATCCGCGCTGCCGCATCCACCGCAACCAGATTGCGCAGCGTCTGCGACGCCACCTGCCCCAGGCTGTCTCCAGTGATCAGCGCGAGCGCGCGGTCCCGCCTCGCGAACGCTTCCGCGATCCGCAGCATCATTCGCCGGTAAAGTAAAATGCGCACGCCTTCCGGCGCTGCGCGGACAATCTCGCGTTGAATCGCCTCAAACGGCACGCGATATAGCTTGGCGCGAAATTGATAGGGCACCAGCGTCCGCGCCAGCCCGCTCGCAATGTGCAGCGACGATTCTCCCGGCTGCGCGCCCGTGCCATAAAAATGCACGAAGCTCAGGTGCGCGCCGCGTTTCATCATGTGGTACGCGGCCACTGCGGAATCGTATCCGCCCGAAAGCAGGCACATCATGCGTCCCGCGCTATTCGGCGGCAGGCCGCCCATGCCCGGAATCTTCCGCGCATACACCAGCAGCGGTCCCGGCGTGACCTCGACGTGGCATGTAACGTCGGGATCCTTCAGCCGCACGCGCACCTCGCGGCCCCGCGCGCGCAGGTTGTCGAGCAGTCTCCGCCCCACGATCTTCTCGATCTCCATCGTCGAATGCGGAAACGTCTTGTCGCTGCGCTTGGCGCGCACCGCAAACCCCTCGAATCGAAGCGGCTCGATTTCCTCCCATGCTGCGGCGCACAATGCTTCCATGTCGCGTTCCACTGGGCGCGCCACGGCGTAATACGCGACTCCCGGGACTCGCCCCAGGCGCTTGATCGCTTCATCTAGCGGCGCTCCGGCGCCCAGCCGGATGATGAACCGGTCTCCCGGCTGCTCGATCCGCTCAACAGGAATTCCCTGAAAACTCTGGCGCAGCGCCGTGAAAAGTTTCCCCAGGAAAAAACGGCGGTTGCCGCCCTTGAGCCACAGCTCGTGGTAGTGAACGACGATGACAGGGTTGATCATGCTGATTTCTCGCGATTCACACAGTGGCGTAACGCTACGCCCATGACTTCAATGAAGTATAGCAGCCGCGGCCAGCTGGGAATAGCCGCGCCCGGCCTCTGCATGTGCGCCGGCGCTGATCTGACGAATCGTCAGGGCACGCCTTTAGCCGCGCCGAATCGCAGCAGCAATCTAAGGGGTTTTAACCCCGGAGGCACGCGCGAGCAAATAGTGCGTCGTTCTTGGTGCTGGTTCTTGGCGCGTAAGATGCGATAACTCAATGGATACACTCGCCGTTGGGACGCGACTTTCCACAGCCTGCGGGGTTAGGATTTGGAGCGCTCTTGTTTCCGCGCCAAGTCGAGCCGCGGCGCGGAGATTGATGCTACCGAAAACGCTTGTGCTGCATCCAATCCAGTGTTATTCGGCGTACTGGGAAGTGAGGTCATAACGATGTGGAATCGCCGGGACTGGGACGATTTCTTCGATATCGTAATGAAGCGCTCGCGCATGCAGCGCCCTCCGCGCCCGCTCGATAGGTCTCACCGCAACCGCCTTGTGCCCGCCGAAGGCTACAGCCTCGCCGAACTCGACGACGCCGGTCTCAGCATCGAGCAGGCGGAAATTCTCGGCCTCCCCGTGGACGCCGGCCGCGTCGGCTCCTACGGCCCCAACATCACCACCCTGCGCGAATACATCCGCGCCACCCGCACCCGCTTCTAGCGCCGCGCCGGCATCTTGCCGGCGCTTTTTCTTCGGATTCGTCTTCCGTTTCGCGCTCGCCGCCGATTTCGTAGGGGCACAGTATGCTGTGCCCGGCGCACATCCTTGGCTTGATCACCGCCATCCGCCTCAATCGT
This sequence comes from uncultured Acidobacteriota bacterium, assembly GCA_963842425.1. Classification (GTDB taxonomy): domain Bacteria; phylum Acidobacteriota; class Terriglobia; order Acidiferrales; family UBA7541; genus Palsa-295. The sequence goes on along the minus strand of CAWJGQ010000016.1, from coordinate 338,467 downwards.
CCGTCGCCGTTGCCTTCGTAGGGGCATGGCATGCCATGCCCGGCAAACGTGCTTGGCGTCCCGCCACCATACGCCTCCGATTCTGGGCTGAGAGAGGTTCACCCAATTTCCATTTTCTCTTTTCCATTTTCTGCTACTTTATAGAACTATTTTTCGCCCAAGGACGGCCCTGTGAGGAAGAAGATTCGCGTGTTGCAATTCGGCGTTGGCCCCATCGGCGCTTCAATCGTCCGCCTGATGCACCAGAAGCACTCGCTCGAAATCGTCGGCGCCGTTGACAAAGACCCCGCCAAGGCCGGACGCGACCTCGGCGAAGTCGTCGGCGCGAAGGACGCGCCGTGGGGCGTCACCGTTTCCGGCACTGCCGCCAGTGTGCTGGCGAAGCCGGTGGACGTCGTCCTCCACACCACGTCCTCATATCTTCCCAACGTGATGGACGAGCTGCTCGAATGCCTCTCCGCGGGCTGCTGCGTCGTCTCCACCTGCGAGGAGCTCGCCTACCCGTTTCGCAAGCATCCCGAGCTTTCCGCCAGGCTCGACGCCGCCGCCAAAGAAGAAGGTGTCGCCCTGGTCGGCACCGGCGTCAACCCGGGATTCGTGATGGACAAGCTCGTCCTGGTGCTCTCCGCCGTCGCCCAGCGCGTCGATTTCGCACGAGCCGTCAGAATCGTGGACGCCTCGAAGCGCCGCCTGCCGCTGCAGAAAAAAATCGGCGCGGGAATGACGCCCGAAGAGTTCCGTGCGCAGGTCGCCGCAGGCGTCATCAAGCATCACGGCTTGCCGGAATCAATCGCCATGGTTGCCGACGGCCTCGGCTTCGCTCTCGACGAAATCACCGAGACGATCGAGCCGGTCATCGCCACCGAAACCGTGAAGACCGAATTCCTCGAGGTCGCGCCAGGACAAGTCGCGGGCGTGCATCAGATCGGGCGTGGAATATGGGAAGGTGAGGACAAAATCTTTATGGAGCTTCAGATGTACGTCGGCGCGAAGCACCCAGCCGACACAGTCGAATTGCGCGGTGAGCCGAATCTGACGCTGACGATTCCCGGCGGCACGCATGGCGACATCGCCACCGCCGCAGTCGCGGTCAACGCGATACCGGCGATTCTCGCCGCCACCGCGGGCCTGCGCACCGTGCGCGATCTCCCGCTCAGCATCCTGCCGCCAAACGCCACGCCGTAACGGCCTGTGCATGTCGCAAGGTCGTCCGTAGGGGCGCCGCTTGCTGCGCCCCACACCGTGGCGATACTCGGCGCAATATCACCCATTCGCGCCGATCGCTGGCGGGCAATTGTTTTCCCTCGTAGGGGCACGGTCCGCCGCGGCGGATGCCCGACGCCAATGCTTGGCGCTGCGCAACCCATTCACCAACGGCGCATTCTAGGGGGCGGACCTTTGGAGTTCGCGGGAGATCTTGGGAATCTTTGCAGAAGAGCTTGAGAATCCTTGTGGGTCGTGGCTTCAGCCACGACATAAACTCCGCAAAATCAAAACGGCTTTAGCCGCTGAAGTTCCGCTTTTGAAGCTGCCACGCAAACTTCCGCGAAAAACTTTAGGCGGCCACCCCGACCGCGCGCGCGGGATGATGATAAACCGGCGCCGCACTCGAAGGCGCAGCTGGGCTGTTCGACACCGTGCCGTCCGGATTCGTCGCCGGCTTCGACTTCAGCGTGAAACGCACGCCGCGCTTCGCGTTCTCATCCACCGTGCGCTGCATATCCACTTCATCCATACCAATGCTGCTTTCGCCGCCGTACTTCACGCGGTAGTGAAACTGTCCGTCCACCGCCCAGTAGTCGTCCGCCGCCAGCGTCGTGCCGTCCTTCAGGTAAACGAGAATCGTCGGCCGAGACACCGCAAGATTCGCGCCGGCCGGATCCGATTCCGATGTTCCTCCGACGGGCACGGTGCTGTCATAGCCGTTGAAATTCCCGCTGCTGTAGTTCGGGCCGTAGGTGGAATCATTGTTGTCAGGTGAGTTGCTGGGCGCTGCATCGTTGCTGGGCGCGCTGTAGGGACCGCCCCAATTGTAGTTGTAGTTAGGGTAGGTCGGGCCATACGGTGGCCAATCCGAATAGTATGGATACGGGTTGTAATAATATGGGTACGGCGCTCCCCAACCGAAGCCCCAGCTCGGTCCCCACCAGAACGGATTCCAGAATCCGCCCCAGCCAAATCCGAGGCCCCATCCAAAGCCGCAGCCAAAGCCGCAGCCCCATCCACCATGGCCCCAGCCATATCCTCCGTGCCCCCAGCCGTATCCGCCGCCGTGGTACCCGTATCCATACCCGGAGTGGAATGTCGAGCCGCTAAACCCATGGCCAAAACTGCTGCTTCCGTTGCTGAACCGCGCATTGCCGAATCCCGAGTTGCCTACACCAGTTCTTCCGAATGTGCTGCCGGAGTGCGTACCGGAAAATGTTGAGTGTCCAAAAGCAGAAGAGGAAGACGCGGAGCTATTGAATCGCGATCCCGAGGAATTCGAGACGCCTCGATTCGATCCTGCCCCCGAATTGAACGAATGCGAGTTCGACGCCGAGTTAGATCCGCTAAATGAGTGAGACCCGCCGCCCGCTGCGCTTCCGCTGCGAGCTCCACCAAACGAATGCCACGCGCCATCGGCGTGTGCCGAATTTCCCGCACCGCCATTTCGCGCGCTGCCAAATGAACTGCCAGAATTTCTTGCGCCGCCGAATGATCCGCCAGAATTTCGTGCTGCTCCGGACGATGTTCCGGACGACGAACCGCCGCGCGCCCCGCCGAACGAATGCCACTGGCCATCAGCCGTGCCGCGTGATCCCGTCGAACGACCTGCTCCGCTGTTACCAAATCCGCGCGAGTTCGAGCCGCCGCCAAATCGCGAACCGGAAGAAGAACCAAAGCTCCGGCTCCCGCCATTCATGCCGCCGCGATATGCTCCGCCACCGCCATACCCGCCCCTATACGCCGGGCTGCCGCCTCCTCGATACGATCCACCACCACGATACGCGCCGCCCCCACCACCGTGGAACGAGCCGCCACCGCCGTGAAAGCTGCCGCCTCCGCCACCGCCATGAAACCCGCCTCCGCCGCCTCCATGAAAACCACCCCCACCGCCGTGCGATCCGCCACCGCCACCACCGTGTCCGCCGCCGCCATGTTGAGCGAACGCGACATTAGGCGCGCAAGCCAGTCCGACGCACGCAACGAACGAAAACGAAATCTTGGCGAGAGTAGATGCTTTCATTGACAGCTCCCTTTGCCGAATTGCCGCTACTACAATTTGATGACCAGCGTCCTAGAGCAGATTCGGTCGGGCGAACAAGCCCACGGAATCATTGATCCACTCTAGCCATGGCAAGGCGAATGCCAATCCGGCCGTTTCGGAGGGCACCTGTAACCCCTGTGCCCCCATGCAGTTCCAACGCAAGGGCCAGTACCTACAGTGAGTTAGCGGCGTTCAGCGGTGGTGGTTTTCACGCGCCGGTGGTGCTTTTCAACCACCGGCGATGCCGATGACGCGGGCACCTGTCCTACGCCTCGGATAACACCATTGAGCTCGCCCGATGATATTATTCGCAGCACAAAAGGAAGAGACGCTTTCCGAAGAATTATATGGACTCGAGCCACACTAGGATCCAAAGCCTCTCGGAGTTTGTAATATTCGCGGCGCAACTGAGGAACGATTGGTTTCCGAACGAGAAAAGTTGGGGACCTTGGTTTCGTGGCCACAGTAATGCCGATTGGAGCCTGAAGCCGAATATATATCGCGTGCGCCCCCCTGATAGGGGGTTGCGGATCATCGAGGACGAAATCCGCCAAGAGTTCGTCGTGCGCGGCCCAAGCCTCACACACGAAATACCCCAAAACTCCTGGGAGTGGTATTTCTTGATGCAGCACTCAGGCGCCCCCACTCGTTTGCTTGATTGGACGGAAAGCGCATTGATTGCTCTTTATTTTGCAGTTAGAGATCGACAGGACCGGGATGCTGCAGTTTGGGCAATCGATCCCTGGTGGCTGAACAAAGAAGTCATTGGTGAACGGGAAGTCATTCCTCCAGGGGCGACGAAAGGTCTCTTCGAGACTGACGCGAGCCGATACGAATTGTGGCTGCCGGACCGCTTCGACGCGAAAACTCAACTAGAAGAGAGGCCAGTCGCCGTCTACCCCACGCACATGGCGAGGAGGATCAGCACACAAAGGTCCTGCTTTACGGTCCACGGTTCGAATCCAGACGGTCTCGAGAAACTCCGCAGTGTTCCGAATGCACACCTAACGAAATGCATCATTCCTTTCGCGGTGGTTTCACAAATCGAGGAGGAACTTGCAGTCGCCGGGATCGACGAGATCTCAATATACCCAGATCTTGACGGATTGGGACGCTGTCTGAGCACAGTGCTCCGTGATGAATCTGGCCCCACGAAAATAGAATTCAGGAAAGCTAATGTCCCCGATGAGCTTGATGCACTCTGTGAATTTGACCGGAAGGTGTTTCATGCTTATCCCGCGGACTGGTTCCCTCGTGAAGAATGGGCCGATTTCGAATCCTTTTGGATGATTGCTGACGGAATTACAGTCGGATGCTCGTCGTTTCTGCACGGCACGGATTACAACGATCAACCCAGACCGGACTGCTTATTCATTGTCAGCACCGGCGTTCTGCCAGAGTTTCGCCGTTTGGGTTTCGGGAAGCAGCAGAAAAAGTGGCAGATTGATTACGCGAAGCAACACGGTTTCCAAGCAATCGTTACTAACGCGCGACAGAGCAACGAGTCGATTATCCGACTTAATTTGAAGTTGGGTTTCAAAATCCGTGACATAGACCGCGATTATTACGACGACCCGGACGAGCCTGCGATTGTAATGGAACTCCAGTTAGGCACGCCTCTCGGCACCTGAACCGCCGGCAGTCCCTTGTCGGAGTGAAGTCCACACCACCAACCCCTTGACGCGCGCACCAAAAGTCGCAAGCGGGATCAGCGAAGATGGGCGCTGCTCGCTCAGCTGATTTGTCGAGCACCTAGGAACGGACAGGTACGCGCTCTTGTACTTTTCTTGTCCTTTCGACCGGGCGCGCCAAGAACTTCCTTCTGCTAGTCTTCTACGGCGTATGAAGTCCGCGCATGAACGCGACTTCCGATCTTGGAAGCCGCCCGCTCTCTCGACGAGGGCGCGATGCTCTTTGACACTTGAATATTGAACGAACAGGTCGAGCGGCGCGTTCACCGTTACGCTGACCCTATCGCAGCATGTGCGCATCTTGCATCCGCCGTGGCGGCTTTCGATGTGCCCGTCCGTTGGCTTTCCGGCCTTAGGGGGTCGGAGCTTCAGCTCCGACATAAAACAACCGTGCTGTACCCGCACCTTTGCGCCGACTTTATCGCAGCATGTATGTATCTTGCATCCGCCGCGGCGGCTTTCCGGCCTCAGGGGGTCGGAGCTTCAGCTCCGACATAAAACAACCGTGCTGTACCTGTACCCTTGCGCCGGCTCTATCGCAGCATGTATGTATTTTGCTTCCGCCGTGGCGGACGAGCCGAGGGATCTCTCGAATCAGGCACATTTTCGCGCTGAAACAAGTGTCACACCATGCAAAGTAATTTCCCTCGTATCTTACTGAAAACAAAGGAAAGGCACCCTAATTAAGTGACACACAATTCGACGACCCGATCAAAAGGGCTCCCAGGTCGACGGTGAGTCGAGCCCGGGAGATCAACCGTCATCCCGAGCGAGTCCGCCGTGGCGGACGAGCCGAGGGACCCTATCTGCCGAATCCACCTGAGAATTATCGCTTTCTCCTGGAACCTCACCCCTCAACCCTCGCCCTCGCCCCTTTTCACCGCTGCCAAAACCTCGCGACGGCGGCAAAATCCGGATCTTCGTTCGCGGCGTCAGCGGCTTTCATGACCGCCGAGTAAGTTGCATACGCAGCCGCTCCACAAGGCAGCGTCACTCCTTTGTGGCGAGCGAGTTCAAGCGCCAGCCGGACGTCCTTGTGCATCAGCCGCAGCGGAAAGCTCGCAGGATATTCGCCCTTCACCATCATCGGCGCTTTCACGTCGAGCACTCCGGAACGCGCCATGCTCGATTGCAGCACTTCCATCAGTTTTTCGGCCGGCACGCCCGCTGCGGTGACCAGCGCAAGACTTTCCGCGAACGCATCCACCTGCAGCGCCAGCAGCAGATTCATTCCGAGCTTTACAGTTTGTCCCGCGCCATTCGGTCCGAGCAGCAAGAATCTTTTCCCGACCGCTTCGAGCACCGGCTTCACGCGCTCCAGCGCTTCGGCCTTGCCGCCGATCATGAAAACCAGCTCGCCCTTCTGCGCGCCCCACGTTCCGCCGGTCACCGGCGCGTCGAGAAAATCCACTCCGCGTTCCGCGCAAGCTGCCGCGACGCGTCGCGCAAGCTCGGGAGACACTGTGCTCGAATCAATCAGCGCGCTTCCCGCGCGCAATCCCTGCATCGCGCCGCGCGCACCGAACAAAACTTCTTCCAGAGCGGCCGGATCGCTGACGATCGTGATCAGCACATCCGCTTGCTCGGCCACGGCGCGCGGATCGGCGCCAAGCTTCGCACCTTCGGCAACGAGTTCGTCCGCCTTCGCCTTCGTCCGATTCCACACGACGAGCGGAAACCCCGCTTTCAGCAGATTCCGCCCCATCGGCCCGCCCATCAGTCCCAACCCGATCAACCCAACCGTTGGTTTCATCCCGCACTCCTCATTTTTAAATCAGCGCAAACTCCACGCGATGCCGGAAAGGATCAATCCGCTCAGCGCGCACCTGCACGCGATCGCCGAGCCGGAAAATTCTCTTGGCCGACGAACCGCCGCGCGTCCCCCGATTCGGCTCCGTCACAATCGTATGGTCCCGCTCGCGAAACACGCACCGCTGGCCCGTGGATTCTTCCAGGCGATCAATACTCACCAGCCCCTCGACGAAAATCTCCGTCAGCTCGACGAAGAACCCGAACTTCTGGATCGAGACGATCAGCGCGTCGTACTCCTCGCCCAGATGGCTTTCCATAAACTGCGCCGTCTTCCACTCCATCAGTTCGCGCTCGGCGGCTTCGGCGCGGCGCTCCGCTTCCGAGCTTTCGGACGCGATGCCCTCCAGCTCCACGCGGCGATACGGGCCCAGAGCCGCGACGGTTTCGTCCCTCCCCGGGCGCGCATTCGGATTCGGCATGCGCACCGGCGCCACCGCCGGATTTTCGAGCGCCCATTTCAGCGCGCGATGAACGATCAGGTCCGGGTAGCGGCGAATCGGCGAAGTGAAATGCGTGTACTCCTTCGCGGCGAGCGCGAAATGGCCGAGCAGGTCCGCAGCGTAGCGAGCCTGCTTCAGCGAACGCAGCATCAAGTAAGAAAGGATTCGCTCCTCGGGTTTTCCGGCGATCTTTTCCGTCAGCCGCTGATAGTGCTGCGGACGAATGTCAACTTCATCCGCGGCGGGCAGCGTGACGCTCATGGGACGCATGCGGCCCCGGCCGCTGCCGCCGCCCCGCGCCTGCGGCCGCACCAGGCCATGCCTCACGGAAATTTTGCGCTCCGCGAGATCGTCCACACCGAGCGAGTAGCCGAACGCCTGCGCCAGCTCCTCAAATTCGAGCACGCGCTTCGGATCGGGTTTTTCGTGGACGCGATGAAGCGACGCGACGCCGCGCTTGTCGAGATACGCAGCGACGGCTTCGTTGGCCGCGAGCATGAATTCCTCGATCAGCCGATGCGCGATATTTCGCTCGCTGCGAACGATGCTTTTCATGCGCCCGGATTCGTCGAATTCAATGATCGCTTCCGGAAGATCGAAATCAATCGAGCCGCGCTCGTGGCGCCGGCGATTGAGCAGCAGCGCCAGCTCCTTCATCCGGCGGAATTCATCCACCAGCGGAGCGTAGCGCTGGCTCATTTCCGGATCGCCTTCGAGCACCTTGTTGACGTTTGTGTAGGTCATGCGCTCCGCGGAGCGGATCACGCCGGACGCGAACTCGGCGCCGACCATTTTCCCGGTGGCGTCCATTTCCATGATCGCGCTCATCACCAGGCGGTCAACTTTCGGATTCAGCGAGCAGATTCCGTTCGAAAGTTCCTCCGGCAGCATCGGCACCGCGCGGTTCGGAAAATAGACGGAAGTGCCGCGCAAACGCGCTTCGCGATCGAGCGCCGAATCGCGCTGCACGTAGTGCGCCACGTCCGCGATGTGCACCTGCAACTCGAAATGTCCATTCGGCAGCGGGCGGACCAAAACCGCGTCGTCGAAATCGCGCGCGGTTTCGCCGTCAATCGTCACGATGGGCAAATCGCGGAAATCGCGGCGCCCGCGCAGATCCGCTTCGGACACCTGCTGCTGCGTGGCGCGCGCCTGCGCGAGCACCTCCGCGTCGAAGACAAACGGCAGGTGATGCTTGCGAATAATGATTTCAACGTCCACGCCGATATCGCCCGGCCGGCCGAGGATTTCGATGACGCGTCCCGACGGCGCGAGGCCGCCCCTCGGGTAGCGCGTGATTTGGACGTTAACCACAGCGCCATCGAGTTCGGGCAAGCGCGCGCGGCCGGTCGTTACCGGCGCGCCTTTAAGGCTCGCGGTCAGTTTTTCACGCAGCTGCGGAGTCAGCTCATCGCCCGGAGGGATCGCAACCTCGTGCGGAATGCGCGTGTCGTAGGGCAACACGTTGTTTCCGTGAGGTCCGTAGCGGAACAGGCCGACAATGGTCTGATGTTCGCGCTCGACGACTTGCACGACGCGCCCTTCCGCGCGGCCATCGGCGCGCCTCCGCTCGATGCGCGCGAGGACGTGATCGCCATTCATCGCGTCGCCCAGATTGTCGCGGCCGATGAAGAGATCGCCATCAACTCTGGGGATCGGATGGTCCGGAACGAGGAATCCATAACCATCGCGATGCGCGACGATGCGCCCGGCGATCAGATTCGGATCGCGGGCTCGCTTGGGCGCTGCTGGAGGCGCAGGTGCAACCGCGTCGGGAGATTTTGCAGCCGACTCGGCAGCGCGCGCGGCGCGCCGCGACGCGGGGCTCGGCTCGCTCTTCTGTTCAGCCAGGCGAAAACGTCCGCCGTAAATTTCCTCGATATCCCCGCGGCGCTTCAGCTGCTGGAGAACGCGCGGAAGGTAGCGCCGGCCGCGATGATTGAGATCCATGCCATGGGCGATCCGGCGGATGCTCATGGGCTGGGACAGGGTCGCGAGATAGGCGACGACCTCTGCGCCGGTGACATTCGGTTCGTGCGCTTCTTTCTTCTCGGTTGTGTGCTGGCGTCTCATGCGGCACTCATTCGAACTTCAATAGGCTAACGGAATTGCGGGCGCGTAGCAAAGCAAGAGGGCGCAGCAAGCAGCGCCCCTACGAAAACCTCTCGGTCGGCGGCTGGTGTCAATGGGCAGCGCGTTGCGAAGCATCGGCGCCGGGGGTAGTCCGCCGCGGCGGACTGCGCCCCTACGAGGACGCCGCTACTCGGGCAGCTGGTCCACGGTGTCAAATGCGAGCACGACGATTTTCCCGTCGCTTTCGCGCTCGAGCACCGGCGAGTAATTTCCGAGCAGCTCGCGGCGCCACCAGGTTCCCTGCTCGCGTTTCGTTTTCACATCGGTGAACCAATACTGATAGACGACCGCGCGCACCTGCTTCGGCGGCGCGCCTGCAAACGGATTCGCGGCAAACAGCGCGAGGACGTCCGGCTCGCTCGTGAGCAGGCGCTCCTGGGCAAATAGCACGAAACGGTACTGGCGCCACTGCCCGAGCGACGCGAACCATAAGTTCCATTCGAACCGCGGCTGGTAGGGCGCGTAAATTCCGGGCGCCTGACGAACATCCTGCGGCTTGTAGCGGAACGGGTACGCTGTCCAATTGATCCCGTCGGTTGATCCCTGGAATTCGATTTCGTAGCGCGCGTGGGTCATCACCGCGAACAAGCCATAACGATTCGCGATGCGGAATGGCTCAAGCAGCTGCACGGGTTTTTGCGGCAACGAGACAGCCGGCGCGAGCTGCCAGATGAGCCACGCCGAGGTCGCGTAAAAGATCAGCCCGAGGCAAATTCCGCCGATACTCACGCGGACAGGCCTGAGCCGAATCCGCCAATGCGCGCGTGAACCCACCGGCGGCGATTCAACGATCGCGGCTGGCGCGGGCTTGCGGTCAACCAACGCTCGAAGGCGGATCGGGAGAATCCATTCGATGACTCGATCGTCGAGCAACAGGAAACCGAGCGCGAGCACGAGATAATTCAGGAATGTGTAGTTCGCCGTCAGGATGATGCCAATCTCGAACGGCGTGACGATGCAGAAGCAGGCGATGCGGAACCGGCGTGGGAGGAACAACATCCAGACCAGCACAATTTCAATCGCAAGAGTGAGAAATACAGCCGAGGCCTGGAACCAGTGCGGGAAGTGCTGCACGTACCAGCCGATCCACGTTGGCAGCGGGCCGTTCTGGTAATAGTCGTCCATCGCGGTGAAATTTCGCCACGAAAGATCGCCGCTAGCCATCTTCGCCACGCCGGATTCGAAATAGATGCGGAACCATTCCCAGCGCAGGAGAAACAGGCTGGCGCGAGAGGGCGCGTTCGCGCGAGCGAGGCCCGGCCAGAATCCGGGTGGCGCGAAAAACAGACCGATGAATCCTGCTTCGAGCAACATGCCGTCCGATTGATAACTGGAAAAATCCTGCGCGGCGCTGATGAAGGACAGAAAGCAGACGAAACTGACGGCAAGAGTAGCGCGCGGCCAGACGTTGGCGACCAGCAGGAGCGACGCGATCGCACCAACCCAGCAGACGAGCATGAGCGCGCGGTCGCTGGCACTGAACCAGAAGAGGGTGGGCGCGAACCAGAGGCGCCAAAAATGGAATGCCGCAGAAACCGCCTGCAGATAGTCAGTGGCGGGCAGAATTCCGTTGGGGCCGATCAAGCCCTTGATTTGAAACAGAAGCGAATAGAACGCGGAAAAGTAGAAGACTCCGAGAGCGCGCAGAAAAATCCAGCGCGGCCAGATATGCCCGGGAGTCTTCCCAGCCGCCGTCTCCGGCCATAGCAGCCACTTGACCGCCGCTTCCAATCGCTCTTCCATCGCTGGCGATTATACAGAGGGAATGCGGAGTGCGCCTTAGCGTTGGGTGGGTGGCTGCGGCTCGCCGGCCGACCGACCTCGGTTACAAGTTGCAGCACGTCCCGGCGAGCCGGGACGGCAAACAGCGGCGGCAAGCCGCCGCACTCCACATGCGCTGTGCCGATGGTAGAGCTGTGGTGGATTGGAAACGTGTCGCCAAGCATGCGTGCCGGGCACAGTCCGCCGCGGCGGATGCCCCTACGAAGAAACATCGGTGAAAGTATTGGGAGGATTAACGCGCAGGCCTAGCGACCTCGGTTACGAGCTGGAGCACGTCCGCCGCGGCGGACGGCAAACAGCGGCGGCAAGCCGCCGCACTCCACATGCGCTGTGCCTCTGCCGGAGCTGTTGCGGATTGGAAACTTGTCGCCAAGCACTTGTGCCGGGCGTAGCAGTGCTACGCCCCTACGAAGACAAACCTTTGCGGGCGAGCATTCTTTGCGAATTGCTAGTTGGATTCTGTGACGACGGAGTGCGGTGGACGGAGACGACTGAGGAAGGCCGGCATCGCAGGAACGGAAGCGAGACTCTCGCGGCCCTCGGTGAACTCGATGAGGAACTCCTGCACGTTGAAGCGATGACCATTCCGGAGATGAGCGAGGCGGCGAGCTTCATGGAGGCGAATGTATTCGCCGTCCGGCATCAGGACCCGCGTCTTCAATGTGTCGCCAAGATAAGGTGCGATCACTTCGGTGAAGAGCTGATTGCAGAGCACGGGATCCCGCAATCGGAAAATCACCTCGACGCGCTCGTTGATGTTGCGCTGCATCCAATCGGCGCTGCCGAGAAATACTTCCGTCTTGCCGGCGTTGCCGAAGACGAAGATGCGACTGTGCTCGAGAAAGCGACCGATGACGCTCCGCACGCGTATCCGGCTGCTAAGCCCGCGAACGCCAGGACGCAGCGTGCAGGCGCCGCGCACGATTAGCTCGATATGCACCCCCGCCTGCGAAGCGCGATAGAGCGCCTGAATGATCTTTTCGTCGAGGAGTGAATTGAATTTCGCAAAGATGAATGCGGGGCGCCCGGCCCTCGCGTGAGCCGTTTCGCGGTCAATCAAGGCGAGGAAATTCCTGCCGAGGTTCAGCGGAGCCACAAACAGCGGGGAGTACTGCGAACGCTCGGAATGCGCCGTCAGGTAGTTGAAGACGTGGTGCACGGCGGAGGTGAGGTGCGTGTCGCTGGTGAGCAGGCTCAGATCGGTATAGAAACGCGCCGTCGAAGGATTGTAGTTGCCGGTGCCGAGATGAGCGTAACGGCGAATCTGGCCATCGGGTTCACGCCGCGCGACAAGCGCGAGCTTGCAGTGCGTTTTCAGGCCAACGACGCCGTGAAAAACCTGCACACCGGCATCCTGCAAGTTTCGCGCCCAGCGAATATTAGAAGCTTCGTCAAAGCGCGCCTTCAACTCGACGACCACCGCGACTTCTTTTCTGGCCGCGGCGTCAATCAGTGCGCGCACGATGGGCGAATTCTCGCTGGTGCGATAGAGCGTCTGCTTGATCGAGAGGACGTCGGGATCCTGCGCCGCACTTTCGATGAAGCGCACCACGGTCGAATAGGAATCGTACGGATGATGCAGGAGAATGTTGCGCTTCCGGACCAGTTCAAACAGCGACGAAGAACCGAGCTTGAGATTCAATTCGCGCGGCGCGAAAGCGTGGTATTTCAGATCTGGCCGCGGGGTCTGTTCATAGAGATGGAAGAGCCGCGAGAGATTGATAGGGCCATTGACGCGAAAAACCTGCCCGGGTGAAAGCCGGAAATTCGCTTCGAGCCGGTCCACGATTTCCTGATTCGCGCCCGCCTCGATTTCCAGGCGCACTGCCTGTCCCTTGCGGCGTCGGTGAATTTGCAGGTCCACCGATTCAAGAATGCTGCGGGACTCCTCCTCTTCGAGGTAGAGGTTACTGTTGCGAGTGACGCGGAAGGCGGCAGCCGAAAGGATTTCGTATCCGTGATAGAGCCGCTCGGCGAAGGCGTGAACGACGTCGTGCAAAAACACATATTCGACTTTGGTTTTGGGCGAGGGCAGGCGCACCAAGCGCGGCAACGCACGGGGCACGGTGACGACTCCCAGATAAATTTGCGAACCGCGCCGCTTGCGCTTGAGCAGAAACGCCAGGCAAAGCGCTTTGTTCAAGACGAGGGGAAACGGGTGCGCGGGGTCCACGGTAACCGGCGTAAGAAGCGGCTCGACCGTCTTCGCGTAGAAATTATCAATGTACTCGAGAGCTTCGGGGCGCAAATCGCTGCGCCCGAGGACGCGGACGGACTCGGCCTCCAAGGCAGGAACGAGTTCGTCACGCCAGCATTCATACTGCCCGTCCACGAAGCTGTGAATTTTCGAGGTAAGCTCGGCAAGCACTTGTTCGGGGGTCCGTCCGTCGGCTTCGGGCTCGCGATTTCCGTGTTCGGCTTGTTGCATCAGGCCGGCGAGGCGCACCTCGACAAACTCGTCCAAATTGCTCGCGGTAATGCCCAGAAACTTCACGCGTTCCAGCAGCGGATTGCCCGGATCGCGCGCCTCTTCCAGAACGCGCTGGTTGAACTGCATCCAGGAGAGATGGCGGTTGAAGAATCGCTGGGAGTCCGGGATGGTGATGCGAGTCATGGTATCCTTGTAGGGCTATAGGGTAACGCCGCAATGTTGCTGCAATGTTACCATTGCTTGTGCTTGACCCTCAGGAGACCTACCCGATGCCGGGTTCATCGAGAAACGTACGCCGGTTAAGCCTATTAGGCATAGCTATATGCGCGCTCATTTACGTTGGGGCGTGCGCCTTCAAGGTTTCCTCGGGCGGCGGGTCAACACCCACGGCGCCGGGCAATCTGACGCTGACAGTGGTGAGCGCCACTCAGATCAATCTTTCCTGGACGGCATCAACGGACACGGAAGGCACGATCAGCGGCTACCAGATCGCACAGTGTTCGGGGACGAACTGCTCCAACTTCGTGCAGATTGCGACATCGGCGACTACGGCCTTCAACAACACCGGGCTGACGGCTGCGACGAGTTACACATACGAGGTACGCGCGGTTGATACTTCCAACAACGCCGGCCCTTATTCGACTTCGGCGGCAGCCACGACATCGACCGCCCCGGTCCCCACAGCACCGGGCAATCTGACGCTGACGGTGGTGAGCGCCACGCAGATCAACCTTTCCTGGACAGCATCAACGGAAACGGGCGGCACGATCAGCGGCTATCAGATCGCACGGTGCTCGGGAACGAACTGCTCGAACTTTGCGCAGGTCGGGACCTCGGCGACTACGACTTTCAACAACACGGGGCTCACGCCTTCAACGAGTTACACATACGAAGTACGCGCGGAAGACACTTCGAATAACACCGGACCTTATTCGACTTCGGCGGCAGCCACGACATTGACCGCCCCGGTCCCCACGGCGCCAGGCAATCTGACACTGACGGTGGTGAGCGCGACGCAGATCAATCTTTCCTGGACGGCGTCAACGGAAGCGGGCGGCACGATCAGCGGCTACCAGATCGCACGGTGCTCGGGAACGAACTGCTCGAACTTTGCGCAGGTCGGGACCTCGGCGACTACGACTTTCAACAACACGGGGCTCACGCCTTCAACGAGTTACACATACGAAGTACGCGCGGTGGACACTTCGAACAACACGGGCCCTTATTCGACTTCGGCGGCAGCCACGACATTGACCGCCCCGATCCCCACGGCGCCAAGCAATCTGACGCTGACGGTGGTGAGCGCTACGCAGATCAATCTTTCCTGGACGGCGTCAACGGAAGCTGGTGGCACTATCAGCGGCTACCAGATCGCACAGTGTTCGGGGACGAACTGCTCGAACTTTGCGCAGGTCGGGACATCGGCGACTACGACCTTTAACAACACGGGGCTGACGGGTTCGACCAGTTACAGCTACGAAGTGCGCGCGGTGGACACTTCGAATAACACCGGACCTTATTCGACTCCGGCGACCGCCGCGACATTGGCTGGGGTGCCCACGGCCCCAACAAATCTGGTGGCCACGGCCGTAAGCAGCTCGCAGATCAATCTCACCTGGACAGCATCGACGGAAGCGGGCGGCACGATCAGCGGCTACCAGATCGCACAGTGTTCGGGGACGAACTGCTCGAATTTTGCGCAGGTCGGCACGTCGGCGACTACGACCTTCAACAACACCGGGTTGACGGCTTCGACGAGTTACACATACGAAGTACGGGCGGCAGACACTTTGAACAACACCGGCCCTTATTCGACTACGGCGACAGCCACGACGACGGCAACAGGTCCCTCTCTGCAGGTTCTGGTGGTCGGCCCGCAGAATCCCGTGATCGCGGACAACGCTGCGGTGCAGGCATTTACGGCCACCGGTCATTACAGTGACGGTAGCACGCAGGACCTGACGGCGACCGCCACGTGGACGTCCACAAACACCAACGTAGCGACGGTGAATTCGTCTGGAAGCGCGACGAGCGTGGCATTGGCGGCAGGTCAGAATGACGGATTCACTTCCATCGCGGCGGTTTCTGCGGGAGTCACCGGCGTGTCGATCCTGAGCGTTACCAATCACACGTCAAACACGAGCGGCTTCGCCGGCGTATTCACGCAGCACAACGATATCGGGCGGACGGGACAGAACCTGAACGAGACCGCGCTCACGTCGGGAGCCTTCCCCGGAACGTTCGGCAAGAAATTCTCGCAGCCGGTGGATGGCTTTATTTACGGGCAGCCGCTGTACGTGCCGCAGGTGAAGATTTCGGGAGCCACGCACAACGTGGTTTACGTGGTGACGGAGAATGACAGCGTGTACGCGTTCGACGCCGATTCGAACAGCAGCGCAAACGCGAACCCGCTCTGGAAAGTGACGTTGCTGGACGCCGCGCACGGCGCCGGAACAGGGGCGGCGCCAACCAACAGCAGCACGGACAATCCGTGCACAGACGTGATCCCGACGGTCGGCGTCACCAGCACGCCGGTAATTGATCCGAGCACGGGGACGATGTACGTGGAGTCAAAATCGAGTGAGAGCGGGAATTTTTTCCACCGGCTCCACGCGCTCGACATTACAACGGGAGCCGAGAGGGTCTTCCCACCGGCGACGATCACGGCAACGGTATCCGGGATTGCGTTCGATCCTGTGATGCACACGAACCGGCCGGGCCTGCTGCTGCTGAACGGAGTCGTCTACGTGGCGTACGCGTCGGACTGCGACAATGCGCCCTACCACGGATGGATTTTCGCGTACGGCGCAACCACGCTGGCTCAGCTGGCGGTGTTCAACGAATCTCCGGAAAGCGCCAATTCAGCAAGGGGCGGATTCTGGATGTCGGGAGCCGGGATTGCCGCGGATTCGAGCGCAAACATCTTCATCGCATCCGGCAATGGGGACTTTGACACGGCTAACGTCCCGGCGCAGCTTCTCGGCGATACGAACATGAAGCTGTTTATGGCCGGAACATCGTTTTCCCTGGAGGACTATTTTACGCCGTTCGACCAGAGCACTCTCGAGGCGAACGATAGCGATTTGGGGTCAGGCGGCGTGATGCTGCTTCCCGATCAGACCGGGGCGCATCCTCAGGAACTCGTGCAGGCCGGGAAAGAGGGAACGATCTTTGTGATTGACCGGAACCAGATGACCGCGAATAACCAACATTACTGCTCGGGCTGCGCCAGCAATCCTCAGATCGCCCAGGAGCTGCCGTTCGAGGTCGGCCCAGTGTTTTGTACTCCGGCGTATTGGAACGGCAACGTTTATTTCTGGGGCATATTCGACAACCTGGTGGAATTCCGGGTGACTAGCGGCCAGCTCGCTTCGGCGCCAAGTTCGACGAGCGCGACCTCGCTTGGATTTCCCGGCGCAACGCCGTCCATTTCGGCGCAGGGAACCTCCGGCGGAATCGTATGGGCCATTGACTCGACACAGTACGGACTACCGGCTAACCCTTCGCCGGGACCTGCAGTGTTGCACGCCTACGACGCCACGAACCTGCTCACGGAGCTTTACGATTCTTCGATTGTTCCTAGCGATCAAGCGGGTGACGCGGTCAAATTTGCGGTGCCGACTATTGCGAACGGGAAGGTTTACATCGGAACGCAAACGGAGCTGGACGTGTACGGTCCGTAGCACGTATCCACGGGACTATTGCGGATAGGCGCTCGAGAGAGAACGCAGGTACGCGATGATGGCTTGGGCATCCGCGTGATTCATATGGTAGATGTGCATCGGCTGGCGAATGATCTCACCATTCGGCCCCACGCCTTTTTCGAGGACGTCTTCGCCCTGCTCATCTGAATATCCGCCGAAACCCGCCAATGCGGGAGCATTGTTGGCCCAATTCGGATTCGCGTGAACGGGCACGATCCAGATCTGCGCGCCCTGAAGGCGACGGGATTCGTCGAGATTGCCGCCGGCGTCGCGAGGGGTGTGGCATTCCTCGCACATGGCGACGTCTTCAACCAGGTAACGGCCGCGATCAATGGAACCTTGCGGAGCAGCAGGCGACGCATTCTTCTGTGGCGCAGGGGGTGCGCTTTCGCGCGATGAGAGGCGCGAAGCGCCGAATCCAGCAGCCAGCAAAACGACCGCGCAAGAAGCGACTTTATAAATTGCTTTCATAGACTGTCAATCCTGGGTTTTCTTTAGGATGCGGCTCATTCCCGGAAGGAAGGCCGGTGACTACTTGAACGAGAAAGTATCGCAAAAAGCTCGTTTCGATGTCTATTGAGTTTTTCAGGATATTTCATCGGCAGCCGGCAGATTTTGCGCTGCGGGAGGCGGTGCGGCGGAGTTCATTGAGGAAAGGCGATCGAGCGCCCATCGAGCGTGGCCGGAAATGAGCGAGTCGTCGGAAGAGGCAAGGCGATCGAGCAAGCGAATGACGCGCGGATAGGCTTCTCGATCGGGCGTGATTCCGGAATTTCCCAATGCCACGGAGGCGTTGCGAACCAGGCCTCGCCATTTGGCGCGCTTGGCCGCGCTGCCACGAAAAATGGCACTGAATTCCTGCTGCGAGAGGGAAGCGAGCCACTCAAGCTCCGGAGCAACGAGCGAGTTTCCATTTTCAAGCGCGTCGCGCGGTTGAAACGCGGCCATGGACGTGACCGGCGCTTTGCGATTCCAGGGACAAACGTCCTGGCAGATATCGCAGCCGATGACGGCGCGGCCCATCTGAGGGCGAAGCTCCTCCGGAATTTCTCCGCGGAGCTCGATGGAGAGATAGGAGATGCAGCGGCGCGCGTCGAGGACGTACGCATCCGGAAACGCCTGCGTGGGGCAAGCATCGAGGCAGCGCGTGCACGTTCCGCAGAGATCCGCAGGCGGAGGTTCGCCTGGCGCGAGGGTCGGTTCGAGAGGGAGCGTGGTGACGATGACGCCCAGGAAAAACCAAGAGCCGAGCTGCGAATTGATCAGGCAGGTATTTTTCGCGAGCCAGCCGAGGCCAGCATATTTCGCCGCCACGCGCTCGATGATAGGGCCCGTGTCGGTGTAGGCGCGGGCGTCGAATGGCTCGGTGAACGCCGTACGCATTTCGGAGATCAGCGCCCGCAATTTCTGCTGCATAAGGTCGTGATAGTCGTCGCCCCAGGCGTACCGAGAAATCCATCCGCGCGGCGATTCGGCATCGGCGATTTCGGGCGAAGCGGTGGCGCGGGGCGCCGAATTGTAATTGAGCGCGACGACGATCAGACTGCGAGCGCCCTCGAGAACATGCCGGGGATCCGCGCGGCGCGGATCGTGGAGATAACTCATCTCGCCCGCGTAGCCGCGCGCAAGCCACTCGGGAAGGCGATCGAGTTCCGGGAATGATTCGGCCGAAGCGGTATCCAACGCTTCCGCGACGGGTGCGACACCGCAAAGATCGAAGCCGGAGGCGCGGGCCCGCTCGCCGATCCAGCGTGTTTGCTCGGCTGGCGTCATGCGTCCATGATGCATCAAGAAGACCGCACGAGCGAAAACTTTGCGGGCGCGGAAAGCGCCGCAGATCGCGTGTTTTGCTTGTCACCGCAGCGCGGGATTGCATACAATCGCGGACGGTCTAAACGAGAACGGAGAGTTTGATGAGCCATCGGATTGCCGCGAAAATCACTGGTGTGGCCGGGTACCTGCCGCCTCGCGTGGTCACCAACGCGGACATCGAAAAGATGGTGGATACCACCGACGACTGGATTCGCACGCGGACAGGGATTCGCGAGCGGCACTATGCGGACCCGGGAGTCGCTTCTTCGCATCTGGGAACCGGAGCCGCCAAGAAACTGCTGGCGACGAAGGGCGTTCGCCCGGAGGAAATTGACCTGATCGTGGTGGCGACGGTCACGCCGGACATGCTGTTTCCCGCGACGGCGTGTCTGATCCAGGACCGGCTGGGCGCGACAAAGGCATGGGGTTTCGATCTTTCTGCGGCGTGCTCGGGTTTCGCCTACGCGCTGACGGTGGGCGCGCAGTTTGTAGGCATGGGATCGCACAAGAAAGTGCTCGTGATCGGCGCGGACGTGATGACGTCCATCCTCGATTTTCGCGACCGCACCACCTGCGTGCTATTCGGCGACGGGGCGGGCGCGGTGCTGCTGGAACCCGCCGCTTCGGACGCGGAAGGAATCATTGATTTCGTGCATGACGTTGACGGCGCGGGCGGCTGCAATCTATACATGCCCGCCGGAGGATCGCTGCATCCGCCCTCGCACGAGACGGTTGAGAAGCGCATGCACTTCGTCCATCAGGAAGGCCAGCAGGTGTTCAAGTACGCCGTGCGGCGAATGAGCGAGCTCGCGTGCCAGATTCTGGAGCGCAACGGGCTGACGAGCAAGGACCTGGCGCTCGTGGTTCCCCATCAAGCGAACCTGCGCATCATTCGCGCGATGCAGGAGCGGCTGGGCGTGGATGATTCGAAGGTACTGGTGAATATTGACCGCTACGGAAATACGACTGCTGCGACGATCCCGTTGGGGTTGGTGGATGCTGTCGAACAGAAGCGCTTGCGCAAGGGCGACCTGGTTTTGCTGATCGCCGTCGGCGCCGGATATACGACGGGCGCTGTGCTGATGCGCTGGGCTTACTAGAAGTCCGCGAAGCTCAGATCTTAGTTCACTCCGAAATCGTCCGTTTGATCTCCGAAAATCCCCAAGACCGGGTTTGAGTCGCTCGTTGTGATCATCACGATTTTCGTCGGCGAGACGATGAAAAACGCACCGTTGAACGGAGGCGGCGGAGAGGCCTGGGTCATGGTCAGCGCGCCACTCCCGTCTGTCGGGCCGCTTGGCGTCAAAAGGAACGTTCCCGCGACGTTCGGAGAGACGACGGCGAACGAGGTCGGCGTATCCTCCGTGCCGGAAAGGGTGCCGGTGGTGGATGTCAGGCTCGTGAGTGCGATCAAACCGGAGAAATTCTGAACAGAGCTCATGGAAGGCATCGAGGTGCCCTGGACCAGCGTGCCGGGCACTGTGCTTGCGGTAAAGGTGGCGCCGCTGCCCATGGATTGGGGCTCAAAGAGCCCGAGCGCGGGCGCGTTGGAGTTTTCGAGCAGGGAGATGGCTTCATTGGTGTCGATGACGTAAAAGACAGGAATAATCGCCGGAGAGATGAGGTTGGTATCCACACGGCCGAATGTATCGCCGGTGGAGAAGCTTGCGGAGATAGCGCTTGTACCCAGCGCGGTTCCAACCGTCCCGCCGACATTTTCCACTAACGACAGTGTCAAAGCACTTCCCCCGTTGGCTTGCAGCCGCGCGATCGCTGCAAACGGCACGTAAGCGGTTCCTCCGCTCGGAATGACGGGGCCTGACAATCCTCCGACGCTCGCACTCGTCGTGGTGAATGACTGAATCGGTGCGGAGAACGGATATCCAGTTTGATGGATCAATTTCCCGACGCTGACGAAAGGTGTGGTCTGGCTGACCGAATCGGTTTCCACGATGAAGGCTTCGGTCAGTAGTCCGCTCGTCGTCGTAATCGGATAGACGCTGAAGTTCATGTTTCCGAGCTGCTGCGTGATGCTCATCGTGCAGCGCGCGGCCTGCGCGGACGTTTGAAAAGTGCCTGAAAACGTTGAGTCCTTCGTGGTGACGAACCCCGGAGCGTTGGTATCCACTTCGCCGGTATCAATGGTGCCCGGAGTCGTAGAGCTTGCAGGCACTTCAGCGGTGAATCGGCCCGCCTCGGCAAACGGCCCGGGCGTGGTACCGGTAAAATTCCCTTCTGCTCCGCTCAACGCAATGACGAAGTCCGAGCCTAGTGGGCCCGGGCCCGACATCGTCTGGGATCCGCAGGTCGCGGTGTTCTGCTGGACAAGCTCGCCCGAGCCATTGATGCCGGTGCTATCGGATTCGATGAGGCGGCCGTGGAGGCCCGTCGCATCGAGGGCAAATGTGTAGGTGGAACCAAGGAAATTCAATTGGCCGCGGTTGTTTGAGAACGTGAACGTGCCTGTGAAGGTCTTGTTCGCGTACGTATTCTGAGCAATGGTATTCACATCTTCCACGCCGTTGGATAGCACGCTTACCCCGTCCGCCGTGAAGTGGCCCGCCACGACGACCGCCCCGCCGCCGGAATTGAATCCGCTGAATTCAAAGGCGTAGTTGCCGTTCAATGCGTTTGTGACGGTGATGCTGAGCTGCCCCGCGGTGGTCGTAAATGTCGCCGGCGTCGGTTGGCTGTCGCTGACCTGGATCGTGAAGGCGTTAAAGACGCCGGTCTGGGTTGGCGTGCCGGTGATGGTGCCGTTCGAATTCAAGGTCAATCCCGGCGGGAAGGGACCGGAGCCGGCCCCTGGCTGCCACGTATAGGGCGGAACGCCGCCGGTGGCCTGCATCTGCGCTGCCGGATAGGCAGTGCCCTCGACACCGTTCGGTAACGTGGTGGTCGTAATCGTCAGCGCCGCAGTGGGCAGAATCGTGATGGTTATGGTCTTCGTCTCGCTGGGAAACGCAATCGAAGTGGCCTGGATGCTAACGGTGAACTGAGTGCCGACGGCTGTTGTAGGCGCAGCGTACGTCGCTGAAAAGACGCTGTTCACGGTGAATACTCCGGGAGGAACCGGAGCGCCCACCGCCGGAGTGAATATCCAGGTTACACCTGCGCCCGTGGTATCTCTCGGAACGCTCGCGGTGATAGTGACCATCCCTCCCGCGGAAACCTTATTTGACGACACCTTGAGTACGACGGAATTGTAGTCCGAGGGAACGCCGGAGCAGCTCGTGCAGCTGTTGCTCTGAAGAAAGACCATTAAGACGAGACAGAATATGGATGGGAGTCCCTTACTCTTGGCCATTGCCACTCCTTGCATCAACGTTCCCCAATGCCTGATGAGTTGCCCACATTATTTAGAACACAGAACGGGATACCGAGGCTCGAAAATGACCGGGGGTAATGGCGTATGAGGCAACCAACCGGGGTAAATGTCAGGCGAAAATGCCTGTCGGCGCGGGTACGCGGTTCCGAGGCGAATACGATCGGTGCCAACGATAACCAGATTGCGGCGGGCGTGGATTGCGCGGGTTCTGTCTTTGCATGTTTTCAGGGATAATGAATGCGGGCCGTACGGCACCAAATCTGGCGGGAAAGGATCTCCTTTGCGCGCTGTCATAACGGGCGGGGCAGGCTTTCTTGGATCGCACCTTTGTGATCACTTCATCGAAAAGTGTTGGGACGTGCTTTGCATGGACAACCTCGTCACCGGCGCGGATTCGAATATTTCGCATCTGCTCTCGAATCCGCGGTTTAGCTTCGCCCAGCAGGACGTGTCGAAATACATCGAGGTCTCGGGGCCCGTGGATGCGGTGCTGCATTTCGCTTCGCCCGCGAGCCCGCCGGACTATTTGAAGTTCCCGATTCAAACGCTGAAGGTCGGAGCGCTCGGAACCCACAACGCGCTCGGGCTGGCGATGGCCAAGAAAGCCAGATTTCTTCAGGCATCCACCTCGGAATGCTACGGCGATCCGGAGGTGAGTCCGCAGCCGGAGTCTTACTGGGGACATGTGAATCCGATCGGCCCACGCGGAGTCTACGACGAAGCCAAGAGATTCGCGGAAGCCATCACCATGGCGTATCACCGGTACCACCATGTGGACACGCGCATCGTCCGGATATTCAACACCTATGGTCCGCGCATGAGATTGAACGACGGACGCGCGCTCCCGAATTTTCTGTATCAGGCCCTTGTGGGCGAGCCGATCACGGTTTATGGCGACGGCAAACAGACGCGGAGCTTTTGTTACGTGGCGGATTTAATTGACGGAATCTACCGGCTGCTGGAATCGAACGAGCACGAACCGGTCAATATCGGCAATCCCGCGGAAATCACCATCCTCGAATTTGCGGAGCGCGTGCGCGCACTCGTAGGCACCACTGCCCCTATCGTGCACCACCCGTTGCCAGAGGACGATCCAAAGCAGCGCTGCCCTGACATCGCAAAGGCGCGGCGAATTCTCAAATGGGAGCCGAAGGTAAATCTGGAGCAGGGCCTGCGGATTACCTACGATTTCTTCAAGCGGCAGGTCGCGTCTGCGAAACCTCAGGCCTGAACGTCGCCTGTGTTGGGCCGGTTTTCGCGGCGACGGCTCTCGTGCGGTGATTAATCCGGACGGCCAAACGAACGATACTCGAAGCCACGATCCTTCATTTCGCGCGGCGACAGCAAGTTCCGGCCGTCCACGATCAAGGGGCGGGCCATGGAATCCCGGATTCGATCCCAATCGAGCTTGCGGAATTCGTCCCATTCCGTCGCAATAAGCAGCGCTTCCGCATCCTTGGCGGCATCGTAAGGCGTTTTCGCGTATTCGATCTGCGGGAGTATGGCTCGGGCTCGTTCCATTGCCTCCGGATCGTAGGCCCGGATAACAGCGCCTTCTCCGAGCAGATGATTTACCAGGTCAATGGCGGGCGCAAAGCGAACGTCGTCGGTATTGGGCTTGAATGCGAGGCCGAGGACGCCGATCTGTTTCCCGCGAACGACCCAGAGGGCGCTGCGCAACTTTTCATAAAAGCGGTCAATCCGCTTCTTGTTGATGTTTTCCACTTCCCTGAGCAGCGTGAAATCCACGCCCGAGCGTTCCGCGAGATGGACGAAGGCCTGCAGATCTTTCGGCAAACAGAAGCCGCCGAAACCCAAACCGGCGGACAGAAAACTCGGCCCAATGCGGGGATCCATACCCATCGCGCGCACGACTTCACCGATGTCGGCGCCGAGGCGTTCCGCCAGGTCCGACACCATATTGGCGTAGGAAATCTTCAAGGCCAGAAAAGAGTTCGAGGCGTGCTTGATCAGCTCGGCGCTGTTGATCGTCGTCACGAGCCAAGCGGGCGCTGAAACTTTCGGGCACGCGGGTACGTGGACCGGACACTTGAATGACTGCTCCAGCACTGGTTTGTAGATTTCCTTGAGCTGCCGCTCGGCCGCCTCGTCTTCAACACCCACGACGATCCGGTCGGGATGCAGGAAGTCGCCGACCGCGGTGCCCTCGCGCAGGAATTCAGGGTTCGAGGCGACGCTGAATTTTACGTTCGATTTGCGGCCATAGACCGCAAGGGCGCGCTTAAGTTCCTGCCCTGTTTGTGCCGGCACGGTGCTTTTCTCGACGACGAGCTTGGGAGATTTGGCTTCGGTGGCGATCAAGCGCGCCACATGATCAATGGCGCTGAGGTCGGCGTCTCCGTTCGGCAAAGGAGGCGTACCCACACAAATGAAAATTGCATCGCCAAAAGTGACCGCATCAGCCAATTTCGCGCTGTAATTGAGGCGACCTTCCTTGTGGGCCTTTGGAATTACGTTCTCAAGCCCGGGCTCATAGATGGGAATTCCGCCGGCTTCGAGCGTCTTGATCTTGCTCGCGTCGTTATCCGTACAGACAACCTCATGCCCAATTGCTGCGAGACAGGCCCCTGTCACCAAACCGACATATCCGGTGCCGACTACAGATATCTTCAATGGAATCTCCCGGTTGCAAAGAGTCAAATTCCGCGGCCAAATACGAACCTCTATTTTGAGACGGGCCATTCATTGCGGCAAGACAATTGTCGAACTATGTTTTCTCGGCCTAACCCGCAACTCCGGACGGGAACGCAAATCGTTTTCCCACAGGGGGATAGGTTTGCGGTACAGGATACTCTTTCCTCACACCTTCCAACCGATTCGCGTCTATCCGGTGTCTTCTCGCCTATCCTAAAGCTGTAGAACCATGGCCCAACCGACCAATCCGAACTCCGGCCTGCCGCCCGCAGACGCGGAGCGCCGTCGCGTGGAGCATCAGGAAACCCTGCTGCTGACCGACGTTCCAGATGCTACGGCCATGATTCCGGAGCAGCCTGCTCCGGTTGAAGCCACGTCGAACCTCAACCCCGCAACGCTTGCGGCTCTATCGCAGCGGTACGACATTCTCGCCGAGGCTGGACACGGGAGCATGGGCAATGTGTACAAGGCGCGGGATCGCGAGACGGGGGAAGTGGTTGCTCTCAAGCTGTTGAAGCCGGAGATCGCGTCGGATCAGACGATGATGGAGCGATTCAAGAACGAGCTCCTCTTTGCGCGCAAAATCACCCACAAGAATGTGTGCCGCGTCCACGAGTTCAATCGCATCGGCGGAATCGCTTACACTTCGATGGAGTTTGTGGAGGGCGAAAGCCTGCGGTCCGTGCTGAACCGCTTCGGCGGCCTCCCGCCGCGTAAGGCAATTGATCTGGTTGGCCAGATCTGCTCGGGCCTGAAGGAAGCTCACGCGCAGGGCATCGTGCACCGCGATTTGAAACCCGAGAACGTGATGATTGACGCGCAGGGCAACGTTAAAATCATGGACTTCGGCATCGCGCGTTCGATGGAAGCGGTGACACGGCTTACCGGCTCGATGGTCGGCACGCCGGCCTACATGGCGCCCGAACAAGTGGGCGGAAAGCCCGTGGACTACCGCACGGATATTTATTCGCTCGGCCTGATCATGTATGAAGTCTTCACTGGCGCGCAGGCATTCCAGGCCGACAATGCTGTCGCGGTCGCGCTGAAGCAGATGCGGGAAGCGCCGGTTCCGCCCCATGAAATCGAGCCGGCGATCCCAGTCGTGGTCGAACGCGCCATTTTGAAGTGCCTGGAAAAAGAGCCCCCGAAACGATTTCAATCAATCGGCGAGCTGGAATCCGCGCTGCGCCCACAGGGAGCGCCGGGGAAGGCGCAGAATGCGGCAGTCTTTGCGCCACAACATTCGAGCCATTCGCCAATGCAGTCTCAACTGCTGCATCCTCCCGCTGCCGAACGGAAGCGGACGTCGCCAGTGACGTGGGTACTGCTGGGAGCGTTGCTGGTCGTCGGCGCATTTGCGGGATGGCACTCTGTGCAGGTGATGCAAGCGACTGAAAATCTGGCGCCGCCAGCGGCATCGCCTGCGCCGGTGCCGCCAGACTTCGCACTGGATGAAACTGTTTCTGCTCCCGCCGCTGCTCAACCCTCGGCTGCGGAACCGGCAACTCCGGAAACTTCTGATGCGAAAGCCGACACGGACAAACCGGCTGGAGCTGGTCCCGGGACGCCAGCTCCGGTGAAGCAGGCGCCAGCACCAGCGGTTGCGGCGCGCGAAACGACGCCCGCCAAGAATCAAACTTCGGCCGCGGATGGCCCGCCTCGGAATACGCAGCAGCGCGCGGAGAAGCCTTACGGCGAATCCGAGCCAGTCACAGGACCTCCCGTAAACGACAACACGCCGAGCTATTTGTGGGTCGGCCGGTTCGAGCGCGAGGACAAGGCGCAGAACACGGCGAAGAAAATCGAAGATCTCGGGCTGCCCGTCGTTGTTGTGCCCAGACACGGCTTGACGGGCCAGTTCTATGTGGTTCTGACAGGCCCATATGGCCCGGAGCGCATCGAGAGCGCGATGGATTGGCTGAAGACACAGGGATTCGCCGACGTTCGTCTCATCAAGAACCCTCTCGGGAATCCACGACAGACTCCCAACTAGATTTCGGAGGCTCGAGGCAGGAATGCGGATGGAGCTGGAATTCGGAGCGCAGAGCGACACGGGATGCGTCCGTGAAAATAATGAGGACACCTATGGCGTCGCAGCCGAGCTAAACCTTTTCGTGCTCTCGGACGGGATGGGCGGACTGGAGTCGGGAGAAGTGGCGAGTCGCCTGGCTGTGGACACTGTCCTTGCGCGTTGCCGCGAAGCGGAGACGAATCCGTCGCTGCCTCTCGCCGGTGAACCTATCGAGGGAGTTTCCGACGCATCGAACAAGCTGGCGAGCGCGATTCGATCGGCGAATGAAGTCGTTTACCGCACTGCACAACAAGGTGCAGGCCATCGGGGAATGGGTGCCACGATTGTTGCAGTCCAGTGCACCGACGAGCGCATGAGTGTTGCGCACGTCGGAGACAGCCGGATCTATCGCCTGCGCGACGGGCAGCTTGATCAACTTACGCGCGACCATTCGTTTGTCGCCGAACAGGTACGCCACGGGAAAATGACGGCGGAGGAAGCCGCCAGCAGCACGATGCAGAATGTGCTTGTCCGCGCCCTCGGCATCGAACCGACGGTCGAGGTGGACGTGAGCGAGGAGCTGCTGATGGAGAGCGACACGGTGCTGCTCTGCTCCGACGGGCTCACGCGAGAGCTTTCGGATTCGCAAATTGCCGGCGTGCTCGGCGAAAGCTCTGAAACCCAGGCAGCCGCCCGACGCCTGGTGGACATGGCGAAGCAGGCAGGTGGCGGAGACAACGTGACGGTGATCGTGCTGCGCCGGGCGGCAAAACCCGTTGGCGTGATTGCGCGCATCGGCAAGTGGTTCAAGAAATCGGCGTCAGGCTGAGAATTTTACATTTTGAGATTCGCATTCTTCGGAGGATTGAAATGGCAAAGCTCGTACTGAAGTTCGAAAATTCGGTGCTGAAGGAAATGCCCGTTGGGTCGAAAGAAGTTAGCATCGGCCGATCCCCGGAAAACGGCCTGGTGATTGACAATCCGGCAGTCTCGCACTATCACGCCCGCGTGTTCAATGAGGAAGGGCGGCTGATGCTCGAGGATTTCGGCAGCATGAACGGGACGTTCGTCAACGGCCAGCGCGTGAAGATGGTGACGCTCAAGCCGGGCGATTCGGTCGGCATCGGCAAGCACACGATCGTGGTCTCCGAGTCCCGCGAGCTGGACGGTTTTGCGCCCGGAAACGGCGGCGCGAGGCCCGCGGCGCCGAAAATCAACGAGACCGTGATGCTCGACACGAAGGAGCGGCGCGAGTTCCTTCAGAAGGTCGCGGCCGTCGGCGAAAGCTCGCAGGTTGCGCCTTCGCGTTTGAAGGTGCCCACGCTCATCGTGCGAAAGGGCAGGACCAATCAACGCGAATACGCGCTCAACGACAAGCTTACCGTTGTGGGAAAATCCGGCATGGCCACGGTGAAACTCAAGGGCTGGTTCGCGCCCAAGGCGGCCGTGCAAATTACTCGCCGCGACGATCAGACCTATTACATCGGCGCGGCCGACAAGGTGCCGAGCGTCAACGGGCAGCCGATCACGCATCCCACGATTCTGACGTCCGGCGACATCATCACCGTCGCGGGAATCGAGATGGAATTTGTCTATCGCGATTGACGAGCCCGCGAGGGTCGTCAATCGCGTGTTTTTCCCCTCGTTCATGACATCGAGTGAAGCTGAATTTCGAAGCTCCGCCATCTTTCTCGAACTGATATCATTTAGCCGCTCGGCTTTATGAGGGGTGACGATATGGCGGAACAAACCAAGGAAGAGTTGCTGGCTCGCATCGCGGAACTCGAAAAACAGTCCGGATCGAGGGCGAAAGGCAGCCTCGAATTCCGGGTCGGGGAAAAGGGCGGCGTCAGCGTTTACGGACTGGGCCGCTTTCCCGTGACACTGTATTACGAGCAGTGGGTTCGTCTGCTCGACAAGTCGGCCGACCTTCGCGCATTCCTCGAAGAAAACAAACACAGGCTGAAGCTGAAGAACGCGGAGTAACGCGCCTGCCTCACGCGACCGGACCTCAACTCGTCTTGGTCTTCTCGAGTTCTTCGATCATGGCGGGGACGATTTCGAAGAGATCGCCTACGATGCCGTAATCGGCGACTTCGAAAATTGGCGCGTTGGCGTCCTTGTTGATCGCAGCGATCGTGCGCGAGCCCTTCATTCCCACCACATGCTGGATCGCTCCGCTGATTCCAAGCGCGAGATAAAGCTTCGGCACGACGGTCTGGCCCGAGCTGCCGATTTGCCTGTCCATCGGGAGCCAGCCCTCATCGCAGATCGGCCGCGACGCCGAAATCTCTCCGCCCATCAATTTCGCCAGCTTTTCAGCCATGGGAATGTTTCCGGGCGCCTTAATGCCGCGCCCTACCGAGACGAGTAAGGGAGCCTGCGTGAGGTCCACGGCTTGCTTTGCCTCGCGGAAAAGCTCCAGCGGCTTCGTGCGAATTTGCTCGGGCTTCAATTCGACACCGACGGACTTCACGGGCGCCTTGCCGCCGGCGTGCTTCGCGGCCAGGTCCGCACGAAATGCCCCGGCCTGAAACGACGCGATCCAGGGCGGATCGCCTGTGAATACAACGTCCGCCGCGGTGCGGCCCTGAAACATCTGGCGCACAAAAATGAGCTTTCCATTTTCTTGGCGGTAGGCGATGCAGTCGCCGATCATTCCTTTTTGCATGGACGCAGCGAGCTTCGGCGCGAAATCGCGCACCTGGTAGGTGTGCGGCAATAACACGAGATCCGGCTTCGCGCTTTCGATCACCTGGCGAAGCGCAATGGAATAAGCATCGGGCGTGTATTGCGCGAGCAGGTCGTGTTCGACGAGGAGCACTTCGTCGAGCTGATATCCAGAAAGTTCGTCAGCAAGTCCCGCGACGCCCTTGCCGATGACGACGCCCGAAAGCGTGGCTTTCGCTTGGCCGACAATTTGCTGCGCGGCAGCGAGCGTCTCAAAGCTGACTTTGTTCCACTTGGCGTCGCGCTGCTCGGTGATGAGGAGAATTTTCATTGCCGATTCGCCTTGCGGCACCGGACGTCAGGATAAAAGCTGAAGAGAGATTCCTCGCTTCGCTCGGAATGACACATTCTCTGTGTGGAGACCGTGGAGGGCATCATAGAACCCGCGCTTCGTGGCGCAACTTCTCAATCAACTTCGCCGCGGCCTCTTTCGGCGAACCGGTGATGAATTCCGTTTTCTTCGTCTTCTGCGGCACGTAGATGCGCTCGATGTGCTGCGTGCGCGCGTCCGCAACTCCCAGCGACGCGCGCTCGACCGTCGCGATCTCTTTCTTCTTCGCGGCCATGATGCCCTTCAGCGTGGCGTAGCGCGGCTTATTGATTCCGGATTGAATCGTAATTACCGCAGGGAGCGGCAGCTCGACCCACTGAAACCATCCGGCCTCAAGCTCGCGTTTCAGCTTCAGGTGACCTTCGATGACTTCGATGGCCATGATAATCGTCGCGTGCGGCCTCCCGAGCAATTCGGCGAGCAGCACACCAGTCTGGCCGAAACCCTGGTCCTCGCTTTGAAGCCCGGTGAGGATCAGATCGAAATTTTCCTTTTCGATGGCGGCCGCGAGCGAGCGAGCCGAGGTGAGCGGATCGAGTTTGTAGAATTCAGGATCGAGAATATGGATGCCGCGTTCGGCGCCTTTGGCGAGGGCTTCCTTGATGGCCTGCTTGGCGCGCTCCGGCCCCATGGAGATGGCCACGACCTCACCGCCGTGCTTTTCCTTGAGGCGCAGCGCCTCTTCGAGCGCGAACCCGTCCGGTTCGTTCGTTTCGAATCCGATATCGGCTTCACGAATCCACACGCCGCCATCGGCGATTGCCAGGGGCGCGTCTTTCGCGGGCACCTGCTTGACGCAAACGCCGATTTTCACGGTTAACGGCCTTCCCAGCGTTTGAAGAGGAGCGAGGCGTTTGTCCCGCCGAAGCCGAAGGAGTTCGAGAGCGCGTAGGTCACTTCAACTTTGCGCGCGTGATTGGGGACGTAGTCGAGGTCGCACGCGGGATCGGGAGTTTCCTGATTGATCGTCGGCGGAAGGATCTGATCGCGCAGCGCAAGCACGCTGATGCCCGCCTCCAGCCCGCCCGCACCGCCGAGCAGATGCCCGGTCATGGATTTCGTCGAGCTGATCGGAACCTTCTTGGCGCGGTCGCCGAAAACGCGCTTGAGCGCGGCCGTCTCGATCGCATCGCCCATCGGCGTCGAGGTGCCGTGGGCGTTGACGTAGCCGACGTCATCCGGCGAAATCTTCGCGTCCTTGATCGCTGCGAGCGAAGAACGGTAGCCGCCGTCTCCGCCTTCGGCTGGTTGGGTGATGTGGTAGGCGTCGCCGGACATTCCATAGCCGGTGATTTCGGCGATGATCTTTGCACCGCGGCGCTGGGCAAACTCGAGCGACTCCAGGATCAGGATGCCCGAGCCCTCGCCCACAACGAAGCCCTCGCGCTGCGCGTCAAATGGCCGGCTGGCGCGTTCAGGATCGTCATTCCGCGTGGAAAGCGCGCGCATCGCACCAAATCCGCCGATGCTCATGGGCGTAATTGCCGCTTCCGACCCTCCCGCAATCATCACTTCCGCATCGCAGCGCTGGATAATCTTGTAAGCGTCGCCGACCGCGTGAGCGCCGGCCGAGCACGCGGTCGCCGTAGCCGAGTTGGGACCCTTGGCCCCGTAGCGAATCGAGACATTGCCAGCGGCCAGGTTCACGATGGCAGAGGGAATGAAAAATGGGGAGATCTTTCCAGGACCACCGTTCAGATACTTCGAGTGCTCCCGCTCGATCACGTCGAATGCGCCGATCCCTGAACCGATGTAGACGCCCGTCGCTTCGGAAATTTCCGGGGTGATTTCCAGGCCGGCCATGCACATCGCGAAGTCGGAAGCTGCCATCGCCAGCTGAATAAACCGGCCCATCTTCTTAAGTTCTTTTTTCTCGATCCACTTCAGCGGATCGAAGCCCTTCACTTCGCCGGCGATGCGGCAGTCAAAGCCCGTTGCGTCAAACTGCGTGATCGGACCGATTCCGCTTTTTCCGGCCAGCAAGTTGCGCCAGACCTCGTCGGTTCCAATACCACAGCCGCATACGAGTCCAACGCCCGTCACTACAACTCGGCGGTTCAAAGGAAACTTCTCCTGTTCGGGATAGGACGATCCGGCGGGACTGCCTACTTCCCCTTGGAATGTTTCTCGATATACTCGGTCGCGTCCTTCACCGTGGCAATCTTTTCGGCGTCCTCATCGGGAATTTCAATGCCGAATGCTTCCTCGAAAGCCATCACCAGCTCGACAGTGTCGAGCGAGTCGGCGCCAAGGTCGTCCACAAACGAAGCGCTGGGAGTCACTTCGCCTTCATCCACACCTAGCTGCTCGACAATAATCTGCTTTACGCGTTCTTCGACGCTGGCCATTCTGATTGTTCCTCCAATATCGCGATCTTGAGCTTGGGCTGCACGCAGGAGAGTTGCGCCCGTATTTGCCTTGCCCATTCTATGCGGGGCAGTACGCCCGGTCAACCTTACGCGCGACTACAATACAATGCAACAACAGCCCTGTTTCATGGACAGACTGCTAACCCGCGTGCATTCCGCCGTTGATGCCTAGAACCTGTCCCGTAATGTAGCCCGCCTCATCGCTCGCCAGAAATACGATGGCGGCGGCGATTTCCTGATCCCGGCCAAATCTGCCGAGCGGGATCATGGCCTTCATTTTGTCTTTCAGTTCCTGCGAGAGAACGTCGGTCATGGGCGTCTCGATGAATCCGGGCGCGACGGCGTTGACCGTGATGTTGCGCGAAGCCACCTCGACGGCGATCGCGCGCGTGAGTCCGATCAGGCCGGCCTTGGACGCCACATAGTTCGCTTGACCCGCATTTCCGGTTTCCGCCACCACGGAGGAGAGATTGATGATGCGGCCAGAGCGCTGTTTCAACATGGCGCCGAGCGCCTGCTGAATGCACAAATGCGCGCCCGTAAGATTCGTTCTCAGTACGGCGTCCCAATCGTCGAGCTTCATGCGCAGCGCGAGCGTGTCGCGCGTGATTGCGGCGTTGTTTACCAGAATGTCGAGCCTGCCGAACTTCGCGAGCGCTTGCTGGAAGCCTGATTTCACCTGGGCGGCGTCAGCCACGTCCATCGGCACGGCCAGCGCTTCGCCTCCCGCTGCTTCGATTTCGGCGACGAGCGACGCGAGCTTATCCGCGGTGCGCGCGGCCACAGCGACCTTCGCGCCGGCTCCCGCAAGCGCGACCGAAGTGGCCCGGCCGATTCCCTGCGAGGCGCCAGTCACGAGAGCGACTTTGTCCTTGAGCGAGAACATGCGGCTAGCTTTCCGGCGCTTCGGCGCGCGCCTGCGTGATCTTGTCGAGCGTGGCCTGGAGACTCGCGGCGTCCTCGACATTGAAGCAGCGCACCGAGCGGTCAATCTGCCGCAACAGGCCGGAGAGTACTTTGCCCGGTCCGACTTCGACGAAGATGTTAACGCCCTGCTCGATCATTTCGCGCACGGACTCGAGCCAGCGGACCGGCATGGTCACCTGACGAATCAGCGATTCGCGCGCTTCCTCGCCTGTGGTGATTTCCTCCGCATCCACGTTGGTGATGACCGGAAAATGCAGCGCGCTGAACTTCACCGCGCGCAGATCCTGATCGAGGCGCTTCTGCGCCGGCGTCAAAAGCGTGCAGTGAAAGGGCGCGGAGACGGCCAAAATTACGGCGCGCTTGGCGCCGGATTGCGAGGCAATTTCCACGGCGCGTTTCACGGCCGCCGCGCCGCCGGCGATCACGGTCTGTTCGGGCGAATTCAAATTTGCAGGCGAGACCACTTCGCCACCCGCCGCCTTCTTGCAAACTTCGGCTACGTCCGCGGGAGAGAGGCCCAGGATTGCGGCCATCGCGCCCTCGCCTGCGGGTACCGCCTCCTGCATGTAACGCCCGCGCTGGCGGACCAGCTTCACGGCCTCCGAAAATTCCAGCGCCCCGGCTGCAACCAGCGCCGAGTATTCGCCAAGGCTGTGGCCCGCTGCGAAATCCGGCTGGATCCCGCGCTCCGCAAGGGCCCGGTAGGCCGCCACAGAGACCGTCAGGATGGCCGGTTGCGTATTTTCCGTAAGCTTCAGCGCGTGTTCCGAGCCTTCGAAACACAACTGCGAAATCGAGAAGCCGAGCGCTGCGTCCGCTTCATCGAACACAGCGCGCGATTCGGCGAAATTCGCGGCGAGATCCTTGCCCATGCCGGGATATTGCGAGGCCTGGCCGGGAAAAAGGAATGCAAGCTTGCTCATGGCGATTACGAGTTCCTTCCGATTCAGCCGCGGGCGGGGACTGCGGCGGCAGACGACAGCTCCTGTTCAATTTTCTCGTTCACGCGCGAACGGCAGAGCTCGGCGGCAACGCGTATGGCGTTCTTGATCGCGTTGGGGTTCGAGCGGCCGTGGCCAATCACGGTAATGCCGCGGACTCCCAGCAGCGGAGCGCCGCCCGTTTCGGAGTAATCGGTGCGCTTGCGAAAGTCGTCAAACGCGCGCTTGGAAAGCGCGTAACCAATCTGCGAGGCCACGCTGCTCTTGATCGCTTTTTTCAGCATCCCGCCGATGTGCTCCACCAGTCCCTCGCTGAGCTTGAGCGCAATATTGCCGATGAAACCGTCGCACACGACAACGTCCACGTTGCCTCGAAAGACGTCGCGGCCTTCGACGTTGCCCACGAAATTAAGCGGCAGCTGCTTCAAGCGCGTCGCGGCTTCCTTCGTAAGTTCGTTGCCCTTGGCTTCTTCTTCACCGATCGAAAGCAGCGCGATGCGCGGCCGTTTCACTCCCCAGATCGCGCGATAATAAATTTCACCCATCACTGCGAATTGCTCAATCTGCGCCGGCTTGGAATCCACGTTCGCGCCGACATCCAGAATCACGGATATCTTTTCCTTCATGTTCGGAAAAGCAGCGGCGAGCGCGGGGCGGTCAACCGAAGGCAGCGTCCCGATCACGAATCGCGCGATGGTCATCACCGCACCGGTGTTGCCGGCGCTGACCAGCGCTTCGGCCTGGCCATCTCGCACCAGGCGCGCGGCTACGTGCAACGAACTTTCTTTCTTGCGGCGGAACGCATGCGACGGCGAATCCGTCATGGTGACTACGTCTGTCGCATTCACGACCTCAATTTGCAGGCCGCGCGTCTTGTGCCGGTCCAGCTCCGCGCGGACCGTTGCCTCCACGCCCACCAGCAGCACGCTCACATCCAGCTCGCGCGCCGCAAGGATCGCTCCTTCGACTTCTACACGAGGCGCGTGGTCGCCCCCCATGGCATCCAGGGCAATGGTAGTCATATTAAGTGCCAGCTTGATACGGCAGGCGAGGGAAAGTTAGGCCGTCTTGGACGCGGTGTCAATCACTTCGCGGCCATTGTAGTACCCGCACTTCAGGCACGCCCGATGAGGCAGCTTCATTTCATGGCAATGCGGACATTCGCCCAGGATGGGCAAGTGCAGATGGTCGTGGGCACGCCGCGTGGACGTGCGCCTCTTCGAGTGTCGTCGCTTTGGATTCGGCATTTCCTGCTCCTCTTGACAGGCCCGTACTCAGTACGGCCTTACTGGAAACACATAGTGTAGCGGTTTATTGCTTTTTGAACCAGTCCTGCTTCAGCCGGGCAAGCGGGGCGAGCCGGGGATCGGAGCCGTTCTTTTCGCAGCGGCATTCCTCGTTATTCAGGTTCGCGCCGCAATGGGGACAAAGCCCGCGGCAGTCGCTCGAGCAGATTACCTTCATGGGCAGCGCCAGATTCACCTGTTCCGCGAGCACGTCGGCGAGGAAAAGGCCGTCACCTTCGAAGAAAGCCATCTCCGTATCGTCAAGATTCAACTGGAATTCCTCTTCCGCAGACATCGAAGTCATGGGGCGGTAGAAGAGGTCGAAATCGCGGCTGATCTCTTCTACTACGGTGTCCAGGCAGCGGGCACAGACCAGTTCCACCCGCGTGTGCAGGTTGCCGCAAATGCGAATCTGGCCTTCCACAAGCTCCGCAGTTGCACGCACTTCCAGCGGCTCCACCTGGCGGAATTCGCCCGAGTGAAAGTCCAGAGTCCCCGGAGCGTAGCTTTTCCGGATGCGGGTTTTTCGGACAGCAAGTTCGTTTACATCCAGAAACATCGAATTTCCCCGCGTTTTTAGAGGAGCAAGGCCATTATAAGTCTGTTGCTTCCCATGTCAAGGAAGGCACCCGCAAAGGTGTCCCGGCTGACACCCAACCGATAACGAAGCTTCCTCTTCAGCGCGGCTCCGGAGCAGGCGCGCCCAGAAGTTCGCGACACTGGCGCAGAAGGAAGTGGTCCGTCATCCCCGCGATGTAATCGCAAACGATGCGATGGCGGGGCTCGATTTGAGCCAGTTCGGCGTAGTGTTTCGGCATTCCCTCGGGGTGATCGAGAAAGAATCCGAACAAATCATCCAGTGCGGCCACGGACCGGCCGCGCTCCTCGGCGATCGCGGGATGCGAATAGACGCGCGACATAAGAAATCGCTTTAGACTCGCATTTTCTGCCGCGGCATCGGATGTAAATCCCGCGAGCCTCTTCTCCTGGCGGCGCACATCTTCGACGGTTTCTACTCCGCTCGCTTCCACTTGCAAGCGGGTGTTTTCAATCAAATCGGTAGCCAAACGGTCGAGGATGCGCTTGAGCGCTTCGTTGAACTTTAGTTTCCGCGGACCCTCGGGATGCCGCCGTTCGACCGCTTCGTAGGCCGCGCCGAATACCGGCACTTCCGCGCGGAGCTGATCGAAATCCAGAATGCGCGCTTCGAAACCGTCGTCGAGATCGGCTGTGTTGTAAGCAATTTCGTCCACCAGATCAATGATCTGCGCTTCAAGCGGCGGACGTTCTGCGAGCAGGTATTCGGCGAGCGTCGGGAACTCCGCCTCCGAGTAATCGCGTGAGTGTTTGACGATCCCTTCGCGCACCTCAAACGTAAGATTGAGCCCCGGGAAATCCAGATAGCGCTGCTCGAACTGCTCGACGATCCGCAGTGCATGAAGATTGTGATCGAAGCGGTCGCCGTGCTCGCGCATCCGCGCGTCGAGTTGGCGTTCTCCTGCGTGCCCGAAGGGCGGATGGCCGATGTCGTGGACGAGCGCGAGGGCTTCGGCGAGATCTGTGTTGATCCGAAGCGCGCCCGAGACCGTGCGCGCGATCTGCGCCACTTCCAGGGTGTGAGTGAGCCGGTTGCGGAAATGGTCGGAGAAGCGCGCGGTGAAAACCTGCGTCTTCGCCTCAAGGCG
The DNA here is from genome assembly GCA_963842425.1 of uncultured Acidobacteriota bacterium. Taxonomy (GTDB): domain Bacteria; phylum Acidobacteriota; class Terriglobia; order Acidiferrales; family UBA7541; genus Palsa-295. The sequence goes on along the minus strand of CAWJGQ010000016.1, from coordinate 301,149 downwards.
GCGAAATGCGCGCGAATGCAGGACGCGGTCGCGGTCGCGGGCGTAGTCGTTGCGGTAGGGATGCTGCGCTTCCGGGTAACGGCGTCCGTGCGACCGCCGCACGTCCATGGCGTAGGATTCGAGCGGCATCGCTGCCATTCTAGTGTATCGGACCGGGACTCGGCTACTTCTAGCCCGGCGCAGAAGGGCGAGACCGAACGCTGGTATGATCGGCGAATGATTTCGGAAGCAGAGGTCCTGAAGAAACTGCGAAAAGTCTGTCTCAAACTGGCGGACGCAGAAGAAACGGTCAGTTTCGGGCATCCGACATTCAGTGTGCGTGGCGGAAAGATTTTCGCGGTGCTGGAGGAATACAAAGGCGAGCTCGGCATCTGCGTGAATGTCGGTAAGTTGATGCAGGGAGTTTTCCTCGACGACCCTCGCTTTTTTCGTACGCCCTACATCGGAAAGCACGGATGGGTGACTCTGCGGATGTACGCGGCGCCCTTGAATTGGAGCGAAATCCGCGAGCTGGTGAAGGGGAGTTATCTTCTCGTTACGCTGAAGCCGTCAAAGAAACAAGGACCGAGCGATCCACATGCACGAAAGGCTCGGCGTTGAAAGTTTCGGAACCAGGGGAGTTGGATCAGGACTTGCCGGGCAACAGCGCCAGCGCCTGATCGGCTTGTTCCGCGATCGGCGTGTCGGGATAGTCAGTCTTGATCTGGCCGTAGAGCTTGGCCGCTTCGCTGGGACTTTTCTCGCTGTAGTGTTCCGCAAGCGTCAGCATCACGACCGGCTTCGGGACCAGGACCGACGGCTTCGCGATCAGCTGCTTGTATAGCTTCTCGGCTTCGTCGCCCTGCCCCATGCGGTCGTCCAGGCCCGCCAATTCGAACCGGGCCATGGCCGCCACTTCGTCGTCGCTGCTGCTCGTCAGACCTTGGAGCAATGAACGAGCTTCCGCGTTCTTATCGAGCTTCTCGAAACTGAGGGCCGCGTAGTAGCGCGACAGCTCACTCGCGCGCGTGTGTGGATATTTCGATGCAACCGCGGAGAACTTCTGCACTGCGTCCGTGAATTTCTTATTGGCGTCCGTATAGGATACTTCGCCAGGCGCGACTGGGGCGCCGATCGGCGTTTGAAAAATCTTCATCGCGTCATCGTAGTCCGCGAAGGCCTTCACCGTCTGGCGTTGCGTGTAAGTGCGCCAGCCAAATACGCCCACGGCCACGACGACCACCGCGATCAAGACGTACAGGGTCAGCTGCTGATGCGAGAGGACGGCCTCGGCACCGCGTTCGAAGGTATCGCGCACCTCGTCTTTTTTCAGTTCTCTGCGGGAAATATGCGCCAAAGCTCGACTCCTAGGAGAATTCGCTGATGTCGAATCGTATCACAAACCGTTAGTCGAACGAATTCCGACAGCCGCAGCGGCGAGGCACATGCCGAAATTGTCTTTCCGGAATCGCGGCACGGCCACCACGAGCAGGCTCTTCTACGAGGTCGAGCGGAAGCTGAGGATTGCGGCGGACTCATCCGCCTGCACGTCGAACACAGTAAAGAGCCGCGTAATCTGTATCAGGTCGTGGACGCGCTTGGTGAGGTAGACGAGTTTCAATTCGCCGCTGGCGCTGCGGACCGCCGTGTAAGCACCGACCAGCTCGCCGATGCCGGAGCTGTCTATGTAATCTACATCGCCCAAATTCAGCAGGATCTTGCGCTGCCCGTTCGCGACAAGCTCGCGGACCGTGGTTCGCAGGGTCGCGCTGCCTTCGCCGAGCGTGATCTTGCCGCTAAAATCCACGATCGCGATATCGTCCACTTGCCTGCATGTTCCTCGTAGGGACACGGAAACCTCTCGAAACCATTCTACTCTGCTTGCGACCGTCCGTTGCCGGAAACTCGATGCGGCAGCTTCTTGGACATGACCAGGTCGGCTCCCCCGGTAGACGCGCGCCGCACCGCCAGGTCATCCATGAATGCGCGCATCAGAAAGATTCCCCGTCCCGACGTGCGCAGAAGGTTTTCCTCAGCCAGGGGGTCCTCCACGTCGGTCAGCTCGAAGCCGCAGCCTTCGTCCACCACGTGGACGATCATCGTCTCTGCTTCGAACTCGACCGCAAGCCTGATTTTCTTCCGCCGGTCCTGGCAATTGCCGTAGTTATAGGCGTTGATAACGCCTTCGCGCACCGCCATGCCGAGCTTGTGCAGGTCGTCTTCACCGAAGCCGGCGGCTTCAGCGACGCGCGTCACAATGTTTTCAGCGAGGTCCACGCTTTCCAGCTGCGTGTCCAGCGTGACCTCGAGACGTTGGTTTGGAGCCGCCATTGGCCGAGAGAGAAAACCCCAATAAAAATGCCTTGTATGCGTATCACATGCGCTGTGCGGCAGTCAATCAGCTAGAGCGCGTAGGGGAATTCCATTGTATGGATCACGTACTGGAACCCGCTGCGGTCTTATACCCAATAGGTGCGGTCGAGGGTGCGGTACTGGATAGCTTCGCTCAGATGCTTGGGCTCGATGGTCGGGGCCGCTTCGAGGTCGGCGATCGTCCGCGAAACCTTAAGGATGCGATCGTGTGCGCGCGCGGAAAGACCGAGCCTCTGGATCGCGGTTTCCAGCAGCCTTTCGCCATCGGGGGAAATCGCACAGTGTTTGCGGATCAGCTTCGGCGGCATCTGGGCGTTCGCGTAAAGGCCCTTCTCGCCCTTGTAGCGTTCGGCTTGAATCTTCCTCGCTTGCAGGACGCGCTCGCGCACACTCGCAGAGCTTTCGATTTCGGTATCGCCGCGCAATTCCTTGTATTTCACCGCCGGCACCTCGATGTGAATGTCTATGCGGTCGAGCAGCGGCCCGGAAATTTTCGAGACGTAGCGCTGGATCTGCGGCGGAGAGCAATGGCAGTCGCGTGTTGCGTCTCCGAAAAAACCGCACGGGCAGGGATTCATGGCCGCGGCCAGCATGAACCGCGAGGGAAAACTCACGGACGTCGCGGCGCGCGCGATGGTCACGCAGCCATCCTCGAGCGGCTGGCGCATCACCTCGAGCACGTTGCGCTGGAATTCAGGCAGCTCATCGAGAAACAACACGCCGTTGTGGCCAAGCGAAACTTCTCCCGGTCGGGGCACCGCCCCTCCGCCGATCAGGCCAGCGTCACTGATCGTGTGGTGCGGCGAACGGAACGGCCGCGTGCCCACCAGCCCCCGCGATTCTTCCAGTACGCCGGCAACGCTGTGAATGCGCGTCGTTTCAATGGCTTCCTCGAGCGACAGCGGCGGGAGAATCGTAGGGATGCGTTTCGCGAGCATTGTCTTGCCCGCGCCCGGCGGACCGATCAGCAGGATGTTGTGGCTGCCCGCGCAGGAGACCTCGAGCGCCCGCTTCGCGGACATCTGCCCACGCACGTCGCGCAGATCCACGCTGTACTGGCTCGCTTCCGCGAGCATCTGCGAGGTATCCACCTCGATCGGCTGAAAGGATTCCGGGGCATTCATCAGGTCCACCGCCTGCGGCAGGGACTTGACGCCGAATACGTGCATTCCCTCTACGACTGCGGCTTCGCGAGCGTTCGCCTCCGGCACAACGAGATTCTGAATTCCGCGCTCGCGCGCGGCGAGTGCTGCCGATAACGCCCCTCGCACCGAACGCACGCTGCCATCCAGCGATAGTTCGCCGAGGAGGACATACGAGTCGAGTTGCTTTCCGAAGAATGACCCCTGGCATCCGACCAGCCCGAGCGCCATGGGCAAATCGAACGCGGAGCCCTCCTTGCGGATGTCTGCGGGCGCCAGATTTATGGTGACGACGTGTGACGAAGGAAAATCGAATCCGCAGTTTCGCAGCGCGGCCCGAATTCGCTCGCGGCTTTCTTTAACGGCATTGTCCGGCAGGCCTACAACGTTGAACCGTCCCTCGAAGGCGGGGGCGACGTCCACCTCAGCCTCGACGAGGTAGGCGTCAATCCCGAACACAGCGGCGCTGAAAGTCTTGAAGAGCATCGTAGACAGTTGTGAAACCTTTTAGGCGCACAGCGTAACTCAAAAGGCCAGTTCAAGCCAGTTATACTAATCCGATAACGACTTCCCTCGCCAGAGATTGCAATGCGAGGAGTCCACGCCAGGGGCCCCGTCGGAGAAATGATCTTTAGCTGGGATGGCGGGAACGTGGCAGCCCACATTCCCTTTTTTGAAATCTGTATAAGTAGTTATATGATCAGGTCAACGTCAGTAAAGAGGAGGTTTCGTATGAAGACTTCCAGGCGCGTCGGCGCAACCCGACATCAGAGTTCTGCCGTGGTTAGGAAAACTTCCTTTTCTCTTCTCGCGATCGCATGGCTGCCCGCATTGTTTATTGCCCAAGCCGCGAGCCAAGCCCAAGGCAACGTGCCACCCAAGCAGCCTGTCCATATGCAATTTACTCCGGGCACGCTAATCCGCGCAGAACTCGAAAAGCCGATTGATGCCAAGAAAGCGCAAGTTGGAGATCAGGTTTTCGCCAAGACGACCGACGACCTAAAGTCGGATCCACCGGGCCTTGCGACGAAAGGCTGCAAAATTTTGGGGCACATTGTCGAGGTCACGCCCCGCCAAGGCGGCTCTGCTTCCACGCTCGGCATCGCATTCGACAAAATGGTGTTGAAGAACGGCACCGAAATGGCGCTGCCGGCAACGATTCAAGCCATCGGTCTTATGGATTCGCTGAATATGGTGAGTAACGAACAAATGATTAACAACATGGGAGGGAACGTTGGCACCACCCAAGAGGCCTCAAGCATCAACTCCGGAAGTGGGGACCCCGCCGGATATGCCGGGGAACGAATTCCCATGGCAACTCATAGCCAAGTGAATCTTACATTCACTGCTCGGGGCGTGTACGGAATATCCGACGTTTTGATGAGTACGGGAGCTCAGCAAGAGTCGCTCCTGACTTCCAAGAAACGTAATGTGAAGGTAGACGCAGGCATGCAGATGATCCTCCGCACTCAATAGCGTCAAACGATCCCTTTTCTTCATTGCGAGTGATCAGCTGGCTGACTTCGCGTCTCAAATCGGCGATTAAGCGTCGGAGAGCGATTCGTCGAATCCGGTACCTTCCTTCTTCTCCATTTCGCCAGCCTCGAGAATTTCACCGCAATCGAGGCACTCCTCGTACTGGGCATCCTTATCTTTGGCGATCAGTTGAGTTCGCTTGTGCGGGCAGGCGGGTTGCGTCATGGTGGGTATCCAGAATGAAACCAGCCTAGATTATAGCATCGGCGCTTTCCTCGCGACGCCGTCCTCCAGGTTGACAAACGTCGGGATTGCAACTATCAGTCTCCTTGCCGGGATTTCGAAAGCAGGATTATGACCAACGAGCTGAGTTCGCAGAAGCGACTGGGCGGCGCGATGTTTTACGGCATCGTGATCCTGCTGGTGTATCTGGTCTATCTCGTTTTTGCGCCATTTCTCGTTCCGCTCGCGTGGGCCGCGGTTCTCGTCGTCGTTTCCTACCCGGCATATGAGTGGCTGGCGCGCCGATGGGGCCCGGTGATGGCCGCGATCGTCAGCACCGTGGGCATCACGCTGATTCTGATCGTGCCCACGCTGCTTGTAATGATCGCGTTCGTCCGGCAGGGCATGGGCGCCGTGCAATCAATTCAACTCCAGGTCGCGAACGGTCATTTCAATTGGGTGAACGCTGCATGGGCCAGGTTTCAGGACATGTTTCCCGATGCGGGCTCCGACGATCTCGCGACGTCGCTGCGCCACTACGGCGAACTGGCCGCTGGATTCGTCGCCACACGCCTCGGCACAATCCTCAGGAACACCGCCGTTTTCGTGTTTCATCTCGGCGTCACCATTCTCGCCATGTTTTATCTCTATCGCGACGGCGCCTCGATGGTCGCGCGGCTACGCGAGATTCTGCCTTTTGAGCTGGCCCATCGCGACCGCATGCTCGGCGACGCGCGCGAGCTGATTTTCGCGAGCGTCACCTCGAGCCTGGTAGCCGCGGTTGCACACGGCGCTCTCGGTGGCATTGCATTCGCCATCACGGGGATCAAGGCTCCGATCTTCTGGGGCGTGATGATGGGGTTTTTCTCTTTTGTCCCGCTGGTGGGCTCCGCCTTGATCTGGGTTCCAGTTTCGATCAGCCTGATGGTTTCGGGGCATTGGGGCCGCGGACTTATTCTCATGATATTTTGCGCCGTTATCGTGAGTAGCGTGGACAATGTCATCCGTCCATGGCTGATCAGCGGGCGCGCCGAGATGGGTGGCCTGGTCGTCTTCATCAGCATACTCGGTGGAATCGCTGCGTTCGGACTTCTGGGCGTGGTCCTCGGACCCATCATCGTAGCCTCGGCGGCGAGCCTCCTCGAGCTTTACGCTCCCAGTGCGCCCGCTGGAAACAGGGCGTCCCGCGCGGGTGGGAAGTAGATGGATGCCGTGCTAGAGTAGCGCCCTTTAGAGCAGCCGATGGAACGCCGGATGGCCAAGAACTCCAGTCCTAATCACTCAACCCTGTCCCCGGACAAACTCCGGTGGCACTGCGATCCCGCCCTCATTCCATTCGAGACCACCGCGCAGGTCGAGCCCTCCGGGGGCGATATGGGTCAGGAGCGCGCTCTGCGCGCGCTGCGGATGGGAATCGAACTGACCGCCTCCGGTTACAACCTCTTCGTCTGCGGCCTTTCCGGAACCAGCCGCGGCGGCATGGTCGTGCGGATGATCGAGGACCTGCACCCGCAGAACGAGCCCGCGCCGGACCGCTGCTACGTCAACAATTTCAAGAATGCCGACCGGCCCCGCCTTCTTACGCTTCCGCGCGGTCTGGCCAATGCATTCAAGAAGGAAGTCGAATCGGGCATTGATTTCCTCCGCAGGCGCATTCCGCAAGTCTTCGAAGGAGAACCCTTCCAGCGCCAGAAAACGCGCATTGTCGAACGCTTCACCGTCCGCGAAAAAGAATTGATGGACGATTTCACGCGCCGCATCGCCCGCGAACAGTTCGCCCTCGGCCGGATGCAAGTGGGCGCCGTAGCCCTGCCTGAAATTTTCCCCGTGCTCGAGGGGCAGATGGTCCCGATCGAGGAAATTCCCAAGATGGTGCAGGACGGAAAGCTCGAGAACACGGCGGCGGAAGAACTCGAGCGCAAGTACGACCAGTTTCGCCAGGAATTTACGATCGTCTATCGCAGGACGCTCTCGCTCTCGCGGGAACTCGCCAGCGAAATGAACTACCTCGAGCAGGAAGCCGCTTCCGTGCTCGTGGATGGAGTGATCGAGGAGCTCAAGGAGAAATACGCCAGCCCCCAAATCTCCGAATATCTCGAAGAGGTCCGCCACCACATTCTCGACAACCTCGATCCCTTCAAGGAGCGCGAGGGTGAAGATGACCAGCCGCCTTCCGAGGCCGCCGCTGGCGGCGGTCCGCGCCCGGAACGCACCGAGCGCGATCCCTTCCGCATTTACGGTGTCAACGTGATTCTGGCGCACAACGAACACGAAAAGTGCCCGGTCGTCTTCGAGACGATCCCCACGTACGCGAATCTCTTCGGCACCGTGCATCGCAGTTACGACGCGCGCGGTTCCTGGAACTCCGATTTTATGGACTTGCGCGGCGGCTCTCTCCTGCGCGCCGACGGAGGCTTCCTGGTGATGTACGCGCTCGATACCATGACGGAAACGGGCGTGTGGCGCACGCTGAAGCGCACCCTGAATCACGGCAAGCTCGAAATTCAACCGATTGACATGTTTTTCCCGTTCAGCACCGCGGCGCTGAAACCCGAGCCGATTGACGTTCACGCGAAAATCATTCTGATCGGCGACCGCGAAATGTACGAGCTGCTGTACGACTACGAAGACGACTTCAAGAAAATTTTCAAGGTCCGCGTAGAATTCGACGAAGAAATGAAGTGGAGTGATGAGGTGTACCGCCACTATGGCGGGCGATTGCGGAAGCTCGTGGACGACGAAAAACTTCTCCATTTTGACCGCACGGCCATCGCTTCTATTTTGGAACACGGCGTCCGCCTGGCCGGCAGACGCGGCAAGATTACGACGCGCTTTTTTGATCTCGCCGATCTCGCGCGAGAATCCTGTTACGTCGCGCGACACGACGGAAGCAGCGTCGTTACTTCCGGGCACGTGCGCCTCGCCCTCGACGCCAAAATCGACCGGCACAATCTGGTGGAAACGAAAATCCGCGAGATGATCGAGCAGAACCTCATATTTATTGATACGACCGGCGGCAGAGTCGGTCAAATCAACGGTCTGAGCGTGATGGAAATCGGCGGCTACGCGTTTGGCAAGCCCGTTCGCATTACGGCGTCAGTCGCGCTCGGGAAAACAGGCATCATCAATATCGAGCGCGAATCCAATCTCAGCGGCCGCTTCCACGACAAGGGCGTGCAAATAATTTCGGGGTATCTGCGCCGCACTTTTGCTCAAGACAAGCCGCTCTCGCTTTCCGCCAGCGTCTGCTTCGAGCAGTCGTACTCCGGCGTGGATGGCGATAGCGCCAGCTCCACCGAAATCTACGCTCTGCTGTCAGCGCTGTCGCAGCTGCCGATCCGCCAGGAACTTGCCGTGACCGGCTCCGTGAACCAGCAGGGCGACGTGCAGCCGATTGGCGGCGTGAATCAAAAAATCGAAGGCTTCTATGACGTCTGCCGTTTGAAGGGCCTCACGGGCAAGCAGGGTGTGCTGATTCCCGCGGAAAATACCGACGATCTAATGCTGCGGGATGAAGTAATCGAGGCCGTGGCAGAGGGCCGCTTCCACATCTATCCCGTCGGGACCATCGAGCAGGGAATCGAAATCCTTACCGGCGTCCGAGCCGGCTCGCGAGGCGCCACCGGCAAGTTTGAGCCGGGCAGCGTCTTCGGGAAAGTGGATGCGCGCCTGGCGCAGATGGCCACCCAGCTTCACAAGTTCGATTAGCCTCTTTCGTTTCCGCCAACAGCTCGCTGTCTCGCTACAGTCCGACCAAACCATGCCCTGTACCTGCGGACATTCGTCTATTGACAGATCAAAACAAAATGATATCATTGTGATATTGCATTCGATGGAGGGGACGATGAAAGAGAAAAGAGCCTTCTCACTGCCCGGTGGCGTGATGCTGCTGGTGATCCTGGCAGCGGCCGCGCTAACAGTTCTTGTTCTAATCAACTCTGCTCAAACGCAGGACGGCCTGAAAATCGCTCTTTGCATGTTCGCCTTGTTCATAGAGGCCGTTTTGCTCAAGGGCCTGCTTGTGGTGAATCCAAACGAGGCGCAGGTCGTTCAGCTCTTCGGCCGCTACGTCGGAACGGTCCGCGAGCAGGGATTTCGATGGCTGAATCCGCTCACCACGCGGCGCAAACTTTCATTGCGAGTGCGAAATTTTGAGACGGCCAAGTTGAAGGTGAACGATCTGGACGGCAACCCCATTGAAATCGCCGCCGTCGTGGTGTGGCAGGTAGTGGATTCGGCCGAAGCAGTCTTTGAAGTGGATAACTACGAAAATTTCGTGCAGGTACAAAGCGAATCCGCCCTGCGCAACATGGCTACTTCCTATTCCTACGACTCCCATGTCGCGGGGCAAATGAGCCTGCGCAGCCATACGGCTGAAACGGCCGTGCAGCTGAAAAAGGAAATCGAGGACCGGCTGGCGAAGGCCGGCGTGGACGTAATCGAAGCCCGCATCAGCCATCTCGCCTACGCCGCGGAAATCGCCGGAGCAATGCTCCAGCGCCAGCAGGCTTCTGCGATCGTTGCTGCCCGCACCACAATCGTCGAAGGCGCGGTCAGCATCGTCGAGATGGCGCTCGATCAGCTTTCGCAGAGGAAGGTGGTGGAGCTGGATCCTGAACGCCGGGCCGCGATGGTGAGCAATCTTCTCGTTGTGCTCTGCGGTGAACGAAGTCCGCAACCGGTGGTAAACGCTGGAACGCTCTATTCCGGCTAGGGCGCGATCATGGCGGATCGCAAACCATTTCTGCTGCGGCTCGACCCGGCAACATACGCCGCTCTCGAACGCTGGTCCGCGGATGAGTTGCGCAGCCTAAACGCCCAGATTGAATACCTCTTGCGCAACGCGCTTCGCGACGCCGGCCGGCTGCCCCGTCCGGCTCGAGATGCCAGGGAATCGAAGTCAACCGCGGGATGAAATTACAGCAGACGGCGCATTTGAATATTGATCGTGAGTGTCTTGCCATTCCGTTCGATTAGAAGTTTGTATTTGTGGCCCACCTGGCGGAATAGTCCTCGGAGGGCATCAAGCGTCATATCTGCGGCAGCCTCTTCATCCACGCCGGCGATCACGTCGCCCGTTTCAACCCCCGCAGAAGAGGAGGGTGTTCCCGGTCGCACCTGCGTAACCTGAAATGTTTTCAGTCCCGGGCCGCCGGCCGCGACGGAGATTCCGCTCATGTCCTCGTGATCGTCGGAATGAATCTCACTGTTCGCGTCGAAAATTACCTGCTGGCGGACATAGTCGAAGATCACTGTAAATCGCCGCAGCATTCCTCCGCCGATTTCGCCGGCGATTTCCTTGTTATCTTCCCCGGGCAATTTGCCCTGCGCAAAAGTCGCCAGCGGCTTGTCAACTTCGTAGGGGCCGATCTGAAAGGTGTCAATCCTCGCCACCACCGCATTGCCGGCGACATTCAGCTCGTTGGGACCAACCGACATCGTCTTCATGTGCGACGAAAAAAGACGGTGCTTCTGGGCGAATGTGTCCGATATGACCAGCGAAGCCTCCAAAGCCGTGTTCAGGACAAACCAAGCCTCGGTGGACTTCAGGCCGCCAACGCTGATTTTCGCTCGTACGGCCGGCATCCCGTCATGAATCGTCATCGGAAGACTTTTCCCGGCGCCCGAATAATTATATCCCGCCGGATCGTAGATCCGGACCGTTTGCCGCGCGTAATCAATCTCCATGACCACGCCCGCGAACACGTCATTGCCAATCGTCCCCTCATAGGTCCGGCCCACGCGCGCGCCAAAATCGTTGTTGGCAATTTCGCCGAGATCGGGAAGCGAAATATCAACTCCGCTGAGATTCAGCACCGGGGCCCGGAGGTCCACGATGCCCAGTTCCGCGGCGCGCTTGGGGTCGGCCGAAGAAAACGGTGCCGTCGAATCGAGTTGAAACAGCGAGGGTTGACCCTGGTTCACGCGCACAGGTAGAAAGACCAGATTGCCGATGAATTGAGCCGGCACCTGAGCGACATTCCCGCCAAACGCGAATCGCGCGGAGGCAGTCGGCTGCGGCTTGGGCGCGGAGCTGGTTTGCGCGCGTGACGCAGGTCGCAGCATCAGGCCCGTGCACAAAACCACGAGAACCGTGATTCCGATTGCGGTGCTCCACCTCATCGAACCTCCCGCACTCTATCAGTCCCAAAACGTGCCCTGAGATTATACGAGTCAAGGCCCCGGAGCCAGATACCCTTCGCGTGCGAGTACGCGAACTACCGGCTTCTTGGCGGGCAAGTTCATGGGCTGGCCGCTCGCGTCGAGAACCTCGACAGCCAGCGAGTGAAACTGCCCGTCGTGCGCAGGCGCGATGCCGAGCAGATATTGATGCCGCAGCGCCGTCGCGATTTCGTGATACATCGGCACGAAATCCTGCTCGGACTCCGGAAAATAGGCGAGACCACCCGTCATCGTCGCGAGCGCGCGAAGCGCACGATCGGCTTTCGCGAAATCGGCGTCAGCAGCGGATTCCGGCGGCGCCTCGGTTTCTCCATTGCCGGATTCCGCCGCGCCTTTCTTGTACTTCTTCTTGCTCTTTCCCCCTCGCAGCGGTCCGCCCAGCGCCACCGGAAAGATAACCACCTCCTGGCTGCGCAGTTTGTGGACCAGAGCATCCCAGCGCGCCGGCGACGAAGAATCCAGGCCTGTGGTAATAAGCACGACCGCGCGCTTGCCCATCGCGGGGCCCATCCAATCGAGCACTCCCGAAATCGAGTCGTATAGGTTCAGATCGCCCATCCCGATCGTGTACTGGACGCTACCCAGCGCCGCGAGCAGCGCGGATTTGTCCGCTGTGAATTTCAGGACCTCGCGTGGCGCTTGATCGTAAGTGACGAGCGCTACTTCGTCATCCGCGGCCAGGCCGTCGAGCAAGGCGTAGGCGGCGACGAGATGCTGGTTGTGAATCAGGTACACGGCGGGGCTTGTTTCGATCATCACTAAGATTTGCGCTGGTGCTTCGACCGGGGTGAAAAATGCGATCGGCTGCTCGGCGCCATTATCGAGGATGCGAAAACTGCTTCGTGTGAGGCCGACGACGAAGTTCCCTCGATTGTCGAGAACGCTCGCATCCACCTTCACGAATTCTGTAGTTGCTTCGAGAGACCGCGGCGCCTGAGCTCCGGATGCCTGTGCGCGACAAGCAGGCGCGCCAACACCGCAGGATAAAATCGCGAAGAGAATCAGAAAAGAAAACGCCCGGAGAATGGGACGCGATCTACGGCGGGTCGCAATCAAATTGCACGCTGGTTGAATCTCTGCGTGTTGCGGGGACCTTCCGATCCCCGCAGCGCGCGAAGAGTGAATCGAATCTCCAGCTGCGGCGTATGCTTCGGTCAATTACCCGGAGGCGTCGCGGCGGGCGGCGCAGCCGTGGCGGACTTCGGAGCGCTCAAATAACCTTTCGCCGTATCCTTTGTCAGATCGAATACCACGATCTCGTAGGGCGCCCTCGCACCGCGGACGTAGAACTGGATCGGCTCACCCGTGGTCCGGTCCTTCTTTTCGATGGTCTTGTCGTCCGCCACCACGTTGACGGTGTACTTGAATTTCTTCGTGTCCGTCTTTTTCAGCTGCACCTGGATCGGACCCACGTGTTCGGGGGCCTTCGCCGATCTGTTGAGTGTGAATTCAAAGATGTCGCGTTCGCCGAGCCGCTTCAATTCTTCCACCTCATCGTGATTGCGGGCTATCAAGCCGCTCTGCACGCCCAGGTCACCCTTCATGCTGGACATGGCGCCCTTGGTCGCTTCGAGATCGGCTTTCGTGGCGTTGAGGTCGGTCTGCGTTCCATTCAGCTGCGTCGAAATCTGGCCGAACTTCGTCGTGGTATCGGCCTGGACGGCGCCAAGCTGCTGGCGGAACTGCTGATCGCTCTTCTGCTGGTCGTTGCGAACTGTCTGCGCCAGGCCGCGGGCTCGCGCCAGCTCGTCTTCAGTCAGCCCGAGCTTCTGGGACATCACGTCCAGTTGCCCTTTCAGATCTGCAATTCGCGAATTCGTTTTGTCCAGCTCTGCTGCGGTCGCCTGCGCCTTCTGCGCGGCATCGTCCTGACTCTTATGCATCGCTTGCCGCTCCGCGTAGCCGGCGTAGAGCAGGTACGCGACGAGCGCAAATATCACTACGAAAAGCACCGTCACCCAGCGCGGAAGCGTTCCCGTCTCAACTACCTGGGCTTCGTTAGGTGTGTCCAAACTCATCGAGCCTCCTTGGCGGCGAACGCTGCTCGCCGTTTCGCTGGATTATCGCCGAGCCGGGGAGCGAAGTCTATCCCCGCGAACGCGCCGTGTTCCCACTTCGCCGGGGCCAGTGCGCCTCGACGGTCGTCGTCAGGCCGCCGCGCGGCGTGAATTCGCCGGACACGCGACACCATGCCGGCCGGACCGCCGCGACGATATCCACCAGCATCCGATTCACCGCATTCTCGTAAAAAATCCCCAGGTTGCGGTAAGCGAGCAGATACATCTTCAGGGCCTTCAATTCCAGACAGAGTTTCTTCGGCTCATATCGAATCGTGATCGCTCCGTAATCGGGAAGGCCGGTCTTGGGGCACACCGAGGTGTACTCCGGGACGCGAATCGTGATTTCGTAACCGGGAAACTGGTTCGGCCACGTTTCGAGCTCGGGCAACTTGGCGCGGATTCCCGCGCGCGCATGTGCATCGGTGTAGGCAGGCATTCGCGTTCCTTTCATCCGTTATCTTACACTGTCCATTCCGTCCTCGTCGCGCTCCCACGCAGCTAGCAATTACGACACTTCCCCGCGCGGGAGGCTCTTGCTGTAGTGATGCGTTTTGGCTATGCTGACCCGCCGTGAGCGGAGATAACTCACCTAGATGATCTGTCCGAGATGCCGGAGCGGGGACTGCCTTCGTTCACGCCGCGGCGGCATCGGCGACTTTTTCGCGACAATGATTCGTCTGCGCCCATGGCGATGCCAGGCGTGCGACCTGCGGTTTTATGCCTGGACGGTCGCGGTTCCCTTCGCGCGCTACGTCCACTGCCCGCGCTGCGGCAATTTCGACCTACAGCATGTCGCGCGGGAACGAGTCGGGCCAGGCATCCCCAATATCATCAAACGGTTTCTGGGTTTCCCCGCCTATCGCTGCGATCCCTGCCGCCAGAAATTTTTCAGCCTGCTGACCTATCGGCGAATTGTGCCTTCGATGCTCTCCGCCGCATCGCGCAAGGTCTCCGTTTCCTGATCGCACGTATTCGTTGATATTTCTTGCGATGATTCAGCTACCGTTTGGCTGATTCAGACCTGCGAGGACGAACGAGAGGTGATTCTCCTTCGAGGATTCGTGCGTGAGTGACCCAACAACGCTCGCGAACTTATTCCTTCGGTCGCATCGCGCTGGCTGCTGGGTCGGGACTCCCAAGCGAGACAAGCAAGCGGCGGAGTTTCGCGCGGTCTTCCAGGCCCATGCCCACCATTTCGAAGCCCGCTTGATGCGAGCGCACGAAACGCACCACGGCCTGCATGTTGATTGACCGCAGCCCCGCGGGAATCTTCAGAGTGGCCTCGGTGCCCACGGCGAGTTGGACGTCACCACTCAGCAGTCCGCCCTCAAGGCTCAACACACTGATCGCCGACGAAAATTTTCCGCGCGCTGACGTAATCACCGCGGGCACGTTGCGCGGCAACCTGATTCGGCGGTACCGGCGGTGCCGCACCACGTCGCGATCGGCGATCGCATCCAGTGGCGCGAGCGCCATCACGTTCTCATCAAGGCCCGACCGCGGAAAAAACGCCTGCATCCATTCCGGATCAAGCTTCACCAGCGCCTGCGCCGCGGCAGTCCGAATTTCCTCGGGATATGCCCACCCGAAGGCCTTGCGCGTCTCCACAAATCGCCGCAAATGCCCAGCCGCAGCCGTCGCGCGCATACGGCCCAGCGCCTCGATCGCCTTCACCCGCAGATACTCCGATCCCTCCGGCAGAATATCTCCCTCCGCCAGTCTCAGCAGGTTCGGCGCCGTTTCCGGATCGCCGCACATGCCGATCTCGTCGAGTGCCAGCGGCAGCACCATCGCGTCGAACGCCTCAATCAGGTTCACCATCAGTTGACCGCGCTCGGGCGCTCCCGCGATAGAAAGCTGGCGCACCACGGCGTCGTGAAACGCGCGGCCGCCATGCTTCAGTCGTTGCGGCAGCAGTTCTTCCACTCCCGAGGGATCCAGCCGGCTCAACAGCCCAACCACGCTCGCGGCCTTCGCCGGCGCATCGGACCTGAGCACTTCTTTCAAATATCTCGCGCACGCGCTGCCCACAGCCTTCGCGAGCTGCACGACATTCTCTCGCTCGCTGCGCCGTCCGGCCCGGGCCAGCCTTACTGCGAGATGTTCGCCCGCGCCTTGCGGCAGGCGCATCAGCACGCCGACCAATCCTTCGGGCATCGCCTCGGCCGTCAGCGCTTCTTCGATGAATTCCGAAATCCGGTTCTCGACTCCCAGCCGCGGCCGCAAACTCTGCGCCCAGGCTGGACGTTCCTCCTCCAGGTCGGCGATCGAGTCGAGCGCCTGCTGCATCGCCCGGTAATAGCGGCGCGAGGCCGCCTCCTGGCTTAGCCGCACGAATGCGGCGCTCAGCAAAGTCTGTAGCTCCGCATCTTTTTCGGCGGCCAGTTGCTGGCCGATCTGCGCGAGCGCATCCTGCAAACGCTGGCTCGCACCCTTGCTATAAAGTTCCGCTAATTGTCCGAGGCCGATCGCGGCTTTCTTGCGCGCGCCTGCGTCCTTGTTTCGCACGCACGACGCGTATTTCAGCAGCACATCTCCAGCGGCATCTGCTTCGCCGCGCCCGAGAAGTTCTTCCACATACTGTTGGACGTTCCGCGGCGGAATGCACCACGCTTCCGTGGAAGTCAGTACCGCGCGCTTGCCCGATTCCGGCACCGCGGCCCAGAACTGCCGGTCCAGCACGTCGGCATGCGATTCGACGGAAAGTCCCGCGCTGGCCATCTTGTCCTCGCGCGCCTTTAGCAACTTGCGCAGCGTGCCAAGCTCGTGGCCCATCTTGTCGAGCATCTGGCGAACCGCGTTCACTCGCACTTCGCCCCGTTGAAAGCGATCGAGCGCGAAGCGAATCGCCAGATCTTCGGCCAGCTTCAGCAGCACAGTCTCGTCCACTTTCGCCGACGGCGTCTTCGCCGCGACGGTCGCCAGCGCCTGCCGCAAGGTCACCTGTGCGTTTTGCGGGAGCGCGGCGAGTTTCGCCTGCCACGCCACTTGGTCGGGAGACGACCCGCCTTTTGTGCCGCCGTGAGCGGCTTCACCGAATTGCGCCAGCAGCCGCAGCAGGCTGTGCATTTCCGCTTCGCCCAGTTGAGGGAGATCTTTCGGATCAACGCTCACCGTGCCGCCGGAAATTCCGCCGCCCGTGCCAGTCCCCGATCCTGATCCGACGCCGGGTCCTGTGCCGCTTCCAGTGCTGATGCCCAAGCCGCCGGAATAAGCGCTGCCATTGCCCCCGCCGTTTCCCTGTCCACCTGCACCCTGGCCGCTTCCGGATCCGCCGTTGCCGCCGTGTGCGCCTTCGGCCGCCGCGATTAGCTGAATCATTTTCTCGGGGCTGCGAAACCAGTCCTGCACCATCTCGGCGTCCGCGCCGAGCGTTCTTGCCGTCAATTGCGCCGCTACGCGTGCCTCGGAGAAACCCGCATCCTCGGCAACAAATCGAATCTCGTTCACGCGAATCCCAGCTCTATCGGTATCGCCGAAATACAGCCGTAGCCGGTCGGTCAGCGGGCCAGCCTTCGGACCGCTCGATTCCAGGAAGGCTTTGACGAGGTTGGCAAACTCCTCGCGCTCCACGCTGGGGAGGAAACTGATGCTCGCCACGCCGGCGGCGTTGAGGAGGTCTGCAAAGCTGCGCTCGGCCTGTGTGGACTCGAGCGGCACGCCATCCAGGAGAAGCTGCGAACCGGAGGCGCCTAGTAGCAAACCGCCTTGGCCGGCTGTCCGCACCGCCTGCTCCAGCTCATTCCAGCTGATCTCAAACTGCCCGGCGGAGCGCAAATGGTCTAAACCATAGAGCCGAGTGTACTTAAGGAGGACGTTGAGACTCCGCACGAATGCCCGGGCATTCGGGACGATGGATTCGGTGGACACTGTCATTTCACTTTGCAGGGGGGGCGTATCTCCTTCTCCTCTAATCGAGTGTACTGGAACCAATGGCGGGGGGAATGGTACTAACGGGCTAAGGTCGCGGACGAAGCAACTGTCCGGAACTGGTCAGTTGGGCAGGCGGACTTCCACTTCGAGCCCTTTGATCGCTGGACGGACTCGCCGGATCACCTCGCTGGCCCAAAGCTTCTCACTGAGCAGAACCAGCGACGCATCTTCGAATGCGCAGACCCCACAGAAGAAGTAATTCGGATATGCCGTGCGATAGGCATCCACTCCGCGGCGCGCCAACTCTCCTTCGAGGGCTGCGTCGCCCGCGCCACCGGGCGCAACCAGGGCTCCTGCGCGCGCGCCAAATGTCTCCGCTTCAAAACGCTCGAGCAGCGATTCCAGGGCGGCCGGTTCCGGCGCGGGAATCACGATGGAACGCTGGTTGCCCTCCCGGTAGGCGATGTCGTGCAACTTGCAGAAGTCGCGCACGCGCTCGATGTGGCTGAAAAAATCCAGAGCCCACGATTCCTGCCCGGCTGTTGCTTGCAGGACTCGGCTCCAGATACGCGCCGCGTCGGCCCCGCGCACCGGCTCGCGGTTTTCATCTGCTTCCACCAGATCGAGTCCGACGGACCGCACATCCGCGCCTAGATCGAGCGTTTCAATATCAAGGCTATACATTCCTTAACCCCCGCGGCACGGGGGCGCCCTTGTGGATTTGCCGGTTTTTGTAGGGGCACAGCATGCTGTGCCCGGCGAAATTTCTTGGCGCGACCGTTGCCATTTGCCTCGCTCCTGCACAGGCTGGAATCATGTGGAGTGCGGCGGCTTGCCGCCGCTGTTTGCGGGCGAGGCTTGCCTCGCCCGCTCTTCTGCCTCACTCGTCGTCGAATGCGTGTGGGAATTTCTTCTGAAAGTCCGGGGACTGTTTCCGCACTTCAAGCCAGTCGAAGAATGCGTCCGGCGTCTCGAGCCAGATCGCGAACCAGTGGGCGGCCTCTTCCTTCTGCGCGCGGTTTTCTGCTTCGACTTTGTGATTCCGGGAGATCATCTCCGCGCGCCGCCGTCCCAGCCGCGCCACTTCGCGCACTCGCTCGGCCGCATTGCGCTCGCCTTCAGCCGTAAATTTTCGCAGCAGCTCGTCGAGCCGCACCAGGCACATCTCCGCTTCCGTGAACGTCGAGAAATGCAGCAGGTCGGTGAACTCTTCCTCGTAGCGGCCTTCGGTATCCGACCGCGTGGACCACACCACACGCATGCCTGCTTCTTCGAGCACGCTTACCACATAATCCGCGGAAGTCTTCCCGGCCGATGCGCCCAGTTGCGAAATCAATTGCCTGCGGATCTGCTCGATCTCTGCGGGAGTAAAGCGCGGCTTGCCCAATCCCTGCGCGGCTTCCAGGATCAAATCCTTCTTCGTGGAGGACTCGCCGGACGAATTCTTGTTGGAATGGCTCGGAGTCACAGGCAGCCTCAGTGTTGCGCTTTCTTGGGCGCAGGATCAGCAGCCGCGTTATCGCGAGCCAGCAGCTTGCGGAGACGCGCCACGTTGCGGTTGTGTTCCGCGAGCGTGCTGCTGAACGCATGGCCGCCTTCGTCGTTGGCCACAAAGTACAAGTAATCTGTCGTAGCCGGGGCAAGCGCCGCCCGCAGCGAGGCTTCGCCGGGATTTGCAATCGGACCCGGCGGCAGGCCGCGGTGCTCGTATGTGTTGTACGGAGAATTCAGCCGTAAATCCACGGCATGCACGTTTCTCTCCGGATGCCCCGCCAGCTCCATCGCGTACTGCACCGTCGGATCGCATTGCAGTGGGTTGCCGAGTCGCAGCCGGTTGTAGAACACGCCCGCCACCAGCGGACGCTCTCCGGCGTTCGGTGTCTCCCGCTCGACCAGTGACGCCAGCGTCACAACCTGGTGCAGCGTCAGACCCCCCGGAAACTGTTGCGGTGCTCCTGCCGGACCGAGCGTTTCCCAGACAGCGCGGAAATTCTGGACCATCCGCTTCACGGCGGTATCGCACGTCGCGCGGCGCGTGAATTCATACGTCGAAGGGAAAAGAAATCCCTCCAGGCTGATCGCCTGTGGCGCCAGGTCCGCAATCAGCGATGTATCGTGAGCCGCAGTTAGAAAATCTTCGCGGCTGCAGACGCCCTGCCGGTCCAGCTCCGCCGCGATGTCGAACATCGTCCAGCCTTCCGGTACTGTCACGGTGTGGACGTAGATCTGGCCGCGCGATATTTTCCAGAACACTTCGCGCGAGTTAACTGGGTGGTCGAAGAAGTATTCGCCAGCCTGCAGTTTCTTGCGGAAATGCCAGTCGCTGAAAAGCGCGAAGGCCAGCCGGCTTCGGATCACGTCGTTGTGCCTCAAGATATCCGCCACTCCCCAGCGCGAAGTGCCGTGCGGAATATCCACGAAGACTTTTTCAGGGCGATGTCCCCGATAGGGTTTGCCGATTTGCGATTCAAGCCAGGTGGCTGCGCCACCCAATAAGGCGATCAATAGCAGTGCCAGGAAACCGAGCCGTCGCATCCCGCTTAGGCCTTCTCCGAATCGGTGCGGGGCGATTGACCACGCGTTCGTTCGAGATAATCGCGCAACAAAATCGCGGCGGCCACGTCGTCAAGCGGCTTGCGCCGTCGCCGCGCGGACGATTTCGTTTCCGCGATCGTCTGTTCCGCTTCCCAACTTGTCAATCGCTCGTCCACAAGTTCCACTCCGATTCCGATCTCTTTCTCGATGCGTACTGCGAACCGCGCCGCCTCGTTCGCCATCTCACCCGCCTCGCCTGTCATGTGCACCGGGTGGCCGACGATGATATGCGTGACGCCGTGTGTACGGCAAGCCTCTCGCAACCGCCGGAGATCGGTTTGCCGGTTCACACGCACCAGAGTAGCGAGCGGCTGAGCCGTCAGCCCCAGTGCGTCCGATAGCGCCAGCCCAATTCTCTTGCGTCCATAATCAACCGCGAGAATTCGCCGCGGCTTTCCCGCCGCCGCGGAAATCTCTCCGCCACTCTCACGCTGAGTCATCGCCACAGTCCGCTCATTATACGTGACGCGGCATCGCGGCAGCGCCCCGCTGACGATTGAGTCACTCAAGGCGGCGGGAAAGACGAAACCAAAACTACGGCTGGCGGCCGCGCTCGCCGTTTTCCCATTCCAGCCATGCGCCTTCCGCTTTCAGCGATGCATCGAGTCCAGTGTCCTTCAGGACTTGCTCGACTTCGGCGCGCGACTGCCGGTGTCCGAGTCGCGCCGGCGCATCAGCTAGCGCGTAGGCCGTAATTGCCGCGATGGCCACATTTTTCTTCAGCTCGGCGAAATCCACTTTGTCGAACGTGTCCGAAGCGGCGTGATAATTCAGTATGTAATTCGCAACATCCTGATTCGCTACCAGCGCGGGCACGCCCTCGAGCATGAAATCCAAATCGTCCGTGTCGCCCGCGGAATCAAACGTGTACTCCATCGGCCCGATCGCCTTCAGCGGCTCAAGCGCTTCGCGCAGTTGCGGCAGAAAATCCTTTCGTCCGTCCACCGAATATCCCGTCACGCGACCCACGCCGGAATCGAAAATCACCGCCGCGATCATCCGATCAAGTTCTGCCCGATGAGCATGCGCGTAAGCTCGCGACCCGAGTTCTCCCTGTTCCTCGCCGGTAAAGAGCACAAAGCGGATGGACCGCCGCGGAATATTTCCCGAAGCGTGAATCACGCGAGCCGCGTCAATCACCATCGCCACATTGCATCCATTGTCGAGCGCGCCCGTTCCCAGATCCCACGAATCCAGATGCGCGCCAAGCAGCACGAATTCATCCGGCTTTTCGCGCCCGCGGATTTCCCCGACCACGTTTTCAGATTCCACCGGACCGCTCACCCGGTTGGGCATTTCAAAGTGCACGCGCACTTTTTGCCCCGATGCCAGGAATCGCGCGATGCGTTCCGCATCCTCGCGCGCCACGATCGCTTGAGGCAGCGCCTCGATCCGGCCGTCCGAAGTGCTCGTGTGCCGGTAGAGCAGCAGGCTCGGCCGCGTGGACATCCAGAAAATCGCGGCCGCGCCCGCCTTCCGGGCACGCTCGATGATCCCTGGCTGCACGTCATATTCGCGATCGAGATCGTCCCAGGTCACAAGCGGCGTCGAGTGCACCAGCAGAATCGCCCCCTTCACCGCCGCGCCGGCCTTCGTAAAACCAGCGTCGCCGCCCGTTCCAATGTCCACTATGTCGGCCGTGATTCCGCCGGCCGGTGTCGGCGGCGACCAGCCACCCGATACCAGCCGCACCGGAAACGGCGCCGGGGACAGCACCTCCAGCCGCGTTTGCCCTTCACTCCAGCCGGCAGCGACCGTGAACTTCTCGGTGTGGACTTCGTCCACGCCCGCGCGGCGCAGCGCCTCGACCGCCCATGCGATGGCCCGATCGGCCGCAGGCCAACCCGTAACCCGTCCGCCGATCGAATCCGTGAGAGTCCGCAGGTTCTCTTCGAGCGGCGACGGGCCCAGCGCGCTCTGAATCATTAAGGGTGCAAGATCGGAACAGGATTTTTCCACGGAACAGGCGCCCGTGCCCTGGGGTACCTGGCCAAAACCCGCCGGAGGACTGATTGGGGTGTTCTGCCCGAAGGCTGCCGGGCCTAGAAGAGGTATGGAAACCACCAATGTGGCCAGAACCAGGGCCAGCCGGGACGCCCGGAAGGCCGACCAGGTGCTGTGCGTCGAGTTTGGCCCGAAAATCTCGCCGATCATCGCTTCTCCGCCGAGGTCATCGGCCCGGATTATAGCGGGAAGTGACGCGAGCGTCACGATGGAGTCACCGCCGGATCACGCGAGCGGGCCATAACTCCCTGTGGACAAGTACTTTCGAGGAAATTTTCCCGTCTACAGGAATTTTCTACATAGAATACAGCTTTCGCTGTAAGCTCTCGCCCGCGCATCTAATTCAATACGCGCGTCTTAAAATGAGACGAAAGATGGCACGCCATCTGCCATGTCGGCGGCGACAGGCCCGCTACCCGCACGCAGCGCATTTCTGAAGCAGGGTGATCGATCTTCCAATTGGGGCGCGGAAGATCCCGTAGCAAAACCGGTACGCCCAGCAGCTTTAAATTGCTAGATGCAGTTAAATCCGAGACTCTTTGCCCAGTACAGCCCTGGACAAAGACGGAGAGGCCCATAGTGAAAAGAGTGCGTGCATTCCCAAAGCTGGTCCCGCAAAGCCGAAAGCAAGAGTCCAATCCACCCAACGTGTTTGTTTTTTGTGAGAAGTCCACCGGCGCGGCGCGATTCCACGCCGAATCGAGCACCGACCCTAACTACATCATCGAGCGGATGGCTGGCTTGCTGGCCGTGCAGTGCCTGGTTCGCGGTTCGGACCCGAGCGACTTTGCCATCCTGGTCCCGGCGGCGGCGACGCTGGGGGAGCGGCTGGTGTCTCGCGCCAAGGAACTTCTCGAACAAGGGCGGGACGCCGCAGGCCCATCAACCCTCAGCCCCCGGCAAAAAGAGATTCTACAGTCCGTCATGTGCAACCGAGCGAACAAGGAAATCGCGTCCCTGCTCAACATCACGGTACGAACTGTAAAATTTCACATCTCGTCGCTCTTGACCAAGTTCGGAGTCGAAAACCGGGCCGAACTGGCTCGGCGGGCTACCGGGCTTTTCCGCGTCGGGAACACGGAAAACGAAGCGATCAATCTCGATCGGCGTTCGGATCGCTTGAGGCCATCCGAATTCGGACCGATCGCCGTGGACAGCGCGATTCACGCGACGTCCAAAACGCGCGGCGCACGCTTTGGTGACCGGGTCCTGAGCGCGTAAGACCCGCTGCCCGAGCAACGCAGTCATTAAATCCCGGCACACAATTCCTAGTGAGACATCGGCATGTTCATGGGCATATTCATGGGCATGGGCGATGGCGCGGTTGCGGCTTCCGGACCGAACACTTTTTGCGCGGCGGGCGGAAGCTTCTCGATGTTGTCGAGGAACGTGGCGATCCGCCAAATCTCCGTGTCGCTCAGAGTATTGTTCCATGCCGGCATTCCGGTCCAGCGGATGCCGTGCTGGATGGCGTAAAAATTCTGGGCGTCGGACATATCCGGCGCATCCTTGAAAAATTCAGGCACCGGCGGATTGAATGACCGCGCGAAGGCGCTGTCGGGATTTGACGGGATGCCGTGGCAGCCGCCGCAGTGGTCGAGATAAAGCTTCGCTCCGGCGGCGACATTTTCTTCCGTCGGCGCGACCGGATTCTTCGCTTCGCCGGCGCGGCGATCCATGGAAGCGTCCACCGCGGCCATGGCGACTTTCTCTTCGACAAATGATGGCTTCTGGTCCGCCTCGAAATTGGCGTAGCCCTGCTTCACGCACCACCATCCGCCTGCGATCAGGGCGACCAGCGTAAACAATATTCCCAAAATAAAGCCCTTCATGCGCTTCGAGCCTCCCGAAGTTCGGCGTTCATTTCCATTTCAATTTCTTCACGTCCACCGTGGGCGCCGGGAATTTCATGTGCATCTCTTCCAGCGTCTCGACGATGATGTGGGAGACGGCGAGATTCCGGAACCATTTCTTGTTCGACGGTATGACGTACCACGGACAGTGATCGGTACTGCACTTCGCGAGGGCCACCTCGTACGCCGCCGTGTAGTCGTCCCAGAATTTTCTTTCGGCGAAATCCGCTTCGGAGATCTTCCATCGCCGGTCGGGATCGTCAATGCGCTCCTGAAAGCGTTTTTTCTGCTCGTCCTTGCTGATGTGCAGAAAGAATTTCACGATTTTCACGTTGTTATCGTGCAGGGACTTTTCAAACTCGTTGATCTGATCGTAGCGCTTCGACCAGACGTCCCTGGGCACCAGGTTGTGGACGCGCACGATCAGAACATCTTCATACTGCGAGCGATTGAAAATCCCGATGTCGCCGTATTCGGGAACAGCTTTGTGGATGCGCCACAAGAAATCGTGACCCATTTCTTCCGGTGACGGCTTCTTGAACGGTGTGACGGTACAACCTTGCGGATTCACGCCAGCCATCACGTGCTGTATCGTGCCGTCCTTGCCGGCCGCGTCGAGCCCTTGCAAGACGATCAGGAGCGCGTGCTTGTGCTCGGCGTAAAGCAGGTATTGCAACTTGTCCAGCCTCTCGAGTGTCTTGTCGAGGGCGGCGGTGGTCTTGTGGCCCTTTTCCCAGCCGAGCGTGTCGTCGGCGTCCCACTTCCCGAGCTTCACTTTTTTCCCGGGCGTGACCAGGAGCTTCTTGCTGAAGTTAGTAGACATTCAATTTTTCGCCTCCAATCGAGCGAATACGGGCCCTTGAAAAGTGTGTCACTTCTTTAGGGCGCCCATCATTTGTTTTCAATAACTTAGGCGGAAAATTACTCGGCATGGTGTGTCGAGTAATTCCGCAGATTGCACGGCCGGTTCCGACTCCTCGGGAGCGAGTCGGCGGCATATGCTGCCCACAATTTAACTGGCCATCTGCACGGAACACGCCTACGAACGCGAATTCGCGCGCTCGCGAGTGCCGCGTCCCGCAGGGGCGTCCGGGACCCAAAGGGCGTGTCCCGAGACTGCGGGAACTTCTCGATGCTGCCGTTGCCAACGTCAAAGTTCGCATAGTGCGCCTCGACATCCACGCTGCCATATCGTGCAATGGAGTGCAAGAGTTCGCGCCTGTGGACTTTTGGGTATGAGCCCCGCTACTGCGCGAGGGCGCGCTACTTCTGCGGCGTGTTGTCCGGAGGGGCGTCGGGAGCGCGGGAGCCGCTGTCGAGCGAGCGGCCATCGGCGAACGTGACGCGGCGGGCGTTGAGGAAGTGCGAGCCGTCGCGGGCACGGTAACCGTCCACGACGATCGTGTCGCCGAGTTGCAGATCGCCTTTTTTCCAGCCGCGGCGCGTGAGCGCGAGCGGGCTGGCTCCCTCGCAGGCCCAGTTGGTGACGTTTCCTTTATCGTCGGCAACATCGAGATAGAAATAGGAGTGCGGATTGGTCCATTCGACGCGGGTGATTTTCCCGACGAGGCGCACGGGTTTGCTACCGTCGAATTCGGCGGCGAAGGAATGGTGCGCGGCGGCGGGCTGGCAATACGCGAGAAGAACGGCGGCAAGTACAGCTGTGGCTTTGATCTTCATGGGACGCCCCGGAGGGTAGATAGTCTCATAAATCGGTATACTCTGACCTTTCGTCGAGCGGTGGCACGCGAGCCGGAAAAGGAGGCGCCTGTGAATTCACGTTTTCGCTTTTCGTCGCGATGGATCGCGCGGGCCGCGGCTCTCTTTGTCGCCGCGCTGACGATTGTCCCAATTGCCGCGGCACAGGATCAGCCGGCGACGCCGGCGGCTCCGGCTGCCACGGCCGCTGCGAAACAATCGAACTCCGATTCAAAACAATCGGTCTCTGATTCAAAAGAATCGAACTCCGAGCTTGAGTCCGCGGTATCTGAATTTTCGCGGCGAGAAGAGGATGTGCCGAAGGGGCCGACACCGCGCATGGGAGATGGGCGCCCCGATCTTTCCGGCTACTGGGTGCCATCAAGCAAAGACAAACCCGTGGGAAACCTCGGCAAGGATTTTCCCGGCTACAAGCTGCCATTCACGGCGGCGGGGCGCGCGGCGCTGAAGTACAACGTGGAACATACGATTGATCCGGAGAGCCTTTGCATCGTGGGCGGAATTCCCAGGCACGACGCGAGCGCGCTGCCGTTCCAGCTGCTTGAGGGCGCGGACCACGTCGGGTTTCTCTACTGGTACACGACCTACCGCCTGATCCCAACCGACGGCCGAAAACACAGCGACGATCCCGATCCGTCGTTTTTCGGCGAAGAGGTGGGCAATTGGGACGGCGACACGCTGGTGATTGATTCGATCTCGTTCAAGGAAGCGCGGACCTGGGCCGACGAAAATGCGAACCCCCACAGCGACCAGCTCCACACGATCGAGCGATGGACGCGGCCCGACGCCGGGCACCTGCACCTGGAACTAACAGTGATTGATCCGAAATTTTATACCGAACCGATTCATTATCAGCGGACGTGGTTGCTGGGCGCGCCGGGCAAACAGGTGCAGGAATATTCGTGCGCGGAAGAGAACGTGGACGCGCCGCATCTGCAGCCCGGTCCCGGCCCAATCGGCCCCGACGGCCAGCGCGGCTTCGACAAGCTGGCGCCGTTGCCTCCGCCACCCGACAAGGATCATCCGGCGAAAACTTCGATTCCAGAATAGTGGCGAGGCGAGCGCGGCGATTGCGCGCCGCATGCAAGCCCGAAGTAATCCATATTCCCGATAAATTAAAGTCCCTTTAATCGAACTTTGACTTCATTACGAGATGCTGGGCGTTCGAAGCTTGGGTGTAGTGTGCGCCGATGCCACGTCAATTCGAGATTTGCGAATAGTCTTCCCTGTGAAAAAACTGATCCTCATCGCGTTTGCGAGTCTGGTCGCTGCGCAATGGCAGGTGAGCCTTCACGCTCGGCAACCGCCTAGCGGCGCGGCGGACACTGCAAGCAAGGAGGCTTGCGTGCGGCCGTCCGCAGGGAGCGCCGTTCCTGAGCCGGAGGATTTGCGCAGCCGGAACGGCGTGCTGAAAGTCGAGCTGACGATTCGCAACACTGCCGAGGCGGATGGATCCACTCGATACTGCTACATTGATGGAAATGGGAACCAATCGCCGAATCTGAGGCTAAAGCCGGGCGATCTGCTGATCCTGCGTTTGAAGAATGATTTGACGAACGCCGATCACCGCGCCGCCGCCGCGAACGATCCGCACGCGCACATGGAAATGAGCGGCGATCCATGCGGGAGCGGCTTGATGACGGCGACGTCCACGAATCTTCATTTTCATGGTCTGACCGTCCCTCCGGTTTGCCACCAGGACGATGTTCTGAAGACGTCCATCGGTGCGGGCGATCCGGCGTTCGAGTACCGATTCCGCATTCCAGCGAACGAGCCGCCGGGACTCTATTGGTACCATCCGCATATCCACGGATTCACGAAAGCGCAGGTTCTGGGCGGAGCGTCCGGAGCGATCATCATCGAGGGAATCGAGCGCGCGAATAAAGAAGTGGCGGGACTTCCGGAGCGAGTGCTGATTATTCGCGATCAAGACCTGGTGAACCCGAATGCGCCGCCATCGAAATCGGAACCCGTGGTGCCCCGGATGCTGATTGACCGCGACGGAGACGCGGCGAACAACGGCACGGGCTTCGGCAAGCCGGCAAAAGATCTTTCGATCAATTTTGTGCCAGTGCCTTATCCCGACTATCCGCCTGCGGCGATCAAGATGAAGCCGGAGGAGCGGCAACTCTGGCGGGTGTTGAATGCCTCGGCGATTACATACCTGAATCTCGCGGTTCTATTTGGCCGCGCGCCGCAATCACTCGGGCTCGTGGCGCTGGACGGCGTGCCGCTGAGCGAGAACGGAACTTTAAACGGTACTTCAAACGGTACTTCGGGCGATCTCGTTGACTGGCAGAGTCATATCGGAGTGCCGCCCGGGGCGCGCGTGGAGTTCATTGTGAAGGGCCCCCCGGCGGGAGTTACGGGACTTTTCGTAACGCGAACGGTGGACACGGGATCGGGCGGCGAGAACGATCCGAACCGCGCGCTCGCCACGATCACGGCATCGGGAGACGCGCCAGAGCCGCGTTCGACGCTCGATGCCAGCCCCAAGCCGCTAGCTGCGTCAAACGTGCCATGGCTGGGGAATGTGACTCCGGTGCGAACACGGAGGCTGTATTTTTCCGAGAAGCTGCTGGACCCGAATGACCCGAACAGCGCGACGACTTTTTACATCACGGTGGACGGCCAAACGCCCATGGCGTTCGATCCAGCTTCGGGCGTCCCTAACATTGTTGTGAAGCAGGGAGATGTGGAGGACTGGATCATCGAGAACCGCTCGACGGAGCTGCACGCGTTCCACATCCATCAGATTCATTTCATGCTGCTCGATTATCTGGGGACGCCGGTGAACGAGCCGTTTCTGCGCGATACCGTCAACGTGCCTTACTACAACGGGAGGGCGCTCGTTTATCCGAGCGTCAAACTGAGGATGGATTTTCGCGATCCGAATACCGTGGGCACGTTTGTATATCATTGCCATCTGCTCGAGCACGAAGACGGCGGAATGATGGGACTGATCCGCGTGGAACCGGCCAACCCGGTACAAGTCTCCAAAGCAAATGCGTCGCGAGTTCGAACGAAGACTTCTTCACTACGGCTCTGCGGGCGACCGGACGCTCACGCCGCAGGCTATTAGTTTGACTCGCCAGATATTTCCGGGCGAATAATTTTCGGCAAAAAATCCAAATTAATGTGGCGACGGAATTCAATTCGGTGAACCGCGCGTTACGCTTTGATTTCTTCGTTTTGTTTTTCCATTCACGCGGGACAAATCAGACGGCAACAGAAAACGTTTATCACTCTAGCCCTCAGCCCGGAAGTTATTCCCAAGAAAACAGGAGGGTGAATGTCCGTCAAGCGATTCGCAACAAACACATTACATTGCCTGCGCATTGGACTTGCATCCGTTGCACTTTTCCAGTTCACCATTGGCGCGTCATTGGCGAACGCGGCTCCGCCGCCACCAAACAACGACGCAAAAACCACCAGTCCGATCAAACACGTCATCGTAATCATCGGGGAAAACCGCAGCTACGATCATGTGTTTGCCACGTACGTGCCCAAGTACGGGCAGTTCACGTGGAACCTGCTTTCGGAAGGGATTATCAACGCGAACGGCACGCCTGGTCCCAATTTCTTCAAGACGCAGCAAAAGGCCGCGGTGGATCAGGTCCCCGACACGTTCCTGCTGAGCCCGGACAAGGTTCCGTTCCCGAACGGAGTTCTGCCGGCGCCGCTCGTGGGCGGCCCGTCAATCAACGGAACTTCGACAGTTTCCTATATTCCGAGTGCCAATCCGATCACGAACGTACCGTACACGCCCCAGCAACTGTTGCAGTTTGCGTTTTCAACGGAAAACGGACTGCCACCGAACTATTCTCCGCTGATCCTCACCGGCGGCACGCTTCAGACACACAAAACCCCGGACGACAGGATCGCGAATGTCACGTCGCTTCCGCCAGGGCCCTTCCAGCTGACGGGAAAGACGTTCTCCTACGATTACTATGCGGCGAGCCCGGTGCACCGCTTCTATCAGATGTGGCAGCAGCTGGATTGCAGCCTGCAACACGCAACCGTCTTCAATCCCGCGGGTTGCGATGCCGCGCTGTTCCCGTGGGTCGAAGTGACGGAGGGCGCCGGCTCGAATGGCCTGCCGCCGGCCACCAACTTCAGCACCGAATATGTGGCCGGCGACAAGACAACGGGTGAAGGGTCCACGGCGATGGGGTTCTACAACGTCCAGCAGGGCGATGTGCCTTATTTCAAGAGCCTGGCGGACACCTACGCGATGAGCGACAACTTCCACCAGTCCGTTGACGGCGGTACGGGCGCGAACCACATCATGTTCGGCCACGGTGATGCGATCTGGTTCTACGATCCGAACAGCGCCACTCCATTCACGCCACCGCACAATACGGCCTCGGGACAGCTCGACGAGGTGGAGAATCCGGACCCGCTCGCTCCCACGAACAACTGGTACACCGAAGACGGTTATGGCGGTGGTTCCTTTGGTTCACCGGCGTACGGCGGCGGATCCTACAGCGAGTGCGCGGACCCGACGCAGCATGGAGTCGCTGAGATTGTGAGCTACCTCCAGTCGCTTCACATCAATCCGCGGTGCCAGCCGGGCCACTACTACCTGCTGAACAATTACAACCCGGGCTACTTCGGCCAAGGCGAGAATGCATACACCGATGCGAGCCCGCTCAACACCATATTCACAATTCCACCGTCCTCGACGCCGAGCATCGGCGACGACATGATCGCCCACAATATTTCGTGGAAGTATTACGGCGACCAGTGGAATAACTACGCCGGGAATGCACAGCTGAACATCCCGGAGGACAAGTACCAGATCAACTACGGACCAGCGGGCTCGGCCAATGAACTCGGCAATGCAGTCATCACGAACGCCGACGAGTACTGCAACATTTGCAACCCGTTTCAGTACGACACATCCATCATGGCTAACGCGGCCGTTCGCACCGCGCACATTCAGGATACGGCTAACCTCTATTCCGACATCCAGGGTGGGACGCTGCCGGCCGTTTCCATCGTTAAGCCCAGCGGGATCGTGGATGGCCATCCAGCGTCCTCGAAGCTCGATCTCTTCGAAGGCTTCACGAAGAAAATCGTGGACATGGTGGAGAGGTCCGTGTACGCGAGCGATACCGCGATTTTCATCACGGAGGACGAAGGCGGCGGGTACTACGACTCGGGTTACGTCCAGCCGCTGGACTTCTTCGGCGACGGCACCCGAATTATATTTCTAGTCGTTTCCCCCTACTCGACGGGTGGCCGTATCGCACACAACTATGCGGATCACGTCTCCATCCTCAAATTCATCGAGCGGAACTGGAGTTTGCCGCCGGTCACGAATCGAAGCCGGGACAATTTTCCGAACCCGATCTCGGAATTCTTCAACCCGTACGTGCCGATTAACGGCCCGGCGATCAGCGACTTGTTCGAGCTGTTCGACTTCGGTCCACAAGGCGGAGGTCCGGGCGGTCACTACTAGAAAGCTTCCAGATGTGAATCTGGAAACTTGACGAGTACGGGCAGGCGCCGAAGCGAATTTCACGCTCCGGCGCTTTGGCTTTTCAGGGCCAGCGGTAAGGAGCGGGACAATCGCTGCGCAGCCGCATACCGCAAACCATTTAGTACTTCCGCTTGCGCGACTTGAATTCCATGTAGAAGCTCGTCCGATACGGCTGAGAAAATTCGAACGGCATCGTGCAGAGATTTCCAGCCCTCGAACGCGCGGCGTTTCAACGAGTCCGCATGTCCCCGGCCTCTAACTTCAATCGGCGCCGGGGTTTCCTCTCTTCGTCGGTTTGAATCCCGCCTTTGGCAGGCTCCTTGCCCCTATATCCGGTGCAGCGGAATTTCAAAGGAGGACACGGCGATGAAAAAGGTCGGGCGAATAGGGATTTCCATTATATCCGGCGCTCTTCTCACGATGGGCACCTGGGCATTGCCAGCGATGACGCGGAGCGAGAGCTCGCAACAGGGCGCGGCGAAGGGCAGCGTTCAGCTGCAGTCCGTGTCGGGAACGATTTCGACGCTCCAACATAATTCGTTCACGTTGATCACGAGTGCGGGTGCACCGGGAGAACATCTTCAGCAAGTCAGCAAAGACAACAGAACGATGATGTTCATCACCGACGACAACACCGCCGTGGACGGAACTTTGAAGGTCGGCGCGAACGCCGATGTCGTTTACCGCGATGACGCCGGCAACAACATGGTGGTCAGCGTGACCGTGAGCAAGTAGCGGGTTCGCGAGCAGGCCGGGGAAGGAGTCTGGTGATGAAGAATGCGATTCACGCGGAAGATTCGGCGAAGATTCTGCAATTCCCGGGCACCGAGAAATTTCTGGTGGAGGACGATATCGAGTCCCGGCTGCGAAATCTGGGAGAGGTCATCAATGAATTGCTGGATGCGCCGTATCCCGGCCTGCTCAGGGAACGGGGACGGATCCGCAAAGCGCTGGAGGAGCTAACCGTCAAGGAGGCGACGCTGCGGTGGATCGTTCGAATCGCACGAACCACAGAGGGGGCGGTACAGCAGAGATTGTGGGCGGACATTGACAGGGCCCTGACCGACCTTGAAAGGATCGCCGATTCGATCACGCAATCCGAGGCCGGCGTCTCTATCGCCCCTCTGCATTCAAGGAGTGAGCCATGTCAAGAGAAGTGGTGAACCAACGTCGAGCGGTTTCGATACTGTTTCTTCTAGGCAGTGTGCTGCTCGTAGTCGCGGCCTGGAATCTTCCCGATCCGGACCGCTGACGCGAATCGAACTGATTTTTCCCCAGTCAATTTAAAAAGGAGGGCAGAAACATGCGAAGCTTCAGAACGCTGCAACTGGCTATATGTGCCGCAATACTTTGCGCAGCTCTTGGCACAAGCGCCCGGGCCGACAACTGGGACAGGAAAACGGTCGTCACTTTTAATGAAGCGGTACAAATTCCCGGACAGGTATTGCCGCCCGGAACTTACGTCTTCAAGCTGGTTGATCTCCCTGGAAGCCGCAATCTCGTACAAATCATGAGCGAGGACCAGAGCTTCGTTTACGCTACCGTTCAGACCATCTCCACGTACCGATGGCACGCACCCGACCATACTCTGTTTCGCCTCGACGAAACCTCCGGTGATTCGCCTCAGGCGCTTCGGACGTGGTACTACCCCGGCGACAACCGCGGAGTAGATTTCATTTACTCCGATTACCAATACACGTACCCGCCGCCGACGAATACTTACGCGGGACACTAAATCAGCGGAATGCACGACGCGAAGAGGCCCCCACTGACCACGCAAGCGGGAGCCTCTTTCGCGTTCGACACAATTTCGATCGCGTGGCGTTCGGGTTCGTTGCTGAAGATGAGCGCCGGAGTTACGACTGAGGTCCGACGAGCGAGCGGAGGCGGCTTACGAGTTGCGATCCTGCCTGGTCGGCCTCGGATGTGGAAAAATCGGGCGGAAGATGCAGGAGCTGGACATTCGGAGCGCTCTGGCGGAATTTCTCGGCTAACGATTCGTTCGCGCGCATTCCCGGACCGCAAACGATTACGCCGGGCTTGGTCCCGACCACCAGCGCGACGGCGTCGGACGGATACCGCGTGGTGAAAACTTCGTAGCCCGATCGCTGCAACAGAACTTTCAGATACGCGAGTAGATCGAGCGAAGTGTCGAGACAGACGACTCGGGTGCTGGATGCGCGGGGTAGTTCCTGCGCAGGTTGCGGGCGCGCGGAAAATGCGTCAATTGCTTCTTTCTCGGCGGCGTAAGGATGGAACACATTGAGCAAGTTCGTGGCTTGCAGAACCTGAAACACAAACGGCGAGAGCTGGCAAAGCTTCAGATCGCCGCGTTCGGCACGAAGCACGCCGAAGATGCGCACCAGCGCTCCGAGCCCGCCGCTATCCACATAGGTCACGTCGGCAAGTTGCAAGACGACATTCCTCGTCACGTCGGTCAGTTTCTCCAACTCGAGTTGAAGAAAACGGACCTCATCGCCGCTGACAATGCGGCCGCGGCATCGAACGACGACGACATCTCCCGCGTGCTGGGTTTGCAGGGTCAATTGCATGGCGGCGTTAAACCTATCACATTCCGCAAGAGCGGCAATCAGGCGATCGAGTGTCGAGGCGAATGGGTGACACCAGCCAAGCACGTTCGCCGGGCATGGCATGCCATGCCCCTACGAAACCGAAGATGATTGATGCGGTGGTGCCGAGAAGATACGCCTGGCGTCCGCCACGGCGGACTGCGGCCCTACAAAACCGTGAGGCATGGCCGTAAGCCGCTCAATTGATTGGTCATACGGGCGTAACACTTTTTTCACGCGGGGTTCAAGTTTCCGAAGTATGATAATAACTCGCGTCTGGGCGTTCCCACATGGCTACTATTACTCCTGAAATTTCTGTCGCCGAACGGCCCGTGCCGGAGCGGGTCGCCGCCGCGGCGAAGCGACCATATCCGGGCGCGCTGGTGGTGGTCGAGGGAATTGACGGCTCGGGGAAAAGCACGCAGCTATACCTGCTGAAGCGCTGGCTTGAAATCGGCGGCTACCGGATTCATTTCACGGAATGGAATTCGTCGCCGCTGGTGAAATCGGCGACGCGACGCGGAAAACAGCGCCGGCTGCTGACGCCGACTACTTTCTCGTTGCTGCACGCTGCCGATTTTGCCGACCGCTGCGAGCGGCAAATCCTGCCGCTGCTGCACGGCGGATATCTGGTGCTCGCCGACCGCTACGTCTACACGGCTTTTGCGCGCGATGCGGCCCGCGGATGCTCTCCACACTGGCTGCGCAATCTTTATAGCTTCGCGCCCGTTCCGGACATCACCTTTTATTTTCGCGCGCCGCTGGATGTGGCCGTCAACCGGATCGTCGCCGGGCGCCCGAAGCTGAAATATTACGAAGCCGGGATGGATCTGGGGATTTCACTCGACCGCGCGGAAAGCTTCCGCATCTTCCAGGAAAAAATCCTGAATCACTACGACCAGATGGTAGACACGGACCACTTCGTGCTGATGGACGGCACGGTGCGCGTGAACAAGCTGCAGAAGCTGATGCGCCAGCTTCTCGGCGAACGCGTGGACCTGAAACAGTTTGCGCCCAAGAAAAAATGACGCCGCGTTCCCAATCCGATGCTGGCGCGGGGTCAAACGGCCGCCCCTCGAAGCGCTCGAAAAAAGGCAAGAACGGATTCGCGAACGGATCGTCGCGCTTCTACGGAATGCCGCTGCCGGGCGTGCGGACCGAAGACCTGAGCGGCAACCTGATTGTTGTGGAGGGAACCGACGGCTCGGGCCGCTCCACGCAGATTTCGCTGCTGACGGAATGGCTGGAAGGCGAGGGATTCGCAGTCGAGACGATGGGGCTGCGGCGGTCGTTTCTGGTGGGCGAGGATATTGACGCGCTGCTGGCCGAAAACGCGGTGACGCGCACCACGCTCGCGCTGATGTACAGCACGGATTTCTTCGATCAGCTCGAGCGGCGCATTCTGCCAGCGCTGCGTTCGGGATTGATTGTTCTCGCCGACCGCTATATCTTCACGCTGATCGCGCGCGCGGCGGTTCGCGGAATCGGCCGGGACTACTTGCACGGGATTTACGACATTGCGCTGCGGCCGGACCTGACTTTCTGGCTTAACGTGCGGCCGGAAGTGGCCTTCGACCGCGAATTCAAGAAGTCGCAGACGATCAGCTACTGGGAGTCGGGCCGCGACATGTCGCTTTCGAACGATTTGTTCCAATCCTTCATTCGCTACCAATCCATGATCAAGCGCGAATTCGAATATCTTTCGAAGCGGCATGGCTTCATTGAACTGGATGGCGAGGCCAATGTCTCGAAAGTGAACGGCCTGCTGCGCAAGCGGATCGCATCGCAGCTTGGGATTCAGAGCACGAAGTACGAACCTTCGCACGCGCTCGCGCACCTCTGGCGCTAAGAGTGGCCGCCCCGGTCCAACTAACGGCGATTGACGCCGGATCGAATGCGATCCGGCTGGCGATTGCGCGCGCCACTTCTCCGCAGCACATTCAGATCCTGGAAAGCGAACGCGCCCCGGTACGCCTGGGCCACAACGCGTTCACGCGCCGCCTGCTCGACGAAAAAACGATCACCCGCGCGGCCCGCGCCTTCCGCCATTTTCGGGATCGCATGGACCACCATCACGTGACGTCGTACCGCGCCGTCGCCACAGCCGCAGCGCGCGAGGTCCGCAACTACCGGCGGTTGATGGAGCGCATCCAGCGAAAAACCGGAATTGAACTCGAAGTGATCAGCAGCGAGGAAGAGGCGCGGCTGGTGTGCTCGGCCGTGCACTGGGCGCTGGGCGATCGGGTGCAGCCGCGGCTGATTTTCGACCTAGGCGGCGGCAGCCTGGAACTGAATTTCTACGAACGCGGCGTGCTCCAACATCGAGTGGCGCTCCCGCTGGGCACGATCCGGCTGATGGAAACGTATTCCATTGATGGCGCGATCGACGAAGACACCGCGCGGCGCCTGCGCCACCACGTTCTGTCGCTGCTAAAAAGCGCGATGCCATCGCCTCCGAAGCTTTCGCGCGCGATCAGCGTTGCCTGCGGCGGAAACGCTGAGGCTCTGGTGCGTCTCGCTCCGGGGCCGTTGGTCGGCAAAACGCCCACCATCAATGTAAGGCTATTGAAGGATCAAACCTGGAGGTTGATCCGCCTCGACGTTCCCGGGCGAGTGCGGACGTTTCGCGTGCGCAAGGACCGCGCGGAAGTGATGGGAATTGCCGCGATCATCATTACCACCGTGGCGAAGTGGCTGGGGCTGCGCTCGATGCTGGTTCCCGGAGTGGGCGTGCGCGAAGGGCTGCTGCTTGATCTCGTCGCCGAGCAATATTTCGGCGGCGTCGCGTCGGCTGAGGAGAAAGGCCGCGCCGAGGAACTGCTTGCCGGCGCGCGCTGGTTCGCGCGGCGGCTGGATTACAACGCGCAGCATGCCGAGCACGTGTCGCGGATGGCGCTCTCGCTCTTCGATCAGCTGCGGCCGATTCATGAAATGGGTCCCGATGCGCGGCTGGTGCTGGAAATGGGCGCGGTGCTGCACGACGTGGGACATTTCGTGCACAACAAATCGCACCACCGCCATGGCGAATACCTGATTCGCAACGGGCAGGTGCCGGGCTTGCGCGGCTGGCGGCGCGATATGGTGGCGGCGCTGGTGCGCTACCATAATTGCAAGTCGGAGCCGCAGGTGGAACACGCTTCCTACGCCTCGCTCGACGGCCCGCGGCGGCGGCAGGTTCGACTGCTCACTTCGTTGCTGCGCATTGCCGAAAAGCTGGAATCGGAGCACGCACAGCGGATCTCCGGCGTGGACGTACAGATCGCCGGACGAAGGGCGATTTTCCAAATTCGCGCGACGGACGGAACGCGGCTCGATCTCGCAGGACTCGCGCGCAAATCGGACTTATTCGAGAGAGAATTTCATCTCCGCGCTGAATTCCGGCGCGTTCAGCGGAAGGAAAAGGTAGCGTAGCCATGATTCTCTATCTGGTTCGCCATGGAATCGCAGTGGATCGCACCGATCCGAAGTCTCCCCCGGAACCGGAAAGGCCGCTGACGGCCAGGGGCGTGCAGAAGACGAGGTCCGCCGCGCTCGGCCTGCGCGCGCTGGGCGCGAAACCGGATGTGCTGATTACCAGTCCCTACGTCCGCGCCGCGCAGACGGCGGAAATATTTGCCGAGGCGCTGGGATTTCCGGTGGAAAAAATCCGCGTGAACGACAGCCTGAAACCCGCCGGAAATCCCGCTGAGATTTTGAAGGAGATCGCGCATCTGCGCGCGAAAGAAGTGGCGTGCTTCGGGCACGCGCCGCATCTCGATCTGATGGTGGCGCAACTTGCCGGGGCGCGCTCCGCATTCACGGAATTGAAGAAGGCCGGCGTGGCATGCTTCGAACAGGTTTCCGCGCACGGCCGGTGGGAGTTGCGTTGGATTTTGACTCCGAAGGTACTGCGAGACCTGAGCGACTAACGAAATCTTCTAAGCGGTTCGCCGCTCCTCGACCGAACGCGCCACGATGGCGTGTCCCCACTGAAATCCCGCGCGCCAGGTCAGCCAGGGAGACTCCGGACCGCCAGTCTTGGCCAGAAATCCCTGAAGAGCAGCTTTCCGGTCGCGGTCTATTTTCTCGATCCATTCGATCATGCTCGCGGGATTCCGTTTGTCGGCGTTGCGACGAATCTCGCCTCGCAGCACGTCCAGATCGTGCACTTCGCCCAGCGAATCCTGCATGCGCTTCAAATCCTCCGACCAGACTTCGTACCTCTGCGGCAGGAAATTTTCGACCACGTAGCGAAAAAGCTTGAGCCCGATCCGGAGCTGGTGCCAGGCGACGCTGCTCCGGCGCTTTCGCGCTAGTTGATAGAGTTCGACCGCTCCGTTCAATCTGGCCAGCGCCAGACGCTGATAGACCACGCTATTGGTGGGAAAAAAGCGCGCTTTGGAGGTGAGCTTCCGAGTCAGCTTCTTCCATTCCTTGCGATCGAAGCGATCGAGCGCCTGCTCCGCGGATTCGCGCTGTTTCTTTTCCCGCCGCGACAACAGACGCAACATGTGCTTTCGGAGGGGATCTCCTGGCGGACCGAGTGTCTTCACGTGGGCTTGCTTCACCTGCGTGTCACGGAGTTCGCCGAGGGCGTGAAACAGTTCGCGGCTCGTTCGTTTCAGCCTGCGCCAGCCCGGGCCTGGATTTACTTCGCTTAGGGCGTCCGCAATCGTGCGGCAGCGCCGAAGAGCCACACGCAGGTCGTGAACCCCGTCGGCATCCCAGGTGTTCCTTACTTGATCGGCGCGCTCGACGACGCGGTCCATCCACGGCTCGAGACCGACACCCTTGGCTGGATGGTTGGAAGGCAAAGAAATTGTAAGAGCCATCGAGGTTCCAATCGAATTCGGAGGGCCGGAACGGAAGCCGTATGGTAACCCGGCCGGGGCAATAATTCAAACGAGCCACGACGGGGAGCCGGGATCGCTAGGAGACGAACGAGCAGCCGACGCGCGTGCGGCTGCCGTCCAGTCGCACGGTATGCACCTTGCGGAGGACCACCCGCACTGGAGGCAATATCGGCACGTGGAGTACAGCGTTGAACTGATTGGGCAGGTCCTCTGCTTTGTCGAATTGCAAAGCTACGCCGCCGTAACTCAGGTCAATCACCTTGGCGGTTTTCTGGCTGCCTTCCGTCAGGACCGCGTGGGCCTTGGTTCCCGCGAGCGACACACGCTCCCATTTTCGATGCTCGCCATATTGAGCGGGCGGGGGCACGATCGTAGGAGGTGGCGGTGGCGGAGCAGCGCTCCGCGGCGACGGAATAGGAGTAGGGGTAGGAGTGGGCGTCGGAGTAACAACGGAAGCGGCTTCGCGCTCGCGCGGCGGTTGCGGCTCGAGTGGAATCACCCTCGATGGCGCGCGGCCCGAATGCTTCAACTCGTAAAGTCTCTTGTCCGCGAGGCCCATCAGGGCGCTCTTCTGATCTCCGTCCTGCGGATGAACCGCGACTCCGAAATCCAGCGTCACTCCGATTTCGAGTGCCAGCGGCGCCAGCTCATTTTCATATTGAGAGCGGACGCGGCGGCAGAGCGTTACGGCCTGCTCGGTATCGGTCTGCGGCAGCAGCACGGCGAATTCGTCGCCGCCAATGCGAAATGCAAAGTCAGAACTGCGCAGGGTTCGGCGAAGCGTCGCTGCCGCGATCTGCAACACCTGATCACCTTGCAGATGCCCGTGGCGATCATTCACTTCCTTGAGCTTGTGAAGGTCGAGAATCACGATGGCGAGCTGCTGTCCGTAGCGCTTCGCGCGGTTCATTTCCTTTTCGAAGTATTCGTCGAAGAGGCGCCGGTTGTGGAGGCCGGTCAGCGCGTCTGTGGCTGCGTTGACCTGCAGCTTTTTCAATTCGTCATATTCGATCAAGACGGGAACGCGCAGAAAATTCGCAGCCGAGAGCACGTCCACCATCGCAGTCTTCAGAGAAATCTTCCTGCCCTCGCTATCGGCGAGATCGCTGCGCCGGCGAAGAATGCGAGCCCAGAATTCATTGCTTTGTTCTTCGGTGACGTCGATCTGAGCGACGGTCCGAAAAAACTGCCGCAAGAATTGGCCCCGGATGGACTCGTCGAGGCCTTCGAGAGTCTCGACAAGAAGGTCTAGAAAGGAGTCCTCGGCAGATGGTTGTGGCTGCAAATGGTCGCCTAGTTGGGACATTCGTGGTTCCGAGACAGTACTGACCTACCCTGGAATCAGGGGCACCTGCGGGGCACTATGCACATAGCACGGGTTAGTCCAATCGAGGCAGCGGGGTCGTCGGAATAACTGGCTGTAACTTGCTGTGGCGTATGGAATTAAATCTGGACCGAAACATCGGGATGGAAACGAGCCCGTAGGAGAGGAAAAAGTGAAAAACGATTCCACTTTGCGTTGGAATTTCTCCAAGTTAGGGTTGGCGCACGGGTGGAAGATCTTTAGCTGATCGGCTTCAGAAACTCAACGCCGATCAGGTATACATCGCCTGCTTCCTGCTGGCGCTTCACTTTGGCCTGAATGGGCGCCATGCCGGCGGGAACGAGTCCGGAGGACGTGATCGAAGGCGCTGGAATTGTGAGGGTGATAAATCCATTGATCGGCAGCGGCCGGGGACTGGCGACAAAGGCCCCTAAGGCGCTTATATCCAACGTTTTAGCCAATTCCATGAACTGCTCGCCGTGCGAGTCCTTGCCTCGAATGAAGAGGGGGATCTGCAGCAGAATACGCTGGTAACGCCGACGCTCGTCGTCTAGCGGCGTCACCGCGACCCTCTGATGGACTGCATTTTCTCTTGCGCTCATTGGTACCCAAGTATTAGTACTCGATTGAACCGCAATTTGAATGCAAGTTTGAGCCTCCAGTTTGGAATGTTTGTAAGAATATTGTTCTCAGTTAGTTACGCGAATTCTCACGTTGAGAACGCGCCGTTCCTGCATGGGAATATGCAAATTTTCGGCAATTGATTGCCACCAATGTGCAAAGGTGGAACGTATTTACCATTGACACCTTTTACGCCCTTTGCGAGCATACGTCTCCTCAGCGTATCCCACTGTGTTCTCTACGCAAAAGCAGGAGAGCGGTGTGCTTTCACGTGTACCGAGGCCCCGGAGGGCGAGTTGACGAAATCAGCGACAGCGGAGAAGCAAGCCAGCCACCAGGCGGGTTTTCAACTGGTCGCAAGCTTGTTGGACGCTTTCGACCGCCCGCTACTGGTATCGGATCGCCGGGGACAGATTCTATTCACGAACCTGCACGCCCAGGACTCGCTGCAAGCGCGGGGACTGGACGCCAAGCCTGACCTGAATTTATTTGACGATGTGCTACATGCCGACCGGAAACAGGTTCTGACCCAACTGGAGAGCGGAGAGCAAGAAGTTCATCTTGCGTTTGAAACCGCGGCGGGCAACACCCGAGCACGAGTGCGATGGCTGCCAGAGCCTGATTGGCTTGCAGTCTTTATCGAACCAGCTCCCGCCGAACCCGCGGCCGACGAAGCGGAAATGCGTCAGAAAGTTCAGGACCTGATCCAGGAAAGGGAAATCACCTATCGAAATCTTCTGGCCGCGTATCTGCGCCTGCAAGAGGCGAACCGGCAAAAGACGGTTTTTCTGGCGTCCGCCGCGCACGAATTGAAGACACCGCTGGCGGTGATGAAGGGGTACTACGAGCTGCTGCTTTCGGGTTCGCTCGGCAAGGTCAGCGAAAAGCAGCGCGAAATTTTGCGGGAATCGAAGGAAAGCTGCGACCGGTTGGTGCGCCTCGTGTCCATGTTCCTGAATTATTCGGCGCTGGAAAGCGGCAAGCTGGTCCTGCAATTTCACGAAAACGATTTGCGGGATTGCGTCAACGATCTGGCCGGACGCTGGAAGGACGCATTCCAACGCGCCGAAGTGCACCTGCATATCAATATTCACGCGAGCCTGCCGCTATTCAGATTCGACTATCAGAAGGTGCAGCAGTGCATCGTGAACCTGATTGATAACGCGCTGAAGCACACGCCGGCCGGCGGCAGCGTCACGTTGCGAGCAGAACCGCACTTCTGGGAGCGGCGCCTCGCCGAGGCATCTCCCCTCGAGGAAAGGCGGCGGGGAGTGGGCCAGCGCGCGAATAGCATCCTGATCACGGTTACGGACACGGGTACGGGGATCGCGGCAGAGTTCCATCAGGAGATATTTGAGGAGTTCGTGCGAGTGGATCCGTCTTCTTCGGGGATGGGTCTCGGTTTGGCCATCACGAAACGATTAATTCAAGCGCATCGCGGGAAAGTATGGGTAGATAGTGAAGTGGGCCGCGGAAGCTCGTTCTCATTTTTGTTGCCCATCTATGTCGAATAAGCAGGAGCGGCAATTTTCGCTCCCCAGGAAAAAATGATGGCGATTAAAGAAAAAGCCAAAGAAAAGATCATGGTGGTGGACGACGAGCCGAGCATCCGGAAATATCTGCGGACGCTGCTCGAAGTTGATGGATTCGAGGTCGAGACCCTGCCCAGCGGCAAGGAAGCCCTGCAGCGCATCGGCGAAGGCGAGCGCCCCGACTTTATTATCCTCGACGTGCTGATGCCGGAGATGGACGGTCTGGAGACGCTGCGGCAATTGATGCAGGTGGACCGCGCGCTGAACGTCATCATGCTTTCGTGCACGAATGAAGTGACCACCGTGGTCGAGGCGATCCGCGTGGGCGCGCTCGATTATCTGACCAAACCCTTCGAAAAGCCCGAACTTGACGCGGCATTTCTGAAGTGCAAGCAGAAGCAGCAGCTTCGCTCGGAAAACCAGGCCCTGCGGGAATATTGCGAGGCGATCACGGAGGACATCTCCTTCCTGGCCGCCAGCCCGCAAATGATCAAAATTCGCCAGCAAATCATGCAGATTGCGCCTGTGGACGTGCCGATTTTTATTAGCGGCGAAAGCGGCGTCGGTAAAGAAGTGGTCGCCCGCATGATTCATCTTCGCTCGAAACGCCAGCAGCAGGCATTCATCAAGGTGAATTGCGCGGCGCTGCCGGGCGAACTGCTGGAATCCGAGCTTTTCGGTTACGAACAGGGCGCTTTCACTGGCGCCGTGCGCGCAAAGCCCGGCAAGTTTGAACTCGCGAATAAGGGCACGATTTTCCTGGACGAAATCGCGGAGATGAGCCCGCACCTTCAGGCGAAGCTTTTGCACGTCCTGCAGGATGGCCAGTTTTCCCGCCTGGGCGCTCGCACGGTGGTCAATGTGGACGTCCGCGTACTTGCGGCCACGAATATGGACGTGAAGGATGCGATGCGCACCGGCCGCTTCCGCGAAGATCTTTACTACCGCCTGAACGTCCTCTCGCTGCACATTCCGCCGCTCCGGGAGCGGACCACGGAAATCCCGCTTTTGTTCCGCCATTTCCTGACCAAGTACAGCGAGAAATATCAGAAACAGGCACCCGATCCTTCGAAGAGCCTGCTCGAGGCAGCTCTGCGTTATCCATGGCCTGGCAACCTGCGCGAACTTGAGAATTTCGTGAAGCGCTACGTGATTCTCGAGGACGACGAGGGCAGCTTCCGCGAACTTTTGGAGATGACCGGTCAGCAGCAGCGGACCGCTCCACGCGCCGAGTCTCCGGCTCCCAAGGAACAGGGCCTGAAGGCGCTCGTGCGCGGCTTGAAGGATGAAGCGGAGATGGAAGCCATTGCCGACGCGCTCGAGAAAACCAACTGGTGCCGAAAGGACGCGGCGCGCATGCTGGGAATCAGCTACAAGGCGCTGCTCTATAAGATGCGCCAGTTCAATCTCGACTCGGGCCGCGGCTCGCGCTCCGCAGCAGCGAAGGAAGCGGCGAAAGTTGCCGCGGCGGCGAAAGAAGCCGCGGGAAAATCAGAGGAGCCGAAAGAGGTGGTCGAGGAAGTGGCCCCCGCCGGCCCGGGCGTTCGCAGTTCGTAGCACATTTCCAGGCGCCGCGCGGCCGAGCTCCGACTTTACCCAAATGAATCGAGGAATCGGGCGGCGTACTAAACGCGACTCCAAAAAGTTTAGTGAGTCGTGGGCGGGTGCGTAGTCCTGGTCCCCTGCAAACTGTT
Source organism: uncultured Acidobacteriota bacterium (assembly GCA_963842425.1). GTDB lineage: Bacteria > Acidobacteriota > Terriglobia > Acidiferrales > UBA7541 > Palsa-295. The sequence continues at coordinate 257,612 of CAWJGQ010000016.1, read as the reverse complement.
GCATAAGTAGAGCACACACTTCGAAATAGCACTACCCATCACACCTTGCCATGGTCTAGTATTCCGGACCGAAACAGGCCGCACGCGAAAATCTGTCGCGTGTGAATCGAGTGGTCGTCACCACTCGTCTAAATGACAAAATTCCTTTGTTGTTTACAAAGGAGTTGTTGATCGCGCGTGAAGCGGCATTGGCCATACTCGCGCGAGTCCAGGTAGAGCCTCAATCAAGGGCGGCATGGAAATCGCACGCGGCCTTTGGAAGAGGGATTGCTGATTCTGTTTATAGAGCACACGTGAAACTTCAATCCAGTCCTGAGGGAGCATCGGGAATGACAGAACGTCGCTTGGCTCGCCGTTACGATCTATCTCTGCCTGTCAACATACGTATGCCCATCAACGTGGAACCGCGTTCGCATAGCGGCCACACTCGGGACATCTCGACGCGTGGCGTCTATTTCACGATGCAGGACGACCTGGCTCCCGGCTCCGAACTTGACTTTACCCTGACCCTGCCCGCGGAAATCACCCGCGGCTCCGAGGTGTTCGTCCGGGCCCACGGACGCGTAATTCGCGTGGACAAGCGCTCCGACGACGATCACGAAACGATTGGGGTCGCTGCGGTCATCGAACGTTACGATATCGTCCGCGGAGAAGGCTCGCGCGCCTAATCCCCGGATCGCCCTACCAACCGCCGGATTGACCTGAATCCGGCGGTTCGTACGTATTTCGTCGCCGGCCCTCCCTCCTTCCCCAACTTACTACTGTCGCGCTACACAGCCTCCATGGATGGAGGACGCCTGTGGAAATTTTTGGATAACTTTGATGTCCCACAGGGAACAGTGGTTCCCTAAAGTGCTAACAATTTTCAGTTGGCTCGCCAGAAAATTCCGCCGACTGCATGCCGTTCTTAGTACCAGCCCCGGCTTTCCCGAAAATGGAACATCCATAGAATCATTGCGATAGCCGAAATCGGGGCCTTTTAGAGAAATCCCGAGGCTGATCCCGATGGCTCGGCGTTTGGCGTCCCGGGTGCAAAGTACATCGCAGGAGAACTGTGGGCTTTGTCTTTGAGCCTCTAACCAGAATGGCTTCTGCCGCCTCACTCAAGCCCGAGCCGCCGGTCAATCAAGCCGAATTGCCGCCCGACAATATCTATTTTGGACCGTCGCAGGCGATGCAGTCCGTCCGGCAAAAGGTTGAACGAGCAGCGGGGCTAAACGTCCCTATCCTAATTCTCGGTGAAAGCGGTACCGGCAAAGAGGTTCTGGCACATTTCATCCATACGGCATCGCCCTGGCGCGATGGCCCGTTCGTCAAAGTTAATTGCCCGGCGATCCCGGGCACGCTGATTGAAAGCGAGCTGTTTGGTTTTCAGAAGGGCGCGTTCACCGGTGCACACGCCAACAAGCCGGGCCGCATGGAAATGGCTCAGGGCGGCACGCTTTTCATGGATGAAATCGCCGAGCTTGACGCCAGTCTGCAGGCCAAGCTGCTCCACGTCCTCCAGGACGGCCATTTCACGCGTATCGGGGATCACGAAGAAAAGCGCATGGATGCCCGAGTGATCTGCGCTACGAACCGCAACCTGGCGCGCGAAATCGAAACCGGCGGCTTCCGGGCCGATCTTTTCTATCGCATCAACGTAATCAGCATCACGCTACCGTCACTCCGGGAACGCCGCGACGACATTCCTTATCTGGTTGAATACCTCCGACTGCAGTTCAACCGCCGCTTCGAGCGCGACGCGGCTCCTCTTTCGAAGGAGACGCTTCACCTGCTGAAGCAGCGCGATTGGCCGGGAAACGTGCGCGAACTTGAAAACTGCATGGCGCGCTATGTGGTCCTCGGCTCGGAAGAAACGTTCTACTCCGAGCGCACAGAAAGGGCTCCGGTTCACTTTACTTACGAGACAAACGAAGACGGCAACATCCCTCTGAAGCGCATCGCCCAGCAGGTGACGCGTCGGATGGAACGCGACGTGATCCTGAAGGTCCTTCAGGCCAATCATTGGAACCGCCGCAGGACCGCTGAGGTGCTGAAAATCAGCTATCGCGCCCTGCTTTACAAGGTTCGCCAGGCTGGACTTCCTGCCAAGCGTCCCCGCCGAAAGCAGAATGGTGAGGGTGCTTTTCCGTCGGAGTCGCCGGCTCAGGCCGACTGACGTTCTCCGCTCGTTCCACCGTTCACCAATCGAGCAATAGTACTATCCCAGTGATGCTTACCCGTGTCTGGTATGAAATTCTGTGCTTTCTCCGTCTTGCCCCTGCTCATCAATTCGGCTAGCCTAAATTCAGGATGGCTAAAGCGAACGCCAAGTCAAATCTGAAAGTTTGCCTGCTCTCTCCGCATCCGATGGTTCTGGACGAATTCCATCGCCTGCTTGAGGATTCAGGATTTCAGATCACGTCCAAACAGCTCGATTCGATGCTGGCGCCGGATCTTCGGAATCTGGATGTGCCAAAAGCGTCGGTGTATGTGGTGGACGCGCATGCCGCGCGCCAGGCCACCGGAGCGCTGCTCGGCAATATCCTCGATCGCCTGGCTACCGCACGGATTCTGGTCGTTGGAGACAATCTCAAAGAGACGGATAGCTTCTCGCTGCTCCGCCAAGGCGCAAAGGGAATCCTGACGTACGCCGAGGCCCGGGAGCAGCTCCCTCGCGCGCTGCCGCAAGTTGCCGCCGGGGGTATATGGGTGTCGCGCCCGGTGCTGTCTCGCTTCGTGGATTCCATCCTGAGCACCACGCAGGGACGCCGCTTGCGCGTGGACTCCCCGAATGAGCTCAGCCGGCGCGAGCAAGAGGTCCTCGCCGGGCTGCTCGAAAACCTGGCCAACAAGGAAGTAGCCGACCGGCTGCACATCTCCGAGCGCACCGTGAAGTTTCACGTGTCGAACCTGCTCGCCAAATTCGGAGTGCGCCGCCGGGCCGATCTGATTCTCCTCTGCTACCAGCGCCGCGGCGTAGGCGCGTAACACTCAACGTCTTCTCCGTGGTCTCTGTGCCTTCTCAGTGTCCTCTGTGGTAAGCCTTAAGCCCTTCTCCGGTCCCTGTCTGTTTCTCGCCCGGGTGAGAATACGAACGTTCATGGTTCGCTGCTATAATTCCTGCGCTCGACCTTCGGAAACACCCCAAGCCACATGGCTACTTTTTCGATTGAGAATTTCGGCTGTCGCGCCACGGAAGCAGATGCCGCCGCGCTTCGCCGCGAGCTTCTCGCCGGCGGCCTGTCACAAACGGCCGAACACGCCTCCGCGGACGTCGTGGTGCTGAATACATGCACCGTCACGGCAGCGGCGGATTCTCAAGCACGCGAGGCGGTGCGAAAGATTCACCGCGCGAATCCGCTGGCGCGAATCGTCGTTACCGGGTGCTACGCACAGCGTGCGCCGGAGGAACTGGCTGCCATACAGGGCGTGGCGTGGGTGGTAGGGAACTCCCGTCAGGCGGAAATTCCGAAAATTGTTCGCGGGCTTGGAGCGCGCGGGGCGACGACGGATTTCGTTTCCGTGGCGGAGCTTCAAGACGATCCCATGTCGCTCGCCCGCGGCCCTGCGAAAATCTTGACGGGCGACATTTTCGCGCAAGCGACAGTGCAGATCGCGCCGGCCACGCTGATGGCGGGCAACCGCACGAGGCCCATCCTGAAAATTCAGGACGGCTGCAACAATCGCTGTTCCTATTGCGTGATTCCATTTGTTCGCGGGCGCAGCCGCAGCTTGCCGCCGGATGATGTGGTCCGCGAAGTGCGTATGCTGGTCGCGGCAGGCGCGAAAGAGATCGTCCTGAGCGGCATCAACCTGGGAAGTTATGGGCGAGACCTCGTGCCGCGCGCGGCGCTCGCGGATGTCGTTCGGCGGATACTGGCCGAGACTACTCTGGAGCAACTGCGCTTCAGCTCGATTGAGCCGCAGGACGTCACGGAAGATTTCGTAGCGCTGGTGGGTTCCTCCGCCCGTCTCGCGCGCCATTTTCACATTCCGCTGCAATCCGGCTCCGACCGCATCCTGCGTGCGATGCATCGCTGGTACCGCACCGAGCATTACGCCGAGCGCGCGAATCTGATCCGCTGCCTCCTGCCCGATGCAGCCATTGGCGCGGACGTGATCGTGGGCTTTCCGGGCGAGACAGACGCTGATTTTCGGGCCACGTTCGGATTCATCGAGCGATTGCCATTCACCTACCTGCATGTGTTTTCGTTTTCGACGCGCCCCGGCACTGCGGCGGCCGCGCTCGGCGATCTCGTCCCGCTGCAAACGATCCGCGAACGCGCCAGGTCGCTGCGCGAGCTTTCGCAGCGGAAGTCCGGTGCGTTCCGAGCTTCACAGTCCGGCAAGATGTTGAGAGCGCTGACGCTGGCGCGCGGCGGAGACAATTGGACCGAAGCGCTGACTGGAAATTATCTGAAGGTGCGGATCGCCCGGCGGCATCCCGCGAACGAATGGCGTGACGTGTCGGTAGTCTAGGCACGGGTTGTCATTCCGAAGTCCCGAAGGCGTTCAGCCGGGCGAGGAATCTCTCTTCGTGTGAAGCGTTCTCCGAACGGTCAGCCGAAGAGAGATCCCTCACCCCTAAAGGGGGTTCGGGATGACACAGGAAAACTAGCTTTCGAAAATAACGTGGGCAAGGGCGAGGTTGCCGCTGTGGGTGATCGAAAGCGAGATATTCTTCACGCCGAGACCGTTGGCGATTTGGCGCGCGACGCCCGCGAGCTGCAAAGTCGGCTTGCCGCTCGGCTCGCGGATCACTTCGATATCGCGCCAGCGCACGCCGCGGCTCCAGCCTGTGCCGAGGGCCTTCATCGCCGCTTCCTTGGCCGCAAATCGCGCGGCGTAGCGCTCGAATCGGTTCTTGTGGCGCTCGCAGTAGGATACTTCGGCGGGCGTAAACAGGCGCTCGAGGAATGGCGCGCCATGGCGGTTGATGGCCGCCTCGATGCGATCAATTTCGGCGATGTCCAGTCCCAGCCCGACGATCATGGCACCTTCTCTCAGTGACATAATCTGCGACGACGCGCGATTATACCTATAATGACGAATCCGCGGAGCATGGCCACTACTCTCACAAGGAAGAAATCGCTGTCGAGGAAACGCGCGGCTAAGCCAGCGGCTTGGAAACTGCGCCGCGCGGGTGGATTGCAAATCCTCGAAGCTCCCGCGTTCGCGGCGCTCCATTGGCTGGTCCACGGATTCAGCACGCGCCCGGGCGGAGCGAGCGAGCTCGCGTTACCGAATGGAGCGCCACGCGCCAAGAATGATCGGGTGCTGAACTTAGGCTTTACAGATTGGGACTCCCGCGCGCGCGTGCTCGAAAATCGCAAGAAATTCTTCCACGCGATTGGCGCGGACAAATTGCGCGCTGTCACGCTGCGACAGATTCACTCGGACTCCGTCCATCGCGTGAATACTTCCGACGTCGGCGCCAAGGAAGCGCCCCAGGGCGATGCGCACTTCACGCGCGATCAGGGCATTCTGCTCGCTGTGCAGACGGCGGACTGCATTCCAATCCTGCTGGCCGATACGAAGCAGCGCGCCATCGCTGCGATTCATGCCGGATGGCGCGGCACTCTTCGCCGTATCGCCGCGAAGACGCTTGGCCGCATGCAGATGGAATTCGGCACCCGGCCCGAGGACGTGATCGCCGCGCTTGGTCCAGGCATCGGCCGGTGCTGCTACGAGGTCGGCTCGGAAGTCGCGCGCGACTTCGACGCCCAGTTTCCGAACGCGCGAGAATGGTTCGATGGGCCGTTCGACGCGCTGGCTTCCGGCGAGAACGATCCGAACTGGCTGCCGTGGCTCACGATGAAGCCGCCCGGCCATCAGCCCCCGCCGCTGCGCGTTCACCTCGATCTCATCGCCGCAAATCGCGCGATCCTCACCGATGCAGGCATTCCGGGCCGGCAGATTTCTTCGTCGGATCTCTGCACCTCCTGCCGCACAGATCTTTTGTTCAGCTATCGCCGGGAACGAACCACCGGCCGCATGATGGCGGCCATCGCCATCCGCGCAACTTAGACCTTACGGCTGCGCCGCTGCCTCCCACCCATCATATTCTCCGGAAAAATGCGAAGCGAGCTGCTCAAACAGCTGGCGAAATTGCTCGACGGCTGCGGGATTCAAAACGGTTTTGCTCTTCGCTAGCACCAGAAACGGATTTGGCGTCCCCTTCGCAGCATCCGCGGAGGGTTTTTCTTCAACGAAATATCCTTCCTGCCGGAGCGCCTGCGCGGATTTTCGCGAGGCTTCCGCCGTCGGCAGATACAGGTAGTGGATTACTTCGCGTGGCCGATCCAGATCCGCACCGAGATACCGCAACTGGCCCAGAATCGCCCGATCGGCCTCCGCCTTGCTCGTTCTGCCGCTTCCACCTTTCAGCACTCGGCGTAGCCACGACATAGCAACCTCCGCTACCCAAATTCCGCGCTACATCCGAGCGGTTACTTGGGTGCCCGCCGCGGATTCTACCAGCGCAAGCTGGCCGCAGGCGGCCATCACGTCCTGCCCGCGCGAGGCGCGCACGAAGGCGGGCAGCTCCTTGTCAGTGAGGATTGCTTTAAATTCGGCGACACGCTTCATATCCGGCTTCTCGTACGGCAGGTCGCCGGGATTCCACGGGATCAAGTTCACCTTGGCGCGCAAGTTCGCAAGCAGCCGGACCATGCGGCGCGCGTCGTCCGGCGAATCATTGAATCCGCCGAGCAGCACATATTCGAATGTAAGGTGCTCCCACGGCCGCAGCGGATAGTTCCGGCACGCCTCGAGAAGCTTTTCGAGCGGATATTTGCGGTTGATGGGCATGATCTTGTCGCGCTGCTCGTCCGACGACGCGTTGAGCGAAATCGCGAGCTTCGGCCGCACCTTTTCCCGCCCCAACCGCTCGATGCCGGGAACGATGCCGCTGGTCGAAAGCGTGGCGTGCTTCGGCGAAATGGCGATGGCGTTTGGATCGAGCAGGATTCGCAGCGCGCCCATCACGGCGTCGTAATTCAGCAGCGGCTCGCCCTGGCCCATCAGCACGATATTGGTCTGAGGCTTCAGCGCCGCGCGATTGTCGTCCAACGCGACGAGCACTTGGCCCACAATTTCGCCCGCCGAGAGATTGCGCACCAGGCCCAGCGTGGCCGTCAGGCAGAATCGGCAATCCACTGCGCAGCCCGCCTGGGTCGAAACGCAGATCGTCTGGCGATTTTCTTCCGGCATGAATACTGTTTCGATATTGGCAGGCTTGGAAGAGCCGCTGTCACCCGCGCCGATCGCGAGGACGTAGCGCACCGTGCCGTCCGAAGACGAGTAGCGGCGCACCACCTGCGGCAGCGCTATCGCAGCTTCGCGCGACAGTCGCTCGCGCAGCGTTGCCGGCAGATTCGACATCGCGCCGAAATCGAATCGCCGCTCGGCATAAAGCGCATGATAAATCTGCGCGCCGCGATACGCCGGCTCGCCGAGCTTTTGCAGGAATTCGCGCAGATCATCCGCGGATTTGCCGAGCAGATTCACGCCAGCATTGGATGCCTGCGAGGACATATTGGAGTCATCATAGCACGCGAGGAATTGCGCAACGCTTTGGCCAGGTGGAATGACATTCACTGCAGCGCCGTGCCACAATGTAATCAGACATGTCGAACACGCCGAACACAGTGCACAAAGAAATTCTCCCGAACGGACTCGTCGTCCTGACGGAGCCGATGGAGCACGTTCACTCCGTTTCGGTGGGGATCTGGCTGCGGTCGGGATCGCGGCGCGAACGGCCCGAAATCAACGGCATCTCCCATTTCATCGAGCACATGGTGTTCAAGGGCACCGAGCGGCGCACCGCGGAAGACATCGCGCGCGAAATTGACCGCCTTGGAGGAATGCTCGACGCGTTCACCTCCAAGGAAATGGTCTGCTTCAACACGCGCGTCCTCGACGAGCATTTTGCGAAGGCCTTCGACATCCTCGCGGATATGGTCCTCGAGCCGAAATTTGCCGCCGCAGATATCGCGCGCGAGCAGTCCGTGGTGCTCGAGGAAATCCGCATGACGCAGGACAATCCCGAGGACCTCGTCCACGAACTTTTCACCCAGAATTTCTGGCACCCGCACGCGCTCGGCCGGCCGATTCTCGGCACGCCCGAAACGGTTTCGACATTTACGCGCGATACGCTCCAGACGTGGTTTCAGCAATCATACGCGCCGAATCGCCTGGTCATCACCGCGGCGGGACATCTGACTCACGAGCAGCTGATGGAACTGGTCTCCGCGCGCTTCTCGAAACTCCCTCGCGCCGAGGACGGCTTCACCGACCCCAAGCCCGTGCCATCGCCCCACATCACGCTGCGTACCAAAAGCGAACTCGAGCAGGTGCACGTCTGCCTGGGCGTTCCCTCGCTGCCGCTCACCGATCGCCGGCGCTTCAGCGTTTCGGTTATGAACAATATTCTGGGCGGCGGGATGTCGTCGCGGCTGTTTCAAAACATTCGCGAGCGGCAGGGTCTTGCGTATTCGATTTTCAGCGATTTGAATTCGTATCGCGACGTGGGCGTCCTCTCGGTCTATGCGGGCACCTCGCTCGACACTGCCGACAAGGTCGTGCAGTCCGTCCTCGGCGAATTTCACAAGATGCGCGATGAGCCGATTGAAGCGGAAGAGCTGCGGCGCGCGAAAGATCATCTGAAGGGCGCGACGCTGCTCGCTCTGGAAGGCAGCGGAGCGCGCATGAGCAACCTGGCGCGCTACCACATGTATTTCGATCGCCACTTCACGTCGAAGGAGCTGATCGTGATGCTCGAGGCGGTCACTGCGGAAGAGGTGCAGCAAATCGCGCAGGAGCTTTTTCAGCCCGGCCGCATCGCCGCAAGCGTGGTCGGCAACCTCAATGGCTTCCAGCTCACCACGGAACAACTCGCGTTCTGACAATCCGAGCAGGATTGTCACCCTGAGGGCAGCGATTTGAAGTTTTGCTGTCCGAAGGGTTCGCACTTCCTGTAAATCCCCGCCCCGAGCCCAGTTGCGAAGGCTGCGTCTCTGCAGTTCTTATCCGACATCTGCGTTTATCTGTGTTCATCCGTGGCTAATCCGGCTCTTCCTCTGTGCCTCCGCGCCTCCGCGGCTGCGTTTTTCCTTTGACGCAGCCGCGCCACTTTGCCATCATCCTTTTCGGAGATACTCCGCATCTCGTTCCGCATATCCATTCTTGCTTCTGGCAGCTCGGGCAACGCGACGTTGCTCGAAACCGAGCGCACAACCCTCCTTATTGACGCTGGCCTGGGGCGCAAGGAAATTCTGCGCCGATTCGAAGCGCTGGGCCGGCCGCAGCCCGAGCGCGTGGACGCCATCCTCATCACTCACGAACATACCGACCATTCCAACGCCGTCGCGCAACTCGCGCGCCTCTGGGATTGCCCAGCATATCTGACCGAGCCAACGCACCGCGAAATCGTGAAAATGTACACGGAGGATCCCGAGAAGCCGGGAAAGAAGGCCACCATCGAGCGCGTCCAGCACATTCGCCCGGGCGAGCGCTTCCAAATTGGCGACATCGAGATCAATCCGTTCGCGATTCCGCACGACGCAGCCGACCCGGTCGGCTACGCCTTCCGCATGAACGGCACCAAGGTCGTCATCGTCACGGACTTGGGCTATTTGCCCGAACTCGTGAAGCAGCATCTGCGCGAAGCCGATTTCCTGGTCCTGGAATCGAACCACGATCTCGAGATGCTCAAGGTCGGCCCCTACCCGTGGCACATCAAGCAGCGCGTGATGAGCCGCACCGGGCATCTTTCGAACGCCATCGTCAGCGAATTTCTGGCCGACGCCGAAGTTTTCGACGGCCGCGCGCGCCACCTGGTGCTCGCGCACCTCTCCGAGCAGAACAATAATCCCGAGGTAGCGCGCATCTCCGCCGAAGAAGCTTTAAATCGCCGGCCCGCGGAATTCGCCTTCCGCGGCACGCTCCACATCGCCAGCCAGCACATCCCCCTCGGCCCGTTTGAACTCTAGCGTAGATTCTTTCTCTGTGCTCTCTGTGCCTACTCTGTGATCTCTGTGGTGAGCTTTGGGACTTTCTGCAGCGTAGCCGCGGGTGCGCTCTAGCGAGAGTCTATGGAGGATTCCGCCGAACCCGGCGCCGATTCCGACGCCATTTGCCACGGCGCGGCGGGCGCCGGCAGCTTTGCGCGGATGAGCGATTCGATCTGTTTCCAGACCGCCGGATCGTTTTCGATGGAGACGTGCGGCCGCAAGAACGTCTTCGCAAACCAGCTGGCCCCGTGGACTGGCACCGGATGGTTCTGATAATCGAACCGGAAATTCCCGATGACTGCGGTGCGTGAAGAGTCCTCGGGGTGAATCGCCTGCCGGCCGTGAATGATGCCGTGCGGCTGGTAGAAATTCACCGCCGCGGCCACGTTCGCGGGCGTGCGCTCGTCGTTCTCGCCGATCTTGGCGACGCTGTCAATTTGAATGGTGAGCAGGACGGGAATGCCGCGATCCTCAAGCTCCCGCGCCAGCGTGACGACTTCCGAGCCGCCCCAGCTTTCGCCATAGAGCACGATTCGCGCGCTTTGCTTTTCGTCCGCGGCGAGCGTGCCGTCGCGGTTCTCGTCGAGAAGCTGCAGAATGCGTTCGCGCGCCTGCTCTCGGTGATGGTTTTCAAAGATTTCGGCGTGAACGCTCGACCCGTATTCCCGGTTCAACCCCGCCGCAAGCCGGACCATCCGGTCGAACTGATTGTCGTGCCGTATCCAGCCGCCCACCAGGCCGATCACAATTACCGGTGGCTTGGACGGAGCAGCGACTTCGCCAGCCCCGCGCGCCGCAGGTGCAATGCATCCGCCCGCCAGCGCCAGCAACACGCCCGCCAAAATTGGTCGAGAAACGCCCATCGGAGGCGCCGAGTGTATCACAAAGGTCCAAATTACGGCTCCTCGCCTCCTGCGGGTTCAGGCGCCGCCGTTTCGGGTATGATGGAATACGGAAGTTCCACGCCGTGAGCCGGAAATCAGGGAGCCGAAATTGATCGCACGCTATACGCGTTCGGAGATGGGCCGCGTCTGGAGCGAGGAGAATAAATTCCAGAAGTGGCTGGATGTCGAGCTGGCCGCGACGGAAACGCTCGCTGACGCCGGAATCGTCCCGAAAGAGGCGGCGCGGAAACTGCGCGAGCGGGCGCGCATTGACGTGGCGCGCATTAACGAGATCGAAGCCAAAGTCCGGCACGACGTGATCGCGTTCACCATCGTGGTGCAGGAATCCGTGGGCGATCCCGAGGCGGCGCGCTGGCTGCACTACGGGCTCACTTCCAACGACGTGGTGGACACGGCGCAGGCGCTGCTGGTCCGCGAAGCTTCGCGGCTGATCGAAAAGGCGATCGCGCGATTCGGCGAGGTCCTGGAAAAGCGCGCGTGGGAATTTAAGGACACGCCGGAAATCGGCCGCACGCACGGAATCCACGCCGAGCCGATCACCTTTGGCCTCAAAGTCGCGAACTGGTACGCCGAAAATCGCCGCGACGCCGCGCGGTTTGAAACAGCGGCGCGCGAAATGGCCGTGGGGAAAATCTCCGGCGCCGTCGGCACCTGCACGCATCTAGGCCCGGATATCGAGCGCAAAATCTGCGAGCGCCTGGGCCTCGCGACCGCGCCCATCACTTCGCAGGTCATCGAACGCGACCGCCACGCGCAATATCTTTCGGCGCTCGCGATCGTCGCCGCGTCGCTCGAGCGCGTGGCGACCGAGATTCGCCACCTGCAGCGCACCGAAGTCCGCGAAGTCGAGGAACCCTTCGGCGGCGAGCAGCGCGGCAGTTCAGCCATGCCGCACAAGCGCAATCCGGTGTCGAGCGAGCAGATCTGCGGCCTCGCGCGCGTGGTGCGGGCGAATTCGCTCGCGTCCTATGAAAATGTCGCGCTGTGGCACGAGCGCGATATCTCGCACAGCTCGGTCGAGCGCGTGATCCTGCCGGATTCGACGATCCTCGTGGACTACATGCTGCACCGCACCACCGAAATCGTTGCAAATATGAAAGTGTTTCCCGAGCGCATGCTGCGGAATCTGAATGCCACGCACGGTTTGGTATTTTCCGGGCAGCTCTTGCAGGACCTGGTCGAGCACGGCGCGCCACGCGAAGACGCCTACAAATGGGTGCAGGGCCATGCCATGACCGCGTGGGAATCGGAAACGAGTTTCAAGGACCGCATCGCCGCCGATGCGAACGTCCGCAAATTCCTCGACGAAAAAGCGCTGGCCCACACATTCGACTTGCAACGCCAGTTGCAGGCCGTGGACGCGATTTTTCAGCGCGTCTTCGGCGCCAAACGCTCCGCCGCGCGCTAGCCGACTTGCTGTCATTCCGACGCCCCGACGTTTTTCAGTCGGGCGAGGAATCTCTCTTCGCGCGAAGCGCTCGCCATCCGCTCGCTTGAAGAGAGATCCTTCGGTCGTCCGCCTCGGCGGACTCCTTCGGGATGACAATCCTGATCGGATTGTCAATTGGGCGCGGTAGTGCCGAGAACGGCGCCGGAACGGAACTTCTTGTAGTCGCTGAAGCGGTCAATGAAGTTTTGCTTCAGCTTCACAAACACGATGCGTCCGCTGAAGTGCACTTCGGCGTAGGACGGCAGCCAGACCTCGTCGTTGATTTTTTCCTGCTCGAAAACGAAATTCGAGCCTTTCGCGAGCGACGCGACCAATCCGCCGCCGATTTTCACCGAATCGATGAAACGGGCCTCGAGCCTCACGATTTCGCGCGCCTGCTCGTCCACCCACATGGTGCCGGAAAGTTTCTGGATGATGTTGTCTATGCGCTTTTTCGGCTTGTAGTCCGGATTGCCGTTGACGTCGAAGGCGATTACCTGCTGGCCGCGGAAAAGTTCGCGGCGCGGATTGGTGAAAAGCTCGGCTCGCAGGAAATCCGATAGCTGTGCTTCGTCCTCTTCCTCTTGCTTCGCCTTTTTCTTGGGATCGCCGGCGAGTTCGGCCTGCTTCTTTTTCAGATTGTCGTATTGCTTGTTGAACTTGTCGTCTTCGGACTTCTTTTCATCGCCGGTAAGCGGCTTACCATCTTTGGCCAGCAAATGCAGCGCCTGCTCGTCGCCGATGTAAAAGACATCGTAGTCCTTCATCGTGCGCGATTTCACGTTGCCGTCCGAATCGGTTTTGTCTTCTTCTTCGGAAAGGTGACACGTGTAGAGCTGGCGGAGGTCCTCGAGCGCCTGTTGATCCTTGGCGATGTCGCGGAGCAGCGCGGGTATGTCCGGCAGCGGGCGCTGGTCGGTGCTGGCGTGCGCTTGCGGCGCGGAAGCTTCAGTTTGCTGCTGGGAGGAACTCGAAATGCGCGCGGATGCCACGATCAGCAGAACGACCGCGAACATGGTGCGAACGATGATTCTCATGTGACGGTATGGCAGCCGAAGAGAGATCCCTCGGGCGTGAACGCCCTCGGGATGACCCGCCGCGGCGGGCTCATCGCAAGATCATTGAACGCGCTGAATGTACCGACCTTCGGTGGTATCCACTTTCACTTTGTCGCCGGTACCTACGAATGGCGGTACGTTGATCACCAGGCCGGTCTCCAGTTTCGCCGGCTTCATCACCGAGCTGGCCGTCGCTTTCTGGATGCTCGGCTCGGTGTCCACGACCATCAGGTCAACCGTGTCGGGGATCAGCACGCCGATGGGCTTCTCGTCGTAATACTCGATTTTCACCGGCATATTGGCAATCAGATAGTCCTTGGTGTCTCCGACGATGTCGTTTTGCAGGGCGAGCTGCTCGTAGTTCTGCGTGTTCATGAAATGGTGGCCTTCGCCGTCGCTATAAAGGTAGTCGAAGTCGATTTCGTCCACCGTAACCTTGTCGAGAAATTCCTCGGCGCGGAACCGGTGGTCAATCATGGAGCCGTTTCGGAGGTTGCGCATCTTGGTCGCCATGGCGGCGCGCTTGTTGCCGGGCGTGCGGTGGTCCACGCTATAGACCGAATAGAGGTCGCCGTCGTGCTTGATGATCATCCCCGCGCGCAAGAGTGTTGCCTTTAGCATGAATGCTCCTGAATTCCCTTCCGGAGTTTCCCTGCGGGAAATCGAATGTCCAGTCGAGACTCCAATTATACCGGGGCGGATTGCATGCGGTCAAACACCGGTGACGACGGAAGTCGGGTCGGTTTTCGGAATACCGCGTTAATCGGGTACTAGCGGCCCGAGAACACATGGCGTATACATACAGGAGTTGAGATGGAACTCGGCTCAAAAACTAGGTTCGGGCTGATGTTCGTTGTACATCAGGTTATTGTTTCGTGGGTTGTGGTCGTGTCAGCACCGATTCTAACTGCCTCGGTTCTTAACTTCATGCACTTGTTCGGTTGGCAGCATGTTAGGAGTGTTTATTCGTGGGTCCTGATTGGTACCCCTTTCTTTCCGGCACACGTAGTTTTGGGATTATTGCTTGGCTCGTTGCTTGCTCGCAGTCTTCACGAGCGATCAATGCTCTGGGTCTGGCTATTTCCGTCAGTTGCCATGATCTATGCACTGATCGCTATACCAACACTCACCCCGCGCTTGGTTATGTCAGGCTCTTATGCGGGTGTCGTTCAGTCTAGGTGGTCTCACTACTTCGGATGGGGCTGCCAGTTGGGTAATTACTGCTTAGACCAGACTTCGTTTACGCGTCCATTTTATGCGAGCCTGGCTTATTCCCTCGCAGCTTTCGTGGCCCTGAAAACGTTCGCATGGTCGCGTCGAAGCGCGCTGGTTCAGTATTGGATGGTTCTAATCGTTGGAGTAATTTTTCTTGTCGCCGCGATATACGATACTTTCCAATCGGTGCGGCTTGCTGGATGGTATTGGCAATACCTACCCATCGAGGGAACGGTTGCAGCGATGGGAATCTATCTGATTCTTTTGGCTCTCAGCGCTCGTGACGAACCAGTCGGCGAGGCAATCGCTAGCAATCAAGCAGCGTTACCCTCTTGACGACCGCAGTCAGCGGATCTAAGGGCCGAGTCCCAATCAGCCGGAAAACCGGAAACGGACCACTCGCCGGCCTGGCGATACCGCTAGTATTCGTCGTCTTCCTGCTTTTTCAGCCGCGTAGTCTTCAGCGCGATGCGGAAATCGCGCGAGCGCGCGCCCGCCAGGATCGCGCGGCGGGTTTCAGCCGGCAGCGATTCCGGCCCCATCACTCCCGCTAAATCGCGCGGAAAATGCTTGACGAAAATCGCGGCCAGATGCGCCGTGGCGTAGGCGATTGGAGTTGAAATCAGGCCGCGCTGGCGAATCTGATAGAGCGTGGGAAAGCTGGCATCCCAGCGCAGCAGGAGTGGCTGGTCGCCCTTCACGCCGCGGACCAGAACCGCAGCGGCAAAGCGCGCATTTTCCAGCACGCCCTGGCGGATCAGCTTGGCCACGCGGCGCGGTGTAAGAGTCTCCGGAAAACGCTTGCGCACAATCCCCGCCGAGCGGTTCAGCTTCCCTTGCCGGTACCATCGCCGCAAGCGGTCGAAATCGTTGCCGCCGATTTTGGCGTCCATGTCGCGGACCTTGATCACGTAGGGCAGCATGCAGACTTCATCCTGCGCGGCCAAATAGACCGGCACCTCGCCGATGGGCGGGAGAAAGCGGAATTTCTCGCGCCCGTCGAACCGCTTGGCCAGTGAGAATCGCCCGTGGCGATAGACGCGCGGACGCGAAATCGCTTCGTCATAGGCCACGTCTGCTGACCACGTCGAGACCGGATCGCTGCTCTCCGTGCTTTCAAACAGCCGAATCTGCACGGATTCGACCGCATCGAGCATCTCCGCGCCGCGCTCGGCGAGCAGGTTGGTGAGTCCGGGGGCAACTCCCGTGCAGATCAGAGCGGCGCGATTTTTGGCCACGAATTGCTTGTGAAATCGGAACTGCTCCGGCCGGAAGGGATTGTTTGCCAGGTGCGAGTTCAGATCGAGGTAATGGGCGCGCAGGCGCAGAGCGGCGCGCAGGACAATCTTATTGAATACAGCGGGCGATGCATTGATAACTAGATTTGCGCCGCGGGCCGCGCGGACGATGGACCACAGATTCCGGGCGTTCGCTTCGACCACTTTAATCGTGCTCTTCTTGCCCAGAAAACGCTGCGCGCGTTCGGGGTCGCGATCGCCGCACCAGACGGTGTGTCCCTGGCGCTCGAGCAATTGAGCCAGCAAGGAGCCCGCGCCACCCGCTCCAAGAACGAAGATCCGCATCGGCTCGCAACTCTACCATATCCTCCCTGCCGCACAACGCGACCGGCGCGGGAGAGCGGCACAAGCACTTGACCCGCCTGCTCCCGGGTTCGATTGACAACGCGCAAACCGGGCGGGTATCATTTCTGCGGTACAGCGCCGAGCGTGGGCGCTCTATCCCCTTCTTTGCTCTAGCCCCCAGTAGGGTGGAGTAGCCAAGGCCGAACCTTTGGCAAACAGGGTACGAATCCGTACGGAGGCCGCTCTTCATGTCACCCGAACACGACAACAACCCACAACCGTCTGCTGTTGAAACAGCCCCGGCTCAGCCCGAGTCGGCGAATTTGAATCCCGGAACCTCCGCGGCGATCACCGCGCAGCAAGGCTCCGGTGGCACAGCCACTGCCGTCGCCCGAGCGCAGGCAGCCCCCGATACCACCCCCGTAGCAGCAGAGGCGAATTCCAGTGAAACTGGCACGATCGTAGCTGGCGCGGAAACCACAGGCGCCGAGACCCACGCTTCCCCAGCTGAGACGAGCGGCACGCCGGTCGCGACACCCGAAGCTTCTCCGGCTGTTGAATCTGCCGCTCCGGAAGAGCAAGCCGACATTGAAACCATCGAGACGATGGACCAGCTTCTGGACCAATTTTCCACTCCCCCATCGGCGACCGAAGGCGAGATATTCGACGGCCGCGTGCTGGCCGTGACGGAAGCGGGCGTGGTAGTGGATGTGGGCGGAAAGTTCGAAGGGCTGGTCCCCGCGCAGGAATTCCTCGATTCCGGCGAACCCATCGAATTCGGCGCAGGGCAGACGATCGAAGTCGAACGGCTGCACGAGCGCAAGGATGGCTACGTCCTGCTGTCGTACGTGCGCGCGCACCGGCGGCGCGTCTGGGAGCGCATCGAAAAATCCTATCGCGAGCACACCAACGTCACCGGCAAGATCAACGAGCGAATCAAGGGCGGGCTGGTGGTGAATATCGGCGTGCGCGCGTTTTTGCCGGCTTCGCAGATCGAGCTGCGGCCGGTGCACGATCTGGAATCGTGGAAAGACCGCGAAATCGAAGTGCGCGTCCTGAAGCTGAACCGCAAGCGCGGCAATGTGGTGGTCAGCCGGCGCGCGATTCTGGAAGATGAACAGAAAGCCATGCGAGACGCCCTGGCCGGAACGCTTTCCGAAGGGGCGGTGGTGACGGGCCGGGTGAAGAACGTGACGGACTATGGAATTTTCGTGGACCTTGGCGGGATGGACGGCCTTCTCCACGTCAGCGATCTCGCCTGGGGGCGCGCCCCGCATCCGACCTCGATCGTGAAGCCCGGCGAGGAAATTCAGGTTCAAATCCTGAAATTCGACAAGGAAAAGCAGCGGATTTCGCTGGGACGGAAACAGCTGCTCCCCGATCCGTGGGCCACGGTGCCGGAGCGGTTTCCCACGGGAACGCGCGTGCGCGGAAAAGTCGTCGGCGTCACGGACTACGGCGTTTTCGTGCAGATCGAGCCCGGCGTCGAGGGCCTGGTGCATGTCAGCGAAATGAGCTGGTCGAAACACGTGAAGCACCCGTCGAAACTCGTCAAGACCGATGACGAAGTTGACGTGATAGTGCTCGACGTGAAGACGGACCAGCGCCGCATTTCGCTCGGAATGAAACAGCTGCTGCCCGATCCGTGGGACGCGGCCGCGCAAAAATATCCGGTGGGCGCGATCGTCAACGGCCGCATCCGCAACCTGGCGGAGTTCGGCGCGTTTGTGGAACTCGAAGAAGGCATGGAAGGGCTGATCCACATCAGCGACGTCAGCTGGACCGAGCGCATCAAGCACCCCAGCGAGAAATTCAAGAAGGGCGAAGCGGTTGAAGCAAAAGTGCTGAAGGTGGATTCGCAGAACCGCCGCCTGTCGCTGGGCATCAAGCAGATGAACGACATTTGGGCGAATTGGTTCAAGGACCACAAGCTCGGCGACATCCTTAAGGGGAAGGTCGTACGCACCACGGATTTTGGCGCGT
Source organism: uncultured Acidobacteriota bacterium (assembly GCA_963842425.1). Lineage (GTDB taxonomy): Bacteria > Acidobacteriota > Terriglobia > Acidiferrales > UBA7541 > Palsa-295. The sequence goes on along the minus strand of CAWJGQ010000016.1, from coordinate 239,441 downwards.
TCGTGGAGCTGGCCGAAGGCATCGAGGGGCTGTGCCATGTCTCCGAAATCGAGGAACGGCGGCCCAAGGGCGAGCGCGAAAAGGCGAAAGCCCCGCGCGACGCTCGCGTCAACGCAGTCTTGACCACGGGCCAGGAATACGACTTCAAAATCCTGCGCCTCGAGCCGGAGCAGCGCAAGATCAGCTTGAGTTTCCGCCAGGCGCAGAAGCAGGTCGAGCGGGAAGAGATCAAGTCGTTCAAGACAACGAAGTCGTCGCCGACGGCCACGATCGGCGATGCGGTGCGAGCAAAACTGCAGTCGTCCTAAAAGCGTTTACGCCAGGTAAACAAAGCGTTTACCTTGCGGTAGCTTAGATGATGTGCCAAGATCGTGCGACGCTCAGCCCTGGCGCGCATCCGGCCCACGATAAAATGCAGTTGCGAGAGGAGGCTCTCATCCGATGGCAGAAGCTGCGGGAGAGCACGAAAACAAAGAACATACGATGACCAAGGCCGACCTCGTGGGAGAGGTCGAGCGGGCCACCGAACTGTCGCGTAAGGAATCGGAGGCGGTCGTGGAGACCATCTTCGAGAGCATCATCGCGGCGCTGCAGTCCGACGACAAGATCGAAATTCGCGGCTTTGGCAGTTTCCGCACGCGGCAACGGCGCGGGCGCACCGGGCGAAATCCAAAGACCGGGGCGAAAGTGGAAGTCCCGCCGAAGAAGATCCCCTTCTTCAAACCCAGCAAGGAACTGAAGGACTTCGTCAACAATCCGCATGCGGCCGGGTCCGGCGCGCAGGACTAAGCGGGATGGATTATCTGTGGACGCCGTGGCGATACCGCTACATCGCCGATGCGAAGAAGGACGACCACTGCATCTTTTGCGACGCCCTTGCTGCCAATGACGATCCGAAGACCCTGATTATCCTGCGTGGCGCGAAGAACTTCGTCATCCTGAATCGCTATCCCTACACCAGCGGCCACGTGATGGTGGTCCCCTATGCGCACATCGCCGATTTCGCCGCAACTGATCCTGACACACTCGCGGAGATGATGCGGCTTTCGCAGCGCATTCAGACGGCGCTGGCGAATACGTATCACCCCGAGGGTTACAACCTGGGCATGAATCTTGGACGCGCGGCGGGTGCCGGCGTCACCGGCCATCTGCATCTGCACGTCCTACCGCGCTGGGGCGGCGACGCCAATTTCATGACCGTCACGGCCGAGACGCGCGTGGAGCCCGAGGAACTTTCGACGACATTCGAAAGACTGCGCAAAGCCCTCGCGGCTTGATGCCTCTGTGCGCGGGATGCATAATGAGGCGCTTTTTCGGGGGCCTCCGATCGCGCGCAAATCATCCAGATTGAAATCGCCGGCACAGCGGCCTGCTTCAGAATCTTCGCTCGTCATTCCGTATCGCCGCTATCCGCGTAGCTCGCAGCCGGCGTTTCTCCATCCACCGTACCGGCTGACGCTTTCGCGCGCGCCGCGCAGGCCGCTGATCGTCCTGCCGCACACACTTTCCGAAATCACCGGGCCAGTCTTCGGACACGACGACGTGCGCGAAACGGACAACGACCTCACACGCCAGCATCCGGGCGAGCCGCTGGGCGAGCGAATCAGCGTCAGCGGGCGCGTGCTTGACGACAATGGCCGTCCGGTGCCCAACGCGCTGATCGAACTCTGGCAGTGCAATGCCGCCGGGCGGTATCGCCACCGGATTGACCAGCATCAGGCGCCGATCGATCCGAATTTTTCCGGCGCGGGACGCACGCTGACGGACGCGCAGGGAAACTACCGCTTCATCACCATCAAGCCGGGGCCCTATCCGTGGGAGAACCATCCGAACGCCTGGCGCCCGGCGCACATTCATTTTTCGCTCTATGGGACGGCCTTTGCCACAAGGCTCGTCACCCAGATGTATTTTCCCGGCGATCCGCTGTTTCCCTTCGATCCGATATTCAATTCCGTGCGGGATGAGCGCGCGCGGCAACGAATGATCGCGCGGTTTGAAATGAATCGCACGGAGCCGGGCTGGTCGCTTGGATTCAAATTCGACATTGTCGTTCGCGGAAGGGAGAGCACGCCGTTTGAGCGCAAAAAGTAAGAGCGTGCGGCTACTCGAACCGACTCCGTGGTGTACCGTTGGCCCGTATTTTTCGGTTACGGTGACCGATGCGAATTGCGTGCGAGACATCGCGCCGCCGGGCGCAAAAGGCGAACGCCTGAAACTACTGTGTTCGGTGTTTGACCGCGACGGCAAGTGCGTCCCGGACACACTGATCGAAATCTGGCAGGCGAACGCGGACGGAAAATACAATCACCCCGACGACCGGCAGGCGATGCCGATTGATCCGGCGTTTCGCGGATTCGGGCGCCAGATTACTGACGAAAACGGCGCGTGCGAATTCGAAACGATCAAGCCGGGGCCCGTGCCAGGGCGCGGAAAATCGCTGCAGGCGCCGCATCTGGAAGTGGGCGTCTTTACTCGCGGCGTCCTGAAGCATCTCGCCACGCGAATCTATTTTTCAGGCGACGCCGCGAACGGTGAATGCCCCGTGCTCGCGCTGGTTCCAAAGGCCCGACGCTCGACGCTGATGGCGCAGCCCGTCGCTGGCCAGCCCGGAACGTGGCGGCATGAAATTCATTTAAGCGGACAGAGAGAAACGGTTTTCTTCGACGTGTAGCGTCACCCGTAATTCGGCGGGTTCACCGACTGGTCCATTCCCATCGTTTTCTGGCCGCCCTCCTGAACGTTCACGCTGATCAGGGAAGTTTCATTCGAGGCGAACGCGCATTTCAGCGCAGGCTCCAGATCTTCGGCGCGGTCCACTGCACGGGCGGTCATGCCGTAGCCCTGCGCGATCTTGACGGCGTCAATTCCGGGGATGTCAATTCCCGGCACATTTTTCCCGACTTTCGTAAAATCGCGAAAACCCTTGAGCGCCGAATAGTTTCCGTTGCAGATCACCACGAAGATCACCGGCGCTTTCGACTGCACAGCCGACCACAGCGCCTGAACGGAATATTGCAGGGAGCCGTCGCCAACCGTGCAGACCACGCGCCGGTTCGGGTGCGCGAGTTGCAGGCCGACGGCGGCAGGCACCGCAAACCCGAGAATCCCGCTGCGCACGGAATAAAACGATCCCGGCTCGTCGAGTTCGATATAGCGGTCGAGATCGCCCTTCGACGAAGGGCACTCCTCGGAAATGATCGCGTCGGGTGGCAGGAGCTTGTTCAGCACGCTAAACACATATGCGCACGTCATCGGGTGCTCGGCGGGCGGCTGGGGCGGTTTCGTTCGCGCGGGAACGGCTCGCTCGACAAGCTTCACGCGTGCCCGAAGATATTCAGCGGCTGCCGCGAGATCGCCCACGATACTCGTTCCGGCAAGCGCGCTCGAAGCATCCTGCGGCGAATTGGTGATCTGGAAAAGTTTTGTTCCGGGATTGATCGCGTTACCCGGCACGTACGCGTAGTAGAGGAAAACCGGCGCGCCCAGAACCACGACTGTGTCGTATCCCGCGAGCTGATCCGCAAGCGGTTTCTGCGCAGGAAATAATCCGCCGCGATACAGGCGATGGCTTCGCGGAAACGCCCAGCGCGACGCGATCGGCTCGGCGTACACATCCGCGTTCAGCTTTTCTGCGAGCGCGATCACTTCACGATTCGCGCGATCTTCCTCGATCTGCGCACCCGTGATCAGCGCGAGCTTGCGGCCGGAATCAATCGCGCGCACGACCTCATCAAGCATGGCGGGATCGGCCAGCACGGACTGGTTGACCTTGCGCGCGATGAGCGGTTCGCATGGCTTGTTCCAGTCATCCATCGGGACGGAAATAAAGACGGGCCCGCGCGGCGGCTGCATGGCCAGATGGTAGCCGCGCGCAATTGCCGCGGGAACGTCTTCCGGGCGCAGCGGCTCGACGGCCCATTTCACATATGGCTTTACGACTTCCACCGCGCGGCTCACCAGAAACGGTTCGGCCATGATTTGCCGGCGGTCCTGCTGTCCCGTGGTGACCACGAGCGGGGCGTGGCAAAGTTGCGCGTCAATCAGCGCGGAAAGCCCGTTGCCGGCGCTGGCGATCGAGTGCAAATTGACGAACGCCGCTTCTCCGCGTGCCATCGCGTAGCCCAGCGCCATCCCCGCCGCGGTTCGTTCGTGCAGGCCGAGGACGTAATCGAAACCCGCCGGCATATCCTTCAGGAACGGCAGCTCGCTCGAACCGGGATTGCCGAAAATCTTCGTCATCCCCAGATCGCGCAGGACTCCGTAAGTTACTTCGCGGACGGTTGGCACGCCGGCAAGCCTCCTCCAGTGTTCGTTGACGCCTCGAATATATACCGGATTCGGGGGAAGGATGGCGTCGAGTGGGCAAGAGAGGTCCCTCGGCTCGTGATGCTCGCTCGGGATGGCGACCCTGGTCCGGTCGCCAAAAAAGTGTGTCACTTTGTGTGTACCACTTTTCTTTGTTTTCAGTGAGTTACGGGTGAAATTACTTTGCATGGTGTGTCACTTAATTTGAGGTTATTGGCGACCAGAACTGCCGTCGCAGATACCATGTGCCGTGCCGAGCTATTCTTCCGAGCGCGCGGGCCTTCTTTGCCAAAAGGTGGTCGCAAGAGCACAGACAGGAGTGTCTGTGCCGCCAAGATCAAAACACTTTCTTTCTCTTGTCAAAGAGCGTTTCGGCTCTCGCCTGGAGAGCGGACGAAATTGCCCGTCGCTAACAGGCTGGCAGATTGTGGAAGGCGAGTCTACTGACCTTGAGTGCAGGACAGGTGCGTCCCTGTACTTTCCCGTCGCCGAGCGGAACGGGCGAAAACAAATTTCAGTGTGGTCGAAGAAGATGGGAAACGCGTCGCCAAGGTCCAGCGCCGGGCGCAGCATGCTGCGCCCCTACGAAACCACTTCTCACGCGCCGCGGGAACGCAGCCGCGGAAAGGCGCGGATAGCAATTGCCGGGGTCCGTGCATACATCGTATCCTGTCTCGCCCCGTTGTCCCGGGGGCGGCGCACTCCGGCCAATGGAAAGGCACCGATGGGCGACATGATCGTAGTTCAGGACCTCGTGAAGAACTACGGGGATTTCTGCGCGGTGAACCACGTGTCGTTCACCGTGCCGGAGGGAGTAATCTTCGGCTTTCTGGGGCCGAACGGAGCGGGGAAAACCACCACGATCAAGATGCTGACCACGGTGCTCGATCCCACCAGCGGCACGATACGAGTGAACGGACACGATCCCACGCGCGAGCAGAAACAGGTGCGGCGTTCGTTCGGAATCGTATTTCAGGACCCGAGTCTCGACGACGAATTGACGGCGTACGAGAACATGGACCTGCACGGGATTCTTTACGGCGTGCCCCGCGCCGAGCGGCACAAGCGGATAGACGCGCTGGTGGACCTGGTCGGGCTCGGCGAACGGAAAAAGGACTTCGTGAAGACATATTCGGGCGGGATGAAGCGGCGGCTGGAAGTGGCGCGCGCCCTGCTGCATGCGCCGCGCATTCTTTTTCTCGACGAGCCGACCATCGGGCTCGATCCGCAGACGCGCAATCACATATGGGGCTACATCCAGCAACTGAGCAAGGAAGAAGGCGTCACGGTTTTCTTCACCACACACTACATGGACGAAGCCGATCGCGTGGCGAACGATGTGGCCGTGATTGACCACGGCAAGATTGTGGCGCAAAGCTCGCCCGGCAACCTGAAAGAGCGCACCAAGTGCGCCACGCTGGAAGACGCGTTTATCGCGCTGACCGGGCACGCCATTCGCGAGGAAGAAGCGAACGCGACCGATCGCATGCGCATGATGGGGCGCGCGTGGAGAGGCGGAGGGCGGCGATGAAAGCGATCTACATTCTCTGCGTGCGGCAGCTGAAGCGTTACATTCGCTCGCCTGCACGAATCATCGGATCGCTCGGCCAGCCCATCCTGTTTTTGGTGGCGCTCGGATTCGGGTTCAAAGCGATGTTCGCCAGGGCCGGCGGCGGAAATTACATCAATTTCCTTGCGCCGGGAATCATCTCCATGGCGATTCTATTCAATGCCGTGTTTTCGGGAATTGAAATCATCTGGGACCGGCAATTCGGATTCCTGAAGGAAACGCTGGTCGCGCCGGTATCTCGCCTGGAGATCGTTTTCGGCCGGATGCTTGGCGGGGCGCTGGTGGCCATGGCTCAGGGAGTCGTCGTATTCGCAATCTGCCTGATTGCCGGATTCCGGGTCAAAAGCTCGCCGATACTGCCGCTGGCAATCGTTTTCATGTTTTTGATCGCGCTGCTTTTCGCGGGGATCGGCACGGTGTTCGGCTCGATGCTGCAGGACATGCAGGGATTTCCGCTGATCATCAACTTTCTGATCATGCCGCTGTTCTTTTTTTCCGGCGCGATTTTTTCCGCGGACGGATTGCCGAAGGTCCTGCAGTTCGGACTGCGGCTCAATCCGCTCAGCTACGGTGTGGACGGCTTGCGCGGCTCGTGCACGGGCGTCTTCGCATACGGTCTGAAGACCGATCTCGCGGCGGTGATTATTCTCACGGCAATTCTTCTTGGGATCGGGAGTTACTTCTTCTCGAAGATTCAGTTGTAGCGGACCACAGATGCTGCGCTAAAGACCGCGGCGCTACATCTAAACCTGAATTCGATAACCGCTCGAATGGGTGGCACGCAGCCCAGCATCCGCGCCGGGCATAGTCCGCCGCGGCGGACCCCTACGAAACCATTGCACGATCAGCGGCGCGGAGCCAAGAATGCTCGCCGGGCACGATATATCGTGCCCCTACCAAACCATTCTGTGCCGATGATCGAGGCGGATGCCCCTACGACACAATTGCTGGATGGGCGGAGCACAGCCAAGCATCTTCGCCGGGCGTAGTCCGCCGCGGCGGACTACGCCCCTACGAAACATTTGCTGGATGGGCCGCACTGAGCCAAGAATTGGCGCCGGGCACGATGTATCGTGCCCCTACGAACCTTCGATGAACATGAGCTGGTGAACCACGGGCGCTACGCAACCTCCGGCTCGGCTATGAGGACGGGAACTGCCTCGCGCGGCGTGGGCATGGCGGCGAAGAGGATGGCGAGGATTCCCACGGCTGCGAGCACCGCGTCCAGCTGGAAGGCCTTTCCGTAGTTTCCGTAAACATCGAAGATTTTCCCGCCGGCCCAGCCCGCGGGCGAGGCTCCGCAGGACGTGAGCAAAATGTACATGCCGCTCAATTTCGGGTAAGCCTTTCGCCCGTAATAGTGGCCTATCATCGTGTTGGTGCAGCTGTAGGTCCACCCATAGGCGATACCTTGCAGCGCAGAAGCAATGTAAGCAAGCGCCAAGGTATCGGCACGGGACGTAAACGCCAGATAGGAGCTGACGAAATAGAGGCTGGCGCCCAGGACGAAGACAAGGCGGGCGTTCAGGTAGTCCATGAGCAAGCCGCCGAGCCAGCGGCCACCCAGAGTGCCGATGGTGAGCAAGCTCATCCCGAAGGCGGCCTTGCCCGAACTTACGCCGACGCCACGCAGATTCTTCACCCAGTGCGCGATAAAAAGGAAGTAGGGAAACGTGGCGGCGATGCCTGCGACGGCGACCAGCCAGTAGGCGACGGTTCCGTAGGCTTGTCCCGCAGTCCACTCGTGCTTCGTCGCCAGGGCGTCGACGCGCGAAGGCTGGGCTTCTTCGGATTCAGGCAGGCCGTCGACGGTCTGCCCCATGGATTCGGGGCTTTCGCGGACGAAGAAAAACGCGATCAGTCCGGAGACAACCATGGCGCCGGCGACGATTCTCCAGCCGACGTGCCAGTTGCCGCCGCCTTCGCGAATCAGCTTGTCGAGCAGCGGCGAAAGAGCGAATCCGGAAATACCGGAGGCGGAGAGCGTGAGGCCCATCATCGCGCCGCGGTAGCGCCGGAACCAGCGCGTGACGCCCGTGGCGCAGGGAACGAGCGTGGCAAAGCTCATGCCGATTCCGTTCACCACTCCAAACCCGACGAGATAATGCCACGGCTTATACGCATAGAAACCCAGGAACAGCGCGTTGAGGCCGATGATGACCGAGCCGGTCACGAACGTCGCCCGGAGGCCGTACTTCACGATGGACATAGCCACGACGATGGCAGCAAAACCAACGAAGAGATTGAGGATCGTGAAGCCCCAGCCGTAGGTGCTGCCGCTCATTTTGATTTCGTGAACCATGTACCCGTTGATGATGCTGCCGCCGTAGTACGGGAACCCCATGTTGATGAAGTCGAGCAGAAACAAGACGGCGACCAGCTTCCATCCGTAAAAGCTTTTTTTCTCGGGCACTGGGGTCTCCTATGGAATTTATGCGTGCACGCTTATGCGGCTCTGGCGACCGCGACTGCTTCGCTATGGTGGCGCGGCTTGGCGGCGAAAAGGATGGCCACGATGCCGATCACGGTGATGGCGATGTTCAATTGCCAGGCGTGCGTGTAGCTGCCGTACACGTCGAAGATTTTACCGCCGACCCAGCCCGCGGGCGACGCGCCGCCGGACGTTAGAAGCAGCAAAGTGCCGGCAAGTTTCGGGAACGCCGTCGGGCCGTAGTAATGCGCGATGCAGGTGGTCATGCAGGTGAAGGTCCAGCCGATGCCAAGGCCGTAGAGTATGGCGACGGAGTTGACGATGAGCAGCGCGCCGGGGCCGGCATGCAATGCGGCGATCGAGCCGATCAAGTAGCAGCACAGACCGAGCATGAAGGACCAGCGGGCAGACATCGTGTCCATGAGCCAGCCGCCGATCAGACGTCCGGCGATGCACGCCACGGTAAACAGGCCCAACGAGGAGGCTGCCTGGCCTGACGGAACGCCAACGCTTTGCAGATGCAACAACCAGTGAGCAACGAAAATGAAGAACGGGAATTGAGCGGCGAGTCCGGCGGTCACCACGAGCCAGAAGGCGCTGGTGCGGTAAGCTTCGCCGGGAGTCCATTCGGATTGCGTGACGAGCTTGCCAGAAGCGTGGTGCGCCGCCGCTCCGGCGACCGGTTGCGCGGCGCCATCGGGAAGCTGGCCGAGATCTTCGGGGCGCTCCTTGACGAAAAGCAGCGCGACGATTCCCGCGAGGACGGCGCCTGCCGCGACGATTTCCCACCCGAGGCGCCAATTGCCATCGTGCGCGCGCAAGAATTTGTCTATCTGCGGCGCCATGAAAAATCCGCAGACGCCCGAACCGCTAAGCACGAGACCGACGGCGCGTCCGCGGTAGCGTTCGAACCAGCGGGAGGCTGCGGTGCTGCCGGGGATGATGTCGCCGAAGCAGACGCCGATTCCGTTGATCACGCCGAAGCCGAGAAGAAATTCCCACGGTTTCGTGGTGGCGAACGCCAGAAACAGCGAACCGCCGCAAACGAACGCCGAGCCGATCAAGTACGTCGAGCGTATGCCGAGGCGGACGATCGAAATGGCCACAAGCGTGGAGGGAATTCCGACGAAAAGATTGAGCAGCGTGGATCCGAAACCAAACGTGCTGCGGCTCATGGCAATGTGCTGGAGCATGTAGGGATTGATGACCGCTCCGATGTAAAAAGGCATTCCCAGATTCAGGAAATCCATCGCGGAAAGCGCGCCGAGCAGCTTCCAGCCGTAGAACGAACGTGCATTCGACATTCGGAACCTCCGTGGGAGCGCCGTCCGCGGGCGCGTTGCGGCACCGGCTCTGCCGTTCCCGCCGCCCAAATCGGCGGGAACTGATCTCCCAGGCTCGCCTCACCGGCGACCTGGGAGCCCTATTCGTGGTGAACGTGCGGACATTCTAGTTTGATCTCCGGACATTGCAAGTTGAATGTAGAATAAGCGCCGATTTCAGCGGAGACGTGAATTTGAGCTTGCGGACACAGGTGGGAATCGTGGGCGCCGGGCCGGCCGGGCTGATGCTTTCGCATCTGCTGCACGGGCAGGGGATTGATTCGGTCGTGGTGGAGGCGCGCAGCCGGCAGTATGTGGAGGATCGCGTGCGCGCGGGCGTGCTCGAACAAGGCACTGCGGACTTGATGGCCGAAACGGGCATCGGCGATCGGCTGAAGCGCGAAGGGCTGATCCATCACGGCGTGATGTTCCGGTTTGGCGGGGGCACGCACCGGTTCGATTTCGATGAGCTGGCCAATGGCCGCCGCATCATCGTGTATCCGCAGAATAAAGTGGTGGCGGACCTGTTCGACGCGCGGGCGGCGGCGGGTGGCCGCGTGATACTGGAAGCGGAAGGCGCGAGCGTGCACGATTTCGCGAGCGGGGGCGGCGCGGCGAAGGCGAAGATTCGTTTTCGCGCGGGCGGCGAAGCGCAGGAAGTCGAATGCGACTTCATCGCCGGATGCGACGGCTTTCACGGCATTTGCCGCCCTTCGATTCCCGCCGGGGCGCTGACGGTTTACGACCGCGTGTATCCTTTCGGCTGGCTGGGCATTCTGGCGGAAGCGCCGCCGTCGTCGGAAGAATTGATTTATGCGTATCACGAGCGCGGGTTCGCGCTGCTGAGCATGCGCACGCCTACGATCAGCCGGCTGTACCTTCAATGCAAGCCCGAGGAAGACATCAACGAGTGGCCGGATGCGCGCATCTGGCAGGAATTGAAATTACGGCTGGCGTCATCCGACCCGAACTGGAAGCTTACCGAAGGGAAAGTGCTGCAAAAGGGCGTCACTGGGATGCGCAGCTTCGTGGTCGAGCCGATGCAATACGGGAAATTATTTTTGGCCGGAGATGCCGCGCATATCGTGCCGCCGACGGGCGCAAAGGGATTGAATCTGGCCGTTTCGGATGTGCGTGTGCTGGCCGACGGCTTCGCGGAATATTACCGCACCGGGAAAAAATCCACGCTCGAAAACTATTCGCAGAAATGCCTGCGGCGCGTCTGGAAAGTGCAGCGATTTTCCTGGTGGATGACTTCGATGCTGCACCTGTTCGACACCGACAACGCGTTCGATCAGCGCCGGCAGCTCGCGGAGCTTGATTACGTCACAAGCTCGCGCGCCGCTTCGCAATCGCTCGCGGAGAACTACGTCGGCTTGCCGATGGAATAAATCGTCGATAAACCAAACCGCGACGATTCTCTTACTGGGTTACAGTCTTCGCCGCGTCGCCCACTTTGAATCCCGCGCCGGAAACAGGAGTGCAGACCGCGGAAACATCGTCAATATCCGTTACTTTCACAACGCCGACCGGTGACGTCATCTGGCGAAGCACCTGGCCGGTGGCCGGATCCTTGATCGTCCTGGTGATGCGCTCAATCGAAAGCTGATCGCCCAATTTCAGGCCCGACTTCGAGCCGACGTTCAAAACGACCTGTCCGCCATCCACCGCGGCTACCAATCCGGACACGACAATTGTCCGTGCCGAGAGCTTGGTGGCATCCGCGATCAGTCCCGCGCTCATCTGCTCGACCGAGGCCTTGACGGCCTCGCCGAGAATCGTTTCCTGGAAATCGCTCGATCCGAAGTCCGCGTTGCCAGCGCCGAATCCGTGCCAGTTCCCGCCGCCGCCCGTCAACGACGTGCTCGATCGCGAAGACTCGCCGTGGCCTTCGGCCACGCCCAGAATCTCCGCCGTGTCAATGTCCACGATGCGCGCATCAATGTTCACAATGGCCTTGGTATTCGAGTGCTTGACGCCGCCGAGGCCGAATCCGCCGAAGCCGCCGCCCGCGCCGCCGATGTTGGTATTTTTCGTGTCATTTCCGAATTGGGTGACGCTCCCGACGATCATCGCGTCCACGCCCAGTATTTTCCCGATCTTCGCGGCAGAATTCGGATTGGCGCGGTCGCTATTCGAGAAATTCTGCTCGGACATGATCTTGTCCAGCGCGTTGCGCTCGATCACGGAGTAGGTACCGTCCTGAACCAGATACTTTACCAGCAGGTTCGTGATGCCCTTGCCGATGTCCACGCTCGCGCCCAACTGCGCGACCGTCGCGGTCGGGATGGCTGTGAAGTCAAAGTCGAATACGGCCACGCGCTTCTTGCGCATTGTTGACGGCGCCGGAGTCGCTCCGGGGGCGGCCGTAGCCGTGGTAGGCGCTCCGGGCGCCGGGGCTGCCGCATTCTGCGCGTCTGCCTTTACGCCGAAAAACGTCGCCAGAATCAGTGTGGCCCATAGAATCTTTTTCATCTAGATGTCTCCCCTTCGAAAAGCTCCCGCAAGGATACCTAACGAACCGTCCGGTAGCCCGGAATCTTACTGGTCCGTCGTTGTAGGTGTCAACATTCCTGTCACATCCGCAGCCGTCAAACGGGCTGCAAGAAACACATATTCATCTTGAGGTTCGCTGCTTCTCACTACGCATTGCGCGAGGCGGGGAGAAAAACCGTCATGGCCCGCAACAATTTCCAATCGAAGGACGAATAGGAGTCCGCATGATCCGCCACCCAGCGACCGCGGGGCTCCAGGTTTATGGGTTTGGCACCATTTCGCCGTCGCGATTGACATTCCAATGGCGCGCGGACTATGCTCGCGCACCAAACGCACTTTTCGGCGCGTAGCAGTGTTGCCAGGCTGGAATTGGATTTGCTGAGGAGCCACGTACCCGCGCCGGCCGGTCGTTCCTTCGCGCTCAATGTTAACGTGTGCGGAGAGCAACGACAGTGACGGTTTTTTCTGCGCTTTCGCGCAATGCATTGTACGGAGCAAAGACCTCAAAATTGATTGCTCCCTTATCACACAAGTTCCGCTATCAGGAGATCACGATGAATTCGAACCGTGCAACGCGAGACACTCTGCGAATGCTGTTTGCGATTCTGATTCTGCTGACGATCACAGGAATTGCGCGCGCGCAGCACAAGGGCAGCGGCGGTGGAGGCGGTGGGAGCGCTCCGCCTCCACATCCTGCGCCAGCGGCGCCTTCGCATCCGTCCCCTCCGCCACCGAGCAATACGAATCATGGTTCCGGGAATGCCGGTGGAAGCACCACAGGAGGCACGGGCCACTCGAATACCGGAGGATCTTCCAATCCGTACGGTTCCTACGGGAACAGTCACGGCAACGGCTCGAGTACGGGCGGCGCGAATGGCAGCTCCACTGGCGGCAACAAATCCTCGAATCCCTACGGTTCGTACGGGAACAGCCACAGCACGACCACAGGCGGTGCGACCGGCGGTACCAACGGCAGCCATGGCAACACCAATAGCTTCGGCTCCAGCGGCAAAACCGGTGGGACAAACTCGACGGCGGGCGGTGCTAATAGTAATAAGGGTGGCTCCAACACATTCGGAGGAACCGGCAACAAGGGCGGCAACACGAATACCTCGCTCTCCAAGGGTGGAACCGGGAACAATCTCGGCAACAAGGGTGGGACCGGCGCGACCGGCGGCAACAAAACCGGCGGAACGGGCAGCACGATTGGCGGCAAGGGCGGCGTTACGAACACTTCCGCGGGCCACGGTTTCAGCGCGCCTCCCGGCGGACACAGTGTCACTCGCAACAACGGCTCTCGCATGGATTACAACAAGTCCGGCAAGCCCACGAGCATCACCACCAAGACCGGCGCTTCGGCGAGATTCGATTCTCGCGGGCACGTGAGCACCATCCGTTCCGGCGGCATGACAATCAATCGCGGGGCACACGGTGGCCGAACCATCGTCACCGAGCGTGCTGATCACTCGCGCCTCGTGAGTTATGGGCACGGACGCGGCTACGGCGAGCGCGGCTATTCGCGCGGCGGCCATGATTACAGGGGTCGAACGTATTACAGAAACGGCCGCTACTACGCGCGGGCCTATCGCGGCTACTACTGGCACGGCTATCGCTACTACGGTTATGTGCCGGGCTACTACTACAACCCGGGCTTCTATGGCTGGGCCTACAACCCCTGGGGCGCACCGATCGCCTATGGCTGGGGCTGGGGAGGGTCGCCATGGTATGGCGCGTACGGATATTACTTCTCGCCGTATGCGGTTTACCCAAGCGCTTCCTTCTGGTTGACCGACTACCTGCTCGCACAAAATCTGCAGGCTAATTACGAAGCTCAGCAGGACGCAAGCGCGCAAGCGGCGTCCGATTACGCGAACTCCCAGGGCGGCGGCCAGGGTGGCGGAGATTCAGGCGGCGGGCAGACGCAACTCACGCCCGAGGTGAAGCAGGCGATCGCTGACGAAGTTGCGTCGCAGATCGCTGCGGAAAAAGCGCAGGCGGGGAATCAGGGCGGAGGCGGAGGCGCCGATCCCGCGCCCGCTGCGCTGGATCCCAATCATCGCACCTTCGTCGTGGCGAATACCCTCAGCGTCCAGAATGCCGACGGCACGGGATGCAGCCTCAGCTCGGGCGACGTGCTTCGCCGCATTGACGACACGGCGGACTCGAACAACAACGTGAGCGTGCGCGTGGTCAGCAGCCAGCGCGGCGATTGCTCCACCGGCGCGCAGGTCCCAGTCGGCGTGGACGACCTGCAAGAGATGCACAACCATTTGCACGAGCAGGTGGACGATGGTCTTGCGCAGCTCAGCAAGAATCAGGGCAAGGGCGGATTGCCATCCGGTCCCGCGGGCAATCCGCAGGCGAACCCGGACGGCCAGGCGCAGCCCGACACCAGCGTGGGCAACGATCTGGACCAGCAGCAACAGCAGGCTAACCAGACCGAGCAGGATGTCCAACAGTCCGCAAACTCGCAGAACTGAAGTTTGCGTGTTTTTGCGTGGATGTTGTTAAGGATGACCAGCGCGTGCAACCACGACGCCGAGCACGAGGGCGCCGGAGTGAAGGCCTCCGGCGTCTTCGGTTGGCCCGCAGGAGACCGAACCCACACTTCCATATCGCCGGGGCTGTCCCTTGCCGGGTATTTACGGCTTAAGAGGACAATCACCCATGCCCCCTATTCACCGAGCTGAAAATGTTGGCAGTTTCCTGCGTCCGCCCGATCTTCTAAAGGCTCGCGTCGCTCACGCCCAGGGCCAGCTCAAGCTCGAGGAACTGCGGACGGCGGAGGATCGCGCCATCCTCCAGATCTTCGACGGCCAGCGCAAGGCTGGCGCGTCCATATTCACCGATGGCGAGCTTCGCCGCGCCTCCTGGCTTACCGATATGGCGGATGCCGTCGAGGGCTTCGTTGCCGACAAAGTGGTCTTGGATTGGAAAGGGCCCGGCGGCGGATTCGAGGCCAGCTCGGCGCAGGCCGTCGGCGCAAAACTAAAAAAGATCCGCAAGCTCACCGCTCACGAACTTCCGTTCCTGAAGAAGTCCGCGCCGGGCCCTTTCAAAATCACCGTGCCCGCACCCTCAAATTTCATGGTCTCCAGCTACAAGCGCGGCGTCAGCAACCGCTTCTATCCCACGCATACCGAGCTTCTCCAGGACCTGGTGGAAATCGTGCGCGACGAAATCAAATGGCTCGTCGCCGAAGGCGTCACCTATATCCAGCTCGACGCGCCGTTCTATTCACACTATCTCGACCCAATCCAGCGCGGCAGGCTCCAGCGCGATGGCCTGGATCCGGACGAGGAGTTCAAGAAATCGGTCGCCGGCGACAATTCACTGCTGAAAGAAATCCCGCGAAACAAGGTCACCACATCGGTGCACATCTGCCGCGGCAATAGTCGCAGCCGCTGGTACACCGAGGGCGGTTACGACGCCATCGCCGAAAAACTTTTCGGCACGCTCGACGTGGATAATTTCCTGCTGGAATACGATACCCAGCGCGCGGGCGGCTTCGAGCCTCTCCGCCTGGTGCCGCGCGGCAAACGCGTTGTGCTCGGGCTGGTCACCACGAAATTTCCCAAACTTGAATCGCCGGACGACCTGCGGCGGCGCATTGACGAAGCCGCGCGTTTCATCCCGCTCGAAAACCTCGCGCTTAGCACTCAATGCGGCTTCGCTTCCGTCGCCGCCGGCAACCTGCTCACCCTGGACGAGCAGTGGCGCAAGCTCGAGCTCGTCGTCAACACCGCCCGCAAAGTCTGGGGCTCAGCGTAGGCAGGTATTTCGAGATACAATCGCCACGCTGCTGTCGGCAGACCTTTCCTCAGTGCGCCAGCGAGGCTAAATGGAACAAGCCCTCGGAGTCCACCGCCTTCAATTCGCATTTACCGTTACCTTCCATTACATCTTCCCGCAATTGACGATGGGTCTGGCGCTGCTGCTCCTCTACTTGAAGACAAAAGCATTGCGAACCGGCGATGAACACTACAACCGCGCCGCGCGCTTCTGGGCGCGAATCTTTGGCATCAACTTCGCGTTGGGAGTTGTCACGGGCATCCCCATGGAGTTTCAGTTCGGCACGAATTGGGCGGAATTCTCGAGGACTGCAGGCGGTGTGATCGGGCAAACGCTCGCCATGGAGGGAGTCTTCTCGTTTTTTCTGGAGTCCAGTTTTCTGGGACTGTTTTTATACGGCGAAAAGAAGCTCGGGCGAATCGGCCACTGGTGGGCCGCCTTTTTGGTGTGGTTGGGCTCCTGGATGTCCGGCTATCTAATCGTCGCGACCGACGCCTGGATGCAACACCCGACCGGATACACGATCGGCCCGCATGGAGAGATTCTGCTCTCGAGCTTCTGGGCGTTGCTCCTCAACAAGTGGGCGCTCTGGCAATACGTCCACACCATGATGGGCGCCACGCAGACCGGCTGCTTCGTGATGGCCGCGGTAGGCGCCTTCTATCTCTTGACGAAACGCGACGAGGCGTATGGGCGCGCCTTCGTGAAGACCGCTGTAATCGTGGGCGTGATTGCGGCATTCCTGCAGCTTTTCCCGACAGGTGATGTGCAGGGAAAAATGGTCACGGAGTTCCAGCCAGTGACGCTCGCGGCGATGGAGGGGCTTTTCGAAACGCAACAGGGCGCGCCGCTTGCGATTCTGGGTCAACCGGACGTTCCCAATAGACGCCTGGACAATCCGCTGGTGATTCCGCAAGCCCTCAGTTTTCTCACCTATCGCAAATGGGACGCCAACGTGCAAGGCCTCGAGAGTTTTCCGCAGAATCTTTGGCCGGACACGATTCCGCTGCTCTATTACAGCTATCACGTCATGGTCGGCCTGGGGACAATCTTCATCGCTGTCCTGCTGGTGGCGGCATTTCTGCTGTGGCGCAAAACGATCTACAACACGCGCTGGATGCTGTGGCTCCTGATGCTGTGTGCACCTTTGCCTTTTATCGCCAACACCGCGGGATGGATGACCGCGGAATTGGGCCGCCAGCCCTGGCTGATTTACGGGCTGATGCGGACGGCGAGTGGTGTGTCGCCCCGCGTCGGCGCGGGAAATGTGTGGTTCACGCTGATCGGCTTCATGGGCATGTACGGAGTGCTTGCGATTCTTTGGTTGTTCCTCGTCTGGCGCGAGATCGAAATCGGACCCGAGCCGCGGCCGTTGGACGCAACCGGCGCCGCGCTCTTGCCGGAGCACTGAGGAGGCGAGATGGAGACAATCTGGTTCTGCCTCGTGGCGCTGATGATCGCCGCATACGTTTTGCTGGACGGATTCGATATCGGCGCCGGCGCCATCCACCTCCTCGTCGCAAAGACAGACGCGGAACGCCGTCAAGTCCTCGCCAGCATCGGGCCGGTATGGGACGGCAACGAAGTCTGGCTGATCGCCGCGGGCGGAACGCTGTATTTCGCCTTTCCCGCGCTATACGCCAGCGGCTTCAGTGGATTTTATCTGCCGCTGATGGTGGTGCTGTGGCTGCTGATTGTCCGAGGCATATCCATCGAGTTTCGCAACCACATTCGCAGCGCGGTTTGGGAGCCGATGTGGGACTTCCTTTTCTGTGCGTCGAGCCTGTTGCTGGCGGTCTTCTACGGCGCAGCTCTCGGCAATGTCGTCCGGGGCGTGCCTCTGGACGCCAGCGGATATTTTTTCGAGCCGTTGTGGACTAACTTCCGTCTTGGCGCCGACACGGGGATTCTGGACTGGTACACGATTCTCGTGGGCGTGCTGGCGCTCGCAGCGCTGGTGATGCATGGTGCCCTGTGGGTTAGGATGAAAACGGTTGCTGTATTGAGCGATCGCGCCGCGCGCGTCGCGGGCAACGCGTGGTGGGCCGTGGTGCTCCTGACGATCGTTGTTACCGCTGTCACTTTTCGCGTGCAATCAAACATCGCGAGGAATTTTTCGCGATGGCCCTCGGGAGTGGTATTTCCGCTGCTCGCAGTCGTGGGATTGGTCGCCGCGAGGATTTATCTCGCCAGGAAAAATGAATCGAAGGCATTCCTGAGTTCCTGCGCGTATCTCGCCGGCATGATGACGAGCGCTGTGTTCGGCGTCTATCCAATGGTCCTTCCCGCGCGCAATCCGCGGTATGCGCTCACGGCCGAGAACGCAATGGCCGGCGAGTACGGCCTGAAAATTGGTTTGATCTGGTGGTTCATCGGAATCGCGCTCGCAGTCGGATACGTCGTCTTTGTCTACCGGTCCTTCGCAGGAAAGGTGGACCTAAGCGGAGACACCCACTCCTGAGAGAAACCTCAGCAGAATGACCTACGAGAGGCCCGCAAAAGTGGAGCTGATAGCGCAAAATTGTGGTTTTTCTGTGATCTCTGCGCGTTATCAGTGCTCTCTGTGGTGAATCGGGTTTCTCCTTCGACGATTTGCAGGTAAAATGCCTCCGTCGTCGCTTCTCCAAACTTCGCATCGGCCGAGTTCAAACCTTAAGCGTCAACAAAAGCGAATTTGCCCGGGCATCGTCGAACGAGTGAACGTCTCTCCAGGAGAATCGCCATGAAGCGGAATCTCGGCAGGCTGCTGCAAATCGTCGCGCTACTTTTTTCGGCAATCATTCCCGTAAGTCTCGCCCACGCGCAGGCGCAGCTCCCGCCCGACGCGCCGCTCGCCGATCAGCTCAAGGCGCAATATAAAGTCACCAAGTTTGGACTCGACGGCGGAGGCTTCACCGTCCTCAGCCCCGGCACGATCCTCGTGATTCAAAAGGGAGGAATCCTCGGCGTGCCGCCCGCGAACCTGACCATGGGCATTGCGATCTTCAAGGATGGCGATTTAAAGCAACCTACCGCCGGCAACCGCATGTTTCTTGGCAACGTCACGCGTTTCCTGACGGTCGGCGAAAAAGTGTACGTGCAGAAGGTGGATTTGAATTTGAAAACCGACAAGGTGCAGCTCACCATCGTCGAATGCGATTCGTGCAACAACGTGAATCAGCCGTCGCTCTTCAAGGGCGTGGTCTCGTTCGAATTCGCGAAGGGCTCGCTCGCCACCGCCGAATGGGCCACGGTTGCGGACGCGATCGCGCAGGTCTTCACGATTGACAATGGAAACGACTCAAATGGCCAGCAGCAAAATCAGGATTCAAACGCGCAGCAGGGGCAGCAGCAAAATCAACAGCAGGATCAGCAGGATCAGCAGGCGCAACAGGCTCAACAACCGCCCCCGCCCGAGCCCGTCTCCATTCAGATGGGCATGACCGTCGACCAGGTGGAAGCCGCCCTCGGCCAGCCGGACAAAAAGGTCACCATCGGCGCCAAGCTGATTTACGTCTACAAAGATCTGAAGGTCACCTTCACCAACGGCAAAGTCACCGACGCGCAGTAGGTTTTCGTAGCGCCAGCTCGATTGAACCACCGGCTCAAAGCCGGCTCGACGCTAACCGCATTGGGAATGGTTTCGTAGGGGTCCGCCGCGGCGGACCATGCCCGGCACCGATGCTTGGCAAAATTGTGCCCGATGGCCGCAATTGTCCGCGAAAGTTAGTTGCGTAGGGGCGCTGCTCGCTGCGCCCGTCTTCATCAAGAATGTGGAGGGGCGGGAAATGGCGGAGAGGGGGGGATTCCAATCCGTCGCCTATCGGGGCGTATGCTTCACCAACGCTACTAACGATTAACCCCTGTGTCTATTTGAATTTAGCAGGGCTAACCTGCTCTCTTTTCAGATTCTCGGAGAACGGACAAGGGAATCAAATCGTCCCCTAATAGTAGCATACAGTAGCACGGACAGCACACGAGAATCAGGGTTTTAACTCGCCACCCTGCCCACAGTCACCGGGAATCTCCAGAAACAGGGCGGCATCCCTTTGCCACCCATGCTCTGCGTCCAGCCTGTCGCTCTCCAAAATCACACAAACATTCTAAGTTTTCGACTTTCAAACACTTATATACAGCCCGATTGAGACACTCTTCGGGCATCAGGAGCTTACACATGGCAAGACGCCAATTGAACGAACTCTGCCTTTCCACCATCAGCAACTACCGCAGTCTGCTTCGCAAGCTGTGGTTGAAATCCACTGTTGGGACAGCCTCTAAAGCTGACTTGCTGGAAATCGCCGAACTGGAAGAACTCCTCCGGGTAAAGGCATCCGAAGTTCGCGGTCCCGGTCGTCCGCCCAAGTACAGCACACGGGCGCGGTAACGACCGGATAGCGGACGCGGAGGTACCGCTACATCCCAATACTTAACAAAAAAACAACTTCCCAATCCTAGTTGAGCACAGGAAAACCACGGTTTCACTACCTGTCGCTCAGTGGTCTAGCCACCCTTCACGGAAGTGGGCGGGAATGAATACGAAGTTACGGCGCACGAGGACGGGGGCAGCCGTCACGTGGGCTGTGGGAACAAAACAAGGGAGAACCCATGGAATTGACGTTCGAAGTTCTCTGCGGTCTCGAACCGCAGTTGAAGAAGTTGCAAGACGAAATCAGCAGTCGTCCGAGAACAGAGTGGGACGACGATATGCATATTTGGGCAGAAGAGTACAAGGGTCGGATGACAGCCTTGGTGGGCTATCGTCGCAAGAACAAGGACGGGGACCGTCGCCTCGGGACCAGCGAAGCCTACGACAGCGCCTACTTTGCCCTATTGGACACCTTAAATGACCGCCCTCTCTGACGCATTCAACATCATCCAGCGCCCCGGCAAGGTGGTCGAAGTCCGTGCCATCTATCGCAATGGCAAGCCGCCGTGGATTGGGACGTTCGCCGATGCGAAGCAATTGTTCGATTGGGTCGCGGACGCCGATAAGGAACCGGGGATGGCAAGAATCCAATGGTCGGTCAACGCGCCACGAACGCATTGGGAGTCTCGCAACATGCTTGAGCAAGGCAAATCGGCGCTACACAAGGCGGACATTGCACGGCGCGATTGGGTCGTGCTCGACATTGATAGAGCGCCCGGCTTACCGTCAGCGGGCGAATCAGAAATCCACGAACTCTGCCACAACCTGCTGGTTGAGTTTGAAATCCCCGCCCCGCTTGTAATCTCTACCGGGCGCGGACTTAACCTGTATTGGCGTGCAGGATGGGCAATTGAAGGTGAGCCGGACTTTCACGCGCTTTGCCGGGGACTCGCCGCCTGCTTCAATGTAGAGGGCATCTCGATAGACGATGCGAGTTCGCCCGAGCGGGGATTCAAGATTCCCGGCACGATGGCACGCAAGACCGATGACCCCGCCACATGGAAGCCGGTCTACATTCTCAATCCTGACATTGCGACGCCAGTGGTGCCGCAGAGTGCATGGCAAGCGGTTATTGAGTCTCTGCGTGCGGACGGGCACATCAAAGCCGAGACCCGGACGGCGAGAGCCGGATTTGGAGCGCCGGTCGCCGAGGGTTTCGACATCTATGGTTTTTGCGAAGCGTACAGTATCGAAATTCTTGCCGAGTATGGCGACCGCTTCGATGTTGCGTGCCCCCTTAAAGGCGCACGACACAGCGGAAGCGCATCGGTCACTTCGTTGTTCTACGACGGCGACCGGCTTGGCTTCAAGTGCCTGCACCCCGACCACGAGGATATAACCATCGGCAAATTGGTTTCGGCTTTGCAGGCGGAACAAGGCACGTATCAACTACCGCTCTTCGCCGAGCGGGAATCGGGCATTGAAGTAGAAGATGTCGGTGACGATTTTATGAAAGAGGAGAAACCATGGAACGAATGACGGAAATCCCGTTTGCAATTCGAGAAAAGAAGCCCGGATGGGCAAAACCCATCGTTGACTATTGGACAGCGGAAGAAGCAAAGAAGCGATTGAAGTACCCGCACCTGCGCTTCCCCTACGAGGCGATTCCCGAGGGGCGCTTCAAGGAATTGGTGGACAAGGCGTGCGAGGGAGGTCTGTCGCCGGGTCTTGTGGTGCCGTCCCTGATGGCGCTCACTTCCTCGCTCCCCGTCAATGACCGCATGGAAGGCGCTCGTATCAACCTTTACGTGTGTCTGCTCGCAATGGTCGGTGCTGGCAAGGACACGGCGATTGACCGCGCTCTCGGAGCCTTGGGTCTTAACAACGAGGGCGCGTTCTACACGGAATACTCTCCAAACGGGGACCGTGCCGTCGCTACGTTGCTTGGCGAGAAGCCGCCGAAGAGAGGGGACGACCATCCGCAGCCGGGGTTCTCGCGCCACTGCATCGTCACGCGGGAACTCGACGACACGTTGCACAAGGCGAAGAGCGAATCCTCTTCTGTGCTCCAAATCTTGCAACATCTCTACGACAAGAGCGCCAAGACTTTCCCGGACACGAAGCGGAAGACGATTGAGCGCGTGAACTGCCGCCTGTCGTGGCTCACCGCGCTACCCGTGGGTAGCGATGGCGAAATAGATGAGTCCGCCTTCTCTGATGCCTTCGGGCGCAGCACCGGACGTGGGCTGCTCTCCCGCATGGTTTTCGGCTTCGCCGAGGAGCGGTTCGACCGTCGCAAGAGCCGCAACTGGAAGGCATCCGTTCAAGCCTCGGAAGTGACCACCGAGATTGACTCAAGCATTTTCGATACGCTGGACGTGACAGCCGAGCCAAAGAAGGGCGGTGTGTCCCCCACCATTTTCAAGACAATTGTCACGGAACTTACGGCAGCCGATGTGGAGGGATTCGAGCCGGGAGTCGAAGACCAGTATCTCGGATGGGAGCCGAAAAAAGATGTCAGCGGACGAGACACATATCATGTGCTCAAAGTTGCGCTCATCTCAACCTTGCTTTCCGGGCGCAAGAGAATCGCGCAGCACGATTGGGACTTTGCCCTCTCATTCATGGCGTGGCAGGAGGCGCTTTGGCAAGTATTCGCGGCGAGCAAAGCCAAAGATACCCCGCAGGCACAATTCAACGAGACGGTCGTGCGTCAAATCGAACAGACGACGGCGAAGATGGTCGCCAAGGGCAAGACGCCGGAGGAGTGCTGGATTCGCTGGCGCGGGATGTCTAACGACCGGAAATGGTATCGCCATGGGCTAGATGTGGAGCGCACGATTGACAATCTGGTCAAGGCGGGGGCGCTCGTCTACCAAATCGAGGATGACGAGAACGGGAAGCAGAGCACCAACAAGAAGTATGTTCGAGTGCCCTAACGCGGGGCAGGAAAATCCTTGAGCAAGGAAATCCTCGCCGGAATCAAAATGCTTTTAACCGTCGAGCGTATTCTTCGAGGAGTCCTTGTTCCTTGCGTATGTCCTTGAAAAATGCGGTTCATTAAGTCTTTTATCTATAAGGGGTTCTATTTCTATTTTCAAAAACATTCTCACGAGCAAGGACAACAAGGACAGCGAGGAAGATTCCACACAAACCACCCGACGTGTGGGACGGTTACAGAACCCGCCTTATAGGAGTCCTTGTCCTCACTTTGCCCGGGCACCCTTCGGCAGCGCCTCAATTTCCGGCGCTAAAAGGCTTCTCCGACCGGCGTTCGAAAAACCTCGATGCCAGCGGTCTTCTAACTCGTTGAGTCTCAGGGGCAGAAATTGTGGGATTCAGGGTTCGATATTTATATGTATCCCGAACAGTTCTCGAAGCCCCAAAACCGCATGGGTGACCTCACCACACTTTCCTTCAAACATGCCCTAGTCAAATCCAGTCGGGACTGTCAATTCCCGGACTCTCGCCTGTCCGAAACATTAGAAAGACAGCGTGGCGGTAACCCAACTGTTGCTTAAATTCGCGCAGTTTTTCGAGGTCGGCAGCCCCGCCGCGCCGGTCGCTGTCTTTTTTGGCTTCAATTACCAATAGGTTCCTTCCCGTATTTCGACGATGAATGATGATGTCGGGAATCACACGCGCCAACCTGCCTCGAATTCTCAGCGTCTTGGTCTCTTCGAGAATACGGTCGTACTCACAATCTACATCCCAACCGGGAAAGCGATTTGCAAGGTATTCCGCGAACTTGTGAGTGATTGCTCTTTCGCTTGCGTTGAGAGCGAGTAGCTTCGCGTCGTTCCTGAGGAACATCCGAATGCAAGAACCGAGCTTTGCCGCAACTGCTCTCTTGCTACCTCCGTTCGTATCTCCAGACTTGCTCACGGCTTTACCGTGCGGATGGTCAGAGCGGATTGCTTTACTTCACTTTTGGCATCAAACGCTCCCCGAACATCTCGGGCAGCGCAACGGAGCGAAAGAGCAGTGCGGATTGAGGAAGACTTCCATCTCGTATGCGATTGGGTCTGTGTTCGCAACAACATGGAAGAATGCGATTCCGCCAGGTTCCCCGTCCCTGCAGTCGGTGAAGCAGCCTCCGGTGCGGCTTAAATACAAAGGCGTCGTTTATTAAATCTCGTTCTTATGGTTCAAACCCACGAACAAATCGTCAAGCGAGAATCAGAAGATTGCGATTCTGCGGGTCAAACTTCTTGTACGCCTTACCGATTTCGAACTGAACTCGTTCCCACGGCGCGACGGCGCGTCCGTCACGGTCGAGGTCTTTCGGCTGGTGTTGTCTACCCGCCTTCAATTCTTTCGGCGTCAGTTCGCCCTCCCAACCGGGGCTTTTGACTTCCGTAAAAACGCCAAGAGTGCGACGGACCCTCGATGGTGAACTCCCCCTTGAGACGCCGCCCAGGGCCAGCTCCCGCTGCAACAATTTTGAAACCGTTCCGGTGCGAGAAAATGCGACTCGAAGTTCAGCTTCTGAGCCGAGGCGAATTGGTTTCACCGACCTCGCAGATTTGGTAAATATGAGCGAACTGGTCATGTGAAACTGCGAAATTGAACAGTCTTTCGGCTTCGTCCGCCCACTCCTGCGCTAGGAAGGCGTTTGTATCCGCCAAGCAGCCCCGTCCATTTACCAACGAGGTCAGCGAGCCGATGCGAACACCGTTGGGAATTCCTTGTCGGTCCAAGAGTGCTTGGCGTGCGCGTTCGGCAGCGATGTGTTCTGTCAATTCCTCCAGCATCCACATTTTCGAGTGTACTCCCGGTGATTGTTAGACGCCATCGCGCCTGTCGCACGTCCTCACCCAACCGCTGATGTCGCTTACACAAGGGGCACAATTTCGTTGTTCATGGCGTTGACCTTGACGTAGAGAGCTTGGCGAATCTCGACTGTCTCTCCCCGCATTTCGCAAGTCACGACCACTTCTAGTTTGTGCTTCGAAGAAAATTCCGCGATTTGGCGACCGAGTTCACCAAACCGGCAGCCGGATTTCTATGCTGAACGATGGTCTTGCCGAATGACATGGACGTATGCGCGGGAACCTACGCACAGGCTCGGCTCATCCGGTATCAGCGGTTCCGTGAGTTCGATTTTGCCTGAAAAAGAGTCGCGCCTCCCGGATGAAGACTTCTTCGTCGTCATCATTCGTGTATTCAAGAGGAAATTGGAAACGTGTCCGCACCAGAGGGCAACACGGAGCTTCGGAGGACCAGCAGACGATTTTGCGGGATACGGGCAGGTCTCTCCCAGCTAGGAAGCACGCGACGCAGGTCGTCGAGGCACTTCCAAAATGGCTGCGAAGGGCACTGCATTCAGGAGCAACTGCTCGCGCAGCCCCTCGCGCCGACCTCTCAGATGGATGTAGGGAGCAATTCTCAAAGGTCGTTTAGATCTCTGAGTGATGTAAGCGGCTATGGCAATTTCTTGTTCAATGGAACCTGAGGCACGAACCTCTTGATGACTGTCTGGAAATGTCACTATGCCCCGAGGATGCATAATGGCAATAAGACCGACTGCATCATGCAGGCGAACCAAAATGTTCCCTAGTGAGCTTCTCCAGACTGTTTTGGTTCTCGGCGAAGTAGGGTTCGTGGGGAGTTAGTTCACGGACGAGAGAACACACCTGCTTGCCAAGTGCTTTCTCCGCGTCCGTCACTTTCAGCCGCAGACACGAAAATCCAAGAACCAGTTTTCCTCGTTGCTGCCATGGTCCCTTTGAAAACTGCCAAACAGTTACGCACCCGTCTTGCGCTGAGCACGATTGCCTAACTATCTTAAGCGTATTATCACGTTAGGTCAGGCAATGCCACTCGACCCTCGCGCAATCCACTTCAGCACGGATGGTTCTTGTTACAAGAATCCGGGGTGGGAATTCCGGTTGCGCTGCGATTGTGGAGTTTCCGACCGTCTAGGTCGTCAGGACGAAATCATCGTTGACTTCGGATGCGCGGAGAGCAGCAACAATCGTATGGAGTTGATGGCGTGCATCGAAAAGCACTTGGAATGGGTGCGAGAAAACCAGCCGTGGCAAGACGTGACGCGGGTTCAAATCGTAACCGATTCCACATACATAACGGAAAACGTCTCTTATCGTGCAAGGGGTTGGAAAAAAAACAAATGGCGCAATGACTCGGAAAGCCGATGGCGAATGAGCCTTTGGGATGACTTGCTGGCAGCCCAAACAAAATCCGGCATCCGGGTTGATTTCGTCTGGCGGCTTGGCAAGAAGTCAGCCACAGGGAAAACCGTTGACAAGGCTGCGAAGGCGGCTGCCCAACGCGGGGGGATCAGCAAAAGCCGGGGCTATCGACGGATTTCATGTACGGTCACTCGTTCAGGGCGGCGTTGCACAACCTTATCCGCGAAAGGTCAGTCAGATGTGATTCGACCTTACGCGAAGAAGGTCATGTTCCGGGGGGAAAACCGAATAGGCTTCAACATCTTTGTAGAGGGCACGCAGACCTGGCCGAGGCGAAATTCTACGCATTCGCAACGCCCGCGATGTCCTCAGACCTGCACAGATGGCACGGATACAGTACGGTTCAATGATGACCCTAATTATCCTCAGTTC
This sequence comes from uncultured Acidobacteriota bacterium, assembly GCA_963842425.1. Lineage (GTDB taxonomy): Bacteria > Acidobacteriota > Terriglobia > Acidiferrales > UBA7541 > Palsa-295. The sequence goes on along the minus strand of CAWJGQ010000016.1, from coordinate 212,596 downwards.
TTAGAACGCATCGAAGAAATGTATGTTTCAAAACTAACTGCAGAGGAAAAACTGTTCAACCGTGAAGACCAGACAGTCGTATCCTGCTTCGAGGACGCGCCGGAAGAGGTATTCGCAAATGACACCGCAAAGAAATCCTCGAAGTCGGCTACCGTGATTGGCAGCCTTGGCGGCGGCAGTATAATTGTTTTCGGGCTGTCGGGCTACTTGGGAAAAAGGTGGGCTGACCGTGCCCTTGAAAAGCAGAAGCAGGAGTATCGCGCAACTGAACATTGCATTCACCAACCAACTTGACATTGCGACACGCCGCCTTCAAATCGCGCTGATCCACAAGGGCTTCTCCAGAAATTGCGGATTGAAGAGCGAATTTGAAAGAGTTAAGGAACTGTGGCGACGAATCGTCGTCTTAAAAGATGCTTTTTGGTCAATACCCAAGAGTGGCTTTGCTTTTGTTAATCCAGACAAGGAAATACAGCATCAGTTTCATGTGAAAGCCAGCAGTGATTTCGTGACCCGTTTTCATGAAGCATATGACTTTTGAGCAAGGAAACCCTCTCTATCCCGAAGAACATCGCTGACCATACTCAGAGAAGCTCTTGAAGGTTGCTCAAGAGGAAGTGATGCAGGCGATTCAATATCCTGACCCGTTTTACCAGCAATCGCTGGCAATGTTGAGTGACGAAGCCAGAGTGAAGTTTTTCTGAGACAACCAAGAAATGGAAAATGCCAAGTGTTTTTGAAGCTCTGACAAAGCAACTAGAGCGGATGATGCGTGACTACGTAGAAGGTGGTTGGCAGAACACCTCAGCCACCGACAGAGCCAGTTCTTGAGATTCGGTGCAGCCTAATGACGTTCAGCTTTTTGTTTCGACCGTTCCTTACTGGCTTTCAAAATTTCATTAAGCTGGTGAGCCAATACCTCGATGCGTGCTTGCTCCACTTCGGTGAATTCATGAACGCCACAGGCATCCTTGAGGACTGTTAAGGCTTGATTGCTAATTGTTGCCATGCGTTCTACCTCTACAGCAGATTCTACCACTCGTTAGTGACAGAGGAGTGGTAACGCAACTCCTCAGGCGCTCGCCTAGCTCAAAGCGAAGGAAGGAGTGTAGTGCAGTAAGAAATTGGAAAAACTTCAAGTGAGGAAACTCAGTTCCTTGCCAAGCTCGGCGGGACAATGCAGTGTCCTTACCAATTTCCATCCCAAGCAATCAGAAGCTCCCTGTCTTTGACGACGTAGTCTACCAACCATTTCTTTTCGTCAGGTCGTGGAGTTTCAATGACAACCACCAACTTTACGAGCAGTGGAATTGACCAGCCTGATTTGTTAGTCCAGGAGAAGTGAGAGGGTTTTTATATCACAGCCATGGGCAGTGAAGATGGATTTGCTCCCCAGGGGCTACAGGCCGCGGGGGCAGGCGGCCTGTAGCCGAGCGCCGAATGCGGCCGCTTCGTGTTGTATTCCACTCGCCACTTCTCGATCACGATCTGTGCCTCCTTCAGCGAATAGAAAATCTCTCCGTTCAAGCATTCATCCCGCAACTTCCCGTTGAAGCTTTCGCAGTAGCCGTTCTCCCAAGGACTTCCGGGCTCGATGTACAGCGTTCCTGTTCCCACCTTCGCCAGCCACTGCCTCAGCTCCTTTGCCACGAACTCCGGGCCGTTGTCTGAACGGATGTTTTCCGGGATTCCCCGCAACAGCATCACATCGGCCAACGCTTCGATCACTTCGTATCTCCCCAGTCTTCTGGCCACGCGGATGGCCAGACTTTCCCGCGTAAATTCATCGATCAGTGTCAACATCCGCAGCGTTCTTCCGTCATGGGTCATGGCGCTGACGAAGTCGTAGCTCCAAACGTGATTCGCACGCTCGGGCCGCAGCCGCACGCAGGATCCGTCGTTCAGCCATAGCCGCCCGCGCGGCCTTTGTTTCTGTGGCACTTTCAGCCCCTCGCGACGCCAGATGCGCTGCACCCGATCCTTGCCCACTTGCCAGCCATCGCGTTGCAACAGCGCCGTAATTCGCCGGTAGCCGTAGCGACCATATTCACTGGCCAGGGCCACGATCGCTTCCGTCAGCGCGTTTCATCGATCCTCTGAATCGCGGCATAGCGTTGTGTCCTCCGCCACTGCCCTAGCAGCCGGCAGGCATGGCGCTCGCTTACTTCGTACTTTTCGCGCGCATGCTCCACCGCACAACGCCGCCGCTCAGGGCTCAGAAGTTTCCCGAGGCCACGTCCTTCAGGATCTGCTTCTCCAGAGACAGCTCCGCCACCAACCGCTTCAGCTTGCGTTCTCCCGCTCCAGTTCTTTCATTCGCTTGGCTTGATCCAGCTTCAGGCCGCCGAACTCTTTCCTCCAGCGGTAGAACGTCTGAATCGTGATCTCTGCTTCCTTGCAGGCTTGTGGAGTGGTTTTCCCGTTCGCGATTTCCACTTCAATCTGCCGCAGCAGCGCCACGATCTGCTCCGGCCTGTGTTTCTTCATCGGCATGTCCAGCTCTCCTTAGAGTGATTTTCTCTCACTCCCGCTGGACTAATTCAAGCCGGTCAGGTCAGAATCTGCTGAAATAACGGTATTCATACAGTTGAGAAATTGCCTCTCTCACCTGACTGTGAACGTTTCCGTCCGTTGTTGATTTCATTTCGAAGAGGAAATCGTCACCTTTTTACATTGGCTGCGAGGTCCACGGATGGATTGTTTTTCGGAATCGCGCCAGCACCCCTGATTTTTTCTGCAACCATCCCCATCAACATCTGATGAGCCTTTTCAGCACGTTCTTTTGCCGCGTCATCAATCATGACGGTGAGCATTCCCTTCGCCTTCCTGACGCTTCCGCGACCCCGTTGTACTCGGCGAGGTCATATTTCTTGGGAAGAAGAGGCTCTTCAATGGCTTCGTATTCAACTATCTCCACGCCTGCTGGAAGGTTCCACGGAGAAAATAGCGACCATCTCTTTCCTGAATCATACCGATGCTTTCAAGCCAGCTAACGACCGTGCTCACACGGCGGGGTATCATGCTCTCCCGACCGGCTCCGTCACTTCCCTTATGAAACTTGTAAGTTCTTGCCGCCGTACTCCGTTTTTTCTGTTTGCTTCGAAGAAAGGGAACGCCCGTTGCATCAGACGTGATTTGAGCACAGCGTCGGCAAGCAATTCTGTGCGCCGTGCGGGGTTTTGAATGAAAGCTCTGCCGGTAGGAGTCAGTGAAGAATGATTCTTCATCGGGACATTTTGAATGAAGCCTAGAATTTCAGCAGCCCGTCTGTAGTACCGACCTTGGCAGTCAACTTTTCCGAGGGCGCGTGCAATGTCTTCAAAGGTCGTTACGCCTTTGGAAACTGCCTTCTACAGCGCGAACGACCTCCGTCAGAACATCAGCTTGGGGAATATCTTCGCTCGGAATGCGCATCGAAATGCTCCCTCGCTGTGCCACGAACAAATATTCATGCACTGAATTATTGTTGTCGCCTACCTTGTGGTTGTGGTTGCCGTGTGAGTAGAGATGTGGAATCTTGTGGACCTCTACCTTTTTTTGAAAGTCCTCAGAAGCTCAACCATCTGCTTTTCGGACGGTATGCCGTTGGAAGAATAGGAAACGACCAATTTAGAATTGCGGAAAATAACTGAACAGCCTAGCGAATGCATCAAATGCGCCCGCTTTGCTGCTGAAATCTGTGGGATAAGAGCGAATCTTCTTTTGTCAGCGTCTGGCTTAGTATTTCAACCTTTTTCCAATATGTGCAGTAGCCTACGATGAAGTGGTAGCGTCTGGTGTAATCGCAGTCAGAGAAGTGGCTGACATAAGGCGTGTCTATATACACTAAATCGTAGCCACTCGGGTCAACCGCGAAGACATCCTTACAGAATGCCTTGTTCCTTCGCCGGTTCGAAAAAACTGCGCTGTTGAACTGTTCCACGGCACCTAGAAACTGCTCGCGCATACTTCTGCGCAAATCCTTCCTGCCATCCCACCCCTTCATTCCCGTAAACGTGAAAATGCCTCTTGGACGTTTCTTCATTGCTGCTCTACACGCTGCTGCAAGTGCCAGTGAACGTTTCAACGGACTTTTCAATTTCCGAATGTTTGCCCACAAGTTATCTCAGGAATAGGTTGTCATCGGCGTTGAAATACCGGTCTGCAAACGTGCGTTCGATGAAGTCTTGCGCATTTCGGTTCGGTCTTAGCAGATGCAGTCACGTCGGAATCATCAAGAATGGTCGAGTTGTTTTCAATAGTTGAGTGGGCTATCTGAAATGCAAATTTCAAGAAATCGTCGGTGTGAACCTCAGCCCCATGCTGTTTCAGCGCATAGGAGACGCGACCGGAGCCGGAAAACGCGTCCAAAGCCCGGTTGAAGCGCAACGTCGAAATGTGACGGAGGATAAACGGAAGCAGGGCTTGCTTGCTGCCCATGTATTTTGTTCCGGGGAAACGAGGCGCATGAATTGGCTCCGCCCATTGAAGAGGAAGCACAGCTTGAGTCATCTGTGAATCTTGGCTCTGAGTACTTAGCATCACCTATTCGTAGGTCTGTAATTTGAAATCAGCAGTTCGTCTACGTGACCTCTACCTTCGCCTTTGCAGTTCCCAAATCTCGGCATTTGTACGGTGCGCTGAACGAAATCAGAATACAGCTTTGAAGTCTTTTCATTGAAGGAATTACTCAGCAGCACAAAGCAACCCTTAGCGGACAATCTCTGAAACACCTCTGCCAGAGTTTCATGGTCTGCTTCATAAAATTGGTCTTTGGTGTATCGCTTGAAATCAGAAAACTTGCCAACGGGTACGTATGGGGGGATCGAAATAAACGAAATCACCTTTGCCGGCGACCTCCATAACTGTCTGGTAGTTCGCGCAAATTAGCTTTGCCTTCGTCAGAAGTTTGCTCGCGGCTCTCAGATTCGGAACATCCACCAACGTGACGTTCGAGTGCCGCCCATAGGGCGTGTTGAATCTTCCTTGTTTGTTGACACGGTACAAGCCGTTGTAGCAAGTCTTGTTTAGATAAATCAATCTCGCTGCGCAGGTCATCGAGGGCAGTGCTTCCGGTTCCATCGCTCTGACTTTGTAAAATTCAGATTCACTAACGCTGAATCCCGAAAGTGCATCAATCAATTCGTCTGGTCGCTCGCGCACAACCTCGTAGCAATTCATCAATTCGGGATTGGAGTCGCCCAAAACCGCGTCACTTGGTGACAAATCAAAGAAAAACACACCGCCCCCAACGAACGGTTCAAAATACCTGTTGAATCTTGGTGGTAAAGATTGACGCAGGGCAGGTAATAACCGTGTCTTCCCGCCTGCCCATTTTAAGAAGGGTTTGATGCGAAGAGGCTCACGCTCTTCTACAAAGAGTTTTTTCTGGAGGGGTTTGGCGCTTTTCAGAACCGCCGCAGATGCTGGCATCGTTCCACGGAGTGCTCCCGGCTCCAAACGAAGTGTAGCATCTTCGTATTTTATTCTCTATGGTGCCGAAATGAAGTTTTCCACAGACAATTTCAAGCATCCTAATCCTGAGAGAGATGGCAGAGTCCATCTCCTCAATTCAATCGCTCTCTCGAACACCGCGCGACTGCGGAGGACTCTTTGTTTCAGTCAGCTTGGTTGCTCACAGGTGGATAGCGCCTTCTTCTACCGGTTGGCGAAAACTTCACCGTCCTCTTCCTCCAACTCGACTTCCGCAATGGCGTCGTCATGCGGACGCAGCCGAATCTCCACCTTACGTGGGTCGGCTTTCTTTTGAGTCAGGTCGTAAAGTTCCTGTACCGTCATGGCGTTCCCCTCGATGAATCAACGTCCCCGGTTCTGACATTTAGAATGTTCAATTCGAGCCTGCGTGGCATTTTACCAACCGCCTTCCATTCCTTATAGCACTTTGGTGACATCAGTATGATGGCGTCGAAGCCCTTTTTCAGTGCAGCGCTCCTCCATTTTGCGTCATGGGCAGCAATTTGTGCCAAGGTCATGCCTTCATGCTGAGGGGGGTGCCAGACCTTGCAATTCCTTTCTCGTCGCCGACTAGCGGTTTTGCGACTCTCACACTCTCTGGTTCGTCGAGGGGGCGACCCAAAATTCCGCCGCTGCAAAGCTGACCGAAAAGAATTTTCCTCGCTTCTTGTAGGCGTCGGGGTCAACGGGCGGGACATGCCACCACTGTTTTCTGTTCACGTAGGCGATGAGCCTATCGTAGAGTGCTTTCTTCATCGCGTCTCCCCAACTAACCGTGCGATGTACAGAATGGTCTTCACGTTGCCGTGGTGCCGCCGCAGCAGCGGAGCGATGCCAACGTCTCTATAGTATCCCGACCCGAATGCCGTGGTGGTTGGGGGGAATGTAGAGGAACGCAGGACGCATCTCGGTTTCTGCGTTTCGGAGTGAACGCAGCGAATTGTCCCGGTGTCAGCAATTATTGTTCCTCCATTGCAATTTTATGCGGCTCCGAAGCTGCCTGCTTTATCTTTGCTCTCAGCCATTCGAAGACTGCCCATGTTGCCTCAAGGTCTTCCTTATTGTAGGCGACGATTTTGCCCATCAATTCCTTTCGCTTTCCCTCATCGCTGGTCTCCGTCGCCTCGATGAAAGTCGCCATCGCCCAAGCGCCGCCGTACTCGGCTTCCTTGCGCTCGTACCCAACGTAGTCCTCGACGACCTTGAGGCTGAAACTCGGCAGCGGCAGCACGACCGAGTCTCGCGTCACCGTCAAGAGGTCCAGCAGGTTTGCTTCTACGCGAGCAGCGATGCCTTCGGCGTCACCAAAACGTTCGACGTACCGGCGCAAGTAGCTCTGCTCGTATGGTGCCCAATGTACGAACGGGATATCACCGTAGGTCTCGAAAATCCTCTTTGCGTTCGCTAAGAAGTTAAGCCAACCTTCCTTGTCGCCATTAGCCCCAAAGCCTGACAACGCAACCATGAACTCGCTTGGTTTTTCGCCGTAAACCTGCGTTCCCCAAAGGTAAATTTTGTCGAGTTCATCCAAGTGCGGGGGCATCCCCTCCAAGTCGAACATCACATAGTTATCGCGGGACGGGATGGCGGGCGCGGAGAGAACTGTCTCTTGTTTTCTCTCCATCGCGTCAGCGAATTGCAGGATTCTTTCGGCTGCTTTCCCGACACGTTGCTCTCGACTACCGTAGGGACGCTTGAATTCGCTCAGACTGGCGACATCGAACCTCGCTAGCATTTCCTTTCGAGTACGAACTCCCTGACTGTTGAGAGTTCGAGCGAGGCTTTGGTCCACGCAGTACACGAGCGCAACGTCAGAATTATCCTCAGCGTTCTTCCAACAGCGGTCGGTGAATCCACACCCGAGACATTTCGACCAGCCGACCGGCTCATACGGCTCTGCGGTCAACTGCTTAATGGCTGCGAGGCGCTCCAATTCCCGCAACGCGGATGCGCCGCCGTCGTAGGGAATGGGCACGATTTCGCCAGTGCCATTGTGGACCTGTAAGCCCTTCGGAGCGACACCGCAAGTATGCTCGTACAGCCATCCGTAAAGCTGAACTTGAAGCAGAATTTCCGGGTGGTTCTCCTCGTCAATGCGACGGGACATCTTCGAATCACGGATGACGTAGCCATCCCCGTCGAAAATTAGAAAATCTGGAACGCCGACAATCTCGACCTCGGCTCCCGCGAGAACAGTGTTTACAGAGAATGCAGCCTGATACACGATAGGATTTTGTTTGGCGATGGCGTCCGCAGTTAGCTTTACGTGCTCGTAAAAGGAAGCGTCGCTCGCATCGGTGAATGCACCGAGGGTCTCAAGGTGCTTTCTCTCGTGCCGGATTCCGAGTCGGCGCAGGACTTCTTCGTAGGGACCGCGAGCCGCTTCCTCTTCTTGTCGCTGCCGCAAGAAGACACGCAAGTCGCAACGTGTTGGTCGGTGATTAGAAATGAAATCGGAAGCTGTCAGGCGCATAAACGATTCTGGTGCTTCTCTTGGGTCCGAGCCGCTGCGTGCACCGTTCCGACCGACAGACCCAACGTTCGAGCTATTGTGCGCCAAGAATGCCCGGATGCCCTCAGCGATTCAATCTGAGCCACGTCCACGTCTACCTTCGGTCTTCCGAGCCTCTTGCCTTTTGCTCGGGCATTTCGGAGTCCAGCCCGAACTCGTTCCGCAATCAGGTTACGCTCGCCCTCGGAAACTGCGCCGAGCACTGTGAAGACCAATTTGCCAGTAGGTGTGTTCGTGTCTATCTGCTCGCAGAGGGAAACAAATTGAATCCCTAGTACGTTGAAGGTCTCAAGGGCACGAAGCAGATGCGAGACGGACCGGCAAAAACGGTCGAACCGCCACACGATGACCACATCGAAGCGACGGGCGTGAGCATCCTCCATCATCCTGTTAAGTTGTGGGCGCGAATCTTTTTTCCCTGAAACGCCCTTGTCCACGTAACAGTCGAAAACCTCCCAACCTCGGCGTGAGCAATACTCGTAGAGTTCTCGCGTCTGCATGGTCGGGTCTTGACCAGAGTTCAGAGTCGAGACCCTCGCGTAAATCGCAGCCACAACCTTCCTTGGAGCAGATTCGCTAGGTCGGATTATTTCCAGTCCCATTTAGACCTCCGTGATTTGTTCAAGCCATCTCAGAGAGCCGTTCAAAAAACGCCTGCGGGTCGTATCAGGCGATTTCCAGTGCTTCGGTGACCCATCCCTGCTTGATGCCTCAAACCACTCGGCGTGAGCCGCGACGGGCAGTGTCACGGAGTCGTCTTCACATACGTGGTCGTCTTCACCTTGCCGGTGTTGCGGTCTACTTCCGTGTACGTCTCGATTCGACCGGAGCGATTCACTGTCACCACCTTGTCCTTGCTGATGAACGTTTGCGGCATCGGTGCGGTTTCATTTCTGCTCATTGATATCCCTCCCGAACGAGTTTAACGAACGCTTGGTAGGCGGCTTCCTGTTCCGACTCATCCTTCGCTGCAATGTAAGTTTCATAGAGAACACGGAGTCGCTGGTCTCTGGCAATCGAGATAGGGGATAGATGGTCGTAGCCCGTATCCTCGAAAATACGTTGGCGAAGGCTCTTACTCATTCGAATCCCTAGGACTTTCATTTGGTTCTCGGCTGAGTGGATTTTGGATACGGCAAACGGGACAACGTGGAGGAAGACGGTAGCTCTGGAATGTCATCAAGGGAGCTTGCTCGCAGGCAAAGAACACCGTTCCTCTCTCGCTGTTGCCGACGATGAGATGCAGGGTGGCGCTCGCAGTTTTCTTCACCAAAACTGCCTGCCGCTGGTTGTCATTGATTGTGGTCATCAGCAGCCCCTCTCTTCACTGCTTTCTCGAATTGAAACAACGTAATCACGAGTTGCATCTCTGATTTCCGAGCCTCACGTCGTAGCTCCTGAAAAGATTCTCTAAATGCCGGGTAGCTGTAGGTCTCCGCATTCGCTATCAGGTCGCGTGTCCTCGAATGCCAGTAGCTCACGTCGTCGAACCGGGCGAAGCACTGCCGTTTGTTCAGTTTTCCGTCCAGTTTTGGAAAGGCTGTCAGTGTGCGCTCACCGAGTAAACGCTCTATTCTCGCAATTCATTATTACCACCGGAATTTTGCGAAAAACCACACTTCGAGTAAAAAATGGTAACCAAATTGTATCTGTTTGCCGATGCTCTCCTCACGACTCGAATGCTTGACTTGCAGAAGACACACGTCTAATTTGGTTGAGATGTGCGTTGCCCGACCAATCCTGATAGCTTTTCTCGCGGTCGCTCTCGGAGCGTATGCCTTCGACTGCGGTGCAATGACCACGCCTGAACAGGCGATGCAGTGCTGTAATTCGATGCCTTGCTCGTCGCAGGGTCATCATGGGCAGGATTGCTGCAAGTCCATGCCAGCGATGCACGCGCCTTTCGTGCAGCCCACGTTTGTGCACGGGACATTGTACTCACCTGCGGTGGTTGCGGTACTCACTCCCTTCGGCGAATCTCACAGCATAGATTCACGCGACCGTTCCATCGCAGAACATTCCCACGCTCCGCCCATCGTCTACACACCGGCTTCTTCGCCTCTTCGTATCTAGTCTGTCCTCCAGTCGGCTCCCGGCTCAATGCATCCGTGTGCCCGGGAATCAGTGTCCTTGCTGGAGGAAGAGACTGTGGGATTACGACTGTTAATTTGTGTTGAGCAAAGAATGTGCGTGGTACTGCTGCTCTTCGCGGCTCTTTGTGTGCCGACAACAAGAGCGCAAGGTTCCGCTCCCGAGACAGCCCCGCCGTTGTTCCCCGGTGGCGGACTCATCTCGTACAATTCCATCTTCACAACGCGGGGATTGATACCGGAATCAGCGGGGAGCATCCCTCCAACGGCTCGTCCAACCTTCTCACACGAGGGCGACTTCAATTTCACGTGGGGCTTCTACCGCAACTTTGACTTGACGATTCTCGTTCCGATTGTCACGAATCACTTTGAAAGCACGAATGAACAGACCGTTGGGGGAACAGGGCTTGGCGACGCGATGGTGCTGGTGAAGTACCGCTTCTATCGGCGAGACTCACAACGAGGGACTACACAGGCATCCGTCACTTTCGGACCCAAGATTCCAACAGGTCGAACAGACCTAACCGACGGAAATGGAGATTTGCTCCCCGCGAGTTTGCAGCCCGGCTCGGGTTCTACCGATTTCTTTGTAGCCGCGAATTGGACTTATACAGGACTTTTCAACCTCAAGCGTCTGGTTGCTGACGAGGATTTTCACACGCTCTTGCGTACACAAGGAACGCAAGCAACTCGGCTCGGCAGCGACATTGAGTCTCGCTTCTGGCTGTCTTACCGACCTTATGAATCCAAGAACGTAACGCGTGAATGGTTCATTGGACCCGTTTTGACTTGGCTGCACTCTCAGGATGACCGCATTGCGGGAGCTACTCAGAACGGGAGCGGTGGCGATGTGTTGCTGGCTGGAGTCACGACTTACGTGGGTCTGCGCCCCGGAACGCACGTTTGGCTCGGGATGGATTGGGATGTGGCGCATTCCACGGGCGCGATGTTCATGCCTGTCCGCCGTCACATCAGTTTCGGAATTACACAACAATTTCGGATGCATCTTTGGTGAAAGGGGGAACGATGAATAGGAAAAACCTCGCGCTACTGACTCTGCTCGGTTTGATGCTTGTGCCAACAGCGCAAGCGCAAATCAAACATATCGAAATGCGCGTCGAAGGCATGACTTGAAACTTTTGAGCATACGGGGTGAAACAACACCTCGGACGCCAGTCTGGCGTTCAAAACGTCGAAGTCAGTTTGATTGATGGAAAAGTTGAAGTGACGCCGAAAGAGGATGGGCAGATTGACCCCGCTCAGCTTCTAAAAGCGACATACGACAGTGGTGTGACCGTCGCGCAGATGGATATGACCGCACAAGGGAAGATAGTGAAGGACTCTTCGGGCAATCTCGGTTTGCAGGTTGAGCCTAATCGGTCGTTTGTGTTCGCACCGAACGAATTGTCGAAAGGACTTGAAACCCTAGCGGATTCCCAAGCGGTGGTCACAGTTCGTGGACAGTTGTACAAAAAACCCGAAGGGAATAAGAAAGCAGACCCTTTGGCTCCCTTGAAACTACTGCTTCTGGAAGTGCAGAAGAAGGAATAGATGCTGAGAAAATGTCTGCTGTTTCTGAGTCTCGTTGCGGTTGGATTCGTCGGATGTAAACAACATCCGGCGAGTCCGACTCAGCCGAAAGATGGCTGTAATCGCCGCAGGTGAGATTGGTTCCCGGTTGCCAGAATTCTCCGTGAAGGATTTGCAGGGAAACGAACTCTCCTCGGCTGACCTTCGCGGCAAAGTGGTGCTCATTGATTTTTGGGCGACATGGTGCCAGCCGTGCAAACAAGAGATGCCCGGGTATCAGAAGCTCGTAGACCGCTACGGCTCACAGGGATTTGCAGTTGTTGGATTCAAATTCGATACCATGATGGACACAGAAGACCCTGTCCTGTTTGCGAAAAGAATCGGGGTTCGTTATCCGCTCGCGGTCGCTGCCGATGATTTGAAACAGAAGTTTGGCGGCATCGAGGGATTGCCAACGACAATGCTCTATGACCGGCACGGGACACTCCGCAAGAAGGTCATCGGATTTGAATACACTGACGCCATCGAATCCGCATTAAAGCCTCTTCTCTAAACGCACTGGCGCAGTGAAGAATCCTCAAGGACTTGTTCCATCTCACTTGCCATAAGTTGACGCCCAACCATCAATAATCTGTGAAAACGTTTTTCGCCCTTGTTCGAATTCAATCCGACGATGACCGTTTGCACCAGATGGGTGAGGAAACCCTAGCAGGCATCTTTTCGCGTTAAGCACACCAACCTGAACAAGGCTTCTCAACACGGCATCTACGCACTTTCCAAGTGGGACGATGAGTGCCCTTGGCAAGGAACTCAACTCTGGAGCCAAGACCTCTTCAACGAAGCGGGTCAACTCCGGGTTGGAAAGTAGTTCGGGCGAGTGCCCTGTGTAATTGTCGCCACGAACGAAGGCGGGATAACGGACGGCTGATGTTGTGTGAAGGAACCGACTAGAATCGCCAAACAAACTCTCACAGGAATCCAGACCAAGAACCTCTTGCAATGGAGTTTCATTCAGCATACTCACGAGATTCTTCCTCATCGAACCGGCAAAGCTCGCTTCCATTTTTGCTTGTTGTAATGCCTCACTGGCGGTTAGCCCATCTCTCAAAGCTGCACTTGCTTGTCGGAACGCGATTTCCATCTGCGTCCAGCCGGGGGTGATGCCTACAACTGCGACTTTCGCTTGGGTGTTTATGAAGTCGAGCGGGGCGTAATAGATTTCAAGGCTCTTGTCTTTGACGAGTCGGAACTCGGGAACCAGAAGGTCAGCGCGACTGAACTCGTCCCGCTCGGGGAGAGCGGCGATGACATCAGCATAGCGTTCAAACAGCGAGGGAGCAGCCCTGTTCACGACTGAATGCTATCAAAATTGAGACGTATGAAGCGGCTTCCGAAACTGGCACGATTTGCGTGTCCAAGGAAGCGCCAACCGAAGGCGGAGAAAGAGACGCTAGGGAAACCGAGCCTCGTGCGTCATGGAAGGACCGCATCCAGCTTTTCCCGAACATCGTTCCGGTCGAGAACCTCGACGCAAGCGATTTTCCCGGCGACAACGTCAAGAATCAGCATTCCATCTTCCGGCAGCAAGCGCACATTCCGGTGACCGGCAACGTAGCCATCCTTCGGTCTCGGCTGCGTGTAAATTGTGGCGCAAAAGACGTCTCCGCAGCGACAACGGTCCAGAATTGCTAACCCGGAAACTTGGGCAGCCAATTGGGGTTCGCCCTGCTCTTCGAGGAGTTGACGAAGCTCGGCTGAGAAGACCGGGAGTACGTCAGCGAGGAGCAGCCAGTTTTCGGTTTGTTGGTTCATGGAGTTCTTCTGTCGCTCATATTGAAGAGAATAGTCGCTACTTTATTCGGCTCTGGCAATCATCGCTTAGCCAGTTCCAATTCATCCTCGAAAATTCCAGCGAAGCTGGCATCCACCTGTGCCCTCGTCTTGGGGTCTTTCAGGTCGGCAAGCCCTAGATATTTCACTGTTGTTTCCAACTTCTTGTGTCCAAGCCATTTTTGAATTGTTCGGACGGGAATACCATTTTCATGCCATCGCGTGGCGCAGGTCTTTCGAAACCGATGAAGAATCCAGAGTTCGCAGACTGGATGAGTCTTGCAGGATACCTTTTTCTTGGCTCCCATCCGAATCAGGAACTCCTCAGGGGTCTTTACTCCGAATTCCTTCATCACTAACTCGGAAGGTGCCCAATTGTGGTCAAATTCTTCGTGGAACTTTTGGTTCCACTCAAGCCAAGTTTCGATTTCCTTGTCGCTCAACCCTAATCTCTTTCCCTGCTTCCTCTTAAACTCTTCGCTCCGGGTAATCCAATAAGCACGCCGCCTCCCCACCTGCACGTGGCGAGTGCAATGCCCACAATTGAGTCCAGCCTTGAACGTAATTCTTTTCAGCTTTCGCAAGAAGTGTCCGTCGGGTTTTCCATCTTCGTTCACGAAAATCCAGCGGTCATGAGGAGGGTTCTTCTTGCGTGCTTGCAGCACTCTCACCAAATTCTCGGGGATAGGGATGTCACGAGCCTCGTGATTCTTTGGGTAAAACTCCACATCGTCCTTTTTCCGTATCCTGAATGTGCGAGCATGAAAATCAATATCTGTCCAAGCTGCGAATTTGACTTCTTGGTCTCGGGCTGCGGTGCCCAAGAAGAAGCTGTACCGCATCCGCTCTTCTTCATCCATTGCCGCAAAAACCGCTTTGAGTTCATCGGCAGTATAGGGAATTGCAGGGTCTTCTTCGATAGTCGGCATGTCATCCCATGGCAGCGGATTTGGTATGCCATTTCTCTTGAGAAGGAAGAGCACTGTGAGCACCCTGTTGTACTGCGTTTTACCTTGGTGCCCTTTCTTGTGCATGAAATCCATGTAGCCTCTTAAATCGTCCGCACCAATTTCATCGAGGTACTTCTTCCTGCGCCAGATGAAAGACGCGAATTCGTTCAGATGTAGGGTGTACGCCTTAACCGTGGACTTGGCTTTGCGTGATTTTGATTCGAGGAATTTCTCCACGGCATCGGAAAGTAGAATGCGGTTTGCGTTTTTCTCTGCATCTAGCTCCGGGACCGTCACCCCTTTAGCCTTTGCTTCGAGCATCGCTTGGAACTTGTCCCTTGCGGCAATTGCTTCTTCGAGGGAGCCGGATGCGAAAGTCCACGGCTGTGAGCCATCTTCGGTTGTGTGCCGTAAATAATAAGGGGGTTGAAGGTCGGCTGGACGCCTGCCACGTCCAAGATGGACCCGGACATAGCGATAGTTTTTTCTTCCTTTCTTCACACGGCGATAGAGGGAGACCTTAGGGATTCTCATCGCAGTCCTTCTTTAAGGCTACGGATAGCCGGAAAATAACTCAATCCTAGTAGCACACTAGTAGCACCAAACGATTACCCCCTATTTTTATTGGGAAAATGAAGTCTGGCGGAGAGGGGGGGATTCGAACCCCCGACACCCTTTTGAGGTGTAACTGCTTAGCAGGCAGCCCTGTTCGGCCACTCCAGCACCTCTCCGCGGCGAATACGAGTGGGTAAAAAACGCGGCCTGCCCGGTTAGTATAGCGGAAACTGCTGGCCCTGAGATACAACCCCGGCGCCCCAATCCGCTATCATCCATTGCATGACTTCCCGGCCCGCCCAGCCGATCGCCGCTCCAAATGCAGGGTCTGTTTCTGCGCCAGTCGCAACCGCCTCGTCCGCGCCGGCCACAGCTCCGAAATTTCCCGCGTCTCTCGCGGCCTCCGTCGAGCGCTGCTGGCGCAAAGCTGATGCGCCCGCGGATTGGAATCTCACGCGCGAGCAATTTCAGGCCGCGCTCGAACGCAGCGCCGCGAAGCGATTCCCGGGCGCCCAGCCCATCACAGAAAAAGATGCCAAAAAGATCGAAGCGCATCTCGAAGCGCTGCATGCAGCCGACCTCGCGCTAGCCTGCGCGTGCAGCCTCGGCAGCCCCGCGGCATGGGATTTCTTCGTTGCGCAATTCCGCCCCGAGCTGTATCGCGCGGCGCGCGCCATCGCCGGTTACGGCGCCGGGCGGGACGCCAACGCGCGAGAGTTGGCCGATTCGCTCTACGCCGATTTGTACGGCCTGCGCGAATCAGAGGGCCGCAGAAAATCCCTCTTCGATTATTTCCACGGGCGCAGCAAGCTCGCCACATGGCTTCACGCCGTGCTCGCGCAGCGGCACGTGGACGAAATTCGCCGCGCGCGCAGGACCGAGCCGCTCGAAAATGACGAGGGCGACGAAAACATCCATATCACGGCGCTGCACGCACGGAGTCAAGAACACGATCCGGATCACGATCCGCAACGAGATCCAGGGCACGCGGAAAATCTCGCCATCCTGCAGGCTGCGCTCACCGCCGCGCTCGGCGGGCTCGATCCGCGCGACCGGTTGCGCCTCGCGTATTACTATGCGGACGATCGCACCCTCGCTGAAATCGGCCGCCTGCTCGTCGAACACGAGGCTACCGTATCGCGCAAGCTCGAACGCACGCGCCGCGACGTTCGCGCGCGCGTCGAAGCGTCGCTGCGCGACCGCAATGGAATGAGCGAAGCGCAGGCGCGCCTGTGCCTGGAATGCGCCAGCGGCGAGTGGCCGTTCGATTTGACCGTTCACCTCAGGCCGAAGGAATCGGCGCGCAAGATTTGAAGTTTTGAGCGTTCTAAGGGATGGAGGAGAATGGTTTCATGGCCTCGCAGGACAAAGACCGGGACGAAGATCGGGACAAAGACAAACAGGCTTCCGAAATGTTGCGGCGAAGCCTAGCTGCTCCGGCGGGCGCGCCCGGTTCAGGCATTGGCGCCTGCCCCGATCCGGAAATCCTCGCGGCATATTCGGAGCGCTCGCTCGATCCGGAAGAAGCCTCGCGCTGGAACTTGCACTTCTCCCAGTGCGCGCGATGCCGCGAACAGTTGGTGTTGCTGGTTCGCGCCCGCGATAGCGCCGGCAAGATCGAAGAAAAGCGTCCTCGAGCGCCAAGCATGGTTTGGGATTGGCGCTGGCTCGCCCCGGCGACCGCCGCGATCATTTTTGTAATTGTTGTGCAGGTGTTTCGCCCAACTCATCGCGGCACCGAGCAACCGATCGTTGCGTCAAATCAACAAGCCGCGCCGGCGACAAGTTCGGCGGCACCGGAATCCGCGCCTAACTCATCTTCTGGTGCCGACTCGCTGGCACGAACCTCGCCGAATTCCAATGCCGCTGAATCGGAAGCTCCTTCACGCGAGCTATCGCTAGGGCTGGCTGAAAAGCAACGTGACCAAGCCAACGCGATAGTTTCGCTCGGCAATCGCAGCAACACAGAGTTGGACCAGGCCGCGAAGCCTGCCGACGCGAAGAAAGCCGATACTTCAATACCAGCCGGAAATTCCTCTGCGACTGGCAGCGCTTCGGGGACTGTTATTGTTGAGGCCGCAGTTGCGCCCGCAGCGCCGGCCGCTCGCGTGTCCGCTCAGCCGATCCCACCAGATGTTTCCGATAGCACGACCGGTGGCGCGATTTCCGTCCCGCCGGCTGCGGCGTCAAAATCGGTGCGGAGCGAACATCTGTCCGCAGCCGTGGCCACGAACCGCTCGTTCGCGCAGACCGAGGCGGTTACTGTGCAAGCAGGCGACGAAACGTCCGCGCGTACGCTGGTTCGCACACCCGATCCGCAGGTGCTGTGGCGATTTTCCAGCGGCCGATACGTCGAGCGGTCCACCGACGCGGGCACTACCTGGCGCGTGCAGTGGACAAGCCCGAACGCTCACCTGGTCGCGGGTGCCGCTCCGGCCACGGACAACTGCTGGCTCGTTGGCCGCGACGCGATGATCCTGGTAACCACCGATGGAAGGAAGTGGAAGACAATCGAGCCGCCTGCGGAAACGGATTTCATCGAGGTCACGGCGACCGATGCATCCTCGGCGACAGTGACGTCCGCGGACGGCCGCAAATTCACGACCACCGACGGCGGCAAGCGCTGGACTCCCGCGCCGTAGCGCGCTCGCCGGTGTCTAATTAACCTGCAAGAAAACCGGCCGCCGGCGTTCTAACCTGTGGAGTGACGTTCACGCGAAGGAGACAACCCATGCAATCACGCAGCGCGCAAATTTCCAGCACGGCCGCCCTGGCGGCGATCCTCTTGCTCGTTCCTCTTGCAGGAAAACTAAAAATAGCCCGCGCAGCCGGGACCGGCGACGAAAAACAAACGAAGTCCGCGCCGGCCACGACCGCCGGGCCCCTGACTACGACAGAAAAGGACCAGACCGATCTTTCCGTCACCGTCTATAACTCGAATCTCGCGCTCGTTCGCGATGTCCGCCAGATTCACCTGCAATCCGGCGCTTTCCCGCTCCACTTCGAGGATGTGGCCGCCTCGATCATGCCTGCCACTGTGCATTTTCGTTCGCTCACCGATCCGGCGAAGCTGAGCGTGATCGAACAGAACTACGAATACGACCTGCTCGATCCGCAAAAGCTCTTGCAGAAATACGTGGGCCGCGAAGTGACGCTGGTGCGC
The DNA here is from genome assembly GCA_963842425.1 of uncultured Acidobacteriota bacterium. Lineage (GTDB taxonomy): Bacteria > Acidobacteriota > Terriglobia > Acidiferrales > UBA7541 > Palsa-295. The sequence continues at coordinate 194,512 of CAWJGQ010000016.1, read as the reverse complement.
CCGGAAACCGACGCGGGCTCGACGAAGTGGGTCGAAACGAAGGCGCTGCTGCTTTCCGACAACAATGGACCTGTGTGGAAGATCGGCGACGAAATCGTCACCGGCATGAGCGCCGATTCCTATCGCTTTCCGGATTTGCCCGGCAATCTTTACAGCCGGCCGACGCTTGTGTGGACGCTCGAGAATCGCGGCGCGGACTCGCAACGAGTCGAAGCTTCGTATCTCACCGGTAACATGAATTGGAACGCGGACTACGTGCTCACCGTCGGCCGCGACGAGAAGACCGCGGACCTCGATGGCTGGGTGACGCTGGTGAACAATAGTGGCGCTGCTTACGAAAACGCCAAACTGCAACTCGTCGCCGGAGAGGTCCACCGCTCGGACGTCATCTCCACAGCCCGGCTCGTCGGGGGGCTGGAAATGAATGCGAAGGCCGCGAGCGCTCCACAATTTTCCCAGGAAGCGTTTTCGGAATACCACCTCTATACGCTCGAGCGCCGCACCTCGATTCAGAATAACGAATCCAAGCAGATCAGCTTGCTGACTGGGACGAACATTCCCGTCGAAAAATATCTCTCCGTCGAAGGCCAGCAATATTACTACCGCAATCCGCAGGGAATCGGGAACGCAATCCCGCAGCCGGTAAAAGTCTATTACCGGTTCAAGAACGACGAAAAGTCCAGCCTCGGAATGCCGCTGCCCGCGGGAACCGTTCGCGTGTATCAGGCCGATTCCAGGGGCGGCACGCAATTCGCCGGCGAAGACAACATCAACCACACGCCGAAAGACGAAACGCTTCGAGTTTACGTGGGCAACGCTTTCGATGTCGTATGCGAGCGCAAGCAGATGGACTACAAGAAGCTCGCCAACGATCTGCACGAAATGGAATATCAGATCACGCTGCGAAATCACAAGGACGGCCCGGTGACGGTCGAGGTGCGCGAGCCGGTTGGCGGCGATTGGGAAGTGGTGAATTCAAATTTCAAGTGGACGAAACTCGACGCGACGACGATTGGGTTCTCTATTCCCATAGAGAAAGACGGGACGGCGACGCTCGACTATCGCGTTCGCGTCAAATGGTAGGCGAACGCGCGCTTACTTCTTCGCGGCAGTAGTCGGATGATCGAGCAAAGCCAGCTCGCGGGCAAAGAGCGGATTGGCGGGAAATTCGGCCGCGAGTTCGGCGAGAATCTGGTGCGCGCGATCCATTTGATGCTCGCGCTCCAGGGCAAGCGCGAGCCAGGATTTCGCGAAGACCTGCAAATAATGGCCGTGCTCGGAGGCGCGTTGCAATTGCTCCAATCCGCGTTCGCGATCGCCGTGAATTCCGCCAAACCAGAGGACCGCGCGCTTGTAGCTCGGAAGGCTTCCGATCACGTAATTTGCCGCGCCCAGCGCCATGTAGGCGTCCTCCGCTGAGGGATCAACGGAGATGAGTTTTGCAGCTTCGGCGTCCGCCTGCTTCGTCAGGCTCAGGCCCGCCATCTGTTTTTTCACGATCAGCGCGTCGTAGTCCGCTTCCATGCCGTCGGTCATCGTGAGCACCAGCAAACTCTGCCGGTCGCGAGGATCGGATTTCAATTTCTCCATGGCCATATCGCGAGCCATGTGGTTGGCGCTGAGAAATTCATCGTTGCGGTTTTCGGCGGGAGTTCCCTGCGCACCACCTAGAAACTTTTCGTCGCTCAGGAAAAATTCCGACGTGAAGATGCCTTTGGCGTTGAATTGCTCGAAGAGATAGCTCGCGGCCTCGGCAGCCTTGCCCATCGGATCGGCAGGCTCGAGTTTCTGGTAGGAGATAAACCGCTCGCGGCCTTTCTTGAAATCCAATTCGTAGAGATTGCGGAAGCCGGCGTCGAGCATTCCCGCGGACGGAGCAGCTTCCATGCGAGTCAGTGCGGGCGCTTCGCTCCCTCCGCCAGCGGTTTGCGTTTCGCCGGAAACTTGCGCCCAGGAAGAAGGCGCCATGGCAAACGACGCGACAACAAAACAGGTGATGAATCCGATTCGCAAGCTCATTCCCCGTGCTTTCGTTCGATCTTGAATATGACGTCCGTTCTATTGGAAACATATCAGCATCCGCAGGTTGCATGAAGATCGCGCGTCCTAAAGATTATTCAAAAAGAAATCGGTAATTCCCTTGAATAGCTGGATGCGCGCCGGGGCGTCGGTCATCCCATGGCCGCGGCCGGGAAATATCATCAGAGTTGTCGGATATTTTCCGGCCGATACCAGCTCGTTGATCACCAGCGACGTGTTCGCGAAGTGGACGTTATCGTCGCCGGTCGCATGCGCGATCATCAGCTTGCCATGCAAATTCGCGGCCTGGTTTACCGGCGAGTGGTCGCGATAGCCGTCCGGATTGTCCTGCGGGCGGCCCATATAGCGCTCGGTGTAAGCGGTGTCGTAAAGACGCCAGTCGCTGACGGGCGCGATTGAAGCTCCCGCCTTGAAAACATCGGGAGCGTTGAACATGGCATCCAGCGTCATGGTGCCGCCGTAGCTCCATCCCCAGATACCGATGCGCGACGAATCCACGTACGCGAGCGATTTCAGGTATTTCACGCCCGCGAGTTGGTCCTGTAGTTCGACTTTGCCGAGTTGATGGTAGACCGGAGTTTCAAACGCATGGCCGCGGTAGTACGAGCCGCGATTGTCGAGCGTGAAGATGATGTAGCCCTTTTCGGCCATCATCTCGAGCCATAAGTAATCGGCGCCTTCCCAATCGTTGCGCACGTTTTGGACGCCCGGGCCGCCGTACACGTTGACCAGCACGGGATATTTCCGCGAAGCGTCGAAATCCGGCGGGCGGATGATCGAAGCGCACAGCTTAGTGCCATCATCGGCGGCAATATCCAGGAATTCGACCGGCGAAAGATGATATTCGCCCAGTTCGGAAACTTTATTTTCATTGATCACAGCGGCGCGCTTGCCGTCTATGCGATAGAGATCCTGCCGCGCCGGATTCATCGCATTGGAATACGTGTCCACATAGGCGGACGCGTCGGGCGAAATAACGATGTCGTGCTCACCATCCTCGCGCGTGATACGAGTGATCGTTTTGTCGGCGAGCGAGAGGCGGTAAAGCTGCGTGCCGCGCAATTCGTCCTTGTTGGAAAAGAAATAAACGAAGCCGCGCGCCTCGTCAACCGTCGGGTGGCTTTCGGCGCCCGGCCCGAATCCGCCATTGCCGGTGATTCCCCAATCGCCACTGGTTAATTGGTCGAGCTGCTTTCCGGAGGTATCGTAGAGGTAATAGTGGCGAAAACCGGTCCGCTCGCTCGTCCAAAGGAAGCGTTTGCCGTCGGAGAAAAAGTAGAGATCGTCGCCGAGATTAATCCAGTATTTGTCGGACTCGGTGAGGATCGTCTGGGTAGCGCCGGTCGAGGCGTCGGAGAAGAGCAAATCGAGCTGGGTCTGCGGGCGATTGAGACGTTCGATCGCGACACGGCTGCTGTCAGGAAGCCACACGACGCGCGGGAGGTACACATTCGTGTCCGAGCCCGTGTCCATCCATCTCGTTTCGCCGCCGCCAGCGGGCACGATACCCACGCGCACAATCGGGTTCGGTTCGCCCGTCTGCGGAAAGCGCGTGTAAACGGTCGCGCCGAGCGGCGAGCTCATGTCCAGGATGGGATAGCGCGTCACGGGCCGCTCGTCCATCTGGTAATAAGCGATCTTCGAAGAATCCGGCGACCACCAATACGCGGTCTGGCAGTCGAGCTCTTCGGGATAAAGCCAGTCGAGCTGGCCCTTCAGAATTTCCTCGCTGCCGCCGGTAGTCAATTCTCTTGCTTCGCCGGTGGCAGCACTTGCGACCCACAAATTGAAATCGCGCACGAAGCTTACCCATTTGCCGTCAGGCGAAAATTTCGCGTCCGCAATATCCTGCGGGGCATTGTCCGCGACAACCGCGAGCGGCTTCGACGCCATCGTTTTCAAATCGAGCAGCATCAGATTGCTGCTGCCGATAAAAAGCAGCGCGTCGCCGGTCGGCGACCAAATGTAGTTGTCGGCCTGAACGCGGCCCAGTCCCGTGGACTGGATTGCGCTGGTCTTTCGCGGCTGCATCACTTCCTCGAGCACGCTGGCCTTCACGAGCAGCTTGCGCTCGCCCTTCGCCGCGTCCATGGTCCACATTTCGATGCTCGATCCATCGCGCTGAAGATAGGAAATGAACTTGCCGTCGGGACTCCACTCGATTCCCCGTATGAGACGGCCGCTGAGGCTCGGGCCGCTGTAAATGCGTTCGACGGTGAGCGATTTGGACGGGCGCGGCTTGGCGAAAGCCGGCGCGGTGCCAAGCGCCGAAGCGAGCGCAATCACCAAAAATGCAGAGATAATTCGAGCCTGAAAAAAGCCGCTTTCGCCCGCGCGGAAGCCCCTAATTGTGTGTCGAGTAAAAGGGGACGCGGTTGTTTGTTTTGTTAGAGTTACGGGTAAATTTGCTCGGCACGGTGTGTCGAGTAAAAAGCGGCCATTTTTCGGCGAAGATGCGAGGATGTTCGTCTCCCGCATCTGACCGGCGTCCGGCGTTCGTCTTCGGCAATTCATCGCGTCTCCATAATTACTACGCTAGCATGATGCACGAGCGGCGAAGCATTTCAAGGAAGTTTGTTCTGTGGACTTTGTGGCGCGAAGTTCGCAGTGAGAGATCGTGCCACCCCCTGCTAGGGAAGCAACGCAAGGCGCGCAGCGTCGAGCGCGATTCCCGAATCGCACTATAATTTCGGTGCGCTGCGGCCCCAGAGGCGGGTCAACCACCATGAAGCAGGTCATCGAAAAATTCATTCAGTACCTGCGCTACGAGCGCAACGTGTCGCCGGACACGATCCGCGAGTACCGGCGCGACATGGAGCAGTTCGAAGCCTTTCTGACGCCGCCCGGGGAAAAAGCGCCGCCGCTCGCGGAGATTGATCACCGGGTGGTGCGTGAATACGTCGCTTCGATGTACGACCGGAAGCTCGAGCGCGCGTCGGTGGCGCGCAGGCTGGCTTCGCTGCGGACGTTCTTCAAATTCTGCGTACGCGAAAAACTGGCTGCGCAGAACCCCGCGCGATTGGTGGCCACGCCGAAGCTGCCGAAGCGCGTGCCTCGGGTGCTGACGGCGGAGGAATTGAACGGATTTCTCGACAACCTCGGGAGCAGCGCCGCGAAAGATAAATCCAAGCGCGCGCGCAAACCGACCGCGCGATCCGAAGAAGAAGGGAAGGTAATTCTGAAGCGGGACCGGGCGATTTTGGAATTGTTGTACGCCTCCGGGCTGCGCGTGGCCGAGCTCGTGGGTCTGGACCTGAGCGAAGTGGATCGGCGCGGGCAGATGCTGCGCGTTCTCGGCAAGGGGCGGAAGGAACGCGTGGTGCCGTACGGCGGGAAGGCGCAGGCGGCGCTGGAAGCGTACTGGCCGGTGCGCGACGAAATCCTAGCGCATCCGCGGACGAAAACCGCGCCGGAGGCGGTGTTCCTCAACCACCTGGGCGGAAGGCTGACCGACCGGTCGGTGCATTTGCTGGTGAGAAAATATTCGCGGCTGGCGAATGTGAATTGGGACATGCATCCGCACTCGCTGCGGCACGCGTTTGCCACGCACCTGCTGGCCGATGGCGCGGACCTTCGCGCGATTCAGGAGCTTTTGGGCCACGTGTCGCTATCCACGACGCAGCGCTACACGCAGGCGAGTATTCGGCAGTTGATGGAAGTGTATGACAAGGCGCATCCGCACGCGTGAGAGTTCAAGCGCGGCCCCAGGGCTAAAGCCCTAATTTCTTACGCTGATTGTCGTGGGGCTTAAGCCCCACGCTTCCACCCGCACGGCGAGGCCTGACGGCGGGCGTGAGGCGTTGGATGGAGCTTCAGCGGCTAAAGCCGACTCCATTTGCTGAGTTTACGTCGTGGCTAAAGCCACGACCTACAAGGACTCTCTGGCCCCGAGTGCTTTGGGGCTGCTTCCGCTACCTCGTTCGCTCCAGATTCTCCCGCACATAAACAACTTCCGCAGGAACCAACGAACAGGGGTCGTTTTCTGGCCGTCCGTACAGCTTGTTTGGCGCGTTTCGCAACCGTAGCCTAACCGTCACTAATTCCCCAGCTAACAATGGAGATTTCTGCGATGACACGCTCGATCTGGGCGAAATGGCTGCTGGCTGCGATCGTGGCGCCCGCGCTGCTGCTGATGGCAGCGTGCAGCGGAACTGTGACCAGCGGCTCGGGCGGAGGAGGGGGCGGCGCTGCGACCACGATTCCTCCCGTGCCGGCAGGATTAGCGGCAACGGCAGGAAACGCGCAGGTGAGCCTCGTCTGGAATGCGAGCACGGGGGCGACGAGCTACAACGTGAAGCGCTCGACGATCAGCGGCGGCCCGTACGCCACGATTTCGTCGCCGATGGTGACGGGCTTTGTTGATGCGAACGTGGTGAACGGAACGAAATACTTCTACGTGGTTTCGGCAGTGAATTCAGCAGGTGAGAGCGCGAATTCCGGGGAAGTGAGCGCCACGCCTGCGGCGCCTGTTCAGGCTCCTGCAGCACCTACGGGATTAGCGGCAACCGCAGGAAACGCGCAGGTCAACCTTACATGGGGCGCGAGCACGGGTGCGACAAGCTACAACGTGAAGCGCTCGACGACCACCGGCGGCCCGTACGCCACGATTTCGTCGCCGATGGTGACGGGCTTCGTTGATGCGAACGTGGTGAACGGAACGAAATACTTCTACGTAGTCTCGGCAGTCAATTCAGCGGGTGAGAGCGCCAATTCCGCGGAAGTGAGCGCCACGCCTGTGGCGCCAGTTCAGCCGCCTCCCACACCAACAGGACTAGCGGCAACCGCAGGAAACGCGCAGGTTAACCTCGCGTGGAGCGCCAGCATGGGGGCGACGAGTTACAACCTGAAGCGCGCGACGACCAGTGGCGGACCCTACACGACAATTGCCTCGCCGATGGTGACGAGCTTCACGGACGCAACTGTGATGAACGGGACGAAATATTTCTACGTTGTGTCGGCGGTCGATTCGGCCGGGGAGAGTGCGAATTCGGCGGAAGTGAATGCCACACCAGTGGCGCCCGCTCAGCCGCCAGCCACGCCTACAGGTTTGGCAGCGACACCGGGCAACGCACAGGTGAGTCTCGCGTGGAACGCGAGCACAGGCGCGACGAGCTACAACGTGAAACGCGCGACAACCAGCGGCGGACCCTACGCGACGATCGCTTCGCCGACCGCCCCGAGCTTCATCGACTCCACCGTCACGAACGGCACAACCTACTTCTACGTGGTATCGGCCGTGAACAGCAGCGGTGAGAGCGCGAATTCCAGCCAGGCGAGCGCAACTCCGGCTGGCGGAGCGCCCGCGGCGATTCAAGTGACCGTGGATGCGCTGAGCAACCGGCACGCGATTAGCCCGTATGTGTACGGCGTGAATTTCCCGGCGAACACCGGGTACATCACCGACAGCGGCGCGACAATGATTCGCTGGGGCGGCGACGCGGCCACGAATTACAACTGGGTGAATTTCGACACGAACGCGGCGAACGATTATTACTACGTGAATCGCCCGATGGGCAGCGCACCGCTCTACGCCGACTCCAAGCAATTCGTGAACAATATTGCGGCCGCCGGCGGCTATCCCATCGTGACGATCGGAATGCTGCCGTGGGCGGCGAAGGATACGACCAGCTACAGCTTCTCAGTGACCAAATACGGAGCGCAATGCGCGACCGATCCTTACCTGGCCGACGCGGGAAATGGAGTGAAGTCGGACTGCGCGACGGACGTTACCGGGAACAATCCCCAGGACGCATACATCGCGATGCTCGACGGGCCTCCGGCGAGCGGCGATCCCGCGGGAAGCGTCTATCGCAATCAGTGGATCGCGGCGCTGGCGACGGAGTTCGTCAACGGGCGGCCGCATTTCTACGACATGGACAATGAAATTGATATCTGGGGCAGCACGCATCGCGACGTGCACCCGAATCCTTCGGGCTACAACGAAATGCGCGACACGTTCATCGGCGAAGCGCGGGCGGTGAAGGGCTGGGACGCGCAGGCGGTTCGCTTCGGGCCGGTAAGCTGCTGCTGGTGGTTTTATTGGAACGGCGCGAACGGCAACGACAAGAACGCACACGGCGGAGTTGATTTTCTGCCGTGGTGGCTGAATGAGGTGCTGTGGTCGGACGAGATCGCCGGGACGCGATCGGTTGACGTGCTCGACATCCACGCGTATCCCGATGGGCCGGACAACCTAAGCAGCGACACGCTCGCGCAGAAACAAGCGGCCGCGTTGCGTATTTTCCGCGATTACTGGGATCCGACGTACGTGAGCGAATCGAGTGGAATCAATCAGCCATGGGCGACGATGATTCAACCGCTCAAGACGATTCCATTCCGCCTGCCGCGCCTGCGCGCCATGCTCAACATGATTTATCCGGGGACTCCGCTGAGCATCACCGAATGGAACGCGGCTTTCGCGGGCGAGACGGATTTTTCGACGGCGCTGGCGGATGCGGACGCCTTCGGAATCCTGGGGCGCGAACGCGTAACCTACGCTACGCGGTGGGTGGCGGCGGATTCGACGGCTCCCGCTTATCAAACGCTGAAACTTTACCGGAACTACGACGGCAACGGCGACACGTTCGGGAGCACGTCCATTTCTGCGACGAGCAACGCGGACCCGGATCTTTTCAGCGTGTACGCGGCGCTTTCGCCCGCGGGCACTTCGATGACGCTGCTGGTCGTCAATAAGGATCCGGCGAACGCGGCGCAGGTGGGATTCACGCTGAACAATTTCACGGCGACGAACTTTACGGCGTACACGCTCCCGCAGACTTCGCCGACGTCCATCGTCGCTTCGGCAAGCAAGGGTTGGAGCGCGACGCAATCGTTTGCTCCATACTCGGCGACCCTGCTCGTGATTAACGGAACGCTTTCGACCACTCCCGCAGCGGAATGGGATTTGAATCCGGACACCATTCAGGCGGCCGCGAACAGCACGATCACGCTCGCACCGGGGATCGTCTCCGCGACGGGGAATGCGAGCGTGACGCTTGAGTCCGCGCAGTTCGACGCCGGTTCGACCAGCGGCGGCACGATTTCGATCACAACCGCGCTTGTGACGTCTGCGGCAAACGGCGCGATAACGATCGTGACCGGCAGTACGCCCGGCTTTTATCACTTCACCGTGACCGGGCAGGACAGCTCCGGCGCCACGCAGACGCAGGGCGGATGGGTGCTGGTCGGGAATCCGGCGGCGACATTTTCCGAGACCGGGAATAATCAGACTGGCGCGGCGAACACGAACCTGGCGCTCAGCGTGACGCTGAATGCGGGATCGTCCGGCGGTACGAATACGGGAGCCAGCGTGCTGTTCACGACCGACGGTGGCAATTTTGGCGGAGCTACGCAGCAAATCGTGACCACGAACGGGTCGGGGGTGGCGAGCGTGACGTTGACGCTGCCCGCGAGCGCGGGGGCGGTTCACGTAACCGCCGAGGGGCCTTATGGGCTGGGGCATCCGGTCGCTACATTTACGGAGACTGCGCAGTAGAACTCATGCGCGCGAGCGCCCGCGACGACCTTAGAGATGAGCGGCGATGAGAGGGCTCGCGACTCTGTCCCAAGCGCTCCAGGCCCGGAACCAGTTACCTTCGATTTGACGGTAGACCGAACGGACGTCGATGTACCATCCGTCGTCGTTTTTTCCGGGCAGGTAAACGTAGCCCCGTTTGGTCGACGGATCAAAGACGTAGGTCACTGCGTACGCCAGTTTGGTCGGATTTTCCGAGGCCCAGAAAGAAAGCTTGTAACGCGGAAGCTCCGGCGACGGCGCAGCGATGATGCCCTGCGACCAATCGACAACGAAGCTCGGCGTATGGACCTTCACGTCGGCGGCAGGATCGATTGGCCGGGTTGCGGAATCGCCTCCGAACGTTCCCGGGCCGGACCAGATGTTGAACGGGGCGAGCCTTTGCGCGTCCGTGATCTCGATGGGTGCTTTTAGCGAGCCGCCTTCGATCGTGATTCTTACGGTTAGGCCTTTGGCTGAAGCCGGAACTGGAAGAAGCGTCAACAGGATCGCGGCTGGAAAAATTGCTGACCTCATGCGAACCTCCTGAAACACTTGACTGCGTCGATCCGGAGATCCAGGGAAAACTAGGCCGTAAGAGAACTTGCGGGCACAAAGCTGCCGGTTGCCCGAGCTGGAGCGAGAGGAAGTGGCGGCATGGTGGAGCGATCCACGCGATTGTAGAGCGTGTCGCGCTCGACGGGAACGCGGCCGGCGGCGCGAATCAGGCGTTCGAGGTCGGCGCGGGTGAGGCCTTCGGGCGTGGTGGCGCCGGCGTCGTGATAAATATTCTCCTCGACGACGGTTCCATCGAGATCGTCCGCGCCGAAACCGAGAGCGATTTGCGCGATGCGCTCGGTGAGCATGATCCAGTAGGCCTTGATGTGATCGAAATTGTCGAGCATGAGGCGCGAGACGGCGATGGTTTTTAACGCGTCCATACCGGTGGGCTTGGGCACATGCGCGAGTCCGGTATTCGCGGGGTGAAATTCGAGCGGGATGAAGGTTTGGAAGCCGTGGGTTTTGTCCTGCATTTCGCGCAGGCGGACGAGATGGTCCACGCGCTCTTCGAGTGTTTCCACGTGGCCGAAAAGCATGGTGGCGTTGGAGCGCAGGCCGATTTCATGGGCGGTGCGCGCGATGGATAGCCACATCGTTCCCGAAACTTTGTGGTCGCAGATTATTTTGCGCACGCGTGGGTGGAAAATTTCGGCGCCGCCGCCGGGCAGCGAATCCACGCCGGCGTCTTTCATTTTCAGAAGCGTGTCCTTGATCGAAAGCTTTGAAAGGCGCGCGTAGTAGTGCACCTCGACCATGGTGAACGCTTTCAGGTGCACCTGAGGGAAGCGCTGCTTCAGGCCGCGGATCATGTCGAGGTAGTAGTCGAACGAAAGATCGGGATGCAGGCCGCCGACGATGTGGAATTCCGTGGCACCTTCGGCGACGCCTTGCGCGCCGCGTGCGTAAACTTCCTCGAGGCCCATGGTGTACGCGCCGGAAACGTCCGGGGAGCGTCCAAAGGCGCAGAGCTTGCAGTGCGCAACGCAGACGTTGGTCGGATTGATGTGCCGGTTGACGTTGTAATAGACGATGTTGCCGTGGCGCTGCTCGCGGACGTGGTTGGCGAGCCAGCCGACGGCCAGCAGGTCGTGCGACTGGAACAGCGCGAGGCCGTCTTCGGAGCCGAGGCGCTCACCGGCGAGAACCCGCTGGGCGATGGGTTCGAGACGGGCGTCGGTGATTTGAAGTTTTCCGCTCATCTTAGCTCGAAGAGAGATCCCTTCCGCCGCGGCGGACTCGGGATGACAGCCGTTTTAGGGGTGCGTGACAACTACGGCAGCGCCCCAGAACAACAGGAACAACAAGCTAATATAGCCATTCACGGCGAAAAACGCAGCATTCATTTTGCTCAAGTCGTTTGGTTTCACGAGCGAATGTTCGTAGCCGAGCAGCAAAGCGACGACGGCGATGCCCACCCAGGCGGGCCACGCGAGGCGGAAGGCCATGGCGAGCCAGATGAGCAGCGCGACCATCGCCAGGTGCATGACGCGAGCGATTTGGAGGGCGCCAGCGATGCCGAACTTCTTCGGGATGGAATGCAGGCCCTCGGCGCGGTCGAAGTCCACGTCCTGACAGGCGTAGAGAACGTCGAAGCCACCGACCCAGAGCGTGACTGCGGCGCAGAGAATCAGCATGCGCCAATCGAGCGAGCCGCGAATGGCGATCCACGCGGCCGCGGGCGAAATGCCGAGGCAAAAACCGAGAACGAAGTGCGACCACGCCGTGAATCGCTTTGTATAAGAGTAAAGGAACAGCACGGCGAGCGCGACGGGCGAAAGTTTCAACGCCAGCGGATTTAGCTGCCACGCCGCGACGACCAGCACCGCCGAGGCGAGCGCCGTGAACATCCAGGCAAAACCGAGCGTCAGGTGGCCCGCTGGGAGCGCGCGATTGGCGGTGCGCGGATTGCGGCGATCGAATTCGATATCGGCGATGCGGTTCATGGTCATGGCCGCCGAGCGCGCGCCGACCATGGCGACGACAATCCACAAAATCTGGCGCCACGCCGGCAGGCCACCGCTCGCGCGCGCTGCCAGCAGCGCTCCCACGAGCGCGAACGGCAACGCGAACACGGAGTGCTCGATCTTGATCATTTCGAGCACGGTGCGAATGCGGGACTTTGTCATGGCTTGCTTCGGCTTCCGCCCTGCCAACGATACTGCTTTTCCTGCGCCAGACCGAGCTGCGCGAGGACGCGATAGCAGAACTGCTCGACCATGGCCGCAATCGTCGCCGGCTCGTAGTAGAACGCGGGCATGGCGGGCATCACGATGGCGCCGGCGTCGTGCACGCGGAGCATGTTTTCGAGATGAATGCGATTGAGCGGCGTCTCGCGGAGGCAAAGGACAAGCGGGCGGCGCTCCTTGAGACAGACGTCCGCGGCGCGGGTGAGGAGATCGCCGGAGGTGCCCGCGGCGATCGAGCCAAGCGCTCCCGCCGAGCAGGGAATCACGGTCATAGCGTTCACTGTGGCGCTGCCCGAGGCGATGCTTGCGCCGATGTCCTTGTTCGGCAGGTATTCGATTTTTTTCGCGGGCGTGCCGGTGAGAAGCGACGGAAGCTTTTTGCCGTCCGCGGCGACGACGCCTAGCTCGGTTGAGAGCAGGCGCAGGCCAGCCTCGGTGGCCACCAGGAATACGCGGGCCACGCGACGGTCGGCGTCGAGCAGCCGGAGAAGCGCCTGTGCATAGACGGCGCCGCTCGCGCCGGTGACCCCGACCGTGATGATGCGGCCCTCTGTGTCCTTTGGTGGCATGGATGGAAACTTCGAGTCTATGCAGCCGCTTTCGGCAAAGTCAAGGCGGCGCGACCAGCTTTAAGATCCCATAACCGATGGTCTATTGAGCACGCCAGAGGGTGAACCGAGTTGTATCTACCGTCAATTGAGTCAAACTAGGATCCCTTCCACGCTGTAGCTCTAGTAACCAGACCGTTCGCCCTCTCGATCGGAATTCAATGCCCTTTGACATGAGGGTCCGGAGCGGCGATGTCTGAATCCGACGCTCGCCTGTTCAAGTTTCTACGGGCGTACTGCCGGGCTTCGGCCATTGCCGTCTTCGCAGTGGCGTGTCTGGTGCTCTACGGCTGGGCCTTTCACATAGGGCCCTTGATGAGCGTTTTTCCCGGCCTGGTTACAATGAAGGCCAATACGGCCGTAGGCCTGGCGCTTTCCGCAGTCTCTTTATGGCTGCTGCTTCCAGGACAATCCTCAAACTTCCGAGGCCATACCGCCCGGTTGCTCGCATTGCTCGTCGTTCTGATTGGCGCGGCCACACTATGCGAGTACGCCTTCGGCTTAAACCTGGGAATCGATCAACTTCTGGTGCGCGACATTGACGGTTCGGCCGGAACTTCTTCGCCCGGCCGCCTGGCTCCGATGACCGCGACAGCGTTCATCACCATCGGTTTGGCGCTGATGCTGCTGGATTGGAAGACTCGATGGGGTCAGCGTCCCGCGCAAGCGCTGAGTTTATGGACCGGGCTGATCGCCATGATGGCATCTTGCGGCTATCTCTATCACGCCATAGCCCTCTACCGGCTTTTGCTGTACACCCAGGTCGCCGTGCACACGGCCGTGGCTTTGTTCCTTTTGAGCGGCGCGGTTCTGTTTGCCCGCCCTCGAGATGGGATCGCCGGCGATCTCACCAGCGATGCAACCGGCAGCGTGATGGCCCGCCGATTTCTGCCGGTAATTTTCTTTGTCCTCATTTTATTCGGTTGGATTCGTTTGCGCGGACAAGCCGCAGGACTCTACGGAACGGAATTAGGCGTAGCTCTGTACGCCACCGCGACGATCTGTGTGCTTGCGGTCCTGGTCTGGTGGGCAGCCCGCAAGATGAATGTCGAACACTACCAGCGCAGGGCGGCCGAGACCGGGATCCGCGCGCTCAACGCCGAGCTGGAAGACCGAGTGGCGCAGCGAACGCGGATACTCGAAGAGCAGGCGATCGTTCTGACGGAACAGGCCGCTTTGCTCGATCTCGCTCACGACGCCATCATCGTGCGCGACATGCGCAGCCGCATCCTGTTCTGGAGCAGGGGCGCGGAGGTCATCTACGGCTGGCCCGCAAATCTGGCGGTGGGGAAAATCAGTTTCGAGTTGCTCAAAACGGAATTCTCCGAGGCGAACAAAGAGATCGAAGCGCAAATCCTGAAGGAAGGCCATTGGGAGGGCGAGGCGATTCACCATACACGCGACGGGATCCGCATTAGCGTTGCGACTCGCTGGGCCTTGCAACGCGACGCGGTCGGCACGCCACTGCGAATCCTGACAATTAACAACGACATCACGGCCCGCAAGAAAGCGGAGGAGTCCGTGCGCGAGGGTGAGGAGCGCTTCCGAGCCCTGGCTAACAATATTTCGCAGTTGGCCTGGATGGCCGATGAGAAGGGCTACATCTTCTGGTACAACGACCGATGGTTCGACTACAGCGGCACCACTTTGGAGGAGATGGCCGGATGGGGCTGGCAAAAGGTGCATCATCCGGACCACGTGCAGCGGGTGGTGGACAAGATCACCCAATGCTTTCAGACGGGCGAGCCGTGGGAAGACACGTTTCCTCTTCGCGGCCGGGATGGCAAGTACCGAGAATTCCTGTCGCGGGCCGTTCCGATCCGCAACGCGGATGGAAAGGTGGTCCGCTGGTTCGGCACGAATACAGATATCAGCGATCGTCAGGCCATGGAAGACGCGCTGTTCGTTGAGAAGGAACGCGCCCAGGTCACACTCGACTCCATCGGTGACGCCGTCATTTCCACGGACATCGCGGGGAATATCACATTCTTGAATCTGGTCGCGGAAAGAATGACGGGGTGGTCGCGGCTCGAGGCGGTCGGCCGGCCGATGGCCGAGATCGCTAAGATCGTTGATGGCGCCAGCGGAGATGCGATACCAGATCCGATGGAGCTCGCGATCGCGCAGAACCGAACCATGAACCTGCCGTCGAACTCTCACCTGACTATACGGGACGGTGGCAAGACTCCTATCGAAGACTCGGTCTCGCCCATCCACGACCGTCAGGGGCACGCGACGGGTGCTGTGATCGTGTTCCGCGATGTGAGCGAAGCCCGGGCGATGACCCAGCAAATGACTTATTCGGCCCAACACGATTTCCTAACCGGATTGCCCAATCGAATGCTGCTGAACGACCGAGTGAACCAGGCGATCGTCCTCGCGCCGCGGCATCAGAAAAAAGTAGCCGTGCTGTTTCTGGATCTGGATGGCTTCAAGCACATCAACGATTCCCTGGGACATCCGACCGGCGACAAGCTGCTTCAATCCATCGCGGGACGTCTGGCGGATTGCGTGCGCGGGTCGGACACGGTGAGCCGCCAGGGAGGGGACGAATTCGTCGTGTTGCTCTCCGAAATCGAACAAGCCGAAGACGCGGCCATCACGGCGCGAAGAATGCTGCAGACAGTTGCAGAGGCACACTCTATTGACCAGCATGATCTTCACGTCACGACAAGCATTGGAGTAAGCGTTTTTCCCGACGACGGACTGGATGCCGAGACGCTCATCAAGAACGCGGACACGGCAATGTACCAGGCCAAGGAAAACGGCCGGCAAAGCTATCAGTTCTTCAAGGCGGCCATGAACGTCCGGGCAGTGGAGCGGCAATCCATCGAAGAGAATCTGCGGCGCGCGTTAGAACGGCAGGAATTCGCGCTGCATTATCAGCCGAAAATAAACCTTCGGTCGGGAGAGATTATCGGCGCCGAAGCATTAATTCGCTGGAAGCATCCCACGCGGGGGTTGATCCCGCCGGGGCAATTCATTCCCGTTGCGGAGGACTGCGGGCTCATTCTGCCAATTGGGAATTGGGCTCTTCGTGAGGCGTGCAAACAGGCGCGGACCTGGGCGGATGCCGGACTACGCCTGACTACCATGGCGGTGAACATCTCCGCGATGGAATTTCGAGGGGTTCACTTTTTGGAAGGGATATTCGCAATCCTCGAGGAAACGGGCCTGGAGCCGAGATCGCTTGAGCTCGAACTGACCGAAAGCGTCCTGATGAAGCATGCTGAGTCTACGCAGACCATTCTCAAGACAATACGAGCGAGAGGGGTGCAGGTTGCAGTGGACGACTTCGGCACGGGCTATTCCAGCTTGAGTTACCTGAGAAAATTTCAAATCGACGCCCTCAAGATCGACCAGTCGTTCGTCCACCAGGTCACCACCACTCCGGACGATACGGCGATTGTCAGCGCGATTATCAGCATGGGCCGCAGCCTGAATCTCAGGGTCGTGGCGGAGGGCGTGGAAACGCAAGAGGAGGTGGCTTTCTTGCAGGCTCATCATTGTGATGAAGCGCAAGGATACTATTTCAGCCGGCCCGTACCTCCCGATCAATTCGCCAAGCTGCTGAAGGCCGGAATTCCAGAATCTGCCCCGCGCTGAAACCTCAAACGGCATTATTTGAAACGCCTTCGCACCCATCCCGCGAGACCTGAAGTCTCCGCCGACTGGCGGGGGCTTTCCCTTTGCGACAAGGCCGCGCACGCGTTTGTTGACGTCCGTGCCCACGCACCGTACGCTCGAAATTGCCGTCCAATAAACCGCCATGCCCACAGTTGACGAAGATCTAAACCAATTCGAGCGAGACGTCCGCACGCTGAAGATCGAGTACGAGCAGTACTTCGGCGGCGGGAGACCGCGCCCTCCCGCGGACACGCAGTGGCGCGTGGATACGATGGTGCGCCGGTACAACGAGCGCACGGCGGAGCTGAGTTTCGGCCAGCGATTCCGGTTCAACAACATCGCGCAGACCTACGCGAAATATCAGGAAATGTGGCGGAAGAAGATCATGCAAAAAGAGGCGGCAACGCAGCAGCACCACTTCGGCGCTGCGGCCAAAGCCGTGGAAGCTGAACGCGCCCGCAAGGCCGCGCTTCCGCAGGCGGCCGCTGAACCTGCCAAGGTCGTGGCGCCGCCGCCGCTCGATTTCCGCGCTGCCGAAGCCACCGCGCGCGCGGAGGCCGTGCAGGAAACGGCCGCGGCGTTTGCGATGTCGTTTTCCAACCCAGAGCACGAGAAAGAAAAAGTGTACACGCTGTATGAGAAGTTGATCGAAGCGCGGACCGAGACCGGCGAACGATCGAGCACGCCCAGCCTGAAGGATTTCGAGCGATTCGTTCAGCAGAAAACGAAAGACCTGCGAGACAAGGGCGGCCGCGAAATCGAATACACGGTCAGCGTCGAAGGCGGCCGCGTGAAATTGAAGGCTCGCGTGTCCAGCTAACCTCCGTCCGGCGACTCCTTCTTGTAGGACCCCTTCCGAAATTCTCCGCAAACGCTTACACTGGCCCGCTACTTTCCTGCGAACTGATTGGGAGGCACGGCTGTGGCGATCGAGCGGGCGCTGATCAGCGTCTATGACAAAACCGGCGTGGCGGAATTTGCGCGAGAGCTTGCGTCGCTGGGAATCGAGATTGTTTCCACCGGCGGCACCGCGAAGCTGCTGCGCGAAGCGGGAATTCCTGTGCGCGACGTGTCCGAGCTGACCGGCTGGCCGGAAATGCTTGGCGGGCGCGTGAAGACGCTGCACCCGAAAGTACACGGCGGAATTCTCTTTCAGCGCGGCAAAGCCGAGGATCGCAAGCAGACTGCTGAACATTCGATCGTCCCGATTGATCTGGTGGTTGTGAATCTCTATCCATTTTCAGCGACGGCGGCCAAGCCCGGCGTGACGGCGGAAGAATTGATCGAGAACATTGATATCGGCGGTCCGGCGATGGTGCGCTCGGCGGCGAAGAATTTTCAGAGCGTCGGAGTGATCACCGATCCGGCGGATTATCCGGCGATTGCGGCGGAGCTGCGCGGCGCGCGCGAGCTGAGCCTGCCGACACGCCTCGGGCTCGCGCGGAAAGCCTACGCGCGCACGGCACGCTACGACGGCGAGATCGCAACGGAACTGGAACGCCTCGTCGCAAACGGCGGAGTCCGGCTGGGCCCGCCGGAAAAATTGCCGGAGCGAATTCATGTGGCGCTCGAACGCCGCCAGTCCATGCGCTACGGCGAAAACCCGCACCAGGCTGCGGCGCTGTACATTCCCGCGGGGCGTCCGGCGGAGGGCCTTGCGGGGGCGAGACAACTACAAGGCAAGGAGCTTTCCTACAACAATCTGGTGGATCTCGATGCGGCGTGGGCGCTGGTAAGCGAATTTCGACGTCCGGCGGTCGCGATCATCAAGCACAACAATCCATGCGGAGCGGCGGAACAGGATTCGCTGCGCGATGCGTATGTGAAGGCGCTCGCGTGCGATCCGGTTTCCGCGTACGGCGGGGTGCTCGCGTTCAACGTCGCGTTGAATGCGGCGACGGCCGAGGAAGTGGCGAAGCTTTTCGTGGAATGCATCGTCGCGCCGGGATACGAACCCGCGGCGCTCGAGAAATTTGCAGCGAAGAAAAATCTGCGGCTGCTAGAAATGCCGCGGGAGCCCGGACGGCAGGAACTGGAGCTAAAGCGGATTTCGGGCGGCGTGCTGGTGCAGCAGGCGGACCATCACGAACTCGCCGAAGCCGATCTGAAGGTGGCGACGGAGCGGGCTCCGACCGCCGCAGAACTTCGCGCGCTGCTTTTCGCGTGGAAGGTGTCGAAGCACGTGAAATCGAATGCGATTCTTTTCGCGCGCGAAGGGCAAACCGTCGGCGTGGGTGCGGGGCAAATGAGCCGCGTGGATTCGGTGAAGATCGCGGTGATCAAGGCGGCGACGGCAGGGCTTTCGCTCGCGGGCAGCGTGGTGGCGTCCGATGCGTTTTTCCCGTTCGCCGACGGCGTGGAAGAATCTGGGAAGGCCGGCGCCACGGCCGTGATCCAGCCGGGCGGATCGGTGCACGATCAGGACGTGATTGACGCCGCGAACAAACTCGGCATGGCGATGGTGTTTACGGGCGTGCGCCACTTCCGGCATTAGACGCGGCGGGAACTTCAGCGGCTAAAGCCGTTCTCTTTTCGGCCGGTTGATGTCGTGGGTGAACCCACGACCCACAAAGATTCTCGGATTGCAGGCACGCTCGTCTGGCGGCGATAGTGGAAGAGAAAACCAAATCAGGGCTAGCGGGGCTGCGCGTGCTGTCGCTCGAAAGCCGACGCGCGCCGGAGATGGCCAAGCTCATCGAAAATTACGGCGGCCGCGCGATCGTGGCGCCGTCCATGCGCGAAGTTCCCCTGGAAACGAACACCGAAGCGCTGGCATTCGCGCGTACGCTCGCCGCGAATAGATTCGACATGGTGATTTTTCTCACGGGCGTGGGCACGCGGGCGCTCGCGCGGGTGGTCGAGACGATTTATCCGCTGGAGCAATTTGCTGAAGCGTTGCGGCAGGTCACCGTGGTGGCGCGCGGGCCGAAGCCCGTGGCCGCGCTCAAGGAACTGGGAGTGCCGGTAACGATTGCGGTGCCGGAGCCGAACACGTGGCGGGACCTCCTGCGCGCGCTTGACGAGAAAGCCGGCACCGCCGCGCTGAAGGGCAAGCGCGTAGCCGTGCAGGAATATGGCGCGTCCAATGCCGAACTTCTCGCGGGGCTTGCGGAGCGCGGAGCGCAAGTGACGCGCGTGCCGGTGTATCAGTGGGCGCTGCCGGAAGACACCGCGCCGCTCCGAGCGGCGGTCGAGGCGATTGCGCGCGGCGAAATTGATGTGGCGCTATTCACGACTTCGATTCAGGTGGCGCATCTGCTGCGAATCGCGCGAGAAATGAATCTGGAGCAGGCGCTTCGCGCCGGATTCAAGCGAATCCTGATCGGCTCGATCGGGCCGATGACATCGGAAGAATTGCGCGAGCAGGGTTTTTCAGCGGATTTCGAACCCGCACATCCCAAGATGGGATTTCTGGTAAATGAAGCAGCACAGCGCGGAGAGGGATTGCTGAAGGAGAAGCGGGGAAAAGCTGTGGGGTGATCTTCTGAGGGCTTTCGGCGACCGGCCGGGTCACGGAAGGTTTGGGTGGGGGGGAATGCCGGGACCCGGCCGCATCGGCGAATGCAGAGACACTATCAGACGTTTTGCTTCTCGCGTTCGTCGAATATTGGATTGGACGTATTCGTCTTCCGAATTTGGCCCCAACTTCCTGATTTAATTCGCTTTCCAGCATAAAGAATGCATAAAGACCCCGTTGCGCAAGGGTCATTTTTTCCTTGCCTTGCGGTATCGCAGAAACTTTTCGAACGAACTTTCGCTCGCCAGGCCGTGCAGCAAAGCCTTGCGGCGCGCGGGTGAAAGCGATTTCGCAAAAAGCCGTTTTCGCGCGGCGCCGAGTTTCTTCAGCCAGTGTTCGTACTCGACGCTAATTTCCTGCTCTAGTTTTTTTCGCAGCCGCTGCGCGAGCGCGGGGCTGTGGCCTCCAGTTGAAATCGCAATTTGCAATTCGCCGCGGCGGACGACGGCTCCGTAGTAAAAATCGCAGTGAGCGGGATCGTCCACCACGTTGCACAGGACCGCGCGACGCCGGGCTTGGCGGAAAATCTTTGCGTGCAACGCCGGCGAAGAAGTTGCGGCGACGACGAGAAATACGCCCTTCAAATCAGCGGCCCGGAACTTGCGAGGCTCCCAGCGGATTGCTTTCGCGCGAGCCCAGGTGCGCACGGGATCCGTTGCATTCGGCGCGACCACGCGCACCATCGCGCCTGCGTGGAGAAGGCTTTCGATTTTTTCCTGCGCGGTCGGCCCGGCGCCGACGACAAGGCAGCGGCGGCCAGTCAATTTCAGGAAAGCGGGAAACAGAGGCATGAGTTACACCGATTCGCCGCGAACGAGGTCGTCGTATTTTTCGCGGCGACGTGCGACGCGGAAACGCCGCCCTTCGACGAGAACTTCGACGGGACGGCGGCGCGCGTTGTAGTTAGAGGATTGCGCGAAGCTGTAAGCGCCCGCCGTCCACACGACCAGCAGGTCGCCCGATTTCACGGGCTCGAGCGGCCAATCGCGCGCGAGAAAATCTCCCGATTCGCATACAGGACCCACCACATCCACGCGCGTTTTCTTGGCGGCGGCGCCGGCGGGGCGAATGGCAGGCGTGATCGGATGCGTGGCGCCATAAAGAACCGGGCGAATCAGGTCGTTCATGGCCGCATCCACCACGACGAAAGTTTTCCGGTGATTTTCCTTCACGTAGAGGACGCGCGTGAGCAGCACGCCGGCGGGGCCGACCAGAGTCCGTCCCGGCTCGATCAGCAGACGGCATCCGAGCGGGCGGACGATATCGCCGAGCGCCTTGGCGTACGCAGCGGGCGGGAGCGCGGCTTCGTCCGTATAGCGAATGCCCAGGCCGCCGCCGATGTCGAGATACTCGAGGCGAATTCCATTTTTCGCGAGGTCGCGCACGAAAGACGCGAGCCGCGTGAGCGCGCGCCGATACGGCGCGATGCTGAAAATTTGAGAACCGAGATGCGCCGTGATTCCTCGCCACGCAAGCCACGGGGAATCTTTGTGCGCGAGATACAGCCGCCGCGCTTCCTGCCAATCCACGCCGAATTTGTGCTGATGAGCGCCGGTGGCGATATGCGGATGACCGCCCGCAAGCACGTCGGGATTCACGCGAATGGCAGCGGAGGGTCGAGCGCCGCCGGCCGCGACGTGCCGCGCGGCTTCGCTCAGCAAAACTTCCAGTTCCGCGGCTGATTCCACATTGAAGAGCAGAATTCCGCTGCTGCCACGGCGCGATCCCTGTTTGGCGCAGCGAAGCGCGGCGCGGATTTCCTCGCGCGTTTTTCCGACGCCCGAGAACACGATGCGGCTGCCGGGAACGCCGACGCGATCCAGGCGGTCAAGCTCTCCGCCGGAAACGATATCGAAGCTGCTGCCCAGCCGCGCAAGCACGCTCAGCACGGAAAGATTCGAATTCGCCTTCATCGCGTAGCAGATTGTGTGCGGCAGGGAGCCGAATGCGCGATCGAGGCGGCGATAAGCGGCTTCGATACTCGCGCGGCTGTAGACATATGCAGGCGTGCCAACTTCGTCCGCAATCCGCGCGAGCGAAACACCTTCGCAGTAGAGCGCGCGCGTTCCGCGTGGGGCGGACTCGTACGCGTAGGACGGCGTGTAGTCCGTCGGGTCAGCGCCACGCGGCGATTTGCGGCGTGCAGAAATCATGATGCACCATCATACAAACTCCCCGCCGAAAAGCCACGGTCGGTACTCGGCTCGGTGCGTGCCCACCATCGAACCCGCCTGGAAAAAAACCGCAAGACCTTACATCCAAATCCATACCGCCGTCGTACTGGAGGTGTTGGTTCAATCTCAAGAACGAGGGAAAAACGAAATGAAATCACGATTTCTGATTGCGCTTTGCGCGTTCGTTCTCGTAGGAATCTCGACCGTCGCTGCACCGCAGGACTCCATGTCGATGAAGCAGGACTCGATGACGATGAAGCAGGACCCGATGGTCGGCGGCGCGGCCATGTATCCAACCAAGGACATTGTTGATAACGCGATCAACTCAGCCGACCACACCACTCTGGTCGCCGCGGTGAAGGCTGCCGGACTGGTGGACACGCTGAAAGGCCCCGGCCCGTTTACCGTGTTCGCTCCCACGAATGAAGCTTTCGCGAAACTGCCCATGGGCACCGTGGATACACTGCTGAAGCCCGAAAACAAGGACACGCTGACGAAAATCCTGACCTATCACGTGGTCTCCGGAAGGTTGAGCACGAACGATATTCGGAGGATGATCAAAGCGGGCCATGGCACGGCCGAGCTGAAGACCGTGAGCGGCGGCTCGCTCTGGGCGATGGAGCAGGACGGCAAGATCATGCTCAAGGACGAAAAAGGCGACGTGGCAACGATCACGATTCCCAACGTGTTTCAGTCCAATGGCGTGATTCAGGTTGTGGATACGGTTCTGCTTCCGAATTAGTTTCCCCTTACTCTCCATCCGACGGCCGGGCGGTTTGCAACGAAAGAGCCGCCCGGTTTTCGGGAATCAGGCAGCGAAATGGTCGCCTGGTGGCGGCCTGGTCTTTGAACCTTGCTGAGACTTCCGCTTGCTGCTATCGTGAAATCAGAAGGTACTGCGATGGCCAAGAAAAAGACCGCATTCGAAAAGGGCATCTCCGAAATCGCGACAATCGTATTGGACCAACTGGAGAAGCTGCCACCCGATGTTGCGAAGGCGAAGCGCGCGGAACTGCACCGAATTGCCGTCAATGCTTCCCGGCGCGCAAAGAGCGAAAAACGTTCACCGCTCTCACGAACTCGGGCGACTCGTCCTTCAAGCCGATCCCGCGCAAAAACCGCATAAGATCCTTTTCGTCCCCGTCACGCCAAATTCTGGCAATTTCCCGCTCGATTGAGCGAATTTCAGCACGCGTTCGTTTCCGCTCCGGGTGTTTTTCCCGCTCGATCGCGTCGCGAATGTCCTTTTCGTTCGGCATCAGTGCTTCACCATCACGGACGCCGGGATTACACCACGAAGGCTGTACGAAACACATCAGTGATTATACGGATATTCGTCCAGTAGCCAGCCCGCGCTGAGCCCGTTCCGGTTGCTTGACTGGGACCTAGGCCGCCGCTAGACTGGATTTGTTCTTGGTAGAGGTGCGGAGGCCATGAGTAGCCGGGCCGAAACTTCCGGGCAGCTTCGGAAGGCCGGGCGAAAGGGGTTTGCAGGCAGGTCGCTCCGCCGAAATCGCCGCGATAGCTGAGTCACGGCGATTGGGGGATACGCCGAAAGGCGGATCCACTGTCATCCGTTGCAAAACGGGTGGAGCGCTATCGAGGAGTGAAGACACGAGCGGCGCCTCTCGCGTATCCTTCCTTCTCGTTTCGTTCCATTCCCGATAGCAGGTAGCCGATGAATGCGTACGAGCTGACTCGAGCGCTGGTGGATATCGAGTCCATTACTGAAAACGAGGGCCCGGTCGCGGCGTATCTCCACGATCATCTCGCGAAGCTCGCCGCGCGAACGGGCGGGCGCGCCGAGCGGATGGAAGTCGAGCCGGGGCGCTTCAACGTATTGGCGACTTGGGGCCAGCCCGCGGTGACGCTCTCGACGCACCTCGACACCGTGCCGCCGTTTTTTCCCTCGCGCGAGGACGCGGAGTTCATCTGGGGTCGGGGCGCGTGCGACGCGAAGGGAATCATCGCGGCGATGGTCGCAGCAGCGGAAAAACTGCTCGGCGAAGGCGTGAAAAATTTCGCTCTGCTCTTCGTGGTCGGGGAGGAGCGCAACAGCGCGGGAGCGGCCGTTGCCGCGCGCGCGCCTCGCGGGTCGAAGTATCTGGTTAATGGCGAGCCGACCGAGAATAAGCTGGTGCTCGCGTCCAAAGGCATTTTGCGCTATGAGCTGATTGCTCGCGGGAAGATGGCGCATTCCGCTTACCCCGAGCTAGGCACATCGGCGATCGAATCGCTGCTCGATGCTCTCGACGCAATTCGCAAGGTTCCGCTGCCGACCGATCCGCTGCTGGGGCGATGCACGATGAATATCGGCACGATTTCGGGAGGCCGCGCACCCAACGTGATCGCGGATGCGGCCAAAGCGGAGATCATGGTGAGGCTCGTAGCCGATCCGGCGCCGATTCGCGAGGCTTTCTCACGCGCCGTTGGCAAGCGCGCGGAATTAGTCGAGATTCTATGCCTTCCGCCGATACATTTCGCGGGCGTGGATGGAATGCCCACGACGGTTGTATCCTTCACGACGGATGTTCCGGTATTCGGCAAGACCTGGGGCGAGCCGCTGCTGCTGGGGCCCGGAAGCATTCATGTGGCGCACACGTCCGAGGAGCGGATCTCGAAGCGCGAGCTTTCGGACGCGGTCGAAATGTACGCGAACGTGGTGAAGAAGCTGATGGCCAAGGCGTAGGAAAGGCGCGAATGAATCTCGCGATTGTCGGATACGGAAAAATGGGGCGGCTGATCGAGCAGCTCGCTCTGGAATACGGTTTCGACGTGAAATTGCGCCTCGATGTGGACAACAATGCGAAGTTCGAGGGTTTTACACAGGCGAATTTTCGCGGCGTGAATGCGGCGGTGGAATTTTCGACGCCGTCGGCGGCGGTCGAAAATATCGAGCGCCTCGCGGGGCTGGGCGTTAACGCCGTGATCGGCACAACGGGATGGTTTAGCGAAATCGAGCGCGCGCGGGCGGCTGTGGAGCGCGCCGGCACGGGCCTGGTCTGGAGTCCGAACTTTTCGATGGGCGTGAGCGTGTTCCATCAGATTGTGGCAGAGGCGGCGCGGCTGCTGGCGCGCCAGCCGGAATACGACGCATGGGCGTGGGAAATACATCATGCGACGAAAAAGGATGCTCCTTCGGGAACGCTGCTGGCGCTGGTCGAGCGAATGAAAAAAGAGGGTTATTCACGGCCCATAGACGTCAGCAGCAGCCGCGCCGGCGCGAATCCCGGAACGCACGAGATTGGCTTCGATTCCGCCGCCGATACGATTACGATTCGCCACACGGCGCGCAGCCGCGAAGGATTCGCGCGCGGAGCCTTGCGGGCGGCGCGATGGGTGGCCGGCAAGAAAGGGTTCTTCGATTTTCGGGAGATTGTGAGCGAGCTGGAGTAAGGTGGACGGTAAGGAGGGGAAAATGTTTACGGGATGCGGGACTGCGCTGGTCACAGCATTTAAGCAGGATCTCTCGCTCGATGAAACCGCGATTCGGCAGCTGGTACAGCGCCAGATCGCGGCCGGCATCAATTTTCTGGTGCCCTGCGGCACTACCGGCGAGAGCCCCACGCTGAGCGCCGCCGAGCAGAAGCGCGTGGTCCAAATCACGATCGAAGAAGCGCGCCGCACCAAGACTCCGGTGGTTGCCGGCGCCGGCGGCAACAACACCGCGCATGTGATCGAGATGGCGCGCGAATTCGAAAAACTGGGTGCGAACGGAATTCTTTCCGTGGCGCCGTATTACAACAAGCCGACGCAGGAGGGTCTTTATCAGCATTACAAAGCCATCGCGGCGGCGATTTCGCTCCCAATCATTCTTTACAACATTCCCGGGCGCACGGGCGTCAATATCGAGCCGGCCACGGTGGCTCGGCTCGCGGAAATCGAGAACATCGTCGGCGTGAAGGAAGCGTCCGGAAATATCGCGCAGATGGCCGTGGTGCTGTCGGTCGTTCCCAAGCGATTCGCTGTACTTTCGGGCGACGATGGAATCACGATTCCATTGATGGCGCTGGGCGGGCGCGGCCTGATTTCCGTGGTATCGAACGAAATCCCGGCCGAAATGACGCGCATCGTTCAACTCTGCCTCGAGAACGATTTCGCCGGGGCGCGCGAAATTCACGAGCGCTATTTCCGGCTGATGGAAGCAAATTTTGTGGAGACGAATCCCGGGCCGGCCAAGGCCGCCATGGCGTTGATGGGCCTGCTCGAGCCGGTGTTCCGGCTGCCGATCGTCGCGCCGAAGCCGGAAAACCTGGCAAAAATCCGCAGCGCGCTCGAAGGCGTCGGTCTGATTCAGCAGGTCTATGCTGCCCGCTGAGATCAGCGCCGAGATCGAACGGCTGTTCGACGAAAATCCGGGACGCTACACCGACGCGCACCTGCGCCTGTTCCAGCAATTCAAGGACGCGCTGAACGCAGGCGAAATCCGCGCGGCCGAGCCGGATTCCGAGCGGGCCAGCGGATGGCGCGTGAATCCGTGGGTGAAGAAGGGCATTCTGCTCGGCTTCCGCATGGGCAAGATCGTGGATATGTCCATTGACGCCGCGCGCCAGCCATTTTTCGACAAATCCACTTACCCCGTGAAAAATATGTCGGCAGATTCCGGCGTGCGGATTGTGCCGGGCGGCTCGAGCATTCGCGACGGCTGCTACGTGGGCAAAGGTGTCACATGTATGCCGCCGATGTATATCAACGCAGGCGCGTACGTGGACGAAGGAACGATGATTGATTCGCACGCGCTGGTTGGCAGCTGCGCGCAGATCGGACGGAAGTGCCATATCTCCGCCGCGGCGCAGATCGGCGGCGTGCTCGAGCCGGTCGGCGCGCTGCCGGTGATCATCGAGGATGAAGTGCTGGTCGGCGGGAACTGCGGCGTCTACGAAGGCACGGTGGTGAAGCGGCGCGCGGTTCTCGGAACCGGGACTGTTCTCAACCGCTCGACGCCGGTGTACGACGTCGTCACAGGAGCGGTGCACAGCGCGAGCGCGGACGAGCCGCTGGTGATCCCCGAAAATGCCGTCGTGGTCGCCGGTTCGCGTGCCATTTCCCAGGGGCGCGGCAAGGAATGGAATCTTTCGCTCTACACGCCGGTGATCGTGAAATACCGCGACGCAAAAACTGACGTCAAAGTGCAGCTCGAAGACCTGCTGCGCTGAAGGCTTGAGTGATGAAGCTTCGTTCGCTAATCCTGCAGCTCGGACCCTTCGCGATTCTGCTAGCCGTCGGCTGCTATCTCCAGGCTCGTTGGAACCAAATCCCGGACCGCTTTCCGGTTCACTGGGGAGTTGACGGCTTGCCCAACGGATGGTCCACGCGAACCCCGCAAGGTGTGTACGGACCGTTGCTTTTCGGCGCGGCTATCGTGATCGGCATCGCCTTGCTCTCATACGCGATATCGCATTCCGCCAGGGGGCTGCCATCAGCATCAGGTGGGCCCGCCGATGGAGTTTTTTCGCATCGCCTCAGCATCGTGTTGCTGGGGGTTG
This sequence comes from uncultured Acidobacteriota bacterium, assembly GCA_963842425.1. GTDB lineage: Bacteria > Acidobacteriota > Terriglobia > Acidiferrales > UBA7541 > Palsa-295. The sequence continues at coordinate 166,800 of CAWJGQ010000016.1, read as the reverse complement.
AATTCTTCGTCGCTGCGGTACTGTCCCTGGTGGCGCTGCTGCCATTGACGGGCAATCCCCCTGTCGCGACGCTCGTGATTCTGCCGGTGATCATTCTCGCTTCGGCGCTTTTTCTGCGCGGGTGGCTGAGGCAAGAACGCGTGCCATCGCTGAACGTTCCCGGAGGCCGGTCGCCCGACGCGTGCTGGAAGTACGGACTCTTCTATTTCAATCCGGATGACCCGGCGCTGTTTGTCGAGAAACGCGTCGGCATCGGTTACACCGTCAATTTCGCGCACGCTTCCGCGTGGATTATCATGGCGCTGACGCTGCTGGTGCCGCTTGGACTCGCGGCTTGGGCGATTCTGCATCGCTAAACATGCAGCGATACTCTGGGGTACGTGCTTCGCTTCCCTAATCTCCCGGCGGCAGCGTCAACGAATCGCTCACAACGAGTTCCCCGACGCGAAGCTTCACGACCTTCAACTCGTCAATCTCCAGAGATTTCGATTTGCCGCGGCCGACTGACAGCTTCCCGATCGCCAACCGGCCGATGGCCAGCGCGCCGATTGCGAATGCGCCGATCGCGAGCGCGCCCAGAGCGCCGGCTGGAAAAGAAATGCTGCGGTTGCCCTTCGAATGCGTCAGTCTCTTCACGAGTTCCCTCTCAATCCGCCGCCCGAGTCAGCAACGCAAGCAACTCGCACGACTTGTCTCGCATTCAATCACGCCCGCGCGGAATCGGCAATCCGCCGCAAGTCCACAGGACTCCGCGCTTGACATGCGCGCCGCCTTATCATAATTTTGAAGCCGTCATGAAACTGCTGCGGACACATCATAGCCACCACCATCACGTGAACCCGTGCCCGCGGCGGTGTGGCTAGCTGGATCGAAATTAGCTGCACTCATCAGCCCGCTGGCGCGGCAAGCGCCGGCGGGCTTTTTGTTTTTGGGTGCGAAAAAATAGCACGGTGTCATTCCGAGCGAAGCGAGGAATCTCTCTTCGGGTGGAGTGCTTGCCACCCGGTCGGTCGAAGAGAGATCTCTCAGGCGCAAACGCCTTCGGGATGACAGCGTCAATCAGACTTACGGGAGAATTTGAAAACATGGAACTCGATTTTGAAAAGGAAAATGGACTGATTCCGGCGATTGTGCAGGACGCCGTGAACGGCGAAGTGCTGATGCTCGGATTCATGAACCGCGAGGCGCTGGCCAAGACGCAGGAAACCGGCTTCGTCACGTTCTATAGCCGCTCGCGCAAGAAGCTTTGGATGAAGGGCGAGAGCAGCGGCCAAAAACTGCTGCTGCGCGAAATGCGCGTGGATTGCGACCAGGACGCGCTGCTGGTGCGAGCCGAGCTCGACGGCGGCGCAGTGTGCCACGAAGGCTATCGCACCTGCTTCTTCCGTCAGATGGATCGCGCGGGCGATGCAAGGGTAATCGCCGAACGGATTCTTTCGCCCGAGGAACTTTACGGCAAGGGGAAAAAATAATGGGCCGCCTGAAACTCGGCATCCCGAAGGGAAGCCTGCAGGAGTCTACTGTCGAGCTGTTCGCAAAAGCCGGCTGGCGGATTTCGGTCAGCTCGCGAAGCTATTATCCGACCATTGATGATCCGGACATCGAATGCATGATGGTCCGCGCGCAGGAAATGGCGCGCTACGTGGAAAGCGGCGCGCTCGACGCAGGGCTGACGGGCAAAGATTGGATTCTTGAAACGGGCGCGGATGTGGAGGAAGTGATCGAGCTGGTTTATTCGAAGACCAGCTTCGGACGCGTCCGATGGGTGCTGGCCGTGGCCGAGGATTCGCCGATGCAGAGCGTGCGCGACCTGGAAGGAAAAGTAATCGCCACGGAGGCCGTGAAAATGACGGAACGGTATTTGGCGAAGCACGGCGTGAAGGCGCGCGTGGAATTTTCATGGGGCGCCACGGAAGTGAAAGTTCCGCAGCTGGCCGATGCGATCGTGGAGGTGACGGAAACGGGCTCGTCGCTGCGCGCCAATCATCTGCGCGTGGTGGATACGCTGCTGGAATCCGCGACGTGGCTGATCGCCAACCGCGCGGCCCGGAAAGACACCTGGAAGCATGAAAAAATCGCGCACATGGCCATGCTGCTCGAAGGCGCCATTAAGGCTTACAGCCGCGTGGGATTGATGCTCAATGTGCGGCGCGATGACCTCGACAAAGTGCTGGCCGCGCTGCCCGCCCTGCGCAATCCCACGATCGCGCAGCTAAGCGATCCCGGATGGGTCGCGATCAATACGATCGTTGAGGAGAAAACCGTCCGCGAACTGATTCCGAAGTTGAAGGCGGCGCGCGCGGAGGGAATTGTCGAGTATCCGCTGAACAAGGTCGTGTATTGATGCGCATTCTTCCGCTGACGAGCGCAAACGAAAGGAAAATGCTGGCCTCGCGCCGCGCAAGCGGCCGCGATGCGGAGCGCGTTGCCGCGCGCATCGTCGCGGACGTGCGACGCCGCGGAGACGCCGCGCTCTTTTCGTGGACGAGGCGCCTCGACCGGCTGGCGCTGGGGCCGCGGAATGTGTGGGTATCGCGCGCGGAAATGCGCGCGGCACGCAAGAGCGTCTCGCGCGACTTTCTCGCCGCCATTGAACGTGCCGCGCGCAACATTCGCACCGTCGCGCGGCGGCAGAAGCCGCAGGAATGGACGATCGAAGTGGAGCCCGGAGTGCGCGCCGGGCAGCTCGTCCGTCCGATCGAATCGGTCGGCTGCTATCTGCCGGGGGGGCGCTTTTCGCTGGTATCCACCTTGCTGATGACCGTGATTCCCGCGCAGGAGGCCGGCGTTCGTGAAATTGTCGTCGCCAGCCCGCAGCCGGGACCGGCGCTTCTCGCTGCGGCTGAAAAACTCGGCGTGCGGCGCGTGGCTCGAGTGGGCGGCGCGCAGGCCATCGCGGCGCTCGCGTATGGAACGCGCTCGATTCCGCGCGTGGATAAGATTTGCGGTCCGGGCAATCGCTTCGTCACCGCGGCGAAAAAGCTGGTGAGCAACGATTGCGCCATAGACATGCTCGCGGGCCCTACGGAAGCGCTTGTCTTTGCGCAGCGCGGTAACGCCCGATACATTGCCGCCGACTTAATCGCGCAGGCGGAGCACGATCCCGACGCGATTTCGGTGCTCGTCACCACATCGGCGCGTCTGGCGCGCTTCGTCGCCGGCGAAATCGAGCGGCAGCTGGCCGATCTGCCGAGAACAAATCTCGCGCGGCGCTCGCTTGCAAAAAATGGCGCGGTGCTGGTGGCGAAAAACCTGGCGGACGCCGCAGGATTTGTGAATCGGTTTGCGCCGGAACATTTGAGCTTGCCCGGCAGCGCGGACGGCCTGCTGGATCGGATCGAATCCGCGGGAAGCATTTTCCTGGGCGACTGGAGCGCGCAGTCGTTCGGCGATTATGCGAGCGGGACGAACCACGTCCTGCCGACGGGCGGGGTGGCGCGCACGCGCGGCGGCCTTTCGGTTTCCGATTTCGTGAAATGCATCAGCGTGCAGGAAGTGTCGCGGGCGGGCGTGAGGCGCCTCGCGCCCGTGGTCGAGCAATTCGCGCGCGCCGAAGGACTGACAGCGCACGCGCGATCTGTCGAGGTGCGGGAATGACGCCCGCGATTCGCGTGCGGCAGGCGGTCGAGCGGATGCGCGCCTATAATCCGCCGCTCGAAGGACGCACCGACAAACTACGCCTGGATTTCAACGAGAATCCCATCGGGTGCTCGCCCGCGGTTCGCCGCGCTCTTGCGAAACTCAGCGGTGCTTCGATTTCAGCTTACCCCGAGCAGGAAACAGTGCGCCGGAAGGCCGCGAAATATTTCGGCGTCGAGCCTTCGGAGCTTCTGCTCACAAATGGCACTGACGAGGCGCTGAGCCTGGTGGTGAATGCATTTGTCGAGCCGCGAGAAACGGTTCTGTTGGTCGAGCCGACGTACGCGATGTACCGTTTCTATTCCGAGCTGGCGGGAGCGCGGATCGTAGCGCCGCGCTATGACGCCGCAATGCGTTTCCCGTGGAGCAATGTGCTCGCGGCGCTGCGTCGCGGGCCGCGTGTCTTCTTTCTGCCTAATCCGAATAGCCCAACGGGCAACCTTCTGTCCGCCCGAGAGTTGCAGCGAATCCTGAAAGCGGCCCTGCGGACGATGGTGGTGATTGACGAGGCCTATTTCGAATTTTCCGGCGTCACGGTAATTCCCTGGGTCCGGCGGCACAAAAATCTGATCGTCACGCGTACGTTTTCGAAGACGGCAGGCCTCGCCGGATTGCGCCTTGGCTGCATCTTTGTGAATCGCGAATTGGCCGCGACCATGCGAAAGGCTCAATCGCCGTACCCCGTGAATGCTGCTGCGCTGGTGGCCGCTGAGGCTGCGATGAAGGACCGAGCATTTATCGCGCGGACGGTCCGCGAAGTGCGCCGCAGCCGCGCCGAATTCACCCGCGGCATGAAACGGTTCAGCGTGCAGTGCTATCCGAGCGCGGGCAATTTCGTGCTGGTGCATTTCGGCGAGCGAACGAAGCGAATCGTCGCGGCGCTCGCGCGCAAAGGAATTCTGGTCCGCGATCGCTCGAGCGATTTTGGTGGCGAGGGTTACGTCCGCATCACGCTCGGAACTTTCGCGCAGACGCGGCGGCTGCTGCGCGAGTTGAAAGAGATCCTATGAGAAAAGCAGCGTTACAGAGAACCACGAAGGAAACCGACATCCGTCTGCGGCTGAATCTCGACGGCCGCGGGAAATCGCATATCGCCACGGGAATTCGATTCTTCGATCACATGCTCGAGCAGATCGCGCGCCACGGCGGTTTGGATCTCGAGCTCATTGCGCGCGGCGATCTGGATGTGGACCAGCACCACACTGTCGAGGACGTGGGCATTGCGCTGGGCGAAGCGGTGAAGAAGGCGCTGGGATCGAAGCGCGGCATCCTGCGCGCCGGATATTTCCTGATGCCAATGGACGATTGCCTGGCGGCCGCGGCGCTCGATTTTTCGGGGCGTGCGTATTGCGTCTGCAATTTCAAGATTTCGGCGGCGCGTGTGGGTGATTTTCAAACCGAGCTGATGGAGGACTTTTTTCGGGCGTTCGCGCACGCGGCCGCAGCCAACGTGCACTTGAAGCTGCTGTACGGCCGGTCGTCGCATCATCAGGTCGAGTCCATTTTCAAAGCGTTTGCGAAGGCGCTGCGTTTCGCGGTCACGCGCGATAAGCAGCTTCGGCGCGTGCTGCCTTCCACCAAGGGGTTGCTGTGAAGATCGCGATCGTGGATTACGGCGCCGGGAACTTGCCGTCGGTCGAGCGCGCGCTGCGCGGGCTGGGCGCGGAAACGGAACGCGCGGTCGAGCCCGGACAACTTTGCGAGGCGAAGGCGATCGTGTTGCCCGGCGTGGGGCACTTCGCCGCATTCGTCGCCGGCTTGCGCGAGAGAAATCTCACGGAGCCGCTGCGCGCCGCTTACGAGGCGGGCGTCCCGATTCTCGGAATCTGCCTGGGGCTTCAGGCAATGTTCGCTTCGAGCGAGGAAGCTCCCGGCGACAAGGGACTGGGCTTTTTCCCGGAGGTAGTTCGCGCGCTGCCGACAAACGTGAAATCACCTCACATCGGCTGGAACCAGCTGCGTCGGACGCAACCGAGCGTGCTGCTTCGCGGCATTCCCGACGACGCCTATTTTTATTTCGCGCATTCCTTTGCGGCTCCTGCCACCGCTGAGCCGACTGTGGCGGCTTGCGATCACGGGTTCCCGTTCTCCGCCGTGATCGAGCGCGGCAGCCTGCGCGGCGTGCAGTTTCATCCGGAGAAATCCGGCGAGACCGGCGCGCTAGTCCTGCGCAACTTCCTGGAATCCATCCAATGACGCTCGCTCGCAGAATCATTCCCTGCCTCGATGTGGACGCAGGCCGCGTGGTGAAGGGAATCGAGTTCGAAGGACTGCGCGACATGGGCGACCCAGCCGAGCTCGGGGCGCGTTATAACCGCGAAGGCGCGGACGAACTTGTGGTGCTCGATATCAGCGCGTCGGTGCAGGGCCGCGCGACGTTTCTGGAAACGATTCGCCGCGTGGCGGAGCAACTGAATATTCCTCTGACGGCCGGGGGCGGAATTCGAAAAATGGAGGATGGCCGGGCGGTGCTGCGCGCGGGCGCGGATAAAGTGACGGTGAACACAGCGGCGGTCGAGCGTCCGGAATTAATTTCGGAGCTTTCGCAGCAATTCGGCGCGCAGGCCGTGGTGCTTTCGCTCGACGTGAAGCGCAAGGGCGATTCGTGGGAAGCGTACACGCGCGGAGGGCGCGACGCGACGGGACTCGACGCGGCAGAGTGGGCCGCCGAAGCCGTTTCGCGAGGAGCTGGAGAAATCCTACTCACTTCGATTGACCGCGACGGTACTTGCAGCGGATTCGATTGCGAGTTAACGGCGAAGATCGCCGCCACGGTGCCCGTGCCGGTGATCGCATCGGGCGGCGCCAGCACGTTTGAGGATTTTTTCGCGGTGTACACGGCCGGCCACGCGGACGCCGCGCTGGCCGCTTCGATCTTTCATCAAGAGACGCGTTCGATTGCGGCGCTGAAGAAATTCCTGGCCGAACGCGGCGTGCCCATTCGCCTAAGCCGGTAGGCGGACGAAAAATGGAACGATGACGCGATGATAATTCCCTGCATTGATCTACAAGGCGGCAAAGCCGTGCAGCTGGTGCGGGGCCGCAAACGCGCCCTCGCCGTGGACGACGTCCTCGGCCTGCTCGACCGATTCCGCGATTATCCGATTCTGCATGTGATTGATCTCGACGCCGCTATGCGAAAAGGTTCGAACGCGCGATGGATCAAGCTGCTGTGCCATCGAGGGAACCGGAAAGTGCGCGTCGGAGGGGGAATCCGCACCGTGGCACGCGCCGCGAGAATTCTTTCGTGGGGCGCGGAAAAAATTATCGTCGGCAGCGCGGCCTTTCAAGACGGAAAAGTGGCGCGCGATTTTCTGGGCGCGCTCGCCGCGCGCGTCGGGCGCAAACACGTGATCGTGGCTCTGGATACAGAAGGTGGCCGAATCGTGGTGCGGGGATGGCGGGAACGATTGAAGCTTCGGCCTGCGGATGTGATTCCCGATCTCGAGCCATACTGTTCGGGGTTCCTTTCCACGTTCGTGGACAACGAAGGCACGATGAAGGGAACGAACCTCGCGTGGTTCCGGCAGCTTCAGCGCGTCACCAAGCTGCCCATCACCGCGGCGGGTGGAATTCGCAGCATGCGCGAGGTAAACGCCCTCGAAAAAGCCGGCATGGACGCAGCCGTGGGGATGGCGATTTACACCGGAAAGCTCGCAGCGGACAAAACCGGCCTTCGCCGGACGTAGGTCTCTGGGACTATCTTTCGCCAATTCAACCAAACGTATACCATTGATATTAAAGCGGTTATGGTCCAGGCCCGTCCTGAAGTACAGGTCTGCGACCTGAACCTTCGTACCACCTGTTTGAGAAACCTGGCCTATAGGGCATATCCCGATTCGAACGCTATCCTCATCCTCGTTGGAAGAAGCGAGTCATCCGGTCCCGACCGCAAGGGGCCTTTCAAACGGGGAAAATCCAAATGCGTACTGAGGGAATCCGCAAAACCGCACTAGGCTTGATGGTTCTGTCCGGCGCGCTACTGCTCAGCCAGCCGCTCCATGCGCAACACGTGATCACGAATCTGCCGCGCCTTACCGAAGGCGGCGAAAACCCCGTGAGCTTCATGCGCCCGCACTACTCGATTTATACTCCGGACAATTCGTCCGCAGCGAGCGCGCCCTCCGGCCCGCCGACATCCGCGTTTTCTCCCACGCAGGTTCGCCACGCGTATGGGTTTGATCAGATAACGAATCAGGGCGCCGGGCAGACGATCGGAATCGTGGACGCGTACGACGACGCCAACGCGGAAAAGGACCTCGGCGTATTCAGCGCGCAATTCGGTTTGCCGGCCTGCACCAGCGGCAACGGTTGCTTCCGCAAAGTCTATTCGAATGGAAAACAGCCCGTCGCCAACGCCAACTGGGCCGTGGAAATTTCGCTCGACGTGCAATGGGCGCACGCGATCGCGCCGAAGGCCACCATCCTTCTGGTCGAAACGCCGAGCAACAGCTTGAGCGATCTGGTCAACGGCGTAACCACCGCCGTGAAAAATGGCGCGTCCGCCGTATCCATGAGTTGGACCGCCGGTGAGTTTTCCAGCGAGACGAGCATGGACAAGAATTTCGTATCGAATGGCGTGACCTATCTGGCCGCTTCGGGCGATGTAGGGACCGGCGCAGTTTATCCGGCAGCGTCTCCGGACGTGATCGGCGTGGGCGGAACGTCGCTATATTTAAACGCCAACGGAAGCTATCAGAGTGAAACTGCGTGGAGCGGCAGCGGCGGCGGATTGAGCATTTACGAGCGCGAGCCTTCGTTTCAGGCGCAGTTCGGAATACCGGATGATTCGCGCGGATACCGCGGCAGCCCCGATGTTTCGTATAACGGAAATCCCGGCACCGGCTACGCGGTTTACGATTCCATCGGAATCAGCGGCTACTCCGGATGGTTTCAGGTGGGCGGGACGAGCGCGGGCACGCCGCAATGGGCCGCGCTGGTCGCCATCAGCAACTCGATGCGGGCTGCGGCGCGCAAATCGAACCTCTCCAGCACCAACACCACGCTTTACACGCTCGCGAAGACCGGACTCAACACCGACTTCCGGGCGGTCACGCAGGGCACCAACGGAACGTGCGGCATCATCTGCACCGCCTCCGCCGGGTATGACTACGTCACCGGGCTGGGAACACCACAGGCCAGCGTCCTGATCACCGCACTCGTCGCCCAGCACTAATTGCGACCGGCCCACTGCTCCGCCCGGCCTTCTTCATATGAATTCGGCCCGGGTTGGAGCAGCGGGACCGGCGCAATCAGATTTCCGCCCCGAAGCTGCTTCCCGTGTGTTTCCCGCGACATTCAAGCGCATCAGCCATCGCGCCGGTTTGCCCGCATAGTGTATAGTTTTTGAAGGCGCGGCCATCGTAAACGCCAGGTTGTTTTCGCATCAGGCCACTTCGAATTGCTTTGCGCCGGATCCTCCTCAGACATGAAAAAGTCATTGCGGGTGATGAAATTCGGCGGCACGTCTGTGGGCGATGCTTCGTGCATCGCGCGCGTGACGCAGATCGTGAAGGCCGCGGCGGCGGAAGGCCCGATTATCGCGGTCGTTTCGGCGATGAGCGGCGTCACCAACCGCCTGATTGACGCCGCGAACCTTTCGGCATTGGCCGAGGGCAAGCAGGTGGACGTGATTTTCGCCTCGCTGCGCCTGCAGCACGAGACCGCGCTTGCTTCGCTGATTCACGATGAAGGCAAGCGTAAGCGAGTCGCAGTCTGCCTGGCGAAAATTTTCGACGAAGGCGAACGCCTATGCCGGGGCACCGCGCTGCTTCACGAGCTGACCCCGCGCTCGCTCGACGCGATCTCCAGCCTGGGGGAACGCCTTTCGGCTCCCATGGTTGCCGGCGCCCTCTCGGAATTGGGAACGCCCAGCGAACCCGTGGAAGCCACTGAACTAATTGTGACGGATTCGAGCCACGGTGGCGCCGATCCGCGGATGGATCGCACGCGCGAGCGTTCCGAGGCGCGCTTGCAGCCGCTGCTGGTAGAAGGTGTGGTCCCGGTGGTTACCGGATTCATCGGCGCAACGCAAGACGGCGTGCTAACCACGCTCGGGCGCGGTGGATCGGATTACTCCGCCACAATTTTAGGCGCGGCGATGGGCGCGGGCGAAGTGATCATCTGGACCGACGTGGACGGCGTGATGACCGCGGACCCGCGGCTGGTTCCTGACGCGCGCACGATTCCTGAAATCTCCTACCGCGAAGCGACTGAGCTCGCTTATTTCGGAGCGAAGGTGCTGCATCCGAAAACGCTGCATGCCGTCTCGCAGGCGGGCATCCCTGTATGGATTCGAAACAGTTTCACGCCGGAGCGCACAGGCACGAAAATCACTCCCAAGGGGCGCACCAACGGCGGAGGAGTGAAAGCGCTGACCGCGATTCGCGACGTCGCGCTGATTACCGTCGGCGGCCCGGGAATCGTGGGCTTGACCGACGTGGTGGGCCGCACATTCTCGACTACGGCGGAGGTCCGCGCGAGCATCCTGCTGATTTCGCAATCCTCGTCGCAGAACGACATCTGCTTCATCGTCGCCGCGGCCGATGCCAAGCGCACCGTCGAAGCTCTGCGCAAAGAGTTCGCGCAGGATGTCGCTCACGAGAAAGTGGAGCACATCACCATGGATACGACCATTGCGATCGTGGCCGTGGTCGGCGAAAACATGCGCGGCACTCCGGGTGTGGCTGGGCGAACGTTCAACGCCGTGGGCCGCGAGAACGTGAACATCATCGCCATCGCGCAGGGATCGTCGGAGACGAATATCTCGTTCGTGGTATTCGAAAAGGAAATCAAAGCGGCGCTGGCGGCAACGCATCGGGAGTTCGGACTGGCGGGAACGAAGGCCAAAGGTTCCTGAAATGATGGAAAAGACTGCGCGGGCGGCGGATAAAACGGCCGAGAAGGCCGTGCAGCGATGTATTGATTCCGCATGCGGCGCCACCTACGGCCTTCGCGAGCGCATCTACGTGTGCCCACGATGCGGCGGGACACTCGAAATTGATTGCCATCTCGATGCGTCCGGCGATTCTGCCGCGCTGCGCAAACGCTGGGCGGATCGCGCGGCTTCGCGCGATCCGCGCGACGTGAGCGGCGTGTGGCGCTATCGAGAAATGCTTCCGTTCGATGAACCCATCCCGTTCGTGACGCTGTTCGAGGGAAATACTCCGCTCTATCACGGGCCGTGCTCCGCGCAGTATTGCGGCCTGGACGATTTGCGGCTCAAGCATCAAGGATGCAATCCGACTGGCTCGTTCAAGGACACCGGCATGACAACCGCCATCACGCAGGCCGTGGTGCTCGGCGCGCGCACAGCAGTCTGCGCGAGCACCGGGAACACGTCTGCGAGTCTCGCGGCTTACGCCGGACGGGCGGGATTGCAATCCGCTGTGCTGCTGCCGCGCGGACAGATTTCGTCGGGAAAGCTCGCGCAGACCCTGGATTACGGCGCGCTGGTCTGTGAAATTGACGGGAACTTCGACGACTGCATGCGGCTGATCCAGGAACTGGGCGACGATCCTTCGATCTACGTCGCGAACTCGATCAACCCGTTTCGGATCGAAGGACAGAAAACTGTCGCATTCGAGATGATGGAGCAGTGCCTGTGGCAGGTTCCGGACCATGTAGTAGTCCCGGGCGGAAACATGGGTAACAGCACAGCTCTCGGCAAGGGATTTCAGGAGCTGCTCGATCTCGGCATGATCGAGCGCCTTCCGAAACTGAGCGTGATTCAGGCGGAAGGCGCTGCGCCCGTCGCGCGCTTATTTGCGACGCTCGACTTGAAGAAAGCGGACGGCGGCGCGAATCTACCGGAGACCATGGCCCCGGTGGAAAATCCGCGCACTTTGGCTACGGCTATCAAAATCGGAGCGCCCGTATCGTGGAAGAAGGCACTCCGTGCGGTCCTGCGCTCGGGCGGAAGAATTATTTCCGTAAGCGAGCAGGAAATCGCTGACGCGAAGGCAATGATCGGACGCGACGGAATCGGTTGCGAGCCGGGATCCGCCACCACGGTCGCAGGAATCAAGAAACTCGTGGCCTCGGGGCAGATCCGAGCCGATGAAAATGTGATCGCTGTGCTGACCGGGCACATGCTCAAGGACCCTGAATACGTGAGCGCGTATCATCGCGGAACGCTGGCCCTTGATTCCGGCGCGAAGGATGGTTCCGCGGCGCAGCAGCCGATTCATGGCGCGTTTCAGAACTCGCCGGAGCGCGTGGCCGCAAGCAAATCTGCGATTCTGGCGACTCTCGAGCGACGACGATAGCTTCGGCGATGTTCAGCCCAGTCCAATGACCGCCCCACGGCAAAGTTCGTTTGAAGTGCGCGTGCCCGCTTCCACCGCGAATATGGGCGCGGGCTTCGATTGCCTGGGCCTCGCGCTGGAAATGTACTTGAGCGTGCGGGCCACGCTGCTTGCGAAATCGGAAGGGCGAGCACTGGCGCGAAGCCGCGGCGTGCGCGGCACTTCGGAACTTCCCAGCGATCCCGATCAAAATTTAATTTTCCGCGCGATGCGACATACGGCCGAGCGCGAAGGATTTGTGTTGCCGCGCGTGCGGCTGGCCGTGCAAAACGAAATCCCCGTTGCCGGCGGTCTCGGCAGCAGCGCCGCAGCCACGGTGGCAGGCATCGCGCTGGGATTTGCGGTCACCGGCCGCGCCATTGCGAAGGAAGCTACGCTGCGTTACGCGACTGAGATGGAGGGCCACCCGGACAACGTCGCCGCAGCGCTGCTTGGCGGGTTGGTGATCACGTTCAGCCGCCCCGATGGCACGGTTGCCGCCGTGCGGAAACACTGGCCGAAAGTGATTCGCCTGATCGTGGTCACGCCGAACGTGAAGCTCGAAACGAAGAAATCGCGCGCGGTGCTGCCGGCGAGTGTTCCGCGTGGCGACGCGGTGTTCAATCTGCAGCGGTCGGCGCTATTCGTCGCCGCGCTCGAAGACCGCCGTTACGAACTCCTGTGGGATGCGATGCAGGACCGGCTGCATCAGACGGCTCGTCAGGCGCTCATTCCGGGTCTGGCCGAGGTGCTCGCGCTGCCGCGCATGCCCGGATTGCTTGGAATCGCGCTGAGCGGCGCCGGGCCGAGTGCGGTCGCACTAGCCACCGGGCGATTCGACGAAATCGGGAAAGCGATCGCTCACTGCTTCGAGAAACACAATCTGGCGCCGACTGTGCGGCAACTGGAAGCCGCACAGGAGGGCCTCACCTCAACGCAGAAATATATCTCGCAAAAATAATTTCACTTCTGGGGTTTTTAGGCTTTGCGCTTTTTTCGAAACCAGGGGAGCAACCCGCCCGCCAGCAAGATCAATAAGCCGGCCGCGAGCAGCGCCCGGGTATCTGGCTCTGGCACCTTTGCGGGCGGTGGCGGTGGTGGCGGGGGCGGCGGTGGAGTAATCGAATGATGCGGAGGCTTTGGCCCTCCCCCAATCGGATAGATCGGCGGAGGAATAATGCCTCCTCCGGGTGGACCGCTGGGAGGAGCCGAACCGGGAGTCGGCGGCACTGGACCGGTCACCGGAAATCCAGGCGGCGGCTGGTTGACGGCAAACAGAGTGGGCGGCAGTGGCGCAGCCATGGCGGTTGGGGGTGGCTCCTGTGGAGACACGGGCCCGACCGGAATATCAGACAGGCGATTCCCGCAGCGAGTCCGCGCTTCGTGAACGCCATCGGAAATAAGCGTCTCGCCTTTGAAAAGCCTTAGCGTCTTTTTCGTCCAGTAAACACGATCGCCGAGCCGATAAGAAACGTACACGGCCCGGTCCCGATCCAGACGAACGACGTGAGCCTTCGAGAGATCGAAATCAGCATAATGGCCAGCGACAACCGGATCACGGAAAACTGCATTCTTCAGCTCAGCCCCGCTCTCGACTCCGCCCGGAATCACCGAATAGGGATACATCGGACGCGCTCCGAATGCGGATAGGACAGAGTTCGCAAGCTGCGATTGCCCGTGGGACGATCCAGGTTCGTTCGAAGCGGTGGCGCGTCCTCGCGGCGCGCCATTTCGTCCGCCGAAGCTCCATAGCGTAGCGGTGGCCGCGCACACCAGTGCGAAAATATGGACCCAGCCTAATACACTAATTCTGCCGCGCAATTCTCCTCCAGAGGATTGCCCCACAACCACCCGCCCCCGGGCGAGGCGGACCCCCACTTGACTTATGCTTCAACAGCAACTCCAATGCCAGCGACGAGTTTATTGATTCTGTTAGGCAAACGCGCGAGTATCACCCGCGATCCCCGCCTCGCGAGGAGTTACGTTACCCCAATTGCGCAAATAATTCTCGGCATTAACCTCAAACCGGGAAAACCTTTACCGCCACATGCACACTAGGACGGTCCGACTGGGCACAAGCCAAGTCAGCGATTCCCGGGCTCGGCGAGTCTGTAAGTGACTGCGGTTACCTGATTTGCGTTGATCTCGACATGCGCAAGCGGGCGGTTTCCTTCAATTCCTTGCTCCAGTGCCAGAACATTACGGCCAAAGCCGTAACCGGACCAAAAATGCACAGGATCGCTGCCGAAACCAGGAGTATCAGGAGAAGAATGTTGGCCCAAGTCACTGCCATCAGATTTTCCCTCCGACAGGTGTCCGCACACTCCAGGAAGCATTTTGGGGGCCACCGCTCGATTCGTCAATAGATTGCTTGCGCCGGACTGGCGGCGGACGGCGTGCCTCAATGACGGGTGGCTAAGCTTGCGATAATATGGCTGTGCGGAATCCGGGCGGGCGGTCTATACGTCTCATAAAGGAACCTTTGGAGCGCTGAAGAGATGTGGATTGTTCGACTCGCGCTACGCCGTCCTTATACTTTCATCGTCGCCTCGATTCTGATCCTGATCTTGGGTGTGGTCTCGATCGTCCGCACACCCGTTGATATTTTCCCCAACATAGACATCCCGGTCATCACCGTCGTTTGGCAATATACGGGGCTTTCTCCGGAAGAGATGTCCACGCGGATCATATTCAATTTCGAGCGGTCCCTGACGACGACCGTCAACAACATCGCGCACATGGAATCGCAGTCTCTGGCCGGCGTCGGCCTCATCAAGGTTTTCTTCCAGCCGCACACCGACATGGGCTTCGCCATCTCTCAGGTGACGGCGATCAGCCAGAGCACCGTAAAAAATCTGCCCCCCGGCATCACGCCGCCTTTCATCGTGGAGTACAGCGCCTCGTCCGTCCCGATTCTCCAGCTGGGTCTTTCGGCTCCCGGCCTCAACGAACAGCAATTGGCGGATATGGGCCAGAATTTTATCCGCACCGGTCTGATTACGATTCCGGGCATCGAGATCCCCTATCCGTACGGCGGCAAACAGCGCACGGTCATGGTGGACCTCAATACGTCCGCGTTACAGGCCAAGGGACTGTCTCCACTCGATGTCGTGAATACGATCAATGCCCAGAATCTCATCCTTCCCGCGGGAACGGCAAAGATCGGCACATTCGAGTATCAGGTGGACATGAACGGCTCTCCGCAGACCGTCAACGAAATGAACGACCTGCCGATCAAGACCGTGAACGGCTCGACGGTTTACATTCGCGACGTCGGATTTGTCCGGGACGGCTTCACGCCGCAGACCAACATCGTCCGGGTAAACGGCCAGCGCTCCGCGCTGATGTCTATCCTCAAGCTGGGTGATGCTTCCACGCTGGACGTCATCGCCGGCGTCTACAAGATGCTGCCCGTCGTCGAGGCTTCTCTGCCATTGCACGTGGATATGCACCCCCTCTCGGACCAGTCGCTTTTCGTGAAGGCCTCCATCAACGGCGTGGTGCGCGAGGGAGCGATCGCCGCCTGTCTGACCGGTTTGATGATCCTTGTGTTCCTGGGTAGCTGGCGGAGCACGCTGATCATCGTCGTCTCGATTCCGCTTTCGGTGTTGAGCTCGCTGATCGTCTTAAGCGCGCTAGGCGAGACGATTAATATTATGACGCTCGGCGGCCTGGCCCTTGCGGTGGGCATTCTGGTGGACGACGCCACCGTGGAAGTCGAAAACATCAATCGAAACCTCGATCAGGGAAAGGAAATCATCCAGGCGATTCTGGATGGCGCTTCCCAGATCGCGGTGCCCGCTCTCGTTTCCACGCTTTCTATTTGCATCGTGTTCGTCCCGATGTTTCTGCTCTCCGGCGTGGCGCGCTACTTGTTCGTGCCCCTGGCCGAGGCCGTCGTGTTCGCCATGCTGGCTTCGTACCTTCTCTCCCGCACGCTCGTCCCCACGATGGCCCGGTATCTGCTGGTCGAACAGACCGAAGAGGAGCGCCGCGAGCGAATCGAGCGGTCGCGAAATGCGCTGGTGCGCATGCAGGCGAAATTCGAGATCGGCTTCGAGCGTTTTCGGGATCGTTACCATCGGGTTCTGGAAGCGGCGGTTCGCCACAGAAGAGTCTTCGTCATCTGCTTTCTGGCCTGCTGCGTGCTTTCGTTTGCGCTGGTTCCATTCGTGGGAGAGGATTTTTTCCCGAGCGTGGATAGCGGCGAATTCATTTTCCATCTTCGCGCGCCCACCGGAACCAGAATCGAGGACACCGCCGCTCTGTGCGACCGCGTCGAGAACGAAATCCGTCGGGAGATCCCTGCCGATGAGCTGAGTACGATTCTCGATAACATCGGGCTTCCCTATAGCAACTTGAACCTTTCCTATAGCACCTCCGCTCCCATTGGTCCCGGGGACGCCGACATTCAGGTCGTGCTCGCGCACGACCACCGCCCAACCGAACAGTACGTCCGCGCGCTCCGGAAGAATTTGGGACGAGATTTTCCGGGCGTGATTTTCTACGAATTGCCGGTGGACATCGTGACTCAAATCTTGAATTTCGGTCTTCCGGCTCCGATTAACGTCAAGATCGTCGGCCGCAATCTGGACGCCAACCGCTATTTCGCTGAAAATCTGATGAACCGGCTGAAGTTCATCCCCGGCATGGTGGACCTGCGAATCCAGCAGCCCTTCAATTACCCCAAGCTGCACTTGGACGTGGACCGCACGCGGGCCGGAGAAGTCGGCTTTACGCAGCGCGATGTGGCGCAAAATCTCCTGATCGCGCTCAGTGGCAGTTTCCAGACGGCTCCGGCGTTCTGGCTTGACCCGCGAACCGGCGTCAGCTACAGCATCGCGACGCAAACACCGCAGTACCGCGTGGATTCGCTGCAGGATCTTCAAAACATACCGGTCGCCAACGCCGCCGCCGGCAACGCCACGCCTCAAATTCTGGGAAACATGGCATCGTTCAGCCGGGGCGCTGAAATGGGCGTGGCGACGCACTACGACATTCAATCGGCCATTGACATCTTCGGCGCCGTGGACGGGCGTGATCTCGGCGGAGTCTCGAATGATATGGACTCCATCATCGAGCAGAGCAAGAAGGATTTGCCCGCGGGATCGCAGATTCTGGTCCGCGGCCAGATCGAGACGATGCACTCATCTTTCGTCGGCCTGCTCACCGGACTCGGATTTTCGATCGTTCTCGTCTATTTGCTGATCGTCGTGAATTTTCAGTCCTGGCTCGATCCGTTTATCATCTTGATGGCTTTGCCGGCAGCGCTCGCCGGAATCGTCTGGTTCCTCTTTATCACCGGAACCACCATCAGCGTGCCGGCGCTGACAGGCGCGATTATGTGCATGGGAGTGGCTACGGCGAACAGCATCCTTCTGATCAGCTTTGCAAAGGAAAAACTCCAGGCCGGGAAGACGCCCGCGGAAGCGGCCCTCGAAGCGGGATTCACGCGCTTCCGTCCCGTCTTGATGACCGCGCTCGCGATGATTATCGGCATGCTTCCAATGTCTCTCGGCCTCGGGGAAGGCGGCGAGCAAAACGCGCCGCTCGGCCGCGCGGTAATCGGCGGCCTGCTGTTTGCAACCGGCGCGACGCTGTTTTTCGTCCCCGTGGTATTCGCCATCGTGCACGGCTGGCACCGAAAGGACTCGTCAGCGGCTTCAGCGTGAAACGAATGCTGACCGAAAATCGTCTATCATTAAAGCTGCCGATATGAAGGGGAATGCGTGATTGACGGGAAGCAAGCAGGAGCTGCGGAGCAGCCACGGGCCAAACATGGCGCGCTGTGGGTCATCCTCGCGCTGTTGGTCGTGGCGGCCGTCGTAGTTGCGGGAATCGTCCCGCGACGGAGAGCCCGTGCGGCCCTGGGCACCGAAACCAACGATTTGGCGGTTCCCAGCGTCTCCGTCGTTCATCCGAAGCTCGGCGCGCCACTCGCGGAGATCACCCTGCCGGGTAACATCCAGGCCTTCACCGACTCGCCGATCTACGCCCGCACGAATGGATATTTGAAGAAGTGGTACGTGGACATCGGTGCGCGCGTGACCGCGGGCCAGTTGCTCGCGGACATTGAGACTCCGGAAGTGGATCAGGAGCTTGATCAGGCGCGCGCCGACTTGAACACGGCCCAGGCGAACTACAATTTGTCCGAAATCACTTCCGCCCGGTATCAGGATCTTCTGAAAACCGATTCCGTGTCGAAGCAGGACGTGGACAACGCCAATGGCGATTTTGCAGCCAAGAAGGCCATGGTCGCCTCGGCGCAATACAACGTGAAACGCCTCGAGGAATTGCAATCATTCGAGAAAATTTACGCGCCATTCGAAGGCGTCATCACAGCGCGCAATACCGACGTCGGGCACTTGATCAATTCCGGCAACGGCGGCCCGGCAACGGCGCTCTTTAACATCGCCGCGGTCCGGACCATGCGCGTCTACATCAACGTGCCGCAGCAGTATTCGCAGGCCGCCAAGCCGGGCATCACGGCGACGCTGACGCTGCAGGAATTTCCCGGCCGCGAATTTCAGGGAAAGCTGGTTCGGACAGCCGATGCAATTGACGTTGCCTCGCGCACCCTGCTTGTCGAAGTGGACGTGGACAATCCCCTTGGCGAAATACTTCCCGGCGCGTACACCGAAGTCCATTTGAAGGTACCATCGGGCGTCCCGGCGTTAATTCTGCCAGTCAGCGCGCTGATTTTTCGCTCGGATGGCCTGCAGGTTGGCACCGTGCAGAATGGCAATCGAGCCGCGCTGGCAAGCATCACCCTCGGCCGCGATATGGGTAGTGAAGTCGAAGTCGTCTCCGGTGTGACGGCCAGCGACTTGGTGATCGCGAATCCCCCGGACTCGCTGATTTCGGGAGAAACAGTCCGTGTGGTGACGGCCCCGGCCAATGCCGACGGGGATAACGGGTCCAGCTCCGCCCGGTAATCAGGTAAGATTTCACATTGAGATTTTGAATCGTACAGAAAGTGGCAGGTCTGAGGAGGAATCAGAATGAAGCGTTTCTATCAAGGCGTCACGATTGCGCTGGCTCTCATGTTGCTGCTTTTCGTTGTCTCCCGCACCGAATTTGCAGGCGCGCAGGATAGCACCACAGCCAGGCCCGCCGCCGCACAGGGAGGCCCGCCGGCAGGCTTTGTACCCCCGCCGAGCCATGCTGTGGACCCGAACGCCAAGCCCGGCACTCCGGGCGTGTTTACCGATTTCAAGGGCGAAGCCCCCGGCAACGTGCACCACATCACCGCTGCTGACTTACCCGATCCCTACGCGACGAAATCTTCCGCTGTTTTCTCCCGCCCAGTGCCGCGCGGTGACGCATGGCCACAGGCGCCCGCCGGATTCAAAGTTGAGCTTTACGCCGAAAGCCTGAAAGGCGACGACGGCAAGGCAATCTCTCCGCGCACCATCATCACCGCCCCCAATGGCGACTTCTTTGTCGCCGCGCAGAATCAGGGCCTGGTTCTGGCCTTCCACGCTGGCCCAGACGGCAAACCTCAGATGCAGGTGTTTGCGTCGAAGCTCAATCTTCCCTTCGGTCTCGCTTTCTATCCTCCCGGCCCCAATCCGAAATATCTCTACGTCGGCGATACGGACAAGGTTCTTCGCTTCGCCTACGCAGCGGGCGATCTGAAAGCGACCGCCGATCCGGAAACGGTTGTGGGCGATCTGCCGGCCGGGCCGAACCACTTCTCGAAGGGCGTCGCCTTCTCCCTCGACGGCAAGAGAATGTTCATCTCCGTCGGCTCGCACACCAATGTCACCGACATAGACACCGACACCAGTGAATTTCACCGCGCCAATATTCTCGTCGCCGACGCCAATACCCTGAACCAGGACGGCAAGACCATCGGCGTCTTCGCCAGTGGCATCCGCAACGGGTCCGGTCTGATGACGAACCCCAAAACCGGCGAACTCTGGACCTCGACGAACGAGCGCGACGAGCTTGGCGACAATATTCCGCCCGACTACATCACTTCCGTGAAGGAAGGTGGTTTCTACGGCTGGCCTTGGTATTACACCGGCGGCCATCCTGACCCGCGCTTCCCCGGCAAGCATCCCGAGCTGAAAGACAAAGCGATCGTGCCCGACGTGCTGATGGAACCGCACAACGCCTCTCTGAACATCGCGTTCTACGAAGCGAAGCAGTTCCCAAAACAGTATCAGGGCGACCTTTTCGGCGCGGAACACGGCTCGTGGAACCGCTCGGTGCGCACCGGCTACGAGGTGGTTCTTGTTCCGCTGAAAAACGGCCACGCCACCGGTGAGTATCAGGATTTTCTTACCGGGTTCGTAACGCCCGCGGGAGAATGCTGGGGCCGCCCGGTGGGGGTAACGGTTGCAAACGACGGCTCGTTGATGGTGACGGATGATGGCACGAACTCCATTTGGAAAGTCACCTACGCAAAGAAATAGGCTCATCGTGTCTCGCTGGTTTCGGCTGGTTTCGAAAGGCTGGCGCAGTCGCCGTGTGGAAGTTTTAGGAGTTGCCGTACTTCTGCTCGGCGGCTGCACGGTCGGACCGAATTACGTCCGGCCGACAGCCGTTGCTCCGTCCGATTACAAGGAAGCGGGCAATTGGAAAGCCGCGCAGCCGAGCGACGCGATCGCCAAGGGAAAGTGGTGGGAAGTTTACGGCGACCCGCAGCTCAACGCCCTCGAAGAACAAGTTACCGTTTCGAACGAATCGTTGAAGGCGGAACAGGCGCAATTCCTCGAGGCACGCGCAGCGATCCGTACCGTTCGCGCGGCGTATTTTCCCACGGTCACGGCAAGTCCTTCCGCCGGCGGCGCGCGCCAATCACAGAATAAAGCGCTCTTTGGCACCACCGCTCCAATCACCTACGCGGATTATCAACTTCCGCCCATTGACGCCTCCTGGGAGCCGGACGTTTGGGGACGCGTTCGCCGCACCGTCGAAGCCGCGCGATCTGAGGCGCAGGCGACCGCCGCGGACCTCGCCAACACGGAATTGAGTCTTCACGCCGAGCTGGCGCTCGATTATTTCCAACTGCGCGGGCTCGATTCGCAGCAGCAACTCCTGAATTCGACCGTGGATTCCTACGAGCAGGCTCTTCAATTGACCGACAGCCGGTACAAGGGCGGCGTCGCATCCGGCGTGGATGTGGCGCAGGCGCAAACGCAGCTCGAAACCACCCGCGCGCAGGCCGCGGACGTTGCCGTTGATCGCACCGCGTTCGACCACGCCATCGCCGTCCTGATCGGCAAGCCGCCCGCCCAGTTCAGCCAGCAGCCCTTACCGCTCACGACTCCACCGCCCGCGATTCCTCCGGGCCTGCCTTCCGAACTGCTCGAGCGCCGGCCGGACATAGCTGCGGCCGAACGCCGCGTCCAGGAAGAGAATGCGCAGATCGGCGTCGCCCGAGCCGCCTATTTTCCGATTTTCGCACTCACCGGCGGCGGAGGTTTCGACAGCTCCAAGATCACCAATCTTCTCGATGGACCGAGCGGCTTCTGGTCCC
Source organism: uncultured Acidobacteriota bacterium (assembly GCA_963842425.1). Taxonomy (GTDB): domain Bacteria; phylum Acidobacteriota; class Terriglobia; order Acidiferrales; family UBA7541; genus Palsa-295. The sequence continues at coordinate 145,389 of CAWJGQ010000016.1, read as the reverse complement.
TTGCTGGATCGGCTGCCGAAACCATTTTCGATGGCGGCCTGCGCCGTGGCGTCACCGAGGAAGCGCGCGCCAACTACGATAAATCCGTGGACACCTACCGCCAGACTACGCTGACGGCATTTCAGGAGGTCGAGGACAATCTATCGGCGCTGCGCATTCTTGAGAACGAAGCGAAAATACAAGATGCCGCCGTGGCGGCTGCGCAGCACTCGCTCGATCTTTCAAACAGCCGCTACAAAGGCGGCGTGGCGAACTATCTCGAAGTGACCACCGCGCAGAGCGCCGCGCTCGGCGATGAACGCGCCGCTGTGGACGTCCTTACGCGTCGTATGGCCGCGAGCGTCCTTCTGGTGAAGGCGCTTGGAGGCGGCTGGAACGTCTCGCAGATTCCCCCGCTATAGCCCTTCGATGTACGATGCTCGTGCGCCGAATCTTTTCGGCGCTCGATGATTTCTCCGCCGAAATTCGCCGCCCTTCTTTTCGCCACCTTGGTATTCGTTCTGGCATTGTGCGCTCCGGCCTCGCGGACTTTTGCACAATCGCGTGAGGCCGCGAACGAACGCGTTCCGCTTCACGACGGCTGGATGCTCCAATCTTCCTGCAAGGTCGCCGCGAAGGGCGCGCAGATTTCTGTCCCGGGCTTCCGCACCGATGGGTGGCACGCCGCGACCGTGCCCTCGACCGTGGTCGCCGCCCTCGTCGCGGACAAAACATTTCCCGATCCGTATTTCGGCGACAACCTGCGCTCGATTCCGGGGACGACATATCCCATCGGCAAAATGTTCTCGGTGCTGTCCATGCCGAAGGACAGCCCATTTCGTTGCTCCTGGTGGTATCGCACCGAATTCCAAGCGCCGAAGGCACTCGGCGGCCAGCACGTGTGGCTGAGTTTCGGCGGCATCAATAATCGCGCCGATATCTGGCTCAACGGAAAAAGGATTGCCGACTCGCGCGACGTCGCTGGCGCATATCGCACGTACGAATTCGACATCACGCCGCTGCTTCTGCGCGACGGGCCCAACGTGCTGGCCGTCGAAACCATCGCGCAAACGGAGAAGGACCTCGGCATAAATTGGGTTGACTGGAATCCCACGCCTCCCGACAAGGACATGGGACTGTGGCGCGAAGTTTCTCTGCGCTCGACCGGCCCGGTGGAGATTCGCTATCCGGCGGTCGCGACGCATTTCCCGACAGCCTCTCTCGACGAGGCTGACCTGACCGTCGAAGCCGAGCTGCGCAATGCCAGCCCGGCGCCGGTCACCGGCACGCTCGAAGCGGAACTCGAAGGCCACCAGATTCGACAGGATGTGACGCTCAATACCGGCGAGGTTCGGACGATTCGTTTCGCTCCCGACGCGTTCTCCGAGCTTCGGCTCCAAAGGCCTGAATTGTGGTGGCCTCATCAGATGGGCGCGCCCGCGTTGCACACACTGTCGCTGCGGTTTTTGCTCGGCGATAAAGTGTCCGATTCGGCCTCGATCCGTTACGGCATCCGCGAAATCACTTCCGAGGTTGATCCGCAAGGCCATCGCGTCTTTCGCGTCAACGGGAAACACATCCTGATCCGCGGCGGCGGATGGGCGCCGGACATGCTCCTGCGCCAGTCTCCCGAGCGATTGAAGACGGAATTCCGCTACGTGCGCGACCTGAATCTCAACGCGATTCGCCTGGAAGGCCCCACGGAATCGGATGCGTTCTTCGATATCGCCGATGAGCAGGGAATTCTCGTCATGGCCGGATGGACCTGCTGCGACTACTGGCAGAAATGGGCGGATTGGAAGCCGAGCGACATCGAAATCGCCACCGCTTCCGAGCGCTCGCAAATCGCGCGACTGCGCAGCCATCCGAGCATGCTCGCGTGGCTCAACGGCAGCGACCAGCCTCCGCCCGCCGCGGTCGAGCGCCCGTTTCTCGCCGTGCTCAAAGATCTCGACTGGCCGAATCCGGTTCTTTCGTCCGCGTCGGAAAACATCACGCCGCTGACCGGGCGCTCGGGCGTGAAAATGCGCGGCCCCTACGACTACACCCCGCCGGATTATTGGCTCGCGGACACGTCGAAATTTGGCGGAGCGTACGGCTTCGCCACCGAAATCGGCACCGGCGCGGCGATCCCGCCACTCAGCAGCCTGCGGAAGATGCTGCCGGCGGACCACATCGTTCCCGGCGATCCGATGTGGAACTATCACGCCGGCTCCGAACGATTCAGCAATCTCCAGCATTTCGACGACGCGATGAAGGCGATCTACGGACCGCCGGCCGATTTCGCGGACTACGAGCGCAAATCGCAAGCGATGGCCTACGATTCCGAGCGCGCCATGTTCGAGGCCTACTCGCGCAACAAGTACGGCTCGACCGGGGTGATCCAGTGGATGCTCAACAACGCGTGGCCCTCGCTCATCTGGCATCTCTGGGATTATTACTTGCAGCCCGCGGGCGGATACTACGGCGTGAAAAAAGCGTGCGAGCCGCTGCACGTCATGTATTCTTACGACGATCGCAGCGTGGCCGTAGTGAACAGCACGTATCAAGCTGAGCTGGGACTCAGCGTGACGGCAAAACTCTTCGATTCGAATCTGCGCGAAAGATTCTCGGTTACCGTGCCGGCGGATGTCGCGGCGGACGGCGTCACGAAAGCGGGGGCGTTTCCCGAGCGAGCGTTTGATCCAGCGTCGCCAGTCTATTTTGTGGATCTCGTGCTGAAAGATAATTTCGGCAAGGTGCTGAGCACGAATTTCTATTGGCTCTCGGCGAAGAAGAACGTCTACGACTGGTCTGCCGCAGATAGCGACGCCTTCACTCCGGTGAAATCCTACGATGATTTCACGGCGCTGGGCTCGCTTCCAAGTGCCGGCAAAATCAGTGTCGTGACCGCGATCGAAAAAAGCAGCGAAGGCCCGGTCGTCCGCGTGAAGCTGCAAAACACGAGCGACCGGCTCGCGTTCCAGATGCGACTGGGAATTAACCACGAAGGCCCAAATAAGGACGACGGCGCCGAACTTCTTCCCGTCGTGTGGGACGACAACTACATCTCGCTTTTGCCGGGCGAATCGCGCGAAGTGACCGCGCAATTTTTCTCCTACGACGCGCTCTACGGTGATTTCAATGTTCGGGTAACAGGCTGGAATATCGAGCCGGCCTCGATCCCGCTCACCCGCCTGCAAGGGGTTTTTGGCGATTCGGACGAATCGCACTGATGGCCGCAAATTTTCAGCAGCCCGCGTCCGCTTCATCGCCCGCTCGCCTGAAGCGCGCGCTCACACTCTGGAACCTGATCATCATCGGCATCGTGATCATCCAGCCGATCGCGCCGATGGGCATCTACGGCGCGATCAACAACGAAGCGCGCGGCCACGTAGTGACTACGATCCTGATCGCCATGGTGGCCATGCTTTTCACCGCTATCAGCTACGGGAAAATGGCTCGCGCATATCCCAGCGCCGGCTCGGCCTACACCTACGTGGGCCGCGAGATTCATCCCGCGCTCGGCTATGTGACCGGCTGGGCGATGGTGATGGATTACATCCTGAACCCGCTGATCTGCACCGTAATTTGCAGCGAGCTTGCGCGAAATATTCTGCCCGGCGTGCCCTATTGGGTTCTGGCGATCGCGTTCGCCGGGCTTTTCACCGCACTGAACCTTCGCGCGATACAAACGTCGGCGCGAATCAACGAAGCGCTCGCCGCTGGAATGGTCATTGTGGTCGTGATTTTCTTTGCGTTCGTAATTCGCTCGCTTTGGGGATTGCACGAATACGGCGCAGGATTTTTCACCCAGCCGTTCTACGATGCGCGGACGTTTAATTTTGGGCGCGTGTTTCGCGGTACGTCGCTTGCGGTCCTCACATACATCGGCTTCGACGGTATCTCGACTTTTTCCGAGGAAGCCGAAAACCCCCGGCGAAACATCTTGCTGGCCACGGTGCTGGTCTGCGTGATCACCGGCGTGCTCTCCGCGCTCGAAGTCTACGCCGCACAGCTGGTGTGGGGCGACAAGCCGTTTCCCAAGGACATGGTCGAATCGGCGTATGCGCTCGTGGCCAGGCAAGTCGGCGGCTTTTTTCTGTTTCATCTGATGAATTTCACAATTCTGATCGCGAACGTGGGATCGGGCATGGGCGCGCAACTGGCCGCGGCGCGCCTGCTTTACGGCATGGGACGCAGCGATGCGCTGCCGCGCGGATTTTTCGGCGCGATTGAGCCGAAGCGGCGAATCCCGATGAACAACGTCCTGCTGATCGGAGCGATCGCGCTGACCGGCGCGTTTTTCATCACCTACGAGCGCGGAGTGGAGCTGCTGAATTTCGGCGCGTTCATCGCGTTCATGGGCGTCAACGCTGCGGCGTTCGTCCGGTATTTCCTGCGCGCGGCCGAGAAGCGCTGGACGAACTTCGTTTTTCCGCTGCTCGGATTTTCCATTTGCTTCTTTATCTGGCTGAACTTGAGCCGGGCCGCGCAGATCGCCGGCGGCGCGTGGATACTCGTCGGGATCGTTTACGGTGCGGTGAGGACGCGAGGATTTCAGGCCAGCCTCGTGCGTTTCGACATGCCCGCCGATGAGTAGCACGCAGTGGCGAGTGACTAGTGGCGCGTGGCAAGGCAGAGCGAATCGCGACTTGCGGCGCCGAAAACCGCGCGCGGCGACACCCTCAATTGTGTGTCGAGTAATTAGGGTGCCGATCGTTTGTTTTCTATAACTTACGCGCGAAATTGGAAGTATGTACTTTACGCAAAGACCCACTTACAGAACGAAACACAGACTAGGCCACTTCCACTGCTCGTTGACGCCCCTCTCGTTGACCCACTCGACCGTTATGTCGTTCCCATCAACAGCGACGATCTTTAAGTCCGGGCTGCCACTTTTCAGATGTACAATATTGCCTACTCTAAATTCTACTTGATTTTGCATAAGTGCTCCTGAGGCCGCTAATGGGCGAAATTAAGGAAAACGATATCGTTCAACTCAAATCAGGTGGCCCCGAGATGACTGTCGGAAGAATTGAAAACATAAACGGGATAATGAATGCAGTATGCAGTTGGTTTCTTAACGACGGGGAAAGAAAAATCGGTACTTTTCCAATCGGAACTCTAAAGCACACACCCTAAGACCAACCGCCTACTTCGGCCAACCATTCGCGGGTTTCTTCTTCACAAGAGACTGCTTAACCGCATCCCGCCAGTCGCCGTCAACCTTAATAACCTCTGGCTTAGGGCCGGTTTTCCCTTTTTTCCTAGTTTTCATCTTCATTGTGCGTCCCGCTGCATACACTTCTCAATATACGTCAAAATCTGTTCATAACCGCAATCACTCCCGACAGACGAGCAATCCGGGGTGAAAAGAATATCAAATCTATTTCCGATTCGGCCTTTCGTTCCGTTGTGATCGTCCTTTGCATAGGCTAATACCTCACGCGTCTGCCCATCATACAAAGTGACTGTAGAGTGCTTCATGCTCTTGTTGTACGAAGACTCTTCGACGTAACAACGGTTATCGTCTGCTTTATAGTTCGAAGACCAGTTATCCGAAATGCTTAAATCCGAAATGTGTATCTGCTTTTCCAACTTATCCGCCAGATTCGCGCACTCACCGCGAAGGTGAAATTCCTCAGTCGCGCTCAAATGTCGCGTTTCCACAGCAGGAGTCGGATTCGATTCCGTGATCGGGACAGACTTAGACTGTGAACAACCGCCTACAAAAATCCACACGATAAGCGATATTACCGCCGTCAGTCTGGGCATTTTATACCCAGTCGCATTCTCAAATTCCGCCCATTCGACAAATCAATAAATCGTTTTAGAGCAATATTGAAATCTAAAAAGGCTTTCATCTCTACAGTATTGGGTTGAAACCCCGAAGGGGTCTGACAGTACCGGCACCCCGCCAAGGCAAAAGATGCTGCCTGCTCAGGGTCGAGTTTTTCGATAGGCACTAAAACCGCAGCATGACACTTTTCACATTCATACTGCGCCGAAATAAAATCACTCAGCTCAATCAAGCATCGCTTCTCAAAAGTCATGACGCCCTCTTCGGTGCTTTATACATCAACCGCTTTCCCTCAGTTACTCGAATCAATTCCGCTGTGCGCTCGCCATCGTTCAAATAGCGATTGTTCCAAACGAAATCGAACTGCCAGAGATAACGGTGCAAATATTCTTTGCTGACGTTGTGATAGACGCCCATCATGCCGCGCTTCACTAATGCGAATGAACTCTCAACCGTATTGGTATGAATGTCTCCGCGAACGAATTCCCATATCGTGTGATTCACGCTCCGATGACCGCCAGAGAAGTCTCGACCGATTCCCCTGTATCCTCGGTAACCATCAGATATGATTTGAGCACGCCGATCAACTTCTTCGCGGATAGCGTCCTTGAGAGTTTTACCGGATACGTTTGCAACGACACGGCGGCGAATCCTTCCGCCGCGTTCAACAGCGGCAAAAACAGGAACCTTCTCAGTTCCGCGTCCACGACGGCTACCACGATTCGGCAAACGGGGCCTACCGCCAACATAGGTTTCATCCACCTCGACAACGCCGTTTAGCTTCGGATCGCTGGACTGAGGGGCCATCGCAAACCGAATTCGATTCATCAGGAACAACGCCGATTTATAGCTAATCTGACAGTGACGCATAATCTCTAGCGCCGCTACACCTTTCTTAGAGGTAGCCGCACGCCAGAAGGCGTAGCACCAATGCCGGAGTTCAATCCGTGATTCCTCGTACACCGTGCCAATGCGAACGGTGTACTGCTTGCCACAATCCTTACAGCGCCACAGATATCGCCTATTTCGCTGTCCAGTCTTAGAATCCAACATCTTGTAAACAGTAACAGAGCCGCAATGAACGCAAGCGGGAGTCTTACCCCATCTCTGGCTTTCTATGAATTCAACGGCGGCTAGCTCATTGGAACAAGCTAGCGGGATCGCGTCTATGACTTCCGACTTCGTGAGTTGATATCGCTTCTTATTCATGGGCTAATTCTATACTTAACGCACGCGTTTGTCAAGTACAAAATTAACCCACAAACAAGATTTTCAACTAAACTCCGGGATGAGGGATTCTTCCCTCAAGGGGGTAAACCTTGAGTAAGCTAATCGCTTATTTAGTGAAAGAGTCCCGGAGCCAGTAGTGCAGACAGCGACGGGATCATGCAAACCTCTGACAACGCTAGGGGAAACTGCTGTTTCGCCTTAGGAGCCTTACTCTTAGAGACTAAGCGGCCAAATGCAAAACGGCCAATACCGCAAACATTTGGACCTACTGGCCATCGTTGTCGTAGGGAGAAATCCCGGCGTTAAGGGGCCGGTGCCAATAACATCGGCCCTCAAAATCTAGGTATCAGGGGTTCGCTCGGATTTAATCGCGGCGCATCGCCACAAAATCTCTTCTTCTTCTGGTTGGTCTCCACAATCAATGTTCTGTTGATTATCCATAACTTTAACCTCCTATTAAGTCTGTGAGTTGCGTAAAGTATAAAAGTAACCTGAGATCATTATCTTCAATTAGACTACCGGCGTGTCAGGATTGTTGAGTATCGCCTGACAAGCACCCAAATGGAAGGTACTCAAAATCCAAAAGGGGTTGTAACCAATGTAACCCAACCGGAAAAACCGATGAAGAAGCACCAAGCAGTAATCCGAATCCTCTCAGCACTACACTGGACACAAACCATTGTGATCCTAGTGATCGTCTTCTGCTGGGAAGTTCGGCATCTCGTCAAGTTCCTATTGGTTGGAAAATGACGGGGTAAAGAGAAGGGCGGGGTGTGACGACACTTCGCCTACTCTTTCAATCCACAATTAAACTGCCTTAACTGCGAATCGGGGTTACAGAGGTCTTTGCGTAAAGTACTTACTTCCGCGCGAAATTACTCGGCATGGTGTGTCGAGTAATCTTGCATCGAGACAGGAAACACTGGTGCTAGTGCGGGCCGGGGCTGGGGCCTGAACCGCAACAGCCGAACTGCCCGAATAAGCAGACGCACCACTCCCCGGTCTCGCGAGAGCTTCCAACCGCACCTCGCGAACTCGTCCGAGACGCCGACAACGCGCCATGACTTCGGTCTTGTGGACCATGCGTCCATGTTTCTAGAGCGGAGGTCGGGCGTCAATCGTGCGCGCCTGTGGACTTTTGTGGAGGTTGCGGCGAGAAGCCAAAGCCTCGCAAACGAGGATGGCACACTCGGCATCAGCCGCGCGGCTTCTTGAACGGTACACATACTTTGCTTTGCGAAAAAGTCTCGGGGTATTTCTGCGCGATCAGGGCAGCGAACGGAAAATCAGTGGCGCGCGTGATGATGGCCACTTTGGGAAGCCACCGCTCCGGATCCGACAAGTTCTTGCCGGTACTTAAAGATCGAATCGAGCTACTCCGCCTTGTCGCCTTTCCATTCTGGATCTGGTACGTTTCATCAATAGTCCGATCTCCCGGCAGAATATTGATCTTTCTCTTATTCCAACTGGGCTCTCCTCTGGGATCAACGGTGTAGTGGTCATAGACGATCCAATCGCCAGTTTCATCATCTTCCGTGACATCAACAGCCGACAGCTGGTCCTTCTCGTAATTCAAACTGCCAACCGTCATCGCGCCCAGCGAATCTACGGTGGATTTCCAGATCGATTCATTTGCATAAGCACACCATTCTTTGTGATCTACATCTTCGAGGAAGAGTATCTTCGTGGTTTTTGATTGCGCGTAGGCCGAATGTCCTGCCGGGAGGCTCAACAGCATAATTAAAGATACTATTCGTAGCTGAGTCATCTCTTCAATCCGGCTCTTGGGTGACGATGTGGACGTCCACGGCGGGGGCGTCGCGCAGGAAGCGGCTGATGGCGTTCATGTAGAGGAGCTTCTGCCAGCCTTCGGTGGCCGTTCTGCCGAAGATCATTTGCGTGACGTGCTTTTCGCGGACGAATTGCGCGGCGGCGTCGGGGACGCTGGTGCCTTTCAGGCGCACGGCCTTCGCGCCCAGGCTTTCCGCGAATTGCAGGTTGGCGGCGAGCGATTTTTCGTCGCGCGCGTCCATGCCCTTGCCGAGATCCACGTGTACGGCGTACAGCTCCGCATCCATGCGCCGGGCCATGCGGGCCGCGCGCGCCAGCAGATATTGCGCGCGGGGATTGGCGCTGATGCATACGGCGATGCGCTCGCGAACCGCCCAGTTCTCCTGGATTTCCTTTTCGTCCATGTAGGACGAAAGGCTGCGGTCCACCTGCTCGGCCACCTGGCGCAGCGCCAACTCGCGCAGCGCGATCAGGTTCCCGCGCCGGAAAAAATTCTTCAGCGATTGCTCGACTTTGTTCTGGTTGTACACATCGCCGCGCTTCATGCGGTTGTGGAGCGCTTCCGGCGTCAGGTCCACCATCACCGTTTCGTCGGAAAGCTGCAGCACCCAATCCGGCACGGTTTCGCGCACGACGATGCCGGTGATCGCGTTCACGGTGGGCGCAATGCTTTCGATGTGCTGGATGTTGACGGTCGAGAGAACGTCAATATTCGCGTTCAGCAGCTCGAGGACGTCTTCATAGCGCTTGCGGTGTTTGCTGCCGGGAATATTGGTGTGCGCGAGCTCGTCCACCAGCGCAACCGCGGGACGCCGCGCGATGATCGCGTCCACATCCATTTCCTCGAATAGCGTGCCTTTGTACTCGATTTTCTTGCGCGGGACGACTTCAAGCTGCGGGACGAGTTCGGCGATGCCCTTGCGCCCGTGGGTTTCGACCACGCCGACCACAACATCCTCGCCTCGGCTGTGCCGGCGGATCGCCTCGGTGAGCATGCTGTACGTCTTGCCCACGCCCGGCGCATAGCCGAGAAACAGCTTCAGCACACCCTTCGTTTTCGCGGGAGGCGTGGTGACTGCCAGCCACTCGTCAGGGGTCTTCGTCACGGGTTTATTCTCTTTTAGCTGCGCTCGGAAAGCTACGATAGAATGACGCAGTGCGCGCACGCATTCTGATTCGCATCCTTCAATTTCCGGCCGCGGTGGGCGCCGTCCTCGGGATCGCACTTTTGTACCACAAGGTGCTTCCCGTCAATGCCACGACGGTCGCGCTCACGTTTCTCCTCGCCATTTTAGCCGTTGCGACGTTTTGGGGCATGGCGGTCGCCGTGACGATGTCCGTGGCGGCCATGCTGGCGTTCAACTATTACTTCCTGCCGCCGGCCGGCACGTTCACGGTCGCTGATCCTGAAAACTGGGTGGCGTTATTTGCCTTCCTGGCCGTCGCGGTGATTTCGAGCCATCTTTCCTCGCGCGCGCGCCAGAAGGCCGCGGACGCTTCGGCCCGCCAGCGCGACGTCGAAAAACTGTATTCGTTCAGCCAGGGCCTGCTCGAATCGCGCAACGTGATGGAGCTGGTCAACCGCATCCCCGAACAGATCGTACGAGCCTTCGAAGTCGGTGCGGCCGCGCTCTTTCTGGCGGACAAGCAGAAAGTTTATCGGTCGGGTCCCGAGGTGCCGCAGCTCGATACCGAAACCCTGAAAGCGATTCTGGCGCGCGACGAGCCCGTGATTGACACAGCCAACAGCGTCTGCTTTCTGCCCGTGCGCATGGGAGTGCATCCGGTTGGCAGCCTGGGAATTTCCGGCACCGTGCTTTCGCGGCAGACACTGGAAGCCATCGCCACGCTGATCGCCGTCGCCATGGAGCACGCTCGCGCTGTGGAGCAGGTGGGGCAGACGGAAGCCGCCCGCGAGGCGGAGAAACTTCGCACCGCGCTGCTCGACGCGGTCACGCACGCGCTGCGCACGCCGCTCACCTCCATCAAAGCCTCGGTGACGAATTTGATCTCGAATCCCAACCTGGCCGCCGGGCAGAGGCAGGAGCTGCTGACGATCATCAACGAAGAAAGCGATCGTCTGAACCGGCTGGTCGGCGAAGCGGCGGAGATGGCGCGGCTGGATGCGGGAGAAGTGGAGTTGAACGTCGAACCGCACCCGATCGAGGACGTGATCTCGGCGGCCCTCGACCGTTGCGGGCCGTCGCTGGCCAATCGCGTGGTTCGCGTGAATGTGGCGGAGGGGCTGCCGCGAGTCCGCGTGGATGTGGCGCGCGCGCGCGAGGTGCTGGTGCATCTGATCGAGAACGCCAATCAATATTCGCCGCCGGATCAGCCGATCACGATCACGGCCGAAGCCAGCGGAGATTGCGTAGTGACCAGCGTTGCCGATCGCGGCAGCGGAATTGACGATCCCGAGCGCGCGCTTGTCTTCGAAAAATTCTATCGGGGCAAAGATCAGCGCTATAGTGTCGAGGGCACGGGCATGGGCTTGCCCATCGCCAAAGCGATTGTAGAAGCGCACGGCGGTGCGATCAGCCTAACCAGCCAGCGCGGCCACGGATCGGTCTTCTCGTTCACGTTGCCCATTGATCGCAGCCGACCGGTTCCGGCAGCTCTGCACACATGACCTCCGCCAAAATTCTAATCGTTGACGACGAACCCCAGATTCGCCGCGTGCTGCGCACAACTTTGACCTCGCAGGGCTATACGGTGGCGGAGGCGCGCACCGGCGACGAGGCCCTCGAGCAGATTCGCGGCGACCGCCCTGATTTGATTCTGCTAGACGTCAACATGCCGGGAATTTCCGGGCTCGAAACCTGCCGCGAAATTCGGGCGTCGAGCGATATTCCCATCATCATGCTCACGGTGCGAGGCAGCGAGAAAGACAAAGTGCAGGCGCTCGACGCGGGCGCCGACGATTACGTGACAAAGCCTTTTGGCTCCGAAGAGTTGATGGCGCGCATTCGAGCTGGCCTGCGCCGCGCGGCACCCGCCGAATCCATGCCTCCGTTCGTATCGAACGATTTGAAAATAGACTTCGAGAAGCGCGCCGTTTCGCTGAAGGGGCAGGCCGTCCGCCTGACGCCGAAGGAATTCGAGCTTTTGCGCCATCTGGTAGCGAATCAGGGAAAGGCGCAGGGGCACCGGCGGTTACTGCAAGCCGTCTGGGGGCCGGACTACGGCGAGGAAACTGAATATCTGCGCGTGTTCATCAACCAGCTGCGGAAAAAAATCGAGCCCGATCCGAAAAATCCTCGATTCATACACACCGAGCCATGGGTGGGATACAGGTTCGACCCGCCTGCGGAGAAGGCGCGAGCCGGGCGCGCTGAGAAGTAACCGCCCGTCACTCAGCCAAGTGGTCGGCTCGCAGAAGGGCGCGGCGCTTCAGGCACTGCGGGCGGTCGCAATGATTGTGGAGCGAATGAGGTAGGTGTGACGTGAAACGGCAGATTGAATTTTGGATTGTTTCGCTCTGTATTCTAGCCATACCGCTGCCTGGATACGGCGGCAGAACAACAAGTCCAATTCAGTCGTCGCAGTCTTCGCCGCCCGAGACCGCTGCGCCGCCCGCAAGTCCGTCCCCGTCGCCGACTTTCAGATATGAGATTAGCTCCCAACCTGGCGTCACGATTCTTTCGGATACGCAGGGTTTCGATTTCAAGTTTTACATACAACGCGTCATGGCCAAGGTGAAGGCAGAATGGCTCGCGAAGATGCCAGACGAAGCGAGGAATGGAGCTAAGGGCAAGGTGACTGTCCAATTCACGATTTTGCCCGTCGGCACGGTGGCGGAGGATAAAACACAAATTGTGTCTGGATCGGGCAATTCGAGTCTGGATCAAACCGCTCTCGACGCACTCCGGCGCTCAAGCCCATTTGAACCACTGCCGCGACAATTTCATGGGCCATACCTGAAGCTGAGGGTAGATTTCTTCTATAACATGACTCCGGATTCGGAGACGCATCAGACGCCGACAAAAAAGGAGTAATTCATGGCGCCGCCGATTATCAAGCCGCCGTTTACGGGGGAGACCGCAAAAGCGAAAGTGCAGGCCGCGGAGGACGCGTGGAACTCACGCGATCCCGAGCGCGTGGCGCTCGCTTACACGGAAAATTCCGACTGGCGCAACCGCGATGAGTTCATTCGAGGGCGCGAGGAGATCAAGGCATTTCTGCGCCGCAAGTGGGCGAGGGAACTCGACTACCGCCTGCGCAAGGAGCTTTGGTGCTGGACGGAGAACCGCATCGCCGTCACATTCCAATACGAAAGTCATAATGCCGCGGGCCAGTGGTTCCGGTCGTATGGAAACGAGCTGTGGGAATTCGACGAGCAGGGCTTGATGCGCCGGCGAATCGCCAGCATCAACGATCTTCCGATTGCGGAGAACGAGCGGAAGATTCTGTAGCGGCGTGCGCAACCCCGAGCGCGAGGCAAGACATTCACCACAGAGAACACTGAGAAGGCACAGAGATCACAGAGGAAACCCCGGACTCACCGCAGAGACACAGAGAACGCAGAGAAAAACCAAGAGAGATTCTTCGACTGCGTCCCGCGCATCCCGGCTTCGCCGAGATGAAAACCAAAATCGCGCGGGACTCCGCTCAGAATGACGGCGCACCAAAAAGCACTCTAGTGCATCGGATGGGCGGCGTCGAGATCGAGATTCAGATCGAGCACGTTCACGCGCGGCTCGCCGAGGAAACCGAACTGGCGGCCCTTCGTATGCCGCGCCACGGCCGCCTGCACATCCTGCTCGCTCATGCCGCGCTCCTTGGCCACGCGCGGAATTTGAAATGCGGCGGATGCCGGTGAAATATCCGGATCGAGGCCCGAACCGGATGTGGTCACCAGGTCCGCCGGAATGGGCGCGCTTGGATTAGTCGGCTGAAGCTGCTGGACGCTCGCGGTCACGCGGTCCTGCAGCGCCTTGTTCGTGGGGCCGAGATTCGATCCTCCTGAAGCCGTGGGATCGTAGCCCGCGCTGCCCGCCGCCGAGGGCCGCGACCAGAAATAGCCCGGCGCCGTAAACGGTTGGCCGATCAGATGCGAGCCGACCAGTTTGTCGCCGGATTTGATCAGCTCGCCGTTTGCCTGCTTGGGGAACACGACCTGCGCGATTCCGGTGACCACAAGCGGATAAATGATTCCGAGCAGCACCGTCGTCGCCAGCGTGAACCAAATCGAAATTAGTAGATTCTTTTTCATATTCGCCTCGTTCCATTTCCACTCAAAACGCCAAATACCTCAGCGCTGAAACCCTGAATTACATGACCGGTGGGCGCGGCTGTCTGCTGGCAACCAGCCAACGCCGGACCGCAATCACCGACCAAATAACCTCCACCGCACCGAAGGGCCATGCCCCCTGCAAGAATCCGTAGGCGGACGCCAACAGGCAGGACGCCGCGAACGCCAGAATGAACCCGGAGTGGCGGCCCTCCATGGCATAACACAGCACCATTACGGAGACCGCGAACAGTCCGAACAAGCTGAGGGCCGTCATGCTGTGTCCTTCGAATGCTCATCTCGATCCGTCCCGTGCAACTCACGCCAGGCCGACGTGCGTAATAATCAAATCAATGATCTTGATTCCGATAAAGGGCGCGATGATGCCGCCCACTCCATAGACCAGCAGATTCCAGCGCAGCAGCGCCGAAGCGCCGAGCGGACGATAGCGCACGCCGCGCAGCGCCAGCGGCACGAGCGCGATGATGATCAGAGCGTTGAAGATCACAGCGGACAAAATCGCCGATTGCGGAGTCTTCAGTCCCATGATGTTCAGGACGTTCAAAACCGGAAAGGCGCCGGCAAACATCGCCGGAATGATGGCGAAATATTTCGCCACGTCGTTGGCCACTGAAAATGTAGTCAGCGCGCCGCGGGTGATCAGCAACTGCTTCCCGATCTCGACCACTTCGATCAGCTTCGTCGGATTGGAATCGAGGTCCACCATGTTCCCGGCTTCCTTCGCGGCTTGCGTGCCTGCGTTCATGGCCAGACCCACATCGGCCTGCGCGAGCGCGGGCGCGTCGTTCGTGCCGTCACCGGTCATGGCAACGAGTTTTCCCTTGGCCTGTTCCTTGCGAATCAGAGCGAGTTTATCTTCCGGCTTTGCTTGAGCGAGAAAATCGTCCAGGCCCGCCTCGCGCGCAATTGCGGCCGCCGTGAGCGGATTATCGCCGGTGATCATCACGGTGCGAATGCCCATGGCCCGCAGCTGGTCGAAGCGTTCGCGCATTCCGCCCTTGATGATGTCCTTCAAATGGATGGTGCCGAGGATGCGGCAATCTTCGGCGACGAGCAGCGGAGTCCCGCCGGCGTTTGAGATAGTTTTGACGGCCTCTTCGACCTGTGGGGGGACCGGATTACCCTTCCTCGAGCAGTGCTGAACGATGGCGTCGAATGCGCCTTTGCGGATTTCGCGGCCGTCGAGATCCACGCCGGACATGCGCGTCACGGCGGTAAAGGGAATGAACGTGGCTGCGTAGGCCGAAAGTTCGCGGCCGCGCAGGTTGTACTTTTCCTTCGCCAGCACCACGATCGAGCGCCCTTCCGGTGTTTCATCGGAGAGCGACGAAAGTTGCGCGGCATCCGCAAGATCAGCTTCCGAGATTCCCGGGGCGGGTATGAACTCGGTCGCGCGGCGGTTGCCAAGCGTGATCGTTCCAGTCTTGTCCAGCAGCAGCGTGTCCACATCGCCCGCTGCTTCCACGGCGCGGCCGGACATCGCCAGCACGTTGCGCTGGACGACGCGGTCCATTCCCGCAATGCCGATGGCGGAGAGCAAGCCTCCGATCGTGGTGGGAATCAGGCAGACCAGCAGCGAGATCAGAACGAAAACCGACTGCGGCGAACCCGAGTAAATAGCCATGGGCTGAAGCGTGACCACCGCCAACAGGAAAATGATAGTCAGGCCGGAAAGCAAAATATTCAGCGCGATTTCGTTCGGCGTCTTCTGGCGTTCGGCTCCTTCGACCAGCTTGATCATGCGATCGAGAAACGTCTCGCCCGGGTTCGAGGTGATCTTCACGATGATTTCATCGGAAAGCACGCGCGTGCCGCCGGTCACCGCGGAGCGATCTCCACCGGATTCGCGAATCACTGGCGCGGATTCTCCCGTGATGGCGGATTCGTCCACGGACGCGACGCCTTCCACGACCTCGCCGTCTCCGGGAATGAATTCGCCCGCGACAACTTTCACGCGGTCGCCGGCGCGCAGTTTTGAGCCCGAAATTTCCTCTATCGAGCCATCCGTCATCAATCGCCTGGCGACGGTCTCCGCGCGGGCCTTGCGCAGCGTGTCCGCCTGCGCTTTGCCGCGGCCTTCGGCCATGGCCTCGGCGAAATTCGCGAAGAGCACGGTGAACCACAGCCAGAGCGTGATCTGAAGCTCGAAGCCGAATCCGGCGAGGTGCAATATCCGGTCGCGCACCAGATCGAAGGTGGTGATCACCGATCCGATTTCGACCACGAACATCACGGGATTCTTCATCAACGTGCGCGGGTTCAGCTTGATGAACGAATCCCTCAGCGCACCGGCGACGATGCCGCCGGTCCAAAGCGACTTCCTCTTACGCTCCCTGGAAACGACATTCGGGGTGGGATCCGGAATGTTCGCCGGGGATACGAATTCAGATTCGTGTGCCGTTTGTGGGGTCATGGCTGCCTCAGAAAACCTTTCCGGCGTGCATCAGCAGGTGCTCGAGAATCGGGCCCAGGCTGAGCGCCGGGAAAAATGTAAGTGCGCTGACGATCAAGATCACGGACATAAGCAGAAACGTAAAAAGGGGCGTGGTCACCGGAAATGTTCCGGACGATTCCGGAACGATTTTCTTTCGCGCCAGGTTGCCGGCCATCGCCAACACCGGGATCACCATGAAGAAGCGTCCCAGCAGCATGTCGAAAGCGCCGCTGAGATTGAACCAGTTCGTGTTTCCGTTGAGCCCGGCGAAGGCCGAGCCGTTGTTGCCTGCCATGGAGGTGTAGGCGTACAGGATTTGCGACAGGCCGTGCGGACCGGCATTCGAGATTGACGACGTGCCAAACGGGGAGACGATTGAGACACCCGTGAGGACGAGGACTATGAGGCAGAAAACGAGCACCGTGATCATGGCCATCTTCACGTCGTACGCCTCGATCTTTTTGCCGAGATATTCCGGCGTCCGCCCAACCATCAAGCCAGCGATGAAGACCGAGAGCACGATGAAAACGACGATGCCGTAAAGTCCCGCGCCCACCCCGCCGAAAATGACCTCGCCGATCATGATATTGACCAGCGGAATCATGCCGCCAAGCGGAGTGAACGAATCGTGCATGCCGTTGACGGCGCCGCAGCTCGCGTCCGTCGTCGTAGTTGCAAACAGCGCAGTGGGCGCTATGCCGAAGCGAACTTCCTTGCCCTCCATATTGCCGCCCGGCTGCATGGCGCTCGTATGCTGGTCAATTCCATGGAGCAATGGATTGCCGTGCGCCTCCATGGCGTAGATCACCGTGACGCCGGCGAGGCACAGAAGCGCCATCGCGGCCCAGACAGCCCATCCATGCCGCTGCGAGCCCGTCATTCGGCCGAGCGTGTACGTGAGACCCGCCCCAAGCGAGAGCATCATCACAATCTGCATGAAATTGGTCAGCGGATTGGGATTCTCGAATGGGTGGGCGCTATTGGCATTGGCAAAACCACCGCCGTTGGTGCCGAAAATCTTGATCGCTTCCTGAGAAGCGATGGGGCCCTGCATGATCACCTGGTCGGTGACGGTTTGGGATGTGGTCTTGCCGTCGGCGCCGGTGGTCTGCACGGTTTGCGGGTTCAGGAATTTCGCCGTGTCGTACGGCCGTAGATTCTGCGTCATCCCCTGCGAAACGAACACGAGCGCGATCACCAGGCACGCCGGAGCGAGGATCCACAACATGCACCGGGTCACGTCCACCCAGAAGTTGCCGATGGTCTTCGATTCGCGGCGCGCGATCCCGCGGATCACGGCAATGGCGAGCGCGATGCCGACCGCGGCGGAGGCAAAGTTGTGATACGCGAGCCCCGCCATCTGCGTGAAGTAACTCATCGTGGATTCGCCGCCGTAGTTCTGCCAGTTGGTGTTGGTGGTGAACGACGCGGCAGTGTTAAAGGCCAGCGCGGCCGGAACGGAGGGAAAATGCTGCGGGTTCCACGGCAGCCACTGTTGGACGCGCTCGAGCCCGTAGAGCAACGCCATGCTGACGCCGCTGAAAAGCAGCATCGCGACCGTATATTCCTTCCAATCCATCTCGGACTTCTCGTCCACGCCGCAGACCCGGTAGAGCAGCCGCTCCAGCGGGCGGAGCACTGGATCGAGAAAAGTCTTCTCGCCTGCGAAGACGCGCGCCATGAAGACGCCGAGCGGCTTCGTGACGGCAAGGAGCACGACGAAAAACAATCCGATTTGCAGCCAACCGTTCGCAGTCATGGTTAAAACCTCTCCGGCCAAAGCAACGCGGCCAGCAAGTACACGCCCGTGAGAAGACAAATTCCCAGGAGCACAATGTTACCGATCATCGAAGTCGCTCCTTACTTGAGGCGGTCGCATGCCCACACATACGCGATCGCCAAAACAAAAAAACCAGCGGTGCAAACCAAGAAAATAATGTCGAGCATCAGAATGACCCCTTCGGGACGCGGTTCTCGAGGTGCGTTGTGACGATTTCTTCGTGTGCGGTCCAGTCGCCTTCATGCGTTTCAGCCGCCCGGCGCGGCGCGCGTTCTCCCCAAGGATTCGTTGCAGTGACGACGGTCACCGGCAGTCTCCTCGGGTCGGTATGCCGGAATCGCCGTGCCTCGTGCCAGAACTGAGCGAGGGCAAATAGCATGAAACCGAGTCCCGGACCCATCACAATCGCCAGAAAGATAAGCATTGCCGTACTCCTTTTCAAGCTCCACCGAGCGCCCGATATGCGCGCCCGTGGCCGGAGCCGAATGCAGGCTACTCCCGAGGCGTTAGGAAGGAATAAGAGAGCCGTAAGGATTTTGTAAGCAATGGAAACGTCTCAAACGGGACTGGTTAGCCGCGTCCGCGGGCTATCGGCGACGCGATCGGGCCATGCGTCGAGGCGGATTGCGGTACGATAATGTTGTTGATCGCGGATGGTGACGCATGGCCAGCCAGCATCGAGTCGTGATTGTCGGCGGTGGTTTCGGCGGCCTGAGCGCCGCCCTCAAACTCAGGCACGCCCCGGTCGAAGTAACCCTTATTGACCGCTGCAACTACCACCTATTTCAACCACTGCTCTACCAGGTTGCGACCGGAACGCTTTCGCCCGCAAACATCGCTTCGCCGCTTCGCAACATCCTGAGGCGTCACAAAAACACGCGCGTGCTTCTCGCCGAGGCCACCAGAATTGACGCCGCGAATCGCCGCGTGATTTTGAGCGACGGCTCGCTCGAGTACGACACGCTCGTCGTCTCCACCGGCTCGAGCCATCAGTACTTCGGCCACGACGAGTGGGAGAAATTCGCGCCCGGGCTGAAAACCGTCGAAGACGCCACGGACATGCGCCGCCGGATTCTGCTGGCCTTTGAAACCGCCGAGCGCGAACCGGACCCCGATAAGTTGCGCGCGTGGATGACTTTTGTAATTGTCGGCGGCGGACCCACGGGCGCAGAACTCGCCGGAGCGCTGGGTGAGATCGCCAACGACACGCTGCGGCGCGACTTCCGCAAAATTAATCCCTCCGAGGCCCGCATCATTCTAGTGGAGGGCACCGATCGCGTGCTCCCGGCCTATCCGCCGCAACTTTCGGCCGCCGCACGCACCATGATCGAGCGCCTGGGCGTGACCGTGCGCACGGGCGCGATGGTTACTGACGTCCGGAAGGATTCGGTAACGGTGCGCGAAGGCGACAAGACCGAGACGATTCCGACGCGCACGATTTTGTGGGCCGCCGGAGTGCTGGGTTCACCGCTGGGGCGAATGCTGGCCGCGGAATGCGGCGCGCAATGCGATAAGGCAGGGCGGGTCGTTGTTGAGCCGGACCTCAGCGTGGCGGGACATCCTGAAATTTTTGTGGTCGGCGATCTCGCGAATTTCGCGCACCAGACGGGAAAGCCCCTGCCGGGAGTGGCGCAGCCTGCGATTCAGGAGGGCCGCTACGTCGCAGATGTGATCGCGCACCGCCTGCGCGGAGAAAAGTCGAAACCGTTTCATTATTTCGACAAGGGAAATCTCGCCACGATCGGCCGGGGCGCCGCGGTTGCTGATCTGAATGGACTGCGCCTTTCCGGATTGCCAGCGTGGTTGCTGTGGATTTTCGTTCACTTGCTCTACATCGTCGAGTTTCAAAACCGGCTGCTGGTTTTCGTGCAGTGGGCGTGGTTTTATTTCACGTGGGACCGTTCGGCACGCCTGATTACGGGGAAAAATCCGCTGCCGCTCGATCTCTGAGGCCGCGGCCGACAAATCAAGCCCGCAAACCCAACCGCGCCTGAATCTTTCCCGCACGAATCGCTTTGACGAGCTGCGCGTGGTCTCGCTCGGCTTGATCCGCATAGGCCACGGCAAAACTTCCGACCGCCCGATCCATTGCCGCATTCTTGCCGAGGTAACCGGCGATTCGCGCCGGATCTCCCGTTCGCGCGTGTGCGCGCGCCAGTGTCCACCCGCAAATCTCGACGTATTCGAGCCAGTCCTGCCGGGACATTTGCGTGAAATCAATCTTCATGCGCATGTCCCGAAGCTGGCGGAAGTAGTAGTCGCGGCCCTCGTCGTCGCGCGCCCAGCCGAGAAAAATGTCGCTTACCGACTGCAGCATGCGCTGCCCGGTGACGACCCGCTCTCCCTGATTCTCATACCGGCTCTTGCCCGCATAGGGGGCCAGCACGGACGAGTTCGCCTGCTTGAACTGGAGAAACAGCGGATCTTTCGCGCCCGCCATCAACAGGGCCACGGCGCAGCGCGTCCCGACGCTGCCAATGCCCACAACCTTTCGGGCGATGTCCACGATGTGGTAGCGGTCGAGAATCACGCGCCGCTCCTCGGGGAGAGACCGGCGATAGCGTTCGAACATATCGCGCACACGTTTGCCGATCCTGATGATTCCAGCTGGGTGATAGACGAGCGGCGGAAAATCCAAAATCTTCAGCCTGCCATTTCTCAGGGCGGTGATTTTCGGAAACACATGTTCGGCGGTTTGTGCAGCGGCGTTCTTCTCGACTTGCTCCCAGCGCTTTCGGGCGGCGGCTGATTTCGCGTCGGCGACGAAAATCTCCGCGTCCAGATGCGAATACCACACGTCCAGCGCGCGCATCTCGGCGTATTCGCGCATGTGCACGCGGTAGGAGCGCGCTGCCGTGCGCGCCGCGTCCGCGCAATGGTGCTCGCCGAAACCGAAATTTCGGCAGGCCAGGACGATGCTCGCCGCGAGGCGCTTCAAATCCCATTCCCACGGCGCGGGAAGCGTTTCATCGAAATCATTGATGTCGAATACCAGCCGGCGTTCCGGGCTCCCAAAGCCGCCGAAATTCGCGACGTGGCAATCGCCGCACGCCTGGACCCGAAGTCGCGTGGAGGGCGTCCCTGCAAGATCGCTGGCCATCAGCGCCGCGGAGCCTCGGAAAAATGCGAAGGGCGACTGCCGCATGCGGCCGTAGCGAATCGGCAAGAGTTCCTGCACCCGTCCCCGGTCGCCCCGCTGCAGCAGCTCAATCGGATTGGGGCGGCCGGGCGGAGCCTTCCACTCGGCGTGAGAGGCTCTGGGAACGCGCTCACGCAGCGCTTTTCCCTCGGTCATGCGCTCCCCGGCGCTCGGGCCAACCTCGTCAGCTTCTCGGCGGTTCAACCCTTGGTGGCGTTTCAACATGGAAATTCACCAACCCGGAATCCGGGTCGGCTCAGATTGTCCGCTTGCCCTGATACGGGCGTCAAGCCCGCGAGTTTGGCGCGTCCGCGCGCGCTCGATTTTTCCTCCGCGTGGCCGATAGGCATATTAGAATCGGTGTACCCCCAGCCGACGCACATGAAAACATACGAAAAGGCAATTTGGGCGTGCTTGCTCGCGCTGCTTGCCATCGCGCTGGCCGCCGTGATTCTTACGCGCGGCTGGTCCGACTATCGTGTGCGCCTGCGCGCCATCCGGCTGGCTTCGAAGAGCGCCTCGAACCTGGTTGACGCGCACCCGCTCGACACCGCGCAGCAGCTCGCTCCCCTCGCTGTGACGCACATCGAGGAGGATTACGCCAACCAGGCGCTGCGATTGGCCGACCATTCGGTGGACCTCGCATTTTCCGCAGCGATGCACGACGCGGCTGAAAATCCCGCCCCGCTCACCCCGCAGACGCGCGAACTCGCCGCCAGGGTGCAGTCCGGGACGGCGGCAGTCGCCGCCGATCAGAACCGGATCGCTGTATTCACCGCTGCGATGGCCAATGCGAAAGGGAGCGCCAAGGATGATCTTCAGAATTTGATCGGCATCGCGCAAGCTCAGC
Source organism: uncultured Acidobacteriota bacterium (assembly GCA_963842425.1). Taxonomy (GTDB): domain Bacteria; phylum Acidobacteriota; class Terriglobia; order Acidiferrales; family UBA7541; genus Palsa-295. The sequence goes on along the minus strand of CAWJGQ010000016.1, from coordinate 123,153 downwards.
TTGCTCTCGATCAGGACGATCTCGAGGACGCGCAGCAGGACCTGATCCGCTCCGGCGGCGACAAGCAGGCCACTATTCAACAACTGCTCGATCAGCGCAAAGCGGCGGGGACGCAAAACGCAGCGTCGCAGGCCGGTCCGCCCGCCGGATCGGCGCCCTCGATCGAGGTCACGCAATCCAGGAGCATTGCAGCGGAAACTCGCGCGTGGATGTCGCTTCGCTCGAAAGAAAAACTGCTGCTCCAAGCTCAATCGGATGCGCTCGGGCGCGCGGCCACTCTCTCCGCTACGCACGAAACGCTCGAAAAAGAAATGCAAGCGGGAAAACCACCGGCTCAGAACGCGGTGGGCTCCGGGCCGGAAACCGATACTCCGCTCTCCCGCCTGCGCCAGCAATCGCAGGACAAGCAGAATCTCGCCGACTCCGACAAGCGCATCGCCACCGAACAGCAGCTCGCCGCCGTTTATTCCGGGTGGGCCGACCTCGTCAACGCTCGCGCCAAGGGCTTTCTGCACCAGATCTTCGTGTCTGTGTTCTGGGTTTTTCTGATCGGCGTGCTCGTGCTGGGCGCCAATGACCTGATCCAGCGTCTATTCGCGGGCGTGGCCCTGGAGCGCCGCGAGATGCACACGATGCGCGCGCTGATTCTGTTCGCGCTGCAGGCGCTGGGGCTGTTGTCCATCTTGCTCGTGATCTTCGGGATGCCCACCAATCTGGCGACGGTCCTCGCGCTCGCCGGCGCGGGCCTGACCGTGGCCATGAAGGATTTCATCGTCGGTTTCTTTGGCTGGTTCGTGCTGATGGGCAAGGACGGCATTCGCGCGGGCGATTGGGTGGAGATCAATGGCGTCGGTGGAGAGGTGATCAAGGTCGGACTACTTCACACCGTGCTGCTTGAAACGGGAAATTGGACCGACGCGGGCCATCCAACCGGCCGGCAAGTGTCGTTCGTGAACAGCTTCGCCATCGAAGGGCACTACTTCAATTTTTCGACGTCGGGGCAGTGGCTCTGGGACGAAATCGAAGCCCAGGTCCCGGAAAACGCCGATCCCTACGCCACCGGAGAGGCGCTGCAGAAGATCGCCGCGGAAGAAACAGCGGCAAATGCAAAACTCGCCGAAACGGAATGGAATAGCGTCAGTTCCTCGATTGAGAAACGCGCCTTTGCGGCGACTCCTTCGCTGAGCGTCCGGCCGACCGCGTCCGGAGTGAACATCGTTCTGCGCTACCTGACGCGTGCAAGCGAGCGTTATGAGGTTCGTGCGCGCCTCTACCACGCCGTCGTGGACCTGCTGCGCAAGAAACAGGCTCCCGAACCGGCTCCGCCGGCGACTGGCCGCAAACCCGCCGCCGGGCGCCCGTAAATCCCGCTCTAGGTTTTAGATAATTGCGAAAATGTGGAAGCTGATGATACCGAGGGCGACTCCAATGGCTGATCCCGCGAGTACGTCGCTCAGGAAGTGCATTCCAAGAATGATGCGCGACGCTGCGATCAGGAAAGCCAAGACCAGGAGAGCCGTCAGCAGGTAGGGGTAGAAGAGTCCCAGCGACATAGCCACGGCGAACGCCGTGATGGAATGTCCCGAGGGAAACGAATATTTATCCGGAGGCAGAATCGAGGCCCAGCAGTGCGGTTCAATTTCGCAGGGTCTTTGGCGCCGGCTGCTGTGTTTGAGCACGCGGAATAAAAAGATCCCCGCCGCGGCGCTGGAAGCGGCCGCCCCGATGGCGGCGAAGCGCTGCTCTCCACCGTAGAGCACCAGGATCAGGCCGAGTGCGTACCAGAGCCATCCGTCGCCTCCCCGTGTGGCCACAATCATCAGAATGCGGAACCACCGAGGCGCGCGCCAGCGATGCACCCGGCGCATCAGACGGTGATCGTTCGATTGAATCTGGTCCCAGACTGCTTTGGCGACGGTCATACCCACTCCTCCACCGCGCGCTGCGGTACGGTGATCCAGCGAGTGCGTTTGCGTGATTCAGGGCGATGCAGGATTTCCGCCGCCCACCGGCGGCTGAAAGAACGTTCATCGCGATAATTCAGGTAGGTGATCGCAGGGACCAGCACGGCCAGCGGCGTGATTAGAGCGGTCCAGGATTTCTCGCGCATCATTTCGACGCCGATCAGAAATACGTCGCGCGTCAATTTCGAAAAACAGCCGGATTCGCCCGCCACGCGGCCCATGCCGTTTTTCAACCCCGCGAAGAATTCCTCTTTGTCGCGCGCGCCCGGAACCTCGGTGTAAGCCGTTCCCACGGATGCGAGCGCGTGCGCGTCGCTTCCACCGACGCCAATCTTTTCCCATCGCTCGGCGAGGCTCGCAGCGTAGCCGTTCGTCGCCTCGAGCATGTGGCTGTTGCGCGTCTCGATCGCCGGGAAATACTCCTGGAACCACACGAAGTCCTCGCTCTCGCGGCGACCCGTCATGCCGGAGAACACGTGGTTGATGCTGAAGAAAATCCTGCGCTCCGTGAGATACATCAGCAACGAGACCAGATCGTTGCGCCTTTGCAGGAGCTGCGCGTGCTGGCGCTCATGGAAGTCGTAAACTCCAATATGGACTTCCGTACCGCTGGGCATCCGGCACGTCAGCTCCTCGCTGAGGAAGAAATTCGGCTCGCGCCGCAGCTTCTCGGCGCCCTCAATAGAGTCGTGGTCGGTTAATGTGAAGAGGTCCATGCCCCGTCGCTTCAGCTGGGCGTGAACCTCGAGCGGATCGCTATAACTTTCCCGGGCGAAGGCGCGCACAAACGGCGTGGTGCATGCGCCGGAGAAGTACGAGTGGACATGCATATCGCATTTCACGATTTCCACAATAAATTCACAGGGTTACACACAGATGACATTGCCGCTAAGATTCTGAAAACATAGGTAGTTAACTGATTCGAAACACCTTCGGACCTTTTAACACAACTGTAGTAATTGATGGCCCTTCCAGTGCCAGAATGCCTCACTTATGGAGCCCGTCTAAGTGCAGAAAATTGAGTGTGGATTTTTTGACGCAGGGGGTGGCCACCGCGCCGCCGCAACCGCCCTTCAGATGGTTGTCGAAACCCAGCGGCGTCCCTGGGAAGTCAGGCTTACGAATCTGCAGGAACTGATGGACCCCCTCGATATCGTCAAGAAATATGCCGGCATCCGCATTCAGGATGTCTATAACACGATGCTACGCAAGGGTTGGACGCTCGGAAGCCCTCAGCTCCTAAGGGTGTTGCAGTTCACGATTCGAATGTATCACCGGCCGACGGTTCGATTGCTGGAAGCGCATTGGAGAGAGACCGAACCGGATATGGTCATTTCGTTTGTGCCGCATTTCAACCGCGCAATGGGAGAAAGTTTTGGCCGCGTCTTCCCCGGACGCCCATTCGTAACGATACTTACGGACATTGCCGACTATCCGCCGCATTTTTGGATCGAGCGCCAGCAACAATATTTTATCTGCGGCTCCGATCGCGCGGTCGAGCAGGCGCGCGCGATGGGGAATTCCGACGACAGGATTTTTCGCGCCTCGGGAATGATTCTGCATCCGCGGTTTTACGACGCGCCCGTCGCGGATCGCGTCGCCGCGCGGGAGCGCCTGGGATTACGGCCCGATCTGCCCACTGGGCTTGTGCTTTTCGGCGGCCACGGTTCCAACGTGATGCTCGAAATCGCCGAGCGCCTGGACAAATCGCCGCTCGATCTTCAGCTGATCTTCGTTTGCGGAAAAAATGAAAAGCTGGCGAACGCGCTTCGCACCAGAAAATCCCGCGTGCCCTGTTTTGTCGGGGGATTTACGACTCGAGTAAACGAGTACATGCATCTCGCGGATTTCTTCATCGGCAAGCCGGGCCCCGGCAGCGTGAGCGAAGCGCTGGCCATGCAGCTTCCGGTAATTGTGGAATGCAATGCATGGACGCTGCCGCAGGAGCGTTACAACGCCGAGTGGGTCATTGATGGAGAGGTTGGATTGGTGCTGCGCAGCTTTGACAAGATTGATGCGGCCGTCGCCCAATTGATCGAGCCCGCTGCGCTGGCCCGCTACCGCGCCAACGTCGCCGCTCTCCACAATCGCGCCGTCTTCGAAATTCCCGACATCCTCGAACAAATCTTCGAACGATCGCACGGCGCCACCTCTCCAAACGGCTCTCCCGTGCTCGCGGCGAAACTGGCCTGATTTAGCGGGTAGTTTCTCCCATTGATATTTAACTAAACTCCAGGCCAAATCCGCGTGAATATCCAGTTTCATCCTATATTATGGATGCGCCCGATCACTGAAGTCGCTTGGTGGCTTTCGGACGAACCAGGAAACAACGAGGATCTTCCGTGGTAATGCCAGTCTTGAAGACCGGCCATGATGCCGCTCGCCGCAGATTTTGGCTGGCGATGGCGGGGTTCGCCATGGCCCTTGCGCTGGTGCCCTTTTCCTACAAAGTTGAACGTCGCCTGGAGACAACCGTCCACATCAAGGGCGGGGAATCCGAAAGAGTTGACCTGGAACTGGCGCAGCGTTTCCAGTCTTCATATGCCCACCGCCTGGTTCTGGTGATCACTGGTATTCCCGATCCGGATTCAGCAGAGAGCGCAGATGCATTGAGCTTTTTGACCAGTTCATTGCGAAGTGTTCCGGGTGTGTCGGGTGCCCTCTCGAGTCTGGATTGGCACGATACTCTGTTCACTGGAGACAACGGCGAGGCCTTGATCATCGTCGGGTTGGACCCGCGCGATAAAACCGTCGAGGCGTTGGTTCCCATACTGAGGGCAAAAGCAGACTGGATGGAAGGCCAGCTTAGATCGAAGTACCCCAATATCAAACTGCAGATTACGGGCGAATCGCCACTGACCTTCGATCTTCGCAAGGTCAGCGCTGATGACGTCAAGCATGCCGAAGAACGAGCGATGCCGGTAACTCTCTTGTTGCTGGTGCTGGCTTTCGGCAGTCTTGTGGCCGCGCTATTGCCGCTGGGGATTGGACTGCTCTCCATTTCGATGGCGATGGGTGCCGCTGCGCTACTCGCGCATTATCTGCATCTCTCGATTCTGGTGCAGAATCTGGCGACGATGCTCGGCCTTGGCTTGGGCATAGACTATGCGTTGCTGATGGTCAGCCGGTTTCGCGAAGCATTGGCGGAGGGTTATGAACCAGGCGAAGCTGCCGATATCGCCGCCGGGCAAGCGGGACGAACCCTGATAATCTCGGCCACGACAGTTGCAATCGGATTTTCGGCGCTGCTGCCCGTGCCCATCAGCGAACTCCGCTCCATCGGGATAGCCGGCCTGCTGGTAACCGTTTTGAGTGTCATGCTATGCACATTCATTCTGCCTTGGGTGCTTAGTCTGCTGGGGCATCGCATCAACGCCGCCAGAGTACCTCTTCCAGGCAGACGATTCCAATCGCCGGAGAGTCTATGCGCGCTGAGTGAGCGGTGGGTACGGTGGGGCAGCATCATAACCCGCCGGCCCTGGGCGGCTCTGCTTGTCGCCGGGGTTCCGCTACTGCTCCTTGGATTCCAGGCACGGAGAATCTCTCCGGGGATTCCGGACCGTGACTCGCTGCCTGCCGCAGCAGAGTCGGTGCAAGCACTGCACACGCTGCAAAACATGGGGCGGTCGGGTATCGTGCAGTCCCTCCGAGTGGTCCTGGAGTTGCCGCCGCAGTCTCCGCCGCTCTCCCCGGCTGGCTGGCTTGCCGTGAGTAACTTGACGAAGAGCTTCCAGAGCGACCCTCGAGCGCAAGAGGTCCTGTCTCTTCCGACCCTTACGGGAATGTCTGATACTCCGGATGCTGTCAACGATGTCCCTGAGGCAATTCGCAAGAGTTTTATTCGCACCGATGGCCGGGCTACGTTGATTGAATTGCTGCCCACTGCAAGTCTTTCGCCCAACGAACAGATACGATGGGTGCGAGATGTGCGCTCGTCCGACGTCGCCGCGATAACGGGCGTGCCCGGCGCCGTGCTGCGCGTCGGCGGCATACCCGCACTCGACGCAGATTACGACGGGGTAGTGAGAACGTGGCTGCCGAGAGTGATTCTTGGCGTCGTGTTGGGGAGCCTGCTGGCGCTGCTGATCGGGCTACGTTCCTTGTTTGCGGCTGTCAAAGCAATTCTGCTCAATCTGCTGTCCGTCGGCGCTTCATTCGGCGCGTTAGTTCTCGTTTTTCAGGAAGGCCACGGAAGCAAACTCTTTGGGGTCGCCGGAGGGACCGGAACCGTATACCCGATCGTGCCGATTCTCTCGTTTGCCATCGTCTTCGGATTGAGCATGGACTACGAAGTCTTCCTGGTCGCTCGAGTCCTCGAAGAACGGCGGCGCGGTCTATCCGAAAAATCAGCGGTGATCGAGGGCCTGGCGCGGACGGCTGGGCTCATCACCAGCGCCGCGGCAATTATGATTGCCGTCTTCACCGCATTCACATTGGGGAGTTTTCTGGTGGTCCAAATGTTGGGCTTTACGCTCGCCGTGGCCGTGTTCATTGACGCTACAGTAGTGCGGATGATTGTCGGGCCGGCACTATTGCAACTTGCCGGCGACTGGAATTGGTGGCCCTTTGGCCTGAGCGGGGCCTCGGCAACGCCTGAAAAGGAACTTACGCAATAACGCGAACACCGTGGATGTTCCCGCGCGAGCACGAATCCCTGCAACAGCCTAATCAGGCGATTCGATTTATTTCACTTCCTCTCACTTAGCGCTGAACTGGCTGGTATCAAAGTCCTTGGCTGTGAGATTTGCCTTTGGCGAGCCCGCTTCGATCACAAGCATCGAGGAACCGGGCTTGCCCTGCACCTTCGCCTCCACTTGCGTCGCGGACCAGGCGCCGCCCTCCTGCCGCAGCCCGTAGTAAATGAATTCCTTCTGCTGTCCGGTCCCGCGAAGCGTCTTCACCACATGCACGGGGAACAAAATGCCGCGGTCAATCCACGATGTTACTGAATCGTAGTAAGTCCGATCCTGAGGGTCGGATTTGCTCTTAAGGACAAAGCAATCGCGTGCGCCGTATTTTTCCGGTGCCAGGAGTTCCTGACTCTTCCAGAAGAACTGGTTCTCTACCATGTCTTCAAAGGAGAAATCTGTACCCACTAGTGGATCGTTCCAATGCTCGAAAGGCAACACGCTGGCGGCCTTCTCGCCGGGAAGTTCCGCCTCGATGGTCACATGCCCGGTAACGCTCATATGCACAACAAGGCTCGTCTTCTCCGATCCAGGCCCCGAGATTTCGCATAGAAGACGCAGACCATCGGGAAACCAGTGAGCCTTGCCGATAAACTTGTAGTTCGTGCGCTTGCCATTGCCTTCCACCCGTGTGAGGTGCCCGCTCATGCGGTAGTCCAATTTCTCAATACGCTGGCGCGAGCTAGTCAGCACAGTCTCCAGGTCAGGAGTCGCCGCGAAGGCCCGCGGCAGATGCACCAGCGACGACAACACCAGCAAAACGATGGACACTTGAATCGTCCCAAGGGCGCGATTCGACCATTTGGATTCCAAATACCTGCCAAACTTAGGACTGCGAGAGAGCATTACGACGCGGCGTAGAAAGGTCATAAGTAATTTATACAGCCAAAGTCTCTATAACGCCATCGAGGGCGACGGGAACTGTTTCTCGAGTGGTGGTATATAGTCCACCATGTTATGGCAAGGCCTCTTCGATAGTAGGTGAGTTTCCGATTCGCGCGTTGATCGGGAGTCAGCCGTTGGCTAGCCCCAGGCTCGCCGTCATAAGCTCGAAGTAGGGGTAGTGCTAAAGTAGTTCTCGTGGCACGGGGAACACCGGTTCTGGGAGATACGATTGGCAGCGACAAGATATGACATCGTCATCGTCGGAGGGGGCATCGCCGGTTCTTCGTTGGCGACCGCCGCGACGAAACAAGGGGCCAGGGTCCTCTTATTAGAGCGAGAGACGCGCTTCAAAGATCGTGTGCGAGGAGAGATGGCGTTCCCGTGGGGACGCGCGGAGGCACGCGAACTGGGAATCCTCGAAATTCTAGAGCAGGCGTGTGCCCACGACATTCGATTCATAGACTCGGGTACAGGGCCTCGCGATTTTGTTGCAACCACGCCGCAACATCTCCCGGGTCTCACGTTTGCCCATCCGGAAATGCAGGAAATCCTCATTGCCGCGGCTGAAACTGCGGGAGCAGAAGTTCGGCGTGGCGTCACTGTCGATCGGATTGAACCGGGGTCGCCGCCAGAAGTGCGCATCAATGGCGCGGACTCGGAACGAATCTCCGCGCGCCTCGTGGTCGGTGCGGACGGCCGCGGTTCTGCGTGTCGGAAGTGGTCAGGCTTCGCGGTTCAAGAAGCCGCGCACGGATTTCTCCTCGCCGGCGTGCTGCTGAGCGATGTGTCTTCGCCGGAGGATTTGGTCCGCTTCGCGTTCAATCCCGATTTCGGTACTCTTCATGTCGTTGTCCCAATTGGGGCCAACCGATTTCGCGCGTACTTCGGTTATCCGAAATCACTGGGATACCGCTTGCAGGGTGGCTCGATGCTCAGTCATTTCCGTAGCGAATCAGCGAAGGTGGCCCCCTACGTTGACCAGCTCTATGAGAAGGCAAAATGCATTGGGCCGCTAGCCAGCTTCGATGTGAGCGAGTCTCAGGTAGAACATCCGTATCGCGATGGCGTGGCTCTAATCGGCGACGCCGCGGGAACGAGCGATCCGACATGGGGTCAAGGCCTCAGCCTTAGCTTGCGCGACGCCCGAGTTCTGCGCGACGAGCTCGCCGGAAATTCGGATTGGGATATCGCAGGAAATCGTTACGCCCAACAACACGGCAAGTACTTTAGTGTCTGCCAGACGGTGGAGGGATGGCTTCGTACACTCCTTCAAGATCCTTCTCCGGACTCCGCATTGATCCGGCAGAGAGCCATGCCGCTCATCGAAAAGGATCCAACCCGCCTGCCGGACCACCTGAATAGCGGACCGGATCTACCACTGAACGACAACGTGCGCGCACGCCTCTTCGGCGAATGCTGATCCGCATTGCAGCGAGTCGTGTGCTCCTGGTTTAATTCCGGGCAGACTTCGTCTTTTGGAGCCGAGAAGTCCCGATAAGTCAGATAGCCGGAAACTGAGTCGCTGCCGAAACTTCCTGCGACCAAATGGCCGCTGGCCCGTCTAATGCTCGTGTAGGCAATTCCCCTCGTGGTTCCGTGTAACATATCGTTTTCGAGCGGTAAGGGCCGGCGTTGGCGCTCGCGAACTCGACCCGGCGGCTTCCTTATGGCAACATGCAGTACCTCTCGTTGACTGAAAAGAAGGGGGTTCCAAACCATGGCTAAGGCGACTTTCGCAGCGGGCTGTTTCTGGGGCGTCGAAGACGCGTTCCGGCAGGTAAAAGGCGTTACCTCGACGGCGGTCGGTTACATCGGCGGCCACACCGAGAATCCGAGCTACAAGGAAGTCTGCACGGACAAGACCGGCCACGCCGAGGCAGTCGAGGTTGATTTCAATCCGAACGAAGTTTCTTATCGCGAGTTGCTCGCGGTGTTCTTTCAAAGTCACGACCCGACCCAGCTCAACCGCCAGGGCCCGGATTACGGGTCGCAGTACCGCTCCGCGATTTTTTTTCACGATGCCGAGCAGGAAGCGGAGGCGCGCGAATCGGTGGCGGCCCTGGACAAGTCGGGTGTCTTCAAGCGCAAGATCGTGACGCAGATTGTTCCGGCACCGGAATTCTTCCGCGCCGAGGAGTACCACCAGAAATACTTCGAGAAACAGGGCATCAAGGCGTGCCATCTGCCCTAAACCGCCGTGCGCCGCGGGCAGCGGCTACAACCGGAATGGGCTGTTTCACTTAAGGCAATTCGTTGACGATCGGCTGCCCCTAAGATAGTATTGTAGGGTTTTGTAGGAAACGGGTGGCACCCGCGTTGCATCTAATGTAGTTGTATCCGTATCGCACGGGGCACGTTGGGCGCAAGCGACAAAGTTCGGCGGCAGGTTCAGGGGATCACCTATCTATCCGTCCATACGTAGCTAAATCGAGAATGCGCCGGGGTGTCTCACCCGGCCTCTTGTACTTGGGAATTCATATCTACAGGCCGATTAGCATTATTGGAGAGAACGCGTGACGCTGGCTCTTGAGGAAAAATACGATCAGGTAAGGCAACTCATCGCCATGGGCAAGGAGCGGGGCTACCTGCTCTACGATGAGGTGAACGATATCCTGCCGGCCGAGGTTCATTCCTCGGAAGAAATTGACGATCTGCTCTCGACCTTTGAGCGCTACGGGATTGATGTGTACGAGGATCTTTCGACGGCTAAAGCTGCGCTTGCAGCCGCCGATGCCGATGGTGGCGCCGAACCCGCGAAGGATGACACACCTGTTGCATCCGCTTCCGAAGACGGCGAACTCGACCTGACTCCCGGAACGCTCGAGAAGACGAACGACCCCGTTCGCATGTACCTCCGAGAAATGGGCACCGTTCCGCTGCTGACGCGCGAAGGCGAAGTGGCCATTGCCAAGCGCATCGAGCGCGGGCAGCTTCTCGTCCTGAAAACCATCACGCGTGCTCCGCTGATCCTGAAGGAGCTTCTGCAGGTCGGCGAGGATTTGCGCAACGGTTCCCGTTCGATCAAGGAAATCGTCCAGTTCGACGACGAAGAGCTGACCGAAGAAAAAATCGAAGCGAAGACCAAGGAAACCCTCAAGCAGATTGACAAGATCGCCAAGCTCTACCTGCTGGCGATGAAGCTGGCCGCGAAACTCGATCGCGTGCCGCGCGCGAAAAAGCGTTCGTACCTGCACGCGAAGTATGCCGTGGCCAGGACGCGCATCGAAATGTCCGGCCTGATGCGCGAGCTCGAATTCAACCCGCTCGAAAAAAAGCGCCTGATTGACAAGATTCACCAGACCGTCGAGCGCGTCCACTTCCTCGAACGCGAAACCGTGAAGCTCGAGCGGCGCGTGGAAGCGTCGAAGGCCGACGTCCAGGCCGAAGCGCGCAAGGATCTGCGTGCGCGCAGGCAGGAGCTCAGCGAAATCGAGCTCGCCAGCGAAGTCAGCCCCGCGGAGCTGAAGCGCGCGATCGGGGTGATTCTTCGGGGCGAAGCCGAAGCGGCGCAGGCCAAAGACGAGCTGATCGAAGCGAACCTCCGGCTGGTCGTTTCCATCGCGAAAAAATATACCAACCGCGGATTGCAGTTCCTCGACCTGATTCAGGAAGGCAACATCGGCTTGATGAAGGCCGTGGACAAATTCGAATGGCGCCGCGGCTACAAATTCTCAACCTACGCGACCTGGTGGATTCGCCAGGCTATCACGCGCGCCATCGCCGATCAGGCCCGCACCATCCGCATCCCCGTGCACATGATCGAGACGATCAACAAGCTCGTGCGCACGCAGCGGCAGCTGGTGCAGGAACTCGGCCGCGAACCGACCTCGGAAGAAATCGCCAAGCGCATGGATATTCCTGTCGCCAAGGTGCGCAAGATTTTGAAAATCGCGCAGGAGCCGATTTCACTCGAGACTCCCATCGGCGAAGAGGAAGATTCGCATCTCGGGGACTTCATCGAGGACAAGGCCGTCGTCTCGCCTTCGGACGCGGTGATCAACCTGAGCCTGAAGGAGCAGACGTCTTCGGTGCTGAAGACGCTCACTCCGCGCGAGGAAAAAGTCATCAAGATGCGTTTCGGTCTCGACGACGGCAGCGAGCACACGCTCGAGGAAGTCGGGCAATCCTTCGCCGTCACGCGCGAACGCATCCGCCAGATCGAAGCCAAGGCGCTGCGCAAGCTGCGCCATCCTTCGCGCTCGCGCAAACTCCGTGCCTTCCTCGAAGGCTCCGCCAACGATTACTAAGATTTTCTTTCTTGACGCGGAGGCGGGACTAAACCCGCTTCCGCATTGAGGCTACGCTTCGAGAATTCCCTGCAGGCGATTCAGCGCGGCGAACCAGTAGGATTTCATCTTCGCGCATTCCTTCGAATTCGCGAGCTTGCTGTGGTCCACCGCGACCTGCGTTTTGTCCGAACCCCGACTGTAGAAGCCGACGCTGAGCCGCGTATCCTCATCCCATTTTCCGCGAACGTATTTCCCCGGCGTTGCGGTCGTAATTTCCAGTTTCGCGCCCGGCAACCACTGCTGACGGAGCTTCTCGTCCGTCCAAGCTGCGTAGGCCTTGGCAAGCGGCACCACGATCGTGCGGCTCCCGCTCGCGCTGAACTCGCCGTCGCATTTCTGGAATTTCTGCCGTAGCCCGCGTTCGTGCTCGTATCCCACCGCGACCATCTGGCACCACCAGGACTGCACTTTCTGTTTCTCGTGAAGGTACGCCGCGATTTCCTTGTGCGCCATTTTCTTTGCGCCAGCCTTGTCGAGTATCTTGAACCACTCCGCCCAGACCTTGCCGGTTTTGGCCTTCACGGCCGCGTCGGTTGAGCGCTTCGTTTCTCTTGGCTTTTTCATGCTTCGATCCTTGCCCGCCGCAATAGAGCTACCTGCCGAAACGTAATATAATCCAGCCCTTTCAGCAAGGAGCGCCGTTGTGCCGCACAAGAAATCCAACAAGCCGCGCGAACCGGAACGCGATTATTCGCACCGCTCGCTGCTCGACAAGCTCGGCGTCAAGCCGGGGCAACGAATCGCCGTGTTCGGCATTGAAGACGCGGCGTTTCTGAACGATCTCGCGGACCGCGTTCCGGAATTCGCGCGCGGGAAACCTCCGAGCGGCTCGGACATGATTCTGCTCGGCGCTGACGACCTGAAGGCGTTCGCGAAGGTCAAATCGCTCGTCGGCGCGATTCAGAAAGCCGGCGCAATCTGGATCGTCTATCCCAAAGGCCAAACGCACATTCGCGAAGCGGACGTCAGGGCCGCTGGAATTTCCGCCGGCCTCACCGACAACAAAGTCTGCCGCTTCTCGGAAACGCACACGGCTCTTCGTTTCGTCATCCCTATCGCCCGCCGATGACCGCGCACATACGAAATCGAAGCTGCAAAATTTAGTCGCGAGCCTTCCCGCTGGACATATGATGTTGGAATGGCGACACGCCTCGAAGCTCGCAGCTTGACAGTCGAGCTGCCGACCCGCACAGGCTGGGTGCGGCCGGTGAACGAAGTCTCATTCTCGCTCGGCGACGGCGAGACTCTCGGCATCGTCGGCGAATCCGGCTCCGGCAAGACGATGCTTGCGCTCGCGCTAATGGGACTCGAGCCGCCGGGAGCGCGGCTGACAGGCGAAGCGTGGCTCAGCCCGCGCAGCGTCAAGGGAAACGGAAGCGCCGCATCGCCTCCTGCCGCGGGGGAAAATCTCCTTACAGCGTCGCGCAAAGTGATGTGGGGACTGCGCGGCGGCGAAATCGCCATGGTCTTTCAGGAGCCAATGACGGCTCTCGATCCCGTCATTCGCATTGGCGCGCAAATCGAAGAAGCAATCCTCGCCCACGAACCTCGCCTCGCCCACGATGAAGTCCGCCGCCGCGCGCTCGAAGCGCTCGAGCGTGCCGCAGTTCCCGAGCCGGTGCATCGCGCGCGCCAGTACCCGCACCAACTCTCGGGTGGCCTCCGCCAGCGAGCCCTGATTGCCATGGCCCTCGCCGCGGGCCCCCGCGTGCTGATCGCGGACGAGCCCACCACCGCGCTCGACGTCACCGTGCAAAAGCAAATTCTCGAACTGCTCGCATCGCTGCGCCGCGAGCTTCAGCTTTCGCTGCTCTTCATCACTCATGATTTCGGCGTCGTCGCGCAAATTGCCGACCGTGTCGCCGTGATGTACGCAGGCCGCGTGGTCGAAGAAGGCCCAGCATCCGAGGTCCTGCGCCATCCTCGTCACCCCTATACCGAGGGCTTGCTGCGCGCCGCGCCGCGTCTGGCGCACGAAAAGCTTGTCGCCATTCCCGGGACGGTTCCCGCGCTCGGTGCGCTCCCCGCGGGCTGTGCCTTTGGTCCGCGCTGCGCGCGCCACATGGCCGAATGCGACGCGGCGATGCCAGAATTAATTCACGCCGCTGGCGCCACCGAAAGCCATCGCGCCCGTTGTATTCTTGTCCGGTAGAGCGGCCAGGTGAAAATGGAAAGCTACCAGCAGCAGAAAAATCTCGTGCGGGAGCAATTCACGCGCACCGCGCAGGTCTTCGGCGATTACGCCGTGGCCAGCCGCGTCGCCGAGGCTGAGCGGCTTGCGCGCATGGTCGGCGCGAGCGATAGCGATCGCGCGGTGGACCTGGCCTGCGGCCCGGGCACGCTCGCGCTTCGATTCGCGCGCCACGTCCGCTGGATTTGCGGCCTCGATCTCACCCCGGCGATCCTCGAGCGCGCGCGGCGCTCCGCGGCAGCCGATGCGCTCGCCAATCTCGATTTCGCTATCGGTGACGCGCAATCCCTGCCGTTCGCCGATGGCTCGCTCGATATCGCCGTCACCAGTTACAGCCTGCACCACTTTCCCGACGCCGCCCGCGCTATTGGCGAAATGGCGCGCGTGGTCAAGCGCGGCGGACGCGTCGGCATTTTCGATATCTTCGTGCCCGATGATCCGCAAGTCTCTGAGCTAAACAACCGCATCGAAATTCTGCGCGATCCCTCGCACACGCGCACGATCACCCGCGAGGAATTCGAATCGCACTTCGCCGCGCACGGTCTGCGCATTCTCGAGAGCCGCGTTCAGGAAAATTCCCGCGCCTTCGACCACTGGACGCTCGTAGCCGGATTGAAGCCCGGCGACCGTGCCTATATCGAAGCGCGCCGCTTGATGGAGGAGTCCATCGCGGATGACGCGGCGTGGTTCCATCCGCGGTTTGTGCCCGCCGAAGATGGCAGCGGAGCCCGCGAGCTGATCTTCACGAACACGACGCTTTTCATCGCCGGCGAGAAAATCTGACATGCCCGACGACGCTCTTCTCGAAGTGCGCGATCTGCGAAAATCCTACGCGGTTGCGGCTCGCGCGATCCATCAGGCGGAAGGCGATCCGCCGGCTGCAACCACCGGATTCGTTGGCGTGGACGGAGTGACCTTCTCGCTTACTCCCGGCGAGACACTCGGCATCGTCGGCGAATCAGGCTGCGGAAAAACCACGCTCGCCCGAATGCTCCTGCGGCTCATCGAGCCGGATTCAGGCGAGATGCGTTTTCGCGGGCAGGACTGGCGAGGCGCCCGCGGCTCCGATCTGCGCGCTCTCCGTCGCCGAATCCAGATGGTTTTTCAGGATCCGATCGCGTCGCTGAACGCGCGCATGCGCGTCGGCTCGATTGTGGGCGAGCCGCTGGCGATTCACGAGCCTGGGCTTTCGCGCGCCGATCGCCACGCGCGGACCGCAAAAATGCTGGAAGCTGTCGGACTCGGCAGCGAAGCGCTCGACCGCTACCCGCACGAATTTTCCGGCGGCCAGCGCCAGCGCATCGGCATCGCCCGCGCTCTGATTCTGCGGCCCGAACTTGTGGTCGCGGACGAGCCCGTTTCGGCGCTCGACGTTTCCGTCGGCGCGCAAATTATCGAGCTGCTCGATCGTTTGCGGCGCGAACTTTCGCTCACTCTGATTCTGATTTCGCACAGCCTGCCGGTTGTCGCGCAGCTCGCCACGCGCGTCGCCGTCATGCAGGCCGGCCGCTTCGTCGAATCCGGCACCGCGGATCAGGTGCTGCAATCTCCTCAGCACCCCTACACGCAAGCTCTCATCGCCGCCGTCCCTGAGATTCCAGCTTGAAGAGCACGACGCTGCCACTAACCGGAATCGCTTATGCACTGTGTGCCGTTGGTTGCGTTGTGTGGGCTGTCTCAAAGAAGAACGACAAACTGCTTTGGCCGCTAGGTGCTCTTATTCTTTCCATCGGCGCGCTGAATGCTTGCGCTGAGAAATGGACGACGATTAAACGCTTCCCGTTCGAGTGGACGGCCGCGATTTTGGTACTGTTCTTCGTGATTCCATATCGCTCAGTTTGCTTGCGGCTCATCGAACGAACGGGGCTCAAGGCTAGTTTGGTGAAGGAGCAATACGCATTCCTTCCCTTCGTCTACGTTGGCTTTGCGGCAATCTTCTTCGTGGTAGCTTTACATTCCGCGCAGGACGAGAATCCACCTCTTGGCCTATTCGCGTTCGTCACTTTCATCTGCGCGGTACACGTTCCGATGTTTGGTTACGGGACCCACCGTGTAAGGGAGTTCGCGGTCCGATCAGGTAAAGTCGCACCGCAACCGCCCGTAAACATCTCGTGGCGCTTCGTGGCGATCGTCACCGGCATACTTGGAGCGCCGATTATTTTGGCGATACTCTTCAAAGCGATCCCTTTTGATGACTACCGATTGGCTTCTGTCGACGCCGCAATGACGGCCGTAATAGTTTTACTTCTCGTCGTCTCGAGGTCGAAGCAGTAGCGTCGGCGTCAGATTCGGCGTTCGATGTTGGGAAAATCCAGCCAGACTTTCACGCCGCAGAAGTGCGAGCCTTCCGTGCAAATCGGAGTCGAAATCCCCGCGCGCAAATGGCACGGTGGGCCGATGTAGCGGCCAAGCTCCGGAAACGCGGCGCGGACCTGCTCGACCTCTTCGATGGACGCCTGATAAATCTCTTCCTGCGCGTTAAAGCACGTTCGCATCGTCCATTTGTGCAGCAGGTGCAGCAGCGAGCCTGATTCGACCAGCCGAATCGCCTTCGCGTTGGGCAGCAGATAGAGCGCGAATTCGCGCGCCACGCCGCGGTCGAGCAGTTCGTTCTTCGCCGCCCACGCCACTTCCATTGCCTGTTGATAGATTTCAAGCGCACGCGGATTTTCGCGGATCAGCATCGGCGTGATGTAATCGGGCGAACGCGTGTCGGCGAGCGTCAGCAGAGGCCGCGACCCCGGTACCATGCGATGCCGCTGATCCTGGCTATCCGCCGTGTGGCTGATTTTTTTCGCGAACGTGAAATGCGCGTGATCGAGCGGACGCATGATCGGCGCGTGCACGCCCACGTTGAGCGTCTCGCGGCGATAGGGATTGCGCGCCGGATTGAGCATCCGGTCGAGCGCTTCCGCATCGGAGCACTCCGCCACGGTCAGTCCCATCACTGCGCGATACGCTTCCGCCATCGCCTCGATTGCTCGCGGCGAAAAATCTGTCAGCCGCGAAGTGAGTCCTGCAAGGCGCGAATCGAATTCGCGCGCAAATTCTTCGCCATCGCGCGGCGGCTGCTGCCATTCCGGCATGTCCTCCATCGCGCCAGCGTCGAAGCGGTCAAAAAACTCCGAATCCACCTCGCGGACTCGCGCGACCATCTCGGCCAGTATGTGCCGGGCCTCCGTGGGCGTATCGTTCGCCGCCTGCATACGCCACAGCCTGTAGAGCACGATCCCGGAAATCGTGTGCACCATGGTGGTGAACGCCGCCACCGGCAGGACGTATCGCGCCACCTCGATCGCGCGCTTTTCCGATTGCCGCTCGACTTTCTGCACGCGCCGCGCGTGCGACATCGGTCCGATGTGCCAAATGTCGCCCAGGATCGCCCGCGCTGTAGGCTCCAGCACCCGCGTCAGCTCGCGATAGTGTTCCCACGCTCGCGCGATTGCTTTTTCGTAGATCGCGCGCTCCGCAGCGCCGAATTCCGTGCTCGATGCGGGAATGTACGCCTGCGCGCGATCGAGCCGCACGTAGCGCTGGCTCTGCTGCTCGGAATTGTAGAAAGGATGCGCGTGGAGAAACGACCAGACGAATTGCCGGCTCACACTTTCGAGCCCGAATTCGAAATGCGCGTGCTGGTAAACGGTGTGATGCCCGCCGAAATACGTTCCCGCGCCAATCGTCACGCGCTGCTTTTCGGTGACTTCCTCGGGAACCACCAGATGAGGGGAATAACAGGTCCGCGCCGCCGCAATCGCGGAATCGAGCGGGTGCGCGAAGGCGTTGCGCAGCGTCACGCGCGGCGCGGCAGTCTCCACTTGCGATCCGATGGGTGCGTCGGGAATGGGAGACAAATGCGTGGCCATCTTCACGGCATTATACGCCGCATGCCGTCATTCTGAGCGGTGTCGGATGCCCCCTAGAGAAACCCGTCGCGAGACTGAAAGCGACGATCCATCTGCAGTCGGTCCAAGAAGCCTTTGACAATCTCCCTCGCTCGTGTCGGATTGGCGTTGAACTCCATGAGCGCAATTTGGAAGCGCGCCAGATCATGCGCCGAGACTTGGTCACAGCTCATGACGTGCCGCTTGATTTCCTGAATGGAAAGAGGGCAGGAGCACCCAAGACACTTGGGGCGAATCCTTGGGAACTGCGACGGGTCCAAAAGACCGGCAGCAGTGTATTTGCGCGGTGGCCCTAAGCGGTCGCCATAGGGCTGAGGTTCGAGTTCCTCGTCGAATCCTTGCCACGAAATCAATTCGGTTCCCCCGGGACATGCTGCCGGAATGATCGCCCTGGAAGGTCACTTCCCTCGAACGGGAGCCAAAGAACCGTCTACTTCTTCGCCGCTGTCGCCATCGAAGCTGCCTTGTCGGCATACTTCTTCGTGAAGCGCTCCACGCGGCCGGCGGTGTCAATCAGCTTCTGTTTGCCCGTGAAGAACGGGTGGCAACTCGAGCAGATTTCGGTGCGGATCGCATTGCCCTTAATCGTCGAGCGGGTCTCAAACGTGCTGCCGCAGGCGCAGTGCACCGTCACGACATGGTAGTCCGGATGAATTCCCTCTTTCATGAAAAGCTCCTGTCTGCCGGCCGGTCTGCGCGAAGAAAAGCTCGTTGACACGTTCGCGTCGCTAGGCCCGCGGGGAAGTGTTAATTATACCCGAAAACCGCATTCGCGCAATTGCGCGCGATCTTGAGCTTGGATGATGGAATCATCCCCCGCGATTCGAGCGTTCGGGCAGCACCGTCCGACTCCGCCAGCTCCATTCCCCACTTTGTCTTCTCGTGTTTTCAGTAACTTGGGAAATCAGCTTCTGGATACACCTGCAGGGGTTTTAGTCACTTGGGATCGACTACGTTCGTTGATTGAAAATGGGAAATTGCAATCCGGTCGTTTTCCTTCGACAGGATTGCCAGCTGCCTGGCGTGCGTTTTGATTTCCACGCCATCTCTAACCGCGGTACTCCGGACATCGGCCGTGAGAATGCCTACAAATCCTTTGGTCCGGATGAGAACATCATTCACATCGAAGAAAGTGAACCTCATGGAATGATGGCGCAAATCAGCGAGGATCTCCTTCTTATTAAGAGTGTCTCCGTTCGGGCGCACAAGCAGGTAGTCGTCCGCGTAGATCTGCTCGAGTGGCGCTATGTCGCCGGACTTTAGCGCTTGCAGAAACTCATCGTAAAAAGCCTGGACTTCTTCTTTGGTGATTTCTGTCATGAGTGCGTGGCTTTCGCCGACACGACGCGCGCCGACTCGGCCGCCAGAGTGATGAGCTCGGCCACATCAGTGGGGCGCGAGACCATCGACGCGTGGCTGGCAGGGACACTGCGAACGGTTGCACCCATTCTCTTGGCCATGAACTCCTCGGCTTGTGGCGGGATCATTTGGTCGTTGCTCGAAACCAGATACCAAGAGGGAAGATGCTTCCACGCCGGAGGGCCTGATTTTTCCGCGAACGACTTGACGCTCAAGGGCTTCTGCACCGCCGCCATCACCCGCGCTTCTACTGGATCCACGTCGGCAGCAAAGGCCGCCGGAAAGCCATCAGGATTAATCCACAGGAAGCCATGATCGTCGGGACGAATCTGCGCGCCGCCCGCCGTAGCTGGTCCCTGCTTGCTGAGGCTTTCTAGGCTCTCGCCTTCATCAAGGCCGAAGGCCGCGATGTAGACCAGTGCGGTCACGTTGGGCGCGTCGTTCGCCGCCCCGGTGATTACCGCTCCGCCATACGAATGGCCGACGAGCACGGTCGGGCCCTTTTGCGCCGCCAGCATATTCCGAGTCACCGCGATGTCGTCGGTGAGAGAAGTCAGCGGTAGTTGCACGGCCGTGACGTTGAATCCTTTATCCTGCAGCAGCGGAATCACTTTGCCCCATGACGATCCGTCCGCCCATGCTCCGTGCACAAGTACCACGTTTGTTTTCGCTTCCATGTCGTTTCTCCCCTTTCGCTCTCTGAATGCATTCGACCGTCAGGTCTGGTTGCCCAGTGCTTAGCGCTAGTCAGATTGAAGCCGCTAACAATTGTTCTCCGAGGGTCTTATAGTCCGTGTACCCGTGCTCTCCGCCGCCGTAAAAGGTAGAACGGTCGTACGCGTTAAGCGGCTGGCTCTCCTTGATTCGCCTCACAAGATCTGGATTTGCGATGAATAGACGACCGAAGGCGATCGCGTCCGCATGGTTCTTTTCGACGGCCAGCGCGGCACTTTCCGGGGAGTACGCGGCCGCTGAAAGGAGAGGTCCATTAAATAGATCGCGAAAGAGCGCCGCATTATTTACGGCGTCTTCGTGGAGTTCGTCAGTCAAGCCCATCTCGGATCCCTTTGCCTCGATCAGGTGCAGGTAAGCGATGCGGCGTTTATCGAGTTCCTGAATAACAAGCGTGAACAATTCGAGAGGATTGCTGTCGCAGATGCCCCCGTATTGTCCGAAGGGTGAGAGGCGTACGCCTACTCGATCCGGCCCAATTGCAGCCGCAACTTCTTCAACGATCTCCAGCAGAAATCGAACGCGGTTTTCTTTCGACCCGCCGTAAGCGTCCGTGCGCTGGTTCGTGCCGTTTTCCAGGAACTCCTCGATCAGGTGGCTGTTTGCTCCCTGCACTTCTACTCCGTCGAATCCGGCTTCGATTGCGTTGAGCGCAGCCTGCCGGAAGGTTTCTATAATCACCGGGATCTCCGCGGTTTCCAGGGCCCGCGGAATCTCAATAGGCACTTGCTGAAAATCCTTTGTAAACGCGGGGAGATTGGGGGGAATTCGCGAAGGCGCTACTGGCAAAGATCCGCCCGGCAACAGCGACGAGTGCGAGTTTCGTCCGTTGTGCTGAATCTGCATGACGATGCGGCCGCCGCCGGCGTGCACGGCGTCCGTCACGCCACGCCAGCCGGCAATCTGTTCAGCCGTGTAGATCCCGGGAGAACTCGGATAACCCTGCGCCTGCGCACTGACCGCAACTCCCTCCGAAATGATGAGGCCGGCCGAGGAACGCTGCGCGTAGTATTCAGCGTTCAATGCGGTGGGCACATTCTTGGCGCCGGCGCGCATGCGCGTGAGAGGCGCCATCACAATGCGATTCGGAAGTTGGATCACACCGAGGCGTAAAGGAGTGAAGAGTATGTCTTGGGACATTTGTTGGCCTTTCTTACTCGCCGCGTCTTTGAGCCTTTCCTCACCGGCTTGAAATCAGGCACACGAATCACTAACTGAGGCTGATCTCGCCCATGTCGATCGCAACAAGCAAGGGTTCCTTCACAGGCTGATAGTCCCCTTTATATGCATAAATCCGGCGCTTCGTCGGCACGATGATTCCATCGACATTACGGTATTCCGAGGCGTAGTTGAGACCAGTTGCTCCGCCGAGGATATCTACGGTGTAGTCGTGCCTGCGGAGCAAACCATCCGGCCCAAAGCACGAGATCTGTTCGCGGCTGTGACTTTTCACGCTGTCCGGAAAGGTCACCTTTAGTCGCCGCCATGTTTCGCCTTCCACCTGAATCGGCGAAATCTCCACGGTCGCGAATCCTTCATGTGTGTATAGAAAGGGAGTGTTGAGATAGGTCCACAATGCTTCGCCACAAAAGTAAGCTACGTGAATGTCATCCCACGGCGTCTCCAACCGTTGCCCCCGAAAGGATTCCTCCGGGTCATTGCGCCCATCTATCAACGTGCCATCCATCTTTTCGATAACGATACGAGCCGGCTCAAAGATGGAGCGCTTATCCTGGCCAGGAAATTCCGTCGTGAGCCGCTCTTTCTTGGTCTCGATTGTCATGATGACGTTCTTGAGAGCGTCACCCTTACTCTTGACGAACCAGATCGCTCCGGTTATCGAGGCGGCCACCCTTACCGACTTCACTTTGTTCCAGCGCTCGAGTCCTCCGTGCGCTTTAACTGCCAGGTCCAATAAATTGGTCATCAGGACTCCCGCGTGATGTCGCGTTTCGTTTTCGGTAAGGCACTTTCTGTGCGCAGCTGTAGCGACTCCGATTTCCTAAGATCCGGTTCGCAGGCGATGCCTCGGAGGTCCGACTCGGATCACTGGAAATCACAAGACGACCTGTAGTCTTCACATATTCAGCCGTTTTTGCTGGATTGGCCCCCCCTTTAAATGCGTGGGCCCTTCCACCCGCAATCACGGCAACGCGAGCTACTCCGCAGGCTCGCAGAGTATGCTCATGTGGCCGATACTCGCGCTGTGCTCTTTTGGACAGTTACAGGAATCTCAAGGAAGTCTGGCCGAAGGAAATCCTCAGGTCTTCAAACGCTATTTACAATTGAAGCTGAAGATCAAGAGAGAAACTCTAGAGAAAATCAACTGGATTCAGGCACAACAATGGCTCACTAAATTGTACCTGTCACAGTTTTGGGGCAGTTGAAGGCCAAATCGGTCTGACCGAACACCCGCCCCTCGCGGCAGTGGCAATGCCGCGCCGAGCAACATCGGCGCGGTAAGCCTTCGCGGAGGCCGTCTTCACGAGCCCCCGAACAGAAGCGGCGCGCCTAGTTTCGAACCGTAATTGGGACGGTAACGATCCGTGTTGTATAGCTTGGCGATATCCACCTTGCGCGCCCCGGCCGAAGCATCCGGCAGCGGGACGTGCCCGTAATGCCCGCTCTGAATTCCCACCATCCGCCCGGAAACTCCGTCGCGAATTAACTCGACCGCGATGTTGGCGAACGTGATCGCGACCAGCTGGTCAATCGCGTCCGGCTCGCCGCTGCGCAGGTCGTAGGTCAGGTCACTGACCATCGTTTCCTGGCCTGTGCGGGTGTGCACTTCCTCCGCGAGCGCGTGCCCGATGTCCGCCTTCTTGCGATGGCCGTACGCATCCGCCTCGCCGTATTCCTTCACTTGCGCTTCCTTCCAGATGGCGCCTTCGGACACAACGATCAGCGAATAGTGACTGGGATTATTCGCCTTGTCCTCCATCAGCAAGCCGCACATGCGATCGAGATCGAACGGGTGCTCGGGAATCAGGCAGCGCGTGGACGTCACATAGGCCGTGTAAAGCGCGGTGAAGCCGGCGTCGCGGCCAAATATTCTAAAAATCCCGATGCGTTCGTGCGAGCCGACGGTGGTGCGCTGCCTCGTGATGGACTGCTTCGCGCGTGTAACCGCGGTCGAAAATCCCACGCAGTATTCGGTGCCCTGAACGTCGTTGTCCATCGTCTTCGGAATCGCCACCACGGGAAATCCCGCCTTGCAAAGCACGGACGCGAAGCTCAGCGTGTCGTCTCCGCCGATGGCGACCAGGCAGCCGATCTCCAACCGTTCGAGGTTCGCGAGCACAATCGAAGTCAGGTCGTAGGTCTTGCCGTCAAACGGGAGTTTCTTCAATTGCTCCTTCGGAAGATGCTTTGGCAGCTTGGATTCGGGTACGCGGCGGGGATTGGTCCGCGAGGTGTGCAGCACCGTGCCGCCGGTGCGGTCAATCGTGCGAGTATTGTCGCGCGTGAGGTCGCGAATGTATTCGGGATCTTCGGCGCTGGTCATGTAGGTCAGGCCCGCCCAGCCCTTCCGAATGCCGACCACCGGTCTGCGGATTTCGCTTCCGCCGTACACCACGGACTTGATCACCGGATTCAAGCCGGGGACATCTCCTCCGCCGGTCAGGATTCCAATTCTCTCTTTTCCACTCACGGTTTTATGCTCCCGCTCCGCAATTTCGCGCGCCTCGAGCCGCCGCGCCAAAGCACGGTTATCATAAAGGGAAAGCCCCGCGCGTGGCGAGCAACTGTTCTAATGATGTGCATCACGAAGTCCGATGGGTTAATACGAGGTTAACGCGGCTTCCGGTACAATTGCGGAGGCCGGGTGAATAGTTCCTTCGGCCGGCATGACGGGAGACTCGTATGCGCCGCGTTACCACGATCCCTGCAATCCTTCTGGGCTTGTGCCTGTGGCTCGCGCCCGTCCATAGCGCTCCGAAGCCGCTGCAGATATATTTCATTGACGTCGAGGGCGGCCAATCCACTCTGATCGTTGACCCGCAGGGCGAATCGCTGCTGATTGACACTGGCTGGGACGATTTCAACGGCCGCGACGCGGATCGCATCATGGTCGCCGCGAAATCCGCGGGCATAGACCACATTGATGACGTGATCATCACGCACTATCACACCGACCACGCCGGCGGAGTGCCCCAGCTGGCGGCCCGGATCAAGATCGGCACGTTCTTCGATCACGGGCCCAACACTGAAATGACCACAGAAACGCGAGCCAACTACGCCGCCTACGAAAAAGTAGCTGCGCAAGCCAAGCGCGTCATTGTGAAGCCCGGCGACGAAATTCCGTTCAAGGGAATGCGCGTGCAGGTGCTGACCTCGGCGGGCGACGAGATTACGACTCCGTTGCCGGGCGCCGGCCGGCCGAATCCGGTATGCGCTTCCGAGATCACGCCGCCCGCCGACCCCAGCGAAAACGCCCGCTCCGTCGGCGTGCTGATCACCTTCGGCCAATTCAAGTTCATTGACCTGGGCGATCTGACCAACCAGAAGGAACTGGCGCTCGCGTGCCCGAACAATCTGATTGGAACCGTGGACCTTTACCTGACCACGCATCACGGGACCGCGCACCCGGGCAGCGGCGATTCGTCGAACGCGCGTGCGATCGTCGAGGCGTTGCATCCGCGCGCGGCGGTGATGAACAACGGCGCAATCAAGGGCGGCCATCCCGTCGCGTGGCAGATCGTCCATGATTCGCCCGGCCTCGAGGACCTGTGGCAACTGCACCTCTCGTTCCAGGGAGGAAAAGATCACAATGTGCCCGAGCAATTCATCGCCAACGTCGGCGGAGACGATCAGGGCAACTACATCAAAGTTGCGGCTGAGCCAAACGCCACGTTCACCGTACTGAATTCGCGGAACAATTTTCAGAAAACGTACAAGAAATAGCGCTGCACCCTGCGGACATCAGACGCGGAGATCAGGCTTGAGCGAGGCCAGCACCTCGGCGAATTCGTTGTGCAGGCCGCTGGGAAGAACTTCCAGACTTACGATTCGCTCCAGGAGTTCGAGATTGTCGCGGGGATTCTCGTAGGCGTTGTTGATATCCGCAATGCTGATCTGGCGCTCGTCCTCGTGAATTTGCTCGAAAGTATCGCCCACGTCCACGAGCCCCTCTTCGACAACTGAAAAGTAAATTCCTGAACGTTTGCTCGCCCAGAATCGCTTCACCATATCCGCGCGATCGAATCGAATGCCGAGCTTGAAGCAGGGGAAACGCGGCTGGGCGACTTTGATCACGGCTCCGCCGAGGCGAAATCGGTCGCCGATCCGGGCGTCTTCTTCCATGAGCCCTTCCGTCGTGAAATTCTCGCCGAAATTTCCCCAGCTAAATTCCACATCCGGCAGTTCCTTGCGCCAGTATTCGTAATGTTCCGAGGGATAGGCATAGACCGCCTTGTTTTTGCCGCCGTGAACGGTCAGATCGGACTGGAGGTCGCCATCGAGATTCATGCGGCGTAGCAGGCGCGGGCCCCGCACGGGCGATTTGAAGATGCTGGTGAGCACGTCTTGCCCACGGGCATCGCGTGCGGTGCGCGGCAGGCCGACCTGCATTGAAATGATTTTCATGGCCTGCAATCCAGGACGGCGGCGCCGTTGACGCGGTCGCTTTTCAAATCGTTGAGCGCGCGATTGGCGTCGCGCAGCGGATAAAGCGTGGTCTGCGAGTGAATGGGAATTTCCGCGGCGACGCGCAGAAAATCCTCGCCGTCCTTGCGCGTGTTATTGGCCACGCTGCGAATCACGCGCTCCTGATAGAGCAGGTTGTAATCGAAGGACGGGATCGGGCTCATGTGAATGCCGCCGAGAACGAGCACGCCACCTTTCTTGAGCGCCGCGAGCGCCGGAGGGACAAGCTCTCCGGCAGGCGCGAAGATGATCGCAGCATCCAGTTTTTCGGGCGGCTCGGCCGAGGCTTCGCCCGCCCACACCGCGCCTAGTTGCAATGCAAGCTGTTGGTGCTTCACGCCGCGCGTCGCGGCGTAAACTTCCACGCCCCAATGCCGCGCCACCTGGATCGCGACGTGCGCCGCGGCTCCGAAGCCATAAAACGCGAGGCGCCCGCCGCGCTTGATTCCCGAAAGGCGCAGCGATCGAAACCCGATGATGCCCGCGCATAGCAGCGGCGCAGCGTGTTCGTCGGCAAACTCATCGGGGATCGCATAAACGAAATCCTCGGGCGCGA
This sequence comes from uncultured Acidobacteriota bacterium, assembly GCA_963842425.1. Taxonomy (GTDB): domain Bacteria; phylum Acidobacteriota; class Terriglobia; order Acidiferrales; family UBA7541; genus Palsa-295. The sequence goes on along the minus strand of CAWJGQ010000016.1, from coordinate 96,941 downwards.
CGGTGAGTTCCGCGTAGCCGCCGTCCACCGTGTAACCGGTAAACGTGGGATGGTCGCAGAGATTTTCCATGCCCGCGCGGCAAAATTCGCAAGTCTGATCCGTGCTGTGCAGCCAGGGAATGCCGACGCGATCGCCGAGATTGAATCGTCGCGCGCCCTCGCCAAGACCTTCGACCACGCCCACGATTTGATGCCCGGGAATCACCGGAGATTTTTTCGGCGGCAATTCTCCCTCGACCACGTGCAAATCCGTGCGGCAAACGCCGCACATTTTCACGCGCACGAGGACTTCGCCTTTGCCGGGCCGCGGGTCCGGCGCGTCGGTGAATTCGAGCGGGTCGCGCTCGACCGGCGCGGGCGAATGGAGCAAACAGGCCTTCATCTAGACCCTCGATTGTGTGTCGAGCAATTCGTGCCTCGATCGTTTGTTTTCAGCAAGATAGGCAAGAATTTGCTCGACAGGGTGTGTCGAGTAATCTCGCGCCAGGAAGCCGGCGATTGGACGGTTTCGCGCTCCCGGGATTCCTGATCGTTTGTGCGGTGAAGCCAATCCCGGGCTGCGCCGGAGCACGCCTGGGCGCAGACACTTGTCCCCGCTCCGGGGAGAGCTGCCAACTGCGCGCCAAATCTGGTTGTCGCGTACACGAGGGTAATGATAGCGCGCGAGAATCGAAGTCAAGCGAGAAATACCTGTGGACTTTTTCCCGGCGGGTCTAGCGCGGACCTACGCGACCGGCGGACGGGGAATCAGCCAGCGGAAAAGAAAAGTTGCGGCGAGGGCGCCAGCGATTTGCGCGAGAAGAAACCAGGGAACATCGAGCGGCCGGATTCCCGAAAATGTGTCACTGAGCGAACGGGCGATGGTGACGGCAGGATTGGCAAACGATGTGGAAGCGGTGAACCAATACGCTGCAGTGATGTAGGCGCCCACGGCAAACGCGGTGGCGTTCGAATGAAACCGAGAGCACCCCCAGATGACGGAGAGCAGGCCAAAGGTTGCGACGAACTCGCTGAACAGAAGGGCAGGTCCGCCGCGTGCGTGCCGCGAAAGCGAAACAACGGGCAATCCAAACATGAGATGCGCGGCGATTGCTCCGGCGATCCCGCCGAGGATTTGAGCAACAATATAAGACAAGGCTTCCTTCCAGGTGAGGCCGCCTTCCAACGCGTCCGCGAGCGAGACGGCGGGGTTCAAGTGCGCCCCGGAAATCGGGCCGAGCGCAAGAATCAGAGCGACGAGAGCCGCGCCCGTGGCGATGGTATTGGCAAGGAGGGCCACGGCGACGTTGCCTCCGGCAAGGCGCTCGCCCATGATTCCCGATCCGACGACGGCAGCGACGAGAAACGCAGTGCCCAGGAATTCGGCGGCCAGGCGCCGGGATAGTGAAATTTTCATTGTTGGCCGATGCGGTCTATTTCTTTCTTGATGGCGAGTTTGTCGAGGCTCGCGAGGGGAAGGCAGAGGAACAAGTTGATCCTGCGATCGAGAATCATGAATGCATCGCGGAAGGCCTTTTCGATTTCTTCCGCAGTGCCTTCGACCGCGGCAGGATCGGGCACGCCCCAATGCGCGGTCATTGGCTGCCCAGGCCAAATGGGACAAATTTCCTTGGCCGCGTTGTCGCAAACCGTGAAGACAAATTGCATCTGCGGCGCACCGGGCCTGGCGAATTCATCCCAGCTCTTGCTTCGCAGGCTTTCGGTCGCCAGATGCGCAAGCGCAAGTTGCTTGAGCGCCTCGGGGCGAACCGCCCCGAGCGGGTGACTGCCTGCGCTATACGCCGCGAATGTGGGCCGGCCTTTACGATTCATGATGGCCTCGGCCATGATCGAGCGCGCGGAATTCCCGGTGCAGAGAAAGAGGACGTTGTAGCGGACATCCACGTCCGTCACGCTCTTGCAACTTCGGCGGGTTTCCGGGCGCGAATGAAGGCGCTGGCGAATTTGCCCTCGATCGCGGGCGCGATTGCGTCCACGTCAATTCCCTGCGCCGCGAGGAACTGGCGCGCGTCTTCGATGCCGTACACACGCGTAGGCTCGATTTCGATTTCGCCGAATCCGGCTGCCGCGAGCTTCGCGCGATAATCGGATTCGTCCATCGCTCCCGCGACGCAGCCGACCCATAGCTCGATGCTTTTGCGGATGGCGGGAGGAACCGGACCGCGGACGACCACGTCGGAGACGGCAAAACGCCCGCCGGGCTTGAGGACGCGAAACGCCTCGCGCAGGACGCGATCCTTGTCCGCGGAAAGGTTGATCACGCAGTTGGAAATCACGACGTCCGCGAAATCCGCCGGTAAGGGAATGTTCTCGATTTCGCCGCGGAGAAACTCGACGTTTTCGACTCCCGCTTTGCGCTGGTTTTCGCGCGCGAGCGACAGCATTTCATCCGTCATGTCGAGGCCGTAGGCCTTGCCGCCCGGAGCGACGCGGCGCGCGGAAAGCAATACGTCAATGCCGCCGCCGGAGCCGAGATCGAGGACGATTTCTCCGGGCCGCAATTCCGCAAGCGCCGTGGGATTGCCGCAACCGAGCGATGCAGCCACGGCTTCGGCGGGAAGCGCTGATTTCTGCGACTCATCATAAAGATTGCGGGTGATGGGATCGCAAAGGCTGAGGTTGGCGGCGCCCCCGCAACAGGCCGTGCCGCCCGCCGCTACCTGGCGGGCTGCTTCTCCGTACTTTGTCTGGACCGCGCTCTTGATGTCGTTGTCTGCCATGCCCATCTCCGTAAATCATATCTGCTCTTGCGAATATGTTGGCAGCGTAGCCCGACCAGACGTATATGTCAAGGCGCATATGATGTACAATGCGGACATGGCAAAGACTCAGGCGGGATTCTCACTGGACGTCCTATTTCGCGCCCTGGCGGACACCACCCGGCTGCGGCTGCTCAACTTGATCGCGGACCGGGAGATCTGCGTCTGCTACTTCGTGGAGATTTTGAAGATGAGCCAACCGAAGATTTCACGGCATCTGGCGTATCTGCGCAAGGCGGGGATTGTGGCGTCCCGGCGCGAGGGAAAATGGATGCATTACCGGCTGACGATGCCAAAGGACGAAGCAGCATCGAGGATTCTGCGCGAGACGCTAGGGCACTTGCGGGAAAGACCGGAGATGAAACGCGACGTGGCGCGGCTTAGTTCCGCATGCTGCGCGCCGCACAAATACGTACTGCTTCAGAGCGCACCGCAGCCGGCGAATTTGCGGGCGACCATCTAGAGAGTGGCATGGATGTTCTTCCGGGGGCGCGTCGCGGTTAGGAATAGATGCTGCGAGAGAAACGGCGCAGAGGAAAGCGCTTCGCGCCGATCTATTATGTCAGGGCTTCAGCCCTGACCCACAAATCGGAGTGCGCGTGGTGCTAGATGGGCGGCGCGTAGGCAAGCATGTGCGCCGGGCGTAGCGGTGCTGCGCCCCTACGAAGAAACACTACTACGCAGCGGCGATGAATGGGCAGCGCGGTGCCAAGGATTTGTGCCGGGCACGATATATCGTGCCCCTACGAAAGCATTCTCTACCGATGATCGAAGCGAATGGCGCGGTGTTGCCATGCATTTGCGCCGGGTCCGCCGCGGCGGACCCCTACGAAGAAAACCGGCGCGAACCAACGCGACGATTCCGCTTAGGCCCAGCTATAGCCCTGGGTTGAGAGCGGAAGCGAGCGGATGCGCTTGCCGGTGACGGCGAAGATGGCGTTGGTGACGGCCGGAATCATGGGCGGCAGCGCGGGCTCACCGAGACCGGTCGGCGGGTTGTCGCTCTTCACGAAGAAAACGTCAATTTCCCTGGGAGCCTGGGTGAGGCGGAGCGGCGGGTACTGGTGGAAATTGCTCTGCGTCGCGCGACCCTTGTCTATGGTGATTTCGTAGCCCATCACGTGGCTCATGCCCTCGATCACGGCGCCCTGCGAAATATTTTCGGCGGCGGTGGGATTGATGGCGCCCACGCTGCCGATGTCGCCCACGACCCAGACCTTGTGAACCTTGAGCTGCGTTTCCTTGATCACCTGCAACTGCGCGACTTCCGCGAAATATCCGCGATGGCTGAAGTGGAAGGCTACGCCCATAGCGGTGTCCTTGGGCAGCTTGGTCTTGCCCCAACCGGAGCGCTCGGCAACGGCAGTAAGAACGCCGCGCATGCGGGCGGCGTCAAACGCCACAGGAGCGAATGCGACCGGAGTTCCCGGCGGCGGAGCGGCGGACGGCAGAGGCTCGTTGGCGAGCATATCGAGCCGGAACTGCACGGGATCCTTTCCGGCGGCGTGCGCAAGCTCGTCAATGAAGGACTGCATGACGAATGCGATGGCGTTGCTGCCCGGAGCGCGCATGGCGCCCATGGGAACGCCGCTGGGCATCATCGAGCTGAGCTGCGAGAAATTCGGAACGAAGCGCGACGGAAATTCCTCGCCGGAGAGGCCGGCGCTCTGCGCGAAGCGGCCCTTTTCGCCGAAGGTGACGAAATGGTTGCGCCAGGCAACGAGCTTGCCGCTCGAATCAACCGCGCCCTTGAGGTTGTGATAGCCGGCGGGACGGTAAAAATCGTGCGCCATGTCCTGCTCGCGCGTCCAGAGCAGCTTGATAGGCACGCCGACCTGCTTGGCAATGTAGGCGGCCTCGACCACGTAGTCGTTGGTGAGGCGCCGGCCGAAGCCGCCGCCGATGCGCGTGAGGTGCAGTGAGATGTCCTTCTGGTCTATGCCCAACGCCGCGGCCGACTGCGCGACGCCGCCGGTCGGAATCTGGCTGGGGGCCCAGAGCTCGAGCTTGCCGTCCTTGAACGAAGCGGAGCAGTTTTGCGGCTCGAGCGGGACGTGCGAAAGGAACGGATAGCTGTAGGCCGCTTCGACGACTTTCACGCCGGGAGCGGCGAACGCTGCGTCCACATCGCCATCCTTGCGCAGCGTCTGGCCGGGATCTTTTTGCGCCAGATCCACGGCGGTGGCGTTGTAGGTGTCGGTTCCCTGCGTGGCCGTCGGGCCGTCGTCCCAGACGACTTTCAGGACGTTGTCGCGCGCGTGGCGAGCCTGATACCAGCTATCGGCCACGATGGCGACGCCACCGGCCAGCGCGGCGGGATCGGGGCCCGGCTGGACGATGAACGCGTGACGAATGCCAGGCTGCGCTTTCACTTCGTCAAGATTCGCGCTGACCACTTTGCCGCCGAACACCGGACACTTTTCGAAGTTGGCGTAGAGCATGTCCGGCGTGGTGAAATCAATGCCGAAGATGGGCTTGCCGGTGACGATTTTCTTGATGTCGGGATTCGCCGCGTTCTTGCCGATGATGCGGTAGTCTTTCGGATCCTTCATCTTCAGCGTCTTCGCATCGGGCACCGGCATCGTGGCGGCTGCGGACGCGAGTTCACCGTAGCTCGCGGAACGCTTGCTGGCTTCGTGATGGACGCGGCTCGCGGTCGTGGTGCATTCGGATGCGGGAACGCTCCACTTCTGCGCGGCGGCGGCGATCAGCATGGCGCGGCACTGCGCACCGAGCTGGCGCATGGGCTCCCAGTTAATCGGCGTGGCGGTGCTGCCGCCGGCGATCTGAATGCCGTACTTCGCCGAGTCCAGGTCGGCCTGCTCGATTTTCACGGCTTTCCAATCGGCGTCGAGTTCCTCGGCAATCAGCATGGGCAGCATGACCTTCACGCCCTGGCCGATTTCGGGATTCTTGGCGATGATGGTGATCGAGCCATTGGACGCAATGGTGATGAAGGAAGCGGGCAGAAGCGTAACCGGCGGCCCGAACTGCGCGGCGAGAACTTTTTCGAGCGGCTCGACGTAGTAGGCGAGCATCATGCCGCCACCGGCTAGGACAGAAGCGCGGAGAAATGATCGGCGGCTAACAAGCGTCGTTTCCATAAGACCTCCTGCGTGCGAATTCGTCCAGCCCGGCGCGTTACGAATGAGCGGCGACGGCGGGTTCTTTCGCCGGTTGCTTGGCAGCGATCTCCGCTGCTTTGTGAATGGCTTTGCGAATGCGCAAATATGTGCCGCAGCGGCAGATGTTGCCGTCCATGGCGGCGTCAATATCCGCGTCGGTGGGATGCGGGTTCTTCGCGAGCAGCGCGGAGGCGGACATCATCTGGCCAGCCTGGCAGTAGCCGCACTGCGGCACGTCAAGTTCCTCCCACGCGATCTGGACCGGGTGCGTTCCGTCTTCGGACAGCCCTTCGAGCGTGGTGATGTGCTTGCCAGCTGCCCGCGCAATCGAAGTGGTGCAGGAGCGCGTGGCTTCGCCATTGATATGCACGGTGCAACAGCCGCATAGGGCCATTCCGCAGCCATACTTCGTGCCATGCAGGCCGAGGACGTCGCGGACGACCCACAGGAGCGGGGTGTCCTCCGGAACATCTACGGTAGCAGGCTTGCCATTTACGGTTAGTTTGTACGCCATGGAGTCACCTCCGAAACATGAAGACTGGGTTGACGGCGAAAACGGTAGCACCGTGCCGCGAGCGGTGTCAATTGACCTCGGGCGACTCGGGTGGCGGAATTCACCGTATTGGGTACCTACGAATTTGTGTGTTTTGAATCACATACGGCGAAAGCGACGTTCTGGGGCGGCCGGGGCGCCGATCAGATGGCGCCCTTGGACATTTGATCGGCGATGTATTCGGATTGGCGCAGAGCCAGGGCGACGATGGTGAGCGTGGGATTTTCGCCGCCGCTTGAAGTGAACTGGCTGCCGTCGGAGACGAACAGATTTCTCACGTCGTGCGATTGGCCGAAGCGGTTGACAACGCCGTCCTGCGGCTTTTCGGACATGCGATTGGTGCCCATATTGTGCGTGGACGGAAACGGCATATGGTGCACGGTGCGCTTTGCGCCGATGGATTTGTAGAGGGCGTCGGCCTGTTGAAAGCCGTGCTGCTGCATGGCGAGATCGTTGGGATGATCGTCCACGTGGACGTTGGGAATCGGCATGCCGTATTTATCCTTGCGATCCGGGTGCAGGGTGATGCGATTGGTGTCGCGCGCCATGTCTTCGCCGATGATCCACACGCCCGCGAGATTCACGTAATTATCAATCACCGAGGCGCGGCTGCGGCCCCATTCGCCGGGCAGCAGGTTCGTCGCGAAGCTGGGCAGGCCCTGCGGGAGCAATTCCAGGTTGTAGCCGCCGACGAAGCCGCGCTTGGTGTCGAGACGCGCTTCGTCCATCACGATTCCGGATTGCGCCGTTCCCCGATACATGTGCACGGGCTTGTCGAAAACGCCGAACACGGTTGAGGTGACGTGACGCATGTAATTCCTGCCGACCTGCCCGGACGAATTCGCTAGACCCTGCGGAAATTGAGCGGAAGCAGAATTGAGCAGCAGGCGCGGGCTTTCAATCGAATTCCCGGCGACGGCGACGATGCGCGCCTTCTGCCGCTGCATTTTTCCGGAGGGATCGGCGTACACGACGCCGGTAACTTTTCCCGACGCGTCATGCTCGATGCGCAGAACCTGCGACTCAGCGCGCACTTCCGCTTTTCCGGTTGCTTCGGCCTGGGGAATATCAATGTAGAGCGTGGACCATTTCGCGCCGAACGTGCAGCCCTGCACGCAGAAGCCGGTCTGCTGACACGAAGCGCGGCCGTCACGCGGCACGGAATTGATGGCCATGTTCGTGGTCATGTACTGCGTGTAGCCGAGCTTCTTCGCGCCGGCGAAGAGAACTTTTCCGTGGCTGCTGGCGGGCAGCCGCGGAATCCCATGCGTTCCGGTGACGCCCATTCTTAGCTCGGCGCGGTCGTAGTAGGGCGCGAGTTCGTTGAGATCAATGGGCCAGTCGAGGAGATTGGCGCCGGGGATTGCGCCGTAGCGCGTGCGAGTCTTGAATTCATGCTCCTGAAATCGCAGCGCGCACGCGCCCCAGTGGACGGTGGTGCCACCAACGAGTTTGCATGTCCATGCGGGTAGATCGGGGGAGGATTTCGCCACGTACCACGAGCCGGAGGAAGTGCGCGGATCGAACCAGGTGAACGCGCCGAACATTCCGATTTCGTCGTTCTGGAAGTCGGTCATCTCCATGCGCTTTCCGGCCTCAAGGACGACGACGGAGATTCCTTTTTTCGCCAGCGCGTTCGCCAGCGTGCCGCCGCCTGCGCCGGAGCCGATAATCACCACGACCGATGAATCGTTCAGATCAAACTTTGCGGGCATTTGTCCTCACGGCCGGACCTTATTTCGGCAACCAATCTATATCGCTGAAACCGCGGTGCAGATAGCCACCTTGCGCGGATGACGGGCCTTGGTAGCCGAACTTTGGCCACAGCTCGGGTTGGTTGTAAAGCGGCGTCATCGTGCCGTTGTACACCTTCGCGAAAAATGCGCCGTCCTCGATCTGTTTAATCGCGGCGACGCGTGCGTTTTCATCGGAAACGTCGGCGAACGGCTTGCCTGCGGACGCCATGGTGGCGGCGTTGAGTTGCGCGATACCTCCAGCGAACAGCTTTCGGGTGGCGGCATCCTTCGCAGCTTCGTCCTGAAGCGGCGCGATGGCCTTGGCGTAAAAGGAATCATCGAGGCGATCGTGCGGGAAAAGATCGCGCGTCATCTTGAGAAGCGCGCGCGATTCTTCGGCGCTGAGGCCCGCGGTTTCGGCGGCGCCGGCGAGCAACGCCGTGCCGCTGACCGCGACAGCGGCGACCGTGGCCGCACTGCCGCGCAGGAATCCGCGGCGCGAGAATTTCGTCACCCACTCGCGAAGCAGCATGTGTCTCATATTTAGCGTTCCCCCGACAGCTTTTGCGAAGACATCCTAATCCGTCGCCCTGGAAATGACCAGCCCGCAGGCAGGACGTTCGTATCAGGGCCCCCGTGCCTACTTTACGGACTTACTTCTACGAATTGATGAACTTGCGAGCAAAGCTTATGGTTCGGACCCTGGTGGAAGCGCGGGCCTTCAGGCCCGCGAAAAATCACCGGAGGGAATTTGGGCTTTAGCCCTGGCCCATCGTGCCTCCTCCGGTTATCCAGCTCCCGGTGCAGTCAGCACACCTTTGAGCTAACCCGAGCCAAGCGTGGTTCACAAGAGATGGCGAGGTATCATTGAATCGGTCGGCCTGTACATTTCCTGTCCTTTCGGCCAGCGGACTCGGTCCCCCAAACTCTGCTAACGTGAAAACCGTGCCCTTCCTCAGGATACGGGCACGATCTTAGTCCCGGTGCAGTCCAACCGGGATGAAGACGCCGGTCCCGCGAACGCATCGGGACACAAACGGCGTCCAAACGAGAACAACATGGAATGTTTGATACCGCCTGCCGGGAGGCAGGTGTGGCGAATGTCTGTTCGCGAAAAACGCCGAGCCACATCCGCGTCCATGCGATGGCGGAAGCGGCGTCCTCTCGGTTCCTCTGCCTCCTTTGCGTCCTCTGTCTCCCCGGAATGGCGCCAAATTAAGTGTCACACCATGCAAAGTAATTTCACGCCTATCTCATTGAAAACAAAGGAAAGCGACCCCAACAAAGTGACACACTTTTTCGAGCGCGGCAGGAGCTGGCGCAAGACCAGCGGGGCCTATCATGGCAGGGGGGAAAAGCGGCGACTACAGTTCGGCGCTGGTCGCGCGGCTGGCGACTGTGACGCCGGCCTCGACCGTGGGGCGGGGGGCGCGACGCATGGTATCAATGAACACGCGGACGATGACGGGGTCGAACTGGTTCGCGGCGCAGCGCTCGAGCTCGGCGAATGCGTCTTCCGGCGTGCGCGCTTTCTTGTAGGTGCGTTCCGACGTGATCGTGTCGTAGGCGTCCGCGATGGCGATCACGCGCGCGCCGTAGGGAATCTGCTCGCCTTCCAGGCGCAGCGGGTAACCGGTGCCGTCGTAGAACTCGTGGTGATGGCGGACCATCTCCCGGATGCGGCCCATGGGCTTGAGCGGCTCGAGAATCCGCGCGCCCAGATCGGTGTGCGTCTTCATCGTTTCCCATTCGGCGGCGTCGAGCGGGCCGGACTTGTTCAGAATCGCTTCGGGAATTCCCACCTTGCCGATATCGTGAAGCAGACCGGCCAGTCGAATCTCCTCAAGGTCCGCGGGGGTGAGGCCGAGCGCCTGCGCGATCATCACGGAATAGGCAGAAACCTTTTGCGAGTGGCCCTGCGTATAGTGATCCTTGGCATCAATCGCGAATGCGAGCGACGTGACCGTCTCGACCACGGCCGCCGGCAGCGCGTCACCGGCACCGTCGCCGCCCTGCTCGCTCAGCGAGCGGGTGAACTGTTCGAGACGGCGATAGATCTCCTCGAAAGCCTCTGGACCGGTCGAGAACAAGCGCTTGAGCGTGACGCCGAGATACGCCTCAAGCACATCCTTCTTCCAGCGCTTTCGGTCGTTGGGATCGCCCTGCTCGGCGCTCGAAACCAGGTTGCCTCCCTGATGCTTGGACAGATACATCGAGGAGTCCGCGACCTGGATAAGTTCCTGGGGCGTCGAGCCATGCACAGGAAACGCCGCGATGCCGAAACTCGCGGTGATGTTCTTGTCGCGCAGCAGCGGATCGGATGCAATCCAGCCGCGCAATTTATTCGCGAGCTGGCGGGCCTGCTCGATGGCCGTTTCGGGCATGAGAATCACGAATTCGTCGCCGCCGTAGCGCGCCACCACATCCGAACGCCGGCAATTCTGCTCGAGGATGTGGCCGACTCGTTGCAAAACCACGTCGCCCTCGAGGTGGCCGTAGAAATCGTTGACGAACTTGAAGCGATCGAGATCCATCAAGACAAGCGCGAGAGGCCGGTTGGCGCGCGTCGAGCGCTTCCATTCGGCGGAGAGCGCCTCCATCAGGAAGCGATGCGTCTTCACGCCCGTCAACCCGTCGGTAATCGCCTGCTCCTGCGCTTTCTGGAACGTGAGGGCGTTGTGCAGCGCGCCGGCAAAAAGATCGGCGAGAGTGCGCAGCAGCAGGACGTCCTGCTCTGGGAACTCGCAAGGCTCGGAGGACTCGACGTAGAGAACGCCAAGAAACTGTTCGCCGTATGTGACCGGAAGAGCCACAGAGGCAACCGATGCCGGCAACACCAGGCGGGGCGCCGAGGCGCTGACCTCGCGGACAATCGTGGTCTGGCCGCTGCGCGCGACCTGTCCGACCAATCCTTCGCCCAGAACGATGCGGCGTCCCACGGCTTCGCGCCGCGCGCCTGCTTCGGCCTGGATGACCAGCTCTTTCGCGGAATAGTCGAGGATGGCGATTCCGATGTGATCGTAGGCCAGATGCTTTTCCATCTCGGCCGCGATCTTCGCGAGCATTTCGTCGGGATCGAGCGTGGTGATGGCGTGGCTCGACACATTGTTGATCAGGGTCAGCTGGCGCGATTTTTTCTGCTCCGCTGCGAAAAGCCGGGCGTTCTCCATGGCGATGCCCGCCTCGCTCGCCAGAACCCGCAAGAACTCGACGTGGCCCTCGTCAAATACCTGTTCCTTCTGGCTGTGCACCGCCATCACGCCGACCGCGCGATCGTAGAGAATCAAGGGCACAGCGCAGATGGACCCCAGCGGCACCAAGGGTTCGAAGCCGAGACGCTGCGCCTCGTCCCCATACTGCTGGCGCACCAGAAGCGGTTGCGCCGTGCGCACGACGTATTCCACCAGATGATTTCCGGATTCGCGCGAGCGTTTCGGAAGACGCTCGCCATCGCTGACTTCAATCTCGAAACGAACCTCACGAGTCTTCGGGTGATGGAAGGCGATGAAGAAGCTGCTCGCGTCGAGGACGCGGCGCATTTCCGAATAGATGCGCACCAGCAGCGTATCGAGGTCGAGAGTCGAACTCAGCGCCCGGCCGATGTCGTTAAGGATGTGCAGCTCTTCGCTGCGGCGCGCAGTCTGCTGGATCAAATAGCTGTTTTCGACCGCCATGCCGATCTGCTGGCCGAGAGCGAGCAACAGCCGCCGCTCCGCCGGAGTGAAATTGCGGTTATCCGGGGTGCCGAGCAACAGCACACCGAACACGCGCTCTTTCGCCTGCAAACAGATGCCGACCACCGTTCGCAGTCCTTGCGCGAGCAACAGCTGGCGCACCTGGCGGAAGGATTCTTCCTTCTCGAGCGCTTCCCAGTTCGCATCGCGCGTGAGATCGCGAAACACCACAAGGCCACCGAGCCGCGCTACAAGGTTGATGAAGTATTGATGGAGACCGTTCTCCTGCATCGAGGAGCAAAAGGAATCGCTCATCCCCGTCACGATCACCGAGGATGGACCACTTGCCTCGCCGTGCTGCAAGCACAAAGCCCCGGCCGGGATGCGAACCACGCCCAGAACGCGCTCGAGCGCCTGCCCCAGCATGGATTGAATTTCACCGCCGACAAAGCCGGACGTGGCCAGATTCAGATTCGAGAGCGCGAGCATATTGCGTTCGACGCGCCGCCGCTCTTCCTCATAAACGGACATCACCATCAGCACGCAGGTGAATAGCTGCGGCAGAACCATCAGGGGTAACAGCCCATCGCGTTGCATGAACGGCAGGAAGGCGCGGAAAGCCGCCGAAAGGTAGAGCAGGCCCCATCCGACGAAAGCGACAGCGAGAAGCAAGTCCGCCCTTGCTTCCTGTTTGCGTCCTTCCTGCAAGAACGTGTAGCCGACCAACAGGAAGATGAACCCCACCGCCAGCACGGTCGGCGGGATGTTCAAGATCTGATGCACGCGAAGAACGGGCCAAGCCGCGAATAGGACCGTGACGACCACGAGCGTCCGAACGGGAACCTTCAGGCCAGCGTACGACCGTGCGGCGGAATAAAATGCGAGAGCCGAAAAGGCGATAAGGAATTCGCTTAATTCGAGGAGCCGGCGGTCCCACGGATCCTTGTTAATCCAGGCGCTCAGGCCGCCTGTGGCAAAGTGCAATGCCAGGAGCAACCAGGCAGCCGACCAGGCGAGAAGGTATTGCTGGCGCTTCAGCCGGTACATGAAATAGAAAAACGCGGCAAGCAGAAGCGTGCTTACCAGCAGCACTTGTCCAGTGATGGTGAGGTAGCTTGGCAACGTAATACCCGCGCCTATTCTTCGGGCGCTCGTCGGACGAGAATAGCAGAAAATCAGCGGCCTTCCTCGCCGCGTGTCCATCCTAGTTTCGTGGAGGTCAACGTCGAAATGCGCCTTGCGGAACCACGTGTAGGAGACTTTCAATATCGCGGGCATACCCGCCCCAGTCAACAGTACCCGGGTACCAACCTGCGCTGCTTCATTGACTTGCGACTCCGCCCGGCTCGATTTTGGCGGTTCGTTCCGCTAAGATGAATCGTTCCGAAACCAGCAGAGAAAGAGCCAGGAATGCCTCCCTCAGAAAAACCGCGGGTTCGCTTTGCGCCGTCACCGACTGGCTACCTGCACGTCGGAGGAGCCCGGACGGCCCTCTTCAATTGGCTTTTCGCGCGGCACGAAGGCGGCACGCTTTTACTGCGGATTGAAGACACCGATATCGAGCGCAACCGCCCGGAGCTGGTGGACGGCATTCTGGAAGGGCTGAAATGGCTGGGAATCGAGTGGGACGAGGGCCCGATATTTCAATCGCAAAGGCTTGATCTGTACCGAGCCGCGGCGGAGCGCCTTCTTGCGAGCGGCGCTGCGTTCGGGTGCTATTGCAAGGCAGCCGCGTATTCCGGCGGGGACGCCGCGCCTGCCGATCACGAAGCAGCGGAGGGCGAAGGCGACGAGGAAGGCCCCAAACTTCAGAAGAACGTCGCGTGCCCCTGCCGCGACCTTGCGGATGCGGAGCGCTCAGCCAGGGAAGCATCCGGCATACCACGCGCGATCCGATTTCGCGTGCCCCGCACGGGCGTCACGCAATTCGACGACGCCGTCTTCGGTCCGCGCGAGGTGCAGAATGCGGAGGTCGAGGATTTCGTACTGCTGCGCTCGAACGGCCTGCCTACCTACCAGCTCAGCGTGGTCGTGGACGACATAGACATGCGCATCACGCACATCATTCGCGGGGCGGATCATCTTTCGAATACGCCGAAACAAGCACTGGTTTACCGGGCGCTCGGCGCTGCTCCGCCAATTTTCGCGCACGTCCCGCTGATTCTCGGCCCTGACCGAACGCGGCTTTCCAAGCGCCACGGTGCGACGAGCGTGGGCTCGTATGCCGACGAAGGATTTTTGCCCGAGGCGTTCCGGAATTTTCTCGCGCTGCTGGGATGGTCGCCGGGCGAAGACGCGGAATTTCTCCGCACCAGCGAACTGATCGAGCGATTCGCGCTCTCGGGCGTCAGCCGGACGAATGCCGTGTTCGATCGCCCCAAGCTGGAATGGTTCAACACGCAGTATCTGCAGAAGCCGCCCGTCGAATATGTGCTGCCCTATGTGGAGGCGGAACTGAAGCGCGCCGGCCTGTGGGAGGGATCGCAGGCAAGCCGCGATCCTGCGTGGTTCGCAACGACTGTGGAACTCACGCGTTCACGAACGCGCTTGCTCGGCGATTTCACGACCTGGGCGCGCGCATTTTTCACAGATGATTTCGACTACGACGCCGAAGCGCGGGAGAAATTCTGGAAGGATGAGCGCCTGCCGGCCATGCTCGCAAAACTCGCGAACGCACTCGACGCGCTGGCCGATTGGAATCACGATGCGTGCGACGCCGCATCGCGTGCTGTGGCGACGGCCGAAGGCGTGAAGGCAGGCCTGCTGATCAATGCCACGCGCGTTGCTATCGTGGGCCGAGCGGTGGCCCCGCCGCTGTTCGAGACCATGGTGGTGCTCGGCAAGGAACGCGTGGTCGCGCGGCTGCGCCGCGCCCTGCCGTTCATTACTTCAAAGTAATTCTGCGACTGCTGGCAACTAACTCGTAGGCTTGGCGGAGAAAATCTCGGGATGCGTTGCGTGGCTGCTGGCTCCGGCGGCGACGACCTGCAACTGCAAGGTCACCGGAACCTTCACGGGCGGCAAACACGCGGACAGGTTGCAGGCTTGAAAACGGAGCGTGACCGGAATCGTGGCTGCTCCCAATGCGGCCGTATCCTCCGCGGTGAGCCGGAGGCGAAGCGTGACGCTGCCGGAGTAAACATTCAGCGGCTTATCCGGTGAGAATGGAAATTTCTCGTCGCGGCCGGCCGGATAAACCGCCTCCTCCAGCTTGAAACCGTCCGGAAGCTGGGGCGTGAGCGTTGTGGGGATCAGGTAACTATCCGACGGTTTGTGCGAGTTCATGTGGTAGCCGGTCGCGATCTTCACCACGACCGCAGCTTGAAATTCTTTGCCACGCGGCACGGGGTCGAGCGAAACGAACGAGTGCGTGGTCACGATCTCTGAGGGATTTTTGGGAGCCGAGGCGTCCTGAGCAGGCGCAGTCGCGGCACCCGAAATCAGGATCACGGCAGACAGCGCGAAAACGTGTGCGAATCGCATGGCGAGTTTCATAGCTGGCTCTCGATGTCCTTTTCGAGCTGCGCCTCGTTCGATTCGAGGCTGCCGATGTAGCGCTTGTAGATTTTGCCGTCGCGCGTGATCAGGTAAGTGGTCGGCATACCGAGGATTCCGCCGAATTTCGTTACGTTGTCGTCACTATTCATCACCACGGGGTAGTTCATCTTCGTTTCCTGACCGCCGACGTTGAACTCCGAGGTGTGGATGAACTTGTCGACTGCGGCGTCTTCGTCGTTGGTCGCCGCTCCAACCAGCGTAAAACCCCTGGATGCGTATTTATTCTGCATGCCGATCAGCATGGGAATTTCGTGCTGGCAGGGCTCACACCAGGTGCCCCAGAAATTCAGCAGCACGACTTGCCCCTTATAGGTCGAAAGCGGAACGTCCTTGCCGGCGAGATCCTTGAAGGTGACGTCGGGGACGGGCGAGAGATTCGCCGGTGTCGGCCCGGTTGGCGCCGGTTCGAATTGGAGCCATGATTTGACTTTCGCAGGCATCAGTCTTTCGACGAGCCCTTCCCCGCTGACACCGCTAATGTGCTGGGAGATGACGGTCAGGGCATTGCTGAAAATCAAGCCGCCGATGACAAGCAGCAGCACTCCGCTGCAAACCTCGACGGTATGCAGGTGCTTGCGAAACTTCTGATAGAACTTCATGAAACGGGCGACGCCGACCGCGGTCAGGAGAAACGGAATCGAAAGACCGGCGGAATAGAGTGTGAGAAGGATGATGCCGTCCCGCACGCTGCCCCGCGAAGCCGCGATCGCGAGCACGGTTGTGAGGATTGGTCCAATGCACGGGGTCCAACCCAGCGCGAAAGCAAACCCGAGCAGGAAACCACTGACGATTCCCGGGTTCTTTCCGCCGACGTCGCGCATGTGCACGTCGCGGTTGAGCCAGCGGCTCATCGGAGGGCCGAGTATAAAAATCAGAGACGCGGCATAGAAGTGGATCGGCTTAACGATCGCGTCCTGGGCCCCGCGAAACTGGAAAATCAGGCCGGCGGCTATGAACACGGATCCCACGATCAGGCCGGTGCGCACCTGCAGCTTGATCAGCCAGCCAATAAGGTGCAAGCCAAAAAGAATGATCAGCGCACCGGCGATGGGCGCCAGCAGGTCGCGATGCTTCAGCAGAAACTGTCCGACGGCGCTCGCGGTGGCTCCCATCGTAATGAATACAACCGACAGTCCAATGACGAATGCCAGCGCCGAGCTAAACAGCTTGCTCGTTTCCGCTTCGCCTTCCCGGAGCTTGTCCACACCCACGCCAGACAACATCGAAAGATACCCAGGAACCAGCGGCAGCACGCATGGCGAGAGAAAAGAACCCAAGCCAGCTGCAAACACAAAGAGCCCCGCGAGTACGGCTACAGCCATAGGATTTCCTCACTCCCCCAGGTGAACAGGGCCCACATTGTGGGCGCAGGTCCGACTATACGCCAATTTGACCATACCGATTAGACGTGCGCCACCGCTTTTTGGTTCTGCCGCCGCGCCGGGCGCAGGGAAATTCCACCATGTGAAACGCAAAACCGTCACAGGACGCAGCGAATATTTCGCCTCGAATTCACTAAGCAGCTGACCTGTCAGCGCCATGCGCCAAATGGAATTTGGCATCGCAGATGCCTTTGATAAAGCTGCGGGCCCTGCCGCTGGAACCGCAAGCGGCGCGACGATTCGCCGGTTGCGGTGGCGGGCTCGTAAAATTTCTTGCCGGGAGGGCGCCGGATGACACCCAACCGAGTGACCGCGGCGCGAGTCGCCGCCGCGTTCGCGGCCGTGGCGCTGTTCAATTTCGGGGCCGACGCGCTCTCGGCCGATCTCGCGGCCGTGCTGCTGACGGTGGCTGCCATAGCGCTCGATGGCCTCGATGGTTATCTTGCCCGCAGCCGCGGCCTGGCGACTCCGCTCGGCGCGCAGATTGATATCCTCGGCGATCGCGTTGTGGAGAATCTTTTCTTCACATTCTTTGCCGTCAGTGGACTGATCTCGCTCTGGGTGCCGGTGCTTTTCTTCGCGCGCGGCACGGTCACTGATTTTTTTCGCGGGCTGGCCGCACGGTCGGGGCGCAATGGCTTCGGACGCAATTCGATGCTCGACACATGGTGGGGGCGAACGCTTGTGGCGTCGCGGGCGAGCCGGGGGGCGTATGCCGTGCTGAAATGCGTCTGCTTCTGCTGCCTGGGAATATTGCTGCCGCTGAGGCATCTGCCACTCGCCCAATTCAACATATGGCTATTGAGCGCGGGGCAGGTGCTTACCGGCATCACGGCGGCTTTTTGCGTGGTGCGCGCAATTCCCGTGATCTGGGAGGGGCGCCGATATTTCGCTGCGGCAAGAAAAGCCCGGCCCGTGATGGCGGCCGGGGTGGTCCGGTGAGCTTTCCAGAAAAAATCGGCGCGTTTTTCGATCTTGATGGCACGCTGGTCGCGCCGCCCTCGCTCGAATGGCAATTCGTAGGTTATCTGCTTGGGCGCGACGCGATCGGCGGAGCGGAAATTGGCCGCTGGCTCGGGCAGTGCGCAAAAAATCTGCTCCGCGATCCGCTCGCCGCTACCACCGGCAACAAAATGCATCTTGCCGGATTGCGCGAATCGCTCGTGGCTGACTGGGCGAATTCGGTGGCGCCCGATTCTCTGCGGCTCTTTCCGGCGGCAGTCGAACGCATCGGCTGGCACTTCGCGCAAGGACATCGCGTTTTTCTGATCAGTGGAACTCTGAGGCCCCTCGCGGAAGTTTTGGCTCGGCGGCTTCCCGGCCCAGTGGAGATCTGCGCGACCAATCTCGAGGCGCGCGGCGGCAACTGGACCGGGCGGCTCGACGGCGAGCACATGAGCGGCGAAGCAAAGGCTCGGACCGTCCGCAGCCTCGCAGCCCGATTGGGCCTCGCGCTGTGGGACAGCCACGCCTACGGCAATTCCGTCTCCGATCTGCCGATGCTCGATTCGGTGGGGCATCGCGTGGCCGTGAATCCGTCCGGCAGGTTGCACCGCATCGCGCGAAGAGAAGGATGGCGAAGCTGCGATTGGGCGGAGCCGGTTTCGACGAGCGCCGAGGGACCCGCGCGACGGGTCTCAGCCAGGGCGGCGCGATGAGACTTCCTGGCCACGCGCCGTGGACCGAGCGATCGCGCGAGCGCGCAATTTCGTGGGAGGACGCCGGCCTCCCTTTCGCGGATTCGCCATCGCTTTCGCGCTGGCTGGATGATATTCGCCACGCCTGCGGCGCGTTTGAGTGGGTTACGTTCGCGTATCTCGCATGGATCGGCGCCATCCTGGTTCGTTTCCATCGCACCATTCCGCATGCCGGAACACTGCTGGCCGTTCACGCCTCGATTGCAGTGGGAATCGCGGGCCTCGCGTGGTCCGCGGTGCGCTCGGGAAGCTCGATCGTGCGTTTCGCGCGCAGCTGGTATCCGCTGCCGCTCTACATCTTTTTCTTCGAGGAGCTCGGCGGCCTGGTCCACGCCATATTCCCGGGATGGTTCGACCGCTGGTTCATCTTGTTCGACTACAATTTCGCGGGCGTGCATCCCTCGATCTGGCTCGCGCGCTTTGCTTCACCGGCGTTGAATGACGCCATGCAGTTCGCCTACATGACCTATTTTCTCTACCTCGTTATTCTGCCCGCCATTCTCTACGCGCAAAGGGATCAATTGGCGTTCTGGACGGTGATGACCTCTACCGCCGTGGCGCACTATTCCGTTTACGTGATCGCGGTGCTGCTCCCGGTCGAAAGTCCCTACTATTCGCTGGCCGCGCTGCAGACAAAAACGCTGAGCGGCAGCTATTGCACCGCGCTCATTGGATTCATCGAACGCTTCGGGCGCGTCCATGGCGCGGCCTTCCCGTCGGCGCATGTGGCCGGCTCGATGGTGGCGATTCTGGCGTCGTGGCGCTACCGGAGATGGCTCTTCTGGACATGCCTGCCATTTTTTGTGGGTATGTGCATCTCGACTGTGTACGGCCGCTACCACTACATGGCGGACGTGCTCGGCGGAATCGCCGTCGGCGCGATGGGTTTTTCGGCGGGCACGCGGCTCATGCAGCGAAGGGGAGCGTTGCCGGGAACAGAAGCGACCACCGGCGAATAATCCGCGCGGACGCTAGCTCAGATTCGGATGCTTCTTGTGCCACTCGGTAGCTTCTTCGTAGGCGAGTGCGATCGAGAGCAGCCGCGCTTCGCCCCAGCGCGGACCCATCAGCTGCAGTCCCACGGGCAAGCCCTCGCGCGTGAATCCGCAGGGGATTGAGACGGCGGGGAAACCCGTTTGATTCGCAGGCCGCGTCAGGCGCAGTAGTTCGGCGCGCACAATGCTTTCGCTTTGCCCCGGAACGTGCACGGTGGGCTCACCGACACGCGGCGCGGGAATCGGCGAAGTGGGCGCCAAAATGACGTCAACCTCTTCAAACGCCGACTGAAAATCCTCGACGATTTCGCGCCGCTTCGGAAGCGCGCGAAGGTAATCCACGGCGAGCAGCCTGTGGCCCCGTTCCAGGTGTGCGCGGACATCGTCTCCGTACTCCGCGGCGCGCGCCGGATAATAGCCTTGGGATTCGTGATACTCGTTGATCTCGCCGACAACCAGTTGGCTGGCCTGGTCAATCACGCCCGTCAAACGCGGCAGTGAAACCTGCTCGACGCGCGCGCCCACAGCTTCGAACTTTTTCGCGGCCGCTTCCACCAGGCGCCGCACTTCGCCATCGAGTCGCTCGAAAAAGAATTCTTTCGGCACGCCGACTCGGAACCGCCGCGGGCGATTTTTGCGCAGCTTGCGGTGATCGGGACGCGCCTGACCGCTCGGATATTTTCCGGCAATCGCTTCAAGCAGGATGCACGCATCGGTCACGCTGCGCGCAATGGGTCCCACGTGATCGAAGCTGATTCCCAGAGTCACAACGCCTGCCGTGCTGACCAAGCCGAATGTCGGCTTCAATCCCACAATCCCGCAAAGCGCGGAGGGGATGCGGATCGAGCCTCCCGTATCGGTGCCCACCGAAGCGAAGCCCATCCCGGTGGCGACGGCCGCCGCCGAGCCCCCGCTTGAGCCGCCGGAGATCCGATCGCGCGCCCACGGGTTGCGCGAGCTGCCGTAATGAGGATTCTCTCCGGTGATGCCGTAGGCGAATTCGTGCATGTTCGTCTTGCCGAGCAGAATCGCTCCGGATCGCGCGACCTTTTTGGCAACGTCGCTATCCGCATCCGGCACGAAATCCGCAAGAATTTTTGAACCGGCCGTGGTGCGAATTCCGCGCGTCCAGAAATTGTCCTTCAGCGAAACGGGAATGCCATGAAGCGGACCGCGCGCTCGGCCCCTAAGAATCTCGCGCTCGGCAGCCTTCGCCAGCCGGCGAGCATCTTCGGCGAGGACCGTAAGGAACGCGTAGAGCGAGGCGTTCAACCGTTCGACCCGCGCGAGCGACGCCTCGACCAGGTCGAGGGGCGTAATTTCCCTGCGCCGCAGCAGGCGCGCCGCCTGCTCGATCGAAAGAAACGCCAGCTCGGATTCGGAATGGGCTGTCAAGCGATTGAACCTAGAAGATTTTTTCCTGCCGCCGCAGATTCCCGGCCGAGCCGAGATTCGCGATGCGGAATACGACGCTGTACTGATTCTCGTTGCGGATCGTGCCAAACGAAAAGCGGCGGTATTCAAAGCCAATGCCGCAGCACGAGCCGTTGTAGGCGACCTCCACGATCTGGTTTTGAAATGCCGCTTGGACGAAATCGTAGCTGGCCCCGAACATCACGTTCCAGCCGCGCCGGCTCGGATCACCGTAGCCCGCGAGCGCCCGTATCTGATTCGAGTGCTGCTCGAAATTCGGCGGCGGCGGCATAGGATTCTGCGGCAGATTGAGCGTGGAAAAGTACGCGAGCGTGAGGAACGATTCCTTGTACGGCTTGTACTTCAGCAAAGTCCCGATGGCGGTCAGCCGGTTGCGCTGGGGATCGTAGTTGACGATGAACTGCGTGTCGAAGCGCTTGCCTGAGTCAACGGTAAGGTCGCTGATGATGGGCGAAAAATTGCGCGCGATGCCCGCGAATGCAAACGGCGTGAGTGCGTCGAGCGTCTGAAACACATTGGTCTGGCCGGGGACGAGCGCGCCATTAAACGTGGGGTCGAAGAAATATTTCTGCGTCAGCCGCCAGGTGATGAACTCCTCGGTATCACCCGAACTCGTGCGGCGGTAGAGACGCTGCGTGACTCCGTACTCGAGTTCGTTTGTGTCGGTCAGCGTATCGTCCTGATCGAATCTCAGGAATCGTCCGAAATCGTTGACGCCATTGACGAAACGATAGACCACGTAAGGCTCGATCACGTGTTTCCATTTCGTTTCGCCGTGGTCGTATACGCGTTCGAAAACCGGCAGACGGATGTCCACGGACAGCTCCTCGGTGTCACGGAAAAGCCCTTCTCCCAGGTACGCTCCGTTCCTCAGTTGCCCGCCGTAGTAGGTCGAGCGGAATGTGAAGCTCGGCGTCACGCTCAGCCATTCGCCAAAATGCAGAGGGACCGTCACTGTCGGCGCGAGTTCGCTGCGCTCGACGAATGGCGGCGTTTGAAACGGCGTCACGTCCTCGCTACGGCTCGCCGCACCGGTGAACGCATCGAATGAAAAATAGATTGGGAAGCGGCGAAAGAACGCCTGGTCCACCGAGCTGAATCGAGCCTCCGGAGCGGTGCGCAGCGTGATCGAGGTTTGCGGTGAAGCCGTCAGATAGTTCTGGTAGCTCAGCGCCGCGAAATTCATGCTGAAGCCGTCGAAATTGTTCGTCAGGAACGCCGTATTGCGCACCTCGGAATTTACCGCTTCCTTGAACGTTTCGGACCACGCCAGACGAAACGTGAGCGACGTAAGTTGATCGAGGTCGGCCACCGCGCGCCATCCGCCGGGCAGCATCGAAGTGAACAGAACCTTCCATTCGTGGCCTCCCTGCTTGACCGGCGGCTCATCGTCCGTCACCAGGCCGCGATCAATCACCCCGTAATAACTGGCGTTGAACTGAGCGCCCTCCCACGGACGCATTCGAAAGTCGCCCTTCTGGCTCCAGCCGCGCTTTGTGTAATCCGCCGCGCCGAGCGTCAGGTCCAACCAGTCCAGCGGCGCCCAGTACACCGAATCGCCCAAAACGTAGCCCTTTTGCGATGTGTTCCCCAATTCTGGAATCAGGAATCCGGAATCGCGACGCTGTTCGGCGGGAACCGAGGCAAATGGCAAATAGAGAACTGGAATCGAATAAAGGCGAAAGTTGCCGTTCTCGATGCGTACGGACTGCTTCAGCCGAATCGTCGCGGCTGGCGCATAAAATTTCCAGACAGGGTGGCCCGGTTTACAGACGGTCAGCCACCCTTTGTGAATGCGATATGTGCTGTCGTCGAGCCGGTCCGCTTCTTCCGCTTCGAAATAAAGAGGATTAGGGCTGATCAGCAGCGTCGGCGTTGGGCGCCGCTGCATGGCAAACGTGCCGCGAACGTGATGAAACGTGCCGCGGCCGGTGCGAAGTTCGTAGCGGGCCTCGTCGGCTTCCACGTGTTGCGTTGTGTAATCCAGCACTACGTTGCCGTGCGCAACGACGACCTGGGTTTCGCTGTCGTACTCAACGTGATCGGCGCGCAGACGCGCATTCTGGTAATGCACGTCCACATGACCGTCGGCGTAGAAGATTTTCCCGACCTGGCGCTGCTGATCCGCCTCGAGCGTGGCCTCACCTCCGGCCGTGAGTCCCACCAGCGGCTTTTGCGGCGCAGCCTGGCACCACAGCGCTCGAGGCATCATCGCAAGAAGCGGGAGCAGCGCCAGGAAAAGCGCCAGCTTGCGGACAGAATTCGAGAGAGTCGGGTTGAGCATCGCCAAAGAAATGCAAAAAAAGAAAGCTGAGCCTAACACGCGCCTCCCGCGCCCGCAATCCGCGGCGCGAGCCGCGCAGCTGCACCCTCTTCAGAGTCCCGCGGCCCTGCCGGTGTTGCCTGATCGGCCACACGAGTGAAGAACCGGCCGATCTCGACCGCATATCCCTCGTGATATGATTCGTCCGTTCCACTGGACTTCCGCAGCGCAAAACGGACCAGTGATACGTATCTGCTCGAAGTGTGGCGCCCTCTTGCTCGACGACACCGAAAGTTGTTCTTTCTGTGCAGTTCCTGCTGTCGAAAAAGGCGAAATTCCAGAGCCTGTAACCGTTGGAGCTACCTCGCATGGCGAGACTCCTGAGCCCGAATGGCGCGTGGAGGTTTCCAGGCGCCTGGAACTGTACCGCGCGCGCCGAGGTCACCTGCACCCGGACGACTCCCAGTCCGGGCTGCCTTTCCAGCGGGCAGCTTCGGTCCCCGACATCGAAGATGAAATCCCTGAGCGTCCGCGTCCCCGGCCGGCGCAGCGCCAGCGTTCGACCGAGCGACTCGATATCTGCATTCAGCCCGAGCTCGATTTCTCGAGTTCGGCGGACGACCGAGCGCGGCCGCAAACGGCCCTGGTACCGGTCGCGACTTTAGCCGAACGCCGCTGGGCGGGCATCCTTGATGGACTGTTTCTCGCACTCACCTGCGCCGGATTCATGAGCATGTTCCGGTCGCTGGGTGGGCAGCTGACGTTGGAGAAAACGGACGCGATCGTGTATCTCGCCGTGGCCTACCTTTTTTACGCTCTCTACTTTTTCCTGTTCACGGTGATGGCCGGTGCGACTCCCGGAATGCAGCTGCGCGGCCTGACGGTCGTGCGCCTCGACGGCAGCCTTCCGGACACGCGGCAGCTACTGTGGCGCAACTTCGGATACCTGCTCTCTGGAGCCACGCTGCTGCTGGGTTTCGTCTGGGCCATCTGGGACGAGGACCATTTCACCTGGCAGGACCGCATGTCGCAGACCTACATCACCGCGGCAGCGCCGCTTTCTAATCTCGACTCGCTCGAGATCCCTGCCAACCGCCACCACTTCGCGCACAAGTAGCGAGCGGCGCTTTTTCGGAAACTTGGAACAATCGCCGCGGCTCACACCCTCTTGACTGGATTCGTCTCTTGCCGGAAAATTCCCAAGGGAAGAAGGACGTGACGAAAAGTTCACCAAAGACCCAGCGATTCAACCTTCACGCATTCCTGACTACAGGTGGACTGGGCAAAAAGGTCGTGCAGTACCGCAACAAGCAGGTCGTGTTTTCGCAGGGTGATGACGCCTCCAAGATTTTCTACATTCAAAAGGGACGCGTCAAGCTCACGGTGCTCTCCAAGAGCGCCAAGGAAGCTGTCGTCGCGATCCTCACCGACGGTGATTTTATCGGAGAGGGATGCCTGGCCGGCCAGCCGCTTCGAATGGCTACGGCGACCGCCATGACCGCCAGTTCCATCCTTGAAATCCGCAAGAGCGCCATGATGCGCGTGCTTCGCGACGAACACGCTTTTTCGGAACGATTCATCGCCCATATCCTGGCGCGCAATATTCGGTTTGAAGCCGATCTCGTGGATCAGCTTTTCAATTCCAGCGAAAGGCGCCTTGCTCGCACGCTGCTCCTGCTGGCGCAATACGGCAAGGAAGGCAAGCCCGAGACCATCGTTCCTAAAATCAGCCAGGAAGTCCTCGCCGAAATGGTGGGAACCACTCGATCACGCGTCAGTTTTTTCATGAACAAATTTAGAAAGCTGGGGTTTATCGAGTACAACGGCGGGCTCTCGGTGCACAGTTCGCTCCTCAACGTAGTTCTCATTGATTAACAGCTTCGCGGCCATCCCGGCGCGCGCGCTCCCTGCCCGACTCGTCTTTGCACGCCGATAGCAACGCGTAGTTTGGAGCTTTTCGGCTGCCGGTCCGTCCCTAAGGCTTGATGTCCAGCAACATGCCGGGAGAATTGCTGCCTGTCTGCACGGTGGGCACCTGCCCGTTCCACTTTGCAATCCAGCGATCCGTAACCGTCAATTGCTGCCACTTGATGATGTTTTCGCTGATGGAAGCGGCTCGCAGGCGATTCGATTCCGCCTCGCCGGTAGCAATGGCAACTTGCGCCTTCGCCTGGCCCTCGGCTGCGGCGACCAGTTTGGCGGCGTCCGCCTGCGCCTGCACGAGTTCATTTTGTTTCTGCACGGCAATCTGTTGCGCCTGAACCTTGGCATTAATCGCGTCAATCACGGATTGCGGCGGGCGCGGCGAGCCGATGAAACCAAATTGGTCAATTTCCACGCCAATATCACTCACTTGCTGCTGCAAATCCTTTCGCGAATTCAGTTCCAGTTCGGACTTCTTTTCGCCCATGATTTCTTGCACGGTGTATTGCGAGCCGGTCCTGTTGATGGCATCTCTGGCCACGTTGCGTAGAAATCCGTGCGTGAACTGGTCAATATTGTCGTTCCGAAACTTCACGTAGAATGCCGGCACCTTCGCCGCATCCAAATGATAGGAAACGGAGAGGTCGCCGTACACCGTGAGTCCGTCCTTGGTGTTAAAAGACATTTCTTCGTTGATCGCCGCGCCTTCATTCACGTCCTTCGTCCATTTGGCCGTTTGAATTGACGTCGGGTATTCGACCACCGTAGAGGAAAGAAAGTTGTAGAACACCCATCCGGTTCGAATCGGAAGGTCTTCCACGCCGCGCTGCGTCCCGGCAAGGTCAACCTTGATTCCCACTCTGCCCGGTCCGATTCGCGTCGCGCAGCCCGCGAAGAAAAACACTATGAGGATCAGTGGCACTGCAAGTCCTACCCATTTACGAATCATGCTTGCCCTCCTTATTTTCCGCGCTTCGCGAGATTGAATCCCCGTGCGGCGTCACGTGGTGATGCCAGATCCAGTGAAGCGCCGAGGGAACCAGAACGAAAAGCGCGACAATGATCAGAATGCCCCCAGTCACCGCTTCATTGCTGGGCCGGTTCATCAAGTCAAACGCTTTCGTGAGCAGGTACATCGCCCCGAAGAAAATCAGGATCGCCGCTGAATAAAAGAATCTTCTCTTCATCTTCGCGCTCCGCGGATCATTAGTGGCACAGGAATATCACATGTTTCACGTTTATGGTGTGTGCTTTTGCGGCCATGGAATCCGCAAACTGGCATTCGTGCGGCAGGGCGTTCCGGGTTCCGATAAATACTCGATGGGATTGCTCCGGGCACCGCCAATTCACCGGCCGATGGTATAATCGGACTTCCCCCAGGCGCGGGGCGCGCGGCCGGGAAAAGGAACCAAAGATGACATCCGTCACAAAGAAAATCGTCGTTGTGCTGTCAGTGATTGTCTTCGGCTTCGTTGCCGTGGGCTACGTCCGCGGGCGTTCCTCGGACGACAAAGCCTTCCGTGCGCTCACCGTCTATGGCGAAGTGCTCGACAAGGTCCAGCAGGATTATGTGGACGAGCCCAACCTGCATCAGGTGACCAGTGGCGCTCTCCACGGCCTGTTCGATACACTCGACCCGCAATCGAGCTACCTGAGCCCGCTCGAATACACCGACTACAAGGAAAAGAGCGCCGCCAGCCCCAAGGCTGAAGCCGGCCTCGCGCTGACCAAGCGCTTCGGATACATCAGCGTCATTTCCGCCCTGCCGGATAGCCCCGGCCAGAAAGCGGGCCTGCAACTGGGCGACGTGCTCGAAAAAATCGCCGGCTTTACCACCGGGCAGATGGCCATCGAACAGGCGCAGCTTTTGCTTAGCGGCGATCCGGGTACGGTCGTGAAACTCTCCGTGATTCGTCGCGGCAAGGCCGAGCCGCAGGATATGGAAATCACGCTCGAGAAGCTGCCGGCGCCCAAGCTCGTCGAGGACAAGCTCGAAGGCGACATCGCCTATATTCGCGTTCCCGAATTCGAAGCGGGCGCCACGAAACAGATTCGTGACGAACTCGTTCAGCTTGACCATCAAGGCGCGCACAAGCTGATTCTCGATCTGCGCAATTGCGCTCTCGGTGACGACACGGAAGGCATTTCGACCGCGCAGCTCTTCCTTTCCTCGGGCACCATTACTTCGCTCAAGGGACAGACAATGTCGCCGGTGATTTCTTCCGCCGATCCCTCGAAAGTGGCGTGGACGCAACCTGTGACCGTACTGATTGATACCGGCACGGCCGGCGCTGCCGAAATTCTTGCAGGCGCGATCGCGGACAATCATCGCGGTGAGACTGTCGGTCTGCGCACCTACGGCACCGCCTCCGAACAGAAGCTGATCCAGCTTGAAGACGGCTCGGCGCTGATTCTGACGCTGGCGAATTACTACACGCCGGCCGGCAAGGAAATCCCCGTGGACGGCGTTACGCCCACGCGGGAAGTGCGTCCTCCGCTCGAGGACGTGACGGCGGTGGACATGTATCCGCCCGCCCCGTCGAGTTCGCCCACGGATCCCGACGTCAAGAAAGCCATTGAGATCCTGCAGGACGCGGGCGCCACGCGGAAAGCCGCCTAGCCAATCGTGGCGGATGTGCGCGGAACACTGGCCGCGCCCTCGACTCACTCCAACATTCATTTCTCGCCGAATAATAGAGTGCGCGCTGTCATCCCGAAGGCATTCATGCCTGAGGGATCTCTCTTCGATCGCCCGGTTGGCGCCGCCGCGGCCTTCGTGGCGGTTCTCGCCATCGCTATCATCTTTCTCGCCGGCTGCGAAAAAAAATCCTTCTCGAAAACGGAGCTTCGCGCGGTCACGGACGAAGTCGTCAGCGCGGCCCAGCGCGTCAACGGGCGCAAGTCCGAGATCACGATTCGCCCGGAAGTTCAGGCGTCCCGGTCCGGAGCGCCCGCCTCACTCACGGCTGACAACATCTATATATCGCTCGCCGACTCCTCGCAGGGCGGCGCGCTGAGGCAGGCCCTCGCGGAAATCGCGCGGCGCCATAAACTCTCGATCGCCGAATCCTCCGCGGGCGGCATCACTCGTTACGATTTTTCGCGCGACGGCGTGCGCACGCACGCGATCCACGTGGTCACTCCGCTGGCTGCCCGGTCCCGCCCGGTCGTCCCGCGCCTGCGAGGAAATCCGCAGCTCGCCATCATCCTCGACGACATGGGACACGACCGCGCCGCCGCCGATTCTCTGCTCGCGCTGCCGTTTCCACTCACGATTTCCATTCTGCCTCACCTGCCGCTTTCCGCGGAGGTCGCCGAAGAGGCCCATCGCCGCGGCGATCAGATCCTGCTGCATCTCCCCATGGAGCCGGAAGCGGAAGGCGGGAACTCAGAGGGCGTGACACAAGAGGAAATCGAGCTGCGTGTGGGCATGAGTCCCGTTCAGGTGAAATCCGCTCTCGAAGGCATGCTCGAAACCGTCCCGCACGCCGCGGGCGTGAACAATCACGAAGGGTCGCGCGCCACCGCCGACCTGCCGCTCATGCAGGCGCTGATGCCCGCGCTGCGCGAGCGCAACCTCTTCTTCATTGATAGCCGCACCACCGCCGCGACCGTGGCCTATGACGCAGCCGAGCGCGCCGGAGTGCCCGCCGCGTCGCGCAAAGTGTTCCTCGACGACACGCCATCGAAGGAAGCGATCCTCGCTCAGCTGCAACTCGCTGCGCGGGACGCCTCCCGCGACGGTTCCGCCATCGCCATCGGCCATCCCCGCCCGGCGACCATCGCCGCGTTAGCCCAGGGCGTGCCGGAACTCGAAGCCCGCGGCATCCATCTCGTCTTCGTTTCCGAACTTGTCCGGTAGAAATCAGGAGGTGATGATATGACTCTTTTGCGGTGCATCATTCTTCTGCAATTCGCGACGGCGTTGGCTCTTAGTCAGACTGCTCAACAGAGTCAACCAGCTAACCTACCCAAGAAACCCGAGGCGCTGGTCCAGAGCCTCTATCGGCAGGTGGTGGCTCGTAAACCAGTCGGTATCCCGTACGGCACGGACATGAAGATTTTCGCGCCATACCTCAGCAAGACACTGCTCGACAGAATCGAATTAGGACGCGCCTGCGGCAACGATTGGTATCGCCAGCACCCGGGCCGACGCCTGAAGCCGCCATTCGCCTGGCTGGAGGCTGGACTCTTCTCGGGTGCCAACGAGCGAACCGATCCGCTGACTTTCCAAATCGAGAGAACGGAAACAGAGAAGGACGGTTCCGTTCGTGTGTATGTGAGGCTCAGTGGAGGCGCGCCCTCCGAGAAACCGTGGAGTTGGGAAGTTGCGGCGCTCGTGGTGCGCGAAGACGGGCACTTTGTGATTGACGACGTGATTTATCTGAAAGGCAAAGAGCTCCCTGTTGAATCGCGGCTGCGCGATGTTTTGGCGAAAGGATGCGACGGCCCACGTTGGGTAGGATATGACGACCGGAAAGACGGCACGCAGCAATAGAAGCAAAAGGCCCATCAACAGAATCCATTGCCGAGTGCTGTTTATTTTCTTAACGGCGGGTGGCCCACTCGTAAGCGCCTTCGCTCACCCTCGTTTTCGCGTCACGTTAGAAATCTTCACCGCGGCATCTACAGGCCACCCGCGAAAATCTGCTCACCAAATCGTCCGAACGACTTTCGAGTCGCGTATGTGCTCGTCCGCCGTGATCAAGGCGAGACCTTCGGCGAGCGCTGTCGCGGTGATCACACGGTCGGCGGGGTCCTTGGGAAAGTTTGCGGGCAGCGTCACTGCCCTCGCGCATACGCGGCTGCTCATCGGCAGAACTAAAAAGTGGGACTCGACTTCCTGCAGGTAGGTCTCCAGGCTCGCATCCAGTTGGATGCGGCCCCTGCTCGCGGCCAATGCGACCTCGAAAAGCGTGATATCCGAAATCGCCACTCCTTGCGCCTCTTGGCGCGCGCTTTTGATGGTCGCGGTCGCCTTCCTCGAGAGTCTTCCCGGAGCGAAGGAGAGCCATAGCACCACGTGCGTATCAACGAGAATCCGCAAGGTTGCCCCATTCCTCGAGCGAGATTACCGGCGCAACCACGTCGCCTGTGATCCGGCCTTTGCCGGCGAAGAAACCAAAAATTTCGTCTTTTTCGGCGCCCACCGGAACGAGTTTGGCCACGGGTTTCCCGTGCTTGGTGATAATCACGGTTTCGCGTTTGGCCTGCACCTCGTCCATCACCGCCAGGCACTTCGCCTTGAATGTTCCCGCTGCCATCTTCTTGACGTGCTTCATGGTCTCCTCCTACCGATTATGGTCATTCTATCATGGTCATAAATGGATTTTCAGCCTTCGTGCTTTGGCCGCGCTTTCGCCTGTCATTTAGTACAGGCCCAAGTACTGGAACCAAATCTGGTCTGGCGCTCTATTTTCAATCGCGAGCTTGCAGGTTAACTTTCTTTACCGGCCCTGCTAGTGAAAGTCGCCTGCAGGGCTAAGGAAGGAGCCTATGTCCCACTGGATCGGAACAACTTCTCCGGCTGACGCCGGTATGTCGGATTTCAAGGAATGCCTCAAGCAGCTGCGTGACGGGCATTCGAGCGAGGCCCTGCAGCACGCCCGGCGCGCACTTGGGATCGCTCCGAAAAACCCATTTTACCTCTCCTACACAGGCTTGCTGGCTGCCGTGGCCGAGAAGCGCTATGGCGATGGCGAAGCTCTCTGCCAGGAAGCTCTGGGCATGAGACACAACCACGCCCAGCTGTACCTGAATCTGGCCGAGGTCTATCAGCAGTCCGGCCGGACGCAGGAGGCGATTGCAACTCTGGAAAAAGGACTGGTGTCCGCGGGACGCGATTTCCGCATTCGCCGGGCTCTGCAGAAGATTGGCTCGCGGCGCGATCCGATCCTGAATTTCCTGCACCGCAGCCATCCGGTGAACCGAACGCTGGGAAGACTGCGTCACCGATTGACCGGGCCGTCGCAAGCAGCTTAGGCGCCGCGCGGTTCGGCGAAGAAAAGTTTACCCCTGAAGTGATCCGGGGCGGGCCCCCGCAGTTCGCGATGCTTGTTCTGGGCGCCGCGAATGTGTCCGCTCCGGATACCCCTCATCTTTCGCGAAGCGAAAAATGACCCTGAGATCGCCGAAGGCGATCGAAGGGCTCTCCCGAACACCCCTCAAGAAAGATTCAAATTCGCTTTCTAGCTTTGGCCGAGCGGAAGAAAGTATTGCGTGCCCTTCACGGGCTGGCGCAGACGCCGCAGAAGCTCCTGCAAATCGCGGTTACGTTCGACGAAATCAATCTCCGTGGTGTCCACCACCAGCAGGTTCGACGCGGAATAGCGGAAGAAAAAGTGTCCATAGGCGTTGGCGACTGCTTCGAGGTATTCGGGCGAGATCTGCTTTTCGGCCGGATCGCCTTTTTTCGAGACGCGCTTTTGCAACACCTCGGGCTTGGCGTGAAGATAGATCACCAGGTCGGGCGCGGGTACTGAGGGCGCAAGCATGTCGAAATACTTTTCATAGAGTTTCAGCTCTTCGTTATCGAGATTGACGTAGGCGAAGATTTTGTCTTTTTCGAACAGGAAGTCGCTGACGATCGGTGCGGCGTTGTCCTCGGGACGCGTCTCGGCGAGGCGGCGATGGCGTTCATGGAGAAAATACATCTGGGCGCGAAAGGCAGCGCCGGGCTTTTCATTGTAGAAATCTGCGAGAAACGGGTTGTCCTCGACGTCGAAAACGCGCCGCGCGTGAAGCTGCTCGGCCAGCGCCTTGGCCAGTGTGGATTTGCCCACGCGAATAGGCCCCTCGACCACGATATGTCGCGGCGCTTTGAATACGGGCTCGGTCATGGCGTTACCAACTCCTCGCGATGACGGCGATGATGCGGGCGAGCGAGTCCACGTCGCGCGTGTCAATCACTTCGGCGGGCGAATGCGAATAGCGCAGCGGCCAGCCGAGGGGAATATCCACGGCGCCGTAGGGGACAAACATCGAGCCGTCGTTGCCTCCACCGGTGACGCCGAGCTGGTAGGGAATTTGATTGGCGCGCGCGAGTTTTTCAACTTTCGCGACCAGGTCGCGCGGGGCGATGTTGGAGCTGTCCACGGCGCGGATGGCGAAACCCTTCCCGATTTCGGCGTCGGCGAAGCGCTTCGATTCGAGAGGGGAATCCGAGCTCACCAGCGTGTCCACGGCGAAAACGTAATCGGGGGTGTGGCCTTCTGCGGCAAGGCGCTTTGCCAGCGCGCCTGCGCCGACGAGGCCGATTTCCTCACCCGTGGACCAGACGAACGTGACGTCGCGGTCCTTCAGCGGGGCGCCCAGCGCCCAAACGGCGGAGATCAGCGCCGTGTCGCCGACGCGGTCGTCGAAGCTGCGGCCGTTCGCGCGTGTGCCGAGCAGCGGGCGATATTTCTTGGGAATCGTGATCGAATCGCCGACCTTGATTCCCAGCCTCGCGACTTCCTCGGGACTGCGCGCGCCGACGTCCACGCGAATTGTCTGATCCGATTCCGCGGGCCATTTGAAATTCTGCTCGTCCCATCCGTTCGGCAGCTCCATAATCGCATCTCGATCGCCCGATGAGGTGTGCACCAGCATCGGATGGCCTTCGTAGAAGCTCAAATCCATGCCGCCGAGCGTTTCCACTTCGAGCCGGCCGTCCTTCGAGATGGATTTCACGGAGAATCCGATTTCGTCCATGTGCGCGACAACGAGAATTTTCGAGGTTCTCGTTCCGGCGGGCGCGGTGCCGACATGCACAATCAGGTTTCCGGCATCGTCGGTTTCCGGCTTCGCCCAAGGAGGGAGCTCGGTCTCGACATTGCCGCGAACGATATCTTCGTGGCCGCTTGAGCCGAAGGTTTCGACAAGCTCCTGCAACAACGCGGCCACGGCGAGCGGCGACGATCTTCGAGGTCTTGGGGGGGTAGCGGGAGGTGGCGGCAGCAGTGAAATGATCTGCTTGTAACTGTCTCCGCGGAGACCATCGAGGGCGAAGGGGACGTCCAGGTGGTGCTCCATCAAGTCGCGTAGCTTTTTCAGGTCATCGAGACTGATCGTCTCCGCGGGCGTATCGGGCCATGAGGTCGCGATTCCGATGTGTGTCCATCTGGCCGGAAGTGCCGGAGGCGGGAGATATCCCGCCGGAGTGATATCGGCGGAATAGTCGGCTGCGAGGGGAATTTTGTTGGCGTCAGCGAGTTGCTTTAGATCGGCGGCGACGCCGGAAAGCTCGCCGCTCGATTTATCGAGACCGACCAAAACGCCGCTGCCGGGTTCGCGGCGCGGGGCGCGATGCACGCCTTCCATCCCCGGGACTTTTCCTCCCGGCACGAGTCGCCCCACGTAAATCATTTCGTCCGCCTGCATGGTTCTCAGCATCCGCTCCAGGCCGCGCCCGCCGAGGCGCTGCTGGACGAGGAAGGCGACGATGAGTGTGCCTTTGACCGCCTGCGGATCAATGCTCCGCAGCGTGTCAACGAGGACTGCCGCGCCGAATTTGTCTCCGAGGGAAGCACCCGTCACTGTTCCATTGGCCAAGTTCGGGGCGCTCCGATTGATCGCGACGGGGCTGAGGATGTCCACGCCGGCCTTGCGCGCTTCGGCGGCGGAACTCGCGCCGATGTCCACGTACATGTTTTCGATGTCGCTTGCGCTCGGCGTCGTCTCGTCCGCGCGGTGGAGGTGGACGGAGATTCCAGCGACGACGCCGTCAATCCATTTGCCGCTT
Organism: uncultured Acidobacteriota bacterium; assembly: GCA_963842425.1. Taxonomy (GTDB): domain Bacteria; phylum Acidobacteriota; class Terriglobia; order Acidiferrales; family UBA7541; genus Palsa-295. Next base: position 63,120 of record CAWJGQ010000016.1, on the reverse strand, counting down.
GCGGTGCGGATTTTCACGGGCTGGGCGGAATAGAGCGCGTTGAAAATCGGAGGCAGGCCGGATTGCGGCAGGCGCTGCAAGCGCAAGTAACCGTCGTTGGTGATTCCGCTGACGACGAATCCCGGCTCGTCAATTGGCGTGACGATCAGGCGATGCGGCGCGCCGCTGCCCACGGTGACGATCACATCGCCGAGATTGTCCACTACGGGATGAAACGCGGCGAGCTTCGCGCGGATTTTTTCCGTGAGCTCCTGCTCGTAGCCTGAGACTGAGGGAGTTTCGACGAATTCTTTCAGGTCGCTCGCTAGATCGCCTGGAACCTTGACAGGCGCGTTCGGCGTTTGCGCCGCCGAGGAAAAGCAGAAAATGGAAAATAGAAAAGTGAAAATCACGACGCGGCGGATGGCGCGGTCGAGCCAAGGTCCATCGCCGGGCAGGGCATGCCATGGCCCTACGGAAGAAAAAACAGGGGCATCCTGGCGGCGACGCAGTGAAGGCTTACCTGTCATTTTGTGTGTCACTTCTTTAGGGTGCCCATCGTTTGTTTTCAATGAGTTAGCGGGAAAATCACTCGGCATGGTGTGTCGAGTCTTTTCGCGCAAATTCATCCCGTGCCGGGGGTGTCCGGCTGACGGGCATGGCGACGGCGAGCCATTCCGGGGACCGCTTCCTGCGTCGAACAGCATTGCGCTTTTCACGCGACCATATTAGTACACGGGAGCGGGGGCGCAAGTGCGGATACCTGTGGACTTTTGTTGTGCCGGCGCCTGATGGCTCGGCGGGGCGCGGACTCGGGCACGCGGTGGTATACTCCCGCGGCACGACGAGAGAAGGAGACGAATCCCATGAGCGAAGCGATGGCGGCGAAGAGCAATCCGCTTGATCCGAAGGTGTTCCGGCCCGAAGCGATTCCGGCGGAAGTTGCCGCCGCGAACGAAACGTTCCGAAAAGTGCTATCGGCGGGACCGGACTGGTGGGACGTGGGCGCAGCGGCGTTTCGCGCCGCGGCTGCAAGCGGACGCGGGCCATTTCCGCTGCCGGAAAAATCTCCGCGCGGACGCACGGTTGAAATCGAGGGCAAGGGCGGGCACAAACTGGCGCTGCGCATCGTGGCGCCGGAGAATGCGAAGGGAATCTACCTGCACGTTCACGGCGGCGGGCTGGTGCTCGGGTCGGCGATGGGGCAGGACATGATGCTCGAGCGGATCGCGGGGAGCGCCGGCCTGGCGTGCGCGAGCGTGGAATACCGGCTGGCGCCCGAAAATCCGTATCCGGCGGCGTGGGACGATTGCGAATCGGCGGCGCTGTGGCTGATCAAGAACGGTAAATCGGAATTCGGCACCGATGTGATGACGATCGGCGGTGAATCGGCGGGCGCGACGCTTTCAGCCGCGACGCTGCTGCGCATGCGCGACCGGCACGGATATACCGGCTTCCGCGGCGCGAATCTGGCGTACGGAAATTACGATTCGTCCATGACGCCGAGCCAGATGCGGTCGCCGGACAAGGGAATTCTGGTGGGAAAGCTCAGCATCAAGAAGTTCTGCGAGGCGTACCTGCCGAAGAATGTGGATCCGCGCGATCCGGATGTATCGGCGCTCTACGCGGACCTGAAGAACATGCCTCCGGCGATCTTCACCGTTGGAACAATTGATCCGCTGCTGGACGACACGCTGTTCATGTACTCACGGTGGATCGCGGCGGGAAATGAAGCGGAGCTGGCGGTCTATCCGGGGGCGGCGCACGCGTTCAATATTTTCCCGATGCCGCAGGGGCCTGCCGCGAACGCGCGCATTGATGGGTTCCTGAAGCGGGCGGTTTCCTGAGGCGGGTTTTTTCCTGAATGAACCTACGCGCCAGTTGCCGGCGCGGAGAGGCTGATCGCCGCCGCGCCTAGAATATGAAGGCTCCGGCGCGCCTGAAGAAATACGACCGCGCGCAAATTCTGGCGCTTCCAATTCTTTCCAAGCTTCAAGTCCGGGTCCGCAGTAAACGATCCGTCCGATTTCACCTGCCCGAGAACTTTCATTTCGCGCACGACGGCGCGATGGCTCAATTGCGAACCTTTGTTCTCGCCTCGTGTGACACTGGAAGACAAGCCATCCTCCGTGATTGCCAAAATCACATCAGCGCCTTCGTGTGAATCCCAATTCGCAAGCGGAGTTCCCAGACGGACGCTCAATGCCGCGGTTTCCGGGCCGGCTTTGGAATCCTGACGCTGTTCGAGCACGATCGCTGCTTTCGCAGTTTGCGAGGATTTCGCGATGGCCGCCAGCGCGGCGCGCCCGTTGCTGCCGACGAATTCCGTGGCGCCGTCCACAACCATTTCCGGCGTGTACGAGGTGCTGGCGTGGAGCACGCGAACGTAATCGGCCTGCCTTTCCGTGAAAAACGGCGAAGAAAACGGATCGTTCCAGCCCTGATCGTTCCAGTAATCCACGTGCTGCTCGAGAGCGATGATCTGCGCGCCGGCGACCGGCTGGTTTTGTTCCAGGGCCGCGAGCAGGCGATCCGCCGGAGGGCAGGTCGAGCAGCCCTCAGATGTGAAAAGTTCGACGATCACGGGAGTGGCGGCCTTTGCGTCATGGGTTTGCGTTTGGGCGCCTCCGCCTGACGCGCCCGGCGTGCCGCCAGTGGCCGCCGGGCTGGACGACATCCACGGGCAAGCGATTCCCAGCATCGCGAACATTGCCAATCCGGCGATGAATGACGGTTTCATTCGAGCCCTCCTGTTACTACGCGGGACCGCGCCTTTTGGATGTGATGCTGGACGGCGCTATGATAGCCGCCTGTGGCGTAGATTATTTCCGGACAGAAGCCTCAGGAGGCTTGGCGTCTGTCGCCGCGATTTCGGCACGGAATTTCGCCGCCTGCTCGGGTTGCTTCAACGCGTCATACTCCTCCACGAGGTCCTTGCGCGCGTTCACGAGCCAGTTCACCCTGGGGTCCATCTGGGTGATCAGAATCTCGTACCCTGCGCGCGTTTCGGTTTCGGCCTCCGCATAGCGGTGCTGGTGCAAAATAGCTCTGCCCAATTTGATTCGAGCTGTGCCGACGTTGACGTCGGTTGCGGAAAGCGCCTGCGTGTAGATTGAGATTGCCTGCCGGTAGAACGGTTCCGCCCGACTCCATTGATGCTCCGCTGAGTACACGCTGCCCATATTGGAGAGCGCCGTTCCAAGGAGGTAATGGTGCTCGCCGTAAACCGCTCCATAGATGTCCGCCATGCGCTTGAAATCCTGCTCGGCAACGTCGTATTTATTTTCCTGGAGGGCCAATGACCCGAGTTCGTTGAGGGTGGATGCGACGCTGGGATGGACTTTCCCGAACGCGCGTTCCTTGATCGCCAGCGATTGCTGCAGCAGGTCGTTGGCTTCACTGAAACGATTCTGATGAATCAGCGCGCGGGCGAGGATCGTCAAGTCGGTGGCCGTTTCGGGATTGTCCTTGCCGTACCACGCCTGGACGATATCGAGCGCCTGGCGGTCGTATCGTTCGGCATCGGCGTAATGCCCCAGATCGAATCGGATGGCGCCGAGGTTGATCAGGATATCGGCCACGCGCGGGTGGCGGTCGCCATAGATTTGGCGGTACATGCCGAGCACGCGCTCGTTGATCGCTTCGGAAGTTTCGTAATGGCCGGCATAGAAATTGGCGCTCGCCAATTCGTAAAGCGTGTCCGCAAGGTCGGTGGTCGAGGAGCCCGGCGCTGAGTAGAGTTGCGCGGTCTGCTCGAGCGTGGCGATGGATTGATCGTATTGGCCGCGATCTTCGAGCACGGCTCCCAATGCGAGCATGGCCTTGGCGATCGCGGGATCGTTTCGCGGCAGATGGCGCTTGTCCATGTCCAGCGCCTGGCGAATCAGGCGTTCGGCTTCTTCATATTGCGCTTGATCGTCGCGCAGGGACCCGAGGGCCAGCAGACTTTTTGCGGTCTCGGCGCTCCCCGGCCCGAATACGGATTTGCGCTCCGCGAGCGCCGACTGCAGCAATGAGTTGGCCTGGTCGTACTTGCCGAGCTTCTGGTAGATGCCGCCGAGCGTTTCGTAAAGTTCCGCCTGCGCGGCGGGCTCGGCGTCCAGCCCACGCGCCTCCTGCACGCCGCGATCGAGCAGCGTCACAACGCGTAAATTATCCGCCGGGCCCGCGGCCGGGTCGCCGCCCTGGAACAGATTGAGCATGAAGCGCTGAATGCGCTGCGTCCGCTCGGCCTGAGCCACGGCAGCGTTGCGCGCAATGGTCAATCGCACGGTGTAAAAGATCACCAGGCCGACTACGATCGCAACCACCGCGGCGGCAGCGGAAACTGCCTGCCAATTCCGCCGGACGAATTTTCCCAGCGTGTAGCGCAAACTATCAGGCTGCGCTTCCAGCGGTTGACCCTGCAGATAGTGATCCAGGTCACGAATCAGCGCTTCGACCGACTGGTACCGGCGCTTCGGATCCTGGTGCATGGCCGTGAGGCACAACACGTCAAGATCGGCCCATGCAGTTTTCGCGCTCGCTGCGTTTGCGGAATTCTTCGCTGCGGCGGCAGAGGGTTTCTCCGGCTCGACCGTGGTGATGATGGTCGCGGCTTCGCCGGCCGTCTTGTGCGCGAGATCGAAGGGCAGCCGCCCGGCCAGCAACTCGTAGAGAATCACGCCGAGCGCGTAGACATCCGCCTGGATGCCCACGCGTTCGCCGCGAACTTGTTCGGGCGCGGCATATGCCGGCGTCATCAGGCGAAGCGCGGTACGCGTCTGGTCCACCGGCGCGTCGAGGTCTTCGATTTGCTTGGCGATGCCGAAATCGAGCAGCCGGACGCTGCCGTCGCGCTTCACCAGAATGTTCGAGGGTTTCAAATCGCGATGAATGAGTGCGTGCTGATGCGCGTACTGCACGGCTTCGCACACCATGCGCAGTAGTTTCAGGCGGTCTTCGATCGAGCATGCATTCTTGCGGCAATACTCGGTGAGCGGGACGCCGTCTACGTACTCCATGACGAACCAAGGCGTTCCGTCCTCGAGCGTATTGGCGTCGTAGAGCCGCGCAATCGAGGGATGATTGAGCTGCGCCAGCATGCGCTGCTCGCCGGCGAATCGTTCGCGGCGCGCGGGCGAAAGCCATGCATCGCGCAGGACCTTGATGGCCACGAGGTTGCCGAGGTCTTCGCGCTCGGCGAGATATACCGCGCCCATGCCGCCTTCGCCGAGCAGTTCCTTGATGTGATAGGGGCCGAACTGACCCGGGCGAATTAGAGGATGAACCGCGTCACCCACGATTTCATATGCGACATGGGCGACGTCACGATCGAGCAACGATTCGCCGCGAGAATCTTCTTCGAGCAGCGCGAGCACCTCGACAAGCAGAGTCGAATCACCGCCGCACGCGGATTCCAGGAAGGCGCGCTGCTCCGGCGCGGGACGCTCGGTCGCGTGGTGGAAGAGAGTTTGAATTTGTTCCCAGCGCGCGCTATCCATATTTGCCCTTGCGCAATCGCGCCGCCGGCTCGATGCTTGCGGCTGCTCGACGCGTCAATGTGAATCGCCCGCCGCGGCGCTGCGGCGCAGTTCGCGCGCCAGCCAGGCCTTCGCCGCGCGCCAATCGCGCAGGATCGTGGCTTCGGAGACGCCCAGCATCTCTGCTGCCTCGGCCGCATCGAGCCCGCCAAAGAACCGGCTCTCCACCATGAGCGCCTGCCGTGGATTGGCGCGCGCCAGCTCCGACAAAGCAGTATCGAGCGCGATCAGTTCCGCTCCCGTCGAAGCTGCTTCCTTCACCGGATCGTCGAATGTCACGGTCCAGTTGTCACCCCCTCCGCGCTTGCGCGCGTTGCGGCGTCGCGCGGCTTCGATTAGAAGTTGGCGCATCGCGCGCGCGGCGATTCGCTTGAAATGAAGCCGGGAGGTGGCGGCAAAGCGTGGGGAGGCTGCCAGTTTGATCCAAGCTTCGTTGACCAGGGCGGTGGGGCTGAGGGTTGCGCTCGGGTCGCCGCGGCGCACGGTCGAGGCTAAGCGCCGCAGCTCCTCGTAGGTAACGCTGAAGAGGTAGTCGAGTTCGCGCCGCTCTTCCGGGGTCCTTTCCATAGCTCCAAACTCAAATTCCGCCCCACTCACCTCGCACCAAGTGACGGTTTTCGGCGCTCGTTTGCGCATTGTCTAGTGAATGCCAGCAAGCGCAAGACCCGGCAACGGGTCGAGGACCGCTCGTGCGCAGTCCCAACGCCAAAACTCTATCACCCAGCAACGCGCCGCGACAACGGTCGAGCTGGTTTCGACCGGCTGCTGGGGCACACGCGAGCGTGGTTTTGCTGATGGTCACCCTGGCGTGGCTCGCATGGGGCGCAGGCTTCAGCTCGGGAGTGGAAGGGACGTACTCGAATGATGCGGGCGGCCTCGTCCTGGAACTCAAGCCCGGCGGCATCGCGACGTTTACTTCCAGCCTGGGCGATGCGCACGCCTGCACCTACACGGTGAACCGTAGCGAACTGATGCTCGCCTGCAAGAACGACAAGGTGGATTTTGCGATGAATCGGGACGGGTCGCTGAGTGCCCCGTTTTTCGGCACGGTGCGAAAGGCGAGGAAGTAAGCCGCGGGGTTTCGCAGAATGACGATTTTCGCGGCTCAATTGCGCAATGCGTAGTGAAGAGAAGTCAGGCCAGATGCAGGGTCAGAGGCACGATCGAAACGCTGCAAAGGAGAACGAACCATGGATCTGAATTGCCCGAAATGCAGCAGCCAGGACACCCAAAAACTCACTCTGGTGATGAACAAAGGCGGCATGGCGGAGAAAGGCGCGCGCTTCGGCGCGGCGTACGTCGCGAACATCTGGATACCGGTGGCGAGCGTATTCTTCGCCATCATTTTCGGCATCGTCTTTGCGATGGTTAACGGATACGTTGGTTTTCTGGCTTTTGTCGGCGTGCTCTACGCCGGCTATGCGGGGCGAAAGTTGTTTAAGGCGAAGACAAAATCGAAGTATGCAGACTTGCCCAAGCAAGTGAAGGAAAACGGTTTTCAGTGCAATCGCTGCGAGCACGTGTTTCTTCCGGCCGCTTGAGCGATTCGGTGAGTTTGCGCGCGGTAATTACGGCAATGCGACTCGCAGATAACATAAGGGGGCTGCCGGCGCCTTTGGCGAATTTCGCACGGGGGTGTGGACCACAGGCGCCGGTTATCTTCAAGCAGCCGGAAGCTCTCTCTTAACAGCGGCGAATTGCTCGATCGCAAACTCCAAATCCTGGCGGGTGTGCGCCGCCGAAATTTGAACGCGGATGCGAGCCTTGCCCTTAGGCACCACGGGGAAGGAAAAGCCCACTACGTAAACTCCCATCTCCAGTAAGCGCGCGGCCATTCGTGCGGCCACAGCAGCATCGCCCAGCATGACGGGCACGATGGGGTGTTCGCCCGGCTGTATTGCGAAGCCCATTCCTGACATCTTCTCGCGGAAAAACGCCGTATTCGAAAAGAGGCGCGCCCGGAGATCTCTCGTTCGCGTCACCAGATCGAGGACTTTCAACGATGCACCTACAATAGCGGGTGCGACGGAGTTCGAGAACAGATATGGACGCGACCGCTGACGCAACAAATCCACGATCTCCCTACGCGCGCTGATATAGCCGCCGCTAGCACCGCCCAGCGCTTTACCAAGAGTCCCGGTCAGGATGTCCACGCGTCCCATCACGTGGTGATGCTCGTGTGTTCCGCGTCCGTTCTCGCCCATGAATCCCACCGCGTGGGAATCGTCAACCATCACCATAGCCTTGTACTTCTCCGCCAGGTCGCAGATCTCCGGCAGCTTGGCGATGAACCCGTCCATCGAGAAAACACCGTCCGTGGCAATCAGAATTCGACGCGCATGCGAGGCATCTTTGAGATTTTTCTCAAGATCGGCCATATCTCCATTGCGGTAGCGGAAGCGCTGCGCTTTCGACAATCGGATGCCATCAATGATGCTGGCATGGTTCAACTCGTCGGACACGATCGCATCTTCGGCGGCCATGAGAGTTTCGAAGAGGCCTCCATTCGCGTCGAAGCAGGAGCCATAGAGAATCGCGTCCTCCATGCCGAGGAATTCGCTTAGGCGCCTTTCGAGCTGTTTGTGTATCTCCTGAGTGCCGCAGATAAAACGGACAGACGACAGGCCATAGCCCCAGCGGTCGAGCGCCTCATGCGCCGCAGCCACGACCTCCGGATGGTCGGAAAGCCCCAGATAATTGTTGGCGCAGAGATTCAAAACGGACTTTTTATCGAGGAGATCCACGCGCGGATTTTGCGGGCCGGCCAGAATGCGCTCGGACTTGTACAGCCCGGCCTCGCGAATTTCCCGTACCTGCCCCTCATATTGTGTTTTTGCGACTTCTAACATTTGTGTCAGCTCCCGCCCGTCAGCGCGCTCCGCGCCAATCCAATAGGACCTTGCCGGAATCACCCGATCTCATGGCCGCGAAACCTTTCTCGTACTCGTACCACGGAAACCGATGCGTAATCACCGGCTTGATGTTGAGTCCCGATTCCAGCATGACCGTCATTTTGTACCAGGTTTCGTACATCTCCCGGCCATAGATACCCTTGATCGTCAGCATGTTGAAGATGACGTGCTTCCAATCAATGGCGAAGTCCGTCGAAGGAATTCCGAGCACGGCAATCTTCGCGCCATGACTCATGTTCGCGATCATTTCGCGAAAGGCGGCGGCATTGCCGGACATCTCGAGGCCCACGTCGAAGCCTTCGTGCATTCCGAGCTTTTTTTGAACGTCGGACAGTGGCGTTTCACCGGTATTCACCGCCAGCGTGACGTCGATCTTCTCCGCCAGCTTCAGGCGTTTCGCGTTCACGTCCGTGATGACGACATGACGAGCGCCGGCATGGCGAACCACCGCCGCAGCCATAATTCCGATGGGTCCGGCTCCGGTGATAAGCACGTCCTCGCCCAAAATCGGGAACGACAGCGCCGTGTGCACCGCGTTTCCGAACGGATCGAAGATGGTCGCGACTTCAAGATCCACTTTTGAGTTGTGCTTCCAGATGTTGCTCATCGGCAGCACGATGTATTCGGCGAAGGCGCCGGGGCGATTGACGCCAACGCCCAGGGTGTGAGCACACAGATGGCGGCGTCCAGCCAGGCAGTTGCGACAGCGGCCGCAAACGACGTGGCCCTCGCCGCTGACGATGTCGCCAGGCTGAAAATCAACGACGTTCGATCCGATCTCGGTCACTTCGCCGACAAATTCGTGGCCGATCACGAGAGGGACGGGAATTGTGGATCGCGCCCAATCGTCCCAGTCGTAAATATGCAGATCCGTCCCGCAAATGCCGGTCATGAGCACGCGAATCTTTACATCGTTAATGCCGACCTGAGGTTCGGGTACGTCTTCAAGCCAGAGACCGCGTTCAGCGCGGCTCTTTATAAGGGCTTTCATATGAACCTGCATTCCTCCTAAGTTTCGGCCGCAGCTACGCTGGTTCCTGGCCGGTCGCGACGAATCGCGCGAGCGCATGATCTTTCCTGACGCGGTCCACAGGAAACAACTGGCCATGCATCACAACGTAGATTCCGGGCGCGAGAATGCGGGCCGCGAACAAACTTTCAGTCAAATTCTGCAAACCGTCGCTACCTTCGAATCCGAGAGGAGTCATGGCTCCTGTCAATACAATTGGAACCTTCAGCTCGGGCAGAGCATGCAACAGGGACAAACCCGTCTGAACCATCGTATCGGTTCCGTGAGTTATCACGATGGGCGCTTGCTCAGGCAAGAGCGCCCTTACGGTTCTCAGAATCTCAACACGCCCGGAATCGGTCATCTCCAGGCTGTCAATATTCATCAATGGAACAATGCGCACTTCGGAATCGGGAAGCCGCAGGAGGCGAAGGTAGCGATCAATCTTGCTATCGAGATTTGCTACCGTGCCGCGCTGCTCCGAGTAGGCCTTTTCGATTGTTCCACCCGTGGTAACAACATAGATCACCTTCATCTCGTCATCTCTCTTGTAATCGAAAAACGGGCCTTGGTCACTTCAGTATTCGATCATAAAACGAGCCAGTCCACCCAGCGAAGTCTCTTTAGATCACGGGTGCGGACCTGGGTCCAAGCTCGGCAACAGCGAGCAGATCGTGGATGTGGACGCGACTACTTCTACCTGCCAAGGCTTTCCCGGGCGGTGGCACGAAACCGAGCGAGCGAATTCGGGTGTATAATCGCGCGCATTCGCGTCCCGCGAGGAGGCTCATGGCTGCGGACAATGCTTCCACAATGTGGGTCCCTGTATGTTGCGGACGCGTCATGCGCTGCAACATGTTCAGGCAGGCGGGTGGCGGGACTTACGCAGCGCTCGTTTGCACGGTGTGCAACAAGAACGTTACGCTTGAGCAAGAACCTCTGACGGCCGCGAACAACTTCGGGGAAGGCTCGACTGTTCTGAACCTGATCGGGTCGCCCAAACCACCAAAGACGGAAAGAAGGAAATCGTTCACCGAAGCTGGTCCCGACGATCCGACCCGGTAGTCTGAATCGCCGCTCACCCGAAACTGTGCCTGTCGATGATAGGTCAGACAATTTCGCACTATCGCATCCTGGAGCAAATCGGCGCCGGCGGGATGGGTGTGGTATACAAGGCGCACGATAGCCGGCTTGACCGCGCGTTAGCTCTGAAATTCCTGCCTGATGAACTGGCACAGCAACCAAAGGCGCTGGAGCGATTCCGGCGAGAAGCGCGTGCCGCGTCCGCTCTAAACCATCCGGGCATATGCACGATCTACGACATCGGCGAGCAGGACGGCCGGGCGTTCATCGCCATGGAGTTCATTGACGGCGAAACTCTGCGCAGTCACATCCATGGGCAAGCGCTTCCTCTAGAGGAAATACTGAAGCTTGGGATCGAGATAGCGGAAGCCCTGGAGGCCGCGCACTCCGGCGGAATCATTCACCGCGATATCAAGCCCGCGAATATCTTCGTGACCAAGCGCGGACAAGCGAAAGTGCTGGATTTTGGCCTGGCCAAGCCTGTTCCCAAAATACTCGCGAGTGCGGACGCCGGTCTCGGCGACGAAACGTCGGACTTCAATTCAATCGTTGGAGTCATCAGCGGCACTCCGTCCTACATGTCACCCGAGCAGGTACGGGGAGACGAGCTGGATCCGCGCTCCGATATTTTCTCGCTCGGTCTCGTGCTGTATGAAATGGCGACGGGACGCCAGGCGTTTGGCGGCGGCACGGGCGGCGCGATTATCGAGGCGGTACTGACGCGGACGCCTGATTCGGTGCGGAGCATCAATCCCGATTTCCCGCCGAGGCTTGAGGCGATCATCGCCAAAGCGCTACACAAGGACAGGGGCCAGCGCTACCAGCGCGCGGGCGACATAATCGCTGACCTGCAACAAGTAAAGCGCGATGCCGATTCGGGCCGAAGAGATCAGGAATCGGGCGCAGAATCACCTTTCCCGTCAACCACCGGATCTTTATCCTCCGCTGGCACGCAGAGGTCACGGACTTCAGCGCAGCAATCTGGCTCCTTCCGCGCACCGCGAGTTTCAAAGGTTATTGGCTCGCTTGCCGTTTTGCCCTTCGAGAACATGAGTCGCGACCCTGACAACGAATACCTCAGTGACGGGATCGCCGGGAGCCTGATCAATATCCTGGCGACAGTGCCAAAACTCCGCGTGATCGCGCAGAGCACCGTATTTCGGTACAAGGGCCGGGAGATTGACCCTCAGGCCGTTGGTCGCGAGCTCAATGTGCGCGCCGTGCTCACAGGAAGAATCATGCAAAGTGGCGGCTCTTTGCGCATCGGGACGGAGTTAGTTGACGTAGCGACAGGATCTCGATTATGGGGCGAGCAATTCGATCGCAAGCCTGGCGACATCTTTGTGATACAGGACGAAATTTCCCACGAGATTTCGGAAAAACTGCGGCTGCAGCTTACGAAGGCCGAAAAAAAGCGACTCGTCAGACGCCACACGGAGGATGCGGAAGCTTACCGGCTCTACCTGCAGGGCCGTCATCACTGGAATAGATGGACCGAAGAGGGTTTCTACAAGGCGATCGGCTACTTTCAGCAAGCGGTTGAGAAGGACCCCAGCTACGCCCTGGCCTACACCGGCATCGCTGAATCGTACGTGCTCCTCGGATGGAACAGCTATCTGCCGCCGAAGGAAGCATTCCCTAAAGGCAAAGCAGCCGTGATGACCGCCCTGCGTCTCGACCCGGATCTCGGCGAAGCCCACACACCTCTGGCGGCAGCGCTTTGGCTTCACGATTGGCAGTGGCCGGAGGCTCAGAAAGAATTCAAACGCAGCCTGGAACTAAATCCGGCCTATCCCACCGCCAATCATTATTACGCCGAGTATTTGATGACCATGGGCCGCCAAGCGGAAGCTATCGCCAAGGTCAAAAACAGCCAGGAGCTGGATCCGCTGTCCCTCATTATCAACGTGGCGATCGGCTGGAACTTCTACATGGGCCGCCAATACGACGAAGCCATCGAGCAACTCCTGCGAACCGTCGAATTGGATCCGAACTACCCGATGACGTACTGGATTCTTGGCCTGCTATATCGAACAACTGGTCGCTATGATTTGGCGATCAGCGCGGGTGAGAAGTCGGTCGAGTTGTCAGGCGGTAGTCCACTGATGCGCGCGGCGCTCGCGCATACCTACGGAAAGTCAGGAAGGGAGAAGGAAGCACGGCGGGTGCTCGACGATCTTACGGAACTGGCAAAGCACAAATATGTCGCGCCGCACTTCCTGGCTGGAATTCATATTGGTTTGGGGGAAAACGATCGTGCGATTGAATCGCTGGAGAAATCCTGGGAGGAACATTCCCACTGGCTCATCTATCTTCATCTGGATCCGAGCATGGACGATTTGCGCAACGACCGACGATTCCAGGACCTGGTGAGGCGCGTCGGCCTTCCCGCAGCGACGGCCGCGGCTCAAGGCTAAACGAAATCAAGTCGGAATATGTTATGAGGGGTTAGTCGTCCGAGTGGGAGTGGCGGAACGTGCCACCGCCTTGAAAATGGTTGGGCTATCGGCGGTATCGTTATTCACTGGCGGCCGTCATTTCGCCAGGGTTTTGTTGACGTTCATTCACATCGCAGCGCGGGCCGTCCGTGATGAGTCGGGCTCTCATACACTCAGAACTGGAATCGGCACCGCGAAAATGATTGCGTAGCCGTGAATCCGCAGGTTACCGCCGTAGGGGTAGCAACCGTTCACGAGCAAGTCTGCCTTCGTACGCGTCACAGCCTGGCTCAGTACCTTGGGCGCGTCGCCACTACCGATGAATACTTCGGCCTTAATACCCATGTCTTGCTGGAGCTGCGCGATTCGCTGGGAAGCATCACCGACCAAGGCGGCTTTCCACTGTGGATTGACGTAGTTGCCGCCCGGCCCCCAAAGCTCGACTCCCGCAGTGACATGAGCGAGCGTGAGGCGGGCGCCAAACTCGGCCGCCATTTGAGCGGCCCACGATACGGCCATGCGGCCATGAGCGCTGAAATCGATCGCGCAAAGGATGCTGCGAATCGCAACCTCCGGTAGCTGCGACCCCCGCACATGAGCGTCGGTCCAAACCGGACACTCGGTTTCGTGCAGCACGTTCGCTGTTATGGATCCCAGCAGAAACCGATCGAACGTCTGGCCGTGGGACGGCAGCATGATCAAGTCGGGTTTTTCCTTTTGGGCTGTCTGCAGAATCGCGGCGGCCGCGCCACCGCTGGCCAACACAGACCGAATGACAAGGCGGTCAAGTTCCGGCCCGAGAGACTCGTCCAGGTTGTTTTTGGCTAGCCTGACTACTTCCGCGACCAGATCCCAAGCAGCGAGCTCGGGGCCGCCCGCAGGCACGCCAGCGGCATGACTTAGCGGCGTCATGACGTGCAGCATGACGATCTCGGCGTGAAAATGGTGGGCCAATGCCGCCGCCTGATGAACTACGTGAAGCGACGTATTCGGGAAATCAACTGGAAGAAGGATTTTCCTGATATTCAGCATCGCGCACCAGACGAAAAGCCATGATCAGTAGAAGTCAAGTTGAACTCTTATGGCACTTTGCTGATCAATTGCGCAGGCGACGGGAGCTGCGATGCATCCCAACCTCCACCGAGGGCCTGGATCAAACCGCCGCTGGCCGTCATTTGTTGAATTCGAAGGATCACGGCAGCTTGCTGGTTGGAGAGCAATGATGTTTGCGCAGTAATCACATTCAGATAAGGATCGATTCCCAATTTGTAGCGATCCTCGGCGAGCGCGAGGGTTCTTTCCGCCGATTTGACGGCTGTGTCCTGATCCTGGATTTCCACGGAAAGGATCCGCAAAGCTGCGAGGTTGTCTTCAACCTGCTGAAAAGCCGTTAGCACCGCCTGCCGATAGTTGGCCACGGTCTCATCGTACTGAGCTCTGTATTGCTGCATCGTGGCCCGGCGAAGCCCCCCGTCAAAAATGGTTTCCGACGCAGACGGTCCGACCGAGAAAAAACGGCTCGGCCATGTGAACCATTGCGTGAACGATGTGCTTTCAAGACCCGCCGCCGCGCTTAACGTAACGGTTGGAAAGTAAGCAGCTCTGGCAACGCCAATCTGCGCATTGGCCTGAGCGACCAGGCGCTCTGCCGAGGCGATATCCGGCCGCCGCTCCAGCAATTGGGACGGCACGCCTAAAGGAATCGCAGGAGGGTTTGTATTGAGCGGTTGGACCGGGATAGAAAACGTTGATGCGGGCTGGCCGGTCAGCATCGCGATGGCGTGTTCGAACTGCGCCCTCTGGACACCAAGAGCGGCGGCCGCTGCTTGCGTGGATTCGAGTTGAGTCTCAGCTTGCGCGACGGCTTCGTCCGAGTCGATTCCCGTTTCGTACAAGGCAGTCGTCAGCTCAAGAGACTGCTGATAAGCAACCACCGTTGAATCCAACAATTGCTGCAGCGCGTCCTGTCCGCGAAGTTGAAAGTAATCCGCGGCAACCTCGGCCTGGATGGTGAGCCGGGTATTCTCCAGATCCGCCGCGCTCGCCTGCGCTCCATACGCTGCCGCCCGGATCGTGTTTCGAATGCGGCCGAACAAGTCCGGCTGCCAGGTTGCGTCAAACGGCAGGGTATAGTCCGTGAAAGTCCCAGCCGAGGATAAGGGTCCGGAACCCGAGCCTCCTCCCGATTTGCCACTCGACAACGTGGCCGACGGCCGTTGTACCGTAATAGATGGATTCGCTGTCACGGTGGGAAATAACTGTGCTCGAGCTTCCTTGACCAGAGCGCGCGCCGCAAAAAAGCTCGCGGCAGCGGACGCGATCGTCTGATTTGAAACATCGACCTTTTCTTCCAGCGCATTCAACTCAGGATTGTTGAAGATTTCCCACCATTTGCCCCGAAGCGCGGCATCGTTCGGCTGCGCGACCTTCCAACCATCTGTCTGTGCAAAATCGGCGGGAGTGAGTTCCTTATATGCGGGCGGGGTTTCCGCGGACGGTGTGTGGTATTTCGGGCCGACCATGCACCCTGCGACAAAGAAAGCTGTCACAGGGAGAAGCGTGGCGGTTCTCATGTGGACAGAAGTCATTATTCAATGCGCTCCATGGTGGCTCCCGCTAATCCGCAGCGCTCGGTGCAAATCCAGCCCCACGGTCAACGATGCCGTGCCGCCTTCGCTGCATCCGTAGCCGCAGCCGGTCGAAGGCCACATAGACGACCGGCGTTGTGTAGAGCGTGAGCAACTGGCTCAAGATCAGCCCTCCCACAATTGTGATGCCAAGCGGCCGGCGGAGCTCATACCCCGTGCCGGTCCCGAGCGCCAAAGGCAGAGCGCCGAGCAACGCAGCCATCGTCGTCATCAAGATCGGACGGAAGCGCAGCATACATGCTTCAAAAATCGAATCGGCCGGGCTCTTTCCCTCCTGGCGCTCTGCCTGGAGAGCAAAATCAATCATCATGATGGCGTTCTTTTTGACGATTCCAATCAGCAGCACAATGCCGATGATGGAAATGATGTTGAGATCCTGCTTAAAGAGCATCAATGCAAGCATGGCACCTACGCTCGCCGACGGCAGAGTCGAGATGATCGTTAGCGGATGAACCAGGCTTTCATACAAGATGCCGAGAACGATATAAACCGCGAGCAGCGCCGTCACAATCAGCAAAGGCTCCGTGCCAAGCGATTGCTGGTAAGCGAGTAGTGTTCCGGCAAAAAAGCCCTGCAGCGTGGAGGGCGCGCCGAGCCGCTTTTTCATCTGGTTGATGCTCGCGGTCGCATCGCTCAAGGAGACGTTGGGCGCGAGGTTAAAGGACATTGTGACCGAAGGGAACAGGCCCGTATGGTTGATGGCCAAAGGAGTTGTGTTGGCGTGCCCCTTGGCCACCGTAATCAGCGGAATATTCCCGCCGCTGGACTGAAAGTATATGTCTTTCAGTCCTTCCGGGCTTTGCCAATACTGGGGCGCAACTTCCAGCACCACATAGTATTGATTTAGCTGTGTGTAGATGATGGACACTTGCGATTGACCGAACGCGCTATATAACCCCGAATCCAGTGACTGAACGGTTAGCCCGAGCTTTGCGGCCGTGACGCGATCGTAGTTCATCAACTGATCCAGGCCGCCATTCTGCTGGTCTGAACTCACGTCCTGAAAACCGGGGAGGCGCTTCATATCAGCCAGAATGATCGGAGCCCACTGGGTGAGATCCTGCACGTTGTCCGCTTGGATCGTGTATTGGTACAGCGCGTTACTCGACCGGCCGCCGATGCGCAAATCCTGCACGGCCTGGAGGAACGCTGATGCTACGGGGAGACGGTTCAGCTTCGGACGCAGACGGTCAATGATTGCGGATGCACTGTCATTGCGTTCCGACAGCGGCTTGAGCGCGATGTATAGATTGCCGGTATTCGTGGCTCCGTTACCACCGGCAAACCCAATCACATTTGCGACCCCGGGGTCATTCTTGATCACATTGACAATCTGTTTTATGGAATTGTCCATCACCGGAAAGGACGCATCCTGCGGCCCCCGGACTGAACCGTTGATTGCTCCCGTGTCCTCCGTCGGGAAAAAGCCCCAGGGTATCTTGACGATCAGGACCACATTCAGCGCTATGGTAAGGAAAAGTACGATGAGGGTGAGCGCCGGATGATCCAGCACCCAGCGCAGGCTCGTGCGATACAACGACAGCACCCAATCAAAGAACCTTTCATTGGCTCTGTAGATGCGACCGTGTTTTTTCCCCCGCTCGTTCTTCAACAGGTAGGCACACATCATCGGCGTGGTGGTCAGTGAAACGATCATGGACACTACAATGGACGTCGAGAGAGTGACGGCAAACTCACGGAAGAGCCGGCCGACGATTCCTCCCATCAACAGAAGCGGGATAAAGACGGCAATCAGCGAAATGCTGATTGTGAAGACGGTGAATCCGATTTCCTCCGCGCCCTTCAGCGCCGCGGCGAAGGGCTCCAGTCCGCCTTCCAGATGGCGCGAGATGTTTTCCATTACGACGATGGCGTCATCAACCACAAATCCGGTTGATATGGTCATGGCCATCAGCGAGAGGTTATCGAGGCTATATCCGAGCAGATACATCACTGCGAACGTGCCGATCAGCGAGACCGGAACGGCGACCCCTGGAATAAGCGTGGCGCGCGGATTGCGCAGGAAAACAAAAACCACGACGATGACGAGGCCGATGGATATGAGCAGCGTCATCTCGACGGTACTGACAGAGGCGCGAATTGTCGTGGTGCGATCCAAAACGATCGTGGTGTCAATTCCAAGCGGAATGGATGCCTCGATGGAAGGAAGTTCTGCGCGTACCCGGTTGACCGTATTGATGATGTTGGCGCCGGGCTGGCGGAAGATGATGACGAAAACTCCCCGCTTGCCGTTCAGATATCCTGCCGCGCGGACGTTTTGCACGGAATCGGTCACATCAGCGACATCGGACAGGCGGACGGCCGCGCCGTGGTTATATCCGACGATGAGCGGCTTATATTCGTCTGCGTGCGAGATCTGATCGTTGGCAAGGATGTCCGCGGTCACGAAACCGTCGGAGATTTGGCCTTTAGCCAGGTCGGCGTTCTGCAGGCTCAACACGGACTGCAAATTCGCAAGCGTAAGTCCGTGGCTGGCCAGTTGTGTGGGGTTCGCGTCCACCCGCACGGACGGCAGCGCACCGCCGCCGGTCGTCACCTGGCCGACGCCCTGTATTTGAGACAGCTTCTGCTGCATGACGGTCGAGGCTGCGTCGTACATTTCGCCCGGACCGAATTTGTCGGAGGTTAGACCGAGGATCATAATCGGCGAATCCGCCGGATTGACCTTGCGATAGGTCGGATTTCCCGGCAGGTTGGCCGGCAGGTAGGTTCGCGCGGCGTTGATCGCGGCCTCCACATCACGCGCGGCGCCGTCAATATCGCGGCTGAGGTCAAACTGAATGGTGATCGAAGTGCTGCCGAGCGTGCTCGAAGAAGTCATCTCCGTCACGCCCGCAATGTGGCCGAACTGCCGCTCCAACGGCGTAGCGACGGAAGACGCCATAATCTCCGCGCTGGCTCCCGGCAAACCCCCGTTGACTGAAATCGTCGGGAAGTCAACTTCCGGCAAAGGCGATACTGGCAGCACCTCGAACGCAATCCCTCCCGCGATGGCAATCGCCGCGGTAAGCAGCGTCGTAGCCACTCTCCGGCGGATGAATGGCGCCGAGATGTTCATGCTGGTCCTGCCAGTTCCGCGCCTCCGGTTTCGGGCTTGCTCGATTTACGCGCGAAGCGTTCTCCGAGACTGTCGAAAAAGATATAAATGACGGGCGTGGTGTAGAGCGTGAGAGCCTGGCTCAGCAACAGGCCGCCTACCATGGCGATGCCCAGCGGTCTGCGCAACTCGGAACCGAAACCGGTGCCAAGGGCCAGCGGCAGCCCGGCCAGCAGAGCGGCCATGGTGGTCATCATGATCGGGCGGAAGCGCAGCAGGCAGGCTTCGTAAATTGCGTCCTTCGCGTTTTTCCCGTGGTTCCGCTCGGCATCCAGCGCGAAATCAACCATCATAATTCCATTTTTTTTCACGATGCCGATCAGCAGCACGATGCCGATGATCGCCACGACGCTTAAATCCTGGCGAAAAATAATCAACGCGAGGAAAGCGCCGACGCCCGCTGATGGCAGCGTTGAAAGAATCGTGATCGGGTGGATAAAGCTCTCGTAGAGCACACCGAGCACGATGTACACCGTGACGAGCGCGGCAAGTATGAGCAGAGGCTCGTTGGCCAGCGAATTGGTGAAGGAGGCCGCCGTGCCTTGAAAACCAGCTTGCAGGCTGGGAGGCATGTGCATGTCCTTCTGCACCTTGTTGATCGCCGAAATGGCGTTGCCGAGCGCGGCATTCTGCGCCAAATTGAAAGACACTGTAATCGCTGGGAACTGACCCTGATGCGTAATGGCGAGGGGTTCGGTGGTCTTATCAAAGTGCGTGAAGGCGCCCAAGGGCACGGCGCCGCTTATCGCCGAACTGGTGGAGCCCGCGGAACCGGCTCCCCTGCTGGACGTCGCGGGGGAGCTGCCGGCCGTAAGCGCATTTGCCGGAGGCGTGAGCGTCGCAGCTGATGGTGTGTATTGCGCTGAACCCGTTAGCGCATTTGATCCCGCGGAGGATGAACCGGAAGACGCGAAAGAGGTAGAGGCTCCGGTCCCGGTGGCCCCCGCCGATGCGTTGGACTGGATGTAAAGATGGTTCAGCTTGTTCGGGTCCGTCTGAAACTGCGGCTCGCTCTCAAGAACCACATGGTATTGATTGACCTGCGTGTACATGGTACTGATCTGTCGCTGACCGAAGGCGTCGTACAGCGTGTTATCAATCGTCGAAGGCGCAATGCCGAGCCGCGAAGCGGTCACCCGGTCAATCACCAGAGATACGGCCAGCCCTCCCAATTGTTGATCGGTAGCCACATCCTCCAGGTCCGGCAGCTGCTCCAGCCGGTTGACGAATCGGCCGGTCCAGTCATTTAGTTCATCCCCGTTGGGATCTTCCAGTGCGTACTGGTATTGCGTACGGCTCACGCGATCGTCCACGGTGATGTTCTGCACAGGTTCCATGAACAACTGGATTCCCTGAACCTGGTTAACCCTGGACTTGAGCCGGCGGATCAGGTCTGCCGCGCTGATCTTTCGTTGGTTGAGCGGCCTCAAATTGATGGACATCCTGCCGCTGTTCGTTGTCGTGTTTGTTCCATCCGCGCCGATAAACGACGAGACGCTTTCGACCGCCGGGTCACCTAGAACGGCCTTTGTAAGCTCCTGCTGCTTTTCTGCCATCGCCTGTGAGCTGATAGCCGGGGCTGCCTGGGAAATACCCTGGATGACTCCGGTGTCTTGCACCGGGAAAAATCCCTTTGGAATGATTATGTAGAGGAAAATCGTAAGCAGAAGCGTGCCCAACGCGACGAACAGCGTAATCGTCTGGTAGCCCAGGACAAACTTGAGCGTGCGGCCATAGAAGGCAATCATCCGCTCGAAAGCGCGCTCCGAAGCTTTGTAGATGCGTCCCTGCTGTTCCTCCGGTCTACGCCGCAGGATGCGCGCACTCATCATCGGAGTGAGCGTCAGGGAGACCACTGCGGAAACTACGATCGTGACGGCAAGCGTAACTGCAAACTCGCGGAACAGACGTCCGACCACATCGCCCATGAACAACAGCGGAATCAGCACGGCGATGAGCGAAACGGTCAGGGAGAGAATGGTAAAACCTATCTGCTCCGCGCCCTTGAGCGCTGCTTCCATGGGCGGATCGCCGGCTTCGATGTACCGGGAAATGTTTTCGATCATCACGATGGCGTCGTCCACCACGAATCCCGTGGAGATGGTCAGCGCCATGAGCGACAGGTTGTCCAGGCTATAGCCCAGGGCGTACATCGCGCCGAAAGTGCCCACCAGAGACAGCGGCACGGCGACGCTCGGGATTATTGTCGCGTAGAGGCTGCGCAGGAAGAGGAAGATGACCAGCACGACGAGCCCGACCGTCAAGCCCAGCTCGAACTCGACGTCCGAAACCGATGCCTTAATGGAGGTCGTAAGATCGGTCAGCGTGGTCACCTGAATGCCGGTGGGAAGGTTGGCCTGCAGCTGCGGCATCAGTTGCTTGATGCTATTGACCACGCTAATTGTGTTGGCCCCGGGCTGGCGTTGCACATTCAGGATTACCGCCGGAGTTTGATTCATCCAGGCGGCTTGGTTATTGTTTTCCACGCCATTCACGATGCGCGCCACGTCGGTCAGCATCACCGGCGCGCCGTTGCGGTACGCAACAACAACGTTTCGGTAGTCGTCGCTGGTGATCAGTTGGTCGTTGGCATCAATCTGATAATCCTGGTTGGGTCCGTCGAAGTTCCCTTTGGCGGCGTTCACGCTGGACTGTGTGAGCGCGGCGCGCAGGTCTTCCAGGTTAATGCCGTAGGACGATAGCGCCGCAGGGTTGGCTTGAATACGCACCGCTGGTTTTTGTCCCCCGCTGATGGCGACGAGGCCGACCCCATTGAGCTGCGAGATCTTTGGCGCGAGGCGCGTGTCCACCAGATCCTCCACCTGAGAAAGCGGCATGGAGCTTGATGTGATGGCCAGGGTGAGCACGGGGGCATCGGCCGGGTTCGTCTTGCTATACGTGGGCGGCGCGGGCAGCAGCGATGGCAAGAGGCTCTGCGACGCATTGATTGCGGATTGCACCTCTTCCTCGGCGACGTCAATGTCCACAGCGAGGTTGAACTGCAGCACGATTACGGAAGTGCCACCGGAGCTGGAGGAGGTCATCTGGCTCAAACCTTGCAGTTCGCCAAATTGACGCTCCAGCGGCGCCGTCACCGTGGTCGCCACCACAGTGGGGCTTGCTCCCGGATAAAAAGTGAGTACCTGAATGGTCGGGTAATCTACTTCGGGCAATGCCGAGACCGGCAGTTGGGTATAGCTGACAATACCCACCAGCAGAATGGCGGCCATCAACAAGGACGTGGCCACCGGCCGCAAGATAAACGGACGAGACGGGCTCACGGCGAACTACTCCCGCTCGAATTGGCGGAGGCGGGTTTGTTCGAAATAACGACCGCGGCGTTGTCCTGCAACTTATCGAAACTGCTGTTGGCGACAACGTCTCCGGGATTGATGCCTTCAACCTGCGTCACGCCTGCTTCAGTGACTCCCGGCTTGATACTGCGCATATGGGCGAAATTATTTTGAATTAGATACACGTACGATGCTTGGCCATTTTGTTGAATGGCTGATGACGGAATCAGCGTCACCCCCTGCAATGTATTCACCAGCAGGCGCGTGTTTACAAACTGGTTCGGGAAGAGCGCGTTGTTCCCGTTGTCGAAGAGCGCCCGCCCTTTCACGGTCCCAGTCGTCGTGTCAATCTGGTTGTCGAGCGTCAGAAGCGTGCCGCTGCCGATCTTTGTTTGCGCAGTCCGGTCGAAAGCATCAACAGTGAGTTTGGCCTTCGCGCGCAGGCGGGTCGCGACCGGTCCGAGACTGTCTTCCGGTATCGTGAAGATTACCGTGATGGGCTGCAATTGCGTGATGACCACAAGCGTCGCGCTTCCCGAAGACTGCACCACGTTGCCCGGATCCACGAGCCGCAAGCCTACCCGTCCATCGATTGGAGCAGTGATGTCGCAATATTCGACCTGTATTTCATCGTATTGCACCGTTCCCAGGTCATTCTTGACGGTGCCCTGATCCTGCAGCACGAGCTTTTCCTGATCGTCCAGGATTTGCTTGGCAATCGCGTTGCGTGCCGACGCGGCCCGGTAGCGTTCAAGATCCATCTGTGCCTGGGCGAGCAAATTTTCATCTCGCTCCAGCGTACCTTGCGCTTGCAAAAGGATCGCGCGATACGGGCGCACATCAATGTCAATCAGAGGATCGCCCTTGTGCACAATCTGGCCTTCCTCGTAGTGGACGGCAGTGACGAGGCCATTCACCTGGCTGGTAATGGAATCGGAGTATACCGGAGTGACTGTACCGATTGCGTCAAGGTAGACGCCGATGTTGCCCTTTTGAGCCGTCACGCTCGTGATGGTGATCCCCGCTGCCGCAGCGCGCTTTGCGGCGGCCGCTTTTTCGGCCTCGTCGTGGCGGCGCACAATCAGCACGACTAGAAATACAAGGACCAGAACCAACAGAATGCCCACGATGATCCAGATGACGCGTCGGCGATGCGTCGGACCGTGAGCGGGGAGCTGATGGTCAGGCCCAATGGCTGGGTGCTCGTTTGTGTCAGCGGTCAATCGGAATCTCCTTTTCCAACTCCGCGCCCCTCGGATTGTACTGCTCGCGCGCTGCTCCGAAAGGCACAAATATCTCGGGCCGGTTAGCCAGGGCCCGGGCAGCAAGCGGAGCTTACGAAGCCGCAAGAGAACCGCCTCGTCCACCGCGCCGTAGCCTGGATTGCGGAAGAGATGTGGGGCGGCAACGGGAGCAGCTGGACTGCTGAGGAGGCCCTACAGCGATTCCTGTATTGCGGGAGCCACAGAGAATTGTATGCTTAGCAGCTCTCTCATTCGGACTTCGGAGAATACACTTGGCAGAAGCTTCTCGCCCATTGCCTGTTCCAATTGATCGCTCCCGCGTTGGCGATCAGTCTCGGAACGCCGAGCTCTTCCGTCTGCTCGTGGAAGGCATCAAAGATTACGCGATCTTTGTGCTCGACCCCGAGGGCAAAGTACTCACCTGGAATCCCGGCGCTCAGGCGATGAAAGGTTATACGCGGGAAGAAATCGTCGGCAAACACTTCTCGAAGTTTTACCCTGCTGAAGCCGCGCAAAGCGGCTGGCCCCAACGAGAACTTGCCCTTGCAGAAAAAGAGGGACGCTTCGCCGATGAAGGGTGGCGCGTCAGAAAAGACGGCACCACCTTTTGGGCATCGGTCATCATCTCCGCGTTACGAGGTCCCGACGGTAAACTTTCGGGTTTCGCAAAAGTTACCCAGGATCTGACAGCTCGAAGGGAGGCGGACGAGCGAGTCCAGAGTCTGAACCGTGAATTACGCGATCGAGTGTCGCAACTGGATGAAACTCGGAGACTGATCGAGCTGCGAACCTTGGAACTTCAAAAGCTGTCGACACGGCTATTGCAGGTTCAGGACGAAGAACGCCGGCGAATCGCCCGCGAACTGCACGATGATCTAGGCCAGCAGTTGACCGTGATCAAAATGGAACTGGCCAATCTCACGGGCGTCGAAGAAGTCAGTCGGCTGACGGACAATGCGGCTTCTACGGTGAGAAATCTGTCCTACCTCTTGCACCCGCCATTGCTCGATGAAACCGGACTACGCGCGGCTTTGCACTGGTACATAGAAGGGATAGCGAAAAGAAGCAATGTGGATATTTCACTTACGTTTACGCCGCAAGCTTTCCCTCGGCTTCCCCGAGACATCGAGACCACGATCTTCCGGCTAATTCAGGAATCCCTCACGAATGTCTGTCGGCATGCGAACAGCGAAAGCGCCCGTGTGGAAATCGAAAAGCAGTCCGAAGCCGTATCGGTTCGCATTAGGGACTATGGCATAGGTTTGCGCCAAGAATTGGCCGGCACGAATTCTTCGTCAGGGCTCGGCGTCGGCGTAACCGGCATGCACGAACGGGTGCGCGAGTTTGGGGGCGAGTTGACGATGTCGCGCGCGGAACCCGGTACGCTGGTCGAGGCAAGAATTCCTCTCTTTGGCTCGAATATCGGAAGGCGCTAGCGCCTTACGGCGCCGTTGCCGGACGATTGCTGGAGCATCCCAAATAATTTCACGAGTCTCCGCACTGGTAGCTCCCAGTCGATCCGATAACCGGAGAAGCGAGTGCCAGTCGGAGTATCAGGGCATCCGGACGACGCGATTACGGAATACAACGCGGCAACCGACATTCGAGATTCTGGTGTCGCAAGACAGAAAGCCTACCCCAGGACAATGTGGACTTGGTGCACCGCGCCGTCGTCAACGAGCGGGACATTTGCGGAGCCGGGAAGCACTTTGCCGTCTAACTCCGTCAGAGCGACGCCGCGGGAAACTCCAGATGGATTATCCACCTTGATCTGATAGGTGGCCGAGTGATAGCGAAAGACGACGGAGTAGGTTGGCCAATTCCGGGGGATGCAAGGGTCAATACTGAGAGTCATGCCGCGCACGCGAAATCCCAAGATCCATTCCACGCCGGCGCGATACAGCCAGCCTGAAGAGCCCGTGTACCAAGTCCATCCACCGCGCCCTATGTGAGGGGCTTCTGCGTAGATATCTCCGGCAACGACATAGGGCTCCACTTTGTACTTCTGGGCGTTGGCGCGCGAGCTCGAACGGTTGATTGGATTCAGCATACGAAAAAGCTCGGCTGCTTTGTCGCCATCACCAAGTGCTGCGAATGCGATGAGCGTCCAGACTGCTGCGTGCGAGTATTGGCCGCCATTCTCGCGAATTCCGGGCACATAGCCCTTGATGTATCCGGGATCATGCAGCGTGTGATTAAAGGGAGGCGTCAAGAGCAGGATCAAACCGTCTGGCCGGCGAATCAGCTGGCGGTCCGCGGCCGCCATCGCCCGTACTCCTCGCGCCGGTTCGGCAGCGCCGCTCATGATTCCCCATGATTGAGCGATTGAATCGATGCGGCATTCGGAATCCGTCGCAGAGCCCAGCGGAGTGCCATCGTCGTAATAGGCGCGACGGTACCATTCGCCGTCCCATCCATCACGTTCGAGCGCCGCCTTCAGAGCGCTGACATGGAGGCGCCAACTCTCTGCGCGTTTCCGTTCACCGCGCGCGTCCGCGATCTTGGCAAACTCCCAGAGGATCGTGTGCAGAAACCAAGCGAGCCAGACGCTTTCTCCCTTGCCCTCCTGGCCCACGCGGTTCATTCCGTCATTCCAATCTCCGGTGCCCATCAACGGAAGACCGTGCACGCCCACGTTGAGGCTCCGGTCCAAGGCGCGCGCACAGTGCTCAAAAAGCGTCGCGCGAGTCTCTGAAGTGCGAGGTTCGAAATAGGACTCCAGCTGTCCTTCGGCCAACACATTGCCTTCAATGAACGGTACTTGCTCCTCTAGCACGGTCATGTCGTTTGTGGCTTCAATGAAATGAATGACGGCGTAGGGCAGCCACAAAAGATCATCGGACATTCGCGTGCGTATTCCCCGGCCCGATGGCGGATGCCACCAGTGCTGCACATCGCCCTCTACGAATTGACGCCCGGCCGCGCGCAGCAAGTGCTCTCGAGCCACCGATCGTTTCGCCACAGTTAGAGCCATGACGTCCTGCAACTGATCGCGAAAACCATACGCTCCGCTCAACTGATAAAATGCCGCGCGCGCCCAGACGCGGCAGGAGAGTGTCTGATAGAGCAGCCATCGGTTGAGCAGTAAGTCCATCCCCGCATCGGGGGTCGTAACCTGAACGGCGCCGAGGATGTCGTCCCACTGCCGCGTCACTTCACTTAGTTTCTGGTCAAGATCCGCAGTTCGATACCGTGCGAGGAGTTCGCGCGCCTTGTCTCTGTTTTCTTCCTGACCGAGAAAGAATCGAATTTCAACGCTCGAGCCGGGGCGAAGTTCGACAACCGTTTGTAATGCGGCACACGGATCGAGTGCGGCGCCCAGCTTCCCCGAAAGTGGCTTCTTACCCTCCAACGCCGCAGGATGCTCGGGTGTGCCGTTTCGACCGAGAAATTCCGAGCGGTCGCACGTGAAGGAACCGGGGCGTTTGCCAATATCCGCAAAGCTGATGCGCCCTCCGAACTCTCCATTCCACGCGCTTCTGGCCAGAATCGCTCCTGTGCTCGAATCGAGCTCCGTCACAATGTACGGAGCGGAAGCGGGACGCGAGCTGCCGAGCAGCCACTCAACGTACGCGGTAATCGAAATGCGCCGCACGCGTGCAGAATCGTTTTGGAGAGTCAGCCTGGAAATCTTGATGGGATCGTTTAGCGGCACGAATTGAACGAGCTCCACCGAAATGCCATGCGACGCGTGGGTGAAACCGCTATAGCCCTGACCGTGACGCACTTTGTAGGTGGCGTCTTCGTCGCGAATGGGCAGCGCCGTGGGTGTCCAGATTTCGCCAGTGTTTTCGTCGCGCAGATAAAATGCCTCGCCGGTAGGATCCACGACATGATCGTTGGACCAGGGCGTAATCTGGTTTTCATGGCTGTTCAGCGACCACGTGAAGCCCGATCCTGACTCCGAAACCAGGAAACCGAAATTCTCGTTCGCGATCACGTTAATCCAGGGCTCGGGCGTCCGCAGGCCCTCTTCCAGCACGATTGCATACTCGCGGCCATTTTCGGTAAAGCCGCCGAGACCGTTGAAAAACTGAAGCGTTTGGAGCGGCATCTGCACATGCGGATGCGGGGTGGCCCGACTTGGCCGGACAGCCGGGGGGGGAGCAACTTCCTCTGGCTGCGATCGCGCAATCTGGTCCGAGAGTGTGCCTCGACGGCTGAGCAGCACCACTCGGGCTGCGGCCTGTAACTGGGCTCGCGCCTGGGGCGAAACGAGATCCCCGCGAAGGAGGAAAATCTTCCCGCTAGCGTCGCTTGTGTCCGGAGAAAGCCTTAGTTGACTTCCGCGGACGAGCGTTTCAAGGGAACTTTGGAGTTCCTGCACGTAAGATGCGGCCTTTTCGTTGATGATCACCACATCCGCAGAGAGCTGCTTCATGCGCCAGTATTCATGCGCGCGCAACAACTGGCGGATCATGTCGAAATCATCGGCGTCGTCAATCCGCGCCACGACAATAGGAAGGTCGCCCGAAATTCCTTGTCCCCAGAGGGCCGATCGGTCGAGAGCCGTATTGCTTAGAACATCCGAGCTCGGCCGCAGTGTGGCATCGGAATAGATCACCGCATTTGCGAGCCGCTGAAAGAGATGCGCCTCTTCCGCAGTGATGCCCAGGTGGCGCATCTGGACTTGTGCCTGAGTCCATGCGAGCGCACGGGTCCGTTCGAATGTTTTCGCATCGCGATACTTGTCGGCGAGATTCAGTACTTCGTCGCGGGTTGCCGCCACAACCGTGGAATAAAACAGGTGCACGGTATGGCCCGGTGAAACACGCACTGTGCGACGGAGGCTCATCATCGGATCGAGCACGGAACCTACCGTGTTGGAGAGTGGCCTTCCGTCTATGACCGAGATGGGTTTTCTAAGGTCGCGGCCGCGTCCGATGAATCGCGCTCGATCCGTTTCGTATTGGAGATCGCCGACGGAATCGCCCTCTACGACAAGAACATGCGCAGCCCAAACGGAGGTTTCGTCCTCCGATCGTTTTCGGCGCGTCGCCAGGATCGCTCCCGCTTCGGGAACGAACTCCGTCTCCACAAATAGGTTTGAAAATGCCGGGTGCACCGCATCGGTCGCTTGGGTCGTAAGCGAAAGCTCCGCGTAGGATGTCACCTGTATATCCCGCGGGCGCAATCCCGTGTTTGTGATTGCGATCCGGCGCAATTCCGCATCGTCTTCGGAGGAGACAACTACTTCCAGCGCGGTCGTCAAGGAGCGATCGCGGCGGACAATTTCCGCATGGTCTTCGTAAAAAGACGCCTCATAGGAATCCGGGTCGACACCGCTTGGTTGATAACCAGCCGACCAAACATCTCCGGTCTGCTCGTCACGGAGAAAAATGAATGTGCCCCAACAATCCCGGGTCGCGTCTTCACGCCAACGTGTAATGGCAATGTTGCGCCAGCGACTATATCCGGAGCCCGCCGACGTCAGCATCACTGCATAGCGGCCATTGGAGAGAAGCTCGGTGCGGGGAGTGGCATCGTGAGGTGATGTGAACTGGCGAGCGGCGGGTGGAACTAGGTCACGCACTTGAGACGCGTCGGATACCTCCTCGGCTCTTGGCCGCGCCACCAGCACATCTCTTGGAGTGCGTTCCTGCAAGAGAAGCTCCGTAGCTTGCACCATGGGAACCGCATGAAACCGGCTGCACATTGCGCCATCATCCAGCGCGTTGGCAAGCGCGACCAGAAACATGCCCTGGTGGTGCGCCATGTAGGCGCGCACGATCGCGACCTTCTGTCCTTCGGGGAGCCGGGAGCTCGTGTAATCGAGCGCCTCGTAGAAACCGTAGTGACCCAGGCCGCCTTCTTCGCTGAGACGGTCGAGGTTCTTGAGTGCCGCGGAGGGATCAATCATTGCAGCGAGCGCGGTGGCGTATGGAGCGATTACCAGATCTTCGCTTAGACCCCGCTTGAGTCCCAATCCCGGGACGCCGAAGCTGGAATATTGGTAGGTGAAATTGGTATCGCGCGCATCATAAGCCGACTCCGAAATTCCCCACGGCACCCCGCGTTCCGCTCCATATTCAATCTGGCGGGTCACAACGTGCCGGTACGTTTGGCTCAGCAAGCTATTCGCCGGCGAGCGCATGATGAGCGCCGGCATCAGGTATTCAAACATCGAACCCGACCAGGAAATAAGCGTCGAACCGCGTCCGACGGGCGTCAAGGGACGGCCCAGCCGAAACCAATGCGACGAGGGAAGGTCGCCTTTCGCGATCGCGACGAAGCTGGCAAGGCGCGCTTCAGAGGCGAGTAGATCGTAGCAGCTGGGATCCAGCTGCCCATCGGCGGTGCGATACCCGATGGATAGCAGCTTGCGAGTGTCGTCGAACAGAAAACGGAAATCCATTTCCGCAAACATCTCTTCCGACCGTTGTGCGACTGCCAGAAGGCGACGATGCAAAGACGCTGCTTCCGCGGCCGATTGCTGCATCGCTTCAATCAGAGCGTTAATCCGCGTGAGTTGTTCGCCGGACGAACTGGAGTCGGCGCTCGAGCGCGCACGCAAGACCGTCAATTCGTTCGCGGCGCCTTCGAATCTGTCTGGGGCGTCGGCGAGCGTGGCATCGTTGGGAAAGAAAGGCTCAATCGCTGTCCATTCCGCGCTTCTCGCGGCACGGCCTCCAGCAACCTCTGCAGCGTCGGCGGCGTTCAGCCGTAGCCAGGGGAAAAAAATCTTTGCATCGCGCAGGTGGCTATCCGCACATGCTTTTGCGGCCTCAGCCCAGATGCGCAATTTTGAATCCGCTGAATTTCCAAGTTCCTGCGCCAGAGTCTGGGCAATATCGGCAACTGTGTGGGCGCGTCCGGACACCTCGGCAATTCTCAATCCCAGATCCGAGGGATGGCGGGGCACTGAACGCACGGACGCGGCCAGCAGGTCAACGGCGTTACTGAGCTGTTTCCTCGTCACGGAATGCAAACGCGGAGCGTCCGTGACCCCGGTCAGCGCCAGCCGCAGCAGCCCGATCGCATCTTCAATTCCAGTAAACATGCGCGGTCCCGCCGACGACTTCTGGATCAGCTCGCGGCAGCAACTGGCGAGCGTCAACAGGTGACCTGCAATATTTCCGCTATCAACCGTGGAAATGTATTTTGGATCCAGCGGATGAAGATCGTGCGTGTCATACCAGTTGTACAAATGACCGCGGAATTTCTCGAGCTTGCCGATCGTTTCAAAAGTGGTCTCGACTCGTTCCAACGCGTCCTGGGTGCCCAACCATCCGAGGTCCCGCGCGGTCAGCGTAGAAAGCAGATAGAGTCCGATGTTCGTTGGCGAGGTGCGATGTGCAACCACGGGAACAGGGTCTTCCTGGAAGTTGTCCGGCGGCAGGAAGTTTTCCTGGGCCGTGACGAACGTTTCGAAGAATCGCCATGTGCGCCGTGAGTCGGCCCGCAGGGCTCGCACTTGCTCCGGAGAAAGCATTTCGTGGTCAGAGGGTCGAGGCGGAAGGCTGATCCAATGCGCCACTGCCGGCGCTGCCATCCATAGAGCTATGAAAGGCAAAGCCGCGTATAAAGCATGAGGGCGCACCAGCCATACGGTAATGAAAGCTGCGAAGGCCAATATCACGCCATCTGCCATGCGCTTGAAGACGCTGTAGAGGTTCAGATTTACGCGGTATTTGGCTTGCGCAGCCGTGACCCATTCCAACATGTGCTTGTGGGTGAAAAGCAGGCGCCACATGGTTCGCCCAATTGCGTCGGCCATCAGCCATGCCTGGTAAGCCAGGAAGGTGAGGTTAAGGCCCGCCTGAGATAAGCCCAGTGAAAAGTCCGAAATCAAACCGCGAAAATGACTTCGCTTTGAGATCCCCTCGAGATGCGCATTTACACCGGCCAGGAATGGAATCAGCGCCGGAATCACAATTGCGGCGAGCACGAATCGAGCCCACAGCCACGGAGAAAGTTCCCGCGTCAACCAGCCCGCGAGAAGCAGCAAAAACATCGACGGGGTCGAAAGAGACCTGCGGAGGTTATCCAGCATCTTCCAGCGACCCACGATAGGAATCTTGAACTTCGGGCCGCCCGGAGGTCCGGCAACTCCCGAGACGATCCATGGCAGGAGTTGCCAATCACCGCGAGTCCAGCGATGCTGGCGCGCGGCGGCGGCTTCGTAGTGAGATGGAAATTCGTCGAATAGCTCTATATCCGTGGCGAGCGCCGTGCGCGCGAAAATTCCCTCAAACAGATCGTGACTGAGCAAAATGTTCTCGGGTACTTTGCCGGCCAACGCAGCCTCAAAGACGTCGAGGTCATAAATCCCTTTGCCGGTATAAGAGCCTTCACGGAAAAGATCCTGGTACACGTCTGAAACAGCCGCGGAATAAGGGTCTATTCCGCTAGGACCAGAAAAAATTCTTTGGAAGATCGAGCCTTCCCGATCCCCCGGCAGCGACGGCGTAATCCGAGGTTGGACGATTCCATAACCGTCCACGACCCGCCCCTCTTCTGCGCTGAAGGTGGCCTGATTCAACGGGTGAGCCATCGTGCCCACCAGACGGGCCACCGCTCCCCGAGGCAAACGCGTGTCTGCGTCTAGTGTGATGACGTAGCGAACCTTCGGAATCGAATCCGAAGGTTGCGAGGCTGATGTTATGAAAGTTGTGTTTAAAGAGCCGCGGAGCAGTAAGTTCAATTCGTGGAGCTTCCCGCGCTTGCGCTCCCATCCCATCCATTTTCCTTCCGATTCATTCCAAACACGCTTTCGATGCAAGAGAAAGAATCGGTCGCCGCCTCCCGGCACGTTGCCGTGACGCTTATTCAAAGCGGCGACTCCTCGGGTGGCAGCGGCAAGCAAGTCCTCATCGTTCGCGAGCGTTTCCGTTTTCGCATCAGCCCAGTCGGAAAGTAACGCGAACCGCAAGTCGCCGTCAGAATTTGCCAGGTAGTGGATCTCGAGTCGCTCCACTTGTTCGCTGATGTCCGCTTCAGATGTCAGCAACGTGGGAACTACGACGATTGTTCGCAGTTCCTCGGGAACGCGAGACATTTCAAGTCGCGGAAGAGGGCGAGGGCCAATCAAGTCCGTGACGCCGCGGTTGACAAGAGCAATTGCGAGCTCCGACGCCGGAATCACTCCCAGGAGCGCGAACAGCACAAGGTGGGGGATGCTGGCTCCCAATTCCGCCGAACGCGCCAAGGGCATAGCCAGAATCACCGCTGTGAGCAGAGCGATCGTACCGAGATAACCGACGGCAGCGCGCTCATAAAGCCGCTGGATCCAGCGTCTGCCGGGAACGTGAAAACCAATTTCGCGCTCGAACTCAAGACGCCCGTCCGAGATCAAGTAGTAGCCAGAATCTGAGCGCCGAGTGTCTCTGTGTGCGGAGTCTCCCTGGGCGTTGCCAGCGGCCTGCCTGGCTCGCTTCGCTGCAGCCTCCGCAACTTCCAGTTCGGAGCGACCCGATCCCCGGGAAAGTTCCTCGATGGCGTGCCGATAAGCATCGCGCGTCGCGAAGTCCATGGCGCGGAAAGTGCTGTCATCGCGCAAGACCTGGTCAACGAGGCTGACGCTCTCGAAAAAAACCTGCCAATCGAACGCCGAAGTCAGGCGCATGCTGGTGATAACGTTGCGTACCGTAACGCTCGTGGCTGCCTGCTGTTGATGTTCGGCGCGCACGATCTCGTCGGCGGTCGTTCCCTGCGCTGCCAGTCGCTCGTCGAGCCACAGCAGGATGGGGCCGACTTTGGGATCCAAATCGCGCAAGCGCTGGATGAGCTGAACAGCGAATGCTCTGTCTAAGGGTTTCTTTTCAAACTGGCGGAGAACCGCGGCAGTGGAGACAACCGACTGTCCGCCCGTGCCAAGAAGTCTGTCGGTTAGGACGTCGGCCTCGTTGCGCGCATCGCGGCTGAACACCATGCGTGCAGCAAGCCGCCGCAGGTTTTCAACGAGCACCACGCGCAGCGTTATCGCAACGGCCCAAAGCTCACCGATCGAAAGCGGTTGCACGCGCTGGTAGGCGGTGACAAACCGGCGCAGCATCTCCGGATCGAAACGGCTGTCCGTGTGCGCAACGAATGCCCAGGCAACGCCATAAACTCGCGGATAGCCTTCCAGATGGCCGGAGGCAAGTTTGGGCAATTTTTCATAGAATCCGGTGGGCAAGTGATCCCGGATCTCTCGAAGCTGTTCTTCTACAATGTAGAAGTTGTCAACGAGCCACTGCGCGGCGGGCGTGATGGACTGTTCTCGCTGGGAAGCCCGAGCGGTAGAGCGGTAGTATTCGAGCAATAAGCGTCCGTTTTCGGCGACGCGCGGAATGAGAGGCTTGCCGGCGCCCGCATCGTCGGAAATCGCCTGCGCCGCGGCAAGGCTTTCCGCGTGCTGCTCCATGCGATCGGCGCTGAAAAGCTCGCCCAGGATGGGCTCTTCGAGTTCCACAACGACGCTGATGGGTGGGGCGGGGCGCATCGTATCCTCGGAGTCCTTCCTCCACTGTGACCTGATGTCTCATCGAAGCACCGGCTTTTGCGCCGATGCGCGAACACGGGGAAGAGTGAAGCTCTCGTGTCTGCGAAGGCTCTCCACGGTCGGATGCGGTGTCCCCGGCCAAAAACGGGAATCTCACGAAATCGGCCGTCGCACATCGAACCTTGCGCGGGGTTGTCTGCTTCTTCCGCGTTATCTGGCTGGGAGGAGCGCGGGGATATTAAGGGTACCACCCGGAGGGTTTACCGCGGATATCGAAGTTTGAGCTTGCTGATCGCGAAACGCAATCGCGGAGTTAAGAATTCTCTCCAAATCCATTCGGCGATAAGGGTGGCACATGAAATCGAAAGCCCGAATGTTGAGAGCCGCCAAATAGTCGCGGTACTCGTGAGGACATGTGGGTGCGCACACGATGATCACCGGCATTCCAGCAAACTGGCGCTTGAGCTGTCTTACGACGTCGCGATATGTGCCATCTACGAGCCAAAACCCGCAGAAACAGGCCGCTACATTTTCATTTGCGAGCGCAGACTTGATTTCTTCCATGCCGCTTGCCCAGAGGGTATTTATCGCGTAGTTCTGTAAGAGCTCGCCCATGGTGTGGCGAATGTCCGGATCCGTTGTCGCGATTAAGACGCTTGGCACGATTGACGACGTCCCCGCAGCATTCAGACTCGTTTGTGGGCTTGGTCGTTGCCGGATTTGCTGGTTGTCGGATGTTCGGAGAATCATAGCGTCGCCTTTCTGTCAGATTCGAAACCTCGTGCCGAAAGGAATCCGAAGTTGGTCAATCGTTTCGCGAAGGAATATGTCTTCACGGGCACATATTTCTTCATCAACAGCGACGGGACAATACCGTCTTTCATGTAGGACTATCGAAATGGTCTTTCGCATTGCCCTCTCTATCATTCCCATAGATGTCGGCACCGATCAGCAATCGTGCACGTTCGATTTTCAAGCGTGAATCAGCGTGGCAGACTTCTGAACTAGGGCGCACGCCCCTGGTTAGCGAGACAAAACTACTGCCGCAGCGAAA
The DNA here is from genome assembly GCA_963842425.1 of uncultured Acidobacteriota bacterium. Taxonomy (GTDB): domain Bacteria; phylum Acidobacteriota; class Terriglobia; order Acidiferrales; family UBA7541; genus Palsa-295. The sequence continues at coordinate 28,397 of CAWJGQ010000016.1, read as the reverse complement.
AAAACACATGAGTGTGGTTGGCGATCCGTAAGTATGTCTAAGTATCAGAGGGACTTGCGAACGGTTCAACGTGGTGCTTTGCGTGCTTTGATGTAATCAGCCATGAGCGAACAACCACCCCTACCGGAAGCCAACTGGAGCGAGCGGCTAGGAGCACTGCGGAAAGTCAGACCTGTGTTCCGCATGGTATGGAGCTGCGCGCCACAAGTGGTGCTATTGAGCGTGCTCGCGCGTCTGGCGATTTCGGTAATTCCTGTCGCCCTATTGTGGGTCACGCGGCTCATCATTGACGCAATCGTGCGCCATAACCTGCCCGCCCACGCCGCGCTGCCCGTTCACTTTTGGTGGCTGGTAGCGCTTGAGTTCGGCTTGGCCAGCCTCGCGGCCATGCTCGGACGCCTTCTCAATTTCTTTGACACGGTCCTCGCCGACAAGTTTACGCGTCACATCAGCACTCGCATCATGGAGCACGCTTCCAGGCTGGATCTTACTCGGTACGAAGATCCTTTGTTCTACGACAAAATGGAGCGCGCTCGAGTGCAGGGGACAGATCGCGTGATGTTGGTTCAAATGATGGGACGCTTGATTCAAGACGCCATCGGCGCTGCCAGTTTGGCGGCGGCCATTGTCTTTTTTTCGCCCTGGTTGTTGTTATTCCTGGTGATATGTATCGTGCCGGCCTTCCTCGGCGAGACGCATTTCGCGTTCCTCGGCTATTCGCTGAATTTCGAACAGACGCCGGCGCGCCGACAAATGGAATACCTTCGCGTCCTAGGGGGCAGCAGAGAGAGCGCCAAAGAACTAAAGCTGTTCGGGCTGGGACCTTTCCTGATCGGACGTTACAGGGTCCTCTCCGATGAGCTGCATCGCCAAAACGTCGGTTTGGCCAAACGCAAACTGGTCTTTGGAGCCTTCCTTACCGTGCTCGGGGCGCTTGGCTATTACGGCGGGTATGCATACGTTGTATATGAGACTGTGATCGGAAGATTCACAATCGGCCAGCTCACGCTACTGGCGGGCGCGATCGCGGGCGCGAGCGCAGGCATTCAGGCCATGTTCACAACTTTTTCGGGCATTGCCGACCAAGCGCTGTTCATGACCGACTTAGTGGACTTTTTCGCTGTTCAGCCGACAATTCGATCGAAACCGGGAGCCTTGGTCGCTCCTCGACCAATTCGCCAGGGAATCGAATTCAAGAACGTGTCGTTCGCCTATCCGGGCAGCCGGAGACAGATCCTCTCAGGTATCAACATGCGGATCGATCCTCAGGAGCGGATCGCACTCGTCGGCGAAAATGGGCAGGGGAAGACCACCGTCGTTAAACTGTTGACGCGACTCTACGATCCCACGGAGGGCCAGATCCTGCTGGATGGAATTGATTTGCGCGAATATGACCTGGAAGATTTGTGGAAGGAAATCGGCGTCATCTTTCAGGATTTCGTGCACTACGATATGACGGCGTCCGAGAATATCGGAGTCGGCCGAATCGAAGAGGCGCACAATTCCTTCCGGATACGCGCAGCCGCAATGAAGACGTTCGCGGAAAAAGTGATTCAAAAACTGCCCAAGGGCTACGACCAGGTTCTCGGATGCCGTTTCGAGGGTGGAGTGGACCTCTCCGGCGGCGAGTGGCAGAAAATCGCTCTCGCGCGTGCGTACCTGCGGAACGCGCAATTGCTCGTCCTTGACGAACCTACGGCCGCGCTCGACGCGCGCGCCGAGAATGAAGTGTTTCAGCGCTTCTCGGAGCTCACTGAGGGCAAGATGGCGCTGCTGATTTCCCATCGCTTTTCCACGGTGCGCATGGCGGATCGCATCCTTGTGCTTGAAAAGGGCGGAATCGTCGAGCAAGGCCACCATGACCAGCTTTTGAAGGAAGGCGGAACTTACGCAGCGCTGTTCGAGCTACAGGCAGCGAGTTACCGTTAGAATGTAATCGTGCCGCCAGCCTTGAAATCGAATGGCCAGTCCGTGCGCCGGGCGACGGTCATCCTCTGCATCGTAGTCTTCACCCTTGGTTCGCTGCAACCTACTTGGTCGCAGTCTCAACTACCGCAGGCCCATTCCGTAGCGCTTGCCGAAACGATCGAAATTGACCCGTCCGCGCCGAGTCATCCCTTTCCCCACTATTGGGAGCAGATGTTCGGTTCGGGGCGCGCGATTCTGAGCTTGCGCGACAGCTATCGTCGCGATCTGCGGGAAGTCAAACAGGCAACCGGTTTTGGTTACGTTCGTTTTCACGCCATCCTCGACGATGAAGTCGGTGTATACGACGAGGACGCCTCTGGAAACCCCATCTACAATTTTTCTTACGTGGACCAGATCTACGATGGCTTGCTCGAGAATGGGGTGCGGCCTTTTGTCGAATTGAGCTTTATGCCGAAAAAGCTCGCCGCGCAGCAGACCCAGCAATCATTTTGGTACCAACCGATTATTTCGCCACCCAAGGATTGGTCGCGGTGGGGCGACCTGATCTCGCATTTCGCGCAACATCTGGTGGATCGCTATGGCATGGAAGAAGTTTCGAACTGGTATTTTGAAGTGTGGAATGAGCCCAACATTGATTTTTGGGCAGGCGAGCCGAAAGAGCAAAGCTACTACCAGTTGTACGACGTCGCAGCCCGCGCGCTGAAATCGGTGAGCGCCAAGCTGCGCGTCGGAGGGCCCGCCACGGCGCAGGCAGCTTGGGTTGACCGCTTTGTGCGTCACTGCGTGGAAAATCGCGTTCCGCTCGACTTTGTGTCCACCCACGTATACGGAAATGACACGGCAGCCGACGTGTTCGGCACCCACGAAGAAATTCCCCGGACACAAATGGTTTGTCGCGCGGCCCGCAAAGTTCACGATCAAGTGATGGCCTCGTCGCGGCCCGATCTTCCCATTATCTGGAGCGAGCACAACGCGAGCTATAAGAACGAACCCGATGTCACGGACTCGATCTTCATGGGGCCGTGGTTGGCCGATACGATCCGTCAGTGCGACGGGCTCACCGAAATGATGTCGTATTGGACCTTCTCCGACGTGTTCGAGGAGCAGGGCGTGGTGAAGCAGCCGTTCTATGGGGGGTACGGTCTGATCGCGGAAGACAGCCTGCCGAAACCCGCATTCAATGGCTTCAAGCTATTGCACCGCCTGGGCTCCCAGCGCATCACGGTAGATTCGACTTCCGCGCTCGTCACCCGCCGCAACGACGGTAGTCTGGCGATCGCGGTGTGGAACTTGTTTCTGCCCGAAGAGCCCGGTGAGCCGAAGACGGTGACGATGGTTCTAAAAGGCTTCACTGGAAGTCATCGCGCGCTTCTGTCGCGAATGGACGCAAAGCACGGTTCGCTGCTCGAAGCGTATCGTGCGATGGGGGAGCCTTCGAGCCCGACGCGTCAACAAATTACCGAGCTTCGTCGCGCTGCGGAGTTGCCGCCGCCCGAAACGACGTATCTGCGGAATGGAAGGCTCACGATCGTATTGCCACCTCAGGGACTTGCGCTGATCGAGATTCGCTAGGTTTCTGCTTTCTGAATCCCGCTCGTTGCATGCCGCGCTGTGCCTCCGGGCTCTTCATAAATGTTTCCCACACAAACCCAGTTCGCGCATTCTCCGCCATCAACATCGTGATTCCCGTATCAATTCCGACGACGTCGCTGTCGTACCAATTTGTCATCGGATTGAAGGCATCCACGAAGCCGTAACGGGTCCAGGCGCGATTTCCGTACCGGTTCTTGATGTTGTGCAGGACGCGAATCGTGTCCTGTGGCAGGAATGGCAGTGAACCTCCTGCGGCGCAGGGAACCACAGTGCCGTCAATTGGTCCGGTTGTAGGCGGGCCGCCCCAAACAACATAGCCTTTCGGGGAATCCGAAGCCGTGATGCCCCACAGGTCCTCGCTGTAATCGGGAAACTGCGAGGCAAGATCCAGACAAAATTGGCGATGGACCCTCGTAGCGATGATCGAGTTATTGAAGTAGTCGGCGTATTGGTCGCGTTTGTTTCGAAAATCGAACCAGGCCTGCGAATATTGATGCACGAAGAGTGGCGCAAAAGAACCAATGTACCGGAAGCCGTCGTATTCAAACGTGGCGCGTTTCCACGCATCCCATGCCTCGGCCGGCAGCGGATGAGTGCTCGATCCCATCCCCAGCAGATACATCATCATCATTTCGCTGTAATTGTCCCACCGATACTGAAGAAAACCGGATTCGGGCGACCAGCCATGGGGCAGGATACGCGTGTCTTCCGATAGCCACGTCCAGTCAACGCGGTCAAAGATCAGATGTGCGAGCTCGCTGATTTCCGAATGCTCGAAGTGCTGCCCGCAGGTCAGGACTCCACAAAGCAGAATGGCTGTATCTACGGAAGAGACCTCCGAATCCCAGAGTCTTTCTCCCGTATCAATGTTGGCCCAGTGATAAAAAAAACCACGATGATTCGGCAATTTCTTCCAGAGAAAGCGCAGGCTGTTAAGGGCGCGGCCGCGCGCTTCCAGATGCGAAATAAAACCGCGCTTATCCCCGATGCAAAGGGCAGTGAGTCCGAAGCCCATTGCTGCGATGCTCCCGAGTGGATTTCTTTCCTGTGTGACGACGTTGCAACGGTCCTTTACGATGCCAGTGCTCGGGCCCGTCTGTTCCCAGAAATACCGGAAGTTCGCGCTCTCGATGTCTTGCAGGAGTGTATCGTCATCGCCCGAAAACGGGATTTGGCCTGCGAGTGGGGTGAACGGAACGGGTTTGGGATTGTTGATGAGTCTCGCGGCGAACACGTCCGCGCTCGCGAGTGGCAAGCACGCGGCCGTCAGCATTCCCTGGCGTAGCAGCTCGCGGCGCCCGATTCTTCTCACCGAATCCCTCCCCTCAAAAAGTATAGTCATTCAGAAGACCTGGCGCCAACCGATCGCATGTGCTGCGGTGTCTCCGCCAAAAGCTTTCCATCCAAATCGAGCGTGAGCACGAAGCGTGCACTTGAGATCGGCCACCCTCATTTTGCTAACATTAATACCGGGGAATTGCCGCATGGTTGGTCGAAGCACCGCTTGGACAAGGACCGCGATACTTGTGACAGTGGGCGGAATACTGTTGGTCCTCCTGACCGTTCTTGTCATTCATTACGCTAAGCCAATTTCACTTCGCGGCGCGGTCGTCAAGCAGGACTCTGATGCGAGGCGTCAGTCGCCGATTACGGACGTGGAAGTCACCGTGGCGGACGGGCTTGCGGTCGCGCCGGTGAAATCTGACTTTTCCGGTTATTTCAAGCTGACCCTGCCGCGCCGTATTCTGCCCGGCCACCAGATCACCCTGCGGTTCCGCCATGCGGATTACCAGCCTCTGGATTTGAAGGAAACTGTCAGCGATAAGCTTTACGTGGTGCACATGGCGCCACTTCATCCGGATGCGGACAATGGGGCCGGTCGTCAAGAGACTCCGGTATCGAACGTCTTCGTGCGTTACTCGATTGAAACGACTGCGAAGCTCAACATCGGCACTGGCGTTAAGACCTTCCAAGTGGAAAATACTGGGAACATCCGGTGCAATCACCATGCGCCGTGTTCCCCCGACGGCAAATGGAAAGCTGCGATCATGTCGGCATCCTTGGATGCGGGGAGCGGTAACGAGTACGAGAACGCCCGCGTCACGTGCATCGCCGGACCTTGCCCGTTCACGAAGATCATTTCGGACGAATATTCTCAAGGTGGCCGCGTCATCAGCGTTTCCGTGCTCGGCTGGTCGGAAACGACAGGTTTTCTTCTTCAAGCAGAGGTATTTCGGAACGAGATCAGCGACATCGTGCGTGAGTCGTATCCCGTCATTTTCGGTGACGCGCTGAATTTCACGCTGCCTGCGTCCGCGGAAGGTCCGAGCCTTGAGGCAGAGATCAATGGCAACAATATTGTGTTTCCGCTTGGGCCGAGGCCAGTCCTGAGCTGGGCTGATTGCAATGTTCGTGTCGGGAAAGACCAATCGAGAAGTTTTCGATGCGAGCTAAAGCCGGGATTTGAAATCAAATGAAAAGTCTCTTTGAAGCGACAGGAGTGAAAGAAGTGAAAGCGACTGTCTAAAGAGTTATGGCAACCAGACCCATCATGAAAAGCCAGACAAAGCTACGGTTGTTGAGTTTTTAGAGTGAGCAGTGGAGCGCTTCAACGTAGGTTGTTCATGCGGCAAGGGACCTGCCTGTTGGCTCTCAGAGAAAATGATCAATTTTTCCGTGAAGTCTCGTTCGAACGACCGCAGAGAGCATCTCGCTCGGTTCGAAAACCACCAGTTTAGCGCCTGAATCGGAATTATTCGGTTGGCAAACGGATTTGTAGAGCAAACTCCAGAGTAAATGGTGGAGGATGCAGTCCGCTGCGAACTATTCTCCAGCAAATTCCCTGCTAACAGGGAAAAATACAGGGAAATGCAGGCACTCCTCGTTTGAATGCCACACGAAGCGCCGGTTTAGAGGGGCTTTCGGCGAAAAACTTAGGATCTGCGAAAAATCGAAACAGGGTATTAACAGGGGTCGTAACAGGGAATACCGAGGAACCGATCAGGGAATTCCCACTCCACTTGTCCGGTCAGCGCGTTAGCCAGGAGTTAGCCGAAACTTGCTCTATACTCCCGTCGGTAACCCCTAATTGAGAGGAGTGGATGCTTTCCATGAATGACAGAATAGATGAATTGATTAGAGCGAGGGGCGCCCTGTTAATCGCAGCTTTAGTAGCAGTCTTGTGCGCCTGCACGGCATATGCTCAACAAGCTAACTCGAACTCAACTGGTTCGCAAAAGGACACTCCACATCTGGAGTTTGTCTTTGAAGAGTCCGTAACGCTGGGTGCCAGTATTCATCCTGGCGAAACCCCGTTCGGAGAGCGAAATATTGTCCCTATAACTGGGGGGACATTCTCCGGGCCGAATATCCAAGGCAAGGTACTGTCTGGCGGATGGGACTGGCAACTGGCGACCAAGACAGGCTGCCATTCGATTCAAGCCGACTACATGATCCAAACCGACGACGGAGCAATCATCAACGTCATCAACAAAGGGACAACCTGCGCAAGTCCCGGTGCGAACGTCAGACTTATCACCGTACCAACCTTCGAAGCTCCGTTGGGGCCACACGCTTGGTTGAACGGTGGCGCATTCGTCGGAACGCTGGAGCTCACCACGATCGACGGGAAACCGGCCGTACACATTCGATTCTATCAAGTGAAGTAAATGACGTAAGGACCCGTGATGGATCTCTTGCGGCTTCGCGGCGCACGGCATCCGGAGCAAACCCGTTGCCGCGATTTCTCAAGACGTAAGAAACACAAGCAGTCGCCGTGAAACATCTCTTAGTGCGCCTCGGTGTCCGTGATGCTACGCCGAGAAGAGAATGTTTTCGATCACTTCGCGGGATTGGCGCGCGGGATCCTTCACTACTTCGCTCGTCGAGTTGATCATCATTACGTTACGATCCGCGGCTGAGTACGCGGGCCAGCGCGGGAAGCCCTTGGAATCCGGACTCCCTGTTGCGGCAAATGCAGCCCACGCGCCGCTGACTCGTTCGGCGAGCGGGAAAATATCGGGTGCACTGCCCGTAAGCTTTTGCACAAGCGGATCGCCAACGTTATCGAAGACGAACGGCATTTCGATCGTATGCGGCGAGCGGAGCTTGCCCTTGAGGATCGGCGTCTCCCAGGTGAATTCGTAAATGAACGTGGGCGCTTTGCCGAGGGCGGCGCGACGTTCGGCGATTTTGGCCGTGAACGCTACCGTGGGATACGCACTCGCGATCAGAAAGTATAGTCCTGTGGAATTTTCGTTTGGGTAGTCGCTGCGGAACGCCTGGATTGCGGCTTCAGCGCGATCGCCAAGTAGAGATTGGATGCGTTTGTGCAAGGCGGCTTCGTCGAGTGAGAAAACCGTGGGATCGCCGGCGGCGAAAAGCGTCAGTTCAGTGCGATTGAAACCGATGAGAACAGGCACATCCGCGGAGACTTCCGGCGCGACCGGATCGAAAGGATTCTGTGGGAGCGAGACTCCGTCAACGACGGGCGAGAATCCCGCGATCATCCCGGGTATGAAGCCGCCAAGTTTGCGATTGATGGCGCCCTGCGCGGCCATGATGCGATCGAGCGACAGGGATTGAATTTCCGAGACTCCATTAGGCTTGATCCCAAGCTCGGCAAGGACCATGTCGCCGACTCTTGTCGCGTAGTCGAGCGAATTCATCTTCAGACCCGGGCCGCTTTCGATCACGGCTCGATTGAAAAGCCCTTTGGCCAGGGGCATAGCGAGGAGCGTGGAGACTTTTTGGCCACCTCCGGATTCTCCGAAAACGAGGACTCTGCCGGGATCGCCGCCGAAATTAGCAATGTTGTCGCGCACCCAGGCGAGTGCGGCCACGATATCGAGCATGCCGACGTTGCCGGAGGCCCCGAACAGGTCGCTGGCATGGCCGAGGTAGGTATAGCCGAGCAGGCCGAGGCGGTGATTGAGCGTGACGACCACGACATCGCCACGACGGGCGAGATTCGCACCGTCATACAAGGGAGCGGAACCGGAACCAGAGGTGAACGCGCCTCCGTGACACCAAACCATGACGGGACGCTTGTGGTGGTCCTTAACACTCGGCGTCCAAACGTTGAGAACAAGACAATCCTCGCCTTCGCCGATTCCGGCAGGATTCGACGTGGAGGCCATGAAATCCGCGCCGGCAAGAATGCCGGGCGCACCGGGGATTGTCTGCGGAGCCGAGTGGCCATGTTCGAGAGCGTCGCGCACGCCGGCCCACGGATCGGACTTAATGGGCGGCATGGAGCGATTTTTCCCGGCGGTTGATGCGCCGTAGGGAACGCCTTTGAAAACGCTGATGCCGTTGTTCGTGGTGCCACGAATTTTTCCGGCGGTCGTTTCAACAAGCGGCTGCGAATCGGCGGGCAGCGCCCCTGCAGCGAGAGCGGCGTTCAGAGCCGAGCCTGCGAAAAGCTTGTGCACGATCGCGGCACCTCCTCCCAGAAGCGACGCCTTCATCAAGGAGCGGCGCTCGACGCCGATTCCTGAGCATTGATTCTTTGTCATCAGCCCCCCCGATTATGGGGCCGATTCTAACTGACTTTCTGTAAGACGTGTCGATGACTCCTGGTAAGTCCGATAACCGGCCAAATGGCTACTGGTACCCAGGCGCCCTAAGCCTCGTCCCTTCCCAAAATCCCAGTCCGTGACTCCCTCCAAATCGTTAACAATTCGCTTGCCCAAAGAGTGCGTCTGGGCCACATCAGAAAGCGCTGTTTCTGGGCACAAGTGCGACCCTGGCCCATCAAGGGAACGAGCCTCGGACAAGCGCTCAAAGTGGCGAGCGATTGGAACTCACATGCCCGGCTGCTGTGGCATGCGCGTCGCCTAAGGTTTCCCCGTATTGGTAAATCGCCGCGCGCTGGCTCCTTGCACGTCTCAGGCACGCCCTTTTCGTGGTTTTGCAATCCTCGAGTTCCGGCGTCCGTCGGAAGGGGACTGAGGGCCAAGCAACATCGCGGCCTGGTCTCTCAATATCCCTCGTAGCCAGAGGAATGCCGGCTCCTGATTGTGGGATTTGTGCCACTGAACGACCTCGACCATCGGCGGGATTTCAACGGGAATCGGAATGAGCTTCAGCGGCAGGAACTTCGCATATTTCTTCGCAAGCCGTGTCGCCACGGTCGCAATCCTGTCCGTTCCGACGACCAGTTGCGGAGCCACATCGAAGCTCTGTGTGATCACTTCTGCTTTTCTCCTGTGCTTTGATCTCTTCAAGAACCATTCCTCGTAATTCGGAGCCGAGCCTTCGCCCACGCGAACCATCACGTGTCCGAGCGTCAGATATTCCTCGAGCGAGATTTTCTTGCCGATCCGCGAGTTGCCGGTCCAGGCGATACAAGTGTGCGTCTCTACGAACAGAACTTCACTCGGATGAGCGCGCGACACGTAGGCATCGGGAACAATCAAGAAATCGAGGCTGCCGCTTTCCAACGCCTCTATTGAGCGTTCGCCCGTGGATCGAAGCTCGAAGGTAATGCCTGGCGCAATTCGTTTGATATGCCTCAGCACGTCCGCCATAAAAATGGTCATCACGTAGTCGGAGAGCGAGAGAGAGAAATGCTGGTCCGATGACGCCGGATCGAATTTTGGGCGCATCGTGACCGTCGCCTGCATTTGCAGCAGGATATCTCTCACGGGCCGCGCGAGTTCTTCCGCAAGAGGGGTGAGAACCATTTTGCGTCCGACAGGAACGAGCAGGTCATCGTGGAAGAAATCGCGCAGGCGCGACAGTGCGCCGCTGGTGGCGGATTGGCTCAAATGAACACGGACGCCTGCATGTGTCACGTTCTTCTCGGTCAGCAGAGCGTCCAACGTGACCAACAAATTTAGGTCGAATTGAGAGAAGTCCATGGAAGTCCTAGTATCGGCCATACGGATGCTACGTATGGCAATAAACGATTTGCTGGATACCTATCGTCCCTGTAGTGTGTCGGCCAGCACAAGTTGTTTTTGGCAGATACGCCAATCGTCGAGAGTTCACAACGTGACGAGGTATTTCGAATGTCCAAGCGTTTGCTATCTCACCTAGCGCATGTTGAGCTTCTTACGCCCAATCTCGATGCATCCGTCAAATTCTTCACGGAAGTGCTAGGCCTCATCGAATCGGGTCGCGCGGACAACTCCGTCTACCTTCGCTGCTGGGGAGAACATTATCACCACAGCGTCGTACTCACGGGATCGGACCAGCCGGCGCTGGGCCATGCGGCGTGGCGAACCGACGGACCAGAAGAACTAGCGGAGGCAGTCTCTCGGATTGAAAAGAGCGGCACTCGGGGAGAGTGGCGCGATAAGTCCGTTGGACACGGCCGAGCGTATCGCTTTCGCGGGCCCGCAGGCCATCTCCACGAAGTGTTCTGGGACGTCGAGCGATTCAAAGCGCCGAAAGAAATAAAGTCAACGTACCCCGACCGGCCGCAGCGATTCAGCGGAAGGGGCATTTCGCCGCGTCAAATTGATCACGTCACCCTGAACGCGCAAGACGTGATGAAGGCCTGCGAGTGGTATCGCGACACGCTTGGATTCCGATTCATGGGATACACTCCGCTTGAGCATGATCCGAAGATCGTGGTCTTTGGCGTGGTAACCACAAACGAAAAATCGCACGATTTGGGTTTTGGTGGCGATTTTTCGAACGTGCCCGGCCGGCTGCACCATCTTGCGTTCTGGGTGGAATCTCAGGCTGCTTTATTGCGCGGAGCAGACTTGCTACTCGAATCGGGCACGGCGATTGAATTCGGTCCGGGAATGCACGGGATCGGCGAGCAAGGCTATCTCTATTTCCGCGATCCCGCGGGACTACGCATTGAACTCAATACGGGCGGCTACCGGAACTATATTCCCGACTGGGAACCCAACGCGTGGCACATGTCTCAAGGTTCGAACGTGATGTATCGGAACATGGAGTACGCCCCAAAGTCTTTCATGGAGGCGTTTCCGCCTGCGCCAGGGCCGGTCGTCCCCGAATTCGGAATGCAGCCCACGTCATTAGGCACCGCGAAACACGAGTAAGGAAGATGTGCTAAATGGGTATGAATCGGAGCCCGCAGTTCGCGCTGGGTACTTTTTCCACCGCGCGTGGCGTGCCTTTTGCCGGGCTAGTTCTCGGCGATAGTGCCGCGCCACTGGAAAAACTGGCGTCGCGGACACGGGGTTCTTGGGCAGGCTCGAGCGGGCCTATTTCTGTTTTATCGCTATTGGAAGAGTGGGATGAAAATTTGGCGTTGCTGCGCGAAATCGCGGTGTCGCTCGGAGCGGACGAAGAGAAGCGAGGCATCAAGGACGAAGCTTTCGTCCCGATCAGCACACTCAAAGTTCATCCCCCGGTCAATCTGCCGCGGCAGGTTTTCTGCGCCGGCGCCAACTACAAAAAACACGTGATCGATCTCATCGTTGATCAGGCGATGGGCTCGAACAAGTCCACGAGCGTTGAGGAGCGGCGACAGCAAGCGGCAAAGCTGATGGATGATCGCGCTGCTCATGGACTGCCGTTCGTCTTCTCGAAGCCAATTTCGGCCATTACCGGCGCTTTCGATCCCGTGATTCTGCCCCGCCAGGCGAAACAGCCCGATTGGGAGCTGGAGCTAGCCATCATCATTGGCAAGCCCGCGCGGCACGTTAGCCGCGATACGGCGCTCGACTATGTCGCGGGCTATACGATCGTCAACGACGTTACGAATCGCGACCTGGTTTTTCGAAAAGATATCGGCGCAATGGGCGCGGATTGGCTAATGGCGAAGGGCTCGCCGACCTATTTGCCCACGGGACCTTTCCTCGTGCCCGCCGCTTTTGTTGGCGATCCGCAAGATCTTCGCATCACTCTGAAACTCAATGACCAGATGATGCAAGACGAATCCACTGCGGACATGATCTTCGGCGTGGCGCGGATTATCGAGTTCTTGTCCGCGAATGTGCAGCTCTGGCCCGGCGACGTGATCGCCACTGGTTCTCCCGCTGGAAACGGGACGCATTACAATCGCTACCTAACGCCAGGCGATTTAATGGAAAGCTCGATCACCGGGCTCGGTACGCAACGAAATCGGTGTGTCGCTGAAGGAGCCGAGACGGCTGGCACCAATCGAGCGATCAGTTCAGGCCAATAGGAAAGCAGGGGCCGCATGAAACCCTTCACGGTTGATCTTCATTGTCACGCGTTGTCGCTCAAAGTCGAGCAGTTGGTTGCCGGCTGTCCGGAAAAGGCCGCGGAGGCGGCGGCCCAGCTTCGCACATACGGCGCGGAGTCGATGGAATACAACCGAAAGTTTATTCCTACGCTGACGCCGCAGCTTACAGACATTAATCGGCGGCTACGCGACATGGATGCGATGGGAGTGGATATCCAGGTCGTCAGCCCTGCTCCCAACCAATATTACTACTGGGCGGACGTTGACCTCGCCAAGCAAATCGTCGCGACGCAGAACGAACACATTGCTTCAATGTGTGCGGAGCGCCCGGATCGCATCGCCGGTATTGGAAATGTGGCGCTTCAGCATGCCGAGCTTTCTGTCGAGCAACTCACGGATTGCGTCCGCAAATTCGGTTTGCGTGGAGTCGAAATATCCTCCGCGGTTAATGGTGCCGAGTTGGATGATCCCAGATTCAGCCGGTTCTGGGCGAAGGCCGAGGAACTCGGCTGCCTCATCTTCCTTCATCCATTCGGCACGACGATCGGAGATCGAGTTAATCAGTGCTACCTGGGAAATACCATTGGCCAGCCCATTGAGACCACGATCGCGCTCTCTCACCTGATTTTCGGCGGCGTGTTGGACAGTTATCCCGGCGTGAAAATCTGCGCGGCCCACGGTGGAGGGTATCTTCCATCGTATATCGGACGCTCGGATCACGCCAATCGCGTACGGCCCGAGGCGGCAAACATCAAACGCAGGCCCAGCGAATATTTGAAGCAGATTTATTTCGATAGCCTCGTCTATACGCCAGAGGGACTGCGCCATCTCATCGAGGAAGTCGGCGTCACGCAAATTGTGGCCGGCACTGACTATCCCTTCGACATGGGCGCATACGAAATTCATGATCTCGTTGCTTCCGTGCCTGGCTCGAGCAAAGCGGAGCGTGACTTAATTCTCGGCGGCAACGCAGTCCGGCTTCTTGGATTGAACCCGGCCAAGCGCGTAATAGGAGCTTGAACCAAGAGATGCCCAGAATCCAAAGTGTGCTGATTGTTGGCGGAGGAATCGGCGGCCAGGCTGCCGCGATTGGCTTGCGCAAATCCGGCATTCGCGTCGAGATCGTTGAGATCAAAGAGCGATGGTCGGTTTATCACGTGGGGATCATCGCGCAGAGCAATATGGTCCGCGCTTTGGTGACGCTCGGAGTCGCAGACAAATGCGTCGCGGCCGGTTTTCCATATAGAGGCCTTAAGTTCTGCGACGCCGATGGCAACGTGATGTCCGAGTCTCCCGATATAAGGCTCGCAGGACCGGGCTATCCCGCTTTCCTGGGGCTCACTCGCCCAGCCTTGCACGATGTTCTTTCAGAGGCGGCTCTTGATGCGGGCGCGACTGTTCGGCTCGGAGTCACCGTTTCAGATATTTCTCAATCAGCCAGCAGTGCCGATGTGAAGTTCACGGATGGCAGCCGGGGAGAATTCGATTTCGTCATTGGCGCCGACGGTGTTCATTCTTCGATTCGCACGATGGTGTTCGGCGAGAACCTCGATCCTAAGTTCACGGGACAGGGAGTGTGGCGATACAACGTCCCGCGCCAGAAGGAGATGGATTACGGTCTCATCTATTCGAGCGCAGCCGGACCCAAGGCCGGTTTCATTCCGCTCACGCCCGAGACGGCGTATGTTTTTCGCATTGGCTCCGAGCCCGGGAATCCGCGTTTCCGTCACGAGGAACTGGCTGACCTTATGCGCGAGCGGCTGGCGCCCTTTGGCGGCTTGATCGGGCGACTCCGGGAAAAAATCACCGACCCGGAATTGGTGGTTTATCGCCCGCTGGAGACGCTCCCCGTGCCCAAGTCATGGTATCGCGGTCGTATTCTGCTGATCGGTGATGCTGCGCATCCGATTACGCCTCACCTGGGCCAGGGCGCCGCCCAAGCAGTAGAAGACTCCGTGGTCTTAGCGGAATTGCTTCCGCAGGACCGCTCATTGCCCGAGTTGCTCGAAGCGTTCATGCTGCGTCGCTATGAACGCTGCAAGTTGATCGTCGAAAGTTCCCTTCAGATCGGGGAGTGGGAGCAGCACCCGGATCCGAATGCTAATGTCGGCGCTCTGATGGCGAGAGTTGGTCAAGCAGTGGCGCAGCCAATTTAGAGGTTGATCTGGAAAGAACGGAACTCGTGAACAAGCCGCCGGCGAAGGAGCTAGGACCCAGCGATGGCAAAGTGGCAATACACAAACGGCCTGCAGGAGCTCGGCAACGGTTGCTACGCGTATCTGCAACCGGACGGCACCTGGGGATACAGCAACTCCGGCCTGATTGCTGACGGCGCGGAAACTTTGCTTGTCGATACGCTGATGGACCTCAAGCGCACTCGCGACATGCTGGATAGCATGCGCGCAGCGGTGCCCGCTGCCGCGAAAATAGATACCCTGGTTAACACACACGCGAATCCTGACCATACCAATGGGAATCAGTTGCTCGCTGGCGCCCGAATTATCGCGTCCACGGCGTGCCTCGACGAAATGAAAGAGGATGCCTCACGGCCGCGCACAAGAAGCATGACCGGGGAAGCCGCTGCATTTTTCCAGGAGGTGCTGGGCAGCAGGTTCGACCTCGGCAATATCACGGCGACATTTCCTACGAGCACATTCGACGGAGAACTCAAGCTCAATGTCGGCTTCAAAGAAGTGCGACTTCTTGAGCTTGGCCCCGCGCACACTCGAGGCGACATAATCGTCTACGTCCCGGCGGATCGCACGGTCTATACCGGCGATATCTTGTTCAACGGAGGCCATCCAGTCATCTGGGCGGGGCCTGTCGCAAACTGGATCAGGGCTTGCGACATCATTCTGGGATGGGACGTCGAAGTTGTGGTTCCGGGCCACGGGCCAATCGCCGATAAGAGCGCCGTTCGCGGCCTGAAAAGCTATTTACAGTACGTGCGCGATGAATCGCGCAAGCGGTACGACGCAGGAATTGGATTCGAAGAAGCGGCCCGCGATATTTCGCTCGACTCCTTCGCTGGCTGGACTGATTCGGAGCGCATCGTCGTGAATGTCTACGCCTGCTATCGCGAGTTCAACCGCGAAGCTAATCCTCTTGCCGTCCCGGCCTTATTCGAACGCATGGCTCGTTACCATTACGAGAAGAAGGCCAGGGAATCGGCTCCCACGCTCCATTCGAAGGGTTCATCGGGCATCGCGGGAAATTGAATCATGAAACTCAACGAAACTCACGATCCCACGCGACAAAGTTGGGTACCTGCAGCAAATCTGACCAACACTGACTTTCCCATTCAGAATCTACCGCTTGGAATCTTTCGTCACGCCGGAATCGCCAGGGGAGGGGTGGCAATTGGTGACCGCATTTTCGATCTTGCGGCCGGCCTTGAGAAGGGACTGTTCTCGGGTGAGGCTGCCGAAGCCGCCCGGGCAGCGTCGGGCGTCACTCTCAATCCGCTGATGGCGCTTGGCTCGCGTCCCGCGTCGATTCTGCGCGCGCGGCTGTCCGATCTTTTGCGTACGGACGGTCCGGAGCGCGCCCGAGTCGAGCCGCATGCCGCCCGACTTCTGATTCCAATGTCAGTCGCGGAGATGCTGGTTCCCGCGAACATAAACAACTTCACGGATTTCGTCTGTTCGACCTTTCACGCGCAGAGAGCCGCGAAGCAGCCGCTGAACTCCCCGCTGCTGCCGGTCCTATGTCACATGCCCGTCGCATACCACGGCCGCGCCAGTTCGGTCCGCGTCGGCGGCGAAGCAGTGCGGCGTCCGACCGGCCAAGCCAAGGACTCGAACGGAGCCGTCCAATTCGGTCCTACGAAGGCGCTCGATTTCGAACTGGAAGTGGGAGCGTTTATCTCGGCCGGCAACGCGCTCGGCTCGCCGATCCAAATTGGAACCGCGGACTCGCACGTTTTCGGTTACTGCCTGCTGAACGATTGGTCCGCGCGCGACACACAATTCTGGGAGAGCATGCTTGGCCCATTCCTCGGCAAGAGTTTTTCGACTTCCATTTCGCCGTGGATCGTCAGCAGCGAAGCACTGGCTCCATTCCGCGCGCCTGTTTTCACGCCGTCGCAACCAAACTGGCCGGCTACGCTTCCGTACCTTAAATCAGAAGCGGACAAGGCCGAGGGCGGGATGAACATCGAGCTCGAGGCCTACATCGAGACACGCCGGATGCGCGAGTCGGGCGAGGCTCCGGCTCGCATTGTTGCCACCAACCTTAGATACGCGTATTGGACCTTTGCACAGATGATCGCCCACCATACAAGCAACGGCTGCAACTTGCAGCCTGGAGATCTCATTGGCTGCGGCACGGTATCGGGCCCGACCGACGAAAGCCGTGGCTGCTTCATGGAGCACACCGAGCCACTTCGGTTGCCGAACGGCGAGAGCCGTCGCTACATCGAGGATGACGACGAAATTATTTTCAAGGGCCGCGCTAAGCGCGAAGGGTACGTTGCGATCGGCTTCGGCGAATGCCGCGCCCGAATCATCCCTTGACCGTCACGTTTTGGCAATGGTTTCTCGATTGAGCTGCTCAGTACTAGTCTGATGCCCATGCCGGAAGGCAACGGAGGCTTGGCGCCCGCCCACAGCAGGTATCGAGCCTTGCTCGATGTTTCCGCCGCGCTCGTCGAGCAGCCGACCGTGAAAGCTATCCTCCACAGCCTGCGCGACGTTTTGTCCAGCAGCGTTCGTCTCCATGGAACCGACCTATATCTTCTGGACAGCGGTCGAGAGACTTTGCATCTTATCGAGTTCGATCGAGCAGCGGACGCTCCCGCCATCAAAATTGGCACCACAATTTCGCGGACTGGCGCGGTCGCGCAAACACTGGAGCAACTAGAACCTGTTTTCCTGCCTGACGTATCGCAGGAAATGTTGAAACATCCCGCGTTGGCTCCGTTTGCGACCGAAACTGCTGGTAGAAGCGCTTACTTTTTGCTGTGTTTACGGCCCAGCAACAATACGGCGTTCTGGGTGCAATTAAGGAGCGGGGTCAGGAGTTTGCGCGCGAAGATGTCGAACTACTCCGCTCTCTGACTTCGCACGTTGCTATTGCACTCGAATGCGCGCTCGCTAAGGTACCTGGCCGATGGTCGTTGAAGAATGTCGCTAGCTTTCTCCGCTCTCGGTCACCTTAACGGGAACTGAAAGATTGAGTGCGTGGCGAATAGCTGCGGAAATGGGGCGAAAAACGCAGTTTCTGGCCAGTGCTCTCTACTATCTAAGCAAGTGCTGACTGAATGGCGGAGGATGCAGTCCGCTGCGAACTATTCTCCGCCGAATTCCCTGCTAACAGGGAAAAATACAGGGAATGTCGGGCGCTCGCCGATTGGAGCCCACGCGAAACGCCGATTTAGAGCGACTTTCGGTGGAAAACATAGAATGAGCAAGCAATCGAAACAGGGTATTAACAGGGCTGTTATCAGGGAACGCCGAGGAGGCAACAGGGAAAACTGAGGTTCTAGACGACTAACGTGTGACGGAGCTAATCCTTCGCGGCATCTTTCTGCTGCGCAAGGTGGACATCGATTGGTTCTATCACCCAGTCGAGGTGCATCAGTGGACTAAGGTTTTCTGCGCGACGCGCGATCCAAAGCCGTCACCGAGAGAAGCGGACTAAAAGGTCAACGCTCCGACAGTACGGTTAGGACTCCGCGATTACCTTACGTTCGACGCCGTCCGGATTGTTCTCCACGCCGCATAGCGTGTCGAAGCGCATGGTCGGGCACTTCTCCGCGGTAAATGTCGGCCATTCTGGCAAACCACGATGATTGGGATTGCCGCTTCGCGCAAAGGCGAGCCAAGCTTCGCTCACCTTGGCCGCGAGAGATCTCGCCTCCGGGCCGCCGCCGGTCATGTTCTCGCACCGGTCGGTGTTGTCGAAGCAAAAGGCGAGCTCACTACAATGGAATGCTCGCGGGCGTCCATCCAAGACGGGGGTCTGCCAGGTAAACCAATAGAGGTACGCCGGGGCTGCACCGAGGGCCGCTTTGCGTTCCGCCTGGGTTACCGCCGCCTGCCGGACAGGGGCTGCGAAAATCAACGACAAGATATCGAACGGCTTGGCCCCGGGATGCGCTTGACGGAACACCTTAATGACCTCCGCGCTCTTGTCTCCGTAGAGATCGGATACGCGTTTGGCGACAGCCTCTTCGCTCATGGATTCGTATTCGGGATGGTTGATCGCGGTCAGAAACTCGTTCAGGACGGTGCCAACCATGAGCGGCACGTTGGAGGAAATCGCAGGAGCTGCAGGGTCAAACGGTTGTTGTGGAACGACCTTTCCGTCCACGACGGGCGCCCAACCCAGTTGGTCGGCCAATCTGCGAAAATCCGGCGGCCCGGGCCGCGCGTTTCTCTGCGTTACAGCTACTCCAGCACTCACCAATCTCTCGAACGGCAGCGTGTGCAGCTGGCTGACTTGCGAATCGCTTAGGCCAAGCTCCGACAGGACGGCTGCCGCCAACTTCGAGGATTTCTCGTGCACGCCAACTCGGAGCATGGACCCGCTTTGGGTGATCGCCCGGTGGAACAGTCCTTTTGCGGTCGGCATGGCCATCAGCGTGTTGACCTTGCCTCCGCCTCCGGACTGCCCGAAGATTGTCACGTTGGCGGAATTTCCGCCGAAGTTTCCGATGTTGTCGCGCACCCACTCCAGAGCCAGAACGATATCCAACATGCCGACGTTCGCTGAGCTTGCGTAGGCGTCGCCATAGTTAGAGAGATCGAGGTAGCCCAAAACGCCCAACCGATGATTCAGGGAAACCACAACCACGTCTCCACGCTTGCACAGATTTTCGCCATCGTATGACCGGAGCTCCTGGCCGGAACCAGCCACAAAACCTCCCCCGTGGAGCCAGACCATTACGGGGCGCTTCTTATTGTCGTTGATGCTCGGCGTCCAGAGGTTGACGCGCAGACAATCCTCGCCTTGGATTCCGTCCTCCCAAGAAAACATCCAAGCCTCTTCGTCGTTGGCCCAACCCGCGCGCGCCCCTTGCGGGGCCACATTCTCGTACTGCATGGAACTGCGCAAACCGGCCCAGGATGCCGGCTTGGTGGGTGGCATAAAACGCGCGCTCCCTTCGGTCGTGGCACCGTAGGGAATGCCCTTGAAGGTATAGATACCGTTCCGGGTGTAGCCACGAACTTTGCCCGCCGACGTCTCTACAATGGCCTTGTTGTCCGACGCCACGATGGGATCGCTATTCATGGCTGGCACCGCAGCGGCGCCCGCGAGACTTCTCGCCGAAATAGGCGGCAGCAGTGCCGCGGCGGCCGTTCCGCCGGCCAGAATCGCCCCACCACGAATCAGGGCGCGGCGACTGATCGGACTTCGCAGAACCAACTTCTCCGAGGCAAGACTCGGCTTATTAGCGTTTTCCGACATCCAAGCCTCTCTTTCGCTTTTCTCTGACGCCGGTCCGGGGCCTTTTTCAGGCGGACTCCGAAACAGCAGAGCAACCGTTCAGTGCGAATCTCCCGGCGAACGCGACGATCGGCAGCTGCGACTACCTCACGGATATGACCTTCGCGGGTTTACTATCCGCCGAGGAGTCGCCGACGGTTAGACTTACCTTGTTCTTTTCGAGCACCCACTTGTGTTCCAGCGTGTCCCAATAGGCCAAGGCTTGCGCCGACAAGGGCAATTCGACGGTCTTGGTTTGGCCGGCCATCACGTTCACGCGCTTGAATGCTTCGAGCTGCTTGATGGGGCGGTCCACCTTCGACTCCAAGTGTGTCGCGTAAAGCTGGATGACTTCATCGCCATCGCGGTGCCCGGTGTTTGTGACATCTACACTGACAGTAATCGTGGCGCCCTCAGCCAAATGCGCCGGGGTGATGCGTAAGTTGGAACATTTGAACGTCGTGTAGCTAAGCCCGTAGCCAAAGGGATAAAGAGGTTCTCCCTTGAAGTACATGTAGGTGCGGCCGTGGCGGATGTCGTAGTCCATCATCGGCGGAAGCTGCTCGATGGATTTGGGCCACGTTTGCACGAGGTGGCCGCCCGGATTGTAGTCGCCGAACAATACATCCGCGATGGCCGTCCCCTGCTCCTGAGCGGCGTGGGTAATATGGAGGATGGCCGGCACATTCGCCTGGCTCCAATTGATGGCATACGGGAAACTGGAAACGAGCACAACGACGGTCCTCGGATTGGCGGCATACACTTGCTTCACCAATTCTTCCTGGTTGAGCTCGAGTGATTCTCTGTCGCGCCCTTCCCTTCCCATGCCGGGATCGGGACACGGTTTTGTGGACGCATCCGGGTTGAAGGCCTGGAAGGGATTGGCCACGCCGCACATGGGATCGTTGCCAACGACTACTACAGCTAAGTCGGAAGACTTGGCGGCATTGACGGCCGCGTTGCCCTCGTTGTTCTCGGCGTAATTCACGGCGACAGATGAGCCCAATTTGTCTTTGATTCCCTGAAGCACGGAAACGGCATAGGGTGTCGCTCCGCTGTAGAAATCAAAGCGCACCTTTGCGGCGTTGGGTCCGACGACGGCAATCGATTTCAGGCCGTTCCGATTCAAAGGCAAGAGCCCGTTGGCGTTCTTCAGCAGAACGACAGATTCCAGGGCTACCTGGCGCGCCACGGCCTTGTCCTTCTCGGTGTTCCACGGTTCGGGTTCGTCATCGGCGCCAATTTTCGAGTAGGGATTCAGCTCCGGCGGGTCAAGAAGGCCGAGTTTTATGGTTGTCTTGAATTTCCTTTCAACGGCCGAGTCAATCTCGGCCTCGGTAATCTGCTTTTCAGCGAGGGCTTGCGTGATCGCATCGTGAGGAGTCGGTCCGATGCTCGGGCCAAAGCCCGGTAACAGTGAATTGATTCCGACCTTTAGCGCCTGAACGTAGACCTCTTGCATGTTCTTCATGTAGTGATGCAGATCGACCACGTGGTCCAGTGCACCTGCATCGGGGATGACGATCCAATCCGCGCCCCACTCTTTGGCAACCACGTCTTTGAGAACGGGATTCATATCCATGGGAACGCTGTTCCACGCGTTATAGGAGGTCATGTAGGATCTCGCACCGCCCTCGACGAATCCCATCCGGAACGGAACTGAGTAATACTCCCTCATCAGCCGCTCGTCGAAGTCTGAGGAAGAACTGCCGCGAGTAGTCTCATTGCTGTTCGCGAAGAAATGCTTCAAGAGCGACGCGACCTGCCAGTACTTGGGATCGGCACCCTGCATCCCTTTAATAAATGAAACCACCATTGTTCCGGTGAGATAAGGATCTTCTCCGTAACTCTCATCGGTTCGACCCCATCGAGGATCGCGCGCCAAGTCGGAAGTCGGTCCGAAGAGGACCAGGATATTCCGTTTGTATTTTGCGTTCTGGGTTAGATACCTCGCTTCATGCCCTTCCACAGCCCCCGCTTGAGTGATGAGGTCCGGATCCCACGTCTCGCCCATTCCGTAGACTTGCGAAAAAGAAGTGGTTGCGATCGGCGGCGCGCCGGGACCCACGCGCCCTACAACTTGGTGAATTCCTTCCGAAATGCCCGGAGCCGGAACACCGAGACGAGGGACAGCTGCATTCTGAAGCGCCGCGAACTTTTCATCCAAAGTCATTAGGGAAACAATGTTGTCAGCGCGCTGGTCCAACGTGAGATTAGGGTTTTGAAACGGATATTGGTATTCAGGCTGGGCATGAATACGAAGGCACGCGCACCCCACCAAGATAACCAAAGCCGTCCACAACATTGAGTTTCGCCTCTTCGTCCACACCATTTATGTACCCCTGATATTCCGTCGCGGGGATGGCTGGCAATAGCTTCCCCGCTGAAGCTTGGGCTATAGCACCCGAATGACAGGCGACCAGGAATTATCGAGGCGACTGAAGACTTACAGAGCCGTGTTCCTGAGCACGATGCAACCGCAACCGAGGGACACAGTCCACGCGGGTTCGGTTCGGGTGATGGAGCCTCGATCTAGACATGCTTCCCATCTCAGGCTTCATCGTCTCTTTAGCGATTTCGAGAAAACGTAGAACGGCTTTGGACTTCTCGTGCCTACGCCAAGCGAGACAAACTTGAGCTTTGGCAGCGGATTCTTCGAGTGGCACTACTACAACACGATTTGCGAATACCGGATGGCAAGTGAATGTTCCAGTGCCCATTGGAGATTGGGATCCGATGTATATTCCCTTCCCAAGAGCTAAGAGCGTTGATACGGTCTCGTCGAAAGGCCAGTTCGCAAATCGCAAAAGCTTGGGAGTTATGGAAGCTCTGTTAAAAAGTTCCATGATCGTGTCATAAAGTCCAGCGCATGCGCTTCGGTCATGGATTAGCAATGGTTGGTCAGCCAATTGCGACAGCTTGAGGGATCGAAACCGCGACAAAGGATTGGCCCTGCTCATCAAAACTTGGAAGTGTTCCTCAAATAGCTCTTCCGATTCCACGGCCTCGTCCACAGGGGCTCGCATGAAGCCCGCGTCGATCACCCCATCACGCAGTTCGAAGTACTGATCACTCGAGACCAAGTCTCTGATTTCAATTTCGATTTCAGGGAATTTCCGCAAATGCTCGGCAATGGCCTGGCTCGTGGGTCCCCCGAGGCCCACACCTATTCCGACCCTTACCACGCCCGCCTTCCCTTCAGCTGCGAGCGATGCGATCGCCTTCAGACGATCCGCAGCTGCGAAGACAGAGTCAACGCCTCTTAACAGTAGACGGCCGGCATCCGTA
Source organism: uncultured Acidobacteriota bacterium (assembly GCA_963842425.1). Taxonomy (GTDB): domain Bacteria; phylum Acidobacteriota; class Terriglobia; order Acidiferrales; family UBA7541; genus Palsa-295. Next base: position 5,026 of record CAWJGQ010000016.1, on the reverse strand, counting down.
AGTTGGACGCCCCGATGATCGCGAATGAAGAGCTTGACGCCCCATTCGGACTCTAGGCGTTGGATTTTGCGGGTTAAGGGTGGTTGCGTGATATTGAGATGACGAGCGGCTTTGGAAAAGCTTAGTTCCTTGGCAATCTCAACGAAACAACTGAGCGCATGAAAATCCATGACTTACTCCCCCCGCTTGGAACGGCGCAAGGCTACCACAACTTGATATAAAATAGTTGATATAAAATCAAATCCATTGACGTGATAGCCCTCGTAGGCGAGAATACGACCCTTCCGGCTGACGGGTGGAAGGATGCAGACGAGTTCACCGGAGGAAACTGTGAGTTTACTCGGCGACTTCGGACAATACCCATGCGACTGCTCTCATTCACGGCCGGCGGGATAGCTCGGGTTGGAGTGCTCGAAGGAAATCAGATCGAAAGCCTCGACGTGCCGAGCATGCGTACTCTCTTCGAGATGGGTCCACCTCAAGTGCTCGCGCACAGGCTCAAGACAGGCGAGCAATTCGCGCTGTCGGAAGTGCGGCTGGAAGCTCCGATCATTCCCAAGAAGTTCTTCCATACGGCGGGCAATTTTCGAGAACACGCCAAAGAAGGTGACAAGGCGAATTGGGTGAGTGCAATCCAGCCTTGGATCGTATTTTTCCAAAACGTTGACGCTATCATCGGTCCGGAAGCTCCTGTCGTATATCCCGAGCACCTTACGAGCGAGTTGGATTATGAATTGGAGCTGGCTGTGGTGCTGGCAAAGAGTGGAAAGCACTTTGGCGTCCAGGAAGCCAAGGAATACATCGGTGGCTATTTGATCTTCAACGACATCACTGCCCGGGATATTCAGCGGCGTGAAATGCAATCATCCAATTTCTGCTTCAGCAAGAGTATCGACACCTTTTGTCCGCTGGGCCCCTGGATCGTGACTCCGGACGAAATTCCCGATCCCAGAAACCTGAAAATGGAGTTGCGGGTGAACGGCGAGCAGCGTCAAAGCTCCTATTCCGGCAATATGTCGGTAACAATCCCGGAGATTCTCGCTCATTACTCTGCGCTTGGCTATTCTGCCGGGGACGTTCTCTCAACCGGAACTGTCTCGGGAGTTGCTGCGTTCAGTGACGATCCGGCCAAGAATTTGCTCAAACCCGGGGATGTAATGGAAGCGGAAATCGAACGCATCGGAGTACTTCGGAACTGTGTTATTTCCTGGGAGAAAGCTCACGGTGAAAAACCACCCGCTCCCCTCAAATGGTAATTGTGCGGTCGAGCGCACCGGTGTTCTCGAAAACCGCTGGAGACATAAATGGGTGAATCGTCGCGGCTGAACGGGAAAGTCGTATTCGTGTCGGGCGCTGGCCGAGGCTTCGGCGCAGCGATTGCTAAAGCGATGGCAAGAGAAGGCGCCAATCTCGCTGTCCACTACAATACCTCGGCTTCAGGGGCTGAAAAGGTCGCCGAGTCGATTCGCTCGCTGGGGCGCCAAGCGATAACCCTCCAAGGTGACATCACCAAATGGTCGGAAGTGAAAAAACTGGCCGACCAGGCATTTAATCATTATGGACAGCTGGATGTCCTCGTCAACAATGTGGGAGACATGGCTTCCGAGCAGAAGTCATGGCGCGAGATGACCGAAGCCGCGATCGATCATGTCCTGGCGGTGGACATTAAGGGCACGATGCTAATGACGCATGAGTTCGGCTCGCGGATGTTGGGACAAGAACGCGGCGGGGCCATCGTCAACATCGGGTCCAGAGTAGTCGTGGCCGGTAGTCCGAGGGCGCCTCAATACGCGGCGGGCAAATATGGAATCATCGGTATCACGAAGTCCTACGCCAAGGCCTTTGCGCCTAAAGTCCGAGTCAACGCGTACGGGCCAGGATTTATCGAAACCGAAAGGCTGCTCGCGCGAGAGGAATGGAAGACCGGCAGGCGTGAGGAGATCTTAAAAAACACTCCCTTGAATCACATCCCCCAGCCAGACGAGGCGACAGGCCCCGTAATTTTCCTTGCCAGCGACGACTCTCGACATATGACCGGCGGGTTTCTGATCTCTGACGGTGGACTCTCCATGGTGGGTGCTTGAATGGCTCGACCTACATTGCTGAAAATCGATCCAGGAACGACAAGAATGTCTGAGCCGCGATCACTGCCAAGCAGCGCGGATCGTGTGTGCCGATTGCGGCGGGAGGTAGCGCTAGATGAGTGATCGACTGCCAGGCGAGCGAGTTGCTTATTTTCTTCGCGCCGGAGAAGGTGACCGGTACCTCGTCGGCGGAGAGCTCGCCACGTTCATTGCGCGCCACGAGGACACGGGCGGGCTTCATGAAGCGGTGGTCGTCTCCGGTGGCAAGGGCGCGACTTTTCCGCTGCACATGCACGAACGCGGCCACGAAGCTATTTTGGTTCTCCACGGAAAACTCGAGTTGTGGTTGAACGACCGAGGGTATCTGTTATCGCCCGGCGATTATGTGAACATCCCGCCAAGAATCAGCCATGGTTACCGTATGCAAGGACACCACACGCAATTTCTTGCCTGGACCAACGGGGGCACCGCCCGGCAGCTCCACGCGGCTCTCGGCGAGACTTCTGCGCCGCATATGTACCCGCCGGGACCATACGCCAAGATTTCAAGCGCACAAATGGCCCGCGCTGAAGCCAGCGCAGACGTAAAGTTCGTAGATTCCGAACCGCCACCGGATTCCTCGCGGGAGAAGCTATCTCCACATACAATTCCGGATGGAGCGTCGCCCTTCGTGCTTGAATCCGGCGAAGGTCAGCGTCTTGTTGCCGGTGACACGCTCTTTAATATCATCGGGGATCAAAACAATAGTTCCGGGAAGTTCATCAGCATAATGACGGACGGTCCCGTCGGACAGGCCATTCCAAAGCACTACCATGAGCACATTATGGAATGTTTTTTCTGCGTCGACGGCTGCATGACGCTTTGGGCGGGCGAAGGTGAGTACCGATTGTTGCCCGGGGACTTCTTGCATGTTCCAGCGGGAGTCGTTCACGCGTACCGGATGGACGCGCACTACACCCGCTTTTTCGGTTATCTATCACCGGGTGTTTTCGAAAATTTCTTCCGCATTTTCGCAGATCCGTATGAAGGCTACGTTTTCCCCACCGACATCAAGCCACCGCGATTTGACCGCGTCATGCGCCACATCAATGAACTTGACCTGAAGTTTGTCGAGGGACCGCGGATGGGATGATCGCCGGGAACTCGGTGAAACTTCCTCGTTTGCGATTTCAATCGGGTAGGTTTTTACCGACGTCACTACACGAGACACACAAGAAAATTCTTGGAGAGTTTCAAAAGCCTTCGTTTTGCTCAGAAGCCGCCTTGGGCAGGTCGGTCCATGAGCGGAAAGATCGTCTGCCCCGTCATCTGTAATGCAATGAAATTCGCTGTTCTGGCGAGATGGTTGTGAAGCAACAGTGCAGCTCCGTTCGAGTCTCGCGAGGCGCATGCATCGAGGATGGCGTTGTGTTCGTCGCCCCGATTGCGAAGCTCTTCCTTGAGCGGCACCCACTTGTGCCGGTATCGTTCGCAACTCTCCCACAGCGGCGTTATCAAGCGAACCAGCCACCTCGATCCGCTCGTAGAATAAAGAGTGAAATGAAAATCCTTGTGCGCGCTCTCATCATAGGAATCCTGACGCTGTGCCGCCACGTACCGTCGCAGATGCTCGCGAGCTTGGTCCGCAATTTCCGGCGTGAACATTTCAGCGGCTTTCCGGATCGCCAAAGTCTCCAAGGCCAAGCGCGCCTCGTATATCTCTTGCAGATCAGCGGGCGAGAGCTCCGTGACGCGAGCTCCCCGGTGTGGCTCATGGTTTGCAAGACCCACGAGCTCCAAACGATAGAGCGCCTCTCGAATGGGCGTGGGGCTTAACTTCAGGCCGAGAGCCAAATCCTCGATTCTTAACCGTTCTCCCGGGGCAAGTCGCCCTCGAATAATCGCATCATGGAGATGGGAATAAGCCCCGCCCGAAAGGGTCCGCGGAGTCGCCGGAGCCTCCTCGCCAGCGAACATACTCACAGAGTCCTCTGCCATCTTCTTCCTGCTTCTGCGAGCGATTCGTCGCACGGATGATCCGATCATAACCCGTCCCGGACTGAAATTGACATTCGTTCGGCCAGCTTTCGAAAATCTTGATCGGACACTAGCGATCTCTGGTGAGCGGCGAGATCTTTGGTCGCAGCCAACAGGGCTGGATATCGCTCCTCCGAAATCTCCAATCCGAGCTCCCCGCATTTTAGGCGGATCGACGCAAGGCCACTCTTCTTGCCCATGACGATACCACGCGCCGCATTCACAAGGTCGGCGGAGTACGGTTCTATCGCCTCTGGAATATGGAACTGAGCAGCCACGGCTCCCGTTTCCCTGACAAAAAGATTCTGGCCGACCAATGGTTTCCACGGCTCGAGCTCGTAGCGGGCGATTTGTCGCAAACGTCCTGAAGCTGCCCTGACTTTATCAAGGCGAAGATTCGTATGGACGTTGTAAAGTGCTCCGAGGGCCAGGGCGACCTGCGCCAGGTTCGCATTACCCGCTCTTTCTCCCATCCCATCCAAGGTGCAGTGAATCCAGTCCGCGCCGCTTCGCGCTGCCGCGACCGCGCATGCGGTAGCCAATCCAAAGTCATTGTGACCGTGGAAATCGATCGGAATCGAAGGACCCACCCAGCGGCGTGCGCTTCAACCAGAAAAGCCGCTGCCTCGGGAGTCGCGATGCCTAGCGTGTCTACGACGGCCACCTCAGAAGCGCCAGAATCGACTGCCAATTTGAATACTTTTTCCAGGAAAGTTAGCTCGGCACGGCTTCCATCAACACCAAAGAATGTGATGGCGATGCCTTCCCGGACGGCGAAGGCGACAGACTCAGCGATTCGCTCCGCGACTTTATCCCGGGACACGCCCAGTGCTCGCAATTTTATGTCCGAGACTGGCGCCTCAATAATCGCCCAGCGGCAGCCGAGTTCCGCGACAGCCGCAACATCCTCGATGAGTGCTCTTGAA
>CAWJGQ010000015.1:0-10665 GCA_963842425.1 uncultured Acidobacteriota bacterium | reverse complement strand
GACCGCGTTTTGATGCAACCATTTCGGAATCTCTGCGTCTAATTAATCAAACGCTTCTAGGACACACCCCGGGAGGCGTGACTGGTCTTAGCCAGTCCGCTTCCCTTCCTTTTTTCGGAACACTGTGGCACACCTGTTGGATCACTTTCGACGAATTATGCGCAACTAGCGGGCGCTAGTCCAGTTAGTGGTTGATCAGGCATCTGGACCGCGCTTCCCTGATGTAGGTCGACCTTTGAGATCTCTTCGCACCAACGATCCTGAGGGCCCCAGCCGGGATTTCAAAGTAGACTGAGGGCAAGAGAGCTGCAATGAAGCAGCGCAGAGCCAACCGATGCCTTGGAGCTTGGAAGATATCGAACGCGACTGGATGACCGGAAAAGTGTCCGCGCTTAGTGCTCCGCCCGATACCGTTGTTGCGTCCTTTGATCGCGCCGAACGAGCATTAGGCAGGGAATGGGTTGAGAAATCGCGCGTCATTCAGGGGAACATCGTTCGAGGCTCCGCTCCCACCCTTCGGGTAGTAAGAATGGGTCAAATGCTGACCGTTCTCGAAGATGTTGCCAGTCCGGAGCAACTCCTAAACCGTATTCGAAATGGTGACCAATCGGCCGAAGGCGAGCTTACCGCACTCTATTTGCTGCGATGTCGGAACCCGGATGTAGCCGTGGAACTAGAGCCCAAAGTCGGAAACCGGAAAGCCGATTTCCGGCTCAGGACTCCGGCTGAAAAACTATGGACGTATGTCGAGGTGACCCAGCTACGCGAATCAGAAGCCCAGGACCAGGCAAGAGAAATCATGGAACGGATCACCGCTGCGATCAAACCGATCCGTCTAACGCTTGCCCTCGAGGTGTTTCTACGAAGGATTCCGGCACAACCCGAGATCCACGAGATTCTCGCAAAGGTGCCGGAGCTTTGCAGCCGGAGTGGAGAACACCGTGAGGAATTATCAAATTCACTGGGCTTCCTGTCACTCAATCAATCAGAGCCTGGCGAAGTCGTGACACATGCCCATGCCGGCGAAGAGGTCGTTTCACGATTGGGGATGGCTTGCAGCATTACTGGCCCTGGTGAACCTCAGCGCCACATTTCGGTGAGGATGGAGTTTTCCGACGATCGAGCGAAAGCCATGCTCGACGCTGAGGCGCCTCAATTGGCGAAAGATGCCCCCGGCTTGATAATGGCAGGGGTGGGAAGGGCTCCGGGGGCGATGAAATCATGGGAACCTTTATTGCTGAGCCGCTTTAAACCTGAGATGCATACCAGGGTTGGCGGAGTTTGTCTCTGGTGGGGCGGATTGTTTGTGACAGTGAGAGGCGTGGATCAGGTTTTCGAGTCGAAGTTGATCGTCAATCCCTGCGCTAAATTTCCGCTACCGGGATGGATCAGCAAGACGGTAAGTGACATTGGTGAGGAGTATAAGAGGATCACTCGGACATGATGAGCACTTTCGTTTCTCAGGATCACATCGGCTAAGCGGCGGCCAAATTCTGATTAGTCGGATGACCGGACATTTAACGTACTATTACTTCACTTCTGAGGAGATACGCCCTAATATCCACGTCCGGAGGGCGGAATGTCAAAAAATGAAGCCGTCTCAATAGCGTGCCGCGCAGTAGCGCTATATTTGTTCATCTGGGCATTGGACGCAGCGTCGTACCTCCCTGAGCGGTTGGTGCTGTTACCACGCCAAACGACCGACCTTTGGCATAACTACGACTTATTGAGTGTGACGTTTGCTGTGATTCGCGTGCTGGGATTATTTGGAGCGGCCTTGTTCTTTTTCGAAGGCGGACAGCGAGCGGAATCGTTTTTCTTACCTGCAGAAAAACAGGCCGATTCCGAGTGAAATAGCCTCATCGCCGCTGGCGCTCGGGGCGCGGAGGGATTCGTAGTGTGACTCGCGGAAACCAAACGAGGTCAACCCCTGATTAGTCGGATTACCAAACAACTCACTCAGTCACCCGGCCACGCTACAGACGGAAGATCACCTTCAAACCGCACCGCCAGGGTTCGTTCAGTCCAATGCGCGTGATCTGAATCTCAGGTGAGAGATATTTCAGCACTATATCCGTGGCGGAATGGAAGCGGAGCGCCGGCGCAGCCAGCCAGACGAGCGGCGGTTTCGGATCGAGTTCTTTCCCGGCGAAATAGCCGTAACGCTGAAAATCTCCGTCGCGCTGGTGCCGCCGCACGCGCAGCCAGTAATCCACAGCTTGAATCGGCATGTGCATGTCTTCGGAGGCCTTGAGCTCAACCACCACGAGGCGTCCGCGCCGCGTGACGCCGAGCAGGTCGAGCACTCCGCGATCGCCCGCCGTGAGCGCTGGTAGCTGCGAATAGAGGTGGCCGGGATCGAGCTGCGCGTCAAGCCGCGTCGGATCCTGAAGCAAGAGCGTTTCGATCCATCGCTCCGGCGACGCTCGATAAAGCGGATGGGTCGTCTCACTTGAAAACCCGCTGCGATGGAGATCGAGCCGCCGCATCAACCGGTCGAGCGCGGGCTCGGTTGCCTCTGTGACTCGCTCGCGCGAATCCCCGAGACCAAATAAAATGCCGTCGCGCGACCAGCGGCCAAACTCCAGGCCGCGGAAACACACAGCGACTTCGCTCGTTCCCGGCACGAGTCGAATTCCGATGTCATCGCCAGCGGGTGGCATATGCAGCGCGAGCGCGTGTATCCGCGCAATAGCCTCGCGCGCCGCCGCGAGCGCGGATTCAACCTCACGCCGGGGAGGAAGCCAGCTCTCGATGTTCCCGGCGTCGGCGGACTCCATCTTCTGAATCCGTTCGTCTTCCTCGCAAAATTCAAAAACCTCCACGCGCGCAGCAGAAGACAGCGCGAACGCCCGCTCGCGAATCGGCCGGCTCGCGCCTTCGGGGACAAACGATCGCAATCCTTCCACGGCGCGGATTCCCGCGCGACGGCGGGTCAAGTCCAGCCACAGGATGCCGAAAGTAAGAATCCCTTCAATCGCCGCGGTGCCCTCGGCGGACGAAATCGCCATCACCGCCCATTCGCGCGTTCCTTCGTGCATGCGCCCGCGGACGTAGACGCTGGAAAACGAGTGCTCGAGATCGGGCGCGGCCGTCAAGGGCTCGATCGTCGCGTCCGGAAATTGCTGCGCGAGGATGCGGCGCAGTCGCGCTCGAAATTGTTCGCGGGTGATGCGTCCGGCGGCGCGCGGTGAATCGGTGCGCAAAAATTCCAATCGCCCCGGCTTCGCGCGGCCGAATCGCCGGACTTCCAGCACGATGCGATCCTGCGATTGCTCGCGGACGCGCAGAATTCGACGGGTCAGATTGTTTTCAGCGGACCAGAGGTGTACGAGGGGATTCTTGCCTTCGCGGTGGAGTTCGCAATGCAGCGCGGCAAGTTCCGCGAGCCATTCGCCGTCCTCGCGGACTTCGGTGCTCCCGGATGCCGCCATCGCGACCAGTGCGCGGTCGAGCTCGGCCCAATCGTTCATATACAAACCGTCCTGCGTTTAGAAACAGTAGCCGCTCGCTATTGGAGAACTAGGCCGGTGACGCGAATAGAAGGATACTGCTGATCCCACGTTGTGGGAAGGCCCTGGTCAATGGCGAGATTGAATTCGCGCTGCTCCCCAACTTTCAGCGGCGAATCGCTGCGGCGGATCGGTCGCAGCGAGTCCTTGAGGATGACTTGCTTGAACGGATCGTGAAATTCGACGAGCACTTCGATCGCGCCGACGGGGCGCGGGCCAGCGTTGGAAACAATTCCTGCGACGTACGTGAATTGCTGATTCAAGAGGTTGTTCGACTGCGAGAGCCGCAGATCCTGAAAATGGATCTGAGGGGCATACGTTTGTTCCACGGCGCCGAAGGGAAGCGGGGCATCGCCAGTCTGTTGAGGCGTCGAAATGAAATGCGCCAGAAGAACGACGATTCCGGCGACAAACAGGACAACTACGGCGCCGGCCGCCAGCGCAGCGGGAAACCTGCTTCGCTCCTCCTGATCTACTTCGCCCGGTTCCATGGTTGTCTGATTTTCCTTAGCGGCCGAATGAAAGGCGCAGGATCAGCGGCTCGGGCAGCCCGGCCTGCATCATGCGCTGCTGCACGTCCTGCACATCGTAGGGAACTCGCCAGAACTCGACCGTATCATTCTCCAGATCGGCGATCGCAAATGCCGCGCGCGTATCTCCATCTCGCGGCTGGCCGATCGAGCCCGGATTCAGCAGATACGATGTCCCGCGCACGAGCGAAATCGTATTGGACTCATTGGGGAACACGGGCTTGGTCTGCAGCGTTGACACATCGTGGCCGCGGAGCGTGAAGCCGCCCTGAATGTGCGTATGACCGAAGAACACGACCGGCGTCGGCGCGTCCACCAATCCATCGGCCGCCTGCTCCGCCCCGAACACATACTCGTCCTCGTCGTAAACCGCGCCGTGAACCATGGAAAAAGCGCCCGCCTGCACGGGACCTTTGGGAAGCTTCCCGAGATACTCAAGATTTCCGGGCTGAATGCGTTCCCGCGTCCAGAGCACGGCCGCGTGCGCAACGGGATTAAATTCCTCGGGGTTCGTCAGGCCGGTGACGGCCTTGTCGTGGTTTCCGCGAATGGTTACGGCGTCGAGCGAGCGCACGCGCTCGATCACTTCGTTGGGATCGGGACCGTAACCCACCAGGTCGCCGAGGCAGACAGCCTTGTCCCATTTCCCTTTGGCCGCCTCGAGGACGGTTTCGAAGGCGGTTATATTCGCATGAATGTCGCTAAGGATCAGATACCGCAAGCTAATGCTCCCCCCGAACAAGACGACCATAATAGACGAACGCGAGCCAGCTTGCACCACGCGCGAATGCCGCCGCCGGATTTCGTACCTCAGCGGATCAGCATCGCGTCGCCGTAGCTGTAGAACCGGTAGCCGGATTCAACCGCATGCCGATACGCGCGCAGGACGTTCTCGCGCCCCGCAAATGCCCCTACCATTGCAAGCAGGCTCGATTGCGGCAGGTGAAAATTCGTCAGCAATTGATTTACGATGCGGAAACTCTTCCCAGGGTACAGAAATATTTCCGCTTCGGCTTTACCCGCGGCAACGGCCTGCGCACTCCCCGTGTTTTTCTCCGCTGCATCTTCGAGCGCCCGCACCACCGTGGTCCCCACGGCCAGCACCGGGCGGTTCGCCTGCCGCGCTCGCTCGATTGCGGCCGCGGTTGCCTCCGGAATCTCGTAAGCCTCAATGTGAATCTTGTGATCTTCCATGCGCTCCGTGCGAACCGGCTCGAACGTGCCGAGTCCCACATCGAGCGTGATCTCCGCGATTTCGATTCCGCGATCGCGCAGCCGCCCCAAAATGGCGGGCGTGAAATGCAGCCCGGCAGTGGGCGCCGCTACCGCGTTTCCTTCCCGCGCAAACACAGTTTGATAGCGCTCGCGGTCAAGCGGCTCGTCTTCGCGCTTGATGTACGGCGGCAGCGGTATGTGGCCCAGCCGCGCCAGAGTCTCGTCGAAGCCGCCTCTGGAGCTGAAGCGCAGCACGCGGAGTCCGTACTCGCCGCGCGCTTCCACCAGCGCTTCGAGTTCGCCTTCGCCGAAAACAATTCGTTCGCCCACCGGAATCTTCCTGCCGGGGCGCACCAGCGTCTCCCATGTGTCCGCGCCCAATTTCCGGACAAGCAGAACCTCGATGGCAGCCTGGAGAAATTCACCGCGCGCGGGATTGTTGTCGCCGGGAGGCTCGGCGTGAATCCCCGCTCGTCGTCCAAATAGGCGCGCGGGCAGAACCCGCGTGTTGTTGACTACGATCAGCTCGTCGCCGCGCAGCAGCTCGGGAAGTTCCCGGAAGCGGCGATCGTCCCACGCGCCGCTGGCCCTATCGAGCAGCAGTAGGCGCGAAGCATCGCGCTCGTCGGGCGGGCGCTGCGCGATTCTTTCCGGCGGCAGGTCGTAGTCGAACTCGCTTACGTTCATTCGCCGCTGCCTGTCAGGAGGTCGTCGCAGCGCGTTCGGCGATCAACGCAATTTCCTGCATCTCGCCGTGAATGCGGCCGTTCGTTGCAAGCGTGTGCGGACCGCCCAGCCGGTAGGGTTCGCCGTTCATATCAGTGACTCGTCCACCGGCCTCCTCGACGAGCAGTACGCCCGCGGCCGTATCCCAAGAATGCAGATTGAATTCCCAGTACGCCTCAAAGCGCCCGCACGCCACCGAGCAGAGATCGAGCGCGGCGGAACCGTCGCGCCGTACTCCGTGCGAGCGCAGCGTGAACTCCCAGTAGTAATTGATGTTCGCGCTCCGCTTGCGATGGTGAGTGGGAAAGCCTGTGGCCACCAGGCTGTACGCCAGTTTCTCGATGGGCGAGACGTGAATCGCCTTGCCGTTCAAAAACGCCCCTTCTCCGCGCGCCGCCGTGAACATCTCGTCGCTCACCGGATTGAACACCACGCCCGCAATCGGCCGGCCCTCTTCGGCCACGCCAATCGAAACGGCGAAGCAGGGATAGCCGTGCGCGAAATTCGTGGTCCCATCAATCGGGTCCACGTGCCAGCAATATTTCGCGCCGGCCGCGGCGCCCGTGCCGCCCTCTTCGGCGATAATCCCGTGGTCCGGAAAATGTTTCCGCAGTCGCCCGACGATCAACGCTTCGGAGCGGCGATCAGACTCCGTGACGATATCCACTTCGCCCTTGTAGGAGATCTGCTTCGGGCGGTCGAATTCCGAGCGGAGATTCGCTCCGGCCTCGCGCGCGATTTCGATGGCGACATCCAGAAATTGGCTCATGCAATTTGAATTGTACCGTGCCGCAGGTTAGGGCGTTAGAGCGGGCGTCAGATATTCTTTCCTGTAGCGAACGGTGTAATCGCCCTTTACAGCGAGCTGGATCTGGCGATTGCTCCCGGGCGGCGGCACCGGCCGCGGATAATATCCGAGCAGATATTGAGTTCGCAGCTCGCGGTCAATGCGGTCGAAAATGCCGTCAATCTGGCTCATGTCGTCGAGCGTGAACATGTCGCCGCCCATGCTGTCCGTAATCGTGATCAGCGCGTGCTCTCCGGCGGTGTTGCGGCCGTTCTCATTTTTCACCGGGCGGATCAGCACGGTGTAAAGCAGCGCGCCGGACGCCACGCCCGCCCGCCGCGTGGCATCGAACTTCGAAATGCTCGTCGTCTCTCCGCCGTCCGTCACCAGCACGATCGCGCGCCGCCGCCCCTCCGGCCGTCGCTTCAGCGCATCGGAACCCAGCACCACGGCGTCGTAAATGGACGTGCCCGCTCCCGGAGTGATCTGCCGCACGGCCGTCTGCAGCTTCGGCACGTTGTCGGAAAAATCCGCCAGCCGCGTCACCGTCTCCGAAAATTCGAATACGCCGAGCGTATCGCCGGGACGCACCACCTGCCGGATGAAATGCGCCGCCGCTTCCGTCTCGAATTTCAGATCCTTGAATGTGCTGATGCTCGAATCCACCATCAGCGCCAGATCGAGCGGCCGGTTGGTCTCGGCTTCAAAGACTTCGAGTTTCTGCGGCACGCCTTCTTCGGAAATCTGAAACGCGTCCTTGGTCAGATCGGGAATCGGCTTGCCGTTCGCGTCCGTCACGCTGGCCAGAATGGTGACCAGATCTGTCTGCGAGCGGATTTCGTTTCCGCGCTTCTGTTGCCTCGCGCTGGAAGGCGCGGCAGATAACACTCGCGCCGCGCCCAGCGGAATCGCCAGCCACGCGCCGACCACCAGCATCGCCGTAAGCAGCGCCAGAACCCAGGATGGTTTGTGGGTCGCGGCTGAACTTGTCCTGAGCGTAGCCGAAGGAGCCGCGACATCAAGCTCGCAAAGCGAGGACGGCTTTAGCCGCTGAAGTTCCCCTTCTTCGCCGGAGCGCTTTTTAGGGGGTCGGAGCTTCAGCTCCGACATAAGGGACTCGTCTTCAATGCGCTTTAGCGCCTGAGGACACTCTTCATTGCCTTTGCCCGCAGCATGTTTAGCCATCAAGCACTAGATTCGCTCGGCCCGGAAATGGCTTCCTGCGAGGGCACTTCGCCTTCGGCCCACACAGCGCCGCCTACAAAATATTCCTTTTTCCAGATCGGCACGGCGCGCTTGAGCGTGTCAATCGCGTAGCGGCATGCGTCGAACGCTGTGCCGCGATGCGCCGAGCTGACCGCGATCCAGACGCTCGTCTCGCCGATCTCCAGCCTCCCCAGCCGGTGGACGATCACCAGCCGGCGAATCGAGAATTTGGCGCGAACCTCGGCGCCGATCTCGCGCATCTTCGCGTAGGCCATCGGTTCGTAGGCTTCGTATTCGAGGTAGAGCGTCTTCCCGCCCTTGAAATTGTTGCGCACGAAGCCGTCGAACACCACCAGCGCCCCGTCTTCCGGCGCCTTCAGGCCTTCGATGATTTCGCGCGGGCGGATCGGTTCGCGGACCAGCTGAAATATATCTTCCGCCACGGCGGTTTGCTGCCCGCCCCCTTGGCCCCCACTCACGGGCGGAAGAAAAGCGACTTCGTCCCCGCTCGCAAGCGGAGCGCGCCAGCCGGAATACTCCTGATTCACGGAAGCGGCGACGGAAGCGCGAAATTCCGCGAGCTTGGGAAACCGGCGGCCGTAGCGCTCGAAAAGATCCTCAACGCGAGCGCCGTCGGAAAGCTCGGCCTCTTCCTGGGCGACGCCGGTAATTTCCTTGAGTTGGCCGAAAAAGAGAACGCGGACGCGCATGGCACATTCTACCGCGAGGTTGGGTGAACAAGAAGCGTGCGGGACTGCGAAAAACTGCGTTTTTGGAGCCTCAAGAAAGTGTGCCACTTTGACGGGCTCGCTTCGTGATTATGCACTTCACGCAGAAAGGCAAGGAGATAGCTCATGAAGGCCGTGACAGGACAGATTGAACTAAAGACCGATAGCGTGGCTGAGTTAGTGAAACTCGTGAGTTCCCAGGCCGATACGCTCGGCGGTAAACGGTGTGAGATTATCAAGATGGACGGTTCCCAATATCTCGCGGAAGTGTTCTCTTCGGTCGAGCCAATCGCTACGACTTGAAGTGTTCGTTCGATCCGATGTGTTGCGCCGCACGTTCTAAGACGAAACGGACGTGATGCCCGCAATGATTGCATGGCGGGAAACGCTTCCCGTACACGCACGTCACTTCATGCTCTTTTGAGTGGTACGGATCGTGGACGACTCGATAGATGCCGGAGTGCGGTACTTCGTCCCCAGGCTTGAATATATCTCCAGTGTCAGCCATTGTCGATTTCCTCGCCTGTTAGCTGCTGCGTGTCTTTCGTCTGTTTCTCTGAAAGTTTCTTGATTGAAGGAACGGCCGGAAGTTTCTCAGGCATGGTTCCTTGAATTTCTTGGATAGCCTGTCGGACTCTCTTGCCTACTGAATAATGAGCATCAATGGCTCGTTGCTCTCCTTGAATGGACTCACGTTTGAGTTTCGCTTCAGTCTGCGTTATGCGGAACTCGTTAGCTGCGAGTTCGTCTCGGTCGATGCAATCGAGGAGCTCGTCGCCCACAGGGATGCCCTTCATTCGCTTAATATCGTCCCGCCCACGTCCCCCGTATAGCCCCTTGTATCCGGCGTCATGAAAGAGCGGAAACCTTGTTACGCCTGCCGCTTTCGCGGCACCTACCAACTTCTTGTTGGCGTCCTTAATCCGGTTCCGTATTAGGAGTCTGCGTTGCTGATCTGTCAGCGCTTGCTCGATCTCTTGGCTGCGCGTCTGCACCGCAAAATAGGTTTGGGCTGTTCCGACCTGTGGTAGCCCCGGATCCCCATTCATCGCAACTAGATAACAGGCATATCGACTTAGGACAGCATTCTCCCTCTTCTTCTTTGCTCCCTTGCCAGCTTCGATCATCTCCGCCATATAGCGAAAATGATTGACGGAAAACTTCCCGGAGCTATCGCACGCTTTGATAGCCTTATCTACCACCTCGCGAAAGTTCTCCCATCGTGCGTATCCGAGAATTTCCATTCGGTCCCGAGCATACCAGTAGGGAAATCCCTTCGGAGTGATCCTCATCCGCGCATCTAAGGCGGTTTTTACGTACTCAATGTGTGGTTCCACTCAGTTGCTCCTAAGCTAAGATATGGCCGACGACGGGCCAGACATATGCGTCCATTATACCACTTTTCTTCTTGTCCCTTATGGTTAAGCATGGTATACCTAAGGGCAAGTGAGGGAATTTATGGAAATCAGAGAAAAGCTTCAAGAGCTACTAGACGGCAAACAGCAGGAAATAAGAGACTTAGAGTTACAGATAGAGAAAGCTAGGGCCTATGTTCAGGCCTTGCAGGACTCAATGCGGTTTCTCCCGAGAGATAGCGGCGACGTAACTCTTCGGCCGGGGACGGCACTCGCAAAGACGCGCGATATCTTGCGGACGGCGGGTAAACCGCTTCATATAACTGAGATTCTCAAGGCGTTAAACGAGCCTGCCGATAAGAAACACAGACTTTCTCTTAGCGGATCACTATCCGCCTATGTGAGAAATTCTCAGATTTTTACTAGACCAGCGCCGAATACATTCGGTCTCACGGAAATGAGCAAAGGGGCAAACGGTTCGGCCGATACCGGAGGGTTTGAAATTCCGGAGAATTTCGGTGAAGACAATTGAACACCGAAACATGTGGGGGCCGTGGCAGAGTCGGCGGGTGGCCTAGGCTTTAGCGTTTGATTTTCCGGGTGCCC
>CAWJGQ010000014.1:0-72904 GCA_963842425.1 uncultured Acidobacteriota bacterium | reverse complement strand
GCCGCCGGGGAATTTAGGGGCCGGGGATTCTTGTCCCTACGCGGAACGCCGCACTGTTTCGCTGGTGCCTCGAGAATGGATTGCGCGTGGTCCAGCCGCTGACATTGATGACGATGGGCCTTTACAACGAACCGGCCGGCGCATTCTTGCCTTCTATATTGTTCTGAGGGAAGCTCGGACGCCGCTCCGCGATTGTTTTCGCAAAAGTGCAGCAAGATCCTAAGCGCCCACCGGCGCGCCTCTCCGTTTCGCGGAACAAGCCCACAGGTCGTAACAATCAATAGGTAATAGAGCACGCTGCGCATTTCCCGTATTAACGCCACAGACCAGCTCGTGCGATAACAGTACGGGGACGTGCAGGCCAGCAGGAAATCTTAGAATAATTCAGCTGCGAGAACTCTCCCCAAAAAGATTGCGATGAACGTGGCGTCCGGCGGGGTGCGGGTGTGTGAAATCCCAAAACTCCAGACCAGAGGAATTTGATGACCAAGCGACTGAGCAACATGAGCAAACTCTCCTTTGCGATATTAGTGACTGTGTTTCTGGGCATCTCGGCATCTGTTGCGCGAGCCACTCCGCCTAACCCGGTTCCGTTTATCGAAGCGCTCTCTCCAGTTTCTGTGGCGCCTGGCGGGGCAGATTTCGTGCTCACCGTGAATGGCGACAACTTTGTAGCTGCTTCTGTGGTTAGCTGGGGCAGTACGGCTCTTGCGACCACCTATGTTTCCCCGACACAACTGACGGCCGTGGTTCCTGCAGCCTTAACCGCGAGCAGTGGCACGGGATGGATCACGGTCTCGAGCGCCGGCCCTACCGGTATCCTTTCCAACATTGCGTTTCTACCGGTGGGGGTAAGCACCGCTTCGTTGAATTTCTCTTCCTCTACATTAACGAGTGGGTCCGATCCCTTTCGTATGGCCCAAGGCGACTTCAATTTGGACGGGAAGACCGATTTGGCAGTTGCGAACTTGATTAGCAACACTGTTTCCATCTTCATGGGCAACGGAGATGGAACCTTCCAAGCGGCTCAAAACATCTCGGTTTCCAGTCTTCCGTTTTGCGTCTTGGTAGGTGATTTCAATGGCGACGGCAAGCCCGATCTGGCCGTGGGATTCGAATCGACCTCAGGGATTTCCATTCTCCTCGGGAATGGGGATGGGACTTTTCAAGCCCCAATATCAACCGCGGCAGGGTTCACTAACTACGGGTTGGTCGCGGGAGACTTCAATAAAGACGGCAAATTAGATCTCGCAGTTGCAGGTTACGTCGACCGCCAAATATTCGTTTTGCTCGGCAATGGAGACGGGACGTTTCAACCAGCTGTTTCGTATGGTGTGAATGGCTATCCCATCTTCATCCGCACAGCGGACTTGGACGGAGATGGCAATCTCGATCTTGTGGCAGGTGATTGGTCCGGTTCAAGCATTTCGGTATCGCTGGGAGTGGGCGATGGCACATTCCAACCCGCGCAACAGTATGCGGCAGGCCCCGCGCCATCGGATGTCGCGATCGGCGATTTCAATAGCGACGGCAAACTGGACATAATCGCCACAAGCCAAACAGATAACAATCTCTACTTTCTTGCGGGAGTGGGCGATGGAACTTTCCTTCCAGCCCAGGCGATCCCGGTAGGCCTATCGTCCAACGTAGTGGGCGCGGGAGATTTCAACGCGGACGGAAAGCTGGACTTAGCTATCGCATCGACTGCGGGCGAGGTAGGGGTTATTTTGGGCAATGGCGACGGGACTTTCCAGGCAACGCAACAGGTAGCGTTTCCTAACGCGAATTTCCCCTTCGAAGTGGTGGTTGGAAACTTCAACACCGGCGGAGGACTTGGAATTGCGGTGGCCGACAATTCTTCCAGCACCGTGGAAGTCCTCATTCCAACCCTGTCGATCTCTCCTGGCAGTTTCGAATTTGGAAACCAGGCGATTGGGGCGGCCTCCGCTGCACAGGGCTTCACGATCACGAATTCCACTTCGCAGACCGTGACGTTCACAACGATTGGTTTCACGGGAACGAACAGCGGCGATTTTTCGGATACAACGGACTGCGGGGCCACTTTGGCTTCAGGCGCGGTCTGCACGGTGCATGTGACTTTCACGGCGGGCGCCGTAGGTGGTCGGAGCGGCAGCCTAAGCTTGTCCGATGATGCTCCTGGCAGCCCGCAGACGGTTGGATTGACGGGAACAGGCGTTAATGCTTCGGCCGTTAGGCTTTCGGCCACGACAATTACGTTCCCCGGCGAGACGGTGGGGACGGCTAGCACGCCTCAATCCGTAACGCTTACAAACACCGGAAATGTGACGCTGAATATTGCCAGCATCGCTGTGACGGGAACAAACGCCGGAGATTTCACTTTAGCTCCGGCGAGCTCGTGCGGCGCCACGGTAGCGGTTCACGATACGTGCACGATCAACGTGACGTTCACTCCTGGTGCGGCGGGGGCCCGCACTGCCGCAGTCACACTCACGGATGACGCGCTGGATACTCCCCAATCCATTACTTTGTCGGGGCAGGGACTGCTGCAACCGACCGCCGACCTCTCCGCGACGACCTTGACCTACTCCGGAGCGGGAGTGGGCTCAACCAGCGCCTCGCAAATGGTAACGCTGACAAACAACGGTAATGCGCCGCTAACCATTGCGGGCATTGTCGCGGGTGGCGCCGACAGCGGCGACTTTGCGGTTTCCAATACGTGTACTTCTCCCATCGCTGCCGGGGCGCACTGCTCAATCAGCGCGACATTTACACCAACGTCGAGCGGCGCGCGCTCGGCCACCGTTACGATCTCGGACAATGCCGCCTCAAGTCCTCAGGTGATTACACTGCAGGGAACCGGGCAAGACTTCTCGCTCAGTCTATCGGCGGTTTCGGCTATCGAACCGGGAAGTACAGGGAATTCGCAGCTGACGGTGACATCGATTGGCGGCTATAACGATTTGATTTCCCTTGCATGCTCGGGCGCGCCCGCGCTATCGACTTGCACCGTGACTCCGAGCTCGATCACGCCCTCAGGTACCACGACGACTGCGGCCCTTACTCTGACAACAACTGGAAAAGCGATGGCGGGTCCTGTGCGGAATCCGTCGACCTTCCCTCCGGCAGCTTTGCGGCTGTTCGGATTGGTCGCGTCTCTTGTGACGCTCATGCTGATGGCCGTAGGGTTCGTTGCTCCCGGATTGCGCAGGCTCCGCCCGATTGGTTTGACGCTTGCAGCAGTTGTGGTGCTCAGTGCGATCGGCTTAGCCGCGTGCGGCTCGTCAACAAAAGGATCGTCAACGCCGGCGGGAAATTATACGCTGACCGTTACGGCGACATCCGGAACACTGACGCGCTCTGCGACCGTTCAGGTTACGGTGCAATAAGGCTGGTTCATGTCAGCAGAACAATGAGGAGATTGGCTGGGAGGCCTGGACTCGAACCAGGATAATCAGATCCAGAATCTGATGTACTGCCAATTGTACGACCTCCCAATTCATGAACTTAGAATTCATACTGCACTATCCTGGGGCAACAAAAACGTCAAAGTCGTAATCAAACTTTCAGACCGTACAGAAAACACTTTGTCCGAATCGCCGCTTTGATGCAAGCAGTTCTCCACGGCTTTATGAACGAAGACGCGGATGAAATCGGACTCCTACCAGCGGTCAGAAAAACAAAATCAGCGTTTGGGCTCTTGCGTCGAATATTCTCCAGCATTTCGGGCAAGCCGTCAATCACCTCCCGTCCCCTAGGTCGCGCCATGGCTATCGAAAAGATTTGATATTCCCTCCTTACTGTGGTGAGCCCGTTCCACTCGGCAGCGCTTAGCCAGCGGACCCACCCCACATGCGCGATACGCCAACGGATCCTGCCGTGACTCGTCAGCGGGATTAGGCGACGTCAGCCGGAGCCATCAGAAGCCGACTCACAAGCCGCGATCCGGAGCGCGAACCTGGCTCTCCGTCTTAGGAAGTTGGTCCGGCGAATATCAATTTCCGACGTCGCGTTTCACTTTGGCTGTACTTGCCGAGAAACACAAACTCGGCGACGCTAACGGCGGCAATTGTCGCCATCATGTACCACCCCGCTGCGAATCCTCCGGTCCAATCGCGCAAAGCTCCCAGCATCTGCGGTCCAAGATATCCGCAAACTCCAGCTCCCAAACTTACAATACCCATCACATTACCGGTCTGGCGTCCGCGCAAAACATCGGCGGCAATGCCGTATATCTGGTTCGTCGCAGTAAACCCAATACCCAGAATCGACCCTGCGCCAATTCGAAAGACCAGAAGATGGCTTGACGTCATCGCCACGCACGAAGGAACCAGGAGAGTCATCAGCGCTCCCATTACGATCCATTTGTTGTATCTGTCCATGAGATACCCAACAACAAGGTTGAGAAATGTTGCGGCTAGATACCCGCTGCTGATAACCCACGATGCTGACAGGGCGTCCAGCCTGAATATTGACGCAGCCGCCGACGGAACAAAAAAAGTCACACTGAACGACGGCATGCCGACCAAGCCGAAAAGAAGCGCCAGCGCCCATACCACAGGCACGCGGAATGCGCTTGGCGTGGCCACACCGCTCGCGCGAGTTTCACCGATGGAATGAACTTCCGCGCGCCCCGAGCCTGCCTCCGGATTGCGGTAGAAGATCGCGACCACCCCAGCGCCTAAAAGTGCAGCGTAACTGAATGCGCGAATGCCTTCTTGCCAACCCAAGGCCTGCCCAATGGAACTTCCGAACGGCGCTCCAAT
The DNA here is from genome assembly GCA_963842425.1 of uncultured Acidobacteriota bacterium. Taxonomy (GTDB): domain Bacteria; phylum Acidobacteriota; class Terriglobia; order Acidiferrales; family UBA7541; genus Palsa-295. Next base: position 68,159 of record CAWJGQ010000014.1, on the reverse strand, counting down.
CACAGACGCAAGAGACGACATAGCGCCGAGGACTCCCATCGTTCGGCCTCGTAGGACAGGTGGGCACGTAAGCCCTACGGCCGTCAGTACGCAGACGAGCGCAAAGCGATAGCCCGCGATCCAAAGTCCGCGTCCGAGGAATGCCTCCGTGAAGCTTCTGGCCACGCTCAGCGCGCCGAGTCCCAGAGCCACCACCACCAAACCCGCAATCAGGACTCGCTTTTCCCCAAAGTACTTCGCGGCTAATCCGGCCGGGACGCTCAAAATAATTGCCAGAAGCCCGTATATTCCTGTGAAGAGGCCTATCTGCGAATAGGACATGCCAAACGCTTTTTGAATATGCGGCAGCAGTGGCGCAAAGCCGAGGCTTGAGATTTGTAGTGCCATCATGCCGAAGAGCGTGGCCACGAATGGCACGATCCACTTTTTGCTTACTGGCGATTCCTTCACAGGCGCTCTTCGATGAATCGACCTACGCGCTCAATCATTTCCGCAGCGTCCCAGTTTCGAGGATCGACCATATCCGCGAACACCGGGAGAACAGGAATGCCCGCCCGCTCAAGTGCGCGCTCGATGAAACGATTTCCGGCAGCGGATGGTTTGGTGCCTAGCGGAGTGAGTACCAGCGCTCCGTCGATTCGATGCCGTTTAGCCTGGTCCACGATCCACTCATTTGCCCAGGGAGGCAGATGAAGTTGTTCGTTCATGCTCACGGTGCGGCTCGCCAGGGCAAGCAGGGGATCTTCGAGTCCGTAGCGGATATAGCCGTCGGGTCCAAACGCCAGATACATGGACCACACAAACACGGCACCGTACTTCTGTTCGAATGCAGTATAAAAGTCGGTGTCGTGCCATAGTCCCGCGCCGACCCACATGAGCCGCCGTCGTTCTCCGGGGCACGCCGCGACGTCTGCTTCGACCCGGGACTTCACTTCATCCCGAAACTTCTTCGCGTGCGCGACGGCCCAATCGCTACCCCGGAACCATTGTGCCGCCATCACGTTAACAATCTGTTCGTTCATGCGCACGGGAGTTTTTGGCGCTTTGCAGATCAGTTCCCGGACTTCCTCAAAATATTCCTCCTGCCGGTTCACCCCTTCCATCACTGTGTGAAGAGCATCCACATCGAATTTCCTTCCGGTGATTCGCTCGAGCACGGCGATCAACGCGCGAAGCTGTTTGACCGTCAGACCAAGCCGGTGCTCCTCGAATAGCTCGCGCCAACGATGGCGGCTGAGTTCCCACCAACGCGGCGGCAGATGCGCGGCCCCGGGGTTATCCAGCGGAAAGAACTCCGCTCCTAATGCTTCCGCCCAGCCGGAGAAAACTCGCTGGATGCAATCGCACGTTAGCCTCGCGGAGAGCAGCGCGGGTTTCGGCAGACCGCCCCAAGGTGCTTGCGAGGGATCGCCGCACAGCGTGCAAGCCATGGACAGACTGCAATATCGACAGAGTCCGTCATGGAATCCTATCGAGTTCATCGCATCGAGATAACTCGGTGCCAGGCGTTTCGCGGCGATCATCGCGGACCACCATTGATTGCTCACCGCCGGCAGGCCCATGACATGAAAAAGCTCGAATGGCATGTCCGCCTGAAGAATGGCGTAGGGACGGTGATTCTCAAAAACATCGTGGCGCAGCTGCGCGAACCATTGTTTCTGGCACGCGCCGGCACTTGTTGTGCATTGTAGTTGCTTCTCGGACATGGCCCCTAGCGTTTCCGAGCCGCCGCTCGCACAAACTGTTCGATGCTCTCGCGCGTCTTCAAACTCAGCACGCCGGCTGCCGCTTCCTCTCGGACCGCGAGGCTGCGAATTCCAAGGCCGTCGAGAAACTGCTTCTGCCTCGGATAATCCCACCCTGCCACGTAATCTTCCGGCGGCAGGTAAAATACGACGCCATCGACTCCGTTCGTCACGCTGGATCGAAACCATCGATCGGCAGCCTCCGGCGGAAACACGCGCGGACTCGGTGCCTCGAGATAATAGTGCTCAAAAATTGTCGTAAGAACATCGTTGCTGGCGTCGATATCGGGGCCCACACTTCGCGTTCCCCACCAGTCGTCTTCCGCGATCACGACCGCCCCACACGTTTCAAGCGCCGCGTGCAGCCCCACGCGATCGAGCGGAGCGCCTGTCACCAAAAGGCGCACACCGGGCAGCGTCTCGCGACCTTCGAGATCTTCGGCTGCTTCCACGGCGAGCATCGTGAATTCCGCGCGAGACATGAACCAAAAGGGGCCAATCAATCGCAGCGCCTCCGTACCGCTCAGCCGCGGACCGTCGTGCCTAAGTCGAAGCAAGCGGCGCACCGCCGCGCGAGCTGCATTGGATTCGGCGACTGCCTCGCGCAGCGCGTCCGCGCCGATGGGCTGCCCACTGAGTTCCTCCAGTTGTTTCTTCAGCTCGTGCGTTCGCTCGAGTCCATATTCGCGCGATTCCTGCGACCGTGTATGCAGCAGGTCGTAGAGATAAACTCTCGGCATTCCGTCGCGGGGGAGCTCCCGTGCGACCTCGGACAGATAGAGGAACAACTTATATTCCTGCCCGGATGTGCGCGGAATCAGAATAGCGCGTAGAAAGTCCCACTCGCCGCGGACAACGCTGTCGAAAATCTGGCGAATCCGCGCCTGGAAGACACCTGCCTCCATGTATTCGTCGGCCGCCGGAGTTACGCGCCCCTGGGCGCGGAGCATCACCGGGAAAAGCCCAGCCGCTCGCACCAATTCCCACGGAATGGTATTGGAAGTTATTCCAACAACCGGAACGCCCGCGCAGTGGGCCTCGAACGCTTGCGCCATTGGGTTTTCGTAATGCCATACCAGACGCATGGCCGCGCTCGTGGGCTCGGGCATTGGAGACGGTTAGATCACTTTTCGCGACCGCAGCGCTTCTATCTTTTTAGGAGAATATCCCAAAATCCCGCCGTACACGGCTTCGTTGTGTTCTCCCAGGGCCGGCGCCGGAAGATCGAACTCCGCAGTCGCGGCCGAGAAATGAATCGGCATGCCCATTCCGTACACGTCACCCACGTCACCGTACTTGGGATGAGCGAGCGGCACCGTTTCGCGCCGGGCGATCACCTGTTGGTCGCGCATTGCTGCGTCGGGATGTCGGACCTCGGCCGACGGCACTCCCGCCGAATCCAGCTTGGCGATTGCCTCCGCTGTCGTCATGGAGCGTGTAAATCTCTCAACCAGCATGTTCAATTCGTCTGAATTTCTCACGCGCAGGTCGCGCGTCGCAAACCGATCGCCGGTTGCCAATTCCGGCCGGCCCATGGCGATGAAAAGTGACTCGGCAAACAAGTCGGTAGGCGCGCACACGGCGACGAACCCGTCACGAGTAGGGTATATTCCAAAAGGTGCCAGCCGCGGAACGGTTTGTCCGGTTCGCAGGGGCACGCCGCACCGTTCCAGGATGTCGTAGGATTCGCATGCGACCATCATCGTCAGGGCTCCAAGCATGGAAATGTCCACGTGCTGCCCTATTCCCGTGTTTTTGACCTGATGCAACGCGGCGAGGACCCCGATCACTCCGAACAGCGGCGCGCACAGATCGGCGAACGGTACGCCGACTCGAACGGGGGGATCGTCTGGCTCGCCCGACGTCAGCATCACGCCGCTCAGCGCCTGAATAATAGTGTCCATCGCTTTTCCGGAGCCAGGGTCGCCCGCGCTGCCGAACCCGGTGATGGAACAGTAGATGATGCGCGGATTGATTTTACAGGCGTACGCATATCCCGCTCCTAATCGCTCGAGTGTCCCCCGGCTGAAATTTTCTACCGCGACGTCTGCTTGCTTGACCAGATCGGCAAAAACTTCTCGCGCTTCGGGGGCCTTCAAATTGAGAGTAATGCTGAGTTTATTCCGCAGACGATTAAGCGCGGAAATTGAGACGTCGTCCTCATTCTCGCGAGTTAGCGTTGCACCGTTCTTGCCCAGATAGGGTGCGTTGCTGCGAGAGGTGTCTCCGCCCGCGGGGTTTTCGATTTTGATCACGCGCGCGCCGAGGCCGGCCAACAGCAGGGTTGCGAACGGACCCGCCAGCGCCACGGTCATGTCGAGCACGGTGACGCCTTCGAGCGGTCGCGGCAAGCGATTTGATTTTGAAGGATTGGCCATGACGGCGTCACCAAAAGCGGCTCGGTTGCTTCGACGAATACGTGAGTCTACATCACTGCAAGGTGTTGTACAGTCCGTTTGGATGGTATCGTCGGCTCAGGCGGCGACATTTCGGGGCACGAAAACGACGCATGGCGCAACGTCAAATGGGGGCTGGCCCAGGCTGCATGACCCAGAAAGGATCCTTGGACTGACGGCAACCCTCCTAGGTCAAATCGAGTTCTTTCCGCACTGCCGCGAATTGCGCAACGGCAAACTCCAAATCCTCCCGGCTGTGAGCCGCCGATAGCTGCACCCGAATACGAGCCTTGCCTCTTGGAACCACGGGATAGGAGAAACCTACAACATAAACCCCCTTCCCCAACAATCGCTCAGCCATGTTTGTCGCCACTTCGGCATCTCCCAGCATCACGGGGACGATGGGATGTTCGCCCGGCCGTATCTCAAACCCTATCGCCAACATCTTGTCGCGAAAGAAGCGGGTGTTCGAAAAGAGTCGCTCTCGGAGTTCTTTGGTCTGCGTAATGAGATCAAGTACTTTGAGCGATGCGCCGACAATTACCGGGGCGACTGTGTTCGAGAATAGATAGGGCCGCGACCGCTGCCGGAGCAAGTCCACGATCCCGCTCCGCGCGCTGACATAGCCACCGCTGGCGCCGCCAAGCGCCTTACCGAGCGTCCCCGTAAGGATATCCACGCGTCCCATCACCTTGTGGTGCTCGTGTGTCCCGCGTCCGTTCTCGCCCATGAAACCGACGGCGTGTGAATCGTCGACCATGACCATCGCTTTGTAGCGTTCGGCCAGATCGCAGATCTCCTGCAACTTGGCGATGTATCCGTCCATCGAGAACACCCCGTCCGTGGCGATAAGAATTCGCCGGGCACCCGAAACCTCTTTCAGCTTCGCTTCGAGGTCCTGCATGTCGCCATTGCGGTAGCGAAAGCGTTGTGCTTTCGACAAGCGGATGCCGTCGATGATGCTTGCGTGATTCAACTCGTCGGAAACGATGGCATCCTCGGCGTCCATGAGCGTTTCAAAAAGGCCGCCATTCGCATCGAAGCAGGAACCGTAGAGAATCGTCTCTTCCATGCCGAGGAATTCGCTCAGGCGACGTTCCAACTCCTTGTGTATTTCCTGAGTGCCGCATATGAAACGGACCGACGACAGACCGTAGCCCCACCGGTCGAGCGCCTCGTGCGCAGCGGAGACCACTTCAGGATGGTCGGCAAGCCCGAGATAATTGTTGGCGCACAGATTCAAGACGGCCTTCTTATCGGGCAGATTGACGCGCGGGTTCTGCGGACCGACTAGAATGCGCTCGAACTTATACAGGCCGCCCCGGCGAATCTCCTCGAGCTGCGACTCATATTGTGATCTCACGGTTTCGAACATAGGCACCGCTCCCACGTGTCACCGGACTTCGCGCCAATCCAAGATAACTTTGCCCGAATCACCAGACTTTATAGCAGCGAAACCCTTTTCATATTCATGCCATGCAAATCGATGTGTAATCACCGGCTTGATGTCGAGTCCCGATTCGAGCATCACCGTCATTTTGTACCAGGTTTCATACATCTCGCGGCCATAAATGCCTTTGATCGTCAGCATGTTGAAGATAACCTGCTTCCAATCGATCGCAATTTCGTTCGACGGAATTCCTAGCATCGCAATCTTCGCGCCATGACTCATATTCCCGAGCATTTCCCGGAAGGCGTTCGCGTTTCCCGACATTTCGAGGCCAACGTCGAATCCCTCGTGCATTTTAAGCGTCTTCTGGACATCACACAGGCGCGTTTCACCGCTGTTTACTGCCAGAGTGACACCAAGTTTCTCCGCGAGCTTGAGACGCTTCGAGTTGACATCCGTGATGACAACGTGACGGGCGCCGGCATGACGTACTACGGCGGCGGCCATGATTCCGATTGGGCCCGCCCCGGTAATGACCACGTCCTCACCCAAAACCGGGAAAGACAAGGCCGTGTGCACTGCGTTTCCGAAAGGATCGAAGATGGCCGCCGTTTCAAGATCTGCCTTTGGGCTGTGCCGCCAAATATTACTCATGGGCAGGACAATGTATTCGGCGAATGCGCCGGGACGGTTCACACCGACACCCAGCGTGTGCGCACAGAGATGGCGCCGTCCCGCCAAGCAGTTGCGACACCGTCCGCAAACGACGTGACCCTCTCCGCTCACAATGTCGCCTGGCTGAAAATCGGCAACATTCGATCCCACCCGGATTACTTCACCAACAAATTCGTGGCCGATGATCAATGGCACGTGGATCGTTGACCGCGCCCACTCGTCCCATTCGTAGATGTGCACATCAGTTCCGCAAATGCCGGTCATGAGCACACGCATCAGGACATCATTGATGCCTGGCTCAGGAGCAGGAACTTCTTCGAGCCAAAGGCCAGGTCCTGAATGGCTCTTCACAAGCGCTTTCATCTTCAACCTCACTTCTCGCACAAAGGAAACGGGATGGCCAGAAGACGTCTATCGGACTCCTAATCGCTTCGGACGAAACGGCCGAGAACACGGTCTTTGCGGACGTTTGATATCGGGAAAACCTGGTTATGACTCACAATATAAATTCCCGGCGAAAGAATGCGGAGTGCGAGCAGGCTCTCGGTCAAATTTTGCAAGGCATCGCTACCCTCAAAGCCAAGCGGCGCCATGGCTCCTGTCATCACGATGGGAACCTCTAACTTCTCCAGTGCACGCTGCAAATATAGACCGGTCTCGACTATCGTATCTGTTCCGTGAGTGATCAGAATAGGGACCTTCTGCGGGAGGAGAGTCCTTACGGTTCCGAGAATTGCCGCGCGGTCGGCATCGGTCATTTGAAGGCTGTCGATATTCATCAACGGAACAATCCGCACGTCGGAATCAGGAAGCCTTAGCAGTTGGAGGTAGCGGTCGATCTTACTGTCGAGATTTCTTACTTCGCCTGTTTGTTCGGAATACGCTTTCTCTATGGTGCCACCCGTGGTCACAACGTAGATCACGGTCATCTGTCTCGTTCCTCTTCCCGGTTCCAGTGGCTTCGCCTTTAGCATTCGAGCATGCTGAGCGTAAGGACACCGATCGAATGCCTCAACATTAGTCGCCAGCCGACTTATCACTCGCCGCCACCGACTTCCACCGCAAGACCGGCTTGCGGGCGGCGGCAACCTCGTCGAGACGGCCGATCCGCGTGGTGTGCGGAGCCTGTCTCACAAGATCCGGATTCGATTCCGCTTCCGTGGCGATGGCGCGCATGGCTTCAATGAAAAGGTCGCACTCTTCTTTCGATTCCGATTCCGTGGGCTCAATCATCAGAGCGCCCGGGACGATCAGCGGAAACGCCGTGGTGTACGGGTGGAAGCCATAGTCGATCAACCGCTTGGCGATGTCCATGGTGTTCACGCCATTCCTTTTTTGGAGGGCGTCGCTGAACACAACTTCGTGCATGGAAGGCAGCGAATAGGGCAATGCGAAGACGGACTCTAGGTGCTTGCGGATGTAGTTCGCATTCAGCACCGCATCCTCGGTTGCTTGGCGGATGCCCGGGCCGTAGGCAAGAATGTAAGCGAGAGCACGCACCAACACGCCGAAGTTTCCTGAGAATGCCTTGACTTTGCCGATCGAGTCCTGTCGATCGTGTTCCAGCGCCAACTCTCCGCTTTGTTTCTCCACGAGGATCGGGACGGGCCTGAATGGCTCGAGAATTTTCTTCATTGCCACAGGGCCGGCACCGGGACCTCCGCCGCCGTGAGGCGTCGAGAAGGTCTTATGCAGATTTAGATGCATCGCGTCGACACCAAAATCGCCTGGCCGCGCCACACCGGCGAGCGCATTCATGTTTGCTCCGTCCATGTAAAGGAGCGCGCCCTTCGCGTGGAGAATGTCCGCTATATCCGAAATGCGCTGTTCGAAGATGCCCAAAGTCGACGGGTTCGTTATCATCAGTGCTGCAACATCGTCAGTGACCTGCTCGCGCACCTTTTCGACATCGATCTGGCCCTGCGAGTTCGACTTGATGTTTTCGACCTGATAGCCCGCGAGGACGGCTGTGGCGGGATTCGTGCCGTGCGCCGAGTCTGGGATCAGCACTTTTTTGCGAGGGTTCCCCTGCTTTTCGAGGAACGCGCGAATCAAAAGGAGCCCGGTCAGCTCTCCCTGCGCGCCCGCCGCCGGCTGCAGGGTTATCGCATCCATTCCCGTAATTTCAAGCAAGCACTGCTCGAGCAGCCGCAGTATTTTCAGGCAACCCTGCGAGAGCACTTGAGGTTGAAGCGGATGCTCGGTGGCAATGCCGTCTAGCCGCGCGACGAATTCGTTTACTCGCGGATTGTACTTCATTGTGCAGGAGCCGAGAGGATACATCCCGAGATCGATCGCATAATTCCACGTGGAAAGCCGCGTGAAATGGCGCAAGACCTCAATCTCGCTGACTTCGGGAAAGCCCGCCACGCCTTCCTTGCGGTGATGGGCGCCGAGAGCCGACGCGGGGTCCGCACCGGGAACATCCAGCGGCGGTAAGTCGAAAGCCCTCTTGCCTGGCGAGGATTTTTCGAAGATCAGCCCTTCGTTCTGGTTGACGTGGCGCGAAGCTTTCTTGATGTTGCCGCTCATCTTTGTTCACTCCCCTGACCTAACGCAAGGCGCAGCGCGGAAGCGAACTTCTCGATATCCGCTCGAGCGGTGGTCTCCGTAACGCAGACGAGCGCGTGATTGGTCAATTCGGGATAGAAGGAATCGAGGGACAAGGGACCCACAATCTTTTCACGCTGCAATTGACGATTCACTGCTTCGACGGACCGAGGCAATGCGATCGTAAACTCGTTGAAAAACGGTGTATCGAAGGCGCGCCGAACGCCAGGGATCTTGGCCAGCTCGCCCAGCGCGAAATACGCCTTCGAGAGATTCTGCTGCGCCATCTCGCGCAATCCTTCTTTACCGAGCAACGCGAGATGGACCGTGGCGGCTAAGGCGCAAAGCGCCTGGTTGGTGCAAATGTTTGAAGTCGCCTTCTCACGACGAATGTGTTGTTCGCGCGTGGCGAGAGTCAGCACGAATCCCCGGTGGCCGCGAGCGTCAGCTGCCTGTCCTGAGAGACGGCCGGGCATTTGCCGCACGAACTTCTCGTGGGTGGCGATCACGCCTACAAACGGACCTCCGTAGCTAGGCGCGAGACCAAAGCTCTGGCCTTCCAAGGCGACGATATCGGCCTCGATAGGCGGCCGCACGAGGCCAAGGGAAACGCCCTCCGTGACGGCGACGATCAGCAACGCTCCCGAGGAGTGCACTGTTTCCACCAGCCCCGGCGCGTACTCAATTGCGCCGAAAAAGTTGGGCGACTGCACCACTAGGGCGGCGACATCATCCCGGATTCCAGATTCGAGTGCCTTTTGGTCCAGCGTACCGTCCGCGCCAAAGGGAATTTCCTCCACTTGCAAGCCGGAACTCCTCGCGTATGTTTTCAGCACGTCACGATATTCCGGGTGCAGGGACCGGGCCACCAGAACACGCCGACGCCGAGTTATCCTCTCGGCCATGAGCACGGCTTCCGTCGTTGCCGTCGAGCCGTCCCACATCGAAGCGTTCGCGACTTCTTGTCCCGTCAGCTGGCACATCATCGTCTGAAACTCGAAGATGGCTTGGAGCGTTCCCTGGGAAATTTCGGCTTGGTACGGGGTGTACGAGGTCAGAAATTCGCCTCGCTGAATGATCGTGTCTGTTATCACGGAACGCAGGTGGTTATAGATGCCTGCGCCCAGAAAGCTCCTGTAGCCTAAGGAATTCTCTTTGGCGCGATCCTTAAAATACTCGATCACTTCTGGTTCGGAGTACGGCCCGGGGAGTCTCAGCGCATCTCGCAGGCGGAAGCGTTCCGGAATACTGGAGAACAGATCGTCGATCGATTTTGCGCCAATCGCGACGAGCATCGCGTCGCGCTCGGCGGGACTCTTAGGGAGATAACGCATCAGTGCGATGCTTCCTTGGCGGGCGACGGGATGTATGCCTCGTAGGCCGCGGCATCCATCAACGCGTCGATTTCAGCAGCGTTCTTCAAGCGGACCTTGACTAGCCATCCCGCCCCGTGGGGATCGGAATTTACCTTTTCCGGCGCATCTTTAAGCGCGCTGTTAACGTCGACAACCTCGCCGGACACCGGCGCATAGATTTCGGAAGCAGTTTTCACCGATTCCACGGTCCCTAATGGCTTACCCGCTTCTAGAATGGCACCAGCGTTTGGCAATTCCACAAAGACGACGTCGCCCAATTGAGACTGCGCGAAGTCGGTGAGACCGACTATGCCCAAGCCGTCCTTCACTTCGATCCATTCATGATCTTTTGTGTAGCGGTATGTCTTCGGATACGCCATGCGCTCACTCCCTCAGATTGTCTTTTCGATTCTCTTGTAAAACGGTGTCGGAACCACGCGGGCTCTGCACCTTTGCCCGCGGATTTCGACGTAAATCGTGGTTTCAAAAGCCGCCATCTCATTCGGCACGAAGGCGAGCGCGATGTTCTTCCCCAATGTCGGCGAAGGCGAACCGCTGGTGACCACTCCGATTGGATCACCCTCTTCGGCGACGCAGCGATAGCCGTCACGCGCGATCCCGCGGTCGATCATTTCAATTCCAACCAGCGTGCGCCTTACGCCGGCGGCCCGGGCCCCCGCCAGAGCAGCGCGGCCGATAAAATCGCCCTTTTCCATCTTGCAAAAGCGGTCCAGGCCTGCTTCCCAAACGTTGATGCTCTGACTGATCTCGTGACCGTAGAGAGAGAGCCGTGCTTCCAGTCGCAAGGTGTTCCGGGCGCCCAAGCCGCAGGCAAGAATGCCAAACTCGCGGCCGGCGTCCATTAATTTCTTCCATACGTCTTCACTCACCCCGGGATCCGACGGAATGTAAATTTCGAAACCGTCTTCGCCGGTGTAGCCGGTGCGCGCGATCAGGACGTTTTCCAGGCCACACACCCGGCTGTGCCTAAACCAATAATTTCTCAGCGTGATGAGGTCTGCGTCGGTCAGTTTTTGGAGAACACTCACAGCCCGAGGGCCCTGAATTGCGATCTGCGTGTAGGCGTCGCTCAAATCCACGACCATGCAATCGAAGCCTTGTGTACTGGCGCGCACCCAATCGATGTCCTTCTCTCGCGTGCCAGCGTTGATCACCAGCAAAAAGTCGTCTTCTCCCAGCCGATGCACAATGACATCATCAACAAACGTACCTTCGGGGTAAAGCATCGCCGAGTACTGCGCCTGACCGATCGCCAACCGTGAGGCGTCGTTCATGGTGATGTGTTGCAATGCTGCCAGCGCGGTGCCGGGCGAGCGCCCGCTGTGAATTCGAATGTCGCCCATGTGGCTGACGTCGAACAGGCCCACACTCTGGCGCACGGCTTTATGTTCGGCAATCAATCCGCCGGTCGATGGATACTCGACAGGCATTTCCCAGCCGCCGAAATTCACCATCTTCGCGCCCAGCCTTCGGTGTACTGCGTTCAGGGCTGTCTTCGAAAGAGCGGCTGCCGCCAAATCGACCAAGAATTCCTCCGTTCCGTGAGTCGAATTTCGACGCGCTTCAGACCACCGTAGCTTTTGGTTTTAGTTCCTGAAGCGATGGCAAAGTACATCTAGAATTTCTTCTAGCGTGACGCTCTCCTTTCGCGCCATGTGCCTAATTGTAATGGAGTCCGCTGTCGGTTTCCCAATTGCCGCGGACACCGCGCGTGGGAGAGAGAGTAGCAAAATTAGAGGGCCGTCCCTCTATGGACGTGGCAAATCGCTGGGCAGCGAGGTTGGCATTGGTTTCCAGGAAGGAGGAGCGTTTGCAGAACCCGGGCAGCAACCCACTCGCTCCGAAGAGGCCATAAAGCAAGGATCGCTTCAAAGCTCAACTTGCTAAAACTAGGAGGCTTAATTGAGTTCGTTTTGCAGTTTTTGATCGGTTGCTGAGGGTACTAAATGGCCATGTTAATATGGCCATAAACACTAGGAGAATGCCATGAAGAACATTGCCGCCGGCAAGTTTAAGGCGCGTTGCTTGTCCGTTATGGACGATGTCAACGCCACGGGCGAGCCTGTCATCATCACGAAACGTGGGAGGCCAGTCGCAAAAGTAGTGCCGGTCAGCTCAAAGAAACAAGATCTCTTCGGTTTTATGGCCGGAGAGTTCAAGATCATTGGGGATATCGAATCTCCCGTAGTTCCTCTCGACGAGTGGGAGGTAACGCGGAGGTGACGGAGATGAAGTGACGGAGCACAAAATCCGGAATGCCAGAGACACTTGACTGCCTGTTAGTTTGGATAACCATCCATTTGAAGTAGTGCTTCACTTCTCCTGCAAGCGCGTTAATCACGAGTTGATCATCGGTTGCTAACCGTCCGCACCCGCCACACAGACGGCGATTCCCGCGATGCTGCTATTCCGGCATCGGCGCACAATCGGTCGTCGGTGTTCTTCGTGGTTTTCAGTACAATTCGGTTCATGGGCCTGAGCACCAGTTCCTTACCACGGATTCACATACCTCAGATCAGTGGCTCTGTTCTCCTCGACACCATTAAGGCGGTCAAGACACGGCAGGGCGATCCGGGATTCGCGAAAATCCTAGCGCACCTACATGGCGAAGCGAAGCTAATTTTTAATGCGCCGATCGAATCGTGGAGATGGTACCCGGTGGATGCATTTGTCAGTTTTCTAGAAACCGATATCCAGGAAACCGCCGATGGTGACCGCAGGGTCCTTATCGAACGTTCGAAGAAGGTAATCGAGTCGCAACTACACGGAATCTATAAATTCCTCGTGAGAATTGGCTCTCCGAAATTCGTAATCAACCGAATCGTGACCATCCACACGTCCTATTTCCAGGGCGTACAGATCATCCCGGAAATTGAGGATGGCCCTAGGGCGACCATCAAGTACATTGGCTTCGCAAGACACCATGACATCATGGAGTACATTGTCATTGGCTTCTTCCTGAAAGCGCTCGAAGTCTGCGGAGCGCGGGAAATCTCGGTGGTCTTCACCGTGCCGATTTCCCGCGGTGCCGCATATTCCGAGGTCACGATAGAGTGGGCTTAAAAGCAACAGCTTGCCCACAGGGGAATCGGTCCTCATAGTCGTGGGCTAACTCCCGATAAGTCCGGTTCTGGGAAGTTTGCCAAGGTCGATTGAAGGGCTGTTCGGAAATCGTGTGTTTGTGGGCAAGAGGAGCTGCGAATTTAGGGCGCGCGAGGTTAATCACTTACAGGGCGCATCGAAGAAGGGTTATTGGGCAGATGGTCGAGGATGCTGTCGGGGGAATAGGGGCACTTGTCCGGCAACCCCGTTTACTAGGCACTTGCCCGTTAACTCACTTGTTTGGTGTCGCGTAACGACTCCACAAATGCACTCTAGCTCGCCCAATGATACCTATCCTTTCTTGACTGTAATTCTTGGAAACGTTTTGGCGCCATTTGAACACTATTTATCGACGGCTATGTTGCCGAAGGTGATCTACATCACCTGCGCCGTAGGAGGAAATCGCTGACCTCGTACTACATGGTCATCGCCGCCAAATAACGACTTCCGACCGCGTCAAGCACCTGTTGACTCCCCGCGCAAAGTGCGAGACGCTCTGGCCAGATTCTGATCCTCGGAACGCAGCCGGAGGGCCCGTGGCCTCCTCAGTTTGGTCGTTGATTTCCGCCTCTGAGCAAGGTGATCGTTCCGCCTCCGAAGCTCTCTTTGCAATGTTGTACTCAGAGCTCCACAGCCTCGCGGAACGCGAGCTCGCTCGCCAGGGAGCGCCTCTCACCCTTGGCGCAACGAGCCTTTTGCACGAGGCATACATCAACATGGCCCGCAGGAGCGGTCTCGAATTCCCGGATCGCGCCCGTTTCATGGGCTATGCCGCGCGCGTCATGCGCGGTCTCATCATCGACCACGCCCGCTGCAGGCACGCCCAAAAGCGCGGAGGGCGATTCGAGATCACCTCGCTCGAAGTAGACGCCGTCGATCCTCTCGACAGCGTTCAGCTCGAATGCATCAGCGAAGCGCTGGACGGATTGGCTGCAACGGAGCCTCCTCTCGCTGAGGTCGTCGACCTGAAGTTCTTTTGCGGATTTTCGTTCGCCGAAATCGCGGCCCTCAAGGGCGTTTCCGAACGCACAGTTCAGCGCCATTGGGAGAAAGCCCGCATCTATCTTCACCGCAGTATTCGCGTCGAGTTGGAGAACTGAACGCCATGCCCGCCGCGCCCGATCGGTGGCAGGAAATCAGCCCGCATCTGGACCACGCGCTTACGCTCTCGGACGTCGACCGCGCGGCTTGGCTCGCATCATTTCAGGCAAGCCACTCTGATTTGGCGCCGCTGCTAAAGGAACTTCTCGACGAGCACCTTGTCCTCGCGAAAGAAGGTTTTCTCGAGCGCTCACCGGATCGCCCAGATGACGAACACGCGCTGGCCGGGTGCGCCTTGGGCGCTTATACCCTGCTCTCGCCTATCGGCCGCGGCGGCATGGGAAGCGTCTGGCTCGCCGAGCGTAGCGACGGCCGCTTCGAGCGACGCGTGGCGGTTAAGTTCCTGAGCTTCGCCGTGGCTGCGCAAGGCGGAGCTGAACGATTCAAACGCGAAGGTAAAATTCTAGGTCAGCTCGCGCACCCTCACATCGCTGAACTGATCGATGCGGGCGTCACTCCAAATGGAGAACCGTATCTTGTACTCGAGCATGTTGAGGGAGAGCACATCGACGAATACTGCGATCGGCACTCGCTCGATGTGGACGCGCGAATCCGTCTCTTCCTCGATGTGCTGGGCGCGGTGGCGCGAGCTCATGCGAACCTCGTCGTTCACCGAGACATCAAGCCCTCAAACGTTCTGGTGCGAAATGATGGTCAAGTAAAGCTGCTGGACTTCGGCATCGCGAAATTGCTGGCGGGCGACGCGACGCCGACTCCGCCCACATTGCTCACCGCGGAAGGGGGCGGGGCCCTGACCCCGCGGTTTGCGGCACCGGAACAAGTAACGGGCGGAGTCATCACGACGGCGACAGATGTTTATGCGCTGGGCGTGTTGTTATACGTGCTCTTGACGGGGCAGCATCCAGCGGGACCGCCGACGCAATCAGCGGCGGCCCTAGTAAGAGCAATTGTCGAAACGGAACCACGGCGCGCCTCTGAGGTCATTGACCTGGAAGCGGCAGCAAAGCGAGCAGGCACACCGGAGAAGCTTCGGCGTCAACTACGCGGCGACCTCGACACGATTATCGCGAAAGCGCTGAAAAAGAATTCGACCGAACGCTACACATCAGTCACCGCTTTGGCCGACGATCTTCAACGATACCTGAAGCATGAGCCGATTAGCGCACGTCGCGACACACTCGCGTATCGCGCAGCCAAGTTTCTGCGGCGACGTCGGGCTCCAGTGACGGCTGCTATCGTGGTCATCACCATCCTGTCTGCCGGTCTGTATGAAATCAACCGGGAACGTGTCATTTCACAGCGCCGGTTTTCGGACGTCCGGCAATTGGCAAGCAGGCTTTTTGACATCGATGCACAGGTCGCCGACTTAACAGGGAGCAGTAGGGCGAGACAGCTCATTGTAAACACGGCGTTGGATTACTTGCGGAGGCTGAGTGTTGACGTAAGGGGAGACCCGGACCTTGCTCTCGATGTTGGCAATGCGTACATGCGAGTGGCCCGCGTACAGGGCGTGCCTATCTCGCCAAGCCTTGGCCAGATGGATCAGGCCGGCCAGAACTTGCGCCTCGCCGAAGGATTCATCGAGTCGGTGTTGAAAGCGCAGCCAGGGAATCGAATGGCGATGCTACGTGCGGCACAGATTGCTCATGATCGAATGATACTGGCCAGACTCGGGGGGCAGTACGACGAGGCGGTCGCGCTGGCCAGGAAGGCGGCTGAGCGCCTGGGGAATTTTGACGCCCGCAAAGACGATGAACCGGAAGCCGCAGCCATACTCAATACATACTTGAATGTGGCTGACCAATTTGGAATGGAGCAACATTTTGACGAAGCGCTTCGCCTAAGCACGCGTGGCACTGAGCTTGCCAAGATGTTTAATCGTCCCGCGAGCGCTGGGAGCTTTCTGTGGGTGTCGGCGAATGTGCTCAAGGAGCGGGGCGACCTCGACGCGGCCCTTACGGCCATCCATGAGTCGGTAACGCTTCTGGACCCGGGCCCCGCGTGGATCACGCAGGTAAAGCAAACACACGATTTCCAGCTCGCCCTCATCTATGAAGGACGGATTCTGGGCCAAGACAATTCCGTCAGCTTGGGCCGGTCTGAAGAGGCCGTAGAAGCTTTGGAGCGCGCCTTTAGGATTACTGACGAATTCGTCCATCGCGATCCGAACGATCAGTCTTCCAGGGCCAGACTCGCGATGGCCGGCACCGACATGGCAGATATCCTGCGTCACTCTGACGCCCGTCGGGCGCTGGAAATCTACGACCACGTGCTCCGCCACCTTTCGGAAATCCAAAGCAGTACGGACGTCCGGCGCCGTGAGGTAAGACTGTTGGCTGGATCCGCCTATGCATTGCAAGATCTTGGCCGGTCGAACGAAGCCCGCCAGCGGTTGGACGCCACATTTGAACGCCTGAAGCAGCTCAAATACTATCCTGCAGAGAAAATTTACCCTGGTTCAGAGGTGGAAGAGGCGGCGGTGGCGCGTGCTGACCTCGAAGCTCGCCAGGGTGACCTACAACGCGCCATTCACTTGTACGAAGAGGTCCTCGACCGAATTCAGCCGGCAAAGTCTGGTCTGCAGCCGGATCTCACCGACGCGATGCATCTGTCCACCATTTACGGCAGAGCCGCGGCTCTCTATCGGCGCGTGGGCAGAGTGGACCTTGAGGCCAGTCTGAAGTCGCGCCGACGCGACCTCTGGCGTACCTGGAATCAGACGTTGCCCGACAATGATTTTGTTCGGCGCCAAGTCGAGGCGGCGAACCTCCGTTAAACTTACCTTGAACTAGCCCCCCGGCACAGCACCTGGGAGATACGCAGCTCTCAGACTCCGACCCCTGGTAAGCAAGTTATTGGCCCAAATCCACGCTGGAGAACTCGGTGTCGCCCTTTCCCTGCCGCTTACGATTTATCAAGTAGAAGCCGCCACTCGGTAGCACACGCCGTGCGGGTGAGGCGTATCCAGTCTGGTCCCGTACTTCGATCAGAAAGGAACGCCCCATGAGATTCACACGAACGGGATTGCTGCGCCTTGTAACACCGTTTTTTGAGAAGTGGGGCGGCATTCGCGCTCAGCATCGGGCTTCGCACGCACTAGCGAAGCTCAAACGACTATCTGAGACGCAAACGCCGAAAAAGGGAGAAAAGAAAATGAGCGAATCCAGTATGAAAGCCTTCAGTAAGACGAGCGCCAAGAGCAACCTGAAAATTCTTCGATGGTTATTGTCCACGTGCCTCGGAACAGCAGCAGTTTGTTGTGTCCTTTATCTGCTATGGTTCTCACGGACAGCGGCGAATGCGCGGGACTTCAGGATCAACGCCACCAATCTTACAAAGGTCTCGTTGCGGTCACAGCTGTCTGCAATGCCTGCCAAGCGGACAGCGGTCTTTCAGGCCTTTGCACAGCGGCCGCTAAGTTTCGAGCGCAATGTTGGACAGGCAGACTCGAGCATCGAGTTTGTATCGCACGGTGCCGGGTATAGCCTGGCTCTGTCTAGCAAAGAAGCAGTACTGTCCTTGTCCGCGGGTGATAAGCGGAAAGGTCTTAAAGAGCCCCATGCGCCAATCGTTACGACCACTGCGCTCCGCATGTCGCTCGTTGGAGCGAATGAGAACGCAGCAATCACTGGCATCGACCCGCTGCCGTACAAAGTGAACTATCTTATCGGCAACGATCCCAAACGCTGGAAACTTCATGTACCTCATTACGCTCGCGTGAAATATGAGGGCGTGTATCGGGGAATCGATCTGGTCTACTACGGCAATCAGCGCCAATTGGAATATGATTTTGTGGTCGCACCCGGCGCCGATCCGGGGCAGATCCAACTGTCGTTTGACGGAGCAAAATCCCTCCGAGTTGACCCCACGACGGGTGATCTGGTTATCAGGGCGGCAAGCGGTGCGGAGCTCCGCCACCAGCGACCCGCCATATACCAGATTGCAGCCAGCGAGAAAACGAACATTGCTGGAAGCTATCGCATTCTGGACCAAACACACGCTGCCTTCACCGTTGCCTCATACGACCCGCGTAAACCTGTCGTCATCGATCCCACACTCGACTTCACAACGAACTTCGGAGGGAGCAGTTTCGACACTCCTGCAGGTATTGCAGTGGACAACGCAGGAAACGCTTATGTTGCTGGTGAAACTCTTTCGACCGATTTCCCAGAGGTTGGCACCCAGCCAGGAGCTTCGGGCTGCACGCTCACTGTGCACCCTTTGAACGCGCCCCTCATCCGCCCGCGACCACGACCAAATAGTGTTACGCCCAAGGCTACGCTCTCAACTGGTACCTGTGCGTCACCATTCGTGGTCAAGATCTCGCCGCAGGGCCAGATCCTCTTCTCATCCTATATGGGCGGCGACAGCTCAACATCCGCCAACGGTATAGCTGCCGACTCTACTGGGGTCTTCATCACTGGTAGTACAGCCGCGACCAATTTCATCACCAACGCGACGTATGCATTCGGCGGCGAAAATGCCTACGTGGCCGATCTCGATCCGTCCGGTGATTCCTTTCACTGGGTAGTTGGTCTTGGGGGAGGCACTGCCAATGGTGGTGCCAACGTTGGCGTCGCCATCACACTGGATGCGCAACATGCTGCGTATATCGCGGGCTACACGACCGCCGTCGATTTCCCCACTACAGAGTACTTTCAGGGTCAACACAAGTCATGGCAACCGGTCTTCGGCGTAACGAATTGCTCGGCCTCAGTGCGGGCAATTATTGGCGGCCTGCCTTGCCAGAATGGGTTCGTCGCGAAAGTGGTGCAAGCAGCCGGCAAGGGAACCTTGGACGGTGGCTACTCCACATACATCGGGGGGAGCGTGTTCGACAGTGCTGATTCAATTGCCGTAGATAGTACCGGCCACGCCTATGTGACGGGTGTTACCTTCTCTTTCGATTTTCCTGCACTCGCGTCAAATGCTGGCGGCCCGCCACAGGGGGACGGAGTAACGGCATTTGTTACAAAGCTCCTTCCGGATGGCTCCGGCGCGATGTATTCCAACTTTCTCGGTGGCAAGGAAGACGCCACGGACGGTCCCCCTGACGATAGCGGTATTGGTATTGCCGTCGACTGGCTTGGCCAAGCGTATGTCACGGGAGCAACCTGTTCAACGAACTTTCCGGTCACGCCTGGCGGCTATCATCAATTTACAAATTGCACCACCGCAGCCACGATTTTCAATGACAACGGCTACGCTGCCGTGTTGTCGCCGCTAGGACAGCTGATGCATTCGACATACGTCAGTGGACCCCCACCAGCTGGAGAGCAAATTGTATCTACAGTGGGCAGAAGCATCGCCATAAATTCGATGGGCGAGATATATGTTGGCGGGATCACGAGTGCCGTTAACATTTTAGGCACCCCTAACCCATATCAGAGCGACGCGGAGAACACGGGGTTTCTCATGAAGTTTACTCCCAGCTTGGCGCCCGTGTTCATCAACTTTATGGGGGCGGAAGTTCACGGTGTGGCGGTGCAACCACCAGGCTCTGGAATCCTCGGCATTCTCGAATCGCTACTCTTCTCTCAGGTTTACGCCACGGGTGCTGCGCCCCGGCCAGGAACTGACGTCAGTAACGACGACAATTTCGACGTGTTTGTCTCTAAGTGGACCGACAGTCACGTGTTTACACGTGTGCAGTTATAGCCAATCAGCTCGACAAAGAACGAAGAACGGGCAGGGCAGCAGCAC
Source organism: uncultured Acidobacteriota bacterium (assembly GCA_963842425.1). Classification (GTDB taxonomy): domain Bacteria; phylum Acidobacteriota; class Terriglobia; order Acidiferrales; family UBA7541; genus Palsa-295. The sequence continues at coordinate 48,160 of CAWJGQ010000014.1, read as the reverse complement.
GGCATAGTTCCGGGCCGGCGTTGCGACGCGTCAACGCGACGAGGACAGAGTTGGACTCGGATGCTGCCCTCCTTCCTGGAGTGCAGAAGAAACTCCGTTGGTGCCTTTGGCTTGGTCCGAAATGGGAGGACGTGCACTGGCGAAAGAGGAACAGATGGGCGGCGGTTGCGCCGGTACCAGAAAGATGTCTGGTTGTTCTGACTGAGAAATCTTGCTGGGCAGCTTTTTGGAGCGTGGGTAATGAAGTAAGAGGCGAAGATTACGAAGGGTAAGGCTAACTCTGATTAGTCACCTGACCGGACAAGTGGAGTACCAGAACGCGTGTGTGCCGGGTGCCCAGTATCCCCATTTTCTGGTGTCGCGTATGTGCTTGATTCGACATGTCCGAGAATCGCAGTTTTCGCGTCCCATAAACGGATGTTTTTGAAGCGACGCTCACGGAGGTCTACACTTACTGCATAGCTCGAAGGGAACCTCCTGCATGGGTTCGCGAGTACGGAAGACAATGAAACTCGTAGCCTTGGCCTTCGGGCGCAATGCCTGATAAGTCGGCTTGCCGGACAAGTCCGGTTAAGTGGCTCGCCTAGATCGAATGAATCGAAAAAACTCTCGCACCACTGGCACTGTCGTTGCCGCGGCTAGACCTGCTTTGAGAGGACCCTCATCAGAACTGGCGAAGGTGCGGAGCCGACCCAAGAATGCGAACGCTGCAAAAGCCACTAGGAAGCCCAACAAACCAATCAGCGCGTCTCTCCAAATATCGCGGATCGGAAGTCGTAAGGATAATGAAGCTATCACGCCTGCGAGCGCACCGACTCCCGCTGCGATGACCACACAAACGGCAAGCAGATATAAACTGAGGGCAGGAGAAGATGGAATCATCGATGGATTCTAACACCGCGACTGAAGCCAGTCGTAGGTCCTGATTAGTTTGAATGTATAGGTCGAAGGAGGAGCGCTTGGTGTAGAAAAACTGAACTCAGCGACCCGCTGATTCAGAACACTAAGGAGGCTCCCCCATGGAATCTATGTATTACATCGGCCTGGATGTGCACAAGCGCAAGATCAGCTACTGCGTGAAGGACAGCGGTGGCAAGGTCTACGCCGAAGGATCGCTTCCCGCCACACGCACTGACTTGGACCACTGGATGAAGACTTTGCCACAGCCGTGGAGCGCGGCGATGGAAGCGACGATGTTCACCGGGTGGATTTACGATCACCTGAAGCCACATGCGGCCGCCCTGAAGGTGGCCCACCCGTTGATGCTGCGTGCCATTGCAGCAGCGAAAAAGAAGAACGACCGCATCGATGCCAACAAGATATGCGATTGCCTGCGTTGCGATTTCCTGCCGGAGTGCTACATGGCGTCAACGGCGATTCGCGAGAGGCGGCGCACGCTACGCTACCGCAACCTGCTGGTGCGTCAGATGGTGCAGATGAAAATCAAGATTAGCTCACTGCTGATGGAAGCCGGCGTGAGCTACAACAAGCAGCGGTTGCACAAGGCCGGCTACTTCCGCGAACTGCTGGCGACCAACCCGGATATCGATGAAGGGCTGCGGGCCCTGCTGCGCCAGTGCCGAGAAACGGTGGTGCGGCTGGGCAAAATCGAAAGCGCTCTGATCCGTTCACTGGAGCGCGATCGGTTGCTGGCCGAACGCGTCGAGCGGTTGATGACGTATTCCCGCGATTGGCCAGATCACGGCACTGACCTGGGCGCTGGAAATCGGTGAAGTGCAGCGGTTCTCTTCGATCAAGAAAGCGATCAGCTACTGCGGGTTGTGCGGCGCTGAGAAGAGTTCTGGTAACACGGTGCAACGCACGCCGCTGTCGAAACAACGCAACAAGCATCTGCAGACGACGCTGATCGAAGCGGCCAAGATGGCGCCGCGCTACAGCCCGGCGCTGGCGCTGCTCTACGACCGGGAAAAGCAGAAAGGCAATGCCAATCGCGCCACGCTGGCAGTGGCGCGAAAGCTGGTGGCCTATCTGATGGCGGTGGATCGTGGCCAGTGCAATTTTCTGGTGGTGGAGACCGGAGACTGCGCAGCCGCCTAAGCGCGGTCGGAACAAGAAAGATTTCTTCAGCGCGCGGCCTGCCAGGTCTTGCCGTTAAGCCGACTGGGCGCAAGGAGCGCAAGCTCCCGATGCTCCCGTTGATTAGTTTCGAGACTGGCAGGAGAACACAAACTCAATCTTCTGGGCAGCCCGAAAGGCTGCGCCAGCAAATGGAAGTCTGGTTCTTCTACTTGAGGAACCACAGGCCGAGAGGCCAACACAACGCGGCGAAGAATCGAAACGAATTTACACCCGCGCTCCTCCGAAGCGCGTCGGGAGAGCTTTTGCCCTCTTGACAAAGACCTATCATGGAAGTCGGCTTACCGGACATTTGAAGTAGTGCTTCACTTCTCCCGCAACACCGCTAATCAGGCACTAGCATTCGATGCGAATCACCTCAATTCAAATGAGCTTGAGGTAGGATCTTTTCGTGGCACGTCCTCCCAAATGGCTCGACTATGCTGTGTATCCATCGGATTTTCACTCACGTGGAGTTTGTTGGACCTTCGAAACCGTTGCAAGGGCACGTTCGAAAGCCATAAGCCTGGGCGTAGGGTCGTGGATAAGGCGGTACGTCAACGTGATCGACAAACAAACCAGGAAAACCCAATTCCGAATTGATCGATTATGGCTATGGAACGGAGTTAAGTTCGTTTGCATTCTGGAAGAACCGTCTTCTACCAAAGTCAAACCGTCCATTTGAGGTGAGACTTCATATGGACGGTAGCCCCGTTATCTCTAACGAGGCCGGCTGTTGCAAGGGATTTTTCTTACGCTCATTGCTCGAATCGAACACACTTCTTCGTCGGCGCACGAATTGCGTCTGTTTCTGGAGCTTCTGTTCATCTGCGTTCACCCTAAGTTGCTCAGCCTTTTGCGCTCATCCACTTGGTGTTGCCCACCAGTCATCTCTTCGATCACCATCGACCACGATGAGTTTTTCGATCTCCCCTTTCAGGGAGGCGGGTAGCCTAATCAATCAGCCGGTGACTTTCGCACCATAACGCGGTTCTGGCATCCCCGCACAGGCATCACCACTTGTCTGCTGCATCTGTCCACGACGACAGAACTCGTTGTACTCAATCCGATCCCGCAACATGATCCACATCCGGATTCCCAGTTTGCGAGCCACTGCGGCTCTCGCCTTTCCGAGACCTTTCTGGATCAATTTGCGGCGGTAAAAATGTTTCAACTGCGGATCCCGGCGTACCGCATGGATGACTGCTTCACTCCAGAGAAATCGCAACAGCGGATTGCCTTGTTTGGTTAGGCCACCCAGTCGCTGTCGCTCTCCACTGGAATATTCTCCGGGGATCATCCCCACATAACTAGCCAGGGCCTTGCTGTCTGCGAATCGAGCTGGATCGCCCAGGAACACGTCGGTCGCCAAGGCGGTGATCGGTCCTACTCCAGGATGAGTCATCAACAGCCGTGCTCCGGAACGTTCACGAGCTTGCTGCTCGACTCGCTGATTTAGTTTTTCGATCTCCGTCTCGAATTTCACATACATCGCCTGCAACTCATTCCGCCGATAAGCGGCATGGGGTGACAACGGCAAAGACGCGATCGCGTGTTGCCCTGCTTGGGTCCACAGGGAGGAACCTCGTCGGAGCCCATTTGCCAAGGCAATCGCCTGCAGCGCATTTTGTATTTTGACCCGCAGGCCCACCCACTGGTGGCGGTGCCGCAATAAGGCCCGAATGTCTAACAGTTCTTTCGTAGGTAACCAGATCGACGGAAAGCGCTCTTCTACCAGCAGTGACAGGAGCAAATCCGCATCTCGCCGATCATGTTTTTGTTTTCGTGGCTCGGCCGCTCGAATCTCTGCCGGATGACCCACCAGACATTCGATCCCCAGTTCTTCCATGAGGTTCACGAACCACTGCATCGATCCGGTGGCTTCGATCCCCACACGCACCGGCCGCGGAAGCTTGGAATAAAACTCTCGCACGATGTTCTCTTCGTGCTTCAGAGTCGTTTTCTCTATCTCTCCCGTTGCGGTGTCCAGCATCGCCAACGTCTGCTGGCGACTGTGCAAATCACATCCTATAATCCTCATCTCGGCCTCCTTCGGTCCGAGCACTGTAGGGTGAACACCGAACAGTCTACTCGGGCCGTCGCGAGGCCGGCCTCGTTAAGACATCAATCAGGCCTTGGCCGCCACGATGGCGACAACCTCTCGCAAACCGGCGTATTCTTAGTTCCGTGGGTGACGGTATTTGCTTAAGAATGCGGCTTCGGGAGGACCCGCCAACCGGAGGCGTTATGGCAGAGAAGAAGCAGATCTCGTACTGCTACGACGGAGAATTCAGAAATGAAGATACGGTCATTGACCCTGACGGGACAGCGTCGGTTCCAGAAAAAGGCGCGATTATCCGAATGCACGGACAAAACTGGAGAGTGACCCACGTTGGTAAGACGGTTGGAGGCAAAGACGAGTGCATTGTGTACAAGATCTACCTAGCGAGAGCCTAGGGAAAAAAGGAGGCGCACGCCAGATTCACATGCGCCTCTTCGGCCAATCAATATCTCGCGTACCTTAGCCGCCGCCGTCCAAATGCTACGGCTCAATGAGAACGGATTCTTTAGGGACAACTCGATCCCAACACCAGAAGAGGTGCCTATATGCCAGAATCGCTTAGAGCTGACCACGTAGGGAGTTTTCTGCGGCCACTGGAATTGCTCGCAGCGCGAGAGAACTCCGATGGTGCGACTTTGAAGGCCATGGAGGACAAACACGTCCTCCGGGTGCTCACGAAGCAGAAGGAGCTTGGTTTCGCGATCTTCACCGATGGCGAGCTGCGGCGGAGGAATTTCATGAGCAATTTCACCGACGCTGTCGAGGGCTTCGACCTCGGCTCCGAAATCACGCGCAGTACTGAAGTCTGGGGAGCCGAAGGTCAGGTGCAAGAGGCGCACGTCAGCCACGTGACCGGGATCGTCAATGCCAAACTTCGCCCGGTGCGTCCCGTGACGGCGAACGAACTCCCATTCTTGAGAAAACACAGCCCGGGCAATATTAAGATGTTGCTGCCAAGCGCCACCCAGTTTCCCGCGATCTCGTTCAAGAGGGGCGTTACGGATAAAGTTTATAAGGACCACTCCGCTCTGCTGTGGGACATCGTCGAGATCATCAAGAAGGACGTAGCCGTGCTCGCGACGGATGGCGTGAAGTATATCCAGATTGACGCGCCGCGCTACAGCTACTACTTGGACCCGAAGTGGCGCGCTTGGATCAAAACCGAAATGAAGATGGACGCCGAACACGCTCTCGACGAAGCGATCGCGGCGGACAATGCTTGCTTCGAGGCGGCACGAAAACCAGGCGTGGTGCTGGCTATCCACCTGTGCCGCGGAAACAACCGGAGCCACTGGTATGCCGCGGGCGGATACGATGCGATTGCGGAAAAGCTCTTCGGAACTCTGAAAGTGGATCGGTTCTCACTGGAATACGATGACGAGAGGTCCGGGACGTTCGAGCCGTTGCGTTTCATTCCCAAGGACAAAATCGCCATCCTCGGCCTCATCACCTCAAAAAAGCCGCAGCTCGAAAGTGAAGACCTGCTCGTGAAGAGAATCCATGAGGCCGCGAAATACCTGCCGCTCGAAAATCTTGCTCTCAGCCCTCAGTGCGGCTTCGCATCGACGGCGGAGGGCAACTTGCTGACCGAAGACGAGCAATGGGCCAAGCTGAAATTGGTGGTGGATACCGCCCGCCGCGTGTGGAACTGAGACGGCAGCGGATACGGCCGTTGAGGCGGCAATAAGTGGGGAACCGGGAGGGGCTTTTTGCCATTGCGCCCGCGGCACTGACCTGCACGCACCGCGAGAGGCTCACTTGACAAGAAGCTCTTCTATCTGCTGGCTGACTCCCGATAAGTCGTGCCGGCTCAGACGGTCGACGCGTACCACGTGGCAGTTTACTCGCGGGAGTCTGAAAGCCTAGCGTTTTTCTCGGGCGTTGATTTAGGCGCAACAGCGACCTGGTTGAGCTGCGCTTGAGAATTAGCCAGACAGGTCGGTTCCTCGCGGGAAGTATTGCCGCAAAAGTAGGTTGGTGTTTTCGTTCGTGCCACGCTGCCAGGGACTTTGCGGATCGCAGAAGTAGACTTGCACATCCGTAGCTACCGTAAAGTCCTTGTGTTTCGCCATCTCCAGTCCGCGATCCCACGTCAGCGAGCGCCGCAGGGCAGCGGGGAGTTTACGAATATGCCGACTCAATGCCGTCACCACCACTGCTGTGTCCTTGTTGGGCACTTTAATCAGCATGGCAAAACGTGAATGCCTTTCCACCAAGGTCACCATGTGACTGTTCTTCGAGCCGCTCAGCAGATCGCCCTCCCAATGACCAGGGACAGCGCGGTCCTCAACTTCAGCAGGTCTTTCCCTAATCGAGATGGCATCTGCGATCTGACCGCGCGCATCTTTGAAGATACGAGAGTGCCGCGAGCGGCGCATGCGCCGCTTGGTTCGCAGGTGATCCATCAGCTCTTTCTTCAGCACTCCACGCGCTTGGATGAACAGGCTGCGGTAAATGGTTCTCGTGGGACACTCGCATGCTCGGGTCATCGGGATACCGGGTCTTCAGCCACCCGGAAATCTGCTCCGGCGACCATTCCAGGACCAGTTTACTCGCAACCACCTCTCGCAACCTCCGGTGCAGGGCAAGAAGGCACCTCTTGGGCCGCAAGGCCGACTCCCAGGCTTGGTCATCGGCTTCATGGGCTCGATAGGCGGGACGGCCACCATGGCGTGTGACTTCTCGGCCCACCGTCGAAGCTGCTCGATCCAGATGTCTAGCTATCTCACGAATCGATGAACCGGATGCGATCCCTCGCGAGATGTCCTCTCGATCAGACCGCGTCAGGGCTAGTCGGGAGCGACGGCGCACTGCTGGAGGAATCCCTCCCCGAGGCAACAATAGATGACGAATGGAAGTATGCGGCTTGCCAAATACGCGACCGATCGCATGCAACGACTGCCCGGCCTTCCACCGCTTCCATACATCAGTTTCCTGCGCGGGAGAAAGCCTCGATCGTCTCTCTCTGGGTCATAAACACCATCCTTAAACAGCAGATTCTTTAGATGGTGTTGCATCAACCTATCGAATCCACCCCGTTAACCGGACATATACCCGCCTAGTACTCCGAGTTTCCGGTAACCCCGTTAATCAGGCCCTGACAGGCGCCACGGATCGCGCTGGTGCCAAATATCCTACGGCAGGGCTGACCGTATGCTAGTTGGTACCGGGATAATAAACGATCACATACAAGTTGTTTCCCAAGAGATTCGTACCCTGAAAGCCGTTTCCAAAGGAAAAATTCCACTCGAACCCGTCGGCGGGCCCAGTGGTCCGGCAAGGTGATGCGGCGGTTTCCGCCGCGCACGCCCAGTAGAGATAAGGCTGAATATTGTGGAAGGGGCCGACCTTAACCTCGGGAACCGCGACCACGGACTCGCCTCGGCGGAGCCCCAATTGTTTATAAAACAGCTCCCCCATTGGGCTACCCGTGCAGTCAAAGCCGGTCGTCCCTTTCATGCTGCAGAATGGATCGGGCGGCCCGGTCTCGGGCAATTGCCAATCCGTTTGACCGAGGTATCCGCGGCCTTGATCGGCTTTGTTCATGGCGGCGACCCACCGTACGGCTGCCAGGTGGTCCATCGCGCCATCCAGGTTAATGTCTGCAACACCGAATGTTTGTTTGGCCGCCAAATTCGCGTCCGCGAGCCAAGTGACTTGTGCAATTGGATCATAGACGGATTGTCCGCCGGGGTTGACTTCCAATCCTTCGCCTGCGGCGCGGGGCGTGCCCGGCAGCTTTCCTTTGATCATCGGTAGCACGTAGAGATAATTCAGTGGTACGTTGGCTCCTTGAAATCCGCTGTTGAACGAAAAGCTCACAAATCCTTTCTTGGGATCGGCGGCCGGAGACCCGGACCAATATAAATAGGGTTGGAAATCGTTAAACGGGCCGACCTTATTGGCAGGTGTGCGAACGGCGGTGTCCGGCTCGCGAAGACGCAACGAAGCATAATACAGAGATCCCAGCGCACTGCCCGAACAATGGAACCCGAACGATTCGCCGTGTCCGTCCGGTATGTGCGCAGCTCTTGTCTTTGGCCGGCGCGGTCGGAAGTTGCCAATTATTGTGACCGAGATAGCCGGCGCCGTGGTCGAGCTTGTTCATCGCTTCGACCCATCGGACCGCCGTCGCATAGTCCATCGAGCCATCCTGTGTTGATGTTTGAAACTCCGAATGTTTGCTTGCCGGCCAGATTGCCGTCGGCGAGCCATGTGACGTTCAGATTGGGATCATAGACGGTCTGACCGTCGGCGGCAGGCACCAATGGTGCGTTCGCAGGCGCCGCGACGGGGGCTGAGCCTGTTCCCGCCCGACATGCGTTCACCAATTGCGGGTTGATGGCTCGGCAGCGGTATCGATGCCGACTTCGGCTGCGTTGTCCCTTGGACGATCGGATTGAAGCAATCCAGCAACAACCCGTTGCGAGCCCCGCCGCCTAGAACGAAACCCGCATTCTTGCATGCCGTTCTGATCTGGTCGCACGAAGCCTATCGGCTCGGGCCTGATCGCTGGTGAAGACCAGGTTTAGTCCAAACACATCTCAGCATGATCAGCATGTGGACGAGGGTGCGTCGGATGGAATCCATCAAAATCCCCCGGTTCGCAAAGCACCGCTAAGAACGATACATTATTTCTTGATGGCCGACTAGATATGGGTCTTGGATAATCTGAACAACTCCCAATCACACTGAGTGAGCCGGGCAAAAAGGCTCCTAAGTCCCGGTAAGCCGGCTGGCCGGGCAAATATCCGGCTAGTGCTCCCACCACTTCGGTAACCGTGGAGAGTTCTCTAGACCTGAGTCTCTGTTTTTTCGCTTGCCAACGCTTCTCTGGCCTAATAGAATTCACGGCATTTCGCTTTGGGAGGGGAGCATGGGAATTTCACGAACCCTAATCGTTGTCGCTTGGGGAACAATCGTATTTTCATGCGTAGGAGTTTTCGGCGGCGACGGCTCAGACCGATACTCCCTGCGGGATCTCACAGGGGGGTGCAACGAGGGGACTTTGGTTGGTGGGCGGCGGCCCCAGCTACGACCAGACCGTCTACGACGAGAATCTTGGGGTGTGCTGGCTGGCTGATGCTGACTTGGCGGGAGATCCGCAGTGGTCGCGATGGTGAAGCCATGGCTTTCCGGCTCTATCCCGATGGAACCGCACCGGTTATCGATCCGGATGGAACCATGGATTACGAGACCGCTCTGAACTGGGTCAACGCGCTGAATCTCTATAACAACGGCATGGGATGGCTGAACCACATCACTTGGCAGCTTCCAGACGACTCCGCATACGGACCCTTCGTGTTCGTCGATCGGCACAGATGGGGGCAACTTCGGCGTGCAATGCGAGGGCAGCGCACTGAGTAAACTCTACTATGTGGGGCTGGGGCGGGTTTACCCAGACAGCGTTGTGTCCACTTTCGACAGCTACCTGTTTCCATGGTGTTTCCATTCATCGGCCTGCAGCCTGGACTTTACTGGACGTCGGATCCGCCGAACAGCGGCGGGCAAGTACACGTTTTCGTTCAATACCGGAGTGTCGGGAGCGAACACAACCACGTACAACCTCTTTCATGTACTACCGATGACAACAGACGAGCTACTCCCGCTGCCGACCGGGACTGGAGTAGTGCTGCCTTACAATCGCGGCCCCGGCGCGGGCAAGGCCGTGTATGACACGATCACGCACCTCTCGTGGCCCTTTCCCGCGAATCTGGCTGCCGTGAATAACTTCGGTGTGACGAAGCCGACGACGACGATCACGTCGATGACTAATGGACTTACCGTGAATGTGCCGCCGGTTGATGTCTATGGGGGTGTTTACTTCGCAGAGATCGGCTCCTGGATTGATTCGATGAACAAAAGCAACTTTGCCCGGATCGAAGAACTGGGCGCTGCCGAGCCTTGCCGATCTGCTGCAACTCTACAACGACATGGGCCTGCAGCCGGGCGACATGCGGTTTGAAGAGCCCTTTTCTAGGGGTCCGTTCTCGCTTCTTCAACCGGCGTTTTACTGGGCGTGCGAGCGCGATCCAGATACGTTCCCAGATGCGCCCTGCGACCTGAATCTGAGTCCGGGAACATCGCCAGGGAACGCTAAAATCCCGACGGAGTATAGTTTCAATTTCGATGAGGGATTCGTCGGGACCGACGAAAACACGAAGCAGTTCTACGTGATGGTTTACTACCGTCCGCTTCCAGGACGGGTAAAGCAGTTCCCCCCGTTGCCGTTGGGTACAGAGCCTTAGCGCGAGTCATAGGGTTCGCCGTCAAGATACGTCCGACCTTGTTCGCTCTCTTGGATATATCTTGCGACCCATCCATCCCTGGTGTAGAAGCACGTTTCGCGGTGCCTGACGTTCGTGATGACTACCGTCTTTTCGATCCGGAACGGTGCGGACATTGACGGGTTATTGAATATTCCAAAATCTCAACTCCTGGTTAGTCGGCTAACCGGACATCTCTAACAATGTCGGCTCCGTCAATCGTTTTTTTGAGCGCACTTCTCCGTTCACTTCGAAGAGTGTCTTCGTTCGTTGTGTTCTTTGGCCCAGCGTCGATGACCACGGCTCGTCTGTAATCTTTCGGTCGGTTTCGGTCCGACCCATACATCTCTTCGATCAAGACTGCGACCACGATTACTACTTCGAACTCCCTTTTCAGGGAGCGGGATGCCCCATCAAGTCCACGGTGTTCTACTGCACACCATGTCCGGTTCCGAGCTGTCCCGCGTACGAACCGAACTCTAGAGACTGCGAATAGTCACTACCATTGCGCCACATCCAGTACAACCGGATCGCCAGCCTGCGTCCCATCGCTACCTTGGCAATGCTTTTGTGTCGACGCATCGCCAGGTGGATGTACCGACGTCTCCAGTCAGGATGGATTCGCGCTGCTGCTTGGGCCGCCTCCACCAGCAAGAAGCGCAACAAGGAATTGCCCTGCTTGCTGATGTGCCCTAGCCGTTGCTTGCCGCCGCTGGAGTCCTCACTCGGAATCATCCCCACGTACGTGCCGATCTGCTTTCCATTCGCGGCCTCCATCGCAAGCTCGGAGTAGAATAGAAAGACGCGCCAAAGACAGAATGGAATCCCAGCGTCGTGGTCGAGCCCATAGAGTTTTCTTAGTATCCATGGATCATCGTCTTTGCGAAATCCTGCTGCCTCTAGCCTTGAACGAAATACCCTGAGCATGGAGACAGCCTCTCGAATCAACAAAGGATTTGAACTCGGCCTGAGTATTCCACCTGAAGTTTCGGCAGCCCGCGACCTATCCCGGCTGTGATTGTCGACACATATGCTGCGGACCCCGAGGGCTTCGACCAGAAGGCGGGGGCAGACAAACAGACGCGCGATGGCACCGGCTCGAGGAATCGCTTCGGCGACGTCCGCCCCCATCCAAGCGAAATGCTAATGCGGGCAGCGCCGTTAGCGTTCGTCGGGCGTCAGGCTCGACGACTTTTTATCGTCAGCGTCCGTATTGTTTGGATTCATCCCTACGACTTCATACGCTCGCATTTTCCGGACGCCCGCCTCCGGGACATCGAGAATGATCTCGTTCTTTCGCATTTTGAACTGCGCTTCCTGGCCAACCGGCAGAATTGTGGCGTGTTTCAGGTCCATCGGACGGATTTCGTAGTCCATCTCGTCGGTGCGCAACAGGTACTGCGGGCAAAGCTTTTCTTCGGAGTTTACGTGCGTAATGCCTGCCGATCCCCACAGAGTGCCCAGACCTGAGAGCCCCCGCTCCTTCGCACCGCAAGGCACCGCCTCCATCTTTTCCAGCATACCTCTTTTCATGTCTTTCTTTTTGTCGTGTGCGCTGAGTGGGAGCGCGGAAACGAGGGCGAGAACCGAGAATGAACGAACTCTTGACGCTCATAATGCCTCCTGCTTCAAGAACCGGCGAAACACGCCAACAGGAAGGCCGGAGAAGCGGCCTTCCTATTGGGCGAGCGAGCGTGAGTTACCGCTTCGGCTTAGGATTTGAAGTCGACGTGCCCGTGCCCGTGGAGGTTCCCGTCGAGGTGCCCGAGCCACTTCCATTGGTGGAGACGCCCGCAGCCGTGCTGCTATGAGTTCTTGAACTCCTGGGTTCCTTTGACGAAGCCAACCGGGTCGGCCATCATGTCGTCCCGCACTTCAGGATGCGCACTCAGATAGCCGTCAAGATCGGGATGGTTTTGCACGTATTCCCGGCTCTTGACCACCGAGGGATCTTTCGCCATGTCCGTTCGGATGCTCTGGTGGCTGTCGAGAAACTCTCGGAAGCTGGCCATGTGTTCGTGAGCCGCGTCGCGGTCGCCCCAGTGCTGGCTGCTGTCGAAGCGATCTTCCTGGTGCATGAACGCGTTCGGATCTCGCCTTATTTCGTCACGAACTCCGGGGTTATCCCGCAGGTAGTCCTGCAACGCGGGATGGTTCTGCACGAACTCCCGGTTACCGGCGAGTGAGGGATCCTTGCGGACTTGCTCGGCGATTTCGCGGTGGCTATCCAGGAAGTGGTCGAACTGCGCCAAGTCCTGGCGGTTGTCGCGATCCTGCACGGTCTGCGCGCGATTGAATTGCTCTTCCCGCTGCATGAACGCATTCGGATCCTGCCTCAATTGGTCGCGGACCCCCGGATTGCTCTGGAGGAAGGTCTGCAAGTCGGGATGGTTCTGGACGAACTCTCGATTGTCCACCAGGGAAGGATCTCTCCGAAGCTGCTCGGCGACTTCTCGGTGGCTGTCCATGAAGCGCGTGAACCGCGCGAGGTCCCCCGTGTCGCGGTCGCGGCCATTGTGGCCGTTATCGAAGCGCTGTTCTTGCCGCAGGATCGCGTCCGGGTTCTGCCTCAGTTCGTCGCGGACTCCCGGGTTATCCCGTAGGTAATCTTGCAGCACAGGATGATTGCGTACGAAGTCTCGGTTGTCCACCAGCGATGGATCTTTCCGGAGCTGCTCGGCGATTTCCGGGTGGTTGTCCAGAAATTGGTCGAATTGTGTTACGTCTCTGCGCGTGATGTGGTTGTCCGAAACGGGCCTATTGTCTTCTTTGTTTAGACTGCTTTGACTCTGATCGGATGTCGATTGTGTATTTTGAGTAGATGTGGGTTCCGCGTTTTGAGTACTGATCTCGAGGCGGACGATGTGGATGTCGATTGCGCAAGAGCAGGCATGCCAAAACACAACAAGCCTGCCACCAGTAACGATGTCCGTACGTTCGTGAACCGCAATGGCGTATTGCCCATGTCGCGGCCTCCTCTTCGTAAGTTTGCTGGGGCCGTGTGTTCGTAGGTGCAATGCGCATGCCAATAGCTTGAAAAGCGAACATCCCGTTGGAATTTCAAGCGCTTGCGGAGAGGAATCTAAAGGTAAAGCTGCAGAACGCGGAGCCCGAAACCAAGAGCAAATTATACTGCCAGCCGGGAAAATCGCCATACAGCCTCGGCCCTAGAAACAATCCTGTAGCGAGAGCGTCGTCTTATCGCGCCGCACTAGCTGTTACTTCTGGTCGGGCGCACCACATTTGACACAGGGAGGTAGTGATGTTCGCGAAGCTAACAGGCAAGTTTCAGACCGTCGTAAGGAAATCCTCGAAGACATCGCTGTCCTCACGGGTGGGAACCCTAGTAATCGAACCATTGATTGAGTGCCTGCACTTTTTCTTTGGTGTAGGGCGGGAACAGGTGATCGATCGCCACGTCCGGCGGAGATATCAGGATTGATTTTGCGTGCGTCAGGGAATCGTAGCCGTACTTTCCGTAGTAGTTTCCAATGCCCGAAGTTCCTACTCCTCCGTACGGCATGGATTCAATGAACAGGAAAACATTGGTCTGATTTACAGCTCCGCCGCCGAAAGAAAGAGATTCCATGACCTGATCGATCGCCTGCTGATTTCGGCTGAACACGTAGCCGGCAAGCGGTTTGGGCAGAGACTTGATCTTTGCGAGTAGCTTTCCAAGGTCGGAGTAAGTGAGGATAGGCAAAAGTGGCCCGAAGATTTCATCTTCCATGATTTTGTCGGACCAGGAAATCGGATAGAGGATGGTCGGGTCGAGGTAACGGGCCGGAGCGTCGGACTTCCCGCCGTAAACGACCTTCTTGGGATCAATCAGGGACGCAAGCCTTGCGACTGCGGCGGGACTGATGACGCGGGAGTAATCCGAGATGCTCTTGGGGTCCGCGCCGTAAAGTTCGACGACAGCCTTTTTGCATTCGGCTAGGAACTGTTCCGCGATGGACTCATGAACGACGGCATAGCCCGGTGAAGTGCACCACTGTCCTCCCCACGCCATCGCGCCCCAAACAATTTTCTTGGCGGCATCTGGAATGTTCGCTGTCTCGTCGACGATCGCGGGGTTCTGTCCTCCCAACTCGAGCAGCACGGGAGTGAGATGCTCGGCAGCCGCTCGCATCACTACTTTTCCTACACCAACGCTCCCGGTGAGGATTATGAAATCAAAGGGAAAGGTCAGGAGTTTCGTAACTACTTCCTTCCCACCAACAACAGCACTAAAAGATTCCGGCTCGAAATACTTTGGGATCAATTCCAAGAGCAACTCGTCAGTCGCCGGCAGTGCTTCGGAGAGCTTCAAGATGCAAGGGTTGCCCGCCGAAAGAGCTGCCACCGCAGGACGCAATGAAAGCAGGAGTGGTCCATTGAATGGGCAAATCACTAATGTAACGCCGTACGGCTCACGGTACACGACTCCCTTGTGCCCCGATGCGGCGAGGAACTTTGGAAGAGGAGCTTCGACGGGCTTCATCCACTCCTTGAGCTGCGACTTCGCAAATTCGCTGGTTGCGATGGGCGCCGATACCTCGAAGACGTTCTCCTGGGATGCTGTCTTGAAGTCATTGCACGAGGCGTCGGAAAAGCGCTTGTAGTTATCCTTGAGCATGCGAGTAAGGCGATCGAGTTGGTCGATTCTCCACTCGTAGGTCTTTGTCGCATCAGAAGCAAAGTAAGCCTTCTGTTTGTTGAACAACTCTTGAGCCCGGGTCCTCTTCGCCCATTGGCTGAGCGAATGCTGCTTGAAATACCCCTGTCTTAGGTTTCGACGACATCTTGATCTCCTTTCGCCTTTGCCACTCCGGCTATTTCCGAAATTTCACTCTTTTTCCCGATCAACTTTCTCCGCAAGCTGAATGCTTCACTTCGCCCGCCAGTCTGGCTATTGGCCGTTTTTTGTAACGAGCACCATCCGAAAGCGTGCCTTGCCGGCCATCATCTTCGCGTATGCGGCAGCCGCGTCTTCGAGTGGGACGGTCTCGATCATGGCCGACACGCCACTGAGCGCACTGAAACGAAGCGTTGCGTCGCCGGTTGCGGGGTTTCCCGTCAGCGAACCTGCTGCTTTTCGCTCTCCGAAGATGAGATCCATGCTCGAGATCTCGATCGGTTCTGGTCCGACGCCGACGTCAATCGAGACACCGCCTGGACGCAAGCCCTTGAAAGTCGTGGCGACCGTGGTGCCGCCCGAAGCCGTTATCAAAATGACTTTTGCCCCGCCAAGCGCCTGGAGCGCTGCGGCAGGATCGGAACCGGCACTGTCGATGTAGTGGTGCGCCCCGAGTTTCTTCGCCAACTCCGCGGATTCACTCCCGCGACCGATCGCTGCAACCTCGAATCCCATGCGCCTCGCATATTGCAGCCCCAGATGACCAAGGCCGCCGATGCCGAGTATCGCAACCAAGTCACCGGCCTTTGCTGGTGAATTTCGCAGCGCGTTGAACGTCGTCAGTCCCGCGCACAGTAGCGGTGCTGCATCCGCCGACGACATGCTGTCAGGAATCGACACGAGTCCGCTCGCTTTTGCGATCATCACTTCGGCGTATCCGCCGTCATGATGAATGCCGGTGTATTCCTGGTTCTGGCAGTTCACGAGATCGCCACTTCGGCAAAACTGGCAATATCCACACGAGCCGCCGAGAAACCCCACTCCGACTCGCTGACCAACCTTCCATCCCTGAACGCCGGAGCCAATGGCGTCGATCCGCCCGACTGCTTCATGGCCAGGGACGCGCGGCCAACTAATCGGAAACATTCCTTCCACCGTGCCTGAATCCGAATGGCAGACCCCGCACGCCTCGACGCGAATTCGCACCTGACCCGGGCCGGGATCGACCAGGGGTTTCACTACAGCCACGAATTCTCCCGGTTTGGTAACTTGAATCGCTTTATACGTTGCGCTCATTTCTCCTCCAACGTGGCTTGAATGCGATAAAGCGCGACCCTAGGCCGCAAATTGTTTGAGGCGGTAATCGATGTGGATTTGAAGGAGCTTTCCCCATTCCTCGACCGACATTTTTCCGAACATAGGGTGCGGTCCCCAATCGCTCGCAGCTGTTGCATGCCACGCAGCATCAAGAATTTTCAGCAACTGCTGCTTTTCGAACGCGAAGTCAAACTGAGCGTCGCGGGGAATCCTGAAACTCTTCGGCCGTCGTAGCCCTACCGGTTGTTCGGGGAACCAATCGATCAGAATCCGTCGAAACACCGTTCGCGCGAGATAGCTCTCATCCGGAAGTTGGTAGAAGCCAAGCGCGCCACCGCACGCCAGGTTGAGGTGAAGCAGCATTTGAGAGACGCTCATCGATCCCCATTGGCGCTGATTCTCTGGAGTGATGCGAAGGACTCTGTTGTGAAATTCGCTGTGCTTTTCGTCGCTGAAAAAGGCCATTCCGTCAACTTGCTTCACTCGAAGTGAGCGTGGGACGTACTTCAGAATCGCGAGCCCGGTGATCCAGAAGTCGCGCACGAATAGCTCTCTCGCGAGACTTGTGCGGTTGGCTTCGGCCAACTCTGTAGGGAGCGCTTCACGAACGTCGTTGCTCATCCTCTTCTTCTCCCAGTCTCTTTCCCTCCACAGGGCTGCACCGCTCGCCGCCGGAGACGCGGCCTCCACCGCTGTCGTCGGGATCGGCGGAGGCCCAATCTCTAGCGAAGCAAGTAAGCGAAGTATCCCGTCAGAGACCCACTTAGGCTGATGCTGCGGCTCCTTGAACCGCCTTTGCGGCGTTGCGGATCACGTCGAGGACACGTTCCGGTTGCGAGAGCATCGGCACGTGGCTGCTGTCGAGCTCGATTGTGGTCGCACCCATGCGCTTGGCAAAGAAGCGCTCCAGATCGGGATGCACAGTGTGGTCTTTTTTGCCGACGATGTACCAACTCGGTTTCGACTTCCAAGCGGTTCCCCCGGCCTTCGCATCGAACAAATCGGGTCTGGGGACGCCCTGGGTCGCCCAAACGAGCTTCTGCTCCTGCTCCGAAAGGTCTCCGCAGAAATACTTCGTGCCTTCGTGGCGCAGCCAGATACGTCCATCCACGACTTCGATGTGCGAGAAGACGTCGGTCCTCGGGAAGTTGGCCTGCTGCGTCTGAGACGATTCATCGGCGTCTGGAGCGAGCGCGCAGATGTAAACCAGGCCGGCAACGCGATCGTCGGTTCCGGCGCCGGTGATAACGGTTCCCCCGTAGGAGTGGCCGACGAGGATAACCGGCTTACTCACCCGGCCGATCGTTGCTTTCACCAAGGCGACGTCCTCTGCTGTTGTGTTTAGGCCGTACTGCGCTGCAATACACTCATACCCCTCCGCCTGAAGGGGAACGATCAACTTGCTGAAGCACGAGCCATCGGCCCAGAGTCCGTGGCAGAAAACGATGCTAGGTTTTGCTTTCGAAGATGTCGCTGTCATTCGTCTCTCCTTGATTTTTCTTTCTCGGCACATCCACCTTCCAAACTTCGACTCACTCTTCAGGGGGCGCTTTTGTTTGACTTCGCTCCCGCTGCATCCATTCCCTGATGTATCGCGAACACTGCAACGACCGAAATGCCCTCAGCCTCACATTCGTTCAGAAAGCGAACGCCATCGATATCAACGAGGTCGACTTCCTCCAAATCCAAAACCGCTGGTGATTCGCAAAGCTCGATCTCGGCTTTAACCTGATCCACGTGCTCAGACCGAAACTCTCCACTCAGCCGGATCCGCGACTCGGGCCCGTTCTATCTTCAGCGTCAATGGATTCCCAGCTCCGGAGTACACACATGCGGAATGCAAGCAAAGCCCAGTCACAATTAATTGAAAAGGTAGGACTTAGAATCGTGGGCGATGCTCGGTTTTGAGCAAATGCTGTTTAACGAGCAAAAGTAATTGGGTTGCTAGTCAGGCAGGAATCAGCTGGATCGCTGAACTTTGAACCGATATTTGTCGATTCCCAACCGCTTGATTTTTGCGTCTAGAGTTGGTCTTGGAATCCCCAATTTGGTTGCCGCGCCATCCGGGCCGGAGACGCGGCCCCGAGCTTCTGCCAGGGCGGCCTCAATCATTTCCTTTTCCTGCCGTTGCAGCACGCTATTGAGTGCGACTGCCGGACTAGCGAATTGTGGCGCTTGCCGTTTGAGCCACGTTTCGTCCACGCAAAAACTGTCGCCCTCGCTCAGGATCACAGCTCTTTCAATCACGTTTTGTAATTCGCGAACGTTGCCTGGCCATTGGTAGGATTCGAACAGTTCGACTGTTTGTTTCTCAATAGTTCTGAACTTCTTTCCAGCCTTTTTTCCGAAACGACCAACAAAGTAGTCAACAAGCAAAGGAATATCATCCGTGCGCTCGCGTAACGAAGGCATCTGGATAGGCACGACACTTAGTCTGTAAAGAAGGTCTTGGCGAAACTTTCCTTCGGCGACGAGGGTGTCCAGATCGTGATGCGTCGCGGCCAGCACTCTCACGTCCACGGGAATGGCTTTGTTGCTTCCGACGCGTTCGATTTCACGTTCTTGCAGTACTCGTAACAACGCGATTTGAATTTCGGGGGGCAAGTCGCCCACTTCATCGAGAAAAATCGTCCCACCATTCGCCGATTCAAAACGGCCCAGGCGTCGTTGCGTTGCGCCGGTAAACGCGCCCTTCTCGTGACCGAAGAGTTCGGAAGCAATCAGGGAGGTGGGATTGCGGCGCAATTTATGCCGAAAAACGCGAGCTCCGCGCGGTTGGATCGCTTATGGATGGCGCGGGCTATCAATTCCTTTCCGGTACCGGTTTCGCCTAGAATCAAAACCGTGGAATCGGAAGGTGCCACTTTGGCAACTTGCCGAAGCACTTTGCGTAGAGCGTCCGAAGAGCCGACGATGTCCTCGAACATCGAGTCACGATCGATTTGCTCTCGCAACGCTAGATTTTCGTTGCGTGTCCTCTCTTCGGCTCGGACGCGGTCGTCGATATCAGTTCCCGTAGCGTACCAGCGAATCACCTGTCCCTGCTCGTTTCGGAATGGGTTGTAACGAATCAGAAACCAACGGTATTGGCCATCCCTCCGAAGAGCTCGTTGTTCAAATGTCGAATGGAAGACCGCGCGCGAGAGCAGTCGTTCGCTCGTCGCGCAATTGTTCCAGGTCATCTGGGTGAAAGATTCGTTCGCGCAATTGCGGAGCAAGCACATCTCCCACGGTGAGACCCGTGTAGTCGAGCGTCGCTTGGTTGGCGTAGACCGGGGTACCGGCTTCGTCCAGGACGACAATCGTCTGCGGTATCGCGTCAGTAATACGACGAAGCTCGCGTTCATCTTCTCGTAGTTTCTCTGCGATCGCTGGCGTTCAATTGCGATGCGGGCGATATGTCCCGCGGCCTCGATAAATTCGAGATCTCGACGGTTTGGAGCCCGCGGGTTCGAATAGGCGATGCAGAACGTACCAAGAACCTCTCCACATTTCGAAATCAGAGGTTCGGACCAAGCCGCACGTAGTCCGTGATTTAGCGCGACGTCTCGAGCAGCCAGGCCTTGAGCGTCATCAGGCCAGCGCGGATCTTCGGAGATATCGCAAATGATTACCCGTTTTTTCGTAAACGCCGCGGTACCGCAAGAGCCTTTATTCGGGCCGACCGGCCAAGGCGTGAAAACCGTCGTAACTGCTGGTGGGAGGTGAGGACCAGCGATCGGCAACAGCTGATTGCCGCCCGCGTCCATCAAAAAAACAAGGGAAGTTGCAGACGTGTGTTCATCGATGGCCGCACACAAATCGTTTAGGACGCTGGAGAGGGTCGCCCCATCAGCAATCATTTCAAGCGTTCGCTTTTCCGCTAAGCGAAGCAATTCCGTTTGCTTGCCGTCTTCAATATCGATTCCCGTTCCGTACCATCGGGTCACCGACCCAGTCTCGTCGCGGAGCGGTTCACGGCGAAACGAAAACCACCGGAAGACGCCGTCGGAGCGTCGCAACTGGACTTCACACGCCTGCTCGGCATTAGCGCTACCGAATGCGTCCCATTTTTCTGCCAATGTCGCAAGGTCATCAGGATGAATCGCGGTCTTCCAGCCCCAGCCATACGACTCTTCAGGGGAGAGACCTGTATGCTCGCTCCATCGCTTATTAACAAAGTCTACAGAACCGTCCGGAGCGCTGGACCACGCAAGCGCGGGAATAGTGTCGACCACAAGACGAACGTCAAGCGCCTGTTCAGGTCGCGAGGAGCCATCCGTCGCTGATGCCATCCCTGGATTATAGTCCGGATGTTCAGTTCCAGCTCTGTCAAACCGGATTCTGCCCCAATTTGTAGTGCCGCAGTGGAAGTTCGCGAAAGCTGCGTCTAAAGAGGCTCCCAGACTGGACGAACGGAGTATGATTAGAATGCACAACCGCCTTGCGCATGCCACCCAAGGGCGACGAGAAGCTGCGCGGGATTCCGGTCATTCTACTGACGGGGGAGAGCTCACCAAGGATTTCAAGGCCGGGAGTGACGCAGGCGCAGTTATGTATGTCACAAAACCCTTCAAGTCGGAAAGTCTGCTAAATGCAGTGCGGATACTATCTCCTGCGCAGCATGTGCAAGGCGATTAGTTCTAAGGATGCCGAACCGAGGCCTTGCACCACGGCAAAACAGAGAGTCGCCGCGCGGCGTGTTAGCTTTCCCGGAAAGTAAATTCCTAGTCGATGTTTAGGTTGAGCGTCGGTGGCCCAGGCTGGCCCCGGCGCATCCGTTGCACGCGCTCGAGTCGGTTCAGGATCCGATCGAACTCGCGGCTCAGATGAGCTTCGTACCGGACGACGCGGTCCATCGTCTCTTGGGGTGGAACCAATGCGGCGAGAACTCGGGAAGGTGCTCTTTCTTTGTCCATACTCTCCTGCAACATTTCCTGCGCCTCAAGGCGCTTAATTTCGTCATCGAGGATTTCAATCGCCTCCTTTTTCAGTTCCTCGGGTGAGTTGGAAATCCCAGGTTTATTGAGAACTCCCGTGGCAAGCTTTGAGGTAAGCTGGACTGTGCGAAAAATGCCCAATGGTGTGGCTTGATCATGATCAAGTCCGTAGACTTTTCTCAGCAGCCAGGGATCGTCGTACTAGAATCCTTGTGCCGGATTCAAACCTTCGCATCAAGGTGCTGTGCACCCGGGTGCACGATTGCCGCGCCTGCTCTCAGATATTCGCCTTTTCTTCTCCATGATAGCATAGAGCCTGGCGAACTCAAGAATCATGTACGTGCATGTTCAGAACTCTAGGTCTTCAGCATCGATTCCGGGGACCGCAAGGTGCGGGATGGGTGTTTCACCGGAAGGCACTTCCATTTACTTCTCTTGCTTGGTTGTCGTGGAAGAATGGTTTCGTTTCCACCGTTCCGCTAGCACCACCTCTATATAGTTCGTTACAGAGCGCTTCTCTTTCCTGGCCTCCGTCGCAAGCTTACGCTTGAACTCCGGTGAGACTCGGAGATTTAAGGTCACACTCTTTTGCATTCTCGCCTCAGGTTACTGAAGCCGAATGCTCTCGTCAAGAAGTCGCCCGCAATCCTTATCCATTCTTGACATGTAACGCATAGTGCGTTACTATTGCGTTACATATAGGAGGCCTTATGAAACGCGAACAACCAAACCTGGGAAAGGAGAACGCAGAGCTCGCGCAGAGTGTGTGGTCGGGCGCGTTGGGACGTGCGGCTCTAAAAGCGCTGGATTCTCTATCCACACAATACGGGTTGTCTGTTGCTCTTGGCGACCTACTTCTACTTGACGGTAAGTGGTATGTAACCCACGCTGGCTTGCTTCGCACAGCTCAGCGGAGGAGATGCCACGGCATACGAACTTCGCTTCAAAAGACCGTATCCGACCCGATCGCCAGCCGGTGGGTTTTTAAGGCGACGGTTTACAAGACCCCAAATTCGAGAGGTTTTGTCGGCTATGGCGATGCCGATCCCTCCAACGTCTCTCCTCTTGTCCGTGGCGCCGAGATGCGGGTCGCCGAAACTCGAGCCGTCAACCGGGCTCTGCGCAAAGCTTACGGAATCGGCCTCTGCTCTGTCGAGGAGCTGGGTTGGCTCTCCGAACCGCCGCAACCGTTGCCAGCGCCAGTTGGTTCGAACGGCTCTCACGGTCGAACGGCTCGAATAATGGCCAGCCACGGCTCCGCGACCAACTCTGCCTTCTGATCCGCCAGTACAACCTCGATCCGACTCTCGTCAAGGCTTATGCCGCCCACTTCTGCGGCACCGAAACCCTCAAAGACGCCAGCCGGGATTTGGTCGAATCCTTCATCTCCCACCTCGCGGCCTCGGCGAAAGAAGACAGCGACGGCCTGATCTGCAAACTCAATTCCTATTCGCAGCCCTGCGGAGGTGAAGCAATGAAACGCCATATCCCAGGTCTTCATTCCCGTCAGCAGGATGGCGACCGTCCCCTGGAAGGCCTGTTCCTGGTTCGCGTCGAATGGGCCTCCTACCGCTGGCATCCGCAGAAGGCTTTCCTGCTGGTCCGATTCGTTGTGCTGGAACCCGAGTCTTTCGAGCGCCGATCCTTCTCCGGCCGGCTCTACTGCGACCGAACGCGCCCTCTGGAAGCTCAATTGGTTCCTGCGCGACTTCGGCTATGACATGGAACTGCTCAGCCAGGATCAGATCGATGAGAAGGCCTTGGTCAACCTCCGCGGTGTCGTCAGGACCACACACGTAACCCTGAACGGCCACACCTTTCAGAATCTGGAAGCCTTCGCCCCGGCAAGCGGAGTGGGAAGAACTCTCCCATACAGAGGCCAGCGAGACTCACGCACAGGAACAGCGATGATCTACAGCTATACCCAGATCAGCCAGTACCTGCGCTGCCCTCGCAGCTATCGCTACCGCTATCTCGATGGCTGGCGGGAGAAGGACACCCGGGCAGCCATGGTCTTTGGCCGCTGCTTTGAGAAGGCTCTGGGCGCCTACTTCGAACAACAGGACTGCACCGCGGCACTGTTCAAAGAATGGGGTGCCTTCCGTGATACTCCGTTTGAATACCGGAAGGGAGAATCCTGGGATCGGCTCCTGCACCAAGGAGTTCATCTGCTCGAGAAGTTCGTACGGGAGGATCGGGTTCGTGTCCGGCACCCCAAGGAGAACCTGCAGCTTAAGCTCACTCGGACGCTCGCGGGAGGCAATGAGTTCGTTTCCTATATTGATGCCATCGGTGAGCTCGATGGCAAGCACTGCCTGATCGACTGGAAGACTACGACCAGCCGCTATTCAGAAGAGCCCGAAGGGCTTCTGTCTCTCGATCCACAGCTCATCTGCTATTCCTGGATCAGCGGCATCCCGGATGTGGCCTTCGTCGTGTTCGTCCGGAAGCAGCTGCCCGAGATCCAATACCTGAAGGCCACGATCTCAGAAGAGCAGCGCAGGGAATTCGGCCGCCTGGTTGAGACGACCATCGATCAGCTGGAATCGGGGCATTTCTCCTCGCACAGCGGGATCCGCTTCCCCCAGAACGGCTGCGTGAGCTGCTCTCATCTGGGTCTCTGCCTCGATAACCAGCAATTGATTGAAACGAACCTGATCCGTCGGCCAGGAGCGAGCGACCTTGATTGGCTTGACGAGCTTGTGGACTAACGGATTGCCGATGGTGGCGCCGAAACTCGATCGCCGGCGGGCTCTCGTTCGTCCTGGACAAGATCGACGAGATCCTGGCCTGGGAGAAGACCAAGGAGCGGGAGAGGGACGTGCGGTTTGTCGAGCTGGGGCAATATCTGTGCGAAGTTCGGGCGGGACAGTACTGGAGGCTCGAGAACCTGAAATCGTTTGATGAGTTCCTGGAGAAGCGATTTCCCGGAATCACGGCGGAAGGCCTACTACCTGATGGCCATCCACGAGAATCTGACGAAGATTCCGAAGCAGCGGCTCGAGGAAATGGGCTGGAGCAAGGCGGCGGAGATGGTGAAGGTGGCGCGGCGGGACGGGACAGGACTTCGATTGTGCAACCTGGTTGCACAAAGCCAAGGAACTACCCAAGGAGGAGTTCAAGCGAGAGGTGGAGAGACATCTGACGGGAAAGGAAACCGAGCCGTGGGAGCTGATCTACTTCAAAGTCTACAAGAGCCAGCTGCCAGTGATCGAGCAGGCCCTTGAAACAGCGGCCCTCATGCTCGGACGAACGGACATCTCGAGGATACATGCTGGAGATGATCTGCGCGGATTTCCTGGCGGGGGCGAACCTTGAAGACGGCAATCCCAAATGCTTACTGCTGGCGCTGAGTAGGCTCTTCTCGTTGCTTCCTCAGCCGGAGAGGGCAGAGTTCCTGGCAGAAGTGCGTGTGGCTTCGTGACTTCGCTGCGACCCAAGCGGCCTAGGGTCCGGTTGCCTCTAGACTCCTATCGTCATTTGTGCGAACAGGTGCTCAAGCGAGATGGGTGGCGCTGCCAACGCTGCGGGGTAGCGTACGGTCTCCACGTTCATCACCTCCGCCCACGGAGCCTGCTGGGAGACGATGCCGCTGAGAATCTTATAACTCTCTGCAACCAATGCCACCGGATCGTACACCGGCAACTCTCTCGACGTTCGACTGAGTGAGACCTCGTGCAGATGGGTCGTACAATTGGCAGTACATCAGATTCTGGAACCGCGGAAACCCCCTGTTTATAACGGTTTTTGTTGATAATCCAACCACTTACGGGACGCTGTTTGCCGTGATTTGCCACTGCTTTTCACTCCGTTGATGTCAATTCGACGTCAGGTGATTTTCGACGAAAAATCTAAACTTTGAGAGAATTTCCCCGCTGCGGAGGCTTAGTCCGAAAATCGGGCACATCAGATTTTTAGTCTGATTTATCAGGAGAAGAGAAGAAGGCAGAAAGACTGTTTCAAGGAATTGGGTATCGTGCGCGTAGCGGACGCCTAGGTCGTCTATGTGCCGAACCGTCCGCCGCCAGGAGCATAAAGAGTGTTAGCCGTAGTTGAAAACGCCGGCCGATACCCACGGTTGCCCAGCAAGTCATTGATCGCGGAGAGATCACGATGTTGCCAAATCCGCTTACCTTCCCGCTCAACATGGGTTTCCACGACGATACAGCGGAATTTGTATTCGTCGAATGGGATCGAGCGCAGGACATTCAATTCATGCCCCTCAACATCAAGGCTTAACAAATCCACGATCGATGGCACTCGAACGTTGGCAATCGCGTGCGCAAAGGTGCGCAAAATCACACGTTCCGGTTTGGGAGGGAAAAGATGCCAGCGGTCGCAGAGGGACGAGTGCGTGGTGTCCTCGGTTTCTGGCAGAAACGAGTAGTAATTGGCCGCCACAATCTGTGTTTCCGCATCCCTGTCCGAGATCGCGATCTTTCGACAGACGACGTTTCGACGCAGGGCATATAGCGATCGAAGCTTGCGAAACGGCTCAGAGACCGGCTCGAAGCAGATGCCACTTGCGCCGCGCAACGCGAAGGCGAAGGTGTTCGATCCAGAAATGCCGTCATTCGCACCGATGTCAACAAAGAAGCGGACCTCCGGAACCATCCTTTGGATCAACAGATCTTCGCCATACTGAGCGTATTCGAATTTGGAAGTGAGGCGGGCGCGCAAGTAGCGAAACAGGAAGGAGTAGGAATGCGCGAACCTTGCTGCCGGGACCGTTCGCAGGTAAGTTCTCAGTGACAGTGGAACCTCCTCCGGTAGCCTACACTCGCGAATTTAAGTTCGAGACCGCAAATAAGCACAGCATCACTCCAGGACGAAGACAAAATCACCTTCGTTCTCGCCAATCGGGGATTTCGGGATCTCTTCGAGTTGGTGATGCTGCCGGGACCCTTCCCTCCGGGAGCAACTCATGTAAAAAGCAAAGCTATAGTCATTTCTAAGCAAACCACATTTGAAACCTGCATTTGCAAACTCCGAAATCAACTCCCGATTGCTCAAACTGATCTCGGCTACCAATATAAATGGCCTCTTGAAAATGTCCTTGTGGGCCAGTACGTCTTCCAGGAGAGGGCGTTCAGCACCTTCAATGTCAACTTTCACAAATGAAATATCACGCGCGAGGTCGCCGATCATGTTGATGAACCGATCGCAGTCGACCGTACAGACTTTAGTTGAATCTGGTCGCTTGTTGACCCCGACGCTACCCAAATTCCTTCTACGAGGAGGTGATCCAAATACGTCTATTTGTCCCCTCCTGTCTGATACTGCGAGGTTGACGGCGGTTACATTCTCACATTGGTTCCTACTGACCGTTTCCTTGAGCAGGTCGAACGTTGGACGGGAGAGCCTCTATCGAGATGACCTGGCCGGTCTCTCCGACTATTCTAGACATTAACGTCGTGAAGTAGCCTATATTTGCGCCAACATCGACGACCGTGTCTCCGCGTCGAAGCCGCTGGGCCATAAAGGAACTCAATTCTGGTTCCCATGTTTTGAAGAAATATATCCGTTTCTGCAAAAGGTCACGAATGTCGCAGCCGATTTTGCAGCCAAAGAAAGTTACTGCAGTTCGCCTTGGATAAAGCCAACCATTGAGCTTCATGTAGACTCTATAGAGGAAAACCGCGAGAGGCGTCGGCACGCCGTTAGCATGATTTGAAGCTTCCATCTGAACTCACCCGGTCAAAGCTGAGATTCACCACCTAGCTGACGTTCAAACCAATGGCATGCTTTGGCGCCCCATCCAGATAAGTATAAAACCCCCGCAGTTCTTCAGCGCCACGAGCAAAACTCCTAGAATCCAAAATTCGTGTTAGACCTTCCACGTCCGAAGGCGCAATTCTATCAAGTGCTATTTTCTCGATTACGGAGACTAAGCTATCGGACACGGCTTCTTTGGCGCTGGCAAATGTGTATACCCATGGGTGCCCGACCGTAGTTTCCAGCTCCTTGAAGACCGGGAGGTCGGACGCCAAAATCCGGCCCTGGTTACTGAGCACCAGCATGGCGGCTCCCGAATTCCAACCTTTGGAGTAAGAAAGCATCACAACGTCGACAGCCCGGATGAGATCGTTCAGTTCCTCATCGGACAGAGGCTTGTCTATTCGCAGCAAGTTGCCAGGCGGAATCTGCCGGAGGATCGTTTCGGCTTCTTCTCGATATCGCTTCTCGACCCGACCCGCGACAACACAACGAACCAGCCGCCCATCTCCCAAGGTCTTTGGCAATGAGGTCAGAACCCCGAGATTCTTGTAAGACTTGATGTTTCCAAGGAAGCCGACGAGCAGAGCATCCTTCTCCCCTGTGAACTCGCGACGTTTTTGATAATGGTCCTCCTCGTTCAAGGCATTGACAGGATAAGGCCCGTGGGGAATGACAACGCAAGGTTTCGATCTCTCTGCCGGGAATCGAGCGTAAAACTCGGCCTGGGACGATAAATTCAGAAATACGTATCCGTCGCAAAGCACATGGACGAGTCTGAGATACGGCCACAGTAACCATTCCCTATGGACGTTGAACGGGACCACATTGTGAACTGTGTAGACGATATGCTTCCCCAGCAATTTTGTGGCGAGGAACAGGCCGCTGAAAAAGCCCGACCAGAATATCGCCCCGAGTGTCCCCGTCTCTGTGACGAAGTGTGTAGGAAAGTGGATATGACAGATGTCAAATCTAAACGTCCAGGCATCGGTATCCCGGATATTTACGATCCTTATTCCCATACTTTCAAGCGCGTCACAGAAGAGACTAAAATAGTGGTTTGCGTGGTTGCGGCCCGGTAGCGAGAGCACTCTCGTCATGGCTTGTCCCTTTCTGAAGCCACGCGACTGCCGTGCGGCCGGAATCGCGTACACGGTACGGGCTGAGTTACGAGCAGGCGATGCCAGCGGTCAGTTATATTAGTGAGGGAATAGTCCCGTGCGGTTGCGACCGCACGATCAGAAATCGATTTCCACTCCTCCGGGTTGCGCTGAAGCCGCCGGATCCAATCGGCGATGCCATTCACCGAATGCTCGGAAACAAGGATGCCGTCAGCCCCTGAAGTAATAATCGATCGAGGGCCTACATGATCCGAAACAATGCACGGAAGCCCCGATGCCATCGCTTCTACAATTGACATTCCGAACAACTCTTCCCAGCGCTTAGAGCGCAAAGCAGGCGAGACGAGCATCTGACAATTTGCGGCGATATCTGCTAGTTGCGCCCGATTTCGTACTTGCCCATGCCAGCGACAGCCCGGGCGTCCCGCGATCTCAATCGCTACTCCCCGCAAAGAACCGTCGCCCACGATGTCCATGGTGACCGACTCGGAGCTCAGAGCCTCGAGGAGCGGCAAGAGTTCCAAAACACCCTTTTTTTCGGAAAGCTCTCCAACGAACAATAAGCGGAATGGGACATTGTATTTTGCTCGTACCTTGAAGAAGGCACTACTCACGATGTGCGGGATTACGGTTGGTTGCTGTCGGAGTGCTATGGCTGCGGAAACGCTTTCGGCTGCGGCAGAAGTAACCGTTACGACTTCGATTCTTGGCCCGGACAGGACGCGGCGCCAGCCAGCACGTAACAGTGGTGTTAGAATCCCCAACTTGCGCGGCACGCGTGACTGATGCCAGCAAGGCCAAGACGTGTGGTAAATGAGCCGGTTGCGATATCGTAAAAGCGCGTACAGCAAGAAGCGATAATCCCAAGGAGGTAACCCAACGATCACGATGTGATTGCGAACCTTCCAGAAACTTAGTCTGAATGCAAGATTACGCAAGCTTTGGCGGAGAGCCTGCCAGAATGTTTTGCGCTCGCGAATTAGAGAATGAGCCAACTTCCAAACGACAGACGCTTCCACGAATTTGAGCGAAGATATTTCGCCTCGTTCATTCAAGATCATAAATGCTTCGTGGTACTTGCGTCCGTTCGTCTCATGAATCACAAGGACGTCAGGGGCGCATGAATTTGGGTCCCCGCTGAGGGGACGGTCCATTTGCCCTACACCTTCAAGAGTGAGACTCAAAGATCGTCTCCGTAGCTACGCTCGTTAACGCGAAAGTTCCAGAACCGCCACGCGATCGCAAACGGCGATCACTTCCTTCTGCGTTCTGCCAAGGTCTGCGGTGTGCATGAGACCCTCATCGTCGATCTCGTGCTCCCTCATTTTCAGCGGCTTCCCCGTGTGAATAACGATCTCACGCGCCGGAACGCGAACGTAGGTTTTGGCATTTACGTCATAGCCCGCCTGCTCAATCCACAAAGCCAAGTAAAAGGCCCCACTGCGCTTTTCGAGCAAAATGTGATGAACATTTGCTAGATCCCCCGAAAGGCCTAGGTTCAAATCGTCCAACTTGAAGGGGGGGCCTGGATCGGCGAGGAGCTGAAGCAAGCCCTGAATCGCCCGGTAACCGACCTTTGGTGTGAAGTCCGAGTGCAGCAGACCAAATGTGGTGCCG
Source organism: uncultured Acidobacteriota bacterium (assembly GCA_963842425.1). Classification (GTDB taxonomy): domain Bacteria; phylum Acidobacteriota; class Terriglobia; order Acidiferrales; family UBA7541; genus Palsa-295. The sequence goes on along the minus strand of CAWJGQ010000014.1, from coordinate 18,449 downwards.
TGGGACGTTCCAAGATCAAGCAGCTGGTACAGGTAAGTCCTTTGAACGCCTCGCATCCACTGTTCGAGAAGAAGCCGCGGCAAGTATTTCCCAGAGACATCCTCCGGCACGCCCTGTGGCTTGCTGGGATCGTTTTGATATCCGATTTCAGTGGTCATGATGGGCTTGTTGGGCCACGCGTCGTGGACTAGCGCCAGATTCCAATCGAAACTGCCGTATCCGTTGGGTCCCCATCCGGCCGTTCCCGGGTTCCGGCCGCCGGGGTAGTTATGCAGGTTTGAATAGTCGAAGAATCGTGCTGACTCGGCAATCTTCGGAAACGATGCGGCACGTGTTAACGACGGCCCGATAATGGGAAAGCGCGAAGCGTTTGGATCGGACTCGACGGCAGAATGGAGTGTGACAAGGAATGAATTCAGAGTGGCGGCCCAATTTGGATCATGGCTCTGATCATACTCGTTAGGTGCTTCAAAGGCTTCAAAGCTGTCGGGAACGCGGTCAGGATATCCCGCGATTTCCTGCCCAGTTTCATTCGGAGACGTGATGAGAGTGCTCTTGATGCCGAGCTTGCCCAATTCGTTTAGCCGATCATAATAAGGCGCCCATGTGGTATCAATCAGACCGTCTCGTATGTGTCTTACGCCCAAGTCCTTGAGAGCCCTCTCGACTGCTGGGAAGTTTCCATATTCAGAGCGCCAGAGCCAAAGGTGGACGTTCACACCGACGCTGTTTACAAAATCGTCCGCGCTTTGGGCTTTTTCCGCTGCACCCTGAGGCTGAACACCGACCGCGAAGCAGGCGGCGGATAGTGCCAGCCATGTGATCAGTATCGTAGTCTTTCGCATTTTATGGTCGCCCATCCGAAATCCAGTCTCCCGCCTGTGACTCGAGCATCAGACCCTTTCTTTGATCGGAAGTCCGGCGGAAGCACCTTCAAAGTGAGCAGGTGTGCCTAAGATGGTTCGGTAAACGGACTCAATCTTTCGCGCGGCACCCTCGATCGTAAAAAGTTGTCGGACCCTTCCAAAACCTTCTAGCCCCATCCGGCGGGCCATCAGTGGATCAGCCAACACTTTGCAAACGGCCTCGGCCATGGCTGCAACGTCCCCCATGGGAACCAGAAAACCTGTCACACTGTCGACAACAATTTCAGGGACTCCGCCGCCATTCGTCGCGACAACCGGCTTGCACGCGGCCATGCCTTCGATGATCACCTGCCCGAACGGCTCGCCCGTTGTTGAGGCATGAACGAGAACGTCCAGTTCGGCGATTACATCACCGACATCCTGGCGGAAACCGGTAAACTCGACGACGCTCTCCAGGCCCAAGTCTGAACTAAGCCGGCGAATCTTTACCTCATGTTGCTCCTCGCCAAAGAGAGCCGCCCCGACGATCCTGAAACGCGCGTCCGGAAAGCGGCGATGCACGGAAGCAGCGGCCTGCAAAAAAATATGCTGCCCCTTCCATGGACAGATTCGTCCAACTAGGCCCACCAGCGGTGGCTTGGGATCAGAAGTGACTGGGGCCGGATTAGATGGAACAATTGTCGCCTCGTGCACGACTCTGAACCTCTGCGAAGATTCGGCTCCCGAGGGCACCGAGCCGCCACTTCGCCCAAGATGAAGCGTTTCGAGAACGGCTTGCGAATTTGCGATCACATAAGAGGGCAGAAACCTACATAGGAGTCGGAATGCTCGGACGACCGATTTGGGCAGATAGTCCACTTCGATCCGGTCACGGACGTGCCACACCACGGGGCGTCGCGCCAGTCGGCCGGCCAGACCACCGATAATGTCGGCTTTCAGAGAATTCGTGTGAATGAGATCTATGTCATGTTTAAGCGCGAATTTGGCCAACCTGATGCTGCAAGATACGGCGCTAGCGACCTCGCGCAGCTTCAAGACCGATTTCCAACCTAGGCTGCCCTTTCTTGTGTTCCGAACCCTCTCCGGCAGAGGAAGAACATGAACCTCGCAGATTTTCCGCAATCCGTCGGCAAGAGGACCTTCCGCGCACAATACGACTAGGGGCGTAACGTGCCGGCGATCCGTGTAACGAACGAGGTTCAGCAGCGCTATCTCACCGCCGCCAAGCATTGCCGTGTGGTCGAAATATAAGACCCGAATTGGTCGACGGTTGAGAGGGTGGCGATACGTCCTTGCCAGAACGCCATACCGTTCGCGAACCCAATTCGACAGTCCTTGTGGGTTGTGGGCGCGCTGGTACTTAGGCATTCTCCGCCTCCGACAAGAAGGTTGATCGTTTGCTATGGTATTCGCAAGCAGCCATGGACAAGCCCGCAAACAGCCAAAACATGGCGCCGGTCACGCTGACGAAAATATTGCCACTTATGATTTGCGCAAGTAGCGCGACGAAGATCGCCTTGGCAGCAATTGGAAACTGATCGCTGCGATCCACGGGGCGGCGCAGCTTGAAGCAAAGGCCGAGTATTCCAGCGGCAAAGAGCAAACTCCCTAGCCATCCCAAAGTAAAAATATCAACGAGAATTCCGCTATCAACCACAAGCCCGTGCACGAGTCGCCGGTTCTGGAATCCGAAGCCGACGGGATTTTGAACGACATCGTCTAGCAAGCTCTCGTACATATCCGACCGCGCTTGAAAGCTCCCGTCTTGTTGTACATCGCTGAACGTCTTCATCCGATCCGAAATTACCGTAGCCATTCGCGGGTCGCTGGCCAAAGGCAAGACGCAAGCAGCGAGAATGATGATGGAGATGAGGATCCGACCGATTGCGCGGCGGTTCGCGCGCTTCAGAATTAGAAACAACCCTATTAACCAACTCAGCCAGGCCGTCCGGACCATCGATAGGAGAAACGAAAGATAACCGGCGACGGCTGCGGGCACCTTCCAACGAGAGCGCAGGACCAGCAGCAAAAGTAATCCGGCCATCATGGTGTTCGCGAACGGCCCGGGACCATTCATCGTGCTCCAGACGCGCACGAGTAAAGGCTCCGCTTGTCCGAAACTTGAACCAAGGTTGTCAGCTTGAGAGCTTGTGAGCCAAAAGCAATCCCATGCCGGAGGAGCGAAGAACTGATATATGCCATACGCGCCGAGGATCGGCACGGCCCACAAAAATGTCCTGCTTACGACCGCTACGGTATTCCTCATAGCGATGCCAGTTCAAGTAGAAATGAAGGCCAAATATCAACGGACAAAACCAATCCACAAGGCCGTACACAGTCTCTGCCGATGGGTGTCGAATCGCGTCGATGACTACGGCGTATATGATGGCGGTGCCGCACAGGATAAATGAGGCCGGGACGCGGGTAGCCCCGCGCGCACGGTTCGGATACAGCAAGGCAAGTCCAGCAACTCCGGACACAAGCAAAGGAGCAAGCAGAACAAAATTTGGATCGGCATAGCCGAAACGCCAGTCAACGAGGCGACGGATCAGCGGAGTCAAAAACCAGAGCCACAACCCATACTCAACGTAACGAATTGGATGGCTAAGGTAGAGAACCACGCCCGACGAACAAAGCCGCAGCAGGTATCGCAATCCGGAGCAAGTTGCCGTTTCCTGCGAGCCAAAGTGAGGTGATCGCGAGCCCGCTCAGCCCAACCGCCAAGGCGATCCCGAGAGCCTTCCTCGCCTGCTCCTTATGACCTCGTTTCAACCGCGATCGCGGAATACGCTGCAGAATTCGCTCACAATGTTCCCTTCGCTTTCGCTCTACGTCGGGATCAACGTTACGTCGTACTCAGGGCCGATACGCGAAGGATCGAGCGTTGGCCTCCGATGTCCTGCTAGAATCCGTGCAATGTCGCCACACGGCCTGTTGAACATGTCCCTCACAAATGGGATACCTTTTGGTAATAGGCATGTCCGTAGAACGGCGCGACAAACGTTCGCGAAACCCGATTTGTCTGAAGCCTCTGGGTAGAAACGTGGTCGACGACACCAGCTGGAGAACGCCGGGAATTTAGGTGTTCCTCTCCGCGGAGCCAGTAAGACCTTCCAGCAGCTTCTGGGAAACTCTCTTCGGGTCAGACAGGTAGTTCGCGAGGAAGGGTATGCAATACAAAGTCGGGAAAAATGCAAGACAAATACCATTCGGTTTCAACAGATTTATACCGCGCCGTATGCGGCTTTCGCGTCTCGAACATGCTCAAAAACCATTTTGGAGAATATTAGATCGTAAGAGGAGTAAGAGCTTGACGGTGGACGAGAAATGTCAAAACATGTCTTCGAGAGCCACCCGGGCGCCAACGCAAGTTCAGGAGCCGAAATATCATTGACGGTATATTTGCGCGCCAAGAGATTCATACTCACTCTTATCAAGAAGAGGAGACCGCCCAGCTCCCACTTCCAATAACGATTTGCACTGAAACGCCTCCAGCAATTTAAGCACCACAGATTTGTAGCTTTGCCAGGCCCAATGAGCATCATTGCTGACGATGTTTTCGGCCACGAACCTTCCCAACGGTGACGATCCGACCGCCGAAGCGATCCCGCCGTTGCCTCGATTGGCTTGGGTCTCATTAATTGTGAATCCGGCGGTGCTTTCGCTCATGAGGCGCGCTCCACTTGCAGGGCCTCGACTAAGGTGTCGACCTTTTGAGAGTCCGGGATATCTACGGGCGTTCCGATACGACGAAAGAAGCAGCGGAAGCGGTCCCGGAAGACTTGGATACTGAAGGTTTCGGAATGGCGACGAATCACATCCGGGCACCACTCCTGCCGCTCAAACCGCTCGATGGCGTCACCGAGGTCTTCCGCGGTCTGCCGGTCGAAGAAAACTCCGGTGACATTTTCGATGATGGTCTCAACCGCACCGCCGCCGCGATAAGCGATTGTCGGCCTACCTGCGGCTGCGACTTCCAGGGGCGCCATCCCAAAATCCTCTTCGCCGGGAAACAGGAGAGCGCGGCATCGGGAAACATGGTATTCAACGTCCTCGTCGGGTACTCTCCCAAGAAATTTTATCGAGGGGCCCGCCATTGACTCGAGCCGCGATCGGTCCGGACCGTGGCCAATGACTAGCAGCTTCTTTCCACGCTCGGTGCATGCTTGCACGGCCAAATCAATTCGCTTATAGGAGACGAGACGCGATAGCACGACGTAGTAATCCTCGCGGTCCGCGGACATGTGGAACCGATCGATATCGATGGGGGGATGGATCACTTCCGCGCAGCGCCCATATGCCTGCCGAATCCGCTCCGCTACGACCCGCGAATTTGCCACGAAATGATCCGGCTGACGGGACGCGCTCTCATCCCAGTGTTTCAAGCCCCGAATCAACATCGGCAGCAGCGCTCGCTGAGCCACTCCGAAAGTCTCCCGGCCAGAATAGCTGTCGTAACTCCACACCCAACGCATCGGAGTGTGGCAATAGCACACGTGCATGGAGTCGCGATTTGTCCTCACGCCCTTGGCATAAGAAGAAGAGCTGGAGATCACTAACTCGTAATCCGAGACATCTATCGAACTAATCGCCAGCGGATAGAGAAGAAAATAGAACCTGTAATGCTTGTGAATCTCAGGCAAGTTCTGCATCCACGACGTGTGAACGGGCACATCGGCCAGCTGAGGAGGCATGCAATTTTGCAAAGCGACCGTTGCGAAAAGCGAAGAGCCAGGCAGCATGCAATACAGCTGCTCGGCAACTTTTTCAGCGCCGCCTAATTGTGTGAAATAGTCGTGCACAACTGCAATTCTCATCACGCCTCTCACGACCTACCTTGCGAACTAAGCCGCTCCGGTGCGCCGTACGACGGCTCCTATCGTTCTGGCCAATATCTGGAAATCCAGGGTGAGCGACCACTCGTCGATATAGTTGTAGTCCAACTGTATCCATCGATCGAAACCGACCGCACTACGCCCGCTCACTTGCCACAGTCCAGTAATCCCGGGCTTCACGGTGAATCGCCGCATCAGCGCCGCTTCGCTGAAGAGTAAGACATCGCGCGTGCTCATCGGCCGGGGGCCCACCAAAGACATGTTTCCAATCAGCACGTTCCATAGTTGCGGCAGTTCATCCAAGGACGACGCTCGCAGTATTTTGCCGAGTCGTGTCACGCGCGGATCGTGACGCATCTTGAAGATTGGTCCTGTCGCCTCATTCAGCGCTTCCAACTGCGCCATTAGCTCAGGCGCGTTCTGCACCATGCTTCGGAACTTGTACATTCGGAAAAGGCGTCGCCGATAGCCGTACCGAGGCTGGACGAAGAAGACCGGTCCTTTGCTGGTTGCTTTGATCGCAGCCGCGATCAGAACAAACACGGGCGCCAGGAAGCAAAGCCCGATGGCCGCCCCGAACACATCGATCACTCGCTTGATCGCTTGTCGGGTTATGTAATGCTCGTGTGTCGGCACTAATTCCGTAAACAGCTCGCGATCCCACGACGCAGTTTGCTTCAGAGTCGTAATGTACATATCCTGCATATAGACGATCTGGATCCCCACGCTTTCCGCAATTGAAACGGCACGCTGGGCCACGTCGTAGCAGGATTTCATCGGTACAGCGATCAACAACTCATCCACAACGTTGCGCAGCAGCAGATCACTCAAGTCATCGATCCTTCCGAGATAACGATCCGCAATATCGGGAGCCATCTCCTCTACCGGACGGTCGTCGACAAACCCGAGGAGCTTGACTTTCGAATGGTATTGAGTACGGATCTGTCGCCAAGCTTTTCCTGCTCGCCGCCCGCTGCCTAGAATTACTACGAGCTGCGGATCACGAGAAGCAATCCAAGCAGTGCAAAGTACGCGGCATATCTCATAGGAGACCGAACACAGAAAAAAGATAACCGCAATTCGAGCCGTAGGACCCCTTGTGCGCGTTAGCTGCAAATACGCAACCAGAAAAAGGGTCATGACGGAACTGCCTTCTACGATTCGAATAAGTTTACGGAGAGCGCCATGAGACCCGGCGCGATACAGATCCAAAGCCGTGAAGCTATAATTCCAAGTGAGCATGAACAGACCGGCGAACATCGCGTTCAACACCGTAATGCGCGTCTCGAGAAATCGATGCAATTCTCCGGCCGGGATGCGGGCGCTATTGCCGTACATGACCGATCCGAGCGCCATTGCAAATGCAAATAGACCCTCGAGCGTGGCCAAGCGCGAATCCGAGTGTGTCGATCGGCCCTTCACAATGGGCTCCTAATGAATATCTGCACTTGAAGTCTGTTCGAGAGAAAACGCTTCACTTCGCCGATTGCTGTTCCGCTTGAAGAAAATCTCTGGATCGTTATCTCGTAGATTTGCTCTAACTGCTCCACCACTCGGTCCCAACTCATCGTGCGTTCCACAAGTTCCCGGTTGTGGCGTCCCATGGCTGCGCGTCGCTCCGGATCGCGAAGCACCTCCAACAGCGCCTTGGAAAGTGCCGTGCTGTTCCCGGCAGGAACGAACATATCCCGCCCTCCGTCGAGACAGGATGTGCGCCGGCCCACCGGCGTCGGTGACCACAGCCGCTTTGCCGCAACTCATCGCCTCGATGAGCGTCATTCCGTAAGGCTCACCGAAGGAGGGAAAACAGTACACGCTGCAATTCCTGTATAACCCAGGCGCATCCGCCCTCTCTTGCCTGCCCAAGAACTCTACTTGGCCAGCGCAGTCCAAAGCGGCTGCCCGCCGCTTTGCCTCTGACATGTCAGGACCATCTCCCGCGATGACGAGCTTGGTGCCGGGGCACTGACGCGCCACAGCCGGAAAAGCGTCGATCAGCGTGAAAATGCCCTTCCATTGCTTGATATGCGCAAAAAACAAAACTGATTGCGTGACCTGATCTGTCGCAGAGCGTTCACTGGAATCTACCGCAGAGCAGGAGAAAACAGCTCGGCATCAATTCCATGAGGAAGAAAATGAATTCGGTCACCGGCATCCGTCGGATGCGGCAGCCGGTCCAAAGCGGCCGGCGTCGTAAGCAACAGTGCATCAGCTTGCCGCTGCTGCAAGCTAGCAATTGTGTCTCGGAATCGCGCCACTCCTTTGCTTGTCCAACTCTTGGTGGCGGCATCGAGACCGAGGGGCCAGCGTGCCACGTATGTTCCCAGCACAAGCGGGCAGGCCTGACCCCGTTAGCGAAAGGCTTATCCCTGAAAAAACCGGATTCAACTGGTGAATCAGATCAAAACGGTGGTCATTCTTCAGCCTGCGCAGTAGCCGACGCACACGCAGCATGTACTCCACTCGTTTTGAAAGTTTTCCCGAACATATTAAGGAGATTTTGTGCACGGTTACGTTCGGGTGTAGCGGCTCACTAAGCTCCACTCTTTGCGCAGCCACGTGCAGGCGGTGCCCGCGGCGGGCGAGATGAGAAATAAAACCGTAGGCGATCAACCCGTCACCGTGCGGCAGGTGATCGGTGAGCAAGTCCGAACAATGGGGCACGAAGATAGTGAATGGACGCTTCACTGTTCCATCTCCCCCACAGCTGCCAATGGTTTCTCGCCGAAGAGGGCGATTTTCCGCAAAACGGCCTGCGCCATGTAGACCAGGTCGTCATGCTCGGGAAGGATGCGCGGTATAGGCATTCTCAGAAACAAAGGAAAACTCAAAAGCACAAAGACAAACCGGGCCGTCGTCGATAGAAGAAGGGCAATCCCAGCGCCGGCAATGCCATATCGAGGCACCAAGATGAACATTAGGGGCACTACCAACAGCAATCCTGTCACCTGAAGGGCTGTCACGATCCCTGGACGGGAAAGCGCCATGAACGCTTGACTGAGGACAAGCGTCGCGCCCGTAAGGGTCACTTCGGCGACCAGAATGCGCAGCAGCAGAGCAGCGCCCCGGTATTCGGTGCCATAGAGCAGAGACAACACCTGAGAGCCAAAAATAGCGATGCCTAAGCCAGCGCTCGCGGTGAGCATCGTGCTCATTCGCATCGCACGGCTGGTCATTTTGCGAACGGCTTCCGGAGTTTGGCCGACTGCCTTCGGGAATAAAACCATCACGACTGACTGGTGAAAAATGTTCAGCAGCCGCGACACGCTCAGAGCCACGACGTAAATTCCCATTTTGTCAGGCATGAGAAAACGCACAACTATCACCTGATCGACGTAAACGGCCATGGTTCCACAGAGGTCGATGCCGTAAGATCGAATCCCGTAAGAAAAGAGCAAGCGCGCGGAGTTTCCAAGCGACTTCACCGAAGGCTTAAGGAGATGCCAAAGGCGCCACCCCATCCACACCACCGGCACGACACCAACCGGTACATAGGCAATTGCCGCCGTGTATGGTGTAAGCAAATGTGCCAGTAGAAGCGTAAGCAGCAATCCCAACGTCAAGGCGGGCGAGCAAACCAAGAGGCCATTCACAACCCCGAAATCGCCACGAGCTATGAATGCTGATCGCCCTACGTTCAACAACGATGTCAGCGGAATCGCCGTAACAAAAATCTGAGCATAAAGAACCACCCTCAGCGGATACTGCGGAATCCAGGAGTGCATGAACGAAAACCCCAAAACCATGACAACCGCGCTCGCCAGAATTGCCAACAAGAAAGCCGCACCCAGGAGTTCCGAACTTCTCTTAGGGTTGCTTTTCATCTGGAAGGTGAGGGCGCTAGGGAATCCGAAGGTCGAGATATTGGCTAGAAATACGGGCCAGAGAATCATCGCCGCTAGTTCTCCGCGGCCTGCTGGCAAAAGTGCGCGAGCGGTAATGATTCCTGTAGCCGCGTTGATGCCTATGATCGACAAATTTCACTGCAACCGACTGAGCCACCGCGCCGACGGAGGTAAGCGCTTTACTCCGCTTAATCTCGAGCTGCATTTGACCGCCGCCGATGCTGTGGTCACTCATGGTCATCGTGCAAGTTCCAAGCGTACCCATTTTGTTGGCCATCCGTGCAATCGCTAGTGAATGGTTTGCAATGGATTGACATATGCCCCGGTGTTGAATGCCTTTACGAATCTGGAGATGTCTTGGATTTTGTTGCGAGGCACATACAGCATGTCGCCGGGCTGAAGCTGCGCATCACGTTCGAGATCGGATGTCTTGTGAAAATTCTTAAGATTTAGGACGCGAACCTCAGCATTGTCACTGTCAATCTTCCGGAACAGGATCACTTGCGTAGGGCGCGCGGATTCTAGAAATCCACCCGAGACCAAGATGGCCTGCATCGCTGTGAGACTACCGTTGAAGTTAATTTGCCCGGGCTTGCCCACTTCGCCTGCCACTACGACGTAGGGCGGTTGGAACTGTTCCAGGACCAAGTTCAGTTCCGGATCATTCAGCCGCTCGCCTGCTTTGCGAACAATGGTGTCGTGAGCTTGATCGAGCGACAGATCAAGCACCCTGACATCGCCCACAAGATTCAAGTTGACGTACCCGTCAGGCGATACCGTCACGGTCTGGTTGAGTTCGGGCGTGTAACGATACTGAACATCAACAACGTCTCCGACGCGCAGCTTGTACCGCGGGCGATGTTGAAGATCGTCACCCGCGTGGGCCAACGTCGCGAAGCAAAGCGCCAATAGAAAGAGCCGTCGCAACATCTTCACGTGATCTCTCCTCACCCCGAAAAACCGCCGCCACTCATAAGATCAGGTCGCCTTTAGATGCCCGCCGCCGTCATCAGGTGATGGAACCAGGCCGGTATTGCGTAAGTCCGCTTGTTCAGGACATGACCTAGCACCCGCCCCTTCGCGCTTTCGATACTCCGCTCGGCGTAAAGGATTTGATCCTTCTTTGTTCGGTTGGCTTCCACCACAAGCACGATTCCGTCAACAAGCGAAGCCAGTCTCACTGCGTCTTGCGTCTCGTTGATCGGAGCGCAGTCAATTAAAACGTAGTGGTACTGCGCTCGCAGCCTGCCGATGGCACAGGTGAGGGCAGCTTCCACGGCAGGCCAGTTGTTTTCCTCATTATCGGAACCGGCTGCTTCCTGGATGGGTCCTTTTCCGTTGGAGTTAGGATCTACAAAGCCATCGGGCCCATGAATGCGATGAATCAGGGAACGGCAACTGACGGAAATCGCCAGTTGCTCCGTGTTGCGATTTAGTCCTTTAGCGAGCGTTTTAACGACTTCCGACACGCCGGCGTCCCGGTGAGGTGACACAAATGCAACGGCAAATCCTCGTCTGCTATCATCCGGCCGCTTCCGGAAGATATTGAACAGCAATCCATCACAGACAACTTGAAGCTGGGAACGTGTTCGCGAAGATGAGAACTTGATTTTGGCAAATTCGAAATCGAACATACCCACAGTGCCTGCCTTTTTCTTCAGATTACTGCGCCTCTTCCGTTCTTTGCATTGCGGACAGTCATACTGGACGCTGGAATATCAGGCGCGATCAGTCCCAGGCGCCACGTGCGCCCGGACTTCCATGACATTTGCGGCACAGTCGCAAGCACCGGATAACGCGAGACGGCATCCAGTTCACGGGGCGTGGCGATTGTGCTTCTGCTTGTCTCGGCAAAATAAACGGCACACAATCCGAGGAATATCGCGCTTACGAGGCCAAGTGCTCCATACAGGAGCGGCCTGGGCCGTTCGGGCTCATAAGACAGTGTTGGCTGCTGAGCGACAGCGACATTCAATAATTTGTGTTCGTCCATCGCGTCTTCAATTTGAGCCTGGTCGCGCTTTTGGGCGTACAGTTGATAGTTGTCCTTAAGTTCGTCCGCGTGCGCCTGTAGTTCATTGAACTGCCCAGTTAGTGTTTCGAGGCTCGCGAGTTGCTGTTTAAGTTCGCCAAGCCTCGAAAGCAATTTGGCTCGATGTTCCTGTGTCGCATGCCGTGCGATCTCATTCTGAATGTAGCTGGTATGTACCTGTTGCCACGCCGGATCGACGTTCGTTGTCTCCTCTTTCGAGGGGCTTGTCTGTGCGCTATTCAGCGCGGCTCTAGCGGTTTTGATCTGCTGGTCGAGATCCTGCACAAGGCGATCGGTCGGCTTGTAGTTTGTCACCAAGTCAGTTCGCTTGTTTTCCATTTCGACCATAAGCGTACTGAGCTCCTCTACTAACGATTGATTGGGCGATACTTTCTCTTCGGAAATCTGCCTGGATGGACCTGCACCGAGGTGCTGGGAAGCCGCCACCAGTTGAGCGTCCAGTTCTCGCAGAGCGGAGTCGGTTGTGAATAAGTCCTCATCGTCCTCGGTAATTTGCGTATTAAGCGTTGTTTCCTGATCTGGCAGCGAGACCAGTTGGTGTTCCTGCTGAAAGTCCACTAACTGCGTGGTCGCCGCGTCCCAGGCTCGGCGAGTGCGCTCGGCCTCGGAAGCAAAGAATTCGGAGGCGCCTGCGGGCCGTTGCAGCCGCCTGAGCTCGGCAAGGTAGGAAGCCGACAAGCGCTCAAGCGTATCTCTCGCCCCCTCTGGGCTTTTCGCCAGAAAACTGACGTCGATGACGTCAGTCTTCCGCACGATGTCAGTGCTCAGTTTCCTATCAAACGTCGCTACGAGCTTCTCATGTTGTTGCTCCATATCAGGAGTCCGTTGGCTTGGGCTCAAGCTCGCCCACCCAGGATCGGCCACGGGATCGATCACGTCGTGGCTCCGCAGGATCTCCACCTCCGAATTAACCTGCTCTTCGGTGACATCGCTGACTATATTGGGGGATGTCGTACGTTCCGCACTGACCACAACATTTTCCCTCGTATTTTGTACGAGGAATTTCATCTCCGATAGATATTGCTTGCGCATCAAGAAGATGGCGGCGAGTGTCATCAACAGGACAAGCATGGTCACCCAGAAGAACAATCGCCTCTGACGGAAGAACGCCTCGATGCCAATTCGTAGCGTCAGGTCAGATGCGGGGGTAAGTCCGGATGGGACAATTGCGGTCGCGGGTTGCATACGTTCAGACTCCATACTCCTCCCAGAAAATGCAGTAGCGCTCACGATGGCTCCCGGGAGAACAGACGGAGCGATCGTAAGAAGGAAGCGTTATCAAACCTGGTGCTCTAATGTAGTTTCGTTATATTCACGACGGTCGGCCCAGTCGCAGTCTCCCTGTTAAACGCAACGGTCGCCGCGAATCCGCTTACACCCTCAGCGTCCCGCTCAACTCGCACGACGGTTCCTTCGCCATGCAATTGCACAGTGCTGCCACCCACTTCCACAGAGGGCAAGTAGACATCCACGTCCAGATGCCCGCCGATGGGTGGTGCTACCTCTCCAGTGATGTAAACTCCTCTGTCGCTGATGTCTCGAATTGTGCCCTTGGCCTCTTGCAATAGCCCATCCGGGCGTTCACACGAGAAAAAAGCAGGGGCCAGAAGTCGATAGCGCCGCGACTTTCTAAGCTCCACCGCAACCTCAACGAATGACAGACTCGAATGCTTAGCCGACACGGCACCCACCGAATTTTCCGACGCGATCACAATAGAAGCGGCGCAGAGAGGCGACAAGAGACAGATCGTTTGGATGCTTGAGTTCTCTAGTTCTCACGTATTACGAGCAAGGCGGCCCCGGAGACTTGCAGACCTTTAAGCGGAAAACGCACAAAAAACTTTAGTTAGAGATGACCATGATCCGCGGGGTCGGCCTAGATACGAAAGACTAGGAGAAGAATTACTCTACGTTCCAGGTTTCGCCTGGATACCGCCATTTCCCAAAGTAATGTGTCCAAACATTAAACATGAGTTAGAAATCAATAGAACTCATCGAAAATCGCGAATTGACAAGAAAGTCGGTCGGAACGTAGGATCGGTACTGTTTAACTTCAGACTCTGTTTTTGAAAAAGCAAGCCCAGCCCTTGCAGACCGGCGTGGTGACATGTGAGAACAACGTGCAGCTTGGGCGTAATCCCTATCAGTGTACTTATAGCAGATGTGAATTCGATGGCTGCTCGTCTGCTTACTGATCAATTCAAGCGTCATTCTGATTTTGCGGTGGTCTCCTGTGCCGTCGATAGAGATTCATTGCTAAAGTCAGCCCGGGAAACTAGGGCAGACGTCGCCATCATCAGCGCTGACCTACAAGACGGGCTGTTGAGCGGTCTCGCTGCGCTTCGAGAAATTCTTCAGATAAATCCTGATCTGCGGCCTATTCTCCTATTCGACCGATCTGAACCGCAACTGGTGGTCGAGGCCATGCGTGCGGGCGCGCGAGGAGTCTTTTCGCGAAGCGACTTCGCTTTTGTCTCATTACGCAAGTGTATCCGTCGAGTTTTCGAGGGGCAAATCTGGATAGGGAACACAGAGCTGCAATACCTGGTCGACGCTCTAACCCAGTCGCGACCGCTGCGCGTCGTAAATGCGGACGGGTTGAATCTCCTTAGCCGACGGGAGGAAGAAGTTATGCGCTTGGTCGCCGAAGGGTTAGGAAATCGCGACATTGCAGATCTGCTGAATCTGAGCGAGCACACGGTCAAGAACTATCTCTTTCACATCTTCGATAAATTGGGAATTTCAAACCGCGTAGAACTCGTCTTATATGCAGTCAGCAATCCGAAAACGGCACTCCCCGCGGCTTCCGAGCAAGAAAAGTCTCTGCCCACCGCCGACCTAAACGTGTAGAGAGCGTCTGGTCGTGAAATTTTATCCGCATCGAAAATGACGCTCCTCCCGGGCTGCTTCGTTTTGCCTTTGCCCACCAGGGGCAACGCGAGCAACGGCCTCGTTCCGCTGCAAATGATTGAAAAAATGGTAGGCCGTGCGGGCTCGAACCGCAGACCTCCACCTGAGTACGCCGTCGAACCAGCTCTTCGAATGCTTCCAGATCACTGCCCTGCGTTTGGTCGACCAGCTCCTAGTCTGCGTCTTGCAGTGTCTCGACGAGATGCACAACTCCCTCTCGCGGCATAAGAGTGGGCGCAGCGCCCGAGGATTCACTTTATTTTTCTCGAAAACCAGCGGGGATGCAAAGTCGGGCTCTCCCTCCCCGGAAACACAACCAGGGGATCGAACCCTTGCCCCAGCCCGACCTCGCCTTGGGAACTCACACCCGCGCCACCGGTTTAAGAACCATTGCACAGCGACTGTAAGTCCTGGGCTCTCAGAAGTGCAACTCTCGGTCGTTTTCATCGCTTCTCGCGAATTTTACGCATCGTTTCGCTCACGATGCCGTCTCATGTCATGGCTGATGAGTTTGATGACAACTATGAGCGGCAAGTTCGACGGTCGGTGAACGGCGCAAACTCACATTGGCCGTTCGCCTAGGTTTGAGGGCAGCATTCCATTTTCTCGTTATGATTAATGTTGCACCAACGCGAATACGTATCCTTGGGGGAGGCTTTGCGGAGCTGACCGTAGCGATGGAGCTGGAGAAGAAGCTCGGTCGAAATCCGGCTGTGGAGGTGACGCTGATCAACCGCGACAACTTTTCCTTGTTTGCCCCCATGCCTCATGAGGTGGCAGCAAGCGACCTAGATCTCACAACGATTGGTGAATCCTGTCCGCAAGATCCTGCGACACGTCCATTTCTTTGCGGGACAGGTCGGGCGGACAGACCTTGGGCAAAGGACCGTCGTCGTTTCCCATGGCTTTGATCGTCATCATCAAACGTTACCGTTTGATCGGTCACCAACCTTTACGGTACGTCCGGGCTGGAAGAGCACGCGCTAGGTTAGTGGAATACAACTCGAACGCGGCTTCATACGTTGATGGCGCCGGGACAATTGGCCTCAAGCCGGGCTAGGGTCGGTCGCGAAGCACCGGGTACCTTGACTCAAGGACGACGCCAATAAGGTTGTCGTGCCCGATACGCCAATCCATTCGCAGGAATGGAAGCGTACGTAGTCATGGACGAGGGTAGTACAGCCGGGAGACGCCTAGTGGAACCTGTAGCCAATGAACAGCTGAGTAGCGGGACCGCAAGTCCGACTGGCACGGACGGGAAGGCTCCCGTCGGCGTCCGGGGCGCAGATACTCCGGTAGCATCCCGCGACTTCCTCGAGGCCAAACAATTCGAACAGGCTCTGCCAACCATCGCGGAACACACAGTGGAAGCTCTGGGGGGCGATTTCTTTGCCTCTCTGGTCCGCCATCTTGCGATAGCCCTCCAAGTTCGATACGCCTTCGCGACAGAATGCGTGGATGGAGAGCAAACCAGGGTTCGTTCCCTGGCATTCTGGAACGGCGAGAAATTCGGGCCGAGCTTTGAATATGAAACCAGTCCGACGCCATGCCATCGGGTCCTGGAAGGAAAAATCTGCCATTACCCCAAGGACGTTCAGTCCTTTTTCCCCCTTGATCAGGATCTTGTGGACATGGATGCAGAAAGCTACCTCGGTGCGCCCGCGTTTGACTCTTTGGGTAAAGTGGTGGGTCACCTGGCAGTGGTGGATAACAAGTTTATGCGGGAAAATCCGCAGGCCGTTGCAATCTTGAAAATATTCGCCGCTCGTGCCGGGGCTGAGTTGGAACGTCAGAGAACGGACCGCAAGCTGCACGAAACGCTCACCGAGTTGCAGCAGCTAAAGCATCGACTACGTGCCGAAAACGCTTACCTCAAGGAGGAGATCCGTCTAGAACATAACTTTGAAGAAATTGTGGGGTGCGACTCAGCTCTATGCGAAGTCCTCGCGAAGGTCGAACAAGTTGCCCCACTTGACTCTACGGTTCTCATTTACGGAGAGACGGGAACCGGCAAAGAACTGGTTGCACGTGCCATCCACCAAGCAAGCCCTCGAAAGAGCCGGGCGCTCGTGAAGCTCAACTGCACCGCCATCTCTGCGGGACTCGTCGAGAGCGAGTTGTTCGGACATGTAAAGGGAGCGTTTACCGGGGCTTTGGACCGACGGATCGGGCGATTTGAACTTGCCGACTTCGGAACACTTTTCCTGGATGAGGTAAGCGAGCTGCCGCTCGAAACTCAGGTAAAACTTCTGCGCGTGCTGCAAGAACGAGAGTTTGAACCTGTGGGAAGCAGCAAGACAATCCGCGTGGACGTACGAATCATCGCCGCAACCAATCGGAATCTTGAGGAGGCGGTGGGAGCGGGTAGGTTCCGCTCGGATCTGTTTTATCGTTTGAACGTGATCCCGATCGAATTGCCTCCGCTGCGCGAGCGAGCTTCCGATATTCCGCAGCTTGTTATGTTCTTTCTCGGGCGTTTCGCCAGTAAGTTCGGCAGGATAATTGACTCGGTTGATAGGGAGACGATGGACTTGCTAATGGAGTATGCGTGGCCCGGAAACATTCGAGAGCTGCAGAATTTGATCGAGCGCGCGGTCGTCTTGTCGAAGGGGCCGGTCTTGTATCTAGCCCCCGGTTTTTTCCCGGGCACCGCTGGTTCGCGCCGCGCTGTGGACGCAACCAAGCCTTCGGCTGAAGACGGAACCCGCAGAGATCGCGGCCCGGCGAATGGCTCGCCCGCGCTCGTGAGTGAACCGGCTTGCACGCTAGAGGAGATCGACCGACAACATGTCCTGAGTACGCTCGATCGTTGCGGGGGCGTTATCGA
The DNA here is from genome assembly GCA_963842425.1 of uncultured Acidobacteriota bacterium. Lineage (GTDB taxonomy): Bacteria > Acidobacteriota > Terriglobia > Acidiferrales > UBA7541 > Palsa-295. The sequence continues at coordinate 1,113 of CAWJGQ010000014.1, read as the reverse complement.
AGGGTCGAAGGGCGCAGCGAAGCGTCTCGGCCTTCATCCAAGCACTCTTCGCAGCAGAATCGCTAAGCTCGGAATTAATCGAAAGAGCAGCACTTCTCCTTAGGCGAACCTTGGCTACGGTCATCGGCCCGAACGGACAGAGCCCGTTGAGATTGTGGGAGCTTAGGTCTGACGAGAGTCAATAAACCTGTCGCTGTGTAGGCCGGTCCCTGCTTATTTGACTTGTTCGGAGGTATTCAGGGGGACCCGCCAGCCCGGCCCGGGGCGGTTACGGGCTCGGCGTCTACCCACGATATTACGTGGAATTTCCTCCTCGGACCGAGGCGCCCGCGAAATACCGTGGGCTTCCCCGCTCAGCCTAGCGGATGCCCGATACCTCGCTGCTTGTTTCCATTCATTTAGGCACTACATTTTGGGTCGCCGTCTGGCCGCTCGATTGCCATCCCGTGTACGAGGCGCTTCGCCGACTGCGTCGAGAGCTCTATCACCGTTATTCTGCCGCGTCGGACAAGTCGGACAGGGGTGGTATATGCACGAGAAGAACGCGGTGCAGCTGCCGATAGAACCTCTTTTCGAACGAGGGTGGTGGATCTATGCACTTTGTCGTGAAAGGCTATTCACCGACCATACGGAAGCGATCGCGGATGCTTTTCGGCTCTTGCTCGAGGACGGTCAGCAACGACACTTGATTGAGGTTGGCTGCGGACCGGGTTTTTACGCCCGACGTCTGCGCCGCTCGATTTCCAAATCTACGCGTTACCGGCATCGATATTTCAGAACGCCTCCTCTCCCGCGCGCGCGCCCGAGCGCTCCACGCGGACCTCCGAAATTGCACCTTCCTGCGAGCCGACGCGAAGAGTTTGGAGCAATTCCCGGGCACAGTCGACGCTGTTGTCGCCTCGCGGCTCTTCCTCATCCTGGCCGACCGTGAACAGGCCCTCAACGCAATTTTTCAAACCCTGCGGCCTGGCGGCGTTTGCTTTGTGGCGGAGCCCACTTCCTCGCTGCGGGCCGCACTGCCACTTTGGCTGATGCGGCTCACAATGCCGGCTCGAAGCGAACGGGCCCGAAGCTGCATTCCAGTCCGATGCGAGGTGCTGAGCGAACGCCGCT
>CAWJGQ010000013.1:0-85515 GCA_963842425.1 uncultured Acidobacteriota bacterium | reverse complement strand
GCTCCGGTTGGGCATACCTACCGGGGCAAGCCCTTCATCGAATACGACAATCCTTATGATGTGGGAATGACCGGAATGATTGGTTTGGCATGGCTTACGAGGCGATCCACGAATGCGACCTTCTGCTGCTTCTGGGCACCGATTTTCCGTACGACAAATTCCTGCCGACGAAGACCAAGATCGCGCAAATCGACATCCGGGTTGAGCGTTTGGGACGCCGAAGCAAACTCGATCTTGGAATTTGGGGCGACGTGCGCGAGACGCTACAAGCGCTGCTGCCGATGTTGGATACGAAGCCGGACGGAGAATACCTGGCTACCACGCTCGGCAAACACAAAGAGAAGCTTCGAAAAATGAATGTGTACGTTGACCACGTGGGAAAACGCCTGCCCATGCACCCGGAGCCCGTGGCAGCGGCGCTGAGTGAAGTTGCGGCGCCCGACGCGATCTTTACAGCCGACACCGGCATGTGCAACGTCTGGTCTGCCCGCTATATTAAGGCGACCAAGGACCGGCGGCTCATCGGTTCCTTTAACCACGGGTCCATGGCGAACGCGCTTCCTCAGGCCATCGGCGCCCAGTGCGCCTTTCCCGGACGCCAGGTAATCTCCATGTCCGGAGATGGCGGTTTCGCGATGCTTATGGGTGACTTGCTCACGCTGACCCAGTACAACCTCCCCATTAAGGTCCTTGTGTTCGACAACGGCGCTCTGGGGATGGTGAAGCTTGAGATGGAAACCGGCGGATTCCCCGACTATCAAACGGACCTGAAGAATCCAAACTTCGCGAAGCTTGCCGAAGCCGTCGGCATGATGGGAGTAAGAATCGAAAATCCCGCTGATTTGACCTCGGGCCTCAAGAAGGCGCTGGCAGCATCCCGGGCCCGCGCTGATCGATGTCGTCACTGATCCAAATGCTCTTTCGATACCTTCTCACGCCGATAAGTCGCAAGCCGTCGGATTCGCGCTGGCCATGGGAAAGATGGTTCTCGCCGGCAACCTCGACGAAGTTGTCGACACCATCAAAGGCAATATTCGACATATCGGCGAGTCTCTGGAGTCGATCTAGACCGCTTTTCGAGATCGTTGAGGCCTTCGTCGAGGCGATCTTCATCGGACTCCAATTACCGTCGGATTGCCACACGCCAACGCTCGAAGTGTGCCAGTCCGCGGCGGCTCGTGTAGATGACGACTTTAGGTGAGTGTCACGCAATCGATGAGGTGAGGTTTACGATGCGAATCTTTATTAAAAGTGCATGGCTGCTGCTGATCGTACCGGGATTTGTGTACGGTCAGACGGCCGCGCACAAGCCGATTCCTCGGCCGACGGTTCGGATGTCGGGGCCGAGGTCAAGGCGCTCCGCGAAGCACTTTTGCGAACTCAACAGCAAGTGGCCGCACAGCAGCAGGAAATCGAAATCCTGAAGGCGCAATCGAAAACCGATCAACCCGGCGTCGCACTAATATCGCTTCCGAATCTTCTGCCAGTCCGCCAGCCTCCAACGAGCGTCCCCACTCCCCGTTCGGAGATCCCCAATGCGCTGCACGCCTCGAGTCCGTCAATCCGCAAGCCCAGCAGTCTGAACGCTCGCTCCGCACCTCCATCAAAGTCGGCGATGCCGTCCTGACCCCCGGCGGATTCGTCGACTTCGAAAATATTTTTCGGACCACGAACACCCAGAGCAACATCGCCACCAATTTCGCCGGCATACCTTTCAGCAACACCGCTCTCGGAAGCGTCACGAATTCCGCACCACGGCGCAGTTCTCCCGCCTGAACTTCAAGATCGAAGATACTTTCAAAGGCACCGACTTCATGGGCTACGTCGAGGGCGATTTCAGCGGCAACAGCGCTCCCGGCGTCTATCAAAGCGTGAACGGTCTCACCAACCGATTGCGGCTCTACTTTGGGTACGCAAGGCATGGCAAATGGGTGATCGTAGGCGGACAAACCTGGAGCTGGCTGACGCCCAACCGTGATGGCATCGGCCCGCTCCCGTCCGATTTGGCCATTACCTACAACGAGGATCAGAACCTTGGCGTCGGAGTGCCTTACACCCGGGCGGCCGAGTTCCGTGTCGGTTACCATCCCAACGAGCATTGGGCAATCGGCATAGGCATTGAAAATTCCAACCAATTTATCGGCACCTATGTCGCGCTCCCAGCACAGTTCACCTCGATTGGTTCGCAGTTCGATAACAACGCCAACGCGGGGGCGGCGAACCTCATGCCAGACATCCTCGCCAAGACCACCTACGACACCAATCTCGGCGCCAGGCATTTTCATGCGGAACTGACGGGCTTTCTTACCGGCGCCCACGCCTCGGTGATGCCCATTGGATCGACTGCGTTCAAAACGCACACGGCATTCGGCGGCGGCGGCCAATTCGCCACGAACTACGATTTGTTGCCCAATAAGCTCGTTGTTCTCGCGAACGTGTTTTGGAGCGACGGTGGCGCTCACTACCTCGTGGGGACGGGACCGGAACTCGTGGTTCGCCCTGACGCTGCTGGCACCGACGTCAATCTTTCCATGCTGCATGCCGGAGCGGGCTCGCCGGCCTGGAGTGGAGAGCAAGCCCGAAAGTAGGCGTTCGCTGTTTATTACGGCGCGGATTATTACGGACGGAATTTCTTCCCGGACACGACAAACACCGCCCATCCCGGAACGATTATCGGTTATGGCGGTCCCGGTTCGCCCAATACGAATAATCGCGCCATCCAGCAGGCCACGTTCGATTGGCTGCTGACTTTTTGGAAGAGCAAGAGATTCGGAGCGCTGCAGTATTACACGCAGTATTCCTATCTGACTCGCGCTCCCTGGTATGTGGCGCCGGGTGACCCCAAGAATGCGCATCTCAGCATGGTCTACGCCGGCATTCGCTACGTTTTGCCGTCGACTTCAGGCACCCTGCTGCGCGTGCCTTACCCCAATTGATAATTGATATGAGGTTGATCGAGCTGATTGCGTACTTTCACTGGCCCATCACAAGTTTCGGGACCGCGCCGATTGCATTCGTAGGTGAGGTCTTTGGACACAAGGAGGCTTAAATGCTGGAGGGCTCACCAACTCTTTCCACGATTCGGACACCTTGATCCTATCCCGCGTCGTGTAGACGTTTCCTTCACGGCAGCACGCCTCATCTGCGTGTGCCTTATCTCGAGATCGCTCTCTCGGCCACACGGCACAGTGATAAGACAAGGCGGTTACCTACAGAGGTTGCATGACGGTGGGCGCTTCAACGTTAGCGCAGCCTGAGCAACGACGTTCTATCTTGCTCTGACTTTACGCAAGCGCCTGTGGACGTCAGACAGCACGGCGATCTGCTTGTCATGGTTTTAAGGTTTGCTACTCGCGCCAAGCTTTCCAGCGAACGAGTGAGGATCGTAGCCGCTAGCGAGTTTGTCCCAATTTGTCCCAAAAAACGCACGAAAATGAGGTTGAATTCTCCCTTCAAACATGCAAGAAATAGGCGCTCAAAATTGTGGGCACTTTGCCTGATTGTAAGTTGAACTTGCGAAAAGGTTAGTGAAATCCCAATTTTTCGGCAAAATTCAACGGGCTGGAGCCTCGATTCCCGGTATCGCTACCAAACACAGAAAACCCCAGCAAATCCGCAGAAGCCAACTCGCCGTTCATTTGCTCCGACGCGAACTTCCAGACGAAGAAGCGGTCGGCTTCAGGATTTCGCCGAGGTCGCGCACGACACGATGCGGGCGGCGGGCGAGGGGCTGCGCGGCCCAGTCCTTCTCGGTTGTGAAGCCGGTGGTCACCCCAAAGCCCATTGCTCCGCCGCGCCGCGTCATAATCATTTCCACGAGCGGATCATCGCCGACCACGCCGACCCTGCGCATGGGAATGCCGAGTCGCTTTGCAACCAGCCTCAGCGCGTGCAGTGACGGCTTGCCGGTGAGAATCATCGGAGCGTGGGTGATTTTTCTCACTGCGGCGACAATGGCATGCGAGTACCCCAACGTTTTGCCGGCGGACGTGGCAAAAAAAGGAACGTCGGAAGCGACGTAAAGCTCGGCGCCATTCCAGATCGCTTTGCAGGCCGCTTCGATATCCTTCATGTTGCAGTCCGGGTGCCAGCCGACGTACACCGCCTGCACATCTTCGGCGCGATCCTGTCCGGGGAAAACTGTCTCGATGCCAACTTCGGCGAGCGCGTGGCCAACCCCCGGCACACCGAGCACGAGGGCACGCTTCACGCCACGCTTCGGCATTAGGTCCGCGGTCACGGTGTTCGGAGTGAGCAAAGCCTCATCGGAAATGGGCAAACCCAGCGCGCGGAGTTTCGGCGCTTGCTCGGCCACCGGGTACGCGGTGCCGTTTGTAAGCACGACGAAAGGAATGCCGCGAGTCTGCAGCTCGCACAGAATCTCGACGGCTCCCGGCAGCAGGCGGTAGCCGCCGAGCGAACGGTCGCTGAGGATCAGTGTGCCGTCGAGGTCGAACATGAAACCTTCGACAGGCCCCAAAGGCTCATTCCAACGTTTGCCACTCGAACCCATGCTCACGCCTCCACTGGCCCAGACTGACCGCGCAGTTCAAGTTTGAAGCTGCCCTTCTCGATTGAGAGGTAAGCGATGTCGCGAAGGGTGGTCAATTGACGAAGCAGGCTCATCACCGGAGCCATATCAGGATCGTAAGTTTGTTGCGCAGGGCCGGCCGTCTTCATCGCGTCAACCTGACCAGTGGGCATGGTGGCTCGAAGAAGAAATTCCTCGTCGCTTAATTCCGGGCCGATGCGCTGGCGCAATTCGCGCAGAGGCGCCATGCCCGGCTGTTGGCGCAGCTCGCGCGTGCGAGGGAGAGATTCGATGCGGTCCATCACCTCGGGCGCAATCGGGATATTGGGCCGGCCGAATTTGCCCAGCGCGTAGCGGATGATTTCGTCGGGAATGGTGGCATAGCGCTCTTTTCCGGTGACGTTCATTACCGCCTGGGTGATCAACATCTGCGCGAAAGGAGTCATCACGATCGGCCAGCCAAGCTCCTGGCGCACGCGGTCCAACTCCTCGATCACCGCACCTTCCAAATGCGAGACTCTGGTTTCGGCAAGGTGGCGGCGCATCGTGCCAATCGTTCCGCCCGGCAGTTGGTGGCGGAGATAGGTGGCGTCGAACGCCTGCGGGCTGCCCGTGGGAAGCCCTTCCGCTGCGGCAAGGCGGGTGAAGTAGCGGCCGACTTCCGCGAGCGCCTGATCATCCACGTCCACCTGATGGCCAAGGGCGCGGAGATTGGAAACCACGCGCTCGGATGGCGGATTGGAAATGCCGTCGGCTACGCCTCCGGAGGCGCATTGAACGGCGCTCACGCCCCAATCGGGAGCATCCATGTACGTGAGTTCGCCGATGCCGATGGTGCAGTGCGAATGCAGCTCGAGCGGCTTGCTGCCGATGACGGCCTTGATCGCCGGAATGAGCGTACGGGCGCGCAGAGGCGTCAAAAGACCGCCAGGGTCTTTGATATATACCGCGTCTACATCGGGGCTTGCGACAAGCGTGCGCGCGCGAGCGACGTAGTGAGCGTCGTCGTGAATGGGGCTCAGCGTAAAGACCAGCGCGCCGATCACGTACTCGCCTCCGGCTGCTTTGATCATGCGCGCGCAGGCGACGTTGGAGTCCGCGTCGTTCATGGGATCGGCCAACGCGAACCGGCGCATTCCGTTTTTGATGAGAGTCTTGAAAACGAGCGCCATGAATTCAGGGCTGGCCGTTTCCCAGGAAATAAAACGAAAGCCGGTGGAGAGAAATTGCAACGGCGTCTTCGGCATGGCCTTGGCCATGAGGCGAATGCGTTCCCAGGGATCTTCCTTCTTGAAACGGACGGCAACGCCCATATGCGTCGAGGTGGTGAAGTCTATGGCCTTGAAACCGACGCGATCCATAACGGGTGCGATAGTCAGGCTGCGGGCCGTGTCCACGCCGAGCGCGGACCATAGACACTGGTTGCCGTCACGCAGAGAGGTTTCTACGATTTGAACATTAGCCATGCGCACGAACCTCCTGCGCGAGGCGCTGGCGTTCAAGGAAGCGCGGCAAAAAGCCGGTGTCCACGCCTCCGGCTTGAAATTCCGGATCGGCCAAGACATCGAGGTGGAACGCGAGATTTGTGGCGACACCCTCGATGCGAGTCGCCGCGAGTGCGCGGCGCATCCGTTCGATCGCGGCAGGGCGATCGGCAGCGTGAACGATAATCTTGGCCATCAGCGAATCGTAATATGGCGGGATGCGAGAACCAGAAACAATGTGGGTATCCACGCGAACGCCCTCGCCTGAAGGCCACACGGCGGTGCGAACTGTGCCAGGGCTGGGTTGAAAGTCACGCGCTGGATCTTCGGCATTGATCCTGCACTCGATTGCGCAACCCTCTCTTCTGACTTCGTTTTGTTTCAGGCGCAGGCCGCGGCCGTCGGCAATGGCGATCTGTTCGGCCACCAAGTCTACGCCGGTCACCGCTTCCGTGATCGGGTGCTCAACCTGAATTCGGGCGTTCATTTCGAGGAAATAGAAAGCGTCGCGCTCCAGGTCAACCAAGAATTCGACCGTGCCCGCGCTACGGTAACAGAGGCGCTCGGCGAACTGCACGGCCGCCGCATGGATGCGCGCACGAAAGTCCGCGGAAAGTCCGGGAGCGGGCGTTTCCTCGATCAGCTTCTGATAGCGGCGCTGAACCGAACAGTCCCGCTCGCCGAGATGGATCACGCGACCGTTCCCGTCGCCGAGGATTTGAACTTCCACATGGCGGCCGCGTTCCACGAATCGCTCGAGGTAAACGCGCGCATCGCCGAACGCAGATCCCGCTTCCGCTCCGGCAAGCTCCATCGCCGAAGGGATGTCCTCGAGGCGGTCCACTCGCTTCATGCCTCGACCACCACCGCCGCCAACTGCTTTGATCAGCAGCGGCACGCCGATTTTTCGTCCGAGCGCGATGGCCTCGCCAACGGTTTCGACGGCGCCACCGGGCGCGGTCGGCACACCGGCGGACTCAGCTTCGGCGCGTGCGCGCAGCTTATCGCCGACGGCCTCGATTTGAGCCGCTGTTGGGCCGATGAAAATCACACCTTCTTGCTCGCAAAGCCTGGCGAGAACCGCGCGCTCAGAAAGAAATCCGTAACCGGGGTGGACGGCGTCCGCCTTCACGCCCAGCGCCGCCTGGACGATGGTGTCGGCTCGGAGATAACTATCCGCAGGCCGGGCCGGCCCGATGCAGACGGTGCGATCCGCGAGGCGAGCGGGCAGTGAATCCATATCCGCTTTCGAAGCGGCCAATACGCTTTCAATGGCGAGCGCCTTGCAGGTACGAATGACGCGGAGGGCAATTTCGCCGCGATTGGCGATGAGTATGCGGCGGATCGCCATCGCTAGGCTCCGGGACGCAGGCGCAGCAAAATCTCTTCGTACTCGACCAGCGCCGCGTTTTCAGCCAATATCTCCACCACTTCGCCTTTTACGCCAGCGCGCACAGAGTTCATCAGCTTCATCACTTCGATGATGCCGATGACGGTGTCCTCTTCGACCTTCGAGCCCACTTCAATGAAGGGCGGCTCACCGGGCTTGGGCGCACGATAAAAAATTCCGAGCAAAGGAGAGGCGACTTCCGCGAGCCCCGGCTCGGACGGCGGTTTTATTTTTGGCGGAGATGACTGCGCTGGCTTCGGCTGCGACTCGGCTGACGATGCGGGAGCTACGGGCTGCCGGACGGGAACGGTCGAGCCGCGTTGCAGGTTCAACTTCACGCCGTCGATTTCGAGCGAGAGGTTGTCGAAACTCGATTGCTCGAGCAGCCGCATGATCTCCGCCACGTCCTTGGCTGTGAGAGTCACCGGCGCCCTCCGAAGATTTTCATGACGTGATGGAGCGGATTCTCCGCAGGCTTGGCGACGGGCGCGCGGTCCTTCGAGGACCAAACCGTCTCCGGCCGGCTCTGCAACAAGCAAAATATCGCCGGACTGATCAACAGCCCACTCGATGTCCTGCGGGCGGCCGTAATGGCGCTCGATCCGGCGAGCGATGTCTCTGAGCGCCACAATTTCCGGATCGCTAAGGCACGGCTCCCGGCGGAGATTTTCTGGAGTTTCAACCTCGACGATGCCGCCATTCGGCGCGGGCAAATGTTGAATGTGCTTATCGGAAATATCGCGGACGGAGATTTCGCCGGTGATCTTGGCGATCACGAAGCGGTCGGGCGTGACCTCACCGCTCACGACGGCGGAGCCGAGACCCCAGGCTCCTTCGATCGTGACCACGGAGCGGTCGCCCGTCATCGGGCTGCGGGTGAACATCACTCCCGCAGTTCGCGCATTCACCATCCGCTGAACCACGACAGCCATGGCCACGCCGCTCTCGGGCAGGCCGTGCTTGCGGCGATACGCGATCGAAGGAACGGAATAGAGACTGGCCCAACACGAACGCACGTATTGCACCGTTGACGGCGCGTCCTTCACCCACAAGTAGGTGTCCTGCAGTCCCGCAAAACTGGCGTCTTCAGCGTCTTCCGTTGTGGCCGAGGAACGCACGGCCACAGGCGAATCGGAGTTTGCGCCACAAAGTTCTGCGTGGGCCGCGATGAGTTCTGAGTTGATGTCGTCGGGCAGCGGCACACTTTCCAATCGTGCGCGCAGATGCTTGGAAAGTTCGGTGATCTCGTCGAGTTGATCGCTGCCCAGAGCCTCCACCTTCGGGCGGATTGGCTCTTCCTTTTCGAGCGCGCTGAGAAAGCGCTCAAACGCGGCCGTTCGCACGACGAAGCCCGGCGGGACCGGAATGCTCGCCCGCGTCATTTCGCCCAGCGATCCGCCTTTACCGCCGACTGTTGGGCGGTCGGAGAGACCGATGTCCGCAAACCAGCCAATGATCTCGGAAGAGTGCACGGAGTCTATTCTACTCGAGAAGGGTTACTACGCCGCGGCCGCCATCCACGCGGATGCGCTGGCCGTCCTTAATCTTCTGAGTGCCGGTGCCCGTGCCGACCACCGCGGGGAGACCGTACTCTCGCGCCACGATTGCCGCGTGGCTCATCGAGCCGCCTATGTCAGACACTGCAGCAGAAATATTCTGGAAAACGGGCGCCCAGCTCGGATTGGTGACCTGGCAGACCAGGATGTCGCCCTTGCGCAAGCGACCAATCTCGTCCGCCGACTTCACGACGCGAGCGATGCCCTCGACCACGCCATTCGAAGCGGCGAATCCCTTTATCTCGTTGGAATCCGGCTTCTCACCTGCCCTCAGCCACGCATCGAGACTCTCGCGGGTGATGCCCCACAGCATGACGATGGCGGGATCATCAATGATGTCGGGAACGGATCCGAGCGCCGGCACCGTCGCGTGCTTGGCCCATTCCTTAATGGCTGCCTTGCGCTCCCGAACAATGGCGGGCCAGTGCGAAGTGCCGCGCGGAGGCGAACCATTCGACCAGGAAGTCATCAGGTCAACGATCGCCGCTTCGAGTTCGTAATGGCTCAATTGAAAAACGTCTTCGGTATTGGGGAAGAATCCCTTTGCAGCGAGCAGGGCGCCGAATTCGCGAATCTTGTTGAAGAAGAGGTTAGTGTACCAGTGCTCGCAATAAAACTTATGCCCCTCGACGTACGGGAAGACGCGGTGCGCGAGCTCGATCATCTGATCGTAGGCGGCGCGCTCGTCGTCGGTTTCCAAAAGCTCGCGGTAATCGGCAATCAGCTGCTTGCGCTCGGAGATTAGTTTGTCCGTTTGGCGCTCGAGGCGCTCGCCCTTTTTCGCATTGGCGATGTAGTTCGGCAGGGCGCCGAAAGGCATGGTCAAGTCGTCGTTCCACGAGCGGTGGTTATGGTAGAAGCCGTCGCCCACGTTGATGTTGAACCAGGGATCGCGCGAGACAGCGAGTTCCTTCAGCCAGGCCGCGCCTTTCGCACCGAGTTTCTCCAGCGACTCGATGACCTGGTCCGGCGACAGGCCTTCGCGAAACTGGCCATCCACGCCCAGTTCAATGGCGCACTTGGCAAGGCGCCTGAGCTCGTCATCGGGGCGAAAGATTTCCGCCTCGATGCCCGCCACCATGCGCGCTACCGTCTGATCGCTGATTTCCGGGAACGCCTTCTTGCAGAAATCGAAGAAGGTCAGGTAAGCGCCGTATCCGAGCAGGAGAAATTCGAAGTGGTGCTGCCACATCCGGAAGTAACCTTCCAGAGTTTTCTGGTACGTTTCAAGAATGTAGTGGTTGGAGGCAACGCCACGGCCGGCGTGGACGTGTTCGAGCGGCTCAAATTCCGGAAGCTCCAATTTCGGAAGCGCTTCGGCATCGCGAATCAGCTTCATCATCTTTGTCTTCCACTGCGCAAAAAGCCGCTCCCAGTTCGCGTAGTAGTAGAAAGCGCGACGCTGAAACTCTTCGGTGCGCTTGGCGATCTCGGCGGGATCGGTGACGGCGTTGCCGCCGATATACACGCGGCCGTTGATGATGCGGCAATCAATGCCGAGCGTGGTCGGCAGGGAGTGAACGCGCGTATTCGCCGAGCCCAGGGCGCAGTAGGCGGCCTCGGCGGTGATCATGTCGAAGACGCACATCGGCTCGGGAAAGTGCATCGAGTTGTAAAACCAGAACCGCTCGTCGTCTTCCTTGGTGAACTGCGTGTAATAAGGATAGCCGGCTTGCGCCGCCTCAGTGCCCGCGATCACCTTCAGCGAACTGGGAAGCGGAAAACTCTTTTTCTTCGCGGTTGCGTCCATATCAGTTATTCCCATCCCATTGGCGCGCGGCAGTAGTCAAAGTCGCTCCGGAGAATCGTTTCGTATGATGCGCCCGGCTGGTTCCAGGGCAGTTGAACTGCAGATCGTATCCGAGCGAGCGGCCAACTGCAACGATGGACGGTCCGGCGGATGGGGACGCGAAAGTCCACAGGCATCTCTTGACAACTCCACATTTCTTCAGTGTTAGCGTGAACCAGGTTGCCACACAGGGCCCGCAGCACGAAGTTGCCTTCCAGCAGGGCGGGGTAAGTAGCGTACCCGGCGCAAAGTTGTTCCACATCGCGCCGGCCAGCAGCACGCGCTGGGCGAAGTGGCGCGCGGCGGCGTACGCGACGATCGCGGCTACTTCCAGGAGATTGTGCAATGAACGCGAACCCGACCCGAGGCCGCGGCAAAGCCGTTGCGCGAATTCGGCGGCTCCGCCACGCCATGCGCTTACGGTTGCGCACGAGCACAGCCCCTGTGGAGTGCGGCGGCTTGCCGCCGCTGTTTGCCGTCCCGGCTTGCCGGGACGTGCTGCAACATTGTGCTACTCGAAGGCGCGGATGCTTGCCTGGGCGAAATTTGCGCGTGTGATCACTCTCCGGATCGGGCGAGGCAAGCCTCGCCCGAATTCAGCGGCGGCAAGCCGCCGCACTCCACATGGTTCGAGGCGACCCGGACGCGCGATGAATGGATGGAAGGATGTGCCAAGGATGTTTGCCGGGCACGGCGTGCCGTGCCCCTGCAAGAATCCTTACACCTGAGCCCCAGTGCCCACTTGGCCGATTAGCGGGTTGTTTAGCCGGAATTGGATCTAGAGTTTCTTTCGCAGATATTCAAAAATCACGTAGCCGACCAACCCAGAAACGATGGCAATCGCAAAATTGGTCTTTGAGAAAATGTCTTCGATTGCGAAAGTCCACGTTTTCTGGTGGGCATTTGCACGCGTGAACTCCCCCATCAAGAGATTGGAATAGAAGAGGAAGGTTATGAAACCAACCTCAACGATTACTCTCCAAATCGGGGCTAGCCTTCTTGGCTTTTGAGGATCAGAGGGCATTCCGCCATTCACAGCATTCGATCCGAATTTATCACGATCTCGGCGGCAAGTCCTGATTAGTCGGATAACCGGACATCTCTAACAATGTCGGCTCTGTCAAACTGTTTTTGCCCACACATCCACAGCCACTCCGAAGAGTGCGTTTGTTCGCGGCATTCGTTGACCCAGCGTCGATGACCACGGCTCGCCTGTAATCCATCGGTCGGCTTCAGTCCGACCCAAACATCTCTTCGATCAAAACTTCGACCATGATTACCACTTCAAACTCCCTCTTGCGAGGGAGCGGGATGCCCATTCAAGTGGACGGCGTTCTAGTTCACGCCCTGTCCGGTAGCGAGCTGTCCCGCGTTCGAACCGAACTTCACCCACTGCGCATACTCCCAACCGTTCCGCCACATCCAGTACAGGCGAACTGCAAGTCGTCGGGCCATGGCCACCTTGGCGATGTTCCTCTGCCGACGCATCGCCAGATGGACGTACCGACGTCTCCAATCCGAATCACATCGCGCTGCAACCTGTGCTGCTTCTCCCAGCAGGAAACGCAGTAACGAGCTGCCTTGCTTGGTGATGTGTCCCAGCCGTTGACGGCCGGCACTGGAGTCTTCCGAAGGAATCAGTCCGACATAGCTGCTGATCTGCTTGCCGCACTTGAACCGTTCTGGGGTTCCGATGATCAGCACGAAGGCCAGCGCCGTCAGAGGTCCTACGCCAGGGTGGGTCATCAGCCGCAGAGCTTCAGGCCATTTCTTCGCTTCCTGCTCGACGGCTGCGGTCAATGCCTCGATAGCCGGATTCATTCGGTCCAGCAGCTCGAGCAGATCCTGCCGACGCCGCGATGCCCAGGTAGCCAACGGAAGCTTTTCCAGCTGTGTTCGGCCTTGCTCGCTCCACAGCTTCTTCTTCCGCCGATTACCCTCGTTCATCGCTAGAGCCTGCAGCTGGTTCATGATCCGCGTCCGCATTTGCACCAATCGATGCCGATGCCACAGCAGTTGCCGTAGATCACGATTTTCAGGACTCGGTACCCAGATGCGAGGAAAGTTATTTTCTAGTAGCAACTTCAACAGAAGCCCGGCATCGTTGCGGTCGGTTTTCTGCTTGCGGACTCGTTTGGTTTTGATCTCCGCCGCGTCGCCGATCCAGACCTCGATACCCAGCCCTGCTAGTAACCGCTCGAACCAACGTGAATATCCGGTGGCCTCCATTCCCACGCGCACGCTGACTCCTCGCTGCTTCAGTTCCCGGTAGAACTTCTCGGCTTCTCCATCGCTGTGGTTCAACCGCTGCTCACCGCTCTCACCAGTCTCGGTGTCCACAAACGCGATGTACTGATCGCTCGGGTGATAATCCACGCCTATAATCATCATGTTCGGCTCCTTCCTCCCGAGCCTTTGGTCTTCGACAAACCAAAGTCTACCCGGGTCCAAGGAGCCGACATTGTTATGAAATCAAGTGACTTCTATTGCCCGCACGTCCGCCAAGCGCGTCAGTCGGGAGTTACGCGATCGTCCGTCGGTCTGTCCCAAAAGCGTGGCGAATGCCGGAGGAATTCCAGCCCGGCCAGCATCTGGCCTCGCTCGGTTCGGGCGAGTCGAACCACCCGGCAGGCGACGTCTTGATTGGTTTGCGCGTTCGTCAGGATTAGCGCCTGCGAGCCGGCGAGATCCGCCGAGACCGTCACTAATCCGCCATATTCGCACACGTCAATCGTCTCAGTATTTTCATGGAAGGGCTCATCTCCGAGCCTGCCATAGAGCAGGACGGGTATCGCGGCTGGGACGCGTTTTGCTCGGCGCTGCTCAGGGACGTGTTCTGCTCTCGGAGCATCTCCGGGCGGGCCGCGGTGACGAAGAAGGAACTTAATCCAGCGCACGGCTTACCGTAGCACACTCCGAGGTAACACTTCGCGGGCTTGCCGGACGCGTTCGACTGAGATTCCGGAACTTGTCCGGTCAGCCCGGACACGACCGCAGTGCTCGCAACGATTTGCCGGTAACCACTCGCTGTGCAGCTACCGCGTCACCGCCTGGCGTGCGAGTTGGATCGTATGTCGCCGACCGGCTAAGAAACGGCTCGTTCAATTACACGTCGCCCCGCGTCGTCAAGATTCACTGAACGATGTTCGGATGCGGGCGATTAGCCGGTCGTCGTTGCTGCGACGAAGTACGGAACAAGCTAGCGTGATACCGGCGCGCGAGAAAATCCCTGCGGCTCACGGTTGACTTCCCGCCACAGTCGATTGCTTCTCGGCAAGCTCGTACCGCGCGAGCTTGCCTTTGTAGACTCCCAATTTGTAGGACAGGACAAGAATTGCCACGCCTTCACCAATGAGGACCACTAGAAATCCGCCAATTATCCACAAACCCAGAATCGCCTGGCTGGTCATAATCGTTCGCCTCCACGCCCCCCTCTATACCACTGACGGGCCGAATTTGGCTCGCCGCTTCGTACCCTGTGAGTCAGTGAAGCCGCCTGTAACTTCGGTCACGGATTGACGTGGGTACCGGGCTTGCTAGATTTCCTTGCGTTTCTTGCGGGGCGCGCAGATTGCCAGCTCGGATTCCGCGTCAATATTGTGGCGTTTCAGTTCGGCAAGCAGGCCCTCGTCCGTCAAATCCAGGCGGTGCGAATGCTTCCAGTCGTGCCTGGCGACTTTGACCATGCGCCTAATCACGCGGCGGTCGGTGACTTCAATCGCCAGCTCCCTCCGGCTATCGAAGCTGCCGGGCGCAAGATTTATGGACCCGACGATCAGACGGCGGTCGTCAATCAGCAGCATCTTTGCATGGAGCTTCAGATGTTTTAGCTTGTGAACCTTAATGCCAACATCGTCCATCGTACGAAGACCGCCGACGCCTTCGGTGAGTTTCTCTTTTTGAAGCTTGTGGGGCGGGCGGGCCATGACGTGGATTTTCACCCCGCGGCAATGCGCCCGGACCAGACGCTCGATGATGACCGCGTCCTGGTAGCGTTCGTTCTGCACGAAGATCGTGTGGCGGGCCTCATCAATACACCGCGCGATGCGTTCCCGGCCGTTGCCCGTGCACCAGATCAGATGCGCGTGCTCTCCCGTGTCGAAGGGCTTTCGTTTCCAATCCGCCTCGAAACATTTGATGATTTCGCGCACTTCGTGCTTGTACGAGGTGATGACGGCGTAGTCGCGGGTTTCGGTGAGGTTTTTCGTTTCCCAGTTCAGCGACTTCACGAATGCAATGGCGTCATCCACTACCATGGACTTTTCGTGGGTCATGCCGAACGCGGGGTTGCTGTCAATCACATCCACTCCCGCCGCTTTGAGCATTTGTCGGGAGCGTCCGTTTTCGGCCTTGCCGCTGCGCCGGCTGGGATTCAGCATGATGCGCACGTTCACGCCGCGGCGGTGCGCTGCAATTACAGCCTTCAAAAGGCCGGGATCCGAAAAGACGAACATTTTTATGCGCAGGGATTTCTTCGCCGCGTTGATAGCATCTATGATCGGCTTGACGGAATCATCGGGCAGTACGACTAGAGAATGCGCCATTCCATCTCCCTGGATCCTGAACGCAACCAGCAACCTGCGGCCTGCCGGGCGCAGTGATCGACGTGCTCACGCCTCATTTTCAGCACCTTTGTCCCGCGCTTCGAACTGTACACGATACAGTGCCGCATACTCGCCCCCGAGCTTCATCAGTTCGTCGTGCGTCCCGCTCTCGGCCACCACGCCCGCCTTCAATACGAGTATCACATCTGAATTGCGGATGGTGCTGAGCCGGTGGGCGATGGTGATCACCGTGCGGCCTTTCATCAATCGCTCGAGCGCTTTGATTACCATACTCTCCGATTCAGTGTCGAGGGCCGCCGTGGGCTCGTCGAGAATGAGAATCGGATTATCCCGAATGATGGCGCGGGCGATACCAATGCGCTGGCGCTGTCCGCCGGAAAGTGTGTCGCCCCGCTCGCCCACCACGGTGTCGTAACCATGGGGCATCCGCGAGACGAACTCGTCCACGTCCGCCAGCTTCGCGGCATTCATGATTTCGTCCTCCGTCGCGCCGGCCTTGCCGTTGGCGATGTTGTCGCGCACGGTTCCCTGGAATAGCACCGTTTCCTGCAATACGTAGCCGATGTGTTTACGAAGCCCCTGAATTGTGTAATCACGGATGTCAACACCGTCAATCTGGATCGCGCCGGCCGTGGGATCGTAAAACCGCGGAATCAGACTCACGATGGTGGACTTGCCGCCTCCAGTGGGGCCCACGACGCCCACCATCTGGCCCGGCTTGATGTGAAAACTCACTTCCTGCAGCACAGGAGTGCCGCCGTCGTAGGAAAAGGCCACGCGATCGAATACGATATCGCCGGTGAGCGACTCGGGTTCGCGCGCGTCAGGGCGTTCCGGAATCACGGTGTCGGCATCCAGAATCGCCTGGACACGCTCAACTCCCACGGCGGTCTGGGCGATGGAGTTGGTCATGGTGGCGAGATCCTGCACGGGCTTGAAGAACTTCGTGAGATAAGCGAGAAACACAGTCAGCGTGCCGGCAGTCATCGCACCGGAAAGAATGAGCGCGGACCCTCTCCATAACACGACGGCTACGCAGAGTGAGACGGTGACCGCGACTATCGGCGAAAGCATCGCTTTGATTCGCCGAGCCTTGAGCGCTGCCTCCACGGTGGCCTGGCTCACCGCTCCAAGTTCCTGCTGCGCCAGCTCTTGACGCCCGAATGCCTTCACCACCCTCATGGATTGAAGGCCCTCTTCGACGACTGCCACGATGTTGCTTTGCTGCCGGCGAACCTCGTGCGTTGCTTTTTTCACGGCCTTCTTGAATCTCGAAAGAAAGAGGAGCAGGAACGGGGTGACTGACACAGCGATCAATGTGAAATCCCAGTTCAGCCAAAACATGATGACAAGCATGGCCACGATCGTCAGCATGTCCACGGCAATATCCAGAGTGGAAGCGGAGGCGAAGGATTGAATCGTCTGAACGTCCGCTGTGATCGTGCTCAGCAGCGCGCCGGATTGGTGCTTGTCGTAGTAGCCGAGCGAAAGTTGCTGAAGGTGATGATACGTGCGCATGCGCAGGTCGTTGGCGACCCATTGGCCTACACTGGTGGTGTAGTAGCTTGAAACGTACGACGCCAGTGCGCCGAGCACGGCAATCACGACGGCCGCCGCGGCAGCTGCGACTGCAATCTGCATCTTGGTGCCCGCGCCCAGCAAAGGACTCAACAGGTGGTCGAGCCAAGGCGGCACTTTGTGGCTCCCGACAACATTGTCGAGAACTATCTTCAAGGGCCACGGTCCGGCGACGCTCATCGCGGTTTGAACGAGCATGGCTAGAAAGACGCCCACCAGAATTCCACGGTAGGGGCGCATGAGGCTGCGAATCAAACTAAACAAGCGGAGGACTCCCTGCTCGGGATTTCGGCATCAACGACGAACGGCGCAGCTAGATCATACACATCTCCGAACCCAAGTTCACCGATGCGCTCTTTGCATGTCTAGAATGCAAGACTGGCTTTGTGTTTGGGAGGGCCGTCGTCGCGGTTTCTCAGCGGGT
Organism: uncultured Acidobacteriota bacterium; assembly: GCA_963842425.1. Taxonomy (GTDB): domain Bacteria; phylum Acidobacteriota; class Terriglobia; order Acidiferrales; family UBA7541; genus Palsa-295. The sequence goes on along the minus strand of CAWJGQ010000013.1, from coordinate 68,198 downwards.
GGGAGCAAGATTTTCCGCCGCGTCGGAATCCACGGGCGAAGGATGCATGCTCGCCATCCTCCAGTGTCCGTCAGACTCTCTGGACTCGGCCATGCCTCGCTCATGCAACCGCCCCGTCGCCGATTCGATGGTGAAGCCGTACTCGTACCAGACCTCGTCGCCGATGGGATGAAACGCACTTTCGTGCATCTCCAGCAACGCCGGGGACGTTTGGTGAAAATAGCGTTCGCGAAAATAGTCGAGAACACTTTCGCGGCCGTGAAACTCTTCCTTTGCCGTGACCAGGTCAATCCTTGGCTCCAGGCAATCCGAAAACGCATCTTCGTTTGAATCGTTGAATGCCTTCATGCAGCGCTCGGTATCCCGTCGCATCTCGGAAACCATGGCGGTTTCGCGCCGCTCCTCCACTGTGGTGACGTGCAGCGAGTCGCGCTTCAAATCAATCGTGGCCTCGATCTTGCCCAACAGGTCCGCGCCCAGAATTCCATCAATTTTTTGTCCGCAGGCTTTGCCAATTGCAGAGAGATCAATGGCCGGCAACGTGAGCTCGAGGATTTTCGTCTGGCCCACAACCAGTTCCGGAAGGGTGACTTCCCTGGCGCTGGTGGCCAGCGTGCGGCGCCACGACGTCACGCGGATATCTCGTGTCGTGCCTTGCGCGAACGATTCGATGTTCAAGATGGAGGTCGCTGCGGTATCCACGAGGAACCTGGATTGCCGGCCGGATGCTTCGACCTGGATGACCGGAAGCGTGTCGCAATGTCCGAGTGGAATTTCCTGGCCGCACGTCGCAGCCGGTGCGATCGAGCCGGCAAGGAGCATGGTTAGCGGTCCGAGAAGCCGGACGATCCAGCGACGATCCATGGCCGAACCTCAGGCGGGGAGCATAACATATAATACGAACGGTCGTGCTATTTAATGTCGTATGTTAGACTCTCGCGATGCCGAAGGCCGCACTCTCCTCTCGCAAAAAGGCCGTCCCGCGCCGGCAGGTGCGGGGCCTCCGTACTCGAGACGCCATACTCGCGCGCGCCGTGGACATCGCCTCGGCGCAAGGCCTCGAGGGGCTAACCGTCGGCTCTCTCGCCTCTCAGTTGGAGATGAGCAAAAGCGGCCTGTTCGCGCATTTTGGCTCCAAGGAAGATCTTCAGTTGGCGACCATCGAGCACGCGCGCGAGATTTTCATCAAGAAAGTTACGCTGCCCGCGATTGCCGCGCCCAAGGGTATGCCGCGGTTGTGGGCGCTTCTGGAGCGCTGGCTGGCCCTGGTCGAGAAGCAAGTCTTTGAAGGAGGCTGCTTCTTCAGTGCGGCCAGCTTTGAATTTGATAGCCGTCGCGGGGTGGTGCGCGACCGGATTGCCGCCATCATGCACGAGTGGATTAACGCCCTGATACGCGCTATCTACCAGGCGCAAAAGGTCGGCCACCTCGATCGCAAAGTTGATCCCACACATTTAGCATTTGAGATTCACGCGATCGCCATGGGCGCGCATTGGGCGCACCAGTTGCTTGATGACAAACAGTCCTATCCCCGCGCACGCACGATTTTGCTCGAAAGATTGCGGACCATCAGCACGCCTGAATGCCCGCATCTGCCGTAGGCCGCTCGCGCGTCGACGCGCGCGCGGGCTGAAATTGACGTGGGCCACTATCATGTTAGAGTAGTTCTCACGAGACTTGCGCCCTCGCGGGCTTGTCGTGGAATCAGAATGGGAGAGTGTTGACTCATGGCTCGTACCAAGATCGCCCGGGACTTATCGTCCCCGGAACTGCGATTACCTTCCGCGAATCGCCGCGACGGGATAGGTCCGGCGACAAACAAGGAATCGGGAATCCACGAAGTGCCCGGCCTTCGCGAACGCAAGAAGGTGCGGCTGCGCCAGGAAATCATCAAGACTGCCGTGAAGCTGTTTCGAAAACACGGTTACGAGAACACGCGCGTTGACGACATCGTTCAAATTCTCGAAATCAGCCAGCCAACGTTTTTCCGTTATTTTCCCAGCAAGGATGCAGTCCTGCGGGAGGTTGGACGGCGCGCATTTGCGTGCATCAAGGAGCGTCTGGAAACCGAGCTCTCCAGTGAAGCGACGACGGAAGAGCGGCTGCGGCGGATGTTTCAGCGCATGGCTCGCGAAGTGGAAGCAGATCGGCCTCTGTGGCGAGCAGTAGTGCTATCAGGCGCGATGGATCCGGTGCGGTCACCCGACATGCGCCAGCCCGAGGAAGTCACAGCCAGGCTGCTGAGAGAAATTTTCGCCGAGGGCCAAAAGCGCGGCGAGATCACGCGGGACTTTCCGGTCGTTCATCTCGCTGAATTCATGGAAGGGCTCTACAACACAATCGTCAGGCAATGGGCCGTGGATCTGACTGGTCCGCATCGGCTGAGCGAGCGAGTACGCAGCGCGGTGGAATTTTTCCTGCGCGCCGCCCAACCGTGAATATTTTGTCGTCGCGATGAAGGCTGCTGTCCCCCACGAATTCAAACAACCGCTCGCCATCCAAGAAGTTGACCGACCCAAGCCCGAAGACAATGAAGTTCTGATCGCCATGGAAGTCTGCGCGTAGCGGTATCCTTCGCCCCGATAGTCGGCTGACCGCAAGTATCGAACACCGAGATCAAATTCTACGGCTGGGCCGATCGTGCTTTGGTCTTGACGTTAGTCTCTTTAATGTGATACTCGCTATCACAATTTCGGATGAGACCCGGATGGACAGGCGGCCGGGATGGGGCGGGAAAGTTTTCAAACCGATAAAACTCAGAATTCGGGAGCGATAGATCTTTGGACTGACGCTCAAACACGATGGCGAAGTATTGAATTTCGAGGAGGACCTATGAAGTCTACCTTGTTGGCGAGTGCCTTCGCGTGGCTGACGTGCTTCCTGCTCGCGACTTCCTGTGCGCATGCGCAGGGTGTGGGCGCCTCCGGTGACATCGTCGGAACCGTAACCGATCCGTCAGGCGCGGTCGTCCCGAAAGTGGCCGTTGTCGCCGTCGAAACGGCCCGGGGAACGCAGTACGCGGCCATCACTGGATCCACGGGCCAGTACCGTTTGACGGGATTGCTACCTGCAACGTATGACGTGACCGCGCAAGTCGCAGGTTTCCAAACGCTCATTCAAAAGGGCGTGGTCGTCAACGTGGGTGAGACTTCGATCCTGGATTTCAGCCTGAAGGTCGCGACCTCCGGACAAACCGTAGAGGTCAGCGCCACTCCGCCGGTTGTGGACACCGAACGCGGAAGCCAGGCGAATACTTTGACGGAACAGTACATCACCGACCTCCCGATAGACCGTCGCGACTACCTTACATTCACGTTGCTGCTTCCCGGCGTGTCGAATTCCACCCGGTTGGCGGACGATCAGGATTTTCGAGTCAAGCAGACGCCTCAAAGCGGCCTTTCCTTCTATGGGAGCAATGGACGGGGGAACAGCGTGACCGTGGACGGCGGCGAAGCACTCGGCGATAGCGGTGGCGTCCGCACGACGGTAAGCCAGGACGCGGTGCAGGAGTTCCAGGTGAATCGCAGCAACTATGCCGCGGACTTGGGTGGCGCGAGTGGCGCGTCCATCAACATCGTGACGAAATCGGGCACGAATGACCTGCATGGGTCTCTTTTCAGTTATTTCCGCGATAGCGCCCTGGACGCGCGAGATCCGTTTGCCTTCAGTCAGGCACTCCAGCCGGGAGAACCGTTCAATCCGGCGGAGCCTGACAGCGTCGGCGTGCCCATCAAGAATTCCTTGAGTCGCCAGCAATTCGGCGGAACAGTGGGTTTCCCCATCCAGAAAGACAAGACTTTCCTGTTTGTTGCCTTTGAAGGCCTGCTACAGGATGCACAGAATGCGGTTCCCATACTAACGGACACGAATATTTTTCGCCCGACGCTCGCCCAACAGGAAGTTCTGACGGCCCCCCAAATAGAAGCCCTTACGATCAAATCGAGCGCCTTCGGTGGCACTCCCTTGGACGACTACATCATCAATTCGCTCGAGTCTAATGGCGGAGTATTTCCATACAACACGCACGAGTACCTGGCATCTGCCCGCCTCGATCACCGAATCAGCAATTCGGACCAGATTTCGTTTTCATTCAGGTTTGGTCACGACCTCGAGGAGAATCCCGACGTGCAATCCCTCACGGGCTTTTCGTCGGGCAGTTCGATTCACACCTATGACGATACGATTCAAGGAGCCTGGTTCCACGAGTTCAGTCCATCCGCTCAGAACGAACTTCACCTGCAGTACGACTACAACAGCTTTAACGTGATCCCGAACGAGCCCGGAGAGGTAGGGCTTCAAATCCCGGGCTTTGCGAATAATCTGGGAACCAACATCTTCCTGCCCAATTTTACGATTTTGCGCCGCACCGAAATTGCTGACAACATGACCTTGGTCCGCGGTTCCCACACCATAAAATTCGGGGGATCAGAGCTGCTCCGTGGCAATCACTCAGAATCCCACACCTTTTTCCCGGGTCGCATTGTCTTTGGGACTCTCCCGGGTGCCCTCGTAGGGCTTCCTACGATCGGGCTAAACTCTCTGCAGTCAGCGTCGTTTGGACTGCCCCAGTTTTATCAGCAGGGCTTCGGTAACGCGGATTACCCCGCGTATACCCGGCCGCTAACTGGACTGTACTTGCAGGACTCGTGGAGAATTACGCCTAGCTTCACGCTGAATTATGGGATCCGTTACGAAATTGACTCGCAATATAATCCGTTGAGCACGTATTACGGCGACGTGGCCCCGCGAATCTCGTTTGCCTGGGACCCCTTCAAGGATCACAAGACGGTGATCCGCGGCGGATATGGAATCTTCTACGGCCCCATTGACTCCCAGATACCGCAGGTGGATTTGAGTCTCGGCGTGCTCAACAAGAATCGGAGCACTGTCGAAAACCAGAAGAATCCCCAGCAGATTCCCAATCAGGTCTTGAACGCCCAGAACACTTGTGGGATTGGGTTTCCCGGCATCCCGGTCTTTCCGGGTACCGGGGCAAGTCCGTGTACGCGGTTCATATCTATTTATGCGGATCCCCTCCCAGGGCTCCCGCCGCTCGCACCGGGGCTTCCGGCGATTGCAGGAGCAGCGACGATCTTCCAGACACTGTTTGCGGAGAACTTGATTCAGTGCACAACTCCGACGCCCGGGAATTCCGCCTGCATCACGCCTGCCGATTTGGCGCCGTTCAACCTCTTCGTTTCGAACAGCGGTCAACTTTCGCCGCTGCAAGTGCTCTTCAGCAATCCGCAGAAATACAGGCCTCCGTACTCGCAGCAGGCCTCCATTGGAATTGAGCGCGAAATTTCGCCGGGGTTTTCGATTTCGCTCAGCGGGATTTACTCGCACACGCTCCGGTTGCCGGTTGCGATTGACACAAATCTTCTGAAAGCGCCGTTTGTTTCTCTGCCGCTTGCGAATGGCGGCACGGCCACCTATCGTGACTGGAATACGAATCCGGAAATTGACGTGTACAGCCTGATCACCGGGAATCCGTCCCCGTGCGCGGCGAACCCATTCGCGTGTTTCGTAAACCCCGTGATCGTACAAAATAACCAATACACTGCTGCCGCGTCCGCTCTTTACGAGGGCGGCATCCTGGAAATCAAAAAGCGCTTCAGCAATAACTTCGCCGTGTTCGGGAATTACACGTACAGCAAGGCGTTTGATACATCCACGGATTTCAACACCGATTACGGACCGCAGGATCCGACCAATCTAAACGCCGATCGCGGACTTTCTGAGTTCGATCAGCGAAACAAGGTCGTGATCGCGGGAGTGTTCGACAGCCCCTGGAAGCAAGCCATCCTGTCGGGATTCCAGCTATCCCCGATTTTCACCTACACCAGCGGACATCCCTTCAACCTGCTGGTGGAAGGAGAGGATAACGGCGACAACCATGTGACGAACGAACGTCCAATCGGGGCGCCCCGCGATACGGGTCTTGGCCCCAACCTCATTGACTTCGATATGCGCCTGACCTGGCAGCATAAGCTGACCGAAAGGGTGAATTTGATTATTACGGCTGAGGGATTCAACATCGCGAACCGCACAAACTTCGCCAGCGTAAATAATGAGGTTGACCCTCTATTTGCTCTTCCCACGGCGCTTGGCGGCGATGGCAACACGACCTTCAACGTCCACGGAATTCGGCCCGGCGCGCCTCTCCCCGGCGGCGGCGTTGCGACGTCAAGCACACCGCTGGGTTTCACATCGGATTTGCCCAAGAGGGAATTCCAACTCGGCGCACGCCTGACTTTCTGACAGGCGATGAACGTAAAGAAGCTTTTCGATCTCACAGGCCGCGTGGCTATCGTCACCGGAGGCTCGATAGGGCTGGGCCGGCAAATGGCCGAAGGTCTCGCGGAGATGGGCGCGAATCTCGTACTTTGCGCCCGCAAGAAGGAGCGCTGCGAGCAGGCCGCAAAGGAATTGCAGACTCTCGGAGTTAGAACTCTCGCAGTCGGATGTGATGTGAAGAATCCATCGAGCGTTCAGGAGCTCGTGGACGCAGCGATCTCGGAATTCGGGCGAGTTGACATCTTGATCAACAACGCAGGGACTTCGTGGGGAGCGCCGATTGAAGAGATGCGTCTCGAGCACTGGAACAAAGTCATGGAGACAAACCTGACCGGAACGTTTCTCTGCTGTCAGGCAGTCGGCAAGTTCATGACCGCGCAGAAGCGAGGGGCGATCATCAATATCGCGTCTACTGCCGGGCTCAGAGGTGCTCCTCCGGAATTTCAAGCGATCGGGTATCACGCTAGCAAGGGCGGCGTCATCGCATTCACGAAGGACTTGGCCCGCAAGTGGGCCACTCACAATGTTCGCGTGAACGCGATTGCACCGGGGTGGTTCCCGACGCGCATGTCTGAAATCGTGATTGAACGAAACAAAGAAAGCTTTCTCAAAGGAATTCCATTGGGTCGTTTCGGCGGTGAAAATGATTTGAAGGGAGCGGCGGTCCTCCTTGCTTCTGACGCTGCCGCGTTCATTACTGGAGAAGTGCTGGTGGTGGACGGGGGCCAGACGGCCTAGAGCACGCGAGAAGTATCATGAACTTTCCGCTTACACCGGTTCGATACTCGCGCTACGCCGAGCAGCAGCCGAAGCGCTGAACGCTAACAGGGGTTCTTGGGATGGATCTTAATCTGAATGCCGAGGAGAGTCAGTTCCGCGACGAGCTCCGCGCTTGGCTGGAGGCCAATGTTCCCAGGGATCGGGCCGAGTGGCGGGAAAAACCGCTCGAGGAAGCCTTCCCCTACATGAGGGCGTGGCAACGAAAGCTCGATGAAGGCCGCTGGGCCGCCGTTTCCTGGCCGAAACAGTATGGCGGCCGCAGCGCGACGCTGATGCAGCAAGCCATTTTCTGGGAGGAGATGGCGCGGTCGGAGGCGCCATCAATGGCCAACGCTCTCGGGCTGGGACTGATCGGCCCCACGATCATCGCGTATGGCACGGAGGCGCAGAAGAAGCGATTCATCCCCAAAATTCTGAGCGCAGAAGAAATCTGGTGCCAGGGCTTCTCCGAACCGAATGCAGGTTCCGATCTTGCCGGTCTGCAAACGGAAGCCCGCCTAGAGGGGGACCACTACATTGTTAACGGTCAGAAGGTCTGGACCAGTTTCGGCACGTTCGGGAATTGGTGCGAGCTGGTCGTCCGCACGGACGCGAACGTTCCCAAACACAAGGGATTGACGGTTCTGTTGGTGGATATGAAATCTCTGGGCGTAGATGTGCGGCCCCTGCGGCAAATGACGGGGGAAAGCGAATTCTGCGAGCTTTTCTTCCGTGATGTGCGCGTGCCGGTCGAAAATGTTCTCGGCAAAGTGAATGACGGTTGGAATGTGGCCGTCAGCACGCTGATGTACGAGCGCGGATCGTACGGCGCGCGCCTCCATCTGCTTTTCAAGCGGAACATTGACAGGCTGATCGCACTTTCTCGCACGACTCAAAGGAATGGACAATCCGCCGCTGCAGATCCGCTAATCCGCCAGAAACTCGCGCAGTGCTTCGCGGAAGTCGAAATCATGCGCTTGAATCAATTGCGCGCCTTCAGCCGGATTAGTGCGACGGGCGTGCCAGGGCCGGAAGGGTCCATCCTCAAGATTTTCTGGAGCGAACTCAATCAGCGCGTCCAGCAGATCGCGCAGGAGATGCTTGGCCCGTATGGCCAGCTTGCCGGCGGAGACAGTCACGCGATTGACAATGGCATCTGGTCGTACGGATATCTGCGAACTCGCGGCAATACGATTGAGGCAGGGACATCCGAAGTACAACGCAACATTATCGGGCATTTCGTTCTCGGATTGCCTAGGAGTTACTGAGGGGCGACGATGGAATTCGGATTGAGCGAGAGTCAGCAGCTTCTGAAGGACAACGCTCGAAAGTTCTTCGCGGGTGAATGCCCGATGGCCGAGGTCCGGCGCATCATGGAGACCGATACAGCGTACGACCCGGCGCTTTGGGCCAAGATGGTAGAGCAGGGGTATACCGGAATTATTTTCCCCGAGGAGTATGGCGGCGTCGGTCTCGGTGCTGTGGAACTGGTTCTACTGGTGGAAGAGGCTGGCCGCGCATTGCTGCCAGGTCCTTTTTTTTCGACCGTGGCGCTGGCTGGTTCCGTGCTTAATGCGACGGCAACACCCGAACATAAGAAAAGATATCTCGCGCCGGTTTGCGCGGGCGAGGCGCGCTCGGCAGTCGCGATCCTCGAAGCAGGCGCGAGCTGGAATTCGGCGGACATTCGCATCGCGTCTGCGAACGGCAAACTGACTGGGGAGAAGCTATTCGTCTCCGACGCCGTGGCGGCGGACTTCATCATCGTGGTGGCGCGTGACGGCGTCTTCGCCGTGGACTCGAAGGCCCCGGGTCTTATGATTCAGCGGATGGAGGCAATGGACCCGACCCGCAAGCTGTATTCGGTGCGATTGAACGGTACACCCGCGGAAAAGATCGGCGACACCGCCGGCATCGCGCGCGCACTCGACGTTGCCGCCGCCGCGTTGGTCGCGGAGATGGTTGGCGGAATGCAGCGCACGCTCGATATCACTGTTGAATACGCGAAGACGCGGAAACAGTTTGGCAAGCCGATTGGAATGTTCCAGGCGGTGCAGCACCAATGCGCGGACATGTACCTGGAGACGGAAAGCGCGCGGTCGGCAGCTTATTACGCGGCTTGGGCACTCGAGGAGAACACACCGGATGCCGCGGTGGCCGTCTCGATCGCGAAAATGTACGCCAGCGATGCCGCCCGAACCGTCGGTAATCGGGGCATTCAGATCCACGGCGGCATGGGTTTCACATGGGAGAATGATCTCCATCTTTATTACCGGCGCGCGAAGGCGTCGGAAACGTGGTTCGGCGATTCGACTTTTCATCGCGAGCGGATTGCCCGGCTGGTCATAGACGCTGGCGCGGCCTCGGTCCAGAGCGCTTAGAAAATCCACGAGAGACACCCACATTCGATGAGCGATCTTGTTCAACTCACGAAGGATGGCGACGTCGCCATCATCACGATCAACAATCCGCCTGTGAACGCTCTGAGCCCGGGTGTGCCCGAAGGCATTTCCGAAGCTGTTGAGCAAATCGGCCAAGACGAGTCTGTCCATGCGGCGGTCCTCATTGGCGGCGGTCGCACCTTTATCGCGGGCGCCGATATCAAGGAGTTTGGAAAGCTCGCGTCCGGCAAAAGGCCGCGCGGGGCAGGATTGCTGCCGCTGCTGCTTCAGATCGAAGACTGCCGAAAGCCCATCGTGATGGCCATTCACGGAACCGCGTTTGGCGGCGGCCTGGAGCTGGCGATGGCCGGACATTATCGTGTAGCCGCACCCGGTGCCCAGGTCGGCCAGCCCGAAGTCAAGCTCGGCATCATTCCGGGAGCGGCCGGAACGCAGCGCCTTCCTCGACTGGTGGGCGTCGCTAAGGCCGTGGAAATGTGCGCCGGCGGCGTGCCGGTCAAAGTCGAGGATGCGGCGAAGCTCGGCATCATTGACCGAATCATCGAGGGTGATCTGCTGTCCGGCGCAATACGCTTCGCGCGAGAAGTCGCTGCGCGCCCCGCCCCAAAAACGCGTGAGCGCGCGGGAAACCTTGGAACACCTGAACAGAACGCGCCTCTCTTCGCGGCCGCCCGCGAAACCGTCCGCAAGAAACAGCGCGGCATGATGGCTCCGCTAGCGGCCATTGACGCGGTAGAAGCGGCTACCAAGCTATCGTTCGAGGATGGTTGCAGGGAAGAACAGCGGCTGTTCATCGAATGTCTGCAATCGGACCAGTCCAAGGCGCTCATTCACACTTTCTTCGGCGAGCGCGAAGTCGCCAAGATCCCGGACGTGCCGAAGGATACGCCCACCATCCCCGTAAACAGCGTTGCTGTGATCGGCGCCGGCACGATGGGAGGCGGCATCGCCATGGTGTTCGCCAATGCGGGTATTCCCGTACTCTTGAAAGAAACCGATCAGGCAGCGCTTGACCGCGGGCTGGCCACCATTCGGAAGAATTACGCTAGTTCCGTAAAACGTGGCCGATTTGCGCAGCAATTCGTGGACGAAAGTTTGAGGCTAATTCATCCGACGCTCCAATATGACGGCCTCGAAAAAGCCGACATGGTCGTAGAAGCCGTTTTCGAGGGGATGGCGCTCAAGAAGGAGGTCTTCGCGCAACTCGATCGCGTTTGCAAGGCGGATGCGATACTTGCCAGCAACACCTCTACCCTGGATATTGACGAGATCGCGTCCATCACGTCGCGGCCGGAATTCGTGATCGGCACGCACTTTTTCAGCCCGGCAAATATCATGCGGCTGCTGGAGATCGTGCGTGGGAAGAAGACCAGCAAGCCGGTAATCGCCACATGCATGCAACTCTCGAAGAAAATTGGGAAAATTGGAGTGCTCGTCGGCAACTGCCGCGGCTTTGTCGGCAATCGGATGTTCGGTCCCTATGTGCGCGAATCCGTTTTTCTGGTCGAGGAAGGAACGAGCGTCGAGGCGGTAGACCAGGCTCTCTCTGATTTCGGCATGGCCATGGGCCCGCTGGCTGTGGGAGATCTCGCGGGCCTCGATGTCGGCTGGCGAGTCCGCAAAGAGTACGGTCATCTGGAGAAGCCGGGCGTCCGCCAGGCGATGGCTGGCGATAGGTTGTGCGAAATGGGCCGCTTCGGCCAAAAGACCGGCGCCGGATGGTACAAGTATGACGAGAATCGCCGCGCGACTCCCGACCCTGAGGTTGCGACCCTTGTGCGCCGGTGGGCGAGCGTTGCAGGTATTCCGCAGCGGCAGATTCCCACGGACGAAATCGTTGACCGTTGCGTTTACGCTCTGGTCAACGAAGGCGCGCGCATTCTCGCGGAAGGCTACGCTCTTCGGGCGTTTGATATAGACATCATCTACCTCAACGGCTATGGTTTTCCGGCGTATCGCGGCGGGCCGATGTGGTTCGCCGACACGGTGGGCCTCAGGGAAGTGTACGACCGCGTCTGCGAATTTCATCGGCAACACGGCGAGATTTGGGAACCTGCCCCGCTTCTGAAGCAATTGGCCGAGCAGGGCGGGACCTTCGCTGGGTTCAACAAAGCGCACAGCGTCAGCGCGTAGTGCGCGAATCTGCGGGAACTCAAGCGGCAGTCGCCGCTCGATACAACGGCTCGTCGTTCGACTGGTTGGGAGGAAGCGTGAGAGAAGCGGTTGTGGTAGCCAGCTCGCGGACGGCGCTGGCAAAGTCGTTTCGTGGTTCTTTCAACTTGACGCGTCCCGACGAACTCGCCGCGCATTGCATCAAGGATGTGCTGCGCAAGACGCCGAAGCTCGATCCCAACGAAATTGAAGACGTAGTCTTGGGCTGTGCACAACCGAATGGCCCGCAGGGACAGAACGTCGCCCGCGTCGCTGCGATGCTCGCCGGACTGCCGACGGCGGTCGCCGCAACGACCATCAACCGGTTCTGTTCTTCCGGCTTGCAAGCCATTGCCGTGGCCGCACATCAAATTGTGAGCGAGGGTATAGACGCCGCCATCGGCGGGGGCCTCGAAAGCATCACCCTCACTCCGCGCGACTTCAGCCCAAATCCGGATCTCATGGAACGATTGCCTGGCTTGTATATGGCAATGGGAGTGACGGCGGAGGTTGTGGCCAAGCGATACAAAATCAGTCGCCAGGCGCAAGATGAATACGCGCTGCTCAGCCAGCAGCGCACCGCTCGCGCCCAGCGCGACGGCATTTTCGATGCAGAAATTGCACCGATGCGTGTCACGCGAGCCATCCTGGACAAGAAGACCGGCGAAGTTGCCGGCAAGGAAGAAGTTTGCGTGGATCGTGACGAGTGCAATCGACCGGACACGACTCTTGATGGCCTTCTGGCCTTGAAACCGTATTTTGATCCGGACAGCGGCCATGGCACAGTGACCGCCGGTAATTCCTCTCAGCTTTCCGACGGCGCTTCAGCCACCCTGTTGATGTCTCGCGAGCGCGCCGACCGATTGGGAATCCCTTACAATTTGGTTTTCCGCGGTTTCCAGGTCGCCGGCTGCGATCCGGATGAAATGGGTATCGGTCCTGTGTTCGCCGTCCCGAAACTATTGAAGCGCAGCGGCGTGCGACTGAGCGACATTGATGTTTGGGAGCTGAACGAAGCCTTCGCGGTCCAGGTACTTTATTGCTGTAACCATCTCGGTATTGATCCCGAAAAGCTCAACCCCAACGGTGGGTCGATTTCGATCGGGCATCCCTACGGGATGACCGGGTCACGAATGGTCGGGACCATCGCCAATGAAATGGTGCGTCGCAAGGCGCGCTATGGCGTCGTGACGATGTGCGTCGGCGGGGGACAGGGCGCCGCGGCGTTGTTCGAACGAGCCTCGTGAGCCGAATCCTTCTTGTACGTCACGCGCAAGCCTCATTCCTGGAGCCGAACTACGATAAGCTCTCTCCCACCGGCGAGATTCAAGCACGTATGCTCGGCGAGTATTGGGCATCGCGAAACATCGCGTTCGACCGGGTTTACTCGGGGCCGCGCGTTCGGCAAATCGAGACGGCGAAAATTGTAACTGGCATCTACAGGCGCCGAGGTGTCGCACTACCTGAGACGGTCATATTGCAGGAATTCGACGAATATCAGGGTGAGGAAGTCCTGAAGATAAGCGTTCCGGAGCTGACTAAGACAGATGCGAGGATTCTCCAGTTGCACAGCGAGTTCCAGAGAGCGGAGACCTCTGAAGAGAAACGCAGGACTTTTCAGCGAATGTTCGAAGCGGTCGTTGGCAAGTGGATTGATGGAGAAATTCCCTTGAGAGAGGTGGAATCCTGGCCCGATTTCTGCGCGCGAGTGAATCGTGGACTTTCACAATTGACATCCAGCAGCATGCGAGGCGAACGTGTGGTCGTCTTTACCTCCGGCGGGCCGATCGGCGTAGCGATGCAACGCGCCCTGAATCTTCCTCCGCGAGATGCGCTGCGGGTCACTTGGATGTCTTTGAATTGCTCTTACAGCGAGTTTCTCTGCTCCGGCGAGCGTTTCACGCTGAGCGCATTCAACGCGATTCCTCATTTGGATGATCCTTCATTGCTGACGTATCGGTAGCTCATGGGACAGGAACAGGGCATGGCTGACCTTCGAGATCACCCCGGCGCAGTCAGACACGGGGAGGAACTGGATCTGGCCAAGCTCGGCCCATTCCTGCGAACTTCCTTTCCCTCCGATCAGGGACCTTTGACTGTCGAGCAATTTCCTAGCGGCCATTCCAACCTTACCTATCTGCTGCGCCTGGGCCAACGAGAGATCGTGCTACGGCGGCCACCTTATGGCAGCAAAGTCAAATCCGCGCATGACATGGGACGCGAGTATCGCGTGCTCTCGAAACTTCACCCTGCGTACCCGCCGACGCCGAAGGTTCTGCTGTATTGCGATGACGAGTCCATTTTGGGTTCGCCGTTCTATCTCATGGAGCGAATTCGAGGCATCATCATCCGACGGGATCCTCCCGCAGATCTGTTGTTTACCGCGGAGAGGACGCGGCGTCTCAGCGAGTCGTTCGTTGATAATCTTGCGCTCTTGCACGGGCTAGACTACACAGCAATCGGGCTCGGCGACCTTGGCAGACCGCAAGGATATCTTTCGCGGCAGGTGAGCGGTTGGACCGAGCGCTATTACGGCTCCCAAACGCACGATCTGCCGGAAGTCGGACGAATCGCCGCTTGGCTGAAGGATCATATGCCCGGCACGAGCGACACGGCGCTCATACACAACGACTACAAGTACGATAATGTCGTGCTCGATCCGGAAGAACCGACCAGGATCGTTGGTGTGCTCGATTGGGAGATGAGCACGATCGGCGACCCTCTCACCGATCTGGGCACGACCCTGGCTTATTGGGTTGACCCGCAGGATCCGGTCGAATTGCAGAAAATTCGCTGGGGTCCCTCAACCTATCCCGGCAGCTTGACGCGCTCGCAACTCGTCGAGCGCTACGCCCGAGCCACCGCTCGCGACGTGTCCAACATGGCTTTCTACCTCGCGTTTGCGCGATTTAAGATCGCCGTAATCGTCCAACAGATCTATTGCCGCTATCACAAGGGCCTGACGAAGGACGAGCGCTTCGCCTCGATGTCGGACCTAGTCAAGGTCCTGTTGCGCGCTTCGCTGCAATCCACCGAAAGCGCGATGACATGACCGTCTCGCGCGATAACGATGTCACGCTGCCAACCGCGGAGCAGGGGCGCTGCTCTCACCCGTAGTATCGGACTATCCATTCGGCCACGCAGTGCGGTTTCTCGCTCCCCTGACCCTCGATTGATATCCCATAGGTGGCCTCAATCGAGTCTGGGGGCTCCCTAAAGGAATGAAGGGTCACTCGCGCACGAATCTGTGCTTCCGCGCGTACGGGGGAAGGGAAGCGGACTTTGTTCAATCCGTAGTTGACACCCATCCTGACTCCGCTCCGGATTTGAATCGCCTCTTTCATGAAGTGGCTTACGAGCGACAGCGTCAGGAAACCGTGAGCGATCGTCGTGCCATACCGCGATTCTTTTCTCGCGCGCTCGCGATCCACATGAATCCATTGTTTGTCCTCGGTTACTTCGGCGAACTGCCTGATGCGCTCTTGCGTTACTGTGAACCAATCCGTTATTCCGATTTCGCGGCCGACGAATTCGCGCAGGGCACTCGGAGTGTCGATGACGAATGGAGGCATGAAATCTCCTTATGAAGATTCCGGGATACAACAAAAGGAATCGACGATCATTGCGGCATGGAACGCGATGGTGGCGGAGCCCACTTCTTGAGCTCATTCTTGGCAATGGCTTCGACGTGTACCTCGTCCGGCCCGTCAGCCAGTCTCAGAGCCCGAACGCCCGCCCAAGCAGCGGCGAGAAACGTGTCTTCCGAAACGCCAACGCCGCCGTGCGCCTGAATCGCTCGATCCAGAACTCGCAGGGCCACGTTCGGCGCGACCACTTTGATCATCGCGATCTCGGCGCGCGCTTCCTTATTTCCCACCGTATCCATCATGTGGGCAGCTTTCAGTGTGAGCAAGCGTGCTTGCTCGATCTCTATGCGCGAGATCGCTACGTCGGCGCGAATCGTTCCTTGTTCTGCAATCGGTTTCCCGAAAGCTACGCGCGATTGCACCCGTTTGCACATCGTTTCGAGGGCGCGCTCGGCTACGCCGATGCAACGCATACAGTGATGGATGCGCCCCGGCCCCAGTCGCCCTTGCGCGATCTCAAAGCCACGCCCTTCGCCAAGCAAGATGTTAGAGGCCGGCACACGAACGTTATCAAATGTGACTTCGCCGTGGCCGTGAGGCGCGTGGTCGTAGCCGAATACTTTCAACAATCGCTCGATCTTCATCCCTCGCGCGTCCATCGGCACCAGAATCATGGATTGCTGCTTGTGGGCGGGCGCCAAAGGATCCGTCTTGCCCATAAAGATCGCAATTTTGCATCGCGAATCGCCCGCACCAGATGTCCACCACTTCCGGCCGCTGATGATGTACTCACTGCCGTCGCGGGTGATGCTCGCCTGAATGTTCGTCGCATCGGACGACGCGACGGCGGGTTCAGTCATCGCGAAACATGATCGCATTTCACCCGCGAGGAGCGGCTTTAGCCAGCGCTCCTTTTGTTCAGGCGTGCCGTAGCGCGCGAGCACCTCCATGTTGCCGGTATCAGGCGCTGAGCAGTTGAAGACCTCGGGCGCCATATGGCTTCGGCCCATGATTTCGCAAAGGGGCGCGTAGTCGAGATTGGTCAGCCCCGCGCCATTCTCATCGTCCGGCAGGAACAAGTTCCAGAGCCCGGCCGCGCGAGCCTTCGGCTTGAGCTCTTCGATGACCTTTGTGGGCAGCCACCTGTTGCGCTCGATTTCATCGTCGTGGCGCTGCTCGTTTGGATAGACGTGCTCGTCCATAAAGGCCCGCAGGCGGCGCTGCAGATCCTTCACTTTGTCGCTGAATTCGAATTTCAATTGGGTCTCTTATCTGCCGGTGAAAGCGGGGGGGCGCTTCTCGAGAAAATGCGCGACGCCCTCCTTGAAATCCGCACTCTGCAAACTCGCAAGCATTTCTCGCTCGGAAGTTTCAAACGCCTCCGCGAGCGTCTGGAACATTGCGTCGTACACCTGCCGCTTGATCACCCGCAGCGAGCGCGGGCTGACATTCGATGCCAAATCGCGTGCGAGCTCCCGCACCTTATCCAAAAAAGTGTCCTGTGGAAACACCTGATTCACCAAACCCATTCTCAATGCTTCGGCCGCGTCAATCGTTCGCGCAGAAAACAGTAGATCCAACGCGTTGGCGTGTCCCACCAGGCGCGGCAGCGTCCAGGCCATCCCGTACTCGGCGATCAGCCCGCGACGCGCGAATGTTGTGCTGAACCGCGCGGAATCCGAGGCCCATCGCAGATCGGCGTATAGCGCGATGACCAGGCCCAGTCCGACGATCGGACCGTTGATTGCCGCGATCACGGGCTTTTCGATCGCGGGAAAATAGGAATACTTTTTCTGGAAGTCAGGCCGCACGCCTTCGCGCTGAGCGCCTGCTTGCAGCGCGCTCTCTTTGGTCGCTTCATCAACACCGCGCGTGGCCACGCCGCTGAGAAGCGACATATCTGCGCCGGCGCAAAATCCGCGGCCCGCTCCCGTCAGCACGATCACCCGCACGTCTTCGTCCCGCTCGGCCTCTTCAAACGCGGAACGCACCTCTTGCTCCATGACGGCAGTCCACGCGTTCAGTTTTTCCGGGCGATTGAGGGTGACGGTCGCGACCCGGTCGGCCACTTGGTACAGCGTCTCCTGGCTGGGCATGATGGCGGCGATTATATACAATCGGAAACCGTTAGTCGCTCTCGTCTGTAACGGACTATCGGAATGCAACGCTCTGCGAAGGCGTCGTGAATTCGCAATCAGCCAACCGTGTTCCGGAGATAAGCTCATTACGCGGTCCTGGAATTTCGCTCCACACAAAGTGACCGCAGCTAGCGCCCAGTGTAGTGGAATTCGGGAAGCTGACGGACGCCCGATCACGGAGTTCCTTTCCCGGAATCTGTAGGCAGGGCAAAAGAGCTGGAACTTATTGTTTCCGTTATGGTTAGCGCGACTCTTTATGAATTCCTTATGATTCGCTTATGACTCGTTTATGCCCTTGCGCGTAACTTGGTGCACTTGAAATCCCCTGCGCACGTCGAGGGCAATGGCGTCCACTCCTAACGGCTCCTCCTTTATGCAGTCCGCGCGGCCTGTCGCCAAAGTTTTGGTCGCCACCACGGCGATGCTTGCTTTTATTTCGTACTGGCGCGCGGCGGCAATCGTTCTGAACGACCTCGCGTCTTCCGCATATTACGCAGGCGGCGAAGCGGAGCAGTTCATCGGCAAGACGGCTCCTTGGTTCATTCTCGCAACGATGCTCCTTTCCTACGCGGTTTCCCAAGTGTACGTCGAGAGCTGCAGCATGTTCGTGCGCGGAGGCGTCTATCGCGTGGTGAAAGAAGCGATGGGCGGGACGCTAGCGAAATTCTCCGTTTCCGCGCTGATGTTTGATTACGTTCTCACGGGCCCAATCAGCGGAGTATCCGCGGGGCAATATCTGGCAGGGTTGCTGAACGAGCTGCTCGCGTATGCCCACATCAACCTAGTATTGAACGGCGGCGCCACGGCAGCGACGTTCGCGATCCTGGTGACGCTGTATTTCTGGTGGCAAAACATCAAGGGCATTACCGAATCGAGCGAAAAAGCTCTGTGGATCATGCAACTCACGACCGTGATGGTGGTAGCGCTGATCGCCTGGTGCGGGTACACGCTGTTTGTGCGCGGATTTCATCTCCCTCCGGCGCCGGTCCCGCACAACATCATATTGGACAAGCATTCCCTTGGCTGGCTTGCTGGCAAGCAGTGGGCGCGCACGATAACTCTGGTGGCTGTTTTTGTCGGGTTGGGCCATTCGGTGTTGGCCATGAGCGGAGAAGAATCGCTCGCGCAGGTTTACCGCGAAATCGAACATCCCAAGCTGGCTAATCTGAAGAAAGCGGCGCTCGTAATTTTCATTTACAGCATGGTCTTCACGTCGCTGGTTTCGTTCTTTGCCGTGATGATCATTCCCGATAAGACCCGGCCGCAGTTCTTCGAGAACTTGATCGGCGGCTTGGCGATGAGTCTGACGGGACCATTCGTGGCCCGGCTGATTTTCCACATCTTCGTCGTAGTGGTCGGGACGCTGATCCTTTCGGGAGCGGTCAATACGGCGATCGTAGGCTCGAACGGCGTACTAAATCGCGTCTCCGAAGACGGCGTGCTTTCCGATTGGTTTCGACAGCCGCATCCGAAGTTCGGGACTTCGCACCGCATCATCAACATGGTTGTGGTGCTGCAAATCGTTACGATCGTTATCAGCCGCGGCGACGTGACATTCCTGGCAAACCTCTATGCCTTTGGCGTGATTTGGAGCTTTGCGCTAAAGGGAATCGCCGTATTGGTGCTCCGCTATACGCACCCGCAAGACCGTGAGTTCCGGGTGCCCCTCAATTTTCATATCGCCGGCGTCGAGATACCACTTGGGCTGGGATTGATCACGCTGACGCTGCTCGGGATTGCAGTGATCAACCTTTTCACAAAACCGGCCGCGACGGTATCAGGGGTCATTTTTTCCGGATTGCTCTTCGCAACCTTTGAGATTTCCGAGAAACGGATTCAGAGAGCGCAACGACTGCGCGGGCAGGGGCGGGTCGAGCTCGATCAGTTCAATCTGGCGCAGGAAGCTGACCTGACTCCGGAGAACGTTGGAGTACAGCCGGGCAACATTTTGGTGCCAGTGAGCACGCAGTACGCGCTCTATGGTCTGGAAGCAGCGCTGCGGCGCGCCAAGCGAAGGCAGGCGGAAATCGTCGTGCTGCACGTTCGCATGTTGCGGCGCG
This sequence comes from uncultured Acidobacteriota bacterium, assembly GCA_963842425.1. Taxonomy (GTDB): domain Bacteria; phylum Acidobacteriota; class Terriglobia; order Acidiferrales; family UBA7541; genus Palsa-295. The sequence goes on along the minus strand of CAWJGQ010000013.1, from coordinate 48,804 downwards.
CGGCTTCGGGAGAATATGACCTCGCGCCGGATCAGCTTTTCAGCACGATCGAACAGCTGCTGTTCACGAAGGTTCTATCCATCGCAGAGAAGGAAGGGAAGCCGGTGCGGCTTGCCGTGGCTGCCGCGAACGATCTGTGGGAAGGCGTCCTGCGAACTGCTGAAAATCTGAAGTCGAGCGCGATTGTCGCCGGAAGTTCATCGAAAGCAACGATCACGGAACAGGCCCACGAAATTGGACTGGCGTGGGAACGAATGCCCGAACCTCGGCCGCGCGTGACGCTTGAGTTGTTTACTCCCTCCGGGCAGGAACAGGTTTTCTATCTCGGGCCACACGCGCCGCGGATGACTCCGAAGGAGATTGACCTGCTGCATAGGATATGGCTGCAACTGGGCGAAAGACTACCAGGCAAAGAAATTCACCATCACGACATCGTTCATTTCGCGCTGACCGAAGTCGAGCGGGAACTTGGCAATGGAGAAAACGAGGACGTTCTCGCCCGCTTGCGCGATCACATTACAGACATTGAGGACCGGCGTCAGAAGCCATGAGGATTCACCGAACCATTGGGCGGATTGAGGCATAGGCACCATGAGCGACGGGCGAATTCTGGTGGTGGACGACGAGCCGCAGATTCGGCGCGTGATGCGCGCGACGCTCGTCACTGAGGGCTATGAAGTCGCGGACGCCCGAAGCGGCGACGATGCTCTCGAACGGATCCATTCAGAAAAATACGACCTGATTCTCCTCGATATCAACATGCCCGGCATCACGGGCATTGAAACCTGCCGGCAGATCCGATTGGTTTCCGATGTTTGCATCATCATGATGACCGTGCGCGACAAAGAGAGTGACAAGGTCGCGGCGCTCGATGTGGGCGCGGACGATTACGTTACGAAGCCGTTCAGCATGCCGGAGATGCTGGCGCGTATCCGCGCAGCGCTGCGGCGAACGGTAACTTCTCCCCCGTCCGAGATCGCCAACGTGCGCATCGGTGAAGTGGAGATAGATTTTCGGGCGCGATGTCTCACATCCCACAGCAAGCAGATCCGGCTCAGTTCTAAGGAGTTTGATCTACTCAGCTATCTGGCGGCGCACCCCAATCGAGTGATTCCCCATGAGGAATTGCTGCACGCGGTTTGGGGACCTGAATATGGCGAAGAGCGCGAGTACTTGCGCGTCTTCATCAACCGGCTGCGAAAGAAGATCGAGCCTTCACCACAGGAGCCCCGGTATCTGATCAAAGAGCCATGGATCGGCTACAGCCTGAAGCTGCCGGAGAATTGATCCGCCCGTCTTCGTCGTTAATGAATTGCTTATAAATCATTTATGCCTGCCTTAGGTCCCCGGGATTAGTGTGGTCCCGGTCGCCACGATGCGAATCCAGACGCCTGAAGAAATCAAGCGCGAGGCAGGCCACGACGCCTTCCTTAGCCCACCGCTCGACCCCGGCCCGCGAGTTACCGTCGTTTATACGACACCCGAAGGCACTCTGGGCGCGCTGAAAGCCGCCGACACTCTCGCCAAGGACTTGAACGCGCGAGTGGGTATGATCGTCACCGAAGTGGTTCCGTTTCGCTTGCCGCTGGATCAGCCTCGCGTGCCCGTCCAATTCCTCCAGGATCGCCAGGACGATCTAGTGTCCAAGGCCGGAATCGAAAGTCAGGAAATTCGAGTCCAGATTTGTCTATGCCGCGATCGCAAGCATGCGTTGCATGAGCTTCTGCCACCGCGATCACTCGTGGTTATCGGGGGGCGAAGAAATTGGTGGTCGAGCCGCGAGCAACGGCTGGAGACGTTTCTCGCTAGGCTCGGCCACCATGTAGTCTTCGTCGAAGTCCGAGCGAAGGCCCGCACTTCTGCGGATTCAAGTGTTGCGGTCGGGCAGACACTTTCGACGGAAACAACAAGCCTGGGGAGTTAGCGCGTTTACCCGATGGTTCGCTGCGATTTGAGAGCCTGCTCTTTACGACCGCACGGCTCGCAGTTACTTGAATCCGCGCCGCGCAGCCCGGCTTTCGGATAAGGTGCTCGAATCGGATAAACCACGCTGTTCGCGGCTCAATTTTGTCTTCCACACTCGGTGCAACGCGACGATCGTCACGGGCAATTTCCATTCGCAACCTCGTTCCCGAAATGTGCCGGTGACGAAGATTATTCGCGAAAAAGTCGCCAGCTTGACATCGATGGGCATCGAATCGAAGGCGGCCCCGGCTGGCGTTTCATTTAAGTGGCGCAACAAATGATGGTTCCGGGAGCCGGAAATCTCTTAGAATCGAGTGGGCGCCCGTAGCTCAGTTGGAAAGAGCGTCTGCCTTCTAAGCAGAGGGTCGGGGGTTCGAGTCCCTCCGGGCGCGCCACTTTACTCCTTCTCTATCCGTTACTTGCGGACTGCCGATTTCTGCTCCTTTTTCGTCTTGGGCAAAACGTCATAAAAACGTAATACTTTGTGTTGTCCGTAGACGCCTTCATTCGCCTTTTCAAGGTTTTGCCGCACTTGCTCCGTCATACCGAGCTGGTAGTGACGCTTGGTTTCGGGACTGGAATGACGCATCGCGCGCTGCACCACGGCGTCAGGTGCAACCCAACTGAGGCGCGTGCAGAATACGTGCCGCAGATGGTAGATCGGAAAGTGAGCTACTTTCGCGTTCTTAAGCGTCGTCGTCCAGGCGGTTTTCACGGAACGGATTGGTTCGTCGGCCTTGACCGGACTCGGAAAAAGAAACGGGCTCTGGTCGTTTTGTTCCTTCTTCCAATGCTCTAGGACATCATGAGCGAGGCCCGTCAAGGGAATCGGTTCGGATGAACCTTCTGTTTTCGTTGCTCCTCCGGGGAAGATCACTTTTCGCTCGAGATCAACCTGCTCCCAGCGGAGCGAAAAGCCTTCGCTGTAGGTGCGAACGCCGGTCTGGGCCAGCAACACAATGGCAACTCGCAGATACGGAGGTGCATTCTCGAGGATGCGCTGCTCTTCCTCCAGAGTGAGCATGTGCTTCGCCGGCCGTTCCCGCCGTTCGTCGAGTTGTTTGACGCCTCTGGCGGGACTTTCGGAGACGTACTTGCGCTCAACCGCGAAGTTGAACATGCAACGCAGGTAAGCCATCTCGCGATTGACCGTGGCCCCTTTGACGTTCGCGTCAGGATTATTCTGGGAGGGTTGCGCCTTGCGGTAATTCCGGTACTCGGTGACCAGTCGCTGGTCAATGTCAGCAACCAATCGTTTACCGAAGAAGCGCTGCATGTTCCCGAGAAAAACCCGAACGTTGATTTGCGTGCTGGGGGCAAGGGTCGGAACGTGTGCACTCTCAAATTCTTTGCACAGCTCCTGGAATGACATCCGTTCCCCCTTCCGGACTACTTTGAACATTTCCAGCGCGATCTCGCCTTCACGTCTGGTCAGTATCCTGTTGGCGATATCTTTGCTGGTCGACTTTGTTGACTGAAAAAGCTGCTCGCCTTTGTAGGTGTAGCTCATCCACCAGAAACGCGAGTCCGTTCTTCGATACAGTCCCACTGGCGCTCCTCTCACTTGCCGGAGCTAAGCGCCGACCGAATTATACCTCCGTCGCCAAGCGGAAACCGAGCGGGACGCACCTGCGCCTGTTTGTGTTTTTCGAGAACGGACGCGCGGTATTCGAGGCGCCCGGCGTACTTGCGGTGCTCGATCCTGTTCTGCGAGGCATAGCGATATAACGTGCTCTTTGCCACCCCGAGATATTTCGCGGCCTCGGCGTGTTCAAGCCAGCGGTCGCTGGCAGCCTCGGATACACCGGGGGTGGAAGCCAAGATGGAATGGAGGGGGACCGGACTTTGTGCGGTCACAGCAAGCTGTTCCAGTAGGGACACGAGTGGCTCCGCGTCGCTCGGTACAAGCAGGAGACACGCCACTAATTTCCCGCGTTGTGTTGCTTCAGTAGGCTCGTTTCGAGGTGGCTCGTGTCGCGCGGGTTCTGTTTTCCCACGAACGAGCTCGTGGAGATCGGGTTCACTCATGGCTTCTCCTTCCATACTGCAGCGACAGAAGGCCTTCAGACGCCACCCGGAGTCCTGGTTTCCGAGTCCTGCGGGGAAGCGCCTTGGCGCAGCTCCGCCTGGGCCTTGGTGACGGTGCGGCGGGCATAGTCGTGGGCATCGTGCTTTTCGCCTTCTCGGAACTCGGCGATTCGGCGCACAACCTCCTCGGGATCAGCGCCGCTTGCAAGAGCGCGCTTGGCGAACGCCCAGTCGTGTTCGGATTGGGTGATGCGCCGCGGTTCGGTGGAAGCAGTCCTTGCCGAATGCCGGCGGAGCGGCTGGTAAGGAGAATCGAGGTGGTCGATCCGCAATTTGAAGTCGAGCGAGTGATAGACGCGGTCGGAGTGCTGCTCGGCTCGCACGGCGAAGGGTTCCTCGTACTTCGTGTTTCGGAACCCGGGGATGCGCAGCACGCGACTCGAATCAGTCGCCGCAGGATCTCCCCCGAACCTTCGTGCCATGGCGCGGAGCAGGGCCTCGGCCTGGTCCTGAGGAATTTCTTCGACCCTCCAGATCACCTGAAACTTAGCGGGAGAGGTGGTGAGGATGTAATTCGGCGGCGGAACGATTGTTGATTGTTCGATCGAGGCGAGAGATTTTGCGCCTTCATGGTCGAGGTCCACGTATAAGTGACGGATCGAACCGATGTCTTCTTTCGTCCGCGTCCGCGCGTCTGGCTTCAGGGGATTCATGCCAACATAGACGTCGGCCCCTTCGCGATCATTCTTGAAGTGAAGCCATTCCTGAATCGAGGGTTCCGCGATTCGTCCGGCGTTCGTGATGCGCTGCACCGTTTCGCCGCGCTTGCGATTTCGGACGAGGATCGCCAGACGGTCGGAGGGCTCGAAAGCGGTTCCGAGATACTCCCGCGCTCCGAGCCTGATTTGGGGAGTTTCTTTGTTGGTCATGACTGCGTCTCCGGCCTCATGTAAATCGCGCCGTAGTCGAACAGATCGGCGTCGGGGTCGTAACTGTTGATTTCGAGCACTTCGGAGACGAACCGGCGGCCTGGTCTTCGCTCGATATGTACGACGACATTGAGCGAGTCCCCGATGTTCGTCTTGATGGCGCGATAGGGAAGCTCGATCCCGCTTTGCAGGACGCAACTCGTGAAGCGGGCCAGTCCCTGCTTTGCGGAACTGGCGTGAATCGTGGACAGCGTTCCGGAGTGGCCGGTATTGAGGAGTTGGAGAAGATCGAACGCTTCGCTTCCGCGGATTTCACCGAGAACGATTCGATCGGGGCGATGTCGGAGGGACGCCTTCAGCAGATCCCGAATGGCCACAGCCGGGACGCCGTTCTGAGCCTGGCGCGCCTCGAAACGAACGAGATTGGCGTGCGGCATGCGAATCTCGGCGGTGTCTTCAATCAGCAGGATCCGCTCGTCCGGAGGGATGAATTTACCGAGCGCGTTTAGGAACGTCGTCTTCCCCGTGCTGGTGCCGCCGCTGATGAGAATGTTCTTTCGCGCGAGAACGGAGTCTTCCAGGCGGTTCGCGAGCGGTTGGTCGAGAGTGCCGATCGTGATGAGGTCCTGCATTTCGAATTGGCGGGTGCTGAACTTGCGAATGGTGAGAGTGACGCCGCGGAGGCTGCAGGGCGGAATGACGGCTGCAACGCGGCTGCCGTCGGGAAGACGTGAATCGAGAATCGGCTTCGACTCCGAGATGTCGTCTCCGAGGCGCCGGGCGATGTTCTTCACCGCAACCATCAGCGCTCTTTCTCCTAGCGAAACTCCGGACACCTGTTCGAGGAGCCCCAGCCTTTCGATAAAGACGCAGTCGGCGCCATTGACCATGACCTCGCTGATCGAGTCATCGAGAATCAGGTGCTCGATCGGTTTCAGGAACGGCAGGATGGTTTCAAATCCGTTCATCAGAGTTCTCCTTCCTCGAGCTGCCGGAAGTAGGTCTTATTGGGGTCGTTGTAGTGGGGTTTGAGATAGCAGAACGCCGGCGGCATCGGGTTCAAGCCGTCATAGGCGATTACCACGGCCTGTGCATTCTTGAGTTCGGTGAACGTCTTGGTGTCGAAACGGAAATCGGAATGAGGGAAGTAGTTCTTCGAAGCGGTGATATTCGCTTTGTGCGAGATGGCCTTTCCGCTGAGCAGGCTGATGCTCGCGTCGTGGCCGCTCTCCGATAAGTTGTAGCTGACCTTCAGCTGGTCCTCGCGCCCGCAGAGCTCGCTCGCGGTCTTGGCCGAGAAGTCGTCCGAGAGTGAGAGAAAGATCTTGGTGCGGAAGGTCTGGAGCAGCGTCCGCCAGGCCTCTCCGGGCACGGATGATTTGATCGAGCTGATGCTTTGCGTGGCGATGATGGGAATGCACTTGGGTTGACGCGAAAGGCTGAAGAACTTTTCATCGCCTGTCGGTTCGTTCTCACCCACGGTGACGAAGTGCTGGTATTCATCGCAGAGAAAGAAGGTCTGCCGGAAGTGCCGGTCTGGATGGGATTCGATCTCCGGAATGCGGTGGACGACCGCGCGCTGGAAATCGAGTTTCATCATCACGCCGAGCGCCCTGGCCAAGCCGGGGTTCATGGCCACCGGAAAGTTGAGCGCACAGACCTTTCCATTCTCGATAAGCCAGTCGAAGGACGGAAGCGGCGTTCCGAATCGCTCGTCGGCATTCGCCTTGGGGTCGTAGCACTCAGCGGGAGGGCAGAAGGTCCGCTTGACCGCCGGGTTGTCGTCAAACAGCGAGAGAAAAACGGAGATGCCTTCGATGATCGAAGTGCGGAGCTTGGGCTCAATCCTCCTCCAGTCCAACTCTTTATCCGCTCATCCGGCCCGGATCGCTGGTTCAGATCGATCCGAGCCAGAAAAAGATCAGCACTGGGAAATGGAGAACCGAATTCGAGCGGCCGATCTACTTCATCGAGCTGCGGGATGGATACCTCTGCAGCTGGTGCCAGCTCGAAAAAGGGCAGCTCATGGTCATCCCGCATCCGCAATCGCGGCAAGCGGTCCGGCATTTCGATTACCCTTCGCAAGCGGAAGTTGTTGGCCGCGTGACCGGGGTGGCGATGAGAATCGTTGAAGAGGACACAGAAGGAGATGCCACACCCCGGTAAGATTCTCAAGATTCCGGTGGCCGCTTTCGGCCAGCGAAGAAGGGCGCGAGGATGTCGTCAATTCTGAAGTCGTCGGCATCCATGGAGCGAGGAACCCGGGCCGTGTCACAGGCGCGACCCGGATTCAACGTCTGCGAGGTTCCGTTAGTTGGCCTTCGTTTCTGATTTGGTTCGCTTCCGCTTGAGCTTGTTGGACGTTTTCGAGAGTTCTGTACGCGCTGTGGCGGCTACTTTCGCAGTCGCGATCCGGTAGCGCAGCGCTGTACGGCCGAGATTCGAATCCTTTGAAAGCGATTCCGTGGAATTGTAGCTAGGGCAATACAGGTCGGAAACGAGAGCGCAAACGACAAGAAACCGGTTGAGGTCTGCGCTATTCATCTTGCCAACGGCGGTCGCTGTGATTGTCTCGAAGTCCACAGTCGCGCCACCCGATGAAGCCTTGGCTTCCTTCTCTTGCCAGCCATAGACCCTGCACAGACGGCGGTGGTTGTCGTGGCCGAGTCGTCGGTAATAATCGAGGGCTGCCATTTCGAGGTCGGGCCGCGCCAGGGTATCCGGCAGTTTCTTGCGAATCGCGTCCAGCACCCGAATTCGAGTCAGCTTCTCTACCCGTTCGGCCAACAGTTCTTTCGTTCGCTTCGCTCGTTCCTGCGGTGTTCGCTGGTAGCGGGTGACGCTGGCATGGACCGGGCACTTCTCGTCGCGGCAGATATGGAAAACAGTTCCGGCGCTTCTGCCATCCACGAGAACGGCGGATTTCGTGTTAGGGCATTCTCCTTTCCGGCTGACTTTGCGAAACTCGCCTTCGTGGAGTACGTCCTTGGCGTGGCCGTTCGTCTGCCAAGAGGGGGTCTGCGACACCCGCAGAGGCTTTTCGCCTTCCGCTTCGAGCGGTCTGACGCGGATCTGCACCAACGCTGTAACCTTCGCCCAATAGCACTCCCGGTCGGTACATGTGGACTTGCGCCGCACTTCGGGAAACAAGAGACGGTTGCTCCCGGTCCGTTTCGGGCAGCGGGCGCACGCTCCCGCCGATGGCAGAAGCGTCTCGTCCTGCGGGTCAAATGGCGCGTGCGTGAGGTCGAGGTGGATTTCCCGCTCAATCCATGCACGGAGTTCGCGCACGGTGACGGCCTCGGCCTCCTTGTCCTTGAGGATGGCGGCGGCGTTCCTATGTTGCGGAAAGCACTCTTGCAAGGCGCGTCTCTGATCGTTCGGTTGCAAACGGGCAATTTCAAAAGCATGAGTCACGTTTAGCTTTGCTTCATAAAACGCTTGTTTCGCTTCGGGAATGAGCTGAGTCAAACGAAGCCTTCCGTTGATGTATTCGGGTGACCGTCCCATCTTGGTGGCAATCGCCTCAACGGTGTACGTCTCCGGTTGGAGTTCGATGAGCCGGGCGTATCCTTCTGCTTCGTCCAGCGGATGCACGTCCTCGCGCTGCCCGTTTTCGATGAGTTGGATTTCGAGGCACTGTGCGTCCGTCAATTCGCGGACCGTCGCTGGAATGGTGTCCCGTCCAGCGAGTTTTGAAGCGCGGTAGCGGCGTTCGCCGGCCACAAGCTCATATCGGTCAGACGCACCGGGAGGCGCAGTACGCACGAGAATGGGTTGGAGGACGCCGTACTGCTTGATGTTGGCCGCGAGTTCCGCGAGCTTCGTTTCATTAAAGCGGCGGCGGGGATTCGTTTGGGATTCCCGGATTTTCCCGAGCGGAATGTCCTGAATCGGCGACAGCCCTTGCGGGGTTGCCGTGGTAGTGCTTACTGCTGTCGATGCGTTCATCGCTATTCTCCTTTTTTCACAATTCTTGTTCGTTCTTAGTCGGTAAAAGGTTTCGGGTTCGAATCAGCCCCTCCGCGCGCAGAGTCGAGAGCGGCGGAATGATTAGGGCGCTCCGCCGGATGAGAGGCTCGCGTCCAGACTCGTGCGGGGGCGTCAGGATTCACTTGGCTGACCTTCGTCGGCCTTGAGTTTCAACTGGCTCACCGAGCATTCGGTCCGTTCAATGTCGTCGCGTGTTTGACCGAAATACTTGGCTTGAATGAGCTTTCCATCGGGACCGGGATGGCAGTAGAGATACCGCACTTCCACAATCTCCCCTTCCTTCGGAAGGCGGTACCGTTCGGGAACGCCGACGGTGCCCATGAATCGCTCCCGATCACCGTCCACGGCGTAGACTGCGATAGAGCGGTGTCCGTCCGCGGCTTTCTTGTCTGGTTTGGAGCCGACGATGAGCGATGCGGTCGCCACGAACTTACACTTGAAATGCTGGCCGGACCGCCCGCCCGCGTAGACGGCGTTCCGATTCTTGCAAACGAATCCTTCGGCGTGAATCTCGTGCATCCGGGCTACGAAGTTTCGTTTCGCTTTCGGCGTCATGACGGTTTCCGCCACGCGCAACACGTCATGGACGCCTTGAAAGAGCCGCGTAAGGCGGGCGTAACGGACTTCGTAGGGCTGGTCGCGCAGATCGCATCCGTTGTGGGTCAGGATGTCCCACGTGTAGAACTTTGAATCGGTGATCTCTCCGTCCACGAGAAAACTGTCTGCATCGACATGATCGAGGTTTGCCGAAAGCTGCGGGTCGATGGAGATGATCTGGCCGAGTTTGTTGATCCCCGAATACTCGCCGTTCTGTTTCTGAACGGCCAGGCGTCGTCCGTCGAACTTCTGTTGAAACCACCAGGAGAGGTTCGGGACCATATCGAGAGCCTCCCGTTCCTCGATGGGAGTCAGCAATTCGGGTGCATGGCCGGAGAATTCCCTCGTCGGCAACCCAACCGAAATGGCTGGGGATGCATCGCCGTTCGTCTGGGCCACGCGATAGCCCTTGCCGGTTTTCTCTCGAAGGATGCGGTCATACACGCGCTTCGCTTCGTCATAGGTGACGTTGCTGGCCTTCATATCCCTTTGCAGGGCGGAACCACGCCGTCCCCACTGAGCATTGACCGACCACTTGTCCTCAGCGTTTTCTAGTTCGAGGTGATACACCTTGTCAGAACTACCCTGCTGGTAAAACAGCTCGATTCTTTCTGTTTGCATCGTTCGCTCCTTTGTTTTGCGCCTTTTTGCGTTTTGCGCGGCGGACGTTGCCGCACAAAAAACAAATGCTCTTCCTGCGAGGCTCCCCGCGCCTAGCCGTCCGCGCTGTCAAGGGCGCCGGGTTTGCGTTCACTGGAGCGAAGCGGAAGCCCTTGACAGAAGAAGCGGACGGCTAGGCGCAGCATTTCAGCAGGAAGAGCAGACGAGTGAGTAATTGCCGATGATGCGGGGCAGTTACGACTTACGAGCGAGGTATCGAGCGGTTCTAGATCGCAACTATCCGGTCAGCGAGCAGGAACAGGTTGCCAGGCATGGGCGGGTGTCCAGGTGCTGACCAGGGTTCGTTCTTCCAGCACAGACTTGATCACAGGAACCAGGAACGTCGTGAGGCGAGCGATGATATTTCTGAACTCGATTTGCTTTACGTATGGTTTGTTCCTGTTGCAGAAGGCATTCCACTGCTTGACCTTGTTTTCATCCTCATAGAATTCCGGCGTAAACGCTAAGGGTATGCCGTCTTGTGGCAGCTCCGTGCCGCGCTGCTTGAAGGTCGCCCGAACAGCCTCGGCGAGCGTTTTCCCATCGAATTCAAAAGTCGTAGAGAGGCTGTCAAGATCATGGAAATCCTTCATGCGGCTGTTTGCGATGCCGAGTTTGACCAGAGCTTCTAGTTTTTCCGAGACCACGGTTTCGCGAGGGTAGGCGAGCAGCTGAGCACGAGGAAGGTCCAGCAGCGCCGGGTATTCGGTTTGGACAGGACCGGGTGTAATGGCATCGCCAAACCCAATATCGATCTGGATTGGTATTTGCGCTTTCTCGAGAAACGCGGTGAACGTGACGCGGACACCTTCGTAGTCAGCATCTTCTTTGATGCGTTCGGCTTTGACTGTCTTGGGATCAAAACTCAACCCATCATCTTCGACTTGGATGGCCGAGATTTCCCGGAAGATCTGAACGAAGCGTTCCGGCGAATTGTCTCCCTTTGCCAGAAAATCGGCGTCGCGAGTGGGGCGATAGCGTTCCTTCGTCCAGATTTCGAAGAGCAGAGCGCCCTTCAGAATGAAGACTTCTCGATACTCGGACTTGCTGAGGCGGAAGAGAATTCTCTCGAGGCCATACTTGGTGAGTATGAGTCCGAAGTCGTCATTCCGCTCCCGGGCGAGGTTGAGGAGTTTCTGTCGAATCGAGGCGGGGATGTTCTTCAGTTTTGGATCGCGCAATTAGAGCGACTCCAGATAAGGCCGCATGATGTTCGCGACGCGGCAGACCTTGGCGGCAGCCCAAAGCTCATCCATCGAGGCTTTCTTGAGACGGCGACACTCCCGTAGTGCCTCGAGGGCGACATCCGTGCCGATCTTGTTTCGGAACTTGAAGCAGTCGGCCACCGTTTTTGCCGGCGTGTAGACCTTAACCGTTCCCCCGCGAACGGGATAGTCCTTGACCCCAAAATGCAGAGCTGGTCCCGACATGCGCACAAAGCGAATGGGCGGAGAGGTTATGCGGGGAGTCCACGCCTTGACGTCAATCGCCATCCAGACTTGATGGGGAGATTGCGTCGTGAACTTATGGAATTGAAGCGCGGAGAGGAGACAAAGTATTCCCTTGGGAACTTTGCACGCCGCCTCGATCAGCGACAGATGCTCGGTTACCGGGGACGAGTTCGAAGCGTACAGGCCGCGTCCAACCTTCTTGAGAATGCCCTTGCGAACGAGCCTGGGCAGATAGTTTCGCGGGATGCCGAGGGCGAACACGTCCTTCGCGCGAATGATCTGGTTCTTGGTGGCCAGGTGCAGCAGGCGGTTTGACTTGGATTGCATGGGATGCGCCCCAAGCGAGTGTACCAAATACTAGGTAGATGTCAATAAGTACCGAGTGTATGGAACACAGAGAAGCCAGCATGGTATCGGAAGCCGTGGTCTCACGATGGAGCGTAGGTTTTAGTGCTGGAAGTGGGGCAGCACCCACGGCCGCAATTCTGTCGTTGGGGCAGTGGGCGGAAATTCTTCGTGGGGCGCTGCTGTAACTCCCTGCGAATCAAGCTGAGCGTGCAGGAATTCTCGCGGGGCAGAAACAGACGTTTTGGGCGCGAATGAAAGGAACGAATCCTGTGTCGGAGCGCCGGTCTTGACGTCCCCAGCCACATTAACGAAGAATGAACTATCGGACCTATGCTTTCAGCGATCCACTGCGTGCTTCGGTTTCTCAATCAGTATTCGAACCTCCTTCTCGTTCTAGTCACCATCGCTTACGTTTGGTTAACACAGCGAACATTGAGGGCGTTGAAGGAGGCAAGTCTACGTGAGCGGGAGGCCCTACATCTTGAGGAGATCAAGCTCAGGGTAATCAATCCCATTCTGACTTGGATCGACGGGACCGTGCTTGCAAGGTTCACGGGTCAAACGCCGAGACTTCTCACCATCGATGGCGGCTCTGACGGCATGCCTCGCGAAGTCGGATCTACGGTCGACGATCCGTTCACATCAAGGCGCCGTCTGGTCAGTCCCGACATTCCGAATGACCTCAGCACGTGGACTTCTACGGATAGCAACCGAGTTTCGAAATTCCTCTACGAACACACAAAACGCGAGCACTTTGCGAATGAACTCAAACAGTTCGACGGACTATCGGATGAGCTGCGAACGCTCATTGGTCGCTTCACGTCATTTGCCAACGACTGTGCCGCCAACTTACCGGACTCTGAGCTACCTCGGCTTCCGAATGGCACCGATCCTAACGCGATGTCGGAATGGACGAATCCTTGGCTGCTGGTAATCGAATGTATCCACGCCTTTCAAGTGGGCAGAAACGATCCACGATTGGAGATTCGAACGTATTCGGACTGGTGCAATCTTGAGACTCCCGGGCATCAAACGGTTGCCAAAAGTAAAGACCCCGAAAAACTAGCGCAATGGTGTGGGACCGGCGTGAGGGATATACGCGCCCGATGGGAAGCAAGCAACTTTCCAGAAGAAACAAGCCGGCTGCTGAGAAGCGCCGATAGCGTCCGTCGAAACTTGGAGCAGCTTCTCTTCACTCACAGCCTTGGTGTGAACTGCGATTTGGTGGGCGGGAAAAAGAGTAGCCGCTGATCTCGGGACGTTGGGCGCCGGCGGGTTTGCACCGCGACCATGGAGTTGGCGGGATTGATCCCGTTACGCCGATTCCTTAGAAGGGGTGCAATGTGACGATCCGAATCACGGACTGCGCCACGCCACTAACGAAAGATATCGATCTTGACGCCCACTGGGACGCTGTGGAGACGGACAAGATCGTCAACCGCTGTGTCGGTGCCGTTACGGAGACCCTCAAAGCCCCGTGCAGCCGATTCACCGATTTCCAGCGTGCGCATTTGACTCAGATCTTTTTTTCGATGCGCTATGCTCACCACGCTATCAGGGAACTATTGCGCTCGGAGGGGAACAACCCTACACCGGTACAGGTGATGCCTCTCGTTCGAACACAACTGGAAACCCTATTCGCGATTTGTCTAGTTGTGGAAGAGCCTAGTTCCCTCGATGTCTATTTGAAAGACGGCTAGGGAAAACTTTACGTCCGATATCTTCTGACCCGAGCGGAGGGACGAAATTTGCCGCGTGTTATGGCGGCTCTTGATAAACAGGTATTTGCAATGGAGCAGTTTCGCCTAGCCTCCGGTGTAACGGACGTCGAAAGACGAACGATTGAGCTTGATGAACTGGGCATTCCACTACCATCCGGCGTCGCCCCGCAGAGAATTCCGCAGTTTCCGTCGCCGCGAAGAGTTATCCGCCAAGTCCACGATCCAGAACGGAAAGGCATGCTTCAGCGGTTGTATCCGGAATATCAGTTTCTTTGCGGATTCGTTCACTTCTCGCCCGCGTCGCGAGTTCTTTCGACTCTATTCGACAATAGGCAATTACCTGGACAGTGGTCAACGACGGGACAGAGGCATGAAATTTTCCAGAAGGAGGTAGCAGGCCCCGCACTTGCCATCGATCTAATTAGTGTGGTCCAAAGCGCTGCGGAATTCGTCTCTGTCTATCCGGCTGACATCGAGCTCGTTAAATCGGTCGTCGAGGCCTGGTCTCAAATTGCAGAGAGATGGCTTCTCGGACAGGTCATTTGGAATTTGCGGACTAAACGCCTCTTGGGCGCGCTATAGGATTGAACTCGGGCTGTAGGTGGTTGCCAAGAAATGGGAGCCGGACACAGATGGAGAACAAGACCTTCACGTTGGGTTATCATCTCGTCGCCTTGGTCGATGGGCCAGCCGTCATGTCTAGCTTATGATGCGCACTCCTGCGCGGTGGTAAGATCAACTTCGACGATCCATGAGCCTTCGCGTTTTGCACGTTTCCTGCAACATCCGACCTGTTCGGATTGCTTTTGTCATCACGAAGCCCGAGCCGGCGATTCTCGAGGAGGTTTTCCGTGTCAACACAGTACTGTGGGGAGGACTTCTCAATCCTGTTGTTGTATTGGACGGCAGTACTAGGAAGAAGGTAGGCCGTCACTACGAATATGTTGACACACCGTACGACGAAGAGATTCGCCTATTGTTGCGAGAATTTGATCCTGATCTGCTCATCAATTTCGACGGATTCCGCCTTGCCTGCATCTTTCGATATATTCAAAGAACGAACCTTCACCAAAGATGCGCTCCGCTGGAATCCTTGGAATAGAGGCGAGGTTCCGTTTTTCTTGGAGGTTTGGCCGTTCCTTCGAAACTACTGGCGCAGTGAAGTCCGTTTTTCCAAGGAACCTCCCCACAAGTTTGCTTACATGGAGCCCGACGGGCCACTGAAGGCTTATCTCACAGCGGTTTTTGGAGCGTTTGCTGACAATGATGAAGGCAAGAAAGTCCTAATCGAACACTTTGGCGCAAAGCTCGTCACCTACGACGAAGAGTTCCGTAAAACGCCGAAGCAAGAATTGATGTTTCCTATCAAGGCGACACAGTTCGACCTGCGAATACCTTCGCCGAAGCCTCGATCCTCTGACATTTTCTTTCTCTTGGACCCAACTCAAATGCACGATGTCGTGGACTATTGGAACTTGAGGGCCGCCGGGTTTCGAATATTCAGTCTTCCTGTCGATTGTTACAAGGATTATGGGGAGAGTGCGAAGGCTTTTGCCCGTTGGTCGATGGACCCGTCCGTGCCGAAGCCGTTCGCGGGTCCCAGAATCGTTAAGGCTCGCAGTGTCGAAGATGATGTTTCCATACAAGCCGGGCAATGGTTCGGCAGTTTGGACTCGGAGCTAGCACCTTCCGTGATGGGGTGGGTGCCGCGCTTTGGCGTCAGACACGACAGAGTCGAGCCGGACGTACAGATTCGCGCTGCAACTGCAAAAGACGTAAGTCAGAACGTCATGATGAGTGAAACATCAGGAGAAATTCAATTCCCACCGCCATGCGAGCTATCCGAGGGTGATCAATCCCAACACTGGGGAATCGACCTGACTGCTTTCGGGGCCAGTGAAGACACGACCTTCAGATTGCCTTGGTTGAAACCAAGTTGTGACAAAGTCGCCGAATACAGCTTCGGACACTCATTTGGCCCAGCAGCTGCACGTGTAAGCAAGCATGGCATCGTCGCTATGGCACGCGGCGATCACGATCACAGCCTGGTACATGAACCAAAGGTGACGGCTGTCTGGACAGCCTATCTGAAGGATTGTGGATTCACCTACCTAAAGACGAGCTCAGCTGGCCTTGCGTTGGACAGAATTATCGAGCAGTTGGGTGGAATCCACCGTTGCCAGATCTTTCAAAACTCCGGTGTACGCGAGCTAGTGCATGATTTATCTAATGGCTTACCTAGGCCTACACAGTTCGTACAGCAAGCAATTTACAAAGCAATCCCAACCAAAGAAGATCGATCAAAAAAAGCGCGTGAAATCTTAGACAGCCTCATAGCGCAGCAGCTTTTACGCCAGGGATTCGAGTTGCAGTGTGAAAAGTGTCAGCGCCATGACTGGTACCACTTGAGCGAAATCGCTGAGGAGTTCAAATGCAAAAAGTGTTTTCACCCGCAGTTGGTTCCGTTGCTGACTGGCAGGACGTGGTCCTACGTGTCGAATGGCCTATTCCGGCTTGAAGGAAAAATGGCCGGGTGTGTGACGACAATTTTGGCCCTTATCTTCTTTCGATTTTGCCTCGGCTTTGATACCAAGATAGTGTCGTCATTTGACTACCAAGGCTCTGAGGGAGCTGGCGAACGCGACTTCGCAATTCTGACCTCGGAGACATTTCAGGAAGACGTGGATGTGATCATAGGCGAGTGCAAAACGGAATACGATTTGAAGGACAAGGAAAAGAAGGACATCAAAGACCTGGGGCTGGCGACCGGAGCCTACATTGCGTTCGCGATCGATGCCGTAGATTTTTCAGACGACGACAAAGCTTACTTTAGGGAATTAGTAGAGGCCGGAATAAAGCCGATCCTTTTGGTACGGAAGCATCTGGAAATGTCGTACATCGAAACTGGTGAATTTCGCCACAGGGCAGTTGCACTACGCAGCGACGCTGATGCACTGCATCGCCTTACTGTTATCGACACCCTTGGAAGCGACTTTGCAAATAAGCACTACATCTGGATTTGAGTCCCAGACTGACTGTCATTTCTTTGCTGGTTGTTGATACAGGACGTTCCATTTGTGATCCCTTATAGCACCCCAACAGTCTCAGTCCAACTTCGGTCCAATTCAAGAGCGAGATAAATGACGCGTTCCCTCGCAAGCGACACCAGAAGCGGCGCTTAGAGTTTTGTACTGCGCACCTTCTAAGCAGAGGGTCAGAAAGCCGGAGACGGGAGCATCTGCCTGGTGAGCAGAGGCGCTACACTTATGTTTCGATGTGATAACCTGACGAGCCAATGTTCGAATACGACGTCGCGATTTCATTTGCCGGCGAAGAGCGCGCCGAGGCCGAAGCTATCGCCGCCTGTCTCACGAAAGCGGGAATCAAGATCTTCTACGACGACTACGAGCGGGCAAGTCTCTGGGGCAAGAATCTGTACGACCACCTCGCCGACGTCTACAAGAATAAAGCGCGCTATTGCCTGATGCTCGTTTCCGCGGCTTACGCGGCGAAGATTTGGACGACGCACGAACGCCGAAGCGCGCAAGCGAGGGCACTCATTGAGAAGTCGGAATACATCCTTCCCGTTCGCTTCGACGACACCGAGATCCCGGGTTTACCCACGACCGTCGGCTACCTACGTTTTCAGGATCACGGAGCGCAGGGCATTTGCGCGCTTTTGCTTGCGAAAATCCAGGGCACACCAAACCACGTCCCAACCGAGGGTGTTGCAACGAAAGTCAGAAAAACACCGACAATCACACCGGAGGCGCCTGAGTATTTCGCACAACGAAAGGCGCTCCCGGATACCGAGATTCTAACGAAGATCTACTCGAAACCGCGCTGGCGAATCGGGATATATCCGACAGAGTTTCGAAAGGCTCGATTCCGTGATCTCGATCACTGCCTTCAGTTCATGCGGGCTTCGTCGGTGCGCGTCGAAGGGTGGTTTCCTTATCCCTGGGTGTCCCAGGATGGATCGCAGAGAGGCAATGAGTGGATTGGAGGCGAGATCGGGCAGTCCGACCCGGGCCGGCTTCAGCGCTCGGAACGCTGGGTTTTGTTCCGCAGCGCTCTATTCGCGCATCATCGTGCGCTCGATGAAATTCCCCAACTTGGCGGCCGCGTCCATGTACTGGAAATCCTCGACACAACGACCGCAGCCTTCGAGTTCCTCTCGCGCATGGCCGAGCAGAAACTCGTGTCGCCCGAAGCCGTCATCACCTTCGACATGCACGGCGTGGACGGCCGGTTGCTCACCTGGCCGACGAATATCTTTCGAGACTCGGATCTCGTCTCGAATAACGCCTGGTGCCAGGAATCGGAATTCCGTGTGGCACGCCAGGCGACACCTACCGACTTTCAGATTCGCAAGCGCGAACTCGCACTCGCTGTCGCACTCGAAATCTATGCGAAGTTCGGCTGGGGCAATGTGCCCGAAGCCCGTCTAGTCGACGAGCAGCGCAAGCGCTTCATCGCCTGACACAACTTTCCCGTCCGCCAAAACCAAAATGCGACCGCAGGAACTGCCGGGCCCTAGGAACTTTGAGGCCGATGGGCAAGGAATGTGCCGCCAAGGACTAGGATGTGTTTAGAGATGGCAGCCGCGACTACCGGCAATCCAAGCATGGACGAGCACAGAGTGCTGGCGCGTTTGTGTAGAATATTTCCGATAAGACATGAGTACACCCAGGCGGACGGAGTTCGGCCCATGATGCCCGATAACGACGAGCTCCGGGAGACGGCATCCATTCGCCTTGGAAACCGTCAACACTCGATGTGGTGGGTTGATTAGCGGACGGAGGACAAACGGTGGAAACGGGACTCTGCCCGCTGTGCAAGAAAACCAAGAAGATCGCCGATAGCCATTTCATTCCGAAGGCCGTATATGCGTACTGTCGCGACTCGGAAGGGAACACGATTGTCATTAACCCCGAATTTCTAGGGTTCAGCGACCGCCAGATTCACACTCCCCTTCTGTGCTTCGATTGCGAGGATATTTTGAATAAGGGCGGGGAGGCGTGGCTCATGCCTCTTCTCGCGGAATACGACGGAAAGTTTCCACTGCATGAAATGGTGACCCGACTGCCGCCGGAGATTACCGACGGGGACGCGGATTGCTATGCGGCAGTGCGGAACTCTGCTATCGAGTGTGAAAAGTTGACCCACTTTGCGATGGGGATCTTTTGGAAGGCAGCGATTCATTCCTGGCGGCGCGCCAAAACCGAGCCCGTCATCGAGCTTGGCGCCCATCGGGAGCCGGTGCGCACCTTTCTTTTGGGCGAGTCCGTCTTCCCGTCGCATATGGCTTTGACAGTTGGCATTTTGCCGGCCCCCACGAAACTCGCTTCCTTTGAGTTGCCGGCAAGGGAAGGCCAGACGGACTGGCACGAATTCTCTTTCTACATTCCGGGAATAAAGTTTGTTCTTGCGGTCGGAAAATCAATCTCGCCCGACGTGACCAACAGTTGCTTTACCGGTAACCGCGGGCGTCCGATCCTGGTCATGAATTTCTCCGGACCCATGTATCAAAGAATCCGCGGAGAACTGACGTCACCCAAGAACATCGAGCAGTTTGAAAGATTGGGCAAGCGGATCAAACGACCAGCCTGAGTGGCCGCGTCAATCCTATGGCACTACTGACCGAAAGGCTTGGTCTCGGCTAGATCGTTTGAACCGGCGTTGGTGAGTGATGCTTCGACGGGGATTTTCTTTTTCGCTTTGTGCGGCTGCGGGGATCGAGACGATCAGGAGCGTCAACATATCTCCAAAACCCTAGCGACTCGAGCAGGAGACGCCTGGCCAGAAACTGGACGTTTGAGACGTCGTAGACGGACAGGACTCTTAGGTCTCCTTTGTCTTCGTTGCTATGGGCGGCGATTTGACTGCGCATGAAGCTAGCGTAGGCAAGAGCGTCGCTGACGTGCATTGGGCCGTCCCGAACGATATTCTTTATCGCCCAAGGCGCGAGTTGTGTGATTTCCGGCTGTCGCTTCATCTCGATGCGCGTCCGCTTGCCACGGAGATTCCAATAGAATTCCTCCGCGAGATCCACGCCCGCATTGGTTAGCCTTTGGTCCAACTCGTCCTTAACGACAGGGTTCCACGCCCCGTCGATTCGGCTTGGCTTTTGGTTACTCGCGCGGATCGTGAGGCCCAGTTCTTCGAGCGAAGAATACGCTGAGGTTATGGCTGTGGCCATCCGGACGTGGTCCTCGGGAAAATCAGACCTCGGGATGTTGGGACTATGAGTCGGGTCAAGGTAAATCGTGGGCACGGACATGATTTCCATGCTGATCGCCAAACGAGCGAGCGCGTAAACGAACTTGAGCTTCTGCGAGACGCGGGCTGCAATCAGGCAGGCCAAAGGTATATTCGGGCTAGAATGGAATTCGGGGCCCTCGCCAGGGCGCCGCGGAGAGTTGTGGCTCGCTTCGGATGTGACGGGTGAAACGGGTTGAGGGCCGGACGAAAACATTCCAAAGAGATTGGAGCCTTGTAGCAGATTGCGGGCGTTGTAGATTGTGTTTGCAGCGCGCTGTGCGGTTAGCTGGTCCCGAGCGGAAATGATGACCTCTTTGTACGGATAGAATTTGTTCCCAGAGTATTCGCCGCCTTGAGGGAACTGGGTCGTTTGCTTCACGAAGCGAATCGTCCAACCCCGTCCTCGGTATGGAGGAGTAGGGTACGCATGCCAGTCTGAAGGGTGAAGACCCGTGTGGAATTGAGGCATTGGAGTCGTGGCTCATCTTCATTTTATACGTGGACGGGGGCCGATCCGCGAAGCTGAGGCTCGATGTGCTTTCCACGGCACGTTCGCTGATCCGTTGTAGGAACTGTCATCAATGAAAGTTCGTTCTATTCGCGATCTTCTCGCCGAGCTGCGGCGATTTCGTACCCGGCCTGGACGTGCTCTTTCAGTTCCTTGACGATTTCCCCACAGATAGATCGGCCCGAATTGTGCCGTCAGTGCCGGAAGGATTCCCGAAGAACGGAGCAGCCAAGCGAATTTGAGGGGTTTTGTGCCCTTTCGGCGGTACTTTGGTGTGTTCGACAAGCAGTTGACGGCATACATAGGTGCTTAGGATACAACTGTACCGGACACTTTTGTCTCAATCAGGGGTTCACTTCCCATAGTCTGCGATTGGCGATCGAGTTCGTAGAGCGCCTGCCTAGTGAGCAGGTGCTTCTTGAATGTGCACGTTGTCTCAGAAATCGTGGAGTGAACCCCCAAAGTGAGACGGTTTGACGGTGCACACTTTGAAGTGAGTGTCCGTACATCTGTGCTACCTCTGGTCGTGGTCTTTTCGAATGGACCGCGGGTCCATCTGCCGATCGCGGGAGTTCGAGTGGGCGATCTGAAAGCCATTCGATTGGGGCCCTGTATGGGGAATTTTCTCATCACTTATCACTAAGAGCTAATCACCGTTTTTATGGGCTGGTGATTTCCTCGAAGTTTCGGTCGTCGTGTCGGGCGAGGCGCATGAACCTCGCGATTCGGTGTGAGCTTGCGAGCCGTATCCGTAAGGTAGATCACCGGTCAATTGAGTCTGAATGCGCCAGCGAAACGCCCTGCACGTATCGACGCATTTCTTCCAATTGTTGTGGTCCGTAGCCGTGGCCCGCGATGGGCTGATAAGTCGAAGGTATGATCTGCCTTGCTGCGGCAACGGCGGGCATGGACTTAAGCGCTTTAGCCCTGATGACTAAGCCATGACATTTCTTGTGCTTTTTTCCGCTGCCGCACGGGCATGGATCATTTCTGCCGACTTTCGGTGATTTGCGATCCTTTTGGAAGCTTGTGTACCGAAGATTGTGGATCATTTCTAAACGGCCAGTAACGGCAATGGCGAGCGACGAAGGCCCGTAAACAGCCGGGTCACCTCCAAAATCCACGCCGCCGTAGATTCGAAATCGCCACAGGGTCAACTCGGAATACTGGGCCGCCTGCGTGCCTTCGTACATGAAGGTGCCTTGCCCCAAGTTTCCTGTAACGTGGTTTCCGCCGTTCGCAAACTTCCGCTCGAAGAATCGTTCGCCTTCGTTGGTGAATATCGAGGCGATCGAGGAAAAGTTGGGGCCCAACCGCACTCCGAAATGCACCCAAGCTAGCGCCTTCGCGATCATGGCAAAGAGCTGTTCTAACGGTTTGTGTTCAAACGGAACGGAGGTTCCGCCGCTTCGCTCGTAGCCCTTCTCGAGGCTCCTAAGGATTTTTGCATTCGCTCTATTTTCTAGCCGGTGTGCTACCTGAGTCTTGAGGTTCACCGCTGCGTCCCGGTGCTTTGCTCCGAATCCCAAAACAATCATCAAATAGTTTTCCAATGCGGATTTCTGGCCGTTGCATCTCTTACAGGCGGGAGCCAGCGGAAGATTGTCGCGGCGTTCGATGAGGAAGA
Source organism: uncultured Acidobacteriota bacterium (assembly GCA_963842425.1). Classification (GTDB taxonomy): domain Bacteria; phylum Acidobacteriota; class Terriglobia; order Acidiferrales; family UBA7541; genus Palsa-295. The sequence continues at coordinate 26,713 of CAWJGQ010000013.1, read as the reverse complement.
ACTTCCGTCCCACAATATGGTCGGTCGATTCCGCCGGCGTATTGTTGCAGTAGATGCAGATTTCACCGCTGAACTTGTGCTTCATAATCCCTCACCTTACCCCCTTCCCTGTGCCCCAGCGGGCAAGCGCACCCTGGCGTGCGATCTGTTGCCGACGCTCCGCGGACAGCCGTTTGGCCCGCGCAATACCGCCCCGCTGTCCCAGAATAGCCGACGCCACGGCAAATGCTTGCTTCCGAACCTTGTGAGGAATATTGGGACGGAACGGAATTCTCAGATGTCCGTCCTTCGATAGCGGCATCTGAAGAACAGCCAACTCCGCCATCACCTCAGATAAAGACTGATTTCGTCTTGCCAGATGACCTCGCACTCCGCCCCGGCTTCTTCTGCGCTTGGTGATGATTGGGTGCTTGGCTTTATCGGACATCCTGCATCTCCTTCGAGAGAATGGATTAACGACAACCCGTATAGCTTACCGCTAAGCATCAATCGGCGTCAAATTCAAGCGCGCAGTCGAACGGTGACGAGGGAGCACCGAAGAGGGGAGAGTGGCAGGAACCAGGCCTCCAGAAAAGGCAGCTGTGTCCCTGGCGACATTCGTCGCTTCTTGTAGCGCGGTTCATCGCGGGGATTTCCGGAAGCCGATCGCTATCGCGGCAGAAAGACGACGATTGCAGGTGCAGTGCCTGGTGCTGAACAGTAGTGCACAGTGCACCTGAACAGAGTGATTAGTCGATAAGGTGGGTCCGAGCGTGCCCTGTTGAATGGGAAGGTCGCTAGTTGGATGGGTCGGTGCTACAGCAGAGGCGCTGCTTCGCGATCTTCATTCCTCTACTTCGATTTCCGCCTCGGCTTCGACTTCGACTTCGGCCGCGATCTGGGCCTGAAGCTCGATCACGGCGGTCCGCAGTGGTTCGTAAATGGCGATCTCTTGTCCGAGGCTCTCGAACGTTACCGCGAGAGCGTAGCGGGCCGTCGAATCGGGATCGTGGCTCCAACCCGGATGACCCACAACGGCGATGCAGAAGTGGTCAGGCAAGGTGTTCGATTTGACGACGGCCCAATCCTTCTGGACGGTGCCGCTGTTGCGCTTCGTGTTGCGAATCAAGCCATCATCGGTCTTCTCGTGTAGGGTCCAGGGAAGAGCGGAGCCCGGTAGGGGCTGTCCGTCGTTCTCTTCCTCCTTTAGGGCTCGCACCCGGAAATCGTTTAACCCCTCTCCCAGCTTGCTGCTCTTCCAGTCAACCCAGGTGGACAAGTAGCGCCGCAGGTTGCGACGGGTGCGGCGTGGCTGTGCGACGTAAGACAGCGTTACTTCGAGGCGGATGTCGAACTCGTCCGCCTGCTGGCGCAGCGGAGCCGGAACGGGAATTTGGTAGATGTGGCATTCGCGAGCGTGAATAAGGGCTTCGCCGCGCGTGATGAACGTTGTTCGATGGTCGGTGTTGGTCGTCGCGGCGGCTTCGTCAGGAATGCCATAGCCGATGTAGCGGACGACCCGGGAAACCTCCTCGAGCAACTGTTGTTTGAGAACTTGATTATTGCGGATTTCGGGATCGCGGAGGGTGACGAGGAACGACTCGGCCCAGGTAGGCCAGCGCGCGGATTGCACGATGAGGGCGCGGTAGAGCAGCGCGGGTTCGTCGGGCAGGATCCGCTGGAGTTCCGCAGCGATGCGCGTAACCTTGGGTGCCGCGAAGGATGTTCCGGCTTCATCGCGGTCAAACGCGGGGCCGGGAGGAAACATCGTCGATCGCACGAGTTCCGGACATGCTCCGGGAATTCGTCCGCCGACCTGCACATCCACGGGGACGTTTGCCGTGCGGACATCGTCCCCGCCGAATTCCACGACCTCCGGTTTTACGACGTTCCAGATTCCAAATCCGGAGCGCGAAAATGCGGAGGGGTGCCCGCGCTCGGGAGCAAAGGTCCGCCAATCACCGGCCTGAAGCGAGCCGTAGGCGACCGAGCCGACCGTCAGCGCCTGCAGGCTTTGGGCAGGATTGGCAATCCGAGCGGACGGTTCGTGGAGGTAATTTGGGTAGTCGCGGCCAGCGTCGAGGTGATCTTTGACACCGGCTTGTGGAACAGGGGCGGTGAGTAGAAGGTTTCCTGAGCTTTGAACCACAAGCACATCATAGGTTTCACATAGAAGGTCGATTTCCGCGGCCCAAGCCGACATATAGCGCGTACGGCAATATCCGTTGGCATTTACTGAATGATTGAAGATGCGCGTTTGGCGCGGTCCGCGATGGTATCTCTCAACCACAGCCCGCATCACCTCGGGAGGAAAGGCTTCGACGGGCATGACGTTATGTTCGTCAAGGACTCGGGCGTTCTGGATCCAGAACGGAAGTTGAGGTGCGCCGTCTTTTGCGACGACCTCCCCGTAGAGGATGGCGCCGGCGACGCGGGTTCCGTGGCCGCCGGGGGGAACAAAGTCGCCAACATCATTAGCGTTCTTCGCCGGTACAAAGCAGTGCGATGCCGCTCGGTCGATGGCTGGCTCGATCAGGAAGTGACCTTCCTGAATGCCACTGTCGATCACGCATACAGCTGGGGCGGCGGCCGCGGGCGGAAGCGGTGCAGCAGTCGGTTCCGGTGGCACCCTGGTTGCGACGATGCGTTGCGGCAGAGCGATGTCTTCGGGTTCAACGACCTCGAAAACGTAGGGATAGTTCAGGACGAAATCCTTCAGCCCTTTGCCGACAATCCGTAGTCTGACGGTAAAGCTGTCGGCCAGCACGGCCGCGTCGAAAGGCGCGCCGTCGATGAGATGTAGGATCGCGGCCTGGTAAAAGGCTACGAACTGACCGATTTCCTCCTCGCGCTGTGCTTTGAGCGTATCCCACTCGTTGTAAGCATCGGTTCGGGCTTGGGACCAATCGCGCTCCTTCCTCGCCCAATCGCCATCGCTATCGCGTTTTCCTCGATTGGGGCGAGGGGGAATCTCTCGGGTGCCTGTGCAGGCGATGCCTATATCGACCAGATACTCCTGGGCGTCCAGCATCGCGGCCCATTCCGCAAACAGGCGCTCGGAAAGTATGCGGCGGAGCCGATCGGTCTGGTTGGGATCGTCAAAGAGGCGATGAACCTGCGCAATTCTCGCCGATCCGTGTACTTGGACGGCGAAACCATTCACCATGGCCACAAAGGCGGTGAGGTCGATGTCTTCCGATGCGACGATGACGTAGCCTTCTTCCTGTTCGGCTACAATCTCAAACGCAAATTTGTCGCGCAGCGCATCGAGTTCAAGACCGGGGTCGACCTGGACTAAGACAGGAATTCCATGAGGGATTACCGGCAGCGCCTGGTCCTGTCGTTGTGCTTGGCGCTCGCGCCATTCCGTGCTTACGGCTTGGGCAGACCCTCGGAGAGTCTGGCTGTGCGCAGCGCGCGCATTCCGGTTTGCGACGGTCTGGGGAGATGTTGTTCCCCCTCGCGGCAGGCGTGCCTTGCCTCTTTGGCGGAGAAGAAGCGGAAGATATCCAAAGTTGTGGTCGGCGGCCATTCCTATTCGTGCTGACGAGCGTGTTCAGGCTTGCGAAGTTCTGCGACGGCTTCTCGAATGTCGGATTCCGCGACGCCCTTTCTGCCTTGCAAGACCACGGCTTTCGCGGCGTCCTGCGCGGCTTTGACAACCATCGCCGCCGAAGCCCCGGACAATTGGTCGATCAGTCGGTCCCAGTTGACGAGTTCGGCCAGCCTGACCGCAGAAAGGGTCATTTGAAGAAGTTTCCGAATCTCTTCAGGTCCCGGCAAGGGCAAAGGGAAGACATCATCGAAACGCCTGAAAAGAGCGGTGTCGAGAGAAGACTCGACGTTTGTAGTGGCCACGAGGAGGCCCGGGGCGTCGTATTCTTCCATCAGTTGCAGCAGGGAATTGACGAGTCGCGATGCTTCCCCGATGTCCTTGGCGTTGTTGCGTGAGCGCGCGATGAAGTCGCACTCGTCGAGCAATAGGACGCAGGGCAGGTCCTTGGCCGCCGAAAATATGGTCCGCAGGTTTGCGGCCGATTCCCCGAAGTAGGAGGAAATCAGTGCGTCGAAGCGCACCTTCATCAGAGGCAGTCCGACCTTCCAAGCGAGGCGCTTTGCGCCGAGCGACTTCCCACATCCAGGAGGACCGTAGAGGAGAATCGTTTTTCGCGGCCGCAGGCCGTATGTCCCGAGCCTTTCTCTTGCCGCATACTCGGCTTCGATTCGTGCGAAACGCTCTTCGGTTTCGGGAGGAAGGACCATGTGATGTTCGAGTGAGTCGGTGGGGAGCAGACTCAAGAGCGACTCGCCGTGTCTGCGGCTGAGTGGCAATTCGTGAAGATTGCGATGCCGATCCAAGAGTTCCGGTTGAACAGCCGGGCGCGTACGTGGTTGTTTGAGAATCGCGTCGAGCTCTTCGGCGAGTCTCTTGTGTCCCGTGCGACGTTCCGCTTCCACAATCTTATCGGCGAGACGGTCGAGGTCGGCTTGCAATCCGTCAGCAATCGCTCGGACCATACGCTTCAAGATGTTTGCATTCATCAAGCCTCCGTTTTCGCGCTCGGTCGCGAGTGGAAGCGACGCACGGGTGAAACCGGGACAGACGTTACCATTCGCATCCCGGTTGAACGAAGGATATTTGGACGGTGGCTACTCGTGAGTCGGAACGAACGGCTACTGGTCTCGCAAGTAGAGTCGAGACGGGGCAGAAAATCTCAGGGCGCGTGAAACGACCTGACGCTATGGAAAGGGTGGACGAGATTCCCGCGCGGCTTGAATTCACGATCGACTCCATTTGGCTGAGCGGTAGCACACGATTCGGATGGTCTCCGCGCGTGCCAGGCAATCATAAACTCGGCGGGCAGATTCTGCTAGTGCGGATGTGCATCGCGGTAGCCAAATTGACCAAGCGGACGGGCCGGTGAGAGGCCGATTCGGCTCCGGTTCTCACAGATGATTCGCTTCTTTCCGCAGCATGGCATACAGGAATGCCTTGCCTGTGGGCTTTTGACTTCCCCCTAGGGTTCGGCCGGATATTTGTGATCTAAGATAACGCTGTATCGAACAGCTTTGTCTCAATCAGGGGTTCACTTCTTAGAATTTGCCTCAAACGTGCCGGAATTTGCCGACAGAGTTCGTAGGGCACGTGCCTCGTGAGCAGGGGTTCCGTCCCGTCGGGAAACGTGCTGTGCCTGATGAGTCCGAAACCCGTAACTTGGATACTGGGACCCACTTGTCCGCTCAGCGCGGTGGTCTCAATGGGTCGATGCAACACTAGTTCGAAACCCATTTGGCGGAGTTTAACCGGCCAAATCCATGCGTGGGAGTCGATTCAAAGAAAACCCCGTCCTGATTAGGCCTAATTGAGGGCCTCCCAGAAGGTCAGTCTTCTCTGAAAAGTACGATCGGAAGCACTGATTAAAGGGTGTTGCGTCGACCGTCTGAACCGGCAGCGTTAATCAGGCACTAGACGGTGGCTTACGTACCGACCTCAATTCTTGGCTGTCACTTACGAATCTCCGGCACGCCTGATACTCTCATGCGTATGGTTGAGCTAACGATGGATCGGCACATCTTTGCGCAGCGAGGCAAGCGATTGGAGTATTTCACCATCGCTTGGAATAGCCTTGAGGGCATCGTTGCAGTTGTGGCCGGAATATTTGCGGGTAGCATCTCCCTAGTCGGTTTTGGAGTGGATAGCTTCATCGAAGTCACATCCGGGGCCGCGCTACTGTGGCGATTGTCCCGTGACGCGGAGGAGCACCGCCGAGAGCGAATAGAGAGACTAACGCTCAGGATCGTAGGCGCATGTTTCCTATCGCTGGCTGCTTACGTCGGCTACGAAGCTGTGAGCAATCTCGTTGAAAAGAAGGCTCCCGAACACAGCCTTCCCGGAGTCATTCTTGCGTGCGTTTCGCTGGTTGTCATGCCGTTGCTTTCTCGTGCAAAACGCCGTGTGGGGACGAACCTAAAGAGCGCCGCGATGAACGCGGATGCCAAGCAAACGGAGTTTTGCACTTATCTATCTGCAATTCTGCTCGGTGGTCTACTTCTGAACATGGCGTTTGACCTGTGGTGGGCTGATCCCGTGGCGGCCTTAATCATGGTCCCGATAATTGTGAAAGAAGGCGTGGAAGGGCTACGCGCTAAGACCTGTTGCGATTGATAATTTGCGGCAGCCGCGGCCTAGCCATCATACAGACAGGCCTGACCGCTGAACATCGTCGTAAGGCGCAATCGCGATCTTTGCCCTGACTTTAGTTTGACGGGCAAAACGTAAGGCCTCGGCGATTCCTAGATGTTCTGTGCCTTTTTAGCCCGGACAAATGCACTGGCAAATTTGCCTTCGACTTGCGGTGCAATTGTGTCTACATCGATTCCAGCTGTGCTCAGAAATTCCCGTGCGTCGGCAACGTCATAAATGCGCGTGAACTCGATTTCCACCAACTCGAAGCCGGCAGCTCCTAGCTTTTCCCGGTACTCATTTTCTGAAAGGGCTCCCGCGACACATCCAACCCAAAGTTCAATACTGCGACGAATTTCTTGAGGTACCTCTCCACGCACGACAACATCTGAAATCGCAAAACGTCCACCGGGCTTTAAGACGCGGAATGCCTCGCGCAGGACTCGATCTTTATCGCCGGAAAGATTGATAACGCAGTTCGAGATGATCACGTCCACCGTATTTTCGGGCAGTGGGATGTTTTCGATTTCACCCTTCAAGAATTCCACATTTGCCAGACCCGACTTCTGCCTGTTCTCCTCTGCCAGTGCCAGCATCTCGTCGGTCATGTCCAGCCCATAGGCTTTTCCTGTTGGGCCAACGCGGCGAGCGGATAGCAACACGTCAATTCCTCCGCCGGAACCCAGGTCGAGTACTGTTTCACCCGGCCGTAGCTCGGCGAGAGCTGTCGGATTTCCGCAGCCTAACGATGCTCGGAGTGCAGCGTCCGGCACAGCCGCTGCTTCTCCGATGCCGTATAGGTTCGACGTGATCGGATCACATCCATCTATACTCGCAGGACTGCCTCCACAACATGAGGAGCCAACTCCCGATGCGGCTCGCTTCGCGGCTTCCCCGTACTTTTCTTTGACAACTTCTTGGATATTCGGATTCTCGCTCACCTGGCCTCCTTCGTGCCTCGGATACCAATTCCCTCGTTTCGCGCGACCACGTCAGTAGCTACGTTCGGCAAAGTCGGTATCAGCCACCAGAACAACAAAGTTCCCCCGGCAGCGCCCAGCAATTGAGCGATGAGAAACGCCGGAGCGTCAGCCGGGCGGATGCCCGCGAAAGTGTCAGTGGCCGTCCGCGCCAGTGTGACCGCCGGATTCGCGAAAGAAGTAGACGACGTGAACCAATATGCTCCGGCGATGTAGGCTCCAACCGCGAAAGGCACAGCAGAGGAACGCAGTCTCGCACAACCCCAAATCACTGCTAACAATCCGAAAGTAGCGATGAATTCCCCGAGAATTTGACCAGGACCAGTGCGAACCTTATGTGAGACGAAGAATACAGGATCATCGAACATGCGATTGGCCGCCCCGACACCTACGAATGCTCCCAATGTCTGCGCGACGATATACGAAGGCACGTCTCTCCAAGCTATTCCGCCCAGAGAGGCGTCTGCCAATGTCACTGCGGGATTGAAGTGCGCTCCCGATACCTGTCCGAACGTCAGGATCAACGCGATCAGTGCTGCCCCTGTTGCAATTGAATTCTCCAGCAGTGCGAGACCCACATTCCCGCTCGAAAGGCGTTCCGCCATAATGCCGGAGCCCACGACGGCAATTAAGAGAAATGCGGTGCCGACGGCCTCGGCAACCGAGCGTTGCAGCAGGGGCAAACGTGCGTTACAGGCGTCGTCCTTTTTCGCCATTAGATTCTGTTTACTCCGCACACGCTCTGTAACTATAATCGCTTAGGCGAATATAATGCGGAAAGCCGAAAGCCAAGTCAACCTCATGTTCCGGGCTTTTTCAGACCGGACGCGGTTGCGTATTCTCCGGCTATTGCTCGGTGGCGAACTTTGCGTGGGCGACATCATCGCTGTCATTCAAGTTCCTCAACCCACAGCGTCACGCCACTTGGCTTATCTACGCAAGGCGGGGCTGGTTCATACGCGAAAGAGTGGTCTCTGGAACCACTACCGAATTGCCCCTGCCGAAACCACATTTCAGCGGGACCTAATCAAATGCCTTCGGAGTTGCTTTCAGGACGTGCCGGAACTTGCGGCTGATGAAAAACGGGCGGCAGAACTCCGTAAGAAGGGAGGTTGCTGTCCGCATTAGGCGATTTTTTTGACTGCCTATATTCGCATATCCACATACACGGAACTCTGGGCGAGTGCTTCGAGAGTCGGAGAAAGAATGAATTCGATCCACGGGAGATAACTGTCATGCAAGGGCGCTACAACGTTCTGTTCCTCTGCACTGGAAACTCTGCTCGGTCCATCATGGCCGAAGCTATTCTCAATCGCAAAGGGCGTCCCAACTTCACGGCTTACAGCGCAGGCAGCCACGCGAAAGGCATTGTCCACCCTGCTGCGCTTCGGCAGATCGAGCTGGCGAGACTGCCCATAGCTGGTCTACGCAGCAAGAATTGGGACGAATTCGCAAAGCCCGACGCGCCCCATCTGGATTTCGTGTTCACCGTCTGTGACAACGCCGCGAAAGAGGTGTGCCCGATCTGGCCGGGCCAGCCCATGACCGCTCACTGGGGCGTTCCTGACCCGGCTGCCGTCGAGGGGACTGCGGAACAAATCGAACGCGCGTTCCGGGAGGCTTTCATGACTCTCGACCGCAGAATTAGTCTCCTCCTGTGCTTGCCCTTAGCCAGTCTCGACAAATTGGCGATCAAGAAGGAAATCGACCAAATCGGCCAACAGTGACGAATTCACCCAATCCCCGAATTGCTTCACACGGTCTCGGTGGTGAGAGTGCCAGCGCCAGCGCACCACACGTCCGTCCATGGGTAATTGTGAGGCTGATTTTTGGATGTCTACAGATGATCGGAGCCACGATTTCATTCGCTCTGATCGTCCACAGTGGCCTCACGGCGCTGTCACTAATCGCCGTGATCGCTACAGGGATTCTTACCGGCACCAGCATGTTTCTTTTTCAAGTTCGCCAGCGCGACAAGTCGTCACGATGAGAAACGTGATGAACAAGAGGCTGCGACTTGGCGGCATTGTGATAATTGTGTCAGTAGCCGTCATCTGCAATTCTTGCAGTCGTGATGTAAGTACAGACACTTCGGTCTCGGATGAGTTGGGTTCTGTCAGAGAGCGAATCACTCCCTCAGATGCGGTGACGGGCGGAAGTTCCGGCCCAACCGTGAGCCAATATTCGACCCTCTCCGAGTGGTCCTTTGAGACTGATGAGAAAAACAGTGTCTACATGGAGTGGGCGAGGGGGCAGCTTCAACGCGACTTCACTCTGAAAACGTCAGGCGAATCGACCTTGGTCTTCCTCAAGAGTTTTCAGAAGGATGTGGAATCTGTGAGTATCCAAACCCGGCCGTCAGATGGAAAACTACGCGTTCAGATTACTGATGCAATTTATCCCGATTAGAAGTCGGTTAGTCCGCGTCCCAATCAGTAAGCTGGCGCGTGTCCCCACGTGGAGACACGCACCAGCGTGTGCACGATGTTGCGATTTGCAAGGTTACTTACTTGGCCGGTGTCACGGAATCCACCGCCACTGTGTTTCCCTTGAGTTTCCCCTTCACAGTGACCTTCTGCGCGGCATACTTGTCCAAATCGGCGGAATCGCCTCGCAGATTGTACGTCTTGTCGCCTACGACCAGAGCAAAACCCTGCCCCGCTTTGACGCACATCCGCGTGCAATCGGCTGCGCTCATATTGGTCATCGAGTGCTTTGGTCCGCACGCCGCATCACTCACCACGCCGGTGAGGGTGGTGTCCGTCCCCGCGTCCTGGGCATGGCTTTGAATCGTTATAGCTGCAAACATTCCTACCGCTGCCACAACAATCATCATCTTCCGTAGTGAAATCGCGCTCATCGGTTTTCTCCTTTTTGTTTTTCCGCGTGCATATGGTTTTTCTACAGCAGTCCAGCTACTGAAATAAAGTCTTTGCCACGCTACACGTCCGCCCCTTCGGTCACGTGCAAAGTCCCCTTGCGAAGCGCACGTTCCTTCATCAAGGCAAAGAAAACAGGCACCAAAATGAGCACGTGAATCGTGGACGTAATCATGCCGCCCACGATCGGAGCGGCAATCGGCTTCATCACGTCGGAACCGACCCCGGTTGCCCACAGAATAGGAACAAGACTGGCGAGGACTACGCACACGGTCATCAGCTTTGGACGGAGCCGATGCACGGCACCTTCGATCACCGCCGCCTCAATATCCTCTTTGCGCAGGGGAACTCCTGACTTGAGCCGGTGGTCCAATGCTTCGTGCAGATACACGACCATGACCACACCGGTTTCAACGGCAATTCCAAAGAGCGCAATGTATCCGACCCACACAGCAACGCTGAAGTTGTAGCCTAGCAGCCGCTGAAGAATCAGCCCGCCCGTAAGGGCATATATGGTCGGGAAAATCAGGACCGCAGCTTCAGTCGCCGAATGAAAGATCATATAGAGAAGCATGAAGATCACGAAGAAAACGACGGGCAGTATCAGTTGCAATCGTTGCTTCGCTCGCAATTCAAACTCATATTCGCCAGACCATTTGTAGGTAAAGCCGGGCGGCAACGTAAGCTTGTGAGCGAGCAGATTGCCCGCCTTCGCGACAAATCCGCCGTAGTCATTTGTGTTCAGGTCGATGTAGACGTATCCGGTCAGCGCGCCGTCCTCGTCGCGGATCATGGAAGGCCCACGCGAAAACGATAGCTTTGCCACGTCAGAGATCGGGATTTGCGCGCCGGAGGGCGTGCCAATTAGTATGTTCTGCAGTTGCTCGATGTTGTCCCGAAAATCGCGCCCGTACCGGACATTCACCGGATAACGTTCCCTCCCCTCGACGTTTTCGGCGATCATCTCCCCGCCGATCCCCGAAGTAATGGTTTGCTGAACGTCAGCGATAGTCAGACCGTAGCGGGCAGCTTCGGCGCGGTTCACTTCTATGTTCAGGTAAAAACCCTGTGACACGCGTTCGGCAAAGATGGATCGCATCTCGGGAATCGCGGAAAGAATCTGTTGAACCTGCGCGCCGACTCGTTGAATGCCCTCCAGATTGGGTCCTTGAATCTTCATACCGAGCGGCGTCTTAATCCCCGTCAATTCCATGTCGAGACGGTTTTCGACCGGCATCGTCCAGGTGTTCGAGAGTCCTGGAAATTGCAGCTTTGCGTCCATTTCTTGAATAAGCTTTTCGTAAGTCTTTCCCGGCCGCCACTGTTCGCGAGGCTTGAGCATCACAGTCGTGTCGTACATATCGAGCGGAGCGTTGTCCGTTGCGCTGTCGGACCGGCCAACGGTGCCAAACACAGTCTCAACTTCCGGGAAGGTTCGGATGATTTTGTCTTGCTCCTGAAGCAACTGCGACGCCTGGGTAATCGAAATCCCGGGAAGCGCAGTCGGCATGTAAAGCGACGAACCTTCGAATAGCGGCGGCATAAACTGGCTTCCAATATGAAGCGCCAAAGGCAGTGTAAAGACTAGAAACAGCAGATTGAGCAGCAAAGTTGTCTTGCGAAACCGCAGGCAAAGCCGCAGAACCGGCAGATAAATGGCCTGTGTGATTCGGGAAATCGGATTCTTCGATTCGGGCGTCAGTCGCCCTCGAATAAATAGAACCATCAAGACCGGCACAAGCGTGATCGCCAGAATCGAGGAGAAGCCGACTGCCAGCGTTTTCGTCCAGGCCAGAGAACGAAACATTCGGCCTTCCTGCGCCTCCAGGAGAAAGACCGGTAGAAACGAGACCACGATAATCATGAGCGAAAAGAAAATCGCGGGACCAACCTGCTTAGCGGAATCGAGCAGAATTTGCCGCCTCTGCGGCTCAGGCAGCGGAGTTTGTTCTCTGGATTGACGTTCCGAGAGCTGCCGATACCCGTTCTCGACCATCACAATAGCCGCGTCAACGAGAACGCCGATAGCGAGCGCCAAGCCTCCCAGCGACATAATGTTTGAACTGACATGCAGGTAGTACATGGGAATAAACGAAGCGACTACCGCGATTGGCAGCGTCAGAATGGGAATGAGAGCAGAACGGAAGTGAAAGAGAAAAACGATAATCACGAGGCTGACGATGATTGCCTCTTCGAGCAGGTCGCGTTGTAACGTCTTGATAGAGGTCCGAATCAGTCCCGACCGGTCGTAACCGGCGACTACTTCCACTCCCGCTGGCAGCGACGGTTTGATCTCTCGCAGCTTTTGCTTAACACCGTTGATAACGTTCAGAGCGTTCATGCCATCGCGCATCACCACAATCCCGCCAACCGTCTCTCCCTCACCTTGCCACTCCGCGACTCCTTCGCGGATATCCGGGCCGAATGTGACCGTACCCAAATCGCGGACTAACACGGGCGTGCCATTCTTAGTAGCAACAGGAACCGTTTCGAGATCGCTCAAGGAATGCAGATACCCGAGGCCGCGAATCATGTATTCGGCCCCGCCCATTTCGAGCAAGCGTCCGCCGACTTCATTCGTGCTGCCGCGAACCTTTTCAATCACGGTCGAAAGCGGAATACCGTATGCGCGCAGTTTGTCGGGATCGACGTTTACCTGGTATTGCCGAACAAAGCCTCCAATTGTCGCCACCTCCGCAACACCGGGAACGGTTTCGAGTTGGTAGCGCAAATACCAATCTTGCAGGCTTCGCAAATCCGCCAAGCTGCGTTGATGGCTGTGATCCACGAGAGCGTATTCGTAGACCCATCCCGCTCCGGTCGCATCTGGTCCAATCACGGGATGAACGCCTTCGGGCAATCGCCCCGTTATCTGCTGCATGTACTCCAAGACGCGCGACCTTGCCCAATACAGGTCCGTCGTGTCCTCGAAGACTACGAACACGTAGGAATCTCCAAACATCGTTTGCGCACGCACTGCCTTTACATGCGGAGCCGCCAGCAACGTCGTGACAATCGGGTAGGTAACTTGATCCTCGATAATGCTGGGAGGTTCGCCAGCCCAGGGCGTGTGAACGATTACTTCGACATCGGAAATATCCGGCAGTGCGTCGAGCGGAATCTGGCGCAGCGACCAAATCCCAGCCAGGACCAGCAATAGTGTCCCCGTGAAAACGACAAAACGATTTCGAGCGCACCAATCAATCCACCGGGAGATCACGTCACATACCTCCCGTAGCGTTAACGCTGAGTTGCTTGCTCGCAATAACCTGCCCATTCTTCTTAGCGAGAATCGTTACTTGCCAGGTTCCGCCGCTCCCGAGTTCGCCCGAGCCTTCATAAAGTCCGTTGCCTTTGTCGCTCAATGTGACGGCGGTTCGCATCGCCGCCATACCCATCGCGGGCATCGCGGCCATGAAAAACGTCACGTTAACGTCAGCTCCTGAAATGGCCGATCCACCCGCATCGTTCAATTTCACGCGGACAACGTTGCTTCCCTTATGTGGAGGATCTGGCTCAGTGATCAATTCCGCAACCGCCTGCGGAGCATTCATCGCCGATGCGGCTCCCGCACCCGGAGGCGGGGGAACAAATGAACCTAGCGCAGCCTGAAGCTGGCTTTCGGAGTCGATTAAGAAGTTCGCGGAAGTGACAATCTGCTCGCCCGCTTTCAGTCCCTTCAACACGACAAAATCGTCGCCGACGCGCGAGCCTAGCTGTACCTCGCGCGGCTCTATGAAGCCGTCGCTTCGGTAGACAAAAGCAAGATCGCGTGTGCCAGTCTGCAAGACGCCAGTCGCCGGTATAACGAGTTGCTCTCCCATCGGCACTTTCAGCGTTACGTTCACGAACATCCCAGGTTTAAGTTGCAGCCCAGGATTCGAAAACGAAACGCGCACCTTTGCAGTTCGCGTGTCCGCGTCCACTTGCGGATAAATGAAATCCACGCGACCGTTGAACGTCCGTCCGGGGAAAGTGTCGAGAGTGAGCGATGCCGGAGCGCCAATCTTGATTCGCCCAAGATCGCTCTGGAACGCTTGCGCCTGCACCCAAACCGTCGAAAGATCGGCAATCGTGTAAAGGCGCATATCAGGCTGCACCGCTACGCTCGGCAAAGCATTGCGTTCGGTGATGTAACCGGAAATGGGCGAATCAACTTCGAGTTCCTGCTGTGCCTGGCCGCTAGCTTGAAGTCTCGCGATCTCCTTATCTGGGACGCCCCATTGCTTCAATCGCTCCATCGTCGCGTCGAGCACGGACGCCGCGCTGGACGCAACGCCTGGAACCGTGCTGTTCGCCACTTCCGCCTGATTTTGCTTGGCAACCAAGTATTCCCGTTCGGTCGCGACGAGATCGGGGCTATAAATTGTAAGCAGAGGCTGTCCCTTGCGAACGTACTGATACGTAGCGTCCGCAAAGACCTTCTCAACGAAACCCGAGAATCTCACTTGCACGTAGGCCAGCCGCGTTTCATCTATGGCGACATTGCCCGTCGTGCGAATTTCATCCGCGACTGCTCTCCGCGCGATTACACCTGTTTTCACGCCGATGCTTTGCAGTCGCTGCGCAGAAATTTGAATTGGGACAAGCGGAACATCTTGTGCCGGTGGCGGAGCGGGCGTCGAGTTTTCGCTCGAATCCTGCGCAACCGGCGCCGCGGCCATTGATTCTGGCGCCATCGTCGGCTTCGGAATTCGGAAGTGCCGCCAAAGTCCCGCGACAATCAAAACGAGTACGACGTTCGCAATCAGAGCAAGGACGAATCCGGTGCGATAGTTTTTCATCGCGCCGCCCCTTCCTCGTGCAGTGACAATCCAGTGAGTTCTTCCAGGTGGGCCAAAGCGATTTCGCGGTCGGCGACGCTCTGCCAGTACTCCTCGTCTAAGTGCAGGACATCAAGGAATGACGCCAGCAGCCCTTGAAAATCCTGTTTGTTGTTCTGGTAAGCGGCGAGACCCGATTGAAATTCAGAGCGCGTCTGCGGTAGCAGGCCGTCGCGATAAAGTGTCAGAAGCTCGGCAGTTTTCTCCGCTGTGTCAAACTCAGTCCGAAGCTCAAACGCAACCTGCTGAGTTTGAGCCTCCGCCTCGTTGCGCGACCGACTCAGGTTCGCTTCCGCCTCGGCCAGTTCTGGTCGCTGTTTCCGGCTGTGATAGATGGGCACTCGCACGCCGACGCTGAGCATGTAATAAGCGCGGAATTGAGCGGGATCGGTCCGCTGCCACATGTATTGAACGTTGAAGTCCGGGTAGAAATCCTTGTGCGCGAGATCAATTTGAAGTTTCTGCTTCTCGACCATCTGCTGCGCGCCGGAAATCTCCGGATTCTGGACCTTCGTTGCAGCCAATAGTTCATCGAAACTGTATGGCAGCGCGGTTTCTGGCGGTTCGGCTGGCTCTATGTCGGGTGAAGATTGCGGACGGTTGAGAAGTTGCTTGAGCTGCGCTTGCGCCTTCGCCACTTCGAGATGGTGCATGGTGATTTCACGTAGCAGTTTGGTTTGCTCAAGCTGCGCTTGCAGCATCTCCTGTTGAGTTCCCATTCCCGAGCGGTAGCGGGCGTCAGCCGCCTTTTCGACTTGCTCAAGTAGCTGCCCGTCACTCTCAAGAATCCCGAGAGTCTTCGAAAGATAGGCGAGCTGGAAATAGGCGGACTTGATGCCGGCGAGCACAGAGCGCCGCAAGGACTCGTATTGCTGCTGCGTCACGTCCGCATCTCGTTTCGCCATCTCTCCCCGCAGTCGTAGCTTTCCCGGATACGGAAGGTCCTGTGAGACACCGAGTCCGATGTAGGCAAAGTCACTGTTTGTGTACCCGGCAAAGGGTCGCGGGCTGCCCACGTTGACCTGTTGCAAGTTGAATTGCGGATCGGGCAGCGTCGAAACCTGCGAAGGAACCTGTTTCGCAGCTTCCCAGCCTTGTCGCGCGGCTTCAATCTGCGGATTGTTCCGCTCGCCTTCGGCCAATAAGTCCTGAAGCGAAGTGATCGCTCCGGAATGCTCATGTTCCTGCGGCGTAGGTGTGACCTGGGCAGGTCCGCCGGTTTGGGATTGGCCGAAAGCCCCGCCAGGTTGAAGCAAGAAAGCGAGCAGCATGCCGATGGCAAAGCCTCGCGCTCGAAATAACTCAGTCAGCGACCGGTGGCCGCGTGCTGGCGAAATCATGTTGCCTCCTGATAGACTCTGCCAATTCAAACGATTGGAATTTCCGCGCCGCGCCGTTGCGATTACACACGGCACAGAACGCGATTGGAGACACAAATAGAAATAGAGCGTGCGGGACGCACACCAGGAGGCAGGTCTAAATCAGCAGGGAAGCGTTGAGCGTATACAAATCAGGAGGTGAATGTTGCGGAGCGTTAACAGTTACAAACCGCCAAGGAGTAGCACGAACGATTTCAAGCGTCAGCGGGTATTCAACGACAGCAACAACTGGACCGTGAAGCGAAATTTGCTTGGCCGGTAGCACGCTCGCGACCTGCGGAGCGACCATATTCTTACAGCACTCCTGCCCGTGATTCGCTGGCGCACAAGGCATCGAACCACAGCACTTCATGGCTTGCGTGTCCTGTGCCATCGCGGACATACAATCCCCAAATTGCAGGAACAAAAGCGCGCCCGCCGCCAAAATCAAGAATAGTCGTTTACCGATCATCTAGCTCGACTCTAAGATCATTGGACGCGCGAGTCAAGAATTCGGATACGTAAGATGTTGTCCTGCGCGGCATCGGTTTACCGTCCATTTGAAGTAGTGGTTCACGTCTCCGGCAAGCCCTGACCGGAAAAGTGGGTCCTAGAGCCCAAGCTACCGGCCCAACTAATCAGGAGTTATTCAGCTCTTACCACTGTTCGGTGGCCAAAGTTCCGCTCGTCGAATCTTCTTGATGGCGCCGCTCCACATGCCGATGTGGCCTCGGTCATTCGCGGAGACCACCGGCTACTGCTGAAGCCGTGGTAGGCTTTGGAGCATTATGAAAACTATTCTTCTTCTCACTTGTTCGAATATTTTCATGACAATTGCTTGGTATGGGCACCTGAAATACCGCAGAGCGCCGCTTTTCGCCGTAATCGTAATAAGCTGGCTGATCGCGTTCGCCGAATACTGTTTTCAAGTCCCAGCAAATCGCGTCGGCTACGGCGAGTTCACAGCCTTCCAGTTAAAAGTCATCCAGGAAGTAATTACCCTTTGCGTGTTCGTCATCTTTGCGTGGTGGTACCTCGGTGAGGGCATCAAATGGAATCATGGTGTCTCGTTTCTATTCTTGGTAGCAGCAGTGGTGTTCGCCTTTTGGGGAAAGCTGTAAGTAACGAAGCGCATGTGCGAACGTCGAAGTGCCTGATTAGCGCAGCCCTTACCGGAGAAGTGGGTACTGGGACCCGGGTGTCCGGTTATCCGGGTGGTCTCAATGGGTCGACGCAACACTTTCTTGAAGTTTACTCGCAGGAGTCTGAAAACCTAAAGTCTCTCGTGGGCGTTGATTTAAACGCAGCGCCACTTTGTCCAGATCCGACTGGGTATAGTCGGACAGGTCGGTTTTCTTCGGGAAATATTGTCGTAAGAGCCCGTTGGTGTTTTCGTTCGAGCCACGTTGCCAGGGACTCTGCGGATCACAGAAGTAGACTTTCACATCCGTGGCCACCGTAAAGTCCTTGTGTTTCGCCATCTCCAGTCCGCGGTCCCAGGTCAGCGAGCGCCGCAGGGTTGCGGGAAGTTTACGAACGTGTTGACTCAATGCCCCCACAACCTCCACCGTATCTCTGCTAGCTACCTTGATCAACATGACAAAGCGCGAATGGCGTTCCACCAAGGTGGCGATGTGACTGTTCCCTGAGCCGCGCAGGAGATCGCCCTCCCAGTGACCCGGAATGGCGCGGTCCTCCACTTCTGCGGGCCTTTCCCTAATGGAGATGGCCTCGGGGATTTGACCGCGCGCGTCCTTAAAAATACGAGAGTGCCGCGACCGGCGTATGCGACGTTTGGTCCGCAGGTGCGCAATAAGCTCTTTTTTCAGCACTCCACGCGCTTGGATGAACAGGCTTCGGTAAATGGTTTCGTGGGACACACGCATGCTCTCATCATCGGGATACTGGGTTTTCAGCCAGCCGGAAATCTGCTTCGGCGACCAGTCCAGAATCAGTTTACCCGCAACGATGTTCCGCAACTTCACGTTGATGGAAAGAAGGCAGCGCTTGGGCCGCAAGGCCGACTGCCAGGCTTCGCCGTCGGCTTGACTGGCTCGATACGCCGGACGGCCACCGTGCCGTGCGACCTCCCGGCTCACGGTCGATACCGCTCGCTCTAAACATTTGGCAATCTCACGGATCGAGGAACCGGAGGCCAGCCCGCGGGAGATTTCCTCGCGCTCACGCTGCGTGAGCGCGAGGAGCGCACGCCGCCGCACCCCCGGAGCAATCCCACCGTGACGCGACACCAAACAACGAATAGAGGAATGTTCTTTCCCAAAAGCACGCCCGATCTCATGCAACGTCTGCCCTGCCTTCCAACGACGCCACACGTCGCTCTTCTGCTCCGCCGAAAGCCCAAACCGCCTTCCTTGTTTCATAAACACCACCTTTGAAAACTGCTTTATACCAGATGGTGTTGCATCGACCGTCTGAACCGGCAGCTTTAATCGGGCACCTGGGTGACGTTTTCACATCGCCCAGCGAGCAGCGACAAATCCAGTTCAGGAATGGAAAAATCGTCGCGCGGATTCCCAGAAGCCGTATTCCCGGGAACTCGGTTCCCCTAGGCTCCTCCAGCAGTGCGCTTGGCCGTCCAATCCGCGTTGTTGCCCATCACGGTGAGCGTGCCCTTCATCGCATCTCCGCTGACCGTGCCCGTGTAAGCGATCTTCACGTCGCCGTTCGGGGTGGTCCGTGTTACAGAGAAGCTTATATTGTTCCCGCCTATCGTGCCCGTCACTGGCGCTTCTCCACGTTGACCCTTCATCGTTCCGGTAAGTTTGGTGCCGTCCTGCTGGATTGTGAGCGTCTGAGTCGTCATGCTGCCGTCGCGGCCCGGCGCGCTGAGGTCCCATGCGCCAGCGACCTTCGCATCCTGCGCCGACGCGACCTGTGCCAGTGAAAGAAACACAAAACAGAGTGCTGCAATCAAAATACAGTTTCTCTTCATCGATTCTCTCCTTGAATTGAACGAGCGATTCTAGTGGGAGCCCGGATGCCCGGTATCTTGACATCCCAACTCAATCTGGACTCGAAGTAAGGCCGACACTTTAGTCTAGCTGAGAAGACGTCTGACAGACTCTCTCCGTTACATCACAAGTCGCTCCGAGGCACCGACTTACCGTTCACGTAGATTCCACTCGTCCCGTTAGCGCGTTAAACAGGACTTAGGTATAGTTTCACTGGCAGTGCCATCGGCCGGGGTCCCGATTGTCGGTCCAGCGATCGAAAACTCGAATCAAATAGGTAGAGAATGGTGAAAGTGTCTGGTTTGATTTCGTTACTGACCCTTCTCTTGATTTGCAACGCTCGTATAGCCTACGCGCAAACCGACGAGATCCAGGTATACGACGCTGAGATTGAGAACCAAGGTAAGTTCAATCTGATGGTGCATTGCAATTTCACTCCCATCGGGCGGACGAGCCCCGATTTCCCTGGCGGCATCATTCCCAATGATTCTGTCAATGGCGCGGCCGAATGGGCCTACGGTGTAACGGACTGGTTCGAACAGGGGCTTTATCTGCCGGTGTATACCGCTTACTCAGAAGGACGTGGCGGGTCGATTGACGGTTTTAAGATACGCGAGCTGTTCGTGAGGCCGCATGCTCACGACCACACGTTCTTCTACGGCGTCAATTTCGAGCTCAGCGTAAATTACAAATATTGGGAGTCCAAGCACATTACGTCCGAGGTTCGACCCATCGTGGGATTACACCTGCACCCCGTGGACATCATCTTTAATCCGATTGTGGATACCAACTACACCGGGGGTTTTGGAAATCTCGAATTTGTTCCAGCAACGCGAATCGCGTATAACGTGAACGACAAATGGGCCGTTGCTTTCGAGGAGTACGCCGATCTAGGGCCTCTGCGCGACTTCCGCAAACTGGACGACCAATTCCACGAGGTTTGGGCGGTCATGGATCATTCCAGCAAGTTCCTGAATATCGAAACCGGCGTGGGGGTTGGCGTCACGGCTGGCGCTGACAAATTGACATTAAAGCTGATGCTGTCGCGTGACCTCAATTAAATAGGTTGCGCCCGACATAAATTCCTAGGTCACGGAAGGGAGAGTTTCGACATGGCAAACGCTACCTGGCTCCGAAGTCTGCTCTTGACGGTTGTAGGCGGCTTACTGGGTGGCCTGTTGGTTTCGGCGTGGGACCACCACGCTGCTCCTGCGCAACGCGATAGTCTACAAACCACTCCCGCCGAGCTCGCAACCATGCAAGCGGACCTGGCACATTTGAAAGAGATCGCTCCGCCCGCCTCTCACCCCATGGTTGACGTCGCCATGTTCGCGGCGAACCTGTGGTTCGCAGGCCAAAAAAAGAATTGGCCGTTGGCCAACTACTATCTGGGAGAGATGCGCAATCGCATGAGATGGGAGGTGCATTTGAATCCCGGGCCGAAAAGGGCCGACGGCACAGTCGTGGATATGCAGTCAATTTTCGATGGCGTTGACAACGGTACATTGACCTCGGTCAAGAAGACTATCCAAACGAAAGACAGCAAGCAGTTCGTCGTGGAGTACAAACACTTACTCGAGGACTGCTACTCCTGCCATATGACAGCTGGCCGGCCGTACTTGCGTCCGATGGTGCCGATTTCTGGTCCACAACCCGTCGTCAATCTCGATCCGGACGCTACCTGGCCGCAATAGGAGATCGTGCGTTGGACAAACAATTGGTGCCTCAGGTTTGATATCCCCTAAAATGTCCGCGCCGGTTTCAATGAGAATTCCGAATCAAGACGGGACAACGGCGGGAAGACTATTGCTGCGAAGGTTTCGCGGAATCTGTCGGGCGAACACCGATGTCGATCTGCATTGCGGTGTTTTTGGGAAAGACGACGTCGCGGCCGCGCGCAATGAAATGTACGTAGATCGATCTGCTCGCGCCCAGCGCGCCCATGGCGATGCCGAGCGAATTCGAATGAGCCGCCATTCCCACCGCGATGCCCACGAGCTTGAATCCACCGGCACCGCCCGCGGACTTATTCAGTACATCGGCGTCGCCATCACCGGCGGCGGAGACGGCGGCCAATCCCAGCGCGATTCCCGTTTGCAGATAGCGTGATTTGGGAGAGGTGGCCTGTGCCCCACCTTCGGAATCGAGCTTGAGGTTGTCGACCTTGCCAGCTTGAACTCCGGCGAGGACGGCACTCACCTTTTGGTCCAGCCCGCTCGGCAGAACGAGATCATGAAAGACGAACCGGAGTTCACCGTCGCGGCTCATATGAAGTGCCGGCTGGACCTGAACCACGGAGCCCCGCAAGATCGCGCCCTGCGGCAGAATCAAGCGGTCGCCATCGAAGAGCGGGCGTGACAGCATGGCTTCGACTTCGTCACCTCTCTGCGAGGTTGCGGAACTCAACGGCGTCACTAGGCGTGCACGCACGAAGCTGCCGTCCGGCGGCACAGAGCTGAGCGATGCTGCGAGTTCCGGAGTGAGCGGCTCAGTCCCGAAATCAAGCGGCTCCAGGAGTTCGGCTAAATAAACGGTGCCGGCGTCGAGGTACTGGGGATGCACGGGAAGCTCGGCGACAGCGTATCGCTCCAACTGGTGCGCCTTTCCAGGCTGTTTCGCCTGCTGCATCGAGGAGTCCCATTCGCGCTTGGCTTCTGCTTTGGCTTCCTTTGCCTTTTCAGCGGCTTCGTCCTTGACGCCTTTCTTCTTGTCGGCATCGGCCGCAGAGACGAATTGAATAACCTGACCGGAGCCCGGAGTCACGCGAGTGTGAATCGGGAGTAGCTTCCCGTCCGGAAGTACGAACTCGTTGAACTCGACATCGATGCTGCGCGCGGGAGTGAATTCGGCGTCTAAGGCGTCGAGCGTCCGCTTGCCTTTGGAGACGTCACCGATCTTTGTGATTTGGCCGGTGACGGCGGTGTCCACTGGCACCACGAGCTTGTCGAACGCATAAACTGGTTCGACGACATGTCCGCTGATTGACTGACCTACTTTGCGAATCCGAACTTCCTTATCGAGCGCGATCTGAACAGCCACGCCTTTCGGAACGACGAGCGGGACTGTTTCAGCATGCGCACTCACGCGAGAGACAACGTTTTCGTCAGCGGAAGCAGCGGGGGGGCGGGAAGCGAGAGCCGGAGTCTGGCGTGCGTCCTGGGCGCTTGTCCACTCGACGCACACGCAGGCCAGAAAAAGCAGACTAATCGCGCGCGAGAGAGCCATCGTTGAAGCTCCTCCCCACTATTCTACCAGGAGGATGCGGCGCCAGAAGCAAGTGTTGCATCCTGCCGATCTTCTTTGTCCCCTTTGGACTGCCCCCCTGACCATTCATAGTAGCCGCTGCCCCCGCGGATCTCGCAGACCACGCTAAGTCACGATCAGTCGGATAACCGGACATCTCTAACAATGTCGGCCCTGTCAAACCCTTTTTGAGCAGGCTTCTCCACTCACTTAAAAGAGTTTTTGTCTTTCGCTTCCTGAGTTGCTTTGTTCTCGGCCTTGACGACTAGGGTCCGCCCGTAATCTAGCGGTCGGCTTCAGTCCGACCCATACATCTCTTCGATCGTAAACTTCAGACCATGATTATTTCTTCGAACTCCCTCTCGCGAGGGAGCGGGATGCCCATTCAAGTGGACGGCCCTTTACGGCGTGCGCCATGTCCGGTACCGAGCTTTCCCGCGCGCGAACCGAATACCGGCTCCGTCCACCCGAACCTAAGCGTCGCTTACAGCAACGATCAGCAGGTTGGGTGTCAGCACAAGGTATAACCCCGGCGCAGCTTCAAATAGAGACTGGAAGTCGAGGGTTCGAGGGGACACAGATTCATCCCTTACGGTGTTGGCTGGGTATGGGCTGGTCTACCTACCCATGATGTTACCAACAGGTAAGCAGAAGGGAGAATCAAAGTGAGGCTGCCGTGCGTAAGCGTCACATGTGTTGAATTCTGAGTCAGAAGGTCTCAGGAGCGCCCAATTGCGGTGTCAGTCGAAGGGTTCATCCCAGAAACGCGGGCGCAAGTCGGGAACAAATGTGACGAGTGCGGCGAGAAATCGTGATGCAAGAGGTAGGAAAAAACAAGACGAAACAACTAGTTCGCCTTTCGACGCCTGGCTTGTAAGTAGGGGATCGCAGTTTTGATTTTTTTCGGGCAAGACTTCTAGCCGCGATGCTTTGATCAGCCCCCCTATCGAGCGAACATGCGCCCCCGGCTTCCTAGAAGATTTGTCTAGCTCTTGGGCCGCGCCAGCGGCCACCCTTGTCCTTCGCCAGAATGCTAGACGAGACAAGTAGACGGCAATGTGGCGTTTATCTTCCGCGCAGAGGATCAGGAGATCGATTCTAATACCGTTGGTCGAGAGCAGATACTTGTCCAACTTGTCTATTTGAGAGCGGCCCGAGGAAACATAAGTGACGCCAGGACGGCGACTTAGGTTTGGTTATTTCCCGGTTGGGGACCAGGAGGTCGGTGGTTCAAATCCACTCGCCCCGACCATTTTATTTCCCGAGCTCACACAAACTTATACGGGACTACTTCTGATTCTGCGACTTCGAAAACTTGTCCGGACTTGTCCAGAAACGGCATTTTTGCTTTCTCCGGTAGCGTGAAGCCAAGACCAACTCTAGCGGAGCTCGGAAACACTCAGGATCAATTGTTGGCGAAACGCGCGCAAGCGCGTGATCTAAAACGTACTGAAAAACAAGACGAACCAATTCCAAAGTGTTGTGGAATTAATCTTGTGGGCAGTTGCTCACAAAGATGGGGGCAGGAGCGTCTGCCTCGTGAGCATGCACCGCTAGAAGAAAGAATTTATGAAAAACCTGGTTTTTTTGGAGTGAACCCCTAAAGTGAGACACTTCTGTATCGAACAGCGACAGACCGGCTCGGATTTGGCGCTCGGTCATCAATTTTCGGATGGATTGGCCCAAATACAGACGGCCCAACGCAGATGTGAGGCGGCACTGCAGGGTCGGGGTGACGTTTTGTGGCCGCTAGGCCGTACTTTGGCCTCTCGAGAAGCAGTTCCGGCGTACTTATGCAACTATGTTAGGACTGTATCGAACACCTTTGTCTCAACTAGGGGTTCACCTCTCGCAGTTTGCGATTGCCGAAGGAGTTCGTAGAGCACCTGCCTCGTGAGCACGGGCTCTGCCACAAGGGGTCGTTAGTTCAAATCAAGCCTCTGCAACCAGAAACTATTCTGCCGCAATAGGTTCCGAACACCTTGCAACCATTCGAATTGACAGTCGCCCGCCGCACCATCTCGATGTCGCGAGGCTAGACGCAGTCCGATGCAATCGATGACTTCCTACAAGCCGACATATCAGTACTAATCCGGTGTCGGTGAGCGCATTGGCGATTTGGCACTCGTCCAGACGCATCGCCGCCGAGAAGTGCGTTAGATTTGTTTGCCAAGAATCAGGGGCACATAGCTTCGGGCGTCTTGCAACAATTGCTCGCGCGCAATACCAGCCTTGGCGCGAAGCTGCAAACCCTTCATCAAGTCAACGAGCGCACGGCCTCGCACCTTGGCAGAGGGTGTGCGAGTTAGGCGCCCCGCCTTCATCTCCTGCTCGAAACGTTTCGCGAAAATATCAGCGGATGTGGTGAGGCCCTTCGCAACATACGAACAGATCTCCGTTACTCGCTTCGACTGTCCCAGCGACGCGGCAGGAGCACCAAGTCGGCCGCTTCCTCAGCATCTTTGAGGAGCGTCTTGCGCGGCGTGCCTATCTGCGCACGCATGGGAATGCCACGAGCAAAATCCGTGACTTGGATCGCGCGGACGGCCACAGGAAAATCGGACGGGATTTCGCCCGCGGTGATCCCGTCCCGGAAACGACCTTCCACCAGCGCCGCGCCACCCGCGACCGCTTTTTGCAGGAACTGCCGGACCTCGGCGTCGTCCACAACCGGCGCGACTCACACTATAAGGCAGCCCCAGCGGAGCCTTTCCGGTCGCACTTTCGACGGCGTACCTCGAAGCCCGATCGAGCCGCGAAGACCCTGCGGTGAGGGAGTGCCTTCGCGGCTGCTGCGCCCTTCCGTTCTGCATACGCCTTAAGGACGCGCAGGAATATCGCCCGCTTGTCCCCAAAGACGGCATAGAGGCGGCCGTCCCACGCCCATCCCGGCGACGAGATCGTCGATCGTAACGCCGTCGTAGCCTTTCGACCAGAACACCTGGGTCGCCTTTTCCAGCGCCCCCGTCTCGTCGAAGCTGCGCGGCCGGCCACGCGGCCTAGCCACATTCTGAACCATTCAGTTAGAAACTCCTTTACAATGGCCTTCGCACCAATATATAACTGAATAGTTCGTAATAGCAAGCCGGCCCTCATTTCGCGGGGCCTCACGACTCGACCTTCACCCTTTACCACGGAGACGCCCATGGAACATTCGATCGCTCTCGTCACCGGCACCACCTCTGGCCTCGGTTATGCGGCAGCCAGCATGCTCGCCTCCAAGGGCTACCGCCAAGTCATCGTCACCGGGCGCAGGCTGGCTCAGGTCCAGCAAACGGCTGCTCAACTCGCGGCTGAGACCAAGAAAAAAATCTTCACGCCGCTGGAGCTGGATTGGGACTCGCCGTCCAGCGTTCAGTCCGCGCTCGCCGAGCTGGTCAAGCGGGGTCAGCCGATCGATTTCCTGCTGCTCAATGCCGGATTGGTCCCAACCAAGAAGCGCGTGATCACTGCGGCGGGCGTTGAGGCTTCTCAGGCCCCGCTGATCGGCCACCATCAACTGACTGTCGGGTTGCTTCGCGCCAACCTTCTTAGGCCCAACGCGCGGATTGTTATCGCCGGCGCGGAGCCTGCCCGCGGGGTCGTACCCATGTTCAAGTATACCGACCTGCCAGCCTTCGCGGCCAAATACTACCGGGACGACCAAACCGCGGCTGTTGAAGCCCTGCTGCGCAACGGGCCGAACTTGAAGTACGTGCCCAACAATGCGTATGCCGACGCGAAGCTCATCATCGCTTGGTGGACCGCGGCGCTGGCCTGCTGGCTGCCCTCCGGCATGGCCGTGTACGCCGTATCGCCCGGTGGGGCGACCGACACCAAGGTGGTGCGAAACGCTGGCCCGCTGTTGAAGTATCTGTTTATCCCAATCGTGAACCTGATTCCCGGCATGAATCAGACGCCGGAGACCGCGGCCCGTCGGTACCTCCAGGCGTCGGAGTTCGGAACCGACGTCTCAGGGCAATTCTTCGCCTCGGCTCAAGGGAAGTTCTCAGGCCCAATTGAGGCGCAGCGCCACCCACACCTCCACGATCGCGCCAGCCAAGAAGCCGCCTGGCAGGCCGTCGTCAAGGTCTCCGGCGTGGATTTCTCTTCCGCAGCATCCTTGAGCGCGGCGTCCTGAAGGAGCGCCGGTCGCGGCTGAACTGATTCCGGTCACCGGAATCAGTTCGCGATTGCGCCGCCGCGTGCTCGTTCACGGGGTCTTACGGTATTTTGAAATAAATAGTTCAAAAATCCCTTCTCACCGCAGCCTCTGCGCATGATTATCATACCAAACAGTTCAAAATCAGCAAAGC
>CAWJGQ010000012.1:0-86875 GCA_963842425.1 uncultured Acidobacteriota bacterium | reverse complement strand
TATAGATCGCTCTCGCGGCTTACCCGTCGCCACGATTTGGCGCGGCTTGGGCGACTCTCTCGAAGGCGGATTCGGCGCCTTGCAAATCGCCCTGCAACAGCAGTCCGATGCCATAGTCATTCCAGCGCCGCCAGTCGGCCGCCTTCAACGTCGATCTTCGGTTTGGGCAAAGGGGCATCCGCAGGCAACACCTGCAATTCGGCTTTGTCTTGCGCCATGACGACAATGGGTGCATTTGGAATGCCGGGGCGCTTGCCGGAATCGTCCTTCGTGCTTCCTGTGAAGGCCCACTTCGTATCGTCGAAATCTGTGAGAAACAGCGGGACTTTTGCTGGTTCGGATCTTGAATCCCGGCAAAAGAGAACTGCGTGAACCACCAGCTGAACTTGCGGTAATTCAGCTTTGCGGTGAGCGTGATGCGATTGCCGGCATTTTTCGGAATGTACAGACGATAGTGAATCGTGTCGGCCGCACCCGGCGGAATTAGGCGCACATAAATGACGCGCGCGCTCGG
Source organism: uncultured Acidobacteriota bacterium (assembly GCA_963842425.1). Lineage (GTDB taxonomy): Bacteria > Acidobacteriota > Terriglobia > Acidiferrales > UBA7541 > Palsa-295. The sequence goes on along the minus strand of CAWJGQ010000012.1, from coordinate 86,361 downwards.
CCCACGCGTTGCGCTTGTTGATGGGTTGCCGTGCGCATCGATGAGCAGCGAACGATAAAATTGTGCAGCAGAGTCGACGGGACCATCCCCGTTGCCGTTTGCGCCCTGCCTCGCCACTCCAGAAAATCGAGCGGCCGTTTTCATCTGTGGCACTGAAGTTCGAGCCATAGATCGAAGGCATCGACAGTGCCCCCGGGGAAGAAATGGCCGACGCTGCGCGTGCGAACAACCACGTCGATGCGCTCGGTGTCTCCGCGACGAACCTGAACAGGGAAGCGGCCAAACGGCGCAGTGAGGCGAGACGCTGGCGTAGCGAGTCCTTGCTGGCCCGACGGCGCTTGAAACGGCGCTTCCTCGCCAACGCCGAACGTGGTCTGAATCTGAGGCATAGCACCGAGGGATTCTCCTGAGGGCGAGGGGTTTGCACCGCGGGACTCCCGATTGCTCCGGCGAAATCCCGAAAATGTCGACGCTGACTTGATTGGCTTTCAAGAACTTCTCGACGGCATCGAGCTGCTGCGTATCCTCATTTTCGTAGGGTAGCGCAGTATTGGCAGCAGGGAAACGGTGCGAATGGATGACACCCGCGTAATTGCCGAAATCGCCCGAGTGCACCGCCGGCATGTGGCAATCGGTGCAGGTTTGCGGATGCGGCGGATAATAAAATGAGCGAGCGCCCTCGCCGGAAACCCCGCTGGCCTGCCAGTTGTCGTATTCGTTGAAGCCGCGCGTCCAGCGGTAATGGTTGACGGGAAAATCGAGATGCACTTTGTGGCAGGAGGAACAGAATTCCGCCGTCTGATTTTTTACGAACGGTTTCATGAACACGCGGCGATGCGGCTCGGGGTTCAACTTCAGCAGAAAATCAACCAGATGATGCACGACGGGATTCTTGCTGGTGGCCAGGTCATTCAAGGGCGGATATTCGAGAACATAATTGTTCTGGCCCATGGTGGACTGAACGGCAACGATCGAGTGGCACATCACGCAGCCCAAGCCCGCTTGCCCTTCCGGAGTATTTTCGACTTCGCGGACGGGGCGGTCGAACATTCCGGTCAAGAGCAACGCGGGATCGTGACAGCCGGCGCACCACTTCGAAGGACGGATACCAACGGTGTCCTGCATGTACTCAATGCTCTTGCGGTACCACTGATTGTTGAAGGACGAGAAATGATGCGCGGAGCTTTCCCACTGGCGATAAATGTCCGCATGGCATTGTTTGCAAGTCTCGGATTCCATGAAAAATTCGTTGGGGATTTGCGCATTGTTCGCCACTTCGACGGAGGCGGGGAAAAACGGACCCGCAGATCCGCCACCTTCGTCATTCATGGTGGCAGGCGCGATTTTCGGGTTTTCGATCTTGTAGGCAGCCTGCCAACGCGTTGTGCGCAGCCACCATGCGCCGTAGGAAACGGCAGCGAATAAGACGACGATCACCGTCCAGCACGCGGCGCCAGAAATCGCTGCCGCTGAAGTAAACGCTTGCGGCGCAACCAAGAACCGAGAAGCAGAATGACGCCGAGAATGCTTGCGATGATGTGTGCGCCCAGCAACGGGAAATCGTTGCGCAGAGTCCCTGTGAAAATCAGCGCGACGCCGATGCAGCCGCCCAGAGCCAGGAAGCTCCAGGCAGCGCGGTCAATGATCCGAGAGTCGCGCCAAATTCTGCCGAAAAGTAAAAATAGAAGCGCAAGGAAGGCAATTCCCGGCGACGAGATGCAAAACAACGAAAGCGTAGTAATGAATGGTGGGAGTCGGCCAGGCATACTCGTAAACGGCCGTGAAAAGGAGTACGCAAGTCAGGCCGAGGAAACGTTTTCTGTCATCGCCTTCTTTGCGATCATCTAACCATCGGCGCCCGTCAAACCGAATTCAGCGAAACATGAAGATACAGAACGGTGCCACGAGCGTATCGAAGCGGAATTCCGGCTTGCAATAGGATTCAGGAAAATTATTGGAGGCCTCGAAGTGTTTTCACCTGTTGTAGCGCTTGCGGCGAAAAATATCAGCGCGATTGCAGAATTCGCACGGACTACGTGGCGGAAATTGAGTGCTAGACTGTGCTGCCCATCATTTCGCACCGGAGAGACATCATGCAAGCGTGCCGAGCAGCGGCAGAAGAGCCTGACCTCTCTTTCCGCCGATGGAAATGGCGGCGGCAGTGCGAGCGGGCGGAAATACGGCCCACGGCGTTTGGTCGAAGCGCATTTGGAACGCATTGCGCATCTGAATCCGCAGACTCAATGCGTTTGTACACATCGACTTCGAGGGAGCGCGGCGGCAAGCCAGCGCAGGCCGATGCCGCCTTGGAGTCCGGCGAAGCAGTTGGACCGCTGCACGGAGTGCCGCTCACCGTCAAGAGCTCCATCGATGTTGCGGGCTGGCCGTGCAGTTGCGGTTCTTGCCTGCGCGCCGATCATGTGGCGCAACATGATCGCGCCGCTTGTTTCACGCCTCCGCGCGCGGGAGCGATTCTGCTGGGAAAACCAATGCGCCGGAATTCCTTATGGCATACGAGACGGACAATCTGCTTACGGGGCGTACGAACAATCCGTGGGACCTGAGAGGACGCCGGGCGGCTCAAGCGGCGGAGAAGCTGCCGCGATTGCGGCGCGGTGCTCGGCTGGCGGCGTGGGCAGCGACGGAGGCGGGTCGATTCGAGTGCCCGCGCATTACAGCGGCATCTGCGGCCTGAAGCCAACTCCTGGGCGCATTCCTGCGACGGGGCATTTTCCCGAGTCGGCAGGACCGTTCGCATCGCTTGGGGTTGTGGGCCCCATGGCGCGAACTGTTGCGCGATGTGAAGTTGCTTTTCGGGGTGATGGCGGGCCCGGATTCGGTGACCCGATGTCCGCGCCGGTACTGCTGCAATGCTCCGCAGAATAGAAATACGTCAATTGCGCATTGGATTCTTTGAGGGAGGATGGCCGAATTCCTGTGACGCTCGAGACGCGCGCGGCGGTGCGAACTGCGGCGAGCGCCCTGCGAGGCGGCGGGGCATCGTTGTCGAGCCGTTTCTGCCGGACGAATTGGAATCGGTGCGACGGATTTGGTGGAATCTTTTCGGACGCGCCGGGCAGCTCGCGTTAGGGCCGTCTGTACGAGGGAAGGGAAGCGGAGCTGAGTCCGATCTTGAGGGAGTTCATCGGCATCGTGCGCGCGCGAGCCGCGATTGACAATTGTAGGAATTCATGAGCACGCTGCTCGAGCGCGACGCCGTTCGCGCGCGGTTTCTTCGCCAGATGGAACGATACCCGATTCTGCTTTGCCCGGTTTGCGCGGTGCCGGCTTTCGTGCACGGTGAGAGGCAATGGAAAATCGAGGGGCGCACGGTGGAATATCTGGACGCGATGAGTTACTGCCAGTGGTTTAACGTGCTAGGTAATCCGTCAGTGGTTGTTTCTGTCGGGACGTTCGTCTGAGGGGCTTCCGATCGGTGTGCAAGTTGTTGGGCCGGCCGTTCGAGGAAGAAATGGTGCTCGCGGTGGCGCAAGAGATCGAATCGAGTTGCGGCGATTTGGGAGAGCCGCCGCTACAGTGAAATGAACGGAGCATCCCGCAAACGCGCGGAGGGCAGCGGGAATCGCGCGTCAAGAGAAGTGAGCGACCACTTCGAAATGCTTTTCGGCGCCTGTCGCGAAAATGGCAACGTCACCGTGCGTGCCACCGAGCTTGGCTGGCCGGCCATTGACGGTGACGCTCTGCAACGTATTCTCTTTCGGCAGGCGGAACTTTACATGCAACTCTTTTGGAGCGCCGGCTCTGGCGAGCAAGACATTCGCGGTAACGCTTTTTGCGCCTGTATCCGCCAGCCATTCTGAAATTCACTCTGCCCCAGCGGGTCGGCGCCTGATCAATCCTGATTTCCTTGCCCGAACCGAGCCAGTCCCGCGGTATGCCCTTCGCCAGATAGAGGCGGTCTTCGTCTGAATCCTCGAGCACAAGCATCCAGCGAACCAGCAACGGAATCGTTTGCTGCGCCGGGAATGCAGAAAGTTGCGGTGTCGCCATCGATGCCGGAAACCTCGCCGGCCGTCCAGCTGCCGCGCGTATGGTCATGGAAGCGATGTGAGTAAAGGAAGAGCAAGTATTCTTCGATTCGGTCGAGACGCAGCAGCGTCAGCGCGTAGCCGTAGGAGATGAAGCCGAGAATGTCGCGCCCGGTGGGATGCGGCCGCTCGACATTGGCAACCACGCCGAGCGTGGTGGCGCCATACGCGCGCATGCAATCGATCACGAGATTTGCCAATTCGGGCGGCAACATGTCCGCATGCAATAACTCGGCGTAAGGCCGATGCGGCCACTGCTGCGGGCTCGGCCGCTCCTGTTCCATGGACTCCCAAAATGTGAGCGTCGTGCCGGGGTATGTTCCGATGTACGGCGGATTCTTGTCGCTGCGCACATTCTTCTTGATGCTGGCGGCAACGGCGTCTTGCAGAATCTTGCTGCGGCGCAGCCAATCGCCTGTGGCTTTTTCGGTTTCCGGAGCCGGGTTTGATGCTCCGCCACGTTTGGCTGATGTCTTTCAAGCCTCTGGCTGCAAAAGCGCTGTTCGCGAAATAGGGAAGCCACCAGGTTTCCGGTTTTGGCGCCAAGCACGAGTCGGACTCGCTCCAACCATGAATCAAGCCATAGCCTGGATCGTCGGCGGGCAATCGCAGGCTTTCGTCGTGCATTTCGCAAAGGAGCGTGGCCGTTGCTGCGATCTTTTCCTGATGCTTCAGGAGCAGGGCGCTGTCGCGGGTGTAATTGAAATATTTTGCGAACAGCATGAGTTCCATGCCGAACTGCGCGGTCTCCGGGCCGCGCATATTGATCATGCCTTTCGCGTCCGTGAAATCGGTGAGGTAGTTGTCGATTACGGCGCGGGCCATTTCGAAGCGACCCCATTCGAGATTTGCACCGACAGACATGGTGAAAATGTCCTGGAAGCCGTCGTATTCCGAGCCGTAATAGTCACGATCAACGGCTCCGTATTTGGGATAAACGCCGCCAGGGCGAACCATCAGCTCCTTCGCAAAAGCGTAACGCGACATATCGACCCAAGTATTTTGTGGGAGGGAGGCCGGAGACGACATCGTGCAATTGCCGTTCCCAATAGCCGGAGAACTGCAAGAGCGCGCGATAGAATTCCTCAGGCTTGCGGATCGACGCGGGCGGGAGGAAAGGCCGGATAGCTGTGCCCGTAGACGACTTTCGTTATTTCCCCATCTTCGATGCGGGCGGTGCGATGCCAGGTTTGCACAATGAATTTGTCATGAGCCTCGACGTCGCCAAACACAACGATTTCGTCATAGGCGTTATCGGATATGGGCATTATTTTGCGCACTGCCGGCATCCAGCCGCCGATCAGACCTTCAAAGCGCTTTTCGGCCGCGTTGAGAATTAAGTTCGGGGAAATATTGCCCGGGATGGTAGGTCCGCGTGCTTCCACTTGGATAGACGGGCATCGTGTCGAAACATTCTTTCGTTCCAACGAACGTATTCCATGGCAAGCGGAAAAAAACGGGGCGCCCGCCGGTGGCAGAGCCCATAGGCGGAGCAGCCGATTTCACTAGTTCAGGATCCGGATCGCCATTTTGCAGAAGTTTTTCGGCCAACAAATCGGGACCGGACATTCCGATGTCTCTTAAGCTGAGGCCCAAATAGGGAGGATTGGCTTCGGCGAAGGTGGCTTCAGCATTCTTTGGCAGGATTCTGCTGTTTCCATTCGATGCGATGAACGTGATTGCACCATCGCGCGTGCGAAGATCCTCAAAAACTCTCCAGGTGATCGATTCGATCTTGAATTCGCAGACTTGCGTGTGGCCTTCGACGTCGGGCGCGCCTAGATGCGACGGCGTTGCAGGAGCGATCGTATTGGAAGCGTCTTCTGCGTTCTCCGCGGCCGCGGCAGTCTTGGGAAAGTAGCGCGCTGCGGCGGTCGTGATGGCCAAGTTTTTCAGGAAATTTCGACGGTCCATGGCGGATTCCCCGGCTGATTCCTCAGTGACTGGGCTGAGGCGCCGATTTGATTTTTTTGCTTCTGGCGGGGGAGTTGTATCACAATCCAGGGCGCGCCGGTAAACGTTTTCCCGGTTTTGGCTGAAGAGTGGCTGGCCTGCGATAAGGGAAGTGAGCGTGACGAGCTGTGGCTGTCGATTCGCGAACGGAATTTTGCTGTGCTTGCTTGCTCGTGGGGTTAGGTTTGACGCTGCACCACGAAGCGGCGGCGCAAGGGCGCAGAGCTCGGGAAGTTGCCACGCCGGGTCCGATGCTCGCGCAGGGAACCGTCGATTTCGATACGCCTGACTTTGACGTTAGCCTCGTGCGTTCGTCGCAGACCGTGGCGGCGCTCAAGCCCAAGGGCGCAGACGGCTTCGACTTTACGCCCGGGGACTTGCTCGTCGAGCGCTCGAAGAATGGCTACTACCATCTCGGCGACATTGACTTTCGTTTGCGCGCGGGAACTTCGGGTGATTGGAAGAGTTACTCGACGGCTGTTTTCGCGCACGCCTGTCAGCGCCCTGCCTGCTTCCCGCGATATTTTAGCGACCGCCGATCTTGCTTCGACGCTTCCCTGCCGATTTTCCATTGCAGGTTACGCGCACCTGGGTCTTGGAAAACGGCAAACTTGTCCTGCGATTTACATTGAAAAACAAAACGACGCAGGTTGTGCAAATCGGCGCGCTTGGCATTCCCATGATTTTCAACAACGTGCTGAACGACCGTTCGCTCGAGGAAGCGCACGTGAAGTGTTCTTTTTACGATCCGTACATCGGTGAGGACGCTGGCTATTTGCAGGTGACCAGGCTGAACGGGTACGGACCCGCGCTGTTGGTGGTACCCGACGGCAAGACTCCGTTTGAGGCTTACAAGCCGATCCTGGATGAGCGCAGCGCCGATGGGAGCGTCCCGATCTTCAACGATCCGACGCCGCGCGGCGTGACCTTTGAGGGATTCTACGACTGGATGATCCACAGCGAAGCGTACGCCGAAAACGAATGGAAAAATGCGCAGCCGTGGAATCCGCCGAGCATGCTGAGCCTTGCTCCGGGTCAGTCGAAGAGTTACGGGGTCAAATTCCTCATCGCGGATTCCATCCGGGCCATTGAGAACACGCTTTCAGCGAATGCACGACCGGTCGCGGTCGGCGTTCCGGGTTATGTCCTGCCCATGGATATTGACGAGCGCTTGTTCGTGAAATATCCGAAGGCCATCCGGTCAATGTCCGTCGATCCTGCGGGGGCAATCACGATTCATAAAGATTCGCCCATTGCGGGCGGCTGGCAGGACTTCACGCTGAAGGGGCACACATGGGGCCGGTCGCGGCTGACGGTCGCATATCAGGATGGTTTGGTTCAAACGATCAATTATTTTGTGATCAAGCCGGAATCGCAAGTGGTGTCCGATCTGGGCCATTTCTTGATGACGAAGCAATGGTTTGTGGATCCGAATGATCCGTTTCATCGCAATCCGTCGGTGATGACTTACGACAGAGAAGCGAATGCGATTGTGACACAAGACAGCCGCGTTTGGATTGCAGGCCTGAGCGACGAAGGCGGCGCCGGTTCGTGGCTCGCTGCGATTATGAAAGAATTTGGGCAGCCGGACAAAGAAGAGCTCGACAAATATCAGCAGTTTGTTGACGGCGTTTTGTGGGGCGGCATTCAGTACAAAAATGGGCCGTACCGTTATGGCGTAAGGAAAAGCTTGTTCTATTATCAGCCTGGCGGAGTGCGAGGAAGTTATTACCGGAACGATCTGGATTGGAGCAGTTGGACAAGTTGGACGAAGAAGGAATCGGAAGCGGTCGACCGCTCATTCAATTATCCGCACGTTGCAGCCGCGAATTGGGTGCTGTATCGCCTGGCTCGTTATCATCAGGGGCTGGTCACGAACCATCCGTGGCAGTGGTATCTGATGCACGCCTACCAGACATCTATGGCGATGACCGAGTTTGCTCCGGGCTTGGCGCACTTTGGCCAGATGGAAGGCGATATCTTCCTGAAGATCTTGCAGGATCTCAGGAGAGAAGGCATGACCGGAGAGGCGGATAATCTGGAAGCGGTGATGCGCCAGCGCGCCGACCGATGGAAGCAGGAAGCATATCCATTCGGCAGCGAAATGCCGTGGGATTCGACCGGGCAGGAAGAGGTTTATGCCTGGATGAAGTATTTTGCCTATCAAGACAAAGCTAATGTGACGCTGGATGCAATCCTCGGTTACGATCCAACGATACCGAGCTGGGGCTACAACGGCAGCGCGCGCCGATATTGGGATTTCATTTATGCCGGCAAAATCCAGCGGCTCGAGCGTCAGCTTCACCACTATGGTTCGGGCATCAACGCCATCCCGTTGCTTGCTGAGTATCGCGAGCATCCCGACGATTTCTATCTTCTCCGAGTCGGATACGGAGGAACGATGGGCGCGCTCACGGACATCGATCAGGACGGATTTGCGTCGGTCGCGTTTCACGCCTTTCCAGACATGCTGAAGCTGGATCCGTATTCGGGCGACTACGGCCCGAATTTCTTCGGGCACGCTTTCGACACGGCGACGTACATCGTGGATCACCCTGAATTCGGCTGGCTGGCCTTCGGCGGCAACGTCAAGGCGGAAGGCGACAAGGTCAGCGTGGCGCCGCTCGATTCCTTTCGCCGGCGCGTGTACGTCGCTCCGGTAGGACTTTGGCTGACGCTGGATGCGGGCGAGTTCGACATCGTGGAGCTGGATTCCAAGACGGGCACCGTGCGAATTGGTCTTGCCGCAACGACAAGTTTTACTCCGACGGCGTTTCTGCGCATTGAGCAGCCAGCGAAGATTCGAGGCGTGGGATCGTATCGTCCGGTCGAGTCATTTCAACTCGCGCGAGAGGCTTATGTCGTTCCTCTCGGAAAGGACACGACTTGGATCGAACTCGCCACGAATCGCTAGGTAACGACCAACAGCAGAGGATAACCGCCGAATGAGCAAACGATACGGCCGCCGGGAAATTTTGAAGGGGATGAGCGCAGCTTGCGCGGCCTACCTGTTGCCGGGTCAAGAAGGATCGTCCGCGGAGAGTCTCCGCGTGGCCGGACAAGAAGTCGAGATTCAGGTCGGTGCGGTTAGCGTGCACACGTTCCGGTTGAGCATCCTTCCTCTGAAGGATGGACATGTGGCGGCGATTCCCACGAACGGTTCGCTCGTTCGGCATTCGTGGGGAGAGCCAGTCGCGAAGCTGCGCGGGGCGGTGCACGCGCAGAATATAAAGTGCGGCGACGCGACCATTGGAATCACTCCTAACCCTCTGACTTTCGTGATCACCACATCGACCGGCAAAGTTCAACAAATCAAAGTCGACGATGATACGGGTGTCGTTTCATTCGAAACAGGGGACTCACCACTGCTGGCTTTGGGCGAAGGTGGCCAGCAGTTCGACCGGCGCGGATCGATTTGACGCCATGCGTAGCGGCCAGGGTGGCTACGAGCTTGCCACACACGGAGGGCGTGTGCCGATTCCTTGGCTGATCGGCACTGCGGGTTGGGCGATGTTTATCCACCAACCGTTTGGCACGTTCGATTTCTCGGGACCCGAAAGCAAGTTCCAGCCGAAAGATGCGGAGAGCGCGCTTCCGCTGGACATTTTATTCGTCACTGCTCGCGAGCCCGCGACGATCATGGCGGAATACGCGCGCCTCACTGGCCACGCGGAGATGCCGCCGTTGTGGAGTCTGGGGTATCAGCAATCCCATCGCACGCTCGCCAGCCGCGAAGAAATTCTCGATGAGGCGAAAACGTTTCGCGAGAAGGAAGCTGCCGTGTGACGCGCTGATTTACCTGGGCACTGGTTTCTGCCCGTCGGGATGGAACACGGAGAATGGTTCATTTGCATGGAATTCGCGGGTCTTTCCCGATCCGAAGGAAATTCTCGACCAGCTGCATCAGAAGGATTTTCGCGCTGTGCTGCACGCCGTGATTCTCACGCGAAAGCTTCGCGGAACAGTGCATGATCCGTGTTTGCTGACGCGATTCGATGAAGAAGAGGCGAGTTGCTATTGGGATGCGCACCGCAAGGACTTCGCGATGGGTGTGGACGGATGGTGGCCGGATGAAGGCGATCCACTCGACATCGCTTCGCGTTTGACGCGCAACCGCATGTACTGGGAGGGACCGCAAATCGACCGGCCCAACGAGCGTCCGTACGCGCTTCATCGCAACGGCTACGCGGGCATGCAGAGGTATGCGTCATTTTTGTGGTCGGGGGATGTGTATTCGACGTGGGAAACGCTGAAGACTCACATACCAAACGCGATCAACACGGCGCTTTCAGGCATTCCGTACTGGGGCACGGATATCGGCGGCTTTGTGCCAACAAAGGAATTCACCGCTGAACTGTACTTGCGGTGGTTTCAATTCGGCGCCTTCTGCACGCTTTTTCGTTGCCATGGACGCACATGGAAACTGCGTTTGCCGTGGGGTTGGGACACTGGCGACCCTGGGCCGATCGAGATCAGCAACTACGGCGGCGCGGCGATTCCCGATGCGAGCCAACTGCACAACGCGCAGGTCGAGCCGATTTGCCGGAAGTATCTTGAGCTTCGTTACAGGATGCTGCCGTATCTGTACAGCGCTGTTCGGGAATGCGCCATGACCGGCATGCCAATTATGCGAGCGTTGTGGCTCCATTACCCGGGCGATCCTGCGGCCGTTGCGCGCGATGACGAATATTTATGGGGACGAGACATCCTGGTTGCGCCAGCTTGCGAAAAAGGAGCAACTTCGCGGCACGTCTATCTTCCGCACGGCGACTGGTACGATTTCTGGACCGGCGAGCGCAGCGGGGGAGGCCGCGAAATCAGCCGCGATGTTGATCTTGAGACCCTGCCACTGTTTGTGCGGGCGGGCACGATTCTGCCGCTGGGTCCGGTGAAACAACACACGGGCGAGAAGGTGGATGGACCGTTATCGGTGACGATTTATCCCGGTGCGGATGGTTCGTTCTTGCTTTACGAGGACGACGGCAAATCGTTCGATTACCGTCAAGGCGAGTGGATGGGAATTCAGATGGCGTGGAATGACTCACGGCGCGTGCTGCGATTGCATCTTGCGCCGGGTTCGCGGATGCTGGCACCGTTGCGGCGAAATATTGAGATCAAGGTTGATCAGGCGACGCGGCAAATCGTTTTTGAAGGCCGCCCCATGGAAGTGTCAATGTAAGGTTGCGCTTGAGGTCATCCCAGGGGCGAGCCAGTGCCGCTATAATCGGTTATGCGACGATCAGATTTGACGATGAAGAATTCGCTACGCATCGGATTCAGTGTGCTGCAGGTTGCTGCGTTGGGCGTTTTTTCGGCGGCAACCGGCGCGCAGATTTCCAAGAAGGCTCCGGCGTCCGACCTGTCGGCCTCCGCTCGCAAGGGAATTCAACTTGCGTCAGAAGGACGTTGCAACGAAGCACTGCCGATCTTGAGGAAAAGCCTTCCGCATATCGCTGACAAGCAGGTTACGTACGATGCGGCCATGGCCATGGCGCAATGCGGAATGAGCGCCGACCAGGAAGATGCAGCGGTCGATGCGCTGGTATTGCTGCGGCGCGAATTCCCACACGATCCGAAGGTTCTGTACACCGCAACCCATTTTTATTCCGAGCTGGCGATGCGTGCGGCTCATGAACTTGCCGCGACCGCTCCGCATTCGGCGGAAGTGCAGGAACTGAACGCGGAGGCGCTTGAGTCGCAAGGGAAGTTGGATGAAGCGGTTAAGGCGTATCGGCAGATTCTGGAGCAATACCCTGAGCAGGCCGGCATCCATTACCGGCTCGGCCGAATTATTCTGGCGGAGCCGCAAACGGAAAGCTCTGCCGATGACGCCAGGAAGGAATTCGAGGCGGAGCTGAAGGTCGATCCGACCGCGGCCTCCGCGGAGTTTATGTTGGGAGATCTCGCGCGACAGGCGCAGCGTTGGGACGATGCAATTGAGCATTTTGGCCAAGCCGCGAAGCTGGATGCGGGATTCTCGGAAGCTTTTCTCGGGCTGGGCTTGTCCCTCAACGCTGCCGGGAAGCATGCCGAGGCCGTCGCGCCGCTTGAGAAATACGTGAAGATGGAGGCTGCGGATCCCGCGGGCCACTATCAACTTGCAATCGCGTATGCGCGCACGGGGCGGATGCAAGACGCCAACCGCGAGATTGCCCTGCAACATGAAGCCGAAAAGAAGGCGCAATCTGCGCCGCGGGATCCGGGATAACAATACCGAGTGGCAGCGATGTCGAACCGCTGGGCTGAAGTTAGCCGCCACGCTTATTGCCAGGTTCCCTGGCCTTCTACAATCGTGATGTAGCGATCGATGGGCAGGCCGGTGAAGCGCTCGGTTGCACCGCCGGGCAGAGGCCACTTCACTTCGAGAGAATCAATCTTGGTGCGCTTTCCGATCCCCAAGACCATTCGCGGATCGTGCGAGGAAAGATAACTGCCGCCTCCTACCTTGAAGCGATGCCTTTTCAGGTCGCCGGCCTGATAGGTGATCGTGGCGCCGATTGCATCAATGTTCGCTCTCTTGCCAATCAGCCGAACGCCCAGCCAATGGTTTTGCCGGCCGGCATTATTTCGCAGCAAAATCGGCGCAGCATCATTCACCGCAACAAGGGCATCCACGGAGCCATCGTTATCGAAATCGCCCAGTGCCATCCCGCGCCCGGCAATGGACTGGGCAAATATCGGGCCACTCGAGGCGCTGATGTTGCGAAACCCCTGCCCGGTGTTGCGGAAGAGAAGCATCGGCTCGCGATATGTCACGCCTTGCATGTGATTCTCGACTGCTATGTCGGGGTGGCCGTTGCAGAGGAGAAGATCGAGCTCACCGTCATTGTCATAGTCAAAGAATTTCGCGCCCCAGCCGCTCATCATTTTCGTAGTGAGTCCGATCGTGTCGGACAGGGCAACATCGGTGAACGTTTCATCCTTATTGTTGTGGTACAGCGAGAACATTTCGTGGTCGACATTCGAAACAAAAAGATCGATCCATCCATCCTGATCGTAATCGGCGGCGTCGACGCCCATGCCTGACCGCGCGCGGCCAAATGAGTTGTAGCCGACGCCGGAAAGCAAACCGATGTCGGAGAATTTGCCTTTGCCGCCGTTGAGAAACAAAGAATTCGCGACAGTGTCGTTGGATACGAAAAGGTCCATCAGGCCATCGTTGTTGACGTCGCACGCAACCACTCCCCACGCCTTGGCGGGCGATTTCGCGATGCCAGACTCCTTGCTCACATCCGTAAAAGTGCCGTCGCCATTGTTACGGTAGAGCCAGGACTGCATGGGCTCGTAGGCATCCGGTTTGCAGTACCATCGCTCGCCTGTCAGGGTGTTTCCACAGAATTTATTTTTTGCCTTATCCCAGTCAGCGAACTGGCAGACGAATAAGTCGAGGTGTCCATCGTTGTCGTAGTCGAACCAAACGGCGCTGGTAGCCCATCCCGGTGCAGCGAGCCCCGCTTTTTCCGTCACGTCGGTAAAAGTGCCGTCACCGTTGTTGCGGTAGAGAATGCTGCGCGGATACTGGGTGACGTAGATATCAGGCAAGCCGTTGCGATCGTAGTCGCCCACCGCCACGCCCATGCCGTAGGCGTTTCCGGTGATTCCTGCTTTTTCGGTCACATCAATGAAAGTGCCGTCGCGGTTATTGTGATAGAGAGCGTTTCGCAGCGGCCGAGGAGGGATATAGAAGTCACACTTTCCGCTGTTGACCAGATAGATGTCCATCCAACCATCATTGTCGTAGTCCAGGAAGGCACAGCCGGCGCCAAGAGTCTCGGGCTCGTACATTTGTGGAGAGATTCCCGCGACGTGAACCCAGGAAATTCCGTTTATCGAATTGGGGATTACCTGAAAGGCTGGCGCAGTACTCGCAGACGGAAACGCCGCGAGAGCAAGACCGAGACTCCCTCCGCTGCACGCGCCCGCCAGTCCCGACCAACCTAACATCCGGAGCAAGCGCCGCCGCGAAAATGCGTTGGTTCGATCCGCCGGTCTCTTGGACACTCGCACTCCTTCCGGTCAATACGACAACTTCCAGAGCCCGCCTTCCAAGGATCGACGGATACGACGGCTGATTTGCTCGCCTGAAAAGGAAACGTTTTCCTGTTACATTGAGCGAGGAAAGAATACCAACAATCTGGTGCGCCGGTATACTGATGGAGAAAATTCTTGATGGCGCCGATTGTTGATGTAGGGCTTGCGGCCGTTTAGGTCTTTATGGGCGAGAATTCTTCGTGAAAACGTTCTCTGGAATCTCCAGAAGAGAGCTCTTGAGGTATATGGGCCTGACGCTGGCCGTCTCTCCTTTATCTCGGCTCAGTCCACACAGGACTCCGGCGGTCAAGTTTGTCGATGTCGCGCAGTCTGCGGGAATCCGCTTCCGGCATGACAACGCTGCGTCTTCCGAAAAATATCTGATCGAGACCATGGGTTCCGGATGCGGGTGGATTGACTACGACCAGGACGGACTGCTCGATCTATATCTGGTGAATGGCGCGGCGACGCGACTTTACACTCCGGCGCACGCTTTGCGCGGCGCTCTTTACCGCAACAACGGAGACGGGACGTTCACCGACGTGACCGACAAAGCCGGCGTGGGAGCGGAAGGTTTGTTTGGCATGGGCGTGGCCGTAGGGGACTACGACAACGACGGATTTCCGGATTTACTGGTACTCGGCTATGGGAGATGCATTCTTTACCATAACAACGGAAAGGGAACGTTCAGTGACGTCACCGCACGCGCTGGTGTTGCGAACGCTGGCCGATGGGCGTCCAGCGCAGCATGGTTTGACTATGACAACGACGGCCGACTGGATTTGGTGATTGCCAACTACATTGACTGGTCGCCCGATCGCAACTTCTGGTGCGGCGAGCACGGGCCTGGCATGCGCAGCTACTGCCATCCTGACGACTACAACGGCGAGGCACCAACTCTCTACCACAATAATGGCGATGGAACTTTTACGGATGTCAGTAAGAAATCCGGCTTGGGATTGAACCCGGGCAATGGCCTTGGCGTAGTCACATTCGATTACGACGATGACGGTTGGCAAGACGTTTTCATTGCGAACGATTCGATGGCTAATTTCCTGTTTCACAATAATAGAGATGGAACATTTCGCGAAGTGGGATACATCGCGGGCGTCGCTGTCAGCGCCGACGGCTTGCCGGAAGCAGGCATGGGAACCGATGCAGCGGACACAACAGGCGATGGACGAATGGATCTGATTGTCACCCATTTGGATTCCCAACTTGCCCGTCTCTATCGCAACATGGGGGATGGAACTTTCGACGACGCCACGCTGCGTTCTCAACTTGGTTACGCGACGTTCCACATGAGCGGGTTTGGCGCGCGGTTTATGGACTACGATAACGACGGCGCACGCGACATCTTCATGGCAAATGGGCATGTCCTCGACAACATCGAACGGTACAACTCTTCCGTTCACTATGCAGAGCCAAAGATGATGTTTCGAAATCTGGGCAAGGGCATATTCGAGAATGTCAGCGACCGCCTTGGGACGGATTTTCTTCTGCCACGCGTGAGCCGAGGAGCCGCCGTCGGAGATTTTGATAATGACGGTGATCTGGACATTCTGGTGAACAATAACGGCGAAGCGCCGCAATTGCTCCGTAACGATGGTGGCAACGCCAATCATTGGATCCAGATTTTTCTGATCGGAACGAAGTCGAACCGTGATGGCGTAGGCGCGCGGATCAAACTGGTGGCAGGCGACCTGGTTCTCTACGACCAAAGAAAGGGCGGGATGAGTTATCAGTCGGCGCAGGATCCGCGGCTCCATTTCGGGCTAGGACATCGCCTGGTTGTGGATTCATTACAGGTTGTTTGGCCGAGCGGGAGTGCCACAACACTTCAGAGTGTCAAAGCTGATCAAGTCATAACAATCAAAGAGGAGCAGGGACTGGTGGAACGGCCGTTCCCGCGTGTGGCTTCGCGCGGATGAATCAGTAGGTCGTCCGACAATTTGAATCTGGCATGCTACGCGCTATTGAGAAGGGTTCCGGATCGTTCGTCCTGATGCGATGTAACTTGCCTTGTTGGGTGAATCGGTCTTGTATTTTTCCGCTTGTTGCTGATTCAATTTTGAAAGGATCGCCAGTACCTGTTGCGCTTGGTCAGAACGCCCTTGGCGGCGATAGGCAATTGCCAGATGAGAATAAACGGCAGTGTCTTGTGGCGCAAGTTGCCGTGCGCTTTCGAGGTGCATGACGGCATGGTCCAGGCGCCCCGCAGCGAGGTACAATTCGCCAAGTGCGAGCTGTGAAGCTGCGTAATTGGGGCGTTCCGCGACTGATTTCTCCAGAGCTTGCTGAGCCTCTGCGAATACGCGTTCACCTGGCGTGGCGCCGGAACGCACGACCGCATCCCCGAAAATCGTCAGCAGAATATAGTTTTCATGGCCCGCCTGAATTCCCTTGCGCGTAATCTCGATCGCGCCTGGGAGGTTGCCCTCAAGAAGTTCATTTTGCCCAAGGGCCATGTAGGAAATGTCCGTACGCGGCGCGAGTTTAGAAGCCATTTCGTAATCTGATTTTGCCAAGTCAGGCTGGTCCTCAAACGTAAAGAAGACGCCTCGCTCGTAATGCAGACGCGCGGAACGGGGCAGGCTCCGCAGGCCGACATTTAAGATCTTGGTGCCGAGATCGTAAGATTCGTGATCCATGCAGGCGTCCGCCACCAAGAGATAGAGTTTTTCGTCCAGCGGGGTTTGTTGGACGGCTTGCTGAAATGCGACGAATGCCTTTTGCGGTTCGGCCACGCCAATATAGGCCTGGGCCAACAGGTCATTTATGTCTGCGGTTGCGTGGCCGCCATCCTTCAGAGAGGTGAGGATCTCAACCGCATCTTCGTATTGGCTTGTCGCCACATAGCACAGGGCCAGGTCAAAGTTGGCGGCGTATTCGTCGGCGACTCTGCCACGCGCAGCCAAGAGGTGTGGAATCGCGCTACTGAAATCGCCCTTGTGAGTCAGCGCAATTCCGGTCACAAGCTCCGATTCTGCTTGAGTATTCAGGGCTGACTGGGTCAGGGAATCGACGCTGCCAAGGCCGTCCCTTGCACAGGCAGGCGCCCGCGCACACGTCCAGAATAGGGAGAGCAGCAGAGAGAAGCTCGCCAACCTCCGGAAAACGAGAGATGTGCACTGCTTTGCCGGATGCATGCTCTTAAGCGGCCTGTAACGAAGCCCAGAGCTATCAATCTCCCAGACGTTATCACAGCAACAGGGCACGGCAGGCGGGAATTCTACGATCCGGATGTACTTGGCGGGGCTGCGGCATCGATGTAAACGTTTACCATTTCGAGGAAGAGTCTAAGGTATTTCGCGGACACATTGATTTTTCTTTCGGCCGCTTGGGCGGCCCGTTTGAGGTCTGCGGCAGGTTTTTCAGATTTGGCTTGACAATGAGTATGAATGGAATGTAAAAATCGGTCATCTTTGCGGGGCCTGTGTCAACGAGGTGGGCGGTTTGAGTAAACGTTTACTTCCAACTTCGAGACAACGCCGGCTTGGCCGGCCGACACCGACTGCGGTTTTGCGATTTTCTCTTTTCGTTGTGCGGAATTTTTATGGGCGGCTTTCGCAAGTCAACGGCAACGCTTTGACAAAGATGTCAATTGGGCAGCGGGATTTTCCGGGAAGACTGAGTGATTCAGCAGGCATTGAAATTATGGCGTGTGCGCACAAAGCCTGGGCGTGAATAAGGAGGAGTATATGTCGCGAAGTTTCTCTCTCGCTCTTATCAGCAGCATGGCGATTTGCTTGGTGGCGTTCTTCGCGCTGACGGCTTCGCCCGTTTGGGGGCAAGGCGGCACTACGGGGGCGGTCAAAATCACAGTGCTGGACCCGAGCGGCGCTTCCGTTGCGGGCGCCAATTTGTCGCTCAAGAATCTGGATACCAATAGTGTGCTCGCCGGCACATCGGAAACCGGCGGATTGTACACATTTGCCAGCGTGCCGTTCGGAACGTATGAGCTCTCGATTGGGAGGGCGGGATTTGAGACGAACGTCTTAAGCTCCGTGATCGTCCAGGCGGGACGCGTGACCGACATCAAGGTCTCTCTGAAGATTGGCGCGGCGACTGAGCAGGTGGTGGTGACCGCCAGTGCAACTCCCTTACTGCAGACCTCGTCGAACGAGATTGCCACGACGATCGACATGAAGCAGATCAACGACCTTCCGGTAGTTGGCCGCGACGTCAGTCAACTTGTGTATTTGACGCCCGGCTTTACAGGAACCGCAGGATATGGGACGTGGAACGGGCTGCCGCTGATCGCCCAGAGCAACTCGGTGGATGGGATAGTTTCCAATTCAGACCGCATGAAATTCGGCGGGAATGCCACTCCAGCTATGCAAGCGCGCCTGGAGGACATTCAGGAAATGACCATCCAGACCAGCCAGACGAGCCTCAATCAGGGATTCGGAGAGGCGTCCATGGGCACCAGCTATTTAACAAAGGGCGGCACGAACTCCTACCATGGCCAGGCATATGAGGACTTCCGAAACGCCGCGCTGGACGCCAACGGTTGGTACAACAACGCCGTTGGCCTGCCAAGGAATGCCCTTATTCTCAACCAATTCGGCGGCGCCGTCGGCGGACCGATCCGGAAGAATAAGCTCTTCTTCTTTGGCTCTTTCTCGACGTCAAGGCAGCCGGGTGGCTTTACGCAGACTCAAAACTTTCTATCGCCGGCGGCACAAACGGGGGTTTATACGGTTTGGCAGCCGCAGCCGTCGGGCTCGCCGTTTACGGTGGGACAGCAAATCAACCTGTTTTCTGCTGTCGCGGCTCCCAAT
Organism: uncultured Acidobacteriota bacterium; assembly: GCA_963842425.1. Taxonomy (GTDB): domain Bacteria; phylum Acidobacteriota; class Terriglobia; order Acidiferrales; family UBA7541; genus Palsa-295. The sequence continues at coordinate 67,544 of CAWJGQ010000012.1, read as the reverse complement.
GGTCTTCCGGCGGCGATAAATAATCCAAGCGCCCCGCCCGCCTGCACTTCCGGCGAGAATCCGTGCCCGAACAATACCTACGCAAATATCGCGTCGGAGATAGCATTGGTTAACAAGGACCTGTCGGCCACGCATGCCAACATTTCCGCGGGACAGAATGGCGACCCGAATCTTGAAACCGTGAACTGGTTTGTGCCGGCCCCCGACACTTATTACTTTCCGGCGATCCGTTTGGACTACAACGCCACGCAGAGCTTCCGGATAAACTTCGCTTTTGAAGAGACAAGGGAAACTCACAGCGGCAACGCGGCGCCTTACTATCCGGGGCCGGACTTCGCCAACCAGTCGGCCAGTTTTGCTCAAAAGAATTATACAAGCTCGCTCGGACTCAGCTGGACAATTTCACCAAGCTTAGTCAACGAATTCCGCGCCGGTTATCTCTACACTTGGCTTAGCTACGACGCCGGTGCGCAGCCGGTTTGGGACAACGAGCCCGCTGTAGACTGGGCCACGATGAACGGAGTTACTCCGAATTCGGGGCAACAGTTCAATCTGGGCACAGGGCAATATTATCCTACGATCAGCGGCACGGACACATTGACCTGGTTGCACGGCTCGCACACCTGGTCTTTCGGTTTTGACTACACTCGCGAGCAGGACCACTACTACAACGCGCCGGACGGAATCCCCGGTATAGGCCTGGGACTTGTGAACGGAGATCCGGCCTTTACGGATTTCCAAAATTATTTCGCGGCGGGGGACACCACGGACCGGTCCGAGGCTGAGGCTCTCTACGCGACCCTTGCGGGAAGAATTTCCTCCGTCGGACCAACTGGCAGCGGCTTTCCATACAATCCTTCGACAAATGAATACGCGACTGGCCCCGGCACGACTGTAAATCTCGACGAATTGCAGAGATCATGGGGCCTCTTTGCACATGACTCCTACAAGTTTAAGCCAACCCTAACGCTCAATTACGGTTTGCGATGGGATTTCATCGGCGACGATCACGACTTGGCTCATCAGTATCTAGGTACGCCGCTGGCAGACTTCTTTGGACCGTCCGGCGTAAACAATCTTTTCAATCCGGGCGTCGAGGTTGGTACAGACAACCCGGCGTATGTGGCGCAGGCCCACCAGTACGGATCGTGGGACGTCACCCCGCAGCCGACCATCGGTGTTGCGTGGAACCCAGACTACTCGGAGGGGATTTTGGGCAAGCTGTTCGGAGGTGGCGGGAAGTCCGTGATCCGCGCCGGCTTTGACTTGAAACGCTTTACTGAGCCGAATCAATATTTCTGGAACTTCGGAACCAATCACGGTATCGGATATTTCCAGTACTTTTCCCTTGCGGCTGCCAATGGCGGCGCGGGAACGTTCGCGCCAGGGAGTTTGAGCCTCGGCACCGAGTTTGGTCCCAATACCCCTATCGCGTACAACGAAGCCCCGCCGTTTTATTCGGGCGTGATTCCCCAGAGTGAACTGGCCTGGAACTATTACTGGGGAGAGGCTGGCTTCGACCCGAATATCAAGCAACCGTACGTCCAAGAATGGAACTTCGGCATTCAGAGAGAGATCGGTCGCAGCAACGTCCTCGAAGTGCGATACGTTGGCTCGCGGAGCGTGCATCAATGGATTGCTCAGGATCCCAATGAGGTCAATGTTTTCGAGAATGGCTTCCTGGGCGAATTCCAGAACGCGCAAACAAACATGGCCATTAACGCTCAGAACGGAGTAACTTCGTTCGCCAATAACGGCTACCCCGGGCAGGTAGCGCTGCCAATTTTCGACGCCGCGTTCGCCGGCGAAGCATCCGGAGGGCCGGGCATCCCGCTGTCCGATTACGGCAACCCCACGTTCATTACGGACCTGAATCAAGGGGCTGCTGGCGACTTGGCCTATAACCTGTCGACTCCGTTCGGGACGGTTCCTTACATCTGCAACCTTGTTGGATCGAACGTGAGCCCGTGCTCGAATGGAACGTTTGAAACCGCCACGGCACCGGGGAAATACCCCGCCAACTTCTTCCAAGCCAACCCGTACGGAGCTTCATCTTTCTACGGTGCGTCGCAGGAGTTCATGACCAATGGCGGCTATAGCATGTACAACGGCTTGCAAGTGGATTTCCGGCAGAAAGAGTGGCATGGCATGCAGTTCGACACGAATTACACGTGGAGCCACACACTGGGAGTCCAACCGGACGAGCAATGGCTGGGAACGTTCAACGAATTTACCATGCGTGACCTGCGGTTGAGCTATGGTCCGACTCTGTTTGATCTTCGGCAAGTGCTGCACGCCAGCGGTACCTTCGACCTTCCGTTTGGCAGCGGCAAGAGGTTCCTTGACCGCTCCGGACTAGTCGATAAGTTCGTTGGCGGCTGGACCTTGGGAACTATCTTTTCGTACGAGACAGGTTTTCCTTTCGCGCTTGGCGGAGGCTATCACACGTTTAACGATTACGGGGACGGAGGCGTGGTCCTAAATGGCGTAACCTTGCACCAGCTTCAAAGCAGCATAGGCGTCTATCATCCCCAAACTGGCCAGTACGGCGGCCTTTCCGTCGGCCCTTGGGCCTATGACGTCAATCCGAAGTTGCTTGCGGCTGCTCAAGGGCCCAGCTACACTGCACCCGCGAATTGCGCTAGTGGATTGGTGGGTGTATGCCAGAACTTGAATCCCGGAACGTTATCTGGCGATCCGTACCTGTATGGGCCTCACCTTTGGAACGATGATCTTTCCATTACGAAGGTCGTCCCGATTCGAGAGAACATTCGATTCGTGCTACAGGGCGAATTCTTGAATGCATTCAATCATCCCGAGTGGGCCAATCCAAACAACTCCAACACATTCGGCTTGGACAACATCCAAGATGGCGGCGGTTTCGGACAGGCGGGCATTGGAGGCCTCGCTGCCGCAGAACTGATTCCGACAAGCGGTGCTCGTTTGATCGAGCTTCGCGCGAGGATAGATTTCTAGGCCGTTTAGTGTTTAGCCGCTCTTCGAACGCATTCACTGGATGCGCATGCCTCCTGCATCGAGTGAATGCGTTATACTCACCGATCGAAATGCTGCGTGCGTATCATGAATTGCTGCCCTTCGCCTGGAAGGAAGTAAGCGAATGAATAGAAACTTCTGCAGGTATCTCTTGATTGTTTTCCTCGGGCTTGCGTTTTCCCTCTCGTGTTCCGCTCAGCAGGCCAATCTGGCTCCTACACCACCGATGGGCTGGAATAGCTGGAATCATTTCGCTGACCGCGTCGACGACAAAATCGTTCGCGCCGAAGCCGACGCGATGGTTTCCAGTGGCATGAAAGCCGCGGGATATACCTATATCGTCATCGACGACACTTGGGCCGGGCAGCGCGACGCGAATGGATTCATCCATCCGAACGATAAGTTTCCTGACATGAAAGCGCTCGCCGATTACGTTCACAGCAGAGGGCTGAAGCTGGGAATTTATTCGTCGCCCGCCGCAAAGACGTGCGCCGGTTACGAGGGCAGCCTGGGCCATGAAGAGCAGGACGCGCAGACTTACGCAAATTGGGGCATGGATTACCTGAAATACGATTGGTGCCAGTCGGGCGGCAGCCTAAACGACATGGAGACCGCCTACACCAAGATGCATGACGCACTGCAAAAAACCGGTCGTCCAATTGTCTTGAGTCTATGCCAATACGGATGGCACAAAGTTTGGGAATGGGGCGCTTCCGTCGGTGGCAATCTGTGGCGAACCACGGGCGATATTAGCGATCGGTACTTCGCTATGGCGGAAATTGGATTTGGCCAGAATGGTCTCGAGAAATACGCGGGCCCGGGCCATTGGAACGACCCCGATATGCTCGAGGTCGGCAATGGTGGTATGTCGGAAGACGAATACCGGACGCACATGGGCCTGTGGGCCATCCTGGCTGCGCCGCTCATGGCCGGCAACGACCTCTCGCAAATGACTCCCTACACGGTCGAATTGCTCACGAACCCCGAGGTGATTGCCGTCGACCAAGACCCGCTGGGCAAACAGGGATACCGTGTCACGCAGGAAGGGCCGTTTGAAGTTTGGATGAAGCCGATGGCGGATGGCAGCAAAGTTGTGGGATTGTTCAATCGCCAGCGCACGACAGAGCAAATGGCCGTGAATTTTTCCGACATCGGTCTCAGCGGCGATGCCACCATCCGCGATCTTTGGTTGAAGAAGGACCGCGGCACGTTCACCGGCAACTTCAGCGCTTATGTGCCGATGCACGGAGTTGTGCTGGTGCGGATCCGGGCAAAGTAATTTGCGGATCGGGTGAAAATTGAGCCACGCGCGGCGTCAAATCGCTGACACGCTAGCCCCGTTGCCACAAAATCCCTCCATCTTTTCCTCTGCTATTCTCACTAATCATTACGGAACAAGCTTTTCATCGCCTGCGACGCGGGGATTCCGCTCCCAGAGCGCCCCGCAGAGGCGGTCATGACTCCGGCCGCGATGCTGGCGGTCCCTACGCGGCTGGTCCGACTTTCCCCGATTGATTTGATCATCGTGATCTTTTACTTCGTTCTAGTCTTGGCGATTGGCTTCTACCTGAAACGGCGATCCCGGACGGGGGAAGACTTCTTCATGGCTGGCCGCGAAATGACGGCGTGGATCGCCGGCTTAAGTTTCCTCTCCGCAAACCTTGGAGCACTGGAGCTGATGGGCTGGGCTTCCTCGGCCTACGAGTACGGAGTTCTGGCCGCGCATGCGTACTGGATCGCGGCGATTCCCGCGATGCTGTTTCTCGGCATTTTCATGATGCCGTTCTATTACATTTCGAAGACGCATTCTGTTCCTGGTTACCTGAAGCTGAGATTTGGCGAATCGAGCCGCGTCGTCGCCGCCGTTTCGTTTGCATTCATGACCGTGCTGATGAGCGGAATCAACATGTATTCGATGGCGCTGGTGCTGAAAATTGTTCTGGGCTGGAACATGAGTTTCAGCATCTGGGTTTCTGCCATCACGGTTGCCATCTACGTCGGGCTCGGCGGGTTGCGTTCGGCGATTTTTAACGAAGTGCTGCAGTTCGTGCTCATTTGGGCGGGGGCATTACTCATCCCGATTTTGGGGCTGATTGAAGTGGGCGGCTGGGGTCCCCTGAAAGCGCAAATCATCCACAACACGTCGATCGAATATGTGCATCTGTGGCGGTACTTGGGCTCGTTTAGCACGAATCCGGAAGGCATCCACTGGACGGGTGTTCTCTTTGGCCAAGGCCTAGTCATTTCGTTTGGCTATTGGACAACGGACTTCCTTGTCGTGCAGCGATTACTGGCCGCCAAGGATCTGCGATCTGCAAAGATGGCGCCCATCATTGGCGCTGCATTCAAAATGTTTGTGCCATTCATCGTCATTTTGCCGGGACTGCTGGCATTGGCTGTGCTTCCGTTTAAGCTGACGGGTGCCAATGTGGCGGCTGTGACGGGTGGGCATAGCTACAACGAAGTGCTGCCCTTGATGCTGGCGCGGTACTGCGGTCCTGGTTTGCTTGGGCTCGGGATAACGGCGCTAATCGCGGGCTTCATGTCGGGGATGGCGGGCAACGTTAGCGCGTTTTCCACGGTGTGGACCTACGACATCTATCGAGCGCTCATTCGAAAGCAGGAATCGGACGCCCACTATGTCTCGATGGGACGGTGGTGCACAATTCTGGGAGTTCTCATCAGTATCGGCACAGCGTATTTCGTAATGCAATTTCTGAGCATCATGGATTATGTCCAGGCGCTGTTCAGCATATTCATCGCGCCGTTGTTCGGAACCGTCATCCTCGGGATGTTCTGGAAGCGAACGACTTCCGCGGGAGGGTTCTGGGGGCTGCTTACTGGAACTGTTTCTGCGGCCGCCATGTTCGGCTGGATTGAGCTGAATCCAGCAGCGGTCCGCTACGTTGCGCTCTCCAGCCACGCCAGCCCCATGGCTGCGGATATGTATCGCGCGCTGTGGTCCTGGATTGTGTGCATGGTTGTCACAATCGTCGTAAGCATGGTCACGCGGCCGAAGCCGGTGGCGGAACTCAACGGACTTGTCTACGGAGCCACTCAAATGCCTACTGAGGGGCATACTCCGTTTTATCAGCGCCCTGCTTTCTGGGCAGTTGTTGTGGGGATTGTATTTGTTGCCCTAAATATTGTTTTCTGGTGATACCGTGGACTTACGAGCATCGATTTCAATTTGGTTCTTTATCGGCATCTCGTTGCTGGTGAATGGACTTCTGATTCTCGGTGCAGGCCTCTACGAGCTTGTGCATCCGCCCCAACACCCGGTCATGTTGTACAACCTCCACGCCAGTGTTTGGTGGGGAGCGATTCTGTTTTTGCTGGGCGCTTTCTACTGCTATCGCTTTGCGCCGCGAAAGGGCTCGGGTGAATAAGAATCTCGGTCATCCGGGTCCTAGGCTTGAGTTTCTGAATTTCACAGACACATTTTCTCGGCCGCAACGTGCAGGGCAGTCTGACTAACGCCAGCGAAATCGGGGTGCTTTACCTGTGCTATGGCCGTCAGCACCAGCCTTCACAAGGGCAGCATGTACGCATTGACGTGGCCGATGGTAGACTGAGAAAGGAAGAGCTTGACGATGACGAAGCGGTACGTGCCCCGGAAGGCGCAATCTGCATGAAGTCGTGGCGCGCCTGGATTCGAATGACGCTCCAGTAGCACCGGCGCTGGAACCAGAAAACTCGGCGGCAGCAAGGTACATGAACTAATCACCTTAGGGGCGTAGCTCAGTGGTAGAGCAGCGGCCTTTTAAGCCGTTGGTCGTGGGTTCGATCCCCACCGCCCCTACCAACATCTCCTTCATAGAAAACAGCTTGTGACTTTTCGAGGGGCCACAAGGGGCCATTAACGCTAGGCGACTTGCGCAGGGAGCACTAAGCGAACGACTTTGCTGTTCGCCTCTCGCAGCGCACTCGGAACGGCCTGCGTGTAGATGTTCATAGTCGTTCGAACATCTGCATGTCGCAAGAGTTCCTGCTGCACCTTGAGATCGACACCGAGCGCATGAAGTAACGTTGAATGGCTGTGTCGGAACGTGTGCCAGCCGATCCGGCCTATCCCTGCCTTTTCTGCCGCGGGGACGAGCCAGTTCTCCTGAATTCTGCCTGGCCAATACGGTTTTCCTGTTTCCGGGTTCGCGAATATCCAGTCTTCGGACTTCGCCAGCGGAGCCAGCCTCGCCTTATGTTGACGAAGTCTCTCCGCAAGCGATCGGTCAAGAGGCATCCATCGGTGAGAGGCCTGTGTTTTTACGTCGCCTTGCTTCCCGTAGACGTAAGCTTGTCGTACCGCCAAGCGCAGTCCTTCCCAGTCGATGGCATTCCATCTCAAACCGAGGATTTCGCTTACTCGAAGTCCCAAACACATCGCCACAATGCACATGGTTCCGAAGGGCTCGGGAATGTTCTCCAGCACTTTTCGAAACTCGTCCACTGAAAGTGCCTTCGGTTCCCGCTGTCTCTTAGAACCGTCTTTCACACGGACGAGGCTCATGGGATTGTGCTGATAGGGAATCAGTTCCCACCGCATCGCCGCGTTGAACAAGACGCGCATTAGGTTCTTGAGATGAGACTTGCTTTTCGATGCCAAATTGAGCTTCTTGAGCCAGTCTTCGACCAGCAGCGGTTTGATCTGCTCAATCGGATAGTCTCGCCATTTCGGCTCAACATGGTTTTTCAGCCAGCACCGATACCGCGAAGCGGTCGAAGGTCTTTCGGGAATCTCTTCCGCTAGATATCGGCGAATAACTGCGCCGAACGAAACAGGCGTTCCGTTTGATGCTTCCGCGTTCATCGAAAATAACCAAGACAGAGCGGCTTTGCGTGCCTGGGACTCGTTCGGAAATTCCTTAACTGTCCCGATAGCTACGCTTCGCCTTGTCGTGCTTCCGTCCGGAAGATTTTCCCTATAACGCAGAACCCACACGTCTGGACCCTTCTTTCGTGCTTTCAAACAAACCCAACCAAACTGAACCCGTTGCCGCTTATGTTCCATCCTATTCCTCCTGGTTTAAGCGGCACGGATGGCAACCTGAATGTACATGAGAACGCATCCAGACTTCCAGATCAGAAACGCGGAATCTCCAATGCCGAAAATAGCGATAGGCAGGTATGCGTCCTTCTCGTGCCCATCGCTCGACAGTTTTAGGATGAAGTCCCCCGAGGACAACTGCGGCGGCGGCGCAGTCGAGAAGCGGTTCAACAGCTTGATGTGCCTCTGTGGTCTCAGTGGAGCGCAAACCGAATCTTTCGGCTGGCGGTGATCCCGTTTTCTGTTCCGCGTTTCCGGGAAGCTCTTCAGATTGCAACGACGACGGACTTACTGTAAGGCGCAAGCCATGCACTCTTGGCGAGTCTGGGTTCTTGCGCGCGCCGAGTTGGGCCGTGCGGGGTTTCATTTGACTTTCTCTGACTTCTCCCTTACTTTCGTATTCAGCTTGACTTTATGTGGACATTATAGTACGTTTGCAATTATAGAGTCAAGATGCAACTGAAAGCCACAGGGTTGCATCCTAACCTACGAGTGGGAGGGATTCACGGATGCCCAAGAAACCCGACAACGAAGAGAGGCCCTTGCAGCAGCAAACGATCTCCGTCCGCATCAGCGACGCCTTGCACTCTCGATTGGAACGGGCCAAGGAACTCATGTCCGCGAAGACCGGCGAGAGCGTCACGACATCGGATGTCGCCAAGCAATTCCTCGAATCAGCGCGCGAAGACCGGCTGGAAGTTGTGGACCTGATGGCCCAGCCAACAGAAACGCTTCTCCAGATTCGCAGGAAGGGAGAAGCGCAGCACGTTTTATCGCGTGCGGAATGGGCCGTCCTCGCCTACTTTGTGCAGCAGGGTTTCGAAGCCTTTTCCGACCGGACGCCCAACCCTGTTTCGCGCGAATCCCTGACCGGGGTTCTGGATGCGTTTCTCGCGGTGTATGAACTGCGGAAGGAACGCACTTCCAAGCTCGACGAGTATTACCTGGGCAATCTGCCCGCCGAGTATCGGCCTGCCAAAGCGAAGGACGCTGACGACCAAGCCTCTCCTGAAATCGTGCGCCGGACAGTGCTCGAGACTCGCAAACGATTGAACGACCCAGGAACCAAGTGGGAGCCGTTGCTGGCCGCGCGGAACCTTCACGTGATTCTGGAAGAAGAAAAGCTCTCCGGGGCCGAGCCTCTCGACCGTGCCCTTCGCCCGTTCTGGCCTATTCTCTGGCGACTGGCAGCGCGAGGCCACTACTGCTTGAAGGAAGAACCGCTCCGACTGCCTTCTACTGCGAAGGAGTCTTTCTATCAGCCTCCGATCCCGTCTGTTAAGGAGGGGGAATACTCGCTCTCGTTTGCCCGTGGAGAAGGCGGCGATTTCTCCCTGCTTCTGAGCTTCCCCGGCCCTCGCGGTCCGCAGTATCCGATCAGCGGATATCCCAAGATCACGGAGTTCCGCGCGATGCTAGCCGCGCTGATCGATGGCTCGGCTCGCTGGAATGGCGAGTATTTTTTCGGCTATGTCGCGCCCTCCGAAGAGGGCAAGGGGAAGGACGTGTGGTTTCGTGCGCATGCGAACGGGATTACATTCGGCTTCTCGGAGAAGGAATGGAAGTTGGTGCAGGGTTTGTTTCGCCGGGCCTGGGAAATCCCCGAGGTGCGCATGGCGTGGGACGAACTGGCGCTCGAATATGGAGAACTTTGAAGATGCGCTGCTTCGCAGCGGGAGTTTTTTGGACACGCCACCCCAAATTGGGTGCTGCAAAGCGCCGCGCGGCGCTCTTGGTTAACGTGTTCTCGCGGCGCAGGTTAGCAAAATCGCGGCGCTGGCGGTTAACCTTCGGCGCTCTCGGTTAACTTGCTGATTTTGCTAGCCGAAGAACGTGACGGCTTTTTGATGAAGTTTCCTCAGGGAGGTTCCTTCTTATGCCTGCCGATCAACTGCGGAACAGAACCGTAGGTTGCAAGATGACCGAGGCCGAATGCGAGCGGCTAATCGCAGTAGCCGAGCGCGACGGTTTGACACTCAGCGAATGGTGCCGCGAGGCGCTCTTGAAACAAGCGGGTGTGCAGAAGCCACGCGCCTTGGAAGAGACGGTGCTGGCAGAGATCATCGCACTGCGGACGATCCTCCTGAATGCGCACTACAAGCTGGCCCACGGAGAGGCGCTGACGCCCGAGGAAATGCAGCGGCTCATTGACCGGGCAGACCAGGACAAATTCCGCAAGGCGCAGGAGCGCCTTGCGGCTGCTGCAACTGGGGGTGCGGAATGAACCAGGAGTGGGGCCGAAACCAGTACGCGGGCGAGTGGCCGAATCCGAAGGCCGCATGGACCATCGCAACAGTGCTTCTGGCAGTGGTAAGCGTGGCTGCGATTTGCGCCTATCGTTATGCCTATGTGCTGACACCCTTACAGAAGTTCTATTTGACGACCTATATCCGCAGCGAATTGCGTGCAGGAATTGGTTTCAAAACTGGCCGCTATGCACTCCTAAATGTCTCAGACAAGAAAGGCAGCCGATTGGCGCTCGACGAAGAAGTAGTGCCGGTAACAACTGCCACGGGTGAGACGACGTTTTCCCTCACGGATGAAGCAGTGAGGATGGGAGACCAACGGCTCGTTTTCCAGCAGGGGCAATATGACAACGCCAAACTGCATGCGTTTTTGGGTCATTGGATTTACCGCGATCAGAGCTTCACAGAGTTTCTGGGGCCCGCCCTCTGGGGTGGCTTGGGAGTGTTCTGTTTGGGCTTGCTCGCAGCCATCCCGAAGGATGCGGCGCGCGCCCGCGCGCGGAAAGAAGGGCGCAGGCTCAAAGGGCCGGAACTTGTGACCGTGCGCGAGTTCAATCGCAGAAATCGATCAGATGGCATCGGCTTCGAGCAGAAGCGGACTTTCGGGCAGAGAGCGTTCGGAATAGTGCCGACGCTGCGGCTACCTCGCGCCATTGAGCCGAGCCACATCCTCATCATGGGCGATACCGGGACCGGCAAGAGCACCCTCATCCGAAGAATCTTGTTGCAGATTGAGGAGCGCGGCGAGACGGCCATCGTCTACGACCCGGCACTCGATTACACGCCGGAGTTCTACTCGCCTGAGCGTGGCGACGCGATCCTGAATCCGCTCGACGCCCGCATGCCCTATTGGAGTCCCGGCGAGGAGTTGAGGCACGACGCTGAGGCGCTGACCTTAGCTGCGTCTCTTTTCCCTGACCGTCATAACGAGAATCCGTTCTTTGTCGAAGGTCCGAGAAAAATCTTCGCCCATCTGTCTGACCTTCAGACCGACGCCCGAGGAACTTGCTTGGTGGATGTGCCATGAGGAGGAAATCGACCGGAGAGTGAAAGGCACCGAGTATGCCGCGATGATCGACCGTCAGGCTCCGGCGCAGCGGAGCGGCGTGCTGGCGTCCCTAAACATGATCGCCGACACCCTCAAGCTGCTTCCCACAGAAAAAGAAACTACGGCGCGATGGAGCGCGGCGGAATGGTCGAAACAGAGGAAGGGTTGGCTTTTCCTCACGAGCACACCTGAAACGCGCAAACGGCTTATCCCTTTGACGAGCCTGTGGCTCGATACTCTTGTGCTGCGTCTCATGAATCAAGGAACGGACACGCAGGGACAGAGCAGTCCGCGCAAAGTTTGGTTTGTTTTGGATGAGTTGGCCAGCTTGCAGCGGTTGCCCCAATTGCATACGGCCATCACGGAAAACCGCAAGTCAAATAATCCGGTTGTGCTCGGCTTTCAGGGACGCAGCCAGCTTGAAACGCGATACGGGCATGAAGCTGAGGCCATGCTATCGCAGCCCGCGACGAAAATCTTCTTGCGCACGAGCGAGTGCCGTGCGGCGGAGTGGATTTCAAAAACAATTGGCGAGGTCGAAATCGAGAGACTGCGCGAGGGCCGTTCGAGCGGACAATTGGGACAACAGCGGAACACCAAGAGCTACAACCTCGAACGCCAGGTCGAGCCGTCGGTAATGGCCTCGGAGATCAGCGGGCTTGCCGACCTGTGCGGGTATCTCAAGAAGGGCAATCTTGTCGCGCGGATGAACTTCCCGTTCATCGAATTGCCGAGCAAGCATCCGAAGTACATCGAACGGCCAATGAGAAAACGGGCCGAAGAACCGCCAAGAGCAGGAGCGGCAGCAGTTGGGGCGAACGAGATGCCCGACCAGAAAATCACCCTGAATGAAGTGAAGCAACACCGTGAACATCAATTGGCCCGAACCGGCCGCGACACAAGAGCACTTCTTCGAATAGGCGACCCATGCTGACCATATCGAATCCCTTGAGCGCGAGCCAGGCACAGGCGTATCACGCCGAAGAGTTCGCGAATGCGCGCGAGAACTACTATACGCAAGGCGATCAGGTACGCGGCGAATGGCATGGCAGACTTGCCGAGCAATGGGGGCTGCGAGGCCAAGTCAGCGAGGAGCACTTCCAGCGACTCTCCGAAGGCCAGCACCCGGTCACCGGCGAGCAGCTCGTCCGCCACAAAGCGGCACGGGAATACGTGAACGAACATGGCCAGAAAGTACGAACGATGGAGCACCGCGCGGGTTGGGATGCCACGTTCTCCGCACCGAAAAGCGTATCGCTCACTGCTCTAGTGGGCAAAGATGAACGGGTGCGCGCGGCACATCAAGAAAGTGTGGCCGTCGCGCTGGACGAACTGGAACAATACGTCCAGGCCCGCATCGGCGGCAATCTTCCGGCAGAAACAACCGGCAAGTGGGTTGCGGCGAAGTTTGAGCATGACAGCGCGAGGCCCGTGGACGGCTATGCCGCACCCCAACTGCACACCCATGTGGTTTTCTTCAATTTTACGGAAACGGACGACGGCGAAACCTACGCGCTACAGCCAAGGGAACTGTACAAGACCCAGCAGTACGCGACGGCGGTGTACCGCTCGGAATTAGCATCGCGTTTGAAGGAATTGGGCTACGAGATCGTACGCGGAAAGAGTGGCCAACCGGAAATCAGCGGCTATAGCGACGAATATCTTGCCGCATCAAGTCCGCGCCGTCAGCAAATCGAAGAGCATCTGGCGAAGGAGAATCAGCGAGGAGCCGACGCTGCGCAAATCGCCGCGCACAAAACACGCCAAGCAAAGCTCGACCTTTCACACGAAGAAGTGCAACTGCATCATCGGGAGATGGCGCAGGCGTTCGGAAACCAACCGGAACAGGTGAGAGCCGCAGCCACGGAGAGAGCAAACCGGCTTGGACAGGAAGCCCCGCACACGACAGCACGGTCTGCGGTGACATTCTCGAAAGAGAGAAACCTAGAGCGGGAAGCTGTAGTCGAAGAGCGCGATCTATTGCGGGACGCGTTGAGGCGCTCGATGGGGGCGGCGACACTGACTGAGGTCCGCGCTGAATTCGAGAGACGCACCAAAGGCCGTGAATTCATCCTCGTAGAAAAAATACCGGGAGCGCCAAACCGGGCATACACGACTCAGGAGATGATTGATTTCGAGCGAGACACGATCCAGGTCATGCGTGAAGGACAGAATAAGCACCCGGCCATTGTTAGCGCCGGCACACAAAGGGCAATCGAAAAAGCCTATTCGCATCTGAGCGAAAGCCAGCAGCGAGCTGTCGAGCAAATCCTCGCAAGCCGGGATCAGGTCACCGCGCTCGAAGGCGTTGCTGGGTCGGGCAAGACTACTTCTCTGGCGGCGATCCGCGAAGCCGCCGAGCACGACGGTTACAAAGTTGAAGGCTTTGCACCAACGTCGCGCGCGGCCCAAAAACTCGCCGAGGCCGGAATCGAGTCGAGCACGTTGCAGCGGCATCTTGCACGGACGGACAAAGAGCATGAGGCACAGAAGCGGTTGTACGTTCTTGACGAATCGAGCTTGGCGAGCACCAAGCAGATGAATGAATTCTTCCATCGCCTACAGGAACATGATCGCGTCCTGCTAGTCGGTGACACGCGCCAGCACCAAGCCGTCGAAGCCGGTACGCCCGTATGAGCAGCTTCAGAAGGCCGGAATTCAGGCCGCCCGCCTGGACGAGATCGTGCGCCAGCGCGATCCGGCGCTAAAGCAGGTCGTGGAACAACTCGCGCGAGGCGAAGTACCAGAGGCCATCCAGAATCTCGATTCCCAGGGCCGTGTGCATGAAATTCCGGATCGTGAGGAGCGGCTAAGGGAAATCGCCCGTGAATATGCGAAGTCAGCCGCAAGGACGCTAGTCGTCTCGCCCGACAATCAATCGCGCATGGAAATCAACCAGATCATCCACAGCGAAATGCAAGACCGAGGCGAAGTGGACCAAAACGAACACCGCATCAGAGTGTTTGTTTGCGCGCCAGGATATCACAGGTGCGGACCGGCAGTGGGCTGAGCAATACGAACCCGGCGACATTGTGCGCTACGCGAAGGGCAGCAAGGTAGTCGGCGTCGAAACCGGAGAATACTGCCCGTGTTGAGCGCGTAAACGAGAAAGAGAATCTACTTACCGTCAGGCGCGCCAGCGGCGAGCGCGTGAGCTACGATCCGCGCCGGTTGCACGGTGTCACGCTCTACCGTGAAACCGAGCGCGCATTTGCTAGAGGAGATCGCGTCCAATTCACCGCGCCCGACAGCAAGCAGCACATTGCCAACCGCGAACTAGGCACATCGAGCAGATAGACGCACGTGGAAATCTCCAAATCCGCCTCGATTCAGGCCGAACCGTCGCTTTCAATATCCGCGAGAACCGGCACATCGACCACGGCTACGCAGTCACCAGCCACAGCAGCCAAGGCCAGACCGCCGACCGCGTGCTCATTCACGTTGACACAGAGCAAGCTGGCGAGAAACTCATCAATCGCCGCCTAGCTTACGTAGCCGTCTCGCGCGCCCGCCACGACGCCCAAATTTACACCGATGACACGGGCCGCCTGACAGAGCATCTGTCCCGCGAAGTCTCCCGGCGCTGTGCATTTCAGCCGACACGTGCCTCCATCCCGCCAGCCCATAACGCTGAACCGTCCTCAACGGAAAGCCAAGTGCATGAACATGGGAAGGAAGCAACTCACGCCATCAGCAGATAAGCGCGATTCCCTTCGCCGCGTCTGGAAGACTGCGTGATTGACTGTTGGGAAACTCGTACCGTTGACCCTGACGAAATGCTGATGGAATCTGGACAAATGAGACTCGTACCGGATGGCCCTGATAGGTCGCCATGGACTATTTATCTTTTGGCACCGCTGATTTTGCTTCCCGACTTGGCGTGGATTACCGAATATAGTGACTCTCTGTTTCGCGAAAACTACCTGTTTGGCAAGCCACAGTGGTTTCTTGGCCTTGAAATATTGTGCGTCGCACCAGCTCTATTCTTGATGATCGCGGTTGTGGATGCCATTCCTGCGAGGCGCTACTGCAATCGGCCTTGGGAACGGCCATTAACCTCCTTGTCCACTATAGGCGAATGGCGGCGCATCAACCGGATGAGCAAAGGTTCTTCGGAGCCGCTGAAGTCGGCACATTTTCACCACCAGATTCACAAGGCTTGACGGCTTTTGGATCATCCTGGTCAAACGTCTGCCATTATCAGTTTCGTAACGTGGGTCGGTGCAGTCTCTTGTGGAACAGCGCTGATGACACTAAGCTTGTCTGTAAACCCACTATGGAAACTTGGATTATCCGCTTGTGCCGGGAGACCTCGCGTCGGCAGGTGATCGCATGGGCTTTTGCACTCACCGCAGGAGTCCTATTTCTCATCGCAAACGCGCGGTACGTGGCCAATTTTATTCGTGGCCCCTATCCGCTGCGCTCCGCTGAACTCGCTCAGATTAGCGACATTGAAACTACGCCGCGCTATTTCGTTTCCGTCCATGCCGATAAAATCATGGACACGGGAATTCAAGAGGTCACCACAACTACCGAGAATGGCGTCAAAGAGGGAAGCTACGTCTCCGCTGGCTATTACGCTGTCCTCGTCGGAGAGCGCTACCTAATCGTCAAAAGCACAACCAAACCCTCGGCACAGATTGTCGGACAACTGAGCAGTTTCCCGACGGACCTTTCGGGCCAACTCTTTTCCGGAGCCGATGGTCGCGAGCTGCGCAGCGCATGCTATCCGTTTTATCTTGAATCCGAAGGGTTCCGGTATCCAGGCTATTGGGGGATTGGAATCGGAATTGTTTTCCTGCTTCTCTTTTTTAGGTATGGCCGACCTGCTTGGTTGCATTTACGTGACATAAATAGACATCCGGCAGTCCGCCGACTCAATCAGTGGCCCGATCCGATTGGGATCTCCGTCCAAGCTGAACGGGAGATGAATAATGGAGTTCGCTATCGAGCGAATGGTGTCTTCATTACAGACCAATACCTGATCCTAAAGCGATTCTTTGCTTTCAATCTGTTGCGATTTGAAGACCTCGTGTGGGCGTACAAGAAAGTGACAAAACGCTCTGTGAATTTCATTCCTACCGGAAAGGACTACGCGGCGATGCTGGTTTTCTATGGAGGGAGCCAGAGTTTCCCGGCCAGTCAAACGATTGTCGAGGAGGTCCTCACCTTCGCATCAAAGAGAGCACCATGGGCAGCGCTCGGTTACTCCAAAGAGCTCAACGATCTTTTTCGCAAGCAAACCAATGCATTCTGCCAAGCGGTTGAAGCCAGACGAAACGAATGCATAGAGATGAAAGTTGCGTCAGTTAAGTCGTGATTGTTTCGAAAGTTCGTCGGAGCGGCTTAATAGCCGCGTCCTTGAGGTGAATTGGCCCAATGCATTGCACTCGATGCGGTCGCGCAAATCCCGCCAACTCGCAGTTCTGTTGTAACTGCGGCTCTCAACTTGTTCCAAGCCACGTTACCCGAGACGGCAACCTAATTGTTGCACCATCTGGCGCTACCTTTCCCTTGAGGTGCGTGAAATGCGGGAAGCCTACTGTCGGCAGACCGAAGGAGTACAAATTCGGCTGGCAACCCTTATGGGTCTGGGTTTTCTTGCCGATATTGTTGGTTTTTATTATTGTCGCAGTAATTCAAACGAGAAGTATCACAGTAAGCTTTTCCTTATGCGAACGGCACAAGCGCGCTTTTACGCAGTTAAGGATTTGTGGCTGGGCTGCGCTTATCGGCGGCCCAACTCTGACCACGCTGGCGGGCATAGAATGGGGTGACAATGCAGCCGTCCTGATCTGGTTAGGAATTCTGATAGGGTTAGGCGGCTTGGCATCGTTGCTCCTCAAACCAATTCGCCCAACCCGTGTTGAGCCAACCTACGGGAACTTCAAGGGCGCGGGTCCTGGTTTCCTTGCAGTCATCCCAGAGTCAAGCGTTTATGGTCAATCAAACGTTCCTTCAACCTCCACTTCAATTGAAGTGCCGCCTCTTTCTGATTCATCGACCTCGCCTGTCCGCGCTTCGAGCTCCCCTAACCGTGTGCATCTCACTTCGCCTAATCCGCTAGCCTACGCTTCCTCTCCAAAGCAATCTCTTACAAACGAAAGGGACGCTTCGGCAGTGCAAACTATCCCCTACGACTTTGAGGCCGAAACTGTCTTGGATGTTAAAGGTCCTATGGCAGTTTCTCCTGACCCATTAGCTTCGACGCCAGATTTATCGTCAATCCCTATCGTCTACGGGACGCTCGGCCAGCGATTCACAGCGTACCTCGCGGACCTAATCGTCATCTATCTCCTGATCATCATCGTCTACTTCGTTTCGGCTCTTGTACAATCTCCGCTACCTACAGGCGAGGGCGACGCCCAGCTCTTGTGGCTCGCGTGTCTTTTCGTTTACATGGTTGTTGCTCAAACCGCCTATCACACCACCGTGGGCAAATATGTCCACGGCCTTGAAGTTGGCTCCGAGCAACCAAGCAGAAAGTATCCCGCTTTTTGGCGAATCTTAGTTCGGGAAACAATCGGACGTTTCATAGCTTCGCTTTTCTGGGGCGCGGGTTATTGGTTCACGAATCGCAAAGCCAAGAAGCAGGCTTGGAGTGACGAGATCGCCGGCACGGTTGTGACGGTACGCCCGAAAAATAAGGTGCTGGCGAGAGCGTTCACTGCTTTTGTTTTGATCGCGCTTGTGGCCGATGTCGCCGCTATCGGTTACGGGCAGTACAAGGAAGATCGAGACAAAAGCTATGCCGCGCTCCAAAACGAAATACAGTCGGCTTCAAATGATGTTACAACGGCTCGACAAGCAGTTGACGAGCAGCTTAATGCGACCAAACCCGTAAATGACGTGTTCGATTTCGTAGCGTGGCAAAATGGAATGAAATCGCTCACTCGGGATTTGGATCAATACGAGGCTCAGATTGACCGAATGCAAGCTCTGCTTCAGCAAGGGATTTCCCAAGACTTGACTTCCTCCGACGCAGAACGAACCCAGCTTATCGTGCTCAAACAAGTTTATGACATTCGAAAGCGCCAGGCCGAAAAGCTACGTCAGGAAGCCAACCTCGTTATCAGCTCGGACTACAGTTCTGCGTCAATGGCGAGCCTTCGCAATAGCCTGCAACTTCTCGACAGTGATATCGATGCCATGGAACACGAAGCATCGCAATTGCTCGCCCAAATTGGCGAAAAATGAGCCAGCAAACCGCGTGCCCGCAATGCGGCAAAACACTCCTCACGGGAACGGACTTCTGCCCTTCCTGTGGGAGCGCTATCTGTGTTAATCCCGCGAGTTCGTTTGAGCGGTTCTGTGCCGCCTCTGTAGACATCCCGATCTGGCTATCGCTGAGCGCGCTCCTCATCTGGTTTGGTTTGAAATGGTGGCTAAGTCTCGTTATCTGGGTCGGCCTTTCGGAGCTGGGGTACCAATTGAACGGCAGCATTGGAAAGAGCCTCGTAGGTTTATCCGTCCCTGTTAAAAGCCGACGCCAGCATTATCTTCGAGAGACCGTTGGCAAGCTCGCTTCTCTAGCTATATTCGGCATCGGCTACCTGATGATCCTGAGCAAGGAGCACCTGGCTCTTCACGACTACATGGCGAAGACCCGCGTCTTGCGCACCGGCAAACTTCAGGCTCCACGCCTAGCCGTGATCACGATGTGTCTACTAGTGGGCGTGGTTGTTGGCGGCTATCATTTTACACATCCGAAAACCCAATCGCCCCCGGTTCCGTCCAATCAGACTCAGCGTGCGTCTCTCGACCCGATTATCAGTCGGATTCCCGCCGTAGTGACGCTTTACACGTACGATACGCGAGGCAAGGCAGTTGCACAGGGTAGCGGTTTTCTTATCGCCAGCAATGGCATCGGCGTTACCAACTTCCACGTAGTCAACGGTTCGTACTCCGCTGACGCCAAACTCGGGGATGGGCGCTTGTACAACGTCATTAAAATCCAAGCGTACGACCCCGACCGCGACATTGCGATTTTTCAGCTCGGGCGGAAAACGCCAACTGGGGTCGAACAGGCGAAAGATTTGCCCTTCCTAACGGTGGCACCCGATGCGGTGCAAGTTGGAGATCGCATCGCAACCATCGGAAGTCCGGAGGGGCTTACGAACAGCGTTTCCGACGGCATCGTCAGCGCCATACGTACGGACGGTGGCCAACACTTTTTCCAAATCAGCGCTCCGATTTCGCCCGGTTCATCTGGTGGACCTGTTCTCAATCTTGAAGGCCAGGTCGTCGCAATCTCAACGTTTCAGTTGGTTGAGGGGCAGAATCTGAACTTCGCCATCCCGGCCGACGAGATTGCGCCTGTTCAAACGCGCCAGATGGATGTCTCGCTCCAACAATTGTATTGGGAGCAGCACTTATCGACCGCAAAAAAATCGCAACATCAATCCTCGGATAATGCCCAACAGACGGCCACGCGACCGGAATCGACGCGATCCCTGACAGGCACTTTTCTTGGCACGGTGCACAATTTGACCGCCGACTTGCAAGGAAACCTCGGCATCTTCATCGAAGAGAATCAGGACACGATCTTTGGATGCATGGCAGTCCGCAAGCCCTTATACGGGAGCGGGCCGCTGCTTGGTTCGATCAATGGCGCGTTCGTTCAATTCGACGTGACCAGTCCCTCATATCAAATTCACTTCGAAGGTGTGCGAAGTGGCAGACATATCTCCGGCACATATCGCGTGCCCTCGCCCGACGGTACTTATCAAAGCGGTGACTTCGTCCTGGACAGGGCAGATGCCAAGGGGCTCCCTCGGGATTTTGACGCACAAAAGGATTGCCCTACCGACGCAGATATCAATCGTTGACCTCAACCCGACCATCGTCTGAACTGGAACTATTTCCCCGATTAACACTCTGTTCCACTCGCAAGTTTTCGAAGATAGTCGAGTAATTTTGACATCTCAAGCCCAGAGTTTCGGAACCAGTCGGTAGACCAAATCCTGTAAATGCGCCAGCCGAGTCGCTCAAGAATTTCTTGTCGAAGACGATCTCGCTCGCGAACCGAGCGTGCACTGTGATATGCCGCGCCATCACACTCAATTCCGCAGAGGAATATTCCGGGATGGCGGGGATGCTTTACGGCAATGTCAATTCTGTATCCCGCGAATCCCAGTTGGGGCACCGCTTCAAATCCGGCCACCCGCAACGAATCCATTACCCATCGCTCGAATTCACTGTCACATTCGTCGCTACCTGGCTCTGGCAACGTCGCGTCCCCATCCCTTGCAAACTGTATGTAGCCCTTCAGTGCGCGTACGCCCCAGTTCTTACCTTCGTCTTGTATGTCCTCTGGTTTCATCGACGTGAATAGGATGACCTTTTTTTTAGCGCGAGTAAAAAGCACATTTAGACGGCGATGTCCGTATTCGCTGTTGATAGGACCGAAGCGTTGATAGAAATTCCCATTCTGGTCTGGCCCGTAAACGGTCGAAATAAAGATTGCGTCTCGTTCGTCCCCTTGAACGTTTTCCAGATTCTTTACAAAGAACGATTCAAGTTCTGACTCCCATCTTGCTCGATATGCCTCCGCCTGCGGATTCTCCGCAAATGCCTTGTCCATCCGCTCGCGGATCAAGTCAGCTTGCTTACTGTTGACAGCCACAAGTCCGAGCGATTGATCCGAATGGTGTGCCATGAAATCAAGCGCTCCTTCAACGATGGCGTTGACTTCAGATTCATTCGTTCCAGCGTTGTAACGACCACCGACCTCAACAAGCTTCACTCCATAATGCGGATGGTCATGGTGGGGAGAAGGAAAGACTGTAAGGTCGCCTTCGTAGAATTCTCGATTAGAGAACGAAATCAGCGAACCGTGTTCGGAGCGGTAGTGCCACTTCAAGCGCCTCACGGGATAAAAGCGAGCAGCAGCGGCCTCTAAGACCGACTCCTGCTTTACATCGAGCGCTTCTTCGTCATCGTCCTCCGCGCCTCCGTCCAAAGAAAGCTTCTGGAAGAAAGGCGTCGGCGGCAACTGCATTTGATCTCCGACCACGGTGAGCTGTTTGCCCCGAACGATTGCTCCCAATGCCTCCTCTGGCCTGATCTGCGATGCTTCATCCATCACCACGAGGTCAAACACGACAGCGCCAGGTTGCAAAAATTGGGCCACCGACATTGGACTCATCATCCAACACGGCATTAGGGCCTGAATTGCCTTGCTTGCGCGGCGGAACAACTCACGGATTGCGATTCGCGGGCGAGCTTGCCCCGCTAGGTGTTGGATTAGGGCAAGTTCTGTCAGGTCTCCAACCTTCCCCAGATAGTTCCCCTCAGGTATCGGGCGCTCAGCTAGTTGTGCACACAGCAGCGTTTGGCGCAATTTCAGGAATTCCCGATCAAGTTGCTGATATTGCCTTCTGAGTTGATCGTGGGTTGCACCGGTGTGGCGCTTCAATCTTGGATCGTCGTTAAGGATTTGTTCCGACGCCGAACGATAAAAAACGAGATCAGCAGCTTGTTCAAGGTCTCGATAATCAGCTTCCGCCTCTAAATACGCCTTGAGAACCGGGCCAAGACCAGCATCGCAAGCAGCATCCTCAGCAAGTAAGAAGCTCACGTAATCACGCAATGCCAACGGGACAGCAGCCGCACGTTTGCATCGCTCAATAAGTGTCGCGAGTGGCGAATCGTCGAGATCTCCTTTGCCACACCACAGCGTCGGATCGAGATTCGCGAATTCGTCGAATCTTGTGACGGCCTGTTTGTTCTGCTCAATCTTGGCTGCTAGTGCCATGAACTTTTCGCGGCCACTCTTCACGTTTTCGACCGAAGCGAAGAACCAATCGATGAGCGATGTCGGCACCGGAAGTTGCGCCAGTACCTTGGCATACGAGGACGTGGCCTTGAGATCACCGAGGGCAGCCTTCATTTCGGCGATGCTTCCAGCCAATAATGATCGCACGCGAGGATCTCGCTCAATTTCCGCAGACTTCTCTTCGATTCGCCTTGTGAGAGCACTCGCCAATCTCAGACTCTCAAGTTCTGTGCCGCTCAGAATCTCAGCCTCCGTTAACGTTGCAATTGCTTCATTTAGGCGAGCTTCCCGAATTGCTTCACGTTCTTGGAGAACTTGAAGGGAAACGACATGTCCTTCTGCATAAGTGTCGACTATCGATTTCAGCGCAGCATAGTTCTCAGTCGTTGTCTGTGCAGCGACTGCCTCTAGCTCATCGATTGTTCCGGTGAACAGCACATTTCTGACTTTTTCGCCTACCTGTCCGTACAGTGAAAGAGAAGAGGTCAATCTTGCTGCCCAGGTGTTAAGCCCAATCAATTTCTTGAAAGGCGTGCGAAGACCGTTAAAATCCTGACCGCAGAGGGACCGAATGGACTGATCGGTTAGGAATTGCTTTTCGTCAGTTAGGTACTGCGCGCATTGCCTCAAATCGTCCGCAATCTCAAGTCTCGATACCCGCCTCTCGGGGTGTCGCGCTGCGAACCTGTAAACCTTCTTTCCTTCGCGACAATCACGATTAAAGGGTGCGAGGAACGCGCTCGTCGTCTTGATTGCGAAGGCGTAACGAGGCAGTTCAACGCCTCCTGGCAACGAAGCCAAATCAAATTTCGCTTCCAGCGTTTCGCGTCTGCCAATAAGATTCCTGCAGCGAGTCTCGGCGGCTTTGAGGGCCGTCGCGCTGGGTTCGCCAAGCACTGCTTTCGTCCGCGAGGACCAGGCCTCGCGCTCCAGCTCGCGCAACAATTCTGCCCCGACAGTTACTGCGCGAATGCTCTCGATGTTCTCTGAGGACAAATTAAAAGCCCGGAGAAGAGCCTCCGCCGCTTGCTGAGCTTTGCCGAGTTTCCTCCGTGTTTCTTGAGTCCTGGAGAGCACCTCCTTCAGTGTGCCAACCGTGCAACACCGAATGTCAGTCTCATCTAAGCCGTGGACCACACTTGCCAGACGGGTACTTCCAACAGACACCACTGAAGCGGGATTTGCCGTGTATTGCCTTAAATCGGACTCGGCAGAGACGACCATCTGGACTGTTTCGACGATTTCGTCAATTATCTTGCGCGCATCGACCCGATTGAGTCTCGATAAGACGGATGGGATCACACTGATACCCGGTAGCGATAGGCTGACGACAGCGTCGCAGACTTTCTGGAGGCTGTTTACATCTTGGGGAAAAGAAGTGACGCTGGTTTCCCCAATAGCATCGATGCTTAGGGCAATCGACTCCATAGCGTTCGTCCAGACTCTCAGCCGCGACAGCATTTCGTCAGTCTCAAAATCGGTGATTTCGATGTTCTGAAATCCGCGCCAGGGATGTTCTTTGAGACAACCGTGAGCTGCCAATGGAGCAAGTTGGACTTCCACAGTGGCAGCGGCTGCTAACATCTCGGCCCTTTGATGCTGGGTAATATTGAGCGCGCTAGCCAGGCGAGCTGCTGATAAGGTTATTGGGAGTTGATTCCTTGCGGTTTCTCGCTTAGCGCTCCCCACCAAGACTTCATGTACCGTGAGTCCTGTCTGGCCGGCAGACTCATTGGTTTTCTGAACATAATAGATCAGCTCCTTTTTTGCGCGTTCGAGGGCCTCAAGATTGCTTTGAATTCGCTGGGACGGCGGCCTTGGCGATTGATAATCCAGGCGGCTTGACAGCGATCCGAGAAGCGCGGCCTTGTTCGTCTTTGTGGAATGCAACTCAAGGCAAAACTGTCCCACGCTCGCTGCGCGGAGACGCTTGGCAACGACTTCAAGAGCAGCCATTTTTTCTGCTACAAACAAAACGGATTTGCCCGCGTATAAAGCAGCAGCGATGATGTTCGTAATTGTTTGAGATTTGCCCGTACCAGGTGGCCCCTGGATGACACAATTCTTGCCTGTGAGCACATCAATCACCGCGCTGTGTTGCGATGAGTCCGCATCAGTAACAAGCAGAACATCACGGTCCTTTACCTCATCAATCGCATAATCCTCCGCAAATCGACTAGCGCGTACTTCCGCGCCAGCGACTAACGTTCGCAAGAGATCGTGTTTTTCAAGCGGCGCACCTATTGTGGTCCACTTTTGCAGTTCGATGTCCTTGTACATTACTAAGGTCGAAAACGTGAAAAGCCCGACCGTGACGTATCGCCTCAACCGCCATTCGGGACGCTTTGAAATGACATTTTCAAGGTTGGAAAAGAACAGTTCCAGTGCGGATGAATCGTTCTCTGCCTCCTTCCATTGGGGCAATTCCAATGCCAACTCCTGACGAAGCAGCTCCGCTAACGCAACGTTGATTTCGATTTCGCCATTCGTCGGTCGGATAAAATACCGGTACTCGCCATCTTGAAGCACTCGATCCAGTTCGACGGGATAGAAAACTAATGGAGCAATCCTCCTTTCATCGGTCGCGGCGCTCACGTAGTATTCGAGAAATCCGAACGCGCAGTAGAGGGCATTAAGCCCCGCGTCGTTCAAAAGAACCCGCGCTGAATCCCGAAGAGCTGAGAGTTTGCGGTCAAGGTCCTCGCGAAAGAAAAGCGTCTGGATATCCAAGTCACGAAAATGGCGATCGGTCTGCCCGTTGTTGCGAGGAAGATCGAAGGCGGGATTGATTCCAACTTCTCGTGCCCGCGCCTGAGGATCGAGCGTCGGCGTGAATGGTTGCAAACCCAACTCTAGACGCAAGCGATCCCGCAACTGCCGCTCGAGTTTTCTTCTTTGGCGTTCAGAGGGGTTAGGTCCGAGCTTCGTTAACCCTCCTTGATATTCCTCGTCCGTACGCTTTGCTTTCCGCAAAGCCGCTTCGAAATCGGGCGCCAATTCTTCATCAGGGATAAGAATTGGATCAGGGACTGGTTCGAACGTAAGTTCGCGTCCAGCCTCCAATTTGGCGAAGAGGATTTCGGGAATCTCGTTGACAACACGGATGTGGGAACGCGAGCGTTCCGAATGCCGAAAATTAACAAGCGGATTTCGGCTGCTCAGGTCGAGCAGCTTCGAGCGATATCGGTCGACTGTCGTTCGCACAAGTCCTTCGACGGACTCGGGCTGCTGTGTCGAGACTGGCTCTTCTTCCATAACCATCCGAAAAACGAAAGCCCAAAGGGTGCGATCCTGTAATGCTCAACGCCTACACCAAGGAAATTTAGTTCCATTGAACTGTATATTGTTGCTATCTAGTCGTTTCCAGTCAATGACCGACGATGGCGAGCGTGCTCAAAGCCGTTGCCAGGCAGCGCCGCGCCCCCTTCAGCACTTTGAGGGCATCAGATTGGTTCGCTTGGCTGTACCGCAGTTAGAGATGTTGGCAGTTCGTCAATTGGTCCCACCTCGACAATTTCCTCACCCGTGGCGGCCTTTAGCTCCTTGAACTTCCTTGCTCCCGGCAACACCCTGCTTTCCAGCGACCCGCGCGCGCTGTTAAATGCGTCGACCGCCCTTTTGAGTGCTGAACCAACGCCGTCGAAATGTCCGACAAAAGTTCTGATCCGGTCGTGAAGCTGTTTCCCAAGGTCACAGATTTCTTGCGCATTTTTCGCGATGTCTTCCTGACGCCAGCCGTAAGCGATGGCACGAAGGAGAGCAATGAGTGTGGTCGGCGTGGCGAGGATCACTCGTTTTTCCATACCGTCTTCGATTAGTGTGCGATCTTGTTCTGCAGCGGCGGCGAAGAAGGATTCTCCGGGAAGAAACAAAACCACGATCTCCGGTGCTTGACTAAATTGCTCCCAGTACCCCCGAAAGGCCAATTGATTCATGTGATTTCGAACAAGCTGCCCATGCTTTGCCAATTCAACTTTGCGTTGTTCCTCCGTTGGCGCAGATATCGCATCGAGGAACGCTTGGAGCGGCACCTTAGCATCCACTACAATTCGGCGATTCCCCGGCAAGTTCACAATCATGTCCGGGCGTTGCCGATTGCCATCGCTTTCCAAGGTTTCTTGCTCATTGAAATCGCAACGGTCAACCATCCCAGCAAGTTCGACAGCCCTCCGAAGTGTCATTTCACCCCAACGCCCACGGACCTGTGGATTCCGCAGTGCTGTTACTAAACTTCCGGTTTCTTTTTGAAGCTGTTGGTTCGTGTTGGCAAGTGTCTTCAGTTGTTCATCAAGGGAGCCATAGGCAGACTGGCGCGTCCTTTCCATTTCCTTTATCTGTTGCTCATATCTGTCCAGAGATTCCTTGAGCGGAGCTATGAGGCCATCGATAGCCTGTTGCCGCGCGTCGAGTTCGCCCTTGGCCTGTGCCTGAATGGTTTCAAATGTGCTCTTGGCAAGTGCCAGAAACGCTTGATTGTTGCTCTTGAGGGCTTCTGCTGACAACGCATTGAACGTATCTGCGAGTTTAGCCTTTGCTTCTTCGAGCAGTCTCTTCTGTTCTGCCAGATTTGCTTGTGATTCCGCGAGCTTTGTTTCCGCTGCTACTCGAACTCGGCTCTCCGCGTTCAATTCATCGCGAACTCTCCCCAAATCTTTGAGGTTAGCGCGTGCTTCTTTCAATTCGGCCTGAGCCGCAGCTTTTTGCTCAGCCTCCCCTTTCAATAATTGCTGAAGACTTGAGATTTCTTTGACTTTTGTATCCGAATCGCTCTTCGTTTCCGCCAGGTTTCTTCGGACTTCCAAAATAGTGCTCTCCCCGACTTTCAGATTTGCTTCAGCCTGGATTTTGTAGTTGGATAGTGCTGTCCGCCACTTTGATGCTGCCACCAACCACCCAATGACGAGCCCGATTACGGCTCCCAGTGTTAATGGCAGTAAGACGTGCATGTTTTCCTCCGAGGAACCGGTGCCCTCTTCGAATGCATTGTAACGCTTATATGCTGAACTGCCTTCCGATGCAATGAACGAGGATAAAATAAAAGCAGTCTCCACTCGTTGACAGACGCTTGGTTGCGATTCGCGGAACGTGCTGAGTCCACTTTAACGGCACTCAGAACATCCCGAGCCTATCTCCTGTTGAGCATGCGGCTCGCCGAGACCTAACGAACAACTGACGCTTTGTGTTTGTTGATAGCAGCAACCAGGTTTGTCAGGAGCGGGCGAAAAGCAGAGAAATCGATCGTATCGGCCTTCGGTCTTACAACTTTATGGGCAAAAATCTTCTTACTGTAGTGCTTGTCCGTATCGAAACCATCGCCTGCGTGGAACGCCTTGCCGCCAATCACCGTCGCCTTGATTGAAGCATCGAAAAAGTCCTCGATCTTCGACGGAGTTCCGCTGGCTCCAAGTGGCGTCGGCACGGCGTACAGGTTCTTGATAACGTGAACAAAGGGCTCGGCTCCCGTGGGCATTACGTTGGAGACATTCTTTATAGTCTTTCGGATGCTTTTGGCACCGTCGTCGTTGTCATACAAAATGACCACAGGCTCTGTTAGTCCGGGGCCGGCGAAATGTTTGGTCTCCGTCTTGTACGCCCCGATGAAATTGCTCAGCACGCTGCTGCCGCCGTCCTTGAGGTCGAGGAGCCGCGCTGTGCTTGTTTTCGGATATTTGTAGAGCCTGACTTTTAGACGAATCTTTTTGTCCGGCATCACCTCAGCTAGGGCAGGAAATTCTGCCGCGAGGTTTCGGATCGCATGCGTGAGGTAGATGTTGTCGGTCTCCCCCTCGCAGATGACCACGGGAGTTGGGGCTGCGTAGAAAGTGCTGTAGATCAAGAACTCTCGATAGACCTTCTCGTTTGATGACCTCTCGTGGGGCAGCGCATCCGACGTGTGAGTCTTGTTGTAGACGTCGATGCTGTCGATAAATCCCAGCATGCCGTGAAGCTCGTTCAGCGTACCTGCCCGTTTTTCCAGGAGCGCTTGTCCGTCCTTGTATGTCACGCCAAGGATTTGGAACGCCCCCGTTTTAACGAGGCTATGGACCATCGCGCGTACGTTGTGGCGGTACTCCCATCGGACATTGATCTTCTTGTTGACGACAAGGCCAGTTACATCCTGTCGCGAGGCTCGATACATCTGGTGTGTCTTTTTCGCATTGATGCGAAAGCCAGTGCGCTCAATGGTCTTCTGTAATGCTTCGCCGGGCAACCACAAATGGAAGGCAGCGCCCTCGGCACCCGACGGCCCGGCAATGTCCGCAGGAAACTCCTTCTTGTTGGTCGAGAACGTCAGGTCGTCCGCGTATCGGGAATACGTGCATCCGACCTCGGATGCCAGCTTCACCAGTCGCATGTCGAGCAAATGCGCGACCAGATTGGAGATGACTGGCGAGCAGGGGCTTCCTTGCGGCAGCGAATTTTCGTGACACGCAATCTGTGCGATCACAGTCGCGGCTTTTTCGTGCAACTCGAAGTCTCGGTTCTTCAACAGAAAACCGCGCACCCGCCCGAAGTTAATTGATGGAAAGAAGTCCTCCAGGTCGAGATTGAAGACCCACCGGCGATGGCGGTGCTGGCGGGCGTTTGTGATGATGGACCGCTTGCGCTTGAAGCCGTGGGCCGTCCGATCCTTACGCTGCTTGTCGCTATTTATTTCGTCAACGCAGTCCTGAAGTAATTCGGATAGTTTGCGCTGCAGGAGCTTTAGGGCATCAACAGGTGCCTTGATCGTTCGTTGCCCGCCGTTCCGTTTGGGAATTTGGAAGGTCTTGTACTTCGTCGCCTCAGGCTGCTTGTACAAAATAAACGAGACGGCCTTCGGCTTGAAATCTAGCAACTTCGCCACGTCGCTCAGCGATTTTGCTGCCTTCAGAGTGACAAGTCTGAACATGCGTCAAAGTAAGGGCGACTCACCGGCACTCCTATGCGATAGTCAATGCGCACATCGTCATACGCACAGTCGCACACGATGCGAGCCAGCATACTCCCTCACATTTGTTTCAAATGCCACGAAACATGGCACAAAATCTGCTGGTGAGTCTCGGGAATTCTACCACGGTGCTCGACTCTGTCTGGCAGGTTGCCCCATGACAATTCTCGATAACTAAGCAATTCGATAACGATCCACAATTGATTCTCCATCCGGCCTCCGCTAGCAACGGTCGCGCCAGATAACGGCAATCTGTCACGCCCATTGCAACTCGCTCCAACCGCAACTACGACCCTCTCTGTCCTTCCGGTGAATGCGTTTCGATTCGGTCCCTGCGCCTGGTTGAAGGGACCGAATCTCAACTCACCCGAAAGGACAAGAAAATGAAATCAGAACAAATCAAACAGATCACAAGCAAGGCAATCGAAGAGCTAGTCTCGACGCTCAATTCTGGTCGCAGCGAAGCGTTGACAAATTATCTCGTAGCAATGGGCAGATTCCACCGTTACAGTTTTTTCAACGTGATGTTTATCGCGCGAGCTTGCCCACACGCAACGCACGTGGCCGGGTATCAAACGTGGAAATCCTTGGGACGTTACGTCAAGAAGGGCGAAAAAGGAATCATGATCCTTGCCCCTCTCTTTCGCCGCCGCACGAACGAAAGCAATGAAGCGGAAAATGCCAAGCTGGATTCCAACGCCTCCCGCGCGCTGACGGGCTTCCGCGCTGTTTATGTTTTCGACGAGAGCATGACCGCGGGAAATCCGTTGCCCCAAATCGGCAGCATCAACGGCGATCCGGGTGCGCATCGCGAGCGGCTCGAACAATTCGTTCGAGAGCAAGGCATTGCGCTGGAGTACTCGGAGGACATCGCGCCCGCGAAGGGTGTTTCAGAGGGCGGGAAGATTAAGCTGCTACCCGGACAGACGGCGGCTGAAACCGTGGCAACGCTGGTACATGAGCTAGCACATGAGCGCCTTCACCGGACCGACCGCCGCGCAAATACAACGAAGTCCGTCCGTGAAACGGAAGCCGAGGCCGTTGCATTTGTCGTCTGCCAAGCAATCGGTCTTGAGACCGGAACGGCGAGCGCGGATTACATCTCTCTGTGGACTGGTGACGCCGCTGTGCTGGTTGAGAGCCTCGAACTCGTACAGCGCACCGCCGCCGAAATCATCGTGGCCATCACGCCGGACAAGCCTCTGCCTCCAGAAAGAGGAGGCTAGATTCACACTTTGACGCTATCTGGGTGCACTGTCGTGAGGCCGTCGAATCGACTAAAGTCCGCCACGTTCAGCGTGAGGATGTGGCTGACGCCGTGAACGTACATCGCCGCTGCCAGGCGCGCATCGTGCACCTGTACACCGGAGACGCTGTACTTAACTACAATCCTCCGCCATTCCCGATAGACCGCCTCACTGTCTGGTAGTAAGCCCATTCCAGACTCGATGGCGCGTACCTCGCGTTCAGTCTCAGCAATTGACAAGCCGAGGCCGTTGCGTCCGACGGGCCGGGTCATCGCATTCCAAAGCTCTGCGATGTTTTGGTGCGTGTAGCAAAGCGTTGTACTCTGTCCCGCGAGAAGCGCGAGGGCTGTATCAACCATCTTGTGCTGAGGATCGGAGCGGCGTGTGATGCGCAGCAGAATGTTCGTATCTACGAGACACGAAGCAATCGCCATTTAGTTGTGTTCCTGATAAATCCATTCGCGAGAGATCGTTTCTGGCAAAGGCGGAATCTTGTCGGAAAACTGCGCGAGCGAGTCCAGCCACGCACGAATCTCGGCGGGGGTCTGTGGCCGACGAGTTCCCGAAGGCTGCGCCCCCACTTGCTGCGCCAGAATCTCTTCGATGTATGCCTCGACCCTCAACCCGCGCGCTTTGGCTCGGGCAGCGATTTCGGCAGGTATTTTGACGGTGATTTCCATACACACAATTTAGCACGAATCAGCGAATCCGGCGATGCAGCCCGTCGGTTCAAATCAGGCGTGGCAGAAACCTCTCCGTCCGCTGCTTGTAAGCCTCGAATTCTTGGCCAAATTCGGATGCCAGCACAGTATCTTCTCTCTGCGAGCGCCGCTCGAAACAAATCACCACTGCGACGACTCCGACCAAAACTGCTCCATGCTGTGTCGGCTTGCCATCCGCGCCGCAAAATTTAGGCCCGAAGCCGACTTTGTGTCAAGGGCAGTGGGCGAAAAGCCCACTACAGCCGAATTTCATCGACGCGAAAAAACGAGGGGCCATTGAGGGGCCAATAAGGATTCCTTGGTATTCCTTATTGTTCCTTTTCAATGCCTTAGCGCTCCCGAGCATTTCTTCTAAGTCCTTGAAATTCCAATCGACATTGTTTTCGATCCCCACCGCCCCTACCAATCCTTCTCCTTGAAAACACGCGAGTTCTGGCGGCGGGTTTCGCCGTGTACCCGGCGTGTACCTCTTTAATCAGCGGATCGTTGCTCCAAGCCGCTCGGAGATCGGCTTCGATCTGCTCTTGGCGAGATCGCGTCCACGGCGCGTAGTGGCGCTCCGTAATCCGAATGCTGCTGTGTCCGAGAAGGATCGAAACTCTATCGAGAGGGACACCTGCGAGAAGCAATTCGACGGCGAACGTATCGCGGAAGCGGTGCGGGTGGCCGGTTGGAACCTTCGCGAATTCGAAGAGGCGCTGCAAGCGGCGCTGCCATTTTCCCTTTGCGCTTCTCACAGTGGATGCGCCTGTCCAGAAGAAATATCGCTCGCTTGAACGCGGGGCTGCTTCCAAGGTCTCAACAACCGCGTCGGGCAGGACGCAATAGACGGGCACACCAGTTTTCTCCGTATGAAGGAGCAGCTTGTTTCCATTGAGGCGGCTCACTTCAAGCTGAGTTGCATCCCCAATTCGCATCCCCGAGTAGCGGAGCAAGAGAACAAAGGCCCTCAGGCGCTGCGCATTGCGAATGCCGGCGCTCTTGCCATAAGGCCCGAGAGCCGCAATGATCCGAGTCATCTCTTCTCGCGTAAAAGGCATAGTGGGCTTGTTCGGCACCTTGGGAGCTTTCAAATCAATTGCTGGATTGTCGGCAATCCATTTTCTCTTTTCAGCAAAGCGCATGAATGCTCTCAGGCGTTCTAGCTTCTTGAGGCTCGTGCGCGGCCCTTGTGTCCACGTCGCACGAAACGTCGCAAGCGTGTCGAGGTCCAGTTGCGTCAGGAATTGCAGCGTGTATGCTTTCGCGAAGGCGTCAAGCTCTTGGAATAGGAGACGGTACTTGTACAGTGTGGATTGATTCAGTTTCCGCGCCTCGGCATCCGCAATGAATTTCCGATGAGCGTCCTTAATCGTTATTTGCTGCTCCGTCTGACGTGTCCGGCGGTCCTCCGCTTCCCATTCACGGACCGTTTCTTGCGCTCGCTGCCAATCACGCAGCTTAAGAGACTCACGTATTTCTTTGCCACTAAGGAAGCCATCAACCCAAATTGGGCACTGGCAATGGCGGTGCTTGCGTCCCTTGGTGCGCTGCTTGCAGCTCCTCTGGTGGCGTCGATAGATCGTCAACATCGAGAAACACCCTTAACAGTAGGATCAGTAATCACACGAATCTCTTCCCTGCGTTATCTCGAAAACCTCCTTGGGCGCGCCAGATGACGCCAATGTCCAAGGGTTGGAGCCATTCAATCACGTCTGAAGCCGGTTCCTTCGGCAGTAGGACGGCGCGATTGAGTTTGCCAAATCGCTTCGCAGCATAGAATCCGTAGTCGAAAAGCTGGCCGACAGCCATACGAATATCTTCGCGTTTGACCGACGCTTTTGCCTCGATCAGGTTGCATCGGCGCTCGTCAAAGCAGTCGTTTGTTAGCCCCATCGCTTTCAGTACCATTGGGACGTATCCGTGCTTTTTTTCAATCCACGCGCGATACGCTTCGAGTAATTTCGCTTCTTTTTTTCGCGCACGGACAGTTGCACTCTTGGGGTGGAACTTGTAATCGTAATCACGGTTCGCGGGAAGATTTGCCACACGTGCTTCTTTGTTGTGTTGCACCGCCGGAGTCTCGCGAGATATTAAATCCGACGACCGTAGCTTGTTTCTTTCTAGGAGCAGCCCCTCCATCCAATCGCATACGCGCTTGTGTGCCGAATTCCGCTTCGGGTGCAGCTTTACGAGTGCCATAGAGTGGTTGACAGTCTCCGCAAGAGGAATCCCCCTTGGCACATCACGGATCGGCACAAACGGTGCAAGATTTCGCAGTGAGCCAAACCGGGTGGGGTTGTCGAACCTCTTGCATTCACCGCGAGCATTGCCCGGCTCGGACGATCCCCAGACCACCCCAAACCCGATAGGCTCGGCTCGCCCTCGGTGACGCCTCGCAATAAGAATTACGTCCTTCGGGGGTATACGCGTGAACCGTTCGCCGATCTTGTGTTTTACACTCCATCCCATTACAGCGATGTGTTCTCGTAGAACTATTGGCTCCCATTCGGAAGCCTTTCCGCCGACATTTGGTGAAACCACCCAAAATGATTTCATCTGTCGTTCCCCAAGTGGACAGACTGCAATGAGAGTCTTCGATGGACCCGTTGTAATACAGACTGCGGAATCCGCAGCGTAACATAACGTCTCTTGCGTCGGGGACTGCGATCTCCAATCACAAGCACACCTGGTTCATCCTCGAAGATTTCACGAACTTTATCAGCACTGAGGTTCCACATCTCAGCGATTTCCGTAACGGCGTAGTGCCGCTCGATGTGCACTGAGGTTTCGAGTTGTAGTTCGACGGCCATTGCTTGCAGCTACTCCTGGACGGAATTGGATTCGACAAACTCTTTTTCGCTCCCCCTGTGGTCCCCTGCATTTGCCGCCGCTGTGATTCAGGGGCATCGGTGTCACGCATGATGCGCAGTGGGCGCGTCCTCGTCCGCATCACCGGCGCATTGGCCTTGCCAAGCCTTGAATTCCTTGTCTCGCCTGAACAGGTCTTTCAAAGCTTCGGTAATCACGTATGACGGAGTTGAGCCGATGAATTCTGCGTAGCGGTCCAATTGATCTTTGATAGCTCCCTCAACCCGCGCTTGGACCGTGACCGACTTTGGTTGTTTGGGTGGTGCTTTGATGATTGACATGTTCCGCCCTCAATCCTCGTTTGGAATTTGTCTGACAATCCGTCTTACAAAGCTGTGGTAATTTCCCAATAGTCCGCGGCCAAAACACGAGCTGCGCTTTCGAGCAGCAAGAGGCGGGAGTGACCCCCGAAGCCCGAAGGGATCGGGCCGCGATTCTGCGGCGCGATGGGGTCGCTCCCGCCTCTGGTCGTGTTTTGGCCGCGTTCCGTTTCTTTGCCTTGTCCGCTGCATTTGCTTGCGCTTTCTTAGGCTTATCTCCAAGCCGGGGAGAAGTCGGAGGTGAAATCTCCCTGGAAAACTCCTTCTCTGGAACTTTTCACCGGCACGTTTACGGGCCGATGCGGATGCCGTTCAAACATCGCAGCCTGTCCGTTCACTGTGACGCAGATAATAGCCGCCTGCCCCGGCCTTCGATACTTCCCGGATTCCGAACGGACGAAGTTTCCCGTAACCTCTCCTGCACGCCACTTCGAATACAGCTCTTCGACTCCAGGATCACTGAATCGCTCTTGTGCCTGGTTCAGGAACTCGATATCGCCGTTGCTCAGCTTGCCGTATTGTTTGTCATCCCAAAGCCGCCGCGTGTGGAAATATTGGAGTAGACCAAACGGAGAATCCGGGTTCCAGAGCCGTTGAAACGTCTCACGGAAAAGTCTATTGGCTCGCTCGAAGTTGGTATCGCGGGTAGCGATGTAATAGAAGCGGAGTTGCGGCAGCTTGGTAAAAAGTGTCAGATAAGCGTCCAAGTGGGTTCTGAAACTGTCCATGCTCTCAAATCCCGGATCGATGAAACTGAATATGACCACCGGCGAGGCAGACACGCTCGGGTTGTAAAATATCGGAAACTTATCCACGAAATAGCGCTCAGTGAAGTCGCCCTTGATAGCCCCGGAATACCGCTTGCGGGGAAGGACTTTCTTATTGATCCCCATCTGCTCACAGAAAAAGGTGAGCTTCTGCTCCTCGGTTTCGAGATACGTGAAGTTCTGGTTTCTGAGAATGAAGTCGAGCGCAATAAGCCGCGTTCGGACGTATTCAGTCGAATGGATGCGCCGGAAGCGGATGTTCTCTCTGCCGATGGCTTCGTACAGATTGCGCGAGAAAAGGTGAAAGACACGACCATGCCGGAGGTATTCCTTGGCGCTGGCGTGCTTCTTGTCGAGAACCTTCTGGGCGAAGGCCACGCTGCGCTTGCCGGGTTTCGTCTCGATGAACTGCAAGAACTGCTGGCAGGTGAAGTACCCGGAATGCGTCGCCACAAGGTAGAGGAAACGTGCTTCTTGTTCGGTATAGCCAAAGCTGCGGAGAGCATCCGTATGTATGGGCAGGAATTTCATAGTGCAAAAATCCTCGCGGTGATTTCCTGCGAATCGAGTATGCGGCGCAGTCTGTCATGGTCTTGCTGCCGAGCAAAAACATGGAATCCAGCTTTGGCTTTTTCGCCGAGACCCTGAGGTCGATAGTCGCGAGTGGCTACCTCTAAATCGAGCCGGTGCACGTCTCGGCACTCATCTTCATACTCGACTCGTAGGTCGGGAATCGGAATTTTGTCATTCACAACCTTCAGATCAAACCGGCTGGCGATGGCGATGCGCTCATAGGCTGGGTCCTTCTCGGGCCGCATCCTTGAGATGGCTTGGTAGAGCTCTTTCTTTAGCTCCAAGTCGAGAATCACGCGCCGGACCTTCCCTCCCGAGCGTTCGATCTCTTTGGCGACCTTCTGATAGAGCCGGTAGAGTTCGGCGTCGTGACGCGCTTCCTTGGGCTTCGCGAGGCCGTGGTACGTCGCCTGCTGATTGGAGACAAGCTGCGCACGTTTGAGCAGCCGTTGACCCTCTTTCGTTAGCGTGAGTACCTTCGTCGAATATGAGGAATGACCTTCAATCGTCCGCTGTTCGACTAGGCCGTGCTTCCGCAGATTTCTAATGTCGGCTTCCATGTGAGCCTGATTGCCTTGATATCCGAACCGCGCCAGATCGTCGGTTGGCACGACGCGAAACTTGCCCACATCGGTGAGTGTTCGTACTTCTGAGGCACGCAGAGAATGCTCACGGTCGCGCCCACGATAGATTGTTCTGGATCGGTCGAACTCTCGGGGCGCGCCAGAATCGGAATGTTTTTCGCGATCTTCTTGAGTGCGGGTCCTGTCGTCGTTTCGGGACTTGCCAGCCCGCTCGATTACACTGGGGCGTGAGTCTGAATCCCAACGGGACGGCAAAGCGAAATCGGAGATGCTGTAGGGTCGGTCCATAGGAGCCTCTTCACTTAGCACCAGAACTCAGGTGCGGGACGCGTGATCCTGGTCCTCGGCATACAGAAACACCTCTTCAATGTTTTTTCCGAACGCTCGCGAGATCTTGAACGCCAGGGGCAAGCTTGGATCATACTTGCCGGTTTCAATGGCGTTGATCGTGCCGCGAGCTACCCCGACACGCGCCGCGAGCTCGGCCTGCGACCATTCCACTTCTGCACGTAACACACGCAGCCGCGTCTTCATCGGTACCGCCATGAATACAAAATGAGGCCGATGCTCCACAGCACGACCATCAATGCCGGGATTCCCAGCCATGAGACGGAATGGAAGCCGACAGCCTGCGAATAGCCTATAGCGAGCGAGAAAACTAGTGTGCCCGCGAAGGCAAACGTCAGGGCGCGGTAGTTGACTTGTTGCTCGCGCTCGTCGTTGGAGCGTAGGAAGCGAAGCAGGAATAGAACTGCGGCCCCCGCTGCCAGAACAGCGCCGACGAGGACCGGAACACGAAGGGCAGGAACCTTGCCGACTGCGCTGATCGCAATTGCCGAAACTACCGCAGCGCCATAGAAAAACCAGATCGAGCGTCGACGGCGGTAGGTTAGATTCTCTGGGGATTGAACAGGCATGCGGACCTCCCGAAACTCCTAACAGTGTAATGTATAGCGTACATAGTGTCAAGCACGAGATTCTTGCAGTCTCACACACCGCTCTCTAGCGGCTCTCGCCCGCAAAATATATGGACTTGACACCATAATGTATTCCATGCCATATTTGTAGGCGTGAAATGGGCCGTTGAGATGGCCGATGAATTCGAACCGGAATTTCAGATGCTGCGCGAGGATGTGCGGACAGAGATTCTGGCACTTGCGGTTGTTTTAGAACAGTTTGGGCCGCAGTTGGGTCGGCCACGGGTTGACACACTGAAGGGCTCGCGACACGCAAACATGAAGGAATTGCGATTCAGCGCGGCAGATGGTGAATGGCGAGTGGCCTTCGCCTTTGATCGCAGGCGTGCGGCGATTCTGCTGGTAGCGGGGGATAAATCGGGCGGGAGCCAAAAGCGTTTCTACCGCGAACTGATACGGAAGGCGGATGAGCGTTTTGACGCGCATCTTGCCCGGATCGGAAAGGGGACGTAACTATGTCCGTGAACGTGAATGAAGTAATTCGGAAACTGAATCCAGCCGAGCGCAAGAAGGTCGAGGACCGCGCGGCTGAGATAGTCGCGGAGGAAATGAGCTTGCGTGATCTCCGAAAGGCACGCAAACTCACGCAGGCCCGCGTCGCCAAGACTCTCGGAATCACCCAAGACAGCGTTTCACGACTTGAGAAACGCAGCGACCTGTTGATCTCGACACTGCGAAAGACGGTCAAAGCCATGGGCGGCGACGTGCGCATTGTCGCTGAATTCCCTGATCGCGCACCGGTCGTACTATCTGAATTATCTGAGGACGACCCGCCACGCAAATCATCTCGGAAGCACGCGCACGCCGAAGTCTAAGGCTCCGGTGCTCCCAGTGCCGTCAAGAGGTCGGGCCCGCTAGCACGGGTCCTGTGCCTTGGAGAAATAAGCAATGACGTTGACACGAGATTGTAAGGAAACGATCCAGGCGCGCGTTCAACGCGATCCCGGTTTTCGCGAGGCGCTTCTGCGCGAGGGGATTGAAAACTTTCTCTCGGGTGACGTTGAAACCGGGAAGATCATCGTTCGCGATTTCATCAACGCCACAGTGGGGTTTCCCAAACCAAGCGAAATCACGCATCGTTCCGCAAAGAGTCTTATGCGAAAGCTCGGACCGCGCGGCAATCCTCAAGCGCGAAATTTGTTTGAGATCGTCAAGTACTTGCAGGAAACCGAGGGCGTGCAATTTGAAGTCCGGCCTAGGCGCGCCGCGTCGCGCACGAAGTGGAGCGGGATGCCTGCCACTGTTCGCTTGGGACGTCCTTCGAATTCCTAGCCCTTGATGTGAACAGAAAACTGAGGGTTTGTTAGAAATACGGCGATGATCGGGGCCTAGGTCTTTGCCACTTTGGGTTCGATAGGCTCGATGCAGAGCAGGCCAGAGGAAGTACTGTTGGTCTTGTCATTCGCGTCGCGCTCCCAGACGATTTCCTTGATCTGCCAATCTCTGCAGGAGAAGCGAACCACATCCCTGTTTCCCGGCGATTTGTCCAGGATTATGTCGCCAATTTTTTCCTTATTTTCCGAAGTGCAAAGGTCATATCTCATTTTTAGGCTCCAACCTGAAGTTAAATGGGCCACCTACGTAAAAAATCGTTAACATGCGGACGGGAGTCATTCGATCCGCTCCGAAACATCACAGCCGGGAAAGAACAGGGGGACCGCTCCTGTTGTTGTCAGGTCTACTGTTTTCCAACATTTCCCGTTCGAGTTTTTTCGCTTCACGTTCTTCGTCCAACTTTCGTTGTTTCTTAGCAGCAGCGATGGGAGCGTAATAAATGGCAAAGGCAGTGAGCGCACCCACGAGCAAACCGCCAAGACCCAATAGCCAATCCGCGCGAGTCATACGCATCACTCCGTCGGTTTGGGTTATTCCCCGTCGCATAGCCCCGGCGCACCACAGCAGGGGCAAATTCCGTCACGCCAGCACTGGGCCACATCCGTTGAGGGGGCGACCGGCATGGCACAACCGTTCGAATCCCGATCCGACGTGACAGAGAATGCGTGCGAGCCGGTCTTGGTTATTACCGCGTCACAGGAACGACAAGTTTTTTTCATCGGGTCTGGCATGAGGGTTTGCTGGGTTTTGCCTTTTCCGGGGACGCTTCCTGTACGTAGCATCGGCGGTTGGTTCGAGCCGGCCCGAATCTATTGCTTCTTTGACTGCCGCGCAATCGCCGCTCATGAATAATGGGCTCCGGGCCGGCGGACGGCCTATGTAAGACGTAAGTTTCCTCAACCTTTCCGGTTCCATCAATGTCTCGCATATAGACCGTTATCCGGTCGTCGCCTCCAGGATTTTCCACAAATTTCGTCGCAGATTCCCGATCACGCCACGCCTTCGCCTCGTCTTCCATGTTGCTCATTGGGTTCCTCTCTTTCCTGTCACCTGACCGTGCCGACCGTCGCGTTCTTCTCCCGGCCCGTTTCTTCCGACGCCGGCACATCAGCCTCGTGCGACCTTCTACTTATAGATCGTTATTCTAAAACTTGTGGTCGTTCCAACAAGTTTTGAGCTGCGGGTCGCCCGCAAGTAATCTCGCGGGTGCCGTTGCGCTCTATGGGTTGACGGGCGGGTGCGGTGGAACTTTCTCGCACACACCGGAGGCTCCCTCCACAAAACCTCTCGATCCATCGCTGAAGATTTGAATACTACTAAGTTGAAATCGCCGAGTGGTTGCGTCAATTCTAAAAAACTCTTTGATCGTCTTAATGCTGGAGTCTGGAGGACGTACGTCCAGGAACCATGAATTCCCGGTTCCGGGCCCAGTCCAACGATACTCCTCGCCGTTATCGTCTATCTCTACGACCGGCACGAGTTTCAGACTCACGCCGGACTCCATCAGTACATTACTGGTATCCTGCAGGATCTAACCAAGGTCTCGCTCATTGATTGCCTGACAACGCTCGTTCCAGGCCACGGCACCCGAGGAGGCGAGGAATATCACTTTGCGAGCGTATTTCCTAATTTCGTCGTTCATGGCGACAGCTTTCTTGCGCCGGATGAGAAGAGAATCGCCAAAGTTCATTTTGCAGTTGACGACGCAACCACGCTGTTCTATGACTTCGATGCGTTTGGATTCCTGCTCGACGCGAAACCGTTCATTGACCAAATCGCAGCCGCTAATGCCCTCGGACGAAAAATCAATACGGGTCCCGAGCCGCAGATTCTTTATTTCACCGGCAAGAAGGTGACCTCGGGGCGCGCGCGACCCCGGTTTTCGTCAATGCCTTCTGCGCGACGGGATCGACAACTCTCTCTTGGTCGATGTCGAAAGCAGAAAGATTTCTTCTCCGCGATTTCATCGATCCGACGTTGGCCTTGCCAATTGAGATAATGTGACTCATCGAGCGGCGAAAAACCTGATGCGAATGCTCGGTCCGCACGGCAATCCTCGGGCGCAGAATCTGTTTGAAATCATGAAGCGTTTGGAGGCACAGGAAGGGCGCGATTCCAAGTTCGAGCGAAACATGCTGCTTGAAGCGGGACAAGGCCGCTACCGTTCCACTTCGGCATAGGTCGCCTTGAAATCCGACGCACAAAAGCGTGCGAAGCGGAAGTGAATCACCTGGCTGATAGGTTTATAGCTCAGAACTGTCAGCGAAGTACGACAGCTGCGAGGAACCTGCGAGATCCGCGGCAGCGTCTACACGAAACCGTTTCGGGATGAGATCAGTTCTAGCCCCATAAAGGATTCCGTTGCTTATAGAGCGGAGAAGCGGTATCTTGCGGTATCGGTTACCGAGGAGAGAGCATGAGCCGACCTCGCGATTTGGTGCAGGGCACATTAGACATGCTGCTGCTGAAGATTCTGGCGCTTGAACCGATGAATGGCTATGCCATTAGCCTTCGGTTGGAGCAAGTGTCTGATGCTGTTCTTCAGGTGAGTGACGGATCTTTGTATCCGGCCTTGCACAAGTTGGAGCAGGAGGGCTGGATTGCAGCCGAATGGAAAAGCTCCGAAAACGGTCGCCGTGCAAAGTATTACTGGCTGACACGGTTAGGACGCCGACAACTTGAAAAAGAGACCGATAGCTGGAGCAGGTTGTCAGGTGCGATTTCGCGGGTCGTCAAATTGAAAGAGGCGTGAATGTAGCAAGAGGAGAGAGACAATGCAGCTTGAGCGCTGGCTGTACACGATTCCGTTGCGTTTGCGGGCGTTATTTCGTCGAAGGCAGACAGATCGGGAGCTGGATGACGAACTGCGAGATCACGTCGACCAGAAAACTGCGGAATACGTCGCAAAGGGCGTGAAACCGCAAGTAGCTCTCCGGCAGACGCTGATCGATCTCGGCGGATTAGAGCAAGCTAAAGACAAATGCCGCGAGGCACGGGGCGTCTATTTCCTCGAAACGCTTACCCAGGACATCC
This sequence comes from uncultured Acidobacteriota bacterium, assembly GCA_963842425.1. Classification (GTDB taxonomy): domain Bacteria; phylum Acidobacteriota; class Terriglobia; order Acidiferrales; family UBA7541; genus Palsa-295. The sequence continues at coordinate 26,096 of CAWJGQ010000012.1, read as the reverse complement.
GGTATGCGCTCCGCGTGCTGCGGAAATCCCAGGGCTTCACTGCAGTTGCGGTCCTAACGCTCGCACTGGGCATTGGCGCGAATACCGCCATCTTCAGCGCGCTGAATGCTATCGTTCTTCGATTCTTGCCGGTACCTCACCCAGAACAACTTGTGCGTTTTGGAGCACACACGCCCGGCGATGACTACGCGTCTGTGTCGTTGCCGATGTTTGAGGAAATCATGCGTGACCAGGATGTGTTCTCTGCAGCGTTAGCTACGGCGGGCGGCTCGCATATGAACGTCGAAGCAAACGGCGAACTTTCGCGTGCAACCGTCGATCCTGTCACTGGGAGCTACTACTCCGTACTGGGTGCGATGCCTGAGATTGGGCGACTGATCGAGCCAGCCGATGTTGATCTGGACGCCGCGCAGCCCGCATTAGTGGCGGTGATTGGGTACAGCTTCTGGAAGCAGCAATACGGTGGCTCGGAAGATATCGTCGGCAAGACTATCAAAATTGAAAGCGTTCCCTTCACAATCATAGGCGTGACGCGCAAAGGATTCACCGGAACAAACGCCGACGAACAGGACGACATCGTTGTTCCTTTAAATGCGGAGCCACTGATCCACAGAGCTGGCGACGTGCAAAAGAGTTTGCAGCGGCGTGACGTACTTTGGCTCAACCCCATTGGGCGTCTTAAACCAGGCATTACCCTGGATCAAGCTCGCGCGGAACTCGATTCGCTGTGGCCGGCGATTCGGCAAGCTATCACGCCCGTGCAGCAAACGGCTGTAGAGAGCGCCATTTTCCAGTCGCTGCAATTCACCGTACAATCTGACGCAACGGGCGATTCGTATTTGCGCAGCCGATTTGCCACTCCCGTCTACGTCCTTCTCGGTATTTCTGCGGTTGTGCTGCTTCTCGCATGCGTCAATCTGGCCAGTCTCATGCTTTCGCGTGCTGCGACGCGAAGCCATGAATTTGGAGTGCGCGCCACCCTCGGAGCAAACCGTTCGCGTCTCGCACAACAACTGATTGTCGAAAGCCTGATGCTCTCCGCTGGAGGGGCGCTCGCAGGTTTTCTGCTCGCGAATTGGGGTAGTCGCGCACTGATGGCTTTTCTGTTTCGGCAAACTGGTTTATTCGGTTATGTGGGGGCGAGAGCACTCAATCTTTCTCCCGACCTGCGAGTTCTCGGCTTCACTACGGGCATCGCTGTGGTGACCGGCGTGCTCTTCGGCCTCGCGCCAGCATGGCACGCGACTCGAACGGACCCGAACTCAGCGCTACAGCAAAATTCGCGAACCGTTGGGCATGGAACCGGGACGCTCGGCAAAGGCCTGATCGTTACTCAAGTCGCTCTTTCGCTGATCCTGGTTTCAGCCGCTAGCCTTTTCATACGCACACTACGAGAATTACGCGCGGTTCGTCCCGGTTTTCAAGTTGACGATGTACTTGACGTCCGGCTCTTTCCGAAACCAGGTGCATCCAAGAATGCTGATCCCTTAGCTTATTTTCGCGAATTGACCTACCGAATCTCACATATTCCCGGTGTTGTTTCTGCGGGATTCAGCCACGGAGATCTGGGAGGAGGCTTCGATTGGATACAGAAAGTTCGTGTCCACGGAATGAGCGGTGGCGTGTTTTCTTCTAACTGCGACCGGGTAATGCCAGGTTTCTTCCCGACGGTGGGAATCTTACTGCTTCAAGGTCGCACATTTAACTGGCAGGACGATTTGCATTCGCCCCACGCAGTCGTGGTCAGCGAAAACTTCGCTCAAATGCTATTTCCTCATGGGGGCGCGATTGGACAACACATCGACATCGTCACAGATCCGAGATGGGAGGACCTTCAAATCATAGGAATTGTGAGCAACGCTAGCCTCTACGAGATTCGCAAACCGAAGGAACCGACAGTGTATCTCGATACATTACAATATGACATGTCGGCTGATTTTGACTCCTTGCTGGTCCAGACTGACCTTTCGCCGAACGCGATCCTTGTCTCGCTGCGGCAAGCTGTGAGTTCGCTCGGGCGACAATACGTCGCGTCTGTCAGCCCTGTCGACAAAACGATCAATGAGTCCATTTTGCCTGAGCGCATCATCGCGGCGCTGTCCGCATTTTTTGGTGTTTTGGCACTGCTGATTGCAGGAATCGGGCTCTTTGGCCTGATGGCTTACAACGTCACGGGGCGTACGCGCGAACTCGGCATCCGTTTTTCCCTTGGTGCGCAACGCAATTCTGTGTTCAAAATGATTCTGCGTGAAACCTTCATACTCACCCTGATCGGCATCGCCGTTGGTCTGCCATGCACGTTGGCGGCAACACATCTCATCGTGCATATGCTTTTCGGCGTAACGCCATATGATCCGGCGATGCTCACAGCTGTTGCCACAGTTCTCGCGGTCGGCGCACTAGCTGGCTACATCCCTGCACGGCGCGCGATGAACGTGGAACCCATATTTGCTCTTAGGTCCGAATGAAGGAGTATTCCATAACGGAACCCTAAACCCGAGCTTAGGGGGCAGAGCCACGCGCGGGCGTTGATTGTCACTCGAAGCGCTCACGAAATTAGGAGTGGCTACTAACCACTGGGGACTTCGAGCGCTTATCCGAAACGAGCCACACGAATTCGGATAACGGCGCCAGCAGTGCAGCTTCACTGCATCTACTACGCATCGACGATGAGTTTCTTCGATTTTAGGGCTTCAATGAATTCTTCTAGGTCCCGAGCCACGAGATCTCGCGTGGTTCCGCATTCTTTCACAATGCTCTCAATCACCTCTTCTTTTGATTTACTGTCGATGACGATACCTTGCCAAATGCGTGCCGCGACCATATTTGCCCGGAAAATTTGTCCTTTGCAAATATCGAGCACGATTAGCCCGTCCCTGGTCACGTTTACGCGTACATGTTCAGGAACCTTCATCTTGCCTCCTTCCCGGTTGCTGGGGCGCTCTTCAGGTCTTTTTTCCTTTATGTGGTCGGTGGAATTTGCCGGTTATAGATAGATCAACATAGTGATCTGCGCTGTGCCAACGGGCCTCGTCAAACAAGCCCTGTGCTTGCACAATGTGAGAATGTAAGACGAACGGCGAAGTCATACATTTACAGTCGCTCGAGGATGACCACTGTCGGAGCGTTCGCCCGCCAGGTGATCTCGATGCCACAACATGTAATACTGAGTACCAGGGCGCAGTAGCTCTTCGTGAGTGCCGTTCTCAACAACGAGCCCGCTGCGCATAACGAGTACGCGGTTGGCCCACTGGGCGTGGGAAAGGCGATGGCCAGCACAGATAAGGATGCGGCCGGCGCAGTAACTTTCAAGACGCGAAAGCAAACGTCCTTCCATCGGAGGATCGAGCGCAGACGTTGCCTCATCGAGGATGAGCACCGGCCTGCGTTGGAGCAGTGCTCGCGTGATTGCAAGACGCTGCCTTTCGCCACCAGAAAGGCCCACTCCCATGGGCCCCAGTTCGGTCTCCCATCCTCCGGGAAGACGCTCAACCACTTCTGTGAAGCATGCAATCCACGCCGCCGACGCAATTTCGTCTGCAGTGGCTGCAGGAGAAGCGTGTAACAGATTATCCCTAAGTGTTCCTTGAAAAAGGATGGGGTCCTGCGGCACAAAACTGATTGCATGACGGACCGTATTTAAATGTAATCTCCGTAAGTCCTGGCCATTGATCGCAACGGTTCCTTCATTAGGGTCATAAAGCCGTGGGATCAACTTCAGCAGCGAGCTCTTACCCGCGCCACTTTCGCCGACAATAGCCAAACGTTCACCCGCACTTGCGGCAAAGCTGATCGAACGCAGAGCTGGCTTGTCCGGACCATAATCGAGCTTGACGTTCCTACATGTAAGCACCGAGGGGGCTTGGTCGAGCGAAACGGCATCCGAATCGCTCTGGATGGTATTTGGTTGCCGTTCGATATCGATGAGACGACAGACGCTGGCACGCACGCGGTGCATGCGCGCATAGAGCTCGACTGCGGAGTGCATCGGCGAGAAGATGTTCCCGATATAGCCGTAGAATGCAACGAGCGTGCCCGCGCTCATCGTACCGGCGACGACCCGTAGACCGCCGTAGCCGATAATCACTGAAGTAGCAATCGCCACGACACTCATCTCAAGCAAGCCGTAGAGCGTCTCTGTCTTTTGCTGTCGGATTCGGCTCTTCATGGTCACCAGATTCAGGCGAGCGTAGCGGCGTAGGATTCGTCGTTCTGCGCCTAACAACTGGATCTGTATGATGCCGGTCAGGATTTCATTGAGGAGACTACTCTGCAGGCCGCTGGCATGGCGCACGTCCTCGGCACTGCGGCGTAGCTTCCAACGATAGCTACGCCGTATGTAAACGAATATGGGTAACAACGGAGCGAAAATGCGGGCGAGGTGCCAATCGAGAACCGCCATGGCCGTAAGCGTCATAATCGTTTCGGCAGCCATGCGAATTAGCGAGGGTAGGATGTCCGAACCCCATTCGCCGACCACAGTAACATCTCTCTCAAGCCGCTGTACAAGATCGCCAACGGGATGTTGTTCATAAAACGATGCCGGTAGGGACTGCAATTGCTTGGCCAAGCGAGTTCGCAGGCAAAACATAAGGCGCTGAACACCTACTCCATTCATCACCTTTCCTACTGAGCTAAGCGCTACGCGGCCCACATAAAAGAGGAAGAATAGGACACTGGTGTAGTGCTCCCCGCTAAAACTAGACAGCGCATCTAGGTAGAATCAGGGCCTCCAAAACAGGAGGCAACATGGGCAGGAAACCACGCGTAGATCGCTCCCCGGAAGAGAAGTGGCAAATCGTGCAGGAAGGCCTCAAGAGTGGGAACGTTTCGGAGACGTGCCGGCGTCATAGCATTGCTCCGAATCTGTTCTATCGCTGGAAGGATGAAGCCGAGCAGGGAGCAAAGGCAGCGCTTGGGGGGAGAAGCGCTGCCGCGGCGGAAACCGAGAAGGATCACCGCATCCGGCAGTTGGAACGCACGCTGGGACGGAAGTCGCTGGAGATCGAAATCCTAAAAAACGTCGTGGGGGAATGAGCTGTGGTGCGGTTCATTCCCAGGCACGCGAGATGGTGACCGAGGGCTACACGGCCACGTTGGTAGCGGCGACGCTGGCCATCAGCCGGTCGAGTCTTTACTACCGAAACAAGCCGCGCGGCAGCCGAGCGGACCGCACCTACGACGAGCAGATCGTGGTGGCCTGCGGGGAAAAACCCGCGTATGGGTATCGCCGCGTGACCTGGTGGCTGCGACGGAAAGAAAATCTCCCCGTGAATCGCAAACGCGTGCTGCGGGTCATGCGCGAACGTGGGTTGCTGGTGCGCTCCCGTCGTCTGCGGGCACGCAGGAAGAAAGAGTGGGGCCATGTAGAAGCCGCCGAGCCGAATCAGATCTGGCAGTCGGACATGACCAAAATCTGGGCGGGTCCTGCAGTGGGTTGGGCCTACCTGGTGTGTGTGATCGACTGCTGCACGCGGGAGATCGTGAGCTGGAATCTCTCGCATCGTTGCCGAACCGCAGAAGCCCTCGATGCGGTCGAGCAAGCGGTGCTGACGCGACTTCCCGAAGGCAGCCGGCAGGCCAGCGTGACCCTGACCACCGACAATGGCACACAGTTCACTTCTTCCCGGTTCGTGGAGACCCTGAACCGGCTGGGCATCGCGCATCGGCGCACGGCGTATCATCACCCGGAAGGCAACAGCTACATCGAACGGTTCCATCGCAGCTTGAAGGAAGAGGAAGTCTGGACGGCGGAGTATCGGAGCTTGGAAGAAGCGCGCGCCTCGATCGCACGTTGGATCGAGGAGTACAATCACGACCGGCCGCATCGCGGAGTCGGAAATCGCACTCCGCACGAGGCCTTCTTGGCTTTCGCAGTTGACCTAAAAACCGAGGCCCTGAACGTCTAAATTAGCGGGGTGCCCTACACGTGAGGACGAACTCATATTGCTCGTTGTCGGAAATGCACCTGACTTCGAACGCCCTCTTTCATCTTTCGGCCGAGTCATCACAATTGATATCTCTATCCCACCTGCATCCGATGCTGCGAAGGCCCCGGTCCGATCGGAGCTTGATGCTCCGTCTAGACGCGCCGTTGTTTGGTAAGCAACGTGTGCTGACGGTTTCGAGGGGCGCGCGAGTCGAAATTGGCACTCTGCCGGACCGTTCACAGGAGCGGAACGACAATTTCAATGCAGCAGTTCGCTGTAAAAAAATGAGTTGATCACGAAGAAATGAAACCAATGTGGTTTGTACTCAACAAGTTTGACAGGCGAGAACAACTGATGAAATCCCAAAAGCTGACCTAGTCTCCGATCAATTTCGCGCGAAAGGTTCGAGCCCTTTCGACCCAGCTGAGACACTGACAGTCGAACCGATTATACTGCCGAACGGCAGAAGCATAGAGCATTGATTCTATTGTTCAGATCTCAGGAGATGACGAGCGCATAAATTTCCAAATGCTCAGACAAGAGACTGGTCCGCTGAAGGGACAGGATAACTGTCGGGGGCTATCTTGCGTAGCACTGCGACAACTTTCCCGATAATGTCAATTTCCTTCCTTTGGAATACCAAAGTCGGCGAACGAACCTTCCCCTGCTGATGAACTAGGACTGTACGGCGGTCGGACGCGCACATGCCGACAACAAGCCGCCCGCTCGGAGCGCGAATCAAGAAGAGGGGATGGTTCGCCGGCGCATGCTGAATCCGTATCTCCGGAGGTTGATGATACCGACGGTTTACGATTACCAGCAGCGCACCTTCGAGGAGCGGATGCAAAACGGGTTCGTGTTTCCCCCATACGTATAGATCATCCAAGGATAGTTGCTCGTGGCCCACCGCCGATGGGATGTGCGGCAATAGGAAAAACGGGATTTCGTCTATCTGATCTATAAGGGTCTCGACTGCGGGAACGTCATCGAGCCGAAAAGGGATTGGTACGAACTTCATCGTGTTCTGATGAATAGGTTCGTGGGGCAGGAACTCCGGAGGAATAGGCCGATCATTCAATTCGTCAATCGGTGCCCCACCCGCCCGGAGATATGCCCAAAAGTCCATGCCATATGCTACGCACATGCTGATGAGCTTGGGGATATGTCGAGGGAGGCCGTCATGTGTTTCAATATCAGACAGAGACCCCAGCGCAACCTCATAGGTGTTGTCCGCGAAATGGGTGGCGACCTGTTGCGTTATTCTATGGGCCTCGCGGAAATGCAGCCCAATGCGTTCGCGTGCGAGTCGCGCATACGCTCCCGCATGCGTATTAGATGCCGCCACATCAGTGAGCCGAAGCCGCCGGCAATTCACACGGTCGTTCGGTGGCAAAAACGAAGCATTGGGAAACTCACACGGGTGAAGCTCCAGGTCGATTGTGCCCACGATCCTGACTTCGGTACCGATGCGGCAGCGCCTTAAATGAGGAGAGCTGTCCTCTGGCAGTAGAATTACGTCCCCGCCTCTGCGCTCCACATAACAGCAACATAGGCCGCCGGCTTCCTGCACGAGGCAGATGCTGTGGCATCCACCAGATTCAGGTGTCGTGGCAGTCGGGTCAATTCGTATTATGGAACCAGCAGCAATGCGGGGTCGCATCATCTGGTCACGACGACCGACCCGCGCGTAAATGAAGCGCCGACGGTTCAGCTTGTCGAGCAGCCGGAGTTCAGCGTAACCGAGTGCGTCGATCAAAGTCACAAGCGGCTCAGTACGGTCGACTTGAACAGGGGCTTGCAGGCGGCGGATGTAGGGAAGTGCCAGGATCGGGTCAAAGACGGTGCTAGGGATCAAGATCGTACGGTCGGAGTGCAACAAGAATTGAAGGGGCAGAATTTTGCCAACCTCGTAGCCAAACAGTCGGAGCCAATCAACTAATCGGTATTGCGTGATGGTGGCCAATGCCGCTAACTGATGAATGTCCGGTGTCTCGGCCCGACTCTATCTCCGAATAGAACGCGTCGCGAATATGCGAGCGCGTACCTTTGCCAAATGGCGGCTCTTCGGTGGCTTGAGAAATTCGATAAATAGTTGTGTTCAAGCTATGAAGGAATGTTCGCAATCGCCGAGCAATCGTTTCCTCTGCTGGGGACCGCCCAGCACGGTCTGCAATTGCAGCGAGCGAATCAGCCAACGAAGGAATAGTTTCGCCTTTTCTACCGGTGGGGAGAATCATGACGTTTATCCTGTCTCTGTCCAACGAACGAGTCCAACTATGTAAAGATCACTGAGTTGGTGGGCGGATTTCAACCAAACAAAAAATGGACCTGCGAAAGTACTACTTCTGGTTTCTGGTGCGGGTTGTCATTTTTTGGCTATTTTTCACCGGATTTAGATGTGCTTATGCATATACCCTTCAAGAACTCGCGTTCTTGGGCCGTAAGGCTGGGATGCCACGTATCGACGATTAAAACTATTCTGTCGGAGTCGGTGTAGTTCCATGCTTCGTGTTCGAAAAAATCGTCGAAGACAATACATTTCGCCTCGTTCCAGCAGCGTGTTTCTCCCGCGACGCGAAGACGGCAATCTCCAGCGGGGACTAGAATGCCCAAATGGCAACGCAATCTCATATTAGTCGGTCCCCTGTGGGGTGCAATGTGTGTCCCCGAGCGCATGCGGGAAACGTATACGAGTCCAGCGTAGTCTATGCTTTCCTTAAACTCATCGATTACGGCAGCGACGGCTGGGCACCGTGAGGCTACGATTCTGTTTTTTGCGCCACTGTCGAACAACACAACGATATCCCACTTGCCCTTTCTTTCGATCGGTTCACTCTCAGCTCTGAACGCGTCTTCTTCCAACGCCAAAACTTCACTTTGAATGTTCGGATAGGCTTTCTCTAGAGCACAAGCGAGAGGGAAGTTGGCAGCATCGAACCACGGCAGCGAGGGTAGGTTCGGGTAGACGCGAGGATCAGTTTCCGGACTCGCGAGGCTGTTAACGTAAGTTTGAAGCCTGAGCGGGGCGGACTGGTCGGCCTGCCAATTTTGACGCAAGGTAGCCGGTGCAGCCGTTGTTCCACTGCCTCTACACTCGATATGACTGACGTGGTGCATCATGAAGCTCCCTCCTTCGTGTTGGTGTGTCTCTGCTACTTTGTCTTTCGGTTCGAGGTACCAGCGAACACTGATCGCGCGATTTGCGAGATCGGTCTGTGCCACAAGAGCGAGCAACGAGACTACCGAGTCCAGGAGAGTTCATCCACATAAGAGCGGTCTGCGGGAACCTCTTCTTCCTTTTGACAAGACTTGAGAGCCCGAAAAAGCTTCGGCATCGCCATCCAGGCCGATTACCTATGCGCGAAGCTCGAACTGATTGTGGAACTTGTACCGCCCAAGCTGCCCTTCGTCTACTGTCCTGCTGTACAGGTGAATAATACCTGTCCAGGTGATAGATTCTGTTGGTGAACAGGGATAGGGACTTCTGAGTACAGGGCTGTCCTCGACTCTCTTTTCCTGACTTGTGCAGATTGTAGGTATGAGGCTTCTATGACGAAACGACAAAAGAAGTCGCACGGCAGGATGGTTTCTGTATTGCTAGCTGTCCATCACCCTTTGGCGCGCCGATATTTGGAGTTGCTTCTCAAGCAAGACGCCGCCTTCAAGGTTCGAGAAGACTTGGTTAACCCAGAAAGAAAATCCGCCCCTTCTCTGCGGACGATCGTGATACTCGATGCGCAGTCAATTCCCTCCGCTTTCGGGCGCTACCTGCTGGACGTTCGCGCCAAGCTCCCGGAAGCGAAATTTCTTGTTGTAGGTCCCGAATTATCGGATACAGAGACATGCCGACTGCTCCTGTTCGGAATCCACGGATTCATCAGTTATGAACATGTTCATACACAGTTGGTTCAAGGTGTGAGGAGAATTTCCGGTGGTCGGCTCATGGTTCCACAGCGAGTGCTCGAACAGTTCGCGCAGTATGCCTCCTCGGTGGTGGGGAAACACAGCCGAGGTCCGCGACTTCCATTTTCGTCTAGGGAACGTGAGACGCTGAATCTCCTGCAACAGGGTTTATCGAATAAAGAAATTGCCGCCGCGATGCAGATCAGTGAGCGCACAGTCAAATTCCACCTGGGCAACGTTTTTTCAAAACTGGGCGTGCACGACCGGCATTCGCTAGCCGACATGTTGCGCGCAGCGATGCTACCAAATACTGGGCAAGGTGTAGAGAAACCGGCCGCGAACGACAAATCGTGACGCATCAGTGGGCCATAGTCGACTGGATAACAAGGTGTTCGACGGTCGTGTACCCCGCGTGTACCTCGGTTGGGCGAATCCGCTGTTTTTGGCGTTTTTGCCGTCTAATGGAATGAATAACTTACGAATTTTCAGCGTCGCTTTTAGTTCGATCCCCACCGCCCCTACCAACCATCTTTCTGATGGATGGATACTTAACAAAAACACGCGGGGACAAAAGCGGCAGATTAGGCCAATGATCCGATTCTGTGGTGCGAAAGCCCAGCGAGATCTAATGGTCATCCGAGTGCGTGCGGCTCTGGTGGAGCGCGTACGGTCTGATCAACACCGCACGGGGGCTGGCTAAGTCGCTCGGTGAACGATTGCCGATCTGCGGCAGCGATCAGATGGGAGTCGAGCGGACGAAATCACGGAATTGCAGCAAGTGCTTGAGCGCTGTCGAAGGAAGTGGTCTCTTTGACCGAGAAGATCGAGGAGATGGATCGAAAAGTGGGGCAGATCGGCCGGGAGGCCTATCCGGAAACCAAACTCCTGCAGCAGGTGAAGGGTTGGACCCTTGATCGCTCTCACTTCTGTGCTGACACTGGAAGGCAAAGCGCGATTCCGGAAGAGTCGGGAGATTGGCTGCTATGTGGGCTTGCGGTTGAGGCGCAGCGATTCGGGCGAGAGTCAGCCACAGCCGCGCATCACCAAAGAAGAGGATGCGTGCCTGCGGAAGATGCTCGTACAAGGGGCCAACTACATTCACACTGGATGTCCAGATCGGCTGGTCTGGCCTCGCTGCGGCGGGTGTGATGGGAGATGGCAAGAAAGAGATCATCGTATCGAACGGCGCGCTCGATAACGATCCGAAGAATCAGCCCGGAACCATTACGATTTTCTTCAGCAAGTAGCGCCAACGCGAGAACTTGCAGCAAACTTCGTTGCCGGGGAAAAGAGCGTACGCGAAGGCGAATTATTCCGGCGAGCTGAAGAGGCGCGCCAAGGGCTTCCCTTTTGTCTACAACCCGTGGCGCTATTCGCCACAGTTTGGGGGCTTCCCTCAGCGAGTCGATGCAGATTTCGTGACGGAGGCGGAGGGCTTCTGCAATTCGGCGGCTCTGCGGGCGACGAGTTCCAGACCGTGGTTGTGCGCGTGCTCCGCGAGGATTGCAAGGTGCGAGCGCCCAAGTGCCGGAGCCGTGCGAAGCTCGATTTCTGCCAGAGCGAGGCGAGCCTCGCATTCAATGCTGTAGTAGTCGAGTTGTTTCGCCGTTGTGATCGCATTTTGAAGCTCGTTGTGCGGGCCGAAAAAATCCGGTTTGCCCCCGGCAGCCAAAGTGAGTTGAGCAACCTTGATGCGTGCATCCGCAATGGCGGCAGGAAGTTTCAAACTTGGGTCCCGGCTGGTGCGTGTCGCTTGAATGGCGTCGGAAGCGAGTTTGGCTGCTTCGCTGAGTTTTCCTTCGATCAGCAACACACGCGCCAGATCAGTTTGAGCGCGAATCTCGTCCAATGTGGCCTTTACAGATTGAAACTCCGCAAGTGATTTTCTGAGAGGACCTTCCGCCTCGGAAGGTTTGCCCTCCTCGATAGAGAGAGACGCGAGCTCCGCCTGGCTTTCAGCGACGGCATTCTGGTCGCCCAGTTTCTGCCGGATTTCGAGTGTCTGTTGGTCGTACTTCCGGGCCGTCGGCAGGTCGCCCTCCGCCGCGGAAACGGCTGCCAGAGTTGCCATCGCGTCCGCTGAATTTGTTGCACCGCCCCTAACCTGTGCCATTGCGAACGCTTGATCGGCGTAGCTCTTCGCTCCCGGAATGTCGCCTTCGAACAGGCGGACCTGGGAGATGCTCTCGAGGTCGTACTCGACGCCGTTGGGAAGGACCGTCACCAGCAGCTTGCGGGCGTCTTGGTATTGCCGCTCGGCCTCGTGAAGCTGGCCGCGCGCCAAAAGGATATCGCCGATGTTCCCATCGGAGACGCCGGCGTTCAGCGTATCGCCGCACTCTTCGAAATTCCGCTTCGCCTCCCGAAACAGTCTTTCACACTGATCCACTTGCCCTCGACTTTCCATTGCAACGGCCATGTTGTTCAGCACGGCTCCCGTTTTTTCATGCTCGCCCAATTGGCGGAGAAGGACAAGCGCGCGCAAATAAAGCTCGTGCGCCCCGTCGAAATCTCCCTGCGAACCGCGCCGGTCGCCCATGACTCGCAGCGCGTCTGCGGCCTGCAGGCGATTTCCCGCGCCCATGAAGATGTCGTACGCCTCCTGGCATCGGGCCGTTGCCGTTTGCGGCTCATCGCTGTAAACCAATCCAAGGCATTGTCCCAGCCGGAAGCGCGCGTAGAGAAGCCTCTGGCCGCGCGCTGCTGCCGCGGCCACGGCCCGGTCAATGAAAGGACGCGCAGCGGGGCCATTGGTGTAGCTGACCAGTGTGCCTTCCCAATAATCAATGCGCGGGTCCTCGGAGGTTGGTGGCGGAAGCTGGCGGAGCTGCCTGACCACAGCCAGCCCTTCTTCACGGTGTCCAGAGACGTTTAGCACCGCGATGAGCCGCACTGCGTAATCCACGCTGTCTGGATGAAGAGCAAGCAGCGTTCGGTACGCGGCGGCAGCTCGATCTGTGTCCCTCAAACTTTCATAGTAGTTGGCCTCCGCTAGCAACTTGTCCGTTTGCGGAAGAGTCGCGGAAAGATCAAAGGCTTTCTTCGCCTCGATGCGGGATTTTTGATCGTATCCCAAGGCGCCCCAGGCTCGAGCAAGCATGAGGTGAACGAGGGGAAAACCGGGCGATATGCTTTCGGCTTGCAGAAAGAGATCTCTTGCTGTAGCCACGTCGTCTTCACGCATTTTTTCGAGGCCGAGTGAATACAAGCGATCCGCATCTGGATCGGACGGCAACGACGAAAGGACGCTAACTTCTTCGGATTCTGTGACCACAGGCAGGCCTAATCGTTCTCGCAGCGCTACGCCGACTTTCGCGACAAGCCCAAAGAGTTGCTTTTCCGCGCCTGTCTCCGCACCTTCGTACAGAATCTCACCCGTCTGCGCATCCTGCAGTCGGAAATCGACACGAAGACTTTCCGTTTGTAGTTCGCCGAGCGTTGTATACGAGCCGAGGACAAGTAAGTCCCCTTCCAGGCCCTTGCCAATACGAGAAGCGGTTGCCGGACTCAGGGAATCCGTCTGCGACCAGGGAGCGGTCAATCGGAATTGTGTGACGTCTTCTCCGGGTACAACACGAAGTTTATCGCCCGCACCGATCTCCGTGCGCAGCATTTCCGTGAGCGCGGTGGATAGCCACGCGTCGTCGTTTCGTCCGGAAGCATTGTGGAATCCCAAAACAGCAATCGACCGGCGCTGCGCGATGGGCGAAAACGGCACGTGAGCATCCGCTTCAGAGCGTGGCACGGCTTTCTTACGAGCGACAAGGAAAGCGCCAAATACGATTACAAGAGCGAAGGCGGCAATCGCCGTGAACCGTAGCACAAAGCGCGATCCCCGTCGTTTCCTGGCGGCATCGGCGGAGACCTCTTCCACCGCTACGACGGAAGTTGAGGGTGTGATGCCCGAGGTTGCGGCCGACTTAACGCCGCTGTCTGCGACCGTTACTGGCGCAATGAATCGGTAGCCGCGCTTCGGGACCGTTTCAATGAATCGCGGATTATCCGCATCGTCATCCAGCGCGGCACGAAGCCGTTTGAGTGCGGCGTTTAGACTGCCCTCGAAATCGACATAAGTACCCGTGGGCCACAGCTTTTCTTGCAGCTCTTCCCGGGTAACAACCTGCCCCGCCCGCTCAAGCAGCATCGCGAGAATGCGGAACGGCTGCTCCTGCAAACGGACGCGCACACCCTTGCGTGTGAGAATGGCATTCTCTACGTCTGCCTCAAAAAGGCCGAAGCGAAACAGCCGTGAAGAGCTGAAGAAATCGTCCATACCACCGGACCTTGAGAGTTTCGCCGGAGTATAACACAGACATTCGTCGTCAAGTCGATCGTGTCATCTGCGCCGCCAAACTCATCCTCTTCAATAACTTAGCAAGTCATGAACTCTTCGCTACCCCGTCCTTTGACGCCGCGCCCATCCCCTGCTATTTCGGACTCATGAATTGGCGCAGCGGTTACGGGAGAAACAGATGACGCGAATCAATCGGATGACGGCGCGAATCACACTGGCGAGTGGAGCGGCGCTCCTATGTTGCGCAAGCTTGGCAGCGCAGGGCCAAAAAGTAGCCGTAAATCCTGGCCCTACACAGAGGCATGGCGCGCAGCAATGGCAGTCGAACAAACTGATCGTGGAGGCTCTGTCGCAGGCCCAAACGGCGCCGAAAACGGGCGCAACGGCGGGGTTTGCCGATGGCTCCAATTCGACCCTCATCGGTCTTCTGCGGCAACAAAGCGCGTCGGCTCAAGCCCTGATCGGATTGAGGCCGGGTGGGCAGCTCGGCGCAAGTCACACAATGTCAGCGTCCGGCAACCCGTCGAATGTTACTACCGCGAGCACGCCGTCCCCGAAGGTCCCTTCAAACTTTGGCACTGTTCCTCAAACGGGAAGCTTGACTCCCGTGACCGGCCCCACGAAACAGCGGAGTCCAGGAGCGACCCGCCCTGCGTCTCCGACAACTGGGAATAACGCAACGTCATCGGTGTTGACCCTGGCCTGCATGAACGGAATCAGTTCCGTGGATGGCCAAAAGTCCGGCGTATGGTTCAGCCCTATCGCGGGGCCGGAAGGAACATTCGTGATTCAAGGTTGCGGGTTCGGAGGGAGCCCCGGGGAAATCTATCTGAGCGGGCTGCACTATCAAAATGGCCCGGCCAAGGTCGCCTTGGGTCGCGGACGGACACAAATGATTGGCGCGCGGTTGTTTCCGGATCGCGTGGGATTTCAAGTCACGCCGAACAATTGGAGTGACCGCCAAATTGTCGCTTCCATTGATCTGAACGCGAGCGGTTTGTATGACACCAACAATGTAACACTGGTGGTGAAGACTTCAACCGGACAGGTTTATCAGGCAACTGGTTTCAATTTTTCTGCCGCGCGTGAAACGCAAGTTTTGGCCTCGATCCTGAAAGCCCCGATTGTCTCCGGCATCGAGCTCGCGAGTATTACGGACTCTACGGGAACTCCGATTACACCAAATGTGGAATCGCCTTCGGTTTCATTCTGGGCAGGAAAAACGATTGGCGTTATGCGTGACAGGGTCAGCTGGACGCTTCCGGGTTCGTTTACTTTTCCGGGCGGCACCGATACCTATCAATTCAGTTTTGCGCCGGGATTCAAAATCGACCCACAGGGTGGCGTTCAGCTCTACCACTCGATATACAAGAGCGTCAACTGTCAGTCGGTGAATGGCCAATATTCGACAAACGGGAATTGGGCGATCAACTACACGTCCACGTCGTCGTTTCAAGTTTTCTGGCAGGAGGATTCGTGCTGGCCGACGGGCAACGGTGGAAATCCGATCGATTACGGCAGCGTGGCTGCGTATGCGTTGGACATAACGGTCATTGGCCCGCGCGGTGTCAGTCCTTGGTAGTCGGACTCGCGAAGCGAGAAGAAGAGGAGCAAACAGATGCATAAGAAATTTGCCTGGCTTGCATGCGTCGGCCTGTCGATGGCATTCAGTTGCCCGGGGCTGGCGGCGCAACAACTGGCCGCTCAACAAGTTGATCCTTCCATTGCCGCGAAGCTTCCCACGGGCGCGAAAGTCCATCTCCTTACCGACGATGAGTTCCAGAAGCTTGTCGCGAAAGGTCCGCGAGTGGTCCTGAAAGGGACAGAGTCTCGCGCCGTAGTCAATCCAAAGGCATCAGCGCAGAAGTCTTCTTTGCTTGCTGGCCTCTCCACCCAAAAGCAAGGCGCGGATGCGGACCTCTTGACCGCGAAGTCAGCAGGACCAGCAGCAAAATTGACGCCCACGCCTTCATTGGTTGTTGCGGCGCCCAAAACGAACATAACTCCCGCAAAAAATCTGGCTAAAGCGCCGCCTACAGGCGCTGCGAAATACGCCGTCATGCCGGCCACCTCTCAGATCAACGGTTGCGTCCTCTCGCAAGGACAGATGGCGATCGGCGCCGTGGCTGGTCAACTTCACATTCCACTCCAGTTCACGCCAATCAGCCAATACAATCTTTACAGCATCCATGGCTGCAATTTCGGCGATTCGAAGCCCGGCGTTGCAGCGTGGATTTACGGTCTCGGATTCCGTGAAGATTTCCAGATTGAGGCGTGGACCGATCAGCTGGTCGTTCTCAAACTGGACGACAACATCAGCGGCGTCCTCGATCAGGACAACTTGCAGTTAGTCGTACACCGCGCCGACGGCAAAGAAGTTCAAGCCGGCGGCTTTAAATTCTACGCCGCACGCGACGAGAACGTTCTCCTGATGTACATCCCGGCCACATGGCAAGCGCTCGACTTCAGCAAGAGAGGCCTCAGCAATGGCGCTCCGGTTGGTACCCAGCGCTTTTCCCCGGTCAATGGATCAAACGTCCCCCAGCAGGCCACAGGCTCCACATCCATTTATGTCCACCGGCAGTTAAACGATAAGTTCGACCCGGGACTTGATACCTACGATTTTAGTCAGCTTCCGCAAGGCTGGCTTGTACAGGGAGTTTCATCGGATGAGCTTTCCAGCGAATTGCCCGAACGTCGTGACGTATCGGCAGGATTTCGGGCAATGGAATGTGCACTGGAATAATACGGGGATCATGATCGATTGGCAGGACACCTCTTGCTCCGGATTCTGGCCTAATCCCGTTCTGGGATTCCCGACGAGCGTTTACCAGAACCATACAGAATCGAATTACGCTCTGAAGGTGCTCGTGACCGGGCCGCGCGGCACTGAGTCTCTCTTGCCGCACCCGTGAGCTCAGATGGAAGACGAATGAAGGAGGGAAAGACATGGTCCCGAGAAGCCTTAGATCCGCCGTGCTGGTGGGCTTGTTTTTAATTGTCCTTCACGCTTCATTTGCGCAGCAGGCGCAAAAGCCGCTGACGAATGCCGACGTTGTCAAGATGGTCAAGGCTGGCGTGCCGGAATCCGTGGTGATTTCTTCGATTCAATCGTCCGCCACTGAATTCGACCTGAATCCCTATGCTCTTGTGAGTTTGCAGAAAGCAGGGATCACCAAGGGCGAAATGGATGCCATGATGGCCGCGGCAAACACAACTTCTACGCCACGGCAAACGTCGGCGACCGCTGCCAACGCGACTCCTCCGCCAGCGAATCCACAGGCGCCACGCCTTCCGTCCGTGGCGATGATTCAGGGTGCGGCTTCGCAGGATTTACCCGTAGAGAGAACGCAGCTCGCGCAAACGAAGGCAAAGCCGTCTTCCATGTCTAGTTTATCTTCCGATTCCGCTTTGGGCGTTGCCTTACAAGGCAGCGTGAGCACAGCGTCGATTGGCGCTGCAAACCATATCAATTCCACTACGGGAAATGTGGCGGTCGGCCAAGCAGGAGGCGTACTGAGCGGCATCACGGCTCATCGCAAGCCGGGTCTCACCTACGTATGGGCGATACCTAGCGTAACTTCTGCCAACACGTCGCCGGTGAGCCTGCCGTCGTTCAGCGTCGATTTTTCGGCCGTCCCCGGTGCAAGCACGGATGATTTCGAGCCAACCATCGTAAAGTTGACGCCCGCGCAGAACTCCTACCGTCTGGTCGGCGCGACAGAGGGAAAACAAGACGCCAGCTCGGACGCGGCCGCGGACTGGCAAGTGTATTCGCACTTCGTTGAGGATCGCGTGCCCGTCAAAGTTGAGAAAATCGCGAGCGGAAAATATCGCCTGGCCGCCGCGGCTCCGCTATTGCCGGGTGACTACGGCATCGTGCTTCGCCCTGTCTCGAAAACAAAGAAGTTTTCCGGCGGCGACGTGGCGAGAGATCAGGGCGATGGAATGCTTTTCGATTCCGTATGGTCGTTTGTGGTCCCGCCGGATGCGAAGGCTCAGTAAACGAGAGAGGGAATGCGGCGCGGATGCGGCGGCGAAGCGCGTCAACGAGCGTCCGGGAGAACCGCTCCGCGTTGCTACTGCTGGAACAATGCCAAGAAGGAATGTTTTGAACGCAGTGCTTTTTGCGGCGCTTTTAGGACCGTGCGCTCTGCGTGCAATGGGAGCGACTGTCGATTTGACGCCGGGCAAGTACGCATTCACGATCACTTATGAAGTGCAGGATCAACGGCAGGATGAGTCAAGAACCGGCACGCGGTGTATCGCTCCTTCGGATTTGGACAATCCGGAAAAGATATTCAATGACCGGATGCTCGCCGGCTCGAAATCGGAAGACTCCTGCGCGGTGAAGGACCTCAAGAGTGGCGACGGAACAATTTCTTACGACGCTGACTGCCAGAATCGGCTGGTGCATGTGGAAGGCACTGTGGGCAGCACTGAATTCTCGGTCATAAGAGAAGTGAAGCCCAAGGCAAGCAAGGGTGTGTCGCTCAAGCTAACGCTGAGGGGCAAGCGGACGGGCGACTGCGAGAAGTGACGCCACCGTCGCGCGACCCTGTCTTCGCAGAATTTGCCGAGTCAATCTTGGCAAAGAGCATCGGGTAGGCAGTGAGTCATAAGCAAAAGGAGATCTCTCATGGCATTTTGCGCAAAATGTGGTGCAACGGTCACGGATGATAGCGCGTTCTGCGGGTCGTGCGGCCAGCGTGCGGCGGGGCCGAGCGCGCCCGCTCCTATGGCGCAAGCCTCGCCAGCAGCCGCTGCCGCAAACAATACCGGGCTGGCGGCAAACATGGCTGCGGCGCTCGCTTACGTCCTCGGAGCAATTACGGGAATCTTGTTTCTTGTGCGGGAGCCCTACAAGAGCAATCGCTTCGTTCGATTTCACGCCATGCAGTCCCTTCTCTTCAGCATCGCGTGCGTAATTCTCGCGATTGTTTGGAGCATTGTCTGGGGAATCCTGGCAAGCGTCGCTGGCTTCTGGGTGCTCACCATCGACCTGCCTCTGCGCCTTCTGATTGGACTCGGGATTTTTTGCTTCTGGCTCTTCCTGATGTACCAGGCATACAGCCAGCGCGAATACAAGATCCCTTACATCGGTGCGATTGCGGCAAAGCAAGTGCACTGAGCAGCGCCTGAACGTTGTTTCTAACCCTAAGCGAGGTCGCGATGACGCCAATGCTTCAAGAACTTCATGTGTTGCTCGGCACCGGCACGATACGCATTCCGCGCCCATTCGCGGCTCACTGCGCGTCGCGCCCGGTGATGCCCTTGCTCGGTATTGCCCTTATCGTTGCCGCCTCCGGCTGCAAACAGAAGACGTCTTCCGTCGCGCAGACAGGCTCGACCACCGTCACCGGCATGCCGAGCCAGTTCCGTGATCTAAGCAAGTTGCCCGGCACGGTTTTCGATGTCACATACACACCCAATACTGTCCGCATTGATCTTCCCACGGTTCAACGCACGCTCAAGAGCGTTAGCGATGACGCCAAGGTGTTTCTCTTCGACGCCTCCGATCCCCGCATTCGCGATCTGAAAGAAGGACAAGTCATGTTCCTCGAGCACCTCGGCGTCCGTCGCGTAGTCGGGACGGTAAACCAGGGCGCACAGATCGCCGTCGTCACCGATGAGGCAGCCCTCACCGACTTCATACAGAATGGACGAATCGAGTTTTCCGTTCCAATCGACTTCCACAAAAGTACCGCGCGTGTGCTGCCTCAAATCAGCCCATCCGACCTTCTCGCCAATCTTCGCGCCAGGTTTTTTCCTTCGGTCGTTTATGCCAGCGAAGAGAACAAAACCTCGATCGGCCTTCACACAAAAGGAGAGATCGACAATTGGGAATTCGAAATTGACGGCGAACCAGAGGGTGAGGGATTCTCATTGTCCCTGGACGTTGCCAAAAAGCTTGCCGGCCTTACCGCCAGCATCAAGACCAAAGGCGAATTGAGCAAGATCACTACAGCTTTCAAAGCCGTGGTTTCCGGCAACACCATTCAACAATTCGAGTACAACACGCCTTTGCAGGGCAAATTGCACGTCTCTTGGGGCGTTCTGACAAGTGGTGAAAATAGCGGCATCGGTGAGTCGCGGCTGAAATTGCCGCCCTTCGCTAAAGACGTTTTTGATGTTTACGGCCTGCCATTGCTCTTCCGCATCGATGAAGCCCTGATTTTCAAGCCCGGTTTCGGAGGCAAGAAGGACGCTGCCGAAGGCGGCCTCGATCTCACGTTCGACGGCACCGACGGCCTTTCCGTTCACGGCGCGGAAAACGGCGCACAAAGCACGCCTGAAGGAAAGATGAACGGCGAGCCCACGCTGGAGACAACCACGGCGGAATCCCTCGCGGCACATGGCGTAGTTCTCGCCATTAACGCACCAAAGGTTTCCATTTCTGTGGGGACAGAAAGCATCAAGGAAGCGATTCAGGAAGCAGTTCCGGGCGCGATCCTCGACAAGGCTGCGGAAGCCCTCGAATCGGCCGGGCTCGGCGGCCTCATCAAAAAAATCAAAGAAGATTTCTTCAAAATCGAGGGCGCCGCCTATGTTCAGCTCGTGACGGAATTCGACTACGCGGGCTCTGGACCCTTGAGCATCGTGCCGTGCTCCATGACCCATCTCAACTTTTACGCGCAGGCCGGTGCTGACGCTCAGTTGCTGTCCATCAAGGGCGAAGCTCCCAAACTCGACTTGTACAAGACCAGCAAGACCGTGCGGGATCCGGACATCAATGCGTGCGGGCCGAAGTAATTTGTCCTATGTCGGACGATCATCAGTGTCTACAGTCAATGAGGAGCTTCTCTGACCGAGCGTGACGCGTTCTGTACCAAATGGGTCACTGCGGACGGCTCGATTCAAGTACGGAGGTAAGAGAGATGAATTGGAAAGACCCCAGTGCGGCGAAATTGTTTTCTGCGTCATGTGTGGCTCTGGTTGCCAGCCTGTTCTGGTTTGGCGTGACCGGATGCAACTTTGTCCCTTCAGGCAGGAAGGACCGCGATACGAAGCCCGCAGCAGCAGCGGCAGCCCGAGATAGTTCTGACCCAGGCATCGATCTCAATTGCATTTTCGACCGCATTCAAAATCCTCCGGAAGCGTTCCACTATTCCTATAAGCACGTCAACGGGAACGACGATCTGGATGAGGAAGGCGACCTAACCCCGCAGACTGCGGACGGCACCTTCAAGAACAAATACGTTTCGCGATCGTTTCACGCCGTGCGCTCGGACAGAGATAGCTGGCAGGCCGCATTGGCGAGCTTGTCCGCCGTGTCCGGCGCATCCAGCACGTTCGCGCTCGTAGCGCATAGCTCCGCCACAACCCGTGACGGCGCGGAAAGCGTGAACGGTTACGACGCCATCCGATATTCCATTGATACGGCGCGCGCCACAGTCGCCGAGACCACCCTCGACCAAAACATCTTGGGACCGGGTGGCTCTGTGAAAGGCACAGTTTGGGCCACCTCGCAGGGGTGCCCCGTGAAATTCGTTGTGGATTCGGAAATGCACCTCAATGACGGGACGATGCAAAAAGACCACTACGAAGAGGCTATAGTCAAAAAGTAAAGACCAAAGAATGTGGCCAAGAAATGATGGCAATCACTTGTAAGCAATGTGGCGCCTCCCTGACGGAGCGCGATGCGTTTTGCACCAAGTGTGGCGCGCAGCGTGCTGACAAGCCGAGAGTCGCTTCTCCTCAGACACATTGCACGAAGTGCGGCTCGGAGTTGCCGGCGCAAACAAAATTTTGCACCAAGTGCGGAGCTGTCGCAGGAACCCCTCCCAGTTCATCTGCGACAAGCGGCGGCACCCTTGGCGGAAGCATTGCTGCAAATCAGGCGAATGCCACCGTAACTCATGCCTCTGCGCCCGTCGCGGAATCCAGCGGCCGAATCTTCAAAATCGCTGCCGTTCTAATCGCACTGGTCGTCGTGCTGGTGCTGGCAATCGCGGGGGGCTCTGCCTATCTGGCTCACCGCGCAAAGAAAAAAGTCACTGAAATCGAGCGTACTTACGCGAAGAACCCATTGGCTGCCGCCGCGGGCGCAGCCCGGGCCATCGCAAGCGCAGGCGCAAACAAAGACAGCGCAGCGACGCCTCCGAAGGTGGCTACCGCTGCGGCCGCTGCTGCTCCCAGTTCTCCTTCTTCTGCGATCCCCGTGAATCCAACGCCTCCGCCACCCCCGAAACCTGTCCCTGCCACAGGAGACCAAGCCAAAGACTGGGCCGTCGAATATGAGCGCACACCAGGAGGCCCAGAGGCGGACCTGGTTGCGCGCACAGGCGACATCAACAATCTCGGTTTCGGTTGGCCACAAGGATTCGATCCGTTTTCAGGTCAGTCAACACCAATGCACCCATATCCTTGGACACCGCCTGCCGGAGCCGCTGACGGCACCGATCGCATCATGTTGGGCTCGGGAGTAGACCCCACGGATTCCAAGCATTCTTCAATACCTAGCGATGGCTACAGCAGCATCTTGAACCCTTGCGAGCGTTCTCTCGCAGGCGGGCCTCCCTGCAAGGAGCGCGTCAATTCTATGCCCCGCCCCATCGTTCTGGTCGTTGGTGATTTGCCTCCGAAAGTTGACGCCGTCTTATTTCAGGTCTTCGTCGATGATTTTCAGGCTCCTGTCTTCCATTCTCATTTCCAGGTCAGCTTGAATGGCACCCGCATTCCATCGTTCGAAGACTCAGTAAACTCTCTCAATCAAACCGGCCCGGTCGGCAAACTCATAACACTTCGACTCCTGCCAGAGTATTGGCCGCTGCTTCATTCCGGCTCCGTCAATTTCCTGGTCGACGACCCCACCACTCACGCGCGTGACGGCTACGCCATCGATTTCGTCCGCATTCTCGTCAATCCCCATAATTTCAAGTATCAAGTTTCGCTCGCTGCCTCAGTCGTTGATGCGGACAACCACGCGCCGATCGCGGGCGCCAACGTGGCTGCGGCGCTTGTTACCGCGACAACGGATGCACACGGGCACTGCTCGCTAAAAGGTTTGCCAGCCGGCCTTGTCATTGCGAGCGCGAACGCCGCCGGCTACGACGAAAATTCTGCGCCTGCCGACCTCGTTGCCGGACAAGCTGGTTCTGTCGAGATTCCGTTGCACCGCCATGCTGAAAATACCGCCGCGCTTGAACGCGCCCTCGCGCAAACCGGCACCGCGACAATCTACGGCATACATTTCGACACCAACTCGGCGAAGCTGCGCCCCGATAGCGCGCCTGCGCTCAATGCGGTCCTCGGTTTGATTAACAGTCAACCTAGCTCCCATTGGATCATTGCCGGGCACACCGACAATCAAGGCAGCGCCGCTCTCAATCAGCCGCTTTCTGAAAAACGCGCCGCTTCCGTTGTCGCGTGGTTGCAGGCTCACGGCGTGGCAGTAACTCTGCTCGCCCCGCAGGGTTTCGGTGCCAGCCGCCCCGTCGCCGATAACGGCACGGCAAACGGGAGGGCGCTCAATCGCCGCGTGGAGATTTCACTAGGCATCAAACAGTAAGAAGGTCGCAGAACTGTACGATTTGAATTTAGAAACGACTCTTAAGGAGGAAAAATGCGAACAACAATTTCACTGTGTGTTGTTTGTCTCTCGGCCACCGTGCTTCTTGCCCAGAGCAAACTTACGCCAATGGATGTCAAAACGGGCCTCTGGCAAAACACTTCTATCATCACCTTGTCTGGCACTCCTGGTTTACCACCAGATGCTCTTGCCAAACTGACGCCCGAACAGCGTGCAAGGTATGATGCGGCCATGAGCAGTATGGGCAACGGAACAGCGAGAACCGTCACCAGCAAGAGCTGTTTGACACAGAAAGACCTCATCAAGGATCCGTTCAAGGACAACAGTGGACAGATGACCTGTCAAGAAACAGTGCTCAATTCAACAACCAGCGACCTGGAGATCAAAGAGTCGTGCGCACAGCAGCCGGCAAAGTTTGACTTTCGCATAAAAATTCACGCCATCGACTCTGAGCATGCAGTCGGCAATGGCCAGGGAAGTGGCACGATGGATGGTAGCCACACCATGAACTCCAATATGAAGATGGACTTGAAGTGGCTCGGTGCCACCTGCCCCGCCGACATGAAACACGACGACAACTAATTACGCTACTGTCGTTCACGGCAGATATCGTCTACCGGAATGCGGGAGATTTTGGGCTCGCTCAAGTATCCCGCTCGAACGCCAGCTGAAAGGGAAAATCGCATGTATCCGACGATGCATCGCCTTCTTCGGCTGCTCACTCTCGGGGCAACCGGTTCGTTGCTAGGCATCATTTTCGCGTGCAACGTAACGCCTGCTGGAAACGTACAGCAAAACTCCGTAGCCTCGCCATCAACAAGCAAGGCCCAGGTTGCACAGAGCGCTGACCCCGGCATAAATCTCCAGTGCGTCGCGGACCGTATCAACAAAGCGCCGGCGCCATTCCACTGGTCATACAAAAAAAGCGTGCCTCCTTTCACAAATGCGGATTGGGAAGCCGACGTCTCTTCTGATTCGATCGAAGGAACGCTCACGGACACTTCCGGCTCTCGCGCCATCCATGGCGCTCGCGTCGGTACTTCCTCGTGGAACACGGCCGTGCTCGTACTGGCAGGGCCGCTTCCCGCCAGCACTTTCGCGCTCGTGCAGAATTCCTCAGCCACCGTCCGTACCGGCGCGGAAAACGTGAATGGCGAAGCCACCATCAAATACGCAATCGACACGGCGCGCGACACACCGGCCGACGCTTCTTTCGATTAGAACTGTTCTAGGATCAGATGGCTTCGTTAAGGGCTCTGCGTGGGTCACCGACAGAGGCTGCCCCGTAAAGTTCGTCATCGATGTGCAGCAGCATCTTCATGACGGCAGCATCCAAAAAGAGCGCTACCAGGCCGACGTCACCAAGCGCTGATTCTCAGCACTTTTAGGAGTGCGGCCAGAGAATCGTGCGGAAACGATGAACGCAGCCGGCGTTTGCCTCGCCACTCGAACCCGCTTTCTCGCTCAACGCGAAATAGCCCGCGGTGCTTCGCACACCTTCGTGCAAGATGGAATTTCGATGAGACAGAGTTGGCGGAAGCGTGTGGGAGTCGAACCCACCATTACATTGACAGTTGCACCGCACTGTTTCATTTTGATGCGCGTTGCAATGTTATTATTAGCGCTCATCTCGCGCATTCGATTTGCCTTGACTCGCTTCTATCACAAAGAGCATTCGACGCTTGCCAAATCGCGTTTTCACGTCAAATGGGCGGATTCTGGTAGCATAGTAACAAGGAACGGACGGTGACCTCCGGCCCCGCGAACGCGCAATTCGAATGCAATGCCGCGCAACACTTCTGACGCTGGATTACTATAATTACATTATTTGTACGGATGAGCATAACCTGGTGAATGCAGGCGCCTTTGGAGCACGTGGCTCAGCTAGCACGTCCTGGATCGAAATCCATAGCGCTGGTGCCCAGCGCGGCTGCGCGCAACTGACGGGCAAACGAACGGAGCCACAGAGAGTGCAGAGTTTCCTGCACGATCCATCGCCCCGGAGGAGCTCGACGGAAACCTAAGGGGCTGCGTCTTCGAGGTGACGGATCTTCATATTGAAAAAGTAGTGAGAAAGAATTTCGCGAAAGTCCCCTCCTCCGGCTGCCAGCTTGCCGAGTTCCGATTCTTGTATTTGGCGCGGGCGGATTTGCATTTCCAGGGCGCAGGAATTGTTCGACTCGCTGGTCACGATTCCGCTCCAGTCCGATGCCGCAGGCGACATCGTCCGCTACTTTGAAATCCGCAAGGCTGGGGACCTCAGGCACTACAGCAGCCTGGAAGCGGACCTGATCTTCCGGAATCACGCGAAGGCCCGTTTCGTCGGAGACCGCTTCGAGCACTTGTATCGCGGCTGGAAAGCTAGACGAGTGACCGAGGGCAACATCCGTCAGGAATTCGGCTCAGACGGTCGCCTGCACCGTCGAAGCAACCTAAA
>CAWJGQ010000011.1:0-319438 GCA_963842425.1 uncultured Acidobacteriota bacterium | reverse complement strand
CGCGGAGCATTGAAGTTTTTTCTGGGCGCAATCGAAGAATGACGTTCCAAGGATGACTCCGCGAAATTCGATCCCCTTAAGTAGCTGATAAGAATGGGCGTGCTCTTCAGTCCGGCTTGTTCTTGAGTTCAAGCAGGGCTAGATATCCATGGTTTCCGGCGGTGCCCCACTGTGGCACATCCCGTGCCTTGACCGTGGCGCCCATGGAAATTGCTCACGAAAAGAAAATTCTGCAGAAGCAATCGGCGGCGCGCGTTGCCGCGATTTCTTGCTGCAAAAAAAATTGGCCGAGCGCGGTCGCGCTGGGAATGTTGTGCGTTGCCGCGATCGTTGACGTCAATTGCGGGATTGCCGGCAAGCCGCCGAACGGCGGTTCATCGAGCGTGAGCGTGACGGTGACGCCGCCGGGTGCGAACCTCGTGCTGGGCGCGACGCAACAATTCCAAGCGGTCGTAACCGGCAACTCGAACACGGCCGTCACATGGGAAGTGAATAATGTGCCCGGCGGCGCAGCGACGTCCGGGACCGTCTCCGCAACCGGACTTTACACAGCGCCAGTGATTTTGCCGTCTTCACCCAGCGTAGCCGTGACTGCGGTAAGCCAGGCGGACACCAGCGCGAGCGGCTCAGCAATCGTAAATTTGACGGACGACATCGTGGTGATGGTCGCGCCGATTACCGCGAGCGTCCCGACGGGCGGCGAGCAGGTATACACGGTCAGCGTTTCCGGGACCGGCGGCGCCGCGGCTGGCGTTACGTGGAGCGTGAACGGAATCGCGGGAGGTAACTCGACTGTAGGCACGATCGCGACGACAAGCGCCACGACGGCGCTGTACACGGCGCCATCGGCGCCACCCTCGCCACCGACCGTAACGGTGACGGCGACGAGCGCCGCCGATAGTTCGAAGACCGGCAACGCGAGCGCGACGATTACCTGCGCGGCGACAAATTCCATTTCGCCGCTGCTAGCGAGTGTGAGCCTCGGCCAACCGCAAGCGTTCGCGGCGTCGTTTTGTCTCGCGGTGGGCGCAACTATCGTCTGGGACGTTAATGGAATCGCGGGCGGGAATTTGACGCTCGGCACGGTCGTGCCGAGCGGCGTGGCCACTGCGCTCTATACGGCACCCACGGATTTGCCGGGCGCGAATCCCGTGACGGTTCATGCGACCGTCAGCCCACAGCCTGCGAGCGGACCGGAAATCGCAGCAGCGAGTGTCACGATCACGAGCGGCGTGACCGTTGGCGTGATGCCTCCGACGGCGACGCTTTCGGTCGGCCAGCGCGCGTCGTTCGCGGCGAACGTTACAGGTACGTCTGACACTACCGTGACGTGGTCCGTCGGCGGCGTCCCGAACGGCAGCGCGACCGTGGGCGAAGTCTGCGTGTCCGGAACGAATCCGTGCGTCGCACCGGTCGGGCCAGGCTCGAGTGCCGTGGACTATCTCGCGCCAGGTTCGGTGCCCGCGACGAATCCAGTGGCGCTCACTGCGACCAGCCATGCTGATCCATCGCGAAGCGGTGCGGCCATGATCACGATCACCAGTCTGACAGGACCGGTGAGCGTCGCCGTGTCGCCCGCATACGCTTTCATGCCGCCATCAGCGGGCACGGTCAGCACGCAGCAGTTTTTCGCGACGGTGACCGGCAGCAGTAATGCGGGCGTCACGTGGACTGTACAGAGCGGCGTCACCGGGCAAGGCTGCTCGGGTGCGGCGTGCGGATCCGTGGATTCCACCGGCCTCTATTCCGCGCCTACGTCCGCTCCTTCACCGAACGCGATCTCCGTAATCGCGACGAGCCAGGCGAACCCGACGGAATCCGCTTCGGCCGCGATCGCCATCACCAGCGGTCCCGCGATCGAAGTGATTCTCCCTTCAAGCGCAATGGCTGGCGCGGTGGAGGGATTTCCGCTGGTCGTGCAGGGCGTGAATTTTGTCGCAGGGAGCGGCGCCAGCGCGTCGTCGATTCTTATAAATGGAATCGCCCGCGGTACGACATGTTCGGCCGCGACTGTATGCGCGACAGCTCTGAATCCCGCGGACGTGCAATCGGCGGGCACGCTCACGATGCAAGTGCAAAATCCGGGCACGCCATCTCCGCTGTCGAATCCTGTGCCGTTCGTGATCGTACCGTTCGATATTTCCGTGGACATGATTTC
The DNA here is from genome assembly GCA_963842425.1 of uncultured Acidobacteriota bacterium. GTDB lineage: Bacteria > Acidobacteriota > Terriglobia > Acidiferrales > UBA7541 > Palsa-295. The sequence continues at coordinate 317,280 of CAWJGQ010000011.1, read as the reverse complement.
GCTCGACTCAGCGCAGCCTGCTTCGACGGGGAACGAAATTGTAGTCGTCGAGCCGACCACCGCCGCCGCGTCTTCGCCGATCAATGTGAATTTTATCGGCTTGCTCACCGGCGGAAACACGTGCGGCATACAAGGCTCGCCGCTCACGGTCGTGCGCCCGGCGTCCGGCTCGGCCACGGTGAGCATTTGTGTCCAAGGCAACGGCCTCGACCCGACGTTTACGTATGCCTTCACCGGCCCGAGCGGCGCGCCGGGCGGCGCTGATATTGGCGTGACAGCCTCCGCCATCACCGGCCTGTTCCCGGGCATGATCGAACTCGACTTGGAGATTGCGAGCACAACTCTTCCGGGCGTCCGCAGTCTTTTCATAACGACGCTCAACAACGATCGCGCGGTCGCGACCGGAATGCTGGAGGTGGAATGATGAAAATGATCAGCAGGTTCCGGCACGCAGGCTTCGCTTTCTGCGGAGTAGCGCTGCTGTTGGCAGCCGGCGGCGCAGCGACAGCGACCACGCTGGTGCGCATGTCGGTCGCGAAAATGTCGCGTGCGGCGCAGGCGATCGTTCGCGCCCGCTGCCTGGAAAATTCGACGGGCTGGGACGCCGGAGAAATCTGGACGTTCACAACATTCGAGGTGCAGGAAGTGTGGCAAGGATCGGCGCCGCCGCGAATCACGGTGCGCTTACTCGGCGGACGAGCGGGAAATCTCACGTCGAGTGTCTCCGGTGTTCCGCGTTTTCGCGGAGGCGAAGAGGTCGTGCTGTTCCTGGAACGAACGCCGCGCGGCGATTACTCCGTTGTCAGCTGGGAGCAAGGGACTTTTCGGATTCGCCGCGCAGCAGCAACGGGGGTTGAGACTGTGACGCAGGACTCCGCGTCGTTTGCCACATTCGATCCGGCCACGCATCAGTTCGATGCGGCGGGGATTCGCAATCTGCCTGTCGAAATATTTCGCGGGCAGGTGGACGCCGCAATCAGCGCAGAGGCGAGGAGGAAGCAATGAAACCCAGTATCACGATCGGGATGGCGGTCGTGCTCGTCTTCGCGCTGCTCGGCGGACCTTCCGCAGAAGCCTATCTTCTCGACACGACGATTCCACAGGCGGGCGGATGCCCTGCGTTCGACCGGTGGAATCTGTCGGTCGCGTCGCCGCTCGATCGGCGCTGGAGCACATCGCTGCCGGAGGGGCCGCCGACGCTGGTGACTGTCGCGACTGCGGGGTCGGCCGCGCAACTTACGGAGATAGAGCAGGTAATTACAGATTCGTTTGGCGCGTGGTCCGGCGTGACCGGAACCACATTCAACGCCACGAACTATCCCGGGCTGATCGCGCCGCTCGCGCAGGTGAGCGCTGCGAACTCGTGCTCGGACGACGCGGAAGACAATGTGGACGGCCTGAACACCATCTGCTTCAACCAATCGAGCATGGGATTTTCGACCGGAGTGCTGGCGTTCACGCGGGTGATCACCGCGAACGCCCCGGGAGTTTCCGTCGGCGCGAGCGCCACATCGGCATTTGCCGGGCAGATTCTGGACGCGGACACGCTGTTCCGCCCCGATGGGCAGGCAACGTTTGCGACGCCCGCCGCGCTCGCGACCGCGCCGGGCGCGTACGATCTCGAGTCGCTGCTCGCGCATGAGATCGGGCACTGGTTCGGCTTCGACCACTCGGCGGTGTGGCGCGCGCTGATGTTTCCGTTTGCGCCGCCGCCCGGCCAGTTCCTCGGCAGCAGGCCCACCGCGCAGGCGCCCGATGGCCCGGTATCGGATGACGACCGCACGGGGATTCGGCTGCTCTATCCCGACCCGAACGATACGGTGAATATTGGAGCGATTCGCGGACGCGTCCTGCCTGCGAACCCGTTTGCGCTCGCGGCGATTCCCGCGCCATCGCAAGGTGCGTCGGTTACCGGAATTTTCGGAGCGCACGTGGTTGCCGTGGACACGAACACCGGAGGGGTGATCGCCGGAACGCTGGGAGGCTGGAGTTGTAATTCGCCGAATTTCGTGCTGCAGTTCGACGGCTCGTTCGATATCGAGCGGCTGCCGGTGGGACACAACTACATGATCTATGCCGAGCCGCTGGTGGGACTTGCTACGCCCGGTGATTTCAGCGACGCGCTCAACGATCTCTGCGCTTCGGGTTCTGCTGCACCATGCACGACGCCCGCGGTTGATACGAATTTTAATCCTCAGATTCTGCCGGCGGGTCCGTAGGGCGAATTTTCGCGCGCCTCAAAACAAAAACGGCTCTCCGGGGGGCGAAGAGCCGTTCTTGCGGTTGCGGGGGTACAAATCCTCTACTGCGTCGGCATCAGCATCTGCGAGAAGCCGATCGTATTGACGGTGCGCAGAGACGGCGTTCTCGGCGGCAGCCAGTTGGGCCCATTGGTAAAAGTTGAGTCGAAGGCGTACGTTCGCGACGGGGGGCTGTATGGCGTGCCCTTGTAAAGCCCGACCGCCTGCCGGCTGAAATAGAAGCTCACCAGCGAGCCTTCGTAGGTCAGGGTATCGCCGCCCCAGTTTTCGATGTAACGCAGGAAGTTGTGCAAGCCGCCGTCCGTGCCGAAGTCCTGCTGGTTTTCGTTGGCTGGGAGCGCGAACGGAATTTGTTTTCCAGCGATTATCGCGACGCGATACTGCGTGCTCGTCGCGTTGCGGAGGCCGTTGTTGTAGGGACCGATGTACGAGTTCACGTCATTCCAGTTGTTGGAAAGCATCGTGACAGCGTCGGCCGCCACCGATGAAGCGATTGTTCCCGCCCCATTCACGCTACCACCCGGCGCGTTGTAATCGCCCTGAATGTAAACCGGGTTTTCCGAGGCGACGGTCAAGCCGCACGGAGGATTTGGAGCGGCGCCGTAGCATGTCGTGCCCAGATTGATGGTGCCGCCGTTGACGAGCTTGAGAGCGTGCCGGAAGAAGAAGGGAGGGTTCTCGCGAGCTTCACCGGTCACTGCGTAGACCTGCCACAACGGGGGCACGAGCGGTCCGGCGCAATTGGGATTCGCTTGAAAGTTCGTGTTCGCAGTGAGCATCCCCCCCAGAGGATTCGGTGGCAGAACCGGCTCGTACGCGCCTCCATAGGTGCGCAGAACTCCGTCGCCCTCGAGGTCTTCACCCGAATCGAGAACAGCATTCGGGCAGGCAACGCGGCTTGCGGGATTGACGAAATCGTTGAACCCCAGCGACGCTACCTTTACGCCGGCTGCAGGAGCTCCCTGATTTTCCACGGCGTTGCCGCGTCGGTCGGAGAAGTACACCGAGTATCCGCCGACGGCATATGCGCCACCGCCGGAATCCGGGGCGCCGAGCGTGCCCAGGAACCATTTTTCGAGATTGGCGATGTCCAACTCGACGTAATACATGTTGCCGAGCGGAGTCACCTGCGTGATCGTCCCGGGACCACCATCGGCCGCCTCAGACTCGTCCCGCGGAACACCTTCGCGGGTGTCGAACAGTGCCAAAGGCCAGAAATCCGTGGTGTTCATGGCAGCCAGCCCTGAACCGATGCAGGGGTTGCCGGCCGTCCAGTTATTGGGATTGTCGCGAACCCTTGCGAAACGAATGATGGACGTTGCATAGAGCGAGTTCTCGTTCCCACATATGTTCGCGTTGACCTGCGCCCCACCCAAGGTATTGGGAGTCGGATATGGATTCGGGTTGGCGCCCACACCGTTGGGGAACTGAGGGTTGGTATTCGGTGCGATATAACCATGCGTGAGGAACTCGTTGGTGACGTCGGTGGCTACGCCGGCGGCGTTGATGTATTCGACCTTCAGGCAGCCCGTGATGATTGGCTTACCGGCAACCTGCCAGTAGCCGTCGGCCGGGCTGTATGCCCCGGTCGCGCCGGATGTGGGCATTAGACTGGCGGCTCCACCCAGGTTTGCTGATGCCAAGTCGGTCGGCACTGTAGCGGACACGGTGTCCAAGGCCAGCATGTCCGCGCCGGCGCAGGAGGCATTGCCCGCCGCGCCTGGCACCGCGGCCGCATTCGGATAGTCGTCGAGCAGGATCCGCAAGCTGGCGGTTATGGGCGGGACGTTAGTGAAATATCGTTGCGCAAACTGAGTCGGATTCGACGCTAATTCACCTACACCGGGCCGGCGAATGAGTGCGACTGGTGTCTGCAGACCACCGAGCGCGGTCGAAATCAAATTGAGTTGGGGCGCGCCGATCGCCAACATTCCGTTGAAGCGCGGAACAACCACGCTTGTCCACTGCGGATTGTTTGGCACGCCGCTAAGCGCGCCATAGACGTTCGGACCGGACATGCTGCCATCGCCCAGCGCCAGCGTCCACCACTGGCCGGCTACCTGGTACGGCGCGGCCGGCTCAGCCGGTGCAGCAGGCGGAGGATTCGGCTCCTGTCCGATAACCACGTCACCGCCGTACGCGCCTCCAGCGATAGTGGGCAGTCCATTCTCAAGGTTCGAGCGAATTACCTGGCCCGAGACGGTGATATTCTGGCGGAAAAAGACCGGGCCCTGGTTTGATGCGAGCCAGAGGTTGCCGTTGGTATGAACGCGGCCACCAAAATCGAATGGAGGACCGTTGAAGAACGACAGGTCCGTATTGGAAAAGACTCCGAACTGGAACACCGGAATTGACACAAGCTCAATCTGGCGCTGGAGCTTCACCTCCGCCCCGCTTGTAGTCTGCGCAGCCACCTGCATCGTAAACGCAGTGATCAGCCCCTGCATGCCCGAAAACGCGCTGGGCGGCTGAATTGTGGCGTTGAATGCGACCGGCGCGACGCACGGGAACAGAGGGCAACCAATTTGATATGTCGAGACGCCGAGCGCATTCGTGTAGGTAATGTTGTTGTAGGGCGCAGGGAAAATCGGAGGATTGCCCGTAATCGCCGGCAGCTGCGCTGCAGTGATGGAACCATAGAGCGCAAATGTGTTGCCCATGTCAGCGGTCATCTTTTCCATGCCCGCTTCCGCGGCGTAGAACGCCAATTCGCGCTCTTGATTGTTTCCGCTCAATCGCTGGTCGGACATCACCATCCACGACATGCCCACCACAATCGCGGAAACCAGGAAAAGAATCAGCAGAGCGGTTATCAGAGCGACTCCGTCTTCTCGTTTGGTTCTCACAGCAGTCTCCTTATGAATTCGTCCGAGGGAACTTCGTCCTCTATGGCAGGATCCCTGGAGTGGGGAACAACACCCCGAACGACAAGCTCCGGATGCTGACTTGCGTGCTCATGCTATTCCGGAGGAATTGCGGCGGATTGGTCATGGTGTAGGGGTATTCTGAGCGTCCTCCCAGATACACGTTGACCGCGCGGAATGAGAACGGCGTGTCCGGGGCAATTGACGTGGGCGCATCCCCAGGACCATTGAGGCCATATGTGCCTGCCACATCCTCGGAGTTCACGATGTCGTAGCTGAGTTGGAGGTTCTCGATGACCTCGCCGACCGCCTGCGGCGGGTTCGCCGGAGCCCCTGCCGGGTAGTTCGGATAATTAACCTGGCGCACCAATTGAGGTTTTGCTGGATTCGTGACGACATCCAGGTAGTAAGTGACCATCCAGACGCGCGCGATCGTAGTTGGCGTCGCTGCCACGCCCAGATTTGCCACCGTTCCATTCGGCAGGCCCGTCTGATTCAGGCCGGCCGGATCGCCGGCAGCGAAGTTGATGGTTTGCCCGGCAACGCTGGTGACGTACTCGAGGGCGGTTCCGTTGATGTTGTGGAACAAGATCAAATTTCCCACGGCAATCGGCGTCGGTCCTCCCGGCATCGTGAAGCAACCGGCGGCAAGGGTGACGCTGGAACCCGTGGGGGTAATCACTCCCGCGCAAACCGGCACGGCGGGAGCGACGGACGTCACCGGAGCGGCTGTCAGCAGAGGTGCGGCCGCCCCGCCAACGCTGGAGACCAGAGTGTTGTCCGCGTACAGAATGGTAACGATATCGGTGTTGAAGCCACCCGTGAGAACCGCGCCGCTCGCCGGATTCACCGTCGTTACGACAGAGCCGAGAGAATTTCCGGGAATCACGGGAGGTAGAGTCGTGTACGTGACCGGCGGAACGGCGGTAGTCTCGAATATGCTGGCCGCCGGGGTGCCCGGGCGAACGATGGCGGAGACTCCTGCGGCGGTGTTCGGGACCGAGACACCCGCTGCAGGAATTCCCTCTCCCGCTTGCGTCAGGTCGCGGACGATGAAGTGCATACTTGCCCGAAGGTTCTCCTGGATGTTGGCTTCCAACGCCACAGCCTCGCTCACATGCTGCGCCTGAATGATTGCCTGCGTGGCAGCGGCCACTACGGCGACCATAATTGCCATCGCCACCATCAACTCGATCAGTGAGAACCCGTTTTCCCGCTTCATGCCAAGCTCCTCGCGGCTCTAATTGAATGCCGAAATATAGGAATACATCGTGTACGTGCGCTGAAAGCGTCCCGTGTTGTAGAAGACTTGAATCTCGATTTGGCGGAGGTTTGGGTCGCTGGCGACGTTGTTAATGGTGATCGTGCGGGTGAACTCTGTGAGAGGCAGGTTGACATCGTCCGCGGTGCCCAATTTATTATCGGGCCCTGGCGTTACAATGAACTCCTCGGGAGAGCCCCCGTCCGCGACGGTGCCCACCAATCCGTCCGTGGCGCCCGGCTGCAAAATGGGCTGAGGGCCGTTGAGAAACAGACCTTGGGGGTTTGCCAAATTGTTATTTGCAACTTGCGCCCAGGTAATCCCGTTGGTGTATTTCGCGGTGAAAATGGCCTCGGCGGCTTCTTCCGCTTTCTGTTGAGCGATGAAATCGTCCTGCGAGCCCCGCATGTACGCGAGCGCGTCGCCGAGCATCGCCGCCAGACCCAGAATTCCCACGCCCAATACGAGCAGGGCGATCATCGTTTCCAGCAGGGTGAAGCCTCTCGCTGAAAGCCGTCCGGGAGCTTGATACATGGTCAACATCTCCTTAGAACTGATACCAGGCCGTGGCGCCGTTGCTCTTCCAACCGCGTACTCGACCGGTGGTTCCCAAAACCGTGACCGCGCGAGCGGTTGATTGCTGGCCGGTAATTCCCAGGAAGACGGTCCCATTGATTGGGAGAAAAGTTGTCCCGTCCAGGAACTCGCCGTCGCTCTGAAATACCATTCCGCCGACGGGGCCGTTGGCCACGCTCTCAAACTCGATTGCGCTGGTATTGCCGTATGCGTCCGGCGTATCAGGCATGCCGTCCAGAGTAAATATCAGCGGAGGCGCGAGCGTCACGGTATCGAGGACCGTATTGACCCCCCCCGCTCCAGGCGTGAGGGTATTCAGCTGTGTTATTTGCAGCTGATCGTTGGCGGGGAAAGAAACTTGAACGTAGCGACGATTGGCGATCGCGAACTCACGCGCCTGCCGGAAGGTTTCCATTACCTCTCGCATGGCCGCGTCTATTCTTGCGTTCTGAAGGTTCGGCTTCAGTTGAGTGATGGAGATCGCCGTCACGATAAGAACGATCGAGACGACGACGACCAATTCGATCATCGAAAATCCGCGCTGGCCATTCCGGCTGTTGCGCTCGAGCATCCGGTTTGCGTCCGTGTTTTTCACGCTCACACCTTGGACCGTCGGAAACTTCGCGGTCTAGAGACTCATCGGCCAGAATAGTGCATGTAACAGGCCACGCAGAGGCCAGTCTAAGTAGCTGATAAAATTACTCTTAGGCCGAGTGACAACGATTGCCCATGGGCAGCCCGTAACTGCCGGGGTAGGAACGTAACCGATGCGAACCCGGCTTACTGAGGTTTGAAACGACGTCAGATTGAAGTCGCCCGAGCCGATAGGGGGTCAGAAGGGGTGTTCGAGCTCGCCGGATCCCGGGCCAGATGCCAGCCGCGGCTTGTGCTCGAGGATGGAAACGAACTAAACTTAGTTCCTCCCGCCCATATAGAATTCCATGGACGATTCCTTGTTCTCTGATCGCGGCATTCGCTATATAAGGATCAGACTGGAACCATCGCAATGACGCGACCCGCAGGAAAGGAAAACCGGCGAACCGCGCGGGTCGCCGTGTCGAAGGGTGTGTGGGTGGCCTGGCAGGCGGACGGGCCGCGCAACGTGTCGCGCGTGCGCGATCTCAGCGCAGGCGGCGTGTTTATCTCAACCGCGCTCAGTGTTCCTATCGGGACGGAGCTGGAGTTGCTATTCGCTCTACCCGAGGGAGAGGCGCGGATCCACGGCCTGGTGCGCTATGCGGACGGAAAGAACGGCATTGGTGTGGAGTTCACGCGAATGGGGACAGCGGACCGTGCGCGTTTTCAAGAACTGTTGCGCCGCCTCAATCGCTGACCCCGGGCCGCGTTGAATTTATCTCATCGCCTTATTCAGAAACGCGAGCGTGCGCGCCCAGGCGTCAGCGGCGGCTTCCGGCCGGTAGGCGGCGGTGTTGGTCGAATTCTCGAATCCGTGCCCCGCGCCGTCGTAGATCTTCAGGTCAGTTCGCCGCCTCATACCGTCCATCGTTTTCTCAAACGCATGAACATCCGCGGGCGTAATGCCGTGATCGTCCGCGCCGAAGCTTCCGAGGACAGGTGCGAAGATCTGCTGGATGTCATTCGGGTCGGTAGGCAGAGCGCCGTAGTTGACGACGCAGGCCGCCAGGTGTGGTTCTCGAATCGCGAGCTGCAACGAAAATCCGCCGCCCATACACCATCCGATCGAGCCGATGTGGTCGCGATCCACATCTTTGCGCGAGAGCAGGTAGGCGAACGCAGCTCTCAAATCGCTCACCGCGCGATCCTGCGACAGCCCGCGCATCAATTCGTGCGCCACTTCCGGGTCGGCCGTCACTTGGCCACGATACAGATCCGGGGCGAGTGCGATGTAGCCTTGTTCGGCGAGCTTTTGTGTTTGTTCCTTCACCCAGTCGGTCAGCCCCCACCATTCGTGGATCACGATGAGCGCCGGGTAGCGCCCTGGCTTGTCCGGCATAGCGAGGAAGCCGCTCACCGTCCCTGTGCCGTTGGCGAACTGGACGGTCTCCGTTTTCGGGGCATCGGCCCGCACGGTCACGATGGCCGCGAGCAAGCCAAGCGCGACGACGGCCAATGCTGCTCTAAACGTGTGCTTCATCGGTAGTCTCCTTCGATCTCCGCCCCGCGCATTCTAATGCTTGTCCTGCGCTTCCGCCATCTGTTACGAGGCGCGCTCCGCCTGCACGGCGGTGCCGTATGCGATCACTTCGGTGACGCCCTGCATCACCTCGGTCGCGTCGTACCGAACTCCGATGACCGCGTTGGCGCCGCGCTCGACGGCGTGCTGCATCATCAATTCGAGGGCCTGCTCGCGCGTTTGCTCGCACATGTCTTCAAAGAGCGTGATGTTCCCGCCGACGACGGTCTGCAGCGACGCCCCCAGCGTGCCGAGAATACTCCTGGAACGCACGGTCACGCCGCGCACGAGTCCCATGCTCCTGACCACGCGGTAGCCGGGGAGTTCGAAGGCTGTCGTCACCATTGCCAGATTCACACTCACGTCCATCTGCGTGTCTCCTCTGCCGGAAGGATTCTGCGCGGCAGAATAACACACTCAACTCCGGCCAAAATGTCTTCGATGTGACTGCGCCCCCCAGCGAGCGATGCTGCGATGCGCTGGTATACTCGCCCCAGCCAAGCAACGGAGGGAACCGCCGTGCCAGAACTTGCCCCGGTCGTCGCTGATACACTCGCCGCCTACTGCGAAGGAGTTCGCAACACCGTCCACGAACTGGTCGCGCCCCTCTCGACCGAGCAGCTTTGGCGCAAACCGTATCCCTACGGGAACAGCATCGGGCACCTGCTCCTTCATGTGACCGGAAACTTGAATAACTATATTGGTGCGCGCATCGCCGACAGCGGTTACGTCCGCAATCGGCCCTTGGAATTCTCCGATACCTCGAAGCACTCGAAGGAAAATGTGCTCGCTGATTTCGACGCGGCAATCTCGATGGTTGCGGCGACGATCCGCAAGCAATCTCCCGAAGATTGGGTCGCGCCCTACTCCGATCCGACGGAGCCGGGCACCACGACGCGCTTCGGCGCCTTCATGCGCATGGCTGCGCACGCCTACCATCACACCGGGCAAATCATCTATCTCTCGAAGGAACTGACGAAGCCCGGCGGCCGCTGATCGAGTCTAGTTCCCTTCGCTCCGATTGAGACTCAGGTTCGCGAAACTGAGTTAGAATGCTGCCGTGGAATCCGACGATAAGGAAAAAGCGGCAGCGCGGCAGGCAAAGCAGCAGATGACGGCTGCGATTCTGATCATGACGCTGTCGTTCGTTTTCGTGTTCGTTGCGATCGCGCTGGTGGTGCTGATCGGGCACATCAAGCTGTTCTGAGTCGCCGAAAGCGGCTCGCGGACTGACGCGGAACAATGTAATATCTGGTTTCTTCGATCCTGCCAGCAAAGGAGCCAACTCCATGAGCGTGACTTCGTCAACAGGGCCATCCGCCGCAACCGTAGATGCCATCAAGGAGAAAGCGCGCAGGCTGAGTATTCTCTCGATCATGGCCACGACCGCGGCCGGTTCGGGACATCCAACGTCCTGCATGTCGGCTGCGCAGCTGATGGCTGGGATATTTTTTCACGCCATGAAATTTGACGTGAAAGATCCCAACTCGAAGGATTCGGACCGATTCGTCCTGTCGAAGGGTCACGCCGCTCCGGTTCTTTATGCGGCGCTTGCGGAGGCCGGTGTTTTCCCGATTTCGCGGCTGATGACGCTGCGCGAATTCACCAGCGAACTCGAAGGCCACCCGACGCCGCTGATTCACGGCGTGGATGCCGCGACGGGCTCGCTCGGACAGGGGCTTTCCGTGGGCTCGGGGCTGGCAATCGGCGCGCGGATGGATAAGAGCCCGACGCGCGTGTACGTCCTGCTGGGCGACGGTGAAATGGCCGAGGGGCAAATCTGGGAAGCGGCGGAATTCGCGGGCCACTACAAACTCGAGAACCTCACGGTGATCGCGGACGTGAACGCGCTGGGGCAGAGCGAGCCCACCATGTATCAGCACGACATGGAAACGTACCGCCGCAAATTCGAGTCCGAAGGATTCGCCACGGAAGTGATTGATGGCCACGACGTGAGCGCGGTTCTCGGGGCGCTCGATCGCGCCAAAGCAACGAAAGGGCGGCCGCAAGCAATCGTGGCCCGCACCATCAAAGGCAACGGCGTGAGCTTTTGCGCCGGCAAGGAAGGCTGGCACGGAAAAGCGTTTTCAAAAGACCAGATGGCCACCGCCTTGAAAGAAATCGGCGGCGCTCCCGTGGTTGTCCCGCCCGATCCGGGCAAGGCCTACGTGCGAACTACGATTCCCAAGCCGCCGGATTTTCCTGCGCTCTCTGCGCCTGAGTATGAGGCCGGGAAACCCGTGGCAACACGCGAAGCGTACGGCTTTGCTCTGAAGCGGCTCGGCGCCGTGAATCCGCACGTCGTGGCCCTTTCCGGCGACGTGAAGAATTCAACGTTCTCCGACATGTTCGGCAACGCGTACCCCGATCATTTCTTTCAGGGATACATCGCCGAGCAGAATCTGGTGAGCGCGGCGGTGGGCCTGGCGGCACGCGGCAAAGTGCCCTTCGCCGATACGTTTGCGTGCTTCCTTTCGCGCGCGTATGACAACGTGCGCATGGCCGCGATCAGCCGCAGCAATATTAACCTGTGCGGATCGCACTGCGGCGTCTCGATCGGCGAGGACGGCCCGTCGCAAATGGCGCTGGAGGATATAGCGATGTTTCGCGCCATCCACGGATCGGCGGTTTTCTATCCGAGCGACGCGATATCAACGGAACGCCTGACCGAAACGATGGCGCGGCGCGCGGGCATCAATTACCTGCGGACATCGCGTCCCAAAACCGCGATCCTTTATTCGAAGGACGAGAAATTTCCGTTTCCGGGCTTCAAGGTTCCGCGGCAAAGCGCGCAGGATCGCGTCACCGTGATCGGCGCGGGCATCACCGTGCACGAGGCGCTGAAGGCGGCCGACGAATTGAAATCCGCGGGCACGGCGATTCGCGTGGTTGATCTCTACTGCGTGAAGCCGATTGACGGAGAGGCTATGGCCGAACAGATTGCGGCGACCGGCGGACGCCTGGTGACGGTTGAGGATCACTGGCCAGAAGGTGGCGTGGGAGAAGCCGTTCTCGGGGCGCTCGCGGAAGCGGGCGTGGCGCCCTCGAAGTATCGAATGCTCGCGGTGAGGAACATGCCGCATTCCGGCAAGCCGGATGAGCTGGTGGACGCGTTCGGGATTTCCGCGAGGCACATCGTCGCGGCCGTCCGCGAGATCGCGTAGATTCCGGAAGCTGGAAGGACAGTCGAGTGTCTGAAAAAATGGTGATGGTCGGCTTGCTGCCGGAAGCGGTCGTGATTGATCCCGGCGAACAGGTCTCATGGCTATCCAACGCAGGAAACCTTAAAATCGAATTCGACGCGCAGCGCTGCCCGTTTTCTTCAAACGTTTTTCAGGCGCCTCCTGGGGTTCGACTATCGAGCGGCACGGCGCGCCCCGGCAGTAATCCCGGATCCTACAGGTATCGCCTCTCACTCAACGACGTGATCGTCGGCCACGGCGAGGTTCTCCTCCGCGGTAAGTGACTCATCGCAGGAAATTCTCAAATTTTGTTTTGTGATGGAAGCGAAGCTGGGACTAGTCGCCGGCGACGGCGGCGGTGCGGTCCACGGGGCGCTCCTGAGCGACGGAGTCCGCGAGAATACGCCGGACCGGAGCCAGCATGGACGCGGGAACCGGACGCTCGCGCGGCACGCCGAGCTCGGCGACCTTGCGAGGAAATTCCCTGCGGCGATCGAGCCAGAGGCCGAATTCCTGCAATAGATCGCCAGCCAGGTTCGGGTCGTCGGTTCGCTCCACACCCCAGAAGCGTAGCCGAGCTTCATTTTTCTGCAGAAGCTGAAGCGATTCCTCGAGCTTTTTCATCGCGGCATTGAAAGAAGACGCCAGGAAATAGACCGGCAGCATCCATCCGCGGTGGCCGTTCCGGTCCGACCCGCCATTCTCGGAATCGCTACCGCCGGGCCCGAAGACCGCCCGGACGCGGACATTGTATTTGCCGTTCTGGTTGCGCTCAATGGCACAGCGATACTCATTTGCGCTGCTCGGGTTCTTGCTATGCATGGCGTCCCTCAATTTCCCGTGAAGCGGAATCACGCCGAAACCCTGCTGAAAAACCGGGCTGCCGGCGGTTCTACCTGCTGGGGCCAGGATCTCGAGCCTGCTCGCCTTGGATCTCTTCGTCGGCATATGAATGCTCCTCAGGACGGGGGTTGAGCACTTACTGTCCAAACTCCTCAGGCTGGGGAGGCTCTCGCCTGCAGGTCGCGCCCCGCTGGCTACGGGGCAGGCTCCACGGATATGAATATTCTAGGCTAAGTGAGAGATGCGGGGCAAGAGGGGACGCTGGATTTCGTAAGTGCAGTATTTACATAAACTTACAATGGGAATACCCATTGCCCGAAAGCTAGCTCGGGTTTGTGACGCGGCTCATCGCATCGGCGTTGATGGTGAGCTTGCCTTCCTTCTTCAGGCGCTCAATGAGCATAGTGTGGAACGCGTCGAACGCCGCGTTTTGCTTGGTCTGGAGCAATTGCTGCTGGATGTCGTCCTTTTGCTTGGCCAGATCGTCCATGTTGGGAGCGTCGTGAGCCACGGTCCGGAAGACAATCCAGTTTTCACCGGTTTGAGTGGGTCCACTCACCTGGCCGACCGCCATTTTGAAGGCAGCAGAAACTTGTTTGGCGGTGCCGACGTCCGGGATCGAGCCGGCTCGCGGGAACGCGTCGGAGGTTTTCACAGTGAGGTCGAGCGACTTCGCCACTTTGTCGAAATCCTCACCCGCCTGCGCGCGCTTGGAGAGCTCCAGAGCGCGGGAGCTCGCAAGATCTATGGATTTCTCATGTTGATAGTCCGCGAGGACGCGATCGTGAACCTCGGCGAGGGTGCCCTGATGCGCCTGCAGAACATCCTTCACCGTCAGAATCACGAAACCGCTTTCGATCTGAATGGGCTGGCTCAGCTCTCCGGAATGAAGCGCGAACAGGACCTGATGGAGTTCGGGAGCGTTGCCGAGCGGCAGGATCGGATCGGTGATCGCGACGGCCGGCGTCTCACCGACGTCGAGATGGAATTTCTTCGCGAGATCGTCGAGCGATTGCCGGTCGGACTGCCGGACAGCGGCGGCCATCTGATTCGAGATGTCGTCTGCCTCGGCGCTCACCTTCTGTTCGAGAACGGGCTGCAGAATGGAATCGCGAACTTCCTCAAACGTTCGAGTGTGGGCTGTTTCGCGGTCGAGGACTTTGATGATATGGAAGCCGTACTGGGTCTTGACGAGATCCGAAATCGAGCCCTTTGGAATGGTGAAGGCGGCCTGTTGAAATTCAGGGACGGTCTGTCCGTCAACAATCCAGCCGAGGTCGCCGCCCTTTGGCTTGGTGCCATCGTCCTCGGAATATTTCTTGGCGAGATCCTCAAAATTCGCGCCGTGCTTGGCCTGCTTCAGAACGTCCTCGGCCTTCTGGTGAATTTCGGCGACTTCGGCATCCGTCTTGCCGATCGTCTTGAACAAGATGTGCTCGACATGAGCGCGGTTTTCGACTTTGTACTCGTCGATGTGCTCGTTGTAATAGGCGCGCAGGCTATCGTCGCTGACTTGCGTGGCGGCCCTGAGTTTGGAGAGATCGAGCAGAGCATAACGCGCGGAGCGGCGTTCGGGCACTTGATAGCGCGACGAGTTCTTCGCAAACCACGAGGCAAGATCGGCGTCGCTCGGGTGAATCGAAGCGGCGAGGTCCGCGGGCTTGATCAGGGCGTAGTCAATCTTGACCTTTTCGTTTCTCCAGAGGAATTCCTGCGCGACTTCCCCCGGGGTGACGGTGATGCCATCCGTCACCATCTCGTGAAATTTCTCGACCAGCATTTCGTCCCGGAGCGCCCTTTCAAAATCCTGAACCGTCATCTGATATCGCGTCTGAACCTCGGTTGGATAGCGATCCTTAAGCCAGGTGCTGCCGGACCACGCGTCGGGCAACAGTTCCTTGATGCGCTGGGTTTGCTCTTCCGGAGTGACGGGCATGCCAAGACGGTTTGCCTCCAATTCGAGGGCCCGTTGGAAAATCATCTGATCAAGAACTTGCTTCGAATAGGCGGCCCGGAACATGGGAGCGACCGTCTGATTACGCGTCACTTGCTGGAATTCCTGCTGGAATTCCACAATGGTGATGTTCTGGCCGCCTACCGAGGCGATAGTGTCTGGTGTGTCGCCGCTGGTGGTTCCGTTCATCAAACCAGGTATGAGGGTGATCACCATGCTGAAGATGATCAGCCCGAGGATGATGCCCATGGTGATCTTGATCCACCGGTTTCGATCAAGATCCCGTTGCTGGATGCTTCTCAACATATGTAGGTGCGGCCTCTCCCAAGTTGCAAACGCTCGATTATAGAGGAAATTCGACGCGCATCCCCATTAGATTACTGGAGGGGCGAAAAATCAAGCCGGAGGGGCCGGGCGTCCCGCGACGCACGCTTGCAGAGCGAATGTCTAGTTGGGCGAGGTGGATTCGGAAAGCACCCTGCGAATCTCGTCGGCCTGAGGGTAGTTCGGGCTGATCTTGAGCGCAGATTCGAGTTGCTTCTTAGCCATGGTGGGATTGTTCGCCTTATCGTAGGCCATGCCAAGGTGATAGTGGAAATCGGGATTCTGTGGATTTCCGTTCACGGCTTCCTGCAGAGTATCAATCGCCGAGCTGTACGCGCCTTGGTGGTAGTAGGCCCAGCCGAGCGTGTCCGCCGCGTTGGGAACATTCGGCATTCCCTTGCGTGCCGTTTGAGCGAGCGAGAGCGCGACGTTTACGTTGCCGTCATGTTCGAGCATTAAGTAGGCTAGGTTGTTTGCCGCAACGGCGTAATTGGGCTGAATCTGCAACGCTTTTTGGTAAAGGCTCTCCGCCTGCTGCCAATCGCCTTTAGCTTCCAGCAGGCTGGCGAGAAAGATATAGGTGCGGAGATCACGGGGGTCGTCCTGGAGCGCACGTTGATAATTGGCAATGGCCTGATCCACGGAACCGCGCGCGACTTCCGAGCTCGCGAGCAGCAGAAATGCCGTCACATTATTCTTATCTAGATCAATGGCCTTTTGGAATGCTGCTTCCGCTTTCGCCGGGGCCTGATTGCGTAGCTCGACCTGTCCGAGCAGGAGGTAGAGAGCGCTGCTCTCCGGCGCGCGGGCGATCTGATCCTGCACGCGGCGCAGCGCCTGCTCCGGCTGCTTTCGCTCCATGTCAATGTCAACGAGACCGACCAGGGCATCCGTCGCGGACGGATTGAGAGTAAGCGCCTGAGAATAGAATTTCGCAGCGTCGTCTGGCCGCTTCTGGACCTTGCGCAGGTCGCCCATGCGCGCGTAGGCGTTTGCGTCCTGCGGCGCGACGGCGATAGCCTCATTCAGGTCGGCCTCCGCGCCAGCGGCATCGCCCTTCGCGAAGAGCGCTCGGGCGTGGAATACGTAGCCTTCCGGCGCTTTCGGCTGAATCCGGATCAATTGTTCACTGCTGTCTGTGAGCAGCGTCCAATTGCCGGTGCGGGCCGCGAAGGTGGCAAGCGCGCGTTCAGGTTCCACCATATTCGGCCGCAGGCGGGCTGCCTGCGCCCATTCCGTCTGGGCCTGACCGAGATTCAATACGCCGGCGTAGGCCAAGCCAAGTTCATAGTGGGCCCTTGGATTATCAGGAGCAGCCTTAGTGGCGGCTTCCAGAATTGGAACTGCATCACCCGCCTTGCCCTGGCGGGTAAGAATATCTCCTCGACTCACCAGCGACTCAACATCGTTCGGAGAGTCCTTCAGGAGGGCATCGTTGAGCTTCGTCGCTTCGTCTAAGCGGTTTTGTACGATTAGTATCTGGATGTATGTTCTTGTTATCGCTAAATCATGAGGATGATCGGCGTGAAGGGAAGCGTACTCGGTCGCAGCCTTGTCCATTTCCCCCTGAGACATGTAGTACTGGCCCAAAACGGCATAGCCGGCGGGATTGTCTTTCAAAGTTGTTTTGGCGTCACGCAAAACCTGCTCGGCCGCGTCCTTTTTGCTTTCGCTCAAATACAGATTCGCGAGGGTGACGTGAGCGACCGGATCCTGCGGAGCGATTGCGATCGCGGCCTGAAATTGTTTTTCCGCATCAGACGTGCGTTTCTGACGCTCGCAGAACGCGCCGTAGGCAAGCCGCGCAGACTCGGACTTCGGATCCAGCGAAATTGCCTTTAGATAATTCTGCTCGGCGGACGTGACGTCCTTACTCTGTTCTTGGAGAAGAGCGAGGAACAAGTAGGAACCGGCGCGATTCGGATCCATTTGGATGGCTTGCTGCGCCTCGTGAATGGCGGTTGGAAGGTCGTGTTTCGCGGCATCCGCGCCGGCCAGAATAAGTTCGGCTTCGGCATTTTGCGGATTGTCGTGCAGGACGACTTCGGCATGGTTTCGCGCTTCGTCGGGATTGCGCCCCGCAAGAAGAATGTTGCCCAAGTCTACTTGTGCTTTCGCATTGGTCGGGTCGATGCCAACTGTGCTCATCAATTCCTGGTACGCCCCTCGGAAATTACCCAATTTAATAAAACACTGGGCCAAGCCATAGTGAGCGTCGGCGAATTTCGGATCAATCTGCAGGGCGTTCGCATATTCAATTGCAGCCTCGCGGTACTTGCCCTGCTGGAAATATGACGAGGCTTTGTCCGCGAATTTTTTCTTCTGCACTTGGGGATCGCGCTTGCATCCGGCGATCATGCAGGAGAGAAGGACCAGGGAAATCCAAAGTAAGCATGTCCCACGGGTCCTCATTTTGCTCCTCCGGCTGTTAGATAGCGGCGACTCTGATATCTGCCGACGCGCGTGTTTCGTCACCTATAGGATATGCAATCCAGCGCCCGGTTGGGGAGCGAAAAAAGGACGATTCG
This sequence comes from uncultured Acidobacteriota bacterium, assembly GCA_963842425.1. Lineage (GTDB taxonomy): Bacteria > Acidobacteriota > Terriglobia > Acidiferrales > UBA7541 > Palsa-295. The sequence goes on along the minus strand of CAWJGQ010000011.1, from coordinate 299,332 downwards.
TTACAGTGCAGTAAGTCGAATATAAACATGGATTTATGGGCGCTACCGATTTGCTGCGCCAGCGCTTCCAAGTTACCACCGGGGATCGGGCGAGGGTCTCTGGGCTCTTAAATGTGGAACATTTTTTCCATAGTTTGGTGGCCACACAGCACTAAGTCCCCACACCAGATACGTCGTAAACTGAACATTCTGATCTATTTACGAACCATCGTGAGCTAAGCCCTTATTTATCAGTACGCAGGAAGAAAAGGCAAGTATTTTACCCATTCGTGGAATTCTCCTAGGACTAAAGAGGCTAATACGACCCTCGGGAGCAGAAGCTGGAAAGTATCGTAAGATAATGCAAATAGGCGTCTTAGTAGAAAATCCAAGCTCAGACCCCAATCGGCCGACGCTGGCAGCCGCCGTGCAATCCAAGTGCTGGGGAAGGCTGAAGTGCGCACTGCCAGTGAGAGGAATCGGCCAAGCCGCTCCCGGCGAGTGACGGACATCTTTCGATGACCATGAACACAGTGGACGGGCTTCTGGATCAACAAGACGCGGGCTTTGTTTGCGGGATTAGCCCAGCCATGCAAACGCTGGAAAGCGTTATCGGAGAGATTGCGCCCACAAACATTCCGGTCCTTCTGGTCGGAGAGAGCGGCACGGGAAAGGAAATGTTCGCGAACCGGGTCCATCAACTATCGGGGCGTGCCGATCACTTGCTTGCGAGAATAACTTGCGCAGCGATGAATTCGACGGTCTTCTCCGCGGAATTAGGCATGAACGCACATGGCACAGCTCAAGCGCCGAAAGGCGGATTCGGGACGGTGTTCTTTGACGAAATCGGCGAACTCGACTCCGTATGCCAGCGCAATCTCCTGTGCGCGTTGCCGGATGGCGACGCTGGCGATCGCCGAGGATTGTTGAGGGCGCGGGTGATTTCGACGACGAGCCGGAATTTGGATGAAGAAATGCGCGCAGGACGATTTCGCAGCGAACTCTACTATCGAATCAATGGAGTTTGTTTGCGCCTTCCTCCCTTGCGCGAGCGCAAAGAGGATATCCCGTCTCTGACGGAGTATTTTCTCACCAAGCACGCCGCGCGGCTGGGGCGTGCGCGGCCGTCGGTTAGTCCGCCCACTTTCGAAGTTTTTCTGAACTACTCCTGGCCGGGCAATATCCGCGAGCTCGAAAACGTCGTGAAGAAGATTGTGGCTCTAGGTAACGAACAACTAGCTGTCGCGGAGCTGAGCACCGGCACTCCAGCCGCAAGTAAGGCGGCGGCCGTAACGGTGCACGGCCATTCGCTAAAAGTAGCCGCGCGTGCGGCGTCGCGTGAAGCCGAGCGCGAATTGATCCTGGAGGCATTGACGCGAACCAGGTGGAATCGAAAGCGCGCTGCACAGGAATTGCAAATCAGCTACAAGTCGCTGCTGTATAAACTGAAGCAAATCGGATTCGCTGATTCGGAAGTGAATTCGTGAGACGGGAGAAGCAGATGTTGAATAAATTGCAGTTCGGAATGGCAATCGCGCTTCTCATCACTGCGTTTCCAGCGTACGCGCAGGACAAGGCAGGGACAGCGGACACAGGCAGCGCGTCCTCGAAGGCAGCCACAGCGGATCCGAACTACGTGATTGGTGGGCAGGACGTGCTCGACATCAGCGTGTGGAAAGAAGCGGAGCTGACGCGCACGGTTCCCGTACGGCCGGACGGCAAGATTTCGCTGCCGCTATTGAATGATGTGCAGGCCGCCGGATTGACGCCGACACAACTTGCAGCACAGATTACGGAGAGCCTCAAGAAATTCGTGACGAATCCGCAAGTCACGGTGATCATCACGCAAATCAACAGCCAGCGTATCTACATACTCGGTGAAGTGAACCGCGCGGGGGCCTATCCACTGCTGCCCGATATGACTGTGCTCCAGGGGTTGTCGAGCGCTGGTGGGTTTACCCAATTCGCAAATCTGAAAAAGATCTACATGTTCCGCACGGAAAACGGAAAACAGGCAAGGTTTCCGTTCAATTATAAGGACGTGATTAGCGGAAAAGCTTCCGGCGAGAACGTGGTATTGAAGGCTGGCGACACGATCGTGGTCCCATAAAGGGAATGATGCGAACGCTGCCCAACATTTTTGCGGTCATTTCATGCATGGTGGCGCTGTGTGCGCCCGCGACGCGCGCGCAGCAACAGGCGCAGGACCAAGGTCAGCAACAGTCTGCTCCTGACCAGGGTCAGACCCAGCCCACTCAGGCTACTGTACCTATTCCCGCCTATCGTTCGCCGCTGGCTGGTGTGGCAGACAACGACGAGGATACCGACACTCAGTTGGCACCTGACACGACTCCGATAACGGGCGTGCAGAACTTTTCGCTCGGAATGCAAATGACGCGCAGCTACTGGCAACCGCACGTCGATGTATTTTCGACGATTGATTCGAATCCCGCCGAGAATGCGGGGTCAACCAGTTGGGGCGCTTCGGGCTCGTTTTCCGGCGGCGTTGACGTCCATCGCAATTCCGGCAACTCCAATTTGAGCTTGAGCTATCTCGGGGGGGCCTCGTTTTCTAACAATTCCGTCGAGGGCAACGGTGTCGTGCAAGCACTGAATTTTTCCGAGAAGCTCTCGTTTCGCCGATGGGTCGTTTCTTTCTTTGATCAACTCAGCTATTTGCCCGAGTCTTCAGCCGGATTCAATGGATTGGGTGGCGTCTCACTCCCCGGAAGTGGTTCTGGCGGGCTCGGATCCGGCTTCACGCCCGGGCAATCGCTGCTAACGGGGCAAGGCCAAAACCTCGGGAACTCTGTTGACGGGGAAGTGGATGCGTTGTTAACGGCCCGCTCCTCGCTAACGTTCGTCGGAGGATATTCATTGCTCCACTACTTCGACAGCGATTTATTTAACTATGGAACGGTGAATGCTCGCGCCGGTTACAATTACCAAATGGACCGGAAAAACACGATCGGCGTGTCCTACACGTTCAGCGAATATAACTACAGCAATGCCGATCAGTCCATCACCAGTGATACGGTGCAGGTTTCCTACGGCAGGCGCGTTACGGGACGGCTCGCATTTCAAATTGCGGCAGGTCCGCAGGTCGCCTTCTTTCAAACGCCGATCTCGACAGGTACAGGATCGTCTGGCGGAGGGGGAACACCGAGCGCCACCGGACCAACGACGCAGGTCTATTGGAATCTGAGCGCGAACGTGCAATACGGCTTACGACGAACTGCTCTTGGATTGGCTTACAACCACGGAGTAGGAGGTGGATCGGGTGCACTGGCGGGTTCTCTCACGGACGCGGTCACCGGTTTCGTTACGCGGCAAATGTCACGGACATTTTCGAGCGGCATCACGGGTGGGTATTCGCGTAATGCGGGACTGGCGATCACGACATCCACTCCATCGAACCAGACTTACGATTACTGGTATTTTGGGGGGAATCTCACACATCCGATCGGGCGAACGCTCGGGCTCACGCTGGCGTATCAGCTGCAGTATCAGACATCGAATGTGGCCTTTTGTCTCGGCCCGACGTGCGGAACAAGCGTAGTTCGCAACATGATTTCGTTCGGAATAGGTTGGCACGAGCGGCCGCTTCTATTCTAGGTCTAGCGAGCAGGCGCTCGGGCAGGAAGTCGATAACGCGAATGCACGAAAACGACATACGCAGAGAAGAGAGGTCGGCATGACGCAGCGTGAATTAACCCCGGCGGATTACATCGCCATGTTTCGGCGACGATGGATTCTGATTGCAATCTTCGCTGTGATCGGGCCGCCGCTCGCGTACGGAGTTTCGCTGTTCTTGCCAAGCGAGTATGTGTCTCAGACGCTCGTATTGGTTGACCAGCAGACGGTGCCGACCGATTTTGTGAGACCCGTGGACACGACAGATGTCAGCCAACGGCTTTCCAGTATGCAGCAGCAGATATTGAGCCGTTCGCGATTGGAACCCATCATCCATCAGTTTGGATTGTATCCGAAGGACGCCAATCGAGTTTCGATCGACGATCTCGTCGGGCGGCTGCAAAAAGCGATCGAAGTCACCCCTGTACAACCAATGGCGCAAACTCAGAACGGCCATTTGCCGGGATTCTTCGTCAACGTCAGGCTCGACAATCCGCGAAGCGCCCAGCAGGTGTGTACGGCGATTACTTCGATGTTCATCGAGCAAAGTCTTTCGACGCGCCAGCAGCACTCGGAAGATACGACGCAATTCCTGGCTCAACAACTGGCGGACGCGAAAGCGCAGCTCGATCAGCAGGACAAGGCTCTTGCGGATTTCAAGTTGAAGCACAGCGGCTCGCTTCCGGATGAAGAGCAGACCAATCTGAACCTGCTCACTGGCTTGACCTCGCAACTTGATGCCGCTACCCAGGCACTCGCTCGGGCCCAACAGGACAAGGGTTTTGCGGAATCCGTGCTAACTCAACAAATTGCGGCTTGGCAGGCATCTCAGAGCGGACGAAACCCGGATACGATGGATCAACAGCTCGACAGCTCTGCAGACTCAGCTCGCCAGCTTAGAGGCGAGGTACACCGAGGACTATCCCGATGTGATTAAAACGAAAAATGACATCGCGGCTCTTCAGAAGAAAATGGCGGAGAACGACAATCAGACTGCTACCACCGAATCCGGCAAGCCTCCGAGGGCGACCGCCGAACCGGGGCAGATCACGCAGTTACGAGCACAGGTTCATTCGTTCGAGCAAGTGATTGCCGAGAAGTCGAAGGAACAGGAACAGATCAAGCAGCAAATCAGGCTATATCAGGATCGCGTCCAATCGAGCCCGGTGGTCGAGGAGCAATACAAAGAATTGACTCGCGGCTATCAAACGGCGCTGGATTCCTATAACGACCTGCAGAAGAAACGGGACCAGTCGCAGATGGCCACCGAACTCGAGCGCCAGCAGGAAGGCGAGCAGTTCCGGGTCCTCGACCCCGCCAATCTGCCTGACAATCCGAGCTTTCCGAATCGTCGTCTTTTCGCGTTGAGCGGACTGGGAGGCGGTCTGGGTCTGGGTCTGGGTCTGGCGTTTCTGTTGGAGATGCGGGATACATCAATGCGCACGGAACGGGACGTAGAATTTGTTCTGCGATTGCCCGTGCTCGCGATGGTTCCTGAAATCGGGCCCTTGACGGCGAGGGGGGCGACGGAGACCGCAGTCCCACTAGATTCGAAATCGAGCCTGGGACTGGGCGCGGGAGCTTAAGGAAAACATGTATCAGAGATTCTTTGGGCTCAAAGAGAGCCCCTTCAACGTCAACCCGGATCCGCGTTACCTCTATCTGACGAGGCAGATACAGGAAGCGCTCGCGGGACTGACGTATGGTATTCAAAACCGGAAAGGGTTCATTTTGCTTACGGGTGAGGTCGGTACCGGCAAGACGACCCTGCTCAACCGGTTGCTCGATTGGCTCCACGGCCAACGCATGGCTACGGCTTATATTTTCAACTCCCGGCTGGAAGTAGATCACTTGTTCGACTACATGATGGCGGATTTCGAGATTCCCTGCGAGTCACGGGAGAAGAGCCAGGTGTTGTTGAAGCTGAATCAATGGCTGCTGGAACGCTACCGCGCCGGGAAAACAGCCGTGCTGATCGTGGACGAGGCACAAAATCTCGCGCCCGAAGTACTGGAAGAAATTCGCCTCTTAACGAACTTGGAGACTTCAACCGAAAAACTGCTGCAGATCGTACTGACCGGTCAACCCGAACTTGAGGAAAAGCTGAAGATGCCTTCGCTGCGCCAGCTCCGTCAGCGCATCACTCTGCGCTGCCACACGGCGCCCCTCTCGCTGGAAGAAACCTTCGGCTACATCGCCGAGCGGCTGCGCATCGCTGGCGCAAGCGGCGAGCCCATTTTTTCGAAGGAAGCCATTCAGACAGTGCACATGTATTCGCAGGGCATCCCTCGCGTGGTCAACCTGCTGTGCGAGCATTCAATGATCAATGCCTATGTGGACAGCCTTCGTCCGGTTCCGGCACACATGGTGGAAGAAGTAGCCCGGGAGTTTCAATTGGACGAAATCGCGCCCATCGCGACGGCCGGACTTTCCTCCGGCGCCCAACAGACTGCGAACACTCAGGCACTGCTCGAGAACCTGGACGATTTGCTGGGGCGCTTGCGTCAAGTGAATGTCGTGCCTTCGCGTGAAAGGAAATCATGAGTCGCATCCACGAAGCGCTTAAGAAAGCCGAACAAGAACGGGCCATCGCACAGGGCGTGACGACTGATGTCGCGGCGATACCGCAAGAATCAGTTATGGCTGAGCAGGCATGGACTGCCCGAGCGCCCGAGGCACCTACGAGTGCGATTCCGCCCTCCATGACTGACGTGCTAGGTGGTTTTCTGCGTTTCGATGAATTGCGAGCGCGCTGTGCGCATCCAACCTGGCATCTCGATCCGAATGTAAACGTCTTTTTCAACCCGAATCTGAGCGCGCATGGCGCCGAACAATTTCGAACATTGCGTTCTCGGCTATACCAGCTCCGAGCAAATCAATCATTGCGGACCCTTTTGGTGACGAGCGCGATACCGGGGGAGGGGAAGACGTTTGTGACCGCTAATCTGGCGCAAGCGATTGTCCGCCAGCCCGATCGGCGAGCCCTGATTATTGACGCCGATTTGCGCTGCGCGCGTTTGCATTTACCGTTGGGCGCGCCGACCTCTCCAGGCTTGACGGATTATCTGCGTGGCGAGGCCGACGAAATGGCGGTGATCCAGCATGGGCAAGAAGGCAATCTATGCTTCGTCGCAGGAGGGAGCGAAGTGACCGATCCCAGCGAATTGCTCTCCAACGGTCGCCTAAAGAAACTGCTCGATCGCGTGACGCCAGTATTTGATTGGGTGATTCTGGATTCGCCGCCGTGCGTGCCGGTCGCGGATGCAAGCATCCTCGCCGAGATGTGTGATGGCGTTCTCATGGTCGTTCGTGCCGGGTCTACGCCATCGGCCGTTGCTGAAAAAGCGCGCCAGGAACTGCAGGGAAAAAACGTTGTCGGCGTGGTGCTCAACGCGGTTGACGAAGGCGGGATGTACGGCGCAGCTTACTATCACGGCTACGGCTATGGATACGGCTCGAGCTCCGGTAACGGTGAACCGAAAGGTTCTTAAGCTTCGACTGAGATTTAAGGCCTCGATCGCTCTAGTCCCGGCGTCGTTTTTTGACCCCGACTCTGATCACAGGCCGAAGCGTCGCGCCACCGGCGCCTGTTTAAGTTCTCGCCGCGGGTCAGGATTCTCAGGAACGATTCTCAAATTGCGACGGCTGGAACCGCGATCCGCGTCGCCACTTTTTGTCGCTGAATGATCAATGAAGGAGCACGCTTGGACTCCGCGGTCAACCTATGGGACGTTAGCACGAGCGAAACAGCCCGGTAACCCGCTAATTACACTAGGGATAAATAGAAGCTATCGGACTCATCAGGACTTCGCAGAGACCAGGAGAGCGATGAGGAAACACCTTGGCAAATGATGGTATTTGTTTTCACTCATGTTCGTCAGCAGCCGCGGCATGTGTCTATCACGCTAAGAACATGAGCGACTCGAACAGGCATAAGTAGCTTTTTTTTAGTAACTTATACGGATTTCCAGGTATGTGCAGGCAGGCAGATTGCTTGGGCGGTGTGGCACCCAGGTTGCGATACATAAAGCGGCTGTCTGTCGCTCTTGTGGCGGTAGCTTAGACGGACGCCGGCGGCAGTGTCACGGAGACCTTCGGACGAAGGGAGATAGCGGCTCAAGATGAGTCTCGAATCGAACAATCCGCGATGGTTCGCTCTTCAGGTAAGGACCCGCTGGGAAGGTTCCACAGCGGTGCTGCTTTCCGGCAAGGGTTATCAAACTTTTCTTCCCACTTACAAAACGAAGAAGCGAACCAACGGAAGAGTTCGGGAAGTGGAATCAGCACTTTTCCCGGGCTACGTTTTTTGCCAGTTCGACGCGCTGAAGCGCTTACCGATCCTCGTTACACCAGGTGTCATCTCGGTTGTTGGTCAGGGCCGAATTCCAATGCCGATAGATGACGGCGAAGTGGCCGCGATCCAGACAATCGTATCTTCCGGATTTCGCGCCGAGCCGTGGCCTTATCTCGCGATCGGCCAGAAAATTCGAATCGAGCAGGACGTCCTGCGGGGCTTAGAAGGAATCCTCGTTAGTTTCAAGGGGACTCATCGCATCGTTGTATCTGTCTCGCTGCTTCGCCGATCGGTTGCGCTGGAAATTGATCGATCATGCGTGAAGCCGGTTGGCCCCGCCAGAGTGGCAGCCCGCGAGGCTATTCCGGCTCATCCGTTGCTGCGCGGAGTGGTCGCTTAGTACGTCAAATTCGTTTAGCTGTTGCAGGTTGAGGAACGGGGAACATCGAGAACAAAATGGGAAGCCACCTAAAGATTTCTCTCGACACTCAAAGGTCGCCACAGGGAAACGGTCGCAAAGTGTTGCAGCGAATTGGTCCCGTAGCAGCGAGGCGAGACGAGATCCTCAGACAGGATACCTTGCATGCGATGCTGACGCTCGAGCGCCGGCGCGCGGAAAGGTCCAGGAAGCCTTTCGCGTTGATGTTGTTGGACACTCAGGCGGTGCCGAAAAACAGCAATGGCGCGAAGTTCATCGAACAAATCACTTCCGTTGTCTGCGACGCAACCCGGGAGACCGATCTAATCGGCTGGTACGAAGAGGGCTCAATCCTCGCCGTTATTTTCACCGAGATTAGTCTAGAGGGAGCGAATCCCATTACCGAGGTTTTGCACTCCAAAGTCGTGGCGGCGCTTCGAGATAATCTTGATCATCGGTTGACGCCGAAATTGGTCGTGACAGTTCATCTGTTCCCTGAGAGCTGGGACGAAGAACGGCCTGACCGGGTGGCTGATATCAAACTTTATCCGGAGCTTTCTCGCGCGGGTTCGCGAAAACGGCTTCCGATGATCGTAAAGCGCGTGATTGACATCGCTGGTAGCGGCGCATTGTTGCTCGTTCTGTCGCCGATTTTGGCTGCAATTGCTATGGCGATTAAGCTAACGTCCAAAGGCCCGGTCATTTTCGAACAGGAACGCCTGGGTCAATTTGGGAAGCGCTTCAACTGCCTGAAATTTCGCACGATGGCGCTGAATAACGATCCGAAGATTCACCGTGAATTCGTTCACAGTTTCATCAAGGGCAACGCGGAAGCTCAAGGAAAGAGCGAGGCTGAGCCGGCGGTTTATAAAATTACGAATGATCCGCGCATCACGTCCGTCGGAAAGTTCCTACGCAAGACGAGCCTCGATGAGTTTCCGCAATTTTGGAATGTTTTGCGGGGCGAAATGTCTTTGGTTGGTCCGCGTCCTCCCGTCCCCTACGAATTCGAGGTATACGATGTCTGGCACCGACGCAGGGTTCTCGAAGTAAGGCCAGGAGTAACCGGATTGTGGCAAGTGAGCGGCCGGAGCCGTACTTGCTTCGACGACATGGTCCGCTTGGATCTTCGGTATTCGCAGTCATGGTCGCTTTGGCTTGATCTTAAGATCTTGGTTGCTACTCCGCGCGCGGTCTTCACCAGTGAAGGCGCATACTAATATTTGCTCGTACCGCGATTTCGCTTCCTTCATTGCGTAACTCCCGAGTTTCTTATTTTCCGATTGGATCGCGCTTCAGTGAATCATCGCCAACGTGTCTGAGGTGTCTTGCAGCCGACGAGCACGAGGGAACGTTCCGCTCTATGAAGGTGTCTGACGCGGCAAAATCCTAGCAAACTGTTATCCGCAGACTGCAGAGGGACAATGATTCGAGTCGGTGTGATTGGTTACGGTTACTGGGGCCCCAATATCGTCCGGAACTTGCACGGATTGGATTCCACGTGCGTTGAGATGGTATGCGATTTGAGCCCCAAGTCGCTGGCGAGAGTCAAGAAGGCCTATCCAAGCATCAAGACCTGTTCTGATCCAACCGAAATTTTGACTTCGCCGACGATCGACGCGGTGGCGGTGATCACGCCGGTGTGGACCCATTACGAATTGGCCAAGAAGGCCCTGGAAAACGGTAAACACGTCTTCGTCGAGAAGCCATTCACGTCGAACGCGAAGCAAGCTGAGGAATTAATCGAGATCGCGGCGCGCAAGAAGCTGACGATCATGGTGGACCACACGTTTTTGTTCACCGGGGCGGTCCGAAAAATTTGCGAATTGACCGAAAGCGGCGCTCTGGGCGATCTCTATTACTACGATTCTCTGCGCGTCAACCTGGGGTTGTTCCAGCACGACGTCAGCGTGATTTGGGATCTGGCGCCTCACGACCTGGCAATCATGGATCATTTAATCAAAGGCGATCCCGAGGCCGTCGTCGCGACTGGCGAGCAACATCTAAACGGAGTAGAAGACGTCGCGTTCATGACGATCTACTATCCCGGAAACGTTATCGCGCACATTAATGTGAACTGGCTTTCGCCGGTGAAAATTCGAATGACGATGATCGGTGGCCAGAAAAAGATGCTGGTCTGGAACGATCTTGTGGCCGACGAGAAGATTCGCGTGTACGACAAGGGAGTTGAGATCACCGAGGGCGATGGAATCCGAGACCTCCTGGTGAGCTATCGTACAGGCGACATGTGGGCTCCGCAGGTGCGGCAGCTGGAAGCGCTACACGTGGAGCTGGATTATTTTGCCGAGTGCATTATGAACGGCAAGACGCCATTTAACGATGGCCACGCGGGTTTGCGGATCGTGCGAATGCTGGAAGCCGCCGACGTGTCAATTCAAAAGAGAGGAGAATTGGTACGCCTGTGAGCGAATTCCACTCCATTGCGCCGAGCGTGAAACTGGGGAAAGACGTCAAGCTGTCGCAGTTTATCAACATGTACGGCTGCGAGATCGGCGACGAAACGAAGATCGGCGCATTCGTCGAAATCCAAAAGAATTCCAGCGTCGGACGCCGCTGCAAGATTTCGAGCCATACGTTCATTTGCGAGGGCGTTACGATCGAAGACAACGTTTTCGTTGGTCACGGCGTGACCTTCGTCAACGACTCTTATCCTCGCGCGACCGCACCCGACGGCGAGCTCCAAACCGAACGGGACTGGAAAGTCGAGCGGACGTTGGTGAAAAAGGGAGCCTCGATTGGCTCGGGAGCGACGGTTCTGGCAAATCTGGTAATCGGAGAGAACGCGATTGTCGGAGCAGGCAGCGTCGTGACCAAGGATGTACCGGCAAAGGCGATTGTTGCGGGAAACCCCGCTAAGGTGTTGCGCTATATCTCAGAAGAATCGAGGGTCATCTAGTGTCGAATCAGGCGAAAGTCCCATTCTTGGATCTGGTCAGCTTGCATCAGGAGCTCGAGCCCGAACTCGTGCCGGTGTTTCAAAAGGCCTTGCGGACCGCGGGATTCGTCGGCGGGACAATGTTGGACGAATTCGAACGGGCGTTTGCAGCATTTTGCGGCACGGCGCATTGCGTCGGGCTCGCGAGCGGAACCGACGCGGTGCGGTTTGCGCTTATGGCAGCCGGCGTTCGCCCGGGAGACGTAGTCATCACGGTGCCGCACACCTTTATCGCGACGACGGAAGCCATCAGTCAAGCCGGCGCGCGACCAGAGTTCGTCGATATCGATGAACGCACCTACAACATGGATCCGCTGAAGTTGCAGGAATACCTCGAGCGCGATTGCTATGTCGATCGCGAAACAGGAAGGCCGTACAGCCGCAAGTGGAAGGCGCCGGTGACTGCGGTAGTTCCGGTCCACCTATATGGACAAACTGCGGATATGGATCCAATTCTGGAGTTGGCGCGGCGATTTAAAATGATCGTTGTGGAAGATGCTTGTCAGGCGCATGGAGCGGAGTACTTTTCTCGGAAGGAGAACCGTTGGAGAAAAGCTGGTTCGATGGGCCATGCGGCGGCCTTCAGCTTTTATCCTGGCAAGAACCTCGGGGCTTGCGGCGAGGCGGGAGCGGCAACCACGGACGACGGGGAAATCGCGCGCAAGATGCGGATGCTGCGGGACCACGGCCAAGCGAAAAAGTACTATCACGACGTCGAGGGATACAACGGCAGGCTCGACTCGATTCAAGCTGGCATATTGACGGTGAAATTGCGGCATCTCGACGACTGGACCCGTAAACGGAAAGAAGCGGGGAATCGCTACGACGAACTGCTGGCCGGCGTTGACGGTGCAGTCGCTCCGTTTCGTCCAGAGTGGGCTCGACACGTCTATCATCTCTATGTGATCCGCGTCAGCGATCGCGAAGCACTACAGAAACATCTCGCACAGGCAAACGTGGATACAGGTATTCACTATCCTGTGCCTCTCCATCTGCAACGGGCATACGAACAGTCCGGCTACAAGCAGGGAGATTTTCCGATCACCGAAAAGGTCGCCTCCGAAATCCTGTCATTGCCAATGTTTCCCCAATTGACACGAGAACAACAGGCGCGGGTGGTCGATGAGATCGCGAGCTTCTTGCAAGAGAGCATGATTTCGGAACACAGCAGTGCTCTGCCCCGTAGCAATTAACTGTGCGGAGAGGATTACTCGAGCCAGGGAAGCAGGCGAAGTAGTTCCTTCAATGCACAGTTGGTCCAACCGACGAATTCCTCAACCCTCGTCCGCGAATTAGCTCCGACGCGATTCTTTGACCCAAGCTGACGATCGATTCAACGGCCGCTCTTCGCTCTGCGGCACGTAACTGCCGATGGAAAACCTTCCTAGCTATGTCCTGATAACGCCGGCGCGAAATGAGGCGGAGTTTATTGAATTCACCATCCAGTCTGTGGTGGCCCAAACCGTCAAGCCAGTCAAGTGGGTGATCGTAAGTGATGGTTCGACCGACGGCACAGACGACATCGTGAGTAAGTACGCTGCGATTGAACCGTGGATTGAACTGATCCAAATGCCGGAGCGCCGCGAGAGGAGTTTTGCCGGGAAGGCCTATGCCGTCAACGCTGGCCGCGAGAGATTGGTTGAATTGGATTACGACGTAATCGGTAACCTGGACGCTGATGTTTCATTTGACCAAGACTACTTTGAATTCCTCATGGGTCGGTTTTTGGAGAATCCGAAGTTGGGAGTAGCGGGCACCGCGTTCCAGGAAGGGGATTTGAAATATAACTACGAGTTCGTTGGCATTGAGCACGTCTCCGGAATGTGTCAGATGTTCCGGCGTGAATGTTTTGAGGCGATCGGCGGCTATTCGCCCGTTCGCTCCGGAGGCGTCGACCTCATTGCTGTGCTCAGCGCGCGAGCAAAGGGTTGGCAAACGCGAACATTTACCGAGAGAAGCTTCGTGCATCACCGCGGCCAGAATTCTGCTTTGCACGCCGGGCTGCGAGAACGAATCCACATGGGGCGGAAGGACTATATGCTCGGCAATCATCCCTTGTGGGAGATTTTTCGGGGTATCTACCAAATGAAATACCAGCCGTACGGTATCGGAGGGCTAGTGCTTCTTGGTTCCTACGCGTGGAATTTAGCGCGCCGAGCTGAACGCTCCATTCCGGCAGAGCTTATGGCCATCCGACGCGACGATCAAATGAAACGCCTGACGCAATTTGTCCGCCGGCGGTTTCGTATCGCTGCTCCAATAGCTTAGATCGAATGTGCCGAAAGACGCGTCAGCGTGAGTCACCACCTAACGAGCGCGGAACAAGGAATACGCGAATGAAGATTTGCGGTTGGGACATAAGAATTCAAGGGCAAGTAGTCCGGGTCGCAAGTCTTGACGCGGACAAGTACCACTTTCTCGAAGATCCCGAGCCCATCCTGGACGGCCTGCGAAAATGTGGCACGCGGATCGATCTTTTCACGTTCATGCAGCGCATCAGCGAACCCGAGCCGAAATTTCGGTATCCGATGGAATTGGATAACTTGGCCGTCCTGCCCGTATCCACCTTCGATCACTGGTGGAACAATCAGATCCGGTCATATCCTCGAAATAGAGCGCGGCAAGCAGAGAAAAAGGGGGTAATACTTCGCGAAGTGCAGTTTGGCGCCGAACTCGTCAAAGGAATTTGGGAAATATACAATGAGACTCCAGTGCGCCAGGGTAAGAAGTTCCCGCACTACGGTAAGAGTATTGACGCTGTGTACCGGGAGACGTCAACCTACCTCGATTGCAGTTTTTTTATCGGGGCGTTTTTCGAAGACAAACTGATTGGCTTCGCCAAGCTAACGACCGACGAACAGTGTACTCAAGCGAATCTGATGCATCTCCTCTCCATAGTGGAGCACAAGGAGAAAGCGCCAACAAACGCGATCATTGCTCATTCGGTGCGCGCTTGCGCCGATCGGCATATTCCCTATCTCGTATACCAAAACTTTGTCTACGGGAAAAAGGGGGCCGACAGTCTGAGCCACTTTAAGGAAGTCAACGGGTTCATGCGTGTGGACTTGCCTCGGTACTACGTTCCTCTAACATCAGTCGGTTCACTCGCGCTCCGCCTTGGCTTGCATCACAAACTCCTCGATCGTCTTCCCGCGCCGGTGCTCGCAAAAGCGCGAGAGATACGGGACTCTTTGTACCGCCGCAGGATCACCGTCCGAACCCAAGATTCTTAAGGAAGAGCCATGCCGGGCATCGTAGGTCTTATCACCAAAGAGCCGCGTGCATGGGCGGAGCCGCAACTGGCGCGCATGATTGAGTCCATGCGGCACGAGTCGTTCTACGCGACCGGCACCTGGATCGATGAGTCGCTGGGAGTCTATGTCGGCTGGGTTGCACGCAAGAATTCCTTTTCGGAAGGAATGCCGCTCCGCACTGAACGCGGTGACGTTACGCTCGTTTTTTCGGGTGAGGAGTACCGCGATCCGGACACCGCTCGCTGCCTCAAAGAGCAGGGGCATGGATGTCAAGAAGCGGGACCCTCTTATCTTGTGCATCTGTATGAGGAGGATCCCGACTTTCTCAAGAATCTGAACGGCCGCTTCCAAGGCCTTCTCGCCGATCGCACGCGCGGCGTTACAACGCTCTTCAACGATCGCTTTGGTTTGCAACGGATCTACTACCACGAGGCCGCAGGACCGGATGGCGCGTTTTACTTTTCCGCTGAAGCCAAAGCCATTCTGGCGGTCCGTCCCGAATTGCGCAGCGCCGACCCGCAAGGCCTCGGTGAGTACGTCGCTTGCGGCTGCGTCTTGGAGGGTCGCACACTTTTTCGCGATATTCACGCGCTGCCACCTGGTTCGGCGTGGACTTTCCGCGGCGGCACACTCGAGAATAAAGCTGCTTACTTCGAGCCCCGTGAATGGGAAGAACAGGAGCCGCTCGACTCCGACAGTTATTATCAGCACCTGCGTGACGCTTTCACGACAGCTCTACCGCGCTATTTCAACGGTAAGGAACGCATCGGAGTCTCGCTCACCGGCGGGCTCGACACGCGCATCATCATGGCGTGGCGCAAAGCCCCAGCTGGCTCCCTGCCGTGTTACACCTTCGGCAGCATGTACCGCGAGAACCAGGACGTGCACCTCGCTCGCCGCGTAGCCGAAATCTGCGGCCAGCCCTACCAGGTTGTCACCGACGATGAGAGAGCTCTATCGCGATTCGCGCATTATACTGAGCGCACGCTGTATCTGACCGACGGCTGCGTGGATGTCAGCCGCTCCGTGGATCTGTGGAACAACGAAATGGCGCGCCAGATTGCTCCCGTGCGCATGGTTGGCACATTCGGCAGCGAAATTATCCGCAAGGCCGTCATGTTCAAAGCCGTTATGCCTTCGCCGGAGCCCTTCAGCCAGGGAATGTTTGCTCAAGTGTCGCGGGCCATGGAAAGCTATCGGAACCTTTTGCGCGGCCATCGGACGAGCCTCGTGGCGTTCACGCAGCCGGCGACCTATCATTTCGGCGTACTGATGCTCGAGCAGACCCAGCTGACCCTGCGCTCGCCTTATCTCGACAATGAAATCGTTCGCACCGTGTTTCGCGCCCCGAAAGTTGAGCAAGGCGAAGATGTGCGCATGCGCCTTATTGAGGAAGGCAGTCCGGCGCTGGCCCGCCTGCGCACGGACCGCGGCCTCGGGTATTACAACGCTGTCACCAAGGCCGTGAACCGCGCCTATCTGGAGTTCACGTTCAAGGCTGAATACGCGTACGACTACGGCATGCCGCAGTGGGTCGCCCAAGTGGATCACGCGCTTGGACCGCTTCATCTGGAGCGTCTATGGATGGGTCGCCACAAGCTCTTCCATTTCCGATGGTGGTACCGGACCATTCTTGCGAAGTACGTCCAGGAGATTCTGCTGGACCCCCGGACGCTTTCACGGCCATATCTGGACCGAAAGGGTGTCGAAGCGATCGTTAGCGGCCACCTAAAGGGAAATCGCAACTACACGACGGAAATTCACCGGCTGCTTTCGCTTGAACTCTTGCATCGGCTGTTCGTGGACGCCGCATGACCGCGCCTGTCATCTTTAAGTCGCAGCAAACTTAATTCAAATGAATCCCTTACTCGCCTCCCTTATCTGCGCCTGCGGAATTGCAGGGCTTTTCTATCTCAACCGAGATAACACGGTCCGCACTTCCAAAGCTCTCTGGCTCCCGGTCGTCTGGATCTGGCTCGTCGGATCAAGGCCGGTATCAGGGTGGTTAGGTATCAGCCCAAGTGGGGCCGATGTGCAACTGGACGGCAGCCCACTTGACGCTGCCTTTTTTGGAATCCTCCTTGCTGCCGCCATAGTTCTTCTCATATCGCGGGGTAGACGGGCAGCTACTCTTGTCACCTCGAGCTGGCCAATTATAATTTATTTCCTTTATTCTCTGATCAGCGTTACTTGGTCGTATCATGCCGATGTTTCGTTCAAGCGCTGGATTAAAGCTATCGGCGACCTTGCGATGGTTCTGGTTATTGCTACGGACGAACAGCCAATCGCCGCCCTCAGGCGTCTAATCTCTCGCGTCGGTTTTATATTGTTCCCCACTTCCGTACTTCTTATCAAGTATTACGGCGATCTAGGCCGGGGTTATACTCCCGATGGAACGCCGATGAACACTGGCGTAACTACCAACAAAAATACCCTCGGCCTCATCGTCTTCCTTGTTTCACTTGGTGCGCTATGGAACGTGCGCGCGCTGCTCATCGATAAGGAAGCTCCCAATCGTACTCGGCGGTTGGTAGCTCAAGTTATCCTACTTACCTTCGGCATCGTGCTTTTGGGAATGGCCCATAGTGCCTCGGCTGTCACTTGCTTCGTTCTCGGCGGCGGGCTCATGCTCCTAACCACTCGGCGTGCTATCAGAAACCGGCCCGGCAGGTTGTATGCGCTCTGTTTAATAATCGTTCTTGGGGGAGCAGTAGCCATGCTCTTCGGTGGCGGGTCGGCCCTCTCAGAGTCGCTTGGCAGGGGGAACGGTCTGAGTGGACGCACGGAAATATGGACAGCCGTGATTGGTGCGGCCGGCAACCCGGTAATTGGCACCGGTTTCGAGGATTTTTGGATCAGCCCGAACACGCAGAAAGTGTGGAGTAGTCTTTCAGGCTGGTGGAACCCTAAAGGCCTGAACGAAGCGCACAACGGCTATATAGAGGTTTACTTGAATTTGGGCTGGATAGGCGTATGTCTGATCGTGCTTATTCTAATCAGCGGCTATCGGCGTGCCATCAAGGCATTTCAATTCGACCCGGAGCTTGCGAGCCTGATGCTAGCTTATGTAACCACAGCCACGTTCTACAGCATAACGGAGGCCGGTTTCCGGATGATGTCTCCGTCGTGGATCTTTCTGTTACTTGGCGTGGTCGGTGCAAGTGGCGTTTCCGTGGGTATTTTCGGCGGGAGACCCGTGAAGAGCTTTAGTGAGCCCTCTCGTCTCCTGAGTTCGCAGGCGGAGCGGAAACAAGTTTCCAGTTTATCGGCGCCTGCGATTCGCAGATCGTCAGTCCCTGGGGCTGGAGTTTTTTCTGAACACATCCGAAGAAGCAGGTACTAGACCGGAATCGCAACGCGGGCCTAAGAATCCCGCGGGCCGACCCCTCAGTGCCAAGATAGTTCGGGGCTCTTTGTCGTCGATCGCCCGCAAGGTACTGGTTGCGCCCATTTCGATTCTCCTCATACCTTTTACCCTGCACAAGATTGGGACAGCCGGGTACGGCACTTGGGCGATAGTAACAACAATCATTAATCTTGCTTGGCTGTTGGACCCCGGGCTCAGCCCGACGGTGACCAAGTATGTGGCGGAGCACAGCGGCACTGAAGATATTCCCGAGCTCCGCCGCGTGCTGGATGCCAGCTGCGCCCTATGTCTCAGCATGGCGGCGATCGCGGGGTGCATCCTCTGGTTCGGCGCTCATGTGATCATCAGGGAATTCTTCCGAGGGTCCGGTGCTCCAGCGGCCTCCGAGATTCTGTCCTTTTGGCCCTTGGTTATATTGTGCATTCCAGCATTTTTATTGACGGCGCCGTTCGTTTCTTTCATCAATGGACGGCAGCGGATGGATCTCACAAACGCCCTGATTTTCTCCGCTGAGATTGTTAGCGCTTCGGCGACGGTAGGATTTCTTCTCGCAGGGGCCGGAGTTCGAGGTTTGTTGTTCGCACAGTTGCTCTCATCGTTGTTCACACTGGTAGGCGGTATTCTGATCACTCATCGTCTGCTTCCGGGAGTTTTGCCTAACCCGTTTCGGTGCAGGTGGGCGACATTAAGAAAGTTGGTAAATTTCAGCCTGCCGCTGTATTCCGGATACGTAATGACGACGCTACAGGGGCAATTGGAGAAGCTCTATCTTGCCCGGCTCGTCGGGGTCGTTTCCGTCGGTTGGTACAACGTTGCGAATGAAGGTGCCGCAAAGATTAGGAGGGTTCCCGACCTCTTGCTGGGTCCGGTATTAGCCGCCTCCTCCGAATTGGATGCGTTGAAACGGCAAGACACCATGGAAGAACTTTACTTTCGAACCAACAAATACCTCGCTTTCGTTGCCGTACCGCTCATGATTTTCGCTGTGATCACTTCTGGTTCCCTAATGAAGACTTGGGTGGGGCAAAACTTTGGGCCAGTCGCCATGCCGTTCGCGCTATTGGTGATAGGTAACTTCTTCAATCAAATGGGTGCGCCCACATATTTCGTAACGGTCGGACGTGGAATTCTGCGACCGGCGGTTTA
Source organism: uncultured Acidobacteriota bacterium (assembly GCA_963842425.1). Lineage (GTDB taxonomy): Bacteria > Acidobacteriota > Terriglobia > Acidiferrales > UBA7541 > Palsa-295. The sequence continues at coordinate 280,285 of CAWJGQ010000011.1, read as the reverse complement.
CGGCGCATTGCTTGGGGCGGGGCTCAACCTGGTACTGAGTTATGTCTTTATCAAGCAATGGGGTTTCTCGGGAGCCGTGCTTGGTACTGTCGTATCGACGACCGCGAGCTCGCTGTACTTCCTTGCCGCTTGCGCTCCATACTTCAAGACGCCGCTCTGGCGGACGATTGGTAGCGCCTATAGTAAGCCTTTGGTTTGCTCGCTGACAGCGGCTCTTGCTGTATCGCTCGTTTACTTGTTACACCTGTCTCCGTTGAGAACTCTGCTATTGGGATTGCTAGCGTACGGAGTGATTTACATGGTTGCACTATTTGCAACACGTTTCTTCGACCGTTTCGATTTTAGCCAGGCAGAGGCGCACGCACCGTTCCTTCGCTTCGCCCGTAGGATCGCCGAAATCAGCTAGCGGAGCTGATCGATTAGATTTGTGGGCCGTCGGGCCAGGATCAGTCCTCTATTGCGGACTGTTGGTAATTGTCCGCGAGTTGCGGAAAGGTGATCTCAGTATCCTGAAAACAGCTCTTATGACGAACGCCCACGCCCCAAAGCCTTTGGAATCGGCTGACGTAGCACGAAATGCCTGTTAGATTGGTATTCAAAGGCCAAGAAAGTTCTAGCTCGTGAATGATCAGACTAAGATTTCTGTGATCGTTTGTACCTACAACCGCTCGCTCAGTTTGAGCAAGACTATAGAGAGCGTTGCCCTGCGGGAACTTCCGCAGTCGCTCGAGTGGGAAATCTTGGTAGTTGATAACAATTCGAGCGACGATACGCGGCAGGTGGTCGAGGAACTGCAACGCCAATACTCGGAACGAATACGGTATGTTTTCGAGCCGAAACAGGGCATCTCGCACGCTCGGAACGCGGGTATTGCAGAATCCCGCGGCGAGATTTTGGCATTTATTGATGACGATGAGACTGCCGGCAGTGCGTGGCTTCAAAATCTGACTGCGAATCTGCATACCGGCGAATGGGCCGGAGCCGGGGGCCGCGTTCTGCCGCCACCAGGTTTTTCGAGACCGCGCTGGTTGTCGTAACAGAGCCCGTTCACTCAAGGTCCGTTGGCCTCATTTGATCCGGAGAATGAAGCGGGAAAGCTGACTGAGCCTCCTTTCGGCGCGAATATGGTCTTTAGGAAGGAAGTGTTTGAAAAACTTGGCGGCTTTCGAACCGATTTGGGACGGTCTGGTTCCAACTTACTCAGCAACGAGGACACTGAGTTTGGTCGCCGAATATTTGCCGGCGGTATGCAGTTGCGGTACGAGCCAGGCGCGCTGACCTATCATCCAGTTGAGAAAGCTCGGCTACAGCCGAAGTACTTTCGAGAGTGGCGGTTCAACAAGGGGCGGTCTGATGTTTTGGAAACAGGGGTGCAGCCGAAAGGAACGCGGCTTCTAGGGATTCCAGTCCGAGTATTTAGCGATGCGGCGGTGGAAGCGGTGCGGTGGGCGGTTACCCTCGATTCGTCCCAGCGATTCATTTGCAGCCTTAAGATCTCGGCTTATGTCGGGGAGGCTTACGAGTCCTACCTACGAGGTCTCGATTCGAACCAAAAGGGCCTAGAAACCAAGGGCTGCTGAGCCATGATACAACACCCAGCACAGGTAACTGCGGCTTAGTTCGTTCCCGAACAGGATTCAAAAGCGGCTTTTCAGAAGGAGATCGTGCGTGAGTCGATTGCGGATATTAGTACTAGCGCCGGACGCCAACCCGGAGTCTGTCAGCGTCAATTTGGTCTGCTATCGCCACGCTGAGGCCCTCGCCGAAATCCACGAGGTGACGCTGGTTAGTCGGTCGTGCCACGAGGCGGCCTTGCGCCGCGCGCAGGCGCCTTTTCATACGATTAAGGCGATCAGCGTTCCGTGCCTCGATCGCATCTTCGAGTGGAGTGTACGTCGGATTTTCAAGAGTAATTTTCACAGCCGCGCTCTAACGGCCTTCAGTTACCCATTTTCTATCGCTTTTGAGTGGTATGCTTGGCGGCACCTGCGGGCTCAGATTATTGCTGGGGAGTTCGACATCGTGCTGCGCCTTTCGCCAGTAATCTCGGTCATACCCAGTGCCTTCCCTTTTTTTCTGCGGAACTATTCCATACCTTTCATAATTGGCCCGATCAATGGTGGCTTGCCGTGGCCGCAGGGTTTTAGCCAGGCTGATAACCAAAAGGCTTGGATCGACAATCTGAGGAATCTGTACCGGTTTCTGCCTTTTGCTCGATCTACGTATCGCAGGGCGGCCGCGATTATTGCAGGCTCATCGCAGACGTACGCCGAGTTTTCCGCTTATCGCCAGAAGCTTTTCTTTGTTCCGGAAAATGGCCTCACCCGTTCTCTTTGCTCCGGCGCCCCACGCCCTTGTAAGCGCGACAGCAAACTCGAGTTGATTTTCGTCGGTGGACTCGTTCCGTATAAGGCTTGTGATCTCGCATTGCGCGCCGCCGCTCCGCTTCTGCGAAACGACTTGGCCCACTTTACGGTGGTCGGCGATGGCCCGGAGCGAGGCCGCTTTGAGCAACTGGCAAAATCTCTTGGAATCGAGGAAGCTGTTTCATTCTGCGGGACGCTCACTCACAACGAGGCCATGCAGCGGTTACGGTCGGCGGACGTGATGGTCTTCCCATCCGTTCGCGAGTTTGGTGGAGGTGTCGTCTTTGAGGCTCTGGCCGTCGGTGCAATACCCATTGTTGTGGACTTCGGGGGCCCTGGTGACATTGTTCATTCCGAGGTGGGATACAAGGTGCCTCTTACAAATGAGAGGGACGTTGTAGCGCGGATGGAAGAAATTCTGACGGAACTGGTCCACGATCGGGGCCGGCTCGAGCGATTACGCCGGAAGGGAATGGCTTATGCGCGGGAATGCCTGACTTGGGATGCAAAGGCGCTGGTCACCACGCGAGTCCTGCACTGGGTCGCGCGGCGAGGTCCGAAGCCAGATCTTCCGCCGCCAAAACGGATTTCAGAAGGGAAATCTGTGAGGAGTTTTGTGGATTTCGCACCCACCTCGGACGGTCCTGAAAGGACCCGATGAAGCATTCTTGCCTTCGCCGGAATGAGTCCAAATGAAAATCACAGTCATCGTGTGCACGTATAACCGTTGCCGTAGCTTGGCAATCACGCTCGAAAGCGTTGCTCGCTCTGTGCTTCCTGACTTAGTGGAATGGGACATATTGGTGGTGGACAACAATTCCACAGATGAGACGCGTGAGGTGGTCGAGGAATGGTCTCGGCGTTACCCGAGACGCGTTCGCTACATGTTCGAAGCGCAACAAGGTATATCCCACGCTAGGAACGCAGGTATTCGAGAAGCCTGGGGCGAAATTCTAGCTTTCATCGATGACGATGAAACTGCCGAGGCGAATTGGCTTCAAAACCTGACGGCGAATCTGCACACAGGCGAGTGGATAGGCGCTGGGGGACCCGTCATGCCTGTATGGGTTCACCAGCGTCCGAGTTGGTTGGCGGTCGACAGCCCGTTTACCTTGGGACCGTTGTCCGCATGGACGGCAGATCTCCAACGAGAGCAACTGACCTTACCGCCTGTTGGCGCCAACATGGCATTCAGAAGAGAAGCTTTTGAGAGGTTCGGTGACTTTCGGACCGATTTGGGCCGCGTCGGCGAGTTACTGCTCCACGGCGAAGACACTGAGTTTGGCCGTCGCTTGATGGCCGCGGGGCAAAAGCTGCGTTACGAACCATCGGCGGTCACTCACCACCCGGCGGAGGGGGGGCGTCTTCATAAAGAGTACTTCTTGAGGTGGTGGTTCAACAAAGGACGATCGGATGTTCGCGAATTTGAGAATCGTAGCAACGCTAAACATGTGTGCGGTGCCCTACTTCGGTTGTCGCGCGACATCGCAATAGAGGCTGCGCGATGGGCCATGGCCAGCTCTCCGTCTCCACGATTCATCTGCAAGCTTAAGATTTGGGAATACGCTGGAGAAGGTTATGAGTCTTACTCCATGTGGCTCGATAGCCTCCGAAGCAATTCCGAGCGAAATGACAAAGCTCGGTCATCGACCGCTGATGGAAAATGAATGACGGGCCGCAGCTTGAAATTCAATAACGCGGGCGATAGTTGGCGCGATTTGGTGCTGGGAGAGTGCTGAAGGCAGAAAGGCCGAAAAGCCTTCACTTTACTCGACACTTAGTCCAAGAAAAGCAATCGAAGTATTTTATAGAACGATTCCAACAATCTGGAAGTAAAGATGGATCGAAATGGCCACTAGTACTGCTCAAAGTGGGAACGCGACCATCAAAGGTGCTGGCACTACTGTCGAGAGTGACGATCTCGAGCTGCCGGCCGAGGTCGCAATTGGTTTGCTGACTGGCTGCCAGGATAGGCCGTACGCATTCGAGCTGGCTATGGCGCTAATCTCGAGACGTGTGTCTGTGGACGTAATTGGTAGCGATGAAGTCGATAGCCCTGCTTTCCGTACGACTCGCAACCTGCGGTTCCTGAATTATCGAGGGAGTCAAAGGCAGGATGCCAAATCCTCGAGGAAGCTAGCGAGCCTCGCTATCTACTACGCGAAGTTAATCCAGTATGCCGCGAGTTCCAAACCCAAAATACTGCACATTCTATGGAACAACAAGTTCGAGTTCTTCGATCGCACAATACTGATGCTGTACTACAAGATACTGGGGAAAAAGATTGCCGTCACCGCCCACAACGTAAATCAAGCGAGGCGAGACTCGAAAGACTCATTGCTCAATCGTCTCACTCTCAAGATTCAGTACCGGCTTTGTGATCACATTTTCGTTCACACGCAGAAAATGAAAACCGAGCTTTGCCAGGATTTCAACGTGACCGAAAAGGCAGTCACTGTGATCCGGCATCCGGTCAACAACGCCTTTCCCGACACTGAACTCACTCCCGCCGAGGCGAAACAGCGTCTGGGCCTGAGGGACGACGAAAAAGCTGTCCTGTTCTTCGGCAGAATCAGACCCTACAAGGGCATCGAACACCTGCTTGCGGCATTTAAGCTGCTCCCTGCGAATTCCCGCCAGAATTACCGGTTGATTGTCGCTGGCGAACCGAAAAAGGGATCGGAAGAATATCTCGACGGAATCCAGAAAACGATTAAGAGAGAATTTGACGCAGGGCAGGTCGTCGTAAGGATCCAGTTTATTCCCGATGAGGAAATGGAGATCTACCTTAAAGCGGCGGACGTTCTGGTGCTTCCCTATAAGGAGATTTTCCAGAGCGGCGTACTTTTCCTAGCCTACAGTTTTGGTCTGCCTGTGATTGCGACGGACGTGGGATCCTTCCGCGAGGAAATCGTGGAAGGTAGCACGGGTTTTCTATGCCAGCCAGGCGATCCGGCGGAATTGGCAAAGGCCATCGAGAAATACTTCGCAAGCGATCTCTACAAGGATTTAAAGTGCCGCCGCCAAAAGATCAAGGATTACGCTGAAGCAAACCACTCGTGGAATGCGGTGGCTGACTTGACCCGGAACGCTTATGCGAAAATGTTGGGGAGGAATCCATCATGAAGCCCTTGGTATCAATCCTCATTCCTGCATACAACGCAGAGGCATGGATCGGCGACACGCTCCGCTCCGCGATCGCGCAAACGTGGGAACGGAAGGAAATCATCGTCGTGGACGATGGTTCGACCGATCAGACGCTTGCGGTTGCTCGGAAATTTGAATCAGGTCAGCTCAGAGTTATTACGCAGAATAATCAGGGCGCGTCGGCGACTCGGAATAACGCGTTCGCGATGAGCAAGGGAGAGTACGTTCAGTGGTTGGACGCTGATGACCTGATGGCTCCGGAAAAGACGGCCTCGCAAATGGAGGCCGCGGAGCGAAGCGGCAGCAAACGGACGCTGATTTCGGGTGCGTGGGCACATTTCATGCACCGGCCCCATCGTGCGGAATTTATTCCGGGCCCACTGTGGGAAGACCTCTCGCGTCCGGAATGGCTTATGCGCAAGATGGAACGAAATACGTACATGCAGACTGCTACCTGGCTCGTCAGTCGCGAACTCGCCGAAGCCGCGGGGTCATGGGATACCCGACTACTGGGCGATGATGATGGCGAATTCTTCTGTCGCGTGCTTCTCGCGAGCGAAGGAACCCGCTTCGTAAGAGACTCGAAAGTCTACTATCGTCTGGCCGGCGCGAGCAGCCTGAGCTACATCGGAAAGTCCAATCGGAAGCTCGAGGCGCAATGGATTTCGATGAAACTCCACATCGGCTACCTCCGATCGCTGGTGGACGACGCCCGCGCCCGTGCGGCTTGTGTGACATATCTCCAGAACTGGATGGTGTTTTACTATCCGGAGAGGCTGGACCTCTTTCAGGAGGCGGCCGATCTCGCGAAGAGTCTCGGGGGCGAACTGCACGTCCCGCGACTGTCCTGGAAATATTCATGGATCGAGCCGATATTCGGTCGCGCCCAGGCCAGGCGTGCGCAAATCGTGCTGCCGCGAATCAAGTGGTCGTTGGTGCGAGGATGGGATAGAACGCTCTTTCGTCTTGAGAATCGGAAACTTGCGGATAACTTAGGAAAGTGAGAATACCGATAGGGGCACTCGCGATGCTTGTTGAATTGGTTCGTCCGGTGTTCGGAGAAACTCCATGATCATCACACGTACTCCACTAAGGATTTCGTTTTTCGGCGGTGGTACCGACTATCCAATCTGGTACCGCGAACACGGTGGAGCTGTGCTTTCAACAACGATAGATAAGTCCTGCTATATCACCTCCCGGTGGTTGCCGCCTTTTTTCGAATATCACAGTCGCGTTTCCTATTCGAAGGTTGAGAACGTCAGCGACAACAGCCAGATTGAGCATCCCTCGGTGCGCGCGTGCCTGCAGTTCATGGGAATTTCCGACGGTGTGGAAGTTCACCACATAGCGGATCTGCCCGCTCGAACCGGCTTGGGCACTAGTTCCGCGTTTACAGTCGGATTTCTCTTGAGTTTGTATGCGCTGAAAGATCAGATGCGTGACAAGCAAGCTTTGACGACAGAGGCGATCCACGTAGAGCGAGATTTGCTCCAAGAGGCGGTTGGGGCGCAGGATCAAGCCAGCTGCGCGCACGGAGGTTTCAATCGCATTGATTTTCACAGCGATGACACGATTGAGGTGAAGCGAATCCTGGCTCCTCCCAGCAGATTGGCGGAGCTTGAAAAGCATTTGGCGCTGTACTTCACCGGGTTTTCGCGCACTGCTTCAGAAATAGCCAAAGAACAGCTCAAAGCCACGCCGAACCGTCAGAAAGAACTGATGGAAATGCGTCAAATGGTTGACGAGGCGGAGGCCATCGTCGCCGATTCCAACCGCTCTCTAAATGAGTTCGGCAAACTGTTGCATAAGGGTTGGCTGCTCAAGAGATCGCTGACGTCAAGAATCTCCAATTCCAACATCGACGAGATTTACGAGGCCGGACTCAGTGCCGGCGCGTCTGGTGGCAAGCTGTTAGGCGCCGGCGGAGGGGGTTTTATGTTGTTTTTCGTGCCGCCTGAGCGAAGGGAAGCATTACGAATGCGCCTTAAAAATCTATTGTGCGTTCCATTCGCTTTCTCAAATAGAGGCAGTGACGTCGTCGTATATGAGCCGGAAGTGGCATACGATAAGTCGCTCGCCAGCGATCGGACCGAAATATATGCCCAGCGCAGCTGACGTAATCATATTGTGTGGAGGTGCTGGCCTTCGATTGAAAAGCGTTACGGGCAGCGCTCCGAAGTCGCTGGCCAATATCGTCGGCCGGCCGTTTCTGGAAATCCTGCTTAGCCAGTTGCGGCGGCACGGATTCCAGCGCGTGATTTTGGCGGTCGGCTACCAAAAGGATCTGATTCGGGAATATTTTGGAGACCGGGCGTTGGGCGTGTCCTTGAAATACTCGATCGAGTCAGCTCCGCTGGGAACTGCTGGCGCTTTGCGGAATGCTGTTGATCTAATCGAATCAGAAACAGTGGTGATCATGAATGGAGATAGCTACACAGACGCTGACTTGGTCGCGTTTGTGACTGATTACCGCAACACGAAAGCCGATGTTTCGATGCTTGTAGTGCCGGCCGACGGCCGTGTTGATTGCGGATTGGTGTCCGTGGATGACAACGGCAAGGTGCTCGGTTTCAAGGAGAAGCAGTCCGCGCTCGGAACCCAGTACGTTAACGCAGGAATCTATGCTATGTCTAAACACGCGCTGGGCAAGATACAACCTGACGTTCAGATTTCGCTCGAAACAGATCTTTTCCCGAGATGGTTAGCCGATGGAAAGCATTTGCGGGCGTTCATTCACTTAGGCGAATGCGTTGACATCGGCACGCCCGAACGATATCAGCGCGCGCAACTCACATTGGCCAACGCAGAAGTAACCGAAAGTCTTGCCAAGCTCGAGGGCCAACGGCAGTGAAGGTTCTGATAACTGGGGCCGCGGGATTCATCGGCGGATTCCTTTCCCGACATTGCGTGGCAGCTGGTTCCACGGTCCTTGGCATCGATATCCAAGAACCTGTTGATGAGTGCGCGGAGGCCAGCTTCGAATGTTGTGACGTCCGAGACTCCAGGCGTTTGTTGGAGTTACTTTCAACTTTCCGGCCGGATTGTATCTTTCATCTTGCTGCGCAGAGCTATCCAACCGTTTCACTCGGCCGTCCGCTTGAGACGATCGATACAAATGTCGGCGGGACGATCAGCCTTTTCGAATGCCTTCGCGCTTCTGGTATGAAGCCTATCGTGGTGGTGGCGTGCTCGAGCGCCGAGTACGGTCTGATCGAGGATCTGCCCGTTCAAGAGAGTCACGCACTTCTCCCGCTGCACCCCTATGGTGTCAGCAAGGTGGCTCAGGATTTTCTCGCGGCGCAGTATTTTGCAAACTACTCGATTCCTGCAATACGAATACGTATTTTCAAGACGACTGGACCAGGGAAACTGGGTGATGTCTGTTCCGACCTCACGAAGAGGGCTGTCGAAATCGAAAAGGGGATTCGGCCTTCGACGATAACGATCGGCAATCTTGCGAATCGCCGTTCGGTTGTGGATGTCCGCGATCTGGTGGAGGCGCTCTGGTTATCAGTCGAGTGCTGCTGCCCCGGCGAAGTTTACAACCTCGGCGGTGACGACGTCTACTCGGTGCAGGACCTGGTCAATGCAATTCGCGCCCAGGTCGGATTTAAGTTTGACGTCAAACAGCTGCCCGAGCTGATGAGGTCTTGCGATGAGCCGTTTACGGCAGGGGACAACGGCAAGTTTCGGGGTTGCTGTGCGTGGACGCCGAAGATTCGAATTGCTCAGACTTTAAAGGACATGCTGGAGTGGTGGAGAAATGCGCTCGCAACCGTTCAGCTGCCTAAGCTGCGAACTGAGACGGCCGTCGCGCAGAATTCGGGCCGCTAGACGACGAGTTGTATAGATCACAGGTTTGACATGACGATTAAAGCGCAAGAAAACAATAAATTGCTTCACGATCTCGTGCTGGATCGCATTCAACGCAGCATCGAGGTCAAGCAGGCGTTGCTGTTAGACGCTGTCTTTCGCAACCTAGTGACGCAGGCGGCGATGCAAATTGTGAAATCGCTGCAGGCGGGTGGCAAAGTCCTCTTCTTTGGTAATGGCGGCAGCGCGGCCGACGCACAGCATCTCGCCGCCGAATTTACGGGACGCTACTTGAAAGAGCGCCGCGCATTGCCAGCGTTGGCGCTGCATGGGAATTCCTCCGCCGTGACCGCGATCGGAAATGATTACGGATTCGACCTCGTGTTTGCGCGCCAGATGGAGGCGTTGGGCAAGGAAGGAGACGTCGCCGTTGGCATTTCCACCAGCGGAAATTCGCGCAATGTGTTGCGCGCGCTGGAAGCCGCAAAATCGAAGGGGCTTTACACGGTGGCTCTTACTGGAGCGTCCGGGGGGGCAATGAAAGGAGTGGCGGATTGCACCATCTGTATTCCTTCGGAAGAAACTCCGCGCATCCAAGAGTGCCACATTCTGGCGGGTCATATCATCTGTGAGATCGCCGAAGAAATGCTCTTTGGATTTTTGCAAGATTGAGCCTCAGGCGGGTATCGACGGTTGTCCCCACGCATAGCGTTGCAGAGATTGAACAGGAGCCGAGCACCGACTTGCTGCGGATTGTCTTTTCCGAAGAAAAAAGGGCATCCAAAGGCCCGGCGATCTTCATCGATCGCGATGGCGTAATAAACTGCAGGAGACCTGGCGACTATGTTTTGGACTGGTCGCAATTCATCTTTATTGCCGGGATGCGTGAAGCGTTGAAACAACTCTCTTCGCTTGGGCTTCCGATGATTATCATTTCCAACCAAGCTGCAGTTGGGAAAGGGTTGCTCGATCTGGAGAGTCTACGAGAAATAACAGCTCAAATGCATCGAGCCCTGGCTGCCGACGGCACGGTTATTGCCGCTGCCTATTACTGCACGCACAAGCCCGATGCAAATTGCATCTGCAGAAAGCCTAAACCGGAATTGCTCTACAGAGCCGCCGAGGATTTCAATATTGAGCTGAACCGCTCTATTTTCATTGGTGATTCTCACACGGATGTCCAAGCTGCTCTAGCCGCTGGTTGTGCGCCGGTGTTGTTCGGTTCGGATACCTTTCGACAGCCGACGCCTCCCACGAATCTTCTTATGGCGCGGAGGGCGACCGACGTTTACACCCTAGTCGTGGAGTACTTGCGAGCCACAGAGCATGCCTAGTCCCGGAAGTGGCGATCCTAAGCCGACTTAGTCGACCGCCGCTGTTAGGTCCGTTGGGGGACTTGGAGGAGCTCCAGTTCCCAGGGTGCCACCGGCTGTAAGTGGATGTGGATATGTGTAGGGCTGGTACTTCATCGTCCACGTATTTGTGGACATGCAGACGAATAGCTCGCCCTCCTGAGTGCTATTGTACGTGTTCCAGCTTCCCTGATCCGTGGCCCAATAGCCGACGCCCACTGTACAAGTTGTCGGACGACGCGCGAGCGTGCCGTACCCCGTTCCGGTTGTGCCGTTGAAAGGCGAGGTCGAGGAGGTCTGGGCGTTCTTCGAAACTTCCGCATAATATTCGGAATTGGCTACCATGTGGCTTGTGAGCGTTTCAACTCCAGCGTTGAGACCGCCGCCGCCTGTTGGGTAGTCGCCGGCCTCGTATACGGGGTCAAGCGCAGGATTAGGCCATCCCAGTGATCCTGTTGACACCAGAGTTGGTTTTGGGGATGCTCCGGTATTCATCAGCAGGCCCGGTCCGGTACCCGGCTGGTCTAGGCATTGCGAAGTTGAGGTGAATGGACTCTGGTCGTAAGGCTGCGTACCGTCGCAATATCCCCAAATACCCAGCGGGTCTCCGCTAAATCTCAATATAGCCAAGTCTACGGAGGCGTTGAATCCATGACCAGAAGCGATTATGAACTGATTGCTAAGAAACACGCCCGTACCGCCAGCAAGCCCGTTGCCTACGTTGCAATCACCGACACCAGCCGCCCCGCAAGTGATCGAGTTGTAGTAGGCCTCCAGTTGGCGCTGCCCGCGATAATTGTTCCAAGTCGTTCCGTGGCCGCTACAGAGGGCTGATCCATTTACGTTTATAACAGTATTAAACCGGCACACGTCCCGATCCCCACCATCACCTCCACCCAAAGGAGCGACATCGTTATCCGTGGCTCGGTCCCCGTTAAGATAGTTATTCTCGATAAACAGCGACTGGGCCGTTCCCATGCTATCGGCGCTGGCGAAGGAATTGTCCCCGTTGCTGCCGACCCCCTGCCAAGCGGACTGGTTTACCTCGACGAGCGGAGGACCGGCACCGCCAAGCTCTGCGACGTTTGCCCAAGATGAGGACGTATGGTCCACAACGCCAAACACATTGTCAGTTCGGATGAATCCTCCATTGGCTATCGGGCCGTCCCAAGTGCCGGTGGTGAAAAGGATGTTGTCCACGCGAATCTGAGCGCAACCGCTCGTGGTGCAGGCTCCTTGGAAGGAGATTGGACCCGTCGAGGCGTAGTTGGCCGCACCCGCCGCTGAGAGCTGGAGCAGCTCTACCTTTGCCGTCTGTCCATAGGTCAGTCCCGTGAAAGCAAAGAGGGGGCCGCTGGCGTTATCTATCAGAGTCGTAGCGGGAGTGCCTGCGCCGACCGTGCCGCCGCCCGTGTTCGGAGTTCCCGTCCCGGTAATGTCAATGCCTTTCCCTGAAATCGTGATTCCCGATGTCCATGTGCAGGAGCCAGCCGGAATGATGATCGTGTCGCCGTTCACGGCCGTATGTGTCGGCCCGTTGATGATTGCGTTCACGTCGGACCGGTTGCACGAGGCAGCTGTAAAGGTTCCTTGCCCTCGGCACAACGAAGCCCCAGACAACACAAAAAAGGCTATCGCTAAGCAGCCTCGTGCCACCGCAGGCGTGCGCATGGATCGCGACAGGTTCACGAGCGATAGATCCAGATTCGAAACCGATTTCGTAAATGTCATTTTTAGAATCGCTCGTTGGCGGCCCGAGAATGCGCACATTGTGTCGTTGCACAATGCCTGGAGCCTCTAAGTTGTGTCACGAACCCATAGTAGCTCTCAGTTCGAAGTGAATGCTACTGGCCTAAAGAACAGCTTGCGAGCAGGGGCGCACACCTGTTCTTGGGACGCTCATTGCCTACCAGTCGGCGAGACTTCGTGATGGACTACTCGAAAAGGCATGATTCCGACGGGTGCCCGGGATTTGACCGACGAGCGATCCGATTAGGGTCCCATGTCGCCAGCCAGACGAGCTGGGGGCTCTTGTCACCCGTCGGACTTGGGCTTCGAAATAAAGCGAGCGTATTGCCCCCCAATGGGTACGGATTAAGTGTGGTTGTGGGCGTCAAGAGCTGCAAGGCCCGTAGCACTGTGACGCGACCTTCGGTTAGTCGATGTCGAAATCGTTCAGAGAAACGCAGGAAATGGCCACGCGTTGCACTGGTAAACTTCAAATGGAGACCGAAACATGCATATTGCGCGACGCGCTCTCAACTTTGTCCAAGGGTTTCTTGCGAGCTACGCCCCTTCGTTCATCAAGAAGCGGCTTTGGGACAGGGATTTCTCAGTTGGCAAATGGGACTTTATAGACAATACGGTCGGAGACTGCGTGTACGGGCACCTCGAAAAGCATGCACAGGGCGGAGATATTCTGGATCTCGGGTGCGGTCCGGGCAATACTGCAAATGAATTGGCATTTGGCGCGTACCGGAGCTACATCGGCGTAGACATCTCCGAGGTAGCGCTGGAGAAGGCGCGGAAGCGAACGCAGGAGAACGGGCGCGCAGAGAAGAATAGTTTCGTGAGGTCGGACTTCCTTGGATATGCGCCGGCGCAAGAGTTTGACGTCATCCTTTTCCGAGAGTCCCTCTATCACGTTCCCTACGGCCAGGTGCTGGCCATTCTCCAAAAATACTCTAAGCATCTGAAGACGAGTGGCGTCTTTATCGTTCGCCTCTATGCGGGCGATATCCAGAAAGGGAAAGTCAAGTATCGCGTAAAAAGAAAGCTCGATTTGATCCAGCGCGAATTTGACGTTGTGGAATCCTGCCAGTACGACAAGCCGGGAACCCCGACAGTCCTGGTATTTAGGCCTCAAGGACGAAGCTAAGAGACACGGCGCCGATAAATTAGGCGGCCGCATCAAGCGCAAACGACTGGTCCTCAGATTTTTCAATGGGTATTTTGTTTGACAAGGAGATCTATCCGATGGCACGCCAGTGGAAACCTCGCGATTTTGACGCAGTGTACGAGCGCTTCGTCTGCCGGGATGAAATGGAATTCGGCGGGCGAGCTTACTATCTACGATATCCCTCGCGTTACAAAGAATGCATTCGGCGATTTGCTGCGTTGGCTCCAGCAGGTCCTGTTGACGTCCTCGACGTAGGTGGAGGCCAGTTGGCTCTTATGTGCATCAAGCTGTGGAACGACCGCGGCACAGTGGCAGACCTTCCAGGGCGACATCTTTCGTACATGGCGGAGCACGGCGTGCAAACGATTCATTGGAACCTATGCAAATCCGAGCCTCTTTTCGAGGCCAAATTCGACTTCGTCTTTTTTTCAGAGGTCATCGAGCACCTGCCGATACCGGGCTATATCGTGCTGGAACGTCTCCGAAAAGTTCTACGCCCTGGCGGTGTCATCATTTGCACGACGCCGAATCTCTACCGGCTTCGAAACTTAGTGTTCATGGCGATGGGGCGGCCCATTTTTGACAATTTTCAGTATCCGGATGAGGAAGTCGCTCTTGGTCATGTGCTCGAATACAGCCGCGATCATCTCGATTGGCAGTTTAGAAGGGCCGGATTCACTGAATACCGAGTGGAGTATTCGCAGATGCACCATATGCCCACAAATCCGCTTCATCGGCCACTCGCACTACTCGGCTATCCGCTACATCTGATTCCTCGCTGGCGCGACAATCTGGTCGCAACCGCTTACGCGCCTACCCACCCTGGCTAGGCAGGTGTTCTAGATCGGTCCGGCGAGGCGCCAGGAATGTGCGTTACCTTCAGACACGTATTGATTCGAAACGGGTCCTGGCGTGATGTTGGTCAGCTAGAATGGACCTCTCTAGTGCCCGATTTCCGCCCGGGAGACCGACAATGAGATCCAGTGTTTTGAAGGGAGGTACGCGACGGGTCACTTCTCCAGGTCCTGGAGAATCTTTCCGCCAGCCACTGAAAGGAAGCAACTGTGAAGATTAGTATTTTCGGAATGGGTTATGTCGGGACGGTCTCGGCTGGGTGCCTTGCCAATGACGGGCATGAGGTCGTGGGAGTAGATCCGGTACCCACCAAGGTTGACCTGATCAATGCCGGCCAGTCGCCAATCATCGAGGAGCACATTGGAGAGCTAATTGCCGCGACCGTCAAGTCAGGCAAACTCCGGGCGACCTGCGACCAGGACCGAGCGGTCCGCGAAACGGAGCTGTCGTTCGTCTGCGTCGGGACGCCGAGCCAAGCCAACGGAAACCTCGATTTGACCTACATCCGGCGCGTTTGCGAAGAGATCGGCAAAGCGATCAAGAATAAATCGGCCCGCCATACGGTCGTCATACGCAGCACGATTTTGCCGGGCACAATGCGCCGGATTGTTATCCCGGTGCTGGAGGAATACTCCGGCAAGAAGGCGGGAATTGATTTCGGTGTCTGCAACAATCCTGAGTTTCTGCGTGAAGGGTCGGCTGTAAAGGATTACAACGCTCCTCCGAAGACGGTGTTTGGAGAGTCCGATCGCACCAGCGGCGACCTGCTGGCGGCGCTCTACGCGAAACTGGACGCTCCGTTGATTCGAACGGACATAGAAACCGCCGAGATGGTCAAATATGTGGACAACAGCTGGCATGCCCTGAAGATCGGGTTTGCGAACGAGATCGGAAACCTTTGCAAGTCGTTTTCGATCGATGCGCACGAGGTCATGAAAATTTTCTGCCAGGACAAGAAACTCAACATATCTCCGGCTTACCTCCTGCCCGGGTTTGCTTTTGGCGGTTCCTGTCTGCCCAAGGATTTGCGGGCCCTGGCGTATCAGGCCAAGACGCACGATCTGGAATTGCCGATCATGACTGCGATTCTGCCCAGCAATGAACTGCAGGTTGCCAGGGGCTTGCAAATGATCACCGCAAACGGAAGCAAGCGCGTGGGCATTCTGGGCTTTAGCTTTAAGGCGGGCACCGACGATCTGCGCGAGAGCCCGATGATCGAAATCATCGAGCGGCTTATCGGAAAAGGTTACGATTTGCGGATCTTCGACAAGAACGTGAACTTGGCGAGTCTGGTCGGCGCGAATAAGGATTTCATCCTCAATCGCATTCCGCACATATCGAGGTTAATGGTCAACGGAATCGATGCGGTTCTGAGTCACGCCCAAACCGTGGTGATCGGGAATAAAGATGCGGATTTTATGAGAGTGCCCGAACGTTTACATGCCGATCAACGGTTAGTAGATTTCGTCCGGATAACGGATCGCAGGAGTGAAAATGGCAAGTACGACGGCATCTGTTGGTAAGGACGTTTCAGTCTCAACCGACAGCCCAATTTCGAAGGACCAGATTTTCGAATCGATCGGGCGGTTGTCTGGCTGGCTGGAACGAAATGACTATCGGGGCTACGACACTTTTGACGGCCTGAACGCGAAATATGCGCGTCCGCTGACTTTCGAGAGCAACTTCCTGCGTACGGTGCTCCAACAAGGAGTTCGCAGATTCCCCGTGAACTTGCGTCTAATTCTTGGTATTCCGAAGAGCCGGTCGACCAAAGGCATGGGATTTCTGGCCAGGGGTTTCATGCGGCTCAATCAAGCCACCGGCGATGCCGCATGGGCGGACAAGGCGCAATCTGCTCTGGAGTGGTTGATCGAGAACCGATCACCAGGCTATTCGGGAGCATGCTGGGGCAATCACTTCGATTATCAATCGCGAAGTTTCTACCTGCCGAAGGGAGTGCCGACTATTGTTTGGACGTCGCTGATTGGCCACGCATTCCTGGATGGCTACGACCTCTTCCGAAAAATGGAGTATCTGGAGGTCGCGGTCAGCGCTTGTGAGCATATCCTTCGTGATCTGGACACGCTCACCGAAGGGGATGCCATTTGTCTGAGCTATATTCCTCTCGAAAATAAGCAGGTGCACAACTCAAACACCCTCGGCGGCAGCTTGTTAGCTCGAACCTTTGCACACACTGGAACCGAGTCCTATCGTTTGACCGCCCAGAAGGCTCTTCAATACACGGCCAATCATCAGCGTTCTGATTTTTCCTGGTATTACGGCGAAGCTGCGAATTTACACTGGGTTGATAATTTTCATACCGCTTACGTGCTCGACTGTTTCAAATATTATTTCGAGAGCACGGGTGATGACCGCTTTGTGAAGCAAATGATGGACGGCTACCGATACTGGAAAAAGACTTTCTTTCTGCCCGACGGTACACCCAGATATTACGATTACAAAACGCTGCCAATTGACATCCAATGCTCCTCTCAGGCTATTGACACACTCGTGTTTTTCAGCGACCAGGATCCCGAGAGCATTCCATTGGCTATGAAAGTTGCCAAATGGACAATCGAAAACATGCAGGATCGGACCGGCTATTTCTATTATCGGCGATACTCGCCCCGGCTGGTTAATAAGACGCCCACACTGCATTGGGGACAGGCGACCATGTTCTGCGCTCTTGCTGGCCTTTACAAATCTCTGTAGGAAGACGACCCCCATCTTGAAACGCAAAGTCCTTATCATCGTTGAAAATCTGCCGGTTCCTTTTGACACGCGCGTATGGAAGGAAGCCGCTTCGCTGTACGCGAACGGGTACGACGTGACTGTGTTGTGTCCGCGGGGGAAGGGATTTTCGCGCAGGCACGAGGTAATCGATGGCGTTCACATCTACCGGCATCCGATGCCCAAGGAAGGCAACACTCCCTTCGGGTATATGTACGAGTACGGCTCGGCGCTATTTTGGGAGTTCTTCTACGCGTGGTGGATTTATCTGCGACGCGGATTCCACGTGATTCAAGGGTGCAATCCACCTGACGACATTTTCTTAGTCGCCCTCCCATTCAAAGTGCTTGGCGTTAAATACATCTTTGACCACCACGACGCCAATCCGGAGCTATATCTGTCCAAGTACGAGAGAAAAGATGGTTTCTACAAGGTGCAAGTCGGTCTCGAAAAGTTGAGCTACCGATTCAGCGATGTCGTGATGGCGACGAACAACAGTTACAGGGATTTGGCGATAAGCCGAGGCAAGATGTCTCCCGAGGACGTCTTTATAGTCCGCAACGGACCCGACGCAAAATCTTTCAAAGCTGTGGTCCCGAGGCCGGAGC
The DNA here is from genome assembly GCA_963842425.1 of uncultured Acidobacteriota bacterium. Lineage (GTDB taxonomy): Bacteria > Acidobacteriota > Terriglobia > Acidiferrales > UBA7541 > Palsa-295. The sequence continues at coordinate 262,515 of CAWJGQ010000011.1, read as the reverse complement.
TGAAATACGGGAAGCCTTACCTGGTTGGCTACGTGGGGAACATGAGCGTTCAAGAGGGGCTGGACATCCTGTTGGACGCGGCAGTCCACATAAAGAATCTGGGCCGACACGACGTTCATTTCACGTGCATCGGTGGCGGGCCGGGACTCGCGGAGCTGCAACAGGCCGTGCAGGATAAGGACCTGCAGGAGTTGCTCAACTTCACCGGAAGAATTCCCGACCAGCAGCTTCTGGATATCCTCTCGACGGCCGACGTTTGCGTGAACCCGGACAAGCCATGCGAGATGAATGACATATCTACAATGATCAAAATCATGGAGTACATGGCCCTAGGTAAACCTATCGTCCAGTTCGATTTAAAGGAAGGCAGATTCAGCGCTAAGGAAGCGTCGCTGTACAGCGACAACGATAATCAGGCCAGTGATTTCGCAACCAAGATTCTCTGGTTAATCGACAAGCCTGACGAGAGACGAAGAATGGGCGAGTTCGGAAGAAAACGAATCGAAGAAGAACTCTCGTGGGAATATTCCGTGAGGTATTTGCTGGCCGCCTATGAAAGAGCCTTTCGCAAGAGAAGGTCTTGATCGTCATCGTGTTCCCGTGATTGCGGAACACAATCGGTTTGTCAGCCTCTCTAGAAATTCGAATTATGGGAATCGATGGATTACTAACGGGCGTCGCCACCTTGAGCAATCAGGTAAGACCAGTCTATCGTTTCCAACCATTGCAAGATTCCCGATGGGAAGATTTCTTGCAACGGCACCCTCGATCCTCTGTTTTTCACGCGGCCCAATGGCTCGAAGCGCTACGTCAAACCTACGGTTACGAACCGGTTGCGCTCACGACGTCGCCGCCAAACGTTGATCTTCGAAATGCAGTTGTGTTATGCCACGTCAACAGCTGGGTTACGGGACGCCGCCTAGTATCGCTTCCCTTCTCGGATCATTGTGATCTTTTGGTAGACACTCAAGATGACATGGTGGCAGTTCTTTCGGATCTGAAGGCACAGCTCTATCGAGACATGTTGCAATATATCGAGATTCGTCCAATCCATCCGCCTGATTCGGCGATTCTCGGACATCCGTCGACTCACAGCTGCTGCTTGCATCAGATCGATCTTGGATCAGACGTCGATACCCTTTTTAGAGCTTGTCACAGGGACTCTATACAGAGAAAGATTCGGCGTGCGGTGCGTGAAGGCCTGACTTATGACGAGGGAAATTCGCGGTTTTTCCTCAACACTTTTTACGAGTTGCTGCTCCTGACTCGTCGCAGGCATCGACTTCCTCCGCAGCCCAAACGATGGTTCGAGAATCTCAGTCGGTGTTTTGGAGACGCGCTGAAAATCCGTGTCGCGTTCAAAGAGGAGCGGCCTGTTGCCGCTATTCTTACGCTTCGCTTTAAGGACACACTTGTTTATAAGTTCGGCTGTTCCGACGCACGTTTCCATAAGCTCGGTGGAATGCATTCGTTGTTCTGGAGATCAATCCAGGACGCCAAACTACTCGGGTTACGAAGGTTCGATCTCGGGCGGTCCGAGTGGGACAACCCTGGTCTGATTACTTTCAAGGACCGCTGGGGTGCGACGCGCTCCGAGATTACTTACCTGCGCTTGCTACATAGTGCGCAGGGGAAGGGCACTTACGAGCTAGGGGGAGGGGGAGTCTCCTGGAAGGAACGAGTTGCCAGGAACGTATTCCCGCGCTTACCGAATTGCCTGCTCCGCGCAACCGGCAGCCTGATCTACCGACATATTGGCTAGAGGGGTACTTTGAGCGAGCTTTGCCCCCCATTACTGGTCATTAGGTGGAAGATCCTTTCCTTTTAAATGAGTATTCATCCTCTAGCTGGAACGACTACGCAATCGCAAGTTACGAACGTCCCGTAAGTTATTTGATTACAGTGCGTTGTGTGTGGCCCGGGAACGCGCCGCGAACGTTGTGCCGGAGGAATTTGGCAAGTCAACTGCCTTGATCTGGTCAGAATAATGCGTTTCACCCGTCCCGGAATGGCGGTAGCCTCTTTGGCAGTCCCAACGAAGTCTCCTCTAGATTTGGAAACAAGTCTACAAGACCACGATTAAAGTCCGCGCTGATCGGACCGAGTTCCCTAAGTCCCTTAGCAACACGGAGTGCCATTCTTGACCAATCTTACTGCTTCCAATTCTGAGTGTGGATTGGACCCATACCCGACTTCGGGAGGCGCTAAAATGAATGACTGCTTAGCGCAATACTTTCGCTGCCCCGAACGATATCTAAGATTCGCGCCCAAAGGGCTACCTTCCACGGCGCCTGGATACTTTCGGATGGGCGACGCAGCAATTTGTTTCGGTGGATATTCTGGATACCGCATAGCCGAGTCGTCGACTGGAACGCTTCGGGACGCTCTTTCCGATATTGAAACTAGAGATGGCACTACTTATCTCCCGTTTGATCCTTCGCAGGTGGCTGACAATCTTCGCCGCGAACTATATGTCAGTGAGTGGCGACAAATGCAGCCCGTATCGGCCTTGGCCAAAATGTACTACCTAGTTCGGCCGCTTTTGTCAGTAGGAATGCGAAAGTTCTTGCAACGCTACCATCTCAGAGGTTGGGACAAGCTGCAATTTCCGCGGTGGCCGGTCGACTGTTCGGTCGAGAACATGTTCCAGCAGCTGTTGTTGTGCTCCCTTAGATCAAAGGGTGTAAAGAAAATCCCCTTTATTTGGTTTTGGCCTGGAGAGGCGCCGAATTGCGCCATTGTGACCCACGATGTTGAGACGGAAGAGGGAAGAGACCTTTGTGGGACCCTTATGGATCTAGACGATTCCTATGGCATCAAATCATCTTTTGGGGTTATCCCTGAAGAACGCTACGACGTGGGCCCTGAACTCCTGAACACCATCCGCCGACGCAGTTTTGAGTTAGTTGTGCACGACCTCAATCACGACGGGAAGCTTTATCGAGATCGAGAAGAGTTCCTACAACGCGTTGCAAAAATTAATTCCTATGGCCGAGAATATGGAGCCCAAGGGTTCAGGGCCGGGGTACTGTATAGGAAACAGCTCTGGTATGACTCACTGAATTTCGCCTATGACATGTCCGTCCCAAATGTGGCGCACTTGGATCCTCAGCGAGGTGGCTGTTGCACGGTCATGCCATATTTCTTAGGCGACATTTTGGAATTGCCAGTGACCTTGACTCAGGACTACACGCTCTTCCACATCCTTCAAGACTATTCGATTGATCTCTGGAAGCGGCAGATCGAGCTGATCACGGAGAAACACGGGCTTATTAGTGCCGTGGTGCACCCGGACTATATTGCAAGACCACGAGAGCGAGGCATTTATGAGGCGCTGCTCGGTTACTTGGATTGCCTCAGAGAAGAAAAGGGCATTTGGATCGCAACGCCGGGTGAAGTGAACCGTTGGTGGAGGCTGCGGGCACGGATGAGGCTCGTTGAGAACGGCGATGAGTGGCAAATCGAGGGCGAAGGCAAGGAGAGGGCCCGAATAGCCTACGCGAGCGAAGAGGATGGCCGGCTGGTATTCTCGCTGTCTAAACACCATGGGCAGGAAGCCTGAGACAGCGACAAACGGGGTGGGTTTAATCGGTGGTGACCGCCCTGTTGCTGTCAGGCTGCTGGGATGCTTGTAAGGCATTACTTCTCCTTGGTTTGCGCGCACGATTCGGAAACACGCGGTACGTTCCGCGCTGGGCCAAATGAATTCCGGCCTGGTTTCAAAGGGGTCTCTACCTCCTGCGTTATCACTGCGGTTGCTCCTGCGGGATCAGCGGTGGATATCAAACTCGACGACGGACTCGCCGCACTGTCGACGACGTTCTCTTGAGCGTTGCTCCGGTTGCTCTAAGCATGAGATTTTCTACAACCAACATCGCGGGGGTTTTCGAGGTCCACATCGAGCCACATGTTGACGACCGGGGATTCTTCGCACGTACGTGGTGCCGTAAGGAGTTCGAAGCGCAAGGACTAGATACGAATCTGGTACAGTGCAGCGTCTCATTTAACACCCGTAAAGGAACTCTGCGGGGTGTGCATTACCAAGCGACACCTCATGCGGAGGTGAAACTGGTGCGATGCGTACGGGGCTCGGTCTACGATGTGGTTGTCGATTTGCGATTGGAGTCCCCGACATTCAAACAATGGGTAGCTATCGTCTTGGATTCCGAGAAGCACAATATGGTCTACATTCCTCAGGGATGTGCTCATGGCTTTCTTACATTGGAAAACGAAACCGAGGTTCTCTATCAAATATCGGAGTTTTACGACGCGGAATCGGCCCGCGGCGTGAGGTGGGACGATCCCGCTTTCCAAATCGCGTGGCCCGGGAAAGTGGAAGTGATTTCCGAACGAGACCAAACCTACCCAAATTTTGAATGAGATGAAAAACCTTCTGGACAAAGTCGATCACACGAACATGGCGCGACTTGGGAGGGAATTGTACGCATTTGCGTCACAACTCTACCCGATTTGCCGAAGCATCACCGGTAGCGGAATCCGCCGGACGCTGGACATGATCGGGGAGCGGATTCCTCTGCAGAAGTTTGACGTGCAAACGGGGACCCAAGTATTCGACTGGTCCGTACCCAAAGAATGGAACGTTCGTGACGCCTACATTCAAGGTCCAGACGGCACCAGGGTCGTCGATTTCCGTGAACTGAATCTTCACGTTTTGAATTACAGCGTACCGGTCCGCGCGAAAATGAGTCTGGACCAGCTCAAGACACACCTGTGTACGCTGCCGGACCGCCCCGACTGGGTACCGTATCGGACGTCGTATTACAAGGAAGACTGGGGCTTTTGTCTTTCCCACAACCAGATGCTCGGGTTGACGGAGGGCCAATATGAGGTCTGCATCGATTCCGAACTGAAGGACGGGAATCTAACGTACGGCGAATGTTACCTGCGCGGCGAGACGACCGACGAGGTTCTTATTTCGTGCCACGCGTGCCATCCTTCCCTGGCCAATGACAATCTTTCGGGAGTAACCGTCGCCACTTTTCTAGCGGACCTGCTTTCCAAGTCAAACAGCAGGCGCTATTCGTACCGATTCTTGTTCATTCCCGGTACAATCGGCGCGATCACGTGGCTTGCGCGGAATCGCGAGACAGCAGGTCGCGTGCGGCACGGCCTGGTGCTGACGTGTGTTGGAGATTCCGGCGGATTTCACTATAAGAAAAGCCGGCAAGGAAACGCAGAGATCGACCGCGTTTCTGCGCATGTTCTGAGACATCAAAGCGAATCTTCTGAGATACTCGAGTTTTCTCCATACGGCTATGACGAGCGGCAATATTGCTCACCCGGCTTTAATCTTCCTGTTGGCTGTCTGATGCGCAGCGTCTGGGGTACTTTTCCGGAATATCATACGTCGGCGGACAATTTGGATTTCATTCGGCCGGAGAAACTGGCTGGCTCGTTGCGCATTTGCGCGGCGATCTTCGACGTTCTCGAATGCAACCAGAGGTATTGCAATCTCAATCCCTTTTGCGAGCCGCAGCTAGGTCGGCGAAATCTGTATCAGACAGCGGGTGGTGATTCGATTAGTGAAGAAATCAATGCTCGCCTCTGGGTGCTAAATCTTTCCGACGGCCAGCATTCGCTTTTGGACATTGCGGAGCGTTCGGGCAATTCCTTTTCGACTATCTGTGAAGCCGCGAGATTGCTGCAAGAAGCCGGACTGCTGGCGGCTGTGTAGTTCGTGAATCTATTTCTACGAGGGATTAAATGAGAGTTCTTCTGACTGGTCACAAAGGCTACATCGGCGCCGTTGCCGGTCCGCTCTTGTGCTCAGCGGGTCACGAGGTGGTTGGGCTCGATTCCGATCTTTTCACCGGATGCGATTTCGGGGACGCTGCCTCGGACTTTCCGGAGATTCGCAAGGACCTTCGCGACATAACGCAGGCGGATCTCGCAGGCTTCGATGCCGTCTTGCATTTTGCGGCTCTATCCAATGATCCTTTGGGAGACCTCGACCCTCAGATCACTTATGACATTAACCACCGCGCTTCGGTGCGCCTCGCGGAACTAGCCAAGGCGGCGAGTGTGAAGCGCTTTGTTTTTTCCTCATCCTGCAGTACTTATGGCGCAGCAAGCGACGATCTTCTCGATGAAACGGCCGGGCTTCATCCGGTCACCGCGTACGGGGATTCAAAAGTCCTGGCTGAACGAGATATCGCTCCGCTCGCGGACGCCAATTTTAGCCCAACGTTCATGCGAAATGCGACCGCGTACGGAGCATCACCCCGCCTTCGTTTGGATATCGTCCTGAATGACTTTGTAGCTGCGGCCTACACGACAGGACGGATCTACATCAAGAGCGACGGTACTCCGTGGCGTCCTATAACTCATATTCGTGACATCATCGGAGCGGCGATGGCCGTGCTCGATAGTCCGCGCGAGGCGATCCACAATGAGACCTTTAACGTAGGACGCACCGACGAAAACTATCGCATTCGTGAGCTTGCCGACATCGTCTCTGAGACGGTCCCCGGCTGCCACGTGGAATACGCGCCTGATGGAGGCCCCGACAAGCGCTGCTATCGCGTTACCTGCGAGAAAATCCGCCGCGCGGTCCCAGGCTTTCAGCCGCAATGGACGGCTCGGAAGGGGGCACAAGAACTCTATGATGCCTACCGCGCTGTGAGCCTCAGTCCAGAGGATGTGGAGCGCGGCCGCTATATACGGATGCGTCGCATCCAGAGCCTGCTCAAATCGGGGGATCTCAAGAGTTCCCTGCGCTGGGAACTTAGTGGAAGAGTTTTTCCCACAAAGGCTGAAGTCGCACTCTAACCGCCAGGATACTCAAGTAAGCGCGAAGGCCGCAGTTTCTAATTAAGTCTATATTCACCAGTCATTTACGGGTGAGTATGTCACAAGTTTTCTCCTCTGGGAAAGCCCCGCTTTGGCAGGCCGATTGCGATATCCCAGTTGAATTGGAACTTCCTGATTTTGCAACGTTTATGGCGGTAGCTTGTGAGGTTAGAATTCAAAGTGGCCACAATGACCATCACCGCAAAGACCCCGCAAGTGACCGCCGCCAAGCTTTGCCGTTTTTGTGGTGCCGGAATCGAGCGCACGTTCGTGGATCTCGGGATGTCACCGCTTTGCGAAACGTATCCTTCCGTCTCCGATCTCAACTGCGGGGAGACCTATTATCCCCTGCACGTCCGAGTCTGCGACCAGTGCTTCCTAGTGCAACTCGAGGAATACGAAAGTAGAGAAAGTATTTTCAGTGATTATGCGTATTTCTCCTCGTACTCCGATTCTTGGCTGAAACACGCAGAGAATTACTGTAATCAGATGATTGAACGCTTTCGTCTTGTCCAGCGGAGTTTTGTGGTTGAAGTTGCGAGCAATGACGGGTATCTCCTGCAAAACTTTGTTCGACAGAACGTGCCTGTTCTGGGTGTTGAGCCAGCAGCGAACGTAGCCAAGGTGGCGGTCGAAAAAGGCGTGCCGACACGCATCGGATTCTTTGGGACTCACTTGGCCGAACAGATGGCGGCCGAAGGCCACTGCGCCGACCTGGTCGTGGGTAACAACGTGCTGGCGCAAGTCCCGGATCTGAACGATTTCGTCGAGGGTTTGAAGATTCTCCTCAAACCGCACGGTGTGTTGACTCTTGAGTTCCCTCACTTGCTGCGGCTCATGGAGCGCAACGAATTCGACACCATCTATCACGAGCATTTCTCGTATTTTTCGTTGCTCACCAGCGTCAAGATACTGGCTGCCCACGGGCTTAAGGCGTTCGACGTAGATGAACTGCCGACGCACGGCGGATCTCTGCGCGTATATGCGTGTCGCGAGGAAGATCAAACCCGCAGGATCGAACCGAGTGTTGAGCGATTAATTCAGACCGAGAAGAAGGCAAAACTCCACTTGCCAGACGGTTACCTCACCTTCGCGCGACAGGTGCAAGAGACGAAGTTCGCGCTTCTGGAATTTCTGCTCAAAGCTGCGCGGGAACGCAAGACCGTCGCAGGATACGGAGCACCGGGAAAAAGCGCGACGCTGTTGCATTACTGCGGAATTGGTAAGGACTTGATCGCGTACACTGTAGACCGAAGTCCGTACAAGCAAGGCCGATTTCTGCCGGGCACTCACATCCCGATCTATCATCCAGACAAAATTCGCGAGACAAAACCCGACTACGTCGTCATTCTCCCCTGGAATTTGAAAGACGAAATCATGGAGCAGTTGCAGTTCATCCGCGAATGGGGCGGCCGGTTCGTCGTACCGATTCCAGAGGTTGCGATTCACTAAGCAGATGCGAGGCGATAAATCATGAAAGTCGTTCTCTTTTGCGGAGGACAGGGCATGCGGCTCAGAGGCTATGCCGACGATCTTCCCAAGCCCATGGTAGCCGTCGGGAATCGGCCAATCCTCTGGCACATAATGAAGTACTACGCGCACTTCGGGCACAATGACTTCATCCTCTGCCTCGGATACAAGGGTAATTGTATTAAGGACTACTTCCTGCACTACGATGAGTCCGTTTCGAACGACTTTGTTTGGTCGAAAGGCGGGAAAAGCGTTCATTTTCTGAGTCGCGACATTGATGACTGGACGATCACTTTCGTTGAGACCGGCGACAACGCGAACATCGGCGAGCGGTTGAAAGCGGTCGAGCCTTATGTCAGGGATGAGGAAATTTTCCTGGCCAACTATGGTGACGGGCTGAGCGACGTTCCCCTTACGCCGATGCTGGAATCATTTAAACAGAGCAAAGCCCTTGCTTCACTGCTCTTGGTGCAGCCCACGGCGAGTTTCGATATTGTGCATGCCGACGCGAACGGAACGGTCACCGATGTTCGGGCCCTATCGCGGAGCGACATTTGGATCAACGGGGGCTTTCTCCAGATGCGCCGGGGGATATTCGATTACATTGAAGCTGGAGAGGATCTGGTGCGCGAGCCGTTTCAGCGACTGATCGAGAAGCAGGCTTTGCTGGCGTATAAATACACCGGCTTTTGGCAGTGCATGGACACATTCAAGGACAAACAACGCCTCGACGAACTCAACCAGGGCGCGGCGCCTTGGAAGGTCTGGACTCAGCCTGCGGACTCAGCTCCGAACACGGCCAAAGCGACGACAATTCGCGCATGATGCGTCTGAACCTGACCTGGGATCGGGAGGAGGAACCGACCATCCTGTGCCTCGGCTCCCATTCCGACGACATCGAGATCGGCTGCGGCGGTACCATCCTCCGACTGGGTCAACAATATCCGAACTGCAGGTTTCACTGGGTTGTGTTTAGCGCGCTTGAGGCCCGAAAGACGGAGGCGCAGCGCGGAGTCGAGCTATTTGTTGGTCCCGGCCATCTGCAGGGTTGTCTATTGCAATCGTTCCAGGACGGCTTCATGCCGTTTGTCGGCGCCGAAATCAAACATGTGTTCGAGACGCTCAAGACAATCTCGCCGGACCTCGTTTTCACTCACAACCGCAAGGATTCGCATCAGGACCATCGGTTAATTGCGGAATTGACATGGAATACATTTCGCGATCATTTGATCCTGGAATACGAGATTCCCAAGTACGACGGCGACATGGGACGGCCAAACGTATTCGTCCCGCTTGAATCGGAACATTATCAGACGAAGGTTCGCTTCCTCATGGATGCGTTTCGATCCCAGCATGCTAAGCGATGGTTTCGGGAGGACACATTTCTTTCGTTGATGCGGTTGCGGGGCATGGAGTGCAACGCTCCCAGTGGCTACGCCGAAGCCTTCTACTGTCGCAAACTCGTGTTATGAGCAATCAAGAACGCATCCTCAACACCGAATATTACCGCTAGGTGTGATCATCATCGGGTGCACGCAATCGGCGATGATACCGAGAGTTGTTCGGGGAAGGTGACTTGGGGAAACGGAGCGCATTGTTGATAGCAAATGAATCAGAATACCCTCGCTGTTCTAGGCCAGTGCTTGCAGTTGAAGGATACAGCGTGACCGGTTTTTCCGTCAGCGAGCTTTGGCGCTACCGTGAGCTGTTGTATTTTTTTGCATGGCGGGAGATCAAAGTGAGGTACCGCCAAGCCGCTCTCGGTGCGGCATGGGCATTGATCCAGCCCGTGGTTACGATGCTCATGTTCACGTTGCTCTTCGGCAGGCTCGCGCACATGCCAAGCGATGGCATTCCCTACCCACTCTTTGTTTATTGCGCACTGGTGCCTTGGACGTATTTCTCGGGGGTGCTGGCTCTGGCCAGCAACAGCCTGGTCAACAATGATCAGTTGATCACGAAGGTGTATTTCCCCCGCGTGCTGCTTCCGGCGGGGACAGCAGTGGCTGGGCTGTTAGATTTCGTTGTCAGCTCCCTTTTGCTTGTGGGGCTCATGTTCTACTACCACGTAACGCCAAGCTGGGCGCTGGTGTTCATCCCGTTGGTGGTATTCGTGATGGTGATGCTGACGACCGGGGTCAGCATGGCGATGGCTGCAGCCAATGTTAGATATCGCGATATCAAATATGCTCTTCCGTTCGTCATTCAGACTTGGATGTTTGCTACCCCGATTATTTATCCTGTGACTATGGTCCCTCAAAGATTTCGACCGCTGTTGGCACTCAATCCTTGTTGGGGAATGGTGGAGGCCTTTCGCGCCTGTCTGTTGCCAGGCTCTCCCGTAGATTTCAAACTCATAGGGACTTCCGTAGGGGTGACGGTTGCTGTTTTTCTCGGCGCTGCATATTATTTCAAGAAAGTCGAAAGTAGCTTCGCGGACATAATTTAACGTCTGCGTTGAAGATTTCCTTATGAGCCCCGCAATTACCGTCCAAAAGCTCTCGAAACAATACAAAATCGGCGGTGCCGATCAGGGCACAAGCCTTCGCGAATCGCTCGCGAGCCTGCTGACTCTTGGCTTTCTCCGCCACAAATCAAGGGCGGACACGATTTGGGCACTCCGCGACGTTTCGTTTTCGATCGACCGAGGGGAGACAGTAGGCATTATTGGGCGAAACGGGGCTGGAAAGAGCACACTCCTGAGAATTCTCTCAATGATCACTTTCCCCACATCTGGTACAACAAGGGTGAATGGGAGGGTCGCGGCGTTGCTGGAAGTAGGAACTGGTTTCCACCAGGAACTGACGGGCCGGGAAAACATATATATGAACGGCTCCATTTTGGGAATGACAAAGAAGGAAGTAGACCGCAAGTTCGAAGAGATAACCGAGTTCTCCGGGGTCAGGAAGTTTCTAGATACGCCCATCAAGCGATATTCCTCCGGCATGCGATTGCGACTCGGATTTGCAGTCGCAGCGCATCTGGATCCCGACATTCTAATCGTGGACGAAGTGCTGGCTGTCGGCGATGCGGCATTTCAAAAAAAGTGCCTGAACGCGATGTCGAACTTGCGCGAAAATGCCCGCACGGTCTTATTTGTTTCACACAATTTGGCCGCCGTGGAAAACCTGTGCGAACGGTGCATCTGGATCGACGGCGGCCAAGTTCGCATGGATGGCCCAAGCCGGGGTGTAATCGACGCTTATATGGGAAGTGTGGCCACCGCCCAGGAGGTTTCGTCAAGCTTGGACGACGTAATAAATCGAAGGGGCAACGGGAAAATCCGTTACCGCGGCATCGAGTTTCTCTCGCCGGATGGAACCCCGCAGAAGGTTATCCGTTCTGGCGATCCGGTTGTGGTTCGTTTTCGCTACTTCGCGAGCGAACCGATCCCACAACCGAGTTTTGGCTTCAGGATGTACAGTGATATGGGAACGTTAGTCACGGAGACCAGCACCTGGCATCACGGTATCGCCATACCATTACTAGAACCGGGAGAGGGCTATCTGGATTTAGAGATAGACTTTTTGAATCTGATGTCCGCGAAGTACTCGCTTTCGCTTTGGCTGACTGACATGACCGGGACGATGGTGTACGACAATATCGAGAACGGCGTTTCACTGGCGATAGAAAAAGCGAACATTTACCAATCGGGCCGGGATCTCGACGCGCGCAGCGGTCTGGTGTTCTTTACGCAGAAATGGAATCTGGCAGGTACAGGAACACAAGGTATGAAAGTGCCAAACAACGAACCGAGCTCCCGGGAATCGCTGGTCCCGCCAAACAGGTAGCTCGGCAGGCCTTCTATGACCACGCGTAACCCATCTTTACCCTTAGTCAGTATCGTAACGCCTGCTTATAACGAGGAGAAATACTTAGCAGAGTGCGTCGAGAGCGTTCTCGCGCAGACATACACGAATTGGGACTATACGATCGTCGATAACTGCAGTGTGGACTCGACGTCTGTTCTCGCGCGGAAATTTGCGGATCGAGATCCTCGGATCCGCGTTTTGACCAATCGTGCGCTAATTCCAGCCGTCGCAAATTTCAACTTGGCGCTTCGCCAGATTTCGCAGGTAAGCAAGTATTGCAAGATTGTCTTGGCGGACGACTGGATGTTTCCGGAGTGTCTCGAACGTATGGTTGCAGTGATGGAGGAGTATCCCTCAGTGGGGATTGTTGGTGCATATGGATTGGTAGATCCATGGATCATGTGGACGGGGCTTCCTTATCCAAGTTGTTCAGTTCCAGGGCGCGATGTTTGTCGGCAACGGTTGCTCGGCGGCCCGTACGTGTTCGGCTCTGCAACGTCCGTCCTGTTTCGATCTGATTTGGTGCGCAGCCGCGACCCTTTCTACAATGAGTCCAATGCCCAATGCGACAGTGAGGCATGTTTTGAATTACTCAAGGATCGCGATTTTGGCTTTGTGCATCAGGTCCTTACCTTTTCCCGAGAGCGTCCAAATTCGCTTCTTGAACAATCGCGAGACCTGAACACGGCAGCCCCTGGGGTTCTCCACGAGCTGATCGCCTACGGTCCCTATTATCTAACTCCGGAAGAATATGCCGATCGTCTAAGAACGATGGTTTCAAAATACTACGATTTTCTGGCCACGAGTCTGCTGCGAGGAAGAAACAAAAGCTTTAGAGATTATCACCAGAGGAAATTACACGAAGAAGGGATCGAATTTAAATACACGCGGCTGGCCTATGCAGTGGCCAAATTGCCTTTTCGGCTTCTTCTCGCGAGCGCAAGGACTCTGCGAAGCGAACGCCTGTGGGGTCTGTAGATGATGCGTCGTTATGATCTGGACCATTGCGACTGATGGATAGCCTCCATGAGAGTCGTTGTTCGCGTGCCCCGAGCATTACAGTCATTTTGTGCACCTATAACCGCTGCCGGATTTTGGCGAAGGCGCTGCAGAGTATTGCGAGTTCCATCTTGTCGGACAGGATCGATTGGGAAGTGCTGGTGGTAGACAATAATTCTAGTGATCAAACATCCGAAACAATCGCGCAGTTCTGCCACCAGTATCCACGCCGATTTCGTTATTTGTTAGAACCCAAGGCGGGCAAGTCGTATGCACTGAATAGCGGCATTCGAGTGGCCCGAGGTGAAATTCTCGCCTTCGTAGATGATGATGTGACCGTCGAGCCCACGTGGCTGGACAACCTCACATCGTCTTTGCGCGATGGTGCTTGGGCGGGCTCGGGGGGACGGACTCTTCCCAGCCAAACCGTTCCTGTCCCGCTCTGGTTGTCGCTGGAAGGCCGCTACGGTTTGGGCGGGATAGTTGCTGCCTGGTTTGACATGGGAAATGAAAGCTGCGAACTCGACCGTGCTCCGTACGGAACGAATATGGCTTTCCGGAAAATCATGTTTGAAAAGTATGGCGGTTTCCGCACGGACCTGGGTCCAAGCCCCGACAAATCTGTGCTCCGCCCCAACGAGGATACCGAATTTGGTCGTCGATTGATGTCGGCCGGCGAACACTTGCGTTATGAACCGTCGGCGATCGTTTATCACCCCGTCTCGGAGAGTCGCCTCACGAAAGAGTATATCCTCGATTGGTCCTTCGACTATGGGCGAGCCTCGACGCGCGAATCAGGGGGACGTCCCGATATCATCGGGATCCCGAGGGGCTGCTTCACCATTCCGAAGGTTGCGCTAACGATGTTGGCGCCACAGGCAGTTCGATGGATGTTCGCGCTGAACCCCAAGCGAAGGTTCTACTACAAATCGCGAGTTTGGATGGATGCCGGCCGGATTCGTGAGGTCGTCCACCGGTGGGGCAGTGCGAAATCCCGAGGGATAGGGTAGCACATCGATCACGAAAGATGTCAGTCTAGGCCACGCCCCGGATCTAGGGAACAATCGCGGAGATTACGAAATCCTCCTCCAACACCTTGGTGCCAGAGAGACAGGCGAAGAACGCAATGGGTGAACGAAACAAGAGTCGGTCGCACGCCTTGAATCTCAAGGCCGGAGATTGGGTTGAAATCCGGAGTGAGGCCGAAATCTTGGCAACGCTTGACGAAAGCGGCCGCTTGGAAAATCTTCCCTTCATGCCTGAGATGCTCCAGTACTGCAGGAAGAGATTCCGAGTCTACAAGCGAGCGGACAAGACCTGCGAATACACACAAGCATGGAGCATTCGACGGATGAAGGGCTCAGTGCACCTTGAAGGGTTACGGTGTGATGGGGCAGCACACGATGGATGTCAGGCCGGTTGCTTGATCTTCTGGAAAGAAGCGTGGCTTAAGCGATCTGAAAGCGATCTGGTGTCTCCGGAAAGTCTGGCCCATGCGGATCCGATTTCCGCGCCGGGCAGCCTTTGCACCATTGACGATATTCTGACAGCGTCTCGTTCGTCGAACCCCGACGAGGACTTGGTCTATAGCTGCCAGGCCACGGATGTACCCAAATTCACCTCTCGCATGAGCTTTTGGGATCCTCGTCAATATATCCGCGACCTTCGTTCTGGCAATCTCAACAGTGGCCTTGCGGGCGATTCAGTCGGGCATCGGATGCTCGAGCTCATTCTTGCGATTTCAGTTTTGTTTCGAGCATCGATCATTGGTTTCTTCAACGAGGTGCAAGGGAGGCGCCGCGGCAGCCGTTATCCTTTCATCGAAGGCACGGCAGAAAAGACTCCCGTTGAAGTGCTGAACTTGCAGCCGGGCGAACTAGTTGAAGTACGGACCAAGCCCGAGATCGTGGCGACGCTCGACAAGGACCAGAAAAACCGCGGGCTGTGGTTCGATTCAGAAATGCTCCCCTATTGTGGTGGAATTTACCGAGTCTTGCGGAGAGTCCATCGAATCGTCGACGAGAAGACCGGCAAGATTGTGAACATGAAGAATCCTTGTATCGTTCTCGAGGGGGTCGTGTGCAGATCCGATTTTCATCGGTTATGCCCTAGGGCCATCTATCCGTATTGGCGGGAAGGCTGGCTAAAACGGGCGTCTTCGACCCGGCCACCTGCGCCGCAAGATCACCAACTCGCGAGTTGCGGTCAGCGCTAGTCAGCCGAAAACTGTCGGATCGAACCTTCCTCCCGTCATTTTGTTCTTGATTTGAATTCGCCTACTTCCATGGTTTATTCCAATTCTGAAGGCCGAAGCTTTTGGCCATTCTTCTCGGCTGCCATCGTCGTAGTACTTGTTGCTGCTGCCATTCGTTGGTCGCTCGTGCATCCCTACGGCATCCATTGGGATGAAACCGAGTACCTGAACAATGCCGGACTCGATCTGCACCGTCTTCTGGGCGGCCACATCCTGAGATTGGGAGGAAGACTGTTCATAGCGAGCGCGGGCCGCCCACCTGCGTATCGCCTCATTGCCCTGCCGTTCCTTACCTTATTCGGATTTCACACGACGGTGGCGCGACTGGCATCCCTTACATGTTTCGTTTTCACCTTGCTGTTTATATACTTGGCAACGCGCCGCATAGGAGGTCAGGTAGCTGGCGCGATTGCGGTTCTCATCTTCGCTCTGTCCCCGGAAGTTCTTTCAGCCAGCATTTTTTTTGGCACCGATACCTCCCTATATCTAGCTACCGCTGCAATGCTGTATTACCTCTTCGCATTTTGGACTGATTCATCGGAAAACGCTGCAAACTGGGTTGGGCTGGGTCTTGCAGTTGGTCTGGGCTTTTTGTCGAAGGCTTCGTTCGCGCCAATCGCTTTCCCCGTCTTGGTTTTCGCGCTCTTCGTTCGCCATTACAAATACTTCGGCATTCCCAGCGTGGCATCGGAGCTTAAGGCAGCGGGGCTTGCGTCCTTCATCGCAGGGCCTTGGTGGATATTGAACGTCAGATCCGCAATCGGCTACAGCAAGTACGCGCGGGACTTCGTGAGAAATTCGTTGGGCCCCCCCTCCCTCATCACGTGGATACGTTGGTTCGACACGGTGCTGGAGTGCCTACTGGGACACGCAGTCAGCATTCTTATAGGGTTAATTCTGATTGCATGTTTCCGAAAAGCGATCATCAAGAAAGAAACGATTCTGGATTCGCTGCAAAAAACAGCGCTCGGCGCTTGTGCCTGCGCGGGCCTGCCAATCGTAATCGCCCAACTCTCGGGGACAAACCACTTACTTCGCCATATATCTCCAGCGATGATACCTATTGCAATCGCCGTAGGCGTACTGTCGGTTCAGACGGGATGGATTGCTTCGAAGGCATTCGCAGGACTCGCTGCGTTTCTCTTCTGCGTCCAGCTGCTCATGATCGTCTTTCCCCTATTTGTTCCAAACAAGCATGCCGAGGACCTCAAATTCGTGAATGGCGCACCCGCATGGCAAGTCATGATTCGCTTCGACCAGTGGAACTGGGGCCCGCTCCGAGATATTAGTTACGGCTGCGCCGTAGGGATGCCAAAGATTTCCTTCTTGGGCAGTGGTCGGGAGTTCGATCCAGTTCAAATTGAATACCCGTGGGTTCTGAGTGATTTGTCGTCGCGCCAGGCCAAAGTGGTTCTGCCAGACGTGAAATGGCTGTGGCGGTATGAAGATGGCCCTATTGACTGGCATAGAGTGATGGATGCAGCTGGGGACACCGACTTGGTTGTGACTGCCCCGCACTACGTAGGCGAAGTCGAAAATAAGGAAGATCTGGATAATCAGTACAACGCTGAATTTGCGGACCGTTTTTCTAGTGACTCGCGATTTCGAGGGCCCATTCGTCTGGAGATGGGGCGCTTCGAACCTATCGAAGTGGATGTATTCTTGAAAAAGACGCTCGTTTGCTCCTCGGGACAAGGAGCTCCGGTCAATTAGCACAATTGTTTCTGGGTTTCGCCGGGAATTATCACGGTGCCTGAGTCGTTCAGACAGGCGTTCAATTGCAAGCGCGGACAGAGGTGTCAAATGGCATATAATTTTCTTGTAGCTCGGCCGAATCCTCAATTGCTCTCGATCGTCATGCCCTTTTACAACGAGGAGGAGATGTTTCCCATCCTTCGCCCGCGGCTCACTAGCTTTTTGAATGAGTCGCCCTACCCTTGCGAGGTGGTGGCCGTAAATGACGGGAGCTCGGATCGTACCATTGATCTGCTCGTTGATTGGAGCGGGGCGGATTGCCGAATAAAAGTAGTGAACTTATCACGCAATTTCGGCCATCAGTATGCGTCCACAGCTGGAATCGATTACGCCTCCGGCGATGCAGTCGTCTTGATCGATGCGGATTTGCAGGATCCGCTGGAGGTCGTACATCAGATGGTCGAGCAATACCGCCGTGGCTACGACGTTGTTTGCGGCCAGCGAGTCACTCGCGCCGGCGAGGGAATTTTCAAAAGACTTACCGCATGGCTGTTTTATCGTTTCATGCGGTTTTGCGTTTTGAAATCGCTGCCGGAGGATGTAGGTGATTTTCGATTGATGTCTCGACGGTGCCTCGATGGTCTCCGGGCTATGCACGAACTTCATCGCTTCTTGCGCGGCATGGTCGCCTGGGTCGGTTATCCGCAAATTTGCGTGCAGTATCAGCGCCAGGCGCGCGCTGCTGGTGAAACGAAGTATCCTCTAAGGAAAATGATCAGGCTAGCTTGGACGGCGGCGGTTTCCTTTTCTCCACTCCCACTTCGTCTTAGTTTTGTCGGCGCCGGTGTGATGGCCCTAGTTGCAATCGAAGAGACGATTCGGGCCCTCGTGGTCCACTTTTCAGGCCGAACGGTCCCCGGCTGGACATCGCTGATGGTGATCGTCTGTTTGAGCAATGCCGCCATCATGATCATGGTAGGCATTTTGGGTGAGTATGTTGGCCGGATCTACGAGGAAGGTAAGGGACGCCCGCTGTATGTTGTTGCAGATACGTGGAACCTAGCACAGGGGGCAAGCCGCAACGACACTGTGACTTTCTCGCAGAAAAACGCGAACGAAGAGAGCACCGTGTTCCAAAGGAAGTGAGGCAGGAAGCACTGTTTTCCGCTAAAAAGGTGCACGCCGACGCCTTTCTTATTTTCGCTATCTGGAACTCGGTCCGAACGATCGATAAATGGATGACGGACACGAACCTAACTCGCAATCTCCTCAGGGATGGTCGCGTAACCATCATGGAATTACTCCGCTCCAACAACCCATTTTTCGCCGTATTTTTCGCGGTGCTTGCTTTCGAGTGGGTTTGCCGAGTGCGCTTGTATTTCAGAATCTACGCTGCGGCGAAGGATTCCGCTCCGATTTTCGGTTTTCTGCCGTCCGTCTCATCAAAGCTCGAGCTGGCGTCCGGTTTCTTTAAGGACTGTGAGTACGCGCTTATCGTGGCATTAGGTATTTGGGCAGCCTGCGCGGTCTCGGATCTTCCCCTAGTTCGCAAGACTTCCGGCTCGAGGAAATTCCGGCTCGTCATTCTGATCGGAAGCCTCCTAATTGTTTCATTTATCTTCTGTCTCCAATACAGCCTGATCACAGCCTTCCATACTGGACTAACGCGCGGCGTATTGGCCTACGGGATCGAGGCAACTAAACCGACATGGGCGCTCCAGTTCATAAATCTGACCGACGTATCGTTCCTGCTCCTTATTGTCGTAATTTATTGTTTGCATGTCCTTCTCTCAGATCGTCTTCGCACTTGGTTTCGGTTAGCCATGCTCGTAGCGATCGTGGCTTCATTTGTTATCTTCCAACTCGAACGTCGTGAGGAGCGCCGGCGACAACTGGACATCTCCACCTTGAGCACGGATTCGACGTTCACATGGACAGTAGATGATAGGATTTTGCGCAACCCGTTGGGGTGGATTGTTCGAAACGCCATTCTCGCGCCTTCTGGCAACTTCGACGCACGGTCAACTCGCCTGCCCGGGCTGGAACAGAGGCGCACCGTTGGATTCGTTGACCCTGCATTTGCGTTCCCTTCCGCGGAAATATCTAAGCTCGCATCTGTAAACCAAAGTGGGCCCTGGAATGTGGTTTTTTTCCTCCTCGAAGGCATCAACACAAAATATGTGACTGGTTCCCCGGAGCAACCAAGCATAATGCCGTTCACAAATCAACTGGCGTCCCATGGGCTGGTTTTGGAGAATCACTTTTCTAGCGGCATCGACACTGACTACGCCAGCTTCTCTATCTTTACGGGGCTATATTCGATCCCGGAATCAACGAACTTTGTGGACCGAAACGACTTGCGCTTCCCAACCTTATTCAGCGCGGTTGGCCCCAGATATTCGAACACATTTGTCGCTGACACCATTGAAACGATCTACTATCCATATCACTTGCTCCTGAACACAGGACTAAGGGAACTGTGGGACTCGAGTAACCTTCCGACGAAGCGATACCACGCCTTCGGGATTTCATATAGCGATCCAATGGAGACGGCCGCGTTCTTTGCCAGGCGGGTTAATGCGATGAACGAACCATTCGTCGCCGTGTACAACCTCGAAGCCACGCACTGGCCCTATTTCGATTTCGACCATATGGGCGGTTCGCAAAACCCCGGGGAATCAGCGAAGCGTTACAAGAAAGATGTGACACTAGTAGATAATCAAATCAAGTTGATCATGTCTGAGTTGGCTGCTTCGGGACGGGCCGACCGCACCATCGTGGTCATCACATCCGATCATGGTGAGGCATTTGGCGAGCACGCGGATGATTTTGGACACGGGTTCAGTATGTTCAACGAAGCCACCCACGTACCGATGATCTTCTACCAGCCTAGGCTCATAATGCCTGGGAGAGTGACAACCGTAACGAGCCATGTCGATATTGTCCCCACCATTCTGGATCTGATGGGCACTTCGTATGATCCTCTGCAATTTCAAGGGGAGTCTGCCATCCGAATGCCGCGACGGAAATACGTGTTTATTTACGGTCCGAAGAGGGACATTATTGCCTCAATCAGTCGCGATCGCGTAAAAGTAGTCGTGGACCTGACTTCAGACAACTGCGCAGCATTCGACTTGAACGCTGACCCCCAAGAGATTAGACCGCAGAGCTGTTCTGCCTACCGGCAACAGGCTGACGATCTTCTCGAATATCGCAATCATCAACTGCGCTTTCTTCCGAATTACGCCGCTAGCTGTCGACAATCGTTGCCATGCGCGACAGTCGCACCATACTAGTGGGCGGGAAAAGGCGTGATGCGACTCGCCACTAGGGCAGCGAGCACTGGATAGACCATTGCATCGGACACAAGAGACCGCATATTCAGTTCACGCCGCGTGACCCCTTCGTCTGGCATGCCGCAGACAAGCTGGCACTGCCAGACGGTAATGTCGTAGGCAATGTCACAAGTGAATAGTGTGATTCAGATCATTCGCTCCCTTCGAATTCATATCGTAGCGGCCATCCTGGCCGCTTATTCGCTGTATCACGGTTTGGGCATGGTCGCAATTTCCATACGAAACTTTAAGGATCCTCCCCGTATCGACACCCTGACCGCTTTCGATAACCGGCTCGCACCTTTAAGGGCGCAGCTCACACAATATGGATCCACGGAGATTGGATACATAACGGACGTGCGAGGGGCAGACTGGTTCACCGGCTATTCGCGAACCCAGTATGCATTGGCGCCCATTCTTGTGGACGATTCAACGGACTTGACGTTTGTTGTGGCAAATCTGAGCGACCCATCCTCGGTCGCGTCAATCATGCGAAATAGCCACCTTGTTCTGGTTTCGGACTACGGGAACGGAGTGTTCTTACTTTCGAGGGAAACACATTGATCTTCAGGATTGTCACCGCATTCCTGCTTTGTTTCCTGTGCGCATTTTTCACGATATCCCTCGTCTGGCCGGACCGACTTCGAGCGCGGTCGCTGTTCCTCAGGTGTTGTCTCGCAGTCGGATTCGGCCTTGGAATCTCGTCATGCGGGTTCTTTTTATGGCTTTGCCTTGCAGGAGCATACCGGGCGAATTTCTTTACACTCATTTTGCCTGAACTCGCAATCACTGGGGGTCTTGGTCTGGGTTACATCAGATTCCATAGACAATTTATCCCTCCGGAACCGTGCGATCAGGCGCATCGGGGCGGGGATAAAGAGCCGGCGTCGCGCCTTTTCGCTGCGATCTTCTATATCGTCCTCTTGTG
The DNA here is from genome assembly GCA_963842425.1 of uncultured Acidobacteriota bacterium. Lineage (GTDB taxonomy): Bacteria > Acidobacteriota > Terriglobia > Acidiferrales > UBA7541 > Palsa-295. Next base: position 241,212 of record CAWJGQ010000011.1, on the reverse strand, counting down.
TGCCGTCCTATCCTTTATCCTGATATCACTGAAAAACCCGCACGGCGAGTATGATGCGACGTCGAATTGGAATCTCCGTGCGCGGTTCCTCGCACGAGGGACGGTGCGCTGGAGAGACGCTTTTGTAGACGACAAAAGTCACAGCCATGCCGCCATGGATTATCCGCTGCTTCTGCCTACGACAATCGCCAGGTTTTGGAAATATGTCGGCTGCGAGCCGGTTTGGGTTCCGATTGTCGTAGCCTTCTTATTTACATTTTCCTCAGTGGGTCTGCTCTGTTCCTCGCTTACGTTCTTGCGAAATAAACGCAATGGATACCTTGGTGGCATTGTCTTGCTTAGCGCCTATTCCTTTGTTGATCATGGGGCTTGGCAATATGCCGATGTGGTGATCGGCTGGTTCATGCTGTCTACTATCGCGATCCTAGCAATTTATGACGCGCCACCGAGCAACGAAAGTCCCGGGCTTCTCGCGCTAGTCGGCGCCTCTGCTGGTTTCTGTGCTTGGAGTAAGAATGAAGGCCTACTATTCCTGCTGCTGGTGTTGAGTATCCGACTCTTTTCCTCGGCTTTGTGTAAGCGTTGGAGTCTATTTGCGCGGCAGGCGACCGCATTGGTGTCTGGTCTTTTACCTATACTTGCGATTCTAGCTTACTTTAAGTTAGCCGTAGCGCCAGCAAACTCGTGGTTTACCCCGGTGAGCTATCCACCTGGTAGTCCGATGCAATATTTCCTTGAGCCTGGAACAATAGCCCAGAAACTAACCGATGTTTCGCGGTATCAGGTGATTGCCAAAGCCATGGCGAGCCAGATCATCCATTTTGGAGGGAATACGGTCGGAATTACGCCGTTGTTGGGCCTCTATCTGATAGTTGCAAAGGTGAAAAGAAAAAGCGCCATGGGCGTCAAGACTGGCATTGCATTGTTGCCTTTGATGATGCTCGGTTATTTTGTTGTATATCTGGTCACGCCGCTGAACCTGGATTTCCATTTGAGAACTTCTTTGGCGCGCCTTTTATTGCAGTTGTGGCCCAGTACTGTGTTCGTAATCTTCATGATCGCCTCTTCTACTGAACACCTGGGCTTCGATAGCAGGGGTTCAGGATGAATCACAATGTCTGATTATGCACGTTGGACAAGAAGTTTTAGGATCTTCAACAAAGATCGGTCTAGTATCGGTCATCATACCTTGGAACCGCATTTTGGGAATGCTCCGATTTTCCTCAAGCATCTAATGGCATGAAAATATCTGTCGTAATGCCCGTATACAACGAGCGGAGCACGCTACGAGAAGTTGTTCGCAGCGTTCTGGCAGTTCCCTTGGACGTTGAATTGCTCTGCGTTGACGATGGCTCCACGGATGGCTCACGGGAAATTCTTGCTGAGCTGCAAGTTCAGTATCCTCAGATCCGCGTTTTTCTCCAGCCGGAGAATATGGGGAAAGGTGCCGCGCTAAGGGAAGGCATCAAACAAGCGGTCGGCGATTTTGTGATCGTCCAGGATGCCGACCTGGAGTACGACCCTTCCGAATATTCGATACTCCTGCAGCCCCTAATCGAAGGCAAAGCGGATGTTGTGTATGGGTCGCGCTTTATGGGAGGCCGACCGCACCGAGTTCTGTACTTCTGGCACAGAGTTGGAAACAGCCTTCTCACCCTGTTGTCCAATGCCGTAACGAATCTTAACCTGAGCGATATGGAGACTTGCTATAAAGCATTTCGGCGAGAAGTAATCCAGTCCATTCATCTGGAAGAAGACCGCTTTGGATTCGAGCCCGAGGTCACAATCAAGATCGCTAGGCGGCACCTGCGCGTCTATGAGGTTGGAATCAGCTATTCGGGCCGCACGTATGCAGAAGGAAAGAAGATTGGATGGAAGGACGGCTTCCGCGCAATCTGGTGTTTGACAAAGTACGGTCTGAGTGTCCCGAGCCGTAGCTACGAGGAGGCGGTCCCTCAGGTTCAGAACGTGTACCCGGCTGGCAGTGACGGCGCGAAAATGAGGGAGACCGCGCCGGAAAAACCAAATGATAAGCATGTGGCCGAACATGAGACCGGATCTGAAGTGCGCGGGTCTTGCTGACATCGCAGGGATCTGTTCGAGAGCGCTGTGATAGGGATTCCCTCTTTGCGCCGAGAGCAACATCGAGCGCCAAAAACATATGAAGCCTCTTCTGTGGCACCTTTGGCTTTTGGTCAGGCCGTTTTGGCGCGAGCGAGTTGCGTGGTTTTGGCAAATCTGGATCACGATGACGGTCGTCGCGGCAGTGGGCGCCGCGTGGATCGTCCGCCGTGGCGCAGATCGCTTTACCGAGCCGCAGGCCCGGATATTAAGTGCGCGTCGACATACGTGGTGGTCTGTCGCCGTGGCGATGATATCGATGGCCTTCGTCTTGGTGCTGTATACATGGGTAACTTTGAAGTGGGAAGCGTTCGCTGACTATGACGATTCGTATTTCACGCTTTGGACGCTGAAGGGCCGGAACCTTGCACTGCTCATCTGGTCGAATGGGCGATTTTTCCCGCTAAGCGACCAAGAGTTTAATCTCGTACGTCACGTTAGTGGTTCAGTTGCTGGATACCACGCGTTGCCCTTGGTGGAGCTTTTAGTTTTTTCCTTTCTTCTTGTCATTCTCGACGATGAGTTGAGCGTTGCTTCACGCATGACCCTCGCGATATTCGTCCTGCTTGTGCCGGGTATAGTTATCAGCTACACGGGTTTCGTTTTTCCGGAAAGAAACATTGCGTTCTGGCTCGTCTTGCTGGTGTTCTCCGTCAGACAGTTTGACCGAACACGGGCCACTCCGTGGGCGGCGGCGGCGATGGTCTGTGCCCAGTTCATGCTTTACTACAAGGAAACCGCGTTCCTGCTTCTATGGGGTTTCGGCGCAGGCAGGCTGCTGTTGAGGTGCAAGCGTCCGGACCGGTCGGGATGGGAATTCGAACGCCTTCGCGACAAGGAGAGCCTCCTGGACATCTGCTTGATATCTCTCGGAGTTCTCTTCTTGTTGTATTACACGGCGGCGATGGTTCCGCATCTGAACACGCAGTATGCCGAACAACAGCGGTTTCCGGTTGCACAAATACTTCTCTACTATGCAAAGACGGATCTGCTGGCATGGATTCTTGTTGCTGTCGTTTTTGGCAGGGCGTATCTTTTCGCGCGGCACAGACTATTGCCGTCGCCCTTATGGGATGGACTGGCGGTAGGTGGCGTCGGTTACTTCGCCGCTTACCTCTATCTTCGCTTGTCCACGCCTTACTATTTGGCACCGGTGGACGTCATCGCGATCTTGTTTGTCGGACGACTCGCCATTGCATCTTGGCCGACGATGAAGCCGAAAGTGAAAGCTGTCGCGCTTGTCCTGGCATTCGCTGCCCTAGTTCAGGGAATTCTGCTTTCCGCTTTTCGTGAATTCGAGCGAAAAAATACCATCCACGCTAAAGTAGAGATAGCGGACCTGATTGTGGCTCGCTATCGAAGTGCACCCGGAAGTGTTCCGCGACTATTTTTCCCTTTTGCAGACGTATACCCGATCACCGAATTTGCCTCGTATCTCACGTTTCGTGGCGTCCCGGTTGAAGAAGCAACGGAGACGGGGTCCACCAACAAAGGCGTTATCCTCGTAACCCCCAATGTCGCGAAAGACGGACCTTGCGTCAGCTATCGACCCTTTATCTGCCTTGCGGCTGACAGGCCTCACCCGAGCGACCTTGTAATCGAACTGCCCGACGATGGCGACTCTTCGGGACAGATGACGGAGTACGACAATGGTGGTGAAACACTTCTTTCCTACGAGCCCAGCCCTCGCCTTCCACGATGGGTGCATCCCTTGGTCAGCAAACTTCGCGTCGCCTCGGTCCGGTTTGAGTACAAGGAACTCCCCGATCGTTGGTTGCATGCGTCACTTATTGAATGGAAATAGCCCGCCGATTAAAAGGAGCGTTGTCAGATGCCTAGGAAGCTATATTCGATCCTATTTGGCCTGACCGCACTGGTCGTGGTCCTCCTTGCTGGGTTATTATTCGCTCGAACTACTACTGTAAATTGGAATGATGTTCGTCAGCCGATTGATGGATTTGGAGGTTCGTCAGCCGATTTCATAGTCAGCTTGACGCCTGCGCAAGCGGACTTCTTTTTCACCACCTCTGGTATCGGCTTGACCCTTTTGCGCACTCAGATAATTCCCGATTTAGCGACTTGTGACGCCGAGTTTCATACTGGCGGCTGCGGCAATTCGAATGGCCAGACTCTGGATGGTGAACTCGGCACGGCTCGGTTGGCGGTGGCTCGCGGCGCTATAGTTTTCAGCACGCCCTGGAGTCCCCCCGGCGTCTACAAAAGCAACGGTTCCTTCAAGAACGGGGGGATTTTGCTTTCTTCGCACTATTCCGATTGGGCAAGGCAAATTGCGAACTACGTCACAATGATGGCGAGTCACGGTGTTCCAATCTATGCAGTGAGCGTGCAGAACGAACCGGACCTGGCGACGGATTACGGATCATCCAAGTTTACCGCGCAGGAAATCCACGATTTCGTTCCCTATTTATATTCCGCGCTTCATTCGGCTGGGGCAGGATCTACGAGGATCATGATTGCAGAGGAGTCCTCGTGGGCATTTGATTTAGCTTCCGTCGCAATGGCGGACCCGGATGTGGCGTCGAAAGTCGACATTATCGCGGCGCACGGTTACGGAGGCAGAATCCAACCATCTCGTACGGGGAGCCGGCGACTGTGGCAAACGGAGGTCTGCAGCCAATCGGGGACTTATGAGGGCAGCATGACCGACGGAATGAACTGGGCGCTCGTAATCCACAAGTATCTCGCCATTGCAAATGTGAATGCCTGGGTCTGGTGGTTTCTGACCGATATGCCACGGCAGGGCGAAGGGACGGACAATGGCGCGCTGACGGATATAAACGGCAATTATCCGAAGCGCGCTTACGTCACGGGCCAATGGAGCAAATTTGTCCGGCCTGGCTGGTTTAGGATCGGAGTGAGCTACCGCCTCGGCCCTCTCCGCGTCACCGCATTCAAGGACCCAGAAAGTCGGTCGTTTGCGATCGTAGTCGTAAACCCTTGGCGTACGGCTGTGGCGCAGATTTTTTCCTTGAATGGATTTTCCACAAACTCCGTAACTCCCTGGATAACATCAGCAAGTCACTCACTAGAAGAGCAAGCTCCTGTTTCTGTCAGCGGAACGAGCTTCAAATACACCTTATCCGCAGTAAGTGTCACAACGTTCTCAGGTGTTGCTCTAAGTTCGCCGTCTCAGGGGGCGACGCACTAGATCGATCGCGTCGGTTGCTATCGTTTGCTGTCTGATAGTCCTGAAGGCACTTAATCTGGCTGGCAGGTTCCAGCCCGCAGGATGAGATGCCGCTAGATGACGCCGAGCGAATGCGATCTGAGCACGTCGCTGCGACTGACCAGATGCTGGAGGCCCGTTGTGTGACTTGGGAGAAAGCATCGAACGTGGAAGCTGACAATCGCACGCGGCCGGAGTCGACCAAGATAGGGGACATTGGCCGTATTCAGGGGGTAATCTTCGACGTAGATGGGACGCTTTATGATCAGAATGCCCTCCGTTGGCGGATCGTTCCCCAAATAGTGGCCGCGCACTGGACCACGCCGGTAAAGGGAGTTCGCGTGATTCGAGCGATTCAAGCTTATCGGCAGGCTCATGAAGAGTTGCGGAATCGGTCTTTTTCAGCTGACTTACAGCTTGCAGCAGCAGCGGCGAAATGCGGGTACCCTTTGGCCGAGGTGCGCGTTACGGTCGACCAATGGTTCGAGCGCACGCCGTTGGATCTTCTGTCTCGATGCGTTTACTCGGGTCTTCCTGAATTTCTGAACTTGTTGTCCGAGCTTCGAATCGGTTGTGGTGTGTTCTCCGACTATCCCGCCGAAGCAAAGCTTTCGGCAATGGGAGTGAAACGCTTCTTTATTCAAGTGCTCTCAGCGGCGGACGTTGGCAGGCAAAAACCGGACCCAGTAGGTATCCTCACGGTCGCTCGTGGGATGGGCCTCGCGCCAGAGTACACTCTGTATGTCGGCGACCGGGCCATCGACCTAGAAGCTGCAACTAAAGCCGGCATGCAAGGATTTCTCGTCCAGGGTGGGAGAAGTTACTCGATTCTTTATGACGGCTTTGCTGTCCGTTTGCGCCAATGACTACCTTGACTTTCAATCGCATCGACGGCTGAGTTTCACTCCAAAGTTGCTACCTCATTCCTTGTCCATAGCAAATACGTCAAATTCCTCGGAGGTTTCCGCCGGCGGGCGGTGCGTGATGAAACGCGTTGACGCTCGAAAGTCGCGCGCCTGTTCGGGAGTAATAATAAACTCCCAATCATAACCCTCCTCGTACACCTGCGCCGGGAGTGAAGGATCAATCTGATGTGAGAGCAGGATTACGACCGGCCTGCCCGTCTCTTGCCGGAGCCTTCTCGCGTCTGTCAGGACATCACCGAGGCTAAGCTCCAGCTTTGCCTTGCGCGTGAAATGACCTACGTTTCCGTAACGCTGTTCGCGCATGAGGTAAGTTGGGTTGGAGACGTAGTAAGGCAGCGTCTCCAAGAGAAAATCTGGATCTGCAATAACGACTGCCTCATGAAGTTCAGGGTGTCCTGCGAGAATCGATCTTATATTGTTCTTGCGGTTTTCCAGCGCTGTGGTCGGAGCGCTCATGACTCCAAATATCTTGCGGGCGCTGGACGGCAGTTGCAGCAGGATGACAAAGACAAACAGCGTCGTCCCTCCGGTCGCTAGGCAGCGAACAAATGGCTTCACACTGGCGTGCGAACCAAACTCCCCCTGCGCATCTCGGGGCGTTGCCAGCCAGTTTAAGGAGATCATAAAGACCAGCCATAAAGCCTGATGACGATACGATCCAGGATAGATGACCGCGAAATAAAGAGAAAATCCAACCAGGGTCGTCAGTGCCGCAAGGAACGCGCCAATCCGCCGGATCAAGCCAAGCGTGCTGCCAAATAAGATCAGAGACTGTAGTACGACTAGCGGATTTCCAAGAGAGGGAACTACCTTCACCAATCTAGCGGCACCCGGAAGAGCACACGAATCCCTGAACTGCAGCGAAGGCAGAAAGGCTGCTTTCATCAGTGTTTTGATTGTAACAGTGTGGACATCAATGATCGCCGCATCGTTGAACGTTGGGAAAACTGTTACGAAGCAAGTCATGACGCCGAGTGTGGCCAGGGAGGCGTTGTAAAGGAAAATTTGGACACGCCGTAGTTTGTCGGTGGTTTCACTAGAGAGGACATCCACGAACCATAGGAGCAGGAGCCCGCCAACGTCTATGGCAGAAGGCACGTTGCAGTTGGCCAACAAGAACAACAACACGCCCAAAAGACAATCTCTTTCGCGATGCTGCTCGTAGAAGACGGCAAACAGGAAGAGCAACAGCATACTAATCCCGTAGTTGCGTGCCATCACGGAATACTCGTACACCGAAAAGGCGCTAATCAGAATCAGAGCCAGAACGGGCAGGCTGAAGGGCGAGCGCAGCAACAGAATGACCATCGCAGCAGCAGCAATAACAATGGAGAGAAGCTGCAGAACTTCCGGATGCGGGACCAATGCATGCGCGCCGCGAAGAAGCAGGTACCAAATGGCAGGATGCCCTTCACCATGAATCCCCTTGAGCATGGCGAATACAGAGTCGCCCTGCAGGGCCAGCGATAGGGCCCGCACCTCATCGCGCCACACCAGATGCGTCCAGGCTAGAACAGAGACAATACCAAGCCACGCCGCTAACATCGCAGGAGCGATCCAGCGCTTGTGGGCAACACGTGTATCGCTGTAAATCGAAGTTAGATCTGTCACGCCCCCGCCTAAGCATAACGGCAAACTACGCGAGATTCTCCGGGTCACTCTGATTGAGAAAACGAATATCCCGGTTCATTTCCGTCGAGTATAGGCTCCGGAAACCGGAGCAGTCGGAGTGAAAAGGCTGTTGATCCAAGGCATGTCGACGATCAAGCAGACAATCATAACAACTGTGCAACTGACAACGGCTAGCATTAGCTTTCCTTCGCGGTACAGTTTTTCAGGATGCTCGGCTGGACTATCGCGTTTGCAGGCAAGCACAAAATAGATCGCCATGACCAAAGCAATGAAGGGAAACGACAACACCAACTCTACGCGATAACGCATCAGGAATGCCCCGAAGAACAGCATCGCCGAAGAAGCGTAAAAAACAACGGAGGAAAGAAGGAGTTCTGGAGTAAAAAACGCCAGCGATGTGCGGTATTTGCTTAAGCTGTTATCTTCCTTTAGGTGCCGGTATTCGGCGTAACGCTTCAACGCCATGAAGTAACAACCAACCATCCAGTAACTCAGCAGCAATGATACTGGGGGAATCGTCGAAGACACGATCAGCCATCCGGCAAGCAGCCGAATCGGATTGTTAATAGCTTCCGTAAGAACGTCCAAGTATGGGATGTCTTTGGTCCGAAGTGGCTGAAGATTGTAGGCGCAGCCCATAAACAACAGCGCTAACATGTTCCATCCAAACCAAGGCGATATTTGCCAAGACAGAACAAGTCCAGCGACTCCCAAAAGGAGCCATTCGGCATAAGCCAGTGGAATGATGACAGCACCGGAAGGCACCGGCCTATTGCGTTTGAGAGGATGGAAGCGGTCGAATGGGGCATCGCAGATTTCGTTGATGACGTAGTTGCTGGACGCGATGAGGCCCACGGCGAGCAACCCAATTACCGACTTCCGGAGAAGATCCCAGGTGAGCGGAATATGGTACAACGTGAGTGCAAAAACGATTCCGGGCAACACGAAAACGTTCTTGACCCAGTGATCGATACGTGCGATTCGAATGTGAGCGCGCCAAGTTCGCCAGCTCGTCAAGGATGGGGTCAGGTGAGTCGGAGGCAGCGAAAGGCCCGGATCAACCATAGTCAAGCGCAGAATAGCATAGTCGCCCAACATCGTTTATACGCTGAAGAAGCGACCTGGCTCCAATGAATCAAGTTCAGTCGGGCTCTCTTAGCCGCTAGTAGATTCCTCGCAGGTGGGTAATCCTCGCCGTAGGTTGGGCCGATCTAGCATTCGTTATGTTTGCGCTGACCGAAGTGCTAACCGCCGTCGGGTTACGACGGTGACACGGGCCCTCAGGCCTTTGGCATTTCCAGAGATCCGAGGTTGACAAAGAAGAAGTGAAACTCAAGGAGATTGTGGCGAAATGACGCCCGCCGTCGTAATATTGCTAGTAAGAGGTAGTTTGATTCCCGCGTATCGAGGACAGTGCAAGTGAAGCCTTTTCGCATCCTGCTGTTACTTGCTTCGCTCAGTGTATCGAGGTTCGCGAGCGGCCAGGTAACCACTTACCATTACAACAATTCCCGCACAGGGGTAACTACGGGCGAGACGGTCCTTACTACTTCGAACGTCAACACCGCTAGTTTTGGCAAACTTTTCTCGATGTACGTAGACGCCGAGATTTATGCACAGCCTTTGTACGTCCCTACTGTGACCATTCCCCAGCAGGGCGTTCACAACGTTCTGTATGTGGCGACCGAGAACAACTCAGTCTATGCCTTCGATGCGAACTACGGGAAGCCCTTGTGGCAAGTGAATCTCGGTCCGCCGATGCTGTACACGACATGTTGCACGGCCGGGGGGACCACGCGGGACATGTTCCCGCAGATCGGCATCACAAGCACTCCGGTTATCGATCCCGTGGCTGGCATCCTCTATGTGGTCGCTGAGTCATACGAGAACGGGGTCACGTTCTTTCGATTGCATGCGCTGAACGTCGGGACCGGACAAGACGTGCTGACGCCCGCGGTGATTCAGGGGAGCGTGCCTGGCAGCAGCTCCGATAGTAGCAATGGCACCCTGACGTTTAGTCCGATATCACAGTGGCAGAGACCCGCGCTATTATTGGTCAACGGCAACATCTATGTGGGGTTTGGCTCGCACCAGGACACTGAGCCATACCACGGCTGGCTATTCGCGTATAGCGCAACTACACTCCAGCAAACCGGGATTCTGTGCTTTGCACCGGGCGGTCAGGGAAACGGTCTATGGCAGGGTGGGGTGGGGCTTTCAGCAGATACGACTGGAAACATCTACATCGAGACCGGCAACGGACCGTTCGACATCAACACAGGCGGTACGGATTACGGCGATAGCATCCTCAAGATTGGTACTTCCAGTAGCGGCCTGACAGTACTCGATTATTTCTCTCCTTCCACCCAGTTGAGCGATAACCTCAACGACTGGGACCTGGGCAGTAGTGGTCCGTTGCTGATTCCTGGGACGTCGCTCGGCGTAGCAGGCGGAAAAGATGGGATGCTATATGTCTTTAGTACTGGGAATCTCGGCGGATATCACAGCGTAGATCAGATCTATCAGGAGTGGCAGGCGACCTTTGATTGTTGCTCGCCGCCGGGTGGATTTTGGGGCGGGAATTATATCTTCTATAATTCCACACTTTACGCGTTTGGGGAGCGAGATTGGCTGAAGACATTTGCGTTCAATGGGTCACAGTTCACGACGACCACATCTTCTCAAAGTCCGTTTCAGGTTCCTGCAGAGGGGATCAGCAATGATCCGGCAATGTCAATTTCAGCGAGTGGTTTTCTCGCTGGTACGGGCATAGTTTGGACAGCATTCTCTTCGGACGGCATCGCTGACGGAAGTATTCAACCGGGGGTCTTCTACGCCTTTGATGCTTCCAATGTCAGCAGTGTTTTGTGGAGTAGCAATCAGAATAGCTCTCGGGATTACTCCGGGAGCTGGGCAAAGTGGTGCCCTCCCATCGTAGTCAACGGTAAGGTATACCTCGCTTCGTTCGACAACCTGCTCAATGTGTACGGCCTTCTTAACGCGGGATGGCAGATCACGGCTACGGCGGGGACGCCCCAGAGCGCGACGGTCAACACGGCATTCGCGACGGCACTGCAGGCGAGCGTGAAGGATGCGAACGGTAACCCGGTAAGCGGAGTGACGGTGACGTTCACGGCACCGGCGACGGGAGCGAGTGCGGCGTTCGGGGGAGCGGGGACGGCGACGGCAGTTACGAATGGGAGCGGAATCGCGACGGCGCCAGTACTGACAGCGAACGGGACGGCGGGAAGCTACGCGGTGACAGCCAGTGCTGCGGGAGTGTCCGGTACGGCGAGCTACAGTCTTACCAATGTGGCAGGCACGGGTGGTGGAGGGGGATGGGCAATCAACAACTCCTCGCAAAGCTCAGCGGCGGGCAATCCGGGAGGGACTACATACTCAGCCAGTCCGTTTGCTAATCCACTTCACAATCCATCCATCATATTGGTAGGGGTTTTGAATATCCCGAATAATCCCATCACTGTGAGTGATACGGCGGGTAACACTTACAGTGATGCCGGTTCGGGTTTGACGGGAGGATATTCGAACCGTTTTTACATTCAAGTATTTTGCGCCTACAACACCTCGAGCATATCTTCGAACGTTGTAAAGATGACGAGTACGTCTTTCAATTATCCACGCCTGTTGGCCGTGGAAATCACGGGAGCGCCCAGTTCATCTACGTCCTGTGCCAATGCTATTGATGCGGTAAAAGCCAATGCGAACGCCACATCTAGTGTTGGCAGCAACAACGTAACAACGACCGCGGTCACAACGACAGCGAACGGGGATTTTATTTTTGGGTGGTTTGGGATACAGAATGGGGCGCCCAGCGCTGGAACGTCACCCAACATCTTCGCCGCATTGCCTTCGCCAGCGAACGAGTTGGGGGAATACTTTGTGCAGACCTCGGGCGGATCGATAGCCGCGACAGCGACCGATAACGCATCCTCTGACCCCTATGCAGCTTTGTTCGTGGCCCTAAGAGGCCTGGCGGGGAATGCGACGAGCATCACGGCTACGGCGGGGACGCCCCAGAGCGCGACGGTCAACACGGCATTCGCGACGGCACTGCAGGCGAGCGTGAAGGATGCGAACGGTAACCCGGTAAGCGGAGTGACGGTGACGTTCACGGCACCGGCGACGGGAGCGAGTGCGGCGTTCGGGGGAGCGGGGACGGCGACGGCAGTTACGAATGGGAGCGGAATCGCGACGGCGCCAGTACTGACAGCGAACGGGACGGCGGGAAGCTACGCGGTGACAGCCAGTGCTGCGGGAGTGTCCGGTACGGCGAGCTACAGTCTTACCAATGTGGCAGGCACGGGTGGTGGAGGGGGATGGGCAATCAACAACTCCTCGCAAAGCTCAGCGGCGGGCAATCCGGGAGGGACTACATACTCAGCCAGTCCGTTTGCTAATCCACTTCACAATCCATCCATCATATTGGTAGGGGTTTTGAATATCCCGAATAATCCCATCACTGTGAGTGATACGGCGGGTAACACTTACAGTGATGCCGGTTCGGGTTTGACGGGAGGATATTCGAACCGTTTTTACATTCAAGTATTTTGCGCCTACAACACCTCGAGCATATCTTCGAACGTTGTAAAGATGACGAGTACGTCTTTCAATTATCCACGCCTGTTGGCCGTGGAAATCACGGGAGCGCCCAGTTCATCTACGTCCTGTGCCAATGCTATTGATGCGGTAAAAGCCAATGCGAACGCCACATCTAGTGTTGGCAGCAACAACGTCACAACGACCGCGGTCACAACGACAGCGAACGGGGATTTTATTTTTGGGTGGTTTGGGATACAGAATGGGGCGCCCAGCGCTGGAACGTCACCCAACATCTTCGCCGCATTGCCTTCGCCAGCGAACGAGTTGGGGGAATACTTTGTGCAGACCTCGGGCGGATCGATAGCCGCGACAGCGACCGATAACGCATCCTCTGACCCCTATGCAGCTTTGTTCGTGGCCCTAAGAGGCCTGGCGGGGAATGCGACGAGCATCACGGCTACGGCGGGGACGCCCCAGAGCGCGACGGTCAACACGGCATTCGCGACGGCACTGCAGGCGAGCGTGAAGGATGCGAACGGTAACCCGGTAAGCGGAGTGACGGTGACGTTCACGGCACCGGCGACGGGAGCGAGTGCGGCGTTCGGGGGAGCGGGGACGGCGACGGCAGTTACGAATGGGAGCGGAATCGCGACGGCGCCAGTACTGACAGCGAACGGGACGGCGGGAAGCTACGCGGTGACAGCCAGTGCTGCGGGAGCAGGAACAGCTGCGAGCTTCAATCTGACGAACCTGGCGGGGAGTGCGACGAGCATCACGGCTACGGCGGGGACGCCCCAGAGCGCGACGGTCAACACGGCATTCGCGACGGCACTGCAGGCGAGCGTGGAGGATGCGAACGGTAACCCGGTAAGCGGAGTGACGGTGACGTTCACGGCACCGGCGACGGGAGCGAGTGCGGCGTTCGGGGGAGCGGGGACGGCGACGGCAGTTACGAATGGGAGCGGAATCGCGACGGCGCCAGTACTGACAGCGAACGGGACGGCGGGAAGCTACGCGGTGACAGCCAGTGCTGCGGGAGTGTCCGGTACGGCGAGCTACAGTCTTACCAATGTGGCAGGCACGGGTGGTGGAGGGGGATGGGCAATCAACAACTCCTCGCAAAGCTCAGCGGCGGGCAATCCGGGAGGGACTACATACTCAGCCAGTCCGTTTGCTAATCCACTTCACAATCCATCCATCATATTGGTAGGGGTTTTGAATATCCCGAATAATCCCATCACTGTGAGTGATACGGCGGGTAACACTTACAGTGATGCCGGTTCGGGTTTGACGGGAGGATATTCGAACCGTTTTTACATTCAAGTATTTTGCGCCTACAACACCTCGAGCATATCTTCGAACGTTGTAAAGATGACGAGTACGTCTTTCAATTATCCACGCCTGTTGGCCGTGGAAATCACGGGAGCGCCCAGTTCATCTACGTCCTGTGCCAATGCTATTGATGCGGTAAAAGCCAATGCGAACGCCACATCTAGTGTTGGCAGCAACAACGTCACAACGACCGCGGTCACAACGACAGCGAACGGGGATTTTATTTTTGGGTGGTTTGGGATACAGAATGGGGCGCCCAGCGCTGGAACGTCACCCAACATCTTCGCCGCATTGCCTTCGCCAGCGAACGAGTTGGGGGAATACTTTGTGCAGACCTCGGGCGGATCGATAGCCGCGACAGCGACCGATAACGCATCCTCTGACCCCTATGCAGCTTTGTTCGTGGCCCTAAGAGGCGGCAACTGATCTGCCCCCAGGCTCCGCGTGAGGCCTTCTTGGCTCTTGCAGATGTACTAAGAATGGAGCCCTCACTCTCCAAATTAGCGGGGAGCGCTGCCGCAGCGACGTCACCGTCCGCTCCGGCTTGTGTCGGCCCTGGGCTTGACCCGTTAGGTCACCGACGGCATGCAACACTTTGTGTCTGTGGGATCAGAGACAAATTTCTCGATCGAATCGGAACCTCGTCGTGCCGCAACATTGGTTGCCAATCCCGATGGGACGAACATGCAAAACTATGCCAACGGTTCACGGAATGCCGTCGAACTGCCTTCAGGCCGAAATCCGGCAAATTATGGGCCGCCGCAAACGAGCTCGACGACTCGGGCGACGATGTTCCATCCGATTTCTTCACCTATGTGATGTCAGGAGGGCTTCATGGTTGGCCGTGCGCGTATCTCGTACATGTTGTTGATGATCGTGTCGCGTCCCAGCCCGATTTGATTGCGCGAGCCATCGCGCCGGACCTCCGGTTCGGTGCCTAGGGGATAGAGAGATGATCGATCGCAAACGGGCGCTTTGGTCTTCCGCAGTAGTGGTTACAGTGCTGCTTTTGGGATCTTCGGCGCGCGCCCAGAACAATTGGGCGAGTGAACACTGGGTCGGTACGTGGACTGCCTCGATGCACGGGCCGATCAGTTTCGCGGGCCGCCATAGTTCCGACGAAGGGTTCGAGAACCAGACAATCCGTATGATCGTGCATACTTCGATTGGTGGCCGTCGTGCACGTGTTTGGCTTTCGAACGCATTCGGTACGGCGCCGCTGGTGATCGGCGCCGCCCACATCGCCGTGCGCAGCAGCGGAGCGGCGATTGTTCCATCCTCCGATCGCCCCCTGATGTTCAGCGGGCGCGGACCCGTGACAATCCCGGCTGGTGCCGAGATTCTGAGCGACGCCGTCGATCTCGACGTGCCGCAATCCGGCGACTTGGTAATCAGTATCTTCGTACCCGCCAAAACCGGGCCCCCGACGCGGCACTCGACCGGCTTGCAAACGACCTACGCCTCAGGTCCCGGCGATTTGACGTCGAAGACGGATCTGGCAAGCACCTCGACGTCGGAGAGCTGGTATTGGGTAGAGGGCGTAGAGGTCACAGCTCCGGAAGGGACAGGAGCTGTCGTGACATTCGGCGATTCGATCACGGATGGGGCACGCTCGACGGTCAACACGAATCACACCTGGCCGACCGAGCTCGCAATCCGGCTTTTGGCACAATCGGCGAAATCTCCGCAGATTGCTGTGTTGAACGCAGGGATTAGCGGGAACCGCATCTGGCACGACCAGATCGGCCCCAATGGACTCGAAAGATTCGGCCACGACGCCCTCGCTCAGGCCGGCGTGCGCGTAATAGTTGTCATGCTGGGGATCAACGACATTGGCTTTTCGAATTTGCCGGGAGCCGTCGACGAAGACGTCACGGCCGACGATGTGATCGCCGGGCAGCGGCAGTTCATCGAGCGAGCGCACGTCCGCGGGTTGAAGGTGATCGGCGCGACGCTGCTGCCATTTGAGGGCGCCATGTACTATTCCTCGGACGCCGAAGCAAAACGCGCCGCGGTCAACCACTGGATTCGCACAGGCGGCGCGTACGACGGCGTGATCGATTTCGACGCCACGATGCGCGACCCGCAGCACCCAACGAAGATTCAAGCGGCTCTAGACAGCGGCGATCATCTCCACCCGAGCGATGCGGGTTATAAAGTGATGGGCGACGCGGTCGATTTGTCGCTGTTCGCAGAACTAAAAGGAACCAAAAGACACTGATCGATCAGAGCTGATTCGCAGCGATGATGATACAAAACCGCGACCTGCTGCGGCAGGAAAAGAGAGCCGTCATGATTATGTCCGGCTAGAACGAAAGACTGCGAGGAGAGAAACAGATCCGGTAAACGCGAACGAGACAGATTCAGGAATGCCATGAACCCAGTGCCCAGAAAATCGTCGCGCTTTCCGAAGTGCGAAGTCGATGTCGATGCCCTGGCGGAAATAATCTCCCCTGGGTTTGACGAAATCAACCGCTAGTGAATCGGCACCTGTCGCTCTTTCGAACGGCGTCCTCCCGCGCGGAGTGACGGATCGCTTCGCGGTCGGCTCGACCTTCTCCCATAATGCGAAAAAGTGCGCCACGATTGCTGGCACGTGACCTGCGTAATGCTTCTTGGCGTAGGCGAAGATGCCGGTGCCCAGCCGAAGTTCTTGTATCGCGACGAGTTGGTCGGACCGAATGTTCTTTGGAACTGTCCGCCATAGCATCACATCGGCCTATGCCTCAGTTGCCTCGTAGCTCCGCACGCGATTGGCCGGCTCTGGCCTCAGCCGCACGCAAGCGCCGTCATTGAACCGGAGCCTTCGACTTGGCTTTTGTTTCTCAGCTAACTTCAGCCCTTCGCGACGCCAGATGCGCTGCACTCGATCTTTCCCCACCTGGCAGCCTGCCGTCCGCAACAGCGCCGTGACCTTCCGAAGGCCGTAACGTCCATACTCACTGGCTAGGTTAATGATCGCTCGTGTCATCGCATCATCAACCGCTCGCTGAGTCGGCGCGTAGCGTTGGGTCCCATGCCACTGATTCACCAGTTGGCAACCGTGGCGCTCGGAGACTTCACACTTCTCCCCTCCATGATCCACCGCACACTGACGTCGTTCAGGGCTTAGAAGTTTCCCTCCGCAATATCCTTGAGAACTTGATTCTCCAGCGACAGCTTTGTCACTACCAGCTTGAGCTTTGCGTTCTCTCTTTCCAGATCCTCCAGTCGTTTTGCTTGATCCGGCTTCATTCCGCCGAACTCTTTCCTCCAGGGAACAGTAGGTTGGCACAGTGATCCCAGCTTATTTGCAGGCTTGTGGCGTGGACTTTCCGTTCGCGAGTTCCACTTCGACTCGGCGCAGCAACGTCACAACCTCATCGGCTTGTTCTTCTTGTTTGGCATATCCAGCCGTCCTACTCGTGGATTCTCTCTCGCTTCGACTGGCACAAGAATCGACGGTCAGGTCAAAATAATCGGACGGCAACTATGAAGTGGCCAAGGACTTCAATTCAAGGGCTACTGACGTGGGCAATGCCCGCACTTGACGTTAGGGCGGACCGTTTTGCTTTGGGATGCTTCAAGGCATGTAGGGGAATTCCTAGGAGCTCAAATTAGCGCGTCGTTTCGGCCAGTCTCACAAGTTGCTCCACAGTCGGAGTAGCATTGGCCTTGGGGAGAGATGCCCTAACTCCGTATCGTGCCGTCCCCGGGTGCTACAAAATCCGGCAAACAGTTCTTGGAGTGCAGTAGCCCGACTTCTTCGCTCCCGGTAAGTCGTTTCCGAATGCGCTGCCGCGATCGCAGGCCGCTTTGCTGAGTCAGGCGAGGACTCCAAAACAATACATCTCCAAATTGCGCGGTAAATTAGCCCGTGTCGTTGCCGGACGTTGACCTTCGATCTAGGTCTTGTACTTCCAAGCGTCCTATTCCTGTATATTGTTTCAAATTGTACTTGGGACGGAATAGATTCTCGGCCGTGTAACTTTAGTTTCAATTGAGATGTTCTTTTTCCGGTCTTCTCTGCTACCGTGTTCAACTCTTGGGAGCCTCTCGGTGATCGTCTTTTCCAATAGGTCCAACTTCCGCAAGTTTGTGATCAGCATTTCGTTTTGCTTGATTTTAACAACTATGCTGGAAAGCTGTGCGGGCGGCGCGGACCACCCGACGAGACCAGGCCCAGTCCCGAGCATCGGGAGCCTGAATGTGACGTCGGGGCCGGTGGGGACATCGGTGAAGATCACGGGTACGAACTTCGGAGCAATGCAGGGGCCGAGCACGGTGACGTTCAACGGGACAGCAGGCACGCCGACGAGCTGGAGCGCGACAGTGATCGTGGTGCCGGTGCCGAGCGGAGCGACGACGGGGAACGTGGTGGTGACGGTAGGCGGGGTAGCGAGCAACGGAGTGGCGTTCACGGTGACCTCATCTGGATCGATTACCGTTTCCCTCACACCAAGTCTCGGCGGAGCCACAATCACCCAGCAGGTTCAACTGACTGCGACCGTAACAAATGACGTAGGCGCTTCGGGCGTGACGTGGTCGGTAAGTGCTGGCGGAAACCTCACCGGGCAGACGACAACGGCGGCATCATTCAGCGCCGCAACGGCCGGGTTTTATACCGTCACAGCAACAAGTAAAGCCGACTTCACCAAGTCTGCAACAGCGACTTTCGGCGTTACTGACCTGCAAGGCGTGTACAGTTACCACAACGATCTTGCCCGCGACGGCGCCAACACCCAGGAGTACGCGCTTACAACTTCCAACGTAAATACCGCAACCTTCAGCAAGCTCTTCTCGTGTACGGCCGACGGCGCCATCTACGCACAGCCTCTATGGATTGCGAATTTGACCATCAACGGCGCGAAGCACAACGTTGTCTTCGTCGCGACAGAGCACGACAGCCTGTTTGCTTTCGAAGGTGATGCGAACCCTTGCGTCACGCTGTGGAAGGTCAGCCTGATCGACACCAATCACGGTGCAACTTCGGGCGAAGTCACGGTGCCCGCTGGTACGAGCGGGTATAAGGTCGGCGTTGGCAATGGCGATGTCACGCCCGAAGTGGGAGTAACTGGAACTCCGGTGATCGACCCGTCTACGAACACTCTTTACGTCGTATCCAAGTCTATGAATTCAGTAGGAACGTCCTTTTACCAGCGCCTCCACGCCATCGACATCACCACGGGAAACGAGAAATTCGGCGGCCCCGCGAATATCACCTCTTCAAACGTAACGTACCCAGGCACGGGTGACGGCGGTTCAACCGTCAGCTTCAATGCACAACAGGAGATTCAGCGGTCCGGACTCGCCCTTATCAATGGCGTGGTTTACGTTGTGTGGGCCTCCCACGAGGACTTTCCTCCCTATTATGGGTGGGTTGCAGGATTCAATGCCTCAACCCTGGGAGTCGCAAACATTTTGAATGTGTCTCCCAATGTGGGATACGGTGGCATTTGGATGGGCGGCGCGCCCGCTGCCGATGCCAATAATAATCTGTATCTCATCACCGGCAATGGCGCCTTTGACGTAACGAACGGAAGCGCCCCCAACAACGACTATGGGGATTCTTTCCTACAGTTGTCGAGCAGCTTGGGAGTTACTTCTTATTTCACTCCTTCTGATCAAGCCACTGACGATGCCAATGACCATGACTTTGGGGCAGGCGGTGCTGCCGTCGTTCTGAATCTGACTTCAGGGGCTTTAAGGCATCTCGTAATCGGTGGCGGCAAAGATGGCACGCTGTACCTCTTGAATGGCGACAGTATGGGTGGACTGGGAGACGCCAACGCCCGGTAGTACTTCAACATTGGCCATGGGAGTTTCGCTACCGGGGCGTTTTGGAACGACAATTACCACATTGCTGGAATCAATGGCGATTTGGTTTCTTACTCCTTCAACAGCTCCACAGATTTGTTCAACACTACCGTAGTGTCGCAGTCTTCAACAAGCTACGGGTTCCCGGGCGCTACGCCGTCGGTCTCTTCTACGGGCTTGGGCAACGCAATCGTCTGGGCGCTAAACAATTCCAGCTATTGCACCAATAAGTCCCAATCATGTGGCCCGGCAGTTCTCCATGCCTATGATGCCACGACGCTTACTTCGGATTTGTGGAACAGTTCGCTGGTCGCCACGGATGCGGCCGGGAACGCCGTCAAGTTCAACGTCCCCACCGTCGCGAACGGCAAAGTGTACGTCGGAACCCGTGGCGACAACACGGGTGGCGTTTATGGTTCTACCAGTGTTTCTGGCGAACTAGATGTCTATGGTCTCACGCCGAACTAGAGATATCTGCTGGCAGTCACTGGGGTTCGTAAGGGAGCATCTACAACCCGAAGCACGACGGCAGGACTCGCTATTAATCGTCAGAGGCGTCTCAGGGACAAAGAACGCCGATTCGAGGTCGGATAGTCTGCTGCAACTCTTGCTGTGGTTTGGGCCGATGTTCCGACCGGCGCAACGATACTTCGATTCCGCAAACCGATCGCGAATGTTGTTGAGAGCTCTGACCGGTAATCGAGACTGCCGACATCGCGCCTCGAATGCTGCTCGAAGGAGCACGGTGCGCCAGCACACCCAGTATAGTTTGCTCGTGATGAGTCAGGCTCTCATACACTCAGAACTGGTATCGGCACCACGAATATAATGGCGTAGCCGTGAATCCGCAGGTTACCGCCGTAAGGGTAGCAGCCTTTCCAACGCAAACCTCGCGCGTTATCCATGGCGGATAGTGCTTCTGCTCTCTGAAATTTTATCGCTTGGTTTTGGTAACACTGGGCCCGAAGTTCGCCGCCCAGCAACTAAGCCGGGATAAAATACCTGGTGTTGAGGTGATTCAGTCATGTCTACGGTTGTGACGAATGTAGTGACACCGATCGCGAGAAAGCACGCGTATTTCGTCACATTTGTCCTGATTTCGAGTCTCGTCTTCTATGCCACTCTTACCGCACTGGTTCGGTATTCCTTGAGTAACAGCTCCAGTTCGCATATCGTCCTCATCCCATTTGTGTCTTTTTTCCTGTTTTATCTCGAGAACAGGACAATTTTTTCAAACTCGGCCACAGATTTTGGTCCGGGAATTGTGTTAGCAGTCGTGGGTTTAGTCCTCTATTGGCTGGCCGCTCGCGGCCCAATTCCCAGGGAAGGGAATTGGGCCCTGGCCGTGCAAGCCATTGCGTTGATCGTCGTGTGGGTAGCGGGCTTTCTCTTTTTCTACGGAGCCGCCGCGCTGCGAGCGGGAGCCTTTGCACTGTTGTTTCTGCTGCTTATGGTTCCGGTACCGGATCCGATTTTGAACTGGATCATTAACGCGCTACAGGAGGGCTCAACCGAAATCGCGTATCTTATTTTTCAGGCAGTAGGGACACCGGTCCTGCGACATGGCTTCCAGCTGTCCCTGCCGACCGTCACGATAGAGGTTGCCGAGGAATGCAGTAGCATTCGCTCCAGCATGGCTCTTTTCATTACGTGCCTGCTAGCATCCCACTTATATCTTCGGACCGGCTGGAAGAAGTTGGTGTTGGTACTTTTGACCTTACCTTTGTCTCTTATTAAGAATGGGGTCCGAATCGCGACTTTGACCTTGCTGAGCATCTACGTGGATCCGGGCTTCTTGACGGGGAGGCTTCACCACGAAGGAGGATTTGTATTCTTTTTCTTGGCGCTGCTTCTGCTCCTTCCAGTGTTCTTGTGGATGGAGCGCTCGGACCACCCGCGCAAGCTCCCAAGTCCTCCCGTTTCAGCGCGTGCGACCGATTGAGGGACAGGCAGAGGTAATTCTCGCGTCGCCCTTGGGGGGCGCATTGTGAATCGTTGGAACGGAATCCGAAAGTCCAAGGAGAAATGATCCCATGCAAATGCGATACAGGGCTGATCACGTCGGGAGCTTTCTGCGGCCGCCGGATTTGCTGACGGCGCGCGCAAACGGAACCGACTCTTCCCGCTTGAGAGCGATGGAAGACCAGTATATTTTGAGGGCGCTCGCGAAGCAGAAAGAGCTCGGATTCCAGATTTTCACGGACGGCGAGCTGCGGCGCCGAAATTTCATGAGCGAGCTGACGGACGCGGTCGATGGATTCGACACGGATGATGGCATCGCGCGAGACTGGGATGCGTCGCGAGAAAAACCAAAGGTGGCTTCGGTGACAGGCGTGGTCAACCGTAAGATAAAGAGGATGCATCCGCTGACGGCGCGCGAATTGCCGTTTCTGAAGCTGCACAGTCCGGGCGACATCAAGATCCTGCTGCCGAGCCCCACGCAATTCCCGGCGATCGCGTTCAAGCGAGGCGTGACCGATAAAGTGTACAAGGATCATTCGGCGCTGCTCTGGGACATCGTTGAGATCATGAAGCAGGATATGGCGCAACTCGCGGACGAGGGAGTGAAATACATTCAAGTGGACGCGCCGCGCTACAGCTATTACCTCGATCCAAAGTGGCGCGAATGGATCAAGAGGGAGATGGGCCAGGATCCGGAAGAGGCGCTCGACGAAGCGATCGCCGCCGACAATGCATGCTTCGACGCGGCGAGACGGCCGGGCGTGACGGTCGCGATTCATTTGTGCCGTGGAAACAATCGAAGCCATTGGTACGCGGAAGGCGGCTACGATGCGATCGCTGAGAAGCTCTTCGGTGCGCTGAGAGTGGATCGGTTCCTGCTGGAATATGATGATGAGCGAGCCGGGACGTTCGAGCCGCTGCGTCTGGTCCCCAAAGACAAGGTCGTCGTTCTCGGACTGATTACCACGAAGAAGGCGCAGCTTGAAAAGTCCGACGAGGTGGTGCGGCGGATCAAGGAAGCGGCGAAGCATTTTCCGCTCGAGAATTTGACCGTGAGCCCGCAGTGCGGCTTTGCTTCCACGGCCGAAGGGAATCTGCTGACCGAAGACGAACAGTGGGCCAAGTTAAAGCTGGTGGTGGACACAGCGCGGCGAGTGTGGCACTGAGGGCGCGCCGACCTCCGATATGCTGGGCGCTGAAGAGTATCTGTTGAATGAAAACGAGCAATGGGGAAAATAAAATCTCTTGGCTGAGTCTGCTCGTCGGATGGGGGCTAAGTCGGGAGTCAGTTCCAGCAGCGTTGATTTCGTGTGAATGCATGCGGTAGGCAATCGAGTTGTTTGGCGGAAGGAACTCAGTATTGGACCGAGCCAACATCGTCATTATCGGAGGGGGCGTGGTGGGATGCGCGATCGCACGCGCCGTCTCCTCGCGCTGGAACGACGTATTCCTCCTCGAAGCGCTTCCGAAACTAGCCATGGGAGCCAGCTCACGCAATAGCGGCGTGATCCATTCCGGCTTGTACTATCGGCCCGGTTCCCTCAAGGCCAAACACTGCGTGCGCGGGAATCAACTGACCTACGAATTCTGTGCCGCCCACAATGTTCCTCACCGCAACACGGGCAAGATCGTCGTCGCATCGTCTCACGAGGAAGAAAAGCAGTTATCCGCGCTGTTGGAAACAGGGCGCGAGAATGGTCTCGTTGGACCGCGAATCATTGACCGTGCAGCCATCCGCACCCGCGAACCTCATGTCGAAGGAGTGCAGGCGATCGAGGTTCCGTCCACCGGGATCGTCGCGAGCGAGGAGCTTGTTAAGGCTTATGCGCGTGTCGCTGCGGATCGAGGGGCTCACATCGTCACGAATGCGAGGGTCGAAAAGCTGGAGGTTCTCTCGAGCGGTATCCGCGTCGTCAGTTCTGCAGGTGAAATTGAGGCGGGCTGCGTTGTAAACAGTGCCGGACTTTTCGCCGACGATGTCGCGGCGATGTTGGGATCGAAAATGGCTCGCCATCGCATTTATCCGGTCCGGGGAGAGTATTGCGAGTTCCTGCGGGGCAAACAGGATTGGGTTCGAGGGCTTGTCTATCCCTTGCCTCACACCGATGGCGTAAGTCTTGGCACGCATCTCACCAAGACACTATGGGGCAACGTCTTGGTCGGTCCGACCGCGCGTTACATTGACGACAAGAATGACTACGAAGGTGATCGCGAACCAGTCGAGTATTTCGCAGGCTTGGCAAACCTGCTCTGTGCCGGGGATTGAAGCCTCAGACCTCACTCTGGCTTATTCCGGAATTCGCGCGAAGCTGGCCCCTCCGCCAGGTTCGTTGCCTGTATCGTATGGTAACGCGATGACTGATTTCATCATTGAACGTGATCCGGAATTTCCGCGCGTCGTGCAATTGATGGGTATTGAATCACCCGGGCTCACTTCGGCGCCTTCGATTGCGGAACATGTCAGCGAATTGGTCGCCGAAATACTGGCGTGATCCTGAAAGAGAAGAAGTCTGTCGGGGCTCTATTGGCTGGGTATTGTGACAGAGAGTGGGCTCGATTGCGCGCTCTCAACGTTGCTCGAATCCACTGACGTAACCGCATAGACGTAAGTTTGACCACCCATTACGCTTGTGTCTGTATAACTCGGGGTTGGATCCAATGATCCAGTCAGTTTCGACAAATTGCTTGCCGCAGGACCTCGATAAACAAAATAACCGATCACTAACGACGTGCTGGGCTGCCAGTTAAGAGCCACCTTGTGAGTTACAACCTCCGCAACGCCCGTGCCCGACAATCCAAGCTTTATCAGGGAGTTTTTAGCGTTGCTGGTAATCGAGAGGCTCCCCGTCACAGCTCCTGGGCCCGTCGGATTAAAATTCACGTCCACGGTAACCGACTGATTCGGAGTCAGTGTCACATTCAATCCGCCGTTCGCGGTGAATCCGCTGCCCGTGGCCGACACACCCGAAATCGTGATTTTTGCCGTCCCCACATCCATTAGGGTCACGGGTTGTACGGTCGAGTTTCCAACCGTTAGATTTCCAAAGCTCACGCTCGTCGAACTCGGTGAAAGTTGTGAAGTTGTAACGGGCTGGCCGTCGCCGGGAGCGCCGTTCCCGCCTGAAGAGCCGAAGCCAGGCAAAAGTCCGCAACCGGTCGCGCATACCGTAGTCGCCAGAGTGATCGCGATCGCTATGAGGGCAAGTGGGCAGCTCTTGCTTGTGCGGGCGTGAGTCAACTCCAGGCGGAATGGACGAAGTTCGGAGAATGGGAATTTCTCTTCGCAACGAGGGATAGTGTGGAACGGGAGACCTGAGGAAAACTACTGGACGCAGGTACACCCGAAGGACAGGTATATTCACCTGTCCAGAAGGACAGCTTTTTCATTCGTCCCGGCCAGCCCGTTTTCTCTCGCTAGTGAGCCGCCCGGAAGACCTTCTTGTGAGTCCTTAGTGAGTGCCGCCCGCAAACCTACGGAATCGTCACCGGGACTTCATTCGAATCGGTGCTGCTGACGCCCGCGTCCACCGCCTGGACAACGTAGAAGTACGATTGGCCAGACGCCACCGTCGAGTCTGTGTAAGAGAGTGCGGAGACCGGTGACGGATTCAGCGGTGTCGTCCCGTATCCGCCTGACGACGTAGCACGAAAGACGTTATAACCGTTCACGCCTGCGGTCGGGCTCGCATTCCAGTTCAATGCAACTGAATGGGTTCCCCCTGCTTGGCCCGTGCCTGTCAGGATGATGGTCGTAGGCGAACCGGTGGCGTTGCTGGCAATTTTCACGCTCGCGCCAGTTACGGCGCCCGCCGCCGTTGGAGCAAAAGTAACCGTCAGCGTGGCCGATTGACCGGGGGTAAGAATCGTTGTGTTCGAGACGCCGCTGGCGCTGAAGCCCGCGCCGGTGGTGGTCACTCCGGAAACTGTGACGCTGGAATTCCCGTTGTTTGTGATTGTTGACGACAGCTGACTGGAACCATTCACGTTCACGGTCCCAAAGCTTAAGCTGGCCGGACTCGCCGCCAAGACTCGCGTCGCGGCGACCCCTGTACCACTCAGATTGATCGTCACAGACGACGGCACGCCGTTGGTGGTCAAAACAACGGAGCCTGTCACGCTCGTCGCGGAGACTGGCGTGAAGATGGCATTCAGCGTAGCACTGCCGCCGGCAGCAATCGTCGTTGATGTAGTGACGCCCGAACTGCTGAAACCGGAAGCGGCGCCCGTGGTGGTCACTTGCGAAAATGTGAGGAGCCCATTGCCGGCGTTGTGAATGGTTATTGGTTGCGAATTGCTGTTCCCGACCACAACGTTGGCGAAAGCGACGCTGGTTGGACTGGCCGAAATCTGCGCTTGGAGACCGGTTCCAGTTAAGGCGATGGTGAAAGGTGAGCCGGGCAAGCTGTTTGTGATCGAGATACTGCCGGTCGCGGCCCCGCCCACGGTTGGTGCGAACGTCACGGTAAAGGATGTCGTCTGGCCCGGATTCAAGCTCGCTGGCGCGGTCCAGCCCGTTAGCGTGAATCCCGGTCCCGTGATGCTGTGCGCGGTAATCGCGACGGCTGAGGTTCCCGTATTCGAGAGCGTGACGGGTACCGATCCGCTGCTGCCTACCGGAAGACTTGTGAATGCGATACTCGACGGAGTCGCGGAAAGGGCTCCCTGCGTTCCTGTTCCGCTCAACGGAATGGATAGTGAGGTATTCGATGCCGTAGTCGTAAGCGTGATATTTCCTGCCGCAAGTCCTGCCACGGTTGGCGCAAACTTTGCGGTGAAGCTCGCCGTTGCTCCCGCCGCGATGCTCTGTCCCACGGTGAGACCAGTTGAACTGAAACCGGGTCCGGTTGTTGTGATTTGATTGATCTGAATTGAAGCAGTACCGGTGTTCGTGAGCACAATCGTTTGCGAACTGCTGCCGTTGACAGCGACACTGTTGAAGTTGAAGCTGCCCGGATTGGCGGTCAAAGTACTATTCGCTGCCACCGAGCTTCCCGTAATGGGTAGCGTCTGCTGCGAACCTGGCGCGTTGTCAGTGAAGAGAATGCTTCCACTCACGCCGGTCGTGGATGTCGGAGTGAATTTAACGCTAAACGTCGTGCTTTGGCCGGCCGGAATCGGTTGAGACAGCGTCAGGCCGCTCATTCCAAATCCAGTTCCGGAAATCGTCGCGGCAGTCACCATCAGGTTTGCATTCCCGTTGTTCGTCAATGTCACAGTTTGCGTGCTGCTCTGGCCCATCGTGATGTTATTGAAACTCAACGAAGCGGGCGAAATCGCCATGGTGGGCTGCGTGCCCGTTCCGCTCAGCGCAATTGAAAGCGGCGAATTGGAGGCATCGCTCGTCACCATGAGTGTTCCCGTCGTGGCGCCGCTCGAGGTCGGGGCAAACTGAAGCTGGTAAGTGGCGGTCGCGCCTACGGCGATTGATGGAGAGGGGTTGCCACCGACTACAGTGAAGGCAGCTCCCGTGAGAGCCGCTTGGGAAATGTTGACTGCAGCGGTTCCTGTATTCGTTAGCGTCACACTCTGCGCCCCGGTGCTGCCCACGGCGACGCTTCCAAAACTGACGCTCGTCGAAGTGGCCGACAGCACCCCCGCACCCGGATCGCTAACCGCACCGCCTCCACCCCCGGTTCCGCCCACCGAGGCAGCGTTGGTGTAGCCCGAGCAACTCGAAAGGCCGGCCGCTGCCAGAACCACGGCGAAAGTCGCCAGTAAGGCGAACACTCGGTGACGTCCTGAGTTCCCACGTAGAATCAGCGGGTTACGGCGAAGAGCTTCATGGCAGGGGTTTTCTGCGCGTGATGTCATGGCACGCACAGTCTAGGGAGCCGCTGTCCCCCTTATCTACTGGACGGGGGGCTAAAGAAAGGGCAGGTATCTGTCCTGTTCGAGTGGACATGGTACCTGCCCGTAGTCTGAGGACCATCCGTTGACCACATACCTCCTGTATGTCATTGGCCCGCCTGGTGGTTACTTCCGCCTTCGACAGACTTCAATTCCTACAAACCTTTGGAAATGGGAGCCGAATGCCCCTTGTCGCACGGGGCGAAGCGGTCCATATTCCAAATGACTCCAAATTCCAAGGCAGGAAACCGGGCTAGCGCCGCCAGATGATCACAGAATCGGCGAAGAAGAAAATTGGGGCGAGGCTTTCAGGCCTGCTTTGCTTAGTCGTTCTGGGTGGCATTTTGGGGGCTGGGCTCTGGCCGTTTCGTCGGCCGCTAAACGCTATTACCTGGCTTAATGGTCAGAACGGACTTCGTCTCGCCGGCCGCTCGACCTTGTGGAGTTCTGGTTCGTTTCAGACCGCAGGTCAGCCAGATGACGAGTCGCGCACTCTCGAGCTCTGGGTACAGCCTGGTCTGGCACGGGCCTCAAGCACGATCCTTGCATTTTCTTCGCCTGAAAATTCTGGCCAGCTTTCGGCCTCCCAGTATCATTCCCTCTTCATCCTCCAACGTGAAATTCGGGGCGACCAACATCGAAATGCGACCGTTGGAATTGAAGGCGTTTTCCGCCAAGCCGTGCCCGTGTTCATAACGGTCACCTCCGGTCCTCAAGTGACGGCAATCTATGTGGATGGCGGGCTGAACAGGAAGTTTCCAGGGACGCGGCTGAGCAAGGACTTCGCAGGTCAGCTGGTGATCGGTACTTCTCTTGTAAATGACGTCACGTGGTCAGGTCAGTTGCGCGGGATCGCTATTTACGGCCAGGAGCTCACGCCCGCGCAGGTTCGCGAGCACTACGAGACTTGGACCACACAGGGGCGCCCGGAATTGTCTGATGACGAGCGCGTAATTGCTCTCTATCTATTCTCGGATCGTGCGGGCAAAGTGGTTCACAACGCAGTCCCTGGGGGAATCGACCTGTACATCCCCGAGCGATATGCGCTCGTCCATCAGACGTTTCTGAAGCCGTTCTGGAAGGAATACGAGCCCCGCTGGTCATATTTGTCCGACATCGCCGTAAACATCGCCGGCTTGATTCCACTGGGTTTCGTTTTTTGTGCCTATTGGTCTTCAGTGCGGCCTATCAAGCACGCGATCCTGATGACCACTCTGTTGGGTCTCGCGGTCAGTCTCACGATCGAAGTTCTTCAGTCATACCTTCCGACACGAGATTCCGGCACCACCGACCTCATCACAAATACGCTGGGAGCTTTTCTGGGTGCCAAGCTGTATGACTGGAAGGTAGCGCGAAACTTGTTCGCGAGAATCTATCCGGGATGATTAGCTCTCCGGCGGCAGCCCTTCATTTATAGACTTGCACATGGAGTAGAAAACCGGCCGCGTGAGAGCCAGCTCTAAAGCAACGGCTCACCGGAATTGCGCGCGATGATCTCGCGCGTCGCGTCGCGAAGCCGGACAATTTCCCGCCAGTCGTCACCTGCCGCCGGATCGGGTGCGAGCAGCGGGCCAAACGTCACCGTGACGCGTCCGGTCCGGGGCAGAAACGTGTGGTCCCTTAGGATGTGGCGCGCACCGCGCACGGCGACCGGGCAAATTGGCCGTCGCGAATCCACCGCAGCTTTGAACGCGCCTAATTGGAATGGCCGAATGCCGGTCGCAGCTGTGAATGTTCCTTCGGGATATATCGCCACCGACTCTCCGCGGCCGAGCGCCGCATTCACCTCCTTGGCTTGACGGATTCGCGCTTGCGGATCGCCGCGGTCAAACGCAAATTGGCCGCTCCGGCGCGCCATCATCCCGAAGAACGGCATCGCCAGCACCTCGCCCTTCACCACGAACCGAACGTTCGGTGGCAGAAACGCCACGATCACCAAAATGTCCACATAGCTCGAGTGATTCGGCGCGAAAATCCACGGACCTGAATCCGCCGCTCGCGCGAGTTGTTCTCCTCCCACGACTCGCACCGGAATTCCCGCGGCGAAAAGCATTCCGCGGGTCGCCACCTGCATGAACCGCGCGGCCCGCTTCGGGTCTCGCGTCGTCAATACCGCGAGCCACAAGGGAACGAACGCAATCAGGAAAACCGCGAGCGCGTAGATTCCGTAAAGAAACTCAATCGCGCCCTTCGCACTGCGTTTCACGAATGCCCATGCGCGTGGAACAGCGGAACGCACCGCAAGTGTCGCGATTTGCATCCACGGTGGCGTTGCCTTCTTGCCAAGCTTTCCATCCAGGAAAAGCCGCCGCGTTTCATTGCGGCGCAATTTGCCGCTCGAGGTTTTCGGTATCGAATGCGGCGGCACCAATTCGACGAAGTCTGGCGGAACGCCCATCGAGTCATGCACGGCGCGAGTGATGTCCGCCGAGATTCGATTCGCCTCCGCGGCATTGCGTACCTCGGCCGCAACCACAAGTCGTTCCGTCCCGCTGCGCGCATCGGGCGCGCCAAACGCAACTACGCAACCGGTCCGAACGCCGGCGACACGCCCCGCGACATCTTCAATTTCATGCGGATATAAATTCCGTCCCGCCTTGATGATTAGATCTTTCGCTCGTCCTGTGATGTAAAGCTCGCCATCCGCCAAATAGGCGAGGTCGCCCGAGTCGAGCCAGCCCGCTTCGCGCATGAGCTCGCTCGTCGCCGTAGGATTTCTGTAGTAACCGCTTGTTGCTGCGGGGCTTCGAAACCATAGCCGTCCCTGGCGTCGCTCGCCAGCGTCACGGCCAGCATCCACTACGATTCGTACTTCGACATCTGGGAACGGTTCTCCCGCGCCCACGAATTCGAGCGCAGCGGTATCGCCCGCCGCTGCCGGAATCGCGCGGCCTTCGGATTCGAATGCGGCGCGTTCGATTCGGTCGAGTTTGTAGCCCCCAGCCCTTGCCGCGGAAACACCCAGCGTCGCTTCGGCCAATCCATAAACCGGAAGGAGCGCTTCGCGCCGAAAACCATACCTCGCGAAGCGCGTAGCGAATCGCTCGAGAGTGGCGGCGTGAACGGGCTCTGCACCGTTGAATGCCGCACGCCACGAACTAAGGTCGAGCCCCTCCAGATCTTTGTCCGCGATTTTTCGCACGCAAAGTTCATAGGCGAAATTCGGCGCGGGACTGATCGTGCCGCGATGGCGATGAATGGCCCGCAGCCAGCGCTCCGGTCGGCTCAGAAAAGCGAGTGGCGACATCACCACGACTGGAACGCCGGAAAATAACGGCACGAACCACGCGCCGATCAACCCCATGTCGTGGTAAAGCGGTAGCCAGCTCACAGCCACGTCATCGGGTTTCAGTTCGACGCCAGCAGCAATGGATCGGATATTCGCCAGCAGGTTCGCGTGCGTCAGGATGACGCCCTTGGGATCGCCGGTGGATCCCGACGTGTATTGCAGAAACGCAATGTCTCCGCCGCGCGCGTGATGCGAAAGATTTTCGACCGGCCGCCATTCGGTAGAAGCTGGTTCAGGCTGCGTTGTCGCGCTCGCTAGCCGCTCCGCGTTCAGGACTTCTCGCAGAGTTGGAACGCTCGGTTGTAGAAGTCGCGCGAGACCCGCTGCTTGTCGGAATGTGATCAGAAATCGCGATTCCGCGTTCCGCAGGATGCTCGCCTGCCGCGTCGCGTATTCCGTAATGCGGTCGGCCCGAACTGGCGGATAGATCGGCACTGGAATCCCGCCTGCGAGAAGGATTCCCGCAAACGTGTAAAAAAACTCGGCGCACGTCGGCAGCATGATGGCGACCGTTTGACCGGGTTCGATGCCACGCGCCTGCAACGCACGCGCCACGGTCGAAGCGCGGCTGTAAAGTTCGCCAAACGTTATGGTGCGTAGCTGCTCGTCTTCTCCATATAGATGGATGTGCTCTCGCGCGGGTTCGCCGACTCCGCGCAGGCGTACGATTTCCGTTAGCGATTCAGCGCGCCGTATTTTTTCTTCGAGATCCGCGATTTGCGTGGGGGATCGCGAAATCACAGCAGGCGCCGCTGCTGCTCCGTGCAAGTCCGCACGTTGTGCCGTCGCTCCGGCGTTTTCGCCTGAGGTCTCGCGGACCAACGCATCGGCCAGGTCTTGAACCGTCTCCGCCTCAGCCACCACCCGATCAGGAAGCCGCACGCCGCACGCATTTCCCAACCGAACCATCAACTCGACGCGCTCGAGGCTGCCAAGCCCGAGCTCGCGTTCGAGGTGAGCCGCCGCGCCGCGCGCGGCGAGCTCTTCAAGCCCGCGCGATCCGCCCAGCTCCACGAGCAGCTCGCGCAGAGTTACCAATGTTTGCGCTTCTATGGAGGCTGAACGTTCGAGTTTTGTTCCGGTAGCGTTCACGGCTTAGCCGGGCCTTACCTTCGGCGAGCCTACCACCGCGTCCCATGCGGTTCAATCAATTCGGGGCGCGCCGCGGTTTGACTCGCAGCGCGCTTGCGTCTATTCTTGGTTCAGATGAACGCTGCCATGTTCGCCTCGTTTTATTAGCGTTTTCTGCTCTCCGCCCCGTCCGGGGCGCCAGCGCACCGTTCCCGTGTGTCTGCATTTCACGAATCATCAATCACGAGTTGCGCATCACATTGTAACGAGTTACCACCATGGCAAATTTGACGCTTTTCGAAAAACTCAAGCAGATCGAGTCGCGCTACGACGAAATGACACGCGAGCTTTCCTCGCCCGAGGTCCATGACGACTCGGCGCGCTACCAGAAGATCGCCAAGAGCCACTCCGAGCTGGGCGAAATCGTCGCCAAGTATCGCGAATGGAAGGACATTGAAAAGGCTCTCGATGGCGCCAAACAACTGTTCGCTGAGGCCGATGACGCCGAAATGAAGCAGATGGCGCACGACGAGCAGCAAACGCTCGAAGCCCGGCGCGAAGTGGTCGAACGCGAAATTAAAGTTCAGTTGGTCCCTAAAGACCCGAACGACGAGAAAAACGTAATTCTCGAAATCCGCGCAGGCACCGGCGGCGACGAGGCGTCGCTTTTTGCCGCAGAACTTTTCCGCATGTACTCGCGCTACGCGGAATCTCAGAAGTGGAAGGTCGAGATATTGGAAAGCTCCGCCTCACCGGTCGGCGGCATGAAGGAAATCGTCGCGGCCATTCAGGGGAATAAGGTTTATTCCAAGTTGAAATACGAAAGCGGAGTGCACCGCGTCCAGCGCGTTCCCTCAACCGAGCAGCAGGGACGCATTCATACCTCCGCCGCCACCGTGGCCGTCCTCCCCGAAGCGGACGACATTGACATCAAGATCGAGGCGAAGGACTTGCGCATTGACACGTTCTGCTCCTCCGGGCCGGGCGGACAGTCCGTGAACACCACGTACTCCGCCGTGCGCATCACGCACATCCCAAGCGGCCTCGTCGTCTCGCAGCAGGACGAAAAATCGCAGATTAAGAATCGCGCCAAGGCCATGCGGGTTCTCCGAACCCGGTTATACGAAATGGAGCAGGAGAAACAGCATCAGCTCCTCGCCGCCGAGCGCCGTGGCCAGATCAAAACCGGCGATCGCTCCGAAAAGATTCGCACTTATAATTTTCCGCAGAATCGCGTCACCGACCACCGCATTAATTTCACCCTGCATCAGCTCACCGAAGCGATGGACGGCAAGCTCAGCCCGCTCGTGGATGCTCTCGTCACTCATTTCGAGTCCGAGCGCCTGAAAGAAGAGCTCGACGCGGACGCGGCTTAATCGAACTGTTCGTTTTTATTCGAGAACGATGCCCGATCGAGTCAATACGACAAACGCAACTGTCGTGGACGTTCGCACCGCTCTGAAAGAAGCAATGGCCCGCTTGCGCGCCGCGCACGTGCCCTCACACACGCTTGCCGCTGAACTTCTGCTGATGCACGCTCTCGGGCGCGACCGCACCTGGCTCTACACGAATCCCGAATCCGTGCTCGATGTCGATGCGGTCGGGGCGTATTTCGCTCTGGTCGCGCGCCGCGCTGCGGGCGAGCCCACGCAATACCTCACTCGTAAGCAGGAATTCTGGGGCCTCGATTTCGAGGTTACTCCCGCGGTTCTGATTCCGCGCCCCGAAACCGAACACGTTGTCGAAGTCGCTCTCGAGCGTCTGGGCGCTCGCGGAATTAAAATTGACGTGATCACCGGCGCGCCCAGCCCGAAGCTGCGCGTCGCCGACGTCGGGACGGGCTCCGGCTGCCTCGCCGTTGTCCTGGCGCGCGAACTGCCGCACGCTGAAATCACGGCCACCGATATTTCCGCAACCGCGCTTGAAGTCGCCCGGCGCAACGCCGCCCGCCACGCCGTGTCGGGCCAGATTCATTTTCTTCGCACGGACCTGCTCGAAGCCTGTCTAGACGAACCGCGAAGCACGAGTCACGAATCACGTCCTTTCGATCTGATCGTCAGCAATCCGCCGTATATCGCGAATAACGAATCCGCGACCCTCGCTCGCGAGGTCCGCGACCATGAGCCTCACGCCGCTCTTTTCGGCGGGCCCATGGGCGTTGAAATCTACTCGCGGCTCATCGAGCAGGCAGGCGCTCTGCTGCGCCCCAGCGGAATTCTCGTCCTCGAACTCGGCTACAACTCCGCCGACGAAGTTCGCAAAATGTTCCACGTGCAACGTCACTGGGCTAACGTGAGCATCACCAACGATCTCGCCGGCATCCCACGAGTTCTGGCCGCCGAAAGAATCTGACCTCGCCGGTTCCCAAGATGTCCACAGGCTGAAATTTCAGACTTTGCCGGACTCTGGCGCTATATTGAGGGCCATGCCGAAGCTGGCACATTTTCGCGCGAAGCACGACTCGCCGGCGGCTAATTCGGCCGATGCGACGGCCGCGATCCTTCACATTGATATGGATGCGTTCTTCGTCTCGGTCGAACTCCTCGCACGACCGGAGCTGAAAGGTCTTCCAGTCGTCGTCGGGGGACAGCGCGATCAGCGCGGAGTCGTCACGTCGGCGAGCTACGAGGCTCGCCGTTTCGGCGTTCATTCTGCGATGCCTCTGCGAACGGCCGCTAAGCTCTGCCCTCAGGCCGTGTTCCTCGACCGCAATCACGATCTCTACGGCCAGTGGAGCGATCGCATCGCGGCGATTCTCTCGAAATATTCTCCCATCGTCGAAATGGCCTCGATTGACGAGGCGTATCTCGATCTAACGGGAACCGAGCGGCTGCTCGGCCCACCGCTTTCCGCCGCGAATAAACTGTTGCGCGAAATTACTGCGACGACCGGCCTGCCATGCTCCGGCGGCCTCGGCGCCACTCGCCTGGTCGCGAAAGTGGCAAGTGAGCAGGCCAAGCCGCGGGGATTAGTCTGGGTCCCGTCCGGCAGCGAAGCGGTGTTTCTGGCGCCGCTTGCGGTCCGCAAAATTCCTGGAATCGGCAAAGTCACCGATGCCGCGCTGAAGTCCCTGGGAATCGAGACGATCGCGCAGCTGCAAGCTCTCTCACTTCAGCGGTTGGAGGAATCTTTTGGCAGGTGGGGCACGGCGCTGTATCGCAAATCGCGCGGCATTGATTCGTATGAGTTCTTCGTGGATGCCGAAGCAAAATCTCTCTCGCATAATCAGACTTTCGGCGAGGACACCCGGGACGCCGAAACGCTGCACTCGACCCTAAGTCATCTCTGCGAGAAAGCATCCAAGCGCTTGCGCGACGCGGGACTTTACGCACGCACCGTCACTTTGACCATCCGCTACGCCGATTTCACCACGATCACGCGCAGCGAGACGCTGGCGGAGCCTTCCGACCTCGATGCCATGTTTCTGAAAACGATCCGTGAGCTCTTCGCGCGCTCCTGGAACGGCTCCGCATTGTTGCGACTTGTCGGTGTCGCGCTCACTTCCTTTTCCGCGGGTTCTGGACAGCTCGATCTCCTCGATCCCGGCCGCAGAGAAAAGCTCGAGCGCCTGGCGCGAACTACGGATCGCCTGCGCGATAAGTTCGGTTTCTCCAAGGTCCAGCTCGGCGGCTCGCTTGCCAATCGCCCGGAGCGAGAGTGAAAGGTTAGCCCCAGCGTATTCGCGCCGTATAATTCACATTCTATGTCTGCCGTGTCTACACCTACTCCGCCGAAGGCGCCTCGCCGACACCGCTTCCGCGATTTTTGGGCCCGGGTGACCGAAGGCAGCCGTCTCGACCAGCTCGGCAGCCAATTCATTTCCGACGCGAAGGCCAGCTACGCCCTCTATTCCAAGGACGTTGACTGGGAAGAAGTTGGCCGTGGCGCACGCGGACCTCGAAGGATCTTCCGGTCAGCTTGGGCTTTGTTCCAGGCCATTCTGATGAAGCTCACGCCGGCGCGGCGGGTGCTGTTGCTGATCGCGATCGTCTTGATAGTTTTTCAGCCTGATATTCGCTGGGGAGCTAAAGGCGAAGCGAACCTCGAGTTTGGCGGGATCGGGATAGTAATACTATTGGTACTGCTAGCCGTCGAACTCGCTGATCGCGTCACTATGAAGCGCGACCTGGAAATTGCCCGCGAAATTCAGCAATGGCTTGTTCCTGACCATGCGCCGAACGTGGCCGGAGTGGATATCGCGTTTGCAACTCGCCCACAGAATACGGTTGCTGGCGACTACTACGACGCGTTTCTGCGTACGGCTTCGCCGCAAAGTGCGGTGGCGGCACCGCTTCTTGTGGCGGTCGCGGACGTCGCCGGGAAAAGCGTTCCTGCCGCGTTGCTGATGGCCACCTTTCAGGCTAGCCTGCGCGCGCTCGCGGCGACCCCCACGACACTCGACGAAATTGTAGTCGGCCTCGACCGTTATTGCCGCGCGCACAGCCTCGATGGGAGGCGTTTCACCACCGCTTTCCTCGCTGAAGTTGACCTGAAGACGCGCGAAATGATTTATGTGAACGCGGGCCACAACGATCCGATTCTCCGCAGAGCCTCGGGCCAGATCGAGCGCCTTCCCATCGGAGGCCCGCCGTTCGGCATTCCGCTGTTCACCGACGATCTCATTCCGTACGCGTCTGGACGCATCCAGCTTCAGCCCGGCGACCTGCTCTTCATCTTTACTGACGGCGTGGTGGAAGCCGTCAACGATACCGGGGAAGAATACGGCGAAGCCCGGCTGCTTCCGTGCGTCCAGAATGCGCCGCCGGAATCCTCGGACGAAACGCTGAAACGGGTGATGGCGGATGTGAACGCTTTCGTCGGCTACGCCCGCCAGCACGACGACATCACGTGTCTGGTGCTGCGCGTCGGCGCGTAGCAACATCCGGAGTTTTCAATCATAATTATGATCATGGCCATGAACGCCCGTGCATTCGCGGAACGCATCTGCCGCACCTTGCGCGCGGCAGGCCATCAGGCTTACCTCGTCGGTGGTTGCGTGCGCGACATCCTGCTCGAACGCGAACCTGCCGACTATGACGTCGCCACGGACGCCACACCCGATCGCGTCCAGCGCCTCTTCCCGCACAGCCTGGCTGTCGGCGCGAAGTTCGGCGTCATCGTTGTCACCGAAGACTCCGAATCCGGCGCTGCCGAGCACGTAGAAGTCGCCACGTTTCGTTCGGATGTCAGTTATTCCGACGGCCGGCATCCCGATCAGGTCGTCTACACGGAAACGCCGGAAGAAGACGCCAGGCGCCGCGACTTCACGATTAATGCGCTATTCCTCGATCCTGAAACGATGGAAATTCTCGATTTCGTTGGCGGACGCGACGACCTCCGCGCCGGAATCATTCGCGCCATTGGCCGTCCGGCGGACCGGTTTCGCGAGGACAAGCTACGCATGCTTCGCGCCGTGCGCTTCGCCGCGCGGTTTCGGTACGCGATCGAAGCGGCCACATTTACCGCGATTCTGAAGTCCGCTCCGGAAATACATGAAGTTTCCGCGGAACGCATACGCGACGAGCTCACCAAAATCCTCACCGAAGGCGCGGCCCGCCGCGGTTTTGAACTCCTCGACGAGACCCGTCTCCTCCCGGAGCTTCTTCCCGAAGTCGCGCGCATGAAAGGCGTCGAACAGCCGCCGCAGTTCCATCCGGAAGGCGATGTATGGACGCACACGCTCATCATGCTTGAGGGATTGCCCGCCGGCTGTCCTCCGACCCTGGCCTGGGGAGTCCTGCTCCACGACGTCGGCAAGCCGCCAACCTTCACTCCGCCGTCTGGTCCCGACGGTCGAATTCGATTCGACGAGCACGTCGAAGTCGGAATGCGCATGGCCGAAGAAATCTGTCGCCGCCTTCGCTTCTCGAACGACGACACATCTCAGATTGTGGTGCTCATCGCAAACCACATGCGTTTCAAGGACGTGCCGCAGATGAAGACCTCGACGCTGAAACGCTTCGTTCGTCTCGATCGCTTTGACGAGCATCTCGAACTTCACCGGCTCGACTGCAGCTCCAGCCACGGGCACCTTGATAATTATGAAGTCGTCCGCCGGTTCCTCGCGGATACGCCGCCGGAGCAGGTCCGCCCACCTCGCCTCCTGACCGGCGACGATCTAATAGCTCTCGGCTACGCCCCTGGGCCGCCCTTCCACGCCATCCTCGAGGCCGTGGAGGAGGCTCAGCTCAACGGGAAGGTCAGCACGCGGGAAGAGGCCCTCCGGCTCGTCCAGGAGTCGTACAGGCCAGTATCTCGTGGCAAATAAGTGGTTAATTATCTTCTGTTTACGTTTAGACCACTGATTCGAAAGGCGTTGTGGCGTCCATGCCACATCTAATGTATGATGTTTAGCGTGATGGACTAACATCTTCTTATGGCTTTAAGCGAAGATTAGATAAATCTTTCTATCGGGTTGCTGCATCTAACCTTTTCGACAGCCGATTAAGCTGCCAGATGGACTCATTGCATTTGAAAGGCGTAAGGTGCCCAAGGGGGTTCACGTGGCCAAACAAACGAGGGTCGTCCCAGAAGAACTCGCTGTTCTTCCCGTGCGAGATACCGTTCTTTTCCCTGGAGCCGTAATGCCGCTGCCGGTTGGCCGGGAAAGTTCGCTCGCGCTGCTTGATTCTCTCGAAGGTCCTGAAAAATTGCTCGGCGTCGTCGCCCAGCTCGACCCGCGCGTCGAAGTGCCGGTCGGCACGGATCTTCATAGCGTTGGCACGCTCGCCAAGGTTCACAAAATGGTGCGCATGCCCAACGGTAATGTGGTGGCATTTCTCGAAGGCCTCGGCCGTCTCCGCGTCACCGAGATCATCGGCCTGAAGCCATTTCTGCGCGCGCGCATCGAAACTCAACCGGATCTGGAAGACCAGCCCGATGCCGAATTGACGGCTCTCGAGCGCAACGTCCAGGAGCTGTTCCGCGAAGTGGTCGCGCGCTCTCCGCAACTTTCCGACGATCTCCAGACCGAAGCCGCGAACACTGATTCGCCGGCGCGGCTCGCGGATTTCGTTTCCTCGAACTTACCGTCTCTGAACACCATGGTCCGTCAGGAGCTGCTGGAGACATTCAGCGTCCGCAAGCGGCTCGAAATCCTGATCAACGAGCTCTCGAAGGAAAAGGAAGTCCTCGAGCTGCGCACCAAGATTCACGATCAGGTGCAGGAGCAGGTGAACCAGAGCCAGCGTGAATTCCTGCTGCGGGAGCAAATTAAAGCGATCCAGAAGGAATTGGGCGAATCCGAGGACGGCCAAACTGAAGTCGAAGAGCTTCGGAAGAAGGTTGAAGAGTCGGGGATGTCCGCCGAGGCGAAAAAGGAATGCGAACGCGAACTCAAGCGCCTCGCGAAGATGACTCCGGCCTCGGCCGAATACATGGTTTCGCGGACGTACCTGGAATGGATGACCGCGCTGCCGTGGAATATAACCTCCGGCACTGGCGAAGAGCAGATTGATATCGCCAAGGCTCAGGAGATCCTGGACGAGGATCACTACGACCTCACCAAGGTGAAACAGCGAATCCTCGATTATTTCGCTGTGAAGAAGCTGCAGCCGGGAATGAAGGGTCCGATCCTTTGCTTCGTCGGACCTCCCGGAGTCGGCAAGACTTCGCTCGGAAAATCGATTGCCCGCGCTCTCGGCCGCAAATTCGTGCGCATTTCGCTCGGCGGAATGCACGACGAGGCTGAAATCCGCGGACACCGGCGCACCTATATCGGCGCTCTGCCCGGGCAGATCATTCAGGGAATCAAGCGCGCCGAGACGATGGACCCCGTCCTCATGCTGGATGAGGTGGACAAACTCGGCCGCGATTTCCGCGGCGATCCATCGGCAGCGTTGATGGAGGTCCTCGACCCGGAACAGAACTCGACGTTCCGCGATCATTACCTCGATGTGCCGTTCGATTTGTCGAAGGTTCTCTTTGTGGCCACGGCCAACTGGATGGATCCGATTCCAGAGGCGTTGCGCGACCGCATGGAGGTCCTCGAGCTGGCCGGCTACACCGAGGAGGAGAAGATCCACATCGCGAAGCGATTCCTGATCCCGCGCCAGACCAAGGAACACGGTCTCGTGCTCGGCGAGCAGATCGAGTTCACCGACGAATCGCTGCACGACTTGATCCACCACTACACGCGCGAGGCGGGCGTCCGCAATCTCGAACGCGAGATCGCCACGCTCGTCAGGAAACAGGCGCGGCGGATTGCGGAAGGCAAGACGGACAAACTCTCCGTCACGCCCGACGTGATTCGCGAAGTGCTTGGTATTCCGAAGTTCCGACTCGAGAAGGAAGTCGAGGAACGAGTGCAGAAGCCCGGCGTTTCCGTCGGACTCGTCTGGACTCCAGTCGGCGGAGACATCGTCTTCATCGAAGCCAGCAAGATGCGCGGTGGAAAGCAGTTCACGATGACCGGGCATCTGGGCGAGGTCATGCAGGAATCCATGCGCGCGGCGCTCAGCTGGGTCCGTTCGAATTCCGAGCGCTACGGCATAGATGCTGACTTCTTCCGCAAGCTGGATCTGCACATTCACGTTCCGTCCGGAGCAGTTCCGAAGGATGGGCCGTCGGCGGGCGTCGCAATGGTCACCGCGCTTGTCAGTCTGCTCACAGGACGTCCGGTCAGGCCGCGCGTCGCGATGACGGGAGAAATTTCACTGACCGGAATCGTGCTGCCGGTCGGCGGGATCAAGGAAAAGGTGCTCGGTGCGAAGCGCGCCGGCATCCGCGAGGTGATCCTGCCGTCGGAAAACGAGCCGAACGTGAAGGAAGATCTGCCGCCGGAGATGCTCGAAGGCGTCAAGGTCCACTTCGTCCGCACCGCCGAACAGGCCCTCGAAATCGCATTGGGCAAGTTCGACAAGCCGGTGCGGCCGACGACAACAGGCCCGCTCGGCGAAGAGCGTCCGATCGCCGGTCCGGTACACTAAGACCCCAAAGCAAGACACTCAAAACTGAAGGCCCGGGCAGCAATGTCCGGGCCTTTTCTTTTGAGCGCACGAAAAACCTTTCCTGTTGCAGCGCGCGGCGCATTCGCGTACCTAGTGGGTAGCCGCGACGTACCGCATTTCTCGTCGCGTGGCCCTCATGCCCTATCGCCCAAGAGAGCTTGTGGTGCGCGCCCGCGAAGCTGCGGCGGTGCTGCTGGCGACGCTCGACCGCAACGAAATGGTCGCGCGCTTCCTTGATATGTACGCGGCCGAACATCGCCGCCCCGGGCGCGCCGACCAGCCTTCGTTTTATCGCGAACAGCTCCAGATGATTCGGCGCGAGTCCATCCTGGCGGCGGTGTTGCGCATTGAAGCCGCGCTGCCCGCTCGGCTGAAAGTCAGCGTCACCGTGCGCGGCGCCAGGCGTCCGCCAAAAAAAAAGAAGAAGGGGAAAAAGGCCACGCGCTCGAAGCCCACACAGAGGTCGGCTGGATTGGACCTTGCGATTCCGTTTCTTGATCTCTTCCGCGAGGAGTTTTTCGTGGCCCTCGGCCAGTCGCTCAGTTGGACCGATCAGGATGCGCAGGAGTTTTGGCACGATCTCGGTCTCTACGAAATGCTCGCCGCCCGCGAGCCTTCGCGTCCAGCCGGGCGCGCTTCCGCGTCGGGGCCTTTCGTTGACCGTGTCGCTCTGCTCCTCGATCCTTCGCTGATGGAGCAGGCCCGCCGCGCGGCCGGAAAATTTCAGCTCGACATCAATGCCGCCGCCGATCGCGTCCTTCGAAAAGTCTTCTCACGCCGTCGCGTCAATTAACGGCGATTCGCCGACGGAATCCTAAGGCCGCGCTTCAAGCACGATATTGAATGGAGTTTCGGCCGCCCGCCGGACGCGCGTGAATCCAGCAGACTTTAGAATTTTCGAAAGGCGTCCCTCGCCGGCCTGCGCGCCCAACCCCAGCGCGACCTCCTGCGAGAGCGAAGCCGGAGTGCACAGCATCGTGGACGCTCCGTAGAACACTCGCCCGATGGGATTCAGATTGTCTTCCAATTTGTCATGCGCGAATGGTTCCACGATCATCCACGCGCCATCGGCGTCGAGCGATCCCAGCACGTGCCGCGCCGCGCCCTCCGGATCGCCCATGTCGTGCAGACAATCGAAGAACGCTACCAACTCATATCCCTTGCCCGGAAAATCCTTCGCCTTCGCGATCTCGAATTTCACCCGGTCAGAGACGCCCGCCTTCGCCGCCGCTTCCCGCGCCAGTTCGACGGACTGGGGGTGGTAGTCGAAGCCCACAAACGTGGACTTCGGATACGCCTGAGCCATCAAAATAGTTGAAGTCCCTAGGCCGCAGCCGACGTCAGCCACTTTCGCGCCCGCCTGGAGTTTTGCCGCTGTATCGCCGAGCGCAGGAATCCATTCGTTGATCAGATGCGCGCGGTAATTCGGGCGGAAGAATCGCTCGGTTCCGACGAAGAGTGAGTGGTCGTGCTCGTGCCACCCCACGCCTTTGCCGGTGCGGAACGCCTCCGATATCTTCGCCTCGTCTATGAAGCACGCCTTCACCGCCTGAAAAAAGCCCGGGAGAAACACGGGACTCTGTTCGTCGGCGAGTGCCATTCCTTGCTCAGGCGGAAGGGTGAATTTACCGCTGGGCGCATCGTACGTCACGAATCCACCCGCAGCCTGCGCCGAAAGCCATTCGCGGACATACCGCTCGGTGGTGTTTGTTTTGGCGGCGAGTTCGGCTGGAGTCAGTGGCCCGGCGCCGGCCATTGCTTTGTAGAGACCCAATTTGTCGCCAACGACGATAAGCGCAGCGTTGATTGCCGCGCCCATTTCCCCCACCGCTTTCATCATGAATTCGTTCAGCTTCGCTTCGTTGATTGGTTGGGACGCAGACGCAGACATGGTTTCCTCCGTATCGCGAACGAGCTGGGAAAATGCCTGAAGAAAAATAAGCGAAGAATTGGGCTGGATTCTACCCTTGCTGATCAGGCAAGTCAACGCTCGCGGAAACTCTGCTGGTTGCCAGTTTTTGTTATTCTCATTCCAGTGCTCTACATTTTCTATTTGCTGGCCGTCGTACAGATCGCCGTGGGGCTCTATTCGCTCTGGGACGGTTACGAATGGTTCCGCTTGGTCCGGGGGCGCTTGTCCTCGCACGCGGGATTTTACGCGCCGGTCACCGCGCTAATCTGCCCCTGCAAGGGTAACGAGCCGGGCCTGGAAGAAAACCTGACCGCGCTGACCCGTTTTGATTACGCGAATTACGAGATCTATTTCTCGCTCGCCACCAGTCTCGATCCCGCGCTCAAGATCGTCGAGAAAGTCAAGGCGGCGAGCCAGCGGCCCGTGCACATCGTGATTGCCGGCCCGGCCGAGAATTGCGGAGAGAAGGTGCATAATCTTCGCCGCGCGGTGGAATCACTGCCCGAGAATTTCGAGGTAATTGTCTTCACCGATTCCGACGTCCGCCTCACCAAGGGCTGGCTCACGAAGCTGATCGCGCCTCTTCAGGACGGGCGCGTCGGCGCCACCACGGCCTATCGCTGGATCATCCCCAGCCGCGCGATTGGCTCCGGCGGTTTTGCCAGCGCCATGGCGTCGGCGTGGAATGCTTCCGTCGCCACGCTGCTTGGTCGCGCCCGCGAGAATTTCTGCTGGGGTGGCGGCACCGCCATTCGCAAGACCACCTTCAACGATGTGCGTGTGCTCGAAGCCTGGGAAGGAGCGATCAGCGACGACTTTGCCCTCACCAAGGCGCTCGAAGGCGCCGGCAGGCAGATCGTTTTCTGCCCCGAATGTCTGGCGGCTACGCTGCATCCGTGGACCGGCTCGAGCCTGCTCGAATTCACCAACCGCCAGATTCTTATCACGCGCGTTTACGCTCCCCGGCGATGGGGAATGGGTGCGGCGGCGCACTTGAGCTACGCATTCACGCTGATTTTCGCCGTGTTTGTCATCGTGGTTCAGATGGCCGGCGGCGATCCTTGGATGAACCTCGCGCTCGTTACAATCGTCATTCCTTTTCTCGCCGTGATGAAGGGGTTGCTCCGCACGATCGCTGTGGACGAAATGCTGCCGGAATGGAAAGCCCAGTTGAACCAATGGAGCTGGGTCTGGACCGCGCTGGCTCCCGTAGTCCCCTTTCTTTTCGCCTGGAATTTTATCGCTTCGCTTTTGACCAGGCGCATCCGTTGGCGCAACATCCGCTACGAACTTATCTCCCCGAGCGTTACGCGCATCTTGCAGCGATAGCCAATTCCGTTTCGTCGTAACTTTCTTTGTTCCCGCGCGTATTCGAATGTAGAATCCCGCCAATCAGGGAACGAGGGAGAAAATGCATGGCCACCGCAACTTTGCAGCAGGCGCCTGAAGCGCCCGAGAACGTGAATTCTTTCGGACGCGTTGTAGGCGTGATCTTCAGCCCCAAGGCTACGTTCGAATCGATCGCCCGGCGCCCGACCTGGCTCGTCCCGATCATTCTCCTTTGCATCGTGGAGGTGTGCATCGTGGGGGTGTACGGTCATCGTATCGGTTGGCGCGGCCTGATCGAAAAACAGATGGCAGCGAACTCTCAATTTCAGCAATTACCGGCTGCCGACCAGGAAAATAGAATTCAATTGGGCCTCAAGTACGCCCCACCCGTGGCCTACGCGGAAGTGATCGTTGGCCCGTTTCTGGCTGCCCTCATCTTCGCGGGAATATTCTGGTTGATTTTCAATCTGGCGGTCGGGGCGAAAGTCGGTTTTAAGACTTGTC
This sequence comes from uncultured Acidobacteriota bacterium, assembly GCA_963842425.1. Classification (GTDB taxonomy): domain Bacteria; phylum Acidobacteriota; class Terriglobia; order Acidiferrales; family UBA7541; genus Palsa-295. The sequence goes on along the minus strand of CAWJGQ010000011.1, from coordinate 196,796 downwards.
TCGCGGTGGTTTCGTACGGCTTGATGCCAGGCATCCTCTTAGGTATCGTCGGAATCCTGATCATATTTCTAAAAGACCCCTCGACCGTGGATTTGCAGCACTTGGTTGCGTCGAACGCAGGCGCCTTTCTTTCAAGCGATTCCTCCAAGTGGCTTGTGGCATTGCTGAGCTCCTTCGATCTTTTTCTGTTCTGGGAGATGATCCTGTTGGCGATGGGCTTCAACGCAGCGGCGCCAAAGAAAATTTCCTTTGCGGCCGCCTTCTTTTGGATTCTGGGCCTGTGGGCTCTGGTCGTGTTCATCAGGGTCGGTTTTGCCGCCGCTTTCTCCTGATACACTTCCACGGATGAGTTTTCGTTTCGAGGTTCTTGCAACCGATCCCACAGGTGCGCGTCTCGGACGTCTGTCCACGCCGCATGGCGTGATCGAAACTCCGGCGTTCATGCCTGTGGGCACGGCGGCGACCGTAAAGGGCCAGACCCAGCGCGACCTCGAAGAACTCGACGCGCAGATCATCCTCGCGAATACCTACCATCTTTATCTGCGCCCCGGGCACGAACTGATTCGCGGGATGGGCGGCCTGCACAAGTTCATGTCCTGGCCGCGCCCGATTCTCACCGATTCGGGCGGCTTTCAGGTATTCAGCCTGAGCGGTCTCCGCAAAGTCGCCGACGACGGCGTCACGTTCCGCTCCCATCTCGACGGCTCCGAGCATTTTCTTTCCCCGGAAAAATCCATCGAGATTCAGATTGCGTTGGGCGCGGATATCGCGATGGTTTTCGACGAATGCATCGAGGCGCCGTCCGAGGAACCGCGCGCTCGGGAAGCAGCCGCGCGCACGCTCGATTGGGCGCGTCGCTCGCGTGATTATTTCGCCCGCCACGGTGACGCCGCGCGGCAAATGCTTTTCGGCATAGTTCAGGGCGGGACGCATGCATCGCTGCGCCGTTCTAATGCCGACGCGCTCGTGGATCTAAATTTTCTCGGCTATGCGATCGGCGGGCTTGCGGTCGGCGAATCTCACGCGATCACATGTGAAATGACGCAGGCAGCGGCCTCGCGCCTCCCGGCGGAACGTCCGCGTTACCTGATGGGCGTGGGCAAGCCTGAACAGATACTCGATTACGTCGCTCTCGGCGTGGACATGATGGACTGCGTGCTTCCCACGCGCAGCGCGCGCCACGGCTGCCTCTACACTTCGGAGGGGCGGTTGCTCATTCGCAACGCGAAATACGCCAACGATCCGCGGCCGATTGACGAGACCTGCGCCTGCGCGGTTTGCCAGAGATATTCGCGCGCGTACTTGCGGCACCTCTATGCGACGGGAGAATTTCTCGCGGTCATCTTGAACACCCACCACAATCTCTACTTTTACCTTGACATCATGCGCCAAATTCGTAAGGCTATCGAGTTTGGGAAGCTCGAAAGTTTCCGCTCTGACCTTCAGGCACGCCTCGGGTAGGCAACCACAAGAGGGCGTAGGGTGCGGCAAAGGGCGGGGCAGCTTCTTCGGAACTCGGCTTTCATAGCCTGCCGGGCGCGGCAGGATTGCCCACCACGGCGGAAAAGGCAAAATGATTGTAACGTTTGGCATGATCGTCCCGGCAGTTCTCGCGCAAGCTGCGTCGCAACCAGGCGGAATCACGCTGTTTCTCCCGCTGATTCTGATCATGGTGATTTTTTATTTCCTCATGATCATGCCTGCGCAGCGCCGCCAGAAAAAAGTCAACGAGATGTTGAAGAATTTGAAAAACGGCGACAAGGTCATCACCACGGGCGGAGTTTACGGCACGATCGTGGGACTCGAAGGTGACGCCATCCAGCTTCGCATCGCCGAACAGGTGAAAATCAAAGTTTCACGCAACGCCATCGCTGGACTCCAGATCGAAAGCAAGGAGAGCTAGCGGCCCGCATGAATTCCCAGCTCAAGTGGAAGTTTGCTTTCATCCTGGCCGTGCTGCTTTGTTGTATCTACGGCATCGTCGGCGTCCCCACGTTTCCCACCTCGCTGAACCAGGTGAAGCTAAACCTGGCGGATCGCATCAAGCTCGGCCTCGACCTGAAAGGCGGCAGCCACCTCGTCTTGCAGGTACAGCTCGAGGAAGCCATCGGCCAGCGCTGTGATCAGGCCGTGGACCAGATCAGCAAGCAGCTCCACGATAAGAATATCGGCTTCGGCGAAATACGCCGCGTGGACGATACCCACATTGAGGTTCGCGACGTCGCCCCCGCTACCTCCGGCAGCTTCCGCGATCTGATCACAAATCAATTTTCAGATTGGACCATGGCCCCGTCGGCGGGACAGACGAACGGTTACCTGCTCACCATGAAGCCGAGCGTCGTCGCCGATCTCCGCAAGGCTGCCATGGATCAGTCGCTCGAGGTCATCACCCGCCGCATCAATGCTCTCGGGCTAACCGAGCCGACGATCGCGTTTACCGGCCGCAGCGATGACGAAATTCTCGTCCAGCTTCCCGGCGAAGGTGACCCGACGCGCGCAAAATCCGTGATCCAGGCGGGCGGCCAATTGCAATTGACCCTCGTGGTCGGCGACCAGACTTATCCTTCTCAAATCGCAGCGCTCGCCGCGAACGGCGGCGTTCTTCCGGCCGGCTCAATCATTCTTCCCGGTTCCGATGCGGGTACCCCGGGCCAGGCCGCCCAGCAGGTCTTTTACATTCTCGCGCGCGCTCCGATCGTCACAGGACAGGACCTGGTCGGCGCTACACCGCAACCGAGCACGAATAATCCCGGCCAGTACGAAGTCAACTTTCATCTTTCGACTTCCGCCGCGGCGCGATTCGGCCCCTTCACGGAAGCCAATGTCGGTCATCAAATGGCCATCGTTCTCGACAACAAGGTCTATACCGCTCCGGTCATCAATAGCCGCATCGAAGATTCCGGCATAATCGAAGGAAACTTCACTCAGGATTCGGCGCAGGACCTCGCGCTCGTCCTTCGCGCCGGCGCGCTTCCCGCTTCGATCAAATATCTCGAGGAGCGCACCGTCGGCCCGTCGCTTGGAGCGGACTCGATTCGACAGGGCGTTCGCGCCTCGATCGGCAGCATGATCGTGGTCATGATCTTTCTCGTGTTCTATTACCGGTTGAGCGGTGTCAATGCTGTTGTGGCCCTGGTGTTCAACCTCGTGATCCTCATCGCGTTCATGGCCTATGCCGGAGCGGTATTGACCCTTCCAGGCATCGCCGGCGTGATCTTGACCATTGGTATGGGCGTGGATTCCAACGTTCTGGTCTTTGAGCGCATCCGAGAGGAATTACGCAATGGGAAGGTACCGGCCCCTGCCGTGGATACTGGATTCGATCGTGCCTTTCTGACGATCATTGATACCCACGTGACCACGATCGTATCTGCCGTGTTTCTATTCCTTTTCGGGTCGGGGACGCCCGTGCAGGGATTTGCCATTACGTTGGTGATCGGTTTGCTTGCTAACGTATTCACGTCCATCTACGTGTCGCGGGCAATTTTTGACTATCACCTGTCGCGAATGGATCGTCAGGGGCATTTGAGCATTTAGTCCGAGTACTAGGACGAGCCTCGGAAAGGCGGCGTCCGGGCACAAATCCGGGCGCTGCGGTGTCAAAGTAGGGGGGCGGGACTAGGCATGGAATTCTTCCACGGCGTTAATGTTGACTGGATGGGGAAGGCGAAGTACTTCGTCGCCCTTTCCATGCTCCTCCTCGTGGTCGGATGGGTCTCCATTTTCAGCCGGGTTTCAAAGAATTCCAACGCGATGTACGGCATTGATTTCCGTGGCGGCACTCTTGTGTACGTCCAATTCGCAGGCAAGGCTCCAGTGGACCAGATCCGCAAGGGACTTCAAGATGCCGGCCTGCCAAACAGCACCATTCAGGGCATCAGCGACACGCAAAGTGTCGGCTCGCAGAATGAGGTCGTCATCGGACTCGAGCAGAGTCAGGGTGATGAGTCGCTGGACGTCGGCAAGCAGAAAATTTTGGATGTTCTCCACAAGACCTTTGGCGCGGACACTTCCGGTAAGGCGGACTTCAACGCCATCACTCCATCCGCCCTCGCGGCCGATCTTACCCAGAAGGACCCGCTCTCGCTCGGGACTAGCGCTGGTGATCGCTACAACCAACTTGCGAAACAGCTCACTGACGCGCGCGACAAAGATCACGAAGGCATCATCACGAGCTTTGACGAACTCAAACCCGTGCCCGGCTTTAGTCCTGCCGTTCTCAGCATGCTCACGAACAATTATTCGCTCGGCACGTTTGCGATTCGCGACGCGGAGATCGTCGGACCCAAGGTCGGAGCCCAACTCCGCCATCAAGCTTTCTGGGCAACTATCTATGCCCTTGGCGGCATGTTGGTGTATATTGCGTGCCGCTTCGAGTGGGTGTACGGGGCCGCGGCTGTCATCGCCGTCTTCCACGACGTGCTGATCACGCTGGGTTTCTTTTCGCTCTTCCACTACGAGATTTCGCTGACGGTGATTGCGGCGTTGCTCACTCTGGTCGGCTATTCGATGAACGATACGATTGTCATTTTCGATCGCGTGCGAGAGAATCTCCGACTCATGAAACGCGAGCCGCTCGCCGACATCGTGAACAAATCCATCAACCAGACGCTTTCCCGCACGATCTTGACCAGCGGATTGACGTTCCTCACCGTTTTGGTACTGTACCTCATGGGTGGGGAGGTCCTTCGCGCGTTCTCTTTTGCCATGGTGGTAGGAGTTGTGGTAGGAACGTACTCCAGTTTTGGCATCGCAGCACCCATCGTTGTTCTCTGGAACAAGTATCACGGTGGGCAGGGATCAACCGTCCGCGCCGGATCCGCAGCCGGAAAGCGCGCGGTGGTTGCAGCAAGGAGCTAGGATATGTTTAATCAACTTGTCGTATCCGGTGTGCATCAGGAAGGCACTCACAAGCCCTGGGCCGTGGCCATGTCGGCTCTCGTTCAAACCGTGATCGTGGGCGTGATGATTTTGATTCCGCTCATTTATACGGAAGCATTGCCCAAGGGCATGCTCAACACGTTCTTGGTCGCTCCTGCTCCCCCGCCTCCGCCGCCTCCGCCCGCTGCTCCTGTGAAGATCGTGAGGCCGCGCATTGTCCAGCCGCAAACCATGGTGGCTCCCACTGTGATCCCCAAGAAAGTCGAAATGATTAAGGACGAGGCGCCGGACGTCGGCGCGGGCGCGAACGGATTTGGTGTTGCCGGCGGTACGGGCGACGCTCTCGGTGGCGGCATTCTAAATACTGCTCCCCCGCCTCCGCCGAAGGCCACTCCCACTCGTATCAAAGTCGGAGGACAGGTCCAGGCTGCGAATATTCTTCGCCAGGTCTTGCCGGTTTATCCGGCAATCGCCAAGACGGCCCACGTCTCCGGTACCGTCCGTCTGCACGCGGTTATTGCCAAGGACGGTTCGATCCAGGAGCTCCAGTATGTTTCCGGACCTGCATTGCTGATGCGCGCGGCAATGGACGCCGTGCACGACTGGCGCTACCACCCCACGATGCTCAATGGCGAGCCCGTGGAAGTGGATACCACGATTGACGTTGTGTTTTCGCTGGGTGGTGGATAGGAACGGCCGGTCCCGTTCGCGGGTCCGGGGGGTGGCTGGGGAATTCCGACCGGCAGAATACGCCTGCCGCGATCGATTTGCTGTGACGGAGGAGGATCGAACTTTATGTTTGCTTATGCACTGTTGGCGATGTTTCAGGAACCCGAGGTCGGCTGGGACATGGTTACGATGTGGCACAACATGGGCTAGCCCGCCAGGTCGGTCGTCGGAATTCTCTTCATCATGTCCGCGTGGTCCGTGGGCATCATGATTGACCGGGCACTGATGTACAGCGCGGCGCGCAAACAGTCCCGCGTGTTCGTGCAGCAGGTGGCCGGCGCTCTGAAGGACAACAAGCTCGACGAAGCGATCTCCATCGCCGAGCGCAACAAGAAGAGCCACATCGCCAAGGTTGTGGCGACGGGCCTTTCCGAATTCCAGGCAGCTTCGTCGCAAGTCAGCGATGAGGAAGTCATCGAAGCGGCCAAGCGCGGTCTCGAACGCTCCGTGGCCATCGTCCACGCCGAAATGAAGCGCGGCCTTTCCGGTCTCGCCACCATCGGTTCGACTGCTCCTTTCGTCGGACTTTTCGGCACGGTTATGGGCATCATCAACGCGTTCAAAGGCATCTCGAACTCAGAAGGTCACCGGTCTTTCGGCCGTGGCCGGCGGTATCGCGGAAGCCCTCGTAACCACGGCGCTCGGCTTGCTCGTCGCCGTCCCTGCCGTCTGGACCTTCAACTACTTCACGAACCGCGTGGAAGCCTTCGACGTCGAGATGGATAACTCTTCGATGGAGCTGATCAACTACTTCATCACTCGCCGAGGCGGAAAGAAGTAAGCCATGGGATACAAGCCCAAAGCACCACCGGTGATGGCGGCCCCTAACGTCATTCCGATGGCGGACATCATGCTGGTCTTGCTCATCATCTTCATGGTGATCACGCCCCTGTTGCAGAAGGGCCTCCCGGTGAACATGGCCAAGGCCGAAAATGCCGAGAAAATGCCCAATGCCGATCGCGACGACGCCATCATCGTTGCCGTGACGCGCGACGGGCACATGTTCCTGGGCAGCACGGAAATCCAACTGAACCAGATCACTGACGAAGTGAAGGACCGGCTTTCCAATCGCCTCGACAAGACCGTGTACGTTCGCGCCGATGCCAGGGCGAAATACGGCGATGTCGTCAAGGCTGTTGACGAAGTCCGCTCTGCGGGCGTCGAGAATCTCGGCCTGTTGACCGAGAAGCCTCAGGGCAAGAACGCTCCGCCACCTCCTCCGGGCGGTTCGGACTAATCATTTCGGCATTGAAAGGCAAGGAGTCTTCCCATGGGAATGGCAGTCGGTGGTAGTAAAGGCGGTCCAGTTTCAGAGCCGAATATTGTTCCGTTGATTGACGTGCTCCTTGTGCTGATCATCATCTTCATGGTGATCACTCCTCGGACGCCAACGGGATTGCAGACCCTGGTTCCCCAGCCCCCTCCGCCCAATCAGAAGCAGACCGAGCCCGATCAACGCACCATTGTGGTCCAGGTACTGCCCGGCGGAAAACTCAAGATCAACCAGGACGATAGCAACTGGAACGATCTCGGTCCGCGCCTCTTTGACATCTTCAAGGAACGCGCTGACAAGATCGCTTTCGTGAAGGGTGATGATGACGTCGAGTTCGCACAAGTCGCTCGCGCGATTGACATCATGCGTGGCTCAGGCATTGACCACGTAGGTCTCATCACCGCCAAGATTGAAGCGGGCCAGTAGCTGACTGGTATTCGCTCGGCTGTAGCCGTCCGACAGACATATTTGCCGGCGCAGCCACTCATTGAAGGAGAGCCGTAATGCAGCGGAAGCCCCACGTACTCATTCTTGTGGCCGTCCTCACGGCCGCAGTCGCCGCGGGAGCCGGTTGCGATAAGCTCCGCGCCCGCGACAAGCTCAACAAGGGCGTGAATGCTTATAAGAACGCTCAGTTCGATCAGGCCATCGAGGATTTCAAGGCGGCCAAGGAATACGATCCCACGCTAACCAACGCCCAGCTCTATCTCGCCACCGCCTATGCCAGCCAGTACATCCCCGGGGCGCCTTCTCAGGACAACGTCAACAACGGCAATCAGGCCTTGGCGGAGTTCAAAAATATTCTCGATTCCGATCCGACCAACGTCTCGGCAATTGACGGCATCGGCTCGATTCTTTACAACATGGGAGGCACGCCCTTCGACGCCCAGAAGCTTGCGGATTCGAAGACCTACCATCAGAAGCACATTGCTCTGAAGCCCGACGATCCGGAACCCTATTACTGGATCGGCGTGATTGATTGGTCGCTCGCCTATCGCGCGAATAAGGACATGCGCGACACCTTCAACCACACTTCAAAGAAACCGGTGAAGGAAAGCGATCCTATGCCGCCCGCGCTGGCCACGCAGTTCGCCCAGAAATACGGTCAGACGATTGACGAGGGCATCAGCAATCTCCAGACCGCCATCGAGAAGCGTCCTGATTATGACGACGCCATGGCGTACCTCAACCTGCTCTACCGTCAGAAGGCCGATACGGAGACGGTCACGTCGGCGCGCGATGAGGATCTCAAGCAGGCCGACGACCTTGTTGACAAGGTCAAAGCCATCAAGCAGAAGAAAGCGAATATTTCGCCGACTTCCTAGTGGCTCCGGAAATTTCCGGACGCCGACACACTTGCCGGCGGGCTTCTCAAGCCCGCCGGTTTTCTATTTTGGAGTGGCTTGCGATCGCTTGCTCAGGCCATCTGCCACAGATAGAAGCCAAGAGAGCTGAGCCCGAGGCCGCTGAGAAAAAGCAGCGGTGACAGATAAACGGTCACGATCGGTTGAATGGGGTAGGGAAGCTGCATCGCGCTGTAACCGCCCGCGAAGTAGTGAACCACCGCCGCCAGCAGTATGCACAGAAGGCCTTGCCGTATTTTCCCTCGCCCTTCGATCATGCGGGCGCTGTCGCCGCGTCGCTGAGGGACAGCCCCGAGCGCCTCGCGGCAATAGGGGCACTGCGTCATTCGATCGAACACGCTCTTGCCGCAATGGGGACACTGGCGCGTTGCCATGGCACAACCCCTGTCTTGATCCTAGGTTCCGGTGATCGGTCTGTCAATTTTCCGGCGCTCAATCGGTAACGGCGAAGACCGCGCGAACGTTCGCGCCGTATCTGGGTTAAACCCCGCGGCGGCTCAAAAGTTTCAAACCTCCCGCGCGTGCAATGTCGCGTGCAGCATAAAGGCTCGCGGGGCTAGCGTGGACAGATTACAATAAACTTAGCATGGACCCGGCCAGCAAACCTGCGATCAGCATAGCGGCCCGCCGCACTGTGGACGTGCGTTTCGGCGAGCTGCTTGATAAGGTCCGCAAGAATCGGCCCGGCGACGATTTCGATCTCCTGCGGCGCGCCTACGAATTCGCAGCCGAACAGCACAAGTCGCAAACGCGCCTTTCAGGCGAACCCTATCTCTCGCATCCCGTCGAAGTGGCTCACCTGCTTGCGGATATGAAGCTCGACGTAACCTCGCTCTGCGCCGCGATCCTCCACGACGTGGTCGAAGACACCAAACAGCCAATCGAGAAAATCTCGGAGCAGTTCGGCGCGGATGTCGCGCGCCTGGTCGAGGGCGTCACCAAAATCAGCAAGCTCGATTTGCTGGCTCCGGAAGATCGTCAGGCCGAAAACGTCCGCAAAATGCTGCTCGCCATGGTCAACGACGTCCGCGTGGTGATGGTGAAGCTCGCCGACCGATTGCACAACATGCGCACTCTCGAATATCTCGCTCCCGAGCGCCAGTTGCGCATCGCCCGCGAGACGCTCGATATCTACGCGCCGGTCGCCAACCGTCTCGGCATGGGCTTGATCCGCGGCGAGCTTGAGGACCTTGCTTTTCGTTATCTCGAGACCGACGCATTCCTCGAGCTGCAGAAAAAAGTCGCGAACAAGCAAAACACGTTCGACAAATTCCTGGCCGAAGTGCAGGACACGATTCGCGAGAAAATGGTCGAAAGCGGCATTCCCGCGGAAGTGCAGGCGCGCATCAAGCGGCTCTATTCGGTGCATCTGAAAATTCAGAAGCAGCAGCGCAATCTCGATCAGATTTACGACCTGCTGGCCGTGCGCGTGATCACGGACACGGTGAAGAATTGCTACGCCGCGCTCGGCGTGATCCATCAGATCTGGCGGCCGGTGCCCGGGCGTTTCAAGGACTACATCGCCATGCCGCGCCCGAACCTCTACCAGTCGCTGCACACCGCGGTGATTCATTCCGGCCAGCCCTTCGAAGTGCAAATTCGCACCCAGGAAATGCATCGCATCGCCGAACAGGGCGTCGCCGCGCACTGGAAATATAAGGGCGGCCATGAAGCTGCGTCGGCCGCGGACGATCAGCGCATCGTCTGGATGCGGCACTTGATCGAATGGGTGCAGGAGATGCAGGAGCCCAGCGAATTTCTCTCCACTCTCCGCGTGGATCTCTATCCCGAAGAGGTTTACACGTTCACTCCGAAGGGGCGCGTGGTCGTCCTCCCGCGCGGCGCCACGCCGATTGATTTCGCCTACGCGGTCCATACCGAGGTCGGCCACCAATGCTCCGGCGCGAAGGTGAATGGCGAGATGGTCCCTCTGCGCCACGCGCTCGCCAATGGCGATGTCGTCGAAATCGTCACGCAGAAGGGCCACGCTCCTTCGCGCGACTGGCTCTCTTTTATTCACACCTCGCGCGCCCGCAGCAAGATTCGCCAGTGGATACACCTGCACGAGCGCGAAGAGGCCACCGACGTCGGCAGAAAGCTGCTTGAGAAGGAAGCTCGGCAGGCCGGCGTGAGCCTGAAGAAAATCGCGGAGGACGATTGGCTGCGCGTCGCCGCCGAATACGGCTGCTCGCGTGTGGACGATCTATACGCCGATCTCGGCTACGGAAAATGGTCCGCGCGGCAGGTCCTCGCGAAGGTCAGCGGGAAGCCCCTGGCGGGCGCGGCGGCCGAGGAGCAACAACCGAAAGTCGCGTCCACCGTCAAGCGCATGCTCGGAATGGACGAGGCCGCGATCGTGGTCCGCGGCCACGACGACCTGATGGTCTATCGCTCGAAATGCTGCAACCCGATCCTGGGCGACGACATTATCGGCTACGTAACCCGCGGGCGCGGCATCGCCGTTCACAGCAAGAATTGCCCGAATGTCGAGAATCTTCTCTACGAGGCCGACCGGCGCATCGCCGTCGAATGGGCGGCGTCCACGCAAGCGGAGTTTCCCGTGCGCTTGCGCATCTTCACCGAGGACCGGCCTGGAATGATCGCCGGAATTTCCAATATCATCAGCGGAACCGGCGCGAACATTCGCAGCTTCGAGAGCGGCGGCGACGATAATACCCGCGCGCGCATCGAGGTCGCCCTCGATGTGCGCGATCGCAAGCAGCTCGAGCACATTATCGCCGCGATCAAGCGCATCCCCGGCGTCTTCGATATCGAGCGCGTCTACAACGTCTAACAACCGAGAAGTCACGATTTGCTGTGCGTTGCCGAACCGTCTTGGCCTTCGTCGCGGCTCATGTGGAGTGCGGCGGCTTGCCGCCGCTGTTTGCCGCACGGGCTTGCCCGTGCGTGCTCCTCTCGTTCTCCAATGTCCTGGTTTGCCCCGTAATCCTTCCGCGTCACCCCGCCGCAGCCAGTCGCCGCACGCGTACAATAATCATATGGGGATCATTCAGGCACCCCCCGCGTTCCGCGCGCGGTATTGCTCCGCGCTGGTCGTGCTGGCCACCGTGCTGTTCGTGGCCGGTTGCCATTCCATTCCGCCGCTGGATACCAAGCCTCTCGACACCGCCGGAATGACGTACGACACCATTCAGCAATTAAAGAACCTCAATATCACAGCACCCGACATCGTCCAGCTCTCAACCGCCCGTCAGGCCGGATTTTCCGACGCGAGCTGCATTGCCGTGTTGCAAATTTATCGTGGACGCAACCAGGCGTTTGATGCGGGCGACGAAATCGCGGGCCTCATCCGTGCACAGGTCGGCGAAGACACAATTATCGAGCTTGCCAAAATAAATCAGCTGGGATTAGGCGCGGGAGAGCTGGAAGCCATGCGTCTCGCGGGCCTTTCGGACGCCATCCTCCTCGAAGTCGCGCGTCATCGCGCGGCAGGCCAGCCGGTTCTCGCCGGCGCATCGCTTGCCAATCTGAAGAACGCGGGCGTGCGCGAATTGACTCTGCTGGAACTCGTTCGCCGCGGCGTTCCCGATACGCAGGCTGCTGCAATCCTCACGTTTCGCCGCCATGGGGCGACCGACGCACAGATCGTCAGCCACTTCGCGAGTTTATAGGGTCCGCGTACGTACTGAAGAATCCTTGTGCTTCGCGGCCTCGGAGTCTGTGCGAGAAATCGAGAATCTTCGTGGGTCGTGGCTTTAGCCACGACATTAGCTTGGCAAGATCGGATCGGCTTTAGCCGCTGAAGTTCCGATATTCCGCCTTTCCCCGTTCAATCTGCCTCTGTAGAATCTTCCTACCTTGAACCCGAACGTTCCGCGCTCGCTTGCAGCCGCTCTGGTCATTTCGCTCGCGCTGCTCGCATCCGCATGCGCCGTGCCGCTCGCTCCCGGCTATGGAGTCGTCAAGGAATCGCGCGATGTCCAATTCGTCCCTGGTCAGCCGTCAGAGTTGCATGTCCGCGCGCGTTACACACTGCAAAATTCCGGCACTGAGAATCTGGCATTCGTGGACGCAGTTTTCCCCGAGGAGCGCATCTTCGGCCGCACCAACGTCCGCGTCGAGGTGGACGGGCGCGAGGCGCCGCCCGCAAATCTTCCTGCCGGGGATCAGGCCGCGCAGCCGGACGCGCTGCGCATCCCGCTCGATCCGGTATGGGCCCTCAAGCAGACCCGGCAGCTCTCGATCGAATACACGTTGCGCTCGCCCGAAAACTCGGGCGCGCGCATCACGATTGGCGAGAACAGCTTTCATCTCGGCGCTCGCGGATGGTTTCCGGAGCTTCAGCCGCCAAAGCGCGTGCTCGCTCCCTATCCGAAACCGCCCAAGCTCGTGGACTTCAGCGTCCGCGTGCCCGCGGACTTTTTGCTCCTCGCGGGCGGAATTCCGAAGGGCAAGAAAAAAGATGGCAATGAGATCGAGTATCGTTTCGATTTGGACGCAGCGAGCCTGGCGCCCTACTTAGTCGCGGGGAAATATTCCGCATGGCCCGCGCAACGCAATTCCTCAACGACAATTTTTTGGACGATCCAGCCGTTGAAAGACGATCCAGCTTCAGGGGCGCGGCAGATCGCCGCGGCGTGGAATGCGCTTGAGAAAGACTTCGGCCCGCTCGACAAGACGATCACCGGTCCGCACATCGTCGAATCCCCGGAATTGCGCGGCCATCTCAACGGTGAAGCGGCTCCGGCAGCAGTGGCGTTTCTGGGTGGTGCGATCGTGAATCCCGCGGCTCTGGCGCTCGGCACGGGCAGCGATCAATTTCTTGAGATCGTGACCCACGCGCTCGCTCACGAATGGTTCGGCGACGCGATGTACATCAGTCCCGCCGCAGCAGTGGGCATGGGCGAAGGTTTGCCGGAATACGCGACGATCGTGTTGGATGAAGCCCGCAACGGCGCCGACGCTCGCCGCAAGCGTGTAACCGAATATTTGCGCGCCTATGACGAAGCAGCCAAAGCCGCAACGGAGGCTCCGCTTGGCGCGGTGACGCTTGGCGATGCCCTTGGGCCGCGCCGCATCGCCCTGGCCAAAGCGCCGCTTTTCTTCGCGGCGCTGGAGGATGCGTGCGGCGAAGCGCCAATGCGAGCCGGCCTCGCCCGTCTGCTTGCCCTCCAGCGCGGCCGGGAGACTGGCTACGCCGAACTGCGCGCGGCACTCGAGGAATCCAGCAGCAGGGATTTGGCTGGGATGTTCCGGCTGTGGCTTAATCAGAAGGGAATTCCGGAAGATTTCCGCCAGCGGTATCAGGGCAATGCCGTGGGCGAAGTAGCCCAGAGTTGGCCAACATTGCCCGAGCGTTAATCGCTGGCTAATTTGCCGTTTTCAGTTTTCAAATTTCTAATTTCCGCATTCCTGGAGGCGCCGTGAAGGAAATCATCTCGACCGATAAAGGGCCAAAAGCGATCGGCCCGTATTCGCAGGCCACCAAAGCCAATGGATTCATTTTCACCGCCGGACAGGTCGCCTTCGATCCTGCCACAGGCCAGCTTGTTGAAGGCGATGTCGCGCGCCAGACGGCTCGCGTGATGGAAAATCTGAAAGCCATCGTCGAGGCCGGGGGGGCGTCGCTGGACCGGGCGGTGAAGGCCACGGTCTACCTGAAGGACATGAACGATTTCGCCGCGATGAACGAAGTATACGCACGTTATTTCCCGTCGAACCCGCCGGCGCGGTCCACCGTCGAAGCCGCGCGCCTGCCGCGCGACGTTCGCGTGGAAATTGATCTGATTGTGGCTGTTTGATGCTGCCGACGGCGGATTCGCGGATGCCGTCTTCGTTGCAAGGCATCCACACGTCGAATCCGGCGCATTCATTCGCTGGATTCGCGCACGCATACATATTCCTGTAACATTTGCGCCTGAAAGTGGATGTCGGAAGTCGCCGTAAATCCATACACAAGAGAGCGCGCCTCACATATCCATGGCTGACCAATCGTACGATCTGATCGTCATCGGAAGTGGCCCTGCGGGCCAGAAGGGCGCGATCTGCGCCGCAAAATTGCGCAAGCGTGTCGCCATGGTTGACCGCACGATGATGATGGGCGGGGTATGCGTCCATACCGGCACGATCCCCAGCAAAAGTGTCCGCGAGGCCATCTTTCAGTTGACCGGAGTTGCCGTGCGAACCCTGTACGGAAATAACTACCGGGGCAAAGGAGAAGTCTCCGTTCAGGATCTGGCCTCCCGCGTCCACTCCATCGTCTCCCGCGAGACGGACGTCATCCGTTCACAGCTTCGGCGCAACGGCATCGCAATCTATCAGGGAATGGCGCAATTTGCGGATCCGCACACGATCGAGGTTCAGGGCGAATCTGAAAAGGTGACGCTCCGCGCTGACAACATTCTGATCGCCGGCGGCACGCGCCCCGCCCGCAGCGCCGATATTCCCTTCGATGGCAAACGCATCATTGATACAGACGAATTCACCTGCCTCGGCAGCCTTCCGCGCGAAATTATCGTCGTGGGCGCGGGCGTTGTGGGTCTCGAGTACGCCTCATTCATGGCCGCGATCGGCGCCGAGGTTACCTTGATTGACCAGCGCCCCCTGATCCTCGATTTCGTGGATCGCGAGATCGTGGACGCGCTCGCCTATCACCTGCGTCAGATGGGCACCACATTCCGCTTGGGCGAAAAGGTCACCAGTATGGGCATAGACCCAAATCGTGACCGCGTTTTCGCCGAACTCGAAAGCGGAAAAAAGGTGCAGGGCGATATGCTGCTCTACGCCGTTGGCCGGCAGGCAAATGGCGACTTGCTCCAGCTCGAAGCGGCCGGGCTACAGGCGGATTCTCGCGGCAAAATCAAAGTCAACGCCGACTATCAGACCGAAGTGCCGCACATTTACGCTGCCGGCGATATCATCGGTTTTCCCGCGCTCGCCAGCACGTCCATGGAGCAGGGCCGCCTCGCGAGTTGCCGTATGTTCGGCGCTCCGTCCGAGCATATGCCGGAACTGTTTCCATACGGGATTTACACGATCCCCGAAATCTCCACGGTCGGTCAGACGGAAGAAAAGCTCACAGCGGCCAAAGTTCCCTACGAAGTGGGCATCTCGAAATTCTACGAGCTCGCGAAGAGCATGATGCTGGGCGACGAAACCGGCATGCTCAAGCTGCTCTTCGATCGCCACACCCGCAAGCTGCTCGGCGTCCATATCCTCGGCCAGCGCGCCACGGAAATCGTCCACATCGGCCAGGCCGTGATGGCCTACGGCGGCACGATCGAATATTTCCGCGATACTGTCTTCAACTATCCCACGCTTGCCGAAGCCTACAAGGTCGCCGCCCTCGACGGCCTCAATAAGTTATAGAGGAACTTCGATCGGGCGTTACGGCTTCGTTGTAGAATCACATCGATCATGCCGCTACCTGACCTATCCGGCATCGAGGTGAATTGTGATTCAATCGTGCAGAAGGATGGCCGCGAAGCGGTTGATGTTTATGCGTTCTTGGCTGACGAGTTCGCGCGCGGATCAGTGGTTGAGAACTACGTGTTTCAATTCATGTATCGGTCCTACTATCGCCTCGACAACGCGGGCCTAACAGACGCGTTCAAGTCTAGGTACTTTGAGCTGTTGGAAGAGTCCCGTGACCTGAGGGACATCGATCTTAGGAGATTGGTGAAGGAGCTCTACGCGATCCCGAATCGCAAGGGTCAGCAGAGCTTGCAGTTCTCGTTTGTGACAAAACTCGCGAACACGGCCAACCGCGGGTATCCAATCTACGACAGAGAAGTCGCGAGTGTGTTCGGATTTCGCCCGCCGGACAACCTCCGGACGTTCGGCGCTCGTCTCGAAAAATACATGACTTTCTACGCCAGCCTACAACACACTTACTCTGAAATCCTCGATGGGAACCTGCTCCAGGAACCGCGTCGGGCCTTCCGCCAGATCCACGCGGCACTTCCTGAGAGGATTCCTGACATTAAGGTGCTCGACTTCATTTTCTGGTGGGCGGGGAAGCGCCTCGCCGTGCTCAACGTCACCAACGCGTAGCAGAGCGTTGCCGCAACCGTGTCGCCGGGCAGTAATCACATGATAGAATTATTCCCGTTGTTCGTACGGTCATCCCGTATGGGCCTGTAGCTCAGGTGGCTAGAGCGCGCCCCTGATAAGGGCGAGGTCGGTGGTTCAAGTCCACCCAGGCCCACCAATTTTTCGCGCTCCAGTCAAAGGGGCGCCTCATCACTTTCACCGAAGTCATCATCACACGGAGGGTCGTATGCGCCGAGGTGGACCACTTCTGGTTGTTCTGATTTTGCTGGCCGCGATTCCGAACTTTGCACAGTCAGCAGCTTCGTCTGCACCGCCCACAACGATCACTGGCGCAGTTCAATCGCTCAGTGGAAATATCCTGGATGTAAAACCTTCCAGCGCCCCGGCCGTCTGGGTGACCATTCCGGCGGATCTCAAAGTTGATCGAGACGCGTTGAAGACGGACGCCAAGGTATCTGTCCAGGCATACTGGGCGGATGTCTGCTATGTCGCCACCCAAGTGACGGTTCAGAAATAGCGGCTCACTTCTGTGCCGGCGGCGGTTGCCCCGGTTGCCCTGGATTCGTGATCCGTGGCGAACTCGTGAACTCGTGCACGTGCATAATGGTGATGAGCCATGTCCCGTCGCTCTGCTTCGTCATTATTAGGCTATGAATCCCCTTGCGCGTCGGCCGCGGCGTGCCATCCTGATTCTTCGCGCCAGTCATTTCCCAATCCACGTCCACCGCGGCTACATCGGGCTTCAGAAATCGAATCGAGCGCACTTTCCCGGTCTGATTCGTGGCGCTGTAAACGCCGGTCATGAACGGCCCGAACACGGCTTCCACCCCCGCTCGTCCGTGCGTCACGTCGCCAAAATTGTTCACGAAATCGCAGTCCTCGGCGTAGCTCATCGCCACGGCGTGCACGTCGTGCGAGTTCCACGAGTCCATGTAGCTCTGCACAGCCTTTGCGATGGCAGCTCGATCTTTATCCTGCGCCGCATCCTGAGGCGCCGCAGCCGCAATCCTCGCCGACAAAATCACCAGCAGAAGCACCAACAATCCTCGCCACGTCATCTTCATAACTTTCTCCCCCGCCTGCTGGCTCTCTTCTTCATTCGTCGCTGGATTGCTCGCCAGAAACGACCCGGAAGCTTACCTCCCGCCCTCCAGATATGCAATCAGTCCGCTTGTGGGAACACGGAGCGGCGTCTCATCGCTGCCAATAAAAAAGGCCACCTCTCCGCGATGGAGAAGTGGCCTAAAATCGCTCGAACGATGCTACGAAGCGTCTATGCTTGGAATACTCGGCGCTTTCCAACCACCATCAAGCCCGCAAGGCCCAGGCCAAGGAGCAGAAGCGAGGACGGTTCCGGCGCGTTCGTAACGTCGCCACTCAAAGACCGTAGCTCAGTTCCAAGTACCGAGCACGCCGCATTGCCACAGGTATACTCACCGGATTCCTCTGACAGCGAAATCTCGCTTCCTGCGCCCAAATTCGGAAATCCTTCCGTCACTGAATACAGCAACAATACCGGTGTGCCTATAGCAGACGTAGCAGGATTCGGCACAAAAATCATCTGGTAGAAAGTGGGTCCAAGGTAGGGACCGCTTCCAGACCAGGGATTCGGTGCCAGGTACGTCGCGCCCGTGAATGCGGTTCCAGAAGTGGTCGTGATGTCCACATTGGTCACCGCGCCAGTCGTTTTGTTGTAGACGAACGACCCTGAAGCTGTCCCGCCGTCGCTCAGTGTCACATTCGTTAAATCGAAAGTGACTCCGTCGGCCGACGCGATTGACGGCAGACAGAAGTAAGTCAACACCGCTGCCGCCATTATGAGTGCCCGAAACGTCATTCGATGCATAATGCCTCCCGAAACTTAAAAGCCTGTCCCACGCATGTAGTTGCATGCAGCCAGCCAGAATCACGTATTGAAAACAAAGGAGTTCCGGCAGCCAAAGTGAAGACGATGCCCACCAAGTACACGCCGAAGGAAAGGCTTTTCCCACCAGAAGCCCGCCCGCGGAACCTGGCGCCGGCACGCCGGTGCGACTCCAATTCGCCCGTAACTTGGGCTACCATGAGTTAAGGAACCTTTCATCGAAGCGGCTGCATCTCAATCGGAGAGGCGAACATGACCCGACACCTGAAGCTGCTCGCAAGCCTTTTTCTCTTGTCCCTGATTCTCTTCACCACGCGCTCTGCCAGTGCCGAGCCACAAGCCGGGACTTCAAAAGTTCCGGTTACGACCGTCGTCACGGTCTTGGGACCCAATTACACAGCTCCGCCAGCTCTCGGAAAAACGGATATCGTCGTCCGCACGAACAAAAAAGTTCGCGAGGATGTCGTTGCCTGGGATTCGGCGCAAGGCGATAAGTCCGCGCTCGAACTCGCCATCGTCATTGACGACCTCGTGAACATCAACAACCAATTGGATGATCTGCGGAAGTTCATTCTGGCGCAGTCGAAGGCCACCAGCGTGGGCGTGTTTTACGCGAACAATGGCGTCACCCAGGCGGTCGCGCCATTCAGCACCGACCACGACGCCGTCGCCAAGAAAGTTCGAATCACCATCGGGCGAGCGGGCGCATCCACGAGCATCTATCTTTCGCTGATGGACGTGATGTCCAAATGGCGCCCCAGCGGCGCGCGCCGCGAAATCCTCGTCATCGCGGACGGCATTGACCGGTTCCGCGGCGATCCGGCGAGCCCGGATGTTACTTTGACGATCTCGAGGGCGCAGAAGGCGGGCATCATAATCCACACGCTGTATGCTCGCGGCGCGGACCGCGAGGGCCGCAATCTTTTTCGTGCGAACTACGGCCAGAGCAATCTCGCCCAGATGACCGACGAAACGGGCGGCGAATCATTCTTCCAGGGTCTCGATACTCCCATCTCCTTCTCGCCATTTCTCGATAAATTGGACATGATTCTTCACAACCAGTATTACCTGACATTCACGACCGCTCGCAGCGCGAAAAAGAACGGCGAACTCCGCAGCTTCAAGGTCAGCACCGAGCAGACCAACGTGGAAATCTCCGCCGCCAATTTAATTTTGGTTCCCGGCCGCTAGCGCCGCAGTAGAAAATTCAGCGATGTTTCGTAGGGGCGCAGCATGCTGCGCCCGGCAAACATTCTCCGCCGCCAATTTAATTTTGGTTCCCGGCCGCTAGCGCCGCAGTAGAAAATTCAGCGATGTTTCGTAGGGGCGCAGCATGCTGCGCCCGGCAAACATTCTTGGCAATCCGGCCGCCCATTGGCGATGGTCCTGTGTCTTACGCTTTCTCTGTGCTCGCCGTGTCCTCTCTGTGTCCTCTGTGTTAAGTCTCAAGCTCTTCTCATTGCGGTCCCCGCGTTTTCAGCTATTCGCATTTCTCCGTCCCGGGCAAACGTCTGGACACGAATTCCCGGGCGTGTTACACATACGTCGCAAAACCGCGCAACTGATTGGGGGATGCATGCGAAACCGCTCTTCGAGGTCTGTCGGAACTAAAATTGCGTTCGTCGCGTGTGCCTTGATCCTCGGCATCGCAGTAGCCGGACTTCGGCAATCCTCCATCGCCGCCCCGCAGTTCGGGGCCAACAAGGGCGCGGTGGTCGGCATTGAATTCGACGGCCGCATGGTTTCCGATCTCGACAAATCCGTCGCCTTCTACAAAGCCATCGGTTTTACCGAAGTTCCAGACGTTAACAAATCCTGGCGCAATGATGAGGTGATGAACCGCATCCACGGCACCAAGGACGTCGATTCCCGCATGGCGAAGCTCACGCTGAACAGCAACATCTCCGGCAAGCCATTCACTCTCTACTTGCGCGAATTCCGCGGAGTCAAGCGCCGCAACGTGATGGCTGGCAAGACTGCATGGGAGCCAGGCGCCACGCACATTGACCTGACCGTTCCCGACGCAGAGAAGTTGTGGGCCGATTTGAAAGCCGCAAACATGCTCTGGCCGCGCACCTGGGACAACAAATTGGTCGCGCTTCCCGGCGCGACGAAAGGCACGCTCGCTTACATCACCGATCCCGACGGCATGGATGTCGAAATCGTCGAGCAGCGTCCCGCCGTGCCTGCCATGGGCGAACGTCCCGCGGTCCCGGCGGACGTTCCCGGCATCAACCACATCGGTCTCGTCATTCTCGATCCCGACAAGATCCGTGCGTTTTACGGCGTGCTGCTCGGCGAGCAGTTTCCCGCGACGCCGTCGCAGTGGATGGGCGGCGACTTCATGGATTCAGCCGTCGGCGGGCACGGCAATGTGATCCGCATCGTAAACGGAACGTTCGCCGAAGCTGCCGACACAAAATCGCGCATGCGCTTTGAAATCGTCGAGTACGAAAACCGCAAGAAGCCGCTGACGCCCTATAGCATCACCGATGTAGGAGTGAACTACATCGGTCTCGAAGTCACCGACATAGACTCTCTGGTTGATCGGTTGAAGGGCGCGGGCATCACCATCGTGTCCGACGGAATCGTCGAGATGAGCACTCACTACCGCGTGGCCCTGGTTCGCGATCCCGATGTCGGCATGTTCGTCGAACTTTACGAGCCGCCACAGAAGTAACCGCCAGCTGACTGGAACGCGAACGAGCCGCGCGAATGCGAGGTTAAGGGAGGCTTTGTGGAACTAAAAAGAATTTTCGTGATCACTCTGAGTTTGCTTGCTGCAACAGCCGTCGCCGGACAGAGTCAGGTTCCACGGTTGCCGCCTGCTCCAGCAAATCCTCCCGCTCCTTCATTGCAGGCGAATGCCGATCCCGGGTATGACGCAGTCCTTGCCGCCTGCAAAAATCCGCCGCAGAAATTTCCGCCCATCCATTGGCCTGCGTCCGGGCCTCCGCCGCGCGACTACACGATCGCCGAAATCCCCGGTGTCATCGCCGCGGGTCAGCAATGGAAATTCCTCTGGCAGGAAGCCGGAAACAATGGCGATGGGATTGTCAGCACCAGCGATGGTGGTTTGTTGATCGCACAAAACGACAACAGTGCCGTCATGAAGCTGGACAAGAACGCCAAGCCTTCCGTCGTCTACTCGGACACCCACACCGGCGGTGCGCTTTCGATCAACTCCAAGGGCGCGCTCTTTATAGTCGAGCGTGGATTGCATCCTGCAATTTGGGAACTTTCGCCCAAGCGCCAGCTTCTTGCGAACACCTACCAGGGCGATACCATGGATTGCATCGGCGGCGTGTTGAACGACCTGTCGGCTGACAGCAAGGGCGGCGCTTACTTCACTATGGGCGGTCTTTACTACGCGAGCCCCGCGGGCGTGGTCACAAAGTATGGCGACAACCTTCGCACCAACGGCATCATCCTCAGCCCCGATGAGAAAAAGCTCTTCGTAACGAACGTGAATACCGTTGTGGTTTTCGACGTTCAGCCCGATGGTTCACTGACCAACCAGCGGGATTTCGCGAAGCTTCAGGAGAAAACAGCCGGTGACGGCAGCACGACCGATGCCGACGGCCGCATTTACGTCAGCACGAACCCGGGCATCCAGGTGATCGGCGCGGACGGCCAGTGGCTCGGATTGATTCCCACGTCCCGCGATGTCATCAGCGTGTCCTTCGGCGGTCCCGGAAAGAAGACGCTCTTCATTTTAGCTCGAGGCGCCGAGGATTCCGACGGCAAGCAGATCGCCAACGCCGCGCAAGTCTATTCCATTCAGATGATCGCGCAGGGCTACAAGGGCCGCCCGAAGTAGTCGGCCAGCCTGAAGCACATTCCACCCGCGGTTTTACTCATTGTTCATCGGCGCCCGCGGGTCCGCGGAAATGCAGCGATTTGTCATCGAGAATTTTCTGCAAATTCGGTCCCTCAAGCGCGCCCGACTTCAGGTCTACGTGCCATTTTTCCTTGAATAACAGCGCCCCGTGCAAGTCGTGGTATTCGACGCGCATCTCCGGCCCATCCAGGACCATGTTGGCGTGGCCGTTGTAACCCGCGTTGATATCCTCGCCGTTCTCGTAGCGGCGGTTGTCCCAAGCAAGCCACCGGCATTCGTGGATGTCCGGCAGCGTGCCTCGGTCAACCGGCATTCCTCCGTGCCCGATGCACCGCCCGTACGTGGGAATCCCGCCTTCCACGGTGTATCTGTCATAAATCGCAAGCTTGTGCTCGTGTCCCCAGAACCAGATCACCGGCCGGTGAATAATCCGCGCCAATTGCCGCGAAGGAATCTGATACCACTCGCTGAATGACGAATGACTGCCGTGATGCGACAGCAGAATAAGCCCGCGATTATCGCCGTCCGGATTTATCGTCTCGCTCAACCACTTCAGCAGGGAATCGGGAAGCGTGCATTTCGGTTTGAATCTCCGCGACGTGCGAATGAACTTGCTTTTTTGGATGACCGGTACTCGTCCCCAATCAAATTTCGTCGAGTTGTAGCCCGTATCAACCGCGATGATTCGCCAGTGCTTGTTCTGGAGACAGAAAAAACTCGCCCATTGCCCGCTGCCCCATTCACCCTCGGAATCCCTCAGCCCCATTTTCGGCAGCACGTAGCGGAAGTATCCGTTGCCGTGCGCGTACATTTCGTGATTCCCGGTGAGCGCGAAGCTGCCCTTGGTTCCCATTGGCCATTTGACGGGCGCATAGCCGCTCGTCTTCTCGCCCAGGAAATTTTCCTTCACTTCGGTTCCGTCGCCCACGTAGTAGACGTCGCCCAGATGAATCGTGAAATCCGGACGCGCCTTGGCCACGCGGTCAGCCACCATCTGAGCCTCGTCCGTTCCCGTGCCCCAGTCTCCAAGCAGTCCGAGAGTCGCGTGACCGGAAATTTCGTGGATGCCGTCGCCTTTTCCCTGCGCGGTGTAGTCCCTGAAGTTGTGTTTCCTGCGAAACCAGAATTTGGCGACGTGGGAAATCCAGGTCAACAGGTGGCCGGGCAGGAAAGCCTTCAGCGGACTATAAGTCGTCTGCGAATAATTCGAGCCTGCCGCACGGAAGTGCGCCGCGAGCGCGGAATGAAAAGGCCCGGCAAAGTTTCCCAGGTCCTTGCGCGGGCCTTTGGATTCCATCGGATCGTCGGACGCCACGCAATCACCTGACACGCATTCTCGCACACAAATAAAAAAGCCCGCCCCGATTCACATCGGAGCGGGCTGCGTTTGTCTGCTACTAACTCTTTGACGCCAACTTGTCGCGCCGTAGCCCAACTGGTCATGCTCTAGCCCAAAGGGCCAAGGCGGAAGGGCGAAGGCGGATCGAGTGAACCAGGTCAGAACCCGTCGGGCTGAGAGAACCGAACGTCCCGGGTCGTGAGATCCGGGATGGAGAGCCGTGCCTGCTACCGACGCAGGCCGTACTCCCTTTTCTCTTAGAAAGGAGGTGATCCAGCCGCAGGTTCTCCTACGGCTACCTTGTTACGACTTCACCCCAATCATGAGTCATACCTTGAGCGCCTGCCTCCTTGCGGTTGGCACGGCGATTTCTAGTACAGCCCACTTTCGTGATGTGACGGGCGGTGTGTACAAGGCCCGGGAACGTATTCACGGCGCCGTTCTGATGCGCCATTACTAGCGATTCCGGCTTCATGCAGTCGAGTTGCAGACTGCAATCCGAACTGAGCGCGCTTTTTTGCGATTAGCTCCCCCTCGCGGGTTTGCAACGCTTTGTGGCGCGCATTGTAACACGTGTGTAGCCCTGGACATAAAGGCCATGCTGACTTGACCTCATCCCCACCTTCCTCTCCGTTATCCGGAGCAGTCCTCATAGAGTTCCCCCTTGCGGGTGGCAACTATGAGTAAGGGTTGCGCTCGTTGCGGGACTTAACCCAACACCTCACGGCACGAGCTGACGACAGCCATGCAGCACCTCTACACAGGTCCCTTGCGGGAAGTCTCTGTTTCCAAAGATGGTCCTGTGCGGTTCAAGCCCAGGTAAGGTTCTTCGCGTTGCGTCGAATTGAACCACATGTTCCACCGCTTGTGCGGGCCCCCGTCAATTCCTTTGAGTTTCAGTCTTGCGACCGTACTCCCCAGGCGCAGGACTTAACGCGTTAGCTACGGGACTTGCCCCGTACAGGGCAAACCCCAAGTCCTGATGGTTTAGGGCTAGGACTACCAGGGTATCTAATCCTGTTTGCTCCCCTAGCTTTCGTCCCTCAGCGTCAGTTGTGATCCAGCGAGCCGCCTTCGCCTCGGATGTTCCTACGGATATCTACGCATTTCACCGCTACACCCGTAATTCCACTCGCCTCTCTCACACTCTAGCACGGCAGTTTCGGAAGCAGCCCCTGGGTTAAGCCCAGGGATTTCACTCCCGACTTACCACACCGCCTACGGACCCTTTACGCCCAGTAATTCCGAGCAACGCTGGCCCCCTACGTATTACCGCGGCTGCTGGCACGTAGTTAGCCGGGGCTTCTTATACCTGTACCGTCAAACCCTTGCGGGCATTCTTCCAGGTCGAAAGGGGTTTACACTCCGAGAAGCTTCATCCCCCACGCGGCGTTGCTGCATCAGACTTTCGTCCATTGTGCAAGATTCCCCACTGCTGCCTCCCGTAGGAGTCTGGACCGTGTCTCAGTTCCAGTGTGGCCGGCCAACCTCTCAGTCCGGCTACCGATCAATGCCTTGGTGGGCCATTACCCCGCCAACAAGCTAATCGGCCGCGGATCCCTCTTCTGGCGACTTGCGCCTTTGAAGACAACAGCATGTGCCATCGTCTTGTTATGCGGTATTAGCCCAATTTTCACTGGGTTATTCCCCACCTGAAGGAAGGTTATCCACGTGTTACGCACCCGTTCGCCACGCGCCCACAACCTGTATTGCTACAGATTGCTGCGCGTTCGACTTGCATGTGTTAAGCACGCCGCCAGCGTTCGCTCTGAGCCAGGATCAAACTCTCATTTGAAACCTGTCTCCCAACCGTGAAGATTTGACTCCCCACGATCGGAACGAACTGTTAATCGCTCGATTTCTGTACCTCTCCCCGGCAAGCCGGGAAAAGGCTCTCAAACGGCATCTATCCCGGTACACCCGGAATAAGTGCCGAAACCAAACGGGTTCTGGCTTGTTTCACTCGATTGTCAAAGAGCAGGTACTCCCAGGCCAGCTGGAAGGAGGGCAGACAATCGCCAACTCTACAGATTTCTCTCCAAACTGTCAACAGAATTTCGAATCAGGCCGATAAGTTTTTTAGCTGCGACCTACCGGAATCGCCTCGCCCATTTAACCGATTCATCGGATGGGCCTGCGCTCTTGTAAGGCGTACAACGCTAACCGTGGAGGTAACACATATGACTAAACCAATTCGCTTCGTCTTGATGGGTGCACTTGCTGTTGGTCTCACGTTGCCACTTTGCGGTGCGGCGCGAGCCGATCACGATTACAGCAACGACTGCCACCAGCGTTTGAACAATGCCAAGGCCAAGATTGACCGCGACGCCGCCAAATACGGCGAGCACAGCAACAGAGTTGCCAACGATGTCGCCAAGCTCGATCAGGAACGCGCCTGGTGCCGCGAACATAAAGCC
Source organism: uncultured Acidobacteriota bacterium (assembly GCA_963842425.1). Taxonomy (GTDB): domain Bacteria; phylum Acidobacteriota; class Terriglobia; order Acidiferrales; family UBA7541; genus Palsa-295. Next base: position 171,075 of record CAWJGQ010000011.1, on the reverse strand, counting down.
GAATGGGATCACAACCTGTTCGACGTCGGCATCTACATAAAGTAAATAAATCATAGCCTCACTTCATACCGGCGGCGCCAGCCTGACGCGCATTCGAATCGTCAGCCTGGCGCCCGCCAAAATTTTCGTTCCGCCTTTTTCCGTTGCCTTCGTAGGGGCACAGTCCGCCGCGGCGGACTACGCCCGGCGCAGATGCTTGGCGATCCGCCGCCCATCCGTCGCGCCTCTACAGCGCCCTTCATAATCCCCGAGAAAAAAACGAGCGCCGGGATTACTATGTCTGCGGCGCGCGGAGTGGGGACTCCGTCGCCCAACGATTGCCGGGGGGATTTCGAGACATGCGTAATGCAACCAAGTGGACTTCGCTCGCGTTGTTGGTTGTCCTGGCGGCCGCCAGCGCCGCAGCGCAGCAGGCGCAACGCGTTGATGACAAGCTGCTGCTGAACGCCGGCAAGACCGGCGACGAATGGTTGATGGCCGGTGGCGATTACTCGCAAACGCGCTACAGCCCGCTGAAACAGATTGACGCCTCGAATGTAAACCGTCTTGGCCTCGCGTGGTATTACGATACCGGCTCTCTCCCCGGCACACTCGAAGCTTCTCCGGTCATTTCGAATGGAACGCTTTACGGCACCGTGACCTGGGGCGTGGTGTTCGCGGTGGACGCCCGCACCGGAAAAGAAAAGTGGCGCTGGGATCCGCAGCTCGGCCACCAGAATTTTCCGCCCGGCTCGATGGGCAAGCCTGACGCCGACAAAGTTCGCACCGGCCCAAGCCTCTGCTGCGGTCCGGGAAATCGTGGCGTAGCCGTGTACGGTGGCAAAGTCTACGTCGGCACGCTCGACGCGCGCCTCGTCGCGCTCGACGCGGAAACCGGCAAAGTAGTCTGGGACGTCCCGACTGCCGACAAGAACTCCGACTACAGCATCACCGGCGCTCCGCTCATCGTCAAAGGCAAAGTGATTATCGGAAACGGCGGTGGCGAGTTTGCCGTGCGCGGCTACATCTCCGCCTACGACCCGGAGACCGGCAAGTTGATCTGGCGTTTCTACACTGTGCCGGGCGATCCATCCAAGCCGTTCGAGAATAAAGCCATGGAGGCCGCCGCGAAAACCTGGTCCGGCGATGTCCCCTGGTGGAAATTGGGCGGAGGCGGCAATCCCTGGAACGCGATTTCCTACGATCCGCAGCTCGACCTGCTCTATTTCGGCACGGGGCAGGCCGGCCCGTGGGTCCAGAAATATCGCAGCGCGATGGGCCAGGACAATTTGTATACCTGCGCGATCATCGCCGTGAAACCGGAGACCGGAAAGTTCGTCTGGTATTTCCAGACCACGCCCGGCGACGAATGGGACTACGATTCGATCGCTGACCTCGTCCTCGCCGACATAAAAATAGACGGAAAAATCCGCCACGTAATCATGCAGGCGCCCAAGAACGGTTACTTTTACGTGCTCGATCGCAAGACTGGAGAATTCATCTCCGGCGCGCCGCTGCAGAAAATCACCTGGGCCAAAGGACTCGATCCCAAGACCGGACGCCCCATCATCAATCCCGACGCGCATTACGGCACGACGGGCACGATCATCTGGCCGGGTCCGGGCGGCGGCCATGTGTGGCAGGGCATGTCTTACAATCCGCAAACGCAGCTCGTATACATCACGCCCGGAATGGCCAGCAGCTTCAACTACGTGCAGGCCGCGGAATTCAAGCCGGAGCTGGGCGCGTACAACTGGGGAATTATTTTCCGGGATGCGGCAGGCAGAGGCACGGGCCCGGTCGCAACCGGTGCCAACGGCGCGCCACGTCCGCCGCCTCCTCCGCCAGGCCCGCCGGCAGGCAATTTCCTTTTCGCGTGGGATCCCGCGACGGAAACCGAACGCTGGCGCGCTCCCGCAACCGGTGGCGGCGGCACGATGACGACCGCCGGCAATCTGGTCTTCGCCGCTTCCAACGCAGGCGAGTTCGAAGCCTTCAGCGCCGATAAAGGCGAAAAGCTCTGGAGCGTGCCGCTGGCGCCGGGATTCGCGAATCCAGTTTCCTACATGCTCGACGGGAAGCAATATGTTTCCGTCCTCGCGGGACGCGCAGGCAAGGGCCGCCTCTATACCTTCACACTCGACGGCAAAGTGCCCATGCCGCCCTCGCCCGCGCCAGCTTCGACTCCGCCGCCACCCGCCGGCGAAGCCCGCTAGCGGTTTCGTCGTGGCTGCCTTCTTGACCTGAGACTTCGCCAATGGCGAAGCTGAATCAGCCATCCCATGCCCGAAGCGCCCGAAATCGGCACAACCCGCGACGCCATCATTCGCAACGCGCCCATCGCGGCGGTGATCGCGCTGTCTCTCTTCATCGCTCTGTACGTGGGAGACTACCTGCTGCTGCACGGCCGGATTGCCGTGCGCGGCGCGGACGCCGCAACATCCACCGTAACGATTTACTACGCGGCCCTGCTGAAAAACGGCAAATTCAGCGTCTTCTACGATCAGCCTCAAACGCAAACCTGCGTCCGCTCGATTTTCCCCTGGCTCGGCTATCAGCCGTGCTGGTATCTCTCGCGCCACGCAATCAAAACCGTGAACTAGATCGCGAGCTGGCCAACCTGAGCTCGAGTGTGCTCCATCTCGCGGCCCACGAAATGATGGCGCACCGACCAAATGCGGCGAAAATTCAGCCCCTGGCCCACTCTCAATTGTGTGTCGAGTCATGCGTGCCTCGATCGTTTGTTTTGAATGAGTTACGCGAGAAATTACTCGGCATGGTGTGTCGAGTAATTGCGCTCGAAATCCGCCGTTCGAAGCCGGCTTGGGCGCACGGTCCGCGTGAGGGAATTTCGATTCCTCGGTTGCGCTGGACTCTACTGAATACCCAGCTCCGACCAGGGCACGGACGCGACTCGTGAGGGACAGGGCGGTTCCGTTGCTTGTGTGGACACCACTCCCCGCGCTTGCGAGAACCGCCAACTGCGCCCCGCAAATCCGTCTGGGACGCGAACAGCGCGCCACTTCTTCGGTCTTGTGGACCATGCATCCATGATTCTGGATGGGGAGGGCTGCATCAATCGCGAGCGCCTGTGGACTTTTTCTGAGAATCGGGAGTTCCGGTGCGGCTGACAAGTACGGATCGGGACCCCGCGGCCATTTTGCTTGCTTGCCAACGCGCTATACGGATATGTGGGTACTGGTGGCCACTCGTCTGGCAATCCGACTAGTCAGGAGTTGACAGCACGGCCGAGACGAAATGTTAGTCGTAGCTACTGCAGCTTGGCGTATTCGGCTTTGGCCTGTTTGAGGACAGGAATGTCGGGGTCGGCGTCTTTCCACAATGCGAGAAAATCTTGATACGTTGTCTTCGCCTTCGCAGTATCGCCCTCAAGCGCCAATGCCCGCGCGAGGCCAAGAGTCGGTAGGCTGCGAGAGGTTTGGTCGGGACGGTCCAGCATTTTCTGGAATTCAGCCGCGGCCTGCGGGGCCCGGTGCGCGTCGAGGTAGGCTAGGCCACGCAGGTAAACAACTACCATACCGCCCTCCCGAAGCGTTTCGTGGGACGACGTGGCGCTAAGGTCCTCGATCGCATCCTGCGGCTTTCCCTGACGCAGAGCCAGAACAGCTCGAATCGCCGGCAGGTAATAAAATTGGCCATACGTAGCTTCGGGGAATCGCTGATTCAAGTCGGCCGCCAACTTCTGCGCCCCCGCCACATCCCCTGCAAGCGCGAGAGCAAGCCCGGAGCGTCCCAGTGTCACCCAACTCGCGAACATCTCGGTTGCCTTCGTCGCGGCGCTTCTCGCTTCCGTTGGGTTTCCAATCAAGGCTTCGAACTGCGCCATTTGCGATTCGATGTCTCCGGCTTCCTCATTCGCATTCGCCTGCAATTCCGATGCGGTAATATGCTGAACCAAGTCACGAAAACGAGATGCGTGACCCTGGTCTGCAGCCAGGGCGATGTCTATGGTTGGGTCAACGCGGCGCGCCATGGCCTCGTTCGCTGCCATCCCGGCTTGATCCTGGTGGACATAGGCAGCTGCCCACAAGATTAGGCTGAAAATAGGAGAGTCCAGGTGGGAGGCGCGAGCTTGCTGGATCGTCGCCCGCGCTTCGTCCGAGCGATTCAGACCTACGTACATAAAACCAAGGCCCAGGTAATTAACGTTGGTCGGGCTCAGTTGAACGGCCTCCAGAGCTGGTGCGAGCCCTTGATCCGGTCGGCCAAGGAATTGTCCGTAGCAATTAACCATACCGCTCAGAACCAGCGCGTTGTGCGGGTAGGCTTGATCCTGTTGTTGAATCAACTGAAGAGCCTTGTCCAAGTTGCCTGTGACATACAGTTCGTAGTTCTTGGAAATCGAGAGGTTTTCAAACTCACTAACGCGGTCGCGCAGTTCATAGGCTTTCTTGTTGTTTTCGACTCTCTGGTCGCCGCTCCGAGTTACCCCCAGCAGCGAATAGGCGATTGCGAAATTCGGATCGAGACTCACCGCGCGCTCCAAGAACGAAGCCGCCGCAGGGAAGTCGTAATTCAAGAATGCTTGGCCGCCTCGGGCTTCCGCTTGCAAGGCTTCCAGCGAAGACGTCGTCGCCTGTTGGAGCGGCACGTCGTGCGCCTCAAGCGAGGCGCGCGATTCCCCAAGTTTCGACCGCAACTCGGATGCGGCGTTTCCTAGAGCAGCGATTATTTTTTCCTTGCCGTCGGCGGTGACCTGCTCCTCGGCCAGCGTTTCGCCGGTCTTACAATTCACGGCGGTCAGGCCAATGACGTACTGATTCCCGAGCGCGGCAATCGATCCCTCAATCTCCGTTGTCGCATTAACGCGCTGGCAAACCTCGCGCGCCACGTCTTCTGTCAGCCGAGTGTCCGGCGGCTTTTCCATGAAATGCAGCGTCTGCGCGATTTCGTCTCCCGAGATTAGCCGCAGGTAGGGTGTTTGTTCGAGTTGCGTGGATAGACCCTGACGCAGCGCGCCGTCAAATACGGGATCGCCCGTCGTGTTCACGAAATCCGCGATGACTATGGAATCTTTCCCGGACAGCACCGGCATGCGATGGAGATAGAAATAGCCCCCCACCGCAGCCCCGGCTACGAGCGCAGCCGCAACTCCACCAATCACCCAGTGCCGCGACCGCGACTTCGCAGGAGCAACTGGGACAGCGGCGGTCGCGCCGGAAGGGGCCGCCACACTCGTCGTCGAAACCGCCGCGGCCGAGCGACCCGAACCCGTGTCGCGCTGCAAGCGCTTCAGGTCCGTACGCATCTCCGACGCGTGCTGGTAGCGGAGGTTGCGGTCCTTCTCGAGCGCCTTGTTGATGATCGCCTCCATCTGTGGCGGCAACTCGGGATTCAAGCGCACCGGCGCTACTGGCGCGCGGTTCAAGATCGCATCGAAAATCACCGCGCTGGTGTCTCCCCGGAACGGCAGCGTGCCCGTGGCCATCTCGTAGAGCACCACACCGAAGGAAAAGATGTCGGTGCGCGAATCCAGCTCCTTCCCCCGCGCCTGTTCCGGCGACATGTATGCCACCGTCCCCAGGGCCGCCCCGGGACTGGTCAGTTGGGCCTCCGGGACGCGCGTAAGTGTCGCCGACACGCCCGCCGCGATCGGATCTTGAGTCAGCTGCGGCGGCTCTGTAACCTTTGCGAGACCGAAATCCAGAATTTTCGCGTGCCCGCGGCCGGTCACGAAGATATTCGCTGGCTTGATGTCTCTGTGCACGATTCCACGCGAGTGAGCGGCGTCGAGCGACTCGGCCACTTGCACGCCGATATCGAGCAACTCCTCGAGGTCCATCGGCTTGCCACCGATCCGGTGCTTGAGCGTCTGCCCTTCGAGCAATTCCATCGCGATGAACGCCCTGCCGTTCTCCTCTCCGATGTCGTGAATGGTGCAGATGTTCGGATGATTCAGCGTTGAGGCAGCCCTGGCTTCGCGCCTGAAACGTTCCAGGGCTTGTCGGTCTGCGGCGAGTTCGTCTGGAAGAAACTTCAGAGCAACCAGGCGGTCGAGGCGCGTGTCTTCGGCCTTGTAGACGACACCCATTCCGCCGCCACCAAGCTTCTCGATAATGCGGTAGTGCGAAAACGTCTGGCCGACCAGTTGCGCAGGTTCCGTCACAGTGTCGTCATGTTAGTTGGCAAGCTTTGCGGAGTCAACGAAGCTCGAGGGATCGCAGGTCGAGTCTCCTGTCAAAACTGACTTGTGCCTGATTGACGCGCTAACCGCAGAAGTGGGTAGTAGGAGCAACACGCGCGGTTATCCCGATCAGAGCTTATGCTGCCACCTCGCGGACCAGTTCAAAACGATAGAGTAGGATCGGGACTGTTGTCTTCGGGACGTTTCGGGCCCTCGCCACTCGCCCGCGGGCGTTCCGGAACTGTTCGCGTGCGCACTTGTAGCAGGAGAAAAAGCAGATTGGCGAACTCGATTCCGATAATCAGCGCGCATGACCTTTCGAAAAAATTCGGGGTCGCTCCACTCTTCAAAAATATTTCGTTCGCCGTTTCCGAAGGCAACCGCATCGGGCTGATCGGGCCGAACGGCTCGGGCAAATCCACTATGGTTGCAGCCGAGGAAGCCGAAGACGTACACTCGATTCTTGTTGACCCGCCCAACGACCGAGCGCAAATGAGCTTTCTCAGCGAAGTTCAGCTCGAGGACAGATTCGGCCCCTTCGTCGCGTTTCAGGGGGCTCTTGGATTCGTCCCCAATCTCCTTTACGCACAGACCTTGTTACCCCGTGTCATCGAGGCGCAGGCGATGCTTGAAAGGGCCGTGCGTCTACAGGAGGGAGCGCTCTCCCGAATACAAAAGGAACGAATTCTTCTAAGCGTTGCGGTTGACCGACAAGACGCGTATTGCATAGCCATTGACAGTAAAGTCTTGTCTTCGCTTGGTGCGCCGGAGGGGCAAATCCATGCACTCTTGAGCGATTACCGTAACGCGGAGCTTTCGGCGACTGACTTGGCCTGTCTGCAATTTTGCCTCAAACTGGCGTGTCGCGCTCCCTCGGTGAGTTCGGAAGACATCGAGGTCCTGAGGGCATCCGGATTCGACGACAAGGCGATATTCGAAGCTGTCGTTGTCACCGCCCTGGCAGTCTATCGCTGCACTCTATCTGTCGGTTTGGGTCCCAAGCCAGATTTCGAAGGCCGGTGGCCCGCTTCGACAAGAATCGGTGCGCCGCGTGAGGGAGGGTCCCACAGCCCGTTGCTCCATATTCACACGGCGGCTAACAGAAAAGGGCCGTATGTGCCCGCTCCATACCTGAGCCCGAAGACGTTTGCCGCTTTTGGCGTCGTTCAGAAGAGTCACGGGTTCATTCCAAACTTTTTTCGCGCTCAGACTTTGCGGCCCGACTTGCTGGAAGCGGAGCTGCAAGCCGTGGACAAGATTCTGGTACCCGAGGATCTCCTAACGCGAGTGCAAAAGGAATGCATTCTGCTAGCCGTGTCGGCAGCAAACCTCAACTCCTATTGCGTCGCGATGCATTGCAATCTGTTACGCGGCCTGGGGATGCCCGCGGAGGATGGAGACCAGATTGCCGTGGACTATCATGCGTCTAACCTAACGGACGCTGATAAGGCATTACTCGACTTTGCCGTCAAATTGGGGACGCGCGGCCCGGACTTTTCTCGCGAAGACGTTTTCACGCTTCGAGGCTTCGGTTTTAGCGAGGAGCAGATTCTCGAATGCGAAGTCGTCACTGCCCTCAACAATTTTGCAAATACCCTTCAAATGGGACTCGGAATCGAACCCGATTTCGAGCCGCCATTGGCCTTCGAGAAAAATAAAGTGCATCTTTCTGACGCCGCCCAGACTCCCATGAAGGGTGAGGGCGTTGTGCATCTCGTCGAAATAGTGCAGGACGCGGACGCGGAATGGGTCGCCCAGGCGCAGAGCGGAAGCCTGGAGGCTTTTGAAGAGCTGGTCCGCCGCCACACCCAGTTGATCTATCGCACCCTCGCAGCCATCCTGGGCAACCCGGCCGATGCACAGGACGCCATGCAGGACAGTCTTCTGAGCGCATTCAAGCACATCGGGGCATTCCAGGGTCGCTCGAAGTTTTCGACTTGGCTGGTGAGTATCGCCAGGAATTCGGCGCTTCAACGATTGCGGCACGGCAACAACCTGGAGAGCTTGGATCAAGGTGAGTACGACGAGCAGAGAGATTTTCGCCCTCGTCAGGTTGCGGCCTGGCAGGACAACCCGGAGCAGTTCTATTCGAAATCGGAAAGGCGACAGCTCGTCGAAAGAGGAATCCTGGCGCTTCCCGCAAACTACCGAGCCATCGTGATGCTCAGGGATATCCAGCAGCTTTCGACGGATGAAGTTGCCCAACAGTTGGGGCTAAGCGTACCTACCGTAAAGACGCGGCTTTTGAGAGGCCGACTGATGCTGCGAGAGTGGCTCTCGCCCCACTTTGTCACCAACGTCAGGGGGGTAGCCCAGTGATTACATGCGAGGAATTCTTGGCGGAGTTCGGAGACTACCTTGAGGGCCAGGTGTCGCCAGAGGTTCGTAAAGAGCTTGAATTGCACCTCTCCCAGTGCCGCGCCTGCCACGTGCTGTACGATTCCAGTCTCAAGACTATAAAGATCGTAACGGAGAGCAGTTCATTCGAGTTGCCGGAAAGCGTCTCCGACTCAATCATCGATCGCGTGATGGCGAGGTTGCGAACGGACCGCAGCTGACAGGCGCCAAAATCGTTCACATCCGTTGTGAACTTCTCGAAATTCGGCGTTCCGGATGGTCAACTGGTGAACGCCGTACCTCCTCACTAACCTTTTCGTAAGGTGCCATACCTCTCTCGGGAAATACGATTCATGCCGGCACAGACCATGCTCGGCGCGGCTGTGTCGCCGCATTTTTTTCGCATCCGTGCACCTTTTGTGCAGAAACCGACTCCTATGGCCAGTGAGAGTTGAGCGCTTCAGGGTGCTCACCGAAAACAAACCCGAAAGGAGAAATCATCATGATTCGCAAGATCAGAACAATGTTGGCACTCGCTGCGCTGGCGTTCACATTCGGATCGCAGCCGCCTGCGCACGCACAAGGCAGCAAGGCGAAGACGCTGGAGACAGGCACGTTTCACGGCAAGGTCCACAGCACTTCGGGCCGCGCCACGATCTACCAAGAGGAAGACGGCACCCTTCTACTCCGTCTGACGAACTTCAAGACGTCGAATGGACCGGATGTCCATGTCATTCTCATCGCACTCAAAGATGCGGATGACGACGCTAATTTCCTCAAGAGTGGTGTCGAACGCGTTGAATTGGGTCCACTGAAAGGGAATGAGGGCGACCAGAACTACCAAATACCCAGTGGCACAGACTTGAGCAAATTCCAGACCGTTTCGATTTATTGCGAGCGGTTCAACGCGAACTTCGGCGCCGCGCCGCTCGAAAAGTTTTAAGAGCCGTAGGTTCGTTCCAATCGAATCGGGCAGGCGAACCTGCCCGATTCACAGATTCGAAGGAGAAAATCATGGATGCACAGATAGGTTCCTGGTTCTCGCGCCGGAAGTGGGTGTTGGTCGCTGTCGGTCTTCTGGCCCTCATCGGTGCTTGGTGGGTCTTCCGTCCGGAGAAGCTTTGGATCAACAAAAGGGTCAATGAACCGGCCCCGTTCGCTTCGAGCACCGAACCTCAACCGCTCTATACCGGCCGGCTGGAAGGGAACGCTCACCAGACGAGCGGTCGAGCAACGATCTACAAGACTACCGACGGCAAGCAGTATCTGCGCCTGACGGATTTCTCGACCTCCAATGGCCCAGATGTTCACGTCCTGCTGGCGCAGAGCGACGATGAAAACCTCAAACAAGAGATTGTAAAAGGCCAGCTGGATAGCGTTGAACTTGGGCCTCTAAAGGGAAATCAAGGAGATCAGAATTACGATCTTCCTGCATCCGTCGATCTACAGAAATACAACGCGGCCATTATCTACTGCGAGCGATTTCACGCGGTATTCGGGGTCGCCAAACTCGAACAATTTTAACCCGCGATTTCGCTCAAAATAAATTCAACACAAGCGTTAAAGGAGATCCCATGAAGGATGCGAGCCTGACTCAAGTCCTGATTGACGCTGCCAGTTCAGACGGTCGACGCAACACCCTCTAAATAGTAGTTCCGATAATACGTTTCAGAGAAGACCGATCCATTGAGCTGCCCGCAATTACACCTAATCAGGACAGGGTTTTCTTTGAATCGACATCCGCGAACGGATTTGGCCTTTAAACTCCGCGAGATAGACTTCGAGCTGGTGTTGCATCGACCGTTTGAGCTGGCACGACTTATCGGGAGTCGAGTCCACGCGGCGGACATCCAGCTAAGGCCCTTCGGAAGAGGGACGTGCAGCACGGACCATCCACCGAATCGTGCGATGACGGCGATAAAACCTTCACTGCAGCGATTTTCCCGATCTGGACACCGCTCTGGGTTCTCGCGCGATCACCGATAGCCTTTGCCCCAACTGTAGGTGTACTTCATGGCGAAGCCGGTGGCAGCCAAGCCGTTATCGTGGACGAGTGCCCTGGCGAATTCGAAAACCAACAGATTTTGGGGATTCAGCGAAATGCTAATCTCACTTCCGAGAATCAAATTCTGCTGCGCATCGTTCTGGTTCACGCTGTTTACGTAAGTATCGCCACCAAACGAGTACCGCGTATCCAAAGAAGCCCACACGCTTGGGGTGAAAGAATAGCTGATATGCCCTTCGAGTCCGGCCAACGGAAGCTGTCGAAGGATTTCCGTTCCGTGATACGAGGAGTTATCGGTGTAGAAGTAGATGTTTGCGTAGCCGTCAAATTCCCACTTCTGTCCGGGCCCGAAAGGATGGGATACAGCGATTTCCGGCTTGAATGACCAGCGATTTGAGCCAAGGTTGAGAATCTTGTCGGCGTTATATAGGCCGGTGGGCGCGGTGATGGAAAGGCTCACGCCCACGGTGGTAGCCGGCTTGTAGCTTGCGAACTGCGCCACGCTCAGCGCCGGGCCTCCCTTCAGCAGCATGTAAAACGCGTAACTGGAGTCACCCGCCCCGGCAATCGAGCCGCGGATGTTAGTACCTGTTACTGAGCCGTCGAGGCCGGCCAGCGGCACACCGGCTTGCAGCCAGGCAACACGGTGAACGAAGCTGAAATAGCGTGTGTAGTCCACGGTTCCTTGATTGAGATTAAATTCGGCATCCGGGACGATGAGCGAGGTATCTATGGAGGCGTTCGCGCGAGCGTAGTCATAGACCAGTTCGATCTGATTGACGTCCACCGGTGTATTGTCGTAAGTGTGTGGGTCTGTGAACTGAGCGCAGAGCGAGGCTGGGAAACAGAGAACCGACAGCGTGAAGCAGGCAAAGAGCAGCCATTTGCACATGTCACACCGTTCCTCAACGAGCCTGATAGTTACTCATACAAGACGACGACATCTTATGCCTGATTTGACGGCACTCCTGCATGTTGCTGGCCTGCGCGACCTTTTAGTGTTCCGCGGGCGTCACGAAATAGGGCCAAATCCTGATCAACGCTGTGGGTCACCGGACAAATGCCCGGCTCGGACCCTGCTTCTCGGGCCGGCGTATTAATCAGTAGTTAGGCTGATCTACCCTACGAAATGAAGTAGAACCTCCGAGATATCAGGGACAAGCGATCGTTCCTTGACCCCGACTGAGCACGATCTCCGTGTACCTCGCATTGGCAAAGTGAGACTTACACGTTTTCTTGCCGCAGACCACTCTTGGAATGCCTCTTGCTATGAGCAATTGCGGGAGTTTCTTGCACTGCGTGCTCACCGCATCGAGAGAATCGAAAGCTCGAACCGCGAAACGGGGCGGAAGGAGAGAGAAAATGGTGTCGCAAACCAACTCAATTAAAGCTAGGGGCCGAAACTGGATACTCGGGGGTTTGGCATTGTCCGTGATGACCGTATTGGCCGTTCTTCCGGCCTTCTCCGCAAGGGGACCAAAAGCAGAGACTATCGAAGCATCGGCCATGGGCACCGGCAGCCAAATGGGTCAAGTGATCGGAGTTTCCATCGAAATCTATGAATACTCGACCCCGGAAGACAAGCAAATACTGGGGGAGGCGTTCGCGAAAGGACAGAACCAGGGTCTGGTCAACGCTCTAACGAAAATGCGCGCCGTGGGCCATATATCCGTAACAGGCACGCTGGGCTATGACCTGGTTTTTATACGCCTGATACCAACACCCACGGGCCGCAGAATTCGGTTCGTCACTAACCGACAGTTGAGATTCGGAGAGGTCTGGGCGGACGCGCAGTCAACGGCCTTCAACCTGACGGCTGGCGAATTCGATATGGACAGCACTGACAAGAGCAAAAGCACGGGAATTTTGTATCCAGAATGCCAGCTTGCGATTGACAAGGAAGGCCAGCTGCAGATTCAACTCAATCAAAATGCATGGAAGCTGTCCGATGTGCTCGATTGGCCCGGGACGACAGGCGTCAACTGACGTTATCGCGCATGCTGTACCCGATAATTGATTGTATTTCCTCGGGCGTGGAGGTGCGGCGGAAACATTATGCGTGACTTACCGGCCCTCCTAGCCAGGATTCCGGACGATTTCAAACCGGTAGTGGCGATCGGCATCGGCGCATTCGTGCTGGTGTTTCTCGTCCTGCTGCATGGCTCGGGGCTCCACGGGATACTGGTATTCCGCGCGCGCCGCGAACGCAGGCTTCGCATTGGGCGGCCGCATGTTGTCGCGGCTCTGTTCCTGTTCGGAGCTTCCGTTTTCCTGATGCTTGCACTGCATATCGTGGAATTCGTGATCTGGGCGTTTGTCCTGATCTGGATGGGTTTGATTGCGCATACTTCCGATGCCCTTTACTTCTGTGCGAATGCCTACACCACGCTCGGCTACGGAAATGTTGACGTCGGGCTGCATTGGCGGAACATCGCTCCGATCATGGGCATCTCCGGATTGTTCACTTTCGCCTGGACAACCAGCGCTCTGGTGAGCGTGGTAAGCGCACACAGACAACTCATCGAGCAACTACTCGAAGAGCGCGAAAAGGAAATGCAAATTCGCGCGGCGCTCCGGCGAGATGAATTGGACGCCCGGCAGTGGGAGAGGGGCTACGAGCGGCTGGAAACGGACAGGGCCAGAAGCGAATCGGCAGGAGCCTCAGTTTTCGGGCGGATCAGAATCTGGAAGGCCGAAAGAAAAAGATTGGGGGAGCTCCACAAGGCCGAATCGGCGAAGATTGATGAGCTTCGTCGCAAAGAGCGCGACGATGAAGAGAAGTTGGGGTCGGCCGCGCCCGCGCAAAACCCCGCCGACCGGAAGTGACTTTGGCAACACGAATACCGAAGGACTAACCCGCTTCAAGATTCGAACGACGTTGTCCGTCCTCTTCTTCGAAACCTGGGGTCGTGACTAGAAAAGGCTACTTCTCATCCTTCGGCGGGCAGTTCGCGTCGTAGGTCGCTTGCATCCGCCTCAGTTTGAGGACGCCGTACAGTACGGTTATAGCCATGATCACGATGAGAGATGCCGCAATCCTTCTCTCCACTTCATAGTCGCCCGCTCGGAAGGCTACGTAGCTGGCCATCATCAAGCAGAAAATACCGATGTTAAGGGCCCAGTTCACAATCTTCGATACGACGTAATGTAGCGTGCCAAAGCCGGCGAGTTGATAGACCATGAACGGCAGGATCGCCATGGCAGGCAACAATTCCGACATGCCCAGCGTAACGTCGACAGCGCCGGGCGCCTTGCTGTGCAGCAGCGTACTGTGCGCCAATTCATGGAAAAGCGCCGGCATGGCGCTCAAAAGAGGAACGACGGAGAGTAACTCGATCACCAGCCCTCCGCTCCAGGCGCCGACCTTCGAGGATGTGTCGGCGCTCGAACCTGATGATTGCGTCCCGACGAAAAGGCCGCCGACGACGGCTGCCGCACTCGAAAGCATCAGCAGCTCCACCGAGATACCAAAGCTTGAGGGTTCGCCCGACTTGAGCAGCAGCAACGCCATGAAACCGGGCGTGTAGAACATCACACGCACCAGTTTTGACCAAACGCGCTCGTCGCGTTTCGGCGGCATAATGGGGAGCGCCAGTCCGTCACTTCCGATCGTTGGTCTAAATTTCGACATTTTGGGTAACTTCCCCCGTCTGTATTGCCAACTGCGACTCCCGCCAGATCACTAAGCGTCGCCCGTCATTACAAAATCGACACACCGAGGTGTGGCGCGAGCAACTAGAATGCGACAGGTAGCAAGGGGGTCGCCAAACAAAAACTTGTTCGCGATGAACTGAGCCCTGAAGACGAAGGCCTTTCAGCGTTCGACAGCCGCCGGGCTAAGCGTTGGGTTGGCAAGCCCCACGATATGTAGGAGGGACTCCGAAATATCGGATTGCAGAACTACTTCCGGCCCAATCGCCGCCCGCATTGCCTTATACTGCATGACTTTCCTGCGAACGGAGAGAATCTTGTGTTTGGTTCGCTGCTTGCCCAAAATCACTGACCTATCTGGACACGCTCTTCGACAAGGCGTGGAAGCTACCTGACATTGGGAAGCTAGAGCCGCGACGGTATTGGGCACGGCGACTACGGAGTCATCGCCGGCGGTACGCGTCGCGTGCCGAGTTCAGGAACGCACTGATCGTATCGGGGAGAACAGCGCCATGTGGTGGATCAGCTATCGAGGTGAATCGAGGCACGGCCTGGACAACATCGGCGTCTTTGAGGACGATGGTTCTCCGCGCAAGAAGCATCCGTTGATTCTCGATCCATCGCCAGCCGCGCATCCGCTGCACATCGCGCGCGGCTTCGCGCTGGTGGGAGACGATCTCTACATCGCGAATGCGTGGCGCAAAGATAGCCACATCGCGCGCTACCACCGGCGCGGCGATACCTTCCACTTCAAGGAGACGCTCGCCAGAACCGGGCATTTCGCGGGGATGGTGCATCCCTTCGATGTGGATCTGGGAGATGATGGCCGCATCTACGTGTCCAGCCAGGATACTAACACCGTGCTGGCGTTCCTCGTGGCGACTCGCAAGCCCGCAGCGGTGGCCGCTCACCTCCTCGAGCGTTACCCCAAGGGAAAATTCCTCCCCGGCACCCTCGTTGCCTCAAGCCATGGACGCCTCCCCGCCTATGGCGACCGCAGGTCGCGAGACGTGCCGCCCCACCAGGGTCTCGCGGTGGTGCTTGACAAGCGCGGCAAGCCACGCCACTCCGTGCGCGGGATCGTGGTGCACCGGAAGCATCTTTACGTGGCGGACGAAGCCGCCGACGCCGTGAAGGTCTTCAACGTGAAGACCGGGGAGTTGGTGGCACGTATCAAGAACCACGCGCTCAAAGCGCCCGTGCACCTGCTGTTGCACGGCGAGACGCTCTACATCGGCGCCTCTGGCAGCGGCAGCATCTTGAAATTGGAACTGCCACGAACCCCGCCGAGCGGCAAGCTCAAGGCGCGTGTGGTGATAGACGGAAAGCTGGACGCCCCCTCCGGCTTCGGCATCGGCCCGGACGGCGATCTCTACGTAGCCGAGCGCAAGAAGCAGAGAGTGCGGCGCTTTTCGTCCAAGGGCAAAAAGAAGGGGACATTTATTGACGATCTTCCGGACATGCCTGAGTTCCTCCTCTATGTTCCCTGAACCGAAGCGCGTATCGCGCAGTCTGGGCCCAACTCCTGATTAACGCGCCATCTCTAACGACGACGGCCCTTGCAAGAGTTCTTTCTTCTGCCGATCACTGGGTTTGAGCACACGTGTTCGTCGGCGCACGAACGGCGTGTGTCTCCCTTGCTTCCATTCATCCGTGTCACCCCAACTTGCTCGGCCCGCTTTCGCTTCATCAGTTCGGTGTTGCCCACCAACCATCTCTTCGGTCACCATCGACCATGATGAGTACTTCGAACTCCCCGTAGGGAGGCGGGTAGCCTAATCAATCGGCCGGTGACTCGTTGCACCATAGCGCGTTCCAGGCATCCCCGCACAGGCATCACCCAACCTCTGCTGCATCTGTCCACGACGACAGAACTCGTGATAGTCGATCTGGTCCCGCAACATGATCCACAGCCGGATTCCGAGTTTTCGGGCGGCAGCGACTTTCGCTTTCCCCAAACCTTTCTGAACTAATTTCCGGCGGTAGAATCGCTGCAACTCCGGATCCCGACGCACCGCGTGTGCTGCCGCCTCACACCACAGAAACCGCAACAACGGATTGCCTTGCTTACTCAGGCCGCCGAGCCGCTGCCGACCTCCGCTGGAGTATTCACTCGGAATGATCCCCACGTAACTCGCCAGCGCCTTGCCGTCAGCAAACCGCTTTGCATCGCCCAGGAACACGTCCGTAGCCAACGCCGTGATCGGCCCCACTCCTGGATGAGTCATCAGCAACCTTGCTCCGGGACGCTCGCAAGCTTGCTCCCCGACTCGCTGGTTCAGCTTCTCGATATCGGTCTCGAACTTCGCGTACATCGCCTGCAACTCACTGCACCGATGAGCGGTATGTGGCGCGAGCGGCAACGACGCAATCGCGCACTGCCCGGCTTGGCTCCATAGCGAAGCGCCTCGTCGTAAACCATTCGCCAGCGCTATCGCCTGCAGCGCATTCTGTATTCGTGTCCGCATGCGCACCCACTGATGTCGGTGCAACAACAAGGCTCGCAGATCCACGAGTTCCTTCGATGGCCGCCAGATCGACGGAAAGCGGTTTTCTACCAGCAGCTGTAGGATCAGGTCCGCATCTCGCCGATCATGTTTCTGTTTCCGTGGTTCGGCCGCTCGAATCTTCGCCGGATGGCCAACCTGGCAATCGATCCCCAGCTCCTCCATCAGGCTCAGAAACCATTGCATCGTTCCCGTTGCTTCAATTCCTACACGCACCGGCCCTGGCAGCCTCGAATAAAACTCCTTCACGTCACTGCCACTGTGTGCCAACGTCTTTTCCATCACCTCCCCGGTCGCTGTATCGAGCACCGCCAGTGTTTGCTGGCGAGCGTGCAAATCGCATCCTATAATCCGCATCTCGGCCTCCTTCGGTCCGAGCACTGTTGGGGTCAACACCGAACAGTCTACTCGGGCCGTCGCGAGGCCGGCGTCGTTATGACATCAACCGGAAAATTGAGTACTAGGAGCAATATGCGCGGTGGTCCCGATCAGGGCTTATGCCGCCGCGTCGCGGACCAGTTCAAATCGATAGGGAAGGATCACGAAGTGTCGTTTTCGGGACGTTTCGGGCATTCGCCATTCGGCCGCCTGCGACCTTTCCGAAACCGTTCGCGTGTACACTTGTATCGGGAGAAAAAGCAGATTGAGCAATTCGATTCCGATTATCAGCGCGCATGACCTTTCGAAAAAATTCGGGGTCGCTCCACTCTTCAAAAATATATCGTTCACGGTTTCCGAAGGCGACCGCATCGGACTGATCGGGCCGAACGGCTCGGGCAAATCCACGCTCCTGGAAATTCTGTACGGCCGGGTGAAGCCGGATGGCGGCGATCTGGCGGTTCGCAAGGGCACGCGGCTCGCCTGCGTGACGCAGGTTTCCGAGTTCGGCGAGAACGACACGGTCCGCTCCGTCGTCGAAAGCGCGATGGAACAGGCGGGAGTCCCGCACGAGGATCGCCTGTCGAGAATCGCGGAAACGCTGGGCCGCGCGGGTTTTGCAGATTTCGAAGGGCGCACATCGTCGCTCTCCGGCGGCTGGAAAAAGCGTCTGGCCATTGCCGCGGCGCTCGCGCAGGAGCCGGATATCCTGCTGCTCGACGAGCCGACCAATCATCTCGACCTCGCGGGCATCAAGTGGATCGAAACATTTCTCGCGAGCGCAGCGTTCGCTTGCGTGGTGGTGAGCCATGACCGATATTTTCTCGAAAATGTCGCCAACGACATGGTCGAGCTCAGCCGCGCCTATGCGGACGGCTACCTGCGCGTGCGCGGAAACTACAGCACGTTTCTGGAGGCCAAGGAGCAATACCTCCACGCGCAGAAAAAGCGGCAGGACGCGCTCGCGAACCTGGTCCACAGCGAAATCGAATGGCTGCGCCGCGGCCCAAAGGCGCGCACCACCAAATCCAAAGCGCGCATAGACAAAGCCCACGAAATGATCGGCGAGCTGGCGGAGATGAATTCGCGCAGCCGCATCGCCACGGCGAATATAGATTTCTCGGCGTCGGACCGGCAAACCAAGCAGCTCATCAAGCTCGAAGGCGTCAGCTACTCGATCGGCGACCGCAAGCTTTTCGCGAATATCAATTTCACGCTGACGCAGGGAATGCGCGTCGGTCTGGTCGGCCCGAACGGCAGCGGTAAAACCACTCTGCTTCGCCTCCTGACCGGGGAGATCGCACCCGCCAGCGGCCAGATCCATAAGGCCGATTCGCTGCGGATTGTCTATTTCGATCAGAATCGCGAGCTCGATCCGGACGTGACTCTGCGCCGCGCGCTCGCCCCTGATAGCGATTCGGTGATTTATCAGGATCGCGTGATTCACGTGGCCGCATGGGGAGCGAAATTCCTTTTTGACGCGGAGGATTTGAATCAACGCGTGGGGAAACTTTCCGGCGGCGAGCGGGCGCGCGTCCTGATCGCGCAGCTGATGCTGCAGCCGGCGGATGTGCTGTTGCTGGACGAGCCGACCAACGATCTGGATATTCCTACGCTGGAAATTCTGGAGGAGAGCTTGCTGGAATATCGCGGCGCGCTGGTTCTCGTCACGCACGACCGGTACATGCTCGACCGCGTCTCAACGGTCGTGCTTGGCCTCGACGGCCTGGGCGAGGCCGAGCGCTTCGCGGACTATTCGCAATGGGAAGCTTGGCAGCGGACGCAGCAAACAAAAGGCGCGCGCGATGAATCCGGGACTCTGCGGTCCCGTTCGACTACTGGCGGCATGCCAGCTGCGAGCAAGAAAAAGAAACTGTCGTTTGCGGAGGCTCGCGAATTTGAAACCATCGAGAAGCGCGTCGCGGATGCGGAGCATGAACTTCGCGCGCACCACGTTGCACTGGAAGACCCGGCGGTGATGAGCGATCCCGCTCTGCTGCAGCGCACTTGCAAATTAGTCGAAGAGGCGCAGAACGTGGTGGACGATCTTTACGCGCGGTGGGCCGAACTGGAAAAGAAACGGAGCTGAGCGCGAGCTTGGGGCTGGCGGGAAAAACTCGCGTGACGCCGCGACGCTGATGCGCAGCACGGCGTCACGCTTTTTGCCGCGACAAATTTGAACTGGGTTACGGCCGCGTGTTCAGGTATTTGCAGACGTCTTTCACGGCGTTGCTGAGCATCACGGTTTTCGTGGCGTAGAGCGTGTCTCCGCCCTTGGCGATCACCATGAAGCGGTACGCGCCCGACCAGCCGCCCGCGTAAAGCATGAAGTCGGACCTCTGCGGATCGGTGGTCAGAGTCACGTTCGGGCACAGATCACTGAAGTCCTTCATCACGTCCACCATCTGAACAGTGGATTGTCTCGCGAGAACCAGCTTCCGCGGTTTTCCCTGCGGGACTTCCGGTCCAGCACCCGCGGCGCCGGCGAGCGTTAGTATGGCCATAACCATTATGATTTTTTTCATCGCCTATCTCCTTCCGCCCGGCATTCTAACCGGGAGTGATTCAGTATAAAAGCCCTGCCGCGGGCAAACTTCCTCCCCGGTCACGGCGAACACTTGTCCATATATTAGAACACTCTTGCGCGCGAAATGTTGCATGTGCCCAATCCGAAAGTCGGCACGGGGCGGGGACGGTCTCCGGGAAGGCCGCAGGCCGCGGCTCGGCTGGCGCGGATCGCGACCTTGTATTAAGATGCGCCTCAATCGTCGAATTCCATTTCCGGCACGGGAGATTTCATGTCCAGTTCGTCAACGCAGAACGCAACGGGAGCAAATCCGTTCGCACAAATCATGCAGATCGCGACCGGGTATATGCCGGCGGCGTGCCTGTATGCCGCGGCCAAATTGAGGATCGCCGATCTAGTCTCGGGCGGACCGAAGCCGGTCGCGGAGCTGGCGCAGGCGAGCGGCATGAATGAAGATGGGCTTTATCGGGTGTTGCGCGCGCTGGCGTCAATCGGCGTATTTCAGGAGACCACGGCGCGAACGTTTGCGAACACGGCCGTGTCCGAACGGCTTCGCAGTGATTCGGGCGTATCGGACCGCGACACGGTGCTCTTTCTCGCGAATCCCCATCACCTGGAAATGTTCGGCGAACTCCTACACTCGGTTGAAACGCACGGGACGGCGATCAAGAAGGTGACGGGCCTCGAAGCGTTCGAATACTTCCGCCAGAATCCGGAGGAGAGTGAAATATTCAACGCCGCAATGACCTCGATCAGCGCGAGCCTGATGCCGGCAGTGGTCCAGGGCTACGATTTCGGCGAGTCCGGCACGCTGGCCGATATCGGCGGCGGTCACGGCATCCTGCTCGGTGCGATCCTCCAGAAGCATCCCGGGCTCCGCGGAATCGTATTCGATTTGCCGCATGTGGTGGAGGGCGCGAAACCGCGCATGGCATCGCTGGCGCTGGATTCGCGGTGCGAGATCGCGACGGGCGATTTCTTCCAGGCCGTTCCTCAAGCCGAGAGCTACGTGATGAAGTCCATCATTCACGATTGGGACGATGCGCGGGCCATCACGATCCTGAAGAATTGCGCGAAGGCCATGCGCGGCAGCGGCGGCAAAGTTCTCCTGCTGGAATTTGTGATCGCTCCGGGAAACCAGCCGGACCTGGGCAAATGGATTGACATGGAGATGCTTGCGTTGGCAGGGGGGCGCGAGCGCACGGAAGCGGAATTTGCGGAATTGTTCGCGAGAGCCGGACTGAGGCTGGCGCGTATCGTGCGAACCGCGTCGCCACATTGCGTGATCGAGGCGGTCAAGGCCTAGAGCGAAGGAGGATGGGAAAATGAAGACGAACTATCTCGCGGTCACTGTTTGCGCGGTGGTCTACTGGCTGCTTGGCGCGCTTTGGTATGCAGTTCTGTTCAGCAAGCCGTGGATGGCGCTCGAGGGGCCGCTCTCCGCGCAGGCGGCCAACATGAACCCAGTCCTGCCGTACATCATCACGCTGGTGCTGAACCTGCTGATCGCGTTTGTGCTCGCGCAGATTTGCGCGTGGCGCAATGCGAACACGGCCGCGCGCGGGTCGGCGGTCGGCATTCTGCTATGGATTGGAATCGTAGGCCCGATCACGTTTACGACGAATATGTACGAGACGCGGCCCATGGAGCTTTTCGCGATCAACAACTTCTATCCGCTCGTGGGGCTTTGCCTGATGGGCGCGATTCTGGGCGCGTGGACGAAAAAGGCCGCGTAGATCAGCGCCGGCTTTCCTTGGAGTGCTTCTCGATCATGTGTTTCGTCAGCACCACGAGGCCGAAAATCTGAGTCCATTGCGAAACCTCGTTTCCGACGACTTGTCCCCACCTGCTGTTGGAATCCATCTCGACATAAAGAACCACCCAGCCGATCCCGGTGATCAGCAGAAAAATGCTGAGCGAATGGTCGCGCAGGAATTCCAGAGTCGGTTTCAAGATGCTCTTCGGCAGAGGACGGCTCTCGGATGAATTTCTTTCGTACAGATACTTCGTGGCGAAAACGGTGACGACGACGCCCGACCAGTCGGCGATGGCGTTTCCATAGAACGCACCGGCATGCGTGCTGGGGTTCGAGAAGAGATAAAGGCAGACCCACAAAAGAAATATCGCGACCGCCGCGATACCCAACGAGTGTTCGTGCAGGAAGCCGCGCTCACGAATGCGTACCTCGGGCATTCTCGATCTCCTTTTCGCGCCGCGGAAACGGCGGCCACGTCCGATTATAGCCGAGGGAGTTCCTGTTGCTGAGACAGTGCAAAGAGGGAGCCCGCCGGTTAGAGAACTACCGGCGGGTCGAATGGCCCGAAAATCAGACCTAACGATGACGGATTGCTGAGAACGCAATCACTTCTGATTGTGACGGTAGTCCCAATATTCTTTTTGTTCGTCCTTGCTGCGTTTGTCGAAATCCTTGTGGTCTCTGTGTGTGTTGGTTTCCCACTGCGTGTAGTAGGTGACCTCGGTGTTGTCCCAGGTGTGATAGTCGTTGTAGTAAGGATCATAGCTACGATAGCCGACGCGGGCGGAGCAGCCGCCAATCAGAAGGGGCGCGGCCAGCGTCGCGGTCAACGCGAAGGTAGTAAGGGCCCGAGAGAATGTGCGCATGTATGAGTTCCTCCAGCCCGTACTATCGCGCAAGGCTGGGTTCGGTCGCAGTCGGTGAAATACTGGTTTCAAATGGGGAAAAAACTGTAGTCGAAATTCGGCTTAGCCCCAGCCGTTGCGTTCGCGCAGCGAAGTGATGTGCGCGACGTGATGCTTGCTGTGCCAGGCGTATAGCGCGAGATTCTGATCGAGGCTCATGAGACCCAGCTGGGGATGACGAAAATTGCGCGACCAGTCGGCTGGCACTATCGAGCGGAGGAGCGCGACCCAACGCTTGTGGAGATTTTCGAGCAGCGCGAGCGACGTTTCCACCGGCGTAGCCGGCGTGTCACCGAGTTTGGCCCAGCTCGCTTCGTCGTAGGGCTTGATGGTGGGTTCGTCTTCGGTGAGCGCGAGCTTGAAGCGCACGTAGGCATTCATGTGGCTATCGGGAATGTGATGCGCGACTTGGCGAACGGTCCAGCCGCCGGGACGGTAGGGAGTGTCGAGCTGTGCGGGCGAGAGGCCGGCCAGGGCGGAGGCGAGGCGCTCGGGCGTTTCGGCAATCGTTTCGATGAAAGCGCGGCGCTGTGAGTCTGTGATCGTTTCGGGCCGCTCAAACTTGCCGATCGGGTAGCGCAGGTCGGGTTCCATTTTTCACCTCGAAAAGGCCAAGAGAGATCCCTCGCTTCGCTCGGGATGACAGCTGTTAATGAGTTGCCGAAAACACATGTTGCGGTTTTTGGCACGACCCACAAGGCCCAATTTGGCCGGGTTGAGCAACGAGCGGCACATGCGAAAGCGCTAGCGCACGCGAGATGGATAGGCGGGATCGCGCCAAAAAGGTTTGCCGGGTCCGCCGCGGCGGCCCCCTACGAAACCGGCGAAAATTCGAAAGGCGGAGCCAAGGAAATTCGCCGGGCACGGTCCGCCGCGGCGGACCCCTACGGAAACCTTAAGGCGGACTAACGGCTGGTGTGCGGCTTGGCGGCTTCGTAGAGAGGCGAGAGTTCGCGGAGGCGTTTGACGGTTTCGACGACGCGATCGGCCACGTAGTCCACTTCTTCCTCGGTGTTGAAGCGTCCGAGGCCGAAGCGAATCGAGCTGTGCGAGAGATCGTCGGAAACGCCCAGCGCGCGCAGAACGTAGCTCGGCTCGATCATCGCGGAAGTGCATGCCGATCCGCTCGAAACGGCGACGTCGTTAATTCCCATGAGCAGCGCATCTCCCTCGACGCCGGAAAAGCTGAGATTCAGGTTGTTCGGCAGCCGATGGGTCATGGAGCCGTTGACGGCCGTGCCATCGAGGCGGCTCATGATCGCGTCCTTCAGTTTGTCGCGAAGACCCCGCAGCCGGTTGCATTCTTCCGGCATTTCCTTCTGGCAAATTTCGCAGGCTTTGCCCAGGCCGACGATACCCGGAACGTTGAGCGTGCCGGAGCGCATGCCGCGCTCGTGTCCGCCCCCGTCAATGATTGCCGAAATCTCCACGCGCGGGTCTTTTCGCCGGACGTAGAGGGCGCCGACGCCTTTGGGGCCGTAGAGTTTGTGCGCGGATATCGAGAGCAGATCAATACCATCTTTCTGCACGTCCACGGGAATTTTGCCGACGGCTTGCACTGCGTCCACGTGGAACAGGACTTTCTTTTGTTTGGCGATCTTGCCGATTTCTTCGACCGGCTGGATGACGCCGATTTCGTTGTTCGCCTGCATGATCGAGATCAGGATTGTCTTGGGAGTGATCGCGCGGCGGAGATCGTCGAGGCTGATCAGGCCGTCCTGCGCGACAGGGAGGTAGGTGACATCGAAGCCCGATTTTTCGAGGCGCTTGCAGGCATCGAGCACAGCCTTGTGCTCGGTCGCCTGCGTAATGATGTGGTTACCCTTTTCCCGGGATGCTTCCGCGACGCCCTTGATGGCGAGGTTGTCCGATTCCGTCGCGCCGCTGGTGAAGACGATTTCCCGCGGATTGGCGCGGATCAGGCGGGCGATGTGCCCGCGAGCGTTTTCAACGGCCTCTTCGGCCTTCCAGCCGAATTCGTGGTTGCGGCTGGCGGCGTTGCCAAATTTCTCGCTGAAATAGGGCAGCATGGCCTCGAGGACGCGCGGGTCAACCGCCGTCGTAGCCTGATTGTCCATGTAGATCGGGAGCTTGGGCGCCATTACAGTTCATCTTAGTCTGCTTATGGTGGGGCGTCCAGCAAACGGAAATTGAGCCATGGCCGGACTATCATAGAGCAGAATCCGCGAGTCGTGCGCCACGGGCCGTTAACATTGACGCAAGTAAACAGGTTTACTACCATGCGGGATTGCTGCCGAGGCCCTAAACGGATGATCAGGTTTTCACTGATGTTTTGCCTCGCGTTGTATTTTCTGTCCCCTCCGCAATCACTCGCGCAAGCGGGCCCACAGGGAACGTGTGACTTTCCCCTCGTCGTGGCAGGTTGGAATCGCTTAACGCAAACGGGCAATGAGCTGCTGATGGATTTGCATCCAGAGGATTTGGTGATTCAGTTTGGGGCGACACCGGCCACTTTGGAGAGTATGTCGGTTGACGGAGGCCCGAAGCGCGTGGCACTGGTTCTTGATGCAAGTCCAAACGTTCCGGATAACGAATGGAATCTGGAAGCACAGATGGCCGCGAGGTTTGTGGAAGCGGCGCGGCCGGAGGACCGATTCCTATTGCTTCTGGAAGGAGTCGATAGTGGCGGAGGGTCGTTTCTGCCCGCCGAAGAAATTGATAGTCAACTTAGAGAACTCGCGTTCAATCGTCCCAGCACGGGACAATCTACCGAGCGAACCTATGACACTCTGTTCGACGCCGCGCAGCACTTTGATCCGCCGGCATTTGGTGATGCGATGGTCTTATTCGGCCATCCTGAGGATGTTGGGAGCAAAACAGATCCAGATCAATTGTTGCAGGTGATTCTGAGTAAGGGACTGAGGCTCTACGGTTTTAGTTTTCGTGATCCGCTGCAGGGAAACCTGACGCCGGGCCTAGACTTGAATAAGCCGCTTCCAGCAAGTGTGAGGTCGCTGGCAGATCCAAAATTGGCGCAGATGAGCAGAGAAACAGGATACTTCGTGTCGTTTCACTCAATCTTGTCACTGAGCCAGCCTAGCCAAATGAGGCTGTTCGAGGGTTTTCTTGACGACGTGTACGCCGGCGTCGCTCAGCCCTATCGCCTGAGGATTCGAACGCCCGCAACCCAAGGCCCGACCGCTCTCCAAATTGATGTCAGAAACGCCAAAGATCGAGTGCCTCGGGCAGACCGTGTGTATTACCCGCACTCCATTTATCCCTGCCCTTAGCCACCTCCGACAAATCTCGAGGGCTCAAATGCAACATGCAGGTGATTCGTGCCGATGAGATTTGCCGTGCGACCAAACCGGAGCCCCATCATCTGATGTTGTTTAAGCCGTCCAGAAGTTTAGAATTACCCCTGTACCAAAGATCGGACCGGCCATGGCGAAACCGATTCTACTGAGTGTGGATGACGACCCGGACGTTTTGCGGGCAATCGAGCGCGACCTGCGGTCGCAATACGGCGCTGAATACCGCGTGATCGGAAGCGATTCTCCCACGGGAGCGCTCACGCTTCTGAAACAGCTGAAGGTTCGGAACGACAGCGTGGCGCTTCTGCTTGCCGACCAGCGCATGCCTCACATGGATGGTGTCGCGTTTCTGGAGGAGGGAATGCGAATATTCCCCGAGGCGAAGCGGGCGCTGCTGACGGCCTACGCCGACACAAACGCGGCGATAAGCGCGATCAACCAAGCGAACATCAACTATTTTTTCTTGAAGCCGTGGGATCCTCCTTCGGAGCACCTTTATCCACAGTTGGATGATTTGCTCGATGATTGGCGAGCCACGTACAAGCCGACATTCGAGGGGATTCGGGTTTTGGGAACGCGCTGGTCGCCTAAATCGTATGAGTTGCGCGATTTTCTAGCGCGCAACCGCGTGCCGTACCAGTGGATAGATGCGGAGGCTTCCGCCAATGACCCGGACACGAAGCGTCTTCTGGACGCGCTGGGCCCCGAAGCTTCCAGTCTTCCCGTCGTGCTCTTCCCGGACGGGACAAAGCTTCTCGATGGCGTGCCGTCCGAAGTCGCGCAACGAGTTGGATTGCGGACTCGCGCGCAGACGAACTTTTATGACCTGGCCATTGTGGGCGGGGGGCCGGCGGGTCTGGCTGCCGCGGTTTATGGCGCGTCGGAGGGCCTGCATACCGTAATGATCGAACGCGAGGCTCCGGGCGGGCAGGCTGGAATGAGTTCGCGAATCGAGAACTATCTCGGATTTCCGATGGGGCTCAGCGGCGGCGATCTGGCCCGGCGCGCAGTCACGCAGGCGCAGCGATTCGGAGTCGAGATTTTGTCGCCGCAGGAGGCTGTGGCAGTCCGGGCGGAGGGTCCCTATCGAATTATCAAGCTGGCGGACGGGAACGAGATCTCCTGCCACGCGCTGCTCATCGCGACTGGGGTGCAGTGGCGGCGACTCGAACTGCCGGGAATAGACCGGTTGCAAGGGGCGGGCGTTTACTACGGCGGCGGCTCGACGGAAGCTTTGTCATGCAGGGGAGAAATTGTTTATGTGGTGGGCGGCGCGAATTCCGCGGGCCAGGCAGCAATGAACTTCGCGAAATATGCCGAACGCGTAGTCATTGCGGTTCGGGGAAGCTCATTGTCCAGCACGATGTCGCAATACCTGATTGACCAGATTAAGGAGACGCCGAACATCCAGATCTGGGCGAACGCCAGCGCGGTTGAAGCACACGGCGGGACCCATCTGGAAGAGATTTCATTCTTGTGTTCGGACACCAATAAGATCGAGCGCGTGCCAGCGCACGCGATGTTCATTTTCATTGGAGCGCTGCCGCGAACCGACTGGCTGGCGGATCTGGTGGAGCGCGACGAGCGGGGATTCATACTCACGGGTCCGGACCTCATACGGGAGGGCCAGCATCCCAAGGGATGGGCGCTCGAAAGAGATCCTTTTTTGCTGGAGACAAACATCCCTGGTGTTTTTGCGGTCGGCGATGTCCGCCATGGTTCGGTGAAGCGGGTAGCGTCCGGAGTGGGGGAAGGGTCGGTGGCCGTGCAGTTCATCCATCAATATCTGAGCAAGGTATAAATGGTCACAAATTCAGAATTACTTGCCGTCCCGGCATTCGCGGGCCTGCCAGACGATCAAATAGCCTGGTTTATCGGGCGAGCGGAAGAGTTGCTTCTGAAGGAAGGCGATACGTCTTTTCGAGAGGGCGATCCAGCGGATTCCATGTTTGTGATCCTCAGCGGGCAGTTGCAGATCCGAGGCGAGCTGGGCGGTGAAGCCGTGGTAATGGCAGTGCAAGCGGGGAATGTGACAGGGGTGCTGCCCTATTCGAGGATGAAACAATTTACGGTGGGAGCGCGCGCGATCACGGACGTCCGTGCCCTGCGCTTTCCCTCTTCACAGTTTCCTGAACTCATACAGAAGATGCCGGAGTTGACCCAGCGACTCGTGGGCCTAATGTCCGACAGAATCCGCGAAACCACTCGACAAGAGCAACAGCGCGACCGGCTGGCTTCCTTGGGCAAGCTTTCGGCGGGACTCGCGCACGAACTCAATAATCCGGCGTCCGCGGCGAAACGCGCCGCAAGCCAACTGCGAGAGGTCCTAAAACGGATTAAGGAAACAAGCCACGAATTGGGGAGGCGCGAACTTACCGCGGCGCAGAAGGCGGAGATCGAAAAGCTGGAAACTTCGTTCATTCAAAGCGACGCAGTCCCGCCTGACGCGCTCACCATGAGCGACCTCGAGGAGCAACTCGATTCACTGCTGCGCAGCCATGGGCAGAATGATTTGTGGCAAATGGCCGCCGATCTGGCGCACAAGAACGTGAAGCCGGAAGCGCTGGAATCATTGTTCGCGACGCTGGATGAAGCCACTGCGCGAGCCGCACTGGTGAGGATTGCCGCCTCGATTGAGGTGGCGACGCTGCTGGACGAAATCGAGAGCGGCACGGCGCGCATTTCCGACCTGGTCCTGGCGATCAAGGAATACACGTTTATGGATCAGGCGCCCGTGCAAAACGTGGATATCGTGAAAAGCCTGGAAAATACGCTGACAATCCTGAATCACAAGCTCAAACACGGGGTGACGGTAAAGCGCGACTACGAAAAACTTCCTCAGCTTGTGAATTCGTTCGGGAGCGAACTGAATCAGGTTTGGACCAACCTGATTGATAATGCCATTGACGCCATGGGCGGCAAGGGTGAGCTTCGCATTCGAATTTATCGCGACGATAATTGCGTGGTGGTGGAGATTGGCGACAACGGCCCCGGAATTTCAGCGAATATACGATCGCACATTTTCGAACCGTTCTTCACGACGAAGGGAGTTGGGGAAGGCACGGGGCTCGGCCTCGACACCGTTCAACGGATTGTGAAGAAGCACAGAGGAAACATCCAGGTTACCTCGAAGCCCGGCGACACAATTTTTCAAGTATGGCTGCCGTTGGCGGAGGGGTTGAGTAAGGGCTGAACCGGCGTCGTCCCTAGGCAGCGGCGTGGTTTCGCGTGGCATACGGAAGTAGATCGCGTGACTTGCCGCGAGTCACGTCCGCAAATGTCAGGAATGATTCGGCGCGAGCCAAACGTCTTGATCCACGTAGGCGGTGAGTGGCGTTCCAGCGGGTATTACAACGTTTTTGCCGTGCTTGATGAGGCCGACTGGACCGAACAGGACGGTCAAAGCCACCGCCGCTCCAGTCTTGCTATCTCCTTCGCGGCCTTGCGTACCTCGGATTCGCACATGGTTGCTGCCGACCACCAGGTATTGAATCTGGACGCTGAGCTCGCCGGGTCTGCCCATCATTCCGGATTTTTTCGCGTCGTTGACCGTTGCCACGGCATGAGCGCCCTTCGGGACGACGATTGAATCTCCGACTTTCAGATCATCATCGAGTTGAAACTCCACCGAGTCGCCGATGTGAGCGGTCTTCGAGCTTAATGGCGACTCGAATTTCAATGTAACCTGCGTGCCTTCGCGAAGGAGGCATCCGTTTGCGCCGCAAGCGCCGTTACCAGAATCGGGCGCCGGACCGCCGGCGGATATCGGAGTACTGCGCACCGCATCTACGGCGTCAGAGGGCATTCTCGCCTGGGCGGAAAGCATTGCATCCATCACCGATTTATCTACGCCCGCGTTTTTCAAGTCAATGAGAGCCTGCGGGGAGGTGTCGAAGTCCGTTTTGCTGGACTGGATATCCTTAACGATCAGGCTTGGATCAAAATCCTGTTTCGTCATATTGACGATATCGGCGTTTGTGATCGGTTTCTGCGTTTGTGCAAAGGATACGGTGACGGCGGAGGCGCCGAGCGCCACGAGGATCAACAAGCGTCGAGGGATCATATTCTTTGCACCCAAGGACTTCAGGGTCCCTGAACTTCGAGCTTACGCTCAATATGACCGGACGCAGCGTATTACTTTCAGCGTGAAGTACTAGTTGTATATATTTTACACCGCAGGAAACCGCGGCGGCGGTTGGGAAGAACCATTGCTGCGCCGGTCGAGACTAGCTCTGCGGCGGCGCCCACTTCTTGAGAAAGGCCGTAACATCGGCGGGGCCGATGCGGACGCTGTTCTCGAACTCGCCTTCCTGCTGGCTGTAGATGACCGTTCCGTTCGAGTCGAGTACGGCGAGAGCTGGCACCCCCTTCTTGAGCGGGACTCCGTATTTCGCAGCCAAGTCGAGGTTCTTGTCTTCTTCTCCGATATTGATGTGCACGACGTGGAAGTTCGCGACAACGAGGGGGGCGATCGCTTTCGAGTGAAAGGTTGCGTCAAGGACGTGGCAGTCGTAGCACCAGTTGGCGCCGAATACGAGGATCACGCGCTTGTGATCTTTCGCGGAGCTGGCTAGCGCGGCGCTGATTTCTGACTGCGCTTCCTCGGGTGGCGCATAGAGATCGGTATTGGGCTTGGCCGGCTCCGGCAATCTCCGCGGAGGATTCGGAGCGGGATCGCTTCTCTGCGTGGCGGCAATTCGCCAGTCGTTCCCTTGTTGAATCCAAACCTGACTCGCACCGACCACAAACGGCTGCTCGCCGGAATCCGTTTTTAGCTTGATCTCGATGCGAAGGACGAGTTCGACGACGCCCGGTTGGGGGCGCTGGATTTCGAGGACTTTTGGTCGAAGGTCGCTGATGCCCTTCGTTGCGAGCGCGGACCAGAACAGCGGCTCTTCGCTCGGGTCCTGAGTTTTGCCCTGGGGAGTCTGCGCCTGAGCTGGAGGAGTGGTCGCATAGAGCGTGGCGAGCGACGACTGGCTTCCGGCGAGGACGGCGGCTTTCCAGCGATCGAGCGGCTCGAATCCGGACGCGCTCTGCTGGCCGAACGCCGCGGCTTGGCTGGCGACCAATAGCGCGACGATCGACGATACGCGGATCAATTTCATTTCTCTCCTCATCCTATTATGTCCTTGAATACGGGGGCGAACGCTAGTTCCATTTTGCGTAATAGATCTGAACCACGCTGGTGTCGCTCATCATGGCGAGCCGGCCATCCGAGGTGAGGGCAAAAAAACTCTCCCCGTTATCGGGACTCACGGCAAGGCCATCCAGTGTGTTGGTCAGCTTCCACGATCCATCCGGAATGCCCAGTCGATAGAATCCAGGTTCTACGCCTGGCGCGGCACTTGGCATCTGGACGTAAACGGATTTGCTATCATTCGACCATACGCACCATCCCCAGATTCCTTCGAATTTCTTGATGTCCTTCCACGCGCCGGATTTCACCGTGTACAACACTAGACGCGATGGATTCTGCCCCACGGCGACCATGTATTTCCCATCGGGCGACCACTGCCCGACGTAATAGCCTTCCGAACCGGGCATCACGGATATCTTTCGGGTGGCGAGATCGAGGACCTTGATTGCTCGAGGCTGTCCGGGGTTTGGGTAGTCATTGAATGTGATCGATTTTCCGTCAGGCGACCAGAACGGCGCGACTTCGTTATTGGGATCGGGGATTAGCTTTTCGGCGACACCTCCATCGGCCGATATCAGGTATAGCTGGCGCCAATCGGAAAATACGATCTGCTTGCTGTCAGGGGACCACTGCTGCATGGTGGCGTAGAAATCCGTCAGTTGGAGCTTCTCGCTGCCGTCCAATTTGCTTCGCCATAGAAAGTGCCGCGGATAATCTGCATACGCCATCCATTTTTTGTCGGGTGAGATGGCGATCGACGAAGCCGCCAAACCATTCAAGAACGGCACGAACCGCTTCTGCTGCGGATCGAACACGTGCATCTCACCCTGGGCGATGCGTCCGACAACAAATAGTCCCGCGCTATCGCGGCTGGGCACCATTGCAAGAACATCAATTTGACCCGTGGTCAAACGCATTGCAGTTGGTTTCTTCCAAAACTCGAACCATCGAGGGTCGGTGAGTTCGT
The DNA here is from genome assembly GCA_963842425.1 of uncultured Acidobacteriota bacterium. GTDB lineage: Bacteria > Acidobacteriota > Terriglobia > Acidiferrales > UBA7541 > Palsa-295. Next base: position 139,503 of record CAWJGQ010000011.1, on the reverse strand, counting down.
AAATGTTATTCAACCCTTCTCGTCTCGATAGAAAGAGAAATCGTTTCCCGTCCGGAGTCCACTGCCCATCCTCCAAACCAGCATCTTCGGGCCATTGAAGTGCGAGTCGGTGTGGCGAGCCTCCATCGACGTTCAATTCCCATATCTTCGGTGGAGCAAGGTTCTTGTCGTCGTAGACGGCCACACGAATGCGGCGGGAATCGGGCGAAAAATGTGGAGTGCCGGTCGTGCTGGGGGCGTCCCATATCTTCCTGATGTTCACGCCATCCATGTCGCTGACAAAAACGGAATTCAAATCGGCGGAGGCGATCAAGCGGCCGTCTGGCGACCACTGTGCGCTGCGGACGGTCTGATTATCCAGCATCCTCGGAGAGCCGCCCAAGACCGGAACGGACCACAACGACCCGCGGAAGGTTTCATCATTGAGATCTCGTTTCAGGGCCAGCATTTCAGATGCGTCCGGAGAAATATCCAGCATTTGCAGTCCGGAGACGGAAGCCCGCAGGGGCGCCGTGGGGCCACCCTTCACCGACATTTCCACGGGCTGACCCTGACTTTCAAAATATAGGCGTGTTCCGTCCGTGACAATAGGGCCGTCCTTAAGACCGGGCGAGAAGGTGAGTTGCTCGAAGTTGAGGGGGCCTGAAGCCGGCGGAGGCGCATTCAAAACCAGGACCAAAACCACAATTAGAGCGACCGTTGCGATCCCGAGAATGGCGATCGATCTCGGCCGTCGCCATACAGAAACCGGGGGAAGCGTCTGTGCCTTCAATGCGGAATGCGAGGAATCCCGCCTGAGCCGTCGCAGGTCAATCATCAAATCGTTCGCGGATTGGTATCTGTCAGCCCGGTCTTTCTCCAGAGACTTGCCGATGATGCGCGAGAGCTCGTCGGGAAGTTCCGGGTTCAGTAGCTTCGGCGACTTTGGTTCGCCACGCAGAATCTCGGCGATCACGGTGACCGGAGACTCTCCCGTGAACGCGCGCCGGCCCGTAGCCATCTCGTACAACACCGTGCCCAGGGAGAAAATATCGCTGCGCGCATCCACGTCCGCGTCCTGCGCCTGCTCAGGGGACATGTAGGCAATGGTCCCGACAATCTGCCCTCGCACGGTGAGCGGTCCCGACATGGTGGCCGCATCGGCAGCCAGAAGGTTTTCTGGTCTCACGTTCTTTGCCAAGCCAAAATCCAGCAGCTTGCCGTCACCGCGATTGGTTATAAAGATGTTTGATGGTTTGAGATCCCGGTGGACGATGCCTTTCCGGTGGGCCGCTTCCAGGGCATCGGCGATTTGCAGAGCGAGTTCGAGAAACGAATCCAGCGGCAGCGGCCGCCCGGCAATGCCGGTCTGCAGCGTGTGGCCTTCCAGCAACTCCATGGCAATAAAACATTTTCCGTCCTGCTCTCCGATGTCGTGGATCGTGCAGATGTTGGGGTGATTCAAGGAGGAAGCCAACTGCGCTTCTCGCCGGAAGCGAGTGAGGGCTTGAGGATCGTGGGCCACCTCATCAGGCAGGAACTTCAGGGCCACGAAGCGCTGCAGGCGCGTGTCCTCCGCCTTGTACACAATGCCCATTCCGCCGGCGCCCAGGCGTGCAACAATTTTGTACTGACCAAGCCTTGTGCCGTTTCTCAGCTCGTCATTGCCTGCGGCTACGGGGCGCTCCATGAAACTGTCGTTCCCTAGCTCGTGCGCGGCAATCAGCGATTCCACTTCGCTGCGCAATCCCGCGTCCGCGCACGCCTGCTCGAGGTACGCGCGCCGCTGCTCCGGCGCCCGCTCGAGAGCGCTCGCGAGCAAGTTTTTCACTTCACCCCAGCGGGCTTCCGTCATATCGCGCAGCGTCTCCCTGCTTTGCGGTGGATTATACCCTCACGGATGTCGGGACTACGAGTGCGTCACACTCCATTAGCTTAGAGGTCAAGCGGCTGCTACAATGTTGCGACATGGCTGATTGGCGTCAAATTCAAGCGCGTATCCGCAAGGCGAAGAACAGCCCCGACGCGCAGGCAAAACTCAACGAACTTTTCCAACGCACGCGCGATGCAATGGTTGCGTGGGAGCTCGCCGCGATCGAAGAAAAAGCCGAACACAAGGACGAAGCAGGGAACTGGTACACGATTGCCGCACAGAGATTTCGCCGCGCCGACTGGCGCAAGAAAGCCGAAGAAGCGCTGACGCGCCTCGGCCTTGAGATTCCACCGCCGCTGACGCCCAGCGAGCAAGCCGCACGCCCCGGACGCGAAACACGGGCTGATGCCGATCACCAAAGCGAAGCAGGCGAAGAATCGTCCAGTGCGGCCGCGCACGAATCCGAGGAGCCGGCCGGAGAGGGTCTGCCTCTCGCGCTCGGCGAGATTTCCGAGTCACACGAACGAGGCGCGCGGTCGGAATCTTCCGCGGAATCATCCGCGACACCGGGCGAGGCAGCAGCCGATGGTTCTCCGCTGGGCAAGCGAAAGCGCCGCCGCGGACGTCGCGGAGGCAGAGGACGCCGTCGCAAGGGCGCACCCGCTTCGCCGGGGCTTCCATCACAGGCTTTTGCGCAGTCAACCGAACCTCAGCAGTCGCGACCGCCCGCGCCGAGTACGCCTGCCTTCGAGCGGCCCGCGCCGCAGCGGTCCTACACCGAGCGATTGACTTCCGAAAGGGCGGTTCCCGAGAGAGCGGAGTACGAATCGTCGCCCACGCACGAGAGGCCCTCGCGCACGGAATCTTCGGTGCCGCAACTGCCTTCGGAACGCGCCGCCCATGGACGCGGCGATCCGGCGCTCGCGTCGCGAATGGCGCAACTCGAATCGCTGCTGCGGCGGCTCGTTACCAGTCCATTGCATCGGCTGGACGAAGCCGAGGACGCTCCGGCAGGCCCCGGCGTGTTCCTTCTCTCGGATTCCGATCAGATCACTTCGTATTATGTGGAAGCCTGCCAGACGCTGCGAATCGGCGCCGGAAATCTTGTGCGCGGCGGGCGCTCCGGAAAAAATACTCGCGGCGGACGCGGCTATTCCTCCGACACCGGCCTGAAGGCCAAGCTGGCCGAGTATCTGGGCATCAATGAGGCGAAGGTCTCACAGTACATGAAGGATCATTGCGTGCTGCGCTGGATTCAGCTGGATGACGACGCGCCGCTGCTGGCGCACTTTGCCATTGGTGTCCTGCGGACTCCCCTGAATCTCGAATAGTTCTTTTGCGGCTTGTGTCGCGCCTAGGGCGCTGGCGGATAGAAGCTGGTCTTGTCCCACCTGTGGGAAATAGCCTCCCTGGTACTAGGGGAGGGGCCCCTTTGGGTGCTGGTTTTGACCGTTTAACCCGCTATATGTACATTTGGGCGCAAGGGCCTAGACGGACCCTTGGAATAGAGGCAAACTTTGGTACCGTAACCGCTTACGGGGCGGGCGCACCCGTGGGGGCTTAGCTTTTCAGCGGTTTCGCGGGGCTCAATCCCAGGTTATTTTTCAGGCTATTAGGGAATCTTAAGGAAGAGGTGCAGTTATATGCCGAAGACAGTAGGCAATCAACTTTGGAAGACTTTCGATTGGGCGCTCTGCAAGACGGCGGGGCTGACCTTTGACACGATTCAACACTTCAACAAGAAGAATCCCAATCCGTCTTTTACACCGAAGTGGTCCGACAAACCGCTGCTGAAGTCGTGGGAGAAGTCGAAGCCCACGCTCGGCTGGCCGCGGACGACGGACTCGCTGTGCCCCGCGTGCGTGAAAGAAGCGCGCGAAGCCATCATTGACGGCAAGAAGGACTGGACCGACCTCGTTCACGAGAAGGTCGGAGAGATCAAAGCGCAGATTATCGAGCGCGATGGTCAAGTGTGGATGATCAAAGAGTGCGCCATTCACGGGAAGTACGAAGACCTGATGGCGATTGACGCGAAATTCCTCGAATGGATTGAGGGGAATTTCCCGGGGCGCGATATTCCGGCGCACAACGACGAAAAGCTCCACAACCACGGTTCGAGCACGGTGCGACACGGACGTGGGTCGGTGCTGACCGTTGATTTGACGAATCGCTGCAACATGATGTGCGATCCCTGCTTCATGGACGCGAACCAGGTGGGCTACGTCCACGAATTGAGCTGGGAAGAAATTCAGGAAATTCTCGATAACGCCACGAAGATCAAGCCGCGCCGGCAGATGTCGGTGCAGTTCTCCGGCGGCGAGCCGACGATGTCGCCCTACTTCTTCGACGCAGTCCGGTACGCGCGCAAAGTTGGATACAACAGCGTGCAGGCCGCAACCAACGGAATCGAGTTCGCCAAGAGTAAGGATTTCGCAAAGAAAGCGTTCGAGGCGGGTCTGCGGTACGCCTACCTGCAATTCGACGGCATCGGCAACGACGCGAACAGCCACCGGCAAGTCGGCAACTTGTTTGACGTGAAGTTGCGCGCGATCGAGAACCTGCACGAAGCGGGAGTCGAAATCGTGCTGGTGACGACGATCGTCAACAACGTGAACAACGATCAGGTCGGACCGATCGTCAAGTTCGCGATGGAAAATCCGAAGAAAATTTCGTTCGTTTCGTTCCAGCCGGTTTCTTTCACCGGGCGCGACGAGGACATTACCCCGGAGCGGAGAATCCGACAGCGCTACACGCTTTCGCACCTCGCGCAGGACGTCAGCTCGCAGGTTGGCAAAGTGGAGCCGACACGCGACTGGTTCCCGATTTCCTACATTGCCACGTTCGCGGGCTTCTCGGACCTTTCGCACGGACCGGATTCGCAGTGGGGATCGCTTTCCTGCGGGTGCCATCCGAACTGCGGAGTCGGCACGGCGCTGATGATCAACAAGGAAACGAAAGAATGGGCGCCTGTCCCGCGATTCCTCGACGCTCCTTCGCTGACCAAGGACGTGACGGCAATCACGGACGCGGCCCGCGGCAAGAAGTTCTCGAACTTCATGATGGCCATGGCGCTGCTGAAGAACTACAAGCCGTTCCAGGCGCCGCCCAGCTTGAGGCTCAAGGACCTGTGGATGAAGTTCGACAAGACCTGGGCACTTTCGAAGGATGCGGACAAGAAGTACGGGAAAACGAATCCAACGCGCACCATCGAAGACGCCATGAAGCGGCGCCGGGAAGATCCCTGGAATTTCCTGTTCATCGCTGGAATGTGGTTCCAGGACCTTTTCAACTACGATTTCCGCCGCACGGAAATGTGCATCATCCCGTACGCCACGCAGAAGGGTGAAATTTCGTTCTGCGCGTACAACACGGGCGTGGGCTGGCGGCAGATCATCGAGAACATGCACAAGAATGCGACCGTCGCCGAGTGGTACAAAAAGCACGGAAAGCATGAAATTTACGCGAAGAACAAGAGCGTCGCGCTCAACGATTACGAACACTCGCTGAAAATCAACGATGACGATGCGGCGCGCGTTCGTCACCTGGAGCACGATATTCCCCAGACCGCGGCCGAAGAAGACCGCATCCGCCGCAAGCAGGCGTATGAGGAAGCGGCCAAGGTCCGGAAGATTTACGAGGAACTCGTGCTGAAGAAGAAGACCGAGCCTCTGATGCAGATCGGCTCGATGGACGAGATTCTGTCGGCTGTTCCGGGCACGACCGTGAAGCGGATCGAACCCGCGAACGGCAACGGCACGACGGCGGCTGCAAATTCCGAAGCTGCGACCGTGGCCGGCGACTAACCACTTTCAACCCTGGCGGATTTCACCAACAGCCCCGGCTTCGGCCGGGGCTGTTTCTTTTTCGGCTGGGCGTGGACTTCGATAGAATCCATTCATGCCGGACCGAGTACGAACGCGCGAGCTTGCCGCTGAATTCATCCGCAAGGGCGACCCGCTCGGATGGTTCGAGGCGCTCTACCAGGAAGCGGAGAGCGGCGACGGGATTGTCCCGTGGGGCGATCAGGAGCCGAATTCGCGGCTGCTCGAATTTTGGAAGGCGCATCCGCTGGAGACCGCCGGTAAGCGGGCGCTGGTGATCGGCAGCGGACTTGGCGACGACTCCGAGCAACTTGCCGCCTGGGGATTCAAGACAACCGGCTTCGACATATCGAAGACGGCCATCGAAGCCACGGAGAAGCGCTATCCCGAGACGCGCGTCGAATACGTAGTCGCCGACCTTTTCAATCCGCCCGAGAGCTGGCTGCACAGCTTTGATTTCGTGCTCGAGATTTACACCGTGCAGGCGCTGCCTGCACCGTTGCGCCCCGGAGCCATCGAGAAAATTGCGCAATTTGTGGCGCCGGGAGGGCGGCTGCTGGTGATCGCGCGAGGACGCGCGGAAAATGAGCCCGAAGGCGAAGGGCCGCCGTGGCCGTTGATGCGCGCCGAGCTTGATGGATTCCGGCGCGCGGGGCTCGAGGAAGAATCATTCGAGGACTACGCGGAGCCCGAACCGCCGTGGGTGCGGAGATTTCGTGCGCTGTACTGGCGACCCTGACGGCGCTGGTGCGATCGGCGCTTTTGGTACGATAGCGCATGCGGGCCTTGAGCCAATCTGTGCTGTTGACCGGCTTTTTTCTTCCCGCTGCCATTTCGCTGTATTTCGCCTGGAGCATCTGGATCGTCAACGATCGCAGGGCGATCCCGCCGTGGCGGCGTGTGGCATTTCAGTGCGGACTCGTGTCGGCGGTGTTCGCCATGGCCCTGTTTGTGCCGAGCTGTTGGTACATGCTCGGAACCTGGGACACCGTTCGTGGCGTCGAGCTGGCGGCGAATTGGGCCAGCGTCGGGCTCTGGTTTATCGGGCTGGCGACTGCGTTCGCCGGACAGAAGTGGGCGCGGGTCTCACTCGCACTGTGGGGCGTGCTCATGGTTTTTGGACTGGCGGGGATCGTTTCGGCTAGAATTCTGTATTGACGAGAAAGGGAGACTCGATGCCGATATACGAATACCTTTGCGATGATTGCGGCGAACACTATGAGCGCATCGTGCTGAGCAAGAGCGCGGCGATCGCGTGCCCAAAATGCGCGAGCGCGAAGCAGACGATGCAGATTTCTGTGTTTGCCGCACACGGCAATGGCGCGAAGTCGTCCGGCGGTTCTTCCTCGTCTTCTGGCTCGTCATCGTCCGGCGGCGGATGTTGCGGCGGGGCCTGCGGCTGCCGCTGACGCTGATTCGGGTAACGAAACTCTACCCCTCGATCTCGCTCCTCTGCTAGGATTCGCCGTGAGATTCACCGAAGCACGCACGGATCGGGGGATTCGAGTGATGCGAGGAAAGTCTTCCGCACAGATCGCGCTCGTTTTCATGCTGGCCGTTGTTTTGTTCGTCGCACTGTTCTCTCCGCTCCGTAAGGCTCACGCGCTGAATTCCGCGCAAAGCGTTGCAACGCCCGCTGCCTGCGACAGGGCATGCCTCTACGGCTTCGTGGACCAGTACATGGCGGCGCTGGTGGCGAAAGATCCGGCGCGGCTGCCATGGGCCGCGCACGTGAAATTCACCGAGAACAATGTGGAATTGCCGATCGGCTACGGCCTATGGGGCACGATCAGCGGGCGCGGCACGGACGATGCGCGCGCCGCCGATCCGCAAGATGGACAGGTCGCCTATTTCGGCGTGATTGACGAGCGCGGCACGAAATCGTTTTTCGGGCTGCGGCTGAAAGTGGACGACGGGAAGATTTCTGAAGTGGAGACGATTGTTGATCGCAAGGGCTACGGCCCGGGCCCGTTCGGCAATCCGGAGACAATGCAGCCCCTGCCTGTGCTTCTCGCGGATGTTCCCGTGGAGTCGAGGCGGCCGCGCGCGAGAATGATTTCGATTGCCAATGGTTATTTCAGTACGCTGGAACTGAACGACGGGACATTGTTCACGGACTTTACCGACGATTGCAGCCGGCGCGAGAATGGCGTTTGGACGGCGAACGATCCGCATCCGGGGACGGTGCAGGATCCGAACCTGAATCTTTCGGCGTACGGAAAGATTTCCTGCGGGACGGGATTCAAGCTGGGTAACTATCGCTGGGATGACGAGCTGCGCGCGCGGCGTTTCCCCCTGATTGATGAAGAGAAGGGTCTGGTGCTCGCGGGCGGATTCATTGATCATTCCGGGCGGCTTGAGAAATACACGACGACCGACGGCGTGCTGCATGAATCGCCACTGAAATCGCCGCACTCATTTTGTTTGATGGAGATGTTCAAGATTCAGGATGGCAAAATACGTCACGCCGAGGCGGTATTTATCACCGTGCCGTACCGCATGCCGTCGCCGTGGTTTCACCAGCACGATTAGCATTTCTGCATACACGAAGGAGATTGCGGCCATGGTTGACTTTTCGAATCAGCCCACGATGAAGGGATTTTTCGCGCCGACGCGCTTCGAGGCGGATGTGTATGACTGCGAAGTGATCGGCAAAGTGCCCACGGACCTGAATGGCGCGTTCGTTCGACTGGGCGGCGACTGGCTCTACCCGCCGAAATTCGAGGACGATTCGCCGTTCAGCATGGACGGCTACATCAACATGTTTCGCTTCAAGAACGGCGTGGTGGACTACAAAGGCCGCTGGGTCAAGACGCCGCGTTTCAAAGCCGATAGCGCCGCGCACAAGCAGCTTTTCGGCAAGTATCGCAACCCGTTCACGGATGATCCCAGCGTGGCAGGGCTCGACCGCTCGGTGCAGAACACCACTCCTCTCGCCTTCGCCGGCAAACTTTTCACGCTGAAAGAAGATAGCCTGCCGTACGAGATCAACTGCAACACGCTTGAAACGATCGGCCCCTACAATTTTCATGGCAAGTACAAGAGCCTGACCTTCACCGCGCATCCGAAAGTGGATCCGGTCACTGGCGAAATGATCTGCTATGGCTACGAGGCGGAAGGCCTGGAAACGAACGACGTTTTCCTCTACACCATCAACAAAAAAGGCGAGGTTACGCGCGAGCTGCGATTCAAAGTGCCCTACGTCGCGATGGTCCACGACATCAGCATCACCCAAAAGTACGTGATCATCCCGATCTTTGGCTTCGTATCGAGCATGGAGATGCTGAAGGCGGGCAAAGTCCACTGGGGATGGGACGACACGAAACCCGCGATGGTCGCCATTGTGCCGCGCGACGGCGAGGCGAAAGACATACGATGGTTCAAAGGCCCTTCGCGCGCCACGGTGCACACGCTGAACGCGCGCGACGACGGCGACAAAGTGATCTTCGAAGCGCCGATTTACGACTCCAATCCTTTCCCGTTTTTCCCGCCGATTGACGGCTCGCCGTGGGATCCCACCAAGGCGCGCGCCTACATTCGCCGCCAGACCTTCAATCTGAACTCGAAAGACGACGGATTCATCGAAGAAAAACTGTTCGAGATGAACGTCAGCGACCTGGGCCGCGTGGACGATCGCTATCTCACACAGCCTTACAGGTACGCGTTTACTGCCTATTCGGACAAAGCGCGCCCATTCGAGGAGTGGAAGGCCGGGAATCTGGGCGGACGCGTGAGCAATTGTTACGGGCGCTTCGATCTTGCGACCGGAAAGATGACCTCGTATTTCGCCGGGCCGACGCACGGCCTGCAGGAAGTGTGTTTCGTGCCGCGCAAGAACGGCGCCGAAGGCGAGGGCTATATTATGGGCGTCGCGTCGAATTATGCGGAGATGCGTTCGGAACTGATTATTGCGGATGCGCAGAGGCTGGAGGAAGGCGACGTGGCGCGGGTGATTCTGCCGTTCCGCGCGACCGCGCAGGTGCATGGCCGATGGATGGACGACAGCGAGCTGCCGTTCGCGTGAGGATTTGCGAATGCTGACGCGGCGAAATTTCATGACGGAGTGTGCGGCGGCCGGCGCGGCAATCGCCGCGATGCCGGCGAGTGTCTTCGCAGCGATGCCACACGCGCGGAGCGCGGTCATAGCGATTCATATGGACCAGCCGTACGTTGACACGACAGGAAGAGCGCTGCCTTATGTGCCGCCGGACGGGGTGCGCGGCGGAATGCCGGTGGCGCATTTGAGCGAGACGGAATTCCGGCGGCGTTTCGTATATCTGTAACCCACCGTGAAGCGAATCCTGAAAATTCTGGGATGGGGAGCGATTGCGCTGGCAGGGGCTGGCGCGCTCGCAGCGATCGCATTCGAGAGGCGCGAACCGCTCAACGCCGTGTGGTTTATCGTCGCCGCGCTATGCACGTTTCTGGTCGCTTACCGGTTTTATTCCGCATTCCTGGCCGCCAGGATTTTCGCGCTGGATAATACTCGCGCGACTCCCGCAGAGCGCCTGGAGGACGGCCGGGATTTCGTGCCGACCAACAAGTGGGTCCTGCTCGGCCACCACTTCGCGGCGATCGCCGGACCGGGACCGCTGGTGGGACCCACGCTTGCGGCGCAATTCGGCTACCTGCCGGGGACGCTTTGGCTGATTGTCGGCGCGGCCGTGGGCGGCTGCGTGCAGGATTTCACGATTCTCTTTTGTTCCATTCGCCGCGACGGAAAATCCCTGGGGCAAATCGCGCGCGAGGAAGTATCCAAACGCGGCGGAATGATCGCGCTGCTGGCGGTGCTCGCGATCATGGTGATCCTGCTGGCGGTAATTGCGCTGGTGGTCGTGAAGGCGCTGCGGGAATCGCCCTGGGGCACGTTCACGCTGGTAATGACGATTCCTATCGCGCTGCTGATGGGAATTTACCTGCGGTTCGTGCGCCCGGGGCGCGTGCTGGAGGCGTCGTTCGGCGGCGTGGCGCTGGTGGCGCTGGCCGTGGTCGCGGGGCAATGGGTGAACGCGTCGCAGACCTGGTCGCGGACCTTCACACTTTCCGCTCCGGCGCTGGCCATCGCCATCATCGTGTACGGTTTTGCAGCGTCCGCGCTGCCGGTATGGCTGCTGCTGGCTCCGCGCGATTACCTCAGCGCGGTCATCAAGGTGGCCGCAATCTTCGCGCTCGCTGCAGGAGTGCTAATCGTGCGGCCGACGCTGGCAATGCCCGCGTTGACGCGTTTCACCGACGGCGAAGGGCCCGTGTTCGCGGGGAAAATCTTTCCATTCTGCTTTATCACGATCGCATGCGGCGCTGTTAGCGGCTTTCATGCGCTGATCGCTTCCGGCACCACGCCGAAAATGATTCTGCGCGAAGGGCACGCCCGGATTGTGGGTTACGGCTCGATGCTGATGGAGTCGTTTGTTGGCGTGATGGCCATGATCGCGGCGTGCGCGCTCCAGCCCGGAGTTTATTTCGCGATCAATAGCCCGGCCGGAATTGTCGGCAGGACCGCGGACGTCGCGGCGAAGACCATCAGCTCGTGGGGATTTCCGCTCGATCCGCAGACGATCACGTCGCTCGCGCAGCGCGTGGGAGAGCGCACGCTGCTGGACCGCACGGGCGGCGCGCCATCGCTCGCGGTTGGCATGGCCCAGATTTTCAGCGGGACAATTGGAGGGGACCGTCTCCTCGCCATCTGGTACCACTTCGCGATCATGTTCGAGGCGCTTTTTATTCTCACCACTCTCGACGCGGGCACGCGAGTGGGCCGCTTCATGGTTCAGGACCTTGCAGGGCACGCCTGGAAACCGCTGGGGCGATCGGGTTCGATATCCGGAACGCTGGTGGCCAGCGCGGCGATGGTCGGCGCGTGGGGATATTTTTTGTGGCAGGGAGTGCAGGACCCGCTCGGCGGCATTAATTCTCTGTGGCCGCTTTTCGGCATCGCGAACCAATTGCTCGCGGCGGTCGCGCTGGTGGTGGCGACGACGATCCTGCTGAAAATGGGCCGCGCGCGCTTCGTCTGGGTGACGCTGATTCCCATGGTGTGGCTGATCGCGGTGACCATGACGGCCAGCTACCAGAAACTTTTCAGCGCGAATCCGCGGCTGGGTTTTCTGGCGCAGGCGAATGCACTGGCAGGCCAAATTTCCTCCGGTACGATTCCCGCGGCGCAGATCGCCGAGACGCAGCGGCTGATTTTCAATAATCGCCTGGACGCGGCGGTCACCGCAGTGCTCGCCGCGATGGTGCTTGTGCTGGTGGTCGAGGCGATTGGCGAATGGATCGCCATTTTGCGCGGAATCAAACCGGTCGTGCTGCATGAAGCACCCTACGTTGCGACGCGCTGGGTCGAAGGGGACTAACAGTGGCTATGGAAAAGAGAGGAGCGACTGGGATGCAGCTACTGCGTGGAGCATGGTCATGGCTGCGGCAGGTCAGCGGCGACGCAGCATATGAGAACTACCTGCGCTGCAACACCAGCCATTCCGATTCGGAAGGGTCCGTGACGCCGGTGCCACTGCTTTCGCGTGCCGAGTTTTATCTCGATTCGCTCCGACGCCGCTATTCAGGCGTTTCCCGCTGCTGCTGATCCTTCACACACTGCGTTGACGAAAGCAGCGATCCACCGATATAATAGGCGTTTGCCGATAGGGCTGGGAGGCAGCATGTACGCCGTAATCCGCAGTGGGGGAAAGCAGTACCGCGTCGCGTCGGGCGAGACGATTCAGGTCGAAAAGCTCGAGGGAAAAATCGGGCACAAAGTGACGTTTGACGACGTACTCGCCGTCCGCACGGACGACAAGAAGATTCTGGGCGCAGAAGCGGCCAAAGCGAAGGTCACCGGCAAGATCGTGAAGCATTCGCGCGGACCCAAGCTCAAGGTGCTGAAGTACAAGACGGGCGGCCAATACAAGATTCAGACCGGCCACCGGCAGAATTTGACGAGCGTCGAAGTAGACATTCAACTTTCTTAAGGTATTTGGCGTAGGGCGACTTTCATAGGGCTGCCCGCAGCGGGCAAGCTTCCTCGAGGATTTCATGGCACATAAAAAGGGCGGCGGGTCATCTACTAACGGACGCGATTCGCAGGGACAGCGGCTCGGAGTCAAGCGGTTCGGCGGCCAGGCAGTCACAAGCGGCAGCATCCTGGTGCGCCAGCGCGGCACTCATTACAAGGCCGGGAAGAATGTCCTGCGTGCCAAGGACGATTCTCTGTTCGCGCGCATTGACGGCGTCGTGCTTTTCGAGGACAAGGGCGGGAAGGGGCGCTTCATCAGCGTCCTGCTGCCCGAGGAACACGCCTCGCGCTACGAGAAGAAGTCTGCTGCGTCGGCCGCGAACTGAAGCATTTGTTCGAGTGACGCACCTTTGGCGCGTCGCCCACTTTTGTTTTTTTCCTTCCGCCGTAGCGTATGCTCTATTCGTGCGCCCTCTCGGGACAGGTGTCTCATGTTTGCTGACGAAGCCAAAATATCAATAAAGGGCGGGGACGGCGGAAACGGCTGCATGGCGTTTCGCAGGGAGAAGTACGTCCCGCGCGGCGGCCCATCGGGCGGCGATGGCGGCAATGGCGGCGATATCTATCTCGAAGCGAATCTGAACGACAACACGCTGCTGCGCTACCGCTACAATCGCGAGTTTCGCGCCCAGCGCGGCGGCCATGGCGAAGGCTCTGATTGCCACGGCCGCTCCGGTGCGGACATGACTTTGACGGTGCCAGTCGGCACCGTGGTTTTTGACGCGAATACCGGCGTGCAGCTCTTTGATCTTTCCGAGCCGGGCCAGCGCGTTCTTGCGGCTCGCGGAGGCCATGGCGGGCGCGGCAACGGCCATCCGGCGTTCGTGCGCCCGTGGCATCAGGCGCCGCGAGAGCACGAGGACGGACGCCCCGGCCAGGAACGCAATCTGCGGCTCGAGCTTAAGTTGCTGGCGGATGTCGGCCTCGTCGGCTTCCCCAACGCCGGAAAATCAACCTTGATTTCACGCATCTCCGCGGCGCGCCCGAAGATTGCGGCCTATCCCTTCACCACGCTTGAGCCGCACCTGGGCGTCGTTTCCGCCGATCCCGATGCTGCGCCGGGCCAGGGCCGCACGTTCGTGGTAGCCGATTTGCCCGGGCTGATCGAAGGCGCGCATGAAGGCGTGGGCCTGGGGATTCGATTTCTGAAGCACGTGGAACGGACGCGCCTGATCGCGCATCTGGTGGATACCAGCGATGCGAGCGACCGCGATCCGGTGAACGATTTCGAAATTATCATGCGCGAGCTCGCCGCGTTCAGCCCGGCGCTTGCTGACGAGCCGATGATCGTCGTCGCCACCAAGCTCGATGCCACGACGGACCGAAGCCGGCTCGAGAAGCTGCGCGAATTCTCGGCAAAGCGCGGTCTCGAATTTCACGCCATCTCGTCCGCGACAGGGGAAGGGGTTGTTGAACTTGTGCGCGCCATGGCGAATGCTCTTGACCGCATCCCCAAGCCGGCGCCGATGTCCCAGATATCGGAAGTGCCCTACGCGGGAGTCCATGCGGCAGAAGAATCGCACGCGCTTCCTGCCGCCGACGATCGCAACGCTGAAGATCACGCGGCCGCGCCCCATCGGGAGGAGAGTTGACATCGCACGCCGCGCATAAGCCGTCCGGCGGATCGCATCGCCGATCGGTCGCGCTCTTCGGAGGCACGTTCGATCCTATTCACGCCGGCCACATCGCCGTGGCACAGGCGGCGCAGCGGCGGTTTCATCTGGACGCGATCTACTTCATTCCATCGTCGCGCCCTCCGCATAAATCGCGGGGCGAACTGACCCCTTTCGTTCATCGCTACACGATGGCGGCGCTGGCCTGCGCGGATCATCCGGGATTTGTGCCGTCGCTCGCGGAAGCGCCCGTGGCGGGCGTCCCGCCCCACGTGTTCTACACGATTGATACCGTGCGGCGATTTCACCGCGAGCATCCCGACCACCATCTCTATTTCATTCTGGGCGCGGACCAGTTTCTCGAAATTCCCACGTGGAAGAATTACGAGTCGCTGCTGGACGCCTGCGACTTTATTATTGCCAGCCGCCCGGGATTTCGCCTGGACGCCTTGCGGCTGGTGATCCCGCCGGAAAAACTGGGCCGCACGCCGGCGCCGGACCCGTACAGAATCGCGCTGCGCAAGACCGACATCCATTTGCTGACCACCGTCGCGAGCCACGTCTCATCCACCGAAGTTCGCGAGCGGCTCCAGCGGAAGCAAAGCATCCACGGGCTTGTGCCCGCGCGCGTGGAGGAATACATTCTCGGGCAGGCCCTGTACCGGTGACACTGGATAACCTTCGTGCGGAAATTCGCTGGGCCGTCGAGGCCGCTCAGGAAAAGCAGGCCGTGGACATCACCGTCCTGAAGCTGACTGGCGCATTCGCCGAATATTTTCTGCTGTGCTCCGGGCAGAGCACGCCGCAGCTCCAGGCCATCAGCGATGCGATCGAGGAAAAGCTGGGACGCCAGCACGTGCGCCTGGCGCATCGCGAGGGCAAGATCGGCTCGGAATGGGTGCTGCTCGATTTCGGGAGTTTTGTGGTGCATATCTTCAGCGACCGCGCCCGGCAATTTTACGATCTGGAGAGGCTCTGGCGCACCGCCGAGCGCGTGGATTTTCCCGCGTCCGAGCGGCCCGAGAAGCCGCGTGAGGAATCCGAAGGCGGCACGACAGAGGCATGAGCGCAACGAACATCGTGTGGGTGGCAGCCGACGCGGCCTCTCTGCGTGTTCTTGAAATCGCCGAGAAACTTGCTGAGACTGCGACCACACTTCTGATCACTGGCGAGAGCGGCACGGGAAAAGACCAGCTCGCGCGCTGGATTCACGAGCGCGGCGCGCGCCGCGACGCGCCGTTCCTGAAAATTGATTGCGCCAGCCTGCCTTCGGAGCTTGTCGAATCCGAGCTATTCGGCCACGAGCGCGGCGCGTTTACGGGCGCCGTGGCGCGCAAGCCGGGGCGCCTGGAGATGGCGCAGGGCGGGACGATCGTGCTGGACGAGGTCGCTGCGCTCGCGCCCGGAATGCAGGCGAAGCTGTTGCGCGTTCTCGAGGAGCGCACGTTCGAACGCCTCGGCGGCACCGAGACGTTGCGCATGGATGCTCGCCTGATGGCGCTCACGAATACCGATCTGACCCGCGCCGTTGCGGCAGGCCGCTTCCGCGAGGACCTTTATTTTCGCCTAAACGTGCTCGCGATTCCCGTGCCGCCCTTGCGCGAGCGCGTGGCCGATATTCCGCTGCTCGCATCTCATTTTCTCGCGCGGCTCGGGCCGGTTCACGGAAAATCCGAGGCCGCTCTCGATCCTACGGCGCTTCAGCTGCTGGAGTCCTATGCATGGCCGGGAAACGCGCGCGAGCTGAAAAACGCGATTGAGCACGCGCTCGTGTTTGGGAAGGAAGCGCTGCTGACGACCGCGGATTTTCCGCAGGTTGTGCGCGCGACGGGCGAAGCGCGCGGCTCGGTGGGAGCGCTCAGGTCGCTCGAGACCCTCGAAAGCGAAGCGATAAAAGCCACGCTCGAGGCCACGCATTACAAGATCGGCCGCGCCGCCGAAGTCCTGGGAATCAGCCGCAAGACCCTGCTCGAGAAACGGAAGAAGTACGGTTTGCTATGACACCGCTCGTGTCTGCGAACCTCCGATGAAAATCCGCCTGGTAATGCTGGGGAAAACGCGCCGCGAAGAGATCCGCGCGCTCTTGGAAGATTACATCAGGCGCATCCGCCGCTACGCCGAAGTTGAGATTACTGAACTTCGCGAGGCCACGCCCACGGCGCTCCGCAAACTGAAGATGGAGCCGGGCGCGACTCTGGTGCTGCTCGACGCGACTGGAAACCAGTATACGTCGCAGCAACTGGCTCGCTGGATCGGCGACCTGCGCGACCGCGCCGCGCGCGAGGTTATTTTCCTCTGCGGCGACGCTGAGGGCTTTCCCGCCGAACTCCGTTCCCGCGCCACGCAGCGCATTTCGCTCTCGACGCTCACGATGCCGCACGAATTCGCCCGCGTCGTTCTAGCGGAGCAGATCTACCGCGCTTTCGCAATTCTCGCCGGGCATCCGTATCCGAAATGAGTTGCGGCTCTTGACGTTTCTACGGCACACGGCCACTATTGGAAACTGTCGTCGCGGGGCGCGATTCAATGCCGGAAGGCAAGGGACTCCTGATTGTTTACACCGGGCCAGGCAAAGGCAAAACCACATGCGCGCTCGGCACCGCGTTTCGCGCTGTGGGGCAGGGCCTGCGGGTGCTGATGGTGCAGTTCATCAAGGGTTCGTGGCACTATGGCGAACTCGACGCGGCCAAGATGCTCGGCGACGACAAGTTTGAAATTCGTCCGATGGGCCGCGGATTCGTAAAAGTCGGCGGTGCGGAAACCGATCCGGAAGACATACGCATGTGCGAGCAGGCATGGGAGTTTGGCCGCGAGCAGATTTACAGCGAGAAATACGATCTCGTGGTTCTCGACGAGATCAACTACGTGATCAGCTACAAAATGCTCGATCCGGACCGCGTGGTTGACGCGCTTGCAAAGCGTCCGGAGCGGGTGCACGTGATCTGCACCGGCAGAAACGCGCATCCCAAGCTTGTCGAGGCCGCCGATTTGGTCACGGAGATGAAGGAAGTGAAACATCCGTACACCAAGGGCATTCTTGCGCAGCGCGGAATAGACTATTAGCTGGTAGTTCGCTTACCCATGGCCTGGTTCAAACGAGAAAAAAGCGCGATTCAGAATCCGACGCCGGTGGACGAGCGCCGAGTCCGCACGGAAGGCCTGTGGACGAAGTGCAACTCCTGCCGCGCGATTATCTGGAAGAAAGACCTCGAATCGAATTGGGAAGTTTGCCCCAAGTGCGAACATCACTTCCGCCTCGGCGCTCGGCGCCGGCTCGACCTGTTGCTCGATGAAGATCCGTGGACCGAGCACGACGCCGATCTTCTCTCGACGGATCCTCTCCAGTTCACGGACATCAAGCCCTATGCGCAGCGTCTGCAGGAAGCGGAGCAGAAGCTCGGAATGAAAGACGCGATCGTAACCGCCGAAGGAAAGCTTGGTGGCAGGCAGGTGACATGTTGCTCGATGGAATTCGGCTTCATCGGCGGTTCGATGGGAGCGGTGGTCGGCGAAAAAGTGGCGCGCGCGATCGAACGTTCACTCGCGCAGCGGCAGCCGCTGATAATCGTTTCGTGTTCCGCAGGGGCGCGCATGATGGAAGGCGCGGTCAGCTTGATGCAGCTCGCGAAAGTTTCATCGGCGCTGGGGCGCCTGGATGAAGCGCGCGTGCCGTTTATCTCCGTTCTTACGGATCCGACGACCGGAGGCGTCACCGCGAGCTACGCAATGCTGGGTGACCTGAATATCGCCGAGCCGGGCGCCATGATCGGATTTGCCGGCCCGCGCGTGATCGAGCAGACGATCCGCCAAAAGCTGCCCGAGGGTTTTCAGCGCGCGGAATTCCTGCTCGAACATGGGTTTCTCGACGCCATCGTGCCCCGCAAGGAATTGAAGTCCTACATCGCGCAAGCGCTCGGTTTCTTTCTCGATTCATGAACTACGGTGAATCTGTCCATGCACTGATGGCGCTCGGGCGCGAGCTTGCTTCGCCGCAGCAAGCGCGCGTTCAGAAATTCGGCCTCGCCAACATCACGCTGCTCGCCGAAGCGCTGGGAAATCCGCACCGAAAAATGCCGTGCGTGCATGTCGCCGGAACCAACGGCAAGGGCTCCACGGCGGCCATGCTCGAATCTATTCTCCGCTCCGCCAGCATCCGCACCGGACTCTATACTTCGCCGCATCTGGAGCGAATCAACGAGCGCATTCGCATCAATGGCGAAGACATCTCGGACGTGGATTTCGCGGCGGCCTGGACTCGCGTCCATGCAGTAATCGAATCGCTCCTCGCCAGCGGCCAGCTCTCGGCGCATCCGACATATTTTGAATGCATCACCGCGCTGGCATTCGTCGCTTTCGCTGAAAGCGGCGTGGCTTTCGCCGTATATGAAGTAGGCCTGGGCGGCAGGCTCGACTCGACGAACATCGTGGTGCCGGAGGTTGCGGTCATCACTTCGATTGACTTCGACCACGAAAGTTTTCTCGGCCATTCCATCGCGGAAATCGCGGGAGAAAAAGCTGGAATCATCAAGCAGGGCGCCTGGGTGGTGAGTTCCGCGGAAAGGCCGGAAGCGCGGGCGGTGATCGCAAAGCGAAGCGACGAGCTTGGTGCACGGCTGGTGGAAGTGGATGAGGTGTGGAAGCTCGAGGAGACGGGAATTTCAGGCGGCCGCTACCGCGCCGTCGCTACGTCCAGTGATTCGAGGACGAAGATCGCGCTTGAACCGCCGCTGCCGGGCCGCTTCCAGATTCGCAATGCGCTGACCGCTGCGACTGCCGCGCGGCTCCTGGCCGAGCGCGGATTCCCCGTGACGAACGATGCGATCGAGCGTGGAATTCGATCGGTTCGCTGGCCCGGGCGTCTCGAGCGGCTCAGCGAGCGCCCGGCCGTTTATCTCGATGGCACGCATAATCCTGCTGGAGCGAAAGAGCTGCTGAAATTCTGGAAGGAAAATTTCGCGGGCCGCAAGATTTTTCTGGTGTATGGCGCGATGCGCGATAAAGCGGTGGACGAAATCGCCGGTCTGCTTTTTCCCTCGGCGGACGTTGTGATTCTCACCGAGCCGTTGCAGCCGCGCGCAATTTCCGCGCCTCTGCTCGCGGAAATGACCGCTCACCTGGCGAAGGATTCCGTCGTCGCGCGCGATCCTGCCGAGGCGCTGGAACGCGCGATCGCAATGGCATCCCCGGATGACGCGGTCTTTGCGACCGGTTCCCTCTACCTCGTCGGCGACCTGCGCGGTTATTGGCGCAGGCGTACCATATCGCAAGGCTCCTCGGGAGCGTCCGCACCCGCAGATCGCTCGTTACAAAAGCCTTAGCAAAATCCGGCAAACAGTATCGAGCTTCTCCCAAAATTCGTAGGGTTCCGATCGGAACAGTTTTTCTTCTCGAATTGCCAAATTGGCTGTTGGCCGAGAGGTTGATTCTCCCTACACTTCGGACTGTGCCGTGGCGAAGTGGCGAGTTTTGTGGAATTTAAGACTCTTCGCGGAACCTTTGAACGTTTCGCACGTATATATAAATATGGCAAGCAGCGAAATCGCGGCTCTCACGTCTAAGTTAGACATCGGGGTGGTACACCGCATGACACGCGACGAACGCCGGAAAATGCTGGAGTCATTCGGACGCGCCCCCGCGCTCCTTTCCGTAATTCTGCGCCATCTCCCGAAAAAAATGTGGCTGTACAAACCTTCGCCGGAGCGCTGGAGCATCCACGAAATCATCCTGCACCTCGCGGATAGCGAAGCCAGCTCCTACGTTCGCTGCCGTCATCTGATTGCAGAGCCAAATGTAACGGTTGCGGAATTCGATCCCGCGCGATGGGCCGGTAATTTGGGATATTTCCATCAAAGTACGCGTGAGGCACTCGAGATCACTCGGCGGCTGCGCAAGATGACTTATCAACTTCTCGTGTCGGTTCCCGAACCGGTATGGTCGTATCTGGTCGAATATCCGAAGGAAGGTTCCATCAGTCTCGAAACCTGGATCGAACGCCAGGAGCGCCATATCCCGCATCACATGGAACAGATGAGGCAGAACTACGGAATCTGGATCGGGACGCACCCACCGAGAAAGCCCGCGACACGTTCGGGAGGCTCGAGCACTCCCTCTGCTACGATTTCGCTGTCCGCCGGATACTGCTAGGCGCGCTCAACAATCTCGCCAGCTTCGCAGGCCTTTGGAACCGCCCAGCTCGCCGGTTGCCGGGGCCGTCCCGCGATGGTAGGATGTGCGCTTGATGACCCGCGAAACCAACCCCAAGCCGCGTGTGGGCGTCCCGTATCGTACACGAAATGAAGAAGTTACGGGATTAAGCGCCAAGCTCGAAAAATACCTGGAAGCGGTTCGCCGGGCCGGGGCAGAGCCTGTGCCAGTTTCGATGCTGCTTTCACCAGAGGAACTCCTGCGGGTCGCGCAATCCCTCGATGGCGTGGTGCTGACGGGAAGCCCCGCAGATGTTGATCCTGCGCATTATGGCGCCGCCAGACAGCCTGAGTGTGCCGATCCGGACCCTGACCGCGACCGGACTGATTTCACGCTCCTGGAGCACGCCTTCGCCGAGCACAAGCCTGTACTGGCAATTTGCTTCGGCATTCAAAGCCTGAACGTGTTTCTTGGTGGCACGCTGGTGCAGGATATTCCCAGCGAGATCGGTACGATGATCGAACATGAATGGGAACGCGAGAAGGGCGCTCCGGAAACATTTCATGCCGCCCGGATTGAGCCCGGATCGCAGCTCGCGCAATTGGCTGGTTCGAGCGAGGCGCGCGTGAACAGCTCGCACCACCAGTCGGTGAAGGAACTCGGGCGAGGCCTGCGGATTGCGGCCCGCGCTGCGGACGGCGTGATCGAAGCGGTCGAATGGACTGGCGATTCCAATTGGGTGATGGGTGTGCAATGGCATCCCGAGCGCATGGCTGCCACGGATGCCCTGGCGCAATCTCTATTTCGCAGCCTGGTGTCCGCTGCTGCAGCTAGAAAGATGCTTGCGCGAATTTGATTTTGGACTTTTTGCATTTCGAAGTACCGCGGATATTTTCTAGATTCTCGACGCTGAACTCTCAGCTCTCTTCTTGTTTTTCCCTGGGGGATACATGATCTCGCTCGCGGGCAAAGCGGCACTGGTGACGGGAGGCTCGCGAGGAATCGGCGCAGCGACCGTGAAGCTGTTCGCGCAAGCGGGCGCGGACGTGGTTTTCAGCTACCACCGGAATCGCGAGGCGGCCGCGCAAATCGAGCAGGAGGCACGCAAGCACGGAACACGCATCGAATCATTCAAGGCCGACCTTGGCAAGATGCCGGAGGCCAGGAAACTGGTCGAATTCGCACACGAGCGCCTTGGCCGGCTGGATATTCTGGTGGCTAACGCGGGCATCTGGAACGATCAGGACGCACCCATCGAGAAGCTGAGCGAGCGCGAATGGGACGACATGATGCGCATCAACTTGAAGAGCGTCTATGGCGTGATTCATCACGCCGCCCCGCTTATGATCGCGCAGCGCAGCGGACGGATAATCGCCATCAGCTCGACAGCGGGCCAGCGCGGCGAGGCCTTTCATTCGCACTACGGCGCATCGAAGGGCGCTATCATCAGTCTTGTGAAGAGCCTTTCAGTCGAGCTTGCACGGCACAATATTCTGGTGAATTGCGTCGCGCCCGGTTGGGTCGCAACGGATATGTCGAAGCCCACGCTGGAGACAAAGGCGGGACGCAAATCTGTGGTCGCGACGATTCCGCTCGGCCGCGTCGGCAATCCCGAAGAAATCGCCGGGCCAATCCTTTTCGCTGCATCGGACTTGGCAACCTTCGTGACCGGTGAAGTGATCAATGTAAATGGAGGTGCGGTCCTGTGCGGATAAGCTGGCGCGGAATTTCGGTTGTGTTGGTGCTGGCGGGAGTCTGCCTCGCCGGGGCAACAAGCGCGGCGGCGCAGGACGATCAGTTCTTGATGCCGGAGCAAAGCGCGGCGAAGGCCCGGCAGATTCTCGATCAGGCCATCGAAGCGCTTGGCGGGAACGCCTACTTGAACGTCCACGACGTCACGTGCACCGGACGGATCGGCCAATTCGATCACGCAGGGGAAGTAACCGGATTCGGGAAGTTTATTGATTACGCGCAGCCACCCTTAAAGGAACGCCAGGAGAATCTTCCCAAGCGCAATATCATTGAGGTTTACAACGGCGACAAGGGATGGGATCTCGACCGCGGCGGCGTAAGCACTGCGCCAAAGGCTGATATCGCGGACTTCCAGGAAGGCATCATGAAGGATATTGACAACATCCTGCGCCACAGAATTCACGAGCCGGGCATGATCATGAGGTACGGCGGACCCGACATCGTGGACTTGAAGCAGGCGGACTGGGTCGAACTGGTTGACAGCGATAATCGCACGATTCGAATCGCGTTTGCGGATAGCACCCACCTGCCGATTCGCAAAACGGTGGAGACGCGCGATCCAAGGATGCAGAGGAAGAGCGAGGAAATCGAATACTACTCGAATTACCATCCGATTGACGGTGTGCAAACGCCATTTCAAATTACGCGCGAGCGGAACCAGATCAAGATCTTCCAGGTGTTCTTCGACAAATGCGACTACAACACCAGCCTCGCCGACGCGCTTTTCACCAAAGAATCTCTCGACGAGCGCTGGGCCCAAATCCCCAACCGGGATAAGGTCGAGGACAAGAAGGCAATGGATCGGGAGAAGGCCAAGCAAAAGGACGACCAGGACCCCGGCGGCACCGACAATAACGGCAAAAACTAGGTTCAGAACAAATTGAAACAGTGCGCCAGCGCGCAGCCTGCTGGCCGCCGAACCCACGTAGTCTCCGCAGAAGTTTCCCGAGATATCCCTAAGTTGACAACTGTACTCGTGAGGCACTACAGTCGCGCTCAATCGAGAATGATCGTCTTACTCTTGCTCGGGAGATACACGATGAATTGCAGAGTTGCGTCCTGCATCTTACTGATACTGACCGTCGGCCCTTTCGCGCGAGCGCGACCTCAGGACGGCAAATCGAAAGAAAGTGTCCGTGTCTCGTTCCCGGGCAAGAATTGGGAGATCGTGGTTGATTCGCCGGGATTCGCTGTCGAGACACAAGGGGCTAAGTCCGATGGCCGCGAGTATCTTCTGGCGAATAACTCGAAAACCGGAATCGAATTGTCGGTGACGCTGGAGGAATCCAAAGATGGTGCGGACAGCAAGACTTGTCCGGAGTTCTTGCGGAAGCGCGTGGATGCACTGTCCGAGCTGGGAGTAAAAGACGTAAAGCCATCGGAAATAAATTCGATGGCGGTGATCGAGTACCTGCTTCCGAACCCCGGGGGAGTTCCACTCCACCAGAAGAACTTCGTCCTCTGTACGGCGAAGGAGGATGTCTACGTTGACGTCCATCTGTCCAAAGTGCAATTCCAACAATCCGACGAAGCTCTCTTTCTTGATGTTCTCGCGCAGCTGCATATTTCAGATCGCGCAGCGTCGCCCGCCTCCAAGCCAGAAGGTGATGCTGGGGTAAGAACGAGCTCGGACTATTTCGCGGAAGGCGGCCGCTATTACGTCGCAAATGATTTCAAGGGCGCGATTGGGCCTTACGAACAGGCGCTGGTCTTGGAGAAGCAGCAGCGGCAATTGACCAAGAACTATTGGCGTGTATTGGTGGACAATCTTGGCATGGCGTACGGAATCACAGGTGATCTGAAGCGCTCCGAGGAAACTTTCAACTACGGAATTAGCCAGGATCCCGACTATCCCATGTTCTATTACAATCTCGGATGCGTTGCTGCCGAGCGGAATGATATGGACAAGGCCATGGACTTTTTGCGCAAGGCATTCGCGCTGAAGGCCAATTCGATTCCCGGTGAGGGGATGCCGGATCCCCGGCAGGACGACTCGTTTCAACGTTTTATGTCCAATGCGCAATTCCGCAAGCTAGCTGATTCACTCGAATCGTCTTCCAATTAGGGGCCGGCGTTTCCCACCGAATTACTCGATTCCGCTCCGAGCAGAGTATAATCGCTTGATGCGAACGACGCAGAAAAGCCAACAGATGCACGGCACCACAGTCCTGTGCGTCCGCAAGGACAACAAGGTCGTGCTCGCGGCGGACGGACAGGTGACGCTGGGCGAGAGCGTGGTCAAGCACAGCGCGAAAAAGACGCGCCGCCTTTACAACGACAAGATTATCGCCGGGTTTGCGGGTAGCACGGCGGACGCGCTATCGCTTTTCGCGCGCTTCGAGAACAAATTGCAGGAATACCACGGCAATCTGGCGCGCAGCGCGGTGGAGCTGGCCAAGGATTGGCGTACGGACCGCTCGCTGCGCCATTTGGACGCGCTGCTGATCGTGGCAGACGCGAAAGGCACATTTCTGCTGTCTGGGAACGGCGACGTGATCGAGCCGGATGACGGCATCTGCGCGATCGGATCAGGCGGGCCCTACGCGCTGGCCTCCGCGCGCGCCCTTTCCAAGCACACCAAGATGAGCGCCAAGGACATCGCGCAGGAAGCCATGCGCATCGCCAGCGAAATTTGCATCTTCACCAACGCGAATTTCAGCATCGAAGAACTATGACCAGCAAACCGGAGAAAGACATGGTGATCTATTTGTCCGGAGACCAACAGGCCGCGGAGCCCGAACCGCTTCCGTCGTTCGACGAGCTGACGCCGCGGGAAATCGTGGTTGAGCTCGACAAGTACATCGTGGGGCAGAATGCGGCGAAGAAAGCCGTGGCCATTGCCCTGCGCAACCGCGTCCGCCGGCAGAAACTGCAGCCCGAGCTGGCCGAAGAAATCCTGCCGAAGAATATCCTGATGATCGGGCCTACGGGCGTCGGCAAGACGGAAATAGCGCGACGTCTCGCGCGCCTGGCGGGCTGCCCGTTCGTAAAGGTGGAAGCCTCGAAATACACGGAAGTGGGTTACGTCGGCCGCGACGTGGAATCCATGGTGCGCGATCTGGTGGAGACCTCGATTGACATGGTGCGCGAGGAAAAGCTCGACGAAGTAGCGGAGCGCGCGGAGCAATCGGCCGAGGAACGGCTGCTCGATCTGCTGCTGCCCGCATCGCCTCTGCCGGCAGACGCGGGTCCTACCACCGAGGCCCAGCGGCGTGAACAAGTGCAGCGTACGCGCGACAAACTGCGCGTGCAGCTTCGCGAAGGGAAGCTCGATCAGCGAATGGTCGAGGTCGAAGTCCGCGAGCGCTCGATGCCTTCGTTCGAGATCATCACGAATCAGGGCGTCGAAGAAATGGACATCAACGTCAAAGACATGCTCTCGGGCATGTTCGGCCAACAGAAGAAAAAAAGAAAGATGACCGTGTCGGAGGCGTTCGACTACCTCATTCAAGAGGAGGAGAACCGGCTGATTGATATGGACCAGGTGACGCGGGTGGCCGTGGACCGCGTCGAGCAGATGGGGATTTTGTTCATAGATGAAATTGACAAGATCGCAGGGCGCGAGAGCGGCCACGGGCCGGACGTCTCCCGTGAGGGTGTGCAGCGGGATATTTTGCCGATCGTCGAGGGCACGACGGTGAACACGCGGTACGGCATGGTCCGCACCGACCACATTCTCTTTATTGCCGCGGGCGCGTTTCATACGGCGAAGCCCTCGGACCTGATCCCAGAGCTGCAGGGGCGTTTCCCGATTCGCGTCGAGCTCAGCTCGCTTTCCGAGGCCGATTTCATTCGCATTCTCACTGAGCCGAAAAACGCGCTCATTAAGCAATATATCGCGCTGCTCGATACCGAAGGACTCAAGCTCTCGTTCAGCGAAGATGCCATTGCGTCCATCGCCCGTTACGCCGCCCGAGTCAACGAACACACCGAGAATATCGGCGCGCGCCGGCTGCACACGATTTTGGAAAAGGTCCTCGAGGAAATCTCCTTTGAGGCGCCGGAAATGAAGAAGAAAACAGTCAAGCTGGACGCTGCCTACGTCACGAAGCAGCTTGCGGACATCGTAAAGGATCAGGATCTGAGCCGCTACATTCTGTAGAAAATCGAAAATGGACACGGAAAAAGGGGCGCCATCGCCGCAGCTCACGCCGAAGCAGCATGCTCGGCCCACGATTTTCCATTTTCTCTTTTCTATGTTTCTTCTTCCGCTGATTTTCAGCGGCTGCGCTGCGCCCGGCGAGCCTTACGAACGAAAGCCGCCCACACCGACGGCGATAACCGACCTGACCGCCACCCAGGCGGGCAACGACGTGGATCTCACGTTCACGCTGCCGCAGCAGTCGGTGGAACGCAGGCCCCTGCAGCAGCTGCCCGAAATTGAGATCTATCGCGATTTCGTGAAGCCGCCGGAGGCAGGCCAGACAACCCCTGCCGCTCCAGCGAATCCAAGTTTGCTGGTCACGATCCCAACCGCGATGGAAGACCACTACACCGAGCAGGGCCATATCCACTACGCCGATTCGCTTCGAGCGGAAGACTTCACGCAGCATCCTGGCAGCGTGGCGATTTACACTGTTCGAACGCAAGTCTCGGAGAAAAAACCGTCGGCGAATTCCAACACGGTTGTGGTGCGCGTCTATCCCGCGCCGCTCTCCATCGGAAATCTGAAGACCGAAGTCACGCACTCGGCCGTGGTTCTCACGTGGACCGTGCCCGAAAAGACGCTCGTCGGTTCAGCGCCGGCAATTTCCAGTTACGTCATTTATCGCGGGGAGCGTGAGCCGGAAGCCGCCACCGCGCAAAACCTGAAATTGAAATCGCCGCTCGTGAAGATTGGCGAAACTCAGTCCCCGCCATATCAAGACGCGCAATTTGCGTTTGGCACGGCGTATGTGTACTCCGTCCGCAGCGTGGTACAGAATTCGGGCGCGGAGCTGGAATCCGCGAACTCGAATCTTGCGCTGGTCACGCCGCGCGACACATTTGCGCCCGGTGCGCCGCAGGGTTTGCTGGTCGTTTTCGTTCCCAGACAGGGCGAAGCGGCCGCGCACCTGGAGCTGTCCTGGGCAATCAATCCTGAAACCGATATCGCTGGTTACTACGTCTACAGGGGTGATCAGCCGGGCACGCAAGGAGCTCGATTGAACAGCGAATTGTTGCTTACGCCCGCGTTTCGCGATATGAATGTGCAACCCGGCCAACGCTACTTCTACAGTGTTACTGCCGTAGACCACGCGGGGAACGAAAGCCCCTCCAGCGCCATCGTCTCGGGCGGAGTGCCGGGTGAAAGTCAGGCGACGCCGTGATTGAAATATCCAACGTACGACAAGACTCTACTCCAGACTCTCCCTCCGGCTCGGCCGTCAGAACAGGTCTCTATGTAGGTGCCCTGCTGACTGTGGTCATGCTGGGGGCGCTGGTCGCCGCGAACCGCATACCGGTGCTTGAGAAGTACGCCTTCGAGCGCAATGCCGCCTGCTACACGCTGTTCGTGCTGCTGATGCTGGTTCCGGTCATCCGGTTTCTCACTCGCCCCCTGCAGATGATCACGGCCGGCATGGTGGGATGGGTGATACTCGTGGCAGCGTACGACGTGACGGGATTTTACTTCCGGGATTTGTTTCAGGTCCTGCGCACTCCATTACAGGCCCTGGTCGAGGGAGCGGTTGTGTACGGAATTTTCGCCGTAGGATCGTGGGTCTGCGGTATGCTTCTTCACGCTCGCCACCATCCTGTGGCGCCGCGCCGCAAAACTGCCAGCGAGGTAGCTCGACACATTTGATGAAACTCTGCCGAATCCAGCCACTCGATTTTGCCGCAAAACATCCGGGCCAGACGCCAGCTGAGGCGTACGCCAGCTCTCACGCTGGAATTGTCGAGGGAGGAATCGTCCGCGAAATCTCCGGCGAGATATGGGGCGAGCGGAAACCGACGGGGCAACAGTGGCCCGTGACGGCCGTGCGATTTGTTCCGCCGTCGTGGCCCAGCAAAATCATCTGCATGGCTAAGAATTACATGGACCACGCCGCCGAGATGAACGCCGAGACTCCCAAGCAGCCGATCATTTTCTCGAAGCCGCCATCGTCCATCATCGCGCCGGAAGATAACGTGGTGCTTCCCCGAATTTCCAAGCGCGTGGATTTTGAGGGAGAGCTTGCCTTCATCATCGGACGCCGCTGCTCGCACCCTGGACCGAAGGACGACATCCGGCCCTACATTTTGGGATATACGTGCTTGAACGACGTGACCGCGCGCGACCTGCAGAGGCTCGACGGACAGTATACGCGCGGCAAAGGTTTCGACACGTTTTGCCCGTTCGGGCCGGTGGTTGAGACCGAACCTCCGTCCGCCGACACCACTATCGAGACGTTCGTCAACGGCGCCAGGAAGCAGTCCGCGCACGTTTCGGACATGGTATTTTCGATTGAGGTGATTTTCCGCTGGATTGCCGAAGCGATGACGCTTGAGCCGGGCGATCTGATCACCACTGGTACGCCCGCTGGAGTCGGTCCGCTGGTCGCCGGCGACGTGGTCGAGGTGCGCGTCGGGGGCATCGGAAATCTGCGCAATACCGTCGTGGCCCCGAAAGACTGAACGTCGCTCTTCGTCTGCCGCGTTTCATTCTGCTGAAGCCAGACACTGGTTACTTACCTACGTCACATCCCGCGAGATGACTTGTAGAAACGCCGGGCTGCGTTAAGATACCTGCGTTGAAAAACTTCCTCTCTGATTGGCAAAATCTGGTTCCGGTGGCCGGGCTTGTGATGCTCGCGGCCGTGGGCATTTTTTTCTGGCTAAGGCGAAAACCGCCGGACCCAGGCGCGGTGGAGCGCGAGCGCCGCGCGTACCTGAATCGCGTGGGCCGCATTGTGGAGGGACAGGTGCTGGAAATCGTGGAGCACGTTCGCACCGCGACGGCTGCCAAGGGCCCGGGGAGCATGGTCACGTTACCTCCGCAGCGGCTTCTCTATTACACGTACGCGATCTCGGGCGTGACGTATGAAACGGCGCAAGATATTACCGGCCTCGAAGAGCGACTGCATCTGACGCGCGTAGCCGCAGGCCAGACCGCCAGCGTGAAGTACGATCCCTCGAACCCCAGCAATTCGATTCTGCTCGCCGATGATTGGTCGGGCCTGCACTAAACGCCGTCAGAGAGTCGCTTGAGCCGCTTCATGTGCGGGTGTCCGGCGGGCTTGTCCATAAAGTAACTTGGGATATAGCCTCGCTCTGGATTTTGGAAAACATATCAAGTAACATCGCGCCGATTTCAATTTCACATAATTATCAAGAGGCAGACAACTGAGATGGCGAAGAACCGCGCACCGGCCAAAACGATGCTTGAATCGCTGGATGCTATGATCGCAGAGCATCACTTGTTGAAACACCCTTTCTACCAGGCGTGGACCGAGGGCAAGCTTTCCAGAGAATCGCTCCAGCTTTACGCGGAGCAGTATTACCAACACGTGCGCGCATTTCCGGAAAATCTGAAGGAACTTGCCGGCCGCGCGAATGGCCCGCTGGCTGAGCTGGTGAAGGAAAACCTGGCCGAAGAGCTCGACGCGTCCGGCTCGCATCCCGCGCTTTGGCGAGAGTTCGCGAAATCACTAGGCGTAAGCGATGCTTCGCTCGATAGCGCGCGTCCGCTGCCGGGAATCGCGGCGCTGCTCGATACCTACGATGAAGTTGTGTCGCAGGGAACGATGACCCAAGCCGTTGCTTCATTTTACGCGTACGAAGCGCAGGTGCCGGAGATCGCCACGCAGAAAATATCCGGGCTGCGGAGTTTCTACAACATCACGGAACCGCGCGCGCTCGCCTATTTCGGCGTGCATGAGGAAGCGGACGTGCGCCACCGCGCCGCCTGGCGCGGATGGCTCGCGGACCAGAAGGACGCGGACACGTTCGGAGTGCTCTGCGCCGCCGAACGCAGCCTGAAGGCGCTGTGGGGCGCGCTCGATGCGGTGTATCCGCAGGCGAAGGTCGCAAAGAATTAAGGGTGGGGAAGGGAAGTCCGGGAGCGGAATGCGGGAGTTGCACGGGGGCCGCGTTCCGCTCCTTGCCGTTTAGGCGCGAGCTCTAGCTGGTCGTCTTCCGCAGAATTTTAACTCCGTCGCGACTCCCGACGATAACCTCGCTCGCGAACTTCAAGAACATTCCGTGTTCCACCGAACCGACTACATGGTCGAGATGGTGCGCGATCTCCTTCGGATTTTCCATCGGTCCAAAGGCGCAATCCATGATGTAGTGTCCCCCGTCGGTGACGAAGGGCTTGCCGCCTGTGGCGAAGCGCAGCGCGGGGTTTCCGCGCAGCTCGCTGAGTCGCCGCTGCGTCGCTTCCCAGCCGAACTGAACCACTTCGACCGGCACGGAGACCAAAGAGCCGAGCCGCTTGCTCAATTTTGTCTCGTCCGCGATCACGACCATGCGCTTGCTGGCCGCGGCCACAATTTTCTCGCGCAGTAGTGCGCCGCCGTGTCCCTTGATCAAGTAGAGCGTGCCCGTTTCGATTTCGTCCGCGCCATCCACGGTCAGGTCAATTTGAGCGTGTTCGGCGAAAGTGGTGAGTGGAATTTTCAGGCCGAGCGCCTGCGCCGCCGTCTCTTCCGACGTTGGGATTCCGCTGATCCGCAGATGCTCTGAGGAAATGCGCTGGCCGAGCGCGCTGAGGAAAAACGCCGCCGTGGATCCGGTGCCAAGCCCGACGACCATGCCCTCTTCGACGAGCTTCGCGGCAGCTTCCGCGGCGGCCTTCTTCCACTGCTGCTGTTCGGAGGGATTCATCAGCTCGCTTTCGGTGCGATCAATTGGACCGGTTCAGCGCGGCCATGATAGCTGCTTGACCAAGGCTTGCCAAGCCCGGGCAATCGAGCCGGTGAATTCGAGAAAACTCCTGTCCGGATCGTGCATCACGGGAGCACTCGCGGCGGAGACACGCCGGGCGGCTCTTATTGAGCGGACGGAAGCTTTCCGGCGAATTCGAGGATCTGCCGCGCGAGATAATTCGTGACGTGCGCTTCATCGCGCGCCTCAACCAGATACGCGGAACGGAGGAGCTGTTCCTTGCGCGTGCGCAGAGCGTCGCGGATGGCCTGTTGCACCTGCACGTCGGAGAACTGGCGTTCCCCGGCCGCTTCCTTGGCGAGCAATTTCAGGATGCGATAGCCGCCGTTCTTGACGGGAATCGGCTGCGTCACCTGCCCGACCTTCATCGAAAGCACTGCCTTCTTCAGCGTCGGATCGGATTGATTGAGCGCCGATTCCGGCACGAAGCCGAGATCGCCGCCGGTGGAAGCGCTGGCATCCTCGGAATAGTCCGTGGCCAGCTCCGCAAAATCGGCTCCCGCGTTGAGCTTCTGAATGAGCATGGCCGCTTTGCGCCCCGCCTCTGCTTCGTTGGTGGCCTTGTCGTTCTTGCGATTGTGAACCGTGGGATCGGGGCGCGGCGTGATCACGATCTGCGCGATGTGATATTGCGGCTCGGTCACATTGAATTGCGCCCGGTTCTTGTTGTAGAAATCAGAGATGTCCTGGTCGGTGACGGAAATTTTCGCGACGACCTCGCGGTTCAGCAGCTTCTGAATCGAGAGTTGTCGGCGAATATCGCTTCGCAGGTCGTCCACGGTGAGGCCGGTTTCCTTGAGCTTCTTTTGAAATTCCTCTTCGGTGTAGGGGCTCTTCGATTCGGTAAATTTGTCTTCCACTTCCGCGTCGCTCGCCACCAGATTCATTTTGTTGGCGCGCTCGAGCAGGATTTCGCTGTTGACGAGTTCATCGAGGATGCTTAGCTGAAGGGAAAGCGCTTCTTCTTGCGATGGCGCAGGGGCGTCGGCGTTCACGCGGGAACGGAAGATTTTCTCGACGTCCTGGCGGAGGATTTCTTTGCCGTCCACCACGGCCCAGACGTCCGGTCCGGGCGCGGCATCTCGCTTGCACCCCGCACCGAGCGCGCATGCCACAATAGCTGCTGCGAGAACCAGAGTTGTCCGCTTCAACAGGGACTCCATCCGCATCGGAACCTGCTTCAGGCGGCCTTCTTCACGCGGCCGGCGCGAATGCACGCGGTGCACACGCGAACCTGTTTGCGCACGCCCTTGATCACCGCGCGGACGCGACGCAGATTCGGATTCCAGCGGCGCCGGGTAACGTTGTGCGCGTGGCTGATCGTATTTCCATAGAGCGGCTTCTTGCCGCAAAGTTCACATGCGAGTGCCATGTTTCGATTGCTCCAGACCGGGAGGATTTCGACGACTACGAACTCCAATGCTAACAGAGAATTGGCCGACGGTGAAGCAATTTGACCGCCGGGTGGTGTCCTTATTCCGGAAGCAACCACGAAAAAGTGTGTCACTTCTTGGGTACAGCTTTCCTTTGTTTTCAGGGAGTTACGTCGGAAATCACTTTGCATGGTGTGTCACTT
Source organism: uncultured Acidobacteriota bacterium (assembly GCA_963842425.1). Taxonomy (GTDB): domain Bacteria; phylum Acidobacteriota; class Terriglobia; order Acidiferrales; family UBA7541; genus Palsa-295. Next base: position 106,889 of record CAWJGQ010000011.1, on the reverse strand, counting down.
AATTTCGCGCAGTCTCAATCGTTTGCCGAGAGATCCCTCGGCTCGTCGCCACGGCGACTCGCTCGGGACGCCAATCCTGATCGGATCGTCGATTACTTTGCATGGTGTGTCACTTCTTTTGGGAATTTGTGAGCGGTGGCACGACGGAAAGTCCCATGGCTGAAGCCACAACTATCTAGGGTGTGTTTCGTGGGCATGCAGGCCCACGCTTTCACCAGAGCGGAGAGATCCCTCGCTCCCGATGGTCGCTCGGGATGCCGATCCTTGCCGGATCGTCAATTGTCAAAGAGCGATACGGCGCTCGTCGAGAGAGCCGGGGCGCACTAAGCGTCCCAAAGCGAGGCCGAAAACTGCCCCGACTCACGCTAATTTATTTTGGGATCGCTGTCTATTGTGGAAACTACGCATGCCGGTAGGGAATAGAGCACGCGAGAGTTACAGCGGCGCGGGGGATCGGAGGCATTTTCCTCAGGGCCGAGGCTCCCGCTCTTGCTGACTGTAATGTCGGAGCTCCCTCGGCTGCGAGACTCTAAAAGGCGCAAAGGTTGCGAAGCGCCATTCGAAACTAGGACACTAAGGACCGCCCGAGCCGCACCGCGCGCTTCGACCGGAAAAGGGAAACCCCGTCCTTCCCGGTTTCTGGGAAGGACGGGATTGGATTGTTTTCTGGATCTATGTGTCGCCTAGAACAGGAACTTCAAGGCGAATTGAACTACGCGCGGCGGAACTGAGCTGCTGGTGATCACGCCGAACTGGTTGGTGATCGGGCTGTTGGTAAAACCTTCCAGATTGTTGCCGGGTGGATTGAATTGCGGGTGGTTCCAGATGTTGTAGAACTCGGTTCGGAATTGCATCGTGATGCCTTCCATCAGCGGTGTGTTCTTCATGATGGAGAAGTCCCAGTTGTTCTGACCGGGGCCGCTGATGCTTCCGACAGCGGAGTTTCCCCATCCGAAGCCCCCGCCAGAGGTAGCGCACTCGCCTTCAATCGTTCCGCCGATACAAGGCGGAGTGGTGAAGGCTGCGGGGTTGATCCAATCGTTCAGCCGGGAATCGTTACTACCATGCGTTGCGATTGGAATCGTGGAGTGGCAGACGCCGAATCCATTGCAGTTTGTAGGCGACACAAGTTCGGCCCGGCCGTCAGAAGACCCAAACGGAATAGATGCGTTCGGGGGCGCGCCGGCTCCGTAGTAAATAAGGCCGGCTCTGGAGTCAACGACCGTAAAGGGATTACCGTCCTGAATCGTCGTGACGCCGGAGATGGACCATCCGCCGAATGCTTTGCCGCTTAGCCCTTCCGTGTGCTTCCACGGCAGGTTATAGGTGTACGCGATCACCAGGCGCTGCGGGCGGTTGAACGCCGCAAGCCCGTACTGCTGTCCAAGGTTCAGCGGGTCGTTGCTGCCTGCGTTTCCGGAGAGAACGTTTCCTCCCGCCGCGATACCGGCGCCGGAAACGCTTGCGTTGACGTTCGTGATTAGCTTGCTCCAAGTGTAGGACGCCTGGATGAAAATCCCGTTCGAGAATTGATGCTTGAGCGAGGCCTGCAAGCTATTGTAGAGAGAATCGCCATACGTGCCGGTGGTCGCGACAGCCCCGGTGCCGTAACCCAGATAGCTTACGCGGCCAGGAATATTCCCCGTTGTATTCTCCAGAATCTGGGTAGCGGGGTTGGTGTTGTTCGGGTCGTTAAAGGGCAGGGATGCCGGCGTGCCGCGGAAGCCCGAGCCCACGACCATCATTTCGTTCTGCGGATCGGTGGGTCCGTTTGGCGCACCTGGCACCAGAAGAGCCACGTTCACGGGGCGGTTCCAATCGTACAGATGCGTCCCGTGGGTACCGACGTAACCGATGTCGGCCACCCAGTTGTGGCCGAGCTGATACTGCATGTCCAGAGTATATTCCTGGATGAGCGGCACCTGCAGGAATTGGGAATCGCTGCTCCCACCGATGCCTACGCCTCCATTCAAACCCAGGATCGTCGTCGCCCCAGTCGCGGCGCTTCCTCCGTTTACCCACAGAGTGCGAGGAGTCCACCCGAAGGTACCGGGCACGGGATCGGGATTATCCAGCGTAGGTGCGTTGGGTGAACCAGCAGGCGGTTGCGGTACTGTGCCAGCGTAGGGAGGGTTGCCCGCCTGGTTGTTCGCCAGCAGGTTCGCATAAACCCGGTCGTAGAATATGCCGTAGCCTGCGCGCACAACCATCTTGTCAACCGGCTGCCAGGCAACTCCGAAGCGCGGTGCGAAAGCATACGCGGGGAATCCACCCATCAGCGTCTTGTTGGTGTTCGTTAGGACGCCGGTGGCACCGCCTATATACGTGTACTGCGCGCCATTCAGAGTGCTCTGAAACACGCCGGCAGGCGCCGCGTATCCGCATGGTCCGGCGGCGGTGTACGTTCCGCAAACAGGTGCGTTGGGGTTGTAATTGGACTGCACGACAAATCCTGATAGGGTCCCGATTTGGTTGGCTTGGGCTGGATTGCCGAGGCCCCCGGCGTAATCGGCTACCTGGTTTCCGAGGAAGAAAGATCCGGTGTTATTGATCGCGGCTTGAGTTGCCCAGGTGTTCGTAAAGATGCCTTTGGCGTCCGACGGCCATCCGTCATACTCCCAGCGGACACCCACGTTCACCGTAAGCTTCGAACTCACCTTGATATCGTCCTGCACAAAGGCGTTGAAGCCATTGACGCGCAGGTAGTGTGTGTTTCCGTTCGGTTGCCCTAACCCTTGGAAGTTGATGGTAACGCCGCCAGTATTCACGCCAGGCGCCGTGCCGGTATCTGGCGCGCCGCTGGAACTTGTCAGCAGGTCCGCGACGTTCAAGAAACCGAGGCCGCCGCGCGACGGAAGCGTCCAGTTGTATTGAATGCGGTCGTACTCGAAACCGGTACGAATCGTGTGCTTGCCGTGGTTCCAGGAAATGTTGTCGGCCGCCTCGTAAGTGTTGAAGAAGTTCGTGGCCGAGGCAAAGAAATTTCCGCCCTGGTTCCACCCTCCGCCCGTCCCGCCAACGAAGCCGCCGATGGAAAAGGTGGGAATTTGGTTCAGGACCGGGTTCGCAGAAGGATTTGCGTCGGGGCAAGGAGCACCCGCGTTCAGCACAGGAATAATACCTACCGAGCAGGCGCTAACGTAAGTCCCGCCATGAGCTACAGTCGTCTGGCGCTGGAAGGAGGTGTGGACCTCGTTGACGAGGTTGGGAGTCACTATGGTCGTCAGCTTAAGGACCGCATTGGTGGCGGTATACGTGACATCCTCGGGCGCGCCCGGTAGGCACTGACTGGCTGAGGGGTCAAATATGCCCAAGCAAACGAAACTCTGACTCTGCGGATCCCTGGAGAAAAAGTATTTCTCCGAGACCGTGTTCTTGCTATTGACGACCCAGTCGGCGTTGCCAAGGTACTGATCTTCGGATGCGATGATCGGAACAGAGATAGTTGCGGCGCAGTTTGTGGTTTGCCAGTTACAGACGGGAGATCCGCCCGAGAAGGGGATGCTGGGCATATAGAAACCATTGTTGAATTTGCCCTTGGGACCCGGCGCCTGGAGAAGGTTCACGGCGACCTGATTGATGTTGGAACCGTCGGGAGCTACTGTAACCCCTGTAGCGAGCCCTGTATTACAGGTGGGAACTCCCGGCGTTGGTGGGAGGAAAAACAGGCTGCAGGTGGCGAAGGGTGTGCCGCCGAACACGCAGCCCAAATAACTCCTATAGGTTGTGTAATTGCACGTCGGAGCACCCGGGAAGTAGTTTTGGGGGATGCTCCCCGTCTCATCCTTGCGGGTTCCGTCGGGCTCATTGAATGGCAATAGAGTTACGTCGGGAGATGTCCCGGTGCCGAAACCGTTGCTGCCGATTCCGTTCTTTTGGCGGAAACCCTGATACGAGGCAAAGAAGAACAGCTTGTCCTTCTTGATCGGGCCGCCTAGCGTGCCGCCAAACTCATTCTGGTCTAAAGCCTGAGGTTTATTAGGTTCACCTAACGTCACCTCGCCCTCTTTGTTAAATTTGTCGTTGCCATCGAAGAAGCTGTTGCGGAAGAATTCCCAGGCAGCACCGTGAAACGAATTCGTGCCGCTCTTGGTCGTGACGCTCACGCTGGCGCCGGGATTCCGGCCATAGCCCGCGTCGAACTGAGACGTTTGAATCTTGAACTCCTGAATCGAGTCCGGGTTCGGAATTCCGATGCCGGGGAAATTGCCCGACTGCGCTCCGCCGCCGCTGCCGTAGTTCGTCTGTGAGACGCCGTCCATGATGTAGTTGTTCTGATCCGAGCCTGAGCCGTTCACGTTGATGTCCTGCGTGCCGTTACCAACGGCCGAGGCGGTGGCGACGTTTGCGACGACGCCAGGGGAGAGGTCAATAATCTGCGTATAGTTGCGTCCGCTGAGCGGCAGGTCAGTGATTTCCTTCGACCCCACGAGCGTGCCGTTCGTCACGTTCTGCGTCTGCAGAGTTTCAGCGGTGGCTTCGACGGTGACGTGCTCCGATTGCGCGCCGACTTCGAGCTTCTGGTTCAAAACCGCGGTTGCCGTGATGTTTACGGTAACTGAATCGAGTTGGGCAGTCTTGAATCCGTTGGCGGCGAACTTGACGGAGTAGTTGCCGGCCGCGAGCAGCGAGAACTTATACGTGCCGGTTGAGTCCGTGGTGGCCGTCCGCTCCTGGCCAGTGCCAAGGCTGGTGGCGGTGACAGTCGCGCCGACGATTACTCCGCCGGAGGAATCCGTCACGGTTCCGGTCAGAGCTCCCGTAGTGCCGGATTGAGCCCAGATCGGCGAGATGCAAAAGAAGAGGACCGCGAGGCACACCAAGAACGCACAAGCGAGCTTGCAGGAAGCAAGATTCTTAGTCATGACCACCCCCCGAATTTTTAACCCACCCTGAAGCGTTCCCGCTTTGCCACCCGGTGCACCCCTAAGTGCGCCGTGCGACATCTGACTGGCCGATGAAACGGACTATAACCCACACTGCCCGGTTGTCGGATTAGGTACTTGGGAAATAACACAGGGGTAGGGGGCTGTCAAGAAGATTTGGGAAATGCCCGTCTGGTGGGTGACCGGCGGGTAAGTATTTACCGCTTTTGTCCGACCAGGCCGGCGATCGTATCCATCAAATCGAATTTCGTGAGGACTTCCAGATTTCCCGTTTCCATTTCGACGAAGACGGCCGGGCTTTCGTGGCTCAGCAGATGAGTGACGCGCTCGACGGGGGCGTTTGAAGGAACCTGCGGCAGAGCCGGGCCCATCACCTCGCGGACGATCAGCTTGCGGAGATCCTTTCCCTGCAGCGCGAGATTCAGAATTTTGTCCTCGAACATGGTGCCGATGGATCGGTCGTCTTCGAAGACGGGAATCTGCGAAATATCCTGCTGCTGCATGGTCTGCAGCGCCTGAAAGACGGTGCGGTTCGGCCCCACGAACATCAGATCGCGAGTTTTGCCATTCTGGCGCTTCACGCGAATCACGTCGGCGGCCGTCAGCGTCACTTCCGTATCCGCGTAGCCGAGTTCGCGCATCCAGCCGTCGTTGTAAATTTTGCTCAAATAGCGGCTGCCGGAGTCCGGCAAGAACGCGACGACGAAATCGCCCTTGCGGCAGTCTTTGGCAACGCGCAGCGCAGCGGATACGCATCCGCCGCCGGAGCCGCCGGTGAAAATGCCCTCGCGTTTCGTAAGCCGCCGCGCCCATAGAAAACATTCCTCGTCGTTCACCTGTATCACGTCGTCCAGTACCGAGAAATCCATCGTGGCCGGCAGAATATCCTCGCCGATTCCTTCGACCACGTACGTGCGCGCCTTACCGATATTGCCGGTTTTCCAATACTCGTAATAGAGCGACCCGTGCGGATCCACGCCGACGACTTTTACTTTCGGATTCTGTTCCTTGAGGAAACGCCCCACGCCGGTGGCCGTGCCTCCCGTTCCGAGGCCGCAGACGAAGTGCGTGATTTTTCCAGCGGTATCCTTCCAGATTTCCGGGCCGGTGGTGCGATAGTGGGCCTCGGGATTCGCGGGATTCTCGTATTGATTCGGGTAGTAGGCATTGGGAATTTCGCGCGCCAGTTTTTTTGCCACCGAATAGTAGCTGCGCGGATCTTCGGGCTCGACCGCCGTCGGGCAGACGATCACTTCCGCGCCGAAGGCTTTCAGGAGTTCGATCTTCTCGCGCGATTGCTTGTCGGTGATCGTGAAGACGATCTTGTACCCTCGCACCGCAGCGATCAGTGCGAGTCCCATGCCCGTGTTGCCGGAGGTTCCTTCGACAATCGTCCCGCCGGGCCTCAGCAGGCCCTTGCGCTCGGCTTCGTCAATCATCCAGATGGCGATGCGGTCCTTCATCGAGCCGCCGGGATTGAGATAGTCCGCCTTCACGTACACTTCGGCGGCCAGATCCTTCGTCACGCGGTTCAACCGGATGAGGGGGGTGTGCCCAATCGCGTCGAGAATGTTATTGCACTTCACGAGGGAGCGTTTCTCCTGAAAACTTTCGGCCTCACGATAGAGTAGAGGCTTCACGAATCGCTGTCCAGCAGCAGTTTCCGACTATCCGATGAGGATCGTCGGCCCCGAGCGAATCCGCCAGATCTTTGGCGGATGAGCCGAGGGGCAGTCGCCTCGACCGCTAAGCCCGCGGGGGATGCGAAAGTCTTATCGAGCGGGCGTGCTATGCTTTTCCGAGCATGCCTCCGGCCGCCTCCAACCCGGAAATCCTCTTCTATGACGGCCACTGCGCCTTGTGCCATGGCGCGGTCAAGTTTGTGCTGAAGCACGACCGTTCGGGGAAGGCGTTTCGATTCGCTCCGCTGCAAGGCGCGACATTCCAATCGCGGGTTTCCGCTGGCGCGCGCGCGGACCTGCCGGATAGCATCGTCGTGCTGACCGAGAGCGGAGCTTTGTTGTTTCGTTCGAATGCTTTCATTTACATTTTGAGGCGTCTGGGTGGCGGCTGGGCGATTCTCGGCGGCGTGCTCGCGGTGATTCCGCGGCCGTTGCGTGACGTGGTCTATAATTTCATCGCGCGAATTCGCTATCGCGTATTCGGCACGCGCGACGAATTGTGTCCGATCGTGCCGCCCGAATTGCGTGCCCGCTTCGACCCGTAAATCCAACAGGAGGAATCATGGAACGGAACAAAATCTCATCCGGCGCACCGTGGGAGCCGATTATCGGATATTCGCGAGCAGTACGCGTCGGTCCACACATTTTCGTATCGGGCACAACAGCGACGGGCGATCAAGGGCAGATCGTCGGCGTGGGCGATCCCTACGCGCAAACCATCCAGGCCCTGCGAAACATTGAATCGGCGCTCGAGAAGGCAGGCGCCAAGTTGACGGATGTGGTGCGCACGCGCCTGTTCGTCACGCGCATCGCCGATTGGGAAAAAATCGGCCGGGCGCATGGCGAGGTCTTCGGCACGATTCGTCCGGCAACCGCGATGGTGGAAGTCAGCCGCCTGATCGCCCCGAACATGCTCGTCGAGATCGAGGCGGACGCGATTGTTTCTGGAGGATAAGGGCGCTCCGACGGGCGCGAATTCTCTGCGCGGCCCTGCAAAATTTACTCACCGTCCGAAAAGCGCTCCGGAATAAGAGCCATAAAATCAATCTGCTGTAGCTCTGTGATTTGGAATCTCGCTTGCCTTACTTGAGGCGTGCCTTAATTCCTCGATACGTGCGAGACCCGACCACCCCCTAATACACGCACGGGTCTCGCACGCCCACCTCTCAATCGGTGATACGGCCGTCCATCAAATGAATCGTGCGATCGGCAATTTCGGCGTAGCGCGGGTCGTGCGTCACCATACAAATCGTCGCGCCCTCGCCATGCAACTGACGCAGGAGCTCGATCACCGCTTCGCTGTTTTTCGAATCCAAATTGCCGGTGGGTTCGTCCGCAAGCAGGATTGACGGCTGGCCGACCAACGCTCGCGCCACTGCCACGCGCTGTTGCTGGCCACCTGAGAGCTGCGCGGGGTAATGCTTCGCACGTTGCGCCATGCCGACACGTTCGAGCACCTCTTGGACCCGCCGTTTCCGTTCCGGCGCGCCCATGCTTCGGTACGTTAGCGGCAGTTCGATGTTTTCGTACACTGTGAGATCTCCGATCAGGTTGAACGCCTGAAAAACAAATCCGATCTCGCGATTGCGGATCCGCGTACGATCCGAAAGCGAGAGATTCTCCACCGCGTCGGCATGAATCCAGTAGGTTCCTTCACTCGGCGAATCGAGAAGCCCGAGAATGGAAAGCAGCGTGGATTTTCCACAGCCCGAAGGGCCGGCGATGGAAACGAACTCGCCGCTCTTGATTTCCAGGTGCACGTTGCTCAGCGCGTGTGTCTCGACTTCGTCCGCATGAAACACCTTGGTCACGCCTTCGAGGCGTATCAAAGTCTGTGCCGTCGCGTTCATTTGCCCCCCTCGGACTCGACAAGGAATCAAGAAATTCCTGTCGCTACTGCAATCTCACGCGGTCGTAGTTGTCCGACGCCGACATGTCCGACAGAATAACCTCGTCGCCAATTTCCAGTCCTTTTCGTATTTCCACCGTGTTCACCGAAGCGCGCCCCAGCACCACGGAAACACGCACCGCTTCCTTGCCACCATCCACGAGCTTGAACAGTCCGACGGTGCTATCCGCATCACCGTGCACCGGTCGTCCAACATAAAGAACATCGGTCAGGTGCTCGATCTCGATGGTGCCCTCGACGCTCAGTTGCGGTACCGCCCCTGGAGGCAGCGCTCCGTCCAGCTTCACGTCCACCGTGCGCGTGGCATTCAGCACCGTCGGGTCAATCCGGATTACATGCCCCGGAATCAGTCCGTTGTGCGTGTCTACGGACACTCTCTGTCCAATGGTCAGATCTTTTGCCTGCGTCTCGGCAATCTGCAGCACCGCTTTCAATTGCGCAGGCCGCGCCACCTTCAGTAACACCGTTCCTTTCGCCACCTGCTGCCCGACATCCACATCCAGTTCCTGCAGAACTCCGTCTATGCCCGGCCTCACGTGAAGTTCGCCAAGCTGAGCCTTCTTTAATTGGTAGAGCGCTCGCTTCTGATCCACAGTCGCCTGTTGCACGGCCAGCTGGGCGTCAATCGAGTTCGCGAACGTTTCCACTTCCTTCTGCGCCAGATCGTTCTGTTTCTCCAGCTCCTCGGCCTGTACCTCCGCAGTTTTCACGTCCAGCGTGGCAGCCAGACCATTTTTCAGCAGCTGCTCTTTTGCATCCTTTTGCATTTCCGCGGTGCGGTATTGCGAGGAAACTGACGCCGCCTGCGTGCGCTTATCCATCAACTGATTCTGCAATTGCGCCTTCGTTTGTTCGAGCGAAGCCTCGGCGCCCTTGACCTGGTACTCGGCGTCCAGCGTCTCTTGTTCCAATTGCGGATTAGTCAGATCTAGAATCACCGTGTTCGCCTTCACCGGAGTTCCGGGTAGCAGATAACGCTTCGCCACTCGCCCGTCCGTCGCTGCCGGTACGGTCCAGGTTGTCTCTGGCACCAGCGTTCCCAGCCCGCGCACTTCCAACAGCATCGGTCCGCGCTTCACCGTGTCCGTCCAGACCGTCGAACGGTCCACGCTCGGCGCCGCCGGCTTCAGCCGCGCGAGCGCGGTCGTAATCACCGCGGCGAGCAGGACTCCGACGGCGGCATAGATTAACCGCCGCGTCCGCTTCCGCCGCTTCTCTTCTGGGCGCGCTATGTCCATTTGTAATTTGCTCTATTCATATCGCAGCGCCACCATCGGGGCTGAGAATCATTGCGTTCGCAGCGCCGGAATGGGATCGGTTTGCGCTGCGCGCCAAGCCGGCAAGAAACACGCCCCAGCCGACACAAGTGTCATCACCGCAAAGGCGGCCGCAAAGGCCAGCGGGTCCCGCGGGCTAACGTGATAGAGGAGGCTGCCGAGCAGTCGCGTGAGAAGGAGTGCCAGAGCCAGTCCGATAAATATGCCAGTCGTTGTCAGTTGCAAACCACGTAACAGCACGAGGCGCAGCACGTTCCATGTGCTGGCCCCAAGAGCCATACGTAGCCCCAACTCTCGGGTGCTCTGCGAGACCGTGTAAGACATGACACCGTAAATGCCGATGCTGGCAAGCAGCAGCGCCAAGCCTCCGAACAGTGCGACCAGGGTTACCGCCACAAGCTGCTGGGACGTAGAACGATTGACCTGCTCCTGCAACGTGATCATTTCGTGCGAAGCGAGGTTACGATCGATCGAGAGCACTTCCTGAGCCACGGCCTTCTGAATGGTTTGCAGAGGCTGCGTCGTACGAATGTGGATGTCAGGTTCTATTGCGAAGTGCTGCCGGAGCGGAACATAGAAAAACGGCTGGGGCGCTTCATCGATGCTGTAGTACTTCGAATCCTTGACGACGCCGACGACTTGCGCCCATTTACCATTCACTTGCAAACGCTGGCCGATGGGATTCGGCCCGCGCCAATACCGCGCGACCATGGTTTGGTTTACGATCGCGACGCGCGGCGCGTTTTCGGCGTCGGTGGGAGCGAATTCGCGTCCGAAGAGGACAGGAATACCCATCGTGGCGAAGTAGTCCGGACCAACCTCGTTGTATTCGACTGTAGGCTGTTCGTTCGGTTGCGGTTCGTAGCCGTCAACCGCAATCGGCGTCGAGGAATAGGATTGATAGCCGAGCGGGACAATGCGAGCGTAAGCGGCCGCTTCGACACCGGGCAGCGCGCGGACACGCCGGATCAATTCGTCCTGAAAAATCTTGGCACGCGGGGCGTCATAGCCTGCTGCGGCCAAAGCCAGGCGGGTATCGAAAACTCGGGTGGTAGTAAAGCCCGGATCGGTGGTTCGAATCTTGCGTAGGCTTTGCATCAGCAAAGCTGCGCCCACCAACAAGATGAAGCCGAGAGTCACCTGGAGGACCACCAGGCTCGAGCGGAACCATGCCCGGCCGCGCGCGCCTAGAACGGCGGACGCCCCTGTCTTGAGCGTTTCGGCAAGTGCGAGGTGGCGCGTCTGGAACGCGGGAGCCAGCCCAACTGCAAGCGTAACGACGAGACAAATGGCCGCGACCAGCCCGATCACCCGGCCGTCGATTTGCCCAGGAAGGTACATCGCATTGCTACCACGGACCGGTAAAAGCAGCACAAGCGCGTGACGGCACCAATACGCCACCAGTATGCCTCCCGCCGCGCCGCAGGCGGAGAGCAGCAAGCCTTCCGTTAGAAGTTGCCTCAACAAGCGACCGCGGCTGGCGCCCATGGCGAGGCGAACCGTCATCTCGTGCCGTCGCGCGAACGACCGGGCGAGAAGCAGATTGCTGACGTTCGCGCAGACTATGAGCAGAACGAACATCGCCACGACAACCATGATCTCGAAAATCGGCAGCAGCTCGCCGGCGTGATTGAAAGGCGTTCGCCATAGAGGCCAGACCTTGATGCCGCGGCCACGGTTGGTGGCGGGATATTCGGTTACGAGCCGCGCGGCGATGGCGGAAATTTCCTGCTGAGCTTGATTGCGAGTCACGCCGGGCTTCAGTCGCGCATACGCTTCCGCCCATCGCGCGCCACGATCTTCCAGCCTGTAGCTGCCGGAGTTGTAGACTTCCAGCATCGAGGCGGGCACCCAGAACTCGATGCTCCGGCCGACGAACGTTCCGTAGAACCTCTCGGGCGCGACCCCGATAATCGTCTGCGTGACGTTATCGAAGCGCTCCGTCTTGCCGATGATTTCCGGATCGGCATTGAAGCGGGTCTGCCAAAGATGGTAGCTGACCACCACGACCGGATGCGCGTTGCGGCCGGTATCTTCGTCTGGCTCAAAACCGCGGCCCAAAATGGGGCGGACTCCGATCGCGTCAAAATAGTTAGCGGACACGATGCTGCCGGTCATGGCCTGGGCGCGCTCACCAACGCCCAGAGTCGCGCCGGTAATCGAGCTGACAAAGACGGCCTCACACAAGGTGCAGCCTCTTTGCAGGTCGAGGAGATCGGGCCACGACATTTCCTCTCTCTCCTCACCCAAAGTTCCGGACAGTGCGACCAGGCGTTCTTGGTTTGAAACCAGCGGATAAGGACGGAGAAGAATGCCTTCGATCCAGCTGAACACGGCGGCATTGGCACCGATGCCAAGCGTGAGGCACAGAATCGTCAAAACTGCGAATCCCGGGCTGCGGCGCAGCATGCGAAAACCGAAGCGGACGTCTTGAAGCAGGGTGTCGAGCCACAGGATGCCGCGCCTCTCGCGGTAGCTCTCCTTCGTCTGCTCGACGCCGCCCAGCTTCAGCACCGCTTGCCGCCGCGCCTCCTCCGGCGTCATGCCCGCGCGCAAATTGTCCTCAATGTGCATCGCGAGATGGCTCGCCATCTCCGCCTCAAGCTCGCGGTCCCGTCGCTCCCTCCCGAAAAGGCCGGCAAGCCTCGCGAACCACGTCCGCACCGCGCTCATCGTTCTGCTTCTCCCGGCGTCAGAAACCGCGCCAGGATTGCCGTCGCCTGCGCCCAATCCCGCGCCTCTTTTTCGAGCTGCTTCTTTCCTGCTCGGGTGATCTTGTAGAACTTCGCTTTCCGGTTGTTGTCCGAAACGCCCCACTCCGACGCAATGTGCCCCTCCTGTTCCAGCTTCAGCAGCGCGGGGTAGAGCGTCCCGTAATTCACCGACAGCAAATCGCCGCTGGTCTGTTCGATACGTCGAGCGATCCCGTAGCCGTGCATCGAGCCCATTGCTTCCAGCGTCTTCAGCACCATCAGCGCCAGCGTTCCCTGCCACACGTCCGTTTTGTCCGTCGTCATCGGGCGCTCTCCTATGGGAAACCCATAGGCAATCTGGCATAAGACCTATGGGAAAGCAATAGGAAAACAGCGGAGCAAAAAGCGCGGAAAGGCGATTGGCCTAGGAGGAAGCGTCCACGCTGGCGCGGATTTCCTGCCAGCGTTTGGGGCGTTTCTTGGCGTCGAGAACTTTCTTGCGGAGGCGGATGGATTTCGGGGTGACCTCGACGTATTCGTCGTCGGCGATAAACTCGATGGCTTTTTCGAGGGTCATCTCGCGCGGCGGAATAATGCGGATGGCTTCGTCGGCGGAAGACGAGCGCATGTTGGTCTGCTTCTTTTCCTTGGTGATGTTCACGTTCATGTCGTCTTCGCGCGCATTTTCGCCGACGACCATTCCTTCATAGACTTCGATTCCGGGACCGACGAACATTTCGCCGCGCTCCTGGATTCCCCAGATCGCGTAGGCCACCGAAACGCCAGCCCGGTCGCAAACCAGCGCGCCGGTGGGACGCATGGCCATGTCGCCGGCGTAGTCCGTCCAGCCTTCGAGCAGGGAATGAATCAGCGCGGTGCCGCGCGTGTCCGTGAGCAACTGGCTGCGCAGGCCGATCAAACCGCGTGAAGGAATGCTGAACTCCATGCGCACGCGGCCGGAATGATGGTTCACCATTTTCTTCATTTCGCCGCGGCGGCTGCCGAGCAATTCCATCACGATGCCGATGAACGTTTCCGGGCAATCCACGATCAGCAATTCGAGCGGCTCGGTGCGGCGGCCGTTTTCGTTGCGCACCACAATTTCCGGCTTGCCAACCATCAGCTCGTAACCTTCGCGCCGCATTGTCTCGATCAGAATCGCGAGCTGTAGTTCGCCGCGTCCGAGAACGCGAAACGCGTCTGTGGTTCCGGTATCCTCCACGCGCAGGGACACGTTGGTCAATAGTTCTTTTTCGAGGCGCGCGCGGAGATCTCGCGAGGTCACATACTGGCCTTCGCGGCCGGCGAACGGAGACGTATTGATCGTGAAGACCATCGTGAGCGTCGGCTCGTCAATCAGAAGCGGCTCGAGCGGCATGGGATTCGCGAGATCGGTGATACTCTCACCGATTTGAATTCCTTCGACGCCAGCAATAGCTACGATGTCTCCCGCTTCGACCTGCTCGGCTTCGTCGCGATCGAGGCCGCGAAACGTGAACAGCTTCGTAATCTTTGTGGGCTGAATCGTGCCATCCAGCTTCGAAATGGCTACTTCCGTTCCGCGCTTCAAAGTTCCCTGAAACACGCGCGCAATCGCAAGGCGCCCCAGAAAATCGCTGTAATCGAGATTGGTGACCTGAATCTGCAATACTGCAGCGGGATCGCCCGCCGGCGGCGGAATCGAGGTGACGATCTGCTCGAAGAGCGGCTGCAGCGTGGTCGAGTCATCACCGACCTTTCGGTGGGCCACACCAGTTTTCGCATTCGTATAAAGCACTGGAAAGTCGAGCTGGTCTTCGGTCGCGTCGAGGTCAATGAATAGGTCGTAGATCTCATCGAGGACCGCTGCCGGGCGAGCGTCGGGCCGGTCAATTTTATTCAGCACCATGATCGGTTGAAGCTTGGCGGCGAGCGCCTTCTGCAGAACGTAGCGCGTTTGCGGCAGCGGGCCTTCGCTCGCATCCACCAGGACGAGCACTCCGTCCACCATGCGCAGCGCGCGTTCCACTTCGCCGCCGAAGTCGCTGTGGCCGGGCGTGTCCACGATATTGATTTTGGTGTCGCGATAGGTGATCGCCGTATTTTTCGCCAGAATCGTGATGCCGCGTTCGCGTTCGAGATCGTTGGAATCCATCACGCGAGTGACGAGTTCTTCATTCGCACGGAAAATCCCGCTCTGGCGCAGCATCGCGTCCACGAGCGTCGTCTTCCCATGGTCCACATGGGCGATGATGGCGATATTGCGAACCGGTGTCGTCATAATGAGTTTTGCGGCATCCCTGCGGCCAAACGGAACGGGCAGCACGTGCGGTCTTGCGGCCCCAGTGAACTCCAAAGAAGGATTTGCGGGAGCAACAAACGCACACTTATTTTAGCATGGGCGCTGACGGTCTGCCAGCCCCGGGGCGGGTCTAAATCTGCAAGTTTCGAAGATGAGCAAGAAAAAGCCCCGTTCCTCCCGAGAACCAGGAGGAGCGGGGCTTGGCTGTCGCTTATAGTTTCCCGCGGTTAGAACAGCAACTTCAGACCGAATTGCATCACGCGCGGCGTCGTGGAAGTAGACGTGACCACACCAAACGTTGAAGGCGTGCTGACGTCTATCCCGAACGGCGCATCAAATTGCGCGTGGTTCCAAATGTTGAAGGCCTCGACCCGGAATTGCAGCGTCACGCCCTCCCACAGCTTCGTGTTCTTCAACAGAGCCATGTCGAAGTTGAACTGGCCGGGGCCGTTGACGCTCCCAACAATCGAGTTGCCGAAGCCCGTTCCGGCGCCTGGGAACGTCGAGTCGGCCGCTCCGCAGGGCGCGCTCGCGTCCCCGCCCGGGTTCGGATTTCCTCCGATGCAGTAAGGCGAGGACGCCGGAAGCGGAGTGGTGCAACTGGCCGGCACCAAACCGGTAAACCCGCTCGCGGTGCACATGGAGACGAAAGCTGAGGGATTCAGCCAGTTGGTTAGCGCGCGTTGAACGTTGCTGCCGGAAGTGACCAGTGGGACTGCCGAATTGCAGTTTCCGGTGTTTGCATTGCACTTACCGGGATCGGCCAGAACGGCTCTGGAGGTCCCTGCACCATAGATTGTCGCGCCCATGCTGTCGGTGATCGTAAAGGGCAAGCCGTCCTGAATCGTGGTGACTCCGGAGATGCTCCATCCGGAGGTGAGCCGATCCGAGATGCCGTCCCGGTGCTTGATCGGGAGGTCGTACACGTAGGATATGACAACCCGTTGCGGCCGATTGAACGCAGCGAGACCGTATTGCTGACGGAGATCGAGGGGATCGTTGCTGTTGGATCCGCCGTAGATCACTTCACCGGGCGGGTTGATGCCGCTGCCGGCCTCCGCGGTGTTCACGTTCGTCAGCTCCTTGCTCCAGGTATAGGAAACCTGGAGCAAAAGTCCATGGGAGAACTGATGTTTGAGCTGCGCTTGGAGGCTGTTGTATAGCGCGTCTCCGTTGGTGTTCGTAATCCCGACGCCGCCGGGGCCAAAACCCAAATAGCTCACGCGGTTCGTGTTGTTCGATGCAAAAATGCCGCACGGAAAACACGTGTTCGTGTTTGTTGTCACCGGAGTAAGGTTTGCCGGATCGTTAAACGGCAGCGAAGAGGCAATCATCTCTGTGTTCTGGTGGCCGGAAGCTGCGGTCGGATTGTTCGGGGCTCCCGGGACAAGCTGGGCAACGTTGATGTCCTGGAAATAATTGTAGACGTGGATGCTATGCGTGCCGACGTAGCCCAGGTCCGCAACCCATCCCTTGGCGAACTCATACTGCAAATCGACGCTATATTCATACGTGACCGGCAGGCGGTGGGCCATTTCCGGCGAATCCGCCGTGTACCCGAAGCCTGAAGTCAACGTGCGCGGTGTCCACACGAGTGGCGTCGGCTGGGCAGCGCCGGCGATCCAGGGATTGTGCAGCGTGCTCGAAAGAAATCCAGGAAACCCTCCGAAGGCTGCTCCCGAATACGGCGGCAGGTTAAGCTGGTTATCGATTAAGAGGTTGCCGTAGATGCGGTCGTAGAACCAGCCGTAGCCCGCGCGAACGACGAATTTATCGTTCAGGGGTTGCCAGGCGACGCCGATGCGGGGCGCGAAATTGTCTAGCGGAGTGCCGGGCACCAGGGTTTTGTTGCTGTTAACAAGAACACCGGATGCACCGTTCGGCGCGGTCAGCCCGAAGCTCTTGTCGAAGTTGGAAGGCACTACGAATCCCACAAGAGTTCCATTCGGATTGTTCAGGAAGAACGAACCCGTATTGACCTTCTCGAGCTGGCTGGGCCAGATGTTGGCGAATTGGCCGCTCTTGTCGTCAGGGAAACCGTCAAATTCCCAGCGCAAGCCGAGATTGACCGTCAGTTTTCGGTTTACCTTGATATCGTCCTGAACATACCAGTCGAACGCGTTGACCCGGTTGTAGTGGGTCAGCGCGCCCTGCAATCCGAATCCGAAAGATATTCCGCCCAAAGCGGGAGCGGCCGTGCCGTCGTCATACGTTGGATCGTAGGGGTTGCCCAATGGTCCGACGCTGCTGGTCAGGAAATCAGCGGTGGTCCCGATCAGCAATTCACCGCGGCCCGATGCCGGTATGGTATTGTTGTACAGAACGCGTTCCGCGTTGAAACCGGCTCGGATCGCGTGCTTCCCATGGGTCCAGGATATTTGGTCGCCCCACTGGTAGGTATTGATGAAGTTGCTGGAAATCATGGAGAAGTTTCCGCCCTGGCTCCATGGTCCGGATGTCCCGCCGGTGATATCGAGAATCGGCGGAAGGGTCATTTCCGGGAATCGCGTCGCCAATTCGCCGAATGGGGGCCCCGAAGTAACCGGGCAGGGAGCACCGTTGTTCACGATGGGGATGATCTCGCCAAAGCCCGCGAGCGAGCAGGTGTTGAGAGTGTTTGGATCTTTGTTGTTCTCGACATCACGGTGGTAGGCAACTCGCGCCTCGTTCACCAAGCTACCCGTCAGGACGGACGTCAACTTCAGTTGTGCAACCTGGTTGATGTAGTGAGCGTCCACGGGAGCGCCGGGGTTGCAGTTTCCGGGCGTAATGAAGCAGTTAAACGTTTGGTCCTGCGGATCACTCGAATAAAAATATTTCTCGGAGAGGGTGTGCTTGCTCGACAGAACGTAATCCGAATTGAGCAGGTATTGATTCTCTGTGGCTAGAATCGGGTCGGAAATGGCGACGCCTTTCGGGCCGCAACCATTAATCGCCGTGCCGCAAGCCACCGGCGAACTGGGAATGTAAAAGCCATGGTTGAAGCCGCCCTTGACGATACCGGGCGCTTGAAGCAAGGCGATCGCCGTATTGCTCACGGTTGCGGGAGTGACGGCCACGCCGTCGGCCCCCACATTCGGTACTGTGCCGCCATTGGCTAGGCCGCTGAATACGGTTCCCAGGTAGGCGCGGTACGCCGGAATGTTGTTCGTGCAGCGAAGATCGCTGCACGCGCCGCTGGTGAAGTCCGCGACGTCGTCAAACGGCAGCAGGCCCACGTTTGGCTCGTAGCCAGAGGCGAAGCCGCTCGTGCCTATACCGTTGGTTTGCCGAAGGCCCTGGTAGGAGCCGAAAAAGAAGATTTTGTCTTTCATAATCGGGCCGCCAAATGTGCCGCCGAACGTGTTCTGTTTCAAAGTTTGCGGCGTGTTGGGCTGGCCCAGATTCTCTTCGCTTCTCTTGTAGAAAAAATCGTTCGCATTGAAGAAGTTGTTGCGGTTGAATTCCCAGGCCGCACCGTGAAACTGATTCGTGCCGCTCTTGGTGACAACGGTCACGTTCGCGCCGGGATTTCGCCCGGAACTGGCATCGTATTGCGAGGTCTGAACCTTGAACTCCTGAATGGTGTCAGGATTAGGAATTGCAATACCAGGATAGCTGCCGGTTTGGCCCGCCGTTCCGCTCACATAGTTGACGATCGAAGAGCCATCCATCGAGTAATTATTCTGGTTGGCCTTGGAGCCGTTTGCGTTGACGTCCACCGTGCCGTTGCCGATCGAGGATGCAGTCGTTACGTTGCTGACGACGCCCGGAGAGAGATTAATGATCTGCGTGTAGTTGCGGGAAACGAGCGGAAGCTCCACCACTTCCTGCGAGCCCACCACACCGCCGTTGGTAGCGTTCTGCGTTTGAATCGTCTCGGCAGTCGCTTCCACTGTAACGTGCTGCGTCTGCGTGCCAACCTCAAGTCGGCGATTCAAAACCGGAGTCTCCGTTACGTTAACGGCGACAGAGGGCGCTTCGGAGGTTTTGAACCCCGAGGCGGAAAAACTCACCGAGTAATTGCCCGGGGGCAAAAGGGAGAATTTATACGAGCCGCTCGAATCCGTTGACTCCGTCCGCGTTTGGCCCGTCGCCAGACTTGTGAGTGTGACCGTGGCGCCCGCAATGACGCCTCCCGACGCATCGGTCACGGTCCCAGTCAGAGCGCCCGTTGATGCCGACTGGGCCAGAGATGCGGCGTTGAAAACAAACAGCGCTACAAAGCAGAAGAGACACGCGGTGATGATAATTCTTGCGGACGATCGTGCGTTCATTACTTGGCCCCCCAATTGGTCGATTTCATTTCCCACCCGTGCGCGAACGGCTGCGCGTAGAGCATAAAAGACGGCGAACGAATTATGGAGCGGTGTGCCGCGCGAACGACCGTTTGGCGGCGCGCCGGGGTTTATCCCGCCTCGAGCACGCGACACGAAACGCTTCGTCCCGACACCCCAAACCCAAACCCGCCCGCCTGTTTTTACCTCTCCGTCCACCATGTGTCAAGAACAATGCACATATGTAATCCTACTTACAGACAGATATCCTCTTATTAACAAAACCCGGTGCACTTGCAACTGTTGTCAATAAACAATGGTTTCTCGGGTCGGGCTTTCGATATAGAGTATCCGCAGATCAGGAGAGCCCGAACCTGGCGGCCGTTGCGTCTCGCTTGTCGGATCCGACTCGCGAAACTCTACGCTCTCAACTTCTGGGATGAAAGGCCGCCTCCCACGCGTTCTAATAGGCACGTCCGTCAATAGGCGGCAGCAAGCTCAAGGAGAGCGAAGAAATGGCGACTGCGCGAACCCCGGGGCAGCGAGGAAGTGCGAGACAAGAGCTGAATTCCTATGCGTGGGCCGCGAGGAAGCGTTCGGCTGGAAGCGATCGTGCCGCGAAAAAATACAAGCTCACCAGTCCGCTCTATCAAAGACCGGGCTACCTGCTGTGGCGCGCGCGTCACATTGCGGACTCGATCTTCACCTACGAGTGCCGCGAATTCGGCGTCACGGCCTCTCAATACGTGGTGCTGTCCGTGGTAAAAGACACTCCGGGATCCGACCAGGTCAGCATTTCACGAATCGCGGGTCTCGACCGGTTCACGACTGCGCTGGTCTTGTCCAATTTGATCAAGCGCAAACTGATCGTGCGCGAGCGAAGCTCCAGCGACCGCCGGCGCTACAGTCTCAGTCTCAGCGCCGAAGGTTTTGAAATATTGAAGCGCATTATGCCGGGCGCCGCGCGCGCGCGTGCGCGTCTGTTATCGCCCCTGACGAGGCAGGATCAAGACGTATTCATTCGCATGTTGCAGCAACTCGTGACCTCGCTGAACGACGATGCGCGCGCACCCGTGGATGACGACGCGCTGCCGCACATGCGACGCAAAGCAGACCGCACCGCGAAGAAGAAATAGCTTCTACTAGTTTCCCGACGGACCGAATGAGACTCGATGCGCTTCCGGCCCGGCCGCGATGACCATCGCACCTGCCAGGAACGCGATCGCCGCCACCATCCCCATCGCTTCGGCGTAGGTGAAATGGCGGGTCATCAGCGCCTCGAAGTTTGAAGCTCCGGCAGCAATCAGAACGCCGAGTTGGTACGCAAACCCAGGGAAAAATCCGCGCAGCGGAGCCGGCGAAAGTTCGTTGAGGTGTACCGGAACCACTCCCCACGCTCCCTGCACCATGAACTGCATCAGAAATGCGCCGGTGGCGATGAGTACCATGCCGGGCGCGAAAGCCCACAGGGGTACCAGTAGCAGTCCCAGCAAAGCGGCGATCGTCATCGCGCGGCGCCTGCCGAAGCGGTCTGAAAATAGCCCCACTAGAATTCCGCCCACGATTGCGCCGATCATCGAAATCACGCTGACGATGGCGGTCGCGCGCGTGCTGAAGTGATGCTGCTTCTGCAGGAGGGTGGGATACAAATCCTGCGTCCCATGCGACATGAAATTCATGATCGCGATCAGCACGACGAGATAGGCGAAGCGCTTCCAGTTTGAGGTAACCGCGCGAAAATACTCCCCCCAACTCTTCCGGGCTGCCGCTTGCGCTTTCCACGCTTCGCTCTCTTTTACTTTGGCGCGAATGAAAAGCGTCAGCAGCGCGGGTAAGCCGCCGATGAAGAACATCGGCCGCCAGCCCCAATGCGGGAACACAGTCCAGAACGCCAGAGCCGCCAGCAGATTGCCAAGTGCGTAGCCCTCCTGCAGCACGCCTGATAGAATGCCGCGCCACTTTACCGGGACGGATTCCATCGCTAGCGACGCACCGACGCCCCATTCGCCGCCCATGCCGATGCCGTAGAGAAGCCGCAGAATCAGGAACACGTGATAGCTGGGCGCAAATCCGGAAAGTACCTCGACGACCGAATAGAAGAGCACATCAACCATCAGCGGAATGCGGCGGCCGTAGCGGTCCGCCATCAAGCCAAACAGAATTGCACCCACAGGGCGCATCACCAGGCTGGCGGTGATCGTCAGCGTCATTTCCGCCACGGATTTGTGGAACTCGGCTGCGATTTGCGTCAGGACGTACGTGAGGATGAAGAAATCGAAGGCGTCGAGCGTCCAGCCGAGAAATCCGGCGATCAGCGCATTGCGCGAATTAGCGCGGTCGGCGGGCGAGAACGGGGCGGAGTCGCTCATTTTGGCTTGGCCGTGGGCGCGGAAACTGATCGGGGATGCAATACGGCATCAATCACACGTACGACCTGCGACATTTCGGCGACGTCGTGGACGCGAACGATGTGTGCGCCACCCATGATACTCGCTGCAACCGCACCCGCCGTGCCCCAGGCGCGCTCGTCCTCTGGCGCTCCGCCAAGCGCTTTGCCGATAAAACCCTTTCGAGAGGCGCCGACGAGCAGCGGAAAACCGAGGCGTGCAAGCTCCGGCAGCTTTTGCAGCAATTCGAAATTCTGCGCCGCGCTCTTGCCGAAGCCGATGCCGGGATCGAGCACGATCTGCGATTTTGCAACCCCCGCGCGCCGCGCAATAGCCACGGCGTGGCGCAAACCGCTGACGACGTCGCGCAACACATCGCGCGCAAACGGCTTTTTCTGCATCGTGCGCGGCTCGCCCCGCATGTGCATCAGGATCAGCGGGGTCTTGTACTTGCGCGCCACTTGCGCGAGGCGCGGGTCGGCGCGAAGAGTCGTGACGTCATTGAGGATCTCCGCTCCCTGATACGCGGCCGCCTCGGCGACGTCCGCTTTGCTCGTGTCCACCGAAATCGGAATCTTGATCCGCCCGCGCAGCTTTTCAAGCACGGGGAGAATCCGCCGCATTTCCTCGGATGCGGAAATCCCTTCTGAGCCGGGGCGCGTGGATTCTCCGCCGATATCCAGAATATCGGCCCCGGCACGTTCGATTTCGAGGGCGCGCGCGACAGCCGCATCGGCGTCAAGGTAGGTCCCGCCGTCGGAAAAGCTGTCCGGCGTCACGTTCAGCACGCCCATTATCAGCGTGCGCTCGCCGAGCACGAGCGTGCGCGAGGGCAGCCCCGCCACGGCGGGCAGGCGCAGCCGGAATCTTTTCCGCTGAAACATGAGGCGCTATTGAATCACGGTTTCGGCGAAACGATAAGGAGATCGAGATGCTGGCAGCCGTTCATCTTGCGAGAGATCGATCGGCCGCTTGCCGGGTTGAGGATTGCCGAGTGTGCCTTTGGAGACAGTTTCGCTCTTCCGGAAGCCATAAACTCCTCAACGTGAGGTGATGAGGTGAGCGAAGAAACTTTTGATATTTTCTCAGGAGCGCCGGAAGAATACGGCTCGTGGGTTGAGGCTATTCAAGGTCTCTCAACTGCGCACGAACGAATGGAACAGATTGCAGCAGAGAAACCCGGTCAGTACTTTCTGTTCTCGAGCACTCACCAATCCATTCTCATGCAAGTAGACACGCGTTCCCGAACGATGATGGCGCGGTAACGCGAATCCATGCGTGCTCTACTCTTGTATCTCACCCAACTGCGCAAGAAGTACCTCGCGCTGAAGCTTACGTGGGAGCATGACAAGGCGATACAGCGCACGCGCAGCCGTTGGGAACACGCCATTCGGCATCCAGCAGCCCCGCCCGAAAAGCCGCAAGAATAAATTCTCACAGCACCAACGCCTGCGAATCCGGTGCCGTCGCCCAAGGTGCCGCCGTGGATTTTTCAAACTGGCAAAGTTGCAAGGAGCGCAGCGTTCTCACCGCGTGGCTGGAACGTAATAGGCCGCCCGGTGGGAGACTTGCGCGCCCGGATCGCCCGGGACTTCGACGCGCAGCGAATGCCAGCCGGGCCGCGCGCTGGCACCATCCGCGCTCGCACCCGGATAAAACCCCAAATTATATTCCCCGCGAATCTTCTCCGCGATTTTCCGGAACGTGTCTGCCATCGTGGCGGCTTCGCGAAGAAAATAAAGCTGGCCACCGGCGCGGCGAACCAGCTCGGCCAGATAGAGCGTGTACGCCGGAATGCCCAACACGCGGGCGTTGGGCGACAAGATCGTCGCGACCTTGTGCTCCTCGAGCCATTCTTGCGTCATCACCTTCGGCCGGGTTTCCGTTGACACTGCGAACAGCTGGATATCCTGTGCCGCGAGCGTTCGCGCGACGTCATCGAATGTCAGCCGGTCCGCGGGCCGTCCCGGTTGCGGCGCAGCGGTCGCCGGGTCATATGTCAATCCGAGGCCGCTGTCTTGTCCGTCCGTGAGCAGCAAGATCGCTTTACGGCCGGTGCGGCCCGGGAACAACTCTTTCGCAGCAAAATAAACAGCCTCATAAATGTTCGAACCTCCGGTATCGCCGAAAAGCTCGCGCACATCCACTCGCGCGACTGCGCGGCGAGCCTGCTCGCGCACGTCGGAGAACGGAAGCTGCAAATAAGTGTGCGCGGAGAAATCCACGACGGCAGCCTGGTCGAGCGGCGCAAGCGCGGTGATCAACGCATCCGCGGCCTGCTTCATTTCATCGGAATCGCGCAGCACGCTCGGGCTCGCGTCAATTACCAGCGCCACGCTCGCGGGCGCGGTCGAGGCGTCGAAATAAGCAATCGGCTGCGCGACTCCATCCTCATAAATGCGGAAGTCCTCCCGCCGCAATCCCGGCAACGCCGATCCATCGGCGGCGGAAACGACACAAGTGACCGGCACCATCTGCGTGAGTACCTGCATCGCGTGCGTGCCCGGTGGTGCATCGCCTGGCGATTTGGTCACGGACGCAGCTGCAGATGTCGCACGAAGTTCTCCCGTAACCGGATCGCGAGTCCACACGACGCCCTTATCCAGCTGGAGTGGCGCCGGAAGTTTCGGGGCTTTCTGGGACTGCTTATCTTGAGGATGAGAATCGCCGGTTGCGGACAAACCAGGAACGAATGCCAGGAATGCCGCGAGAGCTGCGGTGAGCAGAACTCGCATAGGGAGGTTTAGTCGAGATCGAAATCGCGGATGGGCTTTTCGATGGGCGCGTCCTTGGCCTTCTTCAAGCCTTCGGCAAATTTGCGCGCGAGCACGTCTTCTTTCGTTCGTTCGGCTTCCACCGACGCACGGAACTTCGCCTCCACCGAATCGTCGTGGTCGCGCAGCAGCTTGGCAGTGTCGTCAAGATCCACCGACGGTGGCCTTACCGGCGCGACGTGCGCGAGGACCACGCCGAGAACGCGGTCCACGGTCAATTTCGCGTGGCAGCAGGGGCAATCGAGCTCGAATGTGTCGTGGGTTTGCTTCGCCATGCCGGTATTCTACGCCAATTTCCCCGCTGCCAAGAAGCTCGTGTCCGTAAGGAGGCGCACGGGCTTCGCCCCCGGCGGCCTAAAGATTCGGGCGGACCGGCCGATAACTCCATAGGGCGACGTCCTGGGTTTGCAGCGATTGCCGCCCTGTCTTTATGGCACGTATGACCGGTGCCAAATCCCGTTGCAACGGCCCAGCTTGGAGCAACCCTTGATAACCTCAAAGTCCCGGACATCCGACAGGACGACCTCGCCCGCGAGACATCCGATTGGCACAGGCGCCGACCGACGCAGGCGTTGCCGAGCTAAGGTCGTGGGTCGCGTACACGCACGCGGCGGAGTTGGAACGCTGGATCTGTTCGAGGACGTTGGCAAGAGCATTGATGTCTCGCTCGACGGCATTCTCTGGTCCACTTCGCGAGGCGGTTACTGGGTCGGCCAGTTTCTTGAAGTCACGTTTCCTTATTGGACGTCGCCCACGGCGATCAATCAGGCGCGCAGGGCGCGAGTCGTGCGCAACCTTCTTCTGCCGGACTTCAGTTACGCCGTGGCTGTGGAGTTCGACAAAGGAGCGTCGGTCGCGAATGGCATTCCCTTGCCCGCTCGACGCCCGGACCAGGTCCGCGTGCTCGGAGTGGAAGCCGATCCGTCAATCGCCAACGCGCTCCGCCTTCTATTCGAGCAGGATGGATACCAGGTGGTCCTCGTCTCGACCGGCCAGCAGGCGTTGGACATTCTCGAGAGTGACACGCCGGACGTACTCATTGCGGAAGCGGACGGGAAGGGCATTACCGGGCGGGAACTCTGCGCCATCGCCAAAAAGAATCTGCGCTTGCGGCATATTCCCGTGATCTTACTCACCAACTCGGCGTTGCCGTCCGACTACTCGGCGAGCTACCGCGCGGGAGCCGTCGTCTGCATGATGAGGCCGTACGAGCCGCAGCGCCTGCGCAACGCCGTGCATATGGTCGCGCCGCCGCCGGGACAGCGCTCCGCATACAGCGCGGCCTTCAACATGTCTGCGTTTGTAAGAACTTCGTAGCGGCGGCTTAGCGCCGGCGGTCCGGCCTATGCCGGAGCGGGCTTTTCGCCCTTGGCCAGGCCCGGAATAGCTCGGGGTTCGGGCCGCAGCGTCATCTGAGGTTCTCTGCTCGCCACGGGCGGCGCGGACGGAGGCGGAATCTTATCCGGCAGCGTCTTGCCTTCCATGAGCATTTTCAATTCAACCGCATCGAGCACTTCGCGATCGAGCAGCGCGCGCGCCACGCGTTCGAGCGCCTCGCTGTTCGTCTCCAGAATCTGCCGCGCGCGCGAATAGCCCATGTTGACGATCCCGCGAACTTCCACGTCAATCTTGATCGCCGTGTCTTCCGAGTAGTCGCGGTGCTGCGCGATCTCGCGGCCGAGGAAAATCGCCTCTTCCTTCCTGCCGAAAGTAAGCGGTCCGAGCGAGCTCATGCCCCACTCGCACACCATCTGCCGCGCGATTTCCGTGGCACGCTCGATATCGTTACCGGCGCCGGTGGTGATGTGGTTCAGGAAAATTTCCTCAGCAGCGCGCCCGCCCATCAGCACGGCCAGCTGCGATTCAAGGAATTCCTTCGTGTACGTGTGCTTGTCGTCTATCGGCAGCTGCATGGTGACGCCCAGCGCCATCCCACGCGGGATGATCGTGACCTTGTGCAACGGGTCCGCACCCGGGGTTTTTGCCGCGACGAGCGCGTGGCCCGCCTCGTGGTATGCCGTGTTTTTCTTCTCGTCGTCCGACAAAATCATGGACCTACGCTCGGCGCCCATCAAGACTTTGTCCTTGGACATCTCAAAGTCCACCATGGCGACGAATTTGCGGTTCATCCGGGCGGCCCATAACGCCGCTTCGTTCACCAGGTTCGCCACATCCGCGCCGGAGAATCCCGGCGTGCCGCGCGCGATCACGGAGAGATCCACATCTTCCGAGAGGGGCACTTTGCGCGTGTGAACGCGGAGGATTTCCTCACGCCCTCTCACGTCCGGCCGCGGCACCACTACTCGGCGGTCGAAACGGCCCGGACGCAATAGCGCCGGGTCGAGCACATCCGGCCGGTTGGTGGCCGCAATCAGGATTACGCCTTCGTTTGATTCAAAGCCGTCCATTTCGACGAGGAGAGCGTTCAGCGTTTGCTCGCGCTCGTCGTGTCCCCCGCCCAGGCCTGCCCCGCGATGGCGGCCGACGGCATCAATTTCGTCAATAAAGATGATGCACGGCGCATTCTTCTTGCCCTGCTCGAAGAGGTCGCGGACACGGCTCGCGCCGACGCCGACGAACATCTCGACGAAGTCCGAACCCGAAATCGAGAAGAAGGGGACGTTGGCTTCCCCGGCGATCGCCCGGGCCAGCAAAGTCTTGCCCGTGCCGGGAGGCCCGACGAGCAGCACGCCCTTCGGAATGCGCCCGCCGAGTTTCTGAAATTTCTGCGGATCTTTCAGGAAATCAATAATTTCGTATAGCTCTTCTTTGGCTTCGTCAATTCCAGCAACATCCTTAAAGGTAGCTTTCTTCTGCTGCGCGGTCAGGAGACGCGCGCGCGATTTTCCGAAGCTCAGCGCTTTGTTGCCGCCCGCCTGCATCTGCCTCATCATGAAGATCCAGATGGCCACGATAATCAGGATCGGCGAGAGGTTGATCAGCAAACTGAGCCAGTTCGCTTCCTTCACTTCCTTATAGTTGTAGAGGACACCCTTATCCTGCAGAACCTTGGTGACGTCGGTAATCGCGGTGTTGGCTACCGTCACTCCGTGGAACTTGGTGCCGTCCCGGTATTCGCCCTGGAGTTCGGCGCTGTTCGGCGACAGCTGAATGGAGACGTCCTTGACGTTGCCGCTGTCCACCTTGGCGAGGAAGTTCGAATAGCTGGGCTCATCCTCTTTCGCGCTCGGGCTGGTCTTGGAAGCCATCTCCCACAACACGAACGCCAGCGCGATCATCATTGCCCAGAATAAAACCGTGCGTACTGTTGAGTTCACCGGATTACCTCACCCTCTGGATACTTTCCTGCGAGCGCTCGCGCGCCGTGTCCTGGCGCCCGCGCGCGTGGCCCTTGACGCAACGTAGGGCAGATTCCGAAACAATCCGCCCTCGCCGCTCAATCCATATCCTACCCACTCTTTAGATGCAGCCGCGAAGCCCGTGTATTCAGGTTTTAGATTAACCCTTCGGGAGGCGGGCTTGTCAAACAGCACCGCCAGGCGAAGCGTGCGGGGCCGCCCTTCCTCGAGACGCTTCAGCAGGAAATCCTGCGTGACGCCGGTATTGAGCACCGCATCCACCACCAGCACATCGCGGCCACGAAGCGCCGGCGCGGCGCTGAAAAAAATCTCGCGATATTCCTGTCCGCCGAATCGCACTTCGCGCGTTTCCGAGCGCACGAAGTGGCAGGAAACAGGGCGGGAAATCTCTCGCACCAGGTCGGCGGCGAATAGAAACGAATTCTCGAGGACCACCACCACGTCAACCGTCCGCCCCGCGTAGTCCTTCGAGATGGCGCGGCCCAGCTGGCCCACCCTCGTCGCCAGACGCTGTCGAGTAAACGCGACTTTCATCTACCCTCGAATTTCCCTTAAAGTCGAACTTCCTCGATCACCAAGCCGGCCCGTGTGTCCTCCCGGACGCAAAAATCGTCCGCCGGAGGCAGCCCGCGGGCCCAGGCTACCCGCCCGCCGCTTTCCAGTACGGGCCAGGAAGCGCGGTCGCGGCTCGGAACCCGGCCAGCGAGGAACATCTCCTTCAGTTTCTTCGGCTGACGGCGCCCCCGCGGCCGATACGCATCTCCCGGCTGCCAGTTCCGCAAAACCAATGGCTCGCGAAGCAAATTCGCGTCGAGAACCGCGCTATCCCTTTTAGTGTCGCGCTCTGAGACAGACCAGTCAATCACTTTCAGGCAGAAGCGGCTGTTCAGTTCTGGAACCGTAACGGTCGCAACGCCCTCTGCCGGAAGACTCACAACATATAGATACGCATTTTCCCGCGACGCGGTTTCCCGCGCCCGC
The DNA here is from genome assembly GCA_963842425.1 of uncultured Acidobacteriota bacterium. Lineage (GTDB taxonomy): Bacteria > Acidobacteriota > Terriglobia > Acidiferrales > UBA7541 > Palsa-295. The sequence continues at coordinate 78,443 of CAWJGQ010000011.1, read as the reverse complement.
GAAGAACGCCCGCGGCGGGCGGCGCTTGAGAAGAATAGTTCGTCGAAATTCCGCTCAACCATGACGCCGCCGGGAAGTTCGGCGCGGCTTCCGCTCGCGGATGCAGCGGCAAGATGGATCACCTGCGCAACGTGCACCGCGGTGAGCCCTCCCGGGCCGCCGCGCAGTTCCTGATAGAGGCGCCGAATCAGGCGCTCCGTCAACGTGCGGAGTGCCGCGGGTGCCGCCGCAGAAGACATATCCAACGGCGCGAGCAGATCATGAATTCGAATCCCGAATGTTCCTCGATCGGCTCGGACGAGCGCCCGGAAGCGATCCTGCACCAGCGCGCTCCAGAAGACTTCCTCCTCGCGAGCAAGCGACGCCAGGACGGCCAGGTGGTTTACTGCGCGTGGAGCGAAATCGCGTTCGAGCAATGGCAGGAGCTGCTCGCGAATCCGCGCGCGCTGCCTGCTCAGATCGCGATTCGTCGAATCTTCTCGCCAGTCGTGTCCGAGGTGGCGCAAATATTTCCGCAAGTCCTCGCGACGCTCACCAAGCAGCGGCCGCACAACCGAACCTACCGCCGGATGGATTCCCGCCAGGCCTGCCGGACCCGTTCCCCGAAGAATGTGCGCCAGAACCGTCTCGGCCTGATCGTCCGCCGTATGCGCCACCACAATGCGCGTCGCCCGGCCTTCCGCGATCACCCGCTCGAAGAACGCATACCGGAGACGCCGTGCGGCATCCTCGAGATTCCATTTGTGAGCCGCCGCCGCAGCCGCAACGTCTTCGCATCCGCCGAAATATTCCAGCCCGCGCGTACGAGCGAGGTCCTCGACAAAACGAGCGTCCGCGTCCGATTCCGCGCCGCGAAGCTTGTGATTGAAATGAACAACGGTGAGCATGACGCCCAATCGCTTGCGCAGGCTTTCCAGCATCCGCAGAAGCGCGACCGAATCAGCGCCTCCCGAAACAGCCACACCCGCGCGATCCCCGGGCGCGAGCATTCGTTCGCGGCGGATCGTTTCAAGTACGCGATTTTCGAGTGATTTCACGGACCACACATATCGGCCGGAAACGCTGGCCTGTATCCATGGTAGCAGCCGGCTGGGGTGGGGTCGAGCGACGGCGGATTTACAGGCGGTCGCCAACTCGCTGGGTGAAGAGGCTGCGGCTGGATGAGATGCATCGGTCGAGCACGACGGCGGCAAAATGTGAACAGCGCTTGCTCTCTTCTTCCGTCCAGGTAGCGACGGCTGGGTTGAACCCGCCGGCGACGCGGCCGAGCGTCTGCAGCAGCCGGTAATAATTTCCCACGGCGCGGATTCCTGCCTGATCGGCGTCTTGTTCCGGGCAGAGGCGCACGAGTTGCAGCACCCGTTCGAAGTCGTCGGCCGTCAGGCTCTCTCCTTGCATGCCGGCAAGTGCCGCCACGCGCGGCGACAATTCCATTTTTCTGGCCGAGGCCAGGACGGACCGGCAGTAAGAGACGAAGACTTGCACGAGTGCCGCCAGCGAAACAACGGCGATGAGTGCTGCCATCATTCAGAGGTTACCGAGAGATTTCATAAGATTCCGCCCCGCGTGGCAAACAGGAGCGTCCCTGCGCCATAGCCGCACGCAATCCATACGCACCGATCCCGCCATCCGGCGCCAAGTTGCGTGGCCGGACCTCCGCCGCGTCCTTAAACGTAAAGTAGCCGCTCGCTCCGTTTCGGGTCAATGTTACTGAGGTACCAGTCGCCAAAACCAGCGCGTCGGGGCGCGGCGGGCTCGATTGTTTCAATCGAGATATTTCACGAAAACCACTTCGTTCTGCGCTTCGTTATAGAGGAGTTCATCCACCTTTGCTTGCACCAGCACCAGCCCAAATCCACCGGGGCGCAGTCCCTTCCGCTCGCGGACCAGGCCGTGTTCGATGGGCTCGCCGCCGTGCGTAATGGCTGCGTGGTCCAGGTCCGCGAATTTGAATCCCGGCCCCGGATCGGAGATTCGGTAAAGCAACATTCTTTTGGCGCGCAGGCAGGAGATACGGACCCTGCGCTTGGGGTCGAGTTTGCCGCCCCATTCAATCGCATTCATCAAGAGCTCATGGAACGCCTGCGCCACGGCGGTACGCAGATCGTCGGGCAGCCCTGTTTCGAGCTTTTCCATGAATGCTTCGAGGCGAGTACCCGCTTCGAGCGAGCACGGCACCGATAGCTCGACCCATTCGGGCCGTGCGGAAATAACCTCGATCGGGGGCATCTGGGATTTCTTGTCCAGCGATTCACGCACCAGCGTGATCAGCGCCTCTCGTTCGATCGGCTTTGCGATGTAGTGATAGGCCTGCTCGCGCACGGCGGCCAGAAGCGTGCCGGGCGTGTCGTCGGAGGTGATGACGATCACTTTCGGGCGGACCTTTTTCCCGCGCATGGCCGCCAGCACATCGAGGCCGTTCATCTTCGGCATCCAGACGTCGAGCAGGACCAGGTCGAACTTTGTCTTTTGGATCTTTTTCCAGGCGACGCGGCCATCGGCAACCGTCGTGACCGCAAACTTCTCGGCGCGGAGGATTTGTGAAATCCATTGCCGGGTCGTGAGGTCGTCGTCCGCCACCAGAATGCGCTTCAAGTTTCCTCCCGCGAAAAAAGAACGAACGGCCGGTCCTGTCGCTGCAGTAAGTGTACCCCGCAGAGGAGCGGTTGTTCGGTCCGACGACGTGGCGTGACGCGCAGTTGTAAGGGGTGTGTTGCCATCGTCCCACCATCGCGGGACAATGCGTCCTTCACGGAGTGGTGATCGCGTGTCGAAATGCGGCGCGACCGGCGGAGAGCTATTGAATCGGCGAAGACAGTTACTTTCGGCGGTACTGTTGATAGTGTCACTCGGTGCGTGTCCAATTACCTCCCGCGCGCAATCCACCGCGGACACGCCGGCAAAGGCCGCGAAGTCGAAGACTAGCGACTGGGTGTTTGCGGTCTCCGGAGACTCACGCAACTGCGGCGATGTGGTGATGCCGACGATCGCGGAGGGCGTGAAACGAAGTGGTGCGGCGTTTTACTGGCACCTCGGCGATCTCCGGCGGATTAGCGGCATTGATGAAGACATCCGCCACCAGCCCGAATACGTCTCGAAGCCGCCAACCAAGGCCGAATACCTGGACATGGCCTGGAACGATTTCACCCGGAATCAAATTGTGCCGTTCGGCGAAATTCCTTTCTATCTGGGGATCGGTAATCACGAGACGATCCGGCCAAAAGATCACGCGGCATTCGTCGCGCAATTCTCGAGCCAGCTCGATTTGCCCAACCTGCGCGCGCAGCGCCTGCTCGACGATCCAGCCGATCTTCAGCCGAAGTCGTACTACCACTGGATCGAGCACGGCGTGGATTTCATCAATCTCGACAACGCGACCCAGGATCAGTTTGACGCGGATCAGCTTGCCTGGTTTGAAAAAACCCTCCGCTCCGATTCGGCGAACACGCAGATTCTCACCATCGTCGCGGGAATGCACGAGGCGCTGCCGGAAAGCATTTCGAAGGACCACAGCATGGATCAATCCAAGGGTGGAACGGAAACCGGCCTTCGCGTTTATGCGGACCTTCTGAACGCAGAGAACAAAGACGGCAAGCGCGTGTACGTATTGGCCAGCCACTCGCACTATTTTATGAACGGCACCTTCAATACCGAATATTGGCGCAAGCATGGCGGCATTCTGCCCGGATGGATTATCGGGACGGCCGGCGCCGTGCGCTACCCGCTCCCGCCGGATGCGGGCGCTGCAAAGGAAGCCTTGACCAACGTGTACGGATTTCTTGTCGGCACGGTTGGTCGCAAGGGTCGAATTCGATTTGTCTTCCATCCGCTCGACGAAGCAGACGTGCCGGCCGCAATCAGCGCGCGGTACACCGCGGAATTCGTTCACTGGTGCTTCGCCGAGAATTCGCAAGCGCGCTGACGCGAGATCGCATCGCAACAAAGGGGAAAAACATGGCCACGCCAACGGGCGCTGCAAGACCGAGTCCAACTCTTGTGTACCAGACGCTGAACGCCTACCAAAACACTGCCGCACTTCGCGCGGCAATTGATCTCGATATTTTCACGGCCATCGGGGAAGGCGTTGACATGTCTGCGGCGCTTGCGACGCGTTGCAAGGCCGCCGAACGCGGCGTTCGAATCCTGTGCGACTACCTGACCATCCTCGGATTTCTCACCAAGCAAGATCATCGGTACGCGCTGACACCTGATTCCGCGATATTTCTCGACCGGCGTTCGCCCGATTGTGTCGCATCCACCGCGGGCTTCCTTACGTTGCCCGGGGTGGTGACCGCGTTCATGAGCCTCGCCGACGCGATCCGTGCCGGTCGCCCGGCATTGGAAGGGGACGGCTCGATCTCACCGGAAAATCCAGTCTGGGTCGAATTCGCGCGGTCCATGGCGCCGATGATGCGGCCCATCGCGGAAGAAATGGCGCAGGTTCTCGATGCGGGCGGTGGTAGCAAATGCAAAGTTCTGGATATTGCCGCCGGACACGGCGTATTTGGCGTTGCGCTCGCGAGGCACAATTCGAAAGCGGAAATTTACGCCCAGGATTGGGCTCCCGTACTGGAGGTCGCCATGGAAAACGCACGCGCAGCGGGCGTCGAAGCGCGCATGCATCTCGTGCCGGGGAGCGCCTTCGACGTCGAATTCGGCGCCGGTTACGATATTGCGCTGCTGACCAACTTCTTGCATCACTTCGACCCGCCTACGAATGAAACGCTGCTGCGCAAAATTCGCGCCGCGCTCGCGCCCAATGGCCTGGTCGTGACGCTCGAATGGGTCCCCAACGAAGACCGCGTCACACCGCAGCGCGCCGCCGCTTTCGCCATGACCATGCTGGGCATGACTCCATCAGGCGATGCCTACACTTTCGCGGAATATCAGAGGATGTTTCAGAACGCGGGCTTTTCGTCGAACGAGCTGCGGTCCGTGGCGGTCAGCGGCCACGGCCTGATCTTGTCGCGAGTCTGAGGGAATATCGCGGCGCGGGCGCGGCTTACTTCCCGAAGGCGAGGGCGAGCAGTGTTTTCTGCTCCATCTCGTGAGCCTTGTGCGAGCCGGTCGCCGGGCTAGCGCTCGCGGAGCGATTCACAGACAGCACCGCGCGGCCGCGGGCCAGCCGTTCCAGTTCCGGAATAATGAATTCGTGCGCTCCCATATTGCGCGGTTCTTCCTGTACCCATACGAATTCCCGCGCATTCGCATGACGATCCATCTCCGCGGAAATTTCCGCCTCGGGGAATGGATAAAGCTGCTCCACAAAAATGATCGCTGGAGCATTCTCCGGATGCCGTTTTCGCTCGGCGGCGAGTTCGTGGCCGATTTTCCCGGTGCAGAGCAGCACGCGCTCCGCGGAGCCGTCTCCCAAATCCGGAATCACGGTTTGAAAATGCCCGCCGGTGAGTTCAGCGAGCGGCGACGAAGCCGCCGGATTCCGCAGCATGCTTTTCGGCGTAAATACGATCAGAGGCTTTCTCCACGTGCGAAGCGCCTGCCGCCTCAGGAGGTGAAAATATTGCGCGGCCGTGGACGGCTGGCAAATCTGCATGTTGTCGCGCGCCGCGAGCTCCAGGAACCGCTCGATGCGCGCGCTGGAATGTTCCGGCCCTTGTCCCTCGTAACCGTGGGGAAGCAGCATCACGATTCCGGACAACAAATTCCACTTGTCCTCGCTCGCCGCGATAAATTGATCAATGATGATTTGCGCGCCGTTCGCGAAATCGCCGAATTGCGCCTCCCAGAGGACGAGCGCTTCGGGATAATCGCGGCTGAAACCGTATTCAAAGCCCAGCACGGAGGCCTCGGAAAGCGGCGAGTTGTAAATCTCGCACCACGCCGGATCCTGCGCCAGATGCTCGAGCGGGACGTATTCTTCCTCGGTTTCGATATCAATCAATGCCGCATGCCGCTGGTTGAAAGTTCCGCGCCGGCTGTCCTGACCGGTGAGTCTCACCGGCACGCCCTCCGCCAACAGCGAGCCAAACGCCAGCGCCTCCGCCATGCCGAAATCAATTGCGCGCTTGCCTTGCGCCATTTCCAGTCGCTGCTCGAGAAGCTTCTTCACCTTGGCGTGAACATGGAATCCTTGCGGGTAGCTGACCAGCGCTTCGCCCACAGGAGTCAGCACGTCCTCGGCGACGGCCGTCGGCACTTCAAACGATGCCTCGTATCGCCCGCCCTGGAACGCGCCCCAATAGCGCGGCAGTCGCCGCATCGGCGGGCTTTTCTCGATTTCCTGCGCTTCATGTTGTGCGGCGTCCAATTCCTCGCGCACGCGCGCCACAATCGGTTGAGCATCCGCGCCGATTTTCTCCGCATAGATTTGCCACAACTGCGGATGTGCCTCGATCTTCCGATATCGCACCGGCTGCGTGATCGTGGGATCGTCCACTTCGCTGTGGCCGTGCCGCCGGTACCCGATCAGATCAATGAACACCGGCGTCCCGAACTCGTAGCGGTAGTCGAGCGCCATCCGGCCCACCCGCGCCACCGCATCCGGATCCTCCGCATTCACATGGAAGATCGGAACAGGCAATCGCTTCGCCAGATCGGAGGAGTAACGCGAAGAGCCGCCCTCCCTCGGCGGAGTCGTGAAACCGATCAAATTATTCACGATGATGTGGATTGACCCGCCCACCGCGAATCCCTCGACGCCCGCCATGTTCAGCGTCTCCGCGCAGATTCCTTGTCCCGCGAACGCGGCGTCTCCGTGCATGGTGATCGGCACCACCAGGCGCCGGCCATTCTCGCCCCGGCGCATTTGCTTCGCGCGCGTGCGGCCGATCACAACCGGATCGGCGGCTTCCAGATGGCTGGGGTTGGACACCAGGTGAATTCCCACTTCGCGGCCGCTCGGCGAACGAAATGTTCCCGTCGCCCCCATGTGATATTTCACGTCGCCGCCGCCCAGAATGCTGCGCGGGTCCACATCTTCAAATCGCGCGAACACGTCCGCCGCCGCCCGCCCCACAATCTGGACCATTACGTTCAGCCGTCCGCGATGGCTCATCGCCAGCATGGCCTTTTCGGCGCCTTGTTCGGCGGCCGCGCTCAGGATCGAATCGAGCAGCGGGATCAGCGCGGACTCGCCCTCAAGCGAGTAGCGTTTGGTGCCCAGATAGCGCGTTTGCAGCACTTGCTCGAAAATGTCCGCGCGTATCAGCAGATCGAGGACTCGCGCGCGATCGGGCTCCGCGGCTTCCGCCTCCATCCGCTCCTGGACCCACAGTCGCCGCTCGCGATCCGCGATGTGCATGAATTCAGCGCCGATGCTGCCGCAGTAGACGCGGCGAGCCGCATCAGCATCTGGTCCCGAGACATCCAGCTCGGGCATCGCCATGGGTTCGAGGTCGCCCAGCGGATCGAGGTTTGCCTGCAGGTATCCCCAGCGGCGAAACGATTCCCAGACACGCTCCTGCGCGTTCTTCGATGCTGCGGATTCCACGATTGCGTGTTCCCGGCTCATTCGGCGCGTGCCCCTTGGACCCTTTTCTGCCCCACCATTATTGTATCAATTTTAAGATGCTTGGTTTCGCGCTTGCGGTTCGAAGTGCGGCTCAGTTTTCCGACCAGCAACCCAGCAGCCGCCGGACGAGGACGAGCTGGCCCAGGTGGTAGGCGTTATGGTCGGCGATCAGCAGGACCTCGCGCAGGATTGTCTGCCCCGAACCGTGCAGGATCGGCGCCAGCAGGTCCGTCTTCGGATTGGTCACCAATTTCCCCATCTCTTCCAGATCTCGCTCGAGTTCCTGGAGGCTCTTCTCCCACGCACCGGCATTCGGCGGCGCAGCTTTTTTCGGCCAATATCCCGAGGGCCAGTCCGGCGAGGCGTGTTTCCCATCGCGGCAGAATTCCAGAATGTCCCATGTCGCGATGCGCATATGCTCAAGCAATTCCCATGGCGAATGGTCTCCGCCCTTCGGCCGCATGCCGCGCTTCTTCTCTGGAATCCCGGCGACCGCTTTCTTCCAGTCCACATGAGACTCGTGCCAGTTCAATGACCGCCGCAAGTAATCGCGCAAAACCTTCTCATCCATCAAAGTCCTGCCTCCCCTAGCTAGGTCGATTTTAGGGCGTCATGCTTGCAGGGTCAATGAAGGTAGCAGGCGAGGAGCGGATCAGTTTTCAAATGTCAGGTGTGCCGGAGGTCAGATGGCCAGCATGGCTCTGTGCTGGGACTTACAGCGGAGGTCTCTGCATGCGCAGACGATGGAGCTTGGCGCGCAGTCGGTCGGCATCCAGCCCGGCGGACTGGCAGACGGCAGGGAAATCCTTCTGATCCTGGAAGAGATATTCTTCGGCTTGGCGTTTGGATCGCAGAGGCCCCGAAATCCATTCTTGAATCGTCGTCACGATCACTGCTTGCCACAATCTCACTTCGAGGCCTGAGGATAGTTCCCCTAGCACCACTGCGTTTGTTGCCATTGTTCCCCCATGTGCCGTCGCGGCTGAGTGCGGCGGAAGCTCGACATGCGTAAGGGCAACGATTGGGCCGAAGTAACTTGTATCTGCAGCGTTTCTCGAAAGGATGTGCTACTTCAGTGAAGGGCGAACGCTATGCTGAGACTCGACTTAGGTTTTTGGCGGCGAGAAGCGTTGTGTGGCAACGACGAGGAGAGAAGCGCACGATCCCAAGCAATGGAAAAATTTCCTCGGGATAGATAGTTTTTGCCGGTGATGGCCTAATTGTCCTGCAGCCCGGCTAGTCAGAAGCCAAAGAGTCGCGGGAGCGGAGATTGTGATGGCAAGATAGGCTTCGATACAATTTTCCCCAGAGTAACAGGAGGGCGCAGGTCCAAATTCGCACTGCTGCCCTCCCAATCCGTAGGGATGTTACGTCCATTGATTCTGAGGCTGCATACTTGCAGGGTCAATAAAAGCAGTGAATAGCGCGAATCTAGGTGAGAGGCGTTGGAATCCCCGGCGCTGCGGAAGGGGAAGGGTCGGGATTCATCATGAATTCCAGGTCGAACGCTTCCTTCCGCACCCGCAGGTCGTAATAAAAGACGGTAGCGGAGATCGTTATTATCGGACCCACGACAATCGCGCCGAGATAGCTGCCCACCTGCCCCGCGCTGAAAATTAGGCGCATCATCCCGCTATCTTCCGCAGAAAAACTACCGGCGTAATTGAAGGGATACACAAGCAGCGCAGTCGCTGTTATTGCCAGAAAGTAATAAAGGAGATAGATCACGAATGATCTTCCTGCATTGTTTTTCGTCAGCCAAAAGCTGCGCGAGAGCGACTCGACCGGTCCGAGATTTTCAAGGAGCGCGGCGGGTCCGGAGGTGATCAACCTGCAGGCCACATAGAACCCCGGGATAACAAGCAGAATCATTCCGCCCAAAATCGCCGCGAGATGTAACAAAGTGACCAGATACAGTCTTCCAAGATTGCCCCACATCCGCCGAAGAGAGGCGCCAATCGTTGTAGCGCGTCCGAAGTGGATTTCGGACACGGCCAGAACCGTGGCGCCGTGCGCAAAAGTGTAAACCAATTCCTCGAAAGCGAAGAGTCCGAGCCCTCCGAAGAAGCCAAGCGGCGCCAGTCCGTTGGAAAAGCGAAACAGCGGGCTGCCGGTCACCAGCACAATTGGCGCACGGACGAGCCACAATCGCGTGAAGTTAATCGCCAGAAGAAGGAGCTGTGGCACCGCAACGATACCCACGAAGAGCACGAAGTGACGGCGATAGAGGGAGAAAGTTCGATCGAGGACTTCCCCGAGTGACAGCGGGCGAAGGTCGAAATTCGTCACCCAGACCTCCTGCCCTGGAGGGGTACGCGTGCTGCCCGAGGATTAGGCTCGTCGCCTAGATCGTCTCACTATACCGTCGCGCTCGGAGCTCCAGCCGTCCGCCGATGCTGAAAGCACTCGCGGCAATACACTGGACGCCCCTGTGTCGGCTTGAACGGAACGGTGGTCTCTTTCCCGCACTGCGAGCACACCGTTTTCGTCTCTACCCGCTGGACGCTTCCCGAACCCGTTTCATTCCCCTGTGCACGATTTGCTTTGCAGGCCTTGCAACGCTTGGGCTCGTTCTTGAATCCCTTGTCCGCGAAAAACATCTGCTCGCCGGCGGTGAAGATGAATTCCGCTCCACAGTCGGCGCACTTCAGGACCTTGTCATGGTATTCCATACGCTGCTCCGGGGGCCGGGTTCGCTCGGGGCAGACAGCAACGGCACAGTCCGCGGCCGGCGGTCGAACAAGTTTCCGCATGAAATCGCGGCCTTGATTCGTCCGCCGGCCCGAAGCTGTTTGAAAAGACTGAAGTGAGTTGGTTGCCTAGTCTTGCTCACGCCGCTGCTTCTTACGGAGACGCTTACGCGAGAGGGCCTGCTTGGCGCGTCGCTTTTCCCCCGGCTTCATGTAGTAGCTGTGCTTCTTTATTTCCTTGATGATGTCTTCCGACTGCACCTTCCGTTTGAAGCGCCGGAGAGCGTTTTCCAAAGACTCACCCTCTTGAATTACAACTTCTGCCACGCGTATTCACCCCCGTCCCTTTGTCTTGACTTGGACTATCGGATTCCAGCAAGTGTAACCGGCATCAACGCGAACCGGCTATTGTCCACTTCTTCTATCGGAGGCTATCCTCCAAGTCAAGGCTTAAATTGCTTATTAAGGCGGAACGAAGCGTGCTTAACGCTTTAGTAAATAATTCTTTTGGCCCTGCGCCCGCGCCTAAATCCATGGCCCGTTTTGGCGGACCGTGTGCCGGCACTGCGGCGCGAGCAACATGCTGTTAGAATAGTCCGCGACCGAAGGCGGCGGTCATTCCACCACGGGACCCATGCCGATCATGCGCAACGCGATTGGAGTTCTCCTGGCCGGCGGCCAGGGCGAACGTCTCTGGCCCCTCACGCGCGATCGCGCGAAACCTGCCGTTCCTTTCGGCGGTGTTTACCGCATCATTGATCTCACGCTCTCCAACTGCCTGAATAGCGATCTCCGCCGTGTTTTCGTCCTCACCCAGTACAAGGCGCTCAGCCTGAATCGCCACGTGCGTCGCGGATGGTCCTCGCTGATGGGCCACGGCGATTTCATGGAAGTTCTGCCTCCCCAGATGCGCGTCTCGCAGCACTGGTATCAAGGCACCGCCGACGCTGTGTACCAGAACATCTATTCGATCGGCAGCGAGCAGTCAAACTACGTCTTCATCCTCTCCGGCGATCACATTTACAAAATGAATTACCAGAAAATGCTCGAGCAGCACGTTGCTGCCGGAGCGGACGTTACCGTCGCAACCATCGAAATGGATCTCGCCGAGGCCGCCGGTAAATTTGGCGTGCTGGAAACGGACAAGGACTGGCGCATCACCGGGTTCGAAGAGAAGCCCGCCAATCCCAAAGCGTCCGGCATTCGCGCCGAAAAGTGCAACGCCTCGATGGGCGTCTATCTTTTCAATACGCAGCTCCTCGTCCCAATCCTGATTGACGACGCCGAGAACCCCGCGTCTTCGCACGACTTCGGCAAGGACATTCTCCCGCGCATCATCGGAAAATATCGCGTCTTCGCCTACAACTTCCGCGACGAAAACAAAAAGGAAACTTCCTACTGGCGCGACGTGGGAACGATTGACGCGTATCACGAAGCGAACATGGATTTGGTTTCCGTGACGCCCGTTTTTAACCTCTACGACGCGAGCTGGCCGCTGCACAGCTGGCAGCGCCAGTATCCTCCGGTGAAGACCGTCTTCGCCGATCCCGATCGCATGGGCGTCGCTCTCGATTCCATTGTGGCCGGCGGCTCGATCCTTTCAGGCGGGCGCGTCAAGAAATCGGTTCTCGGCTACGACGTCCGCGTCAACAGCTATAGCGAGGTGGAAGAGTCCATCATCTTCAACCATGTCTCGATCGGACGCCACTGCCGCATCCGGCGAGCGATTATTGATCGCCACGTGGAGTTGCCCGAGGGCACGGTGATCGGCCACGATCTTGAAGCCGACCGCGCCCGCTATGCCGTCTCCGAAAATGGCGTCGTCGTCGTCGTGCGCCCGGAATCCATGATCGAGGAACCGGAATGATTCGGCAGTATCCTTTGTAGCGCCCGTCTTTAGACGGGCATCCTGCTTTCGACTATCTCTCAGGGGGAGTAATGTCCACGAAGATCATCGCGGTCCACGGCAGGGAAATTCTCGATTCGCGCGGCAATCCCACCGTTGAGGCCGATGTTCGCCTGGAAGGCGGAATCGTCGGCCGCGCCGCGGTTCCCTCCGGCGCTTCCACCGGCGAGCACGAAGCCATCGAGCTACGCGACGGCGACAAATCGCACTACCTCGGCAAAGGGGTCCTCAAGGCCGTCGGGCATATCAATGGTGACATCGCGAAAGCCGTCGCTGGCATGGATTCCTCCGATCAGCGCGCGCTCGATCGCCGCATGATCGAAGCCGACGGCACGCCGAACAAATCGAAATTCGGCGCCAATGCCATACTCGCCGTCTCGATGGCCGCCGCGCGCGCCGCAGCTGCTGCCGCAGGCCAGCCGCTCTACAAGTATCTGGCAAAATATTCCAGCGACGCCTCCGCCAACTTGCTCCCGGTCCCGATGATGAACATCCTCAATGGCGGCGCGCACGCCGATAATTCGGTGGACCCGCAGGAATTCATGGTCATGCCCGTCGGTGCGCCGAGTTTTCACGAAGGCCTGCGCTGGGGCGTCGAAATCTTCCACGCCCTGAAGGCCGTGCTGAAAAAAAACGGCTACTCCACCGCCGTCGGCGACGAGGGCGGCTTCGCGCCCAACCTGAAATCGAACGAGGAGGCGGTAAATCGTGTTCTCGAAGCGATCACCGCCGCGGGCTACAAGCCCGGCGAGCAGATCGGCATTGCCCTCGATCCCGCCGCGAGCGAATTCTACGACGCTGCCAGCAGGAAATACGTCTTCAAGAAATCGGATAAGTCCGCGCGCAGCTCCGAACAAATGGTCGCCTTCTGGGCCGACTGGGTCCGCCAGTATCCGATCGTCTCGATCGAAGACGGCCTCGCCGAAAACGATTGGGACGGTTGGAAGCTCATCACCAAGGAGCTGGGCAGGAAAATTCAACTCGTCGGTGACGACGCCTTCGTCACCAACCCGAAGATTTTCGCGCGCGGCATCTCCGAAGGAATCGCCAACGCCATTCTGATCAAGCTGAATCAGATCGGCAGTGTCAGCGAGACCATCGAAGCTGTCGAGATGGCGCGTAAAGCAAAATATGCCGCCATAATTTCGCATCGCTCAGGTGAGACCGAAGACGCCTTCATCGCCGATTTCGCCGTCGCCATGGGCGCGGGCCAGATCAAGACCGGCTCCGCCTCCCGCACCGACCGCATCGCCAAATACAATCAGCTCCTTCGCATCGAGGAAGAACTCGGTTCCTCCGCCCGCTACCCCGGCCGCGCCGCTCTCGCGGTGCACTGAAGCGAGGCTGGCGCGCACGCATTCGTCTTTAGTTCAGGAAGGGATACGCCAGATGAACGACGCGATTTCAGTTCCGGCCCCGACCCAGGACGAGAAGACGATGGCGATGCTGGCTCACATCCTGCAGATTTTCACCTGGTGGATCGGCCCACTCGTTATTTTTCTCGTCAAGCAGGACTCAAAGTTCGTTCGCTTCCATGCCTTGCAGGCGCTGCTCTGGCAAATTACGCTCATGGTGCTGGGGATGATTGGCGTATGTCTGTGGTTCGCGGTCATCCTTTCAACCGTATTTTCGAGCGCGGGGAGGGCAGCTCCGAATCAGGCGCCTCCGGTAGCACTTTTCGTCGGCATGGGCACGATCTGGCTGGGATTCATCGCGGTTTATTTTTTGAATATCTTGCTCGGCATCCTGTTCGGAATCAAAGCGGGCCGCGGCGAATGGGCCTCCTACCCTCTACTTGGCCGATGGGCTCGCAGTATCGTCAAGGCTTGATTCGCGCAATTCAGGTTTATAATCCGCACGGCCGCAAAGCCGGCAACTAAGTTTCCGGCTTTGGTCGGAACACGAGGAGAAACCGCGATGAAACGTAATGCCGTCATGATGTTGGTTCTTGCAGGATTTCTATCTTCGCCGCTTTTTGCCCAGGCCCCAGCCGCGACTCCCGCCGCGGCCCCGAGCATCGCGGACGCAATCCGCCAAAGTTACAACGTAGTCAAAAACAACCTCCTCAAGGCCGCCGACAAGATGCCGGACGAAGGCTACGCTTACCAGCCCACTCCGGAGGAGCGCACCTTCGGCGGATGGATTGCGCACGTTGCCGACGCCCAGACCGGCGGCTGTTCGCGCGCGCTCGGCACTCCGAAGACTCCGAGCGCCTCATCGAAAACCACAAAGGCTGATCTCGTCGCCGCGCTCAAGGATTCCTTCGACACCTGCGATGCCGCCTACACCGCGCTCACCGACGCCAACGCCAATGACCCGATTCAAAGCTTCCGCGGACCAACTCCGCGCCTTGCCGCGCTCGCCGGCAACGTCGCGCACGACGCCGAATGCTACGGCTCCATCGCCGTCTATCTGCGCCTCAAGGGCATCGTCCCACCATCGAGTGAGCCTCGCCGCTAACTCAACACTTCGAGCATTGCCTGTGCGCCTCGATCATCCCGCGACGGGTGATTCCGTAGAGGCGCGGCACACCCTGCACCCGGAGGGGAAATGAATCAGCGAAATGTCACCGTTCCATTGCTTGCTGTGAGCTTGTTGGCCGGAATCCTGTTCCTCGCACCCGCTGTTGGCGTGCAAGCGGCGACGGCGAAGCCTGCCGGCAAGACCCGCATGTACTACGTCGCCGCCGACGAAGTGAACTGGGATTACGCGCCGTCCGGCCGCGATGAAGCGATGGGGATGCCTTTCGACGAGCTGCAAAGAAACTACACCGAGCCGGGACCTCACCATATCGGCCGCGTGTACAAGAAAGCGATCTATCGCGAATATACCGACGCGACCTTCTCGACGTTAAAGGCGCGCGCCCCCGAAGAGCAATATCTCGGCCTGCTCGGGCCGATCTTGCGCGGGGAAGTGGGCGACACGATAAAAGTCGTCTTCAAGAACAACGCTTCGCATCCTTACAGCATGCATCCTCACGGAGTTCTGTATCAGAAAGATTCCGAGGGCGCGGACTACAACGATGGCACGTCCGGCGCGGATAAGGCCGATGGCGGCGTACCGCCGGGCGCGACGCACACCTACATCTGGCAAATACTCGAGCGGTCCGGCCCCGGTCCGAACGATCCCAGCTCGGTCTTCTGGCTGTACCACTCGCACGCCGATGAACTGCAGGACGTGGCCTCGGGCCTGTTTGGAGTGATCGTGGTCACGCGTCGCGGCATGGCGCTTCCCGACGGCCGCCCGAAGGATGTGGACCACGAGTTTGTGAGTATGTTCATCGCGATCAATGAGAATGAAAGTTGGTATCTCGAGGACAACATCCGCGATCACACGACTGATCCCAAGGGCGTGGATCGGCAAAAATTTGTACCTTACACTCCCTCTGGGATGGCGGGAACGGTCGTCGGGACGGGCTTTGCGGATACGAATATCAAATGGTCCATCAACGGCTACATTTTCGGAAATGTGCCGTTGATGACGATGACACAAGGCGACCGCGTCCGCTGGTACGTCGCGACGCTGGGAGACTTTAACAACGTGCACACGCCGCACTGGCATGGCAACACGGTTCTGGTCGCTGGCCAGCGCACCGATGTTTTGGCGCTCACCTCCGCACAAATGATTACCGCGGACATGGTTCCGGACGCCCCTGGTATTTGGCTCTATCATTGCCACATCAGCGACCACATGCTGGCAGGAATGGTAGCCCGCTACGAAGTGAAGCCGCGCCCATAACGGCATCTCCTTGGCGCCCGGGAGTTCCTCGTTTTCAGTCAGCGGCCCAGTGCTCGCCGGAATTCCGGCGGTGGAATCGGCATTTCTTACTGAACGGCTTTCGGGACATTGATGTAGATTTGCTGCGTCATGCCTGAGCCGACCCCTGAAACGCTGGCGCCTCCCGTCGGTCCCTGGCACCCACTGCGAATCCCGCTTTTTCGCAACCTGCTGATCGCGGATCTGGTGTCCGACATCGGCGCATTCATGCAGACCGTCGGTGCTGCGTGGTTGATGACCACCCTCACGGCCAGTCCCATCGATATCGCACTGATCCAGACCGCATCGGCTCTGCCGTTTTTCCTGCTGGCCTTGCCCGCCGGTTCGATCGGCGACATTTTCGACCGCCGCAAGTTGATCCTCGGAACCGAGACGTGGATGCTCGTAGTTGCCACAGTTCTTGCCGGTGTCACCTTCTCCGGCAGGATGACGCCCTGGCTTCTGCTTTTCCTTACGCTCGCGCTTTCTCTCGGCGACGCCGTTGAGGCTCCCACCTGGCGCGCGATATTCCCCGAGCTGGTCAAAAAGGACGATCTCACTCCGGCTCTGGCGCTCAATGGCATCGAGTTCAATCTTGCCCGCGCGACCGGCCCGGGACTCGCCGGCCTGATCATCGCGGTCGCAGGAGTCGGGATTGCCTTCGTTCTGGACGCGCTCTCGTTTCTCGGCGTGATCTTCGTGATCTTCACCTGGAAGCGTCCGCTGCGCAAAAGCACCTTGCCCGTCGAGCGATTGGGGGAAGCCACTTCGGCGGCGATTCGTTACGTGCGTTATTCACCGAAAATCCGCACGCTGCTGATGCGTTCCGGGATCGTCATCTTTATCGCTAGTTCGTTTTGGGCTCTCCTGCCGACGGTCGCGAAGGAACTGAGCAGCAGCGCCCTCGGGTATGGTTTGCTGCTTGGATTCTTTGGAGTTGGCGCGGTTCTGGGAGCCGTGGTACTCCAGCGCGTCCGCTCAAAGCTCTCGACCGAGACCGTCATCGGCATCGCCACGGCGATCTTCGGCAGCACTCTATTGGGCACGGCCGCGCTGCACAGCCTCGCTCTGCTCTGTGCGGTGATGCTCGTCGGCGGCGTGAGCTGGACCGTCTTCATGTCCCTGTTCAACACCATGATTCAGCAACTCGCGCCCGATTGGGTTCGCGCGCGGGTCCTCGCAGTCTATCTTTTTGTTTTTCAGGGCAGCGTCGCGGCGGGAAGCGCTCTCTGGGGCTTTGCCGCCGGGCATACCAGCGCTCACCTGGCGCTCTTGGTGTCCGCCATCGCCATGGGCGCATCGCTCTTATTGCAGTTTCCCTTGAGGCTTCCGAATACCGGAGCGGATCTCAGTTCTTGGAATCATTGGAGTATTCCGAAGTTTTTTGCGGCACAATCGCCGGACCTCGGCCCCGTCCTCGTCACGGTGAAGTATGTGATTGATCCGAAAAAGTCAGCCGATTTCCTCGACGAGATCCACCGCTATCAGCGAATTCGTCGCCGCGATGGCGCCACCCGATGGGGAATTTATTACGATACGGAATCCCCGAACGTCTATCTCGAGAGTTTCATTGTCGATTCGTGGGCCGAGCATGAGCGCCAACACTTCCGGTTTACAGTCGCCGATCACGAACTCGAAAAACGTGTTCTCAGCTACACGCTCGAACCCACCACCGTAAAGCACTATATCTACGCTCGCCACTGACGCCGGGCGATCAACCCAGGCTCGTCCCAGGCCGCGAAAACATGCCGTTCCGGTTCGCGAGGCCGTATACTCGAGCCACGCGACTGTTTCGCAATCGTCGAGAGTTAAATGCATGACGCAAGCTTCCGACGTGCAAGCGTCGCGGCCGCCGCTGGGCGCAGCGGTGTGGGACATTGTCCTCAACGCCGTCATTCCCGTAATTCTCTATAAGCTCTCGAAACGTTACGTCTCGCCGTCCGAGTTTACAGCCCTGCTCATTGCCACCACTTTTCCCATCGGCAAGAATATTTTCGGTCTGGTGCGCCGCGGGCAGGTGGACCCGATTTCGATTGTGGTTCTGTTGGGGATCGGCACGGATTGCGTCGCCTTGCTCTTCGGTGGCAGCGCTCGGCTCTTGCTGGTGCGCGAATCGCTCTTCACTGGCGCGTTTGGGGTGGCTTGTTTCGTATCGCTGTTGCTGCCGCGTCCCATGATGTTTTATTTCGGGCGTCACTTCATTGCCGGGACCGACCCGGAGCGGCGCGCGCGATTCGATTCCGGCTGGCAATTGCCTGAGGTGCGTTTTGCGCATCGGCTGATCACCGCGGTGTGGGGATGCGCATTTGTGGGGGAGCTGATTCTTCGAATCGTTTTGATTTACAACGCATCACCGGCGACCGTCCTGATCGTCTCGCCCGTCCTCCTCGGCTCGCTGACCATCGTCACCATGGTATGGGCGTTCAGCTACGGCCACCGCGTCCGCCTGCGCGCTATGGCTCAGCTTGCGCTGGTCCCGGCACACCCACCCACTAATTGATCGGGGCACACCTCTGCCTGATCAGATTCTGCCGGTTTCATCCGGCGCAGTTGAGGGTCTGCCCAACGGAACTTGCTGCGAGGAGTCCTACCTTCTGCCGCCCGACGGTGCGCTTCGTTCTGGCCTGAACGACTGCCACTCGCGGATCTGTTCGGATATGTCAGCCTTCTCGCGCTCGGTCGTCGCAAGTTCCCACCGGCGCCGCAGTTCGTCGAGCCGCCCCTCCACAAATCCGGCTCGCCCCTTTTTCTTCTCTGGTTTGTCGCGGTTACCGAAACCCATGTTCAGAATGCTCCTCTTTTGATTTGAGAATCTCGTTACTGGCTGCACAGCCGTCAGCGCAGTATCGCCTGTCTAATTGTACCCGATTGCGACGTTTAACGCGCTATCTCTAACGACGCCGGCCCTTGCAAGAGTTCTTTCTTCTGCCGATCACTGGGTTTGAGCACACGTGTTCGTCGGCGCACGAACGGCGTGTGTCTCCCTTGCTTCCATTCATCCGTGTCACCCCAACTTGCTCGGCCCGCTTTCGCTTCATCAGTTCGGTGTTGCCCACCAACCATCTCTTCGGTCACCATCGACCATGATGAGTACTTCGAACTCCCCGTAGGGAGGCGGGTAGCCTAATCAATCGGCCGGTGACTCGTTGCACCATAGCGCGTTCCAGGCATCCCCGCACAGGCATCACCCAACCTCTGCTGCATCTGTCCACGACGACAGAACTCGTGATAGTCGATCTGGTCCCGCAACATGATCCACAGCCGGATTCCGAGTTTTCGGGCGGCAGCGACTTTCGCTTTCCCCAAACCTTTCTGAACTAATTTCCGGCGGTAGAATCGCTGCAACTCCGGATCCCGACGCACCGCGTGTGCTGCCGCCTCACACCACAGAAACCGCAACAACGGATTGCCTTGCTTACTCAGGCCGCCGAGCCGCTGCCGACCTCCGCTGGAGTATTCACTCGGAATGATCCCCACGTAACTCGCCAGCGCCTTGCCGTCAGCAAACCGCTTTGCATCGCCCAGGAACACGTCCGTAGCCAACGCCGTGATCGGCCCCACTCCTGGATGAGTCATCAGCAACCTTGCTCCGGGACGCTCGCAAGCTTGCTCCCCGACTCGCTGGTTCAGCTTCTCGATATCGGTCTCGAACTTCGCGTACATCGCCTGCAACTCACTGCACCGATGAGCGGTATGTGGCGCGAGCGGCAACGACGCAATCGCGCACTGCCCGGCTTGGCTCCATAGCGAAGCGCCTCGTCGTAAACCATTCGCCAGCGCTATCGCCTGCAGCGCATTCTGTATTCGTGTCCGCATGCGCACCCACTGATGTCGGTGCAACAACAAGGCTCGCAGATCCACGAGTTCCTTCGATGGCCGCCAGATCGACGGAAAGCGGTTTTCTACCAGCAGCTGTAGGATCAGGTCCGCATCTCGCCGATCATGTTTCTGTTTCCGTGGTTCGGCCGCTCGAATCTTCGCCGGATGGCCAACCTGGCAATCGATCCCCAGCTCCTCCATCAGGCTCAGAAACCATTGCATCGTTCCCGTTGCTTCAATTCCTACACGCACCGGCCCTGGCAGCCTCGAATAAAACTCCTTCACGTCACTGCCACTGTGTGCCAACGTCTTTTCCATCACCTCCCCGGTCGCTGTATCGAGCACCGCCAGTGTTTGCTGGCGAGCGTGCAAATCGCATCCTATAATCCGCATCTCGGCCTCCTTCGGTCCGAGCACTGTTGGGGTCAACACCGAACAGTCTACTCGGGCCGTCGCGAGGCCGGCGTCGTTATGACATCAATCGGACAAGTGAAGCCCCCGTGTGGCTAATCCGTTATATAGGGAGTTAGCGGGCCGCCGTCGCGGATCGTTCGCGCGATTCCCATCGGTGCATTGACGAGCTTGCGCCGCTCGCTGCAAAACCGACTTTTCCTTCCTCTCCGTTTTGGTAGCCTGTCCTTGGGCCATCTATCGTTCCGGTACGGCATTATTCGAACCTCTCATGCGAAGCGAGGCACTCGGCTTTGACGCAGGATCTGAAATCGCCGTCCAACGTGTCCGCGCCGCCGTCGTCCGGGAAACCGGCCGCGCCGGCCGCGACAGCCAAGCCTGACAAGCACGACGAACTTCGTCTGCTCGTGAATTCGCGCCATCCGCTCATCACCGTGGAGACGCCTGAAGAGGAACGCCTCGAGCAGATGCTGCTCGAAGTCGCGACGGAACTAAGCGTCCCGCTGTATGAGTGGAGCGTCACCGCGGGTCTCGCGAAATATCGCGGCGCGCCGATTTACAACTCCGAACAACCGGAGCAGGCGCTCGCGAATATCCCTTTACTTCAAGGCGACGCCATCTTTTTGCTCAAGGATTTTGCGCGCTACTGCGACAGCGACAAAATCAGCCGCCGTTTGCGCGATATCGCCGAAAAATTCCGCACCATGCGGAGAGCGATTGTGATTTCCGCCGCAGCGGTGCAATTGCCCGCGGAGCTTGCATCCGAAGCGGTGCCCTTTCAACTGGGCTTGCCCACCTACGAAGATTTGCTCCCCGGTGTGAAAGACGTACTTGCCGGAGTGAATCGAGAGCAGCGCATCCCTGTCGCGCTCGACCTCGCGGCCATGGCGCAACTCGCGCATAACCTCGCCGGGCTTTCCGAAGAAGATGCCATGCGCACGCTGCGGATGTGCATCTTGTCGCGCGGGCGCGCCGACGCGGGATTGCTCGATGACGTGCTGGACGCCAAGCGTCAGGCGCTGCGCAGCGATGGATTGATTGAGAGTGCGCGCCGCGACGCATCATTTGCGGACGTCGCCGGCCTGAAGAATTTGCGCGAGTGGATCGCGAAACGCAAAAGTGCGTTGACGCCCGAAGGCCAGCGATTTGGCCTCGTGCCGCCAAAGGGGATTCTGATCACCGGCGTGCAGGGTTGCGGAAAGAGCCTTGCAGCGCGGGCCGTAGCCGGCGAGTGGGGATTCGAGCTGGCGCGGCTGGATGCCGGAGCTCTGTACGACAAGTTTGTAGGCGAGAGCGAGAAAAATCTCCACAAGGCGCTGGAACTGGCTCAGAAGCTCGCGCCCATGGTGCTGTGGATTGACGAAATCGAGAAAGCATTCGCGTCCGCGGGCTCCAGCGGCGACGCCGACGCCGGATTGTCGCAGCGGCTGCTGGCCACCCTATTAACCTGGATGCAGGACCGCGAAGGCGGCGTCTTTTTGGCGGCAACCTCAAACAACATTACCGTGCTGCCTCCGGAGATGGTTCGCAAGGGCCGCTTCGACGAGATTTTCTTTGTGGATTTGCCCAGCGCTGAAGTTCGCGTGGCGCTATTCCAGCTCCATTTGAAAAAGCGCGGGCGCGACGCGGCCACGTTTGATTTGCTGAAACTCGCCGTGGCAAGCGAGGGTTTTTCCGGAGCGGAAATCGAGCAGGCGATTATTGCCGGGCTTTATACGGCGTTCGCGCAGAAGCAACAATTGACCACCGATGTTCTCCTGGCGGAGATTCTTTCGACGCAACCGCTCAGCGTGACTCGTGCCGAAGAGGTGCAATCAATCCGGCAATGGGCCAGGACGCGGGCTGTGCCGGCCGACTGACCTGCTCACCGGGCACCTGCGCCGAATCGCGATCAATTCGGCGCTGCGCGTCAGGCTAATTCTATTCGTCCAATTCAAGTCTCACTTACTTGTGTGAATTAGCAGCGTCTGCCGAAAGTCTGATTTCCTCGGCCGCTTGATTAAGAAGATCCTTCGCCCTCCCCGCATGTCCGCCTAGATTGTAATTATTATCCTTTTGTGCTTCGTCAATTCTATCCCAGGCTTGCTGGATGAGCTGTTGGGCAGCTCGCATGTTTCCGTGCCTTTCACCGACGTTTACGGGCGGCCGTTGCGCGAATACAACTGCGCCCAGCGCAAACGCCATGCAGATCGCAATGCTCACCATCAAAATTCTCTTAATCATGGATCCATTCCTCCTCGTTTGGCCCGATGGCTCGAACCCGGGCTTACGCGCCGGATAATACGCAACTCTGATTCTGGGTGCCAGAAGAAATGTCGCGCATTAGGCCGCGCAAGCGATTGAGGCTAACAAGCTGTCCCCAGAGGATCTGTAGGCGCCCCGAGGGTCGCTAGGGAACATTTTCCCTCGTACTACGCATTGCGCTGTATATCCGATCCCGCCTCGTAGACCGATCATTGCATCTGGCCCCAGCTCCAGAGGTGGCACACGATGGTCGTCTCCGTGAAACAAATTGTAATCGTGCTCGGCCTCGTGCTTGCGAGCGTTTCTCTCGCTCACGGCCAGACCAGCGAACATCTGTTGAGCTCCAGCCAACCAACCGAATCATCAGCAGCGCCTTCGCCCATGCGCCCGGCGCCCATGGAGTCTCTTTACGTCCCGCCGCTTCAGGAATTCGACGTTCATCCCCTGGTTCATGACAATCGCAATTTCGCCAGGTCTTCTCCATTCCGCGTGACCAGAACTCCATTCATGGCTGAGTCTCGCCTTCCGATCGCTCAAACGCTCGGATCGCGAGTCCAGGTGAACTTTTTCATCATGTCCACGACCAACAGGAAAGTACTTCTCGGACCATTGGCAATGCCTCAATCCACTCAGGCCCTCGCGCAACCACGCTCGAGCGATCAATTCGGCATCGGCGTTAGTATTCCGCTGGGCCGGAATGCTGGATCGTCGGGATCGAAGGATTTGTGGCGCGGCGTCTCCCGAGTCCTGCATCGCAGATAATCGGGGCCAAAAAGTACCCACTCGGCATAAACTGGGCGGCAGCAGTCTGGATATCGGAGAGGTCCCAACCATGAAATATATGGTCGTCGGTATTTTTGGAAGTTACGCAGACACAGAGGCCGCGGTCCGTGATCTGGAGTTGGCCGGCATCGTCGGCGAGCAAGTGGAAGTGATCAGCGATCTCACCCAGGATGTGCGAACCGCAAACACTCCGGGCGAGCCCTCCACTAAGCCGCCCGAACCGCATCACAGCCGCCTCGCGCGTTTATTCGGCGCCGGCAGTGCTCCCGACAAACCTGAAGTAACCGCCCTCTCCGGCGAACAGCCGAATTACATCGGCGAGCAGGAATTTTATGCCAGCCATCTGAAACAGGGCGGCGCGCTGCTGATCGTTCGGACCCCCACCGAGCCACCCGCCACTCGCGCCGCGGCTATATTGCACGACCACGGCGCTCGAACCCCGGGCCAGAAAGACGGCCCCGCCGTCCGCCCCGTTGGCTAGAGCTTTATTCCTGAACAACTTCCTGCTGATAGTCCAGCGGGACGCGACACCTTAGTACTACCCGTACATCCGTACAGGTTACGTGTCCGGCACCGAAAATCTTTCCCCCAATCAAATCGCCGCCTGCGGACCCATATTGAGCGTAGGTACGCGGCACACCTTTACGGAGGATTGATCATGAAACTCGGATTGATAGTAGCTGGCTTAATTCTCGCGACTGCGACCGTTGCCCTGGCGAAGGACCCGCCCAGCTATGACAAAGGCACGCTCCTTTCCATGGACGCGTCATCCTGTGGCATTGCCGAGAAGGGCAGCAAAACTGTGGCGGGCGAAATCCTCGGCACCGATGGCGAGCACAAGAATACGCAGGAGGTGCTTTGCCAGGAGTACGTTCTGCAAGGTGATCGCATCGTCTATCACATTCGTCCCGTGGATACGAAGCACCCCGAACTCCTTCCCGTCGGCGATAGCGTTCGATACCGAATTCACAAGGACAAAATGTACGTGCTCGATCGCGAGGGCGATACCAAGGAACGTGAGTACACCGTGACTTCAATGAAAGTTCGCCCGGACGTTACCGACGCCAGGAACACGCAGTAGCTTGCTCGGGGCCGGCCTCCGTTCCCGCAGGCCGGCCTCGCTTCAAATGCCGGTTTTGGCATCGCAGCTCTAGCTGCCGTCTAGCGCGCAGAACTTGGCTGCAGCATCACTCGTTGGCGTTGCTGCAACCGCCTTACGGAAAACGCGGCTGATCCCGCAAAACCGCTGAACGGCAGCAGGGAAAACCACCAGCCCGTGCACAGGTGCACGCCAATGTAGGTCAGCAGGAAGGCCCACATAAACACGCTTCTCCTGAACAACAGCCCGATCACCGCGCCGGCCAGGAGATAGCTCGCCAGCAACACCATCTGCGACGCGACCAGCAATTCGATCCCTGTCCTCGGCCAGAGCGGCGCCAGCCCCGGCGCCACGTGCAGGTACGTCAGCGTTGGGATCCCCGTCGCGACCAATGCCGCTACCGCCAACCGTGCGATGGAAACGTTTTGGGCGAACGGATTCCAGTAATTTCGAATTCCGCGCCAGTGTCCTTTTCCGCTTATCGCGTAGACTCCGGGACTCCGCCTCTCATAAATTCCGCGCTCTAGCTGAAACTCCGAAAATCGCCTGTGGTCGGCGCGGATGGCTTCGAATATTTTCTCAACGTGGTTTGGGAAGGGTTGCGCCACGCCGAGCTTGGCCGCTTTCTTGTCGTGCCGTGTCTTCAGCTCCGCCGCATCCTTTACGTTGGGACACTCCTGCACATCGTGTTCCGGCAAGCGGTCCATAAGCGTCTTGATGTTCATGTTGCGTGTGGTGAGAGATCGCCCGTTCGTGAAATCCGTCCGAAATGCCATTTGGGAGGAGGGTGCCCAGTGCTGCTGGCCCTTGTAGTAATACTTCACCTCGATGGCCGTCACGGTGCAGTAGGCCGGATCGGTCGGATTCGCATACCGGCGCAGAAGTGAGCGCGTGAGGTTTGCCACGCGGTACGAGCAGACCGGAAAGTAGTTCATTGCCGCAAGCTTCTCGTCGTAAGGCGCGAAGAATTGCCGCTGCTTTTCTGTGAATGCCTGCTCGGGAACTTCCTCTAGCTCGTATTCCTCCGGAATCAGCAATCCCTGCCGCCGCAATCGTGCCGGGACCGTCATCAATACCCTGGCGCACGTAGCGATAAAGACAAGAATGTCGCTGTCGAGTGGAGGGAGGTTCATGTCGGCGCGCTCGCTCTTAATAATAACCGTAGCAAACAGTCCCGGGCGGCGGCCACGGAGTCGGCCATCCCTGCCGCGTGTCGGTACACACCCACTTCCGGATTCTTTACACCAACAACACCCTTGCAACCCGTTCGCCTCGTGCTAACGTAATTCGTGATGATGGAATACTCCGAATTCGCACGAAGACGGCGGCCTATGGCGGAAGGCCGGAGCTGCGATTCCGCCTCCGCGCTGCACTCGCTTGCCCATCCGACGAGGATTGCCGGACCCTCTATCGTCGAGAAGGAAGGAAGCGGGGGTGGCCTGGCGCCGACGGGAAATTTCCCACTCGCCGCCATTACGTCCTCGGCGTCGGCTGCATGGCTGTGCTCAACCCCCCGAAATCGCTCCAAATTACTCGACACACCATGCCGAGTAATTTCGTGCGTAACTCGTTCAAAACAAAGGATCGGTGTACCAATTACTCGACACACAAATGAGGAGGCTCGCGCGCGGCATTTTTGCCGATTTACAGCGTGATCAGCCATGGCCAAACGCCCGCGACCAATCGTATTAACGGTCCTCGACGGCTGGGGCTATCGCCCCGAAACCAAGGGCAACGCCATTGCCCTCGCGCGCAAACCCAACTACGACCGGCTGCTCGAGGATTTCCCCAACACTCTGATTCACACGTCCGGTCCCTCCGTCGGTTTGCCTGACGGGCAAATGGGCAATAGCGAAGTGGGCCACCTGAATATCGGCGCGGGCCGCATCGTACAAATGGACATCACGCGCCTGGATCAGCTGATCGCCAGCGGCGATTTTTTCCGCCAGCCGCCGCTGCTCGAAGCGATGGAACGCGGCCGCACGCATCAGTTGCACCTGATGGGTCTCCTGAGCGACGGCGGAGTTCATTCTCAGCTGCAGCATCTTTTCGCGCTGCTGCGCATGGCGCGCGAAAATAAAGTCGCGAACGTTTTCGTCCACTGCTTCATGGACGGTCGCGACACGCCGCCCGAAAGCGGCATTGAGTTTCTCGGTCAGCTCCAGCAGAAGATGCGCGAATACGGCGTGGGCCAGATCGCGAGCATCAGCGGCCGCTACTATGCAATGGACCGCGACAATCGCTGGGAACGCGTCGAAACGGCTTATCGCGCCATCGTCCATGGCGACTCGGCCTCAAAATTCACCGATCCCATCGCCGCGATGCGCGCGAGCTACGAAAAGGGCGTCACAGATGAATTTGTCATTCCCGCGGTGATTGTCACCGAAGCCTCAGCTGGCAAGCCGTCAGTCCCTCGCGGCGTGATTCGCGACGATGACGCCGTCATCTTCTTCAATTTCCGCGCCGACCGCGCCCGGCAAATGACGCGCGCGCTTGTCGAACCGGGATTCAAGGAATTTGCCGATCCCGCGCGCCCGAAAAATCTCGCCTTTGTCGGCATGACCCAATATGAGAAGACCTGGCCGTGGCTGCGCTACCTGCTCGCGCCCGAAAAACTGGAACACATCCTCGCCAACGTCTTCGCCGAGCTGCAATATAAGAACCTGCGCGTCGCCGAAACGGAGAAATACGCGCATGTCACATATTTCTTCAACGGCGGAGTCGAAAAGCCCTTTTTCGGCGAAGAGCGGATTGTCGTCCCCTCCCAGAAAGTCCCCACCTACGATCTGAAACCCGAAATGTCCGCCGCGGGCGTCGCTGACGCCGTGATTCACGCGATCGAGAAGGGCGATTTCGACGCCATCATCATGAATTTCGCGAACGCCGACATGGTCGGCCATTCCGGCAAGCTTGAGGCAACTGTGAAGGCGGTTGAAACAGTGGACGAAAACCTGGGCAGGATTTATCAGGCGCTGCGTCCCCGCGGAGGCGCGTGGATCATCACCGCCGACCACGGCAATGCGGAAACCATGATTGATCCGGTAACCGGCGGGCCGCACACGTATCACACCACCAATCCTGTGCCCTTCATCCTCGCAAGCGACGACAGCCGCGTGCAGTTGCAGTCCGGCGGCTCGCTGCGAGACATTGCTCCCACCATGCTCGGCGTTCTTGGGTTGGACGAACCCCGCGAAATGACCGGCCACGATTTGCGAAAAAACGTAAAATGAAGTAATCACATCGCTAACAAATTAGGGGGAATGATATGGCTTCGCAGGTCACGGGCGAGTTGAATGTGTTCGAGTCCGCGGAAGCGCGATTCGAAACGGCTGCCAAGAAGTTGGGGCTGGAGCAGGGCGTTTACCGCTTCATGAAATGTCCCGAAAGGGAAATCACGGTTTACATCCCGGTCGCGCTCGATACCGGCCGGTTGGAGGTTTTCACCGGGTACCGCGTTCTGCACTCGACCGTGCGAGGACCGGGCAAGGGCGGCATCCGCTTCGCGCCCGATGTGTCGCTCGACGAAGTGCGCGCGCTCGCCGCGTGGATGACCTGGAAATGCGCAGTCGTCAATATTCCCTTCGGCGGAGCGAAGGGCGGAGTCATCTGTGATCCGTCGAAGCTCTCGAAGGCGGAACTCGAGCGAGTCACCCGCCGCTACACCGCCTCTCTATCCGACTGGCTTGGCCCGGAGCGCGACATTCCCGCTCCCGATATTGGCACGAACGAACAGACCATGGCGTGGGTGATGGACACCTACTCGATGCATGCGCGGCAAGCGATGACGGCCGTCGTGACCGGCAAGCCACTTGAACTTGGCGGATCGCAGGGACGCAAGGAAGCCACAGGGCGCGGCGTGATGATGTGTTGCGACAAGGCGCTCACGAAACTGAAGATGAAGCGCGAAGGCTGCCGCGTCATCATTCAGGGATTCGGCAACGTGGGCTCGCAAGGCGCGCTGCTGATGCACGCCGCCGGGTACAAAGTTATCGGCGCCGCCGACGTCAATGGCGGCCTCTACAACGAAAACGGAATTGATATCCCCAAGCTCTACGATTGGGTTTACAAGCAGCAAAAACCTCTGCCGGAATTCGTCGGCGGCGGAGAAAAAATGTCGGCACAGGAAGTTCTCTTCCGGCCCACCGACATTCTCGTACCCGCGGCCACCGAGAATCAGATCACATCGCAGAATGCCGGTCGCGTGGAGTGCCGCATTCTCTGCGAGGGCGCCAACGGACCCACCACTTCGCACGCCGACGCGATCATCGAGCAAAAAGGAATCTTCGTCATCCCCGATATTCTCGGCAACGCCGGCGGCGTCACGGTCAGCTATTTCGAATGGGTGCAGGATCGCCAGGGATTTTTCTGGCGCGAAAGCGAAGTGAACGAACGCCTGCAGGACGTGATGGACCACAGTTTCGATCAAGTGGTGCGATACGCCGAAATGCACGGTGTGAACAATCGCATAGCCGCTTATATCGTGGCGATTGATCGCGTCGCACGAGCCTTGAAATTGAGAGGGTTTTATGCTTAAACTACGCCCCGCTTAGGCGGATTGCGGAGGCAGGCATGCAACCGGATTCAATCACTCACGGGGCCGTAAAGACGGAAGTGGAACACCGTCGCGACATTTGCGCCGTGGGCCGCTGGACTCACGATCGCGGCTACGTGGCATCCACGGATGGAAACATTTCCGTGAGGCTCGGTCCGGACCGCATCCTCATAACGCCCACTTCGATGAGCAAGGCGATGATGAATCCAGACGATCTGGTCATCATTGATCTCGAAGGCCAGCGCGTCAGCGGCTTGCGAAAGCCTTCCTCCGAGCTGGGTATGCATCTCTTGATCTACCGGCTCCGGCCCGACATCAACGCCGTCTGCCATGCGCATCCGCCGACCGCAACGGGCTACGCCGCCGCCGGGATTCCGCTCGACAAACCGATTCTCTGCGAACTGGTGATTGGATTGGGATCCATTCCGGTTGCGCGGTACGGCACTCCGGGAACATCAGAGTTGGGCGCGTCAATCGAGCCGTACGTTCAGAGCCACGACGCGATCCTGATGGCGAATCATGGAGTGGTTACTTACGGGCCCGATCTGCTCACTTCATTCATGCGGATGGAAACCACGGAGCATTTTGCGCAGGTGTCGCTCGTAACGGAACGCCTCGGGAGAAAAGTTCTGCTGTCCGGATCGGATGTGGAGAAGTTGGTTGCCGCGCGCGCTCGCTACTCTGCCGGCGCACAGCCGGATGCTCCCGGGGCGCGAGAAAACGCTGCGATTTCGGACACGACCGAAACGGCGAGCGTTACGCTGAGCCGGCGCGAACTCGAAAGTCTGATTGACGAAGCCGTCCGCCGAGACCGCTCGCTCCGGTCCAACGCGGCGGGCGCCTGACACTACCAGCCGCCCGCCGACGATCCCCCCACCCGGGAATTGCTACCCGCCAATCGCGACGTAACGCATCTTGCCGGTGAAATGAATTTCCTTCACTTGATCCTCGGTGGTCACGATGCTGGTATACCTCGGCGCGATGTTTTCATCCTTCCACTGCACCGGCGCCTCGGCTACCACTTTGCCACCGAGAAACACAGTAACTTTCGAATCATCGGCCGTGACGCGGTAGTTCCCCGGCTTCAGCTCCTTGCCGGCCAGAGTGACCGTGGTCAGAATGCCCACTTCACCCGAGGTTGATTTTCCGTTTTTTGCGGCGTCGCGGGCCGCGAGCGGCATCGCAACGAGCAGAGCGACGAGAATTGGTATTGCTAAATTCCATCCACGACGTGCCATTGTTTTTTCCTCCACGATTGAGTTCAACGCCTGCACATGCTTAGACGCGAGGGTGTTCGCGAGGAAAGCAAATTGCCGCGTGATTCGCGAATTTATTTGATGGGCCAACTTGGATTTCATTCATGGAGTAGAAATGCAACCGCATCCGAAAATTCGTATGCGCGCGCATAAATCGGCAACGACACGACACATTTCGTCGTTGCCTCGTTTGCATTGCGCGGCGCTGCGTTGACACACTCGTAGCCCTAACCGATAATCGCTCGACATGATTGGCTCGCTCCGCGGCAAGCTCGCTGACAAGCGCCCAAACCAGGTTCTGCTCGACGTGGGCGGAGTTGGCTACCAGGTGCAGATTCCGCTTTCCACGTTTGCCGCTCTCGGCGCGATTCACGACGAAACGGTCCTGCTGATACATACGCATGTGCGCGAGGATCAGTTCAATCTTTTTGGATTTTTTACGGCGCGCGAAAAGCACTGTTTCGAACTGCTGATTTCCGCTTCGGGTGTGGGGCCGTCTCTGGCGCTGAAGATTCTTTCCGGAATGGGCATCGAGGAACTTGTGCCGGCGATTCGCAAGGGCGATCTCGCGCAACTGGTGCGTATTCCGGGCGTAGGCAGAAAAACTGCTGAGCGCATGGTCGTGGAACTGCGCGACAAGCTCGCCGCCGTGGATGTCCGCGACACGGGCAAGCCGGCCACACGCTCGCAACTGGAATCCGATGTCGCCTCCGCGCTCGTGAATCTCGGCTACGACGAACGCTCGGTGGAACGCGCGATCGAGAAAGCGCGAACGCCCGGCGATTCCGATTTCGAGACTTTATTGCGCACGTCGCTCCACCTACTGGGGAGTTCGGCCATGCACAAAAGCGCGCGCGCCGGCCAGGGTGAATAATCCAATGAGAAGGGAGACGGAAATTATGGTTCGTATCGTATGGGAATTTATGACACGCGCGGACAAAATAAAGGAATTTGAAAACTATTTCGCAGATTCCGGCCCCTGGACTGCGCTATTTCGAAAGAACTCGGGCTATCACGGCACGGTGCTTTTGCGCGATCTGCAAATCCCGCGCCGTTATCTCACGATTGACCGCTGGGAGAACGCCGCCTTGCACCGCGCGATGCGCGAACGGTGCAAGCTGGAGTTCGAGGAATTGGACCGCGCCGGTGAAGCTTTCACAGAAAGCGAAAAGCACACCGGCGTATTCGAAGAGGCTCACGCGGCGTGAAAGACAGATGCCCGACAAAATGACTGAGGCTCGAAACAGGATTGTTTCCGGGAAGGCGTCCGACGAAGACGCGCGCATCGAGGCCAGCGTCCGCCCGGCGAGTTTCGGCGATTACATCGGGCAGGAGCGCGTGAAGGAAAACCTGCAAATCGCCGTGGAAGCGGCACGTGCGCGGGGCGAGGCGCTCGATCACGTGCTGCTTTACGGTCCGCCGGGCCTCGGCAAGACCACGCTCGCGCAGATCCTGGCGAACGAGATGGGTTCGTCCATCAAGATCAGCTCGGGACCGCTGCTCGAAAAGAAGGGCGACCTGACCGCCGTGCTCACGTCGCTCGATCCGGGCGATTTTCTATTCCTCGACGAGATTCATCGCCTGCAGCCGGCGCTTGAGGAAATTCTATATCCCGCGATGGAGGATTTTCGCGTGGACCTGATTATCGGGCAGGGGCCGGGTGCGAGGGTGCATCCCTATCAGCTGAACCGGTTCACGCTGATCGGCGCGACCACGCGAGCGGGGCTGATCATGGCGCCGCTGCGTTCGCGATTCGGGATCGTGCACCGGCTGGAATTTTACACGCCCGAGGATCTGCAGCGGATTGTGGCGCGGTCGGCAAAAATTCTCGGTATCACCATGGACGAAACCGGCGGAGCTGAAATTGCACGGCGCAGCCGAGGCACTCCGCGCGTGGCCAACCGGTTGCTGCGGCGCGTGCGCGATTATGCCGAGGTGCGCGCGAAGGGGCATATCACGCTGGATGTGGCGCGCGACGCGCTGGCGATGCTCCGCGTGGACGACCACGGCTTGGATGAGGTTGACCGCAACCTGCTGCTCACGATTATCGAGAAATATAACGGTGGGCCGGTGGGGTTGAATACTGTTGCCGCTTCGCTCAGCGAGGAAGAAGACGCCATCGAGGAAATGTACGAGCCTTACCTGATGCAGCTGGGCCTGCTAGACCGCACGCAGCGCGGCCGCGTTGCCACCGCGCTGGCGTACAAATATTTCAGTATAGCGGAGCCGAAGAGACAGCCGGGACTATTCTGACGAGCAGCCGGCAGTCAACAGTTGAGAGTCTGGAGTTGAGCGCACCCAAACCAAAGAGCGCCGGTAGCCCCAAGCAGCAGCTCGATTCGTTCCTCGCGAAGTTCACGCCGGAAATGGCGAAGTTCGCGCGGCGCGCGCTCGTCAAGATGCGGAAGCGCCTGCCGAACGCGATCGAGATGGTCTATGACAATTACAACGCGCTGGTGGTTGGCTTCGCGCCCAACGAGCGGCCATCAGACGCTATTTTTTCGATTGTGATATTTCCCCGCAAGGTCGCGCTGTGCTTTCTCCAAGGCGCAAAGCTTCCCGATCCGCACAAACGGCTTCGGGGAAGCGGCAATGTAGTGCGCAATGTGAGAGTTGAAGACATAAGTGTTTTTGATGATCCGCAGGTTGTCACTCTGATGGACGAGGCGTTGCTCCGCGCGAAGGTTCGGATGGATTCGAAGCAGAAGCGGAGACTCGTCATCCGGTCCATATCGGCGAAGCAGCGCCCTCGCCGCCCCGCCTGACACACGACCAGTCATTCCCGGGAAAGTGCCGCTACGGTCCGGTCGGTCTGTGCGTTATGGGACAGCTATTTTTCGTCTCCGGCTGCAAAGTTTGGTCGTCGCTATTCCGAAAGCGGCACCGAAGCTCTACGGTTCTTGGGAGACGAATGACCAAAAGGCTGAGCGCGCGTTTGTCTTACGCCCTGATGCTTTCCATTGTCCTGGTGATGATAGGATTTCTAGGACTCGGGATCCGGGCGTTCGAGTCGGCGGCGGTTTCGGATTTCATCTACTTTGTCGCGCTCGGCGTTTTTCTTGCGGCCCTTACGGTATATTTTGTCCTTCGCCGTCCGCACGCGGGCGCGGGAATAGACCGAAAAGTCCGCCTGCTTCCTTCGACTCGATCGGGACAAGTTCCTTTGCACGCAGCGTCGGGACAGAAGGATCGCCGGAGGCCGCTGGCGCCAGGGCAGGAGCGGGCGGTGGTTGTCCATGAACGGCGCAGTAACCAGCTTGCCGGATTTCGCGTGGATGGCCTCGAACTCAGAATGGGCAAAACAGTGCGCGCGTGAGACGGTGCAGGCAGAACGAACGCAGGTCTCATCCTCGCTCGTTACTCGTCCTCAGCAGGGTCGCATGAGGGTACAAATTACGCGGCGGACATTTCGCAGAGCTTTGTTACCGTGTTCCAGTTGCGCGTGGTCGTCTTCTGCTTGAGTACTTTATCGAGCACGTAGAGCTTGGAATCGGCGAAACCGTCGGGGCAATGGAGATAGATTTCTTTCCCGCTGCAATGGAATCGTTCGGAGCCGATTTCGAGTGCCGCGAGCGCCGCAAGCGCAGGCTTCTCTGGAGCGTGCTGCAGGAACGCGACGGCTAACCGCTTTGTGTCGATTCCTTTTTCTCGCAGGAATGGGTTGCCCGCGAGGACGGCCGACATTTCGGCGGCGGTTCTCACCATCACGGAGACGGGCAGGCGCGATTCTCCCGCGAGCTTTTTCTCGAGCTTTGCTGTCCACTCGGGCGCCGATCCCGCCGCTTCGAAGACGAGGTTGCCGCTCTGCACATAGGTGCGCGGGTTCTTCGCGCCGAGCTTCGCGCACAATTCGCGCAGGCGGTCCATCTTGAGAATGTTTCCGCCGACATTCACTCCGCGCAGAAGTGCAATAAAGGTGGGCATCGGGGGTTCGGGTGGCGCAGCTAGTATAGCTCGGCGCTGGTCAGCACGGCATTACCAGCGCCTCCCGCGATCAGAACCTGGCCGTTGTTGAGTAGAGTTGCGGCCGCACCCAGACGGGGGTTATTCAGATTGGTGGTCAGGCTAAACGTTCCGGCGACCGGGTCGTAAACCTCCGCGCTGGACAAGGCTCCGTTGAGGGCGTCACCTCCCGCGATCAACACCTTACCGTCACCAAGCAGCGTCGCAGTATGGTAGTCGCGCCCGGTGCTCAGGCTGCCGGTAGGAGCGAAGGTTCCGGGCCCGAAGGAATAGATCTCCGCACTGGTTGACCAGCCGCCGGAGTACAAGCCGCCGGCGATCAAAACTGAGCCGCCCGGAAGTTGCGTGGCGGAATGAAACTCACGGGCTGTGCCCAGGCTTCCGGTCATAACGATTAGCTTGTGGATCGGGTCGTAATTTTCCGCGGTCGCGGTAAAGGCGCCGCCCGTTGTTTGCCCTCCTGCCAGCAGAACCGTCGCGTTAGGCAAAATCGTAGCGGAGTGTCCGGCCCGTGCGACCAGCAAACTTGGGGCGCTCGAAAATGTGCCGGACATGGGATCATAAATTTCCATGCTGTTGAGGAATGTTGATGCGGAGTTCTGGCCTCCGGCGATCAGAACGGTGCCGTCAATCAGAAGAGTGGCAGTGTGGTTATACCGCGCGGCGATCAGATTTCCAGTCGAGGTGAATGTTCCGGTCACGGGATCGTAGAGCTCCGCGCTGTTGCTCGCAACTCCGATTACGGCGCCCCCGGTGATGAGAACCTGGCCATTCGTCAGAAGGGTGGCGGTGAAAAAATCCCGGTTGGCAACAACCGGAATGCCCGTGGCCGAGAAGGCGCCCGTCGCGGGATCGTAGAGTTCGCTATGGGTGGGAGGAGCGTGCGTGTCGCCGCCAGTTATCAGGGCGCGCCCGTCATTGAGCGTAACAGCAGCTGCGAATTCGCGCTGCTCGATCAAATTGCCGGTGAAGACAAAGCCTGTGGGCCGGACGTTGAGTATCGCGTCTCCGCTGACGGTGCCCGCCGTTGCGGTGATCGTGACGGGTTTCGTGGACGTAGGAGATCCAACGGCGACCGACGCGCCGGGATTGGTCACGTCGTTGCTGATTTGAGCGTTGGTGGCGTCCGAGGAACTCCAAATTACCGCCGCAAGTTGCTGCGGGCCGCCGGCGAAGGTGCCTGTGGCGATAAATCGCTGGTAAGTTTCAGGAGAGATGATGGGCCCTGCCGGAGCAACCGAAATGGATTGCAAACCCGGGGGCGTGAACGTGCCCGGCTCGTAGATTTCGGCGACGACCGGGCCGCCGCCAGCGACCAGGACGGTGCCGTCGTTCAGGAGTATCGCCGTCTGCGTTGATCGCAGGTTGTTCAAGCTTCCGGTAACTGAAAATGTTCCGGCCACTGGATCGTAAATCTCAGCGCTCGAAGTTGTTGCAATGCCGGAGATGGCACCGCCTGCGATCAGCACGGTCCCATTCGTGAGCAGCGCGGCGGTGTGGTCGAATCGCGCTGCGTTCATGCTGCCGGTGAGCGTAAAGGTTCCGGTCGCGGGGTTATATAACTCCGCGGCGGCAGTAGCAGGATCGGCGCCACCCGCAATCAGCGCCATCCCGTTATTTAGCAGCGTTGAAGTAAAAAATTCTCTGGCAACGCTCAGGCTACCAGTCAGAGTGAACGAGCCGGTTTCCGGATCGTACAATTCGGCACTGTTTAGAAACCCGGCGTTGCCCAGGCCTGACGCAATCAGCACTTTGCCGTTGTTAAGCAGCACGGCGGATTCTTTATAGCGCAGTTCGTTCATGCTGCCGGTAAAGCTGAATGTTCCAGTAACGGGATCGTACAACTCAGCTGTGTTCGTGTTAAAGCCGCTCGCGACGAGCACCTTGCCATTGGCCAGCAGCGTCGCGGTGTGCTGGTAACGAGGGACGTTCATGCTGCCGGTCGGAGTGAACGTACCGGTTCCGGGGTCGTACAATTCCGCGTTCGCGATGGGATGTGCCGAGTCAATGCCAATGCCGCCGGCGATCAGGACCTTGCCATTATTCAGCAGCGTCGCGGTATCGCCGAAACGGGAGGTATTCAGGCTGCCAGTCGCGGCAAACTGTCCGGTCGAAGGATTGAAGAGCTCAGCACTGGTCAGGTCGTTCCCAACGACACCGCTGTTGTTTCCGCCCGCGATCAGAACCATGCCGTTGTTGAGCAGAGTCGCAGTGGGGCCATTACGCGCTGTGTTCAAGCTGCTGATCGAGAGAAACCCGGGCGTCACCGTGAGCATTACTTGATTGCTCGTTATTCCCCCGGCCGAGGCTGTGACCTGCGTCGTTCCGGGGAGCAAGCCGCTTGCGGTGCCGTTGCTGTTGATTGGTGCAACATTGGCGGCGGTGCTGAACCAGGTGAAGACGATTCCGGTGATAGGTCGCCCGTGCCTGTCCTCCGCGGTTGCGGTGAATTGGGCGTTGCCGCTCACGGCGATGGACGGCGGAGACGAGATGGCGATCGAAGCAATTGTGGGAGTGCCGGAACCGCCGCCACAGCCGGCAAGAAAGATGCAGGCGGCCAGAAATCCTGTGAGCTGCGCTACGATCGCTTGACGCGGCATCGCGGTCACTCCAAATTAGCGAGGAGGTCGCATGATACGGTACTATGGCGTACCAGTAAATACCGGAATCAGCACCTCTACAAGGATTCGGAAGCCGGGCAGGTAAGAGCGGCGCGCGAAACCATTCGTTTCAAACCGCTGCCGCTGGCTCGGATTCGGGCCATACGGCGGTTAACGCCAGGCCTACCGCAATTCCTACCGAGATTTCGCAGAAGCGATGGAGGGCGATAATCCATGCGGGCTGTGTGTGCGCAATCATCATGACGATGACCAGCGTGATTCCGGCGTAGCGGTATGCGCCGCGATCAATGCGCAGGATGGCGCAAATCACTCCCAGCGCGAACACTCCGGCGCCGAAGACGGCCACATTTGAACCCGCATATGTTGCGAGCAAGGCCCCCGTGGCGGCGCCCAGCGCAGTTCCAGCCAGGCGTTCCTTCGAAATGGTCCACGCGGCGCCAAGCGTGGATTGCATCACGATCATCGTGGCGATGGCGGCCCAGTAGGCCTCCGGCAATCTGAACAGGCGGGCAATCAGCAGGGAAGCCACGGCGGCTATCGCCATGCGAACGGCGTTGACGAATTCCTTTTGCTCCAAGCGCAGCCACTTTAGTGCTTTCGATTCCGCCATCCGCGCCTCCTGAATGCTGCATTCTAGCCCGAATGCGAGCGGAGGAAAGGCGGCGATTGCCGGGGCAACGCACGCTAGAATGCTTGCCTGGCAATGAGCACCGTTTATCTATCGCTGGGATCGAACATGGGAGACCGCGCGGAGAATATCGCGCGAGCGATCAAGGCGCTTGGTGCGCGCGGCGTGCGGGTGACGCGGCAATCGTCGCTTTACGAGACGGAACCGGTGGACGTGCGCGGCGGCGGATGGTTTCTGAATGGCGTGATCGAAGCGGAAACGAACATGCTGCCGCGGCAATTGATGCAGACGTTGCTGATCATCGAACGGTCGCTGGGGCGAAAGCGCCGGGCGATTTCAGACGGCCCCAAGGAGTCGCGGACGATTGACATGGATGTGCTGCTATTCGGCTCGGCCGTTGCGAGCGAGCCCGGGCTGGAGATTCCTCATCCGCGGATGGCGGCGCGGAAATTTGTGCTCGTGCCCTTCGCCGAAATCGCGGGCGGCGTGGAGCATCCCGTCCTGAAGAAGACGATTGCTGAATTGCTTGCCGAAACGCCGGATCGCAGCGAAGTGCGATTGTGGCGCCCGCCGCCGAGCTAGATGCGTCCGCCCGATTGAAATCCTTCGGGGGCTGGACGGGCCCGTCTCCGGGTGACGATGCCCGTCAACCTCGCGCTGCGACAGTTAGTACACAATTCCTACCGAATCATTGCCATGGAGAACGCGGAGCCAGTGCAGCGTGAGCGGCTTTGGCGCGAGAGCGTCCAGCTGGATTTCGGCGAGGCGCCCTTCGGACTGTTTGCGCCAGCGGTAAATTCCCGGCTCGGATTCTTCTTCGATGTGGCCGGTTGCGGGCCGCAGAAAATCGCGAGCGTCGTCGAGCGAGGCCACGCGGCGGATGCCGGGCCGCGTCATCGCCTCGACCACGTAACTGCGCAGCAGCTTCGGCCAGTAGGAATCGAAAAGCTCCGACGACGCGAAGATATCGCTCCAGGCGACTTCCCGCCCGAACGCCACCACCACGCCGACGACATGCTCGCCCTTCATCGTCCTGTTCTGCTGCTCGAAACGGCGCTCGATTTCCTGCGCGAAAGTTTCGACCGAGGTTCCGATCGGCGACGATTTGTAGATTCTTTGGTACGACTGTGTTCCGGCGGAGTCAATCGCCGCGGAGAGGTCACGACGCGAAATCTCCGGTGCAGCAATCCCCGCTTCCACAGTGACGGACTGGGACGTGCTACCGACCGCGTCACCTTCACCGCGAACCGCAGCCCAGACCTGCGTCTGGTCCTGCTCGACTGCGGCTTTTTCGCGCACGCTGGGATGGACCATCAACTGCGCCGCGGAAAATTGCTCGGCGCCGGGAGTCCACCGGCCGTGCTCGACGCAAAACACGTCGAGGGGCAACGGCGCCGCTCCGACGGGAACGATTCGGTCTTTGCCAATCACGCGATCCTGTTTGCCACCCGAGACGACTTCACCGGCGAGGAGAATCAGGGGGCGCTTGCCGCGATTGATGAGGACGAGCTGATTCACCTGGGGACCGATCGAGTAATTCGGCGCGACGCTGCCATCGCGCATGCGGCGCATGGAAGAACCCTGCTCGGTGACAAGTGCGTCGCCCGAAGCGAGCGCTTCGTCGAGCGTTGCAAATTCGCCGGTGTTGGGGTCGTCGGCCGTGACGACGGGGAAAATCGTGAGGTTGTCGTAGGTGATCGGTTGGGCGAGCCGCCAGCCGGGTTGAGCAAGCGTCTGATCGCCTTTGGGAGCACCGTCGTTGGAGCACAGCTTCGCCGCCGCGAAGGTGGCCCCCAGTGAGATCACAATGGCCGCAATCACAATCGCAAGAACTTTTCGTGGGCTGGTACGCATGATGCCTCCTCGATGGTTCGCATGGAATTTCTACGCCCGGTTTTGCGGGCTTCATTCCTGAGAACGATGGAGGGGCAATTCCTTGCAGGGATTCCGGAGGAAATTTTCAGGGCCGGAGCGGGAGAAAGGGAGGTGCGATGACAATCCTTGTCGGATTGTCAGGAGTGGCCGCCGCGGTCTTTCATGTCGTGCAGCTCTTTTTCGCGCTTCTTGCGGCCTTCTTCTTCGTCGCGCTCGTATTCAGCCATTTCTTCGTCGGTGATCTGGTAGTCCTCGCGCGAGGCGAACATCGTTCCGCGGCGAGTGTCGCGCGAGAAGAGGGGATTGCGCTTCTTCCGTTTGCCCGCGCCGAAGCCTCCGATGCTGCGGATCGGCTCGGCGATGGCGCCAGCCTCGACGAGAAGTTCGCTGACCTTTTCAAGGAAATCGTGAAGATGGTATGGCTTCAGAGAGTATGGAAGGCCTTCGCGCTCCAGGATGGGCTGCGTGTCCTTCGCTCGAGCAACCGGAACCAGGAACAGCGCACGAATGCGTTTGGGTTGCGGCTCGCCCTCGGCTGGCGGGGCGGGCGGCTCGGCTTCGGCGAGCTCCTTGAGTATGGCGAAAAGAGGACCGCGAACGTCGGCCAGCGCGATATTGACGATCGCGAGATTCCACGTCCCAGTGGCTAATTCGGCGAGGGCGTGAGCCACGAGCGGAACGATGCGGACGCGCCAGCCCTCGGAATCGAGGACGTTTTTCAACGCACGCTGGCTGGCGATATCGTCGTCAACAATCAGGATTCCAACGTCAGGCACGGCTGGGTCTCCACGGGGTGGCCTATCAAGTATATCGGCGGCAGGGAAGGCCGAAACGAGGGCTTGGAAGGCGATTTCCAGGGGCGATCTTGTACGATTGAACAGGCGAAACAAAAGCGAAATATAGTTCTTGACATAGCGAACAAAAGGCGAATATAGTGTGCCCCGTGCGGCGAGGCTGCCAATGGCCACTTTTCCCATACTTCGACCGAGTCCGGGGACGCTTCGGCGTCGCTCAACAGGTGCGAAGCAAACCAGTCTCACCTTATTCCCTCAAGCCGCTCGCCACGGCAATTGTGAGTCGCCAAGCGGTGCTTCCGCGCCCCCTCCGGTGCCAGACCGGAGAACGAAGCCCGCGACGGAACTGGTCGGCATTGCGCGCCTCGCCGCATCCTCCCCTCGCGCCGAAGCCAAGCGCGGGACGGAGTATTTTCTCCTCCCCGTAAAGTCAATTCTGAACGAGTGCCACTCCGAACGGGTGCCGTTTCGCTGGACGGTGAACCCCTATCGCGGCTGCGAATTCGGCTGCAAGTACTGCTACGCGCGATACACGCACGGATACATGGAACTCGATGCGTCGGATTTCGAATCGAAGATTTACGTGAAGAAGGACACGGGGCCGCTGGCTGAGCGCGATCTGAACCGGAAGGATATCTGGGGCGAACATATCGCCATCGGGGCGGCAACGGACCCCTATCAGCCGGCGGAGCGCGAATTCGGCGCCACCCGCGCCATCCTGGAGAGAATCGCGGAACGGGAAGGACTGAGCGTTTCGATCACGACGAAATCGGACCAGGTGGTGCGCGACATTGATTTGCTAAGGCGGATTTCGGCGCGGTCGTCGCTGACCGTGAATCTGAGCATCACGACGCTGCGAACTCATCTCGCGCGGTTGCTGGAGCCGCGAGCGCCACAGCCGGACCTGCGCCTGGCGGCGGTGCGAAGGCTGCGGGAAGAAGGAATTTCGGCCGGGGTGTTCGCCATGCCGATCCTGCCCTGGTTGACCGATCGCGAAGAGGATCTCGATGCGCTGGCGTGCGGGGCTCGCGACGCGAATGCCGAATGGTTGGGTGCGCGAGTGCTTTACCTGACGACGGACTCGTGGAGAACGTTCCTGGCGTTCCTCGAACGGAAATTTCCGAGACTGGTGGTGCGATATCGCGAATGGTATGGCAAGAACGTGGACGCACCGGAAAGTTATCGGAAGGAGATGGCGGCGCGCGTTGAAAATTTGCGCCGGAAATACAACCTGGGCTCGCGGCCGACGACGCCTTCGGCTGGGTCGTGGCGCTCACCGCAGATGCAACTCGCACTCGATCAAGGAGAAAATGTATGCCGAACGTAAGAGCAAGACGAAGGCGGCCGCGCCGCGAGCAAGCGAGATTGGCGATGGCGCCGCCCGCGCCGGTTGAAGAAATGCCTGTCCGGGGCGTGAAGCTGAAGACCGTGTCCACGTGGACGCTGGTGTTCGCGCTGTTATGTGTGGCAGCATTCGCAGCAGGGCGCCCGCCGGCGTCCGCGGCGGGTACTACCGCCGCCCACAGCGCGAAGGGAGCCACTCATGTTTCTCGGACTACGAACCGCCGCGTATCAAGTGAAAGATCTCGACAAGGCCAAAGCCTGGTACAGCAACGTACTGGGTACGCAGCCATATTTTGATCAGCCGTTCTATGTCGGGTTCAATGTGGGCGGATATGAATTGGGCCTGGTGCCCGATCCGCACTGCGCACCGAGGCGAGCAGCGTCGGGGATCGCATACTGGGGCGTCGAAGACGCGCAGAAGGAGTACAAGCGCCTGATCGAAATGGGCGCGACGGGGCAAGATCCGATTCAGGACGTCGGCGAAGGAATTCTGATTGGATCTGTGAATGACCCGTTCGGGAACACGCTGGGAATCATCGAAAACCCGAAATTCAAGATCACGGAAAAATGAGCGAAGCGGCAGTCGTTACGGAATGATGATATGTGGGGCATCTTGCGCCGCTCCCGCCGGAAGAGGGAAGCGCGCTTGCAGGAAAACGAGAAACGCGCGGGAGCGAGAACGGCCGTTGGTTTCCTGCCTGGCGACGCGCAGCAGAAAAACGAGCAGTTGGAGAATGTCATTGTCCTTTAGCGGAGGAATTCCGGCGCGTCCGGTTTGGTCTTTTCTGAATTCCTGCAGAAACTCAGCGATTCGTCCGTAGAGCGCGCGCGCGATGGGCGCATCGGGCGGTTTCTCGTAGTAAATTCCACTTCCCAAAGTGCGAAGGGTTTCGGCCGACGCTTCGATTGCGGCGCAAACCGCGCCGTCGTTCAGATCCCTGTGCTGAGTCTGAAAAGTCAGAATGGTCCCCGCAAGGCCCGTGATCACCGGCCAGCGTTGGTAGACGAAATCCTCGCGTACGGAAATATCACGATAGGGATATTCCTCGGCGGTAAGGGGCTTTCGATGTTCCGCTTCGTAGCGGTGCGCCGCAGTGAGATGCGGGCAGTCGGTCGGGCAGTCAATCGTGACTTCGCGTTCGCGGCCACAGCAGATGGCGCATATTTTCTCGCCCTTCGCGGGGCAGTAACGTTTCGGCGGCCGCTTTTCGCAGATCACGCAACCCATTCCGTCTCCTGACGTGATTCGCTCAGCTGAAATCGGACATTCAGACTACAAGAGGACCTAGAGGTGGGCAGGCGACTGAGAGAAATTGTAGCACGCGATCAGGATGCTACCGATTGGTGAGCTGAGGGCGCGGCGGTTATTCGTTGTTTCTCGAACAGGGCGATGCTGTTGAGAATCGTTTCGACCGCGGCCGGTTCGCCGATCGTGGAATTCAGCATGAGGTTGAAGCGGTGCCGATCCGGCCATTCAACGCCGAAATATTGCTTGATGAAAGCGGCGCGATCGCGGTCCACGGTGTCGGCAAGTTGCACGGATTCCTTCTCGCTCTTACCGCTGGCCCGCAAACGACGGACCTTTTCGTCGAACGGGGCGTAGATGAAGACATGAAAGGCATCGCTGCGAGTTTGTAAATAATAAGCGGAGCCGCGTCCGACGATCACGCATCCGCCGCATTGCGCTGCGTCCTTCACGACTTGCTCAGCGACCTCGCGGATACATTCGGCATCGGCGATTTTCAGCCGGGGGGCGTTCAGGCTACCTTCATAGCTGCCGCGCATGAAAGCCATCAGCAGCCGGTGGAACAAAGGGTCCCGCTTCTCTTCGCGTTCTTCGACGACGCGGCAATCGCACTCCATCACGCGAGCGATCTCGTTGGTCAGCGCCTGGTCCCAGAGCTTCCAGCCAAGCCGTTGCGCCAGCGCGGCCGCGATTTCACCGCCGCCGCTGCCGTATTCGCGCTCGATTGTAAGCACTCGGATCATGCGCCGCGCTCCCGCCGCCCTCAGAGTCGGGCCAAAGGTGGCCGACGGCGGAAGACTATCACACGCCCGGTGCGGGTGGCTACTCAGCCACGATCCGCCGGACGCCCGGTTGGTTTTTCTTCAGGGCGAAGGCGAGGAAAAACATGATCGCGGACGCCACGGCCAGATAGAAGAAGGTATCGAGGTACGCCAGCGTGCTGGCTTGGGCAATCACGTTGCGAAAGATGATCTCATTGGCCTGCGCCCCTGCTCTTTCCGCATTCATTCCGGCCGCCATCAGCCGCGCCGTCAGGCTGGCAACCTGGTTGAGCACTTCAGGCCGGCCGCGGGTGACGTTCGCGACAAGATAAACCTGGTGGATCTGCGCGCGGCGCTCCAGCAGAGTCGCGACCAGCGACGTGCCAATACTGCTGCCGATATTGCGCATGAAATTGACCAATCCCGCCACGCTGGTGCTTTTCTCCGCCGGCATTCCCACGTAGGACGCCAAATTGATGGGCACGAACAAAAATGGAAGCCCGAAAACTTGCGCGATTCGCAATATTGCGGCACTTCGAAAACTCACCGCTAGGTCGAGCTGCCGGCTGGAAAGGTACATCCCAATCGAAAGCACCAGCCAGCCGAACGCAATCAGATATCGCGCTTGAAATTTCGAGGACAAAACGCCCACGATAGGCATCAGGAACAGCAGGACGAGTCCTCCGCCCGAGAGCAAGAGCCCGGCCGACTCCGCCGAGTAACCCATCAGCGACTGAAGAAACAGCGGCATCATCACGAGGCTCGCAAAATACAATATGCCGAGAACGAACATCATGCCGTTCGCGGCCAGGAAGTTCAGATTCCTGAAAAGCTTCACCTCGACGATCGGGCTTTTGTAAAACCATTCCCAAATGACGAAGGCGATCAATCCCACGGCGGCAAGGACGGCGAGGGTCGTAATGAAGCGCGAGCCCAGCCAATCATCTTCCTGTCCTTTGTCCAGCATGATCTGGAGCGCGGCGATTCCGAGAGTGAGAAGCGACACGCCGATGTAATCGATTCGCAGCGCCGCGCCCGATTTCTTCTTTGCCCACGGTGGGTCGTCAACGAGGCGATAAACGAGTAACAGGGCCAGAATTCCAACCGGCAAATTGATGAAGAAAATCCAGCGCCAGGTGTAGTTGTCGGTGATCCAGCCGCCCAGAGTGGGACCGATGGTGGGCGCGATAACGGCCGTCACGCCGTAGACTGCGAACGCGAGCCCCCGCTTCTCCGGCGGGAAAACGTCGGCAAGAATTGCCTGCGCCATGGGCTGCAATCCACCACCGCCGAGTCCCTGCAGCACCCGGAAAATGATGATCGCCGTCAGGCTCGGCGCGATGCCGCACAGCAGGGAACTGATCGTAAAAATGACCAGGCACATCATGAAGAATCGCTTGCGGCCAAACGCGTTCGAAAGCCAGCCGCTGATCGGCAGCACGATCGCGTTCGAGACGAGATACGACGTCAGCACCCACGTGCTTTGATCGTTGCTCGCACCCAGACTGCCCGCCATGTAGGGAAGCGCGACGTTGGCGATGCTCGTGTCGAGCACCTCCATGAATGCCGCCATGGCGACCACAACGGCGATTAGCCAGGGGTTGAACTTCGGCACCCACACGGCGGGGGGTGCTGCC
The DNA here is from genome assembly GCA_963842425.1 of uncultured Acidobacteriota bacterium. Taxonomy (GTDB): domain Bacteria; phylum Acidobacteriota; class Terriglobia; order Acidiferrales; family UBA7541; genus Palsa-295. The sequence goes on along the minus strand of CAWJGQ010000011.1, from coordinate 33,587 downwards.
GCAACTGTAACGACGGGCTGGCTGGCTGGCGCTGCGGCGCTACTTTCAGGGGTGTCTGCCATGGGTCCGATGCCGGCGATGGCTTGCGACTTTACCGCTGCCCAACTTGTTAGACAAACTGGAGTCCGCTGCGCGCTATTGCGCTTATTTCAAGAAGACTTTGGGTTCGACTGACATACCGATGCGAAGAGAGTGGTCGGAATTCTCTCCCGGATCGAGGACGATTTTAACGGGAACCCGCTGCACAACTTTCACGTAGTTTCCGGTGGCATTTTCCGGCGGCAGCAAGCTGAGCCGGGCGCCGCTCGATCCCGCGAGGCTGTCCACGTGCGCCTTATAGACGCGGCCGTTCGAGTCGGCCTTAATTTCAGCGCGCTGTCCGGGCCGCATATTCTTCAACTGCGTTTCCTTGAAATTCGCGGTGATCCAGACGTCGTCGAGAGGAATAAGGGTGGCGAGCTGCTGGCCCGGCTGTAAGTTCATGCCCACTTCGACATTCTTCGCGACCACGCCGTTCGCTGGAGCGATGATCTTGGTGTACTGGAGATTCAGCTCCGCTTGATCGAGCGCGGCTTGTTTTCCCTGGGCGATTGCATCGGCGGAATTGGCGCGGGCCTGCACGGATTTGACCTGACTCGGGCCCGTCTGCGACGACCGCAAGCTTGCCTGGGCGGTAATCAGGCGGCTGCGCGCTTGCGTCACCTGCTGCGATGCAGCTGCGGCGGAGGCTTTCGCTCCGGCGACTCCCGCGGCGCTCGCTGCGGCGGCAGCCACAGCCTGATCGTACAGCTGCTGAGAAATTTCCTGCTTGTCAACGAGCTGTTTGTAACGCACCAGATCGTTTTGGGCCTTTACGTCGTTCGCCTGCTGTTCCAGAAGCTGAGCCTCGGCTGCGTCGAGTTGCTGTTGCGCGGCAGAAATCCCGGCCTGGGCATTGGCGACGTCTGCTTCAGACGACGAGACGTCGCTCGTTGTGTTAACGGAGGTGACCGGGACGTTGATATTCAAGGACTGGGCTGTGGCCTGCGCGTCGGCTACATTCGCGCGAGCCTGGTCCACGGCAACCTGGTAGTCGCGCGGGTCAATTTCGACGAGGACATCGCCCGCACGGACCTGCTGATTGTCGTCCACATTGACTTTCGCGACGTAGCCCGAGATTCGGGCGCTGACCGGCATGACGTGGCCGTCAACCTCAGCGTCGTCAGTTGATTCATAGCTCGAGAAATAGCGCCAAGCGAAGACAATTCCGACGAGGAGAACGATCGCCGCGACGACTATGAATGTGCGAGCGTGCGGGCGTTCGCGCAGGTATTCGGATGCACGACCTGCCGGAGGGGTCTGCGCCGGGTTCGCTTGGGAGGGTGCCGCGCTTTCGACGGGAGCGCCGGGCGAGGCGTCGAGTTCGATCTTCTCTGCCATGTCTTAGTTTCCTTTGAAATACTCTTTGACGCCCTCTTCGGCCTGGCCCAGAGCGCGGGCCAGTGAGATCTTGGCGTAGTTGTCCTGGTAAAGACTCGAAATGTAATTTTCGTGGGCGCTGGCGACGGCTTCCTGCGCTTGCACCACTTCCACCGTATCGGTGACGCCGGCTCGGAAGCGATCGCGCGATTGCGTCAGCGTTTGCTCCGCGAGATCAATATTGCTCCGCGCCACGGCGACCTGCTCCTCGCCGGACTCGACATTGAGCAGCGCGGTGCGAACGTCGGTATCAATCTGGGCGCGCAGATTCTCAAGCTGCTGGCGGCTCTGCACGAGGCGCGCGTCGGCTTGCAATACATCGCCATGGACGCGGCCGCCCTGAAAGATGGGTATGGTCAGCGTGCCACGCGCATCGAAGACGCCGTGCGTGGACAGGTTTGGAATCGTTCCCGCCAAACCGTAATCCGCGCTCACCGCAATCGAAGGGAGGTAGCCCGCGGAAGCGGCCTTGCGTGAGTATTCGGCGGAGCGAACGTCCGCGAGCATGGCCTGGAAATCGGAGCGCGATTCGTAGGCACGCTTGAGCGCTTCCTCCACCGTCATTCCGGCGAAGGGCTCGTACGGAGATTTATCAGCCAGCTCGAATTGTTGCCCGGGAGCGAGTCCAATTACGCGACTGAGAGTGAGCTTCTCGATCGCGAAATCGTTCCTGGCCTGGATCAGCTGCTGCTGGCGCGTTTTCAGTTCCACCTGCGCCCGCAATCCATCAATGGCAGGCGAGGTCCCGGCCGTGACCTGATCGGAGGCCTGATCGTAGAGGGACTGCGCGGTTTTCACTTGCGCATCCACGGTCTCAACTCGGGCTTCGTCGGCGATCGCCTGCAAATAGGTATATCCGACGGAGAGGATGACGAGGTCGCGCGCGTCCTTGTAAGTCGCCTGGGACGATTTCACATTTTCCGAAGCTGCGCGCGCGTTGTTGATCGCCTTCCAATCGAAAACGGACTGCGTGAGATAGGCGCGCGAATCGAAATAGCCGAAAGGCCCGACGACCGCGGGAATGGTGAAGGCGGGACTCTTGAAAGTGAAACCAAACTCGGCGAGGTCTATCTGCGAGCCGTTGGCGTAGGAGGACGTGGTCAGGTTCGGCAGAAGCGAGCTCAACATCTGCCAGCGCGCTCCGCGGGCCGCGCGGACATCTTCGTTTGAAAGGAGCACGCCCAGATTCTGCTTTAAGCCGCGAGCGAACGCGTCTTTCAGCGAAAGTTGCAACACGCCGGGCTCCAACTTAGAGGGCACGCTTCCTGAAAAGGAATTTTGCGAGACCGCCGGACCGGATTGAACGGAGACCGGGGCGGGTGCGGCGGGAGCGCCGGATGGAATCGTCTGCGCGCAGGCGGATCTGGCCGCAAGCGGGAACAGAGCGGCGAAGGCAAAATACGCAACCGCCAATCGGCGTGTCACTGGAACTCCTTCTCTGGGCCGTCCCACTTTGGATGATGCCGTAGCCACAAAAGACGCAGCCATTCCGCTCGAAATCATTCCAGGAATGCGAGGGTGGTTCATGTTCGCGCGCTCCGACGACCTTTTGCGCCCTTGCGTTTCGTATCGGCAAGAAGGCTGGGTAAGAACAGGTCCCACGCTTCCTGCGAGGTACTGCGCAGCGAGGAATCTGGATGGAGTGACCACGCGAGCGTGATTCCTAACAAAACGATTTGAGCGAGACGAGCCAACTCCGCCGCCGGTATATCACGCCTCACTTCGCCGCGCTGCTGCGCAACGGCGAAAAGCTCGGCCATCAGGCGGCGGCCGATCTGAAGCCGTTTGTGGAGTTCCGCGCGGACCGGCGGGCAGGATGCATGCGCGGAATAGATCGCGCGGAGCAGGGCGGCGTTTTCCGTGGAGTGGCCCGTCAAGTCCACCGCGAGATCTCGCAGCACAGGCAGCACGGGCCCTTTCTTCGCGCGTTCGATCGCGCGTTCGATGGCCGCCAGGCGTTCGGCGCCGAACGTGGCCAGCACATGTTCTTTGGTTCGAAAATAATTAAAGAAGGTGCCCTTGCCCACGTCAGCGGCTTCGGTGATGTCCTCAACGGTGGTTTCAAGGAATCCGCGTTCGGCAAAGAGACGCAGTGCCGAGCGGAACAGGCGTTCGCGGATTTCGGTGCGATGGCGCTCGCGGCGGCCGGCTCGTGGCAGGACGACTTGGCGCGTGGCCGCTGTGGAAGATGCCATAGAACGATCCTTAGGGTGACCGATACCCGAATCCGACTATAGGTCATGTTTGGGTGAAGGTCAATATCCGTTGCGCGTCGAAGTGCGAACGAAATGGCCCCGCGAAATCGCGCGTCCATGCCGGAGGGCTGCCCCTCCGGCGTAGATGGTGACGAAGCCTGCTACTTCGAAAGGTTCTTGGGGGTGTGCTGGTTCAGCGTTGACGTAAGAGGTATCGCCGCTGGCGGAACAGGGACGGCGCCGTGGAGAGCGATGTCTTTCGACGGAAGCTTCTTGCCGTAGATTCTTTCGTTCGCGTCGTCGTCGGGCCGGAGAGTGGAACCCTCCAGCGAGATGCCGGCGAAAAGGCCGCGCGCGCGAGAATAGGTGAGAACCTGAGCGCGCATGGCAATGTCGGTATCGGCCTCCGCGTCCCGGCCGATGGGCCCGGCAGCGGCGGATGCATCGGCTCCTAATTTCACTTTGCTGCTGAGAATGGAGCTGGCACCTTCCTTATTCATTATAAGCAGAACAAAATCGGTAGCTTGAGCGCCGATCTGGAACCCGAAGCTGCCACCTTCGAGCGCCATCATGGTTGGAGCGCCCCAGGGACCTTCAAAATCGTCGCCGCTCCGGCACGTCATGGCTCCGCGGCCGTAACTGCCGCCGACGATAAACGCCGCCTTCAAAACCGTTGGGATGATGACGACGCAGTCGGCCTTGTCAATCAGGCCCTGCGGAATGTCATCCGGAATATTCAGAATTTCTTTCAGGACCTGCCCGGCGTTCCGCAGGCGATCCTCGTCCTTTTCTTTATCGTCCGCACGGACGGGACTGCACATGAACACAAAGCCGAACAGGACCGTGGCGAGCATCAACGAGATCAATTTTCTTGTCATGATTGCATCCTCCGTTGGGTGGGCAACTATGATAAGTGTTTCAGGCGGGGCAGCGCAACCCCGGCGGTTTGGCACGAAAGGCAGCCGCGTCGTGCGCGGGCATGCATATAATTGGGCGCTTTGACTGGGGTCGCTACCTGGATGAATCCATTCACCACTCTTCGACGCACCCGCGTCGCGTACGGCGCCCTGCGGACCGCCTGGGCGCTGTGGGCCGCGGCTTCAATGGCCGCTGTAGCGGCCGCTCTACTGTTTTCCGCGCAAGCTGGAGCGCAGAGCGCCTCGCACAGAAACGAAACGCATGCGACCGAGAACGGGAAGACGCGATCGGACGTGGCTAGATTTCGCGCGCGCGTGGATGCTGCACTGGGATTAGGCAACGCAAGAAAGCTCAACTGGGGAATCGAAGTCGCCGATCGGGACACGGGCGATACGCTCTACGAACTGAACGGCGATCATTTTTTCACGCCGGCTTCGAACGCGAAGGTCGTCACTACCGCGCTCGCGCTCGCCACCCTGGGCGCCGACTACCGATTTCACACCACGCTCGAAGCTAAGTCGGCAATTGACAGTGACGGACGGCTCGCCGGCGACTTGATTCTTGTGGGACGCGGAGATCCCGATCTTTCGAATCGCCGGTTTCCATACGCCGGCAGGGGAGACCGCGCGGGACCGATCGAAAAGGTACTGGCCGAGATGGCCGATGGAGCGGTCGCGAAAGGGCTTCGCGAAGTCGATGGCGACATCGTCGCCGACGACAGTTATTTGCCCTTCGATCCGTATCCGGTGGGATGGAGCTCCGGAGATTTGTTCTTCGCGTTTGGCGCGCCGGTCAGCGCGATCGCGTTCAATGACAACACGATTTCGGTCGAGATCGGGCCCGGCGTCCACGTTGGCGATCCAGCGATGATTCGAACCGAACCGGCAGCCGCGCTCGGCGCGTTCACCGAGGAAATTACAACTGGCGCGCCGGACACACTGTCGGATTTCGCAGTTGTCCGCCAGCCGGGATTGAATTTCATTCTGCTGCGCGGCACCATCGCGGTCGGGCGCACGCCCACAAGAGTCGAAATCGCCATGACCGCGCCGGCCGAAACAGCCGCGCTCGCGCTCAAGCAATTGCTGGAGGCGCGCGGCGTGCGCGTCATGGGCACAACTCGCGCGCAGCACGCTCCGCCGCCCTTTTCCAACGTCGCGGGCGAGCCGATCATACCGGCGACTTCTCCGCTGTTGCCGGAGCCGAATGCCGTCACGCTTGCCGAGCACGTTTCCGAGCCGCTTCTGGAGACGATCCGCTTGACGAACAAGATGAGCCACAACCTGCATGCGGAGCTGCTGCTGCGCGCCGTCGGCCGCGAGAAGTTAGGTGTGGGCTCGACCGCTGCGGGGCTCAAAGCGGAGCGCGAATTTCTGAGGACCGCTGGAGTCGCGGACGGCGACATTCTGCTCTCGGACGGTTCAGGACTGGGGCGCGACGATCTGGTTACGCCGCGCGGAATCGTGACACTGCTGCGCTACGCGGCGCGGCAACCTTGGGGGAAAGATTTTCTTTCGACGCTTCCGGTGGCCGGCGTGGATGGCACGCTCGAGGGACGGATGACAGGATCCGCAGCGTCGGGCATGATTGAGGCGAAAACAGGCGAGATCGAACATGTTCGCGCGCTTTCCGGCTACGCCACTACCTTGCGTGGCGAGTCTCTGGTGTTCGCGATTTTCTACAACAATAATCCGCAGCATGGCCCCGGCACCACCGCTCCGGTTGACGCCATCGCCACCGCGCTGGTCGAGACGCTGGGGACCTCCCCTCACTCTGCCAAAAAATGAAGCGGCAAGCGAAGATCGTCACTGTTTTTGGCAGCTCGCGACCGCGCGAAGGCGATGCGCACTACGCTCAGGCGCGCCGATAGCCGCGCCGGCCGAAGCTCGCTGATTTGGGGCAGCCAACCGGGCTACAATTGACGATGCGACCAGCATCGTCATCCTGAGGAGCAACGCGACGAAGGATCTCTCTTCCAGTCGCGAAGGAAATTGTCTTGGCCGAAAAGCTCCTTTGGTGAGTTCACCATCGAGGTACTTGTGTCTCGCCCCGCAGAAGAAGTTCTCGAATTCGACCGGTTGAAGGAAATCGTCAGCCGCTCTACCACGTGTGTGCCCGGCCGGCGCGCGATTGAAGCGCTGGCGCCGAGCCAGAATGTGGCCGCGCTCGAAGCCGAGTTCGAACTGATCCGCGAGGCCATCGCCTATTTGCGCGTGGGCTCGGAGCTTGGATTCGGATCGCTGGCCGATCCAGATGAGTGGCTCGCGCGAATGGCTGTGCCCGGGTCAGTGCTTGTGCCCGCGGAGCTGCTAAACGTCGCTTCGCTCGCGGAAAATGCGGATGCGGTGCGGCAGACTTTCAAGAGCGATGCTGCGAAGTATCCGCGCCTCGCGGAGCGCGCTGCGGCTCTTGCCGAGTTCCGTTCGCTGCTCACTGCGATTCGTCGCGCGGTGATGCCTAACGGCGAAATCAGCGATGACGCCTCGCCCCAGCTGAAACGTATTCGCGCGAGCAAAATCCAGGCTCGAGCCACGATTCAGCATTCGCTCGAAAAGATCATGCGCGCGCGCGGTGAACCTGCGGGTGAGGATTACGTCACGCTCCGGAACGATCGCTTCGTGATTCCAGTGCGCGCTGGAGACCGACGCGGTGTGCCGGGAGTGGTTCACGCAGCCAGCGCCACAGGGCAAACGGTATTTGTCGAGCCGCTCGAAGCTATTGATTTGAATAATCGCCTGGTGCAGTTGGGTGAGGACGAGACCTCGGAGATTGCGCGCATCCTCGAAGAACTTACCGAGCGCGTGCGCGGGCAGCGTGGTCCGCTGGAAGCGGCGGCCGCGGCGATCGCGCATCTCGATTCGGTTTTTGCGCGCGCCAGGTTCGCGCGGGAGTTCGATTGTGTTGTGCCGGAGTTCACCTCGGGGAATTCACTTCGGCTTGGGGCGGCTCGCAATCCGGTGCTCGAAGCGACGCTGCGTCCGCAGGGACGCAAGGCTGTGCCCATGAGCATCGCGCTGGGTGGCGACGAGACGGTGATGGTTGTCAGCGGGCCGAATACCGGCGGGAAAACGGTTTCGCTGAAAACGGTGGGACTTGCGGCGCTCTCCGCGCAATCGGGGATTCCGGTGGCGGCGGAACGGGCCGAGATGCCGGTGTTCGATCGCGTGCTCGCGGATATCGGCGACGAGCAATCCATCGCCGCGGACCTTTCCACGTTCTCGGCGCACATGTTGAATTTGAAGTCCATGCTGGAAGTCGCGACCGAGCGGTCGCTGATTCTGCTGGACGAAATGGGCACCGGCACCGCGCCGGATGAGGGCGCCGCGCTCGCGGTGGCACTGCTTGAGGAGTTTCGCGCGCGGCGCGCGCTGACGCTGGCGACCACGCACCACGATCGCCTGAAGGCTTACGCCTCCACGACGCCGGGCATCGTCAACGCCGCGATGGAATTCGATCAAGTGAATCTGCGGCCCACGTACCGTCTGCTATTCGGCGTACCGGGTACGTCCAGCGGGATCGAAATCGCGCGGCGCCTTGGATTGCCCGCGCGCGTGGTGGATCACGCAAACGCGAGCCTGTCGCCCGAATCGCGCGAGGCGCGCGATCTGATCGCGTATCTCCATCGCAGCCGCGACGAAATGGATGAGGTGACGCGCCAGGGGCGCGAAGAATTGACGAGGCTTGAAGCGGCGCGCCGCGAGCTGCAGAGCGAATGGGTCGAGCGCCAGAAAAAACGGATTGCCGAGCTGGAGAAAAGTTTTCTCGCGACGCAGAAGCGGCTGGAGAGCGAAGTCGCGAGCCTCGCGGCTGATATCAAAGATCGTGCCCTGCGCGCGCAAACCGAAAAGCAGGCCGGGCGTCGCATGGGAAAGCTGGGCTCGGACGCTCGCGCGGAAGCTGACGCTGCGGTCGTTGATGCGCTCTCCGCGTCGCAGCAGGATCTGGGCGTGGGCGTCGAGGCGCCCGCAAAGCCCGTGGCGCCCGAGCAACTCTCGGCCGGAATGCGCGTGCACGTGAAGGGATTCAAGCAGGCCGTGGTGTTTCGCCGCCACGACGGCCGGATTGCCGAGGTCGAGGCCGGGCCGCTGCGGATGAAGATTCCTCTAGCGGATGTCGTGAGCATCGAAGGCGAGACGGCTCCAGCTAAATCAACGTCCGCTGCGACGGAACGCCCGCGCGGGATCACGGTTCACACGCTGCCGAGCGATGAGCCCGGCGGCGAAGAAATCAATGTGATCGGGTGCACGGTTGAAGAAGCAACTCGGCGTGTTGATAAGTTTATTGATGAGGCGGCGATTGCGGGCAAACCCAGCGTGCGCATCATTCATGGCCACGGGACAGGAGCGCTGCGCCGCGGCCTGGCGGAATTCCTGTCGACTCATCCGCTGGTCGAAAAAACGCATCACGAGGCGGAAGATCGCGGCGGCGCGGCGATTACAATCGCCGAGTTGAATTCCTGATGGCATGGTGCTAAAGGTGCTCTCCTGGACAGGGTAATGGCGAAAGTCGAAACACGAAATTCGAAACTCGTCGAACCACCCCCCGCCGGTGCAAATCCGGTGCAGGATTTCACTGACCTGGATGTTTGGAAGCTTGGAAGGGAATTGCGAAAGACAATTTACACGATCACGCGAAGATTCCCTGGCGAAGAAGAGTTCGCCTTGATGGATCAAATGCGTCGAGCGGCTGTCTCGGTCACTGCAAACGTGGCGGAGGGCTTTGGAAGGTTCTCTTACCGGGAGAATGTCCAATTTTGTCGCCATGCCAGGGGTTCAGCTTTCGAACTGCGGGATCATTTAACCTCGGCTTTGGACGCCTCGTACATCTCGCCCCAAGAATGGCAAGATATCGATGCTGCGGCACAAAGAGTCATTCAAGTCCTGAATGGCTATATCCGGGCGACTCAGCGGCTCGCAATGAATAGCCGGCAATCAAACTGAGGAGAAGCGAGTTTCGAATTTCGTCTTTCGAGTTTCGCGCCTATGGCAGAAGCCGGATCATTCGCGGAAAAGGTGAAGCAGCAGGCGGACATCGTCCGCGTGATCGGGGAATATGTTCGCCTGAAAAAGACGGGACAGAACTTCACAGGGCTGTGCCCGTTCCACCAGGAAAAGTCTCCGTCGTTTGCGGTGCATCCGGTGAGGCAGATTTATCACTGCTTTGGCTGCGGCGCGGGAGGCGACGTATTTAAATTCGTGATGGAAATGGACAAGTGTCCGTTTCCCGAGGCGATACGAATCGTCGCCGAGAAATGCGGCATTCCTGTGCCAAGGCCGCGCGAGCGTTCACCAGAAGAGCATCGCGAGAATCAGCAGCGCAGCGCGCTGGTAGAGATGCACCGCGAGGCGGCGGCATTTTTTGCGCGGCAGCTGAATGAGGGCCACGAAGGAAAAGTTGCGGCAGGTTATCTTGAAGATCGCGGCCTGAACCGCGAGGCCATCACGCGCTTTGGACTGGGATGGGCGCCCTCCTCCGGCGACGCACTGCTGCGCCAGTTGAAATCAAAATATCCGGAAAAGCTGCTGGAGGCGTCCGGGCTTTTCTCGCGCAACGAAGGCGGGCGGCTTTACGACCGCTTCCGCCGCCGGATCATGTTCCCGATCTCGAACGAAGCCGGGAAAGTCATCGCGTTCGGCGGGCGCGCGATGGGCGACGACATGCCGAAGTACATGAATTCGCCCGAGACGCCGATCTATACGAAGAGCAACGTGCTTTACCATCTGGATCGCGCGAAAGAGGAGCTGCGAAAAAGCGATTTCGGGATTCTCGTCGAAGGCTATATGGACGCAATCGCCGTGGCGCGCGCGGGAATCACGAATGTGGTCGCGAGCTGCGGAACCAGCCTGGCGGAACCGCAGATCAAATTGCTGGCCCGATTTACGCACCGCGTCGTGGTGAATTACGATCCGGATACGGCGGGCCAGGTTGCAACCGAGCGGTCACTTACGCTGCTGTTGGAGAAAGAGTTTGACGTGCGCGTCCTCGCGCTGCCGGGCGGAGCCGATCCCGACAAATTCCTGAAGGAGCAGGGCGCCGACGCTTATCGCAAATTGCTGGCGCAGGCGCCGCCGTATCTCGATTACCTGATCGGACGCGCGCGGAAGATGGACCGTACGACGGCCGCGGGAAAAGTGGCCGCGCTGAATTTCCTGATGCCGTACGTGCAGCGCCTTCCGAACCGACTGTTGCGATCGGAATGGGCCACGCGGATTTCCTCGGAATTGCGCGTGGACGAGCCTGTGCTGCGCGAAGCGCTGCGCAAGGCAGCCAATGAGCGTCGCAGCGAGGTGAAACCGAAAGTCGAGCTGCTGGCTCCGGTGGTGAAGCCGGCGGAGCGGCAATTGATCCGGATGCTGATTGAAGCCGAGGGATTTCGGGAGAAACTCGCGCACGAAATTATCTCGAGCGCGTTGCATCGCGGGTTAGAGAGCGAAAAGATCCTGGACCTGCTAATCTCCAAGGTGGGTGAAGCGCCCGATCCAACGGCATGGGGCGCGGCTCTCGAAGAGAAGGACCGGCAGTTGCTGTTCCAGATCCTTTTCGAAACTTCCGGCGAAGCGACGTGGGAATCGGCGGAAAGTTGTTTGAGCGTTCTGCGGGGCCGCCGGGATGAACTTGAGCTTGCCGTCCTGCAGCAGCAGATTGAATCCAAAGCTTCCCCAAGCGAATTGAATCGCTTGCTCACCCAACGCCTGGAACTTCAGAAGAAACTAGCGCAACGCTAAATGACCTCGAAAATCCCGTCCATAGTAATCGTCGGACGCCCCAATGTGGGGAAGTCCACGCTATTCAACCGCCTGACCGGCACGCGGCGTTCCATCGTCACGAACGAGCCGGGGATCACGCGCGATCGAATCTACGGCGTGTCGCATTGGGAAGGGCGCGCATTCGAAGTGGTGGATACCGGCGGAATTGTTCCGGAGGACAAGGCCGGAATTCCCGGCGAAATTTTGCGGCAGGCGCGCGTGGCGATTGAGAATGCATCCTGCGTCGTGCAGGTAGTGGACGGCCGCGAGGGCCCCGTGCCGCTCGATGCTGAGCTGGCGCAATTGCTGCGCCGCGCCGGCAAACCGCCGGTGCTCGCCGTGAACAAAGTAGATTCGCCGAAGCAGACGGAACTGGCCGCGCAGTTTTACGAGCTGGGTGACCAGATATTTCCGATCTCGGCAGAGCACGGCTTCGGCGTGGATGTTCTGCTCGACGCGGTAACAAAAGATTTCCCGCTGGGTGATGCGGTCGAATCCAGGCCGGACATCAACATCGCCATCATTGGGCGGCCAAACGTGGGCAAGTCCACTCTGCTGAATCAACTGGTGGGTGCGGAGCGGTCCATCGTCTCGGCGGAGCCGGGTACCACGCGAGACGCGGTGGACACCGTGGTCGAGCGCCACGGCAAGACCTATCGCTTCCTCGACACCGCGGGAATCCGGCGCAAGGGCAAGACGAAACTCATTGCCGAAAAATTGAGCGTGATCATGGCGCGGCAGCACCTGGAGCGCGCGGATATCGCCGTGATCGTGGTGGATGGTTCTGTGGGCGTCACGTCGCACGACGCGACTATTGCGAGCTACGCGGAACAGTCCGGCCGGTCCGTGATCATCGCGATGAACAAATGGGACCTGGCCCTGGAAGCCGCGCAGGAAAAGGCCGCGAAGGAAAAGAAGCACGGCGGCAAAGGCTCCGGCGGAAATCCCAGCAAGCTGCTCGCGGATTACGAGCCGATCGTCCGCGAGAAATTCAAATTTCTACCGTTCGCTCCCATCGTGTTTCTTTCGGCGTTGACGGGCGAGCGGGTTGAGAAGCTCTACACAGTGATTGATCGTGTGGCGGAGGCGCGTTATCGCCGGATCTCGACTGGGGAGCTGAACCGCTGGCTCGCGGGCGTTGACCTCGACCGGGGCACGTCACCGGCGAGCCGCAAAGTGAAAATTTACTACATCACGCAGGCGACGACCGGGCCACCCACGTTCGTCTTGTTCACGAATCAGACCAAGCCGCTGCACTTCAGCTATCAGCGATTCCTCGAGAATCGCCTGCGCGAAGCCTTTGATTTCACGGGCACCCCGCTCCGGTTTACCCAGCGCCTGAAGAAAGGCGCGATGCGTGAGGACCCGAACCGGGAACCCCGGCGCCTCACGAAGCACGTGCCCCGGCACAGCGACAAGCGCAAGTGGCATCCGGAGAAGAAGAAGCGCGACCGCACCTGAAGAAAGTACAGGCGCGATTTCTTGAACTTAAGTTGAACGAAAGGTCAGTAGGCGCCCGCCCCGCAATCTGCCACCGTGGTACCGACGAGAAAAATTTCGACCGGCCCTCCGGGCGAGAGCCGAAACGTTCTTTGACAACTGAATGTGCGCTTCGAATTCGTTCTGTGATGAAAGCGTGGGCCTTTGGGCCCACGGAAAACCATCGACGAAATTCATGGCTTCAGCCATGGTCTGCGCGTCGGACTTCGCCTCAGCGGACATCCGCTTGCTCACGCGCCGCCATGCCTTTGCGCATTGCACAAGACCCTTCGCCCACTCTCTGATCGAGACAGGGCGGATGCCCATCGCGTGTTCCTTCTCCTTCCCTGGCCGCTCGCGGCCGAATTAAGTGTCACACCCTGCAAAGTAATTTTCAGTGTAAGTTACTGAAAACAAAGAAAAGCGGTACCCACAAAGTGACACACAAAATCGAGGCCGCGCAGAGACGGAAATGGCGCGGTCTCGCCAAGGTCTTGCGCCGGGCATCCGCCGCGGCGGACTGTGCCCCTGCGACCGCAAGAACGACGGCCAGCGGGAGAGGGGTTGACACGCCGCGAAATCGGCCTAGGATACTCACAAGCCATGGCGAGTGCGGCCCAAGCTGCGCAAGAACTTCCGGAAAAGAGCCTTTTCCGCATCGGGGAAGTGAGCCGTCTGACGGCGACGAAGACGTTCGTTCTGCGCTACTGGGAATCCGAGTTTCCCGCGCTACAGCCCGTAAAAAGCCCCAGCGGTCACCGCCTCTACCGTCGCGAGGATATCGAGACCGTCTTCGAAATCAAGCGCCTGCTCTACGAAGAGGGTTTCACCATCGCTGGCGCGCGAAAGCATCTCGCGGATCAAAACGGCGGCAACGGAGCAGCGAGCTCGCGTGGCGAACTAACCAGCGACGCACCGCGCGAAGCGTCGCGGTCCTTAGAAGCTCCCGCGAAGCACGGCCCAACATCTCGCGCGCACCGGAAATTCCTGCTCGATCTCCACGAAGAACTGCTCGCCGTCTTGACCCTTCTCGAACGCGAGTGATACGCTCCTTGTCGGCCCACTGAAGTGCGATGTGGCGCCGATCCGGTCGGGACGTAGCGCAGCCTGGTAGCGCGCACGCTTGGGGTGCGTGAGGTCGCTGGTTCAAATCCAGTCGTCCCGACCATTACTTACTTTCTTGCTCTCTAATTTTTCCTGCCCGGAAGACCTTGCGAACCACCTTGGATCCAGCCTAAGAGGCGGCGGACTCCTCGGCGACGCTGGAGGGAACGGAAATCGGCAGGATGACTTCAACAAGAGTGCCGGTTTCGTCCGACTCGATTTCAAGCTGGCCCATCTGCTCCCTGATCCGTTCACGCATTCCGGCGAGTCCGACTCCGGTGTCCGCGCCGGTTTTCTGAAACTTTTCCAACGTGCGTCGGGGAATCCCTTTTCCGTAATCCCGGACCTGCAGCACGACTTTGTCACCCGCCGTCCGCAACGACACTTCTACGCTGGGACTCTTCGAATGCTTGTGAACATTCGTGAGAGATTCCTGAAGAACGCGAAACAAAACAAGCTCCGTTGGCTGCGGCAGCCGGCCGAAATCCTCGACAATATTGATGGAAATCTTGATGCCGCTCCGCTGTCCAAATCCCTCCAGATACCATTTGATGGCGGAAGAAATTCCCAGGTCATCCAGAAGAGGCGGATGCAGTAAATACGACACGGTACGAGTTTCACTAACGGCTTCATCCAGGAGAGAGTCGGTTTCCGCGACGACCTTGTCGTCCGGGTTGGCCTTCAGCAAGACCGAAAGGTTCATTTTGGCCAGAGCCAAAAGCTGGCCCACGCTGTCATGCAATTCCCTGGAAAATTTGCGGCGCTCTTCATCCTGCACTTTCATCAGACGGGCGCTCAAACGGCGGGTGTTGTTCTCCATTTGATCCCGGTTCTTGAGTTCCGTTCGCAGCAGGCGATAGTGAATCCAAAAGAGCAACGCGGAGATGGCGAAGATTCCAAACAGTAAGCAGAGAACGGCCACGAAAAGGTCGCCAGAAACCGCCCTGCGCATTCCCAGGAGTTTCTGTTCTTCGCCCTGCATTTGTTGAACAATGTTCGCTACGTCCGAAGACGCGTCCACGCCGTCCAGCGTGAAGCGGTCCTGCGCCCCCTGATCTACGTGACCTGACTTCTGGAGCGCCACCGAAGCATCGAGGAGCGAGATTCGCCGGGATACAGCCTCATCCAGGCGGTCGCAAATGAGTTGCTGAGACGGATTGTCGCGCGTCAAATGGCGGACTTGCTGTAGTTCAGCGCGGACTTCGTCCTTGGATGAATCGTATTGCGGCAGAAACGCTTCATCGCCTGAGTGAACGTACCCGAATCGTGCGCGCGCAACGGAAGAGAGCGAGCTATTGACGTCGCCGAGCGCGGCCTTCACCTCGTAGCTATGAGCCGTCCAATGAGCGTTGCTGACGAGCTGCTGGATAGTGATCGAAACCGCGATTCCGCCGACCAACAGGAGAGCCAGAGCCAAGGTGAAGGCGAGCCGAGCTCTCTTCGCGGGAGACATCTCAAATGTTATAGCGGAAAAAGCCGTCTGAGCACACAACAATTGAGACGCTTACTCGCAGGACAGGTTTCACTGGAGCTTTCAGGAGATCGTCCCGGGCTCATCGGTGCCTTGGTTGGTTAGCTGCATTGCTGCTAAAGTGTTCACTCCGACGCAAAGCTGAATTCTGCGGACGATGCTTTGCCGGCTCCAGAAATCTCCATGCCGAATATTCTGATCACAAATGACGATGGGATCCATGCACCGGGGCTGCGCGCGCTGGTGGATGCGCTGGCGAGCCAGGCGACAATTTCCGTGGTGGCTCCATCGGCCGAGAGGAGCGCGGCGGCGCAGTCGCTCACGTTACGGTCGCCAATTTATTGCGATCAACTGGCGGAGCGTGAGTGGGCCGTCGAAGGTACGCCGGCTGATGCGATGATCCTGGCCTTGCACACGTTGCTCCCGGAAAAGCCGGACCTCGTCGTTTCCGGGATCAATCCCGGTGCGAACCTTGGAGAAAATATCTATTACTCCGGTACGGTGGGCGCAGCGATGGAGGCGGCGATCAACCGGGTGCCGGCCATCGCGCTTTCGCTCGCGTACAAATCGAGGAAAATGGATTTCTCTCCGGCGGCGGATTTTGTCCAGCATTTGGCGCCGTTGATTTTGCGGGAGGGTTTGCCGGCGGGGGTGATGCTTAACGTCAACGTTCCTCAGGATTGGAGCGGCGAGGTGCGAATCACGAGGCAATCGTCTAAAATCACGCGCAACGTGCTGAAGCCGGGAACCGACCCGCGCGGGCGCCGCTATTTCTGGCTGAGCGAGCAGCGGTTTACCGAAGGAATCGAACCTGATACCGACCACGCGGCGATTCGGGATGGAGCCATTTCGATTACGCCGCTGGAAATAGACCACACGCATATGGCGTCGCTCGAACATCTTTCGCATTGGGCGAAGAGTCTGCAGCAGTCGGCGCATGGGTAGCGCGCCATAATAAGCACCTGCCACCGAAGCACAGAGACACAGAGAAACAGGGAAGTCGGGAAGCAAGGAACGAATACATAGGTCGTTCGTGTCTATGCCGAAAAAAGCTGCCACCGCCAAAGCCGAGGAAATTACCGTCGAGGGGATTTTCGGCCCCGGTGGGATGCTCGAAAAACGCCATCCGGGATATGAATTCAGGCCGTCTCAACTCGCCATGGCGCAGCTCGCCGACGACGCATTCGCAAAACACCAACACGTGGTCATCGAAGCGGGCACGGGCACCGGCAAGACGCTCGCCTACCTGATTCCCGCGATTCGCAGCGGCCGCCGCGTGGTTGTTTCGACGGCAACTAAATCGCTGCAGGAACAGCTGTTCCAGAAGGATGTGCCCTTCCTGCAGAAGCATTTCGCGCCAAATCTGAAGGCCGCGCTGATGAAGGGCCGCGCCAATTTTCTTTGCCGGCACAAAGTGCACCAAATGGAGGGCCAGCCCGTCCTGAAGGGAATTGACGAGGTGGACTGGTTTTCACAGATCCGCGACTGGGAAAAGCTGACCGAGACTGGCGACCGCAGCGAACTGACGTTTCTTCCTGACGAGGCGGAGCTTTGGAATCGCATTGACGCGCGCAGTGATCTTTGCACTGGCAAGAAGTGCCCCGAATACCAGAACTGCTTTATCACCGCGATGCATCAGCGCGCGCAGGAAGCGGATTTGATCATCGTCAATCACCATCTATTTTTCGCCGATCTTGCACTTCGTGAGGACGATTTTGGCTCGATTCTGCCGGAATATTCCGCGGTCGTATTCGACGAAGCCCACGAAATCGAGGACGTCGCGAGCGATTATTTCGGCCGCCAGCTTTCGAGCTACCGCTTCGAGGAGCTTGGGCGCGATGCCGAAAACATGCTGCGTGTGCTGCAGATTGACGCGGCGCCGCTCCGGCGCCAGCTGGCGCGCATGCGCGAACGCGCCCGCAGTTTCTTCGAGCGCTTTCCCGAGCGCGAAGGGCGCTACTCCTTCGGCCCAGCGGAGCGAAGCACCTTTCTCGATCAGAATCGCGAGGAGTATGAAGAGGTCGCATCGGCGGTGAAGCGAATCGAGACGGAGCTTTCGGCGCTAAGTCCCAAACCGGAAGAGGTGGTGGCCATGGCACGGCGTGCTGCCGAAATGCGCCGCGAGTTGACGTTCCTGCTCGAAAGCGACGAAAAGGGCTACGTCTACTGGTACGAACGCCGCGGCCGCGGAGTTTTTCTCGCGGCGACGCCTATTGATGTGAGTGAGATCCTCCGCGAAAAATTGTTCGATCAGTTTGACACGGTCATCCTGACGTCCGCGACGCTCGCCGTCGGCGGAAAATTCGATTATCTGAAGCAGCGTCTCGGCGTGCTGCCGGCGAACGAGAATGTGCTGCCCCAGGAGTTTGACTACCGCACTCAGGCGTTGCTCTATCTGCCTCCCGCGCTGCCGGACGTGCGACAGCCGTCGTTTGCCGCCAGCGCCGCCGATGAAATCACGCGCCTGCTGGAAATTTCACAGGGCCGCGCGTTCTGTCTTTTCACCAGCTACGCGCAGATGAGGGATCTCTTCGAAAGGGTCTCGGGACGATTGAAGTTTCCTTTTCTACTGCAGGGGTCTGCTCCGCGATCCATTCTGCTCGACCGGTTTCGCACAACTCCGAATGCGGTACTTTTCGCCACGTCGAGCTTCTGGCAGGGTGTGGACGTGCCGGGGGCCCAGCTTTCCTGCGTCATCATTGATAAATTGCCCTTCGCGGTGCCGAGCGACCCTATCGTCGCGGCTCGCGTGCGCGCGCTGGAAGAGGACGGCCGCAACGCGTTCGCCGAATACCAGATTCCCGAAGCGGTCCTCGCGCTCAAGCAGGGCTTCGGCCGGCTGATTCGGTCGAAGACCGACCGCGGTATCCTCTCCATCCTCGATAACCGCATCCGGCGCATGCACTATGGTAAAATTTTCCTCGAGTCCCTGCCCGAATACACAACCACGCAGGATCTCGCGGAAGTCGCGCGCTTTATGGAAGACCGTCCGGAATAGCATCGCTTCGGGTGAGGAGGCGATAAGGCTAACGGGATCAAAGGAAATCTCATGTACGAGATCAGCGTTGACGAAACATTTGCCGCGGCTCACAACCTGCGCAATTACCACGGGAAGTGCGAGGACCTGCACGGTCACAACTATAAAGTGCGCGTGATCCTGGCGGGCAAGGAGCTTGACGCGACGGGGCTGCTCTATGATTTCGTCCACCTCAAGCGGGTGATTCAACAGGTAATTGCGTCGCTCGATCACAAGTATCTCAACGAGCTTCCACCGTTCGACACGTTGAACCCGTCGGCGGAAAATATCGCGCGGCACATCTATGACCGGACAGCGACGCAACTTCCGCAGGCTGCGAACGCCGCGGGCATCGCGAGCGTCACGGTTTGGGAGACGGATACGAGCGCGGCAACTTATCGCGCGTAGGCAAAAACCCAGAGCACAGACAGGAGTGTCTGTGCCACTTAAGAATTCCGCCATGGTGATTACCGAAATATTCAAATCCATTCAGGGAGAAGGCACCCGCGCGGGATTGCCCTGCATATTCGTTCGTCTTACGGGATGCAATCTCCGCTGCGTCTGGTGCGACACGGCCTACGCGTTTCACGGCGGGACGAAGCGCAGTGTTGAGGAAGTTTTCGATCAGGTCAGCGCGCTTGCCGGCGAGGGCGCCGGGCGCGTCCCGCTTGTCGAGATCACCGGCGGGGAACCACTGCTCCAGCCGGAAACGCCGGCTCTCGCCGAAAAGCTCCTCGCCGCGGGCTATACCGTGATGATCGAGACGAGCGGCGAGCGATTCATTGGCACGCTGCCACGCGAGGTCATCAAGATTGTGGACGTGAAGTGTCCCGACTCCGGCGAGCCTGAAACCTTCGACGCGGCCAATCTCGAAGCTATAAGCCGCGACGACGAAATCAAGTTTGTGATTGCGAGCCGCCGGGATTATGATTTCGCGCGCGAATTCACGTCGCGCCATCGGCTGGCTGAGCGCGTCCATCAGGTGTTGTTTTCCCCTGTTTTCGCGGACCCTGCGGGAAGCTGGCCGGGACTGGAAGCGCGCGAACTCGTCGAATGGATCCTGGCGGATGGACTGCCGGTTCGGCTCGGAATGCAGCTGCACAAATTCATTTGGCACCCGGCGATGAAGGGGGTTTAGGCTCGGGAGATGGCGGAAAAACCCAAAGCGGTCGTGCTGTTGAGCGGTGGCATGGACTCCTGCGTCTCGGCCGCCATCGCGAGTCAGACGCACCGTTTGGCCCTCCTGCATGCCAGTTACGGCCAGCGGACGGAACGCCGCGAGCGCCGGGCGTTCGACGAAATTGCGAATTTCTACGATGCGCGCGAGAGGATCGTGGTCCGCTTCGACGCGTTCGCTCAAATCGGCGGCTCGGCGCTCACCGACAAGCGTATCGTGGTGCCTGAATCGGGCGCAGCGCTTGAGCCGGAGGCCGGAATTCCCATCACCTACGTTCCCTTCCGCAACGCCCATTTTCTTTCGGCAGCCGTAAGTTGGGCGGAAGTGATTGGCGCGACGTCCATTGTCGTCGGCGCTGTGTCAGAAGACAGCTCGGGGTATCCCGATTGCCGTCCGGAGTATTATCGAGCGTTCGAAGCAGTGATCCGCGAGGGCACGCGCCCGGAAACGCACATTGGGATCGCGACGCCGGTGATCGGCATGAAGAAAAGCGAGATCATTCGTCGCGGAGTAGAACTCGGCGCGCCGCTGGAGCACACCTGGTCATGCTATCAATTTGATGACGAAGCCTGCGGTACGTGCGATAGTTGCCGGTTGCGGGTCCGGGCGTTTGACGAGGCTGGGTTGCGCGACCCTATCGCCTATCGAACTCAAATTGCGCGATAATGGGTGCTGCGGGGGGATGCCGCATTTCTTTTCTTGGGGGGATAAACAGATGAACCGACTCACTCGTTCCTTGCTGGCGCTGGTTGTGGTGCTGGTGTGTTCTTCAATCGCCGCCGCGCAGGAGGCGCGTGTCACCGGCCAAGTAATCGGTCTCGACGGGAAACCGTGGGCGGGCATCACCGTCGTTGTCAAGAGTGACAGCGGACGGACTTTCACGCTCAAGACCGACAAGGATGGGAAGTTTGCTCAGATCGGGATGAACACTGGCATGTACACGTTCCTTATCGTCAACCAGGATCCCCCGATAAATTACTCGGAACAGCATCAGCTCTCCGCCGATGCAGACAACAATGTCACGATCAACTTCAAGGAACTTATGGCGAAGCAGGCTGCGGCGAATCCGGAGCAGCAGAAAGCGGCTCAAGATCAGGCCAATAAGTTCAAGGATATGCAGAGCCACTTCAATGCGGGGCGGGCAGCTCTCGATGATTGGGAAGCGGTTCACAAGCAGTTCAACGCCGCTCCGGCAGATCAGAAGGCAGCGCTCCAGGATAAGCTGACGACTGACAGTAAGACTGCGATTACGGAATTGACGATGGCGGAGCAGGGAGTCCAAGCGAAGGATGTGAAGAACCACGCGGTGGTGTGGTCAAACCTGGGACAGGCCTACGACCGCGACGGCCAGGAACAGCAAGCGGTGGACGCCTATCAGAAAGCCATTGATTTGCAGCCCACCGCGGGCACTTACGGCAGTCAGAGTACGGCTCTGGCGAATCTCGCCGTCTCACAGACCGATCCCGCGGTCGCTCAACAGAAACTGGCGGACGCCGGCGCCGATTGCGACAAGGCTGCCGCGCTCGATCCGAGTCCCGGGGCGGCGAAGGCGTGCTGGAAGAACATAGGAATCGTTCTCAGCAACAAGGGAGATCTGAAGGATGCCATTCCGCCGCTCCAAAAAGCGACGCTTGCGGATCCGAAAGACGCACAGACTTGGTTTTTGCTTGGGAGCGCGTACACGGGCACGATCGATTCGAAGCAGGAGGGCGATAAGATGACCTACATCATCCCTCCGGGAACAAGCGACGCGTATCAGAAATGCGTGGACGCCGATCCGAACGGGCCCTACGCGGCCCAGTGCAAGGCGATGATTGACACCCTGACCACGATGGCAGGCGGCGATGCTACCAGCGTGGGCGTAAGGAAAAAGAAAAAGTCGTAAGGCGCGCGCGGTAAACCGCTGCGACTGACCCAAGGGGGCCGCTTTCCAGGGCGCGTGCCTGCAGATTTTTTTGGCATTTTGCCCGGGCCTCCTCACCTCTCGACCCGAGCGCACGAGAGTGCTATTCTCTCGCACGTAACTCCGAGGATTTTGGTGCACGACGTGGATTCCAATCAAACGAGTACTCAGCGCCGGCGCAGTGAACGCGTCTCGAAGTCCGTCCCGCTGATCGTGCGCGGAATTGACCTGCTCGGACAACCGTTCGAGGAACGCACTTCCACGGTGGCGCTGAACCTCAATGGATGCCGGTATTCCTCGAAGCATCACCTTCCGAAAAACACCTGGGTGACGCTCGAACTGCCTCAGGGCACACAGCGCCGCAACCTGCGCGCCCGAGTCGCGTGGATTCAGCGGCCGCATTCGGTTCGGGAGTTTTTCCAAATTGCGGTGGAGCTCGAAAGTCCCGCCAACGTCTGGGGCATAGAAGCTGCGCCAGCTGATTGGAACGTGAACGAATCACCCAGCCTTCCGGTTGTGGAACTTCCGGCACAACTGAACGCTCAGTTCGCCGACGTTGCCGACACGAGCGCAATTCCGGAAACGATGCAATCCCATGAGGAAAGAGTGCCGGCCGACATGACGAACCCCTTTTTCGAATCTGCGTCAGTTTCTCCGTTTTCGCCGGCATCACCGACGGGACAGGAGACGGCAGGCGCGACGGATAGTCCGCTGCTGCGCGAATGGAACGCGGAGATCGAGCGGCAGGCCGACCGCGCGGCAGACGCGGCCATCGCGCGCGCCGGGGAACAAATTCGCCAAAGCTTGGAGAGGTTTGAGGAGACGCGTGAAGCGGCGCGAGGGAGTTTCTCTTCCGAGATGGCTGCGAAGCAGGAAGAGATCGTCGGCGAACTGAAATCGAAATTCGAGAGCAGCCTCCAGCAGGCGCGCGAAATAATCCACGATCTGGATCGCAAGGCCCAGGCCCTCCATGCCGAAAGTGAAGCTGCGCTTGAGTCCACGAGCCGAATGGCGCAGGCGCGGCTTCAATTGGACGCTGCTGAGGCGGCGCGATCGCGGCAGCAGTCCGTGGATGTTTCAAAGGAGCACGCGGCTTCGACTGAAAGCGCGGTATCGGAATGGCGGCAGCGCCTCGGGTCAGAAATGGCGCTGGCGCAGGCGCAGTGGAATGAACTGCTGCAATCATCGCTCGACGGGAGTATCGAACGTCTGGTGGAACAGCTTTCCGGGCGATCGCAGGAGGTTCTCCACGGCGCGGAACAAAGGATGTCCGAGCGATTTGCGGAGCTTCGGCAGCCTCTGGGGCAAATGTACTCCGAGGCGCGTGACACTCTGTCGGGCGTGAAGTCAGCGCTTGAACGCGAAGTGGGACGCGCGCGGTCGTCTCTTTCGGAAATTGAACACGCCGCGAGCCGGATGAAGGAATACTCCGCACAGCTGGAGGCCGCGAGCCACGATACCCTGAACGAATTGCATCGCCGCCTCGAAAACATCCTCGAGGCGCAAACCGATGAGATGAACCGGCGCGCCGAGCTCGCAGCGGCTGGCGTGCCCGAGCGCCTTTCACCCACGCTCGATTTTCTTGGCAATCAATTCATCGAGCGCACGATGGCGGAAGTGGAATCGAAGCTTGCGCCGCGAGTGGATCGGGTGCCCGAATTGCTTCGCGAGCTCGCCAATCGCGAGATGGAAGTGGAAGACAGCCTGCGCCTGCATCGCGAGCGGCTCCGCCAGGTCTCCGAGAACAGCCAGCGCGACGTTGCCGGGCAGATCGCGGCTACCATCGCAAACCTTCGCAACGACTTTGAGGGCGCCAGGAAAGAAGCGCTGACGAAATGGAATGAAGAGCTGGATGCAAGCGGCGTCCGCGCTTCTCACGCGGCCGCTGAGCAAATCGGAAAATCGTCGGAATGGTTTCAGCAGGAGGCGCGGGCGCGTTTGCAGGTGTTGATCGAACAGGCGCTGGTTACGGTGGGGAGCGGCTTCGAGGAAAGGACTTCGGAGGCCTCCCGGCAGTTCGAAGCGCGGCTCGAAGAGCAGTCCACCGGACGTCTCGCTCAAGTTCACCAGCAGCTCGACGGAGTCGCGGGCGAGATTTCCAGGCGCACGCGCTCGCAGCTCGATGAGGCTGCCGAAACCGCTGCGGCATCGTTCGGTCAGGTGCTACGCAGTATTTCCGACGACGAAGTCGGGCAATTTGCGAGCAGAAGCCACAGCGCGATCGAGGAGCGCAAACAGGAGTTGCAGGGCTTCACTGATCAGATTGTTCGCAACCTCGACGCAAGCGCCACGGCGCTGGTGGATCGTTTCCAGGCTCAAATGGTTTCACAGCGTGATGCCAGCGTGTCCGAAGGCCGCAGCGCATTGGCCGCCGAGTTCGCTTCCGCGCTCGAAGGGTACCGCGCCCAGCGCGACGCCCACGACAGAGCTTGGGCTGAGAATTTGGATCGCGTGAGCGCTGAAGCGGCGGCGAAATATCGAGACCGCCTGGACGCTGCCTGCGATTCCTGGGTCGTGTCGTCCGTGCGCCGCCTCAACGAGCATGGCCAGAACGTGATTGAGTCCCTGATGCGTTCGGCAGATCAGGCTCTGCGCGATTCCTGTTCCAAGGTTTTCGACGGGCTTTCTGAAATGATGAGGGATCGCGCGACAAATACCGCCGGAGTTGCAGGGTTTGTGCCTCCGCCGAATCGCGAATCGGGTGAGAATCCCGCGCCGCACAACTCATCGTCTTCCAAGGGCGCCAACGCCTGACCTTCAGCGCGAGCCCGAGGTCAATCATTGGTAACCAATTAATGGATTGAATTAGCTGGCTGCAGCCTGTTTTTCTCCCGCCGCTTCGCGCACCGCATTCGCCACGAACGCAACCTGCTCGGCAGTCAACCGCGGATGCACGGGCAGGCTGAGCACGCGGTCGCAGGCACGTTCGGTGCGAGGAAAAGTTCCGGGAGGGAGGCCGAGAGAGGAATATGCCGGCTGGAGATGTACGGGTTTCGGATAGTGCACCACAGTTTCGATCTCGCGGGCCGCAAGCTGCGCGACCATTGAGCTGCGGTTGCTCACGTAGATGACGAACTGATGGTAGACGCACTCGTCGCGCGGATCGTCCACTGGAATTTCCAGGCGCGTGCCGGCGAGCACGCGGCGGTACTCGCGCGCGATTTCCTGCCGGCGGCTGGTCCAGGCGTAGAGGCGGCGCAGCTTGATGCGTAGCACGGCCCCCTGAAATCCCTGCATGCGAGAGTTATAGCCGACGAACTCGTGCTCGTAGCGGGCGGTCTGGCCGTGGTTGCGCGCCGCACGGACGTACTTCGCGATTTGGTCGTCATCGGTCGTCAGCGCGCCGCCTTCTCCATACGCGCCCAGGTTTTTTGTGGGATAAAAACTGAACGCTGCCGCGTGACCGAGCCCGCCGACCCTGCGGCCGCGATAGCGTGCCCCGTGCGCCTGGGCCGCGTCCTCGAGAATTCGTATGTTGTGGCGGGCGCCGATATCACGAATCGCGTCCATGTCCGCGGGGCGCCCATAGAGATGTATCGGCAGGATCGCGCGGGTGCGCGGCGTGATCGCTCGTTCGATGAGATTGGGGTCGAGATTGGCTGTGGCCGGGTCTATATCCACGAATACCGGTACGGCTCCGCAGTAAGTGATCGCTTCCGCGGTGGCCAGGAACGTGTTCGGGCTGGTGATCACTTCGTCGTCCGCTTGCACGCCGAGCGCGAGCAGTCCCAGATGAAGCGCGGCGGTTCCAGTGCCGAGAGCGACGCAGTGCTTCGTTCCGCAAAAATCCGCGAACTCTCGCTCGAATGCCTCGACTTCTTCGCCCAGGACAAATGACGAATTCTGGCAGACGCGATCGAGCGCCGGCAGGATCTCATCCCGAAGCTCCGCGTATTCCGCTTTTAGATCAAGAACAGGAACCTTCATTGCTTGTTGCCTCGCGACCCTCTCAACGGTCTAGTGTACACGATGAGTGACGCCAGGGAACCGCGCCCCCGAGTGTTCCCGGGCATAGCGGACGTGTTCTCTTTTCAACGCACGCGCGAAATCATCTTCAAGCCGGTTGGTGCGGTTGGTATGATAGGAGCAACGCAATCGTTCGTAGCGGCAATGAAACGGGATGATATTACCTCTTGGTTTCATTACGGGTTGTTAATCTCCGGGAGCACCGCGTCCGATGACGAAAGAACGAACGAAGGCCGACCGCCGTCACCAGCGCGTTGCGACGCCCAAGGGTGTCTGGGTAGCGTGGCAGGACGGCAAGCAGCAAAACGTATCGCGCGTCCGCGACTTGAATGTGGGGGGCTTATTTATTGCCACGCCCACGCCGCTGGCGGTCGGAACCACGGTTAATGTATTACTGTCTGTTCCGGAAGGTGAAATCCGCAGCCGCGCCGTCGTCAGGAACATCATCCCTAAAGAGGGAATGGGCGTCCAATTCACCGAAATGAGCGCCGAAAATCAGGTCCGTGTAGACAAGCTTGTCGCGCGCCTCCTGTTTGCGGAATCTAACCTGCCGGGCTAGCCTGACGGTTTTCAGCTCTCGATTGCGCATTGCGTAGTGAAGGAACCTGCCCCGCCCGAAATACTGTTGCCCGGGGCCTTTCCTCCAGTTAGAATCCGCGAATCAAAGGTTTAAAAGGAGTTCCTCAATGAGCGACGATTTTGTTCCCGGGCAGCGTGTAGGCGACTACGAAGTCCTCGGAGTGCTCGGCGCCGGAGGAATGGGCAAGGTTTACAAGGTCCGGAACGTAATCTCGGACCGCGTTGAGGCGATGAAGGTTCTTCTCGCGAATCTCGCTATGCAGAAAGAGTTGGCCGATCGCTTTCTGCGCGAAATCAAGCTCCTTGCCAGCCTGAATCATCCAAATATCGCCGCGTTGAACACTGCACTGACGCTCGACAATCAACTTGTCATGATGATGGAGTTCGTGGACGGAGTTACGCTCTCCTCGCGCCTGCAGGAGGGAGCGATTCCACCCGCAGATGCGGTGAACTACTCCGAGCAGTTGCTGAGCGCGCTCGCCTACGCGCACAAATTAAACGTGATCCACCGCGACGTCAAGCCCGCCAATATGATGTTGACTCCCAACGGCGTGGTGAAGCTGATGGATTTCGGCATCGCGCGCCCGAACAACGAGGCCGGCATGACGGTTACGGGCACTACTCTCGGCTCACTGAATTACATGTCGCCGGAACAGGTGAGGGGCGAGCCGGTTGATCAGCGCTCGGATTTGTATTCTATGGGCGTTTCGCTCTATGAGATGGTCACCGGACAATTGCCGTTCCGGGGTCACAGCAACTACACGGTGATGTCGGCGCACCTGCAGGAGGCGCCACAACCCCCCATCGTTTTGCGCCCGGATCTACCCAAGGGGCTGAGCGACATCATTCTGATGGCGATGGCAAAGGATCCGAAGGATCGGTTCCAGTCCGCCGATGCCTTTTCAAATGCTTTGAAGAGCGCGCTAACGGGCATCGCTGCCGCGGGGATTGCAAGTCCGATTCCCGGGACCGTGCGAGCGCCGCAAGCGATTCCTTCCGCTTCGGGAGTCCCGGTTCAAGGGACCGTGCCGGTTTCGGTGGTGGCGGCGTCGCAGGCTCCGCCTACGAGTCGCCGGGGAGTTTACATGGCGCTGGGCGCGATTATAGCCTTGGCCATTCTTTTCGCTGGGGGCTACTATCTGCCCCGCATTATCAAGACCCATGCCAGTTCGGGCTCAGCGGCCACTCAGCCTGCCACACAGCCCGTCACGCAACCCGCAGACGCTCCTGTGGACATCTCGGCTCCCCCAGCGGACGCCGTGACCGTGACCGCCCCTGCAGCGACTGCGGCTCCGCCACCCGCGCCGGCTGTGCAGGTGCAACAGGAGGATCCGGCCGTTGCGAAGGCGCGCATGGAGGAACAACAGAAAGCGCGCGCGGAAGCCGCGCGGAAAGCTGCCCTGCTAAAGGAAACGGAGGATCAAACCGATCAGCTGCAGGCTCGGTCGGCCGCGATAACGCAAGGCTTGGACAATCTGAGGCGTGCTCAGCAATCCCAGGGATATGGACTGCGGGGAGATATCGTTCAGACCGAGCAGATGATGCAAATCAATCTTTCAAGGGCACAATCGGCCTTGCAAGCGGGGAATGTTGACCAGGCGAAAGAGTACCTGGACAAAGCCGAGACTCAGGCAATGACTCTCGAGAGGTTCCTGGGCCGGTAACGAAGTTCGTTAGATGTGAGTGAGCGTGCCCGTGATCTTGGTGCGGCGCAATGCCCAGCCGAACGCGGCAAACGAAAGCGGAATCAGGACCGCTGCGAATGCCAGTAGCGCCAACAGCGACCCCCAAAGCTGACCCCAGCCCGCTCCGGCAAGAAGCGCGGCGCGCATTCCATCGAGCGAGTACGTAACTGGAATCATCCGCGCGAGAATTTGCAGCGGTCTTGGCAGCACCGAGACCGGATACATCATGCCGCTCACCAGACTCGACACGCCAAGGATGAGCCATTTTGCGGGATTTCCGCGCTTGAACAGCATCTGATAGCTGGCCGAGAGTATCCCCAGACCCGCGAACGCGAGAATGGACGCGAGTAAAATCGCGAGCGCGCCGAACCAGTTCGCTCCGCGGGGTGCGAAACCGAAAAATATCGCTCCCAGCCCCAGGTAGACGCACGTGCGCAACGCGAGCGCCACGAATGGATAGACCGCCGAGCCTGCGAGTATCACCGGTACCGACGTTTGCGTGACCAGCAGCGCCTCCAGCGTGCGGTTTTGGCGCGCCTCCTCGAGGCTAGAATCGAAGGCGGTCATCGAAACGCTCAGGTAATCGAAAAATGCGAACCCAACTAGTGCGAACGTGAAATAGCTTCTTCCGGCTGGAAGCGCTCGCTGCAGCTGCGGACTATCCACGAAGCGCGAAAGGTAGAAAAAAGTCGCCACGCCGAAAAGTTCTTCCACCGTTTGCGCGATTAACGCCAGGCGATAGCCGCGCGCGATCAGGAAGTCGCGCCAGCAGAAGGCCGCAATTTTGCGCAGCGTCCGCACCGCATTCATTGCGCACGCCCCGCAGTCGTTCCCGGGCGCAGAATGCGTTCAATCGCTGCTTCCAGTGTCGCGGCGCCGGTTGCGGCCCGCAGGCCGGACGGGGAATCGCACGCGATCAGCTTTCCGTGATCGAGCAGGACTACGCGGTCGGCAATCTCCTCAACCTCCGCGAGCGTGTGCGACGCGAACAGCAGCGTAGTGCCCCGCTGGAGCACGATATCGTTCTTCAGCATGCGGCGGAAATCCGCCGCGGCGAGTGGATCGAGGCTGCGCGTCGGCTCGTCCAGCAGCAGGACCGCCGGTCGGTGGAGCAGCGCGCGAGCGAGACCCAGGCTGTGACGCATTCCGGTGGAATACGTGCGCACCTGGCGGTCGAGATCGGCCGAAAGTGCCATGCTCTCCGCGGAGGAAGCGATTCTCGCGCGTGCATCTGCACCGGTCAGATTATTCATCGCCGCAAAGAACGCCAGATTTTCGCGTCCGCTGAGCCGTCCG
Organism: uncultured Acidobacteriota bacterium; assembly: GCA_963842425.1. GTDB lineage: Bacteria > Acidobacteriota > Terriglobia > Acidiferrales > UBA7541 > Palsa-295. The sequence goes on along the minus strand of CAWJGQ010000011.1, from coordinate 4,597 downwards.
TAGAATCCTTCGTCTCCGCCGGTGTGGTAGCCGAGCTGCTGGCGGGCTCGTTCTGCATCGCGCGCGATATCGAATCCGCCAAGCATCGCGCGGCCTCTAGTCGGCAGAACAAGAGTCGCGAGAATGCGCATCAGAGTCGTTTTCCCCGCGCCGTTATGGCCCACGAGCGCCATAGCCTCCCCGTGTTCGAGCGTGAACGAGACGCCGGCGAGCGCGCAGGCCGTAGGCGGTGAAAAAGGCTGGATGAAGGAACGCCAACCGGACAGTGCAGGAGGGAAATACTTTTCGAGGTGTTCGACGACGATCGCGGGCATCCTACGGAGTTATAACCGAATTCCGCGCTGCGAATCCAGTTCCAACGCGGCGATCAAAACGGCGGTTGGGACGGCGGTGTGGCGGAGGGCGGCTCGAGCAGAAAGATGGCGTAGCGATAGACGGCGAGCCGCGTCGCTTCGCTGATTTGGTACGGGCCGATCACGTCGCCGAACGCGCGGTGAAGTTCGTGCATTTTGTCGTCGGGTAGAACCTCGAGAAGTTTTCCGAAGCGATTCTTGGCCTGCGTCACCGGATCGGCATCGCTGCGCGCTCGTTCCTCTGCGGTCGCAGGCTTAGCTGGCCCGGCGGCAGCAGGCGCGGGCGCTGTCGGCGGCGCGGCCGCCGACGCCGCGGATTTGACTGCGGTCGCAGCGGGCTTTGTGGGTTTTGCGGTTCTTGCTTCATACTCCAAATAAAACTCGTAGCGAAATTGCTTTTCGTAAAGCGAAGCGTAGGCTTTCTTGCTTTCATCGGCGGGAACCGTAGCGTCGGCGAGCGCTTTGACCGCGAAATCTTTCAGCGCCGACTCGAAATCGCGAAAGTCCCCTCGGGCGCCCATCAGCGGTCCCTTGCCGCTCTTCGCAAGGGTGGAAGCCAGGGTGTCTGTTCGCGCGTCATAACATTTCCCGTACACCGCAATCGCTTTGGCGAGTCCGGTTGAACCGTCCGGGGCGGCGACGTGCGCTTTGTCCTTGAAGTATGCAATCCATTCGGTGGAGGACATTTTCAGGATTTGCGCGCATGTCATGCCCAGGCGGTCGGGTTGCGGTTTCTGCACAGGCCGGGACGGCGACGGGGATTGCGCGAGAGCAAATCTCGCAACGATCGAAAGTAGAAGCCATAATATGATTGCGCGTCGCATCGGTGAAATCCTACTTGACCGGGACGATGCGCTGCAAGGAGCGATCTACTGGCCCGAAATTCCACGGGCCGCGCCCCAGAGTAAAGCGGAAGCACGAGGCACGATGTTGGTGGCCTGCGACGCTACGATGAGCCATTGTTCGCCGCGCTTTACCTCGACGCGCGTCAGAATCGCTCGGCGCCGGGGCCGCAGAGAGCCATCGGGATTGTGTTCGCCGTGCGAATTGATGAACACGTGGACGATGGCGATTTCCGGCGTAAGGAACCAGGACGGCGCCCGGCAAGTTAGCGGCGTATAATCGGCCACCATTAGAGACGAGCGTCCGGGAAATCGTCCATTCTCGCTTGCGAAGGAGCGATTATGAACACAGGCGAGATCTCGACACGGATCGCGGAAACGTCCCCGCGATTAACGGCAAGGCTGGCCGGCGTCTTGTATGTGCTTATCTTCGTCTTCGCCCCGAGCGGCGCCGCGACGGCCACACCCGCGAAGGTGATTATCACGCTCGTCTGCGATACCGGCGTCGCGCTCATTTTCTATCATTTGTTAAAGCCGGTGAACAGGAGGCTATCTTTACTTGCGGCGTTCTTCAGGCTCGTCTTTGTCGCTATTATGGCCGTCAACTCATTGAACTATTTCGGCCTGTTAAATCTGTTCAGAGGCGCGCGCTCCGCGAGCGCATTCAACTCAGGCTACGGCATCGCCCTGGTGCCATTCGGAGTTCACTGCCTCCTCACTGGCTATCTCATTTTCAAGTCGATCTTTCTGCCTCGAATTCTTGGCATCCTGATGGCGCTGGCGGGCCTGGGCTATCTGACCTTTGCGTGGCCGCCGCTCGGAAATTATCTATTTTTCCCCTACATCGTCGTCCCGGGCGTCGTCGGGGAAGGTTCGCTAACCCTGTGGCTCCTCTTCATCGGAGTGAACGCTCAACGATGGGCGGAGCAGGCAAGTGCCGCTCCGGGACAGCGAACGTAGCTGGCCATCACCTTTCTCGCCGACTGAACAACTCCTAATTCCGCGGGCGGAGAAGCGCGCGTTCGAGCAGATGGTCTATGGCGCGGTCGAGATGTTTGCTTCGCGTCTCCGGCCGTTTCCCCTTGGCACACCACATCAGGAATTGCCGGCGATGGCCGGGCGGCATCTCGCTGAATGCTTTTCGCGCTTTCGGATGCTCCGCGAGTGCTTGTCGCAGATCGGCAGGGATGGGTACGGCGCGCGAAGCGAGATCAATTCGAAGTTCGATGGTCACCAGATCTCCTGCATCCACACCAGCCGATTTGCGTTGGGCCGTGTTGATCTGCATCCGGTAGCGGCCACCGCCTGCAGGAACCAGAGTCGTCCGCGTACTCTTGCGACCTACAACGGCGACGACAGGAATATATTTCGGTTTCGCGCTCTTGCCGGCGCGGCGGTCTTTCCCCATCTGCTTCGCCAGCGCTCCCACGACCCCAGCCGGCACATCCACGTGCCGCATCATCCAGATCTTATAGATCGTGGCCATGAACCGTGCCGGCTTGGATTTCGAGGCCATGATGTCTTCTCGAAAAAATCAACCATGTTCCGGGACGGAATATCGGGCCTCGGTCAAATCGAGTTCGCGTTCGAGTTTTCGCATAACCTCGTCGTTAATCTTGTTCTCATTTCGGAGATTAAGAACGGTTGCGCGCTGGATCGCGCTCACGTGCCGCGAGAGTTCCCGCCACTGTTGGTAGTCCTCGGAACCGGAACCGTTGTCCGCTGAACTATCGGTATCGAGCGAGTTCAAGCGGCGGCGCTGAAGCGTGATCAGCTCGTCGTGCATAGCCTCGAGTGCTCCCGAAGCGTCCTCGCGGGTCTGCTCCAAATACGCGAGCGCTGCTTCGGCCATCGCGCGTCGCGCTTCGATTTCTTCGATATTTCGTCCGGCCAGACCGGCCAGCCCCAGCCACCGAATCAACGGAGGCAATGTGAGTCCTTGCAGGACGAGCGTGACGAGAATCACGCAGAACGTCAGGTAAAGCATCATGTCACGCTGGGGGAAGGGATCTCCATTATCCAACATCACGGGCAGCGAAATGGCAGCCGCGAGCGCCACGACGCCGCGCATTCCTGTCCAGCCGACGACAAAGATGACCTTATGACTTGGCAGCTTCTCCGGCTGATGAAATAACTTGCGACGGATGAAGTACGAGACCGCCGCGCCGGGATAAATCCAGATGAGACGTATCAGGATCACCACGCCACTGAACAAAAGGCCGAGAAGGACCAGCTCGCCCATGCGATGAGTGCGTATGCCGGTGAGTATGAACGGCAGCTGAAAGCCAATGAGCAGAAAGACAAATCCATTGAGGACAAATGTAAGGGTGTCCCAGACGGCTTGTCCGGTCAGGCGCGCTCCTCGTGACAGATAGAACGAGCTCTTGTGGCCAAGGTACAGGCCGCACGCGACGGTAGCCATCACCCCCGACGCACGCAAGCTGTCGGCGGCGAGATAGGCAAAGTAGGGCGCAACCAAGCTGAGCGTGATTTCGATCGGAGCGTCAATGATTTTCAATCCGGCCAGGTAAATTATCTTGCCCACGAGCAAGCCGATTGCGATGCTCGCGAACACAAGGTAGAAAAGTCTCCCAACACCTTCGGCGAGCGACGGTGTATGTCCGGTGACGAGCAGCGCCAAAGTGAATTCCAGAGCCAGCAAACCGCTCGCATCGTTGACCAGGCTCTCGCCTTCGATAACATCCGTGATGCGCTTCGGCAGGCCTAGCCGCTCGGCGATGGTCGTCGCGGCAATTGCGTCCGTGGTCGAAACCACAGCGCCGAGCACCAGCCCCATCCTCCAATCGAAACCGGGCAGGATCCAGCGCGACGCCAAGGCCACGACGAACACCGTGAAGCCCACCAGGCCGAACGCCAGCATCGAAATGCTGACAAGGTTGTAACGAAAATCGCGCCACGATGTGACGTACGCGGCCGCAAACAGAAGCGGCGGAAGGATGACGAGAAACACCAACTCGGGATTGAGTTCGATGTGCGGGCCGTGCGGGAAGAAACTGAGAATCAGGCCGCCGACAACGAGCACGATTGGATAGGGAATCTTCAGGCGCTTGGCGGCGGCCGCGAGGGCCACGACAAGAATCATGAGCAGCAGAACGACGTGCTCGATGCTGTAAATTCCCATCGCTTGAGTTCCGGCCTCGCAGGTTAAAGATAACGCAGGCGGGCAGAAATAATCGCGGGCAAAACAAAAAAGGCCGTCCCGGTTAATCGGGACGGCCTTTGAATATTAATCCTGGCGGTGACCTACGTTCCCGCGCCGTTACCAGCGCAGTATCATCGGCCCAGCGAGGCTTAACTTCCGTGTTCGGGATGGGAACGGGTGTGACCCTCGCGGTAAGACCACCAGAAACTGGAAATCGAAACTCGAGATGATGCGCGAGT
>CAWJGQ010000010.1:0-944345 GCA_963842425.1 uncultured Acidobacteriota bacterium | reverse complement strand
TCCGGTTATCCGACGCAATATAAAAGGGCGCCCCATTTGGAGTAGGTTTGGAGTGTTCGCCTCAAACCTTTCCAGAAAGGAACGCCCTTTATGACCAACGCCCAATATATCGGCATGGACGTGCACAAGGAAAGTATTTCGATCGCGGTCAGGAATACTGCCGGGAAGATCGTGATGGAATGCGTGATCGAGACCAAGGCCAGCATGATTCTGCAGTTTATCGACGGGCTGCGCGGAGACGTGCAGGTTACGTTTGAGGAAGGAACCTGGGCCGCCTGGTTGTACGACCTGCTGAAACCACACGTCACGAAATTGGTGGTGTGCGATCCGCGAAAGAATGCCTCCATGAGGGAAGGCAACCAGAGTGACAAGATCGACGCCCGCCGGTTGGCCGAGTTGCTGCGGCTGAATCATCTCAGCTCCGTCTATCACGGTGAACACGGCCTGCGAAGCCTGAAGGAACTGGTGCGCAGTTATCTCACCATCACCCAAGATCTCAGCCGGGTGATGACCCGGGTGAAGGCCCTCTATCGGAGTTGGGCCATCCCCTGTAGTGGCAAGCAGGTCTATGCACCGCGCCATCGTGCCGCGTGGCTGGCGAAAATCAATGAACCGGGGGTGCGCCGGCGGGCGGAGTTTTACTACCAGCAGCTGGATGCACTGCGATGTCTGCGTCAGGAGGTGCGGCGGGAGTTGTTGGCGGAGAGCAAAAAACACAAGGCGTGGAAACTGCTTTGCCAGATCCCCTCGATCGGTCCGATCCGGGCCGCTGTGCTGCTGGGCATTCTACAGACCCCGCATCGGTTCCGCACCAAGCGGCAACTATGGACCTATGGCGGTGTGGGCATCGAAACGAGCAGCAGCGCCGATCATCGGGCCGTGGACGGGCAGCTGGAACGGAAGAAGCACGTCGAGATTCGCGGGCTGAACAGAAACTACAATCATGATCTGAAAAATCTCTTCAAGGGAGCAGCGATCGTCGCCGCGACCAAGCCCGGTCCCTTCGCGGAGTTCTACGCGGAATTGGTGGCCAAGGGCATGCGGCCGGAAATGGCACGGCTGACCCTGGCCAGGAAGATTGCCACCATCGTTCTGATCGTGTGGAAGAGAGGAGTGTGCTTCGACGCCCAACATCTGAAACCACAGACAGCTTGAGTGTCTCTGAGCGAGTCCGCTCCATCCCGGGGATCTTCTCGGGCGGTGGCCGGCAGGTTCTCGAGACACTCTGGTTCGAGAGCGAGTCTCAGCTGATCAGTTAGGCGCTGCGTGCTTCGGGCACCGAGTCTCACACCCGACCCTAGGCCCTCTCGGATAACCAGAAAAAGCTATGGGCCACGAGTCCCGGATAGAACCATGGTTGACACTAAACGACCAACGTTCTGCTTTGCTGGTTTCGGAACAGATCGGCTTCGTTGCGAATAGGCGATGAAAATCGCTGAGAGAAGAACTCCACATCGTTGGACCAAAGGGTCCAGCAACCGAGCACCTGGCGCGGGCGGTCAGAACAGATCCTGCTCATCCAAGGGGGCTGAGAAGCAAGAAAACTTCCGGCCAGTGGAGAAGTGTTTTTTCTTGACTCCTCCCTTTATAGTCATAATGGAATGACCGGCTCGATTCGCAGACGTGGGTTATGCTGCGAATCGGAAGACAGGCAGTACAGAGCCACAAGCGAAAGGAGCCGGTCGATGAAGAGAATAAAGTTTGTTGGGTTGGATGTCCATGCCGAGACGATTTCGGTGGCTGTAGCGGAGCAGGGCGGGGAGATTAGATCGCTGGGGGTAATACCGAATCGCGAAGAATCGATTCGGAAACTGGTGAAGAAACTCGGGGCGGTGGAAGAGCTGCAGTTTTGTTATGAGGCGGGTCCGACAGGCTACGTGCTGTACTGGCAATTGACTCGGATGGGGGCCAAGTGCGAGGTGGTGGCGCCCACCTTGGTGCCGGTGAAAGCCGGGGATCGTGTGAAAACGGATCGGCGGGATGCCTTGAAACTAGCGAGGAATTATCGGGCAGGAGAGTTGACGGCGGTATGGGTGCCGGATGCGGCTCACGAGGCATTGCGGGATTTGGTGCGGGCTCGGGAAGCGGCCAAGCAGGATGAACTTCGAGCACGGCATCGGTTGAGTAAATTTCTATTGCGGCATGGCCGGCGGCCGGCGACGGGAGTAAAGGCCTGGACGATGAAGTACCTGGAGTGGGTGAAGCGAGAAGTACATTTCGAGCAAATGGCCCAGGAAGCCACGTTGCTGGATTACCTTCATGAGGTGGAGCATGGTGCAGCACGCATCGCGCGGCTGGAGAGTGCGATTACAGAAGCGGTGAAGAGTGTGCCGCCCCAGATGCGTGCAGTGATCGAGGCATTGCAGGCACTACGAGGGATCGCACAGGTCTCGGCGGTGACAGTCGTAGCCGAAGTGGGGGAACTGTCTCGGTTTGCCAGAGCAAAACAGTTAATGGCTTACGGAGGAATCGTACCCAGCGAAGACTCCAGTGGAGAGCGCAGCCGACGCGGGAATATCACTAAGACAGGGAATGCGCATTTACGGCGGGTGGTTGTGGAAGCTGCGTGGGCCTACCGGCACCGACCGGCCGTGGGAGCAAAGTTGCGGAAGCGGCAAGCGCATGTCAGTGAAGGGGTCAAAGAGATCTCTTGGAAAGCACAACATCGGTTGCATGAGCGTTATCGAAAGTTGCTGGGCAAGGGCAAGAACAAGGGAGTTGTGATGGCGGCGGTAGGACGCGAGTTGCTGGGTTTTATCTGGGCCATCGGGATCAAAGCAGAAACAACGCACAAAGAACCTCTGCAGCGTGCGGCTTAGAGTGAATTTGTTCTGAAGAAGCTCGAAGGAGGCAGCGTGGGTAGTGGTCGAGGGGTACACGGAAAGGAGAATCCTCGAAAGTTCTATGCGGTAGGTCTTCGGACCGAATCCGCGCTTATAGTCCGAGGCAGCTCCCGACGGATCACGATTATGCGGTTTCGACCCGCGAATATCAGAGTGATCAACCGTCGCGAAAACTACCTCGACCACGACCCGCGCTGCCTTCTAAGAGAAAGAAAAAAGAAGAAAACAATTGCTCGTTGTTGACAGGTCATTCCATATCAGAACTAATCAGGAGTTAGCGGATCGCGTCAGCGAAACAAGTACAAAGCCACGCTACAGACGGTGACTTGACCAATAGTTTAAGGACTTAGGCTGGCCTGCCTCGCCGGGCGCAAATAAACTTCAGATTGCTGAGGGCAACGGCGATTCTGGGATGGTTTCTTCCCAGTGCCTTTTCAATGATCGCGACCCCGCGGCGGAGCGAGTTCTCACCCACCCCTGCCCGCCCCATCCTCCAATGCAGTGCGCCAAGGTTAGTCAACGTGAAGCCGACCTCATAATGTTTGGCGCCGAGGTGTCGCCGAAGCGTGCGCAGGGCGCCTAGGTAGATCTTCAGCGCTTCGGAATGGCGCCCCATATCGGCCAGGATTGCCGCGCGAGCCGTCTCGTCCGCCGCGAGCGAGACCGCGTCGCGCGGCCGAATTCTCCTCCGGGCTCGGACGCCGCGTCCGGCGTGCTTCAGCCCCTCTGCGTAGCGACCCTGGGCGTGCGCGATTCCCGCGAGGTTGTGGTAAAGCGTCGCGACGAATTCCCCGTGATTCGAATCTTCGTTCACGCGACCCACGAGCATCATCGCGCGTAGGTACATCCGCTTCGCCTCGGCGAACCGACCGGTGTATTTGCAAAGTACGCCGAAATCATTCAGGACTGAGGCTAGAAGGAATGGATCGGGAGTGTCTACGTGGCTGGCCAGCCGAACCGCTCTGCGGAAAACGACCTTTGCCGCGGAATATTTTCCTTTGGCAATCAGGCGCAATCCTTGCCTACGTAGAGGTTCGGCCTTTTTCAGTTTCGTGCGATCGGCTGCGAACGGGAGCCGGAACTTGCGCCGGCCTGTGGGAGACTTGGCGTGCATGAGTTTTGTCTTGAGGAACTTTTGTCAGGCTGGGGGCGCACGCAAAATCGGCCTGGCATCGGCGGACTCCCGCTGCTCGCCGACTTCGCGCGCGGCCGCTGCCGCTATTAACGCAGCACGAGTTCGTTGTGGTTTCCGGCTAGTCTTGGCGATTTCCGCGCCGGGAGCGATTTTCCTGCCTGCAGTTTCTTGTTGCCTTTCTTTGCCATGTGTCGTCTCCTTTGCTGTACCACCACTGCCTTGCGGTCAATGTCATTTACTTTCGACACGTCGGACAGTGCGCCCGGCAATCGCAACTCTTAGCGATAGGAGGTTGCGACGGAGAGGCGCCGGAGGATTACCGCGCGTCTTACGGCTGATAGCTGGTAATCGTAGGGTTCTGCAGCTCGATTTCCAAGTATGGCACCTTTAGCGGCTTCCGCGCTTCGAGCTTCTTGCCCCTTTTAAGCCTTTTGCCTTTTGTCGCCACTCTGGTCGCCTTTTTCGTTACCATTTTTCTCCTGTCCGACGAAGGGTCTCTGTTCCCCCCTGGCCGGTTGCGCCAATCGGTTCGTGAGCGCCGATTTAGAGCTACTGCAATAGTCGTGTGTATCTCAAATTGGCGTTTGCGGGTCAATGCAGGGCGGGTGAGTTAATGGTGAAATCGAGGTGAAGGGCCAAGCGCCTCATTTATCAAAGTTTAACTTGCACACAATTCGTCATACGGTGCAGAATGGCGGAACGTCCCCCGCCTCAAATGGAAACACCGGTCGCCATTTTCCGGTTCGGCCCTTACGAATCGCGTCCTCGAACGCGCGAGCTGTATAAGTACGGGCTAAAGCTAAAGGTCCGTCCACAGCCGCTACAGGTCCTTAACGCCCTGCTCAGCCACCCTGGCGAGGTGGTGACGCGCGAAGAGCTCCGCCAGCAGATTTGGTCTTCGGAAACTTTCGTTGACTTCGAGCATGGCCTCAACACATCCGTGAAGGAAATCCGCGCCGCGCTGGGCGATTCGGCGGTCGAACCGCGGTACATCCAAACACTCCCGAAAATCGGCTACCGCTTTGTCGCAGCCGTTGAACTCACCGAACCGGCCGTAAATATGTCCCCCGCTCAGTTCCATGGTTCGTCCGCCAAGGTCGCTGGATCGCCTCCGTTGATCCTCGATGGATTTGATGGGCGTGCAAAGAATCCCGCCCGTCTCTCGCGCTGGATCTTACCCGCAATCGCCACGATTCTGGTCGCTATCGCTGGCATCTACTTTCAATCGTCCAAGTCTCGTGCTCATTTACTGGCTCCGGGCGAAAAAATGACGCTCGCGATTCTTCCTTTCGATAACTTAACCGGCGACGTAGCGCAGGATTATTTCAGCGATGGACTGACTGAAGAAATGATCTCGCAACTCGGACGCGTTGATCCCGAGCATCTCGGCGTGATCGCGCGGACTTCCGTGATGCGCTATAAAAACACTCAGAAACAACTCGATCAGATTGGGAAAGAGCTTGGAGTGGACTACGTGCTCGAAGGCAGCGTCCGCCGCGATTCCGGTAACGTGAGGATTTCGGCGCAACTCTTTCGAGTGAAAGACCAGACTCTCCTCTGGTCGCGCCAGTACGATAGGCAGCTCAGCAATTTATTGGTTCTTCAGAGCGAGATCGCCCAGGAAACTGCGGATGGAATTCAGCTTACATTTGCTGAGAATCGAAAATGGACGGGACGCGATTCTGGGCCTCCGCCAGTCCTCTCGCCCGCGGGGTACGAAGTGTACGACCTTTACCTGAAGGGCCGCTATTTCTGGAATAAGAGGAGTCCCGAGGGTTTTCAGCAGGCCATCGAATTATTCCAGGAAGCGATAGCCAAGGATCCGGGGTATGCCCGCGCCTACGCCGGATTGGCTGACAGCTACGCTCTGATGAGCGGCTATAGTCTCGGACCGGCAAACGAATCAATACCGAAGGCACGCGCAGCGGCATTGAAGGCCTTGCAACTCGACGAAAAACTAGCCGAAGCTCACGTCTCCCTCGCACTTATCGCCCAGGACTATGACTGGGATTGGCAAACCGCCATGAAGGAGTACGAGCGTGCCATCCAGCTGGATCCCAATTACGCTACGGCGCATCACGAGTATGCGGAAGGGCTGGCGCTTCAGGGCCGCTTCGAAGAGGCAATCTCACAGATGAAGCGCGCCCGGGAATTGGATCCCTTGTCCTTGATCATGGCGACTGACAACGGCGCAATACTCTACTATTCGCGCCAGTATGACCGCGCGATCGAACAGCTTAACTCCGTGCTCGAAATGGAACCGGCGTTTCCGCACGCGCATATTGTTGTGTATGCGTACGTGCAAAAGGGACAGTTCGATGAAGCACTCGCCGTCACCCAGAATTGGCAGCGAACGGCTGACTCGCCTTGGATTTGGGCTAGCATGGCATACGTCTATGGCCGTGCCGGGAAACCCGCGCAGGCTCGGCGTGCGATCGAGAAACTAGAGCTGCTGAACCGGCGACATCCAATTGATCCAGCGCCCTTCGTCATGGCCTTCACCGGCATAGGAGACAACGATCAGGCGTTCGCGTGGCTGGATAGGGCGATCGCCGCGCGTTCTCCAAGCCTCGCGGCTCTGAAGGTAGACCCCATTTACGATCCGCTAAGGATGGACCCCCGCTTCCAGCCGCTGCTCCACACGGTCGGTCTCGCGCAATAGCGCACATTCAACGCAGCTTGAGTAACGCCAATAAGTAGGTGATGGAACCAACATCTCCGGTAACCCGCCACGTCAGGACTCAGCCGCATAACGAGCTAGTCCGGCGTTTGAGCTCTAGCTCTGCATCAGACACCGACGCCTGAGGAAGGAGAGGAGTTAAGGTGACGTCTAGGCGAAACGATTAAGCGCGGACGCACATTCCTCGAGAATCAATTCACGGAGTGCGGCACCACGGCGTCGCGTATTCGTCGGCTTCATGGCTAACTTGCGCCCCGCGGAGACCTAGCGGGCATTACACATTCGACGCTGGAAGCGGTGCCTCCTATGTGCGTTGCGCGGACTGTGGCAGCGGGTGGTGCGCTCAATGTGCCTGCGGAAGGCCTTGACGAATGCGTTTCTGCATCACAAACACCAACCCGATTCCGGTCAGCATGAGGAAGAATGAGTTCGGCTCGGGAGTGGTAGCCGGTGATTTACCTGTAGGGGTTATATGCGTAAATGTGAGGTTCCCAAAGTCACTAACCCCTTGGCCGGAGTCATCGGGATTTGCGATAGTTGCGCCGGACATCATTTCCGAAGTATCCGTGGTCAAATCGGTGATCTGCATGGTGAAGTCCAAGAGGGCAATACTGCCAGGGTCCGGAAAAGTGGTGTTGATCCAAGAATACGCGTCGGTGGGGGAATCGAGGGGGCTCAAAATGAGGGTTGATACGAACACTGTCTCCGAATCGGTCCAGGTTTCATTAATCTCCGGCGACGGGAATGTCACGTCAGGTGCCGTCGGTGTGATCTGGGCGTTGCACACAGATGCTGCGGAGCAGGTGAAGGTGGCGGCGTAGGAATCCGCGCGAGCCTTCGGTGCGCCAGTCGCTGCGAATAACAGGATGATGAGCCATGATGATTTTCGCATCTTCTTGAGTCCCTCCAATTCGTACGCGCAATCTCTCAAATGGCTTTCTCGCGGTCAATGCAGGGAAGGTGAGTTTCGGGTAATTTCTTGGTGAAGGTCCAGGTGGTTCATTACGCGGATGTTGCTGTCGTTAAGCCCATGCAAAGCGTGGCCTAGATGGGCCGCCGAGACACGCTAGCCAGCTCCGACCGGAACACGAATGAGTCGGTCAGTGCCTGATTAACGCGCTTACCGTACAAGTGGGTACTGGAACCAAGATGTCCGGTAAGCCTACGATCGGGCGCTACGTGCGTTTAGTCATAACTAACCGATTCAAATCTTGCGTAGAACAGGGGGCGATTTCCGTCAGCCGCCCATACCCAGCATGAATCCGTACACACAGAGGCCAAGCAGAGCAATCCACCACGCCGCAAGCAGCATCCCCTCAGCTTTCAAGGGAGCCGAAGGTGCTCCGACGAATACAGTTCTCCGCTTCTTCCACACCGCGCGCCCGAATAGGACCGTGGCAAGCGCAGTGGACCCGAAGATCCAAACTTGCAGTGACCACCCGACTGCGTCCTCTAAATGGATAGCCCTTAGCGAAAGGAACCCTCGGTCCACCCAGCGATGGGCTACGGGTACGACGAAAAGTCCGAAGAGGACTAAGTTCAATAGCGAAATCAATCGAATGGCCTTTCGAGAGACTGAGAAGGTCGGCTCCGCTGGGCTGTGCACAGACTTCACGTCCATGCGAGCAATTTTCGTGAACATAGGGGGAGCATACATCAAGAATGGTGAATGAATTACAGATCGAGCGTGAAGGCCCGCCACATGCCTGATTAACGCTGCCGGTTCAGACGGTCGATGCAACACCATCTGGTATAAAGCAGTTTTCAAAGGTGGTGTTTATGAAACAAGGAAGGCGGTTTGGGCTTTCAGCGGAGCAGAAGAGCGACGTGTGGAGTCGTTGGAAGGCAGGGCAGACGTTGCATGAGATCGGGCGTGCTCTTGGGAAAGAACATTCCTCTATTCGTTGTTTGGTGTCGCGTCACGGTGGGATTGCTCCGGGGGTGCGGCGGCGTGCGCTCCTCGCGCTCACGCAGCGTGAGCGCGAGGAAATCTCCCGCGGGCTGGCCTCCGGTTCCTCAATCCGTGAGATTGCCAAATGTTTAGAGCGAGCGGTATCGACCGTGAGCCGGGAGGTCGCACGGCACGGCGGCTGTCCTGCGTATCGAGCCAGTCAAGCCGACGGCGAAGCTTGGCAGTCGGCCTTGCGGCCCAAGCGCTGCCTTCTTTCCATCCACGTGAAGTTGCGGAACATCGTTGCGAGTAAACTGATTCTGGACTGGTCGCCGAAGCAGATTTCCGGCTGGCTGAAAACCCAGTATCCCGATGATGAGAGCATGCGTGTGTCCCACGAAACCATTTACCGAAGCCTGTTCATCCAAGCACGTGGAGTGCTGAAAAAAGAGCTTATGGCGCACCTTCGGACCAAGCGCCGCATACGCCGGTCGCAGCACTCTCGTATTTTTAAAGACGCGCGCGGTCAAATCCCCGAGGCCATCTCCATCAGGGAAAGGCCCGCGGAAGTGGAGGACCGCGCCATTCCGGGTCACTGGGAGGGCGATCTCCTGCGCGGCTCAGGGAACAGTCACATCGCCACCTTGGTGGAACGCCATTCGCGCTTTGTCATGCTGATCAAGGTAGCTAGCAGAGATACGGTGGAGGTTGTGGGGGCATTGAGTAAACACGTTCGTAAACTTCCCGCAACCCTGCGGCGCTCGCTGACCTGGGACCGCGGACTGGAGATGGCGAAACACAAGGACTTTACGGTGGCCACGGATGTGAAAGTCTACTTTTGTGATCCGCAGAGTCCCTGGCAACGTGGCTCGAACGAAAACACCAACGGGCTCTTACGACAATATTTCCCGAAGAAAACCGACCTGTCCGACTATACCCAGTCGGATCTGGACAAAGTGGCGCTGCGTTTAAATCAACGCCCACGAGAGACTTTAGGTTTTCAGACTCCTGCGAGTAAACTTCAAGAAAGTGTTGCGTCGACCCATTGAGACCACCCGACTTATCGGGACTTGGCCCGAACACACCGCTCACATTGGTTCGCATTGCTAATACTCGACTGGGTCTGCCGTTCCATCCGACCATCTGCCCACCGGAATCATGAATACGTTGATTGGCTCCGGATCGCCATGGAACTGTGGATTTAGCATGACGGGAGAATGGGGCAGATCTGCACCCCAAACCGCGCCGTCCATGAGCGGAGTGTAAAACATCAGGTGAGCCATCCAGTTGTGTGGGGCGTCATCCGTAAGGTACTGCTCTTTCGACATCATGTAGCTCATCGCGCCAGGCTCCAGAGGCGGCAGCTTTTGCTTTATGAATGTCTTGATCCCTTCGATGATCTGAGCCTTGGATTGACCGGCCAATACCATCTCCGTTCTTTTATACGTCATCGGCAGAATGGAGCGAGCAGCCGGCGGATTGAAGCAGAGCGGGCCTCGAAGTTTAGGGTTCCAAAAATTAACGGCAAATTCGCCATCGAATGGGCCCATCCACCCTCGCTCCACGACACACACGAAACCGTTTTTACCTTTGACTGCGGTTTCGTACCCATGCCTTCCAAGCACGAGGACTTCGGCATCGCGCGAGATGGCCTCCGGGGCCGCGCTCCGTGCCATGGCAATCTCGGCGTTGCGCTCCATTAGGTATTGATCAAGCAGAGCCATGTTTGGATAGGGTTCTTTGGCCTCCTGCGCTCGCGCTCGCCGCAACTCGCCGAGCCCGATAACCAGCGTAAAAGTTCCCAATGCGATCATGGCGACTATTTTTCGGCCCATTCGGTTCATTGATTCCTCCTGGGGAACTGAAAGACCAATACATACCCGTATGAATGTCTGAACTCAACTCCTGATTAACGCCCATCTCTAACGACGCCGGCCATTGCAATCACTTTTTCTGTTGTTGATCACTCCATTCGAGCACACCCGTGCGTCGGCGCACGAACTGCGTCTGTCTCTGTCGCTGCCGTTCATCGTGTCGTCCCAACCTGCTCAGCCCGTTTTCGCTTCATCAGTTCGGTGTTGCCCACCAACCATCTCTTCGGTCACTCTCGACCATGATGAGTTATTCGAACTCCCCGTAGGGAGGCAGGTAGCCTAATCAACCGGCCGGTGACTTGTCGCACCATAGGGCGTTCCAGGCATCCCTGCACAGGCGGCACCGCTCGTCTGCTGCTTCTGTCCACGACGACAGAACTCTTGATAGTCAATCTCGTTCCGCAACATGATCCACAGCCGGATTCCGAGTTTTCGAGCGGCAGCGACTTTCGCTTTCCCCAAACCTTTCTGGACTAATTTCCGGCGGTAGAATCGCTGCAACTCCGGATCTCGGCGCACGGCGTGTGCGGCGGCCTCACACCACAGAAACCGCAACAACGGGTTGCCCTGCTTGCTCAAGCCGCCGAACTTCTGTCGACCTCCGCTGGAGTATTCTCTGGGAATGATCCCCACATAACTGGCCAGTGCCTTACCGTCAGTGAACCGCTTCGGATCGCCCAGGAATACGTCCGTAGCCAGTGCTGTGACAGGCCCCACTCCGGGATGGGTCATCAGCAGCCGTGCTCCGGAACGCTGGCCTGCTTGCTGTTCTACTCGCTGGTTCAGCTTCTCGATGTCCGATTCGAACTTCACGTACATCGCCTGCAATTCACTTCGCCGATGAGCCGTATGCGGAGCCAGCGGCAACGACGCGATCGTGTGTTGTCCGTCGCGGCTCCACAGAGAAGGGCCTCGTCGCAGACCATTGGCCAAGGCAATCGCCTGCAGTGCATTCTGTACGCGCGTCCGCATCCGTACCCACTGATGACGGTGTCGCAACAGAGCCCGGAGATCCTGCAGCTCCTTGGAAGGTAGCCAGATCGCTGGAAAGCGGTTTTCCATCAGCGGTGTCAGAATCAAGTCGGCATCTCGCCGATCATGTTTCTGCTTTCGCGGCTCAGCCGCCCGAATCACTGCCGGATTACCGACCCGGCATTCGATTCCCAGCTCTTCCATCAGGTCCACGAACCACTGCATCGATCCCGTGGCTTCGATTCCCACACGCACCGGACGTGGAAGCGTGGAATAAAACTCCCGCACGTTGTCCCCTTCGTGCAGCAGAGTCATTCTCACCATCTCTCCGGTTTCGGTGTCCAGCATCGCCAACGTTTGCTGGCGAGCGTGTAAATCACATCCTATAATTCTCATCTCGGCCTCCTTCGGTCCGAGCACTGTTGGGGTGAACACCGAACAGTCTACTCGGGCCGTCGCGAGGCCGACGTCGTTATGACATCAACCGGACATCTCTAACAATGTCGGCTCTGTCAAACTGTTTTTGCCCACACATCCACAGCCACTCCGAAGAGTGCGTTTGTTCGCGGCATTCGTTGACCCAGCGTCGATGACCACGGCTCGCCTGTAATCCATCGGTCGGCTTCAGTCCGACCCAAACATCTCTTCGATCAAAACTTCGACCATGATTACCACTTCAAACTCCCTCTTGCGAGGGAGCGGGATGCCCATTCAAGTGGACGGCGTTCTAGTTCACGCCCTGTCCGGTAGCGAGCTGTCCCGCGTTCGAACCGAACTTCACCCACTGCGCATACTCCCAACCGTTTCGCCACATCCAGTACAGGCGAACTGCAAGTCGTCGGGCCATGGCCACCTTGGCGATGTTCCTCTGCCGACGCATCGCCAGATGGACGTACCGACGTCTCCAATCCGAATCACATCGCGCTGCAACCTGTGCTGCTTCTCCCAGCAGGAAACGCAGTAACGAGCTGCCTTGCTTGGTGATGTGTCCCAGCCGTTGACGGCCGGCACTGGAGTCTTCCGAAGGAATCAGTCCGACATAGCTGCTGATCTGCTTGCCGCACTTGAACCGTTCTGGGGTTCCGATGATCAGCACGAAGGCCAGCGCCGTCAGAGGTCCTACGCCAGGGTGGGTCATCAGCCGCAGAGCTTCAGGCCATTTCTTCGCTTCCTGCTCGACGGCTGTGGTCAATGCCTCGATAGCCGGATTCATTCGGTCCAGCAGCTCGAGCAGATCCTGCCGACGCCGCGATGCCCAGGTAGCCAACGGAAGCTTTTCCAGCTGTGTTCGGCCTTGCTCGCTCCACAGCTTCTTCTTCCGCCGATTACCCTCGTTCATCGCTAGAGCCTGCAGCTGGTTCATGATCCGCGTCCGCATTTGCACCAATCGATGCCGATGCCACAGCAGTTGCCGTAGATCACGATTTTCAGGACTCGGTACCCAGATGCGAGGAAAGTTATTTTCTAGTAGCAACTTCAACAGAAGCCCGGCATCGTTGCGGTCGGTTTTCTGCTTGCGGACTCGTTTGGTTTTGATCTCCGCCGCGTCGCCGATCCAGACCTCGATACCCAGCCCTGCTAGTAACCGCTCGAACCAACGTGAATATCCGGTGGCCTCCATTCCCACGCGCACGCTGACTCCTCGCTGCTTCAGTTCCCGGTAGAACTTCTCGGCTTCTCCATCGCTGTGGTTCAACCGCTGCTCACCGCTCTCACCAGTCTCGGTGTCCACAAACGCGATGTACTGATCGCTCGGGTGATAATCCACGCCTATAATCATCATGTTCGGCTCCTTCCTCCCGAGCCTTTGGTCTTCGACAAACCAAAGTCTACCCGGGTCCAAGGAGCCGACATTGTTATGAAATCAACTGAGTATTGGGACCAACATGTGCGGCAATCCGACAATATGCAGTCTTCGCTCATGTTCTGCCTCAACAATGCCGCTTTGATGGTGTCGGTTCTGGTGTCGGTTGGTTCTTCGTTTTGATGCGCGCAGCTGCGCGGACGTGTGAACGGAAATCCCTCGAACGCCCCATGAACATTAGCGTTTTTCGCTGTGCCGGATTTCGGTGCGCTGTGCTGTGAAGTGGGCAGCCGGGATTTTAAGTCCCCCGCGTATGCCATTCCGCCACCCGGGCGATTTCGCAAGAGTAGCGTTTTGAATCACCAACTGCAATACGACCGGTGAACAGGTGTGAGGAGGACCCTCGCTTGATTCAAGCCCCGCTTGAGCCGTTCTTCCCCGCCTGGCCGTCGGTTCGAGCCGTCAGCGGCCGGGACTGCTTCTCCTGGAGGCAATACAGAACCAACTCGACGCGGGTCGAAACCCCGAGTTTTTCGAATATGCGAAACATGTAGTTTCGGACCGTGTGCTCGCTTAGCCCGAGTTGCACGGAAATGCCGCGGTTGGTCAAACCATCCGACACCAGTCGCACGACTTCGCCCTCGCGCTTCGAAAGCAGCTCGATCCCCTTGGCATCGTGCAAACGAATCGGCATTTGACTCAGGACATCCAGGAGATAACCGAGATGCTGGCTGCTGGCCCAGACCTGCCCGCGGTGGACGGCATGGATGCACTTCGCCAGCGTCTCCAGTGGCTCGTCTCGAAACACAACGCCGCGCGCGCCGCAGCGGAACGCGTCAATCACGAGTTCGCGATCGCGCGAGCCGAGCAGCAGGATGGACCGTGTTTTCGTCGGCAACGAATGCAACTCGCGGAGGATGTGATAGCCGTCCAGAGGACCCGTCTCAAGCTGCGCGCTGATAATTGCGACGTCGGGTTCCCGTTCCTTGACGAGCGCGAGGGTTTGGCGCGATCCAACCGCCGAGGCGATCACCGCCACGCGAGTGCGCTTGGATCGGAACGCACTTTCGACTAACTGACAATTGAGCTGGTTCGCTTCGGCAATTACGACCGAGACGACGGTGCTCCAGGTTTGCTGCGCGTCATGCATTTTGCCCCTTGGCGGCGCAGGAGTCTGAAAGGTTCCGGGATTCTAGACAAACCGCTCTTGCGATCCAAGCACAAAGAATACGTACTCAACTGTACAATTTCTGCGTATTGAGGCGGAAAATTGATGCCCCAGGACGCTATTTCGAACCGCCCATTTGTGCCATTCCTAGATCGGAATCGGGGCCGGGATTCAGGCGTTGCCCACACTGCGAACTTGCCCTCGATCTCTCGCGTCGTTGTCAGCTTGGAATCACGCCGGGACGCACGTTCCCCCCGCGGGCGGTCCGCCTGACGCTATCGTATTGATGGAACAGGAGATAACTGGCTGTTCTCGGCCTCCAAATGTATAGCTTCCTGGAGGCCGTTTCGACGAGTGGTGTTGGGCTCGCTCCTTCGCCGGTTCGAGCAGCTAGGCCCGCTAGAATGCCCAGACAGACAGGTACTTTCGTCTCTAGTCCCTACATACAGGAGTCACTTACTCAATTCCGGAGACTACGTACGCCCGAACATGGTAAAGCCGCATCAGAACCGACGGGACAGACTGCTCCGCCAAGTCGCATGTTGAACCGATACATGCGCGACGAGAACAAAGCGCCCTGTGTGACCCAGACTTTGGGCCACTTGTGCTGTTCCGATTTAGAACGTAATGTCCGACCTCAATTCACGATGCCAAATCAGACGCCATTGAACATCGCGCCGCGAAACACACGCACAGATCATCCACGCGCCCCCGGCCTTATGCGCGATGCGCGCCGGGCCGTTCGCTACACGCTCGAAACTCAAGTCGCCTTTAGCTGGTCCGATGTCAGCGGGCTTCCGCGCGAGTCTCGCGGCTGCACGCGCGATATCAGCCCAAAGGGCGCCTACATTATTGCCGCATCTTGCCCACCCTTAGGGGCATTGCTGACGATGAACTTTTATCTCCCCACGCTGACCGGAGAATCGAAGGGCGTTCAAGTTCATGCGCAGAGCCGGGTGTTGCGAATTGATTCGGGTGGCGCGGGGCGAAGCGCCGGCTTTTCGGTCGAACACGTGCCAACAACCCTATGTGCAAAATGACGCTGCAGATGCTGGCCGTGTTTCTTGTTTGTGTCTGTGCTCCGATTGTATCCGCGCAGAAGGCCGGCTCGCCCGCAACCGCGAATTCCTCGTTCGCAACGTCCACCGCGTCGCCATCGAAACCGGCCAGTAGCGATGATGACTCGCGCCTGGGTCCTGACCTTCGGCGACGCGACGCACGGTACCGACTGTGCGCAAGCGATGTTGTGTCGGTAACGTTTCCACTGACGCCCGAGTTCAATCAGACGGTGAGCATTCAGCCGGATGGTTTCGCGAGTCTCGCGGGCGCGGGCGACGTACGCCTGGAGGGCCTGACGACGCAGGAGTCCGCCGATGCCGTAAGAGTCGCGTACGCGCAAATTCTGAGCGACCCCATCGTCTCGATTGATCTGAAGGACTTCAACAAGCCCTACTTCATCGTCAGCGGCGAAGTCGGTCATCCGGGAAAGTTCGATCTGCGCGGCGAGACTTCGGCAACGGAGGCCATTGCGATCGCCGGCGGCTTTAATGACTCATCGAAGCATTCGCAAGTCCTGCTGTTCCGCCGGGTCAACAACGACTGGTCCGAAGTGAAGCCGCTGAACCTGAAGCGCATCTTGCAGGGGCGCGATGTAAGTGAAGACCCGGAGGTCCTCCCCGGGGACATGCTCTATGCGGCCTATGCGCCGCGTTCTTGGGCCTCGATCTCTACCGCTCACATGCCCCGACCTCACCGACGCTAGTATTCCCGCTGCTCGCTGCCGCTCTTCCTCTTCTCGATGGCGCCCTCGCCGTGATCCGCCGGCTGCGAAACCGTTCCTCGATATTCACAGGCGATCGCGCCCACATTTACGATCAAATGAGCAGGCGCGGATGGCCCGTTCGTCACATTGTTGTCGCATTTTACTCGGTCACGGCTGCACTCGCGGCGATCGGATTATTCGGCGTGCGGAGTGAATCGCCGCAGTTCTGGGCGTTGGCGGCGATCAGTGCGGGATTACTGACGGGAGTCGGAATTCGCCTGGGATCTTTGCGAGGAAACGATCGGTATGAGGCGGCGCGAGGCCAGCTCGCGCATTCTACGACAGAGGAATACGGCGAACCTTCGCAGACGAACTAACCTTCTCTGTTGGTGCCACCGGTAGGAATCGTGCGGGTAGCGCGGCGGCTGCGTTCCTTCGCCGTCGTTTTTTTCTGTGCGCTTCCGAGCTGCACGAGCAACTTCCGCAGCTTGGAGCGCTCCTCAAGGTCCATATCCACCACTTCGAACGCGCGCGCCTGCGTGTTCGCGTCGCGCACGATCGTCTGGGCCTTCACCGGTTTGTTTCCCGCATTCAACCGGATGTCAACCACGCTGCCCGGGTGCAGGCTCTGCTCGCAAACTGCGACTCCGCCGCCCAAGGCCATCTCCGGTATTTCCAGGCGGCAATTTTCCTTCAGGTTGGTCGTGGTGGCGGACATCGCGTGTTCCAGCCGAAGCCGCGGATATCGCCGCTGGCGGATCGCCGACGAATTCGGATCGGCGTCGAGCAGCTCAATCGAAAAATCTGCCACGCTGAGTCCGCTTCGCGGAATGAAATCGCGTGACCACTCGGAATCTATCTTTTCCATCGCTTGCGCCGCGACCACTCGCAGCTCGGAAGGATTCGCCCAGCGCCATGCTTTGCGCGTTTCCGCGACCTTTCGAAGCACCGCTTCGGCGCCGGAAGTCCGCAGCCGGCCGAGCGCTTCAATCGCCTTTAGTCGCAGGAATTCGGTCGAACCTCGCGGCAAGTCTCCCTCGGCGATGCGCAGCAGGCGCATGTCTGCCGATTTTTCACCGCTCATGCCGATCTCATCCACAGCCAGCGGGCGAATCAACGAATCGAGGATGTCGAACAGTTGGAGCAACAGGTGTCCGCGTCCGGACGATCCGCTCGACGCGATTTGCCGAACCACGCGATCGTGCGCCGTCCGCTTCCATTCCCTCATCCGCTCCGGCAGGATCTTTTCGACCGTCTCCATGTCCATCCGCGCGAGAATTCCGACCGTGTCAATTGCCACGTTTTGACTGCCGTCGCGAAGTTGATTGCGCAGGTGATCGAGACCTTCCGGCCCGAGCACTTCCATCATGGATACCAGCAGTTCGCAATCTTCGCGAAATCCCACGCGGCTGAAGCGAATCGCGACCTGCTCGGCCGCGGGCTCCGGCATTCGCCGCATCAGGTCCTTCAAGCCGGAGGGAACGCTTCCGTTCTTCAGCGACTCTTCGATGAATTCCGGCAGCCGGGTTTCTACTCCGATGCGTGGCCGCAAACTCTTTCCGCTTCCCGGTCGCTCCGATTCCACGTAATCAATTAATTCAACCGAACGCTGAATTGCGGGATACGCGCGATTCTTTGTCGCCTCTTGCGACATCCGGACGAACGCTGCGCCGACCAGGCTCTGCAGCTGCGAATCCTTTTCCTCGGCTAGCTGCAACCCAATCTCTCGGATCGTGTCCATGAACAGCTGCTCGTTCGCCTTCGCGTACAAACCGGCCAGCTCCGCAAGACCCATCGCCGTTTGGCGCCGGGCTTCGGTGTTCTTGTGCTTGATGCCGTTGGCGTAATTTTTCAGAATGCTCTCAGCAGTATCCTTTTCACCGCGCGCCAGCAATCCGTCCACGTGCTCGCGCACTCGAATCGCCGGAACGCACCAGGCATCCGCTGATTCCAGTACGTTTTTCTTCCTGTCTTCCGGAACCTGCGACCAGAACTCCTGCGCCAGCACTTCCATATGCGACTGCGTGTGAATTCCGGCGCGCGACATTTTCTCTTCGTACACGCCGAGGATTTTCCGCAGTCCGTCGAGCTCGGTGTTCATTTCATCCAGCATCTGCCGGACGGCGTTCACTTTCAGGTCGCCGCGTTCGTAGCTTTCAAGCGCAAACCGCACCGCGATGTGCTCCGCGAGTTTCAGCAGCGTGGGTTTGTCCGATGATTCCGAGGGCGCCTGCGCCGCGAGCGCCGATAGCGCCTGGCTCACCGTAAATCGCGCGCGCCGCGGCAGCGTCGAAAGCCGGGATTGAAACGATCCAGGATCGAGCTTGTCCTTCGAGGCGTCGTTCGTTCGCGCAATCTGCGCGAGCACTTGCAGAATGCCCTGCAATTCGTCTTCGTGCAGCGTCATCAATCCGGTTTCGACGGCCATCGAACCGCCGCCGCCGCGCGCCGATCGCGTGGCGCGGATTCCCGTCGAAGCGTTCGCCCATCGGCTTTCCGGCCCAGCGTTCGGGCCGCCACCACCCGGGATTTGCCAGCCGCCTGAACCATTGCCGGAGCCGGTGCCCCCGCCATTTCCCGCTCCGCTGCCGGGACCGGCTCCTCCGCCACTGCTCGGGCCATAGCCAGGTCCATATCCGGGGCCGATTGCACTGCCGTCCGTTCCAGTTCCACCCGTTCCCGTTCCAACACTTGCAACAGGTCCGCTCAGCCCGGTACCCGGCGCGCCCGAAGCCGGCGCACCCGTGCCCGGGGCGTCGTCTTTGTTTAGCCAAAAGCCCCCGGCGTTTGGATCAAGCGGAACTCCGCCGCCGCCGCTTGTTCCGCCAACGATGTTCCAGCCCGAACCGGCGCCTGCGGTCGGATTTCCCGAACCATATACAGCGCCAACGGGGGTAGTCATCAACGGTCCGCTTCCAGATCCACCGCCCGGCGCGCCGCCTTCCGTTCCCGTTCCATCTCCCGATCCAGAGCCGCTTCCCGACCCGGAGCCTGCTCCTGATCCAGAGCCGCTTGCGCCTCCGCTTCCGGCGACACCGCCGGCGTAATCGCCGTTGCCGTACCCGCTTCTGCCGTAACCGCCGCGACTCGATCCGCCTGAACCTGAACCGCCGCCGCCCGTACCACCACCGCCCTTCGTGCCTTCTGCCGCCACGATTAGTTGCAGCAATTTTTCTGGATCATTCAGCAGCTGATCCGTCTGATCGGAATTCATTCCCAGCGTGCGCGCCGCAAGCTGCGCCGCCATTGTTGATTTCGCGACAGCTGAATCCGCCGGGACGAAGCACACTTCGTTCACGTGGATGAACGCATCTCCCTGCAGGGATTCCTTCAACTGTTCGGCGAGCTGGGCAGGTTTCGAGCCGGAGCTGGTTGGGAACGCCCGGACGAATTTTTGCAGGCTGGCGTGTGTGAGCTTCGGAGAAAAGTGAACGCTGGCGATGCCGGACGCCGAGAGCATGCGCGCGAAGCTTTTTTCCGCCGCGGCCGAATCCAGGGGTGTGCCGTCGAGCAAAAGCTGGTCGCCGGAGACGGCCAGCAGCATTCCGGCTTCATCGTCCGTGCCGAGGGCGACGCGCAATTCAGCCCAGGCGGTGTCGTATTGCTTGACCGTGCGCGGATGCCCGAAGTCGTACATTCGGGCGAACTTCAGCAGAATGTTGAGGCTGCGTACGAACGCGCGGGCTGCGGTTTGCCGTGTATTGTTGTCGGGCATGGTCCTCAGGCGTAACCCCGCCGTGATGGAAATATTGACGGTTGGGGCCTGCGCGGACAATGGTACTGGTGTCCTTTTCGGTACTACCTATTGGTCCTATGCCATTGGTGGGAAGGAAGTTCCGGGACTATGAGCAGTCAGCGGCGCGCCAGCCAAGCTTCTAATTCGCTTACATCCCCGAGGATGGCCTTGGCCCCATGTGTTGTAAGCAAAGCACTTCGGGCGCTCCGGGCGTCGCTATTTCGAGGCAGGATTCCGAGAAACGTGATGCGCGCGGCTTGGGAAGCCAGCGCGTCGTCCACATTGTCGCCCAGATAAAGTGCCGTTTCGGGGTCGCGCCCATTCAGAATTTTCAGCAGCCCTTCGGGATCGGGTTTCGGGCGGTCCACATCCTCGACGGTAACGATTTGGCGGAAGAATTCGCGGACCTTGCAGCGGTCGAGCGTGTAGTCGGCTTCGGCCCGCACGCGCCCGGTGAAGAGCGCAAGCTCGGCGCGGCTCGCCAGGCGCCCAAGGGTCGCTCGGGGGAGCAGCCATTTTTCGCGCGCGACGTTGCCCTTGCCGTTCTTGCCCCAGTAAAGCTCCACGAATTTGCGCTTCACTTCGTCGTACTCGGCCTTGCCACCGAGCGATTTAACCCACGCGGTCGAAAGTTTCCAGTCGTCGTTGAAGCCCGAGCGGTTCTTCCACGCGTGCAGCTCCGCGCGGGTCACGCGTTTCTTGGTGAAAAATCGAACGGTCTCGAGCACCGTCGCGTGAAACGATCCGCGCACGTCCACCAGGACACCATCAACGTCGAAGATAATTATGTCGGGCTGCCATTTTGTTTTGCTGGCTGATTTCTTGCGGGCTGGCATTTTCTTTGCTGACTCGCGCGCGCCGGAAGGACTGCGGGAGGAATTATTGGGAATGTGATTCGTCCGATTCGTCCGAAGTTTCCGCTGATTCGCTGCCTGGTGTTTCCGCAGCCGCTTCGGATTCGGTTTCCAGCATGTCCGAGGACCACGCTTCGCCGGGCGCCGCAGCGGGAACGTCTGGCTCATTCGATAGCGGAGCCGGCGCAGGCGCTGCAGCAGGAGCAGCAGTAGTCGCAGCAGCCGCAGCCTCGACAGCAGGCGCAGCAACCTTCAAAGTTTCAAATCGCTCGCCCAGCGCCTCCGCGAGCAGATCAACGATAATTTTTGCGCCGCTTCCGTCGGGGTCTTTCGTCGGATTGTATCCGGCCACCTCGATCGCAGCGAGATGCTTCTGCTTCGCGAAAACCGCGAGCGCCTCGCGCACATCCTCAAGCGTCAGCCCGCCTTCGCCCGGATTTTTCGTAGCCTGGAAGCCTTCGATGACGTCCACATCGAGATGCAAGATGAACTCGTTGCCATTCCCGTGAATTCGCTCGATCGCGACTTGCGCGGCAGCCGCGGGACCAATTCGCTTCACATCTTTCGCGAGATAGCGCGTAAGCGGCGTGCGATCGAGCACTTCCTGCTCGGCCGGATCGAGCCGGGCGACGCCGAAGAGCGCCAGGTCCGGTTCGCGAACCAGCGGCGGCTCTCCCCAGAAACGCACCAGCTCCGCCGCGCCGCGTCCCAGAATATGCGAGACCACCATTCCATCCACGCAGCCTGACGGAGACGTCGCCGGAATATTCAGATCGGCGTCGCGATCCATATAAATCATGCTGATGTGGCGGAAATAGCGGCGAGCGCCGGCAATCGTCGCGAGAGCTATCGAACAATCGCCGCTCAAAATCACGGGCAGCGCGCCGGATTTCACGGCCTGCTCAACGCGCGGCTTCAGCGCTTCCAGCGCCGCGATCACGCGAGGAACGTTGCGCGCGCGAGGGCTTTCTTCGTCAACCTGGAAAAGCTGCACGGGATCATCGCCCAGATCGGCGACTTCGTATCCAATCGAGCAGAGACGATCAATCAATCCGGCGGAGCGCAGAGCCGTTGGCGCGCCTTCGAGGCCCAGAGACATCGCGGCCGCACTGGTGGGCGAACCCAACAGGGCAATCTTATTCGGCTGGCGGGCGATTTTAACCGCCACTCAATTGCTCCTCAAAGTTGGTTTGGTACCGCTGGGCGAAGGCCGAATCAGTTTCAATTCGCGGCCCGGCCCAACTTGGCGGCCAGTTCGGCCGGAAGCGTGAACCGTACATCCTCGCGAATTAAATCCAGGTCGCGGTGGTTCGTGAATCCGAATCCCGAAAGGCGCTGGCTCACCTGCTCGACCAAAACTTCCGGAGCGGATGCGCCCGCCGTCAAGCCAATGGATTTCACGCCTTCGAGCGCCGCCGCGTCAATGTCGTTGGAGTCCTCGATCAGCCGCGCGGCCACGCCGGCGCGTTGCGCCACTTCCACCAGGCGGTTCGAATTTGAGCTGTTCGCCGAGCCCACGACCAGAATCAATTCCACTTCGCGAGTGAGCGCCTCGACCGCTTCCTGGCGATTCTGCGTCGCGTAGCAGATGTCATCCGACGCGGGACCGACAATCGAGGGAAACTTCTGGCGCAGACGCGCCACAATTTCCTGCGTGTCGTAAAGCGAGAGAGTCGTCTGCGTGAGGAAAGCAAGACGCGTGGGGTCCGGCACCTGCAGCTGGTCCACTTCCTCGACGGTTCCGACGACAATCGTCTGCTTGGGCGCTTCGCCCGACGTGCCCACAATTTCCTGGTGGTCTCGATGACCGATCAAAATAAGCGTGCGGCCTTCGCGCGCGAACTTCAGCGCTTCCAAATGAACTTTCGTGACGAGCGGGCAGGTCGCGTCAATCACGCGCAGCTCGCGCTCCTTTGCTTCCGTGCGGACCCGCGGAGGAACACCGTGCGCGCTGAAAACCAGCACCGCGCCAACCGGCACTTCCTCGATGGTCTCGACGAAGATCGCGCCGCGCCCCCGCAATTGATCCACCACATAGCGGTTGTGCACGATTTCGTGGTGCACGTACACCGGGCTGCCGTAGGCCTCCAGCGCCAGCTCGACGATATCCACCGCGCGTACGACACCTGCGCAAAATCCTCGCGGCCGCACGCGGACCAGCGTCTTAGCTCCGGTCGTCGTTGTTCCCTCAATGTTAGTGAGCGTCAATGGCTTCTCCGCAATTCACAGTAATATTACCTGAAGCATCGCTTCCCTGCCACTTTGTTCGCTCCGCTCGTGTGCTTAATTCCTAGAATGCAGGATCGTTGCGGTCTCATCCGACGTAGCGCCGGCGCCCTGCTGGCGGATCTGAATACTGCACGTACAGGAGAAAAACGCCGCCAAGACGGTAGCGCTGCGGTCGGAGCTAACCTCGAAAAAGTGTGTCACTTTGTTAGTGTCGCTTTTCTTTGTTTTCAACGGTTTACACGTAAAATTACTCGGCAGGGTGTGTCACTTAATTTGGTGATTGGTGAGTAGTGAGTGGCACAGACACTCCTGTCTGTGCTCCTTGGTTGATCAATCCAATTCACTGTGGTAATTGTCGCCCGTGGCTTACTACCGCAGGAACCTCCCGCACTGGCTTCCTGAAGGGAGGACACTTTTCGTAACTTGGCGGCTCTACGGCTCTCTCCCGCGAAGGCCGGAAGCGCCGCAGGAAAGGCGCGCCCACATTTCCGCGGACGAGAAATTCAGACTGGCCGACGTGGTACTTGACCGAGCCGGTTCCGGCCCTCTCTGGCTGAAGGACCCCGAAGTCGCCGCTTGCGTCGTTCGCACGCTCCAGAGAGGATCAGCCGAACTTCATCATTACGTCTTGCACGCTTTTGTGGTCATGGCCAACCATGTCCACGTGCTCCTGACACCCGGAACAGAAGTGCGCAGGCTTATGAAGTCCCTCAAAGGAGTTACTGCCCGCGAGGCCAATCTGGTGCTGGAGCGAACCGGCAAACCGTTCTGGCAGGACGAGTCCTTCGATCACTGGGTACGGAACGAAGGTGAGTTCATAGAGATTCGCGAGTATATCGAGAACAATCCTGTGGCTGCGGGGTTGGTTGAGAGGCCCGAGGATTGGCCTTGGTCCAGCGCGGCTCGGAGGTCGTAAGAGCACAGACAGGAGTGTCTGTGCCACAAGAACCAAAGCACAGACAACAGTGTCTGCGGCACAAAAAGCTCATTCAGTTGTCAAAGAGCATTCAGCTCTCGTCGAGAGAGCGGACGACACTGCTCGTCAGTAACACGCTCGCAGATTGCGGAACGCGCGTCTACTGGCCTGTGGTTCAGGACAGGCGCGCACCTGTCCTTCTTATTCTCTGCTGCGCACGAATGGGCGGCGAGACGGGAGAACCGCGCCGCTTAGTGCGAGTAATGGTGCGGCTGCAGGTGGCCGGTGAAATAGAGGGCGAGAAGAATCACGATGGCCACACTAATGGCAACGGGGAGATAGCCCCAGTTCCTGCTGTGCGGCCAAACTGGAAGGCTCCCCACGAGCGCCACGATTATCACTACCGCGAAAATGAATAGGAGTGCCATGGTCTGCAGATCATGTCATGCGTGAAGAAGCAATTCAATTCCAATCGGCAGCCCTCCGTTAGGCGGCTCGCCCATCATTTTCCCACGCGCGCCCGGACTGATTGATAAATGGACCGTATTGCGGGAGCGAACACTCCAGCGATGCAGGTGCGTACCACGATGAGCAGCCGCGATGCTATGATACGCGGCAAATAAAATCCTGGAGCGACCCGCATGCCCGACGAACCCAAAGGCTCAAGTTCGCAGATCGTTGAGCGCAAGCTATCAACGATCCTTTCGGCGGATGTTGCCGGATACAGCCGCCTGATGGGCGAGGACGAAGAACAGACACTCAAGACTTTTCGAGGCCACAAAAAAGTATTCGAATCGCTCGTGGCCATGCACCACGGACGCATTTTTAACACTGCCGGGGATGCGATTCTGGCGGAGTTCACCAGCGTGGTAGCGGCAGTGCGGTGCGCGACCGACATCCAGGCGGCTTTGCGCACGCGGAACGATCAGCTCGCGCAGGACCGGCAAGTGAAATTCCGAATGGGCATCAACCTGGGCGACGTATTGATCCAGGGCGACGACCTGATGGGTGACGGCGTCAACGTGGCCGCGCGGTTGCAGACGGCTGCTGAGCCCGGCGGAATCTGCATATCCGGAAGCGTGCACGACCAGATCGTCAACAAGCTTTCTCTTTCGTTCCAGTCGCTCGGCGAAAAGAGTTACAAGAATATCCAGCAGCCGGTCCGCACGTTTTCGATCACGGAAACCGAAGGACGCCGCCCTCTTCCCAGTCCGAAGCCCGCCGGTCCCCCGCGCGGTGCGGCGAAATGGGTCGCTGGCGCGGTGGTCGCTGCTCTGCTCGCGCTCGGCGGCGGCTACTGGGCGTACACGGTGCGCGAGCGGAACAGCGCTGCGCCTGCAACTGCTGCTGTCGCACAACCAACACAGCCGACGCCCGAGTCAGCGACACCGAGTGCAGTCGCACCGGCCCCCGCGCCGCCTGCGCCTGCGACAAACGCGGCCCCGACATCAAGCGCGCCGGTGGGGATGAAAGCCGCGGCGCCGCGCGCGGCCACGTCCTCCGTTCACGCGGGCCCATTTGACGGGACGTACTCCGGGAAGGTTTGCTACGGCGAGACTCGCAATGAGCCGGCGCAGTGCCACAGCGGCGAGGGAACGATAGGCGGCGCGAAAATCACCGGCCAGTGGGTAGTTGCGCATCAGGCGGGAATCACGATGTACATGACGGGTGATGTCACGAAGTCCGGGGACATCACGATCGAGCTGCACAGCGAACGTCCCGACGGCACTTCGGTATCCACAATTGATCTCACGGGGACAGTTCGCGACGGACAGATTGACGCGAGCGGCAAATTCCGGAGGGGGCGCCCGGCGACGCTTAACTGGCACAAGGATTTGCGCGCGTCTCATTGAGCGCTTATTGCGCTGATGATTTCCTGAACGCGCAAACGGAATCCTAGTGCGGCGGGCCGGTGAGTGAACGCGGGGCGTTCGGATCCGACGGACCGCTGGGCCATTCGCGCGGGCCGTAATGCGGGATGGGGCGATCGACCTCGTATGCGCCGAGGTCGGGGGCCTTGCCGGTGAAATCGTCGTTGATTGTGGGCAGCAGGACGCCGGCGTCAATGGCGGGATTGGGGACGCGCCCCGTCGCGATCGGCCCCGATTGAAAATACCCGAGCACCGGAAGCAACCTCAAATCGAAATCCTCGGGATTGTAGAGATGCTGTGGATCGGATTTGTCCGGCATCTTCACGTTGACGAAAATACTGTAGTCCACGAGGACGCTGTGCTGATCCTGCTTCGTCGCATCCTGATATTCCTTCAGCGTTTTGAATGTGCGTGAGACCAGCTTCCCGACAAAATCCGCATCCGTGCCGAACGCGGGCGAGGTCCACTCGAAGGATATGGCCGCGCCGGGATTCGGGTAGAAGCCGTTGTAATCGGAGCTGGAGTAATTCGTGTACGTGCGCAGGTTGAAGACTGGATCCGCCCAGCCGTCGCCGAGAATTAAATTATTCAGGAAATGAATATTCGACGCGGGGCCCATCAGGCGGCCCTGGCCGAAGAAAGTGTTCTGGTAGATGAGGACGCCCGCGGGAGTGTCAATTAATTTCAGCGGGCCGCCGGTCGTATTGTCGTAGGCGATGTTCTGATAGAAGTAGAGCGGGCCGCCGAAAGTGGGCTGCGCGCTGAACGCTCCGCCGGCCTCGTTGAAGCAGCGATTGCGGAAAACGCGGATGTTGTGCGCGCCGCCATCGGCCTCGAAGCAATTGTCCGCCATGTTGTAAATATCGTTGTTATAGAAATCGATCGAGACAGGCACGCGGTCGCGCAGTTCTTCGTGAGCGCCGTCGGCGACGCCATCGGGATCGCCGTACGTGGCGATATCAATCCCGTCGTGCCAGTTGGCGACGTAGTTGTAGGCGACCACGTGGCCCTGGCCGTAGATTTTGATGGCGTATTCGGAAGTGATCAGCGCGGGATAGCCGGGAAATTTCGCCCAGACCGCGGGCGTCCACCAGCTCTGCAATTTCGTGGGATCGTGGCGGCCGATGAAAACGTTGTCCGCAATATAAAAATTCTTCGAGCCGGACCAATCGTCCTCGATCGCGCGGCCGATATTTTCGATGCGGGAATGCTTCAGTGTGAATCCGCTGGAGCCCGCGATATTCTTGTACCCGAGCAAAAATGCGACGTTTGTATTACGAACCGTGATGCCTTCGAAATAATTGTAGTTCCCGCCCATCAGGTTGAAAAGATTCTGGCATCCGTCGCCGTCGAAAATCACTTCTCCATCGCCCGCGCCCTTGATGACGATGGGTTTTTCGGGCGTGCCGCTCGCGGTGAGGTAGTAGGTGCCGTCGAACGGAGTGCCGTATGCGGCGATGGTGCGATCGAAGCCGCTATAGACGAAGCGATTGTCTTTGTAGACTCCCGCGTGAACCAAAATGATGTCGCCGGGCTGGACGCGCGGCGGAAACGCGTTCGAATGATCGGAATGGTCGGAGCCCATGTAATAGGCAGCCATCAGTCCGGTGAAGGAAGGCTCCTGCCTCGGGCCTTTATATCCGAATGGATATACGTGATAGACGTGGCCACCTTCGGCGGGCATCGGCTCCTTGCGCGTGCGGACGGTTACCGTCTTGCCCGCTTTGCCCTTGACGCCATCAGGATCGGAAAGAACGAAATGGCATTCGTATTCTGTGTCCGGCTCGAGATTCAGCAGGCTGCCGGCAAACATATTCGGCGCCACATAGGTGAAATAATGGCCGGAGCCTTCGCGCGGCGTGCCACCGGATACGACTTCGTGTTGCAGCCGCAATAGAGGCAGGCCCTTGCGCCACCGCTGCTCGCCCTTCTTGCGAAACGTGACGTCCACATGCGCATTGCGATTGTCGTCTCCTGCGATGCGCCATTCGAATCCGAGCGAAACGAGCGTGGGTGGATCAACCATGAACTCGCCGACGGTGGTGCTCTTTTGGCTTTGCGCAAGCGCGGGCAGGGCGAAGAAACCGTTCGCGGCGATTAGCACGGCTGCGAACGCGAGAAATCTTTGCAGCTGCGGATTCATGACCCCTCCCGACTTTCCGTTCGACGCGCGTGGAAGCGCCATCGCGGTTCTTCTCGCGGCGATTCCCCCGAAGCGGGAAAAGAGTAGCAGATAATCGCGGCCGGTTGACATGGCAGCGGGATTGCGTTAAGAAAACCGTTGCCGTGGGCACGTCCGCGCGAGACAATCTGCATCCCGCGAGTCGTGGGTGACGAATCGGCGGGACCCAATCGAGCTTTACTTTTCGAGATTCACTTTTCGAAGTTAACTTCAGGTCGTTGACATTGTGACCCGGGAAGGAATTCGCCATCGTTACGAATCTTGTGGTTCCCAAGACAGGCGGGATGAACACGACGAAAGTGACCATCGTCCGCTGGATTAAGAACGAAGGCGAGGCGTTCAAGCAGGGCGAGCCGATCGTCGAGCTGGAGACGGAAAAGGTCAGCTACGAGCTGGACGCGCCTGTTGATGGCGTGCTGCTCAAGATATTGGTGCGCGAGCCCGCGGAAGTGGACGTCGGCGGAACGCTCGGATACATCGGCAAAGCGGGAGATGCTGTACCTGCATCCTAGGAAATCGTAAGCGGAGGAACGAGCGATGCCAAATTCAAGCCAGCTCTCGAGAGATCGCCTGATCTGGATGTTCACGCAGATGTGCCGGATCCGCGAATTCGAGGAGCGCGTGAAGCGAACGTTTGTGGAACATCCCGGCGTGATTCGCGGGCACGCGCATCTCGCGGACGGCGCGGAGGCGAGCATCGTGGGATGCCTTGCGACGCGCGCGGAAAACGATTTGGTGATGCCGAGCTACCGCTGCCATGGCTATCCGCTTGTGCTGGGAACTCCGGCGCGCGCGCTGATGGCGGAGATTTATCAGCGCAAGGACGGCGTCTGCAAAGGATTCGGTGGCTCGATGCACCTCGCCGATCCGACGCGCCATTTTCCGACGGCCTCGGGAATCATCGGTCAGGGAATCGCCCATGCGGCCGGCGCAGCATACGCCGCGCAAGTGAAAAAAACGGGACAGGTGGTTTATTCGTTCTTCGGCGACGGCTCGTCGAAGCAGGGCGCGTTCTACGAAACGCTAAACATGGCGGCGGTGTGGAAGTTGCCGGTCGTTTTCGTTCTCGAGAACAACGGATATCAGGCGTATACCCACGTGAAACTGGAAGACGCGAACGCCAAGGCGGGCGATCCGCTGTCGCAAAAGGCGAAAGCGTTCAGCATTCCCGGCGTGACCGTGGACGGCACGGACCCGCTCAAGGTGTATGACGCGGTGACCACGGCTGTCGAGCGAGCGCGCGCCGGCGAGGGTCCGTCACTCATCGAATCAATTTTCTATCGAATGAGCCCGCACGGAAACGCGATCACCGTGCCGCCGGTGCCAACTCAATTCCAGGAACACGAGTCCATCGAGGTGTACGGAAACAAAGCCGAGTTCGAAGCGGCGAAGCAAAACGATCCCATCAAAAAGTTCCGCGCGCATTTGATCTCCGCGGGCTTTTTCGCCGATGCGGACGCCAAGAAAATCGAAGAGACCGTGCGCGCCGAAATGGAAGACGTGGTGAAATTTGCGCTGGCGAGCCCGTTGCCGTCGGGCGCGGATGCGCTGAATTACGTTTGGGCGTAGGACAAACAGCGAAGAGAGATTCTTCGACTCCGTGACCGGACGTCCCGCAAGGGCGGGACGAAATGCAAAGATGTCCGGCCACTCCGCTCAGAATGACAAATTGGGGACTGGGATAAGGAGAAGAATATGCCGCGCGAAATGATGTTTGCTGAAGGGATCGCCGTGGCGATCACGGAAGAGATGCAGCGTGACGCGAACGTCGTGTTCTACGGCCAGAACATGGCGATGACGGACCGCGATCCGTTCGTGCGCAAATTCGGCAAGGATCGCGTGCGCATCACGCCAATCTCCGAAACCGCCGAACTGGGAATCGCCATCGGCGCCGCGATGATGGGCCTGCGGCCGATCGTCGAGCTGTACATGGCCGAATTCATGCTCGTCGCATTCGACGAAGTGATCAACGAAGCGCCGCGGCTGCGCTATATGTCCGGCGGACAAGTGAAGGTGCCGACGGTTTTCAAGGCGGGATTCGGATTCGCGGCGGGATGGGCCGGGCAACATTCGAACTGCATCTACGGCGCGATGATGGGAATTCCGGGGCTGAAGATCGCCGTGCCATCGAACGCGGCGGATGCGTATGGACTGATGAAATCGGCGATACGCGACGATAATCCTGTCGTTTATTTACATCACTACATGCTGATGCTCGACAAGTCCCCGGTGCCGGAGGGCGATTACCTGGTGCCGTTTGGCGTGGCGGATATCAAGCGCGCGGGAACGGACGTGACGATCGTGGCGACGGCGTGGATGGTGAAGAAGTCGCTGGCCGCGGCGGAAATTCTGGCGAAGCAAGGAATCAGCGCGGAGGTGATTGACCCGCGCACGCTTTCGCCGCTCGATACCAAGACGATCATCGAGTCGGTGAAAAAAACCGGGCACCTCGTGCTGGTGGATCAGGCTCCGAAGCACGCTTCGGCTGCTGTCGTGATCGCGGGCGAGGTGGCCGAGCTGGGGTTCAAGTATTTGAAAGCGCCCGTGAAATTGGTGACGGCTATGGATACTTCCGTTCCCTACAGCGAGCCGATGGAGAGTTTCGTCCTGCCGAATGAAGAGAAAATCGTCGCGGCGGTCGAGTCCGTGCTGGCGAAGCGCGTGGCGGCCGACTAGCTCGGGAATTGCGCGCGAGTCGTGTTGTACGCGCTGGTCGCGATCTGATCGAGCGTTTTCTTGCGAAGTTCCGCGTTGAGCACTTCGATTCCCCACGGGCCGGTGTAGCCGGTCTTCAGCATCACCGCCACGAATCCTTTCACGTCGAATTCCCCTTCCCCGCAAAGCAGGCGATGATTGATGGTGTCTTCGTGCATGCTCCACGAGGATTCGTACGTGCCGTCGTTGATTTCAATCGAAGTGATGTATTTCCGCGGAATGCTCGCGACTTTCTGGTGAGGGATTTTCAGCTTGTCAATGTGCCAGAGGTCGAGGCAGATGCCGCCGTTTTTCGCGCCTGCGCCGTCCACGAGCTGGATGGCTTTCTCGACGGAATCAATATCGCAGAAAGGCATCATTTCAAAACCGACGAGGGTGCCATGGTTGGCTCCATCGGTGCAGAGCGCGGCGAATGATTCGATCATTTTCTGCATGGTGGCCTGAGTTTTCACGAAGTGACCGACCTTGATGTGGTGCGGGCGCAGAACGTCGGCGGCTTCGAGGAGTTTCTTGCGCTCGATGTCGGAGGCTTTTTTCTCTTCGCCGTCGAGGAACCAGCCCCCGAGAAATTCCAGCTCGATGTGTTTGATGCCGTTGTCGTCGAAGATCTGCTTCATTTCCTTCAGGCTGCGCTTCTTCAGCGTGTGGGCCAGATCGGCGTGCCAAATTCCCAAACCATTGAAGCCAACGCGCGCGGCGGCTTCGGCGCGATCTTTGATATCCCACGGGCAATATTCATGATCGGTGTGCGGCTCAGCGCCACCACCCGCGAGCGTCCAATACGAGCCGAGCAAGTCCACATTCGTCGCCATCGTTGATTTCCCCCGTGGGAAAAGCGCCGTGCGGCATCCTATGCCGTGCGTGGGGCCGAGTCAATGAGGTGAGGTAGAGCGCAGTGAGGGGTGTTCGGCGATCCGACTAATCGGAAGTCTCGCTGTTCGATATGCCCGTGCATTCGCGAGAGGCGAAGATCAGAAAACGGGCCCTCCCCCCGGCGCGAAGAGCCGATGAAGGATGCCCTTCTTTTTAGGCTCTGGAGTCGAAGGGACGGCTGCCGCGACGGGTCCCGCAGAGGCGGCCGATGTGCCGCCGAGACTATCCACATAGGAAACCAAAGCTTCCATGTCAGCAGCGTTAACGCTCAGCGGGACCATGCCAGCGGACTTCATCTGGGCAGTGGGCGCTTTCAGAACGGCTGTCAATTGAGCTGGCGGATACTGGCTGGAAGTATGAGTCAGCGCTGGCCCGGAGCCGCCGCCTCCGGCCGCTCCGTGGCATCCGCTACAACCTTGAGAACTAAAAACGCTCTTCCCCTTGGCGGCGGAAGCGTCGCTGGCCGAATTTCCCGGTGCAATTTTCGACGGCGCGGCTCTTCCCGCTGGGGTTGGCGCAGGTGAGGACGGTCCGCCAGCCGGTGGCGCGCTGGCAGAGGCGGCCGGTGTGCTTCCGAGACTGTCCACATAGGAAACCAAAGCTTCCATATCGTCAGCGTTCGGACTCACTGGGGCCATGCCGGCGGCTATCATCTGGGCCGTGGGCGCCTTCAGAATGGCTGTCAATTGAGCTGGCGAAAACTGGCTCGAAGTATGAGTCAGCGCTGGCGCAGGACCGCCGCCTCCGACTTCTCCGTGACATCCAGCACAGCCTTGAAATTTAAAAACACTCTTCCCCTGAGCGATGGTCGCGTCGCTGGCCGAATTTCTAGTTGGCACTTTGGATGGGGCGGCTGTCGCAGGTGAGGTCGATCTGGCAGCTGGGGGCGCCACTGCAGAAGCGGCCGAGGTTCCCCCGAGGCTGCTCACATAGGAGACTAGAGCTT
This sequence comes from uncultured Acidobacteriota bacterium, assembly GCA_963842425.1. GTDB lineage: Bacteria > Acidobacteriota > Terriglobia > Acidiferrales > UBA7541 > Palsa-295. The sequence goes on along the minus strand of CAWJGQ010000010.1, from coordinate 911,894 downwards.
CCATATCGGCGGCGTTCACACTCAGCGGGGCCATGCCGGCAGCTTTCATCTGGGCAGTCGGCGTTTTCAGAACGGCTGTCAATTGAGCTGGCGTATATTGGCCGGAAGTATGAGTCAGCGCTGGCCCAGAGCCGCCGCGTCCAGCCTCTCCGTGGCATCCGCTACAACCTTGAGAAGTAAAAACGCTCTTCCCCTTCGCGGCAGATGCATCGCTGGCTGAATTTGCGGTTGGTGACTTCGAAGTTTCCGCTGTCGCAGCAGAGGGCGATCCGGAATCCGCAGGTGTCGCTGCGGAGGCGGCCTTCGGCGGTCCCCGTTTTGGACCTGGCTGCATTTTGGCTGGCGCGGGTGAGGACGGTGCGGCAGCCGGGGGTGTCGCTGCAGATGCGGCCGATGTTCTCCCGAGGCCGTCCACATAGGAAACCAGAGCCTTCATATCGGCAGCGTTTACGCTCAGCGGGGCCATGCCGGCAGCTTTCATCTGGGCGGTGGGCGTCTTCAGGACAGCCGTCAGTTGCGCGGGCGGATACTGACTGGAAGTATGTGTCAGCGCCGGCCCAGAAGCGCCGCCTCCGGCCTCTCCGTGGCATGCACCACAGCCATGAGAATCAAAGACATTCTTCCCCCGGGCGGTGGTTGCAGCGCTCACCGGATTTCCAGCTGGGGTTTTCGATGGGCCGGCCTCTGCACCCGGTTCCGCGGTGGCTGGCGCCGCTTCGGCAGCAACAGGCGCCGGCGCAGTACCCTCTGTCCACATTTTCAGGTGAGCTACTTCGGATGCGTTGTGAATTGTTGCGTGGCAACCGCTCGAAATGCACGATATCTGATTCGTTTCGAGTGACCCCATGGGCGCCATGTGGTTAAGATTCGCCTCAAAGTCGCGGGTGCCTGCGTGGCAGTGGAGGCACTGCAAATTGCTGTATTTTCCGTCTATATGGATTGTCGCGGGTGGCGTGCTCACGTACTCCATGTACACGTACCTCAGGCCCTTGAGCTTGTCCTTCAAGGGACCGTACATGGTGTAGTCAGTATGGCAGGTGTAGCAGGCTTCTTTCGGAGGCACGAGGTGGTTCTGAAAATGTTGCGCGGGGATGTAACTCTGATCCAGCACGTGCAGGCTCTGTCCGTGCGTTTCCATGCTGTGGCATGAAATGCAGTACGCCGTCTGTTGGGAACGCCGCATGTGAAAAGACATGCCCGCGCCGATGCACAGCGCCGGAAGAACGCACAGTCCTATAAAGGCGAGAATCTTGCCCGTGGCTCCCGCAGTGATCGAGGGACGCACGAGAAACACTCCGGCCAGCGTGATCGTCAGTACGACCAATGTGACGAGGACTCCGGTTAGTCCAAGCACAATTTCTCCTTGTCATTCGGAGCGTCGCAAATCAGTTCGTGATGTCCGTCCTCGCGTTTCATCCCCGGCTCTCCGTCGGCGGGGAAACGGCGAAGACCAGCGAAATGAGATAAACCGCGATTCCCAGCCCGATCAGAATTACGCCAACGAACGCAAAGAGCAGGAACGAGAGCGGATGAAACCAGAGGAGGCTTACGATTTCCACGAGCAGACCCAGCATAATCAAGCTGCTCGATACCTGCAGAAATCGCCAGATTCCGATCGCACGGAGTTTCATTGACGCTGCCTCCGCATTTTGAGTGACTTACCCCGACTGTGTTGTGAGCCGCTTCGTGGCAACTGCTCGAAAAGCCCGAGGGCGGATTCGCAATACACAGCTATTTTCACGAGGAACGAGATCGAATACTGTCCAAAAGTGGACATCTACGGCGAGTGGGCTTTTCGAATAGACCAATGACCGGACCCCTGCGGCCCCCCGGTTCGGCAAATTCCTGTGAGCGATGTTATCCTCTGAAATTCATTCCGAGGAGAACGCATGCTGCTCAAGGGACAAGTAGCCATAGTAACCGGCGGAGGACGCGGAATTGGGCGCGCCATCGCGCGGAGATTTGCGGCTGAGGGCGCGGCTGTGGTCGTCGCCGCGCGCAGCGAGAGCGAAATCAAACAGGTTGTCGCGGAAATTCAGAGCGCAGGCGGAAAAGCGGCCGCGGTACAAGCTGATCTGGCTCGCGAAGCGGACTGCAAGAAAATCGTGGATGCCGCGCGCGCCGCGTTTGGCGCAGTCCACATCCTCGTCAACAACGCCGCGATCTACGGGCCGATTCAGCCGATTGAGAAATTTCCGCTGAATGACTGGGACGAAGTGATGACGGTGAACCTGCGCGCGCCTTTGGTGATCACGCAGCTGGTGCTTCCGGAAATGTACGCGCGCAAATCGGGTTCGATCCTGAATATTTCGACCGTGGGAGCCAAGGCCGCGTTCGGATTGAGCGCGGCGTATACATCATCCAAGGCGGGACTGATCGGACTGACGCGCGTGACGGCCGCCGAAGCGGCGCGCCAGGGAGTGCGCGTCAATGCCATCTGCCCGGGGCCGGTAACGGAAACGAAAATGTCGCAGGATTTGACGCGCGACTTTGCGGCACATTTCGGCTCCAGTGGCGACGAAACGCTGAAGCAGATGATGCAGAATATTTTGCAGGGGAGGCCGCAGACGGCGGATGAAATTGCGTCCGCGGCCCTATTTCTGGTTTCCGATCAAGCCAGCGCGATTACTGGGCAGACTCTGAATGTGGATGGCGGAATGGCTTTTTACTGATTTCTTCGAGCGTGCTGAAGCCGCGGCGCGCCGAACTTACGGCGACGCGGGCGCCCGCTTCGGCCCACTCCCGGCCGTTCACGCCAATCGTGCCGACAACGTAGAAAAGGCAGGCCAGCGCCAGCATGAATGCGAACATCATTCCGAAAAGCAGTTCCGCGGCGATCAATTCGCGCACGAAATAAAGCTGTAGAACAAGGAAGATCGCCAGGCCCCAGCCCGTACGATTTCGCACCTTCGTGTTCTGCCAGAAACTATTCGCCATCTCTTTTACTTCCCCGATTACGGTTTTCATCGATCCTCTCGTGACTTCCAACCCATTAGATGCACGGGTGATTCCAAAGGGACCAGCATCTAAGTGGTTGAAATATCGGAGGCTTGCAGAGCTGGGTTCAGCAGGGTGGAAAATGGTTTCCGCTTCTTGGGAAGCGCGGCGGGCGGCAAATCGTCCCATTTCGAGACGATTTGAAGCGACAGTTTACGTCACGACGAGGATGCGATTCGGTTTTGTTTCGCGCGAAGCAATATCACAACGCGCTTAGCGCCCTTCGAATGGGTAGCGATCCTGCGCGAGAACGGCTTCGGCGACGCGAGTCCGCAGCGCGATGGTGTCCACCGGCGCGTGCTTCGCGAGCCGCCGCAGCGCGGCAAGCTGCGTGGCGAGCGTGTCACCATCGGACGTTGCCGCGAGCGCAGTGCGCGCTTCCTTCTCGATGCGATCCATCGCGTCGTAGCCGAAGGAGCGAGCAGCGTCCGCCATCGGCGAATCCGCTGCGCGGGATTTTTGCGCGCGCCGCAAACTGGATTCCATGGCGTACACGTCCATCACGATATTCGAAAGCGCGGCGATAATTTCCTGATGCTCCGCGAGCTTGTCGCGGAATTTCTCGACCGCGGCGCCGGCGGCAAGCAGAAATACTTTCTTCGCCTGCGCAAGCGAACGCTCCTCCTCGGCAAACGCGCCTGTGGGCGCCTCCTCGAAGGAAGGGCCGGCCAGCAATTCGTCGGCGAGTTTCTTGGCGGCCGGAATCAGCGGCAGCGCTCCCGCCATGGCGCGTTTCATCAGCATCTGAATGATGAGCATGCGATTGATTTCGTTGGTGCCCTCGAAAATCCGGTTGATGCGGCTATCGCGATAGGCGCGCGCCATCGGATAGTCCTCGTGGAAACCGTAGCCGCCGAAGATCTGTAGGCCTTCGTCCACGCAATAGTCCAGCGTCTCGCTGCCAACGATCTTTGTGATCGAACTCTCGATGGCGTACTCCTCGAGCACCTGCATGGATTGCTTGACCTTGTCCGCGCCTCCGGCGGAAATTGCGGATTCCATCATTCCCGCCGTGCGGTAGATCATGGATTCGAGCGCGTAGATGCGAATTGCCATCTCGCCGAGCTTCGCCTTGATCAGTCCAAACTCGCTGATTGTCTTCCCGAACGCAACGCGTTCGTGCGAATATTTCGCGGCGTCGGCGAGCGCTCTCTTGGAACCGCCCATGCAGGAAACACCCAGCGTGTACCGGCCGGCGTTGAGCGTGTTGAATGCGACGATGTGGCCGCGGCCGATTTCGTGGAGCAGGTTTTCCTTCGGCACCGGCGCATTTTCGAAGAAAAGCGGCACGGTGGAGCTGCCGCGTATACCCATCTTGTTTTCCTCGGCGCCCACTGTGAAGCCGGGTGTGCCGCGCTCGACGATGAAAGCCGAAAATTTCTCGCCATCCACCTTCGCGAATACGATGTATACGTCGGCGAATCCGCCGTTCGTAATCCACATCTTCTGCCCGTTGAGAATCCAATTCTTGCCGTCCGGCGAGAGCACGGCCCGCGTGCGCGCGGCCAGCGAATCCGAGCCCGCCTGCGGCTCTGAAAGGCAATAGGCAGCTAGCAACTCGCCGGAAGCGATCTTCGGTAGGTATTTCCTCTTTTGCTCCTCAGTGCCGAAACTCGCGATGGGAATTGTGCCGATTCCGGAAGTGCCTCCGAATGCCACAGCGAAGGAGGCGTACACGCTGATCTTTTCGGTCAGCACCGTTGCCGAGATTTTGTCGAGCTCCGACCCGCCGTAAATTTCGGGAATGCCCGCGCCGAGCAGCCCAATCTCGCCGGCTTTCTTCAGCGCGTGCGCCATCAGGCCTTCTTTGTGCTTTTCGAGCTCGGGTATCAGCGGGAGGATTTCTTTCGTCACGAATTCCGAGGCCGTCTGGCCGATCAGGCGCTGATCGTCGGTAACATCAGCCGGCGTGAAAATTTCCGCTGGAGTGATGGGCGTCACCAGGAATGCGCCGCCGCGATTCACGGACTGCGAAACGGTTGCTGTCGCCATGATGATTTCTCCCTTCGTGCTGTTGCCGAATCAGGCCACGCGTTCGAAAATCCCAGCGGCGCCCATGCCACCGCCGATGCACATTGTCACCAGTCCGTAGCGCGCATTGCGCCGCTCAAGCTCGCGCAGGATCGTGGCCGTCAGTTTTGCTCCCGTGCACCCGAGCGGGTGGCCGAGCGCCACCGCGCCTCCGTTCACGTTCACGCGCGCCGGATCGAGGCCCGCGACCTTGATCACCGACATCGCCTGCGCTGCAAACGCCTCGTTCAATTCAATCACGTCAATCTGATCGAGCGTCAGCCCCGCGATCTTGAGCGCCTTCGGAATTGCGTACACCGGGCCGATGCCCATCTCCTCCGGCGGAGCTCCAGCGGTTGCGTATGCGACGAAACGCGCCAGCGGCTTCAGACCCAGCTCCCGCGCCCGTTCGGCACTCATCACCACGGCCGCCGCCGCGCCATCGCTCATTTGCGAGCTGTTCCCCGCCGTCACCACGCCGCGCACGTGGAACACGGGTTTGAGCTTGGCGAGCGCTTCGACAGATGTGTCGCTGCGAGGCCCCTCGTCGGTATCGAACGTGACGTTCACCGTTTTAGGTTTCGCGGCGCTCGCGGAACCGTTCGCGCTCGCCTCAAGTACGTTGTATGTCACGGCCACCGGCACAATTTCATCCTTGAACTTGCCCGCCGCAATCGCCGCGAGCGCTTTCTGGTGACTGGCGAACGAAAATTCATCCGCCTGCTCGCGCGTGATGCCGTATTTCTTCGCCAGGTTTTCGGCCGTCAAGCCCATGTTGATATACGCGTCCGGATAGTTGTCCATCAGCCAGGGATTCGGCGCGATTTTGTGTCCGCCCATGGGGACCATGCTCATGGATTCGGCGCCCCCGGCGATGGCGATGTCGCCCTGCCCGGACATGATTCGCTCGGCGGCGATCGCGATGGATTGCAAACCCGACGAACAAAATCGGTTGATGGTCATCGCGGAGACGCTGACGGGCAATCCCGCGCGCAGCGAGGCAATCCGCGCGAGATTCATTCCCTGCTCGGCTTCCGGCGTCGCGCAGCCGATCACGACGTCTTCGATGTCTTCAGGTTTCACGCCGGGGGCGCGCGACAGCGCTTCCTTGATCACCAGCGCAGCCAGATCGTCCGGACGAGTCGTGCGCAGCGTCCCCTTCGGCGCCTTTCCCACAGCCGTCCGCACCGAGCTCACCAGCACCGCTTCTCGCATGGCTCACCTCAGAGGAAATGCCAACTCCACCGCCGCAAACTACTCCATTGGATGCCACTGGGCAAGAAAAAGCAACCGCGCGCGAATGCAAAATTATTCGACGGATCCGCGTCCGCCGCATTGGAATGATCGGACTTGCGGATCGTTATTTGTGGAACTGGATTGTCACCGTGATCTGCACGGGTATTGGCTCGCCGTTAAGCGTCGCGGGCTGATATTTCCACCTGCGAAGTGCATCCACGGCGGCCTGGCGAAGAATCGGTAGACCGGAAATCACTTTCGTGGATACAACGTCGCCGTTCGGACCTATCGAGGCCTCCACCACAACGCTACCTTCAGCGCCGACTGATTTCGCGATCGTCGGATATTCGGGCGGGACCGAGGTAATCAGTTTCGGCGGCTTCACGACGCCGCCAACACGGATACGGGGAAGAGCCGTGGGCGGCGGAGGCGCCACATCGGAATTGGCCGCGATTCCCTGAAGCTCGCCACTCGAATTCGGCGCGCTCGATTCAACAGGCGGCGCATCTGCGTCGTCCGAAGCGGCCCGCTGTGCGGAAACGGGATGTGAGTTCAGCGTCGCGGACATGTCGGGCATGACTTTGGCGGGTTTCTGATTGACAGGAGCGGTCGGTTGTACGCGCTCAGCCGCAGGAACTCTCTCGGAATTTGAAGGCGTCGTATCGGTGACACGAGTCGTGACCACGGGGCTACTCACAGCTGCTGCGCCATTCGTATTTGGCTGGTTCGCCGGCGACACGGGATTCGGACTGGAAGGCTGGCCGGAAAAGTTTCCTGCAGGCGAGGTCGTAGCGAGCGCAGCAGGCGGAGCCGCCGGAGCAGATAGGGTGGCTGACCCCGCGTTTGGCTTCGCCCCGGGCAACAAGTGGAAGTAGAAAGCACCGGCAGCGGCGACCACGAACAGAGCCGCGATTCCAGTCGCGATCAAAAACCAATTCTGGGCCGAATTCTTGGGGGCGGCGATTGCTTCGTCGGAAACGCCGAGCGCGTTCGAATCGAAACGTGCGCCGAAAGCCTTCTGCGGCGCGCTATTCGCGTTCGCGAGACTCGCGCTTGCCGCGAGCCGGCCAAATGTTGCCGGCGCCTTTTCCTGCGACGCTTCCGCCAGATCGTCCGAAAGATCCGTCATCTCGCCGGGAACACCTGCGCCGAGCGAAGTAGAAACGGGCGCGGCCACGTGCGCATCGCCGCGTAGCTCGGCCATGGAAAGAGACGCCACCGGAGTGGTAACTCGCTCCACTTTCTTTTTGTGCGAAGTTGCCGCGGCTGCCGGCTGCACGTCCTCTTGCGCGCCGATCGCAACGAACGAAGATTCCGGCTTACTTGCTTGCGCGGGGCGCTCGGCCGGCGGGCTCGCCGGCTTAACCGGACTTGAATAAACAGGCGGCTCAACGAGCTTTGCTGCCTGCGGTTGCAGATTGGCAGCCGGAGCCCACGAAATCTGCGACGCAGGTTTCGCTTCGATTTTTTCGACAGGAGCCTCGGCAACGACGGGAGCAGGCGGCGGCGCCGGAACAAACGCTTTCGCAGGTTCAGCTCCGTCGCTCGCGAAATGAACGCCCCAATAGCCGGGCTGGCGATTCGTAAATTCCAGTTCGACGTAGCTCTGCGTCTGCGCGTACGCGCGCACTTTTATGACGCGGCAAATGGCGTCGTGCCCGGTTTTCAGGTTCGTGAGCACGACCATCTGTCCGGCGGTTACGGCCGTGGCCATCCGCAGCACGCCGCCCTGAGGGAACACAATCATCGTGGACGTCTGCTCTTCGAACGGCTCTGTGTGCGGCGTGATTCCGCGAACCACGTCGGTCACGCGCGATCCGTGCACCTTTACAGGCACGTCGAGCGACACGGCATCGGCGCGGAGATGCCCGGATTCCGGTTTCGGCCGCTCGCTCACTTGCGCGGTCGTGGCTTCAACGACGGGAGTCGCGACTTCCAATGTGTCTTTGAGTGGCGTCATGATAGTACGAACGGTTTCACGCCGTTCCCCCTGAAAAGGCCTGATTTATGGCTGCTATTGTAATTTTTGAGGCGAGGGACAGACTGCCGCAATAGTACCTTCGTACCCCCGGGGAACATTCGGCGAAAAACGGTTGAAGAAACCTAATTTCGGCGTTGGGTCAGTTGAGAAAACTCAGATGTGGTCGGCAGTTACTTATCCGGTTCGCGCGTTAGGCAGGAATTAAGTCTACCGAATTGGATTCAGCACCTCTTTGCCGCTTTCACTTCATGAAAGTCCGAACGAGTTGCGCAATCTGGTCTGCTGCGACGTCGAGCGCGAAATGCCCACCGTCAACGACGTGCACTTCGGCCTTCGGCAGGTCGCGACGATACGATTCCGGCTCCGAAGGGTCGAACGAGGCTTCATATTTGCCCCAGATCACCAGCAGTCGAGGCTGATTTTCGCGCATCCATGCCTGCCACTTGGGGTAGTTCTCGACGTTCGTGCGGTAGTCGTAGAAAAGGTCGCTTTGAATTTCGGCTTGGCCCGGCTGATTGAGAAAATAGTATTCGTCGGTCCACAGATCCGGGTCATGGCGCTCCAGGTTTGGGTCGTCTCCCACGTGGCGCGCGCGGGCGGCTGCGAGCGACAGAAGATTTGCGCGCAGCGCGTCTTCGTTGGCGGCGCGATCAACCCAAAAGGCGCGGCGCGTCTTCCAATTGGCCCCCAGGCCTTCGTTGTGCGCCACAGCGTCCTGGACGATGAGCGCCTCGACACGTTCCGGATGCGCCAGGATCATGCGAAAACCCACGGGGCCTCCGTAATCCTGCATATACAGCGTATATCGCGAGAGCCCGAGCGCTTCCGTAAAGTGACTCATGACCTCGGCAATGTGATCGAAGGTGTATGCGAATTTCTTCGCATCCGGCCAGTCGCTGTGACCGAAGCCCGGATAATCGGGAGCGACAAGGTGGTAGCGATCGGAAAGCCGGGCGAAGAGCGGCTCGAACATCCGCGACGAAGAAGGTAGTCCGTGCAGCAGGAGAAGCGTCGGCGCGTCTTTCGGGCCAGCCTCTCTGTAAAAAATCGAGAGCCCATCGATCTGCACCGTGCGATAAAACGTCGCGTGTTCCACGGGGAGTTCCTTTGATTCGTCGAGATCGGGGTCACGGGCGTGACATCTAGTCGGCGCAGTGCCCGAACATGCCTACCGCGTTAATTGCGAAGCGGTTTGCCAGTCTTCAAGGTGTGGGCGATGCGCTCCTGCGTCTTGCGCTCGCCGCAGAGGCCGACGAATGCCTCGCGCTCGAGATCGAGGACGTATTGCTCGGGAACGCTTTGCGTCGCCGTGATGCCGCCGCCTGCCAGGATATACGCGAGCTTTCGCGCGACTACGCCGTCGAACTCCGTGGCGTACCCGCCGCGAATCATTCCGTGCAACCCTAATTTGGCGAGCGCGAGGAATTCCTCGCCCAGCACGCGAATTTGCGCCGGAGCCGGCGGATGATATCCGGCGCGAACCATCGCCAGCGCCGTTTGCTTCGCATCGGCGATTTGCCGGTCGCGATTCATGGAGATCAGATCGGACGGGCGCAGGTAGCCGAGCGACCGCGCCTCTTCGGCGCTGGTGGACACTTTCGCCGTGGCGATGTTCTCGAAGATGGGACGGAGCGCGTGCGTCAAGTCCAGATCGTCGCCGCCCGCCGCGTGCTCGTTCGCGCGGATCAGCATCTCCTTCGTTCCGCCCCCGCCGGGAATCAGGCCCACGCCAACTTCCACCAGACCGATGTACGCCTCTGCTGTGGCGTGAATTTTAGCGGCGTGCAGATTGATTTCACATCCGCCGCCGAGCGCCATTCCCTGAGGCGCGGAGACCACGGGCCGCGGCGCGTACTTGATGGCCATATTCACGCGCTGGAATTGGCGCACAGCGAGGTGAATGTCGTCCCACTCGCCCTCTTGCGCAGTCATCAGCAACAACATCAGGTTCGCGCCGGCGGAAAAATTCGGCGCCTGGTTCCCGATTACCATGGCTTCGAATTCCGTTTCCAGGCGCGCGATGCCGGAGTGCAACATCGCGACGAAGTCCCCGCCGATGGCGTTCATCTTTGAATGAAATTCGCAGCAGAGCACACCGTCGCCCAAATCAATCAGGCTCGCGCCGGAGTTTTCCTGCACCACCGGCGTGCGTTCCTTCAGCGACTTCAGGATTAGTATGCCCGCGGGTACCGGCTCCGGCACAAACGCGCCCGATGTCAAATCGAAATAGCGCGTGCTTCCCTTCTCCGTTTGGTAGAACGACTTCTTCGGCGAGGCGAGCACTTTCGCCACGAGCGGCGGCAGCGACTTCGCCTCGCTTTCCAGCGCTTTCGCCATGGGCTCGACTCCGATCGCGTCCCAAATCTCGAACGGCCCCATTTCCCATGCGAATCCCCATTGCATCGCGTGATCCACGTCCACCACGGAGTGGGCAATTTCCGGCTCGCGCCGCGCGGCGTACACGCACATCGCGCTCAAGCCCGACCAGAGAAACCGGTTCGCCTTGTCGCCGCTCTTGCCCTCCAACGCCGGTCCCACGAGCATTCGCAAGCGCGCGCTCGTGTCTTCGATGGCTTTCCCGGCTTCAATCGAGGGGATTCTCGCTTTCTGCTGAGGCCGGTATTCCATCTTCTGCCAATCGAGCGTCAGGATTTCCGATTCGCCTCCGGCTCCCTTGATGCGTTTGTAAAATCCGCTGCCGGTTTTCTCGCCGAGCCAGCCGCGCTTCATCATTTCTTCGAGCAGCGACGGCACTCGAAACATTTCCCGTGATTCGTCATCCGGAATGTTGTCGTAGATGTTCCGGATCACGTGGACGAGCACATCGAGTCCGACGATATCGGCCGTTCGAAACGTGGCGGACTTCGGCCAGCCGACGGCCGGCCCGGTGCATGCGTCCACTTCCTCAATTGTCATCTCCAGCGCCATCATTTGCTGAATCGCGTTGAGCATCGAAAACGTGCCAATGCGATTGGCGATGAAGTTCGGCGTGTCCTTCGCAAGCACCACGCCTTTGCCCAGCCGCACGTCGCAGACTTCGTCGAGCGCTTCAAGCACGGCCGGCAGAGTCTTCGGTCCGGGAATCAGCTCCGCCAATTTCATGTAGCGCGGCGGATTGAAGAAATGCGTGCCCGCCCAGTGGTGCTGAAAATCCTCCGAGCGGCCTTCGGCGATCAGCCGTATTGGCAAGCCGGAAGTGTTCGACGAGACAATCGTTCCCGGCTTGCGCACGGCGTCCACGCGCTCTAGCAGCTTTCGCTTGATCTCGAGATTTTCAGCGACGGCCTCGATGATCCAATCCACATCGCCGCACCACGCAAGGTTGTCGTCGAAGTTGCCGGGCGTAACCAGCCGCGCAGTCTCTGGAGTGAAGAACGCCGCGGGCCGCGATTTCTTCGCCGCGTCCAATCCCGCGAGCACGATTCGGTTCCGTACCGCGGGTTTTTCCAGCGTCAGCCCCTTGCGCTTTTCATCGGCATTCAATTCTGGCGGGACGATATCGAGCAAATAACACGGGATTCCAGCATTGGCGAGGTGAGCGGCAATGCGTGCGCCCATCGTGCCAGCTCCCAGCACCGCCGCTTTTTCGATGGGGCGTCTCATCAATTTCACCCTCGTGCAGGGGACATGGTTGCAAAAGCGCCACCACCGGTCAACCGGAAACACCCCGCGTCGGCGAAGTTTGCTAGAGTGAGCGGTAGGTGCGGGGGCATCCGTTGGGAACCGCGACGAAATGGCTCAATAAGGCCGTACAAGGACTGCGATCGTTCGCCTACGCGGGTGAGGGCGTGCGTCCGAAGGTTGGATTGGCCCTGGGCGGCGGATTCGCGCGCGGCATCGCGCACATCGGCGTACTGCGCGTCCTGGAAGAAAACGAGATTCCGATTGATTGCATTGCCGGGACCAGCGTGGGCGCGCTGATTGCGGCCACCTACGCCAGCGGCACGCCCCTCGACGAAATGGAGCGCCAGGGATTTGCCACCCGTTTCAGCGACTTTGGGCGTTGGACCCTTTCGCGCATGGGCATGGCCTCGAACGAACGCCTCGAGCACTTTCTCCACAAATTCACGCCGGCGGAATTCTTCAGCCAAATGAAGATTCCGCTAAGCATTGTCGCAACCGACCTGACCACGGGCGAGTCCGTGCACTTTACCGAGGGCGAAATCGGCCCGGCTCTGCGCGCCTCGTGCGCCTATCCCGGATTATTTTTGCCGGTGGAATATCGCGGCCGGATTCTTGTGGACGGGTTTCTGACCGAAACTGTTCCGGCGGAGGCAGCGCGAGACATGGGCGCGGATATCGTAATCGGCGTGCATCTCGAACCGGGCCTGCTCCGCTCTGCGCCGCGCAACACGATCGAGGTGATCAGCCGCTCGTTCTCGATTATTCAGACCGCCGCGTCCCAGCTATGGCACAGCGACGTGGACGTGCTCATCGAGCCCGAGGTTCATCACATCCTGTGGGATGAATTCGTGAAAACGCCGCAGCTCGTCGCCGCCGGAGAAGCAGCCACGCGCGCCGCGATTCCCAAGATCAGAGCCGCGCTCACCGCCGAGCCCGGGAAATTCCCTCGTATCAAGCGCTCGAATCGCGCGCCCGAAGCCTGAAATCATGACCGTCACGATCGCCGCAGGGTATCTTCGATTCCGCCCCGGTATTCCTGGCGCGTGCTAACCATCCGCGCGACACCGCGTCAAATCACGTAGAGAGCCGAACCTCTCGCGACGTGACCTTTGCAACGCCCCAATCATGCGACGGGGGCGTTCGGCTCTTGTTTCCGCGGCGCAAGTCAGCCGCAGCGTTCATTTCGACTCGCGAAGCTCCACCACCACAGCCGCTCCGTTCCCTTTTCCGCGCTTCGTGAACCACTCGCTCATGGCCGCGGCCAGGCGCGCCGGGTCAACGCTCAATCCCGCTTCGAGCAGTCCCTCGCCTTTCGGCAGCGTATCGTCGAATTCCGCCGAGCCGGTAAAATTCCGCATGCAGAAACTGTCGAGCCATTCGAGCGGCACCGGCCGGCGCTCGGCGCCAATTGTCATCTCTGCCGCCAGCTTTCTCGCGTACATTTCGCCCGAAGTATAACATCGGGCACTCGCACCCGGATTGCGCGCCGCGCTCGCCTTGCATTTCCGGGCCGCGTGACCTAGAATTTTTTATTACAATAAATAAGAAGACTGTGTCATTTTCGGCGCGACGCGCGAGTACCGAATCACACCGAGCGGCGTCCCTGCGACAAAATCCCGGGAGGTAGGGTGTCCACACCACTGGAAAGCTGGGTAGAGGAATCAGCGCGCCTGACGAAGCCCGCGAAGATCGTCTGGTGCGATGGTTCCGAGGCCGAGAGCGAGCGATTGACGGCGGACATGCTCCGCGACGGCACGTTCATCGAGCTGAACCAGAGAACCCACCCTCGCTGTTATCTGCACCGCAGCAACCCCAATGACGTCGCCCGCACCGAGCAACTGACTTTCATCTGCACGCGCAACAAGGAAGACGCCGGCCCCAGCAACAACTGGATGGCTCCGTCCGAGGCGAAAGAAAAACTCCGGCCGCTTTTCGACGGCGCGATGAAGGGCCGAACGATGTACGTGGTGCCCTATATTCTCGGCCCGGCGAAATCGCCCTATAGCAAGGTGGGCGTTGAGATCACCGACAGCGCGTACGTCGCCGCGAACATGCGAATTATGTCCCGCATGGGCAAGGCCGCGCTCGACCGCCTCGGCAGTTCCGCGGATTTTGTTCCCGGCCTTCACTCGCTGGGCGATCTGGATCCCAGCCGCCGGTTCATCATGCACTTCCCGGAGGAAAAGCTGATCTGGAGCGTCGGCTCCGGCTACGGCGGCAATGCGCTGCTCGGCAAAAAATGTTTCGCCCTGCGAATTGCCAGCTGGATGGCGCGCGATCAGGGCTGGATGGCCGAGCACATGCTGATTCTTGGCCTCGAAGATCCGTCGGGCAAAGTGACCTACATGGCCGCCGCATTCCCCAGCGCTTGCGGCAAGACAAACCTCGCGATGATGGTTTCGGCGCTCGAATCGCAGGGATATCGCGTCTGGACCGTCGGCGACGACATCGCCTGGATGCACATCGCATCGGACGGCACTCTGCGCGCCATCAATCCCGAGGCCGGATTTTTCGGAGTCGCGCCCGGCACGAACGCGAAAACAAATCCCAACGTGATGACCGCGGCGAATCGCAACACGATCTTCACCAACGTCGCCATGACGCATTCGCTCGAACCCTGGTGGGAAGGAATTGACGGCGCGCCCTCCGACGGCCTCATCAACTGGAAGGGCGAGCCGTGGTCCTCGGGATCGGGCGCCGCCGCGCACCCGAACGCCCGCTATACGGTGCCTGCTTCGCAAACACCTTCACTTTCGAAACATTGGGATGACCCCGAGGGCCTGCCCATCTCTGCAATTATTTTCGGCGGGCGTCGCGCGCGTCTTGCGCCGCTCGTGTACGAATCTCGCAACTGGCAACACGGCGTTTTCGTTGGCGCGACGATGGCTTCCGAAACAACGGCTGCTGCGACCGGCGCCGTCGGCGTCTGCCGCCGCGATCCCATGGCCATGCTTCCCTTCTGCGGCTACAACATGGGCGACTATTTCGGCCACTGGCTCTCGATGGGCGCGAAGCTGAAAAATCCGCCGAAAATTTTCCACGTCAATTGGTTTCGCAAGGGAGCGGACGGCAAATTCCTGTGGCCCGGCTACGGAGAAAACGTGCGCGTGCTGAAGTGGATGCTCGACCGCATCGAAGGCCGCGCCGCCGCCACGGAAACGCCGATCGGCAACGTGCCCACGCCGGCCTCTCTCACGCTCGACGGCCTTTCGATTTCGCGCGACACGCTGAATGAATTGCTGAGCGTGGATTCAAACGATTGGCTGGCGGAAGATGAAGCCGTCGGAGAATTCTTCGCCAAGTTCGGCAGCCACATTCCCCCCGCCGTCGCCCAGGAACAAAAAGCCCTCGCCGAACGTCTTACGCGCGCCACCGTCTCAGCAAAGTAAACTCCGTATCGCATTCGCAGCGACCGTCGTTCACGATTCGCGTGCCCGCACATACCGAGTCGCGGACGTGGGCGGTTTGTGGTGAAAGCGTGGGGCTTCAGCCCCACGAAAAGCAGCCTAAAATTTCCCGGGCTTTAGCCCCGGTGCCTTGCTAGCCAGCGCGAAAACCGCTCTACTCTCCATTAATTTTCGTGTACGCCAGTTGCTGCTTCACAATGTCGCGCGGATACGTGATCGTGACATCCATCTTCCCGCCCGCGCCCCTGCGAAGCTCAAGATCAGGATTGATCCCCGACCAGTCATTGGGAATGTCGAGCGTCTTGTAGCGCGCCACCACCTGATCGCGCCACGACTTATCGAAATGGATTCCGTATTGCGTGATCAGCGCCTTGGCCGCGTCGTAGTCGCCTTCCGCCTTGATGCGCATCAGCTCGGCCAGCAGCATTCCCACTCCCTGGCGCATTTTCGCGTAGTCCGTCACCACCAGATAAACTTTGCCGTCTTTCTCGACGGGCTGGATCGCTCCGGTCTTGTCGCGAATGTAATTGACGATCAGCTGCGTGCCCCGTCGGTGATCTTCCTCGATCGTGTCGGCGGTGGGAACTTCGTGAAGTTGCGTAAGCGCCGAGCGCGCCTCGGAGTCGTAAGCAGTTTTGGCGACGTCCGTATTCGGCATCACGCCCATTTGAATGAGTTTCGGATCCCAGAAATTCCAAAGCGCCATCAGGTCCGCGCGTGATTCCTCGAGCGTCGAGTAATATTCTTTGATGTAATACGCCGGCTCATGCGTGATTTTCGGTCCAACTTTTCCGGAGCCGTGGCCGATCACCTCGTGCATCGCGGTCATGAGATTTTCCGCGAGATCGCCGTACTGTTTGGCGCGGTCCTTTTCCTCCTGCGTGGACGAAAACTCCCCGGAAACCTCGTAACCCGTGGCGCTGTTGAGCGCGCGGATCGAGCCGGTCATCACGAAACTTTTCGACCCATACTTTGCGTGAATCTCCTCTTCGTTCGGCAGGTTGTCGCCGATGGTGCTCACATTGAAATCGCCGGTTTCGGCCAACATTTCCACCGCATTCACGATGGGCGGCTTGGGATTCGGGTTCTTGTATTTATCGTCCCACGGCGCGCGCTGTTCGAAGTAGCCCGCATTCGCGGCAAATCCAGTCATCAGATGGTTCATCTTCTCGTCCACGACGGTCACAAATCCCTGAATCGCTCCCTTCGCTCCCCGCGGATCTTTGTAAACCTCCACGAAGCCGTTCGAAAAATCAGGATTCGTTTTATCCTGCACCCAGTCAATTCCGCAGCGAATCCAGTCCGCGCGTTCGCCGGTCTGGTAGTAGCGGATGAGATCGTTGATCACCTTCGTCTGCTGCGGAGGCGAGTAACGCAGCGCCTGCTGCAGGTTTCGGATCGCCAGCCCCAGTTCGCGCGCGTAGCGCCCCGGAGGCACCGTTCCCGCGGACGGCACAGCTCCCGTCTGGGGCGCCGCCGCGCCCGGCGTGCCCATGCGATAGACATCTTCCACAGGTTTGCCGTCCTGCATCGTCAGCCGCGAATTCAGCGCGTAGTGTTCGGTAAACCCGACCAGATCCTTGAGCGTCACTCCCGAATAGAAATTGTTGCTGCTGGCCACCAGCGGGTCAGCGCCGTTCGCCGGATTTTTATCCGTCAGCATCGGCTCGAACGCCGGATCGAAGAACGACTTGTCGAGCTCCTGAAGCTCCCGCGCCAGCCCTGTCGCTGAACCCAGCACCGCTCCGTTCTTGCTGGCCTGCTCCGCAGCCGCACGCAATTCAGCGGACGTGAAATCCGGCAGAAATTTCACGGAAGTATTCGCGTTGTGATTCCCGTGGTTCCCCCAGAAAAGCATCGTGTAGTCGGTGATCTTTTTCAGCACCGCCGGGTCTACGCCGTTTGAGTGCGTCAAAATTGATTCGAGCAGGTGTTTCTCGCGCAAGCCATCGGCGGAATTCTGGTCGTAAGCGATGGGGTCAACGGCAACGGCCGCCCGGTAAAGCCAGTAGGCATCCATCTTCTGCTCTTGAGTAAGACTGTTGAAGCTGTCCGCGGTCAGCTGGATGAAACCCGTGTCATGAACGCGCGCGACCAGGCTCGATTGCGCCGATTGCGGATCGTTCGCTTGGGCAGCGGCCGGACGCGAACCGCAAATGAACATCAGACTTACAAGCGCAAACGACAGCAGTATCTTTCGCAAGTGGAATTCCTCCGTGGCTAGCTGTTGGACGGCGCTCGACTGGATTTGTCACCCGTGCGGCGGGCGCTCCGCCTCGATTCCCCAACCCTTCAGAAATATACACCGCGCTGCGTCCAAATAGAACGCGGCTACGGTTTGCATCGGCAAGTCCCCCGTACGCCGCGACGTTAGTAATTCGGCATCATTGATCTGGGCCCTCTGCGCGCGAGACGAAGGGGGTGCTAACGTTATTTGAGGCCAGTTCCCGTGATTCCCATGCCCTCTCCCAAGAATGTCCTCCGCATTCTCGTTAATGTGTGCCTCATCGGTGCGGGCGCCTCGGCAATCGCTCAAGCAAGCCACATTGCCTCCGGCCATGGCCGTCTCGACTGGCTTCACGATCTGGCGCTTTTCTTTTTTCTGGCGCTTGTGGCGTTTGGGCTTTTTTTCATCGAGTACCAGATTGTTCAAGGGATCTCCAAGCTCAACCTCAATCCCACGTTGGGATACGTCCAGTCGCTGGGTTGTGCGCTTCTTCTGCTCCTCGGCGTATCGCAGATCCTTTACGCCAGCCGAATTTCTCCGGCGGAATACTCCCAGCCCGGTTTTCAGGAAAACACTCTGCTGATCCTTTGTGTCTTCGGCCACGCGGTTTTCGTTGGAAATATCATCTGGAGCTACGTTCATGAAGGAAATAATCGCGAAGTCGCAGGCCACCGCTGACGCGCCCGCTCGGACAATAGGCTGGCCGCGCTCCCCTGCCCTGCTCTTCGGGATCGCCGCGGGATTTTTCTTGTTCATGGGAATTATTTTCATCAACACCGGCATTCTCAACACGAAATTGCCCGTCGTCCAAAATGGCGAAATCACGCACGTCCTGGCGGGATATCTGTGGCTGCCAATCGCGTTGCCTTTCGGATTGTTTGCGCTGATTTACGCAGGGCTCGAAATCGGCACGGGCTGGGAGTTCAAAGAGTCCATTACGCGAATTCATTTCGTCTGCACCCTGCTTGCCGTGCTGGAAACAATCCGCGTGTATATGTCCTGGGCCACGACTAGCGCAAACGTGTCTCCTGAAGTCATTACCAGCCAGAGCTTTAGCGGCGCGATGGCGTTTCTCGCTCTCTCGCTGGGCGTTTTCATCTGGAACTTGACAACCAGCAGACGTAAAACCCTATAGGCGCGCCTTCGCAATTTGCACCGTCACTCCGCTGTCGCAACTCTCTTCAGTCGTCGTGGGTGAGGGTTTCAGCCCAGACATAAAACAAGACCGCGCCCAGCTCCCGCAAATCCCTTCCGTGGTTGTGGGTCAGGGCTTCAGCCCTGACATACAACAAGACAGCGCGCAGCGCCTTCCTATGCGCTGCCCCTATCGCAGCAAGCAGTTTTCCCGATTCTGTCGAGATTACCCTTTCACTCCGGCATTCCCAATCCACCGGCGCGTCGTTTCTTGCTACTATCGCTCATGTTGATTCGGCTCGGGTACGACATTGAGTTTTCGGTGTCGCAGCCGGTTGCCATGGTGGCAATGCTGAATGTTCATCCCTCGCGGGAGCATGACTTGCGCGAGCCGGACGAACTCCGCGTCGAACCTTCTGTCAAAATCGAAACCTACCTCGACCACTTTGGCAATCGCTGCGCCCGGTTTCTAGCCCTCGTCGGAAAAGTGCGCCTTTGGAATTCCACGTTGATCGAAGATTCCGGCATCCAGGACCCGGTCAAGCCCGACGCGTATCAGCAGCCCGTGGAGGAATTACCGGCGGAAATTCTCGTTTACCTCATCAACAGCCGCTATTGCGAAGTGGACCGCCTCTCGAACGTCGCCACCGATTTATTCGGCCATACGCAACCGGGTTGGGGCCGCGTGCAGGCGATCTTGGATTGGGTTTACCGTAAAGTTGAGTTTGGATATCACCACGCGCGTGCCACCAAGACCGCGCTCGACGTCTATACCGAACGCACCGGAGTCTGCCGCGATTACCAGCATCTGGCCATCACGTTCTGCCGCTGCATGAATATCCCGGCTCGCTATGCCACCGGATATCTGGGAGACATTGGCGTTCCCCCATCGGGCACTCCCATGGATTTCAGCGCCTGGTTCGAGGTTTATCTCGATGGCAAATGGTGGACCATGGACGCGCGTCACAACCATCCGCGCATCGGCCGAGTCCTGATCGCCACGGGCCGCGACGCCGCCGACGTCGCCATGACCACCTCCTTCGGCCGCGCCGATCTAAACAAGTTCACCGTCGTCACGGAGCTCGTTACGTAGTGAGGGCGTCTCGGACCATCTAATCTCGAAATGCATAACGAGCCCGAGAGAAAGAGCCTGCCGACTCGTCGATCCAGTGGGTGAACAATTTCCTTTCGCGTTATAACCAATCGAGTTAATCTCCCGCCAATGGACGACGCTGCAAACGATCTGCGCCAATCGCTGCCATGGCGAGTGGGCTTCTTTCTCCGAGATTTACTCCCGGAGAGCAATCTTCAACTGTTGTTTCCTTTAGGAAGCTTTCTGTTGCTGCTGGGTTGGCAATACTGGGATTGGTTGCCTGTGCGGCGCGGGGATGATCGGGCGCTCGTCGCCGACGCGCTCGTTCGTTTCGCGGTCCGATTCGCATACACGGCGAGCGTCGTACTATGGTCCGCTCGGTTCCGCAGCCCTGTCCGCAAGTTTGTGTCGTGGGTCTTCCTCCCGGTCGCGCTCGGAGTTACATTTTTCTTAGGGCTGATCATATTCCTCCCGGCCAATACTTCTGTTCTTGATTCCGAGCTTCAGACCGTCCGAGATGGTCTCGCGGCGCTTCCTTCCCAAATCCTACATCTAGGCTACGGGGCTTATTTCACGTTGGCTGGGGCGGCCGTGTTGGGATTCTCCTTGCGACAAGCCCATGGCGCACACGTTTCTTTGCCGCTGCGCTTTCGAGGAAGCGCCGGGCACGCGAATGAAGTATCCGATGGCTCCCATCTGGCCCATCGGATTATCAAGCTGGTGATCGTTTCTTTGGTCGTCGTTACAATCATCGAGTTAGCCACCAACTATCTGTTTGTTGGGTTTGCCAAGCCTGGCCCTCTTCCTTTCATGCTCAGATGGCCCCCGAAGTTTACGATGTGGGAATGGTTGAATATGCTTTTCGAGCCCGCTGTCGTTAGCGTTTGCGCCATTCAGATCTTCCGCGATGATCAGATCGAAACATTGCCGCGACATGGCAGTTTTCATCCGCGCGAATACTTGCTGGCCTTTCTCCTCCCTCTCGCGATCGTCGCCCTTCCCCGGTTCCTTCTGAAAATCGTTCGACAATTTCATTTTGCTCTAAGCGGACTGCAAGGGGCCGCGTTTCCACCGTCATGGGGAGACCTTTTCGCGTTCCGACCGGTGCCTTGGATCTTTGTTGTCTACCTAGTCGCGTGGATTGAGGAATATGTGTTGCGCGATTGTCTGCAGAATCGCCTGGAAAGGGTCCTCGGGCTGAAGCGAGCCATATTCTTGGTCTCCCTTATATGGTGGATGCTCGCGATCTACAATGGGTTCGGTCCGATTCCCGCGCTCCGCGTTCCGCTGCCGGGAATATCGACGCTCGTCCTCTTGGCCGCCTATTTTGCTTACAATATCCCCTTGGGTTGGCTCTACGCCCGCACTCGGTCCCTTTTGGCCGTGACGCTAATGCACGGAACGATGCTCCTCCTCCGCGTCGGCGACTACGCGTTTGACATATATTTCAGTCACCGCTCCCTTTACTGGATTGAAACAACCTGCTGGATATTCGTGGGCTGGTATCTTTTCAAGAAATATCCGGTCGAGCGAACTGCCGGCTCTACGGCAGCGACGCCCGCTTAGTCACGGGTAAATGGGCCTTAAGCAAATAGTCCACACAACTCCGCACTTGCGCTTCGGATTTTCTGCTCTAAGATGGGCGCGTGATTAGGACGTCTATGTTCGGTAAGTGGCTCGGCGGCTCCGCAACCCGGGGCGACGGGGGTAGTGTGCTGCCCCAATTACTCGACACACCATGCCGAGCAAATTTCGACGTAAGTTGTTCAAAACAAAGGATGGCGACCACAATTACTCGACACACAAAATGGGGTAGCATTCCGCGATTTTCGGCCTGCTTTTTTCTACTTTCTGCCGTCGTCGCCATCTTCGCCGCGGCCGCTTTTCCGCAATCCCCGCAGAAACCCGTTATCGCCACGGACATCGCCGCGCGCCTTGCGAAGTTCAAACCTATCAAGATTCCCTTCGATTCGAGCCACCTGACGGATCGCGAAAAGCAGATGGTCGCAAAACTCGTGGACGCCGCGGGCCTGCTCGATTGCATTTACTGGCGGCAGAGCGACCCCGATGGCCTCAAGCTTTATCTTTCGCTCGCGAACAGCACGAACCCACAAGATCAAATGCTGCGCGAGTTGCTGAAAATCAATGGCGGCCGCTTCGATCAAATTGACGACGACAAGCCCTTCGTCGGCACCGATCCCGCTCCCCCGGGCCGCGGATTCTATCTTCCGCACGAGACCCGTGCGAACCTTGAACAACAGATTAGCCGCGGCAGGTTCGAAAGGTCCGCCGTCTATTCCCCCTACACTATTGAGAAGATCTGCGCGATCGGAACAGACGCGGAATACTACGGCCCCTGTTTCGATCCGTATCACGCGGCCTTCGGCGATTTTCTGAATCCCATGGCCGAAGATCTGCGCGAAGCCGCGGCGCTCAGTGACGATCCTGCGTTTGCAAATTTCCTGCGCCTCCGCGCGGATGCGCTGCTTTCCGATGACTACTACCCGAGCGATGTCGCCTGGATGGACCTTGAGAATCCGAAGTTCGACGTGATCTTCGCGCCTTACGAGGTCTATCTGGA
Organism: uncultured Acidobacteriota bacterium; assembly: GCA_963842425.1. Lineage (GTDB taxonomy): Bacteria > Acidobacteriota > Terriglobia > Acidiferrales > UBA7541 > Palsa-295. The sequence continues at coordinate 889,604 of CAWJGQ010000010.1, read as the reverse complement.
TGGCCTTCTCGGCGTGAAAACTTCCTACGGCGCGTCCATCATGATTCGCGACGACGCCGAAAGCCAAAAGCTCGCCCTGTTTCAGAAGTACGTGCCCGAATTGCAGGAATCGCTACCGCTCGCGCCCGCGGACCTGCCGTCCGAGCGCGACAAGCACCAGCCCATGGAAGTGGTGGACGCAATCTATCGCGCGGGCGACCTGCTGCACGGCTATCAGGCCGTCGCGGACAATCTGCCGAACGATCCGCGCATCCATCAGGAGAAGGGCTCGAAGAAAATATTCTGGAAAAATTTCATGGATGCCCGCGTGAACTTCATCATTCTGCCGCTGGCCGGGCGTTTGATGCCGGCCGATCAAGCCAAAATGGTCACCGGTGAAGGCACGCTCGATTTCGTAATCCTGCACGAAATTTCTCACGGCCTCGGACCCACCTACGTTCACGGATCCAAGACCGGCATCGGCGAGGCCATCGGCCCGCAATATTCCGCTCTCGAGGAGTCCAAGGCCGATATCACTGGCATGACTTGCGTGAAGTGGCTGGTGGATCACGGCGCGATTCCAAAGGAAAAGCTGGATGGAATCTACGCGTCATTCCTCGGTGAGACTTTCCGCACCATTCGCTTCGGAATCGCGGAATCGCACGGCGCGGGCGCGATGATGGAGATCAGTTACCTCACCTCGCAGGGCGCCATCCATCGCGACCCATCCACGGGACTCTACGCCGCTGACTTTCAGAAAATGCCCGGCGCGATGGCATCGCTTGCGAAGGAACTCCTCGAACAGGAAGCAACCGGCGACCGCGCGCGTACCGAGAATTGGTTCAAGAAATACGCCGTGATGCCGCCCGAGCTCGCCGCGGCCCTCGCGAAAGGATCCGACATTCCCGTGGACGTGGACCCGGACTTCGACTTCCACCCGCCGGTTCACTAACCGGAAATTTTCAGGATTTAGAGGACGCTTTGAATTTCGGCGTCAATGGAAACGTGACTCTGCGGAAATCCGTTGATTGCGTAATTGGCGCCGGCCGCGCACTGGAAGTGAATGAAGCGGCTGATGTGATAGTCCTCATCGAACTGGCCGAACGTGCGCTCGACCTCCTCGCGCGATAGCCCGAGCGACGCAAGCGCCGCCGGCTTGCCGTAGCCGCCCGCAACCGCCAGGTATTTATCCACAAGCTCGCGCAAAGTCATCGCCTTGTCCTCGGCCGAGTCCGCCGAAAGCAGCCGTATCGTACCAGAACGCAAGCCGAATTTCCCGGCGGAGCGCCCGAGAAGCCGCCCGGAGACGGTCTTGCGTTTCCGGGGCATCGAAGCTTATACTAGGGCGCTTCCAGACAGGTCGCACAAACCAGTGGGCGCGAGCCCACTTTTTTGTTGGCCGGGGGTTGTGGAAAAGGCGCGGGAGCCTCTGGCGGGGATAAATGCCGCCCTTAGAAGAGCATGGACCTCGATCGGATTCGAGACGCGGCAGATCGGGTGGCCCGTTCGTTGGGGCTTGAGATCTTTGACGTCGAGTGGAAGGTAGGCAAGCAGCGGCTTCTGCGGGTCTATATTGACCGCCCGCCTACGGCGGCCAACCCCGGTTATCTGGGGAATGGCGCTGGTGTAAGTCACACCGATTGTCAGAGCGTCAGCGAGCAGTTGAGCGTGATTTTGGATGTGGAAGACCTGGTACCGGGACCGAGCTACACGCTGGAAATAAGTTCGCCGGGGCTGGATCGGAAGCTGATCAGGCCGGGCGATTACGAGCGGTTTACCGGACGGCTGGCAAATATTTGGCTGAACGAACCGGTGGAGAACCAAAAGTATTTTCAGGGCCGGCTGGCTGGTTACGCGGACGGGATCGTGAAGCTGACGGTGCGCGATCGGGAAGTCGCGGTGCCGTACGCCGGGATTCGCAAGGCGAATCTGGTGGTAGAGCTGTGACGGGTGGGAGCGAGGAGAAACGCGGATGGCGAGTCTGCTGTACCAGACAATCGAGCAGATCAGCCGGGAGAAGCACATCGAACCGGAGATCATCGTTGCGGCCATTGAGGACGCGATGGTCGTGGCGGCGCGGAAATACTACCGCACCGAGGAAGATATCCGTTCGAAGTTCAATGCGGAGAGCGGCCAGATAGACGTGTTTTCGGTGCACACGGTCGTAGACGAAGTCGCGGACCCCTTGCGCGAGATTTCCCTCGCAGACGCTCGCAAGCAGAATCCAGCCATCGAAGTGGGCGGCGAAATTGTCGCTGCAAAACCGACCGACGTGCTGGGACGAATCGCCGCGCAAACCGCGAAGCAGGTGATCCTGCAAAAAGTGCGCGAAGCGGAGCGCGACACAATCTACAACGAATTCCACACGCGCGTGGGCGAGCTGATCAACAGCGTAGTGAAGCGCATGGAAGGCCCGGACCTGATCGTGGATCTGGGGCGCACAGAAGCACGGCTGCCCAAGCGCGAACAATCGCGGCTGGAAGCCTATAACGTGGGTGATCGCCTGCGCGTGACGATTCGCGCGGTGGAGCGCGCGGCCAAGGGCCCACAGGTGATCGTTTCACGCGCCGACCCCGCCCTGGTGCAGCGACTTTTCGAAATGGAAGTGCCGGAAATTTACGACGGCACGGTGCAGATTCGCGCCGTCGCGCGCGAAGCGGGCGAGCGCACCAAAATCGGCGTCGAAAGCCGCGACAAAGATGTGGATCCCGTGGGCGCGTGCGTGGGCATGAAGGGCATGCGCGTGCAGTCCATCATTCGCGAGCTGCGCGGCGAAAAAATCGACATCATTCCCTGGAGCGAAGAGACGATTGCATTCGCGCAGAAGGCGCTGAGCCCCGCGAAAGTCACGCGCGTGCAGATCATTGACGCCGAAGAAAAGCGCCTCGAAGTAATCGTCGAGGATACGCAGCTTTCACTCGCGATCGGCAAAAAGGGACAGAATGTCCGGCTGGCCAGCAAGCTGATCGGCTGGAACGTGGATATCAAGAGCGAAGAGGAAAAGCGCCGCGAGATCGAGGCGCAGATGGCCGCGCTTACCGCGCCGGGCACGCCTCTAACGGAACTGGCGGGCGTGGGCCCGAAGACGATCGAAAAACTCGAAGCGGCGGGGATTACGTCAGTCGAGAAACTTGCCGATATGACGCCGGAACAGCTTGTCGAGATTCCGGGCATCGGCGAGAAAATGGTCGAGAAGATTCACCAGTCTGTCGCGGCGTATTTCGAAGCGCTTGAATCGCAAGCCACTGCGCCCATCGAGCCTTCGACGGAAGACGAGGCGGCGGCCGAGAGCGTGGCACCAGATCCCGAAGCCGCGGCAACGGAAACTGTCGAGGCGACTGAATCCAGCGAGCCGAGTGCAGTCGAAGCGAACGAGGCACCCTCAGGCGAAATGGATGCGAGCGCGGAAGTAACTCCGGAGTCTGAAGAGACGACTCCGGCGGACGAGGCTGCGGCAGCGGTGGTGGACGAAAGCGCAGAAAAGCAGGAAAGCTCTGAGTAGCGAAGTGAGTTTCGAAAGATAGAGGCTGATGTCAGATTCCAAACAAGTCCGACTGAACGAGCTGGCGCGAGAACTCGAGATCAAGGCCAAGGTGCTGATTGACTACCTGCCTGAGATCGGCGTCAAAGAAAAGAAGACGCACTCGAGCTCGATTGATATCGAGCACGCCGAGCTAGCGCGGAAACATTTCCTCGGTCTGGTTGCGGCGGAAGCGGCGGCCGAAGCCGCGAAGACCGCGGCAGCCAAAGCAAAGACTGCACGCCCTGCCCCGGTTGCGGCTCCAGCTGCAACCACGCTGAAACCGGCAGCTGCGCCATTGCGCGGAGCGCCTGCGGCACCGGCTGCTCCCTTGCGCGCTCCAGCGGGAACGACGGCAGCGCCAGCAGGCGCAGCACCGAGCGGCGCGCCAGCGCGCCCCGCTGCGACTCCATCTGCGCCGCCTTCGACAATTGGACATCCGACGACGCATCCAACGGCAGCGAGGCCGGGCGTTGCTCCCGCAGCGACTGCTCCGAGACCGGGCGTGCCGCCGGCGCAGCGTCCAGCAGCGGCGAGTCCAGCCGGGGCCGCGGGTACGGCGACGGGTACTTCTCCGGCTTCGGGTGCGCCACGTCCGGCGGGCGCGCCGATAGGTCAAAGACCTCCTGCGCGTCCGGGACAACCAGCTCCTTACCAGAATCGTCCGGGCGCTCCGCAAGGAATGCGTCCGGCAGCCGCACCAGGCCAAGCACGACCGAGCGGTCCTCCACGACCCGGCGGTCCACCACGTCCGGGCGGTCCGCCATCGCGATTTCCGCAGCGGCCCGGAGGCGGAGGGCGTCCTGGAAACGAGCCCATTGGCAGCCAGCGTCCCGGCGCTACGGGCGGAGTTCCGAAAGCTGAGCCGGGAAAGCCGCTGTATGCGCGCAAGCCTCCCGCTTCCCGCGGGCGGCCGACAATCGAAAAGCGATACGCCGAGGGTGAACGCAGACTTCATCCAGTGCGCACGCGCGCCGGAGTGGGAGCGGGCCGCGCCGCGCACGTGGAGCCGGTCGCGCCGGTACAGCGCGAGCCGCGCGCTGTCACGGTCACCGAAGGAATCACGGTTCGCGAACTCGCCGAGAAACTTGATATCCGCGCGAAGGAATTGCTGAAGACGCTGCTCGATAAGGGTGTCTTCGCCAGCATCAACCAGGCGCTGGACGTGCAGACGGCGACGAGCCTCGCCGAATCGTTCAACGGAATCGTGCAGGTGGTGACGTACGAAGAGCAGCTCGTTGAAGAAGAAAAGATCGAAGAAGGGCGAACCGGAAATCTGCAGCCGCGCGCTCCGGTTGTCACCGTGATGGGACACGTAGATCACGGAAAGACCAGCCTGCTCGACGCGATTCGCGAAACCGAAGTAGCCGCGGGAGAAGCCGGCGGAATCACGCAACACATCGGCGCGTACGAAGTTCACGCCGGCGACCGCCGCATCGTGTTCATTGATACGCCGGGCCACGAAGCGTTTACGCGCATGCGCGCGCGCGGCGCGAAAGTTACGGATATCGTGGTGCTGGTGGTGGGAGCGGACGATGGCGTGATGCCGCAGACCGAAGAAGCCATCGCGCACGCCAAGGCCGCGAACGTGCAAATCGTGGTCGCCATCAACAAGATTGACAAGCCGAACGCCGAGCCCGAAAAAGTGAAGCGCCAGCTCGCCGACCGCGGCCTGATGCCCGAGGAGTGGGGCGGCACGACCGTGACGGTGGAAGTCTCGGCCAAAACGAAAAAGAATCTGCCGCGCCTGCTGGAAATGATTCTGCTCGTGGCCGATATCCTCGAGCTGAAGGCCGATCCCGATGCTCCGGGAAGCGGCACGGTGCTCGAATCACGAATGGACAAGGGCCGCGGCCCTGTCGCGACAGTACTTGTGCAAAACGGGACTTTGAATGTTGGCGACGTCTTCATCGTCGGCGCGGTTTACGGCAAAGTCCGCGCCATGTTCGACGATCGCGGGCATTCCATCCTGAAAGCTGTCCCTTCGACGCCGGTCGAGGTTCTCGGATTGCAGGGCGTGCCCGAAGCGGGCGATCAGTTCCAAGTGGCGGATGAAGCGAAGGCGCGCCACATCGTCGAATACCGCCAGGGAAAACAGCGCGAGGCCGCGCTCGCGAAGACTGCTTCCTCAGGACGCCTCACTCTCGATCAGTTGCACGCGCAGCTGCGCGCCGGCGAAGTGAAAGAGCTGGCCGTGGTGGTGAAGGCCGACGTGCAGGGCTCGGTCGAAGTGCTGAACGAGATGCTGCCCAAACTTTCGAACGACCAGGTGACGCTCAAGGTGATGCAGGCCAGCGTCGGCGCGGTGACGGAATCGGATGTGATTCTCGCGTCCGCTTCGAACGCCGTGGTGATCGCGTTCAACGTGCGGCCGGAGCGAAAAGCTTCCGAGCTCGCGCAGCGCGAAGGCGTGGAGATCCGCATCCATACGATCATCTACGAATTGCTCGACGAGCTGCGCAAGGCTGTGGCCGGATTGCTGGCGCCGGTGATCAAGGAAGTTTTCCTGGGACGCGCCGAAGTTCGCAACACATTCCGCGTGAAGGGGTCGGGAGTCATCGCGGGATGCTCGGTGCAGGACGGCATCATGAAGCGCGACGCGGAAGTGCGCGTGCTGCGCGACGGCGCGGTGGTTTACACGGGACGCGTGAGCTCGCTGAAGAGATTCAAGGACGACGCCAACGAAGTGCGCGCGGGATTCGAATGCGGCGTGGGAGTTTCGAATTTCAACGACGTAAAGGTGGGCGACATCCTGGAATGCTTCAAGATCGAGAAGTCGTCGCCGCTTGATGGGATCGTGGTGCCCGACCGAGGGCGTCCGGAAGCCGCTGAAGCGCGGCGCAACTAGGATCGTAACGTTTCAATCGTCTCCGCTGGGTTTGGATGGGCGCGCATGCCGATCGGCCTCCTCACTCTGGAAATTCACATTCCCGATGCGCAGTCGCTGAAGGATAAGCGGCAAGTGCTGCGCAGCCTGAAGGACCGCTTGCGCGCCCACTTCAACGTGGCCGTGGCCGAGCTGGAGCATCAGGAATTGTGGCAGCGGTCGCGGGTCGGAGTGGTGAGCATTTCAGGCGACGGGAAACATCTGGAGGAATCGCTGCAGGCGATTGCCGAGGAATCGGAGCGGGTGCTGGGCCGCGATCTGGTGTCGCGCGAGATTGAATATTTCGAGGATGAATCATGACGGTCGGGGGATTCCGCCCGGAACGGATCGCGGAAGAAATCCGGAATGAAGTGATGCTGATGCTGGCGGGAGAATTGAAAGATCCCCGCCTGGCGGTGCCGCTGATCGTCACGGAAGTGCGCGTGGCGCCGGGCATGCGCACGGTGCGCGTGTTCATTCAGCTCGAAGGCGACAAGAAGGAACGCGCGGAGGCGCTGGCGGGATTAAAGGCAGCGTCGAAATACGTTCGCCACGAGCTGGTCGAGCGGTTGCGGCTGAGGCGCGCGCCCGAAGTGATGTTTTTCCCGGACGACTCGGAAGAGTACGGGCACCATATTGACGAGCTGTTGAAAAAAGTGAGTCCCCCGGAGAAATCGTAGCGGGGCGCACAGCCCTTGCAGTTGGCCGGCTCAAACCCGGCGCTACGAAGTGAAATGCCAAAAACCCAAAAACCTGCGTCCATTGACGGAATCCTTGTGGTTGACAAGCCGCGCGGGAAAACCTCGCACGACGTGGTGGAAACCGTGCGCCGCCTGATTGGATTTCGACAGATCGGCCACCTGGGCACGCTCGATCCGCTGGCGACCGGAGTGCTTGTGCTTGCTCTTGGCCGCGCTACGCGACTCGCGCGTTTTTACGGCGGCCGGCGCAAGCATTACACGTGTTCGGTGCGCTTCGGATTCGCAACGGACACCTACGACGCTGATGGCGATGCGGCCGGCGACGATGCGGCGCCGTCGCTCGATGCGGAGGCGATACAGGCGCTCGCCGATGGGTTCGTGGGGAAAATTCAGCAGACGCCACCTGCTTTTTCGGCGAAAAAGATTCACGGGCGCCCCGCGCACGAGCTCGCGCGAAAACAAAAGCCGGTGAAGCTCGAGCCCGTCGAAGTGGAAGTAAGCGAATTCCGGCTTACGAGCGTGGAAGGATCCGCCGCGCGATTCACAGTTGAATGCGGATCGGGCACGTACATTCGTTCGCTCGCGCATGACTTGGGAAAGCTGCAAGGAACCGGCGCGCACCTTGCGGAAATCGTTCGCACCGCAGTGGGGGAATTTACGCTCGACCACGCCGTCACGCTGGCGGAGCTGGCCGAGGACGCGAAGGCCGGGAAACTGGAAGCGCGCGTGATTCGACTGGAAAACATGCTGCCGGAATTGCCGCGCGCTGCGGTGCTGCCGATCGTGGAGAAGCGCGTGCGCCACGGCGCGAAATTCAATCTTTCGCTGGCTCAGATTCAACCCGGGCACGTCGTGGCGGCGCAGGGTGCGCCGGCGCAACTGGATTCCGGGGAATGGCAGCCGTCGCGGCTGCGCGTGTTCAATCAGCAGGGGCAGCTGATCGCGATCGCGGAGCCCGTGGTGCCGCGCACGTACCAGCCTGTGGTTGTCCTCGAAGTCACGCCGTAATCAAACTCGACAAATATTCGCGTTCAACCCGTTCCTATTGTTGGGGCGGAGGCGGTTGAACAGGCGCGGGCGGTTGAGGTGTAGGTTCAAACGGAGGCGGAGGCGCAGGAGCAGGTGCAGGTCCCGGCGCGGGTGGCGGCGTGAAAACCGGCGAAGCCTCGGCTCCGCCCGCACCAGGTCCTTCGAGCGAGCCCTGGCCGGCATACACAACGTGATCCTTGCGTTCCGAAAGCCGGACGAGGCGCGGCGTCACGAGAATCAGCAGCTCGCTATCCTGGCTCTGGTTGTTCTCAGCCTGATCGAGCAGGCCGAGGCCGGGGACATCGGCGATTCCAGGATTGCCGGTGATGGCGCCCGAAAGTTGCCTTTCGCGGAATCCGGCGACCACGGCGGTTTCGTTTTCTTTGAGACGCACGGTCTGTTGCACGGTTTCGTTGCTGATCACCGGAATCGCGTTGAAGCTCTGCGAGGTCAGGCTGCTGATGTCGAACGAGAGATCGAGCGTCACTTCATTGCCCGGATGGATGCGCGGCGTCGCTTTCATCTTCAGCCCGATGTCGAGATATTGAGCGCCCGGAAATTGCGTGCCACCGCCGCTGACACCCGCACCGAAGAGGTCGAGGGAGTTCAGAATCACGGTGGCTTCGGCAGCACCGTTATCCGCGGTCGCAGCGTCGGGCCTGCCGTCGGCGTTGAAATCAGCAGATACGATGGAAACGGGACCCGCTGCGACAGGTATTTCAGGAGTGGTCGTAGTGAAGACGCCGTTGCCCTGATTGAAAAGAATCGTAACCGCATTGTCGGCGGCGTCCGATACCGCGAGGTCAACGAGGCCGTCCTGATTGAAGTCGGCCGCGGCGAGCGATGTAGGCTCGTTTCCGGCAGCGTAGGCCGTCTGGGAGGTGAATGTACCGTTTCCCGTGTTCACTAGATTCGGGTTTGGGTTTCCGAGGAGAATTGAGACGCTGTTGCCCGTCACGGCGGTGCCGTCGGTTGCGGTTGAGGGCGCGCCACTGTTGGCGATCGCAAGATCGGTAACGCCATCGCCATTGAAATCGCCCGTGGTCACGAAAGCGGGAGTGTTCCCGGCGAAGTAGGCGGAATTATTTGGCTGAGTGAACGTACCGTCGCCGTTGCCAAGCAGAATCTGGACGATGCCCGGATTGTTGGTTATGTCGGCCTTTTCCGTGACGGCCAGATCCATGTGGCCGCTGTTCGTGAAATGCCCTGCTACGATCGAGGTTGGTTCGAAGCTGGCAGGAAGCTGAGTGATTTTCGGCGCCTGAAATGTGCCGTTGCCATTACCCTGATAAACCGAAATCGTCTTATCAACCTGATTGGCGACGGCAAGATCGAGGAATCCGGTTGCCGCGAGATCGTAAAATTGGGCGGCGGCGAGGGAGACGGGCCCGTTACCGGTCGGCAGGTCAACGCCAGGAACAAACGAGCCAGTTGCAGTGCCCGTGCTGTCATTCTGTCCCAGCAGAATCGAAACGGTGTTCGATCCCTTGTTGGCGACCGCAAGATCTATGGTCGGGTTGTTGATTGTGTCGAACGAGCCTGTGGCGATCCAGACTGGATTGGTATCGGTGGGCGCGTCCAGGGCGTAGGCGATTTGGTTTGCGAATGTGCCGTCGCCATTACCGAGCAGAACCGAAACCGTATTGTCCGCGGAGTTCGCGACGATCAGATCGTTGAAGGTGCCGGCGATTGTGCTATTAGCACGCAGGATCGCCGTGGTGATGAAGGAGGGCGAATTCCCTGTCGCGTAATTCACGAGCGGATTGGCTATCGAGCCGGCGGCTTGCGAGGAGCTGAGAAGACTGGGAGAGAAAGTGGTAAGCGAAACCGGGATGCGGTCGCCGACAAAGAACGTGGCGGGCTGGCCATCCTGCGCGCGCAGAAGGACGCGACGCCCCTGGCGCACGAGCGTAAGCATCTGGGCGTAATTGGCGACGGCGCCCGGAAGCGGTGAGAAAAAAGTCGTGTTGCCGCCACCGAACGCGATCACGTTGGGATTCACGGTTCCCAGGACCTGCTCGATCACGTTGATGAGGCCTTGCTCGGACGATTCGGCCTCCTGAACCTGCTGCGAGCTAAGCAGGAACGCGCTGACTGTTTGCGGCGGCGTGATGCCGAGCTGCAGCGCATTCGTTCGATCCACTTCGAGGATTTCGACTTCCAAAATCAGCTCGCCCGTGGGCCTCTCGAGGTCGTCAATCAGATCGGTGGCCAGCGCGACGGCTTGGGGTGACGCGCGCATGGTGAGCGTGCGCGTGGGAATATCGAGATCCGCGCGCGTGATGCCCGCCACTTCGCGCACCAGGCGCGTTATTTCCTTCATCTGATCGTTTGTTTCGGAAGCGGGCAGCAGAACGGTGCGTAGAACCGATGACTGATAGTCCTTGCGCTTCTGCAAGGTATTTTCGGTGACGAAAAACAGGCGCGCTGAAAGCGGCCGCCAGAAAGTTCCGGTCATGTCGCCGAGGAGTCTCGCGGCCGTCGGGAAATCAACATCGTCCGCGCGGAATCGAATCTGGCGCTCGTGCAAATCCACGTCGAACGCAACCTCCACTCCAAATTGCCGGCCGAGTTCCTGGTAGGCTCCCTGCGTGTCGCCGCGATAATCAAAGTTCTTGTGAACGGTCAGATATTCGAGGCGAGGCTCGCCGGCCAGTTCAACGACAGCCGTCTTGGGGAGCTGGCCCACCTGTGCGCTAGCCAGCTGCGCGAGCCGCTGCCGAACCGTCGGGCTCAATGGGTCCAGGTAGCTCGCGCTCAATAATTCCTTGAGCGCATCGTCGAGGCGGCCGGAAATCGCGTCGCGCTCCGCCGCGTCCATTTTGGATTGCACCAGGCGACTCTTCGCAATTTCGCGGTGCAGAATGTATTCGCGATCATCCGGCGCGAAATTCGCAGCGTCCGTGTAGGCGACGTAGGCCGCGTCCCAATCCCGCTCCCGTTCGGCTTTGGCTCCCTGCTCGTAGGCGGCCTTGGCCTTCTTGAGGTCCGGCTTAGTGGTGGAAACCGCCTTTGTAGACTGCGCTGGAGCCTGGGTACGTGCGGGAGGCGCGAGGAAAGCGGCGATGACGATGGGCACCAGAATCGCCCTGGTCCAGTCGTGCAAGGTGCGCGAGGCACCGGAGCGATGCGCGGTGTAAGTTCTGGTCGCCATTGTAGCTAGGATGCATATTGTACAGGGATTGCCGTTCATGGGCGGGGGGCTGAATGTGCTTGATATTACGCAACCATGAATATAGACTGAAATCGTAGTTGAAAACCGTTTGCAACTGGAATAATCATGCTTTCCGCTCTTTTGGTGGCCCTCCGGGAAGGCGTCGAAGCCGCGCTGGTCGTCGGCATTGTACTCGTCTATCTAAATCGGAGTGGCCGGCGCGCCCTGAAGGTGTACGCCTGGGCTGGCGTTCTGCTGGCGTGCGCCGCGAGCGTTGCCGCTGCCCTTCTCCTCCAGCGCTGGGCTATCAACGAGGACGGATTCGAGGGCCTGCTGATGTTGTTGGCCTCGGTCCTCGTGGTAACCATGATCATATGGATGAACCGCACGGCGCGCACGCTGCGGAAGGACATCGAGCGGCGCGTCGAGGCATACGCGCAGCAATCCACACGCGCGGCGGGATGGGCCGTCGGAGCCTTCGTATTTTTCATGGTGGTGCGCGAAGGCGCAGAGCTGGTGCTGATCCTGCGCGCCGTGGAACTTTCGACCGCAGGAGTGCAAGTGTGGATTGGCACGCTGCTGGGCATCGCCATCGCGGTCGGCGTGGGATTCTTTTTCTTTCAGGGAACGCTGCGGATTCCGCTGCACCGATTTTTCACCGCGACAAGCGTGATTCTGATGGTCGTCGCGTTCCAACTGGCGCTTACCGGTGTCCACGAGTTGAGCGAAGCGATGTGGATCTGGTCGAGCAAGACGGAAATGGCATGGGTCGGGCCGGTCGTACGGAACGAGGTTTTCTTTTTCGCGGTAATTCTAGGCGTTGCGGCGCTGGTGGTCTTGCGCGAGTGGTTCAGTGCCCGGCGTCCGGCCGAAGATTCCGCCGCAAATCCGGCTGAGCGGCGCATGCGCGAATGGGAATTCCGCCGGCAGCGGCGATGGAGCTTTGCAGCCGCGATTCTCTGTTCGCTGGTCGTGGTTTCGCTCGCCGCAGAGTTTGCATATGCCCGCACCATGAACGCGCCTACGCCCGGGAAAATGCTCGTGGCGGAAAATAATCTCGTCCGCATACCTCTTTCAGAGCTTACCGACCAGAGTTTGCATTTCTACACCGCCGACGTGAATGGCACGGTGATTCGCTTCCTCGTAATTCACAAAACGAACGGCGACTATACGACTGCGCTCGATGCTTGCCAAATTTGCGGCCGGTCGGGATACCGACAGGAAGGGCAGAACGTGATCTGCCGGAATTGTGGCGCGTCCATCTACGTTCCTTCGATCGGCGACCATGGCGGCTGCAATCCCATCCCCGTGAAATCCAGCGTCGTGGGGGGAGAGGTGATCGTTGATCTTTCGGCGCTGGCTGGCGCCGCCGCAACGATCCACTCCTAAAATGTTCGCACGCCTGGTACGCGAATCGTTCGTCCGCAATCCGCGCCGCAAGGTGCTGACGGCTGCTGCGCTTGTGGTGGGCATGGCCGTGGCGACGGCGACGCTGACGGTGGCGCTGGAAGTGGGAGACCGCCTCGCGCGGGAATTTCGCAGCCTGGGCGCCAACCTGATCGTCACTCCCGTATCCGACACACTGCCGCTGGAAATCGGAGGCGTGGATTACCGCCCGGTGGACGAGGGCGCATATTTGTCCGAGGCCGATCTCGGAAAGCTAAAGACGATTTTCTGGCGGCACAATATTCTCGGCTTCACGCCGTTCCTGGATGTGCCAACAATTGCGGGCGGTATCCGCACCACAATGGTCGGGACGTGGTACGAACACGAAGTGCCTGTGCCGGACGGTACAAGTTTTGAAACCGGGCTGAAATCCACGAACCCATCGTGGCAAATACAGGGCCGCTGGTTCCGCGACGGGACGAACGAAGTCGTCATCGGCGCTGCGCTCGCCGCGCGGAATCCGGCTGCGTTCTCGGTCGGGAAACAAATCCAAGTCACCCAAGGCGGAGCGTCGAATCTGGCACCGACGCTGGTGATAACCGGAATCGCGACCACGGGCGATACGGAGGACAACGCGATTCTCGTGCCGCTATCGTTCGCGCAGGAATATTCGGGTCACCCGGGACAATTCCGAACGCTTTTCATAAGCGCGCTGACAAAGCCTGCCGATGCGCTCGCGGAACGCGATCCAAAATCGCTGACGCCCACCGAATACGACCGCTGGTTCTGTTCGCCATACATTTCTTCGATCAGCTACCAGATCCGGCAGGTCATTCCCGGCGTTGATGTGCGCGCGATTCGCAAGGTGGCAGATTCGGAAGGCAAGATTCTGTCCCACGTGAGCACGCTGCTCTGGATTGTGACGCTAGCGGCACTGATTGCCGCGGCGCTGGCGGTGGCAGCGACGTCAGCAACGACCGTGATCGAGCGCCGCGGGGAAATCGGCATCATGAAGGCGATTGGCGCGACGAACGCCACGGTCGCCGGGCTCTTTCTGGCCGAGCAGCTGATGCTCGCGATCGTAGGAGGCGCGATCGGCTTTGTATTCGGAGCCGGCCTCGCAAGAATTCTGGGAGCGAGCGTGTTTGGCACGCCGGCCGCGCCGCGCATCGTCCTGCTGCCGGTAGCGCTGGGAATCGCTGCGCTCGTCGCATTGATCGGCAGCCTGATTCCCCTGCGGCGGGCGGCGCGATTCGATCCGGCGCCGATTCTGCGGGGAGAGTAATGTTTGGGCGCCTGCTCTGGAAATTACTTCGAGGCAATCGCGGGCGCCTGACGGTGGCGCTGGTCGCCGTGATCAGCGGCGCCGCGGTAATCTCCGCGCTGCTGAACCTTCAGCTCGACGTGGAACGCAAGCTCACCCAGGAGTTCCGCCAGCTGGGACCGAATCTTGTAGTCACGCCGGGCCAATCCGGGCCGGCGAGTGAGGATTCCCCTCAGACGGTCGGCCCGACAGCCGGCCCGCCGCCGTTAATGAGCGAATCCCGCGTGATGAGCCAGATCGCGAGCGCGCCGAAACAAGGTCTGGTGGCCGCAGCTCCATATTTCTATATGGTCGCGGAGTCAAAAGACACACCGGTGGTGGTGGCAGGAACGTCGCTCGACCAAACGCCGAAGCTCGAACCAACTTGGAAGGTGGAAGGAAAGTGGATCACGTCAAATGATGCCGCCGAGTGCCTTGTCGGGAGAAACGTTGCGCACCAATTCGGGCTTTCGCCTGGCGAGCAGATTGAACTGAATTACCTTCAAAGAAGCGTACGGCTTCGAGTCGCGGGAGTCATCGACGCCGGAGGCGCTGAGGACAGCCAGGTGTTCGTGGACATGGACGTGGCCCAGCGGCTCGCCTGGGGCGGCGGCGAAGATGCTCGCATTCAGCTCGTCCAATTGAGCGTAAGCGGAACCTCGGCGGATATTGGCGCATACGCGGCGCATTTGGCGAGTTCCCTGCCCGGCTACGACGTGCGCCCGATCCGGCAGGTCACCGAAGCGGAAGGCAATCTTCTGAGCCGCACGCGGCTATTGATCGTCTCGATGGTCGTACTGATCCTGGTGCTCACCGCGCTGTGCGTACTGGCGACCATGGCGGCGCTGGCGATGGAACGGCGCGCGGACGTGGGCTTGATGAAGGCGCTCGGCGGAACGATCTCGCGCATTGTAGGATTGTTCCTCGCTGAAGTGGGCGTGCTCGGCGCGGTCGGCGGATTGATCGGATGCATCGTGGGAGTGGCGCTGGCGCAGTGGATGGGGCACCGGGTGTTTGGCACGTCCATTGCTCCGCGCTGGGAAATTTTCCCGATTACGATTGCGATGATGGTCGTGGTCTCGATGGCAGGGGCGTTGCCGCTGCGAAGACTCGGCAAAATAAAGCCGGCTGTGATTCTGCGAGGCGAATAGTGGCAGCGCTGGTTCAAATCGAAAACCTGCGAAAAGAGTTCGGCAACGTGCGCGCGCTCGATGGAGTGACGTTCGACGTGCAGGCCGGCGAATGGATCGCCATCATGGGGCCTTCGGGTTCCGGCAAGACGACGCTGATCAATATTCTGGGCGGGCTCGACACGCCGACTGCCGGGCGCGCGATTGTGGACGGCACGGATGTGGCTCGGCTCGATGAAAGCGGCCTGGCGCGGTTTCGCTCGGAGAAAATCGGCTTCATCTTCCAGCAATTTCATCTGGTGCCGTATCTGACGGCGATTGAGAACGTGATGCTGGCGCAGTATTTTCACAGCACCACGGACGAAACCGAGGCGCGTGAAGCGCTCGGCCGCGTCGGATTGACCGATCGCGTCGAACACCTGCCCGGACAGCTTTCGGGCGGTGAACAACAACGCGTGGCCGTGGCGCGCGCGCTGATCAATCACCCAAAATTAATTCTCGCCGACGAGCCCACCGGGAATCTCGATGAAGCAAATGAGGGAATCGTCCTGAAGTTGCTGCGCGAACTGCACTCCGAAGGACACACGATCCTGATGGTGACGCACGCGGCCTCGATCGGCGAATTGGCCGACCGCCGAATTGACCTCGCGCACGGGCGGCTTGCGGCCGAGCATGCTCTACCGCGCCGCTAACCGCCGGCTAGGAACTTGTACTGGGCGCCCGTAAGCGGCACCACGGAAAGCCTTCCGATGCGGACGAGGGCCGAATCGGCGAAAAGCTTGAGGGACTTGACTTCGGCGAGCGTGACGGGCGTGGCGATCGCTTTTCCGGCCTTAATCTTGACCTTGGGATTCCGGGGATCCGAGGCGTCCACCGAAACGACCGTAGCCGTGCCCACGGCGCTCTTGCGGTCTCCGGTTTCGTAGATGATCAAGCGCGCTCCCGGTGTCATTTCCCGGAGATTTTTCACCGCTGTGGGATTGGAGACGCCGTCCCAGACAGTGGCGCCGTCACGCTGAAGATTCTCGAACGAATATTCGGAAGGCTCAGTTTTAAGCAAGTAGTCCGCGGACATGGCGTCCTCGCGTTTAAGATTTCGCGCCGATCTATTCTACATGCGGCAGTCGAATTCCCGAGCAAAAGCAGAGCGCGCCGCTCGATCTGCTAGAATGATGGAGAAATGCCGCTACCGATAGATCCGCGAAAGAAACCGGCCGATGTGAAGGTGTTCGTAACGACGGGCGAGGGTGTCGCGATCACGTGGTCCGATGGGCACGCCAGCCGGTACACGTTCCCGTTCCTGCGCGACGAGTGTCCCTGCGCGACGTGCAGGGACGAGCGCGAAAAGAAAGCTCAGGAGAAACCGGCCGCCCCGAATCCCCTGCCGATGTTCAAGCCGCGCGTGACGGCCAAGTCGGCCACGTCCGTCGGCAACTACGCGATACAGATTCAATTCTCCGACGGGCACGCCACAGGAATTTACAGCTTCGATGCGCTTCGCGAGATGTGTCCCTGTGAGGCGTGCGCGAATGAATTTCGACAGACCGCGAAGGAAACCACCGCGTAAGCCTGCCTCCGCAATTCAAACGATTGATACAAGTGATACAGGGCCGCAATATGAATTGAATGATGGAGGACCGCCTTCCCTTTGCATGGATTTCCACGTATAGTTTTTTTCGCGCGTTTATTAAATCCTTATGTCATCAACTCCCACGGGATCTTCCCCGTCAACCCCGGCTCTCCGCCCCGTCACGAAGGTGTTGGTCGCCACGACGGCCATGCTGGCTTTCATTTCGTACTGGCGCGCAGCTGCAATCGTACTGAACGACCTCGCTTCGTCGGCGTATTACGCGGGCGGCGAGGCCGAGCAGTTCATCGGCAAATCAGCGCCGTGGTTCATCTTCGCAACCATGCTGCTTTCTTATGCGGTTTCGCAGCTCTACGTCGAGAGCTGCAGCATGTTCGTGCGCGGCGGCGTTTATCGCGTGGTGAAGGAAGCGATGGGCGGGGCGCTGGCGAAATTTTCCGTTTCGGCGCTGATGTTCGACTACATCCTGACCGGCCCGATCAGCGGAGTGGCGGCGGGACAATACCTCGCGGGATTGCTGAACGAGCTCCTCGCCTACGCGCACATCCATTTCACTTTCGCGCCCAACGCGACGGCGGAAATTCTGGCGGTGGCCGCAACGCTTTACTTCTGGTGGCAGAACATCAAGGGTATCTCCGAATCGAGCGAGAAGGCGCTTTGGATCATGCAGCTCACGACCGTAATGGTCGTG
Source organism: uncultured Acidobacteriota bacterium (assembly GCA_963842425.1). Taxonomy (GTDB): domain Bacteria; phylum Acidobacteriota; class Terriglobia; order Acidiferrales; family UBA7541; genus Palsa-295. The sequence goes on along the minus strand of CAWJGQ010000010.1, from coordinate 872,257 downwards.
GCGCTGATCGCCTGGTGCGGCTATACGCTATTGATTCGCGGAGGGCATCTGCCTCCAGCGCCGGTGCCGCGCAATATCGTGATGAGCGAACACGCGCTGGGATGGCTGGCGCACAGCCGCATTCCTCAAATGTTCACGCTGGTCGCCGTCTTCATCGGCCTGGGCCATTCGGTGCTGGCGATGAGCGGCGCGGAATCGCTCGCGCAGGTATATCGCGAGATCGAGCATCCCAAACTCAAAAATCTGAAAAAAGCGGCGCTCGTGATTTTCATTTACAGCATGGTCTTCACGTCGCTCGTGTCGTTCTTCGCGGTGATGATCATCCCCGATAAGATTCGGCCGCAATTCTTCGAGAACTTGATCGGCGGCCTGGCAATGAGCCTGACGGGGCCCTTCATCGCGCGGCTGGCGTTCCATACCTTCGTGGTCGTCGTCGGCACCCTGATACTCTCCGGCGCCGTAAATACGGCAATCGTCGGTTCCAACGGAGTGTTGAACCGAGTTTCCGAGGATGGCGTGCTTCCGGATTGGTTTCGGCAGCCGCATCCCAGGTTTGGGACTTCATACCGCATCATCAATATGGTCGTCGCGATGCAAATTGTGATGATTGTACTGAGCCGCGGCGACGTCACGTTTCTCGCGAACCTGTATGCCTTCGGCGTTATCTGGAGTTTCGTGCTGAACGGCACGGCTGTGTTCGTGCTGCGCTATACGCAGCCGGAGCAGCGCGAATTCAAGGTGCCGCTGAATTTCCATGTCGGCAAAACGGAAATTCCTCTCGGCGTCGCGCTCATCACCTTGATACTGCTCTCGATCGCAGTCGTAAATCTGTTTACCAAGCCCGCGGCGACGATCTCCGGGGTCTCTTTTTCCGCGGCGCTCTTCGCCGTGTTTGCGATTTCCGAGAAACGAATCCAGGCCGGTCAACGGAAGCGGGGCGAGGGGCACGTCGAGCTCGATCAGTTCAACCTGGCGCAAGCGGGAGACCTTTCGCTGGCCAACGTCGGAGTCAAACCCGGAAATATCCTTGTCCCAGTGAGCACGCAGTACGCGCTCTATCCACTTCAGGCTGCGCTTCGTCGAGCCAAACGCAGAGAGGCGGAAATCGTGGTGCTGCACGTCCGAATCCTGCGGCGCGCATCCACGGGTGAGTATGACCTGTCACCCGATCAGCTTTTCAGCACCATTGAGCAATTGCTGTTTACCAAGGTGCTGTCGCTCGCGGAAAAAGAAGGCAAGCCGGTGCGGCTGGCCGTCGCCGCCGCGAACGATCTGTGGGAAGGCATACTGCGGACGGCCGACAACCTCCAGTCGGGGACGGTGGTAGTCGGCGGCTCGTCGAAAATGGGAATCACCGATCAGGCGCGCGATATCGGTCTCGCGTGGGAACGGATGGGCGAACCGCGGCCGCGGGTAACGCTCGAAATTCTCACATCCTCGGGCCAGGAGCAGATTTTCTATCTAGGGCCGCACGCGCCGCGGCTCACGCCAAAGGAAATTGATCTGCTGCATAGGGTATGGCTCGAACTGAGCGATCCCCTCCCCGGCGAGGAAATCCACCACCACGATATCGTCCACTTCGCGCTGGCGGAAGTGGAGCGGGAAATCGCCGAAGGTCAGAGCGCCGCTGTTTTCGAACGGCTGCGCGAACACCTAAACGAAATCAAGAGCCGCCGCCAGTCTCCCTGAACGACGCCCCCGCGAGACTAGGTAGCGCGGACTTCCGACGTGCAGGCCGGGCAGCGCGTGGCCTTCAGAGGAATCGCCGAAACGCAATAGGGACATTCCTTGGTGGTCGGCGCGGCAGCGGGTGTCGGCTTGCCCCAGCGGTTTACCTGGCGAACCAGCAGAAAGATCACCAGCGCCACAATCACGAAATCGAGAACCGTGTTAAGAAACACTCCGTAGTTTATGGTCGCCGCGCCCGCGGCCTTCGCTTGCGCCAGCGTTGGATAGGATGTGCCCGAAATATTCAGGAACAGGCTCGAAAAATCCACTTTGCCGAAGAGCAGGCCGATCGGCGGCATAATGACGTCGCTGACGAACGACGTGATGATCCGTCCGAATGCGGCGCCGATGATGATGCCCACGGCCATGTCGAGGACGTTCCCACGCATCGCAAACGCCTTGAATTCCTTGAACATGATTACCCTCCCGGAATCGTGCGTTTCAGCGGACGGATGCAACGGGGAAAATACGGCCTAAAACGTTCGCCTTAGTCGCTACGACCCAACCCCGCACGAGGGTAGCGAGAACCAGCATTGCTGACAAGCACAAAGGAAACGCAGCGGGCCAACTCAAGTTTGACGGGCGAGCAGGATTCCGCCAACGAGCCCACGAATCACAAGCACGCCACCCGCGAGCGCCAGTAGAAGCTCCGCACTGCGCGGCGGCACATACCGTATCGCGAGCACCAATAGGCCTACGACAACCAAAGAGCCTGCGCGGACCCGAGACTGCAGGCGATCGGCCTGGGCGCCGGGTCGCGCGATGGCGCGAGCGCCCCAATAAATCAGCACCACGCCAAGAATCACCATCGCCACCGGGCGCCCCGGAAGCCCCACAGGCCTCGTGAGCGCCAACAAAATGAGCAACGCGCCGAGCAGCAGGACGATGAATTCGCTCAGAAGTCGAAAGAGGGTCGCGGGGTTAGGCATCGGCGTATCCGGATCGGGCGGAATTATCGCGCTTGCGAGCTGGCCACGCAAGCCGATGGCAGCCGGAGAGCGAGATTGCTATACTTGAGTGGTTTGGGGCGCTGAATCGAAATACCGCCTGCAGGAATCCAATCGCACAGGAGATTCAATTGCATAAAGTGATTATTATCGGCAGCGGATGTGCGGGATTGACTGCGGCGATTTATGCGGCGCGTGCGGATTTGAAGCCGCTCGTTCTGGATGGCTACGAGCCGGGCGGGCAGCTCGCTCTGACCACGGAAGTCGAGAATTTCCCGGGTTTCCCCGAGGGCATTCTCGGACCCGAATTGATCGAGCGGACGCGAAAGCAGGCGCAGCGATTTGGCGCGGAATTTCGCTCCGGGTCCGTGGCATCCGTGGATTTGAGCAAGCGCCCCTTCACGGTCATCGCCGGAAAAGAAACTTACGAGAGCGAGACGCTGATTGTGGCGGCCGGAGCCTCGGCGCGAATGCTCGGTATCGAATCCGAGCGGAACCTGCTGGGCCACGGCGTTTCCACCTGCGCGACGTGCGATGGCGCGTTCTTTCGCAATCGAGAAATCATCGTGGTCGGCGGCGGCGATACGGCGATGGAGGAAGCGACGTTTCTGACGAAATTCGCCAAGAAAGTGGTGCTGGTGCACCGGCGAAACGAATTTCGCGCGTCGAGGATCATGCTGGATCGGGCCCGCGCCAACGAAAAAATCGTCTTCATGACGCCGTACGAGATCGCCGAAGTGCACGACGTATCCAAGAAATCGGTCGAGCTGGTCACCTTGAGACACACCGGGACCGGCAAGACCGAGACTGTGGCCACCGAAGGCGTATTCGTTGCCATCGGCCACGATCCCAATACGAAAGTCTTCGAAGGCCAGCTCCAGATGGACGAGAACGGCTACCTGATCACGCACGATGGCCCCAAGACCAATGTCGAGGGAGTCTTCGCTGCAGGCGACGTTCAGGATCATCACTATCGCCAGGCAATTACCGCCGCTGGCTCCGGCTGCATGGCGGCGATCGAAGTGGAGAGGTATCTCTCCGCCGCGAAAAGCTGATTGCGGTTCCGATGCGACGACTCTGGCCGGTAGCGCACGTGGCCGTCCTGATCTGCATTGGCGCCGGCTTGCTGGGCGCTCAGGAGACAGCGTCCCAAAAGGAATTTCTTCAGCGGCTTGTCGCCGCCGCAATCGAACGAACCTCGCATCACGTGCGCTACGATTCCTCGTACGTCCGAATTCCCTATCCTGACGGAGACGTGCCGGCCGACACGGGTGTTTGCACGGACGAAATTATCCGTTCCTATCGGGCAGTCGGTGTTGATCTCCAGAAGGAAGTCCACGAAGACATAGAGCATAACTGGAGCGCGTATCCTCACGACAGCCGCTGGAGGCAGGCGCACCCCGATTCCAATATTGACGACCGCCGCGTTCCCAATCTTGCCGTCTTTTTCAGCCGCAAAGGAGAATCGCTTCCGATAACTTACGGCGCCGACGATTACTTTCCGGGCGACCTGGTTACGTGGGATCTGGGTGGAGGCGTGCCGCACATCGGAATCGTCGTTGATCGCAAGTCGCCCCAGGGCGACCGCTATTTAGTGGTCCACAATATTGGCGAAGGTCCTCGAATGGAGGACGTGCTGTTCCGCTGGAAGATTACGGGCCACTACAGGTATTTTGGGCCCGCGCTATAGAGGAAGTTCTTTCAATTGCCGGCGGAGGTGGAAGCGCCCAGACGATTCTGGGAAGTCCCAGTCAGCAAAATCAAGCGGATCGCCTGCACGAAGGCATCTTTCGATTTTTGTCCCACGAAATACCGGGCCAGGTGCCCATCCCGAGCGTAGAAATCCGTCTGAGGCATCGTGCCTCGCCAGTCCGGGTTCACGCCCTGATAAAACGCATCGGCGTCAATTCCCTGCTTCTGACGATAATTAAGAAATCCCGGCCGGCTCTTGTCAATAAACTGTCGAACCAAGCCGATGTCGGCGTCCTCATCCAGGCTCACACCTACGACGGCAAGCCCCTGCGGCCCATACTCCTTGGCGAGATCAATAATCATGGGATATTCCTCGCGGCAGGGCTGGCACCAGGTGGCCCAGAACGTGACCAGCAGGCCTTTGCCCTGATACTTGGCGACTACTTCTTTGTACCCGGCGAGGTCAATTAGCTGAGGGTCCCCCGCAAGCGTTTCCGTACGCGAAGCGGGCTTGGCCGCCGCGACCGGCGGTCGTGCAAAACTGAAGGCTCCCAGAGCGACGATCCCAAGCGTCGCAACTGGGAACAGCCATCGCCATGAGAGGCGCATGATCTCTTTCCCCCAACTGATATTCTATCGGTTCCAGAGTCACGGCGGCAACAGAGGCGGCGCATACCAGTAACGGGTCTGCGACGGAGCGTCGCGCGAAACCCTGGTGCCCCGCCCGGCCACGACCGAAAACAGCGACGGCCGAGACCCCATCGCAGTCCCGAATTTGGAGATACAAAAAATAGTTTCAAGGTTGTATCCTTGGGTGCAGCGCGAGCGTTTCTTCGAGGCAGCGCACACTTTAGGAGAAAGCTAGATGGCTTACGTAATCGCCGAGCCGTGCATCGGAACTAAAGACTCCGCCTGCGTGGATGTCTGCCCGGTTGACTGCATTCATCCGCGGAAGGACGAGGCGGAATTTGAAGCTGCTACGCAGCTATACATCAATCCCGATGAATGCATTGATTGCGGCGCGTGTGTTCCCGTCTGCCCGGTGACGGCCATTTTCGCGCTGGAAGATCTTCCGGAGAAGTGGACGAGCTACACGAAGATCAACGCCGACTACTTCAAGAAGGCGTAAACCGAGCGAGGCGAACTCCAGAAGCGGCCGAGAATAACTAAGCAATCGAACACGAACGCGGCGGATTCTTTCATCCGCCGCGTTTCTTTTTTTTACGGGCCGCAGTGGCGAGGCGGATTCGGGGGGCTTCTCGCGCTCCCGGTTCATTGCCTGCGCTTGATACTACGGCCCACTTTTCCGCCTCCGCTCTCAGATGTGCGAGTGAAATCCCGCGATGATCGTCCGGAAAGCGCCTCAGCTTGGCAAGCCCGGCGGCCAGTAGTGATTGGGTACCACTCATGTTTCCGCGGCTGTCATGAAGGCAGGCCGCGGCCACCTGAATCAGCCCTTGCAGGAAAGTCTTCTCCGGCTCGGGTTCGACGAGCCACAACTCTTCCCATACCTCGTGCGCTTCGAAGTATTTGCGCGCGTTGAATAACACGACGCCCTTCCGGAATTGCTCGCTTTCTTTCATCGCGCTCTCAACCGATTCCCGATAGAATTTCCTCGCACCTGATTCATTGCGGCCACCCCGTAAGGGTTGGCATGAGAATCGCGATGATAGCAGCCTCTGCGTCATCGCACGGTGCTTCAAGTGTTTTATCAAGTTTTGATCTGTGTTCATCTGTGTTGATCTGTGGCTAAAAATGGAAATCAAAATCGAACTACCGGATGTAAGCCTGGGCATCGTCGAAGCCGACGGCCTTCGCGTCGCTCCAGCCGATGAAGGCCTCGCGCGTCTAATGGACGAGATCTGCGACCGCAAGCGCCGCGAGTTTACAGTCGAGAGTCTCGCCGAAGCCGATCCGACCCGCGCTGTCCGCGCCATGTTTCGTTCCTGGGACATGGACCCATCGAAGTACCGGCCCTCATCCGAAGCGCTGCTGAGGCGCGTCGTCCAGGGAAAGGGGCTGTATCGCGTGTCCAACGTCGTGGACGTCGGCAATGTCGGCTCGATCGAAACCGGATGGCCTTTTGGATGTTACGACCGCGCCCGTGTTACACCGCCGGTCACTTTCCGCCACGGAGCCGCCGGCGAAAGTTACGAAGGCATCGGCAAGCGCACGTGGCATCTGGAGGGAAGGCCAGTTCTCGCCGACACCGGCGGCCCCTTTGGCAGCCCGATCAGCGATTCGACGCGCAGTATGATCACCGAGGCCGCGCGAGACGTGCTGATCGTAATTTACGCACCTGCGAGCGCAGCGCATGCGTCCATAGAAGTGGCGATGGCGCGGCTTGGTGAACGCCTCGCGCAATTCGCCGGGGCGAGTGCGATACGCGCCGCGACTTGCGCTTAGCCGAATCGCGCCCGCGGAGACGAAGTCAGTGTCCGCGCTTCGCCTTAATCGGGTTATCCTGTAAAGCGTTCCCGAGGTCGCGTTGCGGAAATTCGAGCTGGTTCTCCTCATCCACGCGCACCAACCGGTCGGCAATTTCGACGACGTACTTGAACGCGCCTACAAGGATTCCTACCTTCCCTTCATCGAAGTGCTCTCGCATCATCCCTCGATTCACATGGGGCTCCATTATTCCGGACCGCTGCTCGAATGGATCGAGCGCGCGCATCCGGAATATTTCGATCGTCTCCGAGCGCTGGTCGCGAGCGGCCAGGTGGAGATCGTCGGCGGCGGATTTTACGAGCCGATTCTGGTAACCATTCCGCCCGAGGATCGCCTCGAGCAGATCGCGCGGCTGGCGGCCTACGCCGAAAAGCATTTCAAGTCCCGGCCGCGCGGCGCGTGGCTTGCCGAGCGGGTGTGGGAGCCACAACTCCCTTCCAGCCTTGCGCCCGCGGGCGTCGAGTACACGCTGGTTGACGACAACCATTTTCTCGGCGCCGGATTCGAGCTCGAACAGCTCTTCGGCTATTACATTTCCGAAGACTTGGGCCACACCGTCAAACTACTTCCCGGCCTCAAATCCTTGCGATACTTGATCCCCTTCGCCGATGTAGGCGAGACCGCGAATTTCTTGCGCAGCGCCGCGAGCCGGCATCCAGGCGGTTTTGCGGCCATGGGCGACGACCTCGAAAAATTCGGCGTCTGGCCGGAGACGAACAAACTCTGTTACCAAGATGGCTGGCTCGACCGTTTCTTCACAGCGCTGGAAAAAAGCGCGGACTGGCTCGCCACTTCCACGCCCTCCGACGCGGCAGCTTCGCACCCGCCGCTCGGCCGTGCGGATTTGCCTGCAGCCTCCTATACGGAAATGATGGAGTGGTCGCTGCCCACGCCCGCGCGCGAGCGCTATCACAGCCTCCTCGATCAATTTTCGTCACGGTCGGACGTGATGTCATTCCTGCGCGGAGGAATCTGGCGCAGCTTTTTCACGAAATACGCCGAAGCCAACTTGCTGCACAAGAAAATGCTGCACGTCTCGCAGAAAATACGCCGGCTCTCGCGCAGCCGCCGCTTCGACCGCGCTTTCAAAAAGGCGCGTCAGGAGGCTACCACGCTCCTGCTGCGCGGCCAGTGCAACGATCCCTACTGGCACGGCGTGTTTGGCGGTTTGTACTCGCCTCACCTGCGCACCGCAGTCTGGCGCTCGCTTGAGCAGGCCGAAACAATCGCGGACGGCCTGGCCCATCACAAGAAACCGTTCGCCCAAACCACAACGCTTGATTTCACCGCCGACGGGCGCGACGAGATTTATCTCACCTCAGACCGCTACGCCGCGCTCGTCGTTCCCGAGGATGGAGGCACAGTCGCCGCGCTCGACTTTCGCCCGCCAAATGTGACGCTGATCAATTCCCTCCAGCGCCGGCTCGAGACCTATCATGCCAAGCTGCGAAACCTCTCTTCGCATCGCGCGCACAGCGCGCAATCCATCCACGAGCAGACACGCGTTAAGGAACAGGGCCTCGAGCGGTGGCTGAATTACGACCGTTGGCCGCGGCACTCCTTCCGGCTGCTCGTTTTCGGCCAGGGAAAATCCCACGAGGATTACGCCGCCATTCGATTGGACGAGGATGCAGCGCTGGCCGGCGGGCGATATCGCGTGGCCGGTTCGTCCTCGACGAGCGTCGCGCTTGCTTCCGAGGAAAGCGCCGACTGGCTCGCGGAAAAGAACCTTTCGTTCGTTTCGACTCCGGATGGATTCGATATCGTCTGCGACGTCGCGTTGCACCGCGCCGCGTCCAGCCCGGCCTCGGTAAACGTCGCCATCGAGGTGGTCGTGAATTTCCTCGCGCCCTCGGAATCGAACCGTTATTTCGAAGTGAATGGCAAGCGGTCCCCTTTGCGATTGTCGTCGGCGCCGGCGGTGACCGAATTACGTGTGGTGGATGAATGGCAGCGCGCTGCCGTCGAGCTGGAAGCGCCCGCGGCGCGAAATTTCTGGATTGCTCCGATCGAGACGGTTTCGGAATCAGAAGACGGCTTCGAGCGGATTTACCAGGGCTCTCAAATCGCTGCTGTCTGGCCGGTGGAACTCGCGGCTGGCGCGGAATGGAAGGGACAACTAATCCTCAGAGCAGCGTCCATCAGTTGAGACCGGAATGGCGAATGCCACGCGGTTGTCCTGCTGCGCGCTGCCCTGCTAAAGTGGAAGAACACGAATCGGTCGCGGAGGAAACGCATGGCGGTATCGAAGGAGCTGCTCGACATCCTGGTTTGCCCGGAATGCAAAACCCCCGTCACGCCGACGCCGGACGAACAGGGTTTGAAATGCGCGACCTGCAAGCGGGTCTATCCCGTCCGGGGCGACATTCCGATCATGATCGTGAGCGACGCGCGGATTGACCCGGCGTAAACCGCGGTTGGTTACGGCTTGTCGAATTGCGGCGGCGGAAATTCCACCGAGCGGTCTTTGAACTGAACCCACAGCCGCACTTCCTTCGACTTACTCTGCTTCAGCGCGTCGTCTTTTTCCGGGAAGGGCTGGTAGGGGCTCACGTCCACGATGACCACGACGCCCGATGATCCGTTTGGCGGCCGATATGTGTCCGTGACGTTGAAACTTTTCACCGGACCGTAATATCCGTCAGGCCCCCAATCGCCCTGAAAATCGGTAAGTGAGTACGAAGGCGACGGACTCCACAGGTTGTATGCCTGTTGCATGTTCCCAGCCACCACTTGATTCAAGAAGTGGTACACCGCAGTTTTCTCCGCATGGTATCGCAGCTTCCACCAGACAAAACCGCCGCCGAGCAGCACGAAAACCAGAACCGTAATTAAGTAACGCCGCAGCTTGGATGCCGGATGTTCTTCGGTTGCGTCCAGAATACCCATGTGGACTCCTTCGAATTACAATTGGCGCTTGAACAGCACCATGATACCCGTAATCATCACTACCGAGAATCCGCCCAAAATTAGCACGTCCTTATAAATTCCTTCAATCCCCGTGTTTTTGAGCGTCAGATTATGCAGCGCGTTCACCGTATAAGTGAACGGATCAACCACCGAAATCCAGCGCAGCCACGGCGGAAACGCTTCCGTGGGATAGACCGCGCCGGACGGAAAAAACAGCAGCATGTTGAGCACGCCGAAAATCGCCCGCGGCACCAGCGGGTCGTCAATGCGCACCATCACCAAAAACATCAAGCTGATCATCGCAAGCGACGCGACCAGGATAACGAGCGAGATATACAAAAGACGCAGGGGGTGCCACAATCCCGGAATCCCCGCGATCAGCCCGCCGATAATTGTTAAGGACATCCCGGCCATGAACGCCTTAAGCGTTCCCGACGCGATCAGCCCCGCGACCAGCTCCGATTTTCGAATCGGCGTCAGCAGATAGCCTTCATGCAGGCCGCGCGTTTTGTCGTCAATGTAAGTGATGCCGCCGCCGATCATGGCGGTAATGAAAATTCCCATGGCCGTCGAGCCGGCGAGCAGGTATTTGATGTACTCGATGTAGGGATATACCTCGACCACATTGAGCTCGACCTGCCCGTCGAGACGCGACGCCGCCACATCCGGCGTGTTGAGTTCCGTCGTCATGTCCTGGACGCTCGCGAGAAGCGAACTCGAAATGAACTGGTCGGTATTGTCCTCGGTGAAAACGAGCCGCGGCCGATCGTGCTGGTAATAGCGGCGCGAGAAATCGTGCGGAACGTCCACCACGGCCTTCACAAAGCCCGCGTGCAGATCCTCCACCGCTTCAGGAAACGAGTTGTAATTCACCACGCGGAATGTCTGCGGTCCCGCCTTGATTCCGTCGAACATCTCCTCGATCCGCCGCGATTGCACGGAATGATCTTCGTCCACGAAGGCGATGTCCGCGTTCTTGATTTTTCCCCCGAAGGCGTAGCCGAGCACCACGAGCTGAACGAGCGGAAAAAGGAGCGAACTCAGCATGAGCGCGGGGCTGCGAAAGAATTTTCGCATGTCCCGTTCGACCAGTGCCGACACTCGATAGAGCTTCATTGCTGATGTTCCTCCGTGCGCTCAGCGGGAAAACGGGCTGGGTTGATGCGTCGCCTTCTGCGGCGCGTCGCGCAACGCGCTGCCGGTGTAATGCAGGAACACATCGTCCAGCGAAGTGCTCTGCACGATCACTCTCTTCACGGTCACCTTCCGCGAGCGCGCCAGATCCATCAGCGCCGCCACCGTAGCCGGGCCGTCGCTCGAGGTAATGTGAACCACATCCTCGCGCTGCGTAACGCCCGTGGCGTGCGACAGTCCGCGAAGCTGCTCGATCCAGTCCGGCGGCTCGCCCACAAATTCCGCCTCCACGATTTCCGTTCCGGGCACGTTGTCCTTCAGTCGCGATGGTGTATCGAGCGCTGCGAGTTTGCCATGGTCCACAATCGCGATCCGGTCGCAGAGTTTGTCGGCCTCATCCATGTAGTGCGTGGTCAGCAGAATGGTCAGCTCGGACCGGTCGCGCAGCGACCGAATCATCTCCCACACATTGGTCCGCGAAACCGGATCGAGGCCGGTCGTCGGCTCGTCGAGAAACATGATCTTCGGCGCGTGAACCAGCCCGCGCGCGATTTCCAGTCGCCGGCGCATGCCGCCGGAAAACGTGCGCACCAGCGCGTCGCGAAATTTCAGCAGCTCCACCGATTCCAGCAACTCGTCAATCAGCGCATCCCGCCGGTTGGCAGGCACGCCGTAGAGCTTCGCGTGAATCGCCATGTTTTCTTTCGCGGTCAGCTCAGGATCAGATGTGAACGCCTGGGGAATCACGCCGAGCGTGTTGCGCACTCCATCCGGATCGGTGCGGACGTCGTGCCCGCCGATCCGCGCCGTGCCCGAGGTGACAGACAGCAGGGTCGTCATCATCCGAATCAGCGTGGTCTTCCCCGCCCCGTTCGGGCCGAGCAGACCAAAGATTTCCTGCTGCGACACGTTGAAGCTGATGTCGTTCACAGCGACGAAATCGCCGAACTTTTTCGTCATGTGATCCACTTCGATTGCGTTCATGCGGACAGATTCCTCTTGAGTCACAGGCGCGCGAACCAGCTTTTCTTGTCGGGCGGAGGCAACAGCACCGTAGCCGTCATGCCCGTGAACAGCCTTCGGCCCTGATTCGGCAGAGATACCTTGATCGCGAATGTCTTGATGTCACGCTTCGTGCGGCTCACGTCCCGCTGCGTCGCGAAATCGTTCTCCACTCCCTTGAAAAATACCTGCCCCTGCACAATGTCACCCGACGGAAACCTCACGCGGAGCGTTTGGTTGAAACTTACCGAATCTATGTAGCTTTCTTCCACGTCGGCCCGCACCCACAGATGGTCCACATCCACAATCACGACAATCGGCGATCCCTGCGCCACCACTTCGCCTTGTTTGGCCACGCGCACGGACACGATGCCGTCAATCGGCGCGTAAATTTTCGTGTAGCCCAGCTGCGTCGCGGTCTCCGCCGCCGAAGCGCGCGCCTGTTCCAGTTGCGCCATGGTCGTGGCGATTTCGCTGCCGCGCACATCCACCTGTTTGCGGTTGGCCTGTGCCACGCCAAGCGCCGCCTCCTGCGCATTCACGGAATCTTCGAGCGATTTCACGTTGGCCAGCGAAGCATTCAGCGTCGCCTGAGCGTGATCGCGATCCTGCGCCGATTCGACGCCGCTGTCGTAGAGCTTCTGCATCCGGTCGTGATCCGTTTGATCGCGCCACAGGTTCGCGCGCGCCTGGTCGAGCTGCGCCCGTGTGGACGTGAGCATCGCCACCGCCTGCTTCACCGACGCGCCAGTCTGATCGTCCGTCATCGAATAATTATGATTTGCCTCGCCGACTTGCGCTTGCAGGCTGGCCACATTCGCATTCGCCGCCGCCAGGCCCGCTTCCAACTCCTTCGGGTCCAGCTCGGCGATCAAGTCTCCCTTTTTCACGTCGGAGCCTTCGTCCACCGTCAGCAGTACGATGCGGCCGGTTATCTGCGGACTCACGATCACTTCATTCCCGTCCACGATGCCTGTCAGTGGAATTTCCTTCCCCCATGGCGTCGAAAACGCGTAGAACCCGAGCGAAATGACAAACACGATTCCGATAATGGCGAATGTTTTCCGGCTGTTCATCAGGCCTTGGCTCCTTGAGGCTTCAAAGCGTGTTGGAGAAAATCGAGCAACGCGCGCTTCCGTGCTGCGATCGCCTCCGGCGCCAGCAAATCGTGCCCCACCACTCGGCTGAGGATCGCCGCGCCGGCGAAATACGACGTCGTCATTTGTAGCGTCATCTGAGCGGTCTGGTCGGGATCAACGTCCCGAAACTCACCCTCGGCTATTCCTTCCGCTACCGTGCGCGCAAACTCGCGATGCAGCGGACGAAAGAATTCCGTCACCATCCACTTGAATCCCGGGCCTGCCTCCATCGCCTGCCGCTGAACCAGCCGCGGATAGTTCGGGTGCGTCGCCAGAAAATCGAAATAGCCGATTACTCCTTCAAAGAACCTGTCGCGCGCGGAAAGCTTCTTCCTCGGTGGAGCAAAAACCGCCACGCGAAGCTGCCGCAATAAATTCTCCAAAACGGCTCGATGCAGTCGGCGTTTGTTGCCGAAATAGTAGTAAAGCATCGCCTTGTTCGCGTGCGCGGCGGTGGCGATTTCCTCCGTGCGCGCTCCCGCCAGGCCCTGCGCGGCGAAATGCTGTTCGGCCGCGGCCAGAATTCGCCGCGCCGTCGCCGGGTCCTCAACTCTTTTACGTCCGCTGGCCATGATTGTTTCAGATCCCCAATCGGTTCATGTATTCCTCGGGATATCGCGCGCCGACCGCCGCGCCCCGCGGCGCAACACTCTCGATCTCCTTTAGATCGGCTGGTGAGAGCGAAATCTCCAGAGCGCCAAGGTTTTGATCAAGATAGGTGCGGCGCTTCGTTCCCGGAATCGGCACGATGTCGTTGCCCTGTGCCAGCACCCATGCCAGCGCAAGCTGTGCAGGAGTGCAGTGTTTTTCCTTGGCGATCTGCTCAATGCGCGTGACCATCTGCAAATTCTTCTGAAAGTTTTCGCCCTGAAAGCGCGGAGACATCCGCCGGAAATCCTTGGGACCGAATTCCGCGCTCTTCACCTGGCCCGTCAGGATTCCGCGACCCAGCGGGCTGTACGGCACGAAGCCGATGCCCAGCTCGCGGCACGTGGCCAGAATTCCGTCTTCGGGATCGCGCGTCCACAGAGAGTATTCGCTTTGCAGCGCGGTAATCGGATACGTCGCGTGCGCCCGCCGGATGGTTTGCGAGCCCGCTTCCGAAAGCCCCAGATAGCGAACTTTTCCCTGCTCGATCAGTCTCCCCATCGCACCAACCGTTTCCTCGATCGGCACGTTCGAATCCACGCGGTGCAGATAAAAAAGATCAATCGTGGAAATTTTCAATCGCTGAAGGCTCGCTTCGCACGCGCTCTGCACGTATTCAGCCTTCCCATTCACGCCGAGAAACCTGCCATCCGGCATGCGCATGTTTCCGAATTTCGTCGCAATCACCACTTCGTGGCGGCGTTTCGCCACAGCCGCGCCCACCAATTCTTCGTTCGCGCCCCCGCCGTACATGTCGGCCGTATCGAGCATGGTGATTCCGCGATCAATCGCATGATGAATCGTGGCGATGGATTCCTGATCGTCCGGCGTGCCGTATGACTGCGACATGCCCATGCAGCCAAGCCCCAGCGCGGAAACCACAAGCGAACTCCTGCCCAACCGGCGGTATTGCATGAACTCCTCCTCAGCGATTGTATTCTTCAACTAAACAGTTAGTTTAATCAGTCAGGCGGGCCGTGTCAAGCGAACGCGAAGTGCCCCCCGATCTTGTGAACCTGCAAGCGAGGGAGTTATTAATGGCTCGCAGCCAGTTTTTCCGCTGCTAGCTTTTGAGCCGTGGACAGCGCGTCCGAAGCCGGCACCTTGACCTCCGGCACCACACCGGTTCCTTCCCAGTTCGTCTTCGAAATCGGGTTGATCGCGTTGGCAAAGGGAACGCCGATCATGAAATGCGCATCTATGCGCTCGCCTCGAACCATGTGCGCGCCGCCGCCGGTTGTCTCGCCGACGATGGTGGCTCGTTTCAAGTTCTGGAGATCGTAGCTAAACTCCTCGGCGCCGGAAAACGTTTGCTTTGAAGTCAGGACGTAAATGGGCTGGGTGTCCAATCGCTTGCCGGGCGCGTACGTCAATGTCCAGTATTGCTGGGTTTCGCCGCTTCTCCGCTCCCAGGCGTCGTTCAGGTGCGTTGGCTCGGCGAACAAATAGGTGCACAAAAGCGCAATCATCTTCGGATCGCCGCCGCCATTGCCCCGCAGATCGAAGATCATTGCGTCCACATTGCTGATGAAATTCATCGCGGCGATCGCCGTCGGCGCGCAGAAGTCCGGAGGGGCAAACATGTTGAACTTTACGTAACCGACATTGCCCGGCAGAATTTCGACTCGTTCGAATCCGCAGTTCTCACGCTCCATCTGCTTGCGCATGGCAACCAGGGCGTCCGGGCTGGGAGTCGCCGAGGGCGGCTGCTCCAGTATCGGCACCGGGCTGAAATTGACTCCCAGGTGCTTGTCGTGGCTCACCGCGCGCAAATCCTGCGTCAGCATCGACGCAAAAGCGCTGCCTGAGGTCACTGAGTCAAACTCACCCTCTTTCTGGCGCGTGCGGATTGCGTCTCCCATCTGTTTGGCAAGTTCCGGCGAAACGTAAAATTCATTCAACTTTGCCAGCGCCCCGTCGATCACTCGCGCTCTCATTGCTGCGTCGAGCGCCACGTCGAGGACCGACACGTCTAAGCCGGGTGGAATAAGACGCATCTCCATGTCTGCTACTTGGGCCGGCTCGCCGGGTTTGACGTCAAGCGTTGCGACTCCCCGGTCACCACTTTTGCGATTCTTAACGACAACTTCCAAATACAGGGGTTCGCTCCTGATTACTTGTACGAGATCGAGTCCGCCCGTGAGGTTGTGGAATCCGGTCAGGTAATCGGGCGATGTCATAGCGTCCGGAGCGGAGGGATCTCCATACGTGCGACAGTAAGCCTCAAGCTGCGCCCGATCTCCACTATCAAACGCGTCCAGAAAAGCCTTGAGCGTATGGCCAGCGGGAGTATCGGGAAAAGCGGTTGGAGTCTGCGCGGAGGCTGAAGCAAGCGCCAGAAATAATGCGAGGCATAATCGCAGGGCCATAAATCACCTCGAATCCGGGATTTCCGATTTGACCTCCGTCCGGCGCATCATACATTTCTCCCGCTCCTGGCACAACGACTCTGCCCCGGAAGGAGATACCAGCAAGATCACGGCCGAGTTGGCCCGCAAAGTAGCCCGCCCTGGCAGCGAGGGCTATCTCTCGGCAAGTCAAACTACTAAACAAGTGGTCCGTTGACATCTCGCAAAGCGACCTTCTATCCAAACCCGGGCGTCCGTATCTCAGGCCCCCTCTTGCTCTTACGGGCATGCGTAGTTTCCACAATAGACAGCAATCCCAAAACAAATTAACGTGCGTCGGGGCTTTATTTCGTCCCAGTGACAGGGCTCCCAGCGTCCACGGCAAGTGGAGCCTGGGAGATCGATCGGACGCCCCTGGCGCCCCGGCTCTCTTGACGAGCGCCTTACCGCTCTTTGACAATTGAATGGTTTTTGGTGGCACAGACACTCCTGTCTGTGCTCCTACGAGCGTCCCCTTGCTAAGTATTGCCGCGCGCCCGGAAGATCATTCGCAGTCCCGAGCAAGTCGCAGTAGCGACGAGCCGAGGGATCTCTCCGTACGTCCGGGTGAAAGGGTGAGCCGTACGAGTCGGTGCGAGAATCGGGACTTGTCTATCGGAGCGCCGTAGGCGCGGCAGAAGTTAGCCCCTCCCGGCAGGGCCGGGAAACAGAGTCGTCGAATTCCGAGCGCCGTAGGTGCGACACCTTCCGCCGTTGCGGTCCCGGTGAAAGCGTGGGCCTTCGGGCCCACGAAACTCACCGCCGGTTATCATGGCTTTAGCCATGGGACTTCAGGTCGTGCCACCGCTCACAAATCACCAAAAGAAGTGTCACACCATGCAAAGTAATTTCTCGCGTAACTCGTTGAAAACAAAGGAAAGCGGCACCAACAAAGTGACACACTTTTTCGCGGAGTCTCCGTTACGTCTTGGGAGTTACCAGCCGCGACTTGCGGCGCTTCTACTCGACAGTAGAACGAGGAAGCCGGGAACGCCGATCTCCAAATCGGCGGTTTTTTCCTGTGCTTCCCGTGCCTCCTCTGCTTCCTCTGCCTCCGCATTTCCAACGCGGCACAGATCGAGGCCTATTGGAGAGGGAAAGTCCTGGGGAGAAACGCCTACGCGTCGAGCGCGCCGGCGGCGCCGGGAGGAAGTTCAATCGAATATTTCGTGCGGGATTTTTCGCGGTGCATCTCGAACGCCAGTTCGATCAGGCGATCAATCAGCTTGGGATACGGCAACCCGGACGCTTCCCACATCTTCGGATACATGCTGATGGACGTGAATCCGGGAATCGTATTCAGCTCGTTTACGAAAATCTTTCCGGTCCGATTCTCTAGGAAGAAATCGCACCGCGCCATGCCTGCGCCGTCGATCGCCCGAAAAGATCGAATCGCATAATCCTGAAACGTGGCCACCTGCTTCTTCTTCAACGGCGCGGGAATCAGCAGGCGAGTTCCCTGCTCCAGATACTTCGCCGTGTAATCGTAAAATTCGCGGTGGGGCAATATTTCCCCGGGAATGGACGCGCGGATATCATCGTTGCCCAAAACCGAAACCTCGATCTCGCGCCCGGTGACGGCTTTCTCCACCAGAATCTTCAGCGCGAATTCCGCCGCGGTATCAATCGCCGCGCCGAGTTCGTGCGCCGCTTTCACCCGCGTCATTCCAACGGACGATCCCAGCGTCGCGGGCTTCACGAACAGCGGAAAGCGGAATTTCTTCTTGATTGCCCGCAAAACCTTGACGCGCTCGCGCTCCCATTCCGAGCGGCGAATCGCCAGAAACGGAACGATCGGCAATCCGGCCTCGGCGAACAACCGTTTCTGCACATCTTTGTCCATGCCCACTGCCGACGCGAGCACGCCCGCGCCAACGTATGGCAGTCCCGCAAGTTCCAGCAGCCCCTGAACCGTCCCGTCTTCACCGAACGTGCCGTGCAAAACCGGAAACATCACGTCCACAGTCACGCTCGGATGTCCCGGAGTCGGAGTCAGCGGGACAAGCGACGCGGCGGTCGGATCGGGCGGCAGCGAAACCCGCTCGCCGGACTTCAAAACTTCGGCGAGCAATTTCTGCGCGCCGCCGCCGACGAGCCAGCGCCCATCCTTCGTGATCCCGATGGGCACGGCCTCGTATTTTTCCGGATCGAGCGCGCGAATCACCGACGCCGCCGAAGCGAGCGAGACTTCGTGCTCGCCCGAGCGCCCGCCAAATAGCACGCCCACGCGCAATTTTTTCTGGGTCGTCATCACAGAATTTTCTTCCCCAATCCAGAAAGGACTAGTTCCACACCGAGGAGCGCGGTTGTATTGTGCAGATCAATCACGGGGTTGATCTCGACCAATTCGAAAGAAACCATCGAGCGGCTGTCGGCGATCATTTCCAGCGCGAGATGCGCTTCGCGGTACGTAACACCGCCGCGCACGGGCGTGCCGACTCCCGGCGCGTCCGAGGGATCCACGAAATCCATATCGAGGCTGACGGCGATTCCCGCCGTGTCGTCTCCCGCGAAACGCAGCGCCTCGGCCATCACTTCGCGCATGCCGCGCTCGTCAATATCGCGCATGGTGAAAACGTGCACGCCCGACTCTTTCGCGAATCGCCGCTCTTTCGAATCGAGATCGCGAATGCCGACGAGAACAACATTTCGCGCTTCGACCATCGGCTTGATGCCGGCGAGGTCAATCAATTCCGGCGGGCCGTAACCCATGATGGCGGCGAGCGGCATGCCGTGAACATTTCCGGACGGCGACGATTCGGGCGTGTTCATGTCGCCATGCGCGTCGAGCCAGATCACACCGATGCGCTTGCCGGTTTTATTGAAATGCGCGGCGGCTCCGGCAACAGTGCCAACGGCGATCGAATGATCGCCGCCAAGCACGAGCGGAATCATGTCCTCATCGAGTGTCTTGAGGACCATTTCCGCCAAGCCTTTGCAGGTTTGCGTGATTTCGTCTAGGTAGCGCGCCTTTTTTTCGCCGTAGGGTTGCTCTTCCGCCTGCGGCACGGCGACGTTGCCGACATCCTCGACCTGCCGGCCGAGCTGCTTCAGGCGCGACTGCAGTCCTGCGACGCGTAGCGCCGAAGGCCCCATATCCACGCCGCGGCGGCTGGCGCCCAGGTCCATCGGCACACCGATGATGCGTATTTTTTCGGGCATTTGGCTGATTCTTTTCGCGACTCCGAAAGGACGGAAAGACCCCGAGGGCTCCCCCAAGTCCACCTAAGGATAGACGCGATAGAGCATTCGTGGGAAGGGGATGACTTCGCGGATGTGCTCCGTTCCGCAAATCCACGCGACGGTGCGTTCCAGGCCCAGGCCGAAGCCCGCGTGGGGCACGCTGCCGTAGCGCCGGAGGTCGAGATACCACTGAAACGACTCCTCGGGCAGGTTGGCTTCTCGGATGCGGCGCAGCAGAGTTTCGTAACTCGATTGGCGCTGGCCGCCACCGATGATCTCGCCGCCGCCTTCAGGCGCGATCATATCGAAGCTGAGGGCCAGATCGGGGCGCGCGGGGTCCGTGTCCATGTAGAACGCCTTCATGGCCGCCGGATAGCGATGAATGACCACCGGCTTGTCGAAAGCTTTCGAGATGAGCGTTTCCTCGTCGCCGCCGAAATCGTCGCCCCACTTCGCTGGGTTGCCGGCTTTCTGCAGCACTTTCACAGCTTCGTCGTAGCTGATTCGCGGAAACGGCGGAACGATTTTTGCGAGTTTGGCCACATCGCGGCCGAGCGTGGCAAGTTCCCGGGCGCGATTCTGGACGACGCCCTGCACCATCGCGCTGACGAGTCCCTCGCCGAGTTCGATCATGTCCTCGAGATGAGCATAGGCAGCTTCAGGCTCGAGCATCCAGAACTCGGTCAGGTGGCGCCGCGTCTTCGATTTTTCGGCGCGGAACGTCGGGCCGAACGTATAAACCTTGCCGAGCGCGGCTGCGGTGGCCTCCACGTAGAGCTGGCCGGATTGCGTGAGGTAGGCCTTCTGGTCGTCAATGTAGTTCACTTCGAAAAGCGTGGTGGTGCCTTCGCAGGCCGCGGGAGTGAAGATCGGCGCGTCGGTGAGCGTGTAGCCCTTGCCGTCCATGAAATTGCGCGCGGCGCGAACCGCTTCGGCGCGGATGCGCAGGATCGAAGCCTGGCGGGGAGTGCGAATCCAGAGATGGCGCTGGTCGAGCAGAAAATCCACGCCATGTTCCTTGAGCTGAATCGGATATGGCTCGGATTCGGCCACGCGCTGAACCACTTCGATGGCGCTGATGTGCATTTCGCAGCCGCCGGTCGCACGCGGTTCGGCTTGGATCTTGCCGGTGACGATGACGCTCGATTCCTGCGTGAGTCCCTTGAGCGCGGCGAATGCCTCGGGATTCTCCTTCAGCGAGACGACGCCCTGCATCACGCCGGTGCCGTCGCGGAAAATCGGGAAAAGGAGCTTGCCGGATTCGCGCATGTTGTAAAGCCAACCGCGGATGGTGACCACGCTGCCAACGTGCTGGGCAGCGTGCTCAATGGCAACGACAGGAATGGGTGCTTGTGCTTGCTCGCTCATGGATTCGTCAGACGGAGGCATCAGTTGCGGGCCGGCCCGGATCGGGCGGAATTGGCGCCTTTCTTATCGAGGTGCTTTTCTAGCTTGTCGAATGCGCCGCGAATGTCGTCGAGCGATGGCGCACCCGGAGCCGTTTCTTTCAGCTCAATAACAAGCGGAACCGGCTCGGGCAGGCTTGCAAGTTCCCCCAATGCGGCGTCCCAGTCAATCGTGCCTTCCCAGGGAAGCAGGTGCTCGTCCTTTTCGCCGTGATTATCGTGGATGTGCGTGGTCACGATGCGTTCGCGCATGGCGTGAAATCCCGGGAGAACGCCACCTTCGACATGCGCGTGGCCGATATCGAAGCAGAAACGCACATCGCTCAGGTGCGTCTCCTTGACGAATTGCGTCAGAGACGCCGGCGTGCCAATTTCACTGGGGGTGTTTTCAAGCGCGATCGTGACGCCGCGGTGCTTCGCGAAAACGACCAACTGCTCCAGCGAGCCGAACGCCGCATCGAAATTTCGTTGGTCGGCCGGCTGGCGGCTGCTGCCGAGATGCTGGACGAGATAGCGAAAAGGAATCGTTTCCGCCACGTCGAGCGCGCGCTTCACTTCGTCCACAGCCTCCTGGCGGCGTATGCGCTCAGGCTCGGAAATCGAGACCGATAGGCCGCTGCCCGGCCCGCGAGTGGAATTGCGCTCGGTGGGCGCGTGAAGAGATTGGAGCTTCAGGCCGTATTCACCGAGAGAATTCGCGATCTCGCGAACCGATTGGGGGTCGCCGTAGTTAAAGTGGAAGGCGCTGCAAAATATCTCGACGCCGGAGGCACCTGCCTGCGCGATCGCTTCCAGAAGCGTAGGAGTCAGCTGCTGGTTCACATATCGGTACGTCGAAAGAATGCGCTGCATTCCGCCCCCAGTGCGGCATCCGTACGAGAACATCCATGGTCAATGGAAACTGCTCCGGCGTCAATAGTTCAGGAGCGAATCGGTTAAAGCAAAACGAGCGAAATTCACTTGATTGTGATGGCCTGCGGAAGCGCGGCTTCGATGCGTTGCCATTCATCCGTTGCGTCGGGGCGCCCGGCGATGGATAGGCCGTAGTCAACCGGCCACTTCTTCAACATCACGATGTCCACGTCCACGTTGCGGTGAGTATCGAAGCGAAGCAAATGCGCGGGTATTCCATTCACCTGAAAAGATTCCTCGCGAATGAGCGTCCACTGCGCGCCAGTTTCATAACGCATGGCGACCTGAGATGCATCCACGTCAACCGACGGCGTCAGCTCGGGAAAATCAAGCTCGAATACAGCGTTGAAATGATCGCTATTTACAAGGTGGCAGAGATATTTCGTCGTGGTCTTCGACCATTCCCATTCCCCGGGCAGCTTCAATGCCGCGCCGGCCGCCGGACTCTCAAAGGTGGTGAACAGGGCGTTGGTCTGTTGCGGATCCCACGTAAGCGAGTCGTGGGTTTTATCAATCGCGGAGTATTTGGAGGCGTAATAGAACGAGAATCCGCCCACGACGGCCACCACGCCCACAACGGTCACGATCAGAAGGCTGATAACGATGATGACGATCTTGCGGTCGGACTTGTCGCGCTCGGAGATAACGGGAGGAATGTCCGGAGGCGGGCCCGAGACACCTAAGACCGACATACTCATCGGATTGCTCCGCAAGAGCGTTGCGACGGGCCGAGAACCGAATTGCCACCGAGCGTGCGCGTCAGGCGGCTTCGGAGAGAAAATCCACCTTGAAAGATGGCGAGACGAGCCCTGCCGCCGCTCCGCGCGAGAGTAATTCACGGACGGCGCGCCGCCCTTCCTCGCCGTAATCGAGCGTCCAGCGGTTCACGTACATGCCGATGAACTTGTCCGCGAGCATGGGGTCCATGTCGCGCGCGAACTGAAGAGCGTATTCGACGGCGGCCTCGCGGTGATCGAGCGCGTAGCTAACGCTTTCGCGAATGATGCGCGCCACCTGCCGGCCCATGGCCGGACCGAGACTGCGGCGAACGGCGTTTGCGCCGAGAGGCAGCGGCAGGCCGGTGGATTCCTGCCACCACTGGCCGAGGTCCACGACTTTGGTGAGTCCGACCTGAGAAAAAAGAAGTTGCCCTTCGTGAATCAGCAGGCCCGCTTCCACTTCCTTGGATTGGACAGCTTCCATAATCTTGTCGAACGGCATCGTCACGGTTTCGACGCTGGGTTCAAAGAGCTTCAGGGCGAGGTAAGAAGTTGTTCGCGTGCCGGCGACGGCGATTTTCTTTCCGGCCAGCTCCGTTTTCTTGATCGGATGGGACGCGACGACGATCGGGCCATAGCCCTCGCCGAAGCTGGCGCCGCAGTCCAGCAGGACATACTTATCGGCGACAAATGTGTAGCCGTAGAAGCTCACAGCCGTCACGTCGTAGGTTTCCTTGAGCGCGGCGTGGTTCAGCGACTCGATATCCGAGAGAATGTGAGTGAATTTCACGCCGGGAAGCCGGACTTTGCCGGTCG
This sequence comes from uncultured Acidobacteriota bacterium, assembly GCA_963842425.1. Classification (GTDB taxonomy): domain Bacteria; phylum Acidobacteriota; class Terriglobia; order Acidiferrales; family UBA7541; genus Palsa-295. The sequence continues at coordinate 849,186 of CAWJGQ010000010.1, read as the reverse complement.
CCAGGGCGTAAAACATGAAGGCGTCATCGCTATCGGGCGAATGCGCCAGTTGAAGGGAGACCGTTTCAGATGCCGCAGCTGGTGTGGGCATGTTCTTGACCATCCTGGCGCTCCGGGGAGGCTCAGCCCAAAGCTGCGTTCCGGGGACACTTGAGCAGCGAGTCGTTGATTCCGCTGCGGAGCCCTGGAAAAAAAGCTGCTTCGGTGTGAGCGTCTTCCTGCGCGAGTACCGTACGAAAGCGACCAAGGATACCACAGCGGCTTGCCGGAGGTACAGGTCCCGCCCGGCCGCTGCGCGGTGGCGCGGCGCGACGCAAGTCCGGTAGAATGCCGAAGGAGATAACCGATGCCTCCATTTCCCGGGGTCGATTTCCTCGACTTCGATTCCCTGCTGAGCGACGAAGAAAAACTGGCGCGGAAGTCCGTGCGGCAGTTTGTGGACGAGCAGGTGCTGCCGATCATCGTCCAGCACGACCGCGAAGGCACGTTCCCGATGAATCTGGTCCCGGAAATGGCGAAGCTGGGGCTCTTTGGCGCGAATCTGAAGGGCTACGGATGCGCGGAAATGTCCAATGTGGAGTACGGCGTGGTCACGCAGGAGCTGGAACGGGGCGATTCCGGCCTGCGCAGCTTCGCATCGGTGCAGTCCGCGCTGGTGATGTATCCGATTCACGCGTTTGGCTCAGACGCGCAGAAGGATAAATGGCTGCCGCTGCTGCAACAGGGAAAGGCGATCGGCTGCTTCGGGCTGACCGAACCGCAGTTCGGCTCGAATCCGGGCGGGATGCTGACACGCGCCGTGAAAAATGGCGATAGCTACGTCCTCGACGGCGAGAAAATGTGGATCACCAACGGCTCCATCGCGGACGTGGCTCTGATCTGGGCGAAATGCGAAGACGGAAAGATTCGCGGCTTCCTGGTCGAGAAAGGCACGCCGGGATTCAAGGCCTGGACAATTCACGGCAAGCAATCGCTGCGCGCGTCGGTGACCGCTGGCCTGGCGATGACCGATTGCAAGATTCCCGCCGCAAATCTATTACCGGGAGTGCAGGGACTGCGCGGTCCGCTATCGTGCCTCGACCAGGCGCGGTACGGCATCGGCTGGGGCGCGATCGGCGCGGCAATGGCTTGCTACGACACGGCGCTCGGCTACGCGAAGCAGCGGAAACAATTCAACGACCGTCCGATCGCGTCGCACCAGCTCGTTCAGGAAAAGCTCGTGTGGATGATCACGGAGATCACGAAGGCGCAATTCCTCGCCTTACAGGTGGGACGCCTGAAGGATCAGGGGCGCGTGCATTCGTCGCATATTTCGATGCTGAAGATGAATAATGTGTGGATGGCGCGCGAGACGGCGCGCATGGCACGGGAAATCCTGGGCGCCAATGGCATCGTGGACGACTACTGCATCATGCGCCACATGAACAACCTCGAATCGGTGTACACCTACGAAGGCACGCACGATATTCACAAGCTTGTCATCGGCGAACGCATCACGGGCATTGCCGCATTCGTCTGATCGGTCCAATCGCCGGCTGAAAAATCCCTCCCGCTCAGCAACAATTGAACTATGATTGCGCCGGGTGGCGGTCCCTTTCCGGCAGGGTCCTTAAATTTCAAGGAGTCAACGTGGAGACAGAGCTAAGCCTGGAATTCTTGCGCGTCGTGGAGCGGGCAGCTATCGCGTCGGCCCGCACCATGGGACTGGGAGACCGTCACGGTTCCGATCAAGCGGCGGTTCAAGCGATGCGCTCCGAGATGGATACGGTGGGCATGGACGCCACGATTGTGATCGGCGAAGGCGAGCGCGATGAGGCGCCGATGCTCTACATCGGCGAGAAAGTCGGCGCGGCAGTCCGCGACAAAAGCCGCAAGTATCCGAAAGTTGATATCGCCGTGGACCCGCTCGAGGGCACCAATCTTTGCGCGACCGGCGAGCCGAACGCCATCGTCGTGCTGGCGGCGAGCGATCACGGCGGGCTCCTGCATGCTCCCGACCTCTATATGGAGAAGATCATCGTGGGCCCGGCATGCAAGGGCGCGGTCGAACTGGACGCCCCCGTGGAACACAATCTAAAAGCGATCGCGAAGAGGCTGGACCGCGAGGTCGAGGATTTGGTGATTATCGTCCTCGAGCGGCCTCGCCACGAGAAGCTGATTCAGGATATTCGCAAGACCGGCGCGCGAATCCGGCTAATTACCGACGGCGATCTTTCGGCCGGAATCACCGCGGCAGTTTCGAACATGGGAGTTCACGCCGTGATGGGCACGGGAGGCGCTCCCGAAGGCGTGCTGACGGCTGCCGCGCTGCGCTGCTTGAACGGCCAGATTCTCGGCCGACTGGTGGCTTCGAAGCCCGAACACCACGAACGGCTCGCGCAGATGGGGATCAAGGACGCGAAGCGAATCTACGATACGGAGGAACTGGCGCCGGGCAAGAACATCATTTTTGCGTGCACAGGGGTGACCGGCGGGAATCTGCTACGTGGAGTGCGGTTCTTCGGCGACGGGACACGAACGCAATCGCTGATCATGACCCTCGATCAGCGGCAGGTACGATTTATTGACTCCGTCCATCTCGAAAAGGGAGCGGACGTGAAAGTGCGGTTCTACTAGCCGGCAAACAGCTCGGCCAGTCGCCCGCAGCATGCGGACGACCGGCCGTCTTTGATTTCGTGGTTGCCGCTAGCGCTCTAGCGGTGAATGGCGGTCGCGACGTGTCCTGGCTGGGCCTGCCGCCGGGGCACATTAGGCATCCGTTCCGTAGGCTGAGGAGCCAGCGGGCGCACTTGATGATTCGTGCTGACGTGCTCGCTGATTGCCTGCAACCTCTTCAGAATGCCCTGCCACTGAGTCCAATCCAGCTGCCGCAAGAACGGACGAAGCCCTTGAATGAACGGGTCCTCGAGAACCGTTTCGCCGTTTGTCTCCGGCACGAAGAAGCGATTCAGGCCAACGCCCAGAGCTTCGGCAATCTTCTCCAGAGTGCCGAGGCTGGGAGTCATCTGCCCGCTCTCGATCCGTGACAAATACGAGCGGGAAACGCGCGAGCGAGCTTGTAGCTGGCTCTGCGTCATGCCGCGCGATTCTCGCAACTGCCGGATACGCTGGCCGATGTTTTCGACAGTTTCGCGATTCGGCCAGTTCTCAAACAGTTGGCGATCATCCCCTGGCAAGTCTTGTGGCGACGGCGTCGGGATGACGAACGTCACCTTCGGGGGCAGCAAACGCAGGCAGCGACGGCAATTGCCCGTCCGCGTGCGGTACTGCACCAACCCGCATACTTGACAGCGGATGACTTCTCGATCCAAATCCATGCTGGTTGCTATGCTATCTTTTTCCGCCACCGGTCTCCTCGCAGACTATTTCCGGCGATGCGAAAGGGGAGGAACTACCTCAGGGGGAAGGCAGAAACGGCGCGCAGTGCATTCTCCATAGGGTGCCATTTCTTGTCAAGCCTTTTCTCCCTGCCTCCAACATATAATTTTAGCCCCGCGCTGTAGGGTATTTCAAATCAAACGTATGCTGGCGGCAGAACGCGTCTGGGGGAGTCTTTGAACGGCAGCGGACACGGTGTGTCTGTTCCAAAATGGGTGGCCCAGACATATTTGTGCTCCTTTTCGCTGTGCTATGATGACCTTCACTGGCTTGTTGGTTCAGTTTTGTTGGGGGGAATTTGAACTTCCGGAAGAACGCGACAACGACGATTGGCTTGTGCGCCGCGATCTTGCTGGCGTCCGCGAGCCTATTTACAGCGCACGGACAAGCTCACGGTACAGGGACGCTCGAAGGCGTTTACCGCCAGATGGATGGCGAAGCCAAGGATTTCCGCAGCGTCTCGGCCGACATTGAGCGCACCAAGGTCACCGTGGTGGTCAACGACCACTCCACCGAATCGGGGAGCCTGCAGGTTCGCGGCGACAAAATGCTACTGGAGATGAAGACGCCGGACCCACGCACGATCCTGCGGTCCGGAGACAACCTCTACATCTATACGCCGGGCCTGAAGCGAGTCGAGGAATACAATCTGGGCAAGAATCGCGCGCTGGTGGATCAGTTTCTGCTGTTGGGCTTCGGCACCGACAGCAAAGAGATGCAGAAAAGCTATCTGGTCACGCTGATGAAAGAAGACAAGATTGACGACAGGAAGACGACGAGCTCGAATTGACTCCGAAAGTGGACGCCGTCCGCGCACAGATCTCGAAAATCCAGATCTGGCTGGATGAATCGAGCTGGTTGCCGGTACAACAGGAATTCTTCGAGGCCGGCTCCGGTGATTATTCCATCGTGCGCTACTCGAAAGTAGTCCGGAATCCCGACTTGCCGGATTCGCAGTTCAAACCGCACTGGCCCAAGGGCACCGAGAGAATCAAACCGCAAGACTGAGCGGTGCCAAACCGCGTTGGACGGCAAAGCCCTCTTCGGCCCAGTCCTCTATTGCCGCGCCGCTTTACCTTCCTTTTCGAGCAATGCGCGTTTGCGATTGATTCCCCAGCGATATCCGGCGAGATTGCCGTCCTGCCGAACCACACGATGGCACGGCACCACCACGGAAACGGGATTCGTGGCGCAGGCCCGCGCGACGGCGCGGATCGCGGCCGGACGGCCGATGGCACGCGCCACTTCGGTATACGTCTTCGTGGCGCCGTAAGGAATCTTGCGCAGCTCTTCCCAGACGCGCCGCTGGAATGCCGTTGCCTGCACATCGGTGGGCAGGTCGAGGTGAGGTTCCTGGCCCCGCAGATGCGCGAGAATTTTGCCAACCCATTCGCCGAGATTCGACCCATGGCTTCCGCCAGAGCTCTTGGCGCCGTGGCCGGCGCGGTCGAGTACAAGCTCCGCGCTGGGATATTCCTTGCGCAACGCAGCGCGAAGCGTTCCGTCGGATTCGCCAAGATAGAGCGCGCTAACGCCGCGGTCGGTAGCGCCGACCAGCAGACGCCCGAGCGCGGAGCCGACAATCGTGTAGTGAATTCGCATTCCCGCGCCGCCGCGGCCGTATGCAGCGGGCGTCATGCCCAAATGTGATGGAGCGCGCTCGTACAAACGGCTCGACGAGCCATATCCTGCTTCATAGAGTGCAGTGGTCACGTTGTCTCCTCGTTTCAGCCGCGATTTCAGCCGGCGCATTCGCTGCGCGTCGGCGTATTGCCGCGGAGTAATGCCCATCGCGCTGCGAAAGGCGCGATCGAGCTGGTGGGGACTCATGCCCGCGAGCGCACCGAGCGCCGCGAGCGTTAGTTGCGCATCGCTGCGCATATCAACGCTGGAGTCGGCCTGCACGCGGGCCTCGATTTCGCGGCAAACGCGCGCGACCGTGGCGATTCGGGCGTCCCGCATGGGAAGCGCACGCGGACGGCAGCGCCGGCACTCACGAAAGCCCTTCTGCTCGGCGGCTTCCGGCAACGGGAAGAAAACAACCTGCTCTCGCCCGGGCTTGCGCGAGGGGCACGATGGGCGGCAATAGATTCCCGTGGACCGAACGGCATAAACGAAAGCGCCGTCCGCGCTGCGGTCACGTGACTGCACGGCTTGCCACCGGGAAACGGAACCGCTTCCTGGGCGGCTGGTTCCCTGCTCTGCTCGGTTTCGATTTCGCAGCATCTCTTGAGCGCCCCACCTGAATTGAACTGACGGGATCACATTAACCGAGCTCAAATTCTCGAGCTATCCGATTCTCGCGCGCAATATCCACGCCACCCGAGCCGGGCCCGGATTATTAGAACCCTCTAATTATGGCCGTATACAGCTAAGGCCGAGAGGGTTACATCATAAGGCACATTTCCCTTCGCCTTGTTGACGCCTAGCCTCGCCTCCCGCATATTCGGACAACCTGACGGGGGTCATCAATCGGCAGGTCTTGGGGGAAGTGTCATGGGAGCTGTGCCGGAACGCGACGATCGCGTCGCAGTTTCTCCGCTTCATGAACTCGAAAGTCGAACAGAATCAGTAACAGCGATATCAGGAAAGCCAGGACCGCGCCGCTTTGCGCGCGTTCCGACGCACACGATTGGCGTGGCGTCCGAGCGCCGCCGCTATCCGCGCGCTTCGCTTTCGCTTCCCTTGCGCCTTACGAGGATCGGCAACGCCGTCGAGCCGATTCCCGTGACGCTTGTCACCCGAAATATCAGCTCGAGCGGAGTATGTTTCCTGGCGCCTCGCGACATCGAACCAGGCACCGCGATCGAGCTGGAAGTGGCGCTCGTTGACAGGCCGCTCGGCTTCGGCCGCGTGCAAATGTGCACCGCAGCTCACATTGTGCGCGCGGAGGAAACCGAAACTCCCGGCTGGAGAGCCTACGCCGCCAGCTTTGACGATTTCGCTCTGCAGCGCGACGATGTGCTGCCTATGCGCTACAAAGTGGGCTAGCGCGGATTACTTCCTGCTGACAATTATTCCCGCGACTTGAGTTCGTACAACCGTCGCCTGCCCGTTCTTCTGATACGATTCTCCCGCCTTGAATCGAAAGCCATTCCACGTGCGGGTAGTACTCTTTGATTGGGACGGTACCCTGCTGAATTCCTACGCCGCCGACCAAAAGGCATACCTCGCCATGTTTCGCGGGATGGGGATTGGGTGGGGAGTCCGCGAAATTGACCGTCACTACTCTCCCGATTGGTATCAGGTTTATCGCGCTGCGCGGATTCCGCGGCCAGACTGGGAACGTGCGGACCGGATGTGGCGGACTGCGTACCGATCCGAGCGTCCCGCCCTGCTTTCGGGTGCGCGATCTGCCGTGCGCATTCTGGCGCGCCGATTCGTGCTAGGGCTCGTGACGGCCGGGAGCCGAGGGCGCGTCCGGCGGCAGTTGCATGAATTCGGTCTCAGAGATTTATTCTCCGCTCGTGTTTTCAGCGAGGACTCGCCGCGAAAGAAGCCGCATCCCGCGCCGCTTCAAATCGCATTGAAACTTCTGCGCGCGAAACCGGAGGAGTGCGTCTACGTAGGCGACTCCGCGGAGGACATGGAGATGGCGCGAAATGCGGGAGTGCGAGCCATCGGAGTGCTCGGCCCCTTCCCTACAGCCGAGAAGATTCGCGCGGCAAGGCCGGACCTGCTCCTGCGCTCGATTCGCGATTTGCCGCGGTATTTGCAGCGCGCGGACTAGTTTTTCGGCGGGACGTTTGGCGAAGTAAGCGTCGGCGGCGCGGCCGTTGCATTCGGTTTGAAGTCGGTAGAGCGAATGACCAGCCGCAGCTGGAACTGATCGTCGGCCGAGCTGCCAATGAAATCATCCGACATCGTGTACGTGGGCAGCCAGTATTTGTCCTGAAAATTCTCGCGATAGGTTTCGTACAAGCTGAAGGGCAGCTTCGCGCCTTCTTCGATTACTTCCGTCACGAACTTGCCGTAGGTCTCCACGATGGCGAGGTCATGGTCGTCCACAAACACAACGCCTTGAAAAAGGCGCTGCGAGCGGCTCAGCTGCTTCGGCTTTACCTGAAAGACGTAGGTGTTCAATTCGTCGAGCTTCTGCTGCCCGGCGTAGAGGAAGTCGTAATTCGAGATCTGATCGGAGGTCAGGAAAAAAATCGGCAGCGTACTGATCGTGCGGACGTCCTCAAACGAATAGTGCGTCAGCTTGAGCGTTGACTCGGCTGGTTTTACGACTCGCCAGAATCGCTGCCCGTCTGGCCGCGTGTATTCTTCGCCCGTCACCGTGAATAGTCCGCCGGGATTGCTCATTTCCTCGATGCGGATCGTCTGCTGGAAATCGTAGGTGAGGTACACCTTTCGGGCGATGTCCTCGTTTGCCGCGAATCTGCGGATAATTTCCTGTTCCGGTATCGGCGGAGGGCCAGGATGCGGAACTGAAGGGATGCGCTTCACTTCGAATTTCGGCGGCGGCCCCAGCGGACCCGCGTCGCCCTGAGCGCGAACCGGGATTGCGGCGCCGAGAACAGAAGTGACCACCAGGCCGATGATGGATAGCGTTCGGTACATCGTCGAATTAGATGCGCGGTCACGCTTTCGCGTTCAGCGCGGCCGCAACAGGATGCCAGCGGAAAATATCACACCTTCGCCGTGGTTGGTGCAAGGTATCAGATAGCGATGTAGAATCCCGCCGTGCAGCCGAATCGTTTCCACACCGTTCTTGAAGCCAAGGATTTTATTGCTGCGGTCATTACCGGCGAGGCGCAGCGTCAAGGTACGCCCTTGTCGGAAATCGAGCGAAAGATGCTCTATTTTTCTGAGGGATCTGCGATGCGGCCGGAAATGCAGGAGGTTAGCGACACGTTTGACCGCGATTACGACCAAAAGACCTACGAAAAAAAGATCGAAAAGCTGATTCAGGATGCCCTGAAGCGATCCCGCGACGGAGGCGGGCTAGATTACAGCAGCTGGCGCGACGCCATTCGTAGGCTTCGCAAGGGCGATCACTACATTCTCGTGATGATTGATAGCGCGCGCGCATCCGTCCGCCCACTGCACGATCGCCTAAGACTCTGGACCGCGGGGTTTGCCGTTGTGGTCGTTCTGGGGTTTGTAGGCTTTCTGCTGGCCAAGTACGACATCGATCCAGACAGATACCTGCCGTCGCGATACACGCGGGATGATTTGTTTCTCGCTGTCTGGGGGACTGCTGCTGGGGCGGTCATCCTTGGTGGAGTATTGCGCGTTCTCTTGGGCGCCGATAAATTCGATCTTTTCTTCAACGCGGCCATGAGGCGTGTCCTACGTGTTAAGGAAAAAGACGAATAACGAGCCTGTGAGACGAATGATTGTCTCTGCTAGAATCCGTTGTTTGCAGTTCCTGGTCGCAATCCGTCGTGCATGAAGAACACAACGCGAAACGCTATTACGTGAGCGGAATGGTGCAGGGAGTAGGATACCGCTACTTCGTCGAACGCGCCGCGAAGTACCTGAAATTGGCCGGATACGTCAGAAATTTGCGCGACGGCCGCGTTGAGGCCTACGCGATCGGGCCGGCGGAGTCGCTGACCGCGCTGCGGCAAACGCTCGAGCGCGGGCCGAAAGGCGCTTCCGTTGCGGGTGTGACAGAGGAAGATGCGACGATCGAACTGAAATTTGCGAATGCGTTCTCGATTGAGTACGACGCCTAAGGCCGTGAAGAGGAGACGATGGACGATCTGAAAAAGCTGATCCGCGAGATTCCGGATTATCCAAAGCCCGGGATTTTGTTTTACGACCTCACGACGCTGCTGAAGGACGGCAAGGGATTTCACGATCTCGTGGACAAGCTCTGCGATCACTACAAAGGCAACCACGTGGATGTCGTAGCGAGCATCGAAGCGCGCGGATTCATTTTTGGCCCAGCGCTGGCGTACCGCCTGGGTGCGGGCTTCGTCCCCGTGCGCAAACCAAAAAAACTCCCGTGGAAGACTGCTTCGGTGACATATCAGCTTGAATACGGCACGGATCAGCTCGAAATCCATCAGGACGCTGTGCAGAAGGGCCAGCGCGTCCTCATTTGCGACGATCTGTTGGCGACTGGCGGCACCGCCGCGGCGGCCATCACTTTGGTACGTCAACTGGGTGGAGACGTTGTCGGCGCCGTCTTCGCTGTCGAGCTGAGTTTCCTGAATGGGCGCTCGAAGCTTCCGGGCGTGGATGTGTTTTCGCCACTAAAATACGCCAGCTAGAAGGGGCCGAAAATAGAAAAGCGAATATGGAAGATGGGACAACGTCCTGTGCTGCCAGTCCCATGTTCGGTTTCCTATTTTCCGCTTTCTATTTTTCGCCTTCTGAACCGCGCCGCTGGCGGACGGCCTCGAAGAGGATGACACCGCCGGCAACGGTGTCAATGTTTCCGCAGATGCGTCTCGCGGCACACACCTTCTCAATAGGCAACTTCATAAGTCCTTTTATTTGCCCAAGCTAAACCCGGCACGCGGATTGCCTCTCCTCGAGGTAGTAAGTCCTTCAAGGAGAGAACTGTGATCAAGCGTATCGCTGCCCTGAGCTTTATTTTCGTTTGCACCTCGATTGCGTGGATCATTCTTGGCACCACTATTTTCGCGCGCAGCGATTCTCCGGTGTCCTCCGAATTGAAATCGCGCGTTGCCGCTAGCTGGGGAACGGCGCAGCAACAATCACCACCAACGGCCAGCTTCAACCACGAAGTCGTCAGCGAAATAGTCACGGACAAGGGACCCACAGAGGTTAAGACAACCGAGAGTGTTCCTCTTGCGATCGAAGGGACCAAGATTGACGTCGCACTCAACCTCAAACATCGCCGGAAAGGACTTCTCTGGTACAGCACATACGCAGTCGCCTTCGGCGGTGATTACACTTTCGCGAATTCGAGCAACCAGGATCAGGACGTCGTGTTCCGTCTTCCCTTCCCGGCGAGCCAGGCGATTTACGACGACCTTGTCATGTCGGTGGACGACCAACCGCTTGTTGTAAGCAACACAAGCGCCGGCGCCACGGGAAGCGCGCACATCGCCGCGGGGAAAACCGTCGTGTTGCATACCGGCTATCGCTCCCAGGGACTCGACTCCTGGCAATACAATTTCGGTGAGGGCATCTCCCAGATTCGCAACTTCTCGCTGCATATGCGCACCAACTTCAAAGACATAGACTTTCCCGAGAATACGATGTCGCCAACGTCCAAGACGGAGTCCGATGGCGGCTGGGACCTCACATGGAGCTACAAGAATTTGGTGGCGGGATACGAAATCGGAATGACCATGCCAGAAAAACTGCAGCCGGGGCCGCTCGCGGGACAGATCAGCTACTTCGCGCCGGTGTCGCTTTTCTTCTTTTTCTTTCTGATGTTCATCATTTCAACCATGCGAGGCATTGACCTTCACCCGATGAATTATTTCTTCTTCGCAGCCGCTTTCTTTTCCTTTCATCTGCTGCTCGCATACCTGGTGGATCACATTTCGATTCACCTTGCGTTCGTCATTTGCTCACTGGTCTCAACGTTTCTTGTGGTCACGTACGCGCGGCTCGTGGTGGGAATGCGATTCGCGGCCGTCGAAGCGGGGCTGGCGCAGCTGATTTACCTGGTCCTGTTCTCGTATGCCTTTTTCTTCAAGGGTTTCACCGGCCTCTCTATCACGATCGGCGCGATCCTCACCCTGTTTGTGGTCATGCAGGTGACGGGGCGGATCCGGTGGGAGGAAAAGTTCGCGAGAGCGAGGGCCAGCGCCTGACCACTACTTGGCGCGCCGCTGGCGGACTGCCTCGAACAGCATCACACCAGCTGCGACGGACACATTGAGCGAGCGCACCGGGCCGGAGGTGGGAATCGAAACGAGAAAGTCGCAGCGCTTGCGCGTCAGCTCGTGCAATCCTTCGCCTTCGCTGCCGAGCACGATTCCGACGGACGCCTTCAGGTCCACCTCGGTGTGCGTTTTTTCCGCGCGTTCGTCGAGGCCGACGAGCCAGTAGCCCGCTTCCTTGATCCCCTCCATTGCGCGAACCAGATTCTTCACGCGCGCGACCGGCAAGTGCGCGAGCGCGCCTGCCGAGGCTCGTTCGACCGTGTCGCTCAATCCGGCGGCGCGGCGCTCGGGGATCACTACGCCTTGCGCGCCCGCAGCGAGCGATGTACGCACGATCGCGCCGAGATTGTGCGGATCCTCGATACCATCGAGCAGGACAAGCAAACCCTGCCCGCCCTTCGCGGCGAGCAAATCTTCCAGCTCGACGGCCGGCTTCGCTGCGCCGAGCGCGGCAACGCCTTGATGCTCGCGCGTTCCAGTGGCGCGATCCACCTGCTGGCGATCCTCGAAACGCACCGGGACGCCGCGCGATTTCGCGAGGCGCACCAGCTCCTCCACTCGTTCGCCGTGCCGTCCCTTTGCGACCAAAATGCGGTCGAGCGGCCGCCCGGCTGCGAGCGCTTCTTCGACTGCGTGAAATCCTGTGATCCAGTTCATGAGTTCCGTTTCAGCCCCATCAATCAAGCGCCGCGCAAAATTCGAGAGTGCGCTGCCGCGCGCCCTTCACGGCCACGGTGAAAGGCAGTCTCGCGGCGGCATCGAGAAGCAGAATCACGCGATCGAGTTCCCCATCCCCCGCGCGACCTGCGAGCGCCACGCGAATCGGATGAAAAATCGCGCGGCTGCGATACGGCATGGCGGCTTTCATCGCGTCCACAATTTCCTTGAAGCGATTGGAATCCAGATCGCCGCCTTCGAGCACTCGATTGGCAAGCTCGCGGATCACGTCGCGTACTCCTTCGCGCGCCAGGACAGCCTGATTCGCAGCGTCTTCCAAAATCGCCGCAGCATCGTAGCTGAAAACCAGGGCAAGCAAATCCGCAAGCGCCGCGCGATCGGCAGCGTGCGGGCCGAGCAGCTCGGCCGCGCGCGCGAGCCACGCCTGCAACGCGGCGTCCGCTTCGTGCCCCGCATCGAGCCAGCCACTCTCGCGCAGAATCGCGGCGACATCCGCAGCCGCGAACGAATTCACGAGCGCGAGGGGCGATTCGGCTGAAATGTCTTCTGCCATGAGCGGGAATTCTAGCGCAGTTGCGAGCGACGTCGGGCGTTTAGTGCTGCCTCACCGTGGCAATCACGTGGGCGGCAATCGCTTCGCCGCGGCCGACAGCGTCAACGCCCTCGTTCGTCTTGGCCTTCAGGTTTATTTTGTCGCTCGTCAGGCCGAGCGCCTTCGCCAGCGCCGCGCGCATGGGCGGAAAATGCGGACCGAGTTTGGGGCGCTCGCATATCACAATCGCATCCACATGGACAATGCGGAGCCGCCGGTCGTGAAGCATCTTGGCGATGTGCTCGAGAAAGATCAGGCTCGACGCGTCCTTCCATTTCGGGTCGGTATCCGGGAAGTGCGTGCCGATATCACCCAGGGACGCAGCGCCGAGAAGCGCGTCGCACAATGCGTGCGCGAGGACGTCGCCATCGGAGTGCCCTAGCGAGCCTTTATCGAACGGCACTTCGACGCCGCCGATCATGAGCTTGCGCCCTTCAACCAGCCGGTGAAGATCGTAGCCTATGCCGCAAGTCTCCATTTTGACCTCTCACGTGGTCGCGTTACCAGATCACGCTTTCGCCGCGCGGCGCTCCTGCTCGAGATAAAATCGCGCCAAATCCATATCCGAGGGGCGCGTGATCTTGATATTGCGCTCGGAGCCGAGCACGACAAACACGTCGTGGCCGAAGCGCTCGACGAGCGCAGCCTCGTCCGAGGCGGTGACATCGTCCTGCTGCGCCTTGCGGAACGCATCACGCAATAGCGTGTAGGAGAACGCCTGCGGCGTCTGCGCCAGCACGATCCGTTCGCGCGGAATCGTGGCGGAAATCAGCGCGACATCTTCCGGCAGGCTCGCGCGTTTCACTTCCTTCACCGTGTCAATCGCCGGTATGCCAAGGATGGCGGCGCCGCGAGCGCGCGTTTCAGCGATCAGCCGCTCGATCTGCTCGCGCGTCACGAACGGGCGCACGGCGTCGTGCACGAGAACAATTTCGGTGGACGGATCCACCTGCGCGAGGGCGTTCGCCACGGACTGCTGGCGCGTATCGCCGCCGTGAACCACGCGCGCCGGCCGGCCCAGCGCAGCCTTCGAGACTTTGTCTTCGAGGAACATGACGTCATCCGCGCGGGTCGCGATGAAGAAGTCGGTGATGGCGGGGCATGCGGCCAGACGGCGCAGCGTGAAAATGATCAGCGGGAGGCCATCGAGTTCGAGAAATTGCTTCGGCTGGTCGGCGCCCATGCGGGTGCCGAGGCCGGCGGCCGGAACAATCGCAGCAATTCGTGTCATGGGAAGATTGCGAGTTTAACGCAATCGAGGCGTTTGGAGTGAGTCAAAGGCGCGCGCCCCGTCACGAGCGCCCGGACTCCGGATAGAGCGGCCGGGGCGGACGATCGCCGCCGGGAGTAGCGCCTTCGGAGGCTCGGCTTGCGCCGTGCGATTCCGCCGAAGCTACGGGCATGGGACGAGGCGATTGCTCGCCGCGTTCGTCGTAGCGCCCGAAGATCATCTTGCCGGCCGTGGTCTGATGAACCGACGTGACGCTGATGTCCACCGTCTTGTTGATCATCTTGCGCGCCCCGTCAACGACCACCATCGTGCCGTCGTCGAGGTAGGCGACGCCCTGATTGAATTCCTTGCCCTCGCGTAATATGAACACGCGCATGATCTCACCGGGCAGCACCACAGGCTTCAACGCGTTCGCGAGCAGGTTCACGTTCATGATTTCAATTCCCTGCAGCGTGGCCACTTTGTTCAGATTGAAATCGTTGGTCACCACTTTTGCGTCGTAGCGCTTGGCGAGCTCGATCAGTTTCATATCCACGTCGGGGATGTGCGCGAAATCGTCCTCGGCGATTTGAACGTCGAGATGCGGCATTTTCTGGATGCGCTGCAGCACTTCGAGGCCGCGGCGGCCCCGTTGACGCTTCAGCGGATCGGCCGAATCGGCCACGAGCTGCAGCTCGCGCAGAACGAAGTGCGGTATCACGATCGTGCCGTCGAGAAACAGCGCGTCGGCGATATCCCCCACGCGGCCGTCAATAATTACGCTCGTGTCCAACACTTTGAACGAATGCTTGGTATTGCGCTCGCTGCCGAAGACTCCACCGAACGCCTGCAGGTTGAGCATGTCGCCCTTGTTTGCGCCCAGCACCATGCCCATATAGGTCAGCACCAGGAATACCGCCAGGCTGAAAAACGACCGCGTGCTTTCCGGCATGGTCGTGTGGGTGAAGATGAGCGAAATCAGATACGCGCCCAGAATGCCCAGGATCGAACCCGCGGAGGCGCCCATCAACCGGCGAAGGCTGATCCTTTGTAAGCGAGTCTCGAAGAAAATGACGGCGAGCGCAAAAAACAGACCCGAGGCGGCTCCCGCCACCGTGGAAATGCTGAAGGGACGGAAATGATACCCAACCACCACACAGACCGCGGTGAACACGATCTTGAGCGCCAGCATGTCCCAAAAAGAACCCGGTCTTTCCTGGGGTGATCGGGCGACTGTGGAAGGTCGAGCGAAAGATTGATCCAGCTGCGCGCCGGCCGGATTTCGGCCGGGCAGGTTCGAAGGCTTTGCCATGGTTGCACCTTGTATAACGTATAAAAATATGAGTCAGCGTGGACCCAAGTACTTCTCTTGCCGGCTGTATGAAAATGTTCCGTCCGAGCCGGATATAAATCGGGGCCGGTATGTAAAGAAAAGCTAAATAATAAAGCTCAGTATACCACCGTGGACAAAGCGGGAGTCAACGCCAGGGGGTTGGCGTTAGGAGAACTTGCAATCAGACGTAGTAGCGTGGAACGCGGCGGCCGAGCGCGCAAAGAAGATCCGACGTGACCGTACCGATTTCCGCCGCTACGTCCGACACCTTGATTTCGGCGCTGCCGTCGCGGCCGTAGAGGGTGACGATGTCGCCGAGGGCCGCGTCCGGCACGCCGGTCACGTCAAGCGTGGTCAAATCCATGGAAATCGCGCCCACCAACGGCACGCGGCGTCCGCGCAGGAGCGCGCACCCTCGATTGGTCCGCTGCCGCAAAATCCCATCGGCATAGCCCGCGTTGATCACGGCGATGCGCGACGGCTTATCCGTGACGAACCGCGCGCCATAACCCACCGGCTGCCCCGCCGGCAAATCACGTATCGTGATGATTCGAGCGCGCAACGAAAGGCTGGGCTCAACCGGCAGACGGTCCCTGATCTCCTGCCCCTTCTGCGGAGGGTCGAACGATTGATAGTAGCCGTAGATGATCGCGCCGGGCCGCACCATATCGGCCCACGTGCTCGGCCGCGCGCAAATCGCGCCGCTATTCGCCATGTGCACGATTCCCGGTGAAATTCCGAGCGCCCGCATCCGGTTGAGGCACTGTCGAAATATTTCTTCCTGCTCGTCCGTTTGCCGTGCGCTGAAATCCTCGGCCGATGCAAAGTGCGTGAACGTTCCTTCGAGCTCGATGTGGCGGCTATCCGCCAGCGCACTTGCGAAGGCATCGAGTTCCGACGGCAGCAGCCCCAGGCGGTTCATGCCGGTATTGATCTTCAGATGAAATCGCAGGCGGGATTTTACGCGCGCCGATTTCGCCGCGCGCTCGAGGCCGCGAACGTCTTCCAGGCGCGTCACGGTCGGCGTCAGGCGATTCGCGATGAACCGCTTCTCTTCCCCCGGCCAGAATCCGGTGAGAACCAGAATTGGCTTCCGGATGCCAGATTCGCGAAGCTCGACGCCCTCGTTCGCGCAGGTGACGCCAAAGCGTTCCGCGCCAGCTTTCTGCAGCGCCTTTGCCACCGGCACCGCGCCCAGCCCGTAGGCGTTCGATTTCACGACCACCAAAATCTGCGGCTTCGGCCCGATGTGGCGCCGAATCGTGCGCAGATTCCGCGCAATCGCCTTGAGCGAAACCTCCGCCCAGACCGGCCGCCCCAACACTCGTATTCCCTTCGTCATGTTCATTTAGGATGCCAGACTCTACCCCGCCCGGGCGACGCAAATCCAAGTCCGTAAGCCGCCTCGCACCGTTTAGGTAAACATGCCAATCGTGCAGTTGCAGGAGGGGGGCCAGTCGCAGCCCCGCAGTGGCTCATGACCGCAGGTGACGGAAAACGCGGAGGTTGGAGGCTATAAGTGAAGGTCATTCACCGCAACGCTGCCGCAGGGCGACGCGGGCGATGAGACACAGTTGTGGCTGCTGGATGACGCGCCGATCCTACTCCTCACCCCTGCTGCTCCAGGCATCCGGCGCGGCTTCTTCAAAGCGGGTGTGGCGGCTCAGGAACACGAAATTGAGGCTGCCGGTGGGGCCGTTGCGCTGTTTGGCGATGATCAGCTCGGCTTTCGCGCGCTCTTCTTCGGGAATGTCGGTCTTGTAGAAATTCGGGCGGTTGATGAACATCACCACGTCCGCATCCTGTTCGATGGCGCCTGATTCGCGCAAATCGGATAGCTGCGGTTTGCGGTCCTCGCGCTCGGGCGCGCGGGTCAACTGGCTGAGCACCACCACCGGAACCTTCAGTTCCTTCGCCAAAGCTTTCAGCGAGCGCGAAATGCTCGACACTTCTTCCTGCCGGTTGGCGTTGCGCCGGTTCGTGCTGGGGACCACGAGCTGAATGTAGTCCACGATTACCAGCGAAAGGCCGCGGTCGCGCTTCAATCGCCGCGCCTTCGCGCCCATTTCGAGCACGGTTGAAGACGCGGAATCGTCAATCCAGATCGGCGCGTCGCCCAGCTCCGCAAGCGACGCGGTCACTTTCGTCCAGTCGTCACGATTCATGTGGCCGGTGCGGAACTTGTGCGCGTCCACGCGCGCGTGCGAGGCGAGCAAGCGCAGCAGCAGCGACTCCTTGGACATTTCCAGGCTGAACACAGCCACAGGCTGGCGCTGCCGCAGCGCCACGTTCTCCGCGATGTTCAGCGCCAGAGCGGTCTTGCCCATCGAAGGGCGCGCCGCAAGGATGATCAGTTCGGAAGGCTGCATCCCGGCGGTTTCATTGTCGAGACCCGGATAGCCGGTCGCGAGTCCGGTGATTCGGCGCCCCTCGCTGAAAATCTTCTCAAGGCGCTCGAAGCCGTCCTTCACCAAATCCTTGACGCCGATCAGCCCCGCCTTCACGCGGTCTTCCGCCAATTGGAAAATGGACGATTCGGCGCGGTCTAAAATCACGTCGGCATCGTCGCCCGCCGCCAGAGCCTGCTCCTGAATCACCGCCGCGGAGTGAATCAGGCTTCGCAGAATTGCTTTTTCCTTCACGATGCGCGCGTAGTGGTCCACGTTCGTCACGCGCGGCAATCCGTCCGCGAGCATCGAAAGATACGCCACGCCGCCCGCAGCTTCGAGCTCGCCCGTGCGCGTCAGGTCTTCCATCAGCGTGATCAGGTCAATCCCCTGCCCGTCGAGGACCTGTTGCTTTTCGCCGAGGTGCACCATCCGATCGAAAATGTGACGGTGCTGCTGAAGAAAGAAATCCTCCGACCGCAGCACTTGCACGGCGGCATTCAGCGCGTGATTATCGAGCAAAACAGCGCCGAGGATGCTGCGCTCGGCTTCAATATTGTGCGGAAGCGGACGTTCGAGTGTGGTGTCAGTAGCCATCTTTTGGATTCGCCTTATCTTCGCCTAGCCTGAAGTTCCGCGCAAGAGGCAGTTTCGAGCGACTCTCGCGCGCGCTTCTTCAATTTTGGTTTGTCGGTCGGATTCGCCCGAGCGGACACGAGTCTGCTCATGCGGGACGCGTGCGTCAACTGGTCTCGCCTGTGGACAATTTTTGAACGGTGGAAAACGCCGATCCGACAAGGATCGGCGTCCCGAGTTCCGCGTAGGTGGCGGAACGAGGGACCTCTCTCAGTGCGAGCGATCTATCGCGGTTGACGGGCCTCGCTGTTCACAAGTCCACAAAAAAAGGGGCGCAGCAAGCAGCGCCCCTACAAGCATTCGCCACGATAAATCCGGCGGGTAATTATTCTTCTTTTTTAACTGTCAGTTTCACGCTGGCAGTAACTTCGCGATGAAGCTTCACGGGAATTTCATACTCGCCAACGACCTTGATGGGCTCGGCAAGCATGATCTTGCGCTTGTCCACCGTAAAACCCTTGGCCGCAAGCGCGTCGGAAATATCTGCGTTGGTGACGGAGCCGAAAAGCTGATCGCTTTCTCCGGCCTTGCGCGACATTTCAAGCGATACTCCGGCGAGGAGTCCGGCGAGAGTGGTTGCCTCGCCCTTCTCTGATGCTTCCTTCTTCGCGAAGTTGGCGCGCATCTTCTCGAGCCGCTTCATATTCCCCGCGCTGGCTTCCAGTGCGAGCTTCCGCGGCAGTAGAAAATTTCGGGCGTAGCCTTCGGCTACTTCCACCAGTTGACCGCGCGTACCGAGCTTTTCGACGTCTTCCTGCAGAATAATTTGCATGTTCCTTAGCCTTTCATGCGATGCATGTCGTTACAGTTCAGCGGCAAATGGCAGCAGCGCGATATTTTGCGCCCGCTTGATGGCCACGGTGAGCCACCGCTGGTGCCGCGAGCAAGTGCCGGTCATGCGGCGAGGAAGAATTTTCCCCCGCTCCTGCAGGAACGGCGCGAGGATTTCGGCTTTCTTGTAGTCAATGTAATCCGACTTGTCCACGCAGAAGCGGCAAACTTTCTTCTTGCGGACAAAATTCCGCTTGCCGCGCTTCGCGGGACCGCCCGGCCGTCCACCTGGACCGCCGGGTCCACCCTGCGGACGCGGTCCGCCCGGGCCGCCGAATCGTCCCGGTGGTCCCGAATGTCCTCCGCCGGACGGCGGTCCGGAGTGTCCGCCCGAAGGCGGCCCCGAAGGTCCTGCTGGCGCCGCCGGCGAAGCCGGAGGACGCGGTGCTTGTTCATCTGCCATTCGTATTCTCCCTGATTTCGAGTCTTAAGATGCTGATGCGGCGGGTTCACTGCCGCCCGCTGCTGCCGGAGCAGCCGCTGGGCCAGCCGATGGAATCGCCGACGGAACGGTCTTACGCGGGCGCCGAGCCGCGCGCTTGTCGCGATGGCGTTTCAATTTGTCCTGCCGCTTCAATTCTTCGTCCACGCGCACGGTGAGGTACTTCATCACCGGATCGGCGACCTTCAGCCGGCGCTCGAGCTCCTTCACAACTTCGCCCTGGCTCGATCGCACCACCATGAACACGTAGAATCCCTCGCGCAGCCGCTGCACGCGGTAGGCCATGCGCTTCCGGCCCCACTTCTCCGTCTTCTCAATCTTGGCGCCCTTCTCGGTGACCGTGTGCTCGATCGTCGCGATCACTTTGTCCACGTCCGCCTCCGGCGTATCCGGCCGACAGATGAATATCACTTCGTACTGACGCTCTTCCATGTGTCCTCTCGATTCCTTGCCTGCCATACAGCAGCAACCAATTCCCTACTCCAAATCTTCGTCAGCGGACGACGCCTTGCGGTTGTACCGCGACATCGCTTTTTCCGCGCCCTCGACCAAAATCATTTCCACCGCGCTCACCGCGTCAATCAGAACGTCTTCGGCGATCTTGCGTTCCGCGCGTCCCATCTCGCGGAGCACGTACTCCTTGCGGTCGCCCCACAATTTCTCGGGCTGCACTCCCAGCCGCACCCGGATAAATTCGTCCGTTCCCAGCGCGCTGATGACCGACTGTAACCCGTTGTGCGTGCTGTTTCGCCCGCGTTCGCGAATTCGCAGCATGCCCCAGGGCAGATCGGCTTCGTCAATCAGCACAATCAAATCGGCCGGCGCGCCTTCGTACCGGTCCAACAGCATTCGCACGGACACGCCGCTCAAATTCATCATCGTCTGCGGCTTGGCCAGCACCACTTCGTGGCCAGCCAATTTGCCGAGACCCACGAGCGCTTTCGATTCCGGCCGCGTGATCCGGATTCCCGCTTGTCCCGCCAGCGCATCCACCGCCAGGAAGCCCAGGTTATGCGGCGTCCATTCGTAATCGGGACCCGGATTGCCAAGGCCGACGATCAGTCTCATCGAAGGCGTGCTTTGTGGGTCGCGGCTTCAGCCGCGACGTAATGCGTGCAAAACGAGAACGGCTTTAGCCGCTGAAGCTCCTCTTTTGCAGTTTCCACACAAGCTCCAAAGCCCGTCGCATCGCGTCATACCAGGTCCATAATCGCGACGCACACAATTCGCGCTACTTCTCCTTGCCCTTCTTCTCGGCCGCCTTCGGAGCAGCCTCGGCAGCGCCTTCGGCTTCGCCGTCTTCGGTTTCCTTCTTGCCCTTCTTGATGACCTCGGGCTCGGCTGGAGCAGCCTCCGCCGCTACCGCCGCTTCCGCCACCGGCTCCTCTTCCTTCTTGAGCATCACCACGTGTGCCAGCACGCGCGCCGGATCGGTGAGCAGCTTTATCTTCGCCGGATCAATCGGCAGGTCGCCGGCGCGCAGCTGCTTGCCGATCAGGAACTCGCTGACGTCCATCCGGTATTCCTCCGGGATGTCGCCCGGCAGGCATTCGATCTCGACTTCGCGCGTCACAGTTTCAAACACGCCGCCCTGCATTTTCACGCCTTGCGGCTCGCCAAATGTGTGTACCGGCACGCGGACGCGCATTTTCACGTCCATGGCGATGCGCAGCAGATCCACGTGCAACAGCGCGTTGCTTACCGGATCAACCTGCCAGTCCTTCAGCATGGCCTTTTCTTCGCTGCCGCCCTCAACCTTCACGCTGAAAATCGTGTTGTGACCGGTCTCGGAGCGCAGAATTCGCGCCACCTGTTTCGCGTTCACCGCGAGCGAAATGGATTCCTTGCGCGCGCCATAGAGCACCGCCGGAACCATTCCGGACATGCGCGTTCGGCGCGCCGGGCCCTTCCCGCGTCCTTCGCGGATTTGTCCTTCGACTGTGAAAGTTTCCATGTGCTTTACCTTATGCCTCTCAACTTCAAATTTGTCATCCCGAGGGCCTTCAGGCCCGAGGGATCTATCTTCGTTTCTCGCGCCGCGTCAGATAAACAACTCGCTGATCGAAGTCTCTTCGTGAATTGACTGAATTCCCCGCGCCAGCAGCGGCGCCACGCTCAGCACCTTGATCTTCGGCAGCATCGCCGCCTCCGCGCTGAGCGGAACCGAATCGGTGACCACCACTTCTTCGATCTCGGACTTTGTCAGCCGCTCGACTGCCGGCCCGGAAAGTACCGCGTGCGTCGAAGCCGCAAACACCTTCGTCGCGCCATTTTCCAGCAGCGCTTCGGCCGTCTTCACCAGCGTGCCGGCCGTATCAATGATGTCGTCAATCACCAGCGCCGGACGCCCGGCGACGTCGCCGATCAGATTCATCACTTCGCTCACGTTCACGTCAATCCGCCGCTTGTCCACGATCGCCAGCGGAGCGTCCATCCTCTTTGCGAACAGCCGCGCGCGCTCCACGCCGCCTGCATCGGGCGATACCACCGTGACCGGCCCGAGCTTTTTCTTCTGAAAATATTCGACCATCACCGGCGCGCCGTACAGATGGTCCACCGGAATATTGAAATATCCCTGAATCTGCGGCGCATGCAGATCGAGCGACAGCACCCGGCTCGCTCCCGCCGTCTCCAGCAGATCCGCAACCAGCTTTGCCGAGATCGCCACGCGCGGGCGGTCCTTGCGGTCCTGTCTCGCGTACGGGTAATACGGAATCACCGCCGTAATCCGCCACGCCGACGCGCGCTTGAACGCGTCAATCATCAGCAGCAGCTGCATCAGGTGATGATTTACCGGGCTGCAGCAGGGCTGCACGACGAAAACATCTGCGCCGCGCACGTTTTCCAGAATCTGATAACGCGATTCGCCGTCGGAAAAATGACCGTGCTCGGCTCTGCCGCGCGGAACGCCCAAATACGCGCAAATCGAATCCGCCAGGGCGGGATTCGCCGTTCCGCAGAAGACCTTACACCTGTCTGTCAGCAAAGTTTTCCCTCAGCCGGCCGCACTCCAGCCCATGGCTCGGCCATACTTTTCCCTGGATAGGGTTTCTACGACGAAAACCGAATCTTCCGGAAACGTTCGAGCGGCTCGACGCGCACGCGCTGGGTTTTGGAATACTCCAAACACCGCCGACCCGCTACCCGCCAGCGCGGCATTCGCGGCTCCTCGCTTGAGCAATCCGTCCCGAATTTCTCGGAGTCGCGGATGGCGGCTGAAAACAGGTCCCTCGAAATCGTTCGAGACCGTCTCCTGCCGGCTCCAGCACAGAGCGCAGAACCCCCAAATTCTATTGGGTTTCGCCAGTCTTGTCAATTCCGCTGAAAGCCATCCATAGGCGTCCTTTGTGCTCACGCCGATGTCACGCGGCGAGACAACCACGATGGTTCGCTTCGGCCCATCCTCCAGTGGATAAATTTCGTCCCCGCGATTCACCGCCAGCGCGCGCCCGCCGAAGAGGAAAAACGGCACGTCCGCTCCAAGTCCCGCGGCGATCTCCATCAGCCTCGGAAGCGGCAGTTCCGATCCGGTCAAGCGCAACATTCCGATCAAAGCCGCTGCTGCATCACTCGACCCGCCGCCCAAGCCGCGCGCCACTGGAATCTTCTTTTCCAGGTGCACTCCCACGCTGCCGTGAAAACCGATTTCGGGGCCAATGGCTTCGATCGCCCGCACGACGAGATTTCCCGGTCCCAACAGCGCAGGATCGTTACAGGTCATGCCAATTTCAAATCCTCCCGAGCCGGGCGTGATTGAGAGCTCCAATGTGTCGTGCAGAGAGATCGTCTGAAAGATCGTGCGCAGCTCGTGGTAATCATCGGGACGCTTGCCGAGCACCTGGAGCGCAAGATTGACCTTCGCGAACGCACGGACGCGCAGCGATTTATTTCCTCTGGAATTTTTCGCCACGGGCATGCCGGGGAGCTTACTGCGGTTTGCCGGTTTCCGCAGGAGTTTTCTGCGCGAGGTGCCGCTTCAAAGTTTTCAATTGCGCTTCAATCGCGGTGACTTTGTCAGGCTCGTAATCCGCGGGCGACGCTTTCTGCCACTCCGCGAGCGACTTCTCGAAGAGTTCCGCGGCGCGTTCGTTCTGCCCGAGCTTCAGATAGACATCGGCGAGGTGGCCGAGGATCGTCGGATCATCGCCTTCGCGATCAATGGCCTTCCGCAAATTCTCTTCGGCTTCGACGAGTTTATTCTGTTTGTAGTAAGCCCAGCCAAGGCTGTCGAGGTAGGCGCCGTTATTCGGTTCCTGTTTCAGGGCGCGCTGGATCAGCGAAGTCGCTTCGTCAACTCGGACGCCGCGATCGGCCAGCATGTATCCGTAATAGTTCAGCACCGGGCCGTTGTTGGGGTCTGCATCCAGCACTTTGCGAAACTCCTGCTCGGCGTCGTCAAATTTTTTCTGCCGCTCGTAAATCGCGCCCATAACGAACCACACCGTTGCCTTGCCGGCAGGTTCGTGCGCCAGATGTTCGGCCTTCTGTGCGGATTGCTCCGCGTCGGCGTATTTCTTCCCGCGCGATTGGACCTGCGCGATGTTTAGATAGACCTCCAAATCGGAATCATTTCCCTTTAGCAGGCCTTGAAGCAGCTGCGTCCCCGCGGCGGTGTCGCCTTTTTCGCCGTACAGCATCGCCAGCGTAACCGTCATGTCCTGAGAATCGGGCGATTCATCCAGCGCCTTTTTGGCTTCGGCGATTGCGCGGTCAAGGTCGTGGTTATCGCGGTAGGTCTCGATAAGCAGCATCGTCGCGCGCTTTTCCGCGTCGGGATTGAGCTTCCCCAATTCCTCGTACGCCTGAATCGCGGCGGGAAAATTGTGCTGCTCCTTGTAAGCATGGCCGAGCTGTTCGTAAAGGATTGCCAGAGCGCTGGGATTTCCGTCACCGCCGGTCTGGCTTTTGATTCCGGCGATCGCGTCGCTCAGCACCTTGACTGCTTCGTCGTAATGACCTTGATCCTCGTACAGCAATGCCTCGTTGTAGAGAATCTCCAGGCTGCCCGGTGCGAGTTGCTTCGCGCGCGCGAGACTTGCTTCGGCCTGCTCAAATTGTCCCAGCCGACGGTAGAGCTGCGCGGCACGCAGAAAATTCTCCGATGTGCCGGGCTCCAGTTCCGAAAGCTTGTTGAATTGATCCAGAGCCTCCGCGTATTTGTCCTCGGAAAGCAGCACCTGCGCGAGTCCATGACGGTGGCCCGGATCGTCCGGGTCCCCATCAACGGCTTGCTTGTACGCCTGCTCTGCCTTGGGATAATCCTTCGCCTGCGAATAGGCGTCACCCAGCAGATCGTAAATGTCAGGTGAAGCGGAATCGCCGGCCGCGCGCGTCAGCAGCTCGATGGCTTCCTGCGAGCGTCCCTGGTCAATCAAGAGTTGGCTTAGCTGTTCGAGCGCGGGCCCATTATCGGATTCATGCGCGAGAATCTGGCGAAGTACCTTCTCCGCCTCGGCGTGCTGATTCTGGAATCGGTAGAGACGCGCCAGCCACAGCAGCGAATAAGTGTCGTTCGGGTCTGTCTTCAGGATCGCCTGAAACTGTTCAACCGCCTTGGTCAGATTTTCCTGCTGGACTTCGCCTGCGCTCATGTCGCCGAGCGTGCGAACGTAGATTCGCGCCAGCAACCTGTGCGCGTCTACGTTGTCCGGATCAATTTTCAGCGCTTCCTGGGCCTCAACTACCGCGTCCCGAATTCGCTGCGACTTCGCATAGATCTCGGCAAGGCGCTCCATGATCACCGCCGAATCCGGCTCGATCGCCAGCGCTTTCTTGTATGACTCGATGGATTCCGTCGCGAGATCGCCGTTGCTGTTTATTTCGTACTGCTGCTCCTGCAAATGGCCGATCGTGAAGTAGTAGTAGGCGTCCGCGTGGGAAGAATCAGTCAGCGGCTTCGCTGAGGGCGCCACTTGAGGGGGCGCTTGAGTGGAGGACTGCCCCGGCGCGGTTTGCGCACAAAAAAAGATCGCTAGAGCGGCGGTGCTAAGGATTGTTTTCATTGGCAAGCGACGAAACTCCATTATCGTACAGCCGCGAGAAGGCGTCAAAGTTTTCCCCCGCGGCCCGTTCCCGGCCGCCTGTCCCGATTATTAAGACGCGCGCGGCGAATACCCGGTTGTGTATTAATATAGATGCGGGGGAAATCCGCGATTTGGACCCAGCCCCTGGTTCGCATGACCATCCTCCAAACCATTCGTTCCGCATCGTTTGCTTTGTTTCTGCTGGCGACGGTTCCGCTGGCGACGCTCGCCCAGCAGCCGACCGGCGCAGGCACGCAATCCGTCTTGGCGCCCCCGGCCCGCGGCGCCGCCTCATCTGCGTCCGAGGATGTTTCAAACACTGCGCCAGCTCCTAAAGTTGCGCTGGCGGATTTTGCGTGGCTCGCCGGACGATGGCAGGGCTCCTGGGGACCGCGCGTTGCCCAGCAAGTTTGGACAGCTCCCAAAGCCGGCGTAATGATGGGCACGTTCCAGCTCGAAGAAGACGATAAGACGCTCGTGCTGGAACTATTCACGGTCGTGGAAGAACCGGGAGGAATTAAATTTCACCTGCGGCACTTCACGCCTTCGCTGGTCGCATGGGAAAAACCCGGACCCACGGTTTTGAACCTCGTGAGTGCCGACGCGAAATCCATCGTCTTCGAAAATTCGCTCGACGGCCAGCCCAAGCGCACGATCATCACGCGGGTTGACGCCGACACATATGTTTCGCGCTCCGAAGTCGTGCCGGAAAAGGGCGACCTGCAAGTAACCGAAATCACCTACCATCGCCAGAAAGAAACCCCGCCCGCGCACCACTAGCGCCGCTCCGCCACCCGATTCTAAAGAATTTCGTAGGGGCATGGCATGCCATGCCCGGCAAAAGTGCTTGGCACAACCGGACCATTCGAGAATACCGATGGAGGCAATCGTCGGATTTTTCTTACGCGACGGGAACTACTTGACTCTTCCGACTCTGTTTTTCGATGTAAAGGGCGTGGTCCGCGCGTTCCAGAAATTGTTCCGGCGTTTCGCCCATTCGATAATCCGTCCACCCGGCGGAAAACCGAAACGAGACTTTCCGCGCTTCCACCTGAACTTCCAGCGCCTCCAAACGGTCGAGAACGAGCTGAACCTGGTCCGGATCGCACTCCGGCAGCAACACCACAAACTCGTCGCCACCCACTCGCGCGGCCAAATCCGATCCGCGAATCGCTTTGCTGAGGCGGTCGCCAAACGTCTTCAGCACCAGATCGCCGGCCGCATGGCCCCACTGATCGTTGATCTTCTTCAGCTCATCCAAATCCACCATTAGAACCGTGAGGGAACTTTTGTGCCGTTGCGCTCGCGCAATGTCCGCGGTCAGCCGGTCCTGCGCGTAACGCCTGTTGTGCAGTCCGGTCAGCGGATCGAGCATGGCCAGCTTGAGGTAGGACTCGGCCAGCATGTGCTGTTCGGTTGAAATTTTCACCTGCTCCGCGAGTCGGCGGCGCGTCCGCATCAGCTGGAATTGTTGGTACAGCGTGTAGACGCTGAACAGCAGGACCATGCCCACAAGGCCGCGAACGGCCTGGCTCATGCGGAAGTGATAGAAGGGATCGTGCGCATCGAAAATCACAGACATCGAAAGCGTGGCGATTGCAAAAGTCAGCGAGAGCGCGATCACCACAGCCAGAAACCACAATGACCAGTTATAGCGGCCGATTTTCCGGAGGTTGCTCCGTATCTCTTTCGCGCGCTCTTCTACCCCCACTTCGGGGAGCGTGAATAGGTTCGTACTCATTTGAAAGGGAGGCACCGGTCCGCAGATGCCAGTTTCAAAGGTAATATTTTGGGGAGGGCCGGGTCAAAAGTTTGCCGGAAAGCGTTTCCATATCGGCTACTCCAATGGCACCGTCCATCACCGGCTCTGTTGAAACGTGCCCACGGGCCCGTAGCTCAGATCCATAGAGCTGCGGTCTGCCGAAAGGCAAGCTTCAAATAGCGCTTTTTGGCTTCAGTACGTTAGTCGGTCGGTCTCTGTACACATTCGCCGTAGTTGGGCCATTTGTGCGAGCCGAAAGTGCACAAGAATGTGCACATGGTACTGGAGGCCATTTATCCCGTGATCCGACTAGTCAGGAGCTAGAAGCTATGTGAGGGCCAGCGGTTACATGGAAGGTGTTCTGAACGGAACAGCGCTGGCCGTGCCCTCTTGATACGTTGACTCTTATTCACCACCGGAGCGCCCACTGGGTGCTCCAGCGTCCGATCGGCCTCTGGTTAAAGGAGTAGCGGGTAATAAGGAGATTCAAATGACGCAAGCCATTTACAAACCCGTGGAGATCGAATTGGCGAGTCATCCGGTACTTCCTGGAGGCCATGAAATGCTGGAACGGATTGTGGAACCGTCGCCGCGTCTCAAGGCTAGAATCGCGGGTGCGCTCTATCTGTTTAGCTTGCTGATCGCAGCATTCGGCGAGCTTTCCCTCCACGGCAGTTTGCGTATCGCTGCGGGCCTCATCGGGGTCTCGGGCATGGTCGCCATGACCCTGTTGCTCTATGAGGTCTTTAGCGCCGTTAACAGGGGACTCTCGTTGCTGGCGGCATTCTTTAGCCTCGTGGGACTCACCTTTGAGGCTCTTCGATCGCAGCCTCGGGGCATGAACGTCGCCATAATATTTGCAGGACTCTACTGCCTCCTGATCGGCTACCTCATCTTCAGGTCCACCTTCTTGCCTCGAATTCTGGGCGTGCTGATGGTGATCGCCGGTCTGGGTTGGCTCACTTTTCTCTCAACGCCGCTCGCAAACCATCTGTCCCCCTACAATGTGGCGTCCGGCGTTCTCGGGGAAGGGTCGGTAATGCTGTGGCTCCTCGTGATGGGGGTCAACGTTCTGCATTGGAAGGAGCAGGAACGGATTGCAGAAGCGTCGCCGCGTCCTCGGGCCAGGATCACCGGCGTCGTTTATTTGCTTTACTTCCTGACGGCAGTATCCGCCGAGGTCTTCGTTGGGCATGGCCGGCTTGTTGCGTATGACGCCGTCAACCTCGTCGCGTACGCGTTCTATATCGCTGTGACGCTGCTCTTCTATTGCATGTTTAGGCCGGTGAACAGAAGCATCTCTTTGCTCGCAGCATTCCTCAGCCTCGCGGGATGCGTCAACGATGCCCTGGGTCTCTTTAATCTCGCTCCCTACAAAATCAGCTCTCTAATGTTTTTCGGACCCTATTGCATCCTGATCGGCTGCCTCATTTTCAGGTCCGTCTTCTTGCCTCGGATTCTGGGCGTGCTGATGGCGTCTGCCGGTGTGGGTTGGCTGATCTTCCTGTCACCTATTGCAAACCATCTGTCCACCTACCTTAAGGTCCTCGGCTTCCTCGCGGAAGCATCGCTGATGCTGTGGCTCATCGTGAAAGGCGTGAACTTTCAACGATGGAGGGAGCAGGCCTACGCAGCAGTTCGAGTGACGAACCACTCGGAGTAGCCCACACGCCTGATCAACGCGCTTACCGGTAAAGTGGATACTGGAACCGAGAAGTCCGGTTAGCTGCCTGTGCAAAGGCTGCGTGATTCCGGTATAACTACGTTGAGCGGGCCTGTAGCTCAGATGGATAGAGCAGCGGTTTCCTAAACCGTTTGTCGGGGGTTCGACTCCCTCCAGGCCCACCAGCCTTCGCTCGCAGAGCGAAGGCTGCCGCGCCGTAGCCCAAAGGGCGAAGGCGGGCGTCCTCAATCGCGAGCTAGGACTCGGCGAAGGCGGGCCCCTCAAATCACATTTTTCTGAAACTAAGCCGGCGCCGCACTTCAAACAGGCGCGAATGCGGCAGACGCCACTGCATCGGGTCGAACGGTTGGTTCAGCCACTGAAGTACGACTGCCTTCCTTCGCGGCCACTCCAACGAGTCAGCCATTGAACGAAATGCGCGCTGCAAAACGGGCGACCTCCAATACAACGCCCGGATCGAATCGAGAGGCCTCCTCAGCCACCGGAACAGGGTCGCAGTCATTCGCGCCCAGGTCGGTGACGTGACCGCGGCTAGGAAACGGTCTCTGCCTTTTCCGCTCCAGCGAACCAGAAAAATCCGGAAGGCGATGAACCCGCTTTGCGCGAAGTCCAGAGGAAATAATTTCGCTACGTTCTTGACCTGAGCGCGTGCGGGCTTCGCAGTGTCGGAAGTCTGATCGCGACGAGATGCGAGCCACCGTTTTGGTCCCCCTTTTGCTTCCACCACGCGAATCAAAGGCGACGACGCGGGCGGCGTCCGTTCCACCGCCAATTTCGCAAGCAGGTGATAGGCCGCAGCAGAATCAAATGCAGTCGCACCTGAGGGCTGAGGGTCCTCTGTCCGCTCCGGCGCGAACGCCGCCAGCGCAGGCGCCGCGGCGCCGAAGGCATTCGAGATTTTCTTGCCCGTCGTGACGACGGCACCCTCTTCGCAATCAGCAGCCGCCGCAGCATGTTGATTTCCCTGGCCCGGTGCAACATCTGCGACGATGAAAGGACCTGATATCCTGTTCATCGAAGCATCTGGTTGTTTCTGGCGCGGAAATAGTTCGGGCGGCGCAGGCGGCTGAAACGGCGCACTCTCCAGGGCCAATTGCGTAGAAATCACATCCGGTGACGGGTTTTCAACGGAATCGAAGAAAGGGGCAACCGGTTTGATATCGTCGAAGTAAAATTCGCGAGCGATTTCTTCGATGATCCGCGCCGGCACTGGCTGGACGTTTTCCACATAGGCATTGATCAGCCCGTGCTCGCATAACAGGTTCACCACTCGTGGAATCCCGCGCGAATAAAAATGTACGGCGTCCACAGCCTGGGCTGCAAAGATCGGTTTGCCGTTTGCGCCGGCAATGTGCAGGCGCGCCCCGACATAATCGTGAGTTTCCTCCAATGTAAGAGCGGCGGTTTTGCATCGAACACTGATCCGCTGTTTGAATTGGCGCATATCGGGTTGCTGAAGCCGCTCCTCGAGCTCCGGCTGGCCGGCGAGAACGATCTGCAGCAATTTTTCATGCGGGTTCTCCAGATTCAGCAGCAGTCGAATCTCTTCGAGCAGATCGAATGGCAGGCCTTGCGCTTCGTCCACGATCAGCACCGGCGTATCGCCCGCGCGATATCGCTCGACGAGCCACTGATGCAAGCGCATCAGTGCGTTGCCTTTTGATTCTGTGCGGGACGGCACCCCGAAATCCGCCAGCACGAGCTCGAATAAATGGTTGATCGCCAAATGCGAGTTGAATATAAACGACGTGGGCATCTGCTGCTGGCGCAGCGACTCGAGCAAACAGTTGATGAGGGTCGTTTTGCCCGTTCCCACCTCGCCCGTGAGCACGATCAGGCCTTTGCGAGCCTGAATTCCGTACGTCAATTCCTCCAATGCCTCCCGCGTCTGCGAATTCAAAAACAAGTACCGGGGGTCCGGATTGGCGTTGAAGGGGTGTTCACGAAGTCCGAAAAATTGCTTGTACATGTTGGAGTACCCCGCCGAGTTACGACTGCCTTTGTCGCGTCAGTCTGAGAAACAGGCCGCGAGCAGCGGTCAATTGACGAACGGCGACATCGCGGATGAGCTGCGGCCCATCCGTCTCAAGTGCCTGCAAGTTCCTTCGAGTTTCTCCGCGTCCTGGTGACGCTGAAGCGCAATGGCCGCCAGCTCGATGACTCGCTCGATCAGTTGCGATTCAGCGGGAGTCGGGCGCCGTTGGTCGCAGCAGTAAATCTGTAATGTCCCCAGAAGTTTCTTCCTGCGCGAAAGAATGCGTGTGAACGAAAATGGACATAGGCCAAATCGAACGGCGCTCTCGGTGATGCAACAGAGGTGACTTTCCTGTTCGTCCGGCAGCGAGATCAGCGATACCACGTTGGCGATTTGTAGATCGATCGCAGCGCACAGTCTGTTCAGGATCCCCGGGAGCGGCGCGCCCAGTGAAATCAACTCGACGATCTGCCGCTCTCCCACGAACTGCCTGCGCCTGTTGGCGTTACCATGCCGTTGCAGCCAAGACTCGCCTCGCGTTCCTTTGGAGCGTGATTCGTTGTCGTCCATCCTGGCCTCCTTCCGCTTTTGTTGCCTCGCGCGGCTGGGGACAGCATTCTAGAAAGCACCGAAAAGCGTGTCTGTTCAATACGGAACAGTTTTGCTTTCGCTCAATTTTGAGATGCGATCTTGAGCTGCGGGAAAACTTCGGTCAATCCCGTGTTTACGGTATTTCGGGGTAGGTATTCGCGGTCAATCCGGAGCAACCGTTCCGGTACGTATGGTCCGGCGGATAGCAGTGACCGCTGGGTAAGGTTTCGAATGCCCGGGCTCGCCGACTCCCGTTTCGGGCTATCGAAAAATCGAATCGCGCGCATACAAAAATCGCGTGCCGCGCCGCAGCCGGAGCGGCGAAGGCGGGTTGACTCCCCGGCGGACCGCCGTATAATCATGCTTCACGCCGCCTGTTGCCAGCCCCTCAAACAGGCCGCATCGAAAGCAGGTTAGCGTTGACGCCGTCATTCATCCTGGCCGTGATCGCCGTGAGCAGCAATCCGGTGACGGTTTATTTTCGACGGCTGGTTGATCCCACCTTTCGCGGCCTATACCAGGCGAACGCGTTTGACCTCGCGATCATGCTGCCGTACTTCCTGGTGATGTCCATTCTGGCGATGTACGGCATTCACCGCTACGCGCTCGTCTATAACTATTTCAAGCATCGCAAGAATGTTCCCGGGCCGCCGCCGGAAGTCGCCGCGTGGCCGAAGGTGACGGTGCAGCTGCCGATCTACAACGAGCGCTACGTGATCGAGCGGCTGATCGAGACCGTCGCGCAATTCGATTACCCGCGCGAGCTGCTCGACATTCAGGTGCTCGACGATTCGACCGATCAGACGCAACAAGTGGCGCGCGATTGCGTCGAACGCCACCAGGCCCTCGGCGTTCCCATCACTTACCTTCATCGCGACAATCGCGAAGGATTCAAAGCGGGCGCGCTGCAGGAAGGTCTGAAGCCCGCGACCGGCGAATTCGTCGCCATCTTCGACGCGGATTTCATTCCGCCCGCGGATTTTCTGCGCCGCACCGTGCCGTATTTCGCCAATCCCGAGATCGGGATGGTGCAGACGCGGTGGAGCTACGTGAATCGCGGTTACTCCACGCTGACCGAAGTGGAAGCGATCCTGCTCGACGGGCATTTTGCGATCGAGCACTCGTCGCGATTCCGCAGCGGGCTATTTTTCAATTTCAACGGCACGGCCGGAATATGGCGCCGCACCGCGATCGAGGATGCCGGCGGCTGGCAGCACGACACGCTGACCGAGGACACCGATCTTTCCTACCGCGCGCAAATCCGCGGCTGGAAATTCCTCTATTTGCCGGAGATTGATTGCCCGTCCGAGCTGCCGGTGGAGATGAACGCTTTCAAATCGCAGCAGGCGCGCTGGGCCAAGGGCCTGATGCAGACGGCGAAAAAAATCCTGCCGCAGGTGATGCGTTCCGATGTGCCGACAAAAGCAAAGGTCGAGGCGTTTTTTCATCTGACGGCGAACATCAGCTACCCGCTGATGGTTTTTCTTTCGATCATTTTGCTGCCCGCGATGATCGTGCGGTTTTATCAGGGCTGGTTCCAGATGCTGCTGATTGACCTGCCGCTGTTCCTGGCCTCGACCTGCTCGATTTCGTCGTTCTATCTCTGCGCGCAGCGCGCGTTCTATCCCAAGGCGTGGAAGCGGACTTTTTTCTATTTGCCGGTGGTGATGGCCGTCGGCATCGGGCTTTCCGTCAAGAACGCGATCGCGGTGATCGAAGCAATCTTCGGCGTGAAATCGGAATTCGTGCGCACACCGAAATATAAAGTGGAAGCCGGCGCGAAAAATTCCGCCGGGTGGGCGAAGAAGAAATACCACAAGGGCGCCGGATACCTGCCTTACGTCGAAGTGCTGCTCGGGATTTATTTCGCCGGCGCGGTTGCGTACAGCATCCAGAACGCGAACTACATCACGGTTCCCTTCCTGCTGCTTTTCGTTTGGGGCTATCTCTATACCGGAACGATGTCCATCGCGCAGACTTATGTGGATCGCCTGCGCTTCGGCGGGAAAGAAACCGCCGCGCCAGCGGCCGCGCCGCTTGCTGCAGCCGTCTCCGCCGTCACTGCCTCCGTCAGCGCCTCTGCCGCGCCTGTGGCAGCAGCCGCAACCCAGTCTTCCGCCTCCGACTAGCCGTCGCTGCTCCTGCTGCTGCAAGCCAGTTCTCCGAATGCCCCTCGGCTCGTCCGCCAAGGCGGACTCGCTCGGGATGACGACCCTAATCGGGTCGTCAAAAAAGTGTGACACTTCTTTAGGGTCGCTTTCCTTTGTTTTCAATGAGATAGACCGAAAAAGACTTTGCATGGTGTGACACTTAATTTGGAGGCAAGGAGGACGAGACCCCTCGGCTTCTCGCCGGGGCGAGTCGCTCGGGATTGCGGCTGATCTCCCAGGCTCGACTAACCGTCGACCTAGGAGCCCTCGCTGGGCCGGATCGCAAGGGCGGCGTGTAGGGAAAACTCGATCTCCCGGGCGCGCTTGATCTCCCGAGCGCGCTTGATCTCCCAGGCTCGCTTGATCTCCCGAGCGCCACTGACCGTGGCCTCGGGAGCCCTGCCCTGCGTGGACACTGGGAGCCCTGTTTGCGTGGCCTCGGGAGCCCTGCCCTGCGTGGACACTGGGAGCCCTGTTTGCGTGACTGCGGGACCGTGTCCGTTCCGCCGCTGCGCCGATCTCTGGTCTGCGTCGCATATGCGCGTCCTCGTCGTTTGAACAGAAAACTTCCAATTTAGCGTGGCACGGTGACGGGAGAGTTTCAAGAGTTTGCGTCGAGAAAAAAGGACGGGTTATAGGACTGGACGGAAGGCCAAGGCGCCGAGAGAAAGTCCCCACCCTTTCCGCGCTCGGCGGAAAGGATGGGGCACCCGAAAATTCGGTTGCTAAGGCATGCGCCGGCTTTGGCGAGGCGCGAGGTTGGACGGTGGCTACGGTTACGAGATGCCCGAGTCCGTGAGGGTGTAGGTCAAATACGTCTGGGGCTGGGGCTGTGTCTTGGGAGTGTTACTGATGGCCCCATGCTCGGCGGCCACAAAAAGCGGCTTCTTCGCTTCGAGCTTCTTGCCCCTCTTGAGATGTTTTCCTGATTTCGCGCGTTTTCGGATCGTGGCCATTTCAGCCTCCTTTAGATTTCGTCCTTCCAGTTCGATTTAATCCGTGATCCCTTTGGCCCGTGCTGCCAACCCGGGAGAATATTGCAGATCCCGGACCAATGCCTCGGCCGCCCTTGATTAGAGGGGATGACCGCTGCCGGCCTTGGGCAGCGTAATGGTACCCAGCTTGATGTGCGTGCCCTTTGCTATCCCCGTCAACGGCTTGGTTGCTTCGAGTTTCTTGCCTTTGTTGAGATGCTTTCTTGCTTTGCCGCTCTTTTGGATTCTGGCCACTTTAGCCTCCCGTAAATTCGGTCTTTCGAGTCCGATTCAGCCGGTGACCCCCTCTGGCTCGTGCTGCCAACGCGGGAGAATATTGCAAATCCCGGGCCATTGTCCACAGATTATCTCGAGGGCGCCAAGCAGAAGCAAGCAGGGCAGATAGGAACAATTGGGACGCGGCGGCTGAGCAGCCAGAGCGCTGCGCGTTGAGAAAGTCAACTTCACCCGTTGAATTATTTTGTTCGGGGAATGGCATCCCCGATCTGCGCGCCGGAAAATCCCCACCCTTTCGGCCTTTGGCAGAAAGGATGGGGCACCCTGAAATTCAATTGCCGAGGCGTGGGCGGCGCGCCTGCTGCGTTACAATCTTGCGCATGGCGGCGGGCGAGATACATCTGGGGACATCGGCGTTTACGGCGGCGGGGTGGGAGGGCGCGTTCTACCCCGCGGGGATGAAGCCCGCGGAGTACCTCACCTACTACGCGACGAAATTCGACACGGTTGAAGTGGACTCGACCTTCTACCGCACACCCGCCGCATCCACCGTCTCCGGCTGGGCGCGGAAGACTCCCGCGCATTTCATCTTCGCGGTGAAAGTGCCGCAGCAGATCACGCACGAAAAAATCCTGGTGGATTGCGACGCCGACTTCAAGCACTTCGTGGATACAATGGACCTGCTCGGCGAAAAACTCGGGCCGATGCTGCTCCAGTTTCCCTATTTCAATCGCAGCGTGTTTACGAGCGGAGCGCAATTCCTGGCGCGGCTGAAACCGTTCCTGAAATCGCTGCCGAAAGACCACAAATTCGCGGTGGAGATCCGCAACAAGAACTGGCTCGACGCCGCGTTCGCAAATCTACTGCGCGACCACGGCGTGGTCCTCGCGCTGCAGGACCAGAGCTGGATGCCGCTCCCCGCCGAGTACAAATTCGATCCGATCACTTCGGACTGGACCTACGTCCGCTGGCTTGGCGACCGCAAAGGCATCGAGAAAGTGACCAAGACATGGGATAAGACCGTGGTTGACCGCTCAGCCCAGCTGAAGTCCTGGGTGGACTATCTCCAGCCCATCACCCGCCGCGGCGTCACAATTTTCGCCTACGCGAATAATCACTACGCGGGATTCTCGCCGGATACCGTGAAGCTGTTCAGGGAATTTTGGGACAAAAAGAAGTAGTTTTCTTCGTGGCGAACAAAAAGCGAAACTGATAGACTTACGCCCTGGCCCGCCGTAGCCCGCTCCGGCGAGCGAAGGAGGGCGCTTGATGCCTGTCCGTTCATGTCGCGTCACGATCCGGGATATGGAGGGAGTGGAGCACACCGTCCAGGTGACGGCGGGCTCGCTCTATGAGGCCGTCGCGCTGGGGCTGAAATCTCTGGCCGGCGAAGAATGGGTTTCGGGCATCGCGCAGGGATTAAATGTCGCGCGCGTTTCCGTCTCGAACATTCCCATAGAGCACTGCGTGAAGCTCGACGACTTCAATAATTGGCTGAACCGGGAAGGCCGTAGCCCGCGCGAAGTCTCGGACAGGTACCGCATCAGGGAAATTCTGGGAATACCGCAGAAGAGAGCGATTTGACACGTCGGAATTCGACGCTTCCTTGGCTTCGTAGCGGTCGCGGGAATCTGTACCGAACAGGTGAAGCCGTCGTGGAGTTATGACCGAATAGTATTACCATAGATCGTCGTATCAGAAATCCGATTGTGCCGAGCGCTACTGCGTTCTTCGTGCTCCTGGGCTCTGTACCGAACGGGTTGGTCTGCACGAATCCACCCACCTGCACCACATCTACTCTCTCCTCCCCCAATACCACATTGGCAGACGTCGAAGGCACGCCTGCCCAATTCAATGAGACCTACATCGGGTCCCAATCGAATTTCACTTCGAGTCTGGGAATCGGACCGGTGGACATGGGTATCTACAGCTATCAAATTGATTTTGCCACGCCGTTCGATATGGCTCCCGGCGTTTACGCGCTTTCGACTTTCGCGGAGCTTGAGGCGGGCGACTCCGATACGTACTGGTTCTCCACGAACGGAACGGGCGGAAGCATGCAATCGCTAGAATTTGATGGTGGCAGAGTGCTTTCCTACGACCAGAACTTCACGCTCTACGGGACACCCAACGCTACAACTCCGGAGCCTTCGAGCTTCGCCTTGATGGTCTTTGGGCTGGCGTCCGTCTTCTGTTTCGCCTGGAAGGCGCGTCCTTAGCCGCCTGAGGCTGACGGTTCGGCCAACCACCTTTACCCGCCTAATACTCTACTTCCTGAGTCAGCGCGCGCTCGCAACGCGGTAGAATCGTGCTCGCCGGAAACCTTCTACACGCACGGGGGTCGCCATGATTGCTCGCGTAACGCGCTTTCGCATTCGTACCGGGAAAGTGGAAGAATTCGCGACGACGGCAGAGACTCTGACAGCCGCGATGGATAAGCTGGCCGGATTTCGCGTTCTGTTGCTTCTGCGGGGCGAAGATCCGGGCGGCCGGGACGCTATGGCGATTTCACTTTGGGACTCCGCTGAGGACCTGCACAACAGCGAGAACGACGCCTTTTATTATGACGCGCTCGCCCGCGTGATGAATTGCTGCGAAAGCTTCTCACCGATGCATCAGCATGAAGTGTTGAAAAGCAAATTCGCGAATCCATAAGAACAATCAAAACGGAGGGCGATAAACAGTGCGCCGCTACCATCATCTCGGAATTCCTAATACCGAAGCGAAGCCCGGGGAAACCCACTTGAAACACCTGAAATGCTTCGTGGTCAGCCACGACAAAAGCGAATTCGGCGTGGAGTGGATGCGATTCGAAGCGGACGCGGCGGTCCCCGATCTCGTCCGGCGGGTTCCGCACGTGGCGTTTGAGGTGGATGATCTGGCCTCCGAGCTTGCCGGGCGCGAAATCCTGATTCCTCCGAACAGCCCATCCGACGGCGTGCGCGTGGCGTTCATCGTGGAAAACGGCGCGCCCATCGAATTGATGGAATTCACCGATCCGAACCACCCTGCGCGCCGCCAGCACGGCTAGATTGCGGGTGGCGCGCCGTGATTATACCGAGGCATGGCGCCTCTGCGGCTTAGACCATGGAGAAAACGACCTGCACGGTGGTGTCAACTTCCACGGGCTGGCCATTCAGCATGGTCGGGCGGTAGCGCCACTCCTTCACTGCGGTCATCGCCGAGGCCATCAGCAGCGCTGGGCCTGACACGTACTCGAGTCTCTCGATGGAGCCATCCTTGGAGATGATGGCGTGCAGAGTGACCGTACCCGACACGTGCGCCGACCTGGCGATGCCCGGATATTCCGGCGTCACTTTTTTCACCAGCGACGCAGACTGCACGTCGCCGCCGACCCTGATGCGGTCCGGTGTGGCGGCGGGCGGTGGTGGCGGAGGCGCTGCTCCCGTGCCGATGCCGCCGAGCACGTCGCCCGTTCCGCCGGCGACTCCGGGCGTGTCAGAGGCCGCCACGGACGGCGGCGCTTCATCCTTCACGAACTCCACCTGCTTGGGGATCATCGTCGGCGCGACCATGCGGTTCACCGCGAAAGTCTTCGGCTGGACCTGCTTTACCACGGCCTGTTGCGGCGGAGGCGGCGGCGCGGGCGGCGGTGGCGCGACCAGAAACGTATTGATCATCGCGCTGGGCATCGTCTGCGTGTAGATCAGCGGGATCAATACAATCATGGCGAGAATCGCCGATTGAATGATCACGGCGAGACCCACGGACCAGGGCTTGCGCGTGTGCTGCATCGTGTGCTGCATTTGGGCTGTGTTTCCCGAAACTATGAGTTCGTCGAACATGAGTTGCCTCCTGCTTGAATTATTCATTCACTACTTTGCTGCGGCGTCGCAGCTCATGGTGATAGAGGCAGGTCGCGCGCCAAATCGCGTTGCGCTAAGTGCTTGGTTCTCAGGGGCGGCTGGTACGAGGTCGTACTAGTCCCCCCGAAGGAACTGCACGGTTTGAGGTCGCTCTTACGTACGGGCCGGGCTGGCGGTTTCTACGGCGAATCGGGTACGTGCGGCAAGTGTTCGCCGTCTGCGCTCTTTCCGTTATGATGAGGCGAGCGAAATGAGACTTCCAAACTTAGTTCGCGCGCGGCGGGTTGGGCTGGCGCTGCTGGCCGTCGCGTGCGCGTGCTGCGTGGCGCAGGCGCGGTTTCGTCAGCCGAGCCTGGCATACACAAACCGACGGGCGCTATTGAGCGGAACGGTGGACGGGCCGATTGTGATCTTCGGCTACACGGGGCACGAGGACGCGTCCGAGGTCGCGATATTTTTTCAGGAACCTCACTTTTATTACCTGACGGGACACGACGAGCCGGGCGCGGTGCTGGTGATTTATCCCGTGCCGCCGGAAACAGGAACGGTGGTCCATCCGTGGCAGGACGGGGTCTTGTATCTACCGGCGCGCGATCCGTCGCAGGAAAAATGGGACGGGCCGAAGATAGGCCCGGACGATCCCGGCGTGCAGGAGAAAACCGGATTTGCAAACGTCGAGCCGATTGCCAACCTGAAGGGCGATCTGGAAAAGCTCGCCACGAAATACAAGAATTTCTACACGCTGCTGCCGCCGAAAGATGAAGAGGGCTATCCGCACTTGACGAATTCTGTGGCGGAGCTTCGCGGCATGATTCCGCACGCGACGATTCAGGACATCGCGCCGAAGCTTGACGCGATGCGCCAGGTGAAGTCCGCGGGCGAACTCGCGCTGATGCAAAAGGCCATTGATGTGTCGGTTGACGCGCAATTCGACGCGATGCGGCATATGCGGCCGGGACTCTTCGAATATCAGATCGCCGCGCGGATGAAGGAAGTACACGAGTGGGGCGGATGTTCGCGCGAGGCGTACGCGCCGATCGTCGGCACAGGATTCAATTCGACGGTGCTGCACTACAGCGCGCTCGACAGCGAAATCAAGGATGGCGATGTGGTGGTGATGGACGTGGGCGGCGAATACGGCGGTTACGCGGCGGACATCACGCGGACGATTCCGGCGAACGGCAAGTTCACGCCGCGGCAGCGCGAGATTTACGATATCGTTCTGGGCGCGCAAAACGCGGCGATGGCGGCGGTGAAGCCGGGCGCTGTGCTTTACGGCGGCAAGGGCAGCCTGCAAGGGATCGTCACCGACTACATCAATTCGCACGGGCACGATAAAGAGGGGCACACGCTCGGGCGATATTATCCGCACGGCGTCAGCCATCATCTTGGACTCGACGTGCACGATCCGGGCGACCGCAATCGTCCGCTCGAGGCGGGGATGGTTGTGACCGTGGAGCCGGGGATTTATATTCCGGAGGAAAATATCGGCGTGCGGATTGAGGACGACGTACTCGTCACCAGTGACGGATTCCAACTGCTGACTGCGCGTCTGCCGCGCACGGCCGACGAAATCGAAAAGATCATGGCCGAGGGTAAGGCCGCGCCGGTGGAAAAATAAGAGCAAAGAAAGGAGAGATCCCTCCGAATCCGCCGCGGCGGATTCGTTCGGGATGCCGATCCTTGTCGGATCGGCACCTTGACACTCCGGCGAACGAACCCTTAGCATCTATGATTGTTTGCGTGCCGGCGTGGCTCAGTGGTAGAGCGAGGGTCTCATAATCCCTAGGTCGTGGGTTCGATTCCCGCCGCCGGCACCACTTCCTTGGCTACTTCAAATTTCCACCGATAAAACCTCGCTCGGCGAACAAAGCGCTTAAATCAATCAACTAGACAGGCATAGGCTCTTGTTGGATAGTATCGGGCGAGGGTTTGGATGCCAGCCACCGCCATTGCCGCTCCGAACGCGGCCCGTTCCCCTTTCACAAGCGTCTCCACCGACGGAATCAAGGTGTCGGACCGGCGCGACTTCTGGGAGGCGTGCACGGCTTCTGTTTGCGGCTCGCACGAAGTTGAACTGCTGGGGGGCAAACCTTTCAGCGCGGGTTTCGAGCACGCCGAAGTTTCCAACCTGATCTTTTCGCGGCTCAGCCGCATGACGCCGCATCGCGTCCTGAGAACGAAGCTTTTGGCGCGCCGCGACAATCAGCATTTCATCAAAGCGGTGCTGCTGACGGCGGGAAATTGCGTTCTGGAACAGAACGGCCGCACAACCCGGCTGCGGGCCGGTGAGTGGAGCATCTACGACAACGCCCAGCCCTACCGGATGACGGTTCTGTGTCGAACCGAGATGTCCCTGCTGCTGATACCGCGCGACAGATTCGTGGACCGGAATTTCGATTTGCAAAACCTGGTCGTGCGCCGCTTTCCGGCACGCCGTGGATTGGGCAAGTTAATCTGGAGTTTGATTGCGAACACATTCGATCAGATTCCGCAGATCCTCGATGCGACCAGCCACGATGTGGCGGAGATTATTATTCAAATGGCCCGCCTCGCCCTGAGCGATGTTTCGCACGAACGCGGCTCCGTGGATTCGAAGGCGGCGCTCCGAGATCGCGTGAAACTTTATATTGCGAGCCATTTGGGAGATCCGGAACTTTCGATTGCAAAGCTCGCGAGCTTGACGGGATGCACGAAGCGATACCTGCACATGGCGTTCCGGCCGGAAGAAATCTCGATCTCGGACTACATTTTGAAGCAGCGCGTGGAGCGGTGTCGCGAAGACCTTCTCAACCCTGCCTTCGCCCACAAGTCCATTACAGAGATTGCGTATTCGTGGGGCTTCAACAATTCAAACCACTTCAGCCGCTGCTTCAAGCAGGCGTTTGGAATATCCCCGCGAGGTTCGCGCAGCGAGTTCGCCCCGTGGCTCGCGCACCGGCCGGAAAACCATCTGAAGCTTCGCTGAGCATTTCGCACGCGATCCCGGCAGAGACCAGTTCGCTCTGGGATAGGTTTTTCTTCCCCCTCAGGAGAGACTTTTCGGCGCCAGTTTTGTAGCTTTCGCGAAGCACAATCCGTGGAGCTGTGTGAGGGGTTCTTATCCGGGTGGGTTAAGCAATCCTAAGCACGAGATACCGCATAAGAGCTTGACAACTCGCTGGTTGGGCGTTACACATGCATCACTTGTAAGCTTTATCCGGGATGGGTGGTGGCACCTGGGAAGCTACAACGGCAGGTGGTACTTCGAGGGGGATAGCAAATGAGAGTACGTCTTGGTCTGTCGTTTATCCTTGGAATTCTGCTTTTTGCCGGTTGCGCCAATCTGGCGCTGGCGCAGGGCGGTTCTTCTACCGCGCTGCTGAACGGCACCGTGACGGATGCGAGCGGTTCTTCCGTCGCCAACGCCTCGGTTAGCGTACGCAACACCGACACGAATACCACGTCCAC
This sequence comes from uncultured Acidobacteriota bacterium, assembly GCA_963842425.1. Lineage (GTDB taxonomy): Bacteria > Acidobacteriota > Terriglobia > Acidiferrales > UBA7541 > Palsa-295. The sequence goes on along the minus strand of CAWJGQ010000010.1, from coordinate 807,206 downwards.
CGCGACGACCAACGACAGAGGTTTTTACACCTTCGCCACTCTTGCGCCCGGCAACTACGAAATGAAGGTTTCGTATACCGGATTCGCCGCCTATACGCAGACAGGAATCGTGCTGACGGTCGGTCAAGCCGCGACGATCAACATCGGCCTGCAAGTCGAGTCGCAAGGCGCGCGAGTCGTTGTGACGACTGAGGTACAAACAATTGAGCCGACCAAGACGGAAATCAGCCAGGTGGTCAACAGCCAGCAGATCGCTTCTCTGCCCATTAGCGGGCGCCTGTTCACGGACTTCGCGCTTCTGACACCAGGTGTGGCCACGAGCCGCACCAGCCTGGGCACGACATTCACGGAGTATGAAGCGACGCAGATTTCTTTCGGCGGCATGCGCTCATTCAGCAATGAGATCACGGTGGACGGCGCGGATTTCGTCAACGCGGCCAGCGGCGTGCAGCGTTCAACGCCCCCGCAGGAATCCGTTCAGGAATTTCGCGTGGTGAACAGCAGCTTCGGCGCCGAATCCGGCCGCGCGGTGGGCGGCATCGTCAATATCGTCACCAAGTCAGGCACGAACGACTTGCATGGGTCGGTCTACGAATATTTCCAGAATAGCTTCCTGGATTCGCGCAACCTGCTGCAGAAGCCCGAGCCTGGACTGCAGTCAGTGTTACTGCCGCACGCACTGCGCCAGAATCAATTTGGCGGCGCGGTGGGCGGCCCCATCAAAAAGGACAAGATATTCTTCTTCGCCAATTACGAAGGCAAGAGGAGTGCGCAGTCTCCCCTCTTTCCTCCGGACCTGGTCAACAACCTGGACCTCATTGACGAAGCAAAAGCGCTGATGGGTCTGGCACCGGAAGGTTGCAGTACCGGGCTGGCGCTGTGCACCGCTTCAAACCAATCGTATTTAAACACTTTCATAAAGACGTCGAACAATGACTACGGCTTTGGCAGGCTCGATTACATATTGAACTCGAACAACCGCGTGGCGATCCGCTACAACATCGAGGATTCGCGCAACACAGGCGAATTGGTGGGCCAGACGCTGGATGGCGGCGGCATCGGCGTGCCGAGCGGCGGACGCGATCTCTACGTTCGCGATCAATCGCTGGTGGGTACGGTGGATTCGGTGCTCAAGCCCAACCTGGTGAATACGGCGCTCGTGCAATACGCGCGGCGGCACTACAACTTCCCCGGCATGACCGGCCAGCCTGACTTCAGCATCTTGAACGACCTAGAGGTCGGCCACAACTTCGGAACGAATGACCAGCTCTATGAGACCCGTTTGCAGTTTTCGGACTCGGTCTCATGGGTCAAGGGCAACCACGTGGCGAAATTCGGGGTGGACTATAACTACATTTGGTCCACGGTCAATTTCCCCGGATTCACTCCGACGCGCTTGCTCGTGCCCGGCGTCGCTTGCCTCGCGAACTTCGCCGAGTTTTATAATACGAATCCATCCGGATCGGACGCTGACTTACCTACTTCGCTGGCACTCGACAACCTGGCCGGGGAGTGTGCGGTCCCCCAGGATAACGGAGTCGTGTTCGATTACGCGGGCGTGCCGCTGCCGACGAGTCCAACAGCTTGCAACCCATATTGCGCCCCGTTGGTGACTTCAGCCAATCCGCTGAACACGGCGACGTGGGCGAACGCCTACCCCCCGGGCCTGTTTCCCGGCTATGGCCACGAAATCAACCATTCGTATATTGGTCCGTTCGCACAAGATCAATGGCGGATCACTCCCAAGCTGACGCTGAATATCGGCCTGCGATGGGACTATGAATCGGGCTTGCAGAGGTACGTGGTTCGAGACTTCAATGAATGGCAGCCACGTGTCGGCCTTGCATGGTCGCCGGACAGTAAGACTGTGGTTCGCGCCGGTTTCGGAATATTTTTTGACCGCCAGAACCTGACGTTCTTCTTCGTCCCGAACACTCAAAAAGTGGTCGCCGGCTATCAATGCGGCAATCATGTGAGCTCCTCTGCCGTCGCCCCTATTTGCGCTGGAGCGGGAATTTCGCTGGAGTTCCCCAATCTTGAGAACAATCTGGGACAGGCCAACCAGGGATATCAAATCTTCGGATTCCCCGGCTCGCCTCAAGGACCGGGGGCGACCGATGCGGCAGGCAAGGCTGCGGGTGTTATATTCACCGGCGGTTACGACTCATTCACGGCAGACGGCACCGGTCCCGCGCCGGCGGGCACAATCGCGATGGCTGGAACGTGCTTCACGACCCAGGCTTGTGGCGTCGGCGAAGGCGGAATGGAACACAATTCCAGGACGCCGTATGCCGAACAGGCCAGTGCTGAGATAGATCACCAGTTTGGTGGAGGTCTGGCGGTCAATCTCGGCTACCTGTTTGTGGGTGCGCACAAGTTGGTTCGCGGGAATAACATCAATATCCCCTGCCCGGCAGGCACGACGAAACCGGGGCCCAATCCAGATCCGCTGCCGGAATGGATGCCGGGGTTGGTCAACGGGGACGGCACGCTATCCCCGTGCACCGGCACCCCGCAGCTCGGTAGTGGCGCCTTGCAGGGCCTGGGGCCCTTCTTTGGCGGCGTTTTCGGTTCGGGCTTGCAGACGCTCAACGGAGGGCTCGAGGATTACAACAACGACGTCGCCAACGCGAATTACAACGGCGGAACGGTGACGGTGATCGAGCGAATGAAGAACTTCAATCTGACTGCGAACTACACTTACTCGCATACGATTGACAACGGAAACTTCACGACGTTTATCAACCTGCCGGTCAACCAGTTCGACTACGCGGCGGAACGCGGAAACTCCAACCAGGACGCTCGCCACCGATTCGTAACGAACTTCACCGCGACCGGACCGGAAGACACGATCGTCCGGCATTTCACACTCAGCAGCATCATCACACTGCAATCAGGACGTCCCTTCACGATTTTCTACGGAAACAATACATTGAACGACGTGGCCGGAGGCGCAACCGATCGAGTGGGTGGCCCGCTGGTCGCGAGTAACTGTCCCGATGTGAGCAACTGTGCGACGATGATCAACAGGAACACGTACATTGGCGATCCGCTGTACGCCTGGGATTTCCACCTCGGGCGGTACTTCCAGCTGACGGAACGGATCAAGATGGACCTCAGCATGGATGCTTTCAACCTGCTGAACCGGTCGAACGTAGATGAAATCACGCCGGTATATGGTTCGCCCGTGTTCTGCGGTGGGGCCATTCCGAGGCACTATCGGGACGCTACGAGCCGTGCGATTCAGGCAGGTAACTCTGCCTGCCCAAACGGCGGCATTCCGCTTCCTCCTGGTGCTGGAGGAACTCTAGCCCCCACGCCGATCGGGACTGCTCTCTTCATCCCGTTCGACCCGAATCCAACCTTCGGCCTGCCGAGGACGATGCTCAACCCGCGGCAGTTCCAGTTCGCGGCGAAGTTCTCGTTCTAACTAGCAGCCGGTTACGAATCGTTTCAGAAGGCCGGGCGAAAGCCCGGCCTTCTTTATTTATGCGAAACAATTATGAACTGTGCTTCGAACTGCCCCCCCCCACGCGTTCGTACTCATGTGTGCTCATGAACAAGTCTTGACAGAACTCGCCGTGTCGTATTGACTAGCAAACGTAAAAATCTGAACGAGGACTCCACATGAATGCGATTCGGTCGCTGTGTCTCGCAGGCTCGCTGCTGATTCTTTCCGGCCTCGGATTAAGCAGATTGCATGCATCGCCGCAAGGTCCACCGCCTCCGCCGGCTCCGGCAGCCGGCGCGCCGCAGGAATCCCCCGCTGCGAAGCTGACGCCGGACGATATCGCGACGGGAAAACAGATTTTCGCGGCGCAGTGCGCCGGTTGCCACGGATTTGACGGCAGCGGGCAGCTCGGGCCGAACCTGCATGGAGTGGAGGCGCGAAGAGGCGACGCGGGAATTTTTTCCGCGATTCGAAATGGGACCGGTGCGATGCCGCCGGTCATGTCGTTGAACGATCAGCGCGCATGGCAGGTCGTGGGGTTCGTGCGCACGCTGGGGGATGCCGGACCGATGGAAGCAGCGAAGGGCGATCCGACGAAGGGCAAAGTAGTCTATGACGCGAATGGCTGCGCGGTCTGCCACGCGATTGGAATGACCGGCGGAGGAGTGGGGCCGCAGCTGACGACGATCGGGAGGGCGCGGCCTCCGAAATATTTCTATGAATTCCTGCGCGATCCCGGGAAAAATCCGCCGGCGGGATACGAGCTCGTGCGCGTGGTCACAAAAGACGGACACGAAGTGACGGGCATTCGCGTGACAGAGGATACGTTTACGATCGTGCTGCGCGATGTGGGCGGGCACTTTTATACTTTCGACAAGACGAATCTGAAGACGATCGAGCCACAGCCGGGGAAAACGGTGATGCCGAGCTACGGCAATCTTTCGGCGACGGAGATGGACGATCTGGTCGCGTATCTTTCGAGTTTGAAGGGGGCCCAATGAGAGCCGCGAAATTTCTGGTGATGGTGATGGCGCTGTGCGGGGCGGCGCCGAGCTTCGCGCAAGTTCCCTACGAGCGGCTGGTGAAATCGGACGCGGAGCCGCAGAACTGGCTGATGTACGGCGGCAATTACGGCTCGCAACGGTTTTCGGGGCTGAAAGAGATGACGCCGCAGAATGCGAAGAATCTGCGCGTGGCGTGGGCGTACCAGATGCGCGGTGGCGGCGTGATGGAATCGTCGCCGCTGATCGTGGACGGGATCATGTACGTGACGGAGCCGCCGAGCAACGTGACGGCGCTCGACGCGCGGACCGGGAAACCGCTGTGGCATTACGTGCCGCAGGTGCCGCGGGACTTCGTGCCCGTCGGGCTTTTCCCGACGAACCGCGGCGTGGCGATTCTGGGAGACAAGCTGTATCTGGCGACGATTGACGATCACCTGATCGCGCTGGACGCGAAAAACGGATTGGTGCGGTGGAACACTTTGATTGCCGACCGCGCGGATGGGTACGCGATCACGCAGGCGCCGCTGGCGATCAATGGCAAGATCGTGGTGGGAGTCGGCGGAGGAGAAGCGGGCGCGCACGGATTTCTGAGCTGCTACGACGCGAACGACGGAAAGCTGCTGTGGCGCTACTACACCGTGCCGCGTAGCGCGAGCGATCCGGGAGCGGACACCTGGGCGGACGGAAGCTGGTCGAACGGCGGCGGGACGACGTGGAACACAGGCTCGTACGATCCGGAGCTGAATCTGGTTTATTGGGGCACCGGAAATCCCGTGCCGGACTGGAACGGCGAAGGACGCATGGGCGACAACTTGTTCACGTGCTCGCTGATCGCGCTCGATGCGGATACGGGAAAACTGAAATGGTATTTTCAATTTTCGCCGCACGAGACGCATGACTGGGATGCGGCTGAGCCGCCGGTATTGTTCGATGCGACGGTCGGAGGAAAAGCGCGGAAATTGGTGGCGCTCGCGAATCGCAACGCGTTCTATTACGTGCTGGATCGCGCGACGGGCGAATTCATCACCGGCGTGCCATTCGCGAAGCAGACGTGGGCGAAGGGACTGGATGCGAAGGGACGCCCGATCAAATTGGCGGCGGAGCTGATCGAGCCGAGCGCCGAAGGAACGCTGGTGTATCCGACGCTGACGGGCGCGATCAACTGGACGAGCCCGTGCTATAGCCCGATTACAGGACTTTTCTACGTGAACGCGCGCGACGGGGGCGCGTATTACGTCAAGGGTGAACGGAAATTCGAGAAGAACAATTCGAACGGCGTAGTGGGCGGCGGCGGAGGCGGAATGCGGCCCGGTCCAGCGGATGAGACGACCACTTCGATTCGCGCGCTCGATGGCGTGACCGGAGAAAAGAAATGGGAATACAAGATGGTTGGCGATTCATGGACGGGCACGCTGGTCACCGCCGGCGGACTGGTTTTTTCCGCGGATGCGGCGGGGAATTTCTTCGCGTTGAATGCTGAAACCGGCGAGCCACTTTGGCATTTGCTGCTGGGATCGCCGGTACGATCGAATCCTGTGTCGTACGCGGTTGACGGGAAACAGTACGTCGTGGATTCGGCCGGGAATGCGCTCTTCGTTTTCAGCTTGCCGTAGGCCGAATAGCAAATCCGGTCAATCGTCCCTACGGGACTCTGGGAGCTAATCTGATCTTTTTTTCCCGGCACTGCGCTTCGCTGCGTGCCGGGCTAATTACGGTCGCCGCTCCGCGGCTCGAAAGGCGGTCGATTCCGTCGCGGCTAAAACTGCGGCCTTTCGGAAATCCTGGGCCACAATCTCGCGCCCTTGCACGGGCGATGAAAACGTACTGATGGCCGCAAATTTCGCGCACGATGGTAGGATTGCGCGCGGGGCAAGTTTGACAGGGACAATTGGGGGAATGAGAATGACTGCGACTCGATGGATGTGCACCGCCGCGTTCATTTTGGCGATATCGGTGGTCATCGCGAAGCCTGCGCGCGCGCAAGCGAACCCGACGGCTCCGCCGCACTCACCGCATCCGAAGGCCACTTCAGAAAGCGTCGCGGCGGGCAAAGCGATTTTTGCCGGCACCTGCGCCGGCTGCCACGGCGTGGACGGCAGCGGGTCGAACGGCCCGAATATTCGCGGCGTGGGCGCGCAGATGGGGCCGGAAGGGGTGTACGCGAGAATTCGAGGGGGCCCAATCGGATCGGGGATGCCGGCGTTCACGACGCTGGATGATGCGACCGTTTGGAAGATTGTGGACTACGTGATGACGCTCGGCCACGAAGACATGGGCGTGGCCACCGGCGATCCGCAAAAGGGCAAGGAGATCTACGAATCGAGCAAATGCGCGACGTGCCACGCGATTGGCTCGCAAGGCGGCGACCTGGGACCAGATCTAAGTCACATCGGCGTACAACGGTCCATCGTCGCGCTGGCGGAAACGCTGAACGACCCGGGCAGCAATTTGCCGCTCGACACGAACCTGCAGGAACGGGCGGCATACACGGCGTATGTCGTGTACCGCGCGGTGACGAAAGACGGAAAGGCGATCGAAGGGACGCGCGTGAACGAGGATTCGTTCACGATTCAATTGCGCGACGCGAGCGGCAGGCTGCATTCGATCCAGAAATTCGACGTGAAGAGCATCGAGGCCGAGCCGGGCAAGAGCTTTATGCCGAGCTACAAGGACAAACTCACGCCGGCGCAAATCAACGATCTGGTGGCGTATCTTTCGAGTCTGGGAGAAGCACAATGAAGGCGGCAAAATATTTTCTTTGTGGCATGGCCGTGGCCGCGCTCGTGCTCGGGAGCCGGCTGGAATCTGCGGCGCAGAATGTGACGTACGACGAGATTCTGCACTCCGCGACCCATCCCGAAGACTGGCTGACCTACGGCGGCAACTACGCGTCGCAGCGATTTTCCGAGCTCAAGCAAATTAACAAGACGAATGTGGATTCGCTGAAGTTGAGGTGGGTCTACCAGCTGAGGCGTCAGGGAATATTCGAGTCCTCTCCGATCGTCGTGGACGGGATGATGTATGTGACCGAGCCGCCGACCACGGTGACGGCGCTTGACGTTCGCACCGGGCGGCCAGTCTGGAGATGGAGCGCGGACCTGCCCAAGAATCTGCTGACCATCGGGCTTTTCCCCACCAATCGCGGAGTCGCGATCCTGGGCGACACGGTCTATGTGGCGACGATTGACGCGCATCTGGTTGCGCTGGATGCGAAAACCGGTACGATGCGCTGGAACGTGGAAATCGGAGACAACAAGAAGGCGGTCGCGATCACGCAGGCGCCGCTCGCGATCAATGGAAAGATTATTGTCGGGATGGGCGGCGGAGAAGGCGGGCTGCGCGGTTTCATTGACGCCTATGATGCAAAAGACGGCAAGCGGCTCTGGCGGCTTTACACGATACCTACGACCGGCGAGCCGGGAGTTGAGACGTGGGAAGGCGACTCGTACAAATACGGCGGAGCAACAACGTGGAACACGGGAGCGTACGATCCCGAATTGAACATGCTCTATTGGGGCACGGGCAACCCCGCGCCGGATTGGAATGGAGACGCGCGAAAGGGCGACAATCTCTACTCGTGTTCGCTGCTCGCGATAGACGCCGACACGGGCAAATTGAAATGGTATTTCCAATTCACTCCGCATGAGACGCACGACTGGGACGCGTCGGAGCCGCCGATTTTGTTTGACGCGACGATCAACGGGAGGAAGCGGAAGGTCGTGGCGCAGGCGAACCGGAATGCGTTTTACTATGTGCTCGATCGCGTAGACGGTGAGTTCATCGCCGGGAAGGCCTATGCGAAGGAGACGTGGGCCAAGGGCCTCGACGCAAAGGGGCGGCCAATCGAAAACCCGGACATTGATCCGACCGCGAAGGGGAATTTGATCTATCCGAGCATTACGGGAAGCGTGAACTGGACCAGCTCGTCCTATAGCCCGCTGACGGGACTATTTTACGTGAACACGAGGGAGCAGGGCGCCTACTACTACAAGGGGCACCCGACCATGGATCCGTACAATCCGAACGACATCGGCGGAGGCGGCGGGCAGAAGCTGGTGAGTGGCGATGTGGCGTATACGGCGGTCCGCGCGCTCGCAGCGACGACCGGCGACCGGAAGTGGGAATTCAAGATGGTCGGCGATTCCTGGACCGGCACGCTTGCGACGGCGGGGGGACTGGTCTTCTGCGCCGATAGCCAGGGGAATTTCTTCGCGCTCGACGCCGACGACGGAAAGCCTCTCTGGAATATTCAGCTCGGGAATGCCCTGCGCGCGAATCCGATCACGTACGCGGTGGACGGCAAACAATATGTGGTCGGCGAGGCCGGCAACTCCATTTCGGTCTTCAGCCTGCCGTAGGGCTATTTTGCGGTTTTTTTGTGTGAAAGCTTGAGGACGAGCTCGACGTCGCGGCGGGAATCAAAGCTTGAAACCGTGCGGGTAGCGGAAGTCATGTCTTCGTGCTCGGCGTGCACTTCGTAATCAACGTTGGGATCGAGCCCGCTGAACCGATACAGTCCGGCATCGTCCGCGATGTAAGTCTTAACCGCCTGGGTCTTCACGTTGAGCAGGTAAACCACGCCCGAAGGTCTCGGAGTTTCGTCCTTGTCGAGAACCGTGCCGCGGATGGTGCGGAGCTGCGCGTCGCTTTTCTTGTCCTGCGCGGCGGCGGGCAGCGCAAAAGCAATTCCCAGCGCCAACAACATCGCAAATCGGAAGATCGAGCGAAGAGTCACTCCTCCTCCTCGTCTTCATCTTCAATTCCCGGCTCGTCGTCGGCGTCTTCCTTCTTTGCCACCGCAGCGTCTTCCTCTTCGTCCTCATCATCATCGTCATCTTCATCTTCGGAGATGACGATGAGGTGCACGGGATGAATCTGCGTCACTTCGAGCTCAGCGTCGCATTCCGCACAGCTCACGATTTCGCCTTCTTCGACTTCGTCTTCGTCCAAGTCGATATCAGCGTCGCATTCCGGGCACTTGGTCACGGGAATCTCTCCTCCTGAGTCTAGGTTCTACCGGACGTCGTATTATATAACGCAGGTGTCAACTTTTTTGGCGGAGGTTCCTGAAAAAGTGTCCGACAGCCGCGAATACCCGGAGCGCCCAATGGTGGGTGTGGGCGGAGTGGTGATTTCAGACGGCCGCGCGCTATTGATTCGCCGCGGCGGCCCTCCGCTGGAGGGACAGTGGTCAATTCCGGGCGGGATGCTTGAGGTGGGCGAGACGATAATCGAGGGAGTGCGGCGCGAGTTGCTGGAGGAAACTGGAATCGAGGTGCGCGTCGGCGAGTTGATCGAGGTATTCGAGCGCATCAATCTCGACGCCGCCGGAAAGGCAAGATATCACTTCGTGGTGCTCGATTATTTGTGCGAGGCGATTCGCGGAGAAGCGCGCGCGGGAAGCGATGTGACGGATGTTGCCTGGGCTTCTCCCTCGGAACTCGAGAAATATTCGCTTACGGAGACGGCAACGCGGGTGATCTTGAAGGCGTTTGAAATTGCGCGCGAGCGCGACGCATCCTAGCTGGCTGCCGCAGCTTCCGGCAAGCGGCCGAAGCGGCGCTCGCGGCCGAGAAAATCCTCGACGGCGGCTTCGAGATCGGCTGAGTCAAATTCGGGCCACATGCGCGGCGTGAACAGCAATTCGGCGTAGGCGCATTCCCACAACATGAAGTCGCTCAGCCGCCGCTCGCCGCCCGTGCGAATCAAGAGATCCACGTCCGGCGCGGAACCGCCTCCGTGGGTGACCTGGCCAAGCCGGCGTGCGAATTCGCTGTCGGAAACTTCCAGGCTCGACATCATCCAGCAGGAGGCGCGAAGAATCGCTTCGCGCGACGAGTAATCGAGTGCGATGCGCAGTTCGAGCGCACGTCCGGCAGACGTCGCGCGCTCGGCCGATTCGATGGCCTCGATTAAAGTTGCCGGAATGCGGTCGCGCCGGCCGATTACGCGCAGGCGCACGCCCTTCGCGGCGCACTCGGCCGCCTCGGCGCGGAGATAGTCCTCAAGCAAGGCGAGCAGCGCGGATACTTCCCCCGGCGGGCGATCCCAGTTGTTGGCCGAGAACGCATACAGGGTGAGCGTGCCGATTCCAAGGGCAGGAGCGGCGCGAACCACGCGGCGCACAGCCGCCACGCCCGCGCGGTGGCCCTCGGAGCGCGACAGGCCGCGCGCAGCGGCCCAGCGGCCGTTCCCATCGAGCAGAATGGCGACATGAAGCTTAGGGGCCGGGATAATTCTGGATGCGCTGTTACCCATAAGATGTCTAGAAAACGCCTTCCTATCCCTCGCGCGTCGCGCGAATCAGGGCTTCCATGTGATCGAGGTATTTTTCCAACGCGCGGCGTCCTGCGGGCGCCAAACGATATTCAGTCTTGGGCACGCGCCCGGCAAACGACTTCGTGCAGCCGATGTATCCGGCATCCTCGAGCTTGCGCGCGTGGACGCTCAGGTTTCCATCGGTCACGCGGAGAAGCTGCTTGAGTTCGTTGAAGGCCAGCGACGCGTTCACTGCCAGCGCGCTGATGATTGCGAGCCGCGTGCGCTCGTGAATCAGGCGGTCGAGGCTCGACGCCTCGGCCGCAGCCGGACGCGCGGCCGCGCTTCCCTGCTTGTTTTTCTCGTCCCGCGCTGCGCGGAAGGCTCCCGATTTACCCGCCATATTTCCTCGCAATCACGCCCCCGAAAATCAGGTGCAACCCGCCAAATCCGCCGGCAAGAAACGCATTGCCCCAGCTTGGCGGGCAAAACAGCGCCACGGTGCCCAGGACCATGAAGCAGAGCCCCATCAACGGCACTACGCGGATCGAAAAGGCACCGCCGGTCACGACGGCCGTCCCGTACAGCAGAATCCACATTCCGGCCACTTCTTCGATTGATCCCATGCGATAAAACAGCATGGTCATCAGCACGCCGACGAAAATGGGCGGCGCAAAGCTATAGACGAATCTGCGGCCGGGACCGGAAAAGAGCGCGGTTTCCGCCTCGCGCGCCTTCGTATAAGTCGTCCAGAGCGCGATGCCGATGGCGACGGCCGCCTCACCGATCCAGGTGAGAAGCCACGCCAACGTGGAGGCTTGCCGGGAAGCGATCACTGCCGCGCCCAGCGCCGTAATTCCCATGGCGACACCCCCCCAGCCCGGCACAGCGGTAAAGGAGGCGGCGCGTTCCATGGTTTCGCGAATAAAGCGAATGTTGTCGCGGGCGCGATCATCGAGCGCCACGGGCGTCTCCGGGCGAACGGGCCGATGTTGGAACGGAGCCATGAGGTAAGGATAGCATCAGGTCCAGAACTGTCAAGTACTTTGCGTTGTAAAGCAATTACTCAATCTGCAACAGGTCTCGAGCCACGTTGCGCCTCGAACCAGATTCGCTTGTGAAGCGACATGGCGCGGACTATCCTTGGGCCGCACGAAATCCACCGGAGGCGAATCCATGAAGCGAATCTGTATGGCAATTCTGGCGCTGGGGTTGGTACCGCTCGCATCACCCGCACAGCAAGCACCCGCGGCTGATGCAACACCAACCGCGCAACCGGAAGCGAATCCAGTTTCAAACGGATTCCGGAAATTGGTAGCGACGGAATCGAAGGACACGTTCGAGGCAGTGGAGGAAATGCCGGCGGACAAATTTAACTTTCGCCCGACGCCACAACAAAACACTTTTGGGCACCTAGTGGTGCACATCGTTCGCGTGAATTACGGGCTGTGCTCGCTAATTGCGGGAGTGAAAGCGCCGAAGGCGCCGGACTTGAAGGATGACGATCCGAAGGACACGCTTGTCGGCCCGCTGAAGGCATCGTTTGATTTCTGCAATGAATCGCTCGCGCAGCTGGACGATTCCAAGTTGGGCGAGCAGCTGCCCTTCTTCGGCGGACGGATTGCATCACGCGGCTACTTGATCGTGACGATGTCGGAAGACCTCGGCGACCATTACAGCACGGCGGCCATGTATCTGCGGCTCAACGGTCTGTTGCCGCCGACGGCCCAGCCGAAAAAGTAGGCGTTTCAGGGACGCTTCGCGGGATAGCGGCCAAGCAGCCAATTCCAGCGGATATAGACGAGGTCGCCGAACATCAGCAGGCTGTCGCGGATCATGTGGACTTTGGTTCCGGGATCGTGCGCCCAGCGAACGGCGACCTCAGCCGTCCGCAAGCCGTGGCGACGCGCGAGAAACAAAATCTCCGGATCAAATCCGAATCGCTCGATTCGCTGCTGCTCGAAGATGACGATGCAGCGCTCGCGCACGAACGCCTTGAATCCGCACTGCGTGTCCCGAAATGGCAGGCCGGTAATGACCCAAACGAAAGAGTTGAATATCATGCCTGCAGCCTCTCGAAAGCGCGACTGACGGCTAAAGATCAGGGAACGATCCAGCGCGCGCGAGCCGATGGCAATGTCGTTGCCGGAGCGAATGGCGCCCAACAGCTTTTCCGATTCCTCGATCGGCGAAGAAAGATCGGCATCCGTGAAGAGGGCGACGCGCCCGCGCGCCTCCAGCATTCCGTGCCGGACACTGTAGCCCTTCCCGCGATTCTCCGGATTCGAGATGAGACGGAGAGACGGCATGTCGCGCGCCCAATCCTGGGCAATTTGCGCGGTGTCGTCGGTTGAGCCGTCATCAACGACGAGAATCTCGATCCCGGCCGTGCCGCCAGGCCGGCTCGCGAAGTACTCACGGATTCGCCAGAGTCCCCGAGCGAGGCGCGCCCCTTCGTTGTAAGCAGGAATGATGATGGAAAGTTCCGGTTGCATCTGGATTATTGGCCGCTCATTCGCAATGGATTTCCAACATGATCTAACGCCAGCCGAAACGCCCGACGAGCGGTACAAATCGGCAGGGGAACAGCGTCTGCTCCCTCGTCCGGTTCCCTTCCTTTACGATTCGAAGCAGCTGCTGGTGATCGGGCTGGCCCACGGGTATCACCAAGCGTCCGCCCTCGGCGAGCTGCTCTACAAGCGGTTGTGGAACAGCGGGCGCGGCGGCAGAAACCAGAATGGCGCCATACGGGGCGTCGCTCGGAAATCCCAGCGAACCGTCGCCTTGTTCCACGCGCACGTTTGAGTAGCCCAGCCTCGCCAGCCGCTCGCGCGCTGACTCGGCCAGCGACGGAATCGCCTCGACCGCGATCACTTCGCGAGCTAACAGCGAGAGCACGGCGGCCTGATATCCTGTCCCCGCGCCGATTTCCAGGACGCGTTCGTGGCCCTCGAGAGCCAGTGCCTCGGCGCTCGCGGCCACAACGTAAGGTTGCGAGATCGTCTGCCCCTCGCCAACGGGCAGCGCTTCGTCGGCATACGCATCAGGAACGCGTTCGAACGGTACGAACAGGTGGCGCGGAACAGTCTCCATTGCGGCAAGAACGCGCGCCGATCGGACGCCGCGTTCGCGAATCTGGCGAGCAACCATATCGCGCCGGGCGAGTTCAAAGTTCGCGCTGTCGCGCGCTGTGCTATTGGCGTTGCCGTTCATCCGTGCCGAAATTATCACAATGGAGTCCAGCGCTGCCATCGAATCGCTGCCTGCCGCAAATTGATTATGGCCCAGCCGTCCGTTACGATGACTGGACCGGCTCGACGGGCGAAAAACGCAGCGCGGAACGAACTGTGCTGAGGAGAATTCAATGAACATTCGAGCTGCTCTAATATCAGCCATACTTTTTGCCGCCAGCCCGCTGCTCGCGCAGACGCCTTCGACTGGCGCGCCAGCGAAACCTCCCGCGCATCAGCCCGGCGTAGCAGCGCAGCCCGGCACGGCTCCGGCGAGCGCGGAGAAGCCCGCACCTACGGCTCCGGCGGAAAAAGTTGATCCAGCTAAAGAAGTCGCCATACGTCATCTGATGGATCTTACGCAGACGTCGAAGATGGGAGAGAGCCTCACATCATACGTCACGAACCAAGTGCGCCAAGCTCTGAGCCAGGCGATTCCGCCGGACAGATTGGCGAAATTGATGGACGGATTCAGCCAGAAGATGGTCACGGCGGCGCCCGCGACCGGGGTTACCGACGCTGTGATTCCGATCTATGCGCGGGCATTCTCGATGGAGGATATCCAGGAAATTACTAAATTCTACGAATCGCCGCTCGGGCAGCGCATGGTCAATGCTCTTCCTCAAGTGACGCGAGAATCAGAGGAACTCGGCATGCAGATGCAACAGAAGGGCGCGATGAACGTCCTGCAGGAAATGACGAGCGATTATCCGGAGCTCAAGCAGATGCTCAAACCGGAGCAGGAAAGCGAGCCCGCAGCGGCGCCAGCTCCGGAAAGAGCTCCCGCGCCCGCGCCGAGACCAGCTCCCGCTCAGCCGTCCAAGTGAGGCGTGCTCCGCCGCAAATCCTAGGCCGAAAACAATCGTTCCAGATACAATCCTGTGCCAATGGCTCCGACTATACTGGCCGCCCAGATCACCGCGAGCACGCCGATGGACTGGTCGCCGCTGCGGATATCGCTTGAAACCAGCGTCACCGCGACGTTGATCACCCTCGTAGTGGGCCTGGCAGCGGCTGCGTGGCGACAACGGCGCGCGGGTCCGGCGATGGCACTTGTGGATGGCATTTGTCTGCTGCCGCTTGTGCTGCCGCCTACCGTAGTAGGATTTTTCTTGCTGCTTCTATTTGGGCGCAATGGTCCGCTGGGGAAGCTGCTGTTGAGGCTGGGTGCGACCGTCGTGTTCTCCTGGCCGGCCACGGTGATCGCAGCGTCCGTGGTGGCGTTTCCGCTGATGTATCTGACTGCGCGAGCGGCCCTGGAGCAGGTTGACTCCCGTTTTCTGGAAGCAGCGCGAACGTTGGGCGCGTCGGAATGGCGGGTGTTCAGCGCTGTGGCGTTGCCGCTGGCATGGCCGGGCGTGCTCGCTGGAACAATCCTTTCATTCGCGCGAGCGCTCGGTGAATTCGGCGCCACTCTGATGCTCGCCGGCAACATTCCCGGCAAGACAGCCACGATTCCAATCGCGATCTACTTCGCCGTGGAAGCGGACGACGTGCAACGCGCTGTGGCGTGGTGCGCCGCGGACGTCGCGATTTCACTCGCGCTGCTCGGCGGACTCTATTACTGGACGCATGCGCAAGGGCGCGCGCGATGGGACCGGCGCTGAGATGGCCCTCGAAATTCAAATCGAGAAGAAATTGCCGGAGTTCACGCTCGAAGTGTCGTTCACGACGGGCAATGCGCCGTTGAGCATTCTCGGCCCTTCCGGCGCCGGCAAGACGATGCTGCTGCGGTGCATCGCGGGTCTCGAACGCGCACATCGGGGCCGCATCGCGCTCGACGGTCGCGTGCTGCTTGATACGGCGAAACGGCTTCACGTGCCCGCGCGCGATCGCCACGTCGGGATGCTTTTTCAGCACTTCGCGCTGTTCCCGCACAAAACCGTCGCCGAAAATGTCGCGTTCGGGTTGCAGGATCTGCCAGCCGCAGAGCAAGCGCAGCGCGTGACGGCTTTGCTTGAACGGACGCACATCAGTGGGCTCGAGAATCGCTATCCGCGCCAGCTTTCCGGCGGCGAACAGCAGCGAGCGGCGCTGGCGCGGGCGCTGGCTGTGGACCCGGAAGCGCTGCTGCTTGACGAGCCGCTATCCGCGCTCGATACCCACCTGCGCAGCCAAATGGAAACGCAGCTTCAGGAAACGTTCGCTGCCTACCGCGGTCCGACACTGCTGGTGACGCACGACATCGAGGAAGCCTATCGGCTCAGCGACCGAATGCTGGTGCTCTCGCGCGGGCGCATCGCCGCGTTCGGCGCCAAAGAAGAAGTTTTTCGCCGCCCTTCCAGCGTCGAGGTGGCGCGCCTGACGGGCTGCAAGAATTTTTCGCGCGCGCGCACGGTTTCCGAAGGCATCGTCGAGGCGCTCGACTGGGGATGCCAGCTGCGGGTAGCGCACGCAATTCCCGGACCGGTTGCACACGTCGGGATTCGCGCACATCAGATTGATTTCGCGGAAGCAGGCGCGGCGGGGGCCCACCAGGAAAACGTCTTTTGGTGCTGGCTCGTGCGGACGTCGGAGACGCCCTTTCGCATCACGCTCTATCTGCATCTCCATCGGGCGCCTGGCGAATCCGGAGAAATTCCACAGATTGATCTTCAGGCCGAAGTATTCAAAGAGAAGTGGCAGCTGTTCCGGGACCGGCCATTCCCGTGGCACGTGCGCTTTGCGCCTGAATCGCTATTCGTGATGCCCGACTAGCCCGCGCGGTAATCTATTTGAAGTGTCTGACGAATTTAACGTCGCAGCCGTACGTGCCGTTGATGTCCCTTAAAAAGACGATGGAAAGTCCTCGCTTCACCGTGTACTCGACCTGAATTAGCTGATACTGGTTCGAGGTCGCGGCATTGGTCGAGTAAGTGATAGACAGATCGCGCGTCACCTGTTTCTGGATCGTGACTCGCGCGGCGGCGTTCGATTCAGTGGCTGTTCCCGCGATGAACGGATCAACGCGAAACGAGCTAATTCCGAAAAGGTGCTCGATCCTGCCGCCTATGCCGCTTGAGATGGCTTCGGAAAGCAGCGCCGTCGCACCGTAGTTTTGCGTCGCGCCGGGCGCCGAGCGCAGCCCGCTTCCCTCCCCCGGACTCCCGAGCGCGAGCAACGCCACGATATCCGAATCGGGCAGCGGAGGATCGGACCGGTAATTCAGGGCCAGATGGCTTGCGGGGCCGGAGAAATCAATCGTCACCTGATACTGATTGATAGTCGAGGTCGCTTCGACGTTGAGGACCGGGTCCAAGCGGAACGGATTCGAAAAATCAATATCGCCGCGGGTGAGTTCAAAATTATTTCCCCGGAACGGCATCTCGCCGCCGAGCAAATGGATGTGCCCGAGCAGCACGGGCCGGTCCCATGTGCCCCGAAGCCGAACGTCGCCATCAACGTCTATGTGCGCGCCGGCCCATTCGATTCGCGCCCCCGGATTGGTCTGTCCACTGACATCGAACGTCAGGTTTTGCAGAAACGAGGAACTCGAGGATGGGCTAGGCGAAGTGTCGGACGCGGACGCAAAAAATGACGCGACGTCAACGCCCTGCGCAAACAACAGGCGTTCGACCTGCACGTGGCCGCTGACCAGCGCCGCTTCGCTCGTTCCCGAAAGTTCCAGCGTGCCACCAGCCAACCAGCTCATCCCAGCGGGATACCGAATTCGTACAGTTGATGTGGCTGCGTTGACTTCGTAACGTACCGGTCCTTCGCCGTAAGTAACACTTCCGTTGAGCGTCAAATGGCCGCCGCCGGAGTCTGCCGTTACTTTGTCGAAGAGCAGCCTGCTGCGGTCAAAGACGAAATCGCCATCCACGTTGCTGAGCCCAACCGGAAATTCCGCGTAATGGGCTACGGCTCCTCGCACGCTCGCCCGCCCCGTCACCCGGGGACGAGCCATCGTGCCTCCGACGGTGACGTTGGCGTCAGCGCGACCCTGGGCGTCGAGATCCGGCAGCACGCTTTTCAACAGGCGCAGGTTCACGCCACCCGAGAGCGTGAACTCAATCCGACGATCCCTATCGAAGCGCGCCGACCCGTTGAGCTGAACGTCCGTGTCGGGACCGTGCAGCCGCGCTTGCTCGATGCGAATTTCGTTGCGGCGGTAAGTCAGGCGGATGTTTTGATCGTTGGTCAACTGCACGTATTCGTAATTGAACGAAAGCCGCGCGATATCGGCGTCCACCTGGATGGAGTCGGGCTGCCGCAGGGCTCCGGAAAACGTGAAAATGCCATCGGCACTGCCGTGGCCGCTCAACTGCGTCAGGTGCAACCCGGCGGCAATCAGCGGATCCAGGTCAAACTGCACGACCGAAAGTTTCCCGGAAACTTGCTCGTCTCCACCGAGTCCGATGGTCAAGTCACCCTGCAGCTTTTCGCGCTCAGGTTCCGACGTCAGGGTCAGATGGGCGCTCTGGCCATCCGACGCGAGCCGGGCGTGGAAGTCACCCTCGGGCTCCGTCCCCAGCTTCAGGCTTGTGACGCGTACGTCACCCTGCGCGAGGGGCGCTCGTATCGGCCCGCTGCCGCGCAGATTAAAGTCGAGCTGCCCAGCGACCGGGAGTGATGGTGATTGCAGCGCTTTTATTTTCTGGAGGGCGATGCCGGAACCGGTGATGTTGAATTCAGTTTGCTGTTCGTCCGGTCGGTAGAGAATGTCGCCAGCGACAACACCCGTGCTGCCGCGCAATTCCGCGTGCGACAACCGCACCTCGTCGTGCTGCCAGTGCAATTGCCCGGTGAAGCGATCGAAATGCCAGCCTCCTGCTTGAATATCGTCAATCGAGAGGTTGGCATCCAACAGCGGAGCACCGCGCGTGCCGCTGCCGTGAATCTCTCCGCCAACGTGGCCGGTGGCTGGATAGTTCGACCCGGCAATCGCAGCCACGTCGTCCGCAGAAGCATTTTGGATCCGCGCTTCCAGAGACCACGGGCTTGCGTCGAGAAAATTCCAATCGCCGTCGAATTTGAGCGACAAATCGAGCGTCGCCGAGGTTGGCCCGCGCGCCATGGTCGTATTGCTCAGATGAAATCCATCCGGAGAGTAATCCATGTCGCCGTCAAGCGCGTCCCACGCAAGTTGATCGTAGCTTGGATCGGTGGCGTGCAAATGGCCCACGAACGACGGCCCTACCAGCGGACCCAGAATGCGTCCACGCCACGCGATCTTGCCGGCGACGCGATGCGTCCCGGCCTCCGGCCCGCGAATCGCGCTGATGAAATCGTCCCACTCGACCAGATCGTCAGCCCGGAAATTCAGCTCGAGCCCCGAATCGAACTCTCCGAGCGGGCCTTCGAAATTCAGCTGCGTTTTTGGAGTCGTGATCTGGCTCGGCAGCAGCGAGACGATCTCTTTGTCCGTGCCGTAATCGAATTCCACGCGCGCGGTCGCCGGGATCATGCCGGGAGCCAGCGTCGCGGGCGGCGACCAAAGCATCTCGCCAGCCGTATGGAAGTGCTTGAAGTTCGCGTTCCAAGTGTTCACAGAATCAATTGCGATCGCGCCGTCCCAATGCAGCGATTGCACCGGGAAATCGTTGTTTTCGAGCGATGCCATCACCCCGGCAAGACTCATTCCGCGCAATCGAGTCTGGGTCCGGAAAGCCAAATCCTTGAAATCCATTTCGAGCCGGCCGTCCACGGTGCCGCCGAACGCTCGCACTTTCAGATTTGGGACCACGAGCCGGTGGTTCGCCACCTCGTAATTCCCCGATGTCTCCATGCCGCGATCGTGAAAATATTTGTACGGGAGTCGAACGTCGGTGCTTGAATAATATCCGCTCGCCGTCCAATCACCGCCGGCGCCCGGCCCGCCGGCGAAATGCGCCTGACCCGAAAAATCCGCGTCGCCATCCGGAGTGGTGGGTTGGCGCGTGATTTTGCGCACATCGGCCAGCGAAAGCCGCCCGCGATACTTCAAATTCCAGTCGGACCGCGCAAAGCTCGGCAGCTCAGCGCTAAGATTCAAATCCGAATTGAGAAACTTGAGCACAATTTCATCGGCCTCGAAGGAATCGCGATGCAGCGTGAACTTCACGGAAAGGTCGAATGGAAACGGAACGTCTTTCCCGGACGTAAGCTTCACTTGCTGCCAGCTTAGGTTGCCGATGTAAGAATCGGCACCACCCGCCGGCGCATCGTAGTGCAGCGTGAAATTAAAGTTCTCGCCCCGAATATCGAGCGCCGCGCGCTGGTTGTTGAATTGCGCTCCTCCGTCATTCAGCGCGAGCTGGCCGATGCGCAATTGAAAGAGTGTCGCGCGCCAAGGACGATTGCTCGCCGGAGATCTGGGCGTCGGGAAGTTGCTTCGGCCGTTCCGATCAATTCGCACCGCCGTCTCGGGGCGCTGAACAATCAATTTGTCGAGCGCGATCTGGCGGCCAAAAAATGAAATAATGCGAACCGAGGCTTCAATGCGATCGGCGTGGAATAACGGAGGTTGATCGGCGGCTTCGAGGCCGTGCAGAGTAAAGTTATCGAACTCGGCTCGCAGGCCCCACAAGCGAAAATGAAACGCGCCGATTTCGACGTGCGCACCGGTTCCCTGCTCGATCTCATTGATCAACGCGGCGCGGATCCAGTACTCGGCCAGGCCCGTCGCGAATACAACGATCAGTACGACGGCGATCGTCATGGTCGCTATTGCGGCTCGCCACGTCCACCGCTTCAAGTGCCCGCTCACGGCCGCGCTCCATCAGCCATGACGTCAATCTTCAGCCGGTTCCGAGTGTCGTCCAGCCACTGCGTAGCGCGGTCGCTAATCGCTCGCTGGATCAACACCTCGCGAATCGTGTCTTCCACGTCCTCCAACGTAGGGACGCTTTGATTCCGAGCCTTCAGTTGCGGCACGAATTCGTCGTTGTAGTACGCATCCAACTGCTTTTGGTCAATCTGCGCCGCGGGCCGGAAGCGAAAATCGAGAAAACGAGAAAAATACAGCTGCTCCACGAGTATCCGGCGGACGGCCGCTTCCGACAGCCCATCTTCCGCGCAGCGCTTGGTGAACTCTTCGGGAGACGGAAACTGAGCCTCCAGGCGCGCATACGCGCGATCCGCGTCCTCGGAAGTCGGCGGCGGATATTTTGCGTTTTCGATCTCGCCGCGCACAATCCATTGGTCCGCCAACTCCCGGATTCGGTCCGTTCGCGGCTTCTCGGCGCCTTCAACCAGCTTTTGAAACGCTCCGAGTTCGCGTACTTCGCTTTCGGTTAGGATGTCGTCCTCGATGCGCGCAGCCACACCGTCCACCGTTTGCCCGTCATCGCTCGCAGGAGCAGCCGACGGCGCCTGCGCGCTCGCGCACTTCACTATCGGCCCGGAAAGCCAATACGCACTGACGAGAATGAGGAGGGCGTAGCGCATCAGAAGATCGGCCCTATGTTGAAGAAAAAACCAAAATGCGGCAGGCGGAGCGTCTCAAGTACGCCGACCGTCCCGCCGTGCGGGATTACGGTGGCCTGATAATACGCCGGGTTAAGTTGATAGCCGAAATCCACCCGCACCGGTCCGATCGGAGTTGGGTAGCGCAAACCGAAGCCCACCGTGTGCGAAAAATAGTTGAGGTCCGTGATCGAGGGAGCTTTCCAGGCAAACGAAATGTGGTTTACGTCGGTGTAGACGTTGCCGCCATCATAGAAGATCGTTCCGCCCAGCCGATTCCCGACGATTGGCAGCCTCATTGGAAAGCGCAACTCCTGATTGAATACCAGCATCGCCAGACCGCCGATCGGAAATCCCGTGCATGGGTCGCGCGGGCCTGCCTGGTTCAGTCCGAAACCGCGCAATGAGGTGCCGCCTCCCGCGAAAAAGCGTTCCGGCAGCGGAATTACCGGGGGGCTGAATTCCGGCGGCGGCTCCGTGCACTGCGCCGGGTTGAATGGCCCGTTGTTGTCGCCTACGGTATTGCCATACGGCACCTCGACGCCGAATCGTACCGACCGCGCGAACACGAACGCGCGTCCGAACGAGTGGAACGACGAATTCTGAAAGTAGCCTCGAAAGAAACTGGCGCTCGATCCGATTGCTTCGATCGCGTCGCTCACATCAATGCTGTTAAACGTGCCCCGCGTCGCATTGCCGGGATCGTCGCGGCGGTCCCGCGCGTACGTGAGGCCAAATCCGGAGACCAGCGTTGGCTGACTCAAGAGCGGAATCTGTTCCTCGTTGATGGTCGAAACCAAATTGGAAGCTTTGACACGCCGGTAAAAATAGCGATAGAGCAGCGAACTGGAAGGCGTGAGCTTCTGGATAACCTGGAACCCACCTTCGAATCGCGTGGAAGTGAAGGTGTTGACGTCCTGTGTTTTATCCGCGAAGCCGATCAGTTGGAGGCTCAAATGGCGGTCGGCGAGGAAATTGTCTGCCGTGTAGTCGAGCGCGACCCGATACTCAAGGCTGCTGACGCGCGCCTTGAACGATAAAATCTGCGCCCGGCCAAACATATTGTTACGGGCAATCTCGAAAATTCCGCGCGGGCTGGCGCCGATCGTCGTCCCGTTGGGATTGGTGCTGCCGCCCGAGATTCTCTGAACTTCGAATCCAAATCCATAACCGATCGTATAGCGCTGCCCCTCCTGCATTGCGACCACCACGGCTTTATCCGGATCGGTGCCATCTGGGTTTTGGGGCGCGATCTGCACGCGGTTGAAGACGCCGAGGTTGTAAAGCTGCCGCTGCGTCTTTGCGACATCACCCTCTCGCAGCGGACCGCCAGCCTGGATGGCGACCTGGCGCGCGATGATTCCGGGGCGAGTGAACTGGTAGCCGGTCAAGAGCACCTTGGCGACGTTCACCTGCTTTCCTTCGGTCACGTGATAGACCAGGCTCACCTCGGTCGGGCTGCTGCCGGGGACAACGTCCTCATGGAATCCCGCCTCGGGAAACCCCTCGTTGTAATAGAGCGCCAGAATGTTGTTGCGGTCGCTCGCGACGCCCGAATCCGAATACGGCTCGCCCTTGGTTGAACCGGTCACGCCGAGCAGTTCATCGGTCGAGATGGCGTGGTTGCCATCAATTTTCAGGTCGGTGATGCGAGTCTGCGCGCCTTCAACAATGTGAAATGAAACGAACAAATTGTTCCTTTTGTCGCGATAGCGATCGTCCACGGTGGACGTGACCTGGCAATCGCGAAAACCGTTCGAAAGGTACACGCCGCGAATCGAATCGGTGTCGCCGCGCAACAAGAGCTGGCTGAAGCGGCCGCTGGAAGCGAAGGAAGCCGTCTGGAGCAGCAGCCTGCGCGAAAGCAGATCGTTGCTGAAATACTTGTTTCCGTCGAAACCGATGCCCGCAAGTCGGAAACGATCGCCGCGCGTGATGTCGTAATGAATGACGCGCTCGACGGGCTTGTCGCTCGATTGCGAACTCACCTGCACATCGGCATTGAAGTATCCCTGACTCTGCAGGTAATCCCGGATGTTCCGCCTGCCTTCCTGCAGCAGATCGTCGTCCACAGCTCCTTCGGCGAAAATCGGCAGCAGCTTCTGCTGCCTCCCCTTGCTCAAGCGCGCACCCGAAATCTCGATACGTACGCGCGGACCGGTCTCGACAGTGAGCTTCAGAGGCACCCGATTGGATTGCGGATCGTATGTTTGCACCGTGATCAAAGCGTTCGCGCCCAGATATCCCTGGTTAACCAGAAATTTTCGCAGTCTGTCCGAGGTTCGGGACAGGCGCGCGGCCGTCATTTGAACTTTGTTCGAAATCTTCGCTTGATGCAGCAATTGGGCGTCGGGGTACGGCGTCTGATTGTCAATCGCGATGTCGCCCACCAGCGCGCGCAGGCCGGGATCCACCGTCACCGTCACGTCCATCTGCCGCGTGTCTTCGTGCGGGCTCAGCTGCCAGGTGACCTTCGCCTGGTACAGACCATTGTCGCGGAGCGTGGCAGTAAGCCGATCTACAGCTTCCCGGACCGCACTATCGCGAAACGGTTCTCCGAGGGTGAGCCGCAACGACGCCAGCGCCGCGGGCTCGCTCGGAGGCTCTTTTAGGCCCTCGATGCGAATCACGTTGTTGAAGAAATTTCGCTGCACCATGAAATCCACGCGCAAGCCGCCAGTTTCGGGCGCGGCGCTGACCCGAATGTCGGAAAAATCGCCCAACCTGTACAGTTCACGGAGGCTTTCGCGTTCCGCGGCGAAATCGAACGGTTTTCCCGCTTCGAGGAGAAGCGACGGCATCTTCTGCGTAATTGGCTTCCCGGACTCGTCCACCACGTGGATCTCTTTGACGAGTTGGCCTTCGATCGGCGCTTGCTGCGCACGAACGGGCGCGAGCGTTAGAAAGAGGAATGCAATCGCCCCGATGCCCCACGCGGCGGACCTGGGGACCGCATCGGCACGGGAACACGCTGATTTGCGAGGGATTATCATTCGCCCCAAGGCCTAACAAGAAAGGTTAGCATAGCCACATTGCCTGCTCCGCGCGAAAAGGCGCTATCATGGGTTCGATTTCGGAAACAATCGGATGAATCGCGAGCAATTCGAAAAATACTCGCGCCAGATTCTGTTTTCAGGAATCGGCGAGGCCGGCCAGGAACAACTCCTGCAGGCGAGTGCGGTGCTGGTTGGTTGCGGGGCGCTTGGCACGGTCGCGGCGAACCTGTTGGTTCGCGCGGGAATCGGTCGCCTGCGCATCATTGACCGCGATTTTGTCGAGCCTTCCAACCTGCAGCGCCAGACGCTATTTGAAGAAGCCGACGCCCGCGACGCGCTGCCCAAAGCAGTCGCAGCCGAGCGCCGATTGCGCGCTATCAACTCAGATGTCAAGATCGAAGGAATTGTTGCCGATCTCACCCCGAAGAATGCCGCCGAATTTCTATCCGATTTTCCGATCATTCTGGACGGAACCGATAATTTCGAAACGCGGTTTCTCGTGAACGACGCGGCGATTTCGCTCGGAATTCCGTGGATTTACGCCGCGGCGGTTGGAAGCACTGGCGTCACCATGACGATTCGCCCCGGCCTCAGCGCCTGCCTCGCGTGTCTGGTCGAAAGTGGCGACAAGACCTCGCAGCCGGGCTCGGCATTTGGAAATGAAGCGACGTGCGATACCGTAGGCGTGTTGGGCGCCTCAGCGGGCGTCATCGCTTCGATCGAGGCGACCGAAGCCATCAAATTCCTTGCCGGCAAGCCGGAGGCACTCCACGGGCGGCTTGTCTCCTGCGACGTATGGTCCGGTAAATTCCAATCCATTCGCGTCGCTCGCAATCCCGTGTGCCGCGCCTGCGCCCGCCACGATCTCACGTTTCTCGATGGGCAGGCCCAGCCACAAATTACGATGTGTGGGCGCGATTCCGTCCAGATCCACGAACGCAACAGGCAGCTCGATCTCGGCGAGCTCGGGCGCCGGCTCACCTTCGCGTCGGCGGCCGAAGTCCGCGGCAACGATTTCCTCCTGCGATGCCGCATTCCGCCCTACGAATTGACCGTCTTCGCCGACGGCCGCGCCATCGTCAAGGGAACTCAGGATCCCGCGGTCGCGCGTTCGCTCTATGCGCGCTACATTGGCGCGTGAGCAATATCTTGAATTGTCTGGGAAATCTTAGCCCGCAAAACGGCGGAGAGCCGACTGCCGCATCGCCGCGCGGTCCATGTTCTCGCGGCAATTCATCAACGTAAGTAAAGTGCTGAGGATTCGCGCTTTCAACTCGTCGCTCATCGGATAGCCGCTCATGGCAACGTGAACCAGCATCTCGCCACGGTCGGCAATTTTCTCCATGAATTCGACTTGGCGTTCCTGCGGCTGCTTGTTCAGGGCCGTTTCGCGGCGCATCTCGGCGCATTCCTGTTCAATGAACAAAGTGAAGTGGAGAATGCACATGTGCACGGGAGCAAGTCCCGCTGGCACTTGTGCTTTGCATCCTTTGGAAGCGCACGGATCCGGCACGACACCACCCCTTCAGTCTCTTTTTTTGTAACATCATCACTCCCAAGTTGCCAGTTCCCAGCAAGGGCGTTGCAACCTATCCGATATCATTCCGCGGGCTTCATGCAGCGCTCACCTTGCATTTTTCGAGATTACACAGCGGTTACAACCAGCCAGCTGACGACCGCGTCTAATCAGTTGTAGGCGGTTGCAACCGATACGTGAGGAAATGGAGGATCAGATGAGACATCTCGCCCCGAAGTCACTCATAGCTTCAGCTATCTTATTCTTTTCATTACTACTTACGCTGGCTCCTGCCGGCGGTGCATTCGCAGCTACGCGCGAAAAATCGCAAGCCCCGGCGCCAGATTCAGCCAACTATCAGGCGTGGCTGACCAACCAGGTGCGTCACAAGTTGGTGATGCTTCCCTACTATTCGGTGTTCGACAATCTTCAATACCAGGTAGAAGGGGGCAAGGTGACGTTGCTCGGGCAGGTGAAGAATCCAATTCTCAAAAGCGACGCGGAGCACGCCGTCAAGCAGATCGAAGGAGTG
This sequence comes from uncultured Acidobacteriota bacterium, assembly GCA_963842425.1. Lineage (GTDB taxonomy): Bacteria > Acidobacteriota > Terriglobia > Acidiferrales > UBA7541 > Palsa-295. The sequence continues at coordinate 780,854 of CAWJGQ010000010.1, read as the reverse complement.
GAAGCGGTGGACAACCAGCTCGAGGTTCTGCCGGTTTCATTCAACGACGATCGCATTCGTAGAGCCACGTTCCGCACCATCTACTCGTTCGGGAGCCTTCAGATGTATGGCGTCCGCAGCGTGCCGCCGATTCACATCATCGTGAACAACGGGCACGTGACTCTCGAGGGGGCCGTGGCCAATCAGGCCGATAAGAACGTCGCTGGAATTCGAGCTAACTCGGTTCCGGGCGTCTTCTCGGTGACGAACAACCTCCGCGTGGACAATAGCTAATAACGCGGACTCTCCAGCACTACTGCGCGGGCTGCGCGATGTGTTCGCCGATCCGAAATTCAGTCCAGGGTCCGGCGTCCATATCGCGCAGCACCGGTGACTGCCATGAATATTCCGGGTGATCGTTCAGAAATTTCGCGGCGTCGAACTTAATCCCGCAGGGGTGTCCGATTCGCGCCACCAAGTTCATCGCCTGCGCCATGTTGCTGTCCATTACCTTCCCCGAAACGGCCCCCAAGGGATCGAACGGCTTGGAATCCGATCCCGGCATGGTATCTGCCATCGTATCGCCGTGGCCGCAAAGCGTGCGACGATTCGCACCTTCCTTCTTGGTGTACGTGTCAAAATGATCCGAAAGAAATATCTCGGCGAGCGACGTGTCAATCTTCCCCTTGTTGCCGTTCAGGAGCTGATCCCACCGAATCTTGCGGGCGTTTGGACCGCTCGAACGATCGTTCGGATCGTAGGTGGTTTCATCCTTGATCACGTCCGGATCGCTCGGAAAATTTGCGCCGGAGTAATAGCCGTCTTTCGTGCGCCAGACTTTCGTGTGCTTCAGGCCCAGCTCGAATCGGGCAATCTCGCCGGTCTTTCGGTCGCCGAGTAGCCAGTCGTTCGCATAACCACCGTTGTTCCCATCGAGCATTATTTTCACGTAGTCATCAATCGAGCCCGCATATTGCATGGCTTTGCGCGCGCGGACGAATTCGGCCTTGCCGTTGGGATCCCAGCCGTGAAAGTAGCCCATGGTCGTCTCGCTGATCATTATCCCGGCGGAATTGACGCCAAAATCGTCGTCGCTCGCGATCACGCCCGGAAAACCGTCCATCAGCATGCGATTCCCGGTCTGCGGAACGATGTCGAACATGATGTTCCAGCGCTCGCCATCCATGTAGCTCGTCCAGTTGCTGTGAGCCATCACGATCTGGTGGTCCTTCGTCCAGCTCCCGTTGGCAACAAACGCGCTGCAGTGCCCGCCGATCTCCGGACGCTCGCGATTCGAAGTCTGGGTCTGCGCGTCGAGCCACGGCACATAATAATCGGGCAGCTCCTGAAAAGCGTTCAGCGCGACAATGTCGTCTAAATCAAGTTTGGTCTTGTTCGCGGTCAGGCCATCCACGATTCCCTGTAACTCGGCCTGGTATTCGACGTCAATTTTTGGCCACAGCATTTCGCGGGCCGCGCGTCGAAAGAACTCCCAATCGCGGCCCGAGTTGTGCGTCGCTTCCAATCGGACCGTGGCGAAGGCTTCCGAGATTTCAGGCGCGAGAAGGTATCCGTGCTGATAACCGATATCGTGCGGCGAGCCTTCCAGGTGGACGTAAATCCATCCACCACGGTTGAAGCGATATCCTTTGTCCTGCGTCGTCTCAACAACGCTGTCTTTAGTTTGTGGCGCTGGAGCAGACTTCGGCAGCGGCGTGCGCACCGAGCTGCTTGGCGCAGCTCCAGCCAGCTGGGCGAGGAGCAGCGAAATTGCTAAAACCGATTTCAAATGTCGCAAATGCCCCCCTTTGAAGAAAATCGCTTTATCGAAATTTTCAGTCAGACAATTCATCTTAGGCAGACGTGAGTTGGAGTGCAAGCGGTAGGTGGTACGCATTCTTGCCGGAGGGGGCAAGCTGTGGCAGCCCCCGGTTCGATACAAAAGGCCTGAAATTCCTGCTGCATTATCGCTCGAATTGATGGATAGTATGGGCGTCCTCCGGGACTGATGTCCGCAGCCAACCGGAAACCCAACACACAATCTAGGTGTCCGAATTTTAGGGCATAAGTCTGCACAGGCACTTGGGAGGCCTATGAACACCGGCAATAATATGCGCATTGGTCCGTTTGAGGTTTTCTACCCGATAGAGTCCGCCCCTCCGCGACTGCGGCACAACGGCGATCAGGGTCTCCCCGGGAGGCTCTTCGTCGTCGAAGGAATTGACGGTTCCGGCAAATCCACGCAGCTCAGCCTGCTTCATAAGTGGCTCGAATCAAGGGGCTACGGCGTCGTTTTCAGCCAGTGGAACTCTTCCGAACTCGTGAAAGACACCACCAAACTCGGCAAGAAAAAGAAGATGCTGACGCCCGCGACATTCTCGTTGATTCATGCCACCGATTTCGCCGATCGCATCGAGCGAAGCATTCTCCCGCTATTGAAGGCCGGCGCCGTGGTTCTGTGCGACCGTTACATTTACACGGCCTTTGCCCGCGACGTAGCCCGCGGCATGGACCGCCAGTGGGTTCGCGATCTTTACGACTTCGCCGCGAAACCGACGGTGGCTTTCTATTTTCGCGTCCCGCTGGAAACTGCCATCGGGCGACTGATAACCGGCCGCGATGGTTTCAAATTCTATGAAGCCGGACTGGATATCGGCCTCAGCGACGACCCCACCGAGAGCTTCCGGCTGTTTCAAGGCCGGATTGTGGACGAATACGAAAAAATGATCCCGGAATTCGGACTGACGGTTGTTGACGCGACCCTGCCAGTAGAGGTGCAGCAGGCGCAGGTTCGCCAGATTGTCAGAACTCATCTCGAAAGAGCGAAGGACTTGAGGGTGCGACCATGAGACAGACCTATGGCAAGCTGCTGCCGGGAATGAAGCTCTCCGATCTTCCCGGCAAGTTGATCGTTGTCGAAGGAACGGACGGCGCGGGGCGCTCCACACAGATTAACATGCTGAGGCCGTGGCTCGAGGAACTGGGCCATGCGGTCCTCGATACGGGCATGACGCGATCCATGCTCGCCGGAGAAGGAATCCGCCGCGCGAAAGAGGGCAACAACCTCGGGCGCGTTACTCAGAGCCTGTTTTACGCGACAGATTTCGTGGACCGACTCGAAAACGAAATGATACCCGCACTCCGCGCCGGCTTTATCGTCCTGACTGACCGGTATATTTATTCGCTGATGGCACGGGCAATCGTTCGCGGAATGGACGCAGGATGGATTCGAGGCATCTACAGCGCAGCGCTTGTACCTGACGCGGTTTTCTATTTGCGACTGGACGTAGAGCAACTGATTCCTCGCGTGATTTTCTCGCGCGGGTTTGACTACTGGGAGTCCGGCATGGACGTATTCCCGGGCCAGGACATGTATGAGAATTTTCGAAGTTATCAAGCGGCGCTGCTGGTTGAATTTGACCGGCTCGGCGTCGAGTTCAACTTTGAGACTTTGGATGCGTCCGCCGACGCCAAGCTCGTGTTCGCGCAGCTTCAGGCCAAGGTCCAGCGCATCTTGGACGCGGATTCTCGAAAAACATCATTCGCCAAAGCTTACGGCCATGCAGCGGTTACAGCCGCGACCCGGCCAGAGCACTCGGTCACGCTTCCTCGCGAGACCGGTTCGAAGCCAAGCGATTGGGCGTTTCATCCGGTTGCCGCGAACCTGTTCCGCGGAAACGGCCGAAACATCCCCGAACACAAATAGGGCGGAGACTTCGGCGTCGTTATGATTCCCGCCGGAGAGAAGCTCCGAAATTCGGTGCTCGGCGAAAGCGGCTCCCGAATTTGCCGGTGCACGCTCCGGGTTGATTCGGTAGAATAGAGCGCCCGTGGGCCACCCCGTTGTGAACTCGTCCCATCGTAGGGTAGGGAAACCAATTCAATGAAGTGGGGTATCGAGGCCTTCTTGCGGATCTTTGTCATCGCGCTCCTGCTTGTTTCGTGTGCTCCGGTGTGGGCCGCGACGGGCGGCAGTATTTCCGGCACCGTGAAGGACCAGAGCGATGCGGTTATTCCCGGGGCCAGCCTTACGCTTGTAAACCTCGACATCACAACCAGCTACAAAGCCAAGACTGACACGCAGGGATTTTACTCGTTTCCCTCCCTACCCGTTGGGCGCTACGAACTGACCATTGAGGCCGCGGGTTTCAAGACCCAGAAGAAAACCGGCCTGGTGGTTGATGCCGACGCTGCCCTTCGCGTGGACCTGTCATTGGAAGTGGGCGAGAAAAACGAAACGGTCACGGTCTCTGCGGTCACGGATCAAACCCAGGCGCAGGTGGAGACTGTGGCGACCCATTTGGGAGAGGTCGTGCAGCAAGCGCAAATTACTTCGCTGCCTTTGAACGGACGCAGTTACACCGATCTGTTGGCGATTCAGCCCGGCGTAAGCCCTGTAACCACGTTGACGCCCACTTCGGTGATCATGTCCGGCGTCACGGGCACGATCAATCCCTCCGGCGACCTGAATCCGGGAAACGTTTCGATCAATGGCCAGCGTGAATCCGCCAACGGCTTCATGGTGAACGGCACCGACGTGCAGGAGCATATGAACGGCGGCACATCCGTGATCCCGAACCTGGATTCGATTCAGGAATTCCGTTTGCTCACCACGAACTTCGATCCCGAATACGGCAACTATAACGGCGGGATGGTGAACGTTGTCACCAAATCTGGCAGCGACTCCTTCCATGGCAATGCATTTGAGTTCCTGCGCAACACGGTGCTCGATGCCAAAAACTATTTCGCCGATACTCGCGGCGTTTTCCGGCAGAACCAGTTTGGCGGCACCGTAGGGGGACCGATCAAGCGGCAGAAAATCTTCTTCTTCGCCGATTATCAGGGCACGCGCACCGAGCAGGGTGAGACATCCCCGGTAATTTCCGTTCCGTCGCTCGCGGATCGCAACGGTGACCTTTCCGACGCCGTTAGCTCACTGACGGGAAAAGTAAGCGGTCCTGCCCTCGCCTCATTGCTGACGACTAAACTTGGCTACGCGGTTTCGCAGGGCGAGCCGTACTTCACTCCTGGCTGCACCGAAGCCACCTGCGTGCTTCCCGGCGGACAGATTCCGATGGGCGCATGGTCGTCGCCCGCAATAAACCTACTGCAATACATTCCCAAGCCCAATCAGCCGGGGAATTTGTTCTCGACCTCCGCATTTGGCGAAACCGTGCGTGACGACAAAGCTGCCGGCCGCGTGGATGCGAACACGCGGTGGGGCCAGTTCTCCGGCTACTATTTCTTCGACGATTATCGCCTGGATAATCCGTATCCGGGCGAACAGGGCGGCGCGAGCGTTCCCGGTTTCGATGCGCTCACCATTGGCCGGGCGCAATTATTTACGCTGGGCTACACGAGGATATTGGGAGCCAACACTGTAAATGAATTTCACGCAGGATTGATACGGAACGCGAACGATATTGGCGAGCCGCACGGCGGCTTGGGAGTGAGCATCATATCGCAAGGATTTGTGACGAGCACCGGCGCCCCCGGTTTCACCATACAGGCGCCGCAGTATGAAGGCGTGGAAAATATCGTTTTCCCGTCGTTCATCATGGGCGTGCCGATCACAAACGTGAATCAGTGGAACAACACCCTCTACTTGAGCGATTCGATTTCGAAAGTCGCCGGCTCGCATACCCTGAAATTCGGCGGCCAATTCCACATTGATCAAGTCAACGAGCATCCGAACGCAACCTTCAACGGAACCTTCAGCGTTCTCGGCACGGAAACTGGCTCGGCCTTCGCCGATTTCCTACTCGGAGTTCCAAGCAATTTCACGCAATCCACCGGACAGCCCTACCACCTCCGGAATCGTTACGCCGGTGCGTTCGTCGAGGACAGCTGGCGCGTGCGAAGCGATCTGACGTTGAATCTGGGCTTGCGCTGGGACCTGATCATGCCGTGGTGGGAGAAAAACAATAATATTCAGACAGTGATTCCGGGTCGCCAATCCGTTCTCTACCCGAATGCCCTGCCAGACTTAGTGGTGCCCGGCGATCCTGGGATTCCTTCCACGCTGTCGCCATCCAAGTATCACAATTTCGCTCCGAGAATTGGTTTGGCCTATTCCCCACGGTTCGATAGCGGCGTTCTGGGCAAAGTCTTCGGCGGACCGGGCAAGAGCAGCATTCGAGCCAGCTACGGGATTTTCTACACGGCCTTTCCGGGATTGTCGGCCGGGATCATGTATTCCGTGCCTCCGTTCGGCTACAACTACCTGAGCCCCGCGCCGCCGCTTTTCGCCACGCCCTTCGTGACCGCGGGAGATGGCGCTATCAACACCAATCCTTACCCGATCACTTTCCCGCCAAATAACGTATCGCGCAAGAATCCGTACACGGCATTCGACTGGGCGGCGGTCACGCCCATCAGCGCGGACCCTTACTTTTATTACCGCAATGGCGTCCCGTACACCGAAAACTTCATGTTCTCGTTTCAACGTCAGATCACCAAAAGCATCTTGCTCACCACGAGCTACGTGGGGAATGAGGGACATCACATTCTCGTTCTCGTACCGACGAACATCGGCAACGCTGCGCTCTGCTTGAGCCTTAGCGAGCTGAGCGATGTCGCGCCGGGGAGTTCCACCTGCGGGCCATATGGCGAGGACGGCACCTACACGTCGGCGTCCGGGACGGTGTACACCGGCACGCGAAACATCGGGCTGGGATCGAACTACGGTGCAACCACGGCGCAGCGGACAATCGGCAACTCGAATTACAACGCCCTCGAAACGAACCTTCGCTACGCCGGCAAACACTCGACTGCCCTGTTTGCGTATACCTACGCCAAATCCATTGATCAGGCCTCCAACATCGGCGAGCAGATCAACCCGTTCAACGCGAGACTCAGCCGCGCTATTTCGTCATGGGATATGCGCCACAATTTTGTGGCCAGCTACAGTTACGACCTGCCGTTCGAGCGCCTCTTCGCCCACACGAACCAGCTGACTGAAGGATGGAGTATTTCCGGCACCACGCGGTTCGCCAGCGGATTCCCCGTCACGCTCTTCGACGATTCCGATAATTCCCTGCTGGGCACGCTCGGTAATGGCGTGAATAACAACCTGCTGGACACACCGGAGTTCACCCAGGGCCCGCTCGAGATCAACAGGAACCCGCGCAATGGGCGCCCCGAGTTCAACACGTCGCTATTCTCAACAGAGCCGCTTGGGCAACTCGGAAATTCTCGCCGGCGATTCTTCTATGGTCCGGGGATCAACAATTTCGACCTGCAGCTGACGAAAAACGTACGGCTCACCGAATCGAAGTCGCTCGACCTGCGCATCGAGGCGTTTAATGCTTTCAACCACGCTCAGTTCTATGGTCCCGGCGCCGTGGATGGTGAAGTCGGCGACACCCAAACGTTTGGCACTGTTGTAAGCGCGGTGGATCCTCGCCTGATTCAGGCGGCGGCGAAGTTCACGTTCTAGGCTGGCTGGGCGTGAAAACGCAGGCTACTGCGTGGACAGCGGCTTTCCATTTACCACAAACTTCATAACGGACCTTGATGTCGAACTGATCCCGATCGTCAGGCCGTTTCTGGCAGGATGAGTTTCCGCGGTGAGCATGTCGCCGAGCATGATCGAATCCCTGCTCCAGCCAACGTGAGACATGGTGAACGGTGACGCGAGCTCCAGGGTCCAGTGCTGCACGTCGCCTTTGTCCCCTTTGACGTCCAGATGAACCAGGCAGTGCGGATTGCCCCAGTCGAAACCGGTCACCGTGCCATTCAGCGTGACGGTCTTCTCCAGGTCATACCTCGAAGTACCGTGATGCGCGAACGCCGGAATTGAAATTACGAGAACGACGAAAGCCGCGACGAATATCCTGAACCACATACCGTTCACGGAGAACCTCATCGCTCGCCGAGCGCCCGGAAAAGCCATGCGGACTACATACACTCGTCCAACGGCGACTGTCAATCCCGACGGAAGGAATGAATCGGCGCATGGTTGAGTTGCTGCGTGGGTAGCGCGGTGCGATAATGGCCGCGGTCGGCGCGAGCCGTAAAGCAGCGGCGGGCGCGATCGGAGGTTTCAATGGCTCTACGAGACGAATGGATCGAGAAGCGTGCAGCGGCGATGAACGGTGGCGCGAGAAATTTTTCGCAGATGCACTACGCGCGCAAGGGCGCGATCACCGAAGAGATGCTCTACGTGGCGACGCGCGAGAAGATTGCCCCGGAACTCGTGCGCGACGAAGTGGCGCGCGGCCGCGCCATCATTCCCGCCAACATCCACCACCGCAACCTTGAACCGATGGGCATCGGCGTCGCATTCTTCTGCAAGATCAACGCGAACATCGGCAACTCGGCCACAACCTCCCACGTGAACGACGAGCTCGAAAAGCTCCACCGCGCCGTGCATTACGGCTCGGACACCGTCATGGACCTTTCCACCGGCGGCGATATCGCCGGGATCCGCAAGGAGATCATCAACGCCTCGCCCGTGCCGATCGGCACCGTGCCGATTTACGAGGCGCTCTCGCGCGTGCGCCGCGCGGAGGATTTGACGATTGATATCATGCTCGAAGTGATCGAGGAGCAGGCCGAGCAGGGCGTGGACTACATGACCATCCATGCGGGCGTGCTGCGTGAATTCCTGCCGCTGGTGCGAAACCGTATCACCGGAATCGTGAGCCGCGGCGGGGCTTTGCTGGCTCAATGGATGAGCTTCCACAAGAAGGAAAATTTCCTTTACGAGAATTTCGACGCCATCTGCAAGATTTTCCAGAAGCACGACGTCAGCTTCTCGCTGGGCGACGGGCTGCGTCCCGGATGCCTGGCAGACGCAAGCGACGAGGCGCAATTCTCCGAGCTGCGCGTGCTGGGCGAACTGACCACAAAAGCCTGGGAATACGATGTGCAAGTGATGATCGAGGGCCCAGGGCATATTCCGCTCGACCAGATCGAGCTGCAGGTGAAAAAAGAAAACGAGCTGTGCCACGAAGCGCCGTTTTACACGCTCGGGCCGCTGGTCACAGACATCGCTCCCGGCTACGACCACATCACCAGCGCCATCGGCGCGGCGATGATCGGCTGGCACGGCGCATCCATGCTCTGTTACGTCACGCCGAAGGAGCATTTGGGATTGCCGAACGCGGACGACGTGCGCCAGGGAGTAATCGCGTACAAAATCGCGGCCCACGCCGCAGATATAGCTCGGCATCGCCCGGGCGCGCGCGATCGAGATGACGCTCTCAGCTACGCGCGCTTTCTTTTCGACTGGAACAAGCAGTTCGAGCTATCGCTTGATCCGGAAACCGCCCGGGCGATGCACGACGAGACGCTTCCGGACGATTTCTACAAGGAAGCAAAATTCTGCTCGATGTGCGGCCCGAAATTCTGCTCGATGAACGCAACGCAGATCGCCGAAATCTACCAGGGCCTCGACCAAAAAGACCGCGAGGCAAAGTTCGCGGAGTTGCTTGCGAGGGTTGACGAACGACCGACCGCAAGCAAATCGCAAGCCGCGGGGCGATGAACTTGGTTCGCGCCGCGTGGAAAGAGACGGCAGCGGTCCTGCTTTGCATTGCGGCTGCTTCGTTCTCGCTCGCGGCTCGCGCGGACGCCCCAACCTATCGCCAGTCCGTCGAAAAATGGCGGCAGGCGTATGAGGCGCAGCTGAAATCCGATAGTGGCTGGCTCACCGTCAGCGGGCTTTTCTGGCTGCACGATGGCGACAACACTTTCGGCTCGGGTCCGCTGAATGACATCGTTCTTCCCGCTTCTGCGCCGGCCAGCGCAGGCAGCTTCGAATTCCATGCCGGACACACAACGGTTCACGTAAAATCCGGCGTGCACGCCACGCTGAATGGCAAGCCGATCGAAACCGCTGAAATGCATTCAGACTCGAATTCCGACCAGATCGTGATTGGCGATCTCACTCTGTACGTTCACTCCAGCGGCGACCGCTACACGATTCGCTTGCGGGACAAAAACAGCCAGCTGCGCAAGGATTTTACCGGCACGCGCTGGTTCCCAGTGCACGAATCCTATCGCGTCACCGCGCGGTACGTGCCTTACGACAAACCCAAGCAGATTGAGATTCAGAACGTGATGGGTGACACATTGCAGGAGACGATTGTTGGGTACGTCGCGTTCAAGATACAAGGACAGGAGCTTCGCTTGGACGCGGAGGTGGACGGCTCGGACGCGTCGTTCGTGTTCCGCGATCTGACCAGCGGGCATGAGACCTATGCCGCGTCGCGGTTCCTCGACACGAAAATCGAAAAGGACGGCAGTGTCGTCCTGGACTTCAATCAGGCCTATAATCCTCCCTGCGCCTATAACCCGTACACGACGTGCCCGCTTCCTCCGCCGGAGAATCGGCTGGCGGTGCGGATAGAAGCGGGAGAGAAGACGTATCATCACGCGGCTGGAGCGATTGGACACTAGCGGGCAATATTAGGCGCTTGGAAAAGAGGTGAAGCATGGCTTTTGTGCGCGCGGCAAGGAAGGACGACATTCCGGCCGGGAAAATCTATGAATTTCAGGTCGCCGGACAGGCCATCGCGATCGCCAATGTCGCCGGTAAGTTCCATGCTATCAATAGCGTATGCGCCCACGAGGGCGGCCCACTCGGCGAAGGCGAGCTGGAAGGCACGGTGGTCACCTGTCCCTGGCACGCCTGGCAATACGACGTCACCACCGGCAAAGTGGTACAAAACGAGGCTTTAGGCGTGGACTGCTACCCGGTCGAGGTTCGCGGCGATGACGTGTTTGTGGATGTTGGTTAGCCGAATCGGCGAAGCCCCCTCCCGACCGGTGCTGCTACAGCAACCGCACCCGAAATCTCCCTTAAAATCTTTGCATTGAGGGCTTCCATTTATTTTATCCTTGCGTGTATAGTGCGCGCGGCACTTCTTGACGGATGACGCAAGCTCCCACAAAACCAAGGCGTTGGCTGCTGGCCGTTGACCCCCGGGTCTACCACTGGGACACCCTCTTCGTGAAAGGCAAGGAAATGTGGAGGCACGCCGGAAATCGCCCAGACGCCGCTCGGCAGCTCAAGCAGGTCCACAAAGGTGACCGTGCCCTCTGTTACCACGGTAAGCCCGAGCACTCGCTCTATGCCCTGGCCGAGGTTACGCGCGATCCCTACCCCGATCCCGAGGAGCCGGAGTCCAAGAAGATGGTAATGGACCTACGCGCGATTGAGCGGCTGCCGCGCGTGGTCAAGCTCGCCGAGCTGCGCGACGATCGCCTGCTGCGCAAGATCAAGTTCCTCAAGAACACGCGCCTCACCATCTGCCCGCTGACCGACGAAGAGTACGCCGAGATCCTCCGGATGGCTGGCATCGTCGCCTCGCCGGGCATTCCCCTGCCCTAAATTCCAAGCTCGAAATACGACGACCGAAATTCATCGGAACGGCAGCGGCAATGGCGTCGCCCTGCCAATTCGCGTCACACTTCGGAAGTCGCGCCATTCGGAATCCGAACTCCGCGAGCAGGAACTCCTAGGCATGGCCCGTCCTTCTGACTAGAATATGCAACCAGGCACGTGACCCCGCAACAACGATGAGGGCTTCTTGACCACAGCTCGGAAGCGGCTCGTGTATCTGTTGGCATTCCTTTTTCTTGTCACGGGATCCCGTGCGGCGGCTATTCCCCAAGAATCGGTAAAGCCCACGCCGGACGCCGACCATTCGAAGGAAGCGTACGTCGCAGAGAAGATCACCTCGAAAATCACGTTTGAAAGCGACGGCACGTATTCCGCTGAAAGCACGGTTCGAGTTCGAATTCAATCGCAAGCTGGAGTGAAAGCCACGTGACCCGCCATTCGAATCTTTGCTGGACTTCCGGTCCGAAGGCAATCTCGACGCGAACGGAACGTTTGAAGGAAATATGCAGCTCACCACGCGAGGCGACACCGAAGTAGCTTTGCGATCGGCGCTCAGAATAACTCCCCAAGAGAAATGGCCGGACGTGATGCAGCAGATTTCTTATAACTTGGCTTTTGCAGGAAGTGTTTCGGACGTGACCTCGAGCAATCCCGAAACAACCGATGTTCCCTTTCACATCGAATACCACTACGTTCGCAAGGAGTACGGGGACTGGGAGAACCGTCAAATTACGCCGCCACTCCCGCCCGTATCAATACCTGACGCGCCGACCGAGGAGTCGGAAAAAGCGAAGCCAGTCAAGCTGGGGTCACCGATCGAAATCATCCTGCGGGCTAAGCTCGAACTGCCTCCAGGTTCGACGCCAAGAACTCCTACGGGTCAGGATCTCAAGGAGGATTTCGCCGAATACCACTCGACATATTCCATCTCAAATGGCGTCCTGCAAGCCGAGCGCCGCCTGGTCACCAAACAGTACGAGGTCGCGCCAAACGAAATCGAGAAGTTCCGCGCGTTTCGAAAAGCCATCGCTGATGAAGAGTCCCGGTTCATGCCGCTCGGTGGCGGGTCAGAGGACTCGCTCGTGACGGCAGGGAGTAGCGAAGCAGCGAAACTCTACGACAAGGGACTATCTGATTGGCAGGCCAGGTATATTCCGGCTGCCGCCGAGTCATTCCAAAGAGCTCTCGACAAGGACCCCCAGTTTGCCAAGGCGTGGCTTGCCCTCGGCATGGCTCACCTCGCTTTGGGCCGAGCCGACGATGGCGTACGAGAAATGAAAAAGGCGATCGAATTCGATCCGGGATTGGTCGCTGCATACCAAACGCTCGGGCCGGCGCTTATGAGAATGAAGCGTTATGACGAAGCGCTAGAGGTTTGGCGAAAACTGGAAAAACTAGATCCCGACAACCGCATTGTAATAAGCAGCGTTGTCGGAATCCTGATCCAGCAAAAGCGGTACAGCGAGGCGATCACGGAACTCGAAAACGCACGCGCGCGCGACGGCGACGATTCTCGACTGGCATTCGAGCTCGGCCGAGCTTACCTGGCGTCGGGGCAAAAGGATAAGGCCGGCAAGATGTTCGAGGAAGTGGTCGGAGCCGACTCTTCGATGGACACTCTTAACAACGTTGCATACGCTATGGCTGACGGCAATTTGGACCTCGACAAAGCATCGGAATGGGCGCAGAAGGCCACGGAACAGGCTGAAGGCACCTCTGACGGTATGGAAATTGACGCCTTGGATCAGGAAGACCTCACAAACATGGTGCATTTGAGCATGTATTGGGACACCCTCGGGTGGGTCTACTTTCGGCAGGGGAATCTGGAGATGGCCGAGAAATACATCAGCGCAGCCTGGAGCCTCGGCCAGCAACCGATCGTAGGAGATCATTTGGGGCAGGTCTACGAGAAGGAAGGCAAGACTCAGGCGGCCGCACATACGTATGCCCTGGCGATCGCGGCCGGGCAGGCAGGCCAGCAAATACCTGAAGGAACGCGCGAGCGCCTCGACAAGTTGCAAAACCAAGCGAAAGCCGAGGCGGACTTGCAGGCCGCAAGCGGGGAGCTTTCTAAACTTCGCGGCGTCGATATTGCCAAGCCGACAACCGAGGAAGCCACAGCGGAATTCTTCGTTCTGTTTGGGCCTGATGCCACGGTACTGGGAGTCACTTTCGTCGGTGGCTCGGAAACGCTCCGCAAAGCCGACAAAGCTCTCGCTACGGCGAAATTCAACGTACTGTTCCCCGCTGATCATCCTGCTAAAATCCTCCGTCGAGGAATCCTGGTTTGCGAGCCCGTGTTGCCGAAGTGCCAATTTGTCATGTACCTGCCGCAAGACGTTCACTCTCTGCAGTAGGGCCGTCCCAGCGAGAGGTATTTGACACCAGAGAGATGCCAGCGGGGAGCGTCCGTCATCGAATAAACCATGCCTGAACTTCCCGAAGTCGAAACGGTCGTCCGTGGCCTGCGTGCGGTGCTGCCCGGACGGCGAATTCTCTCCGTACGCCTGGGGAAGACCAACTTCATTGAAGATCCGGCCGCGCTGGAACGCGATCTGCCCGGCAGCCGGGTCGGCAGTGTGCGCCGGCACGGAAAATTCATCGTCGTTGAACTCCAGGCCTCGCGCGAAAGCGCACAAGAATTCTCTCTGCTGATTCATCTAGGTATGACAGGGCAGATTGTCGTCGGACCTGCCGAGGCGCCTGTCGCGCCGCATACCCACGTTTTCTTCGCGCTCGACGACGGCCGTGAATTTCGATACACCGATGTTCGCCGCTTCGGCAAGATGCGGCTGCTCTCTGGCGGAACGCAGGAAACCGCTCTCGGCAAGCTCGGCCTCGACGCGCTGGAAGCAACACAGGCGGAGTTTTTCGCGCTGGTGCGATCGCGGCGCGCGCGGATCAAGGCGCTTCTGCTCGATCAGAGCGTCCTGCGCGGAATGGGGAACATCTATACCGACGAGAGTCTCTGGCGCGCGCGGATTCATCCGACGCGCCTGGGCGCAAATCTGAAGGACGCCGAGTTGCGCCGCCTGCATCGCGCGGTGCGCGACGTCCTCGAACAAGCCATTCGAATGCGCGGCTCGTCGGTCTCCGATTACGTAGACTCCGAAGGCCAGCGAGGAACGTTCCAGCAGCGGCACAAGGTCTATCAGCGTAAGGGAAAGAGATGCTTTCGCGGCGATGGCGTGATCCGCCGCGCGATCGTCGCTGGCCGCAGCAGCTATTTCTGCCCGGGCTGCCAGCGCGCGCCGCGCACGCGCCGCAGCGCCGGCCACTGAGCACCAGATCTCAATTCAGTTGTCGATATTCCGTCCACACGCGCACTGATTCCCAGACTTCGGGCGACATGAATTTTATTTGCCAGTGTCGTAACTGTTGCATTACCATCGCCCGACTTCTAGTAACGGAGGTAGGTCTATGAATCGCCTTCTGCTCTTTCTGGGAATCCTGGGCTCTTTGATCATTCCGTCATCTGCCTCAGCACAAGTGGTGGAATCAACTGTATGCGACATCCTCGCCAACCCGCAGTCTTTTGACGGCAAGATCGTGCGGATCAAGGGGGCCGTCACGTCAGGCTTCGAGGAATTCTCGATAAAAGGATCAGGCTGCAATCAGATGGTCAACGCGATCTGGTTGGCTTACCCGGAAGGGACAAAGGGGAAGGCGGGGCCGTCCGCATTTTTGCGATTGCAACTGGGCAAGAATTCGCCCGTAGCAGTCACGAACGTCAACCGCGTTCCGGTGACACTCGATAAGAATAAGGACTTCAAGGATTTCGATAGCCTTTTGGCGACTCCTGCAAAGACGAACGGCATGTGCCTGGGCTGTCCGAAGTTCACTGTAACCGCGACGTTGGTCGGACGATTGGATGGGACGAAAGACACCGGACTGATTCGCGATGGCAGCGGCAAAGTGACAGGTCTTGGTGGTTTTGGAAATCTCAATCGTTACAACGCGCGTCTGGTTCTGCAGTCGGTCGCTGACGTTTCTTCGCAGGAAATTGACTACGCAAAAGGAGGAGCCGCCGCTCCGGAAGATGCGGCTTCGGCGAGCCGATCGTTCACGCCAGGCGCACCTAGTGCTGATCAAGTGAAGCGAGCAGCCGACGCATTCGGTGCGCCGGGGGAAGACAACGGAGTCAGCGTTGGTTTTAGCGGAGCCAACGAAATTCCCAAGGACGACACGACAAAATCAAGCGCGAATTCTCCAGACGGGCTGCTGTTTGACGTCAAGTTTGACAGCGATCAGTTGAAAGGGCCGGCGATGGCACTGGCCCTGTCTCACGTTGGGACCCATATTGCCGACATTCGCAGCCCGCAACTCGCAAATTCAAACTTGATCCCGTATGGAGCTGAGTTCCGCGCCTGGCAAACCACGATCCTCAACGCCATCTCCGCTAAGGTCAGGATTCTGACTCTCCCGGGCGGTTACGTTATCTATAGTCAGTCCTGGTCCAATTCTGAATTGGGTAAGAATGCGTTCGACGGCATATCAGGATTTCTCGCGAATTGGGCTGATATCACGAATCCGCCGAAGCCGTAAATCGTAGCTGACTCCCAACCAACGCTCCAAGAAAAAGCTGAGCCGCCGCCAAACGCTAGGAACCGGATCGTCGTACCGGCACGGGCATATACAATCCCGCATCGGCCGGCAATCCGGCGCGCTCGAACTGAATCGTGGTGTGGGTGATCTCAAAATCGTGCGCCAGCATGTCGCGGATGTTTTTGAGGACTCGTTCGCTGTCCTCCATGTGCATGTCCGGGATACAGACGTGGCAGGAAAGCGCCTGAAGATCGGTGCCGAGCGTCCATATGTGAATGTCGTGGACTTCCTGAACACCTTCGACGCGCAGCACCGCCGCGGCCACATCTTCTAGGCGAATCTCGCGCGGCAGCCCTTCCAGCAGGATGTGGCCGCTCTCGCGCAGAATTCCCTGCCCCGACCACAGAACCATCGCGCCAATTCCCATGCCGATCACCGGGTCCACCCACTGCGCGCCAGTCCAGCGGATCGCCAGCGCGCCCACAAAGATCGCCACGTTCGATAGCGCATCACCGAGGTTGTGAATCCAGACCGTGCGCATATTCAAGTCGCGCCGCCCGCGATGCACAGCCAGCGTGATGCCTCCGTTGATCGCAAGCGCAAGGACCGACACCCACATCATCAGCCCCGTCGTCACGGTGACTGGATGCCGAAGCCGAAGTACAGACTCGCCGAGCACAAAGAGCGAAGCGAGGGTGAGCACCATCGCGTTCACAAACGCCGCGAGGATTCCGGCGCGATGGTATCCATAAGTTTTCTCGTGCGTGGGAGGGCGCAGCGCCCAGCGCGTCGCCAGCCAGGAAATCACCAGCGTCGGTACGTCCGTCAGATTGTGGACGGCATCGCCCACGAGTGACATGGAATGCCCGGCGTAGCCTGCCGCCAACTCGACCGCGACCAGCGCAAGAGTGGCAACTACGGACGCGCCCAGGATTCCGGTGGCGCGATCACCCAGGCCGTGACCATCGTCATGACCGTGGTCGAGACTGTGGCCTGTGCCTCCATGCGCGTGAAAGTGCATCGCCTGAATTCTACCCGCAGAACGCCCTCGGCGGACAGTGCCGCCGCGACTGTGTCACCAGTGATGCAACTGGACGTGCGTTTCTCGCTGCGCCGGCCAGAAACTCAATTGACTCACTCGCGGCACGCACCTACCATGAAATTGCTAACTGGCTTCTTGGAAAATATCGAGAAGCCTGCAAGATAACGGGCCACGAATGGCCCCTCCATGCCTCAAAACAGCGCCAAACTGATTTTCTGGGGAGTTCGCGGCTCGACGCCAACGCTCGAGCGCGATACGTATCGCTACGGCGGCAACACCGCTTGCCTTGAGTTGACAGTCGCGGACGGCCCGCACTTCATTCTGGACTGCGGAACCGGGCTGCGGATGCTCGGCAATCACCTGCACGCGCAGCACAATCGCTGGACACGATGGCAGGGCGACGGCGGGATCGAAGCCCACGTCTTGGTCACTCACTATCACTGGGACCACATTCAGGGTCTGCCGTTCTTCCATCCGTTTTTTGAATCGCAAAACCGTTTTCATCTCTACAGCTTTCAGTCCAAGCATCTCGGCCGCAACAGCCTGCGGCAGGTTCTCGAAGCGCAGTTTGCGAGCCCTTATTTTCCGGTGGACCCCGGCATGATGTCCTCGGCGCGTTTCTTTCGCGAAATTGAGGGCGGCGAAAAATGGGATGTAGACGGAACGCACATCTCGACCGCGTGGCTGAATCACCCGCAGGGTTGCCTGGGCTACCGGCTGGACACACCCGTCGGTTCGATCGTTTACGCAACGGACAACGAACCCGGTGTGCCTGAGTTCGACAACAACTTGCGCCAGTTGGCGCAGGGCGCGGACGTCCTGATCTACGATGCACAGTATTCGCCGGAACAGCTTTCGTCCACGCGCAAGGGCTGGGGGCATTCGTGCTGGCTCGAAGGCGTAAAGATCGCGCGCGAATGCAAAGTCAGGAATTTGATTCTTTTCCATCATGATCCGGATTCCTCGAGCCGGATGGTGGACGGGTTTCTCTCTGCGGCGCGTCAGGAATTTCCGTCAACGTGGGCGGCGATGGAGGGAATGTCGGTTACGCTCAGCGAGCGCGGCGTGGACGTGGCATTGCCTGAATCTCGCCTCGGACAGCGCCGCCGCATCCGATTTGCCGCTACCGTGAGCGGCCTGACCGAGGACGGTGCGTCGTTCGAGGAAAAGGCAACGCTGCGCGATATCAGCTTGCTGGGCGCCTATCTATCGTTGAACAACCGGCCGCGCCTGCAATCGGAATTGCGCGTGGTGATCGAGGCCGCCGGCGAACAGAATCGGACGAGCACGCTTTCGCTCCGCGCGACGGTCGTGCACTGCGCGCCCGGCCGCGAAGAGAATCAGAATGGCGTGGGAGTGTTCTTCATCGAAGACGCGGAATCAGAATCGCCCCGCGACTAAGAGCAGCTAGACAGGTTTGTCGAGAGCGGAGATTTGCGCCTCGATGTCAGAGAGGGCGCGGGTCAGTAGATCCCGATATCGCTGGTCCTGGCTCAACTGCAGATCTCGCTGCACCCGCGAGCGTGAAAGAAAGAGTACTTCCCTTCTCCGCCGGGTGTCCAATTGGGCGGGTGTCAATTGCACCCCGCGTTTTCCGCTGTCCTGCGCCTGCGAATCCTGAACCTGACTTTCCACCGACTTGCTTTCCCACCCTTTTGCCATGCGGAGATTTTACGGCGGCAACGGCCGTCCGCGGTGCGTTATTTTGAAATTGTTTCGCATTGTAAGCAGGCTCCGCGAGATCAGGCCCCGGTGCCGGTTGCATTCAAACGGGCAACTGGCCACAATCCGATTGAGGGACCGGAACTCGCTTGAGCCGAATGATTAACACCTCCAGGAAGATCGCCACGCTTCTTTCCACGCTCGCGTTCCTCAATGGCGCTGCCTCGATCGGACATGCGCAGACGGCTTCCATCAGCGGCGCATCGCAGGCCATCGGCACACCAACGTTTTACCGGAACGTCTCGCCGATTCTGCAGCAGCACTGCCAAAGCTGTCATCGAGCCGGCGAAATTGGACCCATGCCGCTGGTAACCTACCAAGAAGTTCGGCCACTGGCGCGCGCGATCGCCGATTCCGTGCGCCAGCGCAGAATGCCTCCGTGGTTTGCCGACCCAGGCGTGGGCCATTTTTCGAACGACCCGTCGCTCTCGGCCGGCGAGATCAGCACGATCGAGACATGGGCAAAGTCGAACGCTCCGGTAGGAGATGCCCACGACGCTCCGCCGCCGCGGCAGTGGATCAACGGGTGGAACATTCCTGCGCCGGACCTGGTGGTCCAGATGCAGAAGCCGGTGGCGATTCCCGCCCAAGGCGACGTGGAATATACATACGAGATTGTTCCCACGCACTTTACCGAAGGAAAGTGGGTAACCATGTCCGAAATCCGGCCCACCAGTCGCGAAAACGTTCATCACGCCGTTGTCTACATCCGTCCGTCGGATTCGAATTGGCTGCGGCACGCGCCGGTCGGCGTGCCGTTCACCGCCTCGGACATGACGGACGAGGAGGATCGCCACGATACGCACACAACAAAAGCCGACGTCCTTCTCGTCTATGCGCCGGGAAGTTCGCCGGACAATTGGCCTGCCGGCATGGCGAAATACGTTCCCGCCGGTTCCGATCTCGTCTTCCAGATGCATTACACCACGCGCGGCCGCGCGACCACCGACCAAACCAAAATCGGGCTTGTCTTCGCCACGCAGCCCCCTGCCCAGCGGGTTTTGACGCTGCAGCTGACCAATAGCGACTTCGTGATTCCGCCGGGCGTGGACAACTATCGCGTCGAGGTGCACGGTTCGCTGCCGAACGACGCCGTGCTCCTCAGCTTTTTTCCGCACATGCATCTGCGCGGCAAGCGGTTCGAATACAACATTCTGCGCCCGGATGGCACGGCGATGCCTCTGTTGCGAGTCAATTACGATTTTTACTGGCAGTTGAGCTATCGTCTCGCCGAGCCGCAACCCCTCGCCGCCGGGACCGTGCTGCAGGCCGTCGCATGGTTCGACAACTCGAAAAACAATCCGCACAACCCCAACCCCACTGCCGCCGTGTATTGGGGAGATCAAACCTACGATGAGATGATGGTCGGATTCTTCGACGTGGCCGTACCCGCGAACATTGACAAGACCCAATTCTTTATCCGGACGAACGCGATGCACGATCACAATCATTAGCGCGTCGAGTTCTGTTGGCTTTCTCGCCAACAGCGTTCCGGCCCGCGGGCATTTTCACCATAAAAAAGATTGCAAATTCCTGCCATCTGATTTAGTTTGCTGCCTTACAAAATCCTTTTGGGAGTACTGGGACGTGAAGCGGGCGCGGCGCTTTTCGCCTTGCCCGTGTGTACCTGGAGCTGGCCGGCGCGATTAGGCCGCACAGCGCATGGGGGTAATTCCACAGTGAGCACGCGTGGAGACGGTTGCCGCCAGGCCTTCCATACGAAGCCAGCTTGGAGGCTCGCCCGTGGTCGTCATACGCGAGCCTTAGCCTTCGGCGCGCTGATATTCTTCGCGCTCGTCCCGCGTGCCCACGGCGCAGGAACCAATAAGCCGGATCCGCACGCAACACCTCAGCCCGTCGTTTCCACCTCCGCCCATGTCCGCAAGGTCACCGTCTCGGAAAGTGGCCGGACTACGCAGGTCGTCGTCATGGCAGACGGTCACCTGAGCTTTCGCGTTATGCATCTCGCGAATCCGGAGCGCGTGGTCCTCGATTTCGCTGGGACACAGCTCGCTCTGTCCCAGGGCAGTCCTTCAAGCCTCCTCGATCCCATAAGCCGGATTCGCACGTCGCAGTTTAAGCCGACGGTCACGCGTGTCGTGATTGAACTCTCTCACCCGTCAAACTTTCACGTCGAGACTCGCGGCAATGACGTCGCCGTGGATTTCATGACAGAAGAATCCTCTGCGAAAGCGGAGCCGGGCCTCGCGGCTCCCACCGCGGTCATCTCGAGCGTAGATCAGCCCCCCTCGGCAGATTCTGCTGCGCCAGTGGAAGTCGCGGAATCCGATGCGTCCGCAACACCGCAGTCCGCCGCGGGGACCGGGGCAGCTGCTGCGGCACCGGCATCCCAGACGACCCAAACTGAGAGCAGTTCAGGTAAAAGGCCTTTTGCATCGCAGCAGCCCCAACCAGCGGGAGCGGGCAAGCCGCGCAAAGGGACGAAAAAAGGCGCAAATGCAGTGGACACGCGCTGGCGGACCTACACCCTGGACGGTGTGCCGCAGTACGGATACCACTTGTGGGACACCTACAACCAGAACGTCATCAAGGGCGACTTCCCTCTTATGGATAAGTGGTTTACCGAAACCGATGTCTTTCAGAACTTCACGTACAAGGCACGCCGGAATCTGGACTTCACCAAGGTGTTGCCTGAAAATAAATTCATTTCGTACAACAATTTCGAGGATGAGAGCAATATTTTCGGCACGGAAATCCGCCACAATGACGACCGTTTCTTCCCCGCCAACTTTCGCTTTCACATTGACGGCGCAGTGGATTGGAAAAACGACATCAATGTGTTCGAAGCCGGTTCGGAAGGCCACGCGCAACTCTTCGATGCATTCAGCGATATTCAGTTGCACAACTTCGGTTCCGTCAATTTCAATCAGATGTTTCTGCGCGGGGGCCTCCAGAACTTCAAGTCCGATTTCCACGGCCTGATCTTCAACGACGTGGGCTTGGGCGGGCGAATTTTCGGCAATTCGCTCAGCAATCGCCTGCGCTATGATTTCGTCTTCCTGAAACTCTTCCAGAAGGACGCGGTATCGGGGTTGATTAATTTCTCAGCGGCCAGTGACCACACGGTGATGATTTCGCGGTTCACTTGGGAAGATTTTCTCGTGAAAGGCTGGAATAGCGAGTGGAGCGTCCATTGGAACCACGATCCGCGACAGGTCAGCGGGAACCAGCTCAACCTCGACACCTATTACATCGGAACCACGCTCAACGGGAATCTTGGCCGGTTCATTTTCAATCCCGCGATCTACGGTGTTTTCGGCACGGCCGACCACCTGATTGATGGGGAAAAGGTGCAGCACGACGTGCGTGCCTGGACCACCGTACTGGACCTCGAATACCCGATTGATTTCTGGAAGCTGCGCGTGGGATACGTCTACGAGTCGGGCGAAAACGGAAATTCGACTTCCAAAACCGACACCGGTTTCGACGCGATCAGTGACGCGGTCACGTTGTTCGGCGGGCCAATCAGCTACTGGGTCGGCGAAGACATTAAGTATGGCAAGGGCGATTTCACGCGCGCGAACAGTTTCGACCCTTCCCTCCGCGGTGTGAACAATCAGGCCAACTACATCAATCCGGGATTGCAATTGGTCAACACCGGGTTCGATGCAACGGTGACACCGCGCGTCGCACTTTCGTTCAACTTGAATTGGCTCTATTTCAACGATATCGGAACATACACCACCAATAATGTCGTCGGCGGCGTCGCTACCACGACCACGATCAATCACCATAATGCCGGCATTGAAGAAAACGTTTTCATCCGCTGGAAGCCGTTCCTCCGGCAGATAAATGACTTCGTCATCGTTGACACAGGCTTTTCCGTCCTGCAGCCACTCGCCGGCATCAAGGACGCGTTCGGAAGCAGCCGTCCGGTTTATACGTTCCAGGTCACACCGCGCTTGATTTTCTGAGTTTTAGGGATGGGAGTAGAGATGAGTGCGATTAGGTCGGTCTTGCGACGGGCATCGAGCAAACGCTGGAGCCTGATTTCAGCGTTGCTTCTGGGATGCGCTTTGCTGGCGGGAACCGAACTGGCCGTAGTCCGCGCGCAGGATACGAAGGCGGCTGCGAAAAAGCCTCCGCATCAGAGCATGTGCGAGACCTGCCATGTCGGCATCGAGCCGATGCATGCCAATAAGACCGACATCGCCTGCGTGGATTGCCATGGCGGCGACGATACGGCCATCACCAAGGAAGGCGCGCATGTGCACCCGCGAAAAGGCAGCATCTTCGCGAACGAGGCCAGGCCCGCGGAGTCCTTTTCCTACCTGAATCTCGAGGGCCCCGATTTCATTCGGTTCCTCAACCCATCGGATTTGCGCGTCGCAGACAAGAGCTGCGGCGACTGCCACAGCGACATCGTGGATTCGGTGAAGAAATCCATCATGGCGACCAACAACATGGTTCACAACGCCGTGTTCTACAACAACGGCGCGATCGCGTCCAAAATCTCCATCTACGGTGAAGGTTTTGACATGACCAGCCATCCAACCGCGCTCCATCCGGATCCGCAGCCCACCCCGGAAGCGCAGAGTCGCGGCGCTCTGAACAACTTGCACCCTCATCCGAATTTCGACGTCACGAAAATTACGGACCCGCTCCGCGTGGCCGAGGTCAACGACAATGAATTCGGCGACCGGGGTCCCGGGACGGGAGCGCGCATTGCGGCGACGTACCTGAACGTGCTGAAAACGCGCCTGAATGATCCGACCCTTTGGTTTTTGGGCGTGAACCAGATTGGCGGCGACTACCGCAGCAGCGGTTGCGCCGGTTGCCACGTGATCTACGCGAACTCACGCGACGAAGCCTCGGGCGAGTACGCGAAGTTCGGCAATATGGCCGTCAGCGCCAGCGGCGATGCCGCCATCCAGGGAAAACACGGATTCCCGATCAAGCATCAGTTCACGCAGGTCATTCCTGCCATGCAGTGCCTGACCTGCCACTACCACCAGGGCAATGGCGCGCTCGACACATATATTGGAGCGGTCTGGTGGGACCGCGAATCCGATGCCGACCTGATCAAGAAATATAAGGGCGAAGATGAGTACGGCCCCGGACAGAGCAGCATATGGGACCACAACGCCGAGGCCAAGAATACCCAGTTCGAGGACTACCACGCGCACGGCTGGAACATCATGCAGGTGTTCAAGCGGAACGAAAAAGGCCAGCTTCAGGATGCCGCCAACAACGTAGTCCCGGATACCGACCCGGACAAGTTCAAGAAGGCAGTTCACCTCGCGGATATTCACTTCGAAAAGGGCATGGACTGCATTGATTGCCACACCGAGCAGGACATGCACGGCGATGGCAACCTGTATGCGCAGATGACGGACGCCATCGAAATCCGCTGTGAAGATTGCCATGGCTCGATTAACAATCGCGCCACCCTCGTCACCAGTGGAATGGGAAAGAGCGGCGGCCACAAATTGAAGAGAGCGGATACGCCGTTTGGCGGAAAGCAATTCGAAGTGAACGATGCCGGCCAGGTCATCCAGCACTCGATGAAGGATCCCAATCGCTCCTGGGTCGTGAAGCAGGTTGTAGACATTATCAACCCGTTGAGCCCGGAATATAATCCACGCGCCGCATACGCGAAGCTGGTGCTGAAAACCGGCTCCATCGGCGGCGGAAGCTCGGATCCGGAAGCGCTGGCTCACGCGAATACCAAGATTCAGTGCTTTACGTGCCACACATCCTGGCAGACCACCTGTTCGGGATGCCATTTGCCGATTGATGTGAACGTCAAGTCGCGCGACCTGCACTACGATCCGCAATTCTCGCGCGCGTACGCACCATACCTGCGGCAGGTAATTCGCACCGATCTCTACTTCTTCGGAATCGGCACGTACGACCAGGGCCAGACGGTATGGCCGTTCCGCCCGGCAAGCGCCGTGATCGTCAGCGCGAAAGATGGCGACCGCAACAACATCGTTCATCAGCAGCCGCTGGTGTCCACGCCCGGCTTCAGCAACGACGCCATGACTCCGCATCCGCCTCACACCGTCCGCTCCACGGAGACCAAGCACTGCACCGATTGCCACGTGAGCCAGGACAACACCAATAACGCGCGCATCGCTTCCTCGCTGGGCTTCGGCGTCAACGCGCTGAATTTCCTCGGCGAGTTTGCTTTCATCGCCGAAAACGGCCATTCGCTCACGGCTGTGAAAGTCACCGAAGGCGATGAGCCCCAGCCCGTTATCGGCAGTATCTTCGATAAGGTTCTCTACCCTGATAGCTACGCGAAGTTCGAAAAGGGCGGCCGCAAGTTGACCCTTTCGCACCGCCGCCTCGCGCCGAAGATTGTCGGCCTGGCGCTGCGCGGCGAGTACGTGATCGCCGCCGAAGGCTCAGCGGGCTTCAAGCTCTACGACATCGCCAATATCAACAACAAGCAGGATGCGCAGCGGATCGTGCAGCACGTGAACTCGCCGCTCGGTGAAGGCTCGGTGGTGCACAGCCCGGACGCTACCTCGATCTATTTCCCGTCTTCGCTTCCGATGGCGCTCGATCGCACCGTGATGCCCGAGAACAGAGAGGCGCGAATTCACGAGCTCTATCGCTACGCGCTGGCCACCGATCGGAAAGACGGCTTACTGATGATTGACGTCAATACCCTGACCGACGCCGATCCTGAAAACAACGTGTTGCGAGCCAAAGTACGTTTTAATCCCGATGGCCAGCTCACCGGCGCCATGAGGGTACGAACCTGGGGACACTACGCCTACGTCGTGTCTGAACAAACGGGCCTCAGCGTCGTGGACATTGATAATCCGCTGAAGCCCAGGATGGTCTATCACAGCGCTGCGGGCGAACTGAATGGCGCCCGCGCGGTCGAAATTCAACTCCGCTACGCGTTCGTGCTCGACAACAGCGGAATGAAGACCTACGACATCACAAATCCAGAACAGCCGCGGCTCGTCCCCGGCTCCGCCGTCGCTTTGCCGGACGCGCGTGGCTTGTTGATTTTCCGCACTAAGGCTCTTGTCGCCGCCGGCAAACAGGGTCTCGCCATCATTGACGTGGCCAATCCTGAGCAGCCCGGCACTCCGCAATTTTTCGACGCGGGCGGCAAACTCAACGACACATTCGACGTGCAGGTTGCCGAGACGAACGTCAGCTACTTCGCATACGTCGCCGACGGCAAGAACGGCCTTCAAATCGTCTCTCTGATCGAGACCGACAATCCTGGCTATCAGGGCTTTGCGCCGGATATCACGCCGCGGCTGATCGCTTCGTTCCCAACCAGCGGTCGCGTCATGGCCGTGGCCGAGCCTTCCGTTCGCGACCGGTACGTTGACGAGTCCGGCAATCAGATCGGCGTCACCAGCCGCATCGGTTCGCGTCCGTTCAACTCCGATGAAATTCGTTCCGTTCTCTTCTATCCCGATGGAAAGCTTCTGAAGGTCAACAACAACCCGCCGACTGCCCTGGCCAAGCCCGCGGAGGCCAATCCAGTCGCTGCGAAACGCTAAGCACGAGCAGTAGTCGGTGTTGATTCCGGTTCCCGCGCGCGGGTACAATGATCGCGCTGTACGGATCTGATCTTCCAAAGCCTTGCGGTTCTTGAAACCTTGGCTCCCGAGGGAGGACCATGAAACGCTCTACCACTCGATTGGCTTTTTTTCTCGCATTGCCGCTCACATTGCTCCTCGCCGCCGCGCCCGCCCACGCGCAGAAGGGCGATCCCGACGATGGCAAGGACGTCTACAAGAAAAAGTGCCAGAGCTGCCATGGCGCGAATGGTGACAAGACCACCTACAAGGATGTGACCTTCCCGGCGCTCACGGCCAAGGAAGTCCAGGCGCAAAGCGACGCCGATCTGAAGAAACAGTCAGTCTCGGGCAAGACCGGAAAGATGGGCAACATCGCCGGCCTTTCGGCTCAGGACCTGGCCGACGTGGTTGCATTCATGCGTTCTTTGGCGCAGTAGAGGTCGGAGCGCAGTTCGGAAATCCGTTCAATAGTCTTCTTCCGCCGGAACTCGCGGTCTCCAGCGGATTCGCTCCTGAATCTAGGGGCGGACCGCTGGAAGAGTGAGCGCGCCGAAAGGCAGCATCCACTTCCCTCGTTCCCCCGTCACCTGATTGAGCTTAACCTTTCCTTCGATAGTCTTTTCGTGCGGCCAATCGTGATAGACGTGGCACTCCACGCATCGCGATTCTGCGTGCTCCGGTTTGTGGCAGTCCTGGCAGACCTTGATGCTCGGCAGGTTCACATCCACGGTCGCTTCGCTCCCCGGAATGCTCGCATGGCATGCCAGGCAGTTGAAGCTGCGGTGTGCGTCGTGACTGAAAGCTGCCTTCTTGTACCATCGGGTCGGTATGTGCGCGGGCTGGATCTTGGGGAGTTTCCCGCCGCTGTAATCAATGTGTTGGTGGCAAACCGTGCAGTTGTTCACCCACAGGTGCTGCTCGGCGTTCGCGATCTCTGCCGCGGCGCCGCCGTGGTTCTTCGTAAACCACGCGTCAATATTTTCGGGCGTGTCGTGCGGAGCCGAATCTCCGAACGTAGTCTTGAAACTCATCGAATCGTGGCACGAGGCGCAGTCGTCCGCGTATTTGATCGGCGCCATAAAAGCGTAACTCAATGACGGTCTGTCGCATGCCGATCCCTTGGGTGTGCACGGAGGTGCGTCGCTCGTATGGTGGCATGTGTCGCAGGTCGCATTCACTTTCGCGCCCATATGTAGCTCGTGATTCAGATTGATCGTGCCCGGATCGGGATCTTTCAGCTCTGGGAATTCCGGGTGATTCGTGTTGAAGTTCTCAGCAGCAGGCGTCAGCGTTTTGTGGCAGGAAGCGCAGTTGGAAACGCTTACGGCAGCCAGTTGCGCCTTGACGCCTTGATGTTCGACATGGCAACCCGTGCATGCGCCCACAGGTGTTTCCTTGCCGTGCCGCGGCCCGTCGTGGCACGACAGGCACGCCTTATCGGAAACCAACATCCGCTTCGTGATGCCGCTGCCTTGGGAGACGTGGC
The DNA here is from genome assembly GCA_963842425.1 of uncultured Acidobacteriota bacterium. Taxonomy (GTDB): domain Bacteria; phylum Acidobacteriota; class Terriglobia; order Acidiferrales; family UBA7541; genus Palsa-295. Next base: position 753,213 of record CAWJGQ010000010.1, on the reverse strand, counting down.
AGAGTTCGCAATGGTCGCCGAAGGCCGTATGGACACTTGCGAGCCTTCCGGGGCTGTAGGCCTGGTAGGTGTGCCTGACATGGAGCGAGAGCACCCACAGCGCGGCCACCGCGACCGCGGCGAGAGAGAGGTAGAACCTCCATCGGCGCATCCCCTGCGCGCGCTTGAAGTAATTCATGTCAATGCGGCGCGCTAGACTTTTCGCTGTACGACCCTGGTCCGCCAAATCTGGCTCCCGCTGCGTCGCCTCTTATCTGCACCGCGCACGGGTGGACTCCCCTGTGCCAGTTGCAAAGTAAGGGCCACAACAAGCAATGCCGCTCGACGCGCCGGATTGTACTGAAGTGAAGACCGCAGCGTCATCAGTATTCTTTGGAGGATTGTCCCACCCAGAAACCTCGGCCGTGAGCGGTGCTGAGTGACCTGAAGAGCGAATCAGCCGTTTCAAGAATTACCGCAAACCTGCAGGGGGAAACTGCATGGGGCGTTCAAATCTTCCGCGCGATCCTCGCAAATACTATAAAATCACCAAACTACACGCGTGGGGCCCGTAGCTCAGCTGGTTAGAGCAGCGGACTCATAATCCGTTGGTCCAAGGTTCGAATCCTTGCGGGCCCACCAACTTTTCGTAAGTCTTGAGAACACTGCTAGTTGTACCTTTCGTTTTTTGCGCCGTCTTCCAACTTGAGAACATTTGAGAACAAAACTTCCGCGACTCGCTCGACGGCGCGCCGTTGCGAGTCCGGTATTACATGAGCGTAAGTGTTTAGCGTCGTCCCAAGATCCGAATGGCCCAACAAGGACTGTGCGGTCTTGATCGACTCCCCCACTTCCGCGAGTAGCGTCGCATGTGTGTGCCGGAACGAATGCCACGATACGCGTGGTTGTTTGATCAGGTCACATGCAGGTGCGAGCTCCCGGTTGTAAAGGTTCTTCGAGCTGAGCGGCGTTCCCGTTCGCGTTCTAAAAACCAGATCTTCCGGCGAATTGCTCGGTCCGCCGGTGAGATAGGTCTTTAGAATGCCACTGAGGAACTCGCTCATCGGGATCACGCGATTACTGCTACGAGTCTTCGGTGAGCCAAAAACGCCGTCCGAAAACGTCTCGGCGATTTCTAGCGTGCCGCGTAGCAGGTCTACACGTTTCCACCTCAGGGCGAGTATTTCGCCGATCCGCATTCCAGTGAGGACGGCAAGTTGGACCACTGTGCGACAGGGTTCCGTCAACTTGGGAAGGAGTTGGCGTACCTGGGCAGGCGTATAGAATCGGTGCTCGATCTTGGCGGCCGTTTGGCGAATACGGATGCCATGCGCCACATTCTTATCGAGGTAGCCCCGCTCTACGGCGGCTTGTAAGACCGTCGAAACCGTTGCGCGGACGCCACGAATTGTGGCGACCGCGTGCCCCTTCTGTCTGAGGCCCGACAGCAACCCTTCAATCTGAATTCGGCCCAGATTGCAAAGCGAGCGGGGCCCGAAAGCAGGGATGATGTGTCTGCCGAGTTGGAAGTCGTAATACTTCACAGTGCTTTTTTTCAGGGCCAACTCAGCGTTCGGTCGCCATTCCGTTCGGACGAAATCTTCGAACGGCATGGTGGCCTGCGGTCGACGAAGGCTCTGATTTACCGTGCCCACTCTATCTTGGAGGATGGAACGTGCCTCTTGCCGCGTAAACTCACTGACTGGCCCGAGCGTCTCGGCACGCTGAACCCTCGCCACCGTTCCGCCAGGTTGAAGCACGTCTTCCCTCCACCGAAGAAGCCAAACTTTCCGTCGTTTTCCACGAACTACTAGACTGCCATCCTGATACCGCGGTCGAGCCATTGTTTCCTTTCCGCTGGCTCGTCCGCCTCTAACTGCGTCAGGGGACAGTGTATGCACGACGATTCCGGAGTCAAGCATCCGCCCGTCCTCCCACTCGCTGCCTCTCAATCCACCCAAGCACGTCCGTTTCACGGAAGCGCCAATACTTGCCGAGACGAATGCCGGGAAGGCGGCCGACACCACGCTTGCGGGTGCGTTCGTAGACCCACGAAACCGGCACCTTGAGCAGCTCTGCGACTTCTACAACGGTTAGCAACGAGTGCTCGGCCGCCAAGGCTCTGGCTGGTTGCACTGTCGTCGAACCTAGCCAGTTTGATTTCAAAGCTCCCTCGCAATTTCTTTGCGCTGGCCAGCCAACGAGCGAGACGAGGCTGCTCGCTCTCTGTACTCGCCGGCCAATCCCCGGAAAGCTGTCCCCGAGAAAGCGGGGACAGCTGGGGACACGTTGCCGCGACTTGTCCCCACTCTCGCGCGCGAATTCAGTGACTCCTCTCTTATTCCTATGGAAAAAAAGGTCTTATCCGTGGACTGTCCCCATGTGTCCCCATGAGTAGCGGGGACAGTAATCTCCGATACACGCTGAGTTAAAGGCTGAGGTTGGGGACACTTCAAGGCAGTAGCCTCAGCTCCATGAGTTTGCTACTCAACTCTATTTCTCCGTTGTACCGCAGGTTATTCACAGCGCGATTGAAGACGCCGGCGCCGTGTCGCTCAGCGTGAATTTGTCGGTACAGATTCCGGCGACTTACCCATTGGCCGTCAGGTGCCCGACGTTCGAGCGCGGCAATGATCGCAAAGGCGCACTGTGCATCTGAGTTTTCCCCAGGATTGGGCCGGAGGATAAGGCGGGCGCGCGCCTGACTTTCGGCGAAGGTTCGCGCCGGGCCCAAGTCAGAGACGCGCAACGTCTTCCGTCCGTCGAACGAAGCACAAATCCCCGCAACGCGAAGTGCGTGCTCGGCGCATCGCGCGGAAAGATTTGGAATTGTTCGAACCCATTCGTCCCTCGCCTCCCACACCTCCGGTTCAACAACTATGGCGACCGGTGGAGTATCAGACCGCTCGGGCGCGCCTTCGAACGGACGATAGATAAAAACAAAACCATCTGGACACTGGCCGAAAATGAATCGATCGTGGAGTCCTCCCACCGTCGCGAAGTCGAAAAGGTGCCCAAATTCTGCATCGACCACGCCGCCGATGAGGCTCAAGGAGCAATCAAATTGAATGACCTTGCTGCGCGCTGAGACCTGTTCGAAACTCGTATAGTAGTAGGCGCGATTGAGGATGAAAGGGAAACTTGCGTTCTCTATGTGCGCCTTCGAAAGGAGGTGACCAAGTTCGTCGGGAGACACCAGTCGAGCCTCTCCGTTAGCGCCACTGAGTTTCGCGAGCAGGCCCTCGCCACTGCCAGACATCACATCCTGCAATCGTGGTTTCTCGAGCCCCAGCGCCTGCAAAGAGCATTCAATGGCTTGAGACTTCCCGCTATCGACTGGTCCGACTAGACCACAGAACAAGTTCGTACGCAGCGGGCTGCTGTTGGGTCTTTCGATCAGCGCGCCAGCGACCGTGACCAGAGCCAACCAAGCATAGGCGATCGGGAAGCGTCCCATCCGGCGCTGACAAATTTCGCCTAGCCGGCCATCCAATACTTCGGCCGACATGTCCGCAATGGACGTCAAGATCGCCGGCTTTGCCTGCGGCAAGTCAGCAATCCGGACCGTGCCGACGCTGGAGTCTCCGCCGCGCTCGACTGCTGGCGCGGCGGACGCGAGCCTCTTGCGCAGCTGGCCAGCGAACTCGACGGGATCCGCGGAATACAATTCCCCGATATCCTTGAAATCCGGCATGAGTATCCGGATCGCCTTCTCCACGGGCAAACGGTATTGCAGCGCGTCCATTGCGCGCTGGCCCGCCGCGTCCTGGTCTCCGATCAGAAAGATCCGTGCATGCCGGCAGAGTACGTTAATGTCACTCGCAGGTACGCCGGCGTGGGCCGCATTGATTGCAACTGCGTTGAAGCCGTGGGAAATTGCTAGTGCGGCATCCTCGGGGCCCTCCAGGACCAGTACCTCGCCCGAGTTGGGATCCAGTTGTCCAAGCGCGTGCAGTCCTTCGATTGAACTTCCTGGCATCTGCGAAAATAGTTTCGTTCCGTCGATGGTCTTAAACTTGATTCCGACCAACTTTCCCTCGCGGTAATGTGGTACCGCCAATGCAAGTTTCTCGATCCACTTGTCTTGATCGCTTCGAAATTTCCACTTTGCTTCCCCCCATCGCAGTTTCTCAGCGACGCACAGCGAGATTCCGCGTGACTCGATGTACGTCTGTACTTGGCTATTTTTCACGAGGTCTCGTTGCATCCGCTCAACGTCCCCCTCGGTACCCCCAAATTTCTGCGATCGAACCGAACGGTTGGCCTGTGGGATAGCCGCGCCTCGCGGCCGTGCGGATGCCGGTCCCTGGCGATCGTTGAGAAACAAAACACTCGTTTTGATTCCGATGGCGGCACAGATACTCTCGGCGGTACAGCCGGCGTGGCAATGGATTAGGATTTTCTCCTCTCTAACGGTCAGGGAAAGCGATGGGTTTCGGTCTTCGTGGGCTGGGCAGCGCGCGATCCATCCCCCACGAACCTTGCGCACCCGTTTGAGTTTCGCCAGAACTTCGTTCAGCGCATCGGTCATGGCACCTGCTCCGCCGAGCGCGCTGCATCGATGTATTTTTGGATATCACGGGGCCGGACCCGCACGGAGCGACCGAACTGCACCGCCCGCAACCGCCCAGCTTTTCGTTCCTGATAAAGCTTGGTCCTGGAGAAACGAAGCAATCGCGCGACGTCTGCCAAGGTCAGTAAGGCCTCTTGTCTCATAGTAGGAATTTAGTCGGATACGAAACTCTCGGGCAACTGTCGCCTAGAGAGTTTTCGTATGTCGCTGATATCAAAGAAGAAAAATATGTGCGGGATTGTTCCGGAATGGTTAGCGAAGGTTTGCGAGAGTTTCCGAAAGTTTCTCAGGATTATCTTTCGCAGCCATTTCTAGAGAGTACTCGAGGGCCTTCCGCACCGCGTCCGGGTGGAATTCAAGGGCCCGCCTCCAAGATCGAGCAGGAGGACGCCTCTTTACCCATGCTTGGGAAGGCGGAATGTGTTGCTTAACCATCTTCTCGGTAATCTTTTTGAGGTTGGATGGCTCTTTCCAGTTTGCACCAAAATTAAACGAATTCACGACGTCTGCTATGTCGTGATGCCGCTTCATATTCGGTGTCATCCCGCGCTTTCCTTTTGGCCCTGCGAGCCCTTTCTCGGGGACACGCTCCAGTAACTTCGCTGTCCATTCCGCAATTTCGGCCGTGAAGACTACTTTTAGCTGTCCATTGAAGGTTTCCCAGACGTAGACATTTCCAAAGCGACCAGGGAAAATCTCGCCCTGCGTTTCGTCTCTCACGGCAAAATAGAGCCAGTTACCAGAGATTGCCGATTCAATCACAAATAGTCGTAACGCATTTTTGAGAATTTCCACAGTAAGAAGCCTTCCTTCAAACAAAACGCCCGCAATCTGACTGAAGGCCTGCTGCATTGGGCCGATAAATCGATAGACATCTTTGAAATTGGCTCTGTGATATGCAGCATGGGATTTGAGAAGGATAGCTTTGATTCTTGTTCGGTCGACCACGGAGAGGCCGTGCAGAGGCCATCCATCTACCCATCTAGTCGGATCGTTGTCTGGACGCATCGCTGCCTTGCAGCGGCAGGATGAAGGGGCTACGACGAGGTGTCTCTAGATCCTCACCGAAAGAGCCTCGGCCATCGTGCCTGGTTTTTTCGTTTCAGGATACCCATTCTAACGATGTTTCAAGACTGAGGCTATTCGACTTACGCCGTCAGGAATTGTTGCGTCGGAGTCAGAGTAGCTGTATACATCCCCTCAGATTTCCGGAGGCCGCAAGACGAGCGTCGTTGGGAAAGGAGACGAGGTTCTGATCGTTGGTTTGTTCACCTCCTTTTGAAATTCTAGGCGCATTCAGCACTGAGCTCACTGTGCTGCACAAAGATTTGACACCATGTCCAGTCTTACGGTAGATTGCCCTCGATGAGTTCGAAGACCCGCTCCACCGCAGAAGCAGCCAAAGCAGTGGGCATCTCACGCGCGACGCTTCAGGCGTGGATCGCGAAGGGGAAAATTACCGCACCAGGAGCGAAGTCGCTTGGCAAAGTCAGCGTGAGGTTATGGACTAACTCAGACTTGGCCCGACTCCGCAAAGCAAAAGAGAAAATCTACTGGAAAGGTCAGGGTCGCCCAAAAAAGACTAGATAGGCAGCGGGGCGCGCAGGTGTATGAAGCACCGGCTCGCCCCTGACCGAGTGACCTACTTTGGAGGCCACGTGGCTCGTAGGATTTTACATGACGAAAGGCCGCATTCCCGTCAAGTTCGGACCGCCATCTACGCTCGCGTCTCCACCGCGAACAATGGCCAAGATCCCAAAATGCAGACCCGCGAACTGCGCGAGTATTGTGAGCGGCGAGGTTGGAAGTTTGCCGGTGAGTACGTCGACGAAGGAGTCTCAGGAAGTAAGGACAGCCGGCCCGAACTCAATCGCCTCATGGCTGATGCCCACCGTCGCCGATTTGATGCAATAGTCGTTTGGCGATTCGACCGATTTGCCCGCTCCGTTTCACATCTGCTCCGAGCACTGGAAACTTTCAAGGCTCTCGGCGTGGAATTCGTATCACTCTCGGAACAGGTGGACACGAGCACTCCCACAGGCAAGATGGTTTTCACCGTTCTGGGTGCCGTCGCTGAATTGGAACGCAGCCTGATCGCAGAGCGCGTCAGAGCCGGTCTCCGGAACGCCCGGGCGAAGGGAAAGCGCCTAGGAAGGCCTCGTGTAATTGTGGACGCTGCTAGGATTGCCGCTCTGCGCGCACACGGGCGTTCCTGGCGTGAAATTGTGGTCGAAATGGGGATCAGCAAGGGATCCGCACAAAGGGCATTTTGTGGCCTGCCCAAAAACGTATGAATTGGGTCGCATGTCGGTTCTAGGCGGAATCGCCTCACTTCAGAGCGGTTAAGTGACGGGTGATGGGATTGTGGGCAACTCTCGGCAGTAGAGCCGGCCGCAGGCTGACCGCATCATGATCTCGGGTTTCACGCACACAAGTTGCGAACGTTCGGGCCGGCGTCCGCCCAACACCGCCCATTTGCCAATGTGTCTGGACGATAGCTCTGGCTTCCAACCAAAGGATTGCCTGATCGCCACTGGCGCGCGACAACGCCGTTTCCGAACCGAGCGGCTTGATCTGATTAAACTTTGTTTAGTTATTGTTCGGTTGGGCCTGTGCCGGCCGGAGCCAACATCGCCACAATTTGCTTGCTTCTGTGTTGTTGTGGCAATATATTGCGCTAACTCTCGGGGAGGTGGAAACTTGGGGATGCTGCACCTGGCCCTTGGTGCGACCGATATTAGGCTAGGCGAATTTGTTGCGAGTCGGTTCCGAAAAGAGCCGGTCGTTCTTAATCGGAAATACCTCGGAAATTGTAATTCTCACATAATGAGCCTGTTGCGAGTGGCATCCTAAGTGCAACATTTCCCACGGACGGGTGTCTAAACTAACTGTATGGCTGGATTCCTACCATTCGCTGGCAAGAACGCAATTGTCGAGTCGAGTATTGGGATTCAGTTTGCGATGCCGCTCGACCCGCAGATCGGTGCAGCAGCGGAAGCTATCAAAGCCGAATTTTCAGCGGACTTTCCCAAATTCGATCCCGTGCACACATTTACCTTGAATATTGGTGTCCAGCAATTTCCGACAGCGGGAAGTAGCCCTGCGCCGAATATTGCCGGTTTCACCCTAACAAAGGCGAAGCCTGACGGATCACCCGCGCGCGTGTTCCGAGCGATCTCAAACGTGTTGTCCGTCCATTTTTTGGAGTACACGTTTTGGAAAGACACGAAACCAAAAGCGATCGATTACATCACACGGTGCTTGGCGAAGTTCCCCTTTCTAGATCGTAATTCTGTGACTGCGATCCTACTTCGATATATTGATCGATTTACTTTTGATGGTCCGCCAGAAAATGCCACCGCCAATAAGCTGTTCCGAGCTGATAACAAGTTTGTGCCGTCAAACATTTTGGGCCGTGGTTATCAATGGCATTCCAATTCCGGGTGGTTCGAACCGCTGGTCGGCGCGACGGCAGCGCTCAATCAATTGAGCATTGTGAGCGGAATGATTCAGACGGCTGCCGGCGTCAACGTGGACCATAACAGCATTTGTGTCTTGCCTAAACCGGCCAGTTCCGTTGCCGAACTAACTCGCGGCGACGATAAGTCCCACTCATTGGAAGCAATCTTGGACTGGCAGCACACGGCGAACGCCAATCTGTTAAAGAATCTCTTGAATCAAGATATGCTCAAGACTATCGGACTATGGGAGTGATGGATGCGCCCTACAGACACTGATTTTCTAAACGCACTTGCGAATACACCAGCACCTATCTATGTCAAGTTCGATGCGTCACCGGGATTAGGTAGCCTGGTTGTGCGCGACGAATCGGGTTACACGTTTCAAGTCAACGTTCCCTCAAACATCGACTTCGCGAACGTCTTCGTGAGCAGCCCGACGACTGATCTCTTGGATCGTCTCGCTGAACTGAAAACAAAATACAATACGGTATGGCTACCTAATAGCACGCGGCCAAAAGACGATGCGTTTCAAAACGCCAAAGACTTCGTTTCGACGCTACCTCTAAATCGAATTGTAAAGCCCGCCATTCACGTTGCATCGGACGGAGAAGTCAATTTCCAATGGTCGGGACCAGATTTCCATATCGACCTTGGCTTTTATGGTGATGGAAGGTTCTCGTTTTACGGCGCAAAAAAGGGTCACAAGCCAATTGTTGGTGACGAGGTCCCCGTCAAAGACGGCATCCCCAAATTGCTAGAAGACATAGCGTCTGGCGACTAACCGTCTGCGTGCCACAAGAACCACATCGCGATGAAAACCGCACTGCCGCGCCGTGGCTGTCGCCCGGGTTAGTGCGATCGCATGAAGTCGTGTTACGCACGATCTTAGATCCCGATCATTTGGAAGCCGACGGAAAACTTGCAGTTGCTGCTATTGCGCTTGAAGACATTCGAGTTCGCGGTTGGTCACTTGATCGAAAATCCTTTACCGCGCCTTGGCGCATAAAGCTGTCTCATTCACGGTGGCGGAGGAGAAAGCCCAGCCTTCGCGCAATTCACGTTCTGCCCGTTACGGTGACAGAGATTCGCCGCCCGAACGCCACCACGGGGCAGCAGGATTTTGTGGTAACCGATACTGCCGTGTGGCTGAATCCCGCCCATGCCACGGTTCTATTATCCGGTCAACCCGGCCAAGGAGCTGCACGCGGTTTAAGAAATGAACTGCTTCAACAGTTGCCGCCATACGTCGACTTGACGCAGGCATTCGATTCGAACGACAGGTACGGCTACTTGCGAGGCATGCTAGGACAGCTGGCCGCCATTCTAGTGTCATTGTTCTCCCACATTTTCCGATCCACCGCGCGATAATAGTCACACTCAATATCGCATGGTTCCGGATCGACTCCGGTCATACGCTGGGTCGGTTCTAGTACGACGAATAGCCTCCGCTTCGCAGTTTGCCTTTGTGGGAAATCTGAGCCCACGGCGGCGGGCTATAGGTCAGGAATCCGGACTCCCTGTAGCGTCGCTCTGAAAAGATCGTTTCACGTTCATGGTTGCCCGCGTCGTTGCCCAGAATCATCCGTTTGTGGGCACCTGGATTGATGGATTTCGGCCCTGTATATTCAGGTGCTTGCGGGCACCGCTGTAGGAGGGTTATTGGGCAACGTCGGAGAAGCCGGACGAATCGCCCCGTGTAGGTAGATGTATCCAATGGCTCGTCCGACCGCTCACGCAAGCGACAAGAAGGCACGAACACCGCATACTCTGAATTCCAGTGTTACTCCGTGATATATTCCCGTTTCAGCGAACACCACGAACAAGAAGGACCGCAAGGCAATGAGCCAGGTTGTCATCGAAAACCCGATCATCAACTCCCCTTTCGACGAACCGCGGAGGCATTTTCGGTTTTCGGACGAGGGGATTACGAACGAAATCGCGGAAGGGCGGCGCAGCAGTTCGTATTTCGTTCCCATTCCCCGCCCCAAGAGCAAGGGAAAGTCGCAGCTCATCTTCGATACAGAGTGGACTCAGGAACGCATTGAGGAAAACAAGTTCATCAATCAAGTCAGGGAACGAGTTTCCCGATGGCGCCAAGGCGGCTATGTCGGCGTCACCAGAACGACCGCGACTCTGCTCGAACATTGGAAGAATCCAGAGCGGGCACGGCGTCTTTTCTTCTGCCAGATCGAAGCTCTCGAAACGGCCATCTATTCCACCGAAGTGGCCCACAAGTACAACGACGCCTGGATTGAGAACGATCTTCTCAAGGCGAACGAAGCCGCGAATCCTGGCCTGTACCGAATCGCGTTCAAGATGGCCACCGGAAGCGGCAAGACGGTCGTCATGGCGATGTTGATCGCCTGGCACATGCTGAATAAACTGGCGAATGCCCAGGACACCCGTTTTTCGGATTCGTTTCTTATTGTCGCTCCCGGAATCACTATCCGCGACCGACTGCGCGTCCTGCTTCCGACGGATCCACAGAGCTTCTACCGCGCAATGGACCTTGTTCCAAACGATTCGCAGGAGGATTTGAACAGAGCGAAGGTCCTTATTACCAATTTCCATTCCTTTCTGCTCCGCGAGCAAGTATCGGCCGGCAAAATCACGAAGCAAATTCTCGGCGCCGACAAGACTGGAGCATTCACCGAGGGCCCGGACCAGATGGTTCGGCGCGTCTGCCGGGAACTTGGGAACAAGAAAAACATCGTCGTACTCAACGATGAGGCCCATCACTGTTACCGGCGGAAGCCAGACGCGCTCGACGAGAAACTAACGGGCGAAGATCGCCGAGAGGCCCAGAAGCGGGATGAAGAAGCTCGTGTCTGGATCTCGGGGTTGGAAGCGGTACAAGGCAAGCTTGGAATCCGAGCAACTTACGATCTTTCGGCCACGCCGTTTTTCTTGCGGGGTTCCGGATACTCTGAAGGAGCGCTGTTCCCGTGGGTCGTCTCCGACTTCTCTCTGATTGACGCGATCGAGTCCGGCATAGTGAAGGTTCCTCGCGTTCCCGTGGCAGACGACGCGATGCTTGGCGAGCAGCCGACTTACCGTGATCTTTGGCTGCGCATCCGTGAAAACCTACCGAAAAAGGGTCGCGGCACCGAGGACTTGGGGAAAGTCGAGCCAAAGCTTCCTGCTGAGCTTGAGGGCGCTCTGCAAAGCCTCTACGGCAATTACGAGAAATATTACCGTCGCTGGGAGCAGAATGCCGAAGCCCGAGAGCGAGGTCTGACGCCGCCCGTTTTCATCGTCGTATGCAATAACACCAACGTCTCGAATCTCGTGTTCCGCTACATAGCAGGATGGCAGAAAGAACTCCCGGACGGAACCGGAGTGCCTGTTCCTGGAAAGCTCCCGCTTTTCAGCAATGTTGACCACCGTCGGTGGACAGACCGGCCAACCACAATCTTGGTAGATAGCGAACAGCTTGAGTCCGGCGAAGCGATGAGCCCCGAATTTAAGAAGATCGCGTCGTATGAAATCGAAGAATTCAAGAACGAGTATCGGAGTCGCTTCCCCGGCCGTGACGTGGAAAACCTCACGGACGAGGATCTCCTCCGGGAAGTAATGAATACGATCGGCAAGCTCGGCAAGCTGGGCGAACAGGTAAAGTGCGTTGTCTCTGTCTCGATGCTTACGGAAGGCTGGGACGCGAACACGGTGACACACGTCCTTGGAGTCCGAGCATTCGGCACGCAGCTGCTCTGTGAACAGGTGGTCGGCCGCGGGCTTCGCCGCATGAGCTACGCCCCAAGTCTTCGCAGCGTAGAAGTGAACGGGCAGACGATCGAAATCGAAGCGTTCGACACGGAATATGCCGAGATCTATGGCGTGCCATTCTCGTTCATCCCCAGCGCCGGCAGCGCGAAGGACCCCAAGCCGAGCCCGCCGCCCACGCGGGTGCGCGCCCTCGAAGACCGACTCGATTTCGAAATTACGTTTCCGCGAATTACCGGTTACAAGTACGAACTGGCTTCCCCCGTTCTCGTGGCCGCGTTCACGTCCGATTCGAAGCTGGCTCTTTCGACGGCAAATGTGCCTACGAAGACGGAGAATGCTCCGATCGTGGGGGAAAGCAGTTTCCACACTCTCGATGACCTGAAGCAACGCCGGGAGCAAGAGATCGCGTTTCGTCTCGCGTCTCTGGTTTTGGAAAAGTACTTCCGCGATGACGAAGGCGGCGTCAAGAACTGGCTCTTTCCGCAGTTGCTGACGATCTCGAAGCGGTGGCTCAAGGACTGTGTCACCTGCAAGGACAATACGTTTCCACAGATGCTCTTGCTCCTCGAACTCGCCCACGATGCTGCGGACAGAATCTATCGCGCGATCGCGGCTTCCGAGCCGGGAACGAAAATGCTGAAGCCGATTCCTCGCCCGTACGACACGCTTGGCTCGACGCGCTATGTGGACTTTGACACTACCAGGCCGACCTATCTAACCCGTGTGGACAAATGCCATGTGAATTACGTAGTTGCCGACACGAAATCCTGGGAGCAGAAGATGGCGCAATCGCTCGAAGACATGGACGAAGTCGTGTGCTACGTCAAGAATCAAGGCCTCAACTTCGCGATTCCCTACACTCTCGAAGGCGAGGAGAAGAACTACATTCCTGATTTCATCGTTCGAATCCGGAATGGCAACGCAGAACCTCTGAACCTGATCGTCGAAGTTTCGGGCGAAGCCAAGAAGGAAAAAGCTGCAAAGGCGGCCACTGCTCGGACTCTTTGGGTACCTGCTGTCAACAACCACGGTGGCTTCGGCAAATGGGCTTATCTCGAGATCACAGATCCCTGGGACGCACAAACGACAATCAGGGAATTCGTACACGATCTAGTCAAGCAACCCTAGAAAACTGGCAGAAGTAGGAGAAGGTACACTAATGCTGCAACCGGAAAACCAACCGAAGAAGTATCTAACCCTCTTTGCAGACATTGATACCGGCAGAACGAAGATTCCGATGTTTCAGCGCGATTTCGTTTGGAGCGACGAACAAACGGCGAGGCTCATTGATAGCATCATCAAGGGATTTCCCATCGGGGCATTCATTTTCTGGCAGACGCGAGACGAGCTCAGGCACATTCGAAATATTGGAAATATCGACCTCCCCGACACTCCGAAGGGCGAGTCACGTCAGTACGTTCTGGACGGGCAACAGCGAATCACGTCTCTTTACGCCGTGCGTAAGGGTGTCCGAATAACGCGGGAGGGAGATGAGATCGATTACAAGCGCATCTCGATCGACCTGTCCCGCGATCCAGACGCGGAAGATCAGATTGTGACAGCCGAGCCACCGGAATCAGGTCCGTATATCACCGTTTTTGAGCTCTTAAACGGTACCTTCGCTGAGCTGGCGGGGAAATTCGACTCAAACGAATTGCGGAACCGAATCGACGTTTATCGGGGGCGTCTCCCGGTCTCCCGCCTACTTCCCTACGATGCAATCCTTGTGCCGCTGACGTACTTCTTCATCCGGAACGAGAAGGGCGATCCTTCTGCAGATCAAGACAAGCTGCTTACCCAGTATTTCTGGTGGGCATCTTTGTCCAATCGTTTCACGTCAGCGGCCGAATCGAAAATCGCTCAAGACTTGTTGAGGATGGACAGCATCCTCGTGGAAACGCCACCCAGTTACGCCGAGGAAGAAGTACATCTGAAGATGGAGGATCTTCGCTGGCACCGTTTTCGTGCTGGCGAGGCTTTTTGCAAGGCTATTCTTTGTCTTTACGCCTTCCACGAGCCCAAATCCTTTCAGTCGAATGGCCTCGTGAAGCTGGACAACTCGTGGCTGAGGGTTGCTACGAGTAAGAACTATCACCATTTTTTTCCAAAGGACTATCTGGCAAAGACAGGCGGTTTCCCCGACGAACGGGCGAACTCCATACTCAACATTACGTTGGTAGACGACTACCTGAACAAGCGCCGAATTCGCGCTAAGGCACCCAGCGTGTATATGGAGTCTTTCGCAAAGAAAAACAAGAAGCTCAAGGAAACAATGAAGACTCACTTAATCGATGATTTGGACGCCTACGGCGTTTGGGACGACAACTACTCAGCGTTCATTGAACATCGTGGTCACCTCGTTTTGGAAGAACTCGAAAGCCGGCTACGGCCTGATCTCGAATAGACAGGATGTGACATGGCCAAGAAGAACAAAAAGGGTGGCGGCCGGGTCCACGTTGAAAGTCTGAAGCACAGGGACAGGCGGACCAACATTCCGACCGAGGAACTGCGTGACTTCGTCGCCGAAGACGAACGCAAGCCCAAGACCGTGACGTTCCCGGGGCTGCTTTACGCGCGCGATCCTTCCCTCGACCCGCAACTCGTATGGAAGGGCAAAGACGAGCAGGATCGCCAACCGCTCGAAGTGCCCGCGGTCCCGATTTACATTCAAGAAAAGATTCATCCACACGCGCTGATTGAAGACTTGCGGGCGGAAGCGAAGAAGAACGGGCAGGGAGAATCGCTATCCCTATTTGCTGATTTCAACGGAATCAAATTCGAAGATCTGGTGGACTTCTATGCGCACAAGGATGGAGTGAATTGGTCCAATCGGTTAATTCTAGGTGATTCGCTCTTTGTAATGACTTCTCAGGCCGAGAAGGAGAGGCTCAAGGGCAAGGTCCAGATGATGTACATGGATCCGCCCTATGGCATCAAGTTTGGCTCCAACTGGCAGGTATCAACCCGAAAGCGCGATGTAAAAGACGGCAAGGTGGAAGACGCAAGTCGCGAACCAGAGGTGGTCAAGGCCTTCCGCGACACATGGAAGCTCGGAATCCATTCCTACCTAAGCTACCTGCGCGATCGGCTCAGTCGCAGCGCGCGAGCTCCTCGCCGAAAGCGGCAGCGTTTTTCTCCAGATCGGCGATGAAAACGTGCATCTGGTGCGAAGTCTTCTAGATGAAGTATTTGGAAGCGAGAACTTTTCCGGACAGATTGCTTTCGAAAAACCACAGGTAAAGGGAGCGCCCTTCTTGACAATACTTACGACATTCTACTGTGGTTCGCAAAACGACGCGAACATGTCAAATACCGACAGCAATTCGTAGACCGATTGCTCAACGAGGACGAAAATCTGCGGTTCGTTGAATTACGGAAACGCTCGTCGATCAGCCCTACGAGGACAACAAGCGTGTCCGCGTGGCCGGCCCGTTCACGGTGGAGAGCCTCTCACCCCATCGCGTCCTCTCGACCGGTGAGGATCTCCCAGAGTCCGAAAAAGCGGGGCAGGAAGCGCCTGGCGCGGGCCAATTCGAAACGATGATCATCGAGAATCTGCGCAAGGCGGGCGTGCAGAACACGATCAAGAATGAACGCCTGAAATTCGACCGACTCGAATCCTTCGCCGGCACATGGATTCAAGCCGCTGGCGAATACACCGGTCTCGGGGGACGATTACGACCGTTACGGAGAATTCGAGAAGACAGGAAGACGCGCGCGATGACATTGCTGTGTTGACACCTCTCGAAGCAGTCGAAGGATGACACCCTTCGGAACCAGGTTTTTCTGATCGCCGCTTCCGATCGCGACGTGGTACGCGTTCGCGAGGGTGGCCGGTTTTCGAACGCTCCGGACACCAAACAGCAAGAGAATCGAGCGAGGGAAAAAGCCAAATCGATCCCCGTCCTAATGCTCCTGCGTCAAAAGGGCTCCGAAGAAAAGCTTTGGCGGGGGCTGTCTTTTTGGTGGCCGGTGGTTGTGGTGCCTCGCGACGCCGTAACTTCCGTTTTCGCAGCCGAGGCACCGGAAGAAGATCACGCTTGAATAACCACGGCGTCCCTTTGTCGAAGCGGTTAGGTGGTCTTGGTCAACGCGCCCTAATCGATCGAGAACCGACCATTAACTGTCGGCAACCTGGCGAGCACCTGAGAAAGACCAATTCGGAGACACGAGAAGCTTCTTCCGTCAGGATGTGAACCCCATACATGGACACGATCACGACAACGATCAAACGTGAATGGCTGCGGGAGATCGCCGCAGGTCGAAAGCGAGTCGAATACCGGGAAATCAAGCCGTACTGGATTCGTCGCCTCGCTCGCTTTGACACCCCTTTCTTGCTCCGCCTAATTAACGGTATGCAGCCTAAGGCGCCGGAAGTTACGGTGATCGTGCGGCGCATTCGGAGGAATTCGCGGTCAGGTAATTTTGAGCTGGCCCTCGGCAAGGTTGTCGCCCTCAAGTACTGGAGTCGAAAGTTTGAGCAACCGACTTTGCGGTTGAAACGCAGCTGCTAGTGGCACGCGCGGGATGCAAGGGCCCCCAATAGACACCCTATGGGGAAGCGGCGCTTGAAGGGCCGTATCAAAGGAAAAGGTTTGATACGTGAAGAAACGGCACCTCTAAGAGTATAGGAATCACCAAGTTGGCGAGGCGGCGGACTCCGCAATTTGATACGACATTCAAGAAAAGGCGCGCCCGCCCAAAAAACCTCCTCACTGTACCTCTGTAACCGCCTGAAAACGCAATGCACTCCTGGCGTTATTTTGCTGCCCACAAACACATGTTTTTTGCTTGCCAAGCCAATCAGGAGTTTCGATGGTCGTATTAGGCATGGCTTTGCTCACTCGAATTTGGTGATTCGCCAAAGACTACCGGATGCCTTGCGCGGTCGATGGTTCGAGAATAGCGCGGATCGCGGTTGACCAACCGCGTGATCGTTGCGAATAGAAGACAGACCGATACTCCACACATCAGTACTCCGGACATACTCTCCAACGGTCCTAAAATTCTCCACCTATCCGGTAGCACCACGTCGCCGTATCCGACAGTGGCATAACTGCTCGCGGAGAAGTACAAAGAGAGTTCCCATGAACGGAAACACTGCGACCGATAGAAACTCGCCCACAGCAGGATCACGAGCCCATGGAGGACGATGATGGCGACTGTCGATTTCACCACCAAGATGGCAGAACGAATCGGGCCAAATTTGGCGCCTTTGGTGGTGACGCTTCTTAGCCACTCGATGAGCGCCGCAACGCCAGCACACTGCAAACAGAGTGTAAGGATTAAGAGGAGAACGGCGGCCGCGGCTTGAGGAATAAGTGTCATTTTCATTGACCTCAGGTTGTTTGCGGAAGCGTCTTAGGCGCTTCAAGCACTTCGCCTTGCATGGCCTCGGATTTGTTCGCTTCCCAGCGAATGATCTTCAGATCAAGCACAAAGATGCTGTAAAGGACCGGCACCAAGAGCAGCGTGATAAACGTAGCGACGGCAAGGCCACCGATCTGCGCATAACACAGCGGCTGCCATAGAGGACCGCCTTCCAAAGCTAGTGGGAAAAGGGCAAGGATTGTCGCTCCCACGGTGATCATGACGGGCCGGATACGCTGGATACCCGCATCTGCGAGGGCCTGTTCCAACGGCTCGCCCTTCGCATGCATTTCTTCGATAAAGTCGAAGAGCACGATCACGTGGCTAACGATCACGCCGATCAAACTGGCAATGCCCAGAAAAGCCATAAATCCAAAGGGTGTATGCATGATCGCGAGAGCGATGAGAGAGCCAATGACACCATAGGGAGCGGCGGCGAATACCAGAAGCGGCTTCACCGCGTTATTAAACTGAACGAGTAGGGCCAGGTAAATGCCGATCAAAGAAATCAACAGAACGATTTTGAGGTTCGCGAACCCGTCTAGCTGTTTGGCTCTTTCGCCCCCGATGCGGAGCTGATAACCGGGAGGAAGATTTTTCTGGAACTCTTGCAATTTTGGAAGAATCGGATTGAGCACTTCGGAGGCAAGAACTCCGGGTTCCGGATAACAAAGTATGGAGACGGTGCGGAAATGCTCGCGCCGAACGATGCGACCAGTTTCCAAAGAATTTCCGACCGTCGCGACCGAAAGCAGAGGCACTCGGTTGTTCGCCTGCGAGGAGTAAACGTACAGGTTCTTGATATCAGCCAGCTGGGCACGCTCGTCCATGCGAAGGCGAGCCACAATGGGAATGTTCTTATCGCCCTCCTTGAACACGCCCACCATCGAGCCGCTCATCGCCGCGGTCGACGCGTCGGCGACATCTGCGTTGGTGATGCCAGCCACGTTTGCGCGGTCTGGATCGATCTGAATCCTTTGCTGAACATCGTCAGGGAACCAATCGTCACGGAGAACGGCAATGCCGGGAGCTTGACTGACGACGTCCTCAGCCTGCCGGGCGATTTCTGAAGCGTTCGGATGTCGCTAGCCTCATTTCTTGCGTCGACGTCCTCCTGCCCAGAGATCAGCAGCTCCACGGGATTTTCAACAGGATTCGTTTGAAGCTGGCGAACCGTGACCCACGCGCCTGGTATTTCCTTGGCCAGAGCGTCCTGGATGGGACGAGCTAACTTTGGCGAAGCCTCTTTGTCAGTTACTTCAACGATCATTTGCGCGTAGTTGGTCTGCGGCATTTCCGGCGAAACCGAAAACCAGAAACGAGGTCCGCCGCCGCCGGCAAACGTCGTCAGCGACTTAAGGAGATGCCCGCCCTTTTCCTTGCCAGCGGCATCAGGAAAGTTCTCAACGACCTGCCGGACAACCCTTTCGGCCTGTGTTGTGGCATCGTTGGTGACGCTCAAAGGAGCGTCATTCGGCAGCCAAATATCGAGATAGAACCAATACTGGACATCTTCAGGAAAGAATTGAGTCTTCAGCTGAGAGCCGAACACCCCACCTATGATCAGGAAAACTAACGACCCGCCGAGGACAGCCCAACGGTGTGTTATGGCTTTGCCGACGAGTTTGTTGTAAAAACCGTAGAATCCTCGTTCTCGTCTCTCCTCGATTGTCGGCTCCCGCTTTGTTGGAGCACGCAAAATGTAGTAACCCAGGAACGGAACAAACGTCATGGAAACACAGAGCGCGCAAAGCAGAGACGCAGTCATCACCACAGGTAGGCTCTTCAAGAATTCGCCGGTATTGCCGGTGAGCATCAGGAATGGCAAATAGGCGATGATATTCGTGATCGTCGCGTAGAAAATCGCGGTGCAAGTTTCGTGGGGCCGAGCCAGCACGCGATGGTGCGTGGCAGCCCTTCCGCCAACCCGCGTTTGATCCCGTCGCCAGCGACCACCGGCACATCGACAAGAAGGCCCAGGGCGATGATCAGCGTTGCGATGGACACTTGTTGAAGATCGATTCCCAACATATAGACAATGCCGAAGGTCATTGCGAGCGTGATGGGTATGGCCAGAGCCATGATCAGAGCCAGACGCCACTCCCAAAATCCAAGCAGCGAAACAATAACGACGAGAATGATGGCTTCGATAAGGGCCCGCAGGAACAGGTGGATGTTTTTCCTTGACCTGCAGCGGTTGGTCGGACGTGTGCGCGAGTATCAGGTCGGCTGGAAGAATTTGGCGAAGGTCCGAAAGCTTCGCATTCACGGACCCTCCGAAGCGTGCGATTTGCTTCTTATCGCGCATATAGATCGCTAAAGTGATCGCGCGGCTGCGCCGCCAACGTCCATTTGAGTCTCGCCAAGTGTAGTAGTTGAGATATTGGGCAGGAGCCTGATAGCCTCGGCTTATTTGCGCGATGTCCCGTAAATATACTGGGGCACCCTCCGATGTGGCGGATACAGCCACATCGCCGATGCTTTGAGCGCTGTCAAATTGTCCCGAGGGAATGAGAGTAACCCTGCGTTCGCCGGTTTCGACGCTTCCGCCCGGGGCGATAATGTTCCGGGCCGACAGTACTTTGGAAAGATCAGCAGGACGCAGTCCGTAGGCCGCGAGCCGATCCTGTGAATAATCCAGATAGACGGTCTGCGGCAGAACGCCCCGCCGCTCTATCTTTAGAAACTTCGGGAGCGCCCTGCAGCGTTCGTCCAATCAAGTCAGAAAAGTTGTCGAGCTCGGCATAGCTGTATTTGTCGCCGGCAACTTCAGCCAGTTTCGCTCGCGTCTCGGCCGGATCGCGGATGATCACCGGCTCCCAGGCGTCGGGATGAGCTCGGATCGTTTTAACCGCTCCAACATAAACCGTTTGATGAACGCTTGAATAGAGCCGTCATCCGCGTCGGAAAGACCATCGAAGCCGATGAATCCGCTTCCCTGTATGATTTGCGAGTCTCGGATGATTCCGGCACTCTGCGCTTCCTCTTGAACCGGGTATACGGTGTCGAAAACCTCGCGAGCCGAAATCGATTGCGGAAAGGAATCGACGACTGTGATGTGTTGAACCGCTTGATTCGGCTGACCTGCGCCACGAGCTTTAAGAATCGCAGTCTCAACGGAATTGGCGCGCACCGCGATCTCGATATCGTCCACTTTCGGGCTCGCGACAGTTAGCATGAGCGCGGCAGTGTCTTCAAAATAGCTTTGGAAATTGATGGGGCCGGCGCCCTGTGGCAACTAAGAATTCAGGGCATCGAGCTTAAGGTTGATGTCGCTGAATTGCCGCTTGGTGTCCGTAACTCCCTCATTGAGTTGTATGTAGACGAACGAATTACCTGGAAGGGAGATGGACTTAATACGTCGTCCGCATCTGTTTCAGGGTGGATCGTCTTATTCTAAGCGGCGAACGTCCTCAATCCGACGAGTAATGAATTGTTCCACCTGTTGCGCCTGGCTCCGGGCCAAGGACACGCCGCGACGCCAACTTGCACCGGTATTAGTGTGCTTTCGTTGAGGCCTAGCTTGGTAACCGAACCGGCCCCAAATCAGCCTCCGGCGAGAAGCAACCAGGAGACTTGGGGGTGCTCGACGAAAAACTTCGGGACATTGCGGCGACTGCTGATCTCTTGCGCGTTTTTGTGCCATGTGTCTATGCTCCTTACGGAAGAACCTGAATGAAATCCCCGTCCTTCAAGCCGGACGCCCCGACAACCACGACCTTTTTTCCTGCCTTCACGCCATCGACTGCCACATCGCTTTCATGATTGTCACCGAGCTTAACCTCGCGCACATGCGCCGCCCACTTGCCACCCTCATCTGTACGACGAAAACGGCGTAGCAGCCAGATGAAGCAGGATCCGCAACGACGGCGGTAAGAGGTACGGAGGGAACTGGAGCGTCTTGAACGCCCACCAAGTTGAGTGAAGCAATCATCCCCGGTTTCAAATCGCTCTCAGATTAGGTTCATGACTTCGATAGCGAAAACGCGATTTTTCTCATCCGCACCCGCCGCAATGCTCTTCACGCGCCCCTGGTACTCTTTCGGTCATCTTCCAGACGGATACTGTATTGTTGCCCCAACCGGATTTGTTTCATCACATCTTCGGGAACACCAAAACCAATTTTGACGGCGCTCGTGCAGCGATGTAAATGCCATGATCCCCGGCCCAACAGTTTCCTGGTCCAATGTTTCTGGAAAGGATGAATCCGGAGAAGGATCATGGCGTCGGCATCCTCAAGCGTCAGTTGCGCTTGGTGTAGATTCGCCTTGGCCTGATCCACACCCGCATTGGTAGAATCGATCCTCACCTGTTTGATCGAATCCGGGTTTGGTCAAACTCTCGTGGCGTAAAGCGCCTTCGCACGTTCGTAGTCCAGCGTTGCCTGGACATGCTGCGCCTGCGCTTGATTCAGCATTGCGGCATTCCGTCAAGCTGATTTTCAAATCTTGATGGCGAATCTAACGAGACCAGTGCCCCGGCTGACATAGTCGCCGGTCCTATGTCCCGGCGCCGTACATCTGCGCCGACGACCTGTTTAATTTCCGTGACATACCCTGAGGACTTGAATGACGAAGTCCCCTCGGCGAAGGGCAGAACGGAAGCCGAGTCCGCAGACTTTCCGAAGAAGAAGAGGCGCAACATCCGCGAGACGTACAGGGGTCGCGGATTTTGCTGCTACTTTCGCCGGTTGCTGACATCCGCTTGTGCCTGTTATCAGCACCGATAGCGCAGCTTCTGCTTTCAATAGTTAAATGCTTGACTTGTTTTTCATGGCTTTAGTCCATCCCTCTTGTTTTTTAAAAGTGAGCCCGTGCGGTCCAAAATCCCGCGAGCGCTTGCTGGTATTGCGCCTCTGCTTCGATACTGCTGCCTGTTGCTGCATGAGATCGGCCAGAAGCGCTGCTTTCTGGTTATAGCGGTCGTCATCTCTCGGAGCTTTGCCTGCTCGGCCCCGCGTTGTTCCGTCTGCGCGTCCAACAACATGCGTGCCTCTTCAAGCTTTCGAAACCGATCTTCGACGTCTAGAAGAACCCCTTGTTCGGCGTCCTGTTCGGCAGTGGCCTTCTGCTCTGTCGTAGCCTTGAGTTCCGCGATCCGGTGCTTCTTGTATCCCCAATCGAAGGGCTGCCATTGAACTTGGACTCCGACAGTGCCGGCGTTCTGCGGGAGGAAATTGACGTTTTGAACCCGAGATAGCTGACCTGGAGGCTCACGTCCGGAATGTATTTCGCATGCTCGCGACGGACATCCATCTCTGCAATCTTGGTCTGAGTTGGCTTCCCGAAGCTCGGGGCGCTGTTCCAATGCTTGCTTTCGGGCGGTATCGAGATCCCATTCAACGAGCTCACCGAAGGCGAGCATCTCCACTGAGAACGCAGTGCGCAGGTCGCGACCCAGGATACGATTCAGGTTCTGCTTCTGTAGCTCGAGAGCATCTTCTGCCGTGAGCAACTGATAGCGTTGTCTTAGCTTGGCTTTCACTGTAAGCGAATCGGATCGCAACACGGTTTCCTGTGCGAGCCGCTGCTCAGTTAGCGTCGATAGTTCGCCCAAAGCCTGAACAGCTGCGCTTGCACTGGCGACTTGCGCCTGTAGCTCCGCGACTTGGTAGTAGGCTTCCTTCACCTGTTCCGCACAGTCTCCTGACTCTGAGCGCGCACACCTTCTTTAGCGAGATCGATTCCGAGTCGGGCCTGCTGAACAGCAAGTTTCACTTTGAAAAGTTGAGTGAGCGGTTGTGCTGCGGAGGCATTTACGAACGCGCCGAACTGCACCGGTGAGTGGATATTGGAATTTGTTGCTGGGATCGGACCGATACCTGGGTAAGTGCCGAAGCTGCCGGCAGGAACTCGAAAATTCAGCGGTTGCAGCGGCGCTCCCGCAAGAACGCTCGCATCCAGCTTCGGGAAATAATTTGTTTTGGCCTGCGCGACCGTCTCTTGCGCCTTGATAATTTCAAGTTTGCTGATCTGGATGTCTCGGTTCGCGCCGCTTGCAACCCGGACCGCTTCGTCCAAAGTCAAGACTGGCGCTGAAGAATCCGGTGCTGGCGACTGTCCCCAAGAAACCGCTACGAGCGTGATCTGGAGGCACAGGATCAGAGAGACGCGGGATAGAAATGTTGTCAGGTCGGAAGGTCCTGTGCGCCTCTGTGTCGTTTTGTTTCTTGTATTCATGTGAGACTCCTGCCGTAGGTATTGCAGGGGCCATGCCAATCTAGGTAGCTCGCAAGTTATTGGATTTATTGGGTCAAGTCGAAGCCTCAAGGTTGGCCTGCCCGAATGCGGGCAGTGCTGCCCGCAGCGACCGCCGCCAGTTGGGCACTTACGTGTGGGGACTTACTAGAAATCCTGTGCGATTCGAGCAGGTCACTCAGCAGACGAAGCGAGTCGGCAGAACTGATTTGTTATTGATGGGGAGCAGGTCAATCGCACCGAACTTCTAGCAACAGGAAAATGAAGGCAGCGATTAATCACCCCGGGAGGGTTCCGATTCCAGCCGTTGTTTCATCGAGAGCAGAACCCGTTCAAGGGAAGATCGAGCTTTGTCCACAGCCACCTTGCGCACGATGCTTCCCTTTAAGCCGGTAAGGCCTGCCTGTTTTGAGCCTTTGACCGTGATAATGTAGAAGCCGGGGCGTTGCGCATCTTTGACGCAGACTGTTAGTTCGAGCGCCGGCTTCGAAGTAATGGCTTGCGTAAATCTGCTTCTCAGCCACCACATAAGCAAGATCCGTTGGGCTTGCTCCCCGATAGAGGACCCTCTGTACGATCCGAAAGGTCGGTTTCAGTCCGAAATTAACTTCCTCCCAGTAGAAGCCGGCTTGCACGTTGTCCGACTTAGCCTTCGGATACTCCACGAGATACTCGTTGAGTTCGGGGAGATACACTGGAAGTGCGCTTAATCGCATTATCAGCGACGCGAAGGTTTCCGCCACGGCGGCAGGATGGCTCTTGTCGCGATAGACGCCCAGCGCAGCATTGCCTCCATGCATGTAATTGAGCAGTGCCTGCAGCGCCATCCGACGGGCCAGTCGGTTCACCCTGTCGTCGACGTCAGGCGCGGACCAGTCAATCGACTGCTTGAATTCCTCCATCGCCTCGGTCGGCAGTTGAACCTCGCAACGTCCCACCTTGCAGGTTTTCAGTTCTTCGATGTCTTGACGTTCGAGAGCGAAGCCGTCAAGGTCTGAAAGCTGGGGCGGATCGCTGAAGCCTTGGATTGCGATATATCCCGGGAGTTTGCGCAACGCGTCGATGTCTGTAGCAAGTTCGAGGTAGCGTTCGGGACTCGCGTTTACATACACCGCGCCGAAGACAAACACCTCGTCCGGCGTCGTGGTCTCGACAACCTTCGCAAGCGCCTTCCCTGAGCGGATCGTACCGATCTGATCTTCGTTCAAGCCAACAAATTCGCGAAAGAATCTATAAGGCTCGTCCTGGCCGTCGGCGTTAGTCGCAGGAGACGCCAGAAGCAGCACCAAGGCAACCGTTATGCAAAGACAGGTCCTGATCATCGCCCTTCACCTCGAATTTGCCTACCGGCGCGCCTCTCCGCATTATGGCCACGCAAGCGACCCCTACCGCTGCCCAGAACACGGCCCGTGCGCGCCGACACAAGGCCAACGTCAATCCAGCAGTGCCCGAAACACCGAGCAGACTTGCAATGAGAATGTTTCCACCTTCGTAAGTCCCGAAGTTGCCTGGACTCACGACGCCTACGAGGTTGATCACCTTCGTCAAGCCCTCCAGCGCACACGCGCCGACGAAGCCGATCCTCGTCCCCATGAAATGGAGGATCACATATACCTCCAGGATGGCCATCGCATGCCAAAGAGAATTGAGCGCCAGGTTCGCGTAGAATGCGGCAGGGTTCTCGCGATAAAAGATAAGCAGATTGCGTTCGGCTGAATCTATGACGGGCAGCTTACCGGCCACGAACTCATAAAGCCACGGCAATCGCCCAATCGCTCTCGCTACGTTACCCATCAGCTGCCACCGACTTGCGACGGCCACTGCGCCCAGTCCCACGACTGCGATCAGGACGGCGGCGACCAGCAACGCGTAAACTCGCCAGCTACCGGGAAGCGGGGCGATCACTAAGGTTGCGGTGATTCCCAATACTGTCACGACTGCCGCTGTGAACGTATGCAGCCCTCCATCAATCGCGGAAGACGATATTCCATCGGCAAGTGGCACCGCAACACGGACCATAGATACGCGCAGGCCCTCCCCAAGTAGCTTTCCGGCAAAACCAAATTGCCCGACCGCGTCCGAGGCCAGCTGCGCGCCAAAACTGCGGGACCAGGAGAGCGCACTGATGTCGCGTGTAAAAGTTTGGCGCCAAGCCAAAGTCTTGACTAGCTGAGCCAAGCCTCCAAGGAGGATGATCACGGCTAGGCCCCAGCCAACTTCCCGAATTTGCTTCCAAACCGCGCCGGGGCCGGTTCGAAACACCATGTACCCCAATAGGCCAGCCCCAAGCAGCGGCAGAAACAGTCGGCAGGAAATCCAAATCAGCTCTCGGATTCTACGCACCGGCCACCCCACTGGCTTTTGCGGGAATGCGCATCGGAACGAGAAAATTGCTCGCGAGAAGATAGGCATAGAGGTGACCGAAAGGAGGCTTGAAAAGCAACTGTTCTGCAGAAACGTAACGGTTCGTTTCAGTCCATTCCAATTCGATAGCTGAAAAAGGTTTAATTGCTTCTCGCAAATCTGCTGCAGTCATCGGGTAACTGTAGATGCGTACGTTCTGGGCTAAGAGGCGAGCAAGAGCTTCCAGAAGTCTGCCTTCCAGATTGAAGTAGGGATCATCGAAAGCCCGCACCAAAAGCGAAAGACCTGCGATAAGTCGCACGGGAGCTTTTGTGTAGCGATTCACCAGGTCCGTCATGTTGTAAAGCTCGCGTTCTCGAAACAAAAGGACGTGACCACCTCGCGCGAGAAGGGCATCAATACGGCGCAACAAATCGGCGACTTCTGGCGCTGACTCTTGCGGGGCAAGTGGGGCCGCCGTCAAGCAAAAGCAGCCGATAGGGGTAGGAGCATCTTCTTCCAACTCCTTTTGAAGTTCTTGAATGCCTGCCGCCAGCAATTCTGCATGGATTTGCGCATGAACAATGTCTGCATGGCCAAAGTATCCGGGTGCGAGTACAACCGCTTTGTTGTGGAGGAATTCATTGGGTGGAACAGGGGCATCCGAAGCGGGGAAGCACACGGCCTCAGCGAATCCTGCATGCACGAGGTACGCTAGGACAATCGCGCGATCCCAACTCGCAAAAACTGGCCCGCGAAAATCGACCAAATCGATCTCGATCCGCTCCCTCACGACATCTTGTGCGAGTCCTTCGAAAAACGACTCCTTGTTTTGTAGCTGATAAAACGCAGCGTAGATGAGATTGACCCCCAGAATACCGATGGCCTCCTGCTGAAGAACGTTGGAAGAATCCCGCATGTTGATGTGCAGGAGAATGTCACTGGGTTCGTCGCCAGGATGCGACTGGAACCGAAGTCCAACCCAGCCGTGCGAATCGTTTGTTCCGGCGTAATTTCGCGCCGACACGGTATCAACAAAAGAGAAGAAGCGCGTCTCTGGCCCTCGCTTCTGGTCCAATTGCCTGAGCAACTGAGCCCACTCACTATCCAGCATTGTTTCCAGTCGTTGCCTTGAAACATAGCGCGAACCGGCGCCGTACAAGCTGTCGCTCACTTCCTTATCGTAAGCGGAAATACTTTTGGCGACGGTGCCGGAGGCACCGCCAACGACAAGGAACCAGCGTGCCACCTCCTGCCCAGCACCAATCTCGGCGAAAGAACCGAATTTGGATGTATCGAGATTCAGACTTAGCGCTTTGCGATGAGTATCGAGCTTTTCAGTGGACGGCATATCGAGGCTCCGCATAGGGCTAATGCAGGAGACATGCCAATCTGCACGACGCGCAAGTTGTTGGAATGATGAGGGCAACCTGCGCCTTGTTGACGTTGCGTTGCCCGTATTCGGGCACTGCTGCCGCAACGTGGACTGTGCGAATGAATTCGGGACCTGCGCGAGATGGTTACGGGAACGGGTGTCGGCGACCGCATAGCTATCCGCAAGATTCGTCAGGTCCGACCTACTTATACTTACTTGTGCCGCGGGGGACAGAACGACGAGATTGGCGGACGTTGGCATCGGAACTGCCCAACGCGTTCTCTTGTGAGATGCCATTCGGAGCCACAGAAAGATTTATGCGCTCGCACACATCGAGTGTATAAGAATTGGGAGCTACGAACTCAGCTCCCAACCGGCCGAGAAACGAAAGCACCTGTTCGCCTACGTTGTCAATAAACACAACTTCCGTCAGATCTACGATCAGCTTTACGCTGACGGGGCAGCGCGTTATCTGTATCCGTACGTGTTCGGCATCGTCACCCGTCAATCGACCTTCCAGCATGATGTGCCATGTTTCGCCTGAATTGCGTATCTCAAACCGTAGCATTCGTTTCCTTATCGAGTGTGAGCAGCCGACAACGGATCACCGCGTGCCGGTCTGTTTGGGCCGTCTGCTCCATGTGAAGTCGCAACTCACAACAACGGAGCGACCACGTCGGAGAGCGAAAACAACCGGCTCCTCCGGCCAATCACACCTTGCCCCTAACAAAGTCTCTAGGCCAAAGTTGCATGTCTCTTGCCAACTACCCATTAGGGTAAGTTGCTGAAGTTACGCAGGGTTCCGGAGGAAGGTTCAAGGCTAGGGTGTGCCCTGTGACGGGCAGCGCCGAGATATGGGCACGTCGCGCTCGCTGAAAGAGGACCCAGGCCCGCGCTTGCGTGTTTGAGAGAAGAAACGACTGGCGTTGGCTTACAAACTGAATACCCAAGCGTCAGCCAGAATAGTCGGCTCGACCGATGTTCAGCTTGCGCATCTTGTTCTGGAGCGTTGTGCGTTTGAGTCCGAGGCGCTCTGCCGCTCCACCTTTGCCGGATATTCTTCCGGACGCGTTTTTCAAAGCACCGATAATTGCCTGACGCTCCGCTTCTTCGAACGTCGATGCTCCCGTGGCAACGGGTCGGCTGGACGTTTTCTTCAGCTCCGCGCGCGGGACACTCAACTCGTCCCCTTGCGTGAGAATCACGCAGCGCTCGACGAAGTTTTCAAGTTCGCGAATATTCCCTGGCCAATCGGCGTTCACCAGCTCCTCCATCGCTGATTTCGGAACAGACCTAATGCGCTTTTGCATTTGGCGGGAGAAGCGCAAAACAAAGAAATGAACCAGCAACGGAATATCTTCACGCCTTTCGCGGAGCGGAGGAATCTCAATCGGAAACACATTCAACCTATAAAAAAGATCTTCGCGGAACTGGTTGTTGCCGTATCATGCTCTTGCAAGTCGCGGTGCGTTGCGGCAATCAGACGAACGTCAACCTGGATGGTTCTTGTACTCCCCAGTCGTTCAAATTCGCGTTCTTGCAAGGCACGCAAGAGCTTCGGCTGCAGGTCGAGACTGATGTCCCCGATTTCGTCCAGAAACAGAGTACCGCGATCGGCCAGCTCGAATCGGCCTCGTTTCTGCATGCCAATGCGCCGGTGAAAGCCCCCTTTTCATGGCCAAACAGTTCGCTTTCCACGAGACCGGAAGGTATGGCTGCGCAATTCAATCGAACGAAAGTTCGCTCGCGACGTGGGCTACGATTATGAATCGCCCGCGCGAACAGTTCCTTGCCCGTGCCGGTCTCACCGTGCAAGAGCACAGTTGAGCCAGTCGGGGCGACAATCGCAATCTGGTCTAGCACTTTGCGGAGACCGGCACTGTTTCCGACGATGTCCCCGAAGTTGTACTCAGACTTAATTTCCGACTCAAGGTAAAGGCGCTCTTCTTCCAGACGAGCCGCTGAAGCGTTCAGACGCCCGTATGCGAGGGCATTGTCCAAGCGCGAGGGAGATCTGAATACTAATCTGCGTCAGCAAATCTAAGTCCTCTTGTCCGAAAGCATCGAGCTTCCGGCTGCCGATGGCCAGCAAACCCAACGGCCCGCTGCCGGTAGCAAGCGGAGCAACGGCAACCGATATTATGGACTCGGCTTGCAATGTGTCGGCAATGTCGGCGGAAGTCTTTCGATGTCATGGACTGACCATATTTCGGACTTGCGGGTGCGAAGCTTCTCATAGTCCGTTTCAGTTAGCACAGTCGAGTTGACCTCAGCCATCAGTCCCTTGCCATCAGGGAAATCCAGCACTACACTTTGAAGATGATTCGAGTCCTTCTCAAGAAGCCAGAATCCCGTCAAATCATTGCCGAAATACGAACGAATCGAAGCCGAAGCCGAGCGAAAAAGGTCGTCCATATTCAATTTCGAAACGACATGATTATTGATTTCGAGGAGAAGCCGAAGACGGTCGCGCTCGGTGGCGAGTTCCCGCTGATACTGTTCTGCGCAATCCCTAGCCAGCGCGCATTCGAGTGCAATCGCAACGTGCGAAGTCAGAGAGCGGAGTAGTTCGACATCTTCGCGCGCAAACTCCTGACCCCGCTCCTTAATTACACCCAAAACGCCGTATTGTTGCTGGGCGGTAAACACAGGAAAAAAGTAAGTGCTTCTGCCAGCAGATTCAGCTGCAAACGGAGCCAACGCGGGATGTTTCAACATTTCCTGCGATACGTCAGGCAGGAAAACTGGTTCTTGTTGCTCCAGTGTTTGCGCTGCCGCGCCAATCCGCGAAATCTTGGTGCCAATTTTGATGGCGGGAGCGTCCGCTGCTCGATCAAACTCGATAAGATGCAAAGTCTCTCGATCGCTGTCCAGAAGATATAGGTCGGCTCCATGGAGACGAACGCTGCTGGACAAAACCTCGCGCAGGCTGTGGAGGACGGCTTTTACCGTCGGCTGCTCGACCAGCGCGGCGGACACATCGAGCAAGGCTCGATACCTGCTATGGGTGGGCGCCAAGCCTCCGTTGTCTTCCGGCATGCGCATCAGACTAGCACTGAGCAGCTCAATCGGGAACCCATTGCCAAAATGCGGCGGTTGGTACCTGCCATGACTCACATGTACCCCACCGCTGTCTGCTGCAGCCGCACTGGGACTTGGAGGAAGAAACATTCCGCCTGGACAAAGGGGCACTTTCCTAGTTGATCCCCTGTTCGCGTCTAGATTCAACTTGCTGCGCAGAAACAGGTCGCGGATTCTCGGCAAACCGGAAATCGTTTAGAGACGGGGTCTTGGGAAGCGACACAGGTTCTGCACAGAATGCCCAGAAACAGTTCTTTTTGAGGCGGCCAGGACGCACTTTTTGGGCAAGCCAATTCTCAACGATTTCGAGGGACCTAGGAGCCGGGGATTCTGGGCAAGGAAGGTTTTTGGGCACTTGTCCCGTTTGGTCGCTCCCTGGTTTTGCCCTGCCATGATCGGCTCATCAATTCTCTAATGACGAGCCCTCCGACAAAGTCAGCAGCTCACGACAAATATCGGGATGATGCTGGTCGAGATAGCGAGCCACGCGGCTGTTGCCAAACAACTTCACGAGGTAACCGCGCGCAAGGACAAGATTTAGGACTTGGTTTCCATGAGATTCCTCGACCAGTTTCAGGTCCCGCTGTAATGCTTCCATCTCTTCTCCATCTTCGCAACTTGCTCGGGCGTCAGACCCTGAACAACTTTGTGCTTATCGGGTTCATTAAGCATTTCGGGCTGAGTGGCCGCGAATAACGCCTTGGCGTAAGGCACCGAGAAATTCCCCGTAGTCGTCAATAGTTCGGCCACCTCGATTTGGCGCATCGGCTTCATTTTTCGCAGCAGGGAAAGCACTCCCAACGACACACGTCGGTTCTTAAGGATTTCGGCGGCTTCCTTACAGATCCCATTCAGTAAGTCCCGCTTCTGCCGGATATTGGCAATGTCCACTTTCAGAACTTTGGCAATTCGCTCCTCCGAAACGCCATTTCGAGTAGCTTTGAGAATCATCGTATGCTCCTGAATCGTGGCCATACGGTTGATCCGTTTGTTGTATGTATACGTCTCATCGTCGTTGGCAATCAAACAACGCGCATGAGTTTCGCCAATTTGCTTCAGAACCTCTAGTCGGATGTGCCCGTCGAGCAACAAGAATGAGTTCATTTTCCCGGTTTGAGGAAATATGATCAGCGGCTCGATAATCCCGATCTCGCGTACCGACGAAAGAACCTGCTGGTATTTATGACTGGACCTCATTTGGTGCCTCAGCGTTTTCAGCGGCAGGATAGCTGGGATCGGGACCATCACTCCCTGGGGATCGAATGCGAGGGAAACCGGTTTAGACATTGGCGGAGCCTTTTTCGCCAAGTTGCATTTTCTCGGCGAGATATGCCGGCACAGTGTCCAGCTGCTCAGCGCGCAGCAGAGTTAAGAAATGATCGTCGAGAAAGAGCTTCTTGAGCGCTGATACGATGAAAAGTAACCGGTGCTCTGTGAGCTGTGACTTCTTCACTAGAAGTTTTTGTCGGTCCACTTCCTGTTTGTAAACGCGCACTAATGCATCAGGTGACTGCAACCGGTCATTTCTTCGTCGCCCGGGCGTATAGCTTTTTCCATTGGTTTTGCGCAGCTCAATGATGCGCCGTACGGTGAGCAGTTTGCGACCACGTAGGGTTTTTTCTTCATACGCTTGCAGGAGAGCTTTTTGGATACCTTCTTCGTCAGTGCTAGCAATCTGCATCGCGACCGATAGCGGTACGCGCCCCTTGTCGACCGCCGAAAGCAGACGTTCTTCCCCGTTCTTAAGTAGGAAAGTAATTGCCGCGACGTATGTTTTGTGAACGTCGATCTTCTTGGCAATGTCAGTCGTACTGAAACCTCGGCTCCTCATGCTGTTGATTTCACGAAGCAGTTCTAATGGTCGAATTTGACGCCGGGCTACGTTTTCGACCAGGCTCATCAGAAAACAGTCTTCCTTAGAAGCTTCCCTAACTATTGCGGGAATCTCGGACTGCCCCAGAGCGATGAATGCTTCGAGGCGACCCTGGCCGCAAACGAGATCGTATGGTTTGCCGTCATTAGATTCGGGACGACGAGCGACGGTGATCGGTCGCTTCAGACCAAGATTGGAAATGTTTGTTATGATCGTTTGGAAGACAATTTGGTTCCGACTTCTTGGGTTAAGAACGTTGATTTGATCGATCGGAATCATCTGAACTATTGGAGCTGTGTCGTTCATGCTGCCTCCGGAATTCGCATTCTTTGAGCCATCCCGAAGAAAAAATCTAGGGTGCTGAAGCGATAAGTATCCAAGCCAACGAAATTATCTTCGGCGAGAATTAGATCTGCAAACGTCAGGTCAAGACGAGGCAATAGGTAGTAGTCGAGAGGATCGCGGTTCTGGAGGTCCATGCGTACCGCAACAGTGATGTCCGGTTTCAACCCTGAGTCGACTCGAATTAGCCAGCGCGGAGAGCCGGACTCCTTTTGGCGGCACCTAGCGATGACGAGAGATGCGGTGAACTCATCGTTAACGGATAGCAAGTCATTTTCGGGATTGGCTCGGACGACGCCGCCCAGTTGGTGGATTCGCTCAACAACACTGGAAACTACCTTCGGATGCATGAGTCGCAATTGCCTATTCGTTTCTATGAATTGGTAATCTCGCTCTGGCGTGTAAGCAATTAATTTGTAGGCCTGGATTAAACTGTTGAACCGGTTTCGATAGACCGAGCTCGAAGCCATGCCCTCCGCTTCATCTATAAGAAGCCCAGACAGACGACCTTCACACCGTAAGAGGTCGCGGAGATGGTCCAACAACTCGACATCGGAATATCTTCGGCTGCGCTCGCGAATAATGCTCTGGGCTTTCTCAAAAAGGTCGAGGGAAATAATCGGCTGAAATGCGGCATTACCGCGAATCCACATCTCAGGTGGGTTCACAACACGCTTCTTCTTGAGTTTGAATGAAATCTTGTTGTAGACGTTGTTGCCAACATATTTCTCGCTCGTCAACACTTGGTGTACGGTTCCCTGGGTCCATGCCCTCCCCTGATCTGTAGTGATTCCACGGTCATTCAGCATCTTCGCCAGCTTTGACTCGACAATCCTTTCCTCGACAAACACTCGGTACATCCAACGAACGATGTCCACTTCTTCCTGAGGGCCGGGCACTAGAGTAACGCGGTCGGTCTGAATGCTTTTCTGTTCGCCTCGATCAAGTACTCCTTTCTCCTGCCCGCTTACGTCTCGCAACATTCGCCTAAGGCCAAACCCCGGGGCACCACCCTGCCGAAAACCGAGTTCAATGAGTCGGCACTGGCCCACAAAGACCTTGGCAGAGAGCTCGCGGCTGTACTCACCAGCCATCGCTCGCTTAACGCCCTTGACGATTGTTGAGATTGGGCTGCCGTCATTCTCGAACTGCTCGGCACAGTAATGCACCTCGATCTTGGCTCGTCGGCAGATATATTCGTAATAGGCGCTTTCATCGGCATCCTGAAAACGCCCCCAACGACTGACGTCGAAAACCAAAATCGCATTGAACTCAGCTTTGCGATTCTCGACATCGTAAATTAATTGTTTGAGAGCATCTCGTCCGTCAATTTTTAGGCCGCTCTTACCCGCGTCGGTATACGTGCAAACAATGGTCATTCCCCGCTGTTCAGCGTATTGACGGATGATCTGTCGCTGGTTCTCCGTCGAATATTGCTGATGGTCTGTTGACATGCGGACGTATTCTGCCGCTCGGATCGCCTCATTCCCAACTTGGAAGGCTGACGCTGCCGCGGCCATTCTCTCCATATTGCGATCGTACGACTTTCTCCCTGCCCGAAATGCGCTGAGGACGGAGACGATACAATTGAACTATTAAGGGGCCGTCAACATCAGTTGACGATTTGTTGCGCGGCCAGTGGATGCGGGGACCTATAAACCAAATCTAATTCTTCTTTTAATCTAAGCACAACGATAAGACTACGGGGCTGTACTCAACAAAACGAATACGAGCGTTCGCGGAGGCCGTTCGGGTCAATACCAGGTATAGCGTCATTGAGGTTTAGTTCCAGGCAGGTTTTTGGTCAGGCGTTTGAAGTGGGCGTCCGCCCTTCACGCTCAAGCGCAGTGGCTTTTCCATTTTGCTCAACACAGCTGTTTTCTCGGAGCAGGTCTCGCAAAATCGCTAAATTGAGACTTCCTCCCGGCCGTCCGCGAGAGTTGCCCGATTCACCCGGCCTCCAACGGAATGGCTTCGTCTTGTCGGGATTTCCACGCACTTTGCCTGTGAGGAACGTGGGCCACGTGATCGCCGGCAGGCGCCATCCGGCATGGTGGTTATGACGGTGAATTGCGCTCTTGGTCAGGCCGAACTTCTTGGCAAGTTCACGTAGCGACCGACCATTCGCGACGTCTTTTTCTATAGCCTGCCGTTGGCAGTGACAGCAAATGGTGCAACGGCGGTGCTCTAATATTTTCCGGAATCTCGTCGGCATGTCAGTCTGTCCCGCATATCCGCACTGTTGCCTTCCCTGTTCTGAGGGGATGACGAAGTCCGGCCTTTTGGAGGTTTCCGGCCGCCGATTTCTTGGCCGGGATCAGATTTTCGTCGTGGTCCGACTTTCTTGTCGGTCGCACTTGAGAACAAGTTGAGAACAGAACCCTCCAAACACCCTGCTTTATCGTCATGCTTGACGCAGTTAGAGGCTAGACGATTCAGCTACTTAGCGTTTCTGAAGTTAACCGTTGGTCCAAGGTTCGAATCCTTGCGGGCCCACCAAATCTCACTTCGGAATGGATGGCCCGAAAGGCGCTGATGTTGTTTTTTCTTGCCGATGCGCGGGGAATTCAGCGGCGCGAAATACGGGGCGGAGCTAACTTTTCTTTTTTAGATCTTCGCTGAGGATGATTGCTTCGGCGACTTCCTTCATGGACTTCCGCCGCTGCCTGCTTTCTCGCTGCAGCGTCAGATAGGCGTCCTCTTCGCTGAGCTGCAAGTCTCGCTGCAGGATTCCCTTGGCGCGCTCGACGATCTTTCTGGATTCCAGGCGCTCCACCAGTTGCGCATTCTCGCTTCTCAGTCGCGCTCGCTCAATTTCGGCGGCGGTGAGAAGACCCAGAGTGGCCATTAGGCAGACCTCGCGCGAATCGTGCGCATGTTCGGTGCGGTTCTGCACATTGATTACGCCGGCCAAACGCCCGCTGTTCCACAAAGGAAGCGAGAGAAATCCTTCGAGGCGTCCCTCGACCGGCTCACTGAAGAACACTTTCACGCGAGGATCGGCAAAGGCCCCTCTCACCGCGGACACCAGCTCTGGATCGCCCGCGCCCCAACCCGTGGCCCCGAGGACCGATTTCACCTTTACGAGATTGGCTATCTCGGGACTCGGATTGCTCCAGGCTCGCAGGACGAGGTCCTCGCCTTCGGCGACGTACACCACGCACGAGTCGCAATTCACCGCGTCAGCCAGTAACTCGACCACCTCGGTCAGTATCTCGTCCAGCGTCGCCGCTGACGAAATCCGGCTGGCAAGGCGGTACACCAGCGCGATATCTGACTCGAGATGCTCCCCTCCAGTCGAATTATTCGGAATCGCCGCGATGGATGGAGTCCGTGTATCCACGGAATAGGCTGTCCAGGATGTCTTCATGATTGAACCTAGCAGGGGGGGAACGATCGAACAATTATGCCTTGGTATAGGGTCCTTTAAAACCCCCGTGAGAGACGGGAAAGAATCTACCTGCGAGGTCGCGGCTTAAGCTTTTCCGCCATTATGACCAGCTCCGCCAGTGATTCCGCCTTCATTTTCTGCATCACATGTCCACGATGAACCTTCACCGTGATCTCCGTCACGCCAAGTTCCGCGCCCACTTCCTTGTTCATCAGCCCGGTCACGACCAGCGCCATCACCTCGCGTTCCCGGTCGGTGAGGCTGTCGAAGCGCGTGCGCAGGGTCGAAAGCCCCGCTTCCTCCGCGCGCGTCGCACGATCGCGCTCCAGCGCCTGATGAATGGCCTCCAAAAGCTCCTTCTTTTGAAAGGGTTTCGGCAAGAACTCGATGGCGCCTGCCTTCATCGCCCGCGCCGTCATCGGAATGTCACCGTGCGCTGTCACGAAAATAATCGGTATGCGAAT
Organism: uncultured Acidobacteriota bacterium; assembly: GCA_963842425.1. GTDB lineage: Bacteria > Acidobacteriota > Terriglobia > Acidiferrales > UBA7541 > Palsa-295. The sequence goes on along the minus strand of CAWJGQ010000010.1, from coordinate 717,038 downwards.
TCCAGTCTTCTCGAGTTCCTCCTGAAATTCGAGCCCGCTCATTCCCGGAAGCTTTACGTCGAGCACCAGGCAGCTGGGCATCTGCGGCCGTGCGGCCTTCACGAATTCCTCGGTCGAACCAAACCCCTCCGCGCGCAGGCCGACGGATTTCAGCAGGCTTTTCACCGCGTCGCGAATGGACGCGTCATCGTCAACCACGAACACGATGGAGTCGGTTTGGGCAGTCGGCATTTACGACTCGATGGGAACGGTGAATTGGAAGACGGCGCCGCCGGACGCGCCCGGCGTGGCCCACAACCGGCCCGCGTGCGATTCCACAATCGAGTGGCTGATGGAGAGCCCCATGCCGATGCCCTGTTCCTTGGTCGTGAAGTACGGCTGGAATATTTTCTCCGCGATCTCGGGGCTGAGCCCGACTCCGGAATCCTCCACCACGATTCGGATTCCCGCCGGGTCTTCCCTTCGCGAACGGAGCCATATTTCCTTCGTGGGTCCGGGCGTGCTCCGCATCGCTTCCATCGCGTTCATGATCAGGTTCAGCACTACCTGCTGCAACTGCACGCGGTCGCCGCGCACGCGCGGAAGATCAACAGCAAGATCCGTTCGCAGCGCGAGGCGATGGTTCAGCGCCTCTCCGCGCAAAAACTCGGTGAGCTCCTGAATCACATCGTTCATATTCAGCCAGTCTCTCGCGGGAGCTTCTTTCCTGAAGAGTGAGCGGATATGGCCCAGCACCTTGCCCGCGCGGGTTCCATCCTCGATGATGCGTTCCGCCGACCGGCGAGCCTCCGCCAGTTCAGGCGGATTCGCGGAAAGCCATTCGACACATGCGTGGCCCTGGGTCACCACCGCCGTGAGCGGCTGATTCACTTCGTGCGCGATGGACGTCGTCAATTCGCCCATCGTGAACACTCGCGACAGGTGCGCCAGGTCAGCCTGCGTCTTCATCAGCGCCTCCTGCGCCTTGCGGTGCTCCTCGATGCTCCTTCGCAGCTCCTCGTTGGATTTCCGCAGTTCCGCCGTCCGCACCGCCACGCGATACTCCAGCTGGTCGCGCGCCTCGGTCAGCTCCTCTTCGGTCTCCTTCTTCGTCGAACTCACCCAGCTCGCCACCAGCACGCAAACCACAAACGCCGCGAAATAGGTCGTGTCCGTCGCGTTCATCCAAAACGTGTTGAACGGGGGCACGATGTAGTAAGCCACTACAAGCATTGACAGCACTGCCGCGAAAAAACCCGCGCCCGCTCCGCCGATCCACGCGCTTGCCATCACCGCGACGAAAAACAGATACAGGAATGGATACGCGAATACGCCCCGCAGCAGGATGGTGCAGATCAGTGCCGCCGCAACCAGCAGCGCCGAAATCGCGTAAGCCTTCACCTTCGATTTCGCCTTTCGCGCCGCCCCGCGCCGCTCCGGCACGGGCATCGGCTCCTCCGAAGCATGACCCTGGGTCTCCGCGCCGAACTCGGGCGCCGCGCCGCCATTCCGGGTCGGTTTGGCCGACGGCTGCAAGGCCATCTCGCCGTGCTTGAACTCAGCAATCATGGATGAGTTCCTCAGCGGACATCCCGCTGTTCAGTTGCCAATCCTTGGACTGCCCGCAGAGTATCAAGCCCCGAAGGCGCTGTCTAATCCGACGTTTCAATCCGGACAATCGGCCTTTTCCGGATGCCATTTCCGCCCTTGCATCAACGGTTTCCGGCTGCTACTATGAATACCGTACTGGTTTAGTGCTATATGTTTCAGAGAGGGACTACATCATGGTAAGGCTCGGTAAATTAACGGACTACGGGCTGGTCCTGATGACCTGCATTGCGCGCGATCAGGAGGCACCCCTGCGAACCGCGCGCGACCTGGCTCGGGAGTCCAAACTGCCGCTTTCCACCGTCAGCAAGCTCCTCAAGGAGCTTTTGCAGAGCGGCCTGCTGGTATCCCATCGCGGGATCAAGGGCGGCTACATCCTGGCTCGGGAACCGCACGAAATTTCGGTAGTCGAAATGATCGCTGCAATCGAGGGTCCGATGGCGCTCACCGAATGCAGTTCCGAGGTCACCGGGCTGTGCAATCTCGAGCCTTGCTGCCCTATTAAAAGCAACCAGCAAATCATCAATCAGGCGGTCCGAGGCGTGCTTCAGAAGATCACGCTTTCCGACCTGATGCATCCCATGCACCTGACAAACATTAAGGACGCGCGCGGCAGAGTTGTGACGACGATTGCGTCTGGGGGAATCCAATGAGTTCGAGTAACGAGGCGATCAAGGAACTGGCGCAGCAGGAATATAAGTGGGGCTTCGTCACCGATATCGGCGAAGACCGCGCGCCCAAGGGCTTGAGCGAAGAAATCATCCGCTTCATCTCTGCAAAAAAGAATGAGCCTGAATTCATGTTGGAATGGCGGCTCAAGGCGTTCCGATACTGGCTGACGCTGGAAAAGGCGCACGCCGAGCCGAAGTGGGCCAACATTCACTACCCGCCCATAGACTACCAGGCCATCTCCTACTATTCCGCGCCGAAGCAGAAGCCGAATCTGAAGAGCCTCGACGAGCTTGATCCGGAAATTCTGCGCACCTATGAGAAGCTCGGCATTCCGCTCGCGGAGCAAAAGATGCTCGCCGGCGTCGCCGTGGACGCGGTGTTCGATAGCGTTTCCGTCGCCACCACTTTCAAGGGGAAATTGAGCGAAGTCGGAGTCATCTTCTGTTCGTTTTCTGAAGCAGTGCAGAAGCATCCCGACCTCGTGAAAAAGTATCTCGGTTCCGTCGTTCCCCACACGGACAATTTCTTCGCCGCGCTGAATGCCGCCGTATTTACCGACGGGTCGTTTGTGTACGTTCCCAAGGGCGTCAAGTGCCCCATGGAGCTGTCCACCTATTTCCGCATCAACGCCGCGGAGACGGGCCAGTTCGAGCGCACGCTGATCGTCGCCGACGAAGGCGCTTCCGTCAGCTATCTCGAGGGCTGCACCGCGCCGATCCGCGACGAAAATCAGTTGCATGCCGCGGTAGTCGAATTGATCGCGCTCGACAACGCGCAAATAAAGTATTCCACCGTGCAGAATTGGTATCCCGGAGACAAGAACGGCAAAGGCGGAATCTACAATTTCGTCACCAAGCGCGGCGCGTGTCGCGGCAGGGATTCCAAAATCTCCTGGACCCAGGTCGAAACCGGCTCGGCCATCACCTGGAAATATCCGAGCTGCATCCTGCAGGGTGACAACTCCGTCGGCGAATTTTATTCGGTCGCGCTTACCAACAACTACCAGCAAGCCGACACCGGCACAAAGATGATTCACATCGGCAAGAACACGCGCAGCACGATTGTTTCCAAGGGCATTTCCGCCGGCCACGGCCAGAACACCTATCGCGGCCAGGTGAAAATCATGAAGGACGCAACAGGCGCGCGTAATTACACGCAGTGCGATTCCCTGCTGATCGGCGACAAGTGCGGCGCGCACACGTTCCCGTATATCGAAGTGAAGAATTCGACGGCGCGCATGGAGCACGAAGCATCCACCTCGAAAATTGGCGAGGACCAGATGTTCTATCTCCGCCAGCGCGGGCTCAAAGCCGAAGATGCCGTCTCCATGATCGTTAACGGCTTCTGCAAGCGCGTCTTCAAAGAGCTCCCGATGGAGTTCGCCGTCGAAGCGCAGAAGCTCCTGAGCGTCAGCCTGGAAGGCAGCGTCGGATAGCCATGCTAAACCGCCCTATGCCCGCCCACGTAGGGGCACGATATATCGTGCCCGGCGCAGATTCTTGGCGTCGCGCTGCCCACCCACTTCGGCCACTCGCACGACACGGTTTCGTAGGGGCACAGTCCGCCAGTAATTCTGGGCGAATGCCCGGCGCTGATGCTTGGCTTCGCACATCCCCTCGACCGTCGGTCGCGGTAAGATTTAAACGTAGCGCCGGGGCCTTCAGCGCGGCACACCTCGGGTCGCAAATCGCGAAAAGAAGTGACACACCGTGCAAAGTAATTTCATTCGTAAGTCATTGAAAATAAAGGATGGCGACCCGGATTACTCGACACACTTTTTAGGGGTCGCCTGAGCACTCAAAAAGGGAAAAAACGGAATGAGCTTGCTGGAAATCAAGAACCTGCACGTCAGAGTCGAGGATCGCGAAATCCTCCGCGGGGTGAACCTGACGATGAATGCCGGTGAAGTGCACTCGATCATGGGCCCCAACGGCTCCGGAAAGAGCACTCTCGCCCAAGTGTTGGCCCGCCGTGAAACCTACAACGTCACCTCTGGCGAAATTTTGTTCAATGGCAAGGACCTTCTGGCGATGAAGCCGGAAGAAGCCGCGTGCGAAGGGCTTTTCCTGGCGTTCCAGTATCCCGTCGAAATTCCCGGGATCAGCAACGCGTACTTCCTGCGCTCGGCGCTTAACGCCGTCCGCAAATACCGCGGCCTGGACGAAATGGACGCGATGGATTTTCTCCCCATGCTGCGCCAGAAATTGAAGCTGCTCGACATGGACGACAAGCTGCTCAACCGCTCCGTGAACGAAGCCTTTTCCGGAGGCGAAAAGAAGCGCAACGAAATTCTGCAGATGGCCGTCCTCGAACCGAAGCTCGCCATTCTGGACGAGACGGATTCTGGTCTGGATATTGACGCGCTGCGAATCGTCGCCGAAGGCGTCAACGCCATGCGCAATCCCGAGCGCGCGATTCTGGTGGTGACGCACTATCAGCGGCTGCTCAACTACATCGTGCCGGATCGCGTCCATGTGTTGGTCGAGGGACGCATCGTTCGCTCCGGCGGACCGGAGCTCGCGCTGGAGCTCGAAGACAAAGGCTACGGCAAGTACGAAGCAGGAGCGGGCGCCTGAACGGTTTTGTAGGGGCGCTGCTTGCTGCGCCCTCTTGGGTTTTGAAAGGACAGAAACTTTGGCAAGCGCAACACAAGCAATTGCGAGATACGCCGAAAGCTTCGGCGGATTCGAAAAATCCGCACCGAGCCACGATATCGCCTGGCTGAAGAAACTTCGCCAGGATGGTTTCGCGCGATTCAGCGAAGCCGGTTTTCCGACCACTCGCGACGAGGATTGGCGCTTCACAAATCCCAACGCAATCGCGCAGACTCCTTTCCACCTGATCCGTAACGGCCATTCCCTGCCGTCGCAGAAAGATATCGAGCGGTTTCGGATGCCTGGCGCCCGCTCCCAGCTCGTGTTCGTGGATGGACGTTTCGCGCCGGGGCTATCGCAGATCGGCCGGCTTCCCGCGGGAGTGACCGTGGGCAATCTCGCCGCCGAAATCGTGCGCCATCCGGAAGCGATTGAGAAGCACCTCGGCCGCTACCTCAACATGCAGCGTGATTCCTTCGGCGCGCTGAATACGGCTTTCCTCGAGGACGGCGCGTACGTGCATATCGCCAGGGGTGTCGTTCTCGAAAGCCCCGTTGCCATTTTGTACCTTTCGACCGAACACGATTCTCCCGCGGTGAATTATCCGCGCAACCTGATCGTGGCGGAGGAGAACAGCCACGCCACCATCGTCGAAGACTACGTCTCGCTGGGCGGCGGACAAGCCTTCAGCAACGTGGTGACGGAACTGGTCGCCGGGGACCACAGCGTCGTTTCGCATTACATGATCGAGCGCGAGCACACCGGCGCGTTCAACGTCTCGACGTTGCGCATTCAGCAAGGAAGAACGGCCGACGTCGCATCGCACTCCGTGCTTCTGGGCGGAGCGCTGGTGCGCAACAACATCCATCCTGTTCTTGCCGGCGAGGGCGGAGAGTGCCTGATCAACGGCCTGTTCATCGGCAACGGGCGCCAGCACCTCGACAATTACATGCTCGTCGAACACGCCAGCCCGCACTGCGGCAGCCGCCAGTTCTACAACGGAATCCTCGACGGTCACGCGCACGGCGTGTTTCACGGCCGCATCATCGTCCACAAGGACGCGCAAAAGACCGATGCGAAGCAGACCAACCGCAACCTGTTGCTTTCCGACACCGCGCAGATTGACACCAAGCCTCAGCTTGAAATCTACGCGGACGACGTGAAGTGCACGCATGGCGCGACCATCGGTCAGATGGAAGAAAACTCGCTGTTCTATCTGCGCTCGCGGGGAATTGACGAAATTTCCGCGCGCAGGCTGCTTCTCGTGGCGTTCGCGAGCGAGTGCATGGACCGCATGAAGGAAGGTCCGGTGCGCACGCACGTCGAGAAGCTGATTCACGACCATGCGTTTCGCCTGGCTGCCGCTTCATTGGGGCGAGTCGCATGACCACCGCCGCCAGAAAACTCGACGTGGAACAGCGTCCTGCACGGGGTGGATTCGACGTGGCGCGAGTTCGCGCCGATTTTCCGATCCTTCAGCAGCGGGTTCACGGAAAGCCGCTGGTTTACCTGGACAACGCCGCCACGTCGCAAAAACCGCGCGCCGTGATTGACGCCATCGTCCGCTACTACGAGGGCAGCAACGCCAATATCCACCGCGGCGTGCACTATCTTTCCGAAGTCGCGACGGCAGACTACGAAGCAGCGCGCCGAACCGCGCAGGAATTCATCAACGCCCCGCATTCGCGCGAGATCATTTTTGTGCGCGGCGCAACCGAGGGTATCAACCTCGTCGCGCAGACTTTCGGCCGTGCCCGCGTTCAATCGGGCGACGAAGTGCTCATCACGGCCATGGAGCACCATTCGAATATCGTGCCCTGGCAGATCCTGTGCGATGAAAAGGGCGCCAAGTTGCGCGTCGCTCCGATCAACGACCAGGGCGAGCTGTTGCTCGACGAATTTGCAAAGCTGCTCGGGCCGCGGACGAAGCTCGCCGCCGTCACGCACGTCTCGAACGCGCTTGGCACCATCAATCCGCTCAAACGCATGATCGAATTGGCGCACGCCCAGAATGTTCCCGTGCTGGTGGATGGTGCGCAGGCCGTGCCACACATGAAGGTGGACGTTCAGGCGCTCGATTGCGACTTCTACACGTTTTCCGGCCACAAGGTTTACGGCCCGACCGGCATCGGCGTGCTGTACGGCAAATCGGCGCTGCTCGAGGCCATGCCTCCCTATCAAGGCGGCGGCGACATGATCAGCTCCGTCACGTTCGAAAAGACAAGCTACAACAAGCTGCCCTACAAATTCGAAGCGGGCACGCCGGATATCGCGGGCGTGATCGGTCTGGGCGCCGCGCTCACCTACGTGAACGGCCTCGGCATCGGCAATATCGGCGCTCACGAACACAACCTGCTGGTTTACGCGACCGAGCAAGTCTCCTCGATTCCCGGTGTCACAATCATCGGCACCGCAAAGGAAAAGGCCGGCGTGCTTTCGTTCGTGATCGAGGGCGTGCACCCGCACGATATCGGAACGATTCTCGATCAGGAAGGCATCGCCATCCGGACCGGGCATCACTGCTCGCAACCGGTGATGGAGCGCTTCGGCATCCCGGCTACGGCGCGCGCGTCGTTCGCCGCCTACAACACGCTGGAAGAAATGGACGCTTTGGTTCGCGGCATTGGAAAAGTGCGGGAGGTATTCGCCTGATGTCCGACCTGCGCGATCTCTACCAGGATGTAATCCTGGAGCACAGCAAGACTCCGCGAAATTTCCGCGAGCTGCCGGCGGCGAACCACAAGGCCGAGGGCTTCAATCCACTCTGCGGCGATCGCTTCACCGTGTACGTCACGCTCGATGGCGATACGATCCGCGACATCAGCTTTCAAGGCTCGGGTTGCGCGATTTCGAAGTCCTCCGCATCCATGATGACGCAAAGCGTGAAGGGCAAAACGCTCGCGGAGGCGGAGAAAATCTTCGAGCGCTTCCATGAAATGGTCACGGGACACGCGCCTGCGGCCGGAAATGAATCCGAGCTCGGCAAGTTGACCGTGTTTTCCGGCGTGTCCGAGTTCCCCGTTCGCGTGAAGTGCGCCACCCTCGCCTGGCACACGCTGAACGCGGCACTCGAAGGCAAGCAAGACCCTGTTTCAACGGAGTAGCTGTATGAGCGAATTCATCCAACTAAAGCGCGAATGCGCGGCGATCGCAATTCCAAGCGGCAATCCCTCGATTCTGCCCGCAGGCACCGGCGTCAGTGTGATGCAATTCCTCGGCAGCAGCTGGACGGTCACGAGCGCTCACGGCATGTTTCGCATTGACGTGAAGGACGCGGACGCTCTCGGCCTCACACCTCCGACCGCAGCCGAAGTTCCGGCAGGCGAACCCGCAGCGCTGAGCGAAAAAATGGTCTGGGACCAGCTGAAGACCGTGTTCGACCCGGAAATTCCCGTGAATATTGCCGACCTCGGTTTGATCTACTCCTGCGTGACCACACCGCTCGAGCAGGGCGGCAATCGCATCGAGATCAAAATGTCCATGACCGCTCCGGGCTGCGGCATGGGCAATGTGCTGAAAATGGACGTGGAAGGAAAGCTTTCGAAGTTGCCGGACGTGAAAGAAGTGGACGTCGAGATCGTCTTCGAACCGCCGTGGGGCCCGTCGCGCATGTCCGAAGCGGCCAAGCTTCAGCTGGGATTTGATCTTTAGGACGACGGCGGCAAGCTGACGCGGGCCTTTTCGTACGTCGCGCTCGAGGATTTCGCGGAGCGCCGCGTCATCAAAGTGCGCGCGCCGGTCCACACCAGCTGCAATCCCGCGAAAATCGCAATCAGCGCGATCACCACTTTCAATTTTCGCGCCGGCACCTTTTTGGCGAGCAGGCATCCGACCACCACGCCGGGAATTCCCCCCTCAAGCAATTTCACCAGCACGGGACTATTGATCGCGCCGAATTTCCAGTGGAACGCGCTGCCGAGCACCGCAAGCACAAGTCCGAACAGGATGTCGGTCCCCACCACTTCCGGCGGCGTCAGCTCCGAATAGTTCAGCAGAAGTACGGTCCCCAGCGCGCCGGCGCCGGCGGACGAAAAGCCGGCCTCAATTCCGATGGGAAGCGCGAGCCACGGGAGCCAGCTGGAATTCTTGCGCGCAAATCCCTGATTTTGGACGCGAGGAATAAACGTGACGCTGGAGGAAGCGGTTAGCAGCAGCCCGAGCAGGATGATCACGGTGGGGCTGTTGGCGTTGGTGCTGAGCAACCGAAGGCCGTACGTGCCGATGGCAAGGCCCGGAACCGCGCCCAGCGTGAGCAACCACAAATATCGCCAGTGAATGTGCCGCCCCGCCAGATAAAACGGACCGGCGATCAGGCGCAGCACCCCGGCAAATACGAAAGCAGTTCCGACGGCGGCGCCGGCGGGCAATCCCACAATCAGAACCAGAGCCGGCACTGTGAAGCTGCCGCCGCCGATTCCGGTCAGACCCACCGCGAGAGCGATCAGAAATCCGATCAAATAGTGCATTAGTCGGATCGTTTCGATTCAGTGTGAATGCCGCACTCGAGCTTCTCTCCGGCCCATCGGCCGGATCGCGGATCGGCCCCTGCAGCGGGGATGGCGGTGCACGGCTCGCAGCCGATGCTGCGGTAGCCAGCATCGTAGAGCGGTAGATACTCGATTTTCTCGCGCGACGTGTGTTCCCAAACCTGGCCCCACGTCCACGCGGCGAGCGGGCTGGCCTTCAGAAGCACCTTGCCGCTCGGCAGCTCGTGGTGCTCGATGACTTTCAGATTCTTGCGCGTGGGCGATTGCTCGCGGCGCAGGCCGGTGAACCACACGTCGAAATTTTCGAGCGCCTCGAACAGCGGCTCCACTTTGCGCAGATGGCAGCACCGGCCGGGATCGGTGCGGTTGAGGATGCCGAACGCGGCTTCCTGCTCGGGAACGGATTGCTTCGCCGCGAGATTCCGCACGTTCAAATTCCATTCGCGCGCCATGCGGTCGCGATACGCGTAGGTTTCCGCGAAGTGGTAGCCGGTGTCGAGAAACAGCACCGGAATATTCGGCAGACGCTTGCGCAGCAGGTCGAGCACGATCATGTCCTCGGCCTGAAAGCTGCAGGTGATGCAGACGGAGCCGTTCTTCACGGCGGCGGAGTTTTCCGCGAGCAGGCGGTCAATCATCGCGTCGGCGGAAAGCACCTCAAATTCCTCGGCCAGGCCGAGCGCGTTCATGATTTCCCCTTCTCCGACTCCAGGGAATAGTTGTCGCGCCATTTGCGCAGCACTTTCATGATCCGGTCAACGGCTTCTTCGTCCGTGTCGTCGGTGATGCGAACGGCGAAGAACGAATCGGGGCCAAAAATCGCGCGAACCACCTGCTTCTGGTCCGTACCGTCATCGAGTGGGCAAAAAACCGTGATGTATCCGGACAGGCGAAACGCCTTTGCCACGGTCACGAGTTCGTGCGATAGAAAATCATTCGATCCGGCCAGCTGCACTTGCCAGCCTTCGTCGAAGAGCCTGCGCTCCACCAGCTCTGCAACGTGGGGACGGCCCTTCAGCCAGACCGCAGCTGCGGGATGGCCGAAACGGAGGATGCGCTCCTCTCGCGTGCTGTGCTTGCGATGCGCGGCCGTGGCGCGCGAGCCGCGCGCCGGGTCTATGGCGCGTTCGATGATTCCCGCAGCGACCGTCGCGTTCGTCAGCGGATCAATGACGATGAAGCTGCCCGTGATGCGATTCAGATGATATGGATCGAAAAATAGCGGCAAGGTCGTTTTCACGTCCACGGCGGCAATTTCGTTCAGATCGAGCTTCGTGGCCGGCGCGTGTTCGAGCGTATTGATATCCACGCGATAGCGAATCTGATTGATGCGGGCGCGCACGGTGCGCGTGGTGTGCTTGAGCAGGTAAATTTTGTGCGGGTCGAGCGGCTCCGAATGCATCCAGACGAGAATTGCCTGGAACTCGGTGCCGGACGCGGGAGGATTCGCCTCGCCGACGAGCATGTCGCCGCGGCTAAGGTCAATTTCGTCCTCGAGCGTGATGGTGATCGAGTCTCCCGATACGGCGGATTCGGGCTCATCCTCAAAGGCGACGATGGATTGGACTTTCGTCTTGACGCCGGAAGGCATGGCCACCACGCTTGCCCCGGGCTGAAGTTGGCCGGAAACGAGCTGGCCGGCAAATCCGCGAAAGCTCGCGTCCGGCCGGATCACGTACTGCACCGGAAAACGCAGCGGCCCGGATGCCGAGCCTAAGCCCGCGGGAATCGACTCAAGGTGCTCCAGCAGCGGCGGACCTTCAAACCACGGCATCCGCTTGCTGCGCCGCACCACGTTGTCGCCTTCGAGCGCGCTGACGGGCACCGCGTAGACGTTGCGAATCCCCAGATGATCGGCAAACTCGCGGAACTCGGCGGAGATGCGATCGAAAACTTCCTGCGAGAAGCCGACGAGGTCCATTTTGTTGACTGCAGCAACGATGTGCTGCACGCCCAGCAGGTGCGCGATATACGCGTGGCGCCGCGATTGCCGCAGAACGCCCTTGGTCGCGTCCATCAGAACCACGGCAGCCTCGGCAGTGGACGCGCCAGTGGCCATATTGCGCGTGTACTGCTCGTGGCCCGGGGTATCGGCGATGATGAATTTGCGGCGCGGAGTGGAAAAATACCGGTAGGCGACGTCAATGGTGATGCCCTGTTCGCGTTCGGCGCGCAGGCCGTCGGTGAGCAGCGAAAAGTCTATCGGACCGCCGGAGCGATTGATCTTGCTCTTCTGCACGGACGCGAGTTGGTCTTCGAAGACCGACTTGCTGTCGTAGAGCAAGCGCCCAATTAAAGTGGATTTGCCGTCGTCCACGCTGCCCGCGGTGGAAAATCGCAGCAGACCCAGAGCGTGCGTCAGCGATCCCGCGGCGCCTTCTGCATTGAAGGGTGTGGCGGCGGCTGACGGCGCGTCTGTGGGTTCTGGCGTCGCGGTGGACATCAGAAATAGCCTTCGCGCTTCTTGATTTCCATTGAGCCTTCCTCGTCGTGGTCAATGGCGCGGTTTTCGCGCTCGGAGCGGCGGAACGAAATCATCTCGTTGATAATTTTCGGGACGGTGTCGGCATCGGAGCGGATTCCCCCGGTGCAGGGCGCGCAGCCGAGCGAGCGCATGCGGCACTTCACCAATTCCGTCTTTTCGCCGGGAAGCGCGCGCGTGCCGGCCTGGAGCAGCAGAATCTGCTCGCCGCGCACGATGGCTTCGCGCTCCTTCGCAAAATAGAGCGGAACGATTGGAATTTTCTCGGCGTGAATGTAGAGCCAGACGTCGAGCTCCGTCCAATTCGAAAGCGGAAACACGCGAATGCTTTCGCCCTTGTGATGGCGGCTGTTGTAAAGGCTCCAGAGCTCGGGACGCTGGTTCTTCGGATCCCATTGGCCCAACGCGTCGCGGAAGGAGTAGACGCGTTCCTTGGCACGCGATTTTTCTTCGTCGCGGCGCGCCCCGCCGAATGCGGCATCGAAGCCGCCTTCCGCGAGGCCGTCGAGCAACGAGCGAGTCTTGAGGAAGCCGCAGCACTTCTGCGTGCCGAGCGAATAGGGATTCGCGCCATCGTCGAGCGCTTTCTGGTTTTTGTGCACGATCAGCTCGACGCCCACGTGCTTGGCGTACCAGTCGCGGAACTCGATCATCTCGGGGAATTTGTAGCTCGTGTCTATGTGCAAGAGCGGAAACGGAATTTTCCCGGGATAGAAGGCTTTTTGCGCCAGCCGCAACATCACCGAGGAGTCTTTGCCAATCGAGTACAGCATCACCGGACGCGCGAATTCCGCCGCGGCCTCGCGCAGGATGAACATGCTCTCGGCTTCGAGCATTTTCAGGTGATCGAGTTGGCTTACTGCGGCCACGGTCTCGTCCTTTTCATGCAGGTCCAGCCTAAATTCGCGCAACGCCATAAAAAATCCCGCCTCCCGGTTTGGCTCCGAGGGCGGGTTGGTTTCAAGCCTGGTTTTGTGTAGAACCTAGCCCGTGAACCCTGGCGCCCCCGAAGACGCACACATCTGCGTCGTGTTACAGCAGGTACGACACGAGTTCGGAAGCGTTGAAATCATAAGGTACTCGCCTAGTTTAGTCTTGCCCGACGCCAGTGTCAACCTGAGCGCCAACAGCGTGTTACAGCCCTCGCACATTGGATGCGCTGGAACCACCGATTGACTCAGGAGCAGGGAGTACGCTAAAACCGTGCGTGATGGCTAACACGACTCGACCTTCCCGATTGCTGAGCCCCCGCGATGCCGCCAAGATTCTGGGCATCAGCTATCCCACGCTGAAGCAGTGGATTTATAAGAAGAAACTGCGCACGGTGACGACCGCCGGCGGCCACCACCGCATTCCCGAATCCGAGCTGGACGAATTTCTGCACCTGCACTCGGAGCGATTGCCGGTCGAATCGCGACGCCCGAATTTCCGCCAGATCAGCGGCCGGAATCAGCTGGCCGGGCGCGTAACCGAGATCAGGGTTGACGGACTGATCGCGCAAGTGGCTCTTTCCATCGGGGGCCAGAAAATCACGTCAATCATCACGGCAGACGCCGTGCGCGAAATGCGGCTGAAGGTTGGAGACAAGGCTTCGGCTCTGATAAAGTCCACCGAAGTGATGATCGTCCGGATCTAGATCGGTTTCGCGATCACTATTCGCGTCCCTGCAGAACCACTGCTTTCGATTCCGATTGCCCGAAATGAATCATACGGAATTGACCTAACGCGCAGAATCGTGTTAATTCGTATAGCACGCTGATAGTCGCCCGCCTTTCAAGTGCGCCGCAGATTCTTGGAGGTTTCTCATGATTCGCCGGATTTCACGATCGCTAGTCGCTGCCCTCCTGGGCCTCGCTCTCTTCACCGCAGGCAGTCTCGGGGGCAGCCCAGCACCGCAAGCGGGCAAGGCCGACCTGACGGTTTCCGCGGCGATCAGCCTGAAAGATGCGCTGGATGAAGCGAAGCAGACTTACATCGCTGCGAATCCGAACGTGATGATCGCAACGAACTACGGCGCCTCGGGAACGCTGCAGCTCCAGATCGAGCAGGGCGCGCCCGTGGACGTCTTTCTTTCCGCCGCGCCTAAGCAGATGGATGCGCTCGAAACCAAGGGTCTGCTGCTCGAAGGCACGCGAAGGAATCTTTTGCGAAACGAGGTGGTGCTGATTGTCCCGAAGGATTCGACCTTGGGAATATCGTCGTTCCAGGACCTTACGCGCGCGGACGTGAAGCAGGTCGCGCTGGGCGAACCAACGACCGTGCCTGCCGGGCAATACGCGAAAGAGGTGCTCACGTCGCTAGGAATCTACGACGCGGTGAATTCGAAAGCGATTCTCGGGAAAGACGTCCGCCAGGTGCTGACCTATGTGGAGACGGGGAACGTGGATGCGGGCATCGTTTACGCAACCGATGCGATGTCGTCCACGAAGGTGAAAGTGGTCGCGACCGCGCCGGCAAAATCACACGCCCCGGTGATTTATCCCGCGGCCGTAATCAAGGCCTCGAAAGATCCAGCCGCCGCGCGGGCGTTCCTCGATTTTCTGGCAAGCCCGCAGGGCCTCGCCATATTTCAGAAGTACGGATTCGCTTCGGCGACTCCGTAACTGAATCCACTGGCACCCTCCTGCTCGCAACGCCAGCGATCAGGCGATACGCCGCTCCACGGCCAAGCCAATCGCGCGAACTTCCTTCATCATCTGCGTGAACTGATCCGGATAGAGCGACTGCACGCCGTCGGACATGGCGCGCTCGGGATCGGGATGCACCTCGATGATCAACCCGTCCGCGCCGGCGGCAACTGCCGCGCGGGCCAGCGCCGCTACCTTGTCCCGCTTCCCGGTGCCGTGCGACGGGTCCGCCATCACCGGCAAGTGCGAGAGGCTTTTCAGCACCGGAATCGCGGCGATATCCATGGTATTGCGCAGCGCCGTTTCAAACGTGCGAATTCCCCGCTCGCACAGAATCACTTTGTAATTCCCGCCGGCCATGATGTATTCCGCGCTGAGCAGCAATTCTTCGATCGTGCCGGACATCCCCCGCTTCAGCAGTACGGGTTTGTCCACTTCGCCAAGCCCGCGCAGCAAATGATAATTCTGCATGTTGCGAGCGCCGACCTGCAGCACGTCCACCCACGGCAGCATCAATTCGATCTGTGAGGGGTCCATCACCTCGCTGACCACGAGCAGGCCGTTGCGATCCGCAGCCGCGCGCATAATCTTCAGTCCTTCGACGCCAAGACCTTGAAAACTGTAAGGCGACGAGCGCGGCTTGAACGCGCCGCCGCGCAGCAGTTTTGCCCCGGCTTTGGCAACGCTCGCGGCGATGCTCTCGATCTGTTCCGGACTTTCGACCGCGCACGGCCCGGCCGCGACCACGACTTCGTTGCCGCCGATCATCACGCCCTTGCCCAAATCGAGCACCGTGCCTTCGGGCCGCACGCTGCGCGCGGCCAGCTTGTACGGGTGCGAGATCCTCACAATCTCCTCGACGCCCGGCGCGGAGCTAAGTGCAAAAAGCTCTTCGCGGCTGGTGCGGCTGTTGCCTACGACTCCGATCACGGTTCGCTCCTTCCCGCGAATCAAGTGCGCTTCGTAGCCGCACTCCTTGATGCGATCAACGATGTGCTGAACTTGCGCGTCGGTTGCTTCGCCCGCCATGTTGAAAATCATTTTCGACTCCTCGCAGATTCCTGAGATTTCGTGCTGTCCGATCGCGGCGCGGAAACGTACGACCCGAGAATCCGCAGATCCACCACCAGGCTTTCCAATTCGGCCAGCGCCGCGGCGACTTCCGGATCGCGCCTCGACGCCTGCAGATCCAGATAAAAACGGTATTGCCACGGGCTTCCGTGGACCGGGCGGCTCTCGATCTTCATCAGATTGATGCTCCGCCGCGCAAAGGGTTCGAGCGAGTGGACCAGCGCTCCAGGCCGGTGATCGAGTTGAAAGACAAGCGAAAGCTTGTCCGCGTTCTCGGCCGAATCCGGCGAAGTCGAAAGCAACAGAAATCGAGTGTAATTCTCGCTGTTGTCCTCGAGATGCTCGCGCAGAATCACTCCGCCGTAGATCTCCGCGGCGCGCCGACTCGCGATCGCCGCGCGTGTACGGTCGCCTGCCCGAACCACGGCACGCACGCTGCCCGCGGTGTCCTCGGTCACCACTCGTTTCAATCGCGGATTCGCGCCGAAAAACTGCTCGCATTGCGCGAGCGCCACAGGATGCGATTCAACCACCGCGACTTCTTCGAACGTACTGCCCGGCACAGCAATCAAGTTGTGTGCGATCGGTATCACCACTTCCGCCAGAATATTCAATTGGCTGTCCACCAGCAGATCGAAGGACCTGTGGACCGAGCCCGCCAGGCTGTTTTCAATCGGCGCGAGAATGTAATCCGCCACGCCGTCGGCGATCGCGCTGAACGCTGCCTCGAACGTCGAGCGCGGGACGAGCGAAATTTCCTCGCCGAGAAGTTTCACGGCCGCCTCCTCGCTGAAGGCGCCGCGCTCCCCCTGAAACGCAACGCGCGCGTTTTTCGCGACGTTCATTTTCGGCTGGACCTCTTGGGCGGCCGCTGCGGTGGGCCGCCAAAACCGTGCCGTTGCTGCGTGCGAATGGATTCGTCGAGGATCACCTGATAAATCTTCGCCACGGAATCTATCGCCAGCGGACCGGGGTTCATGCTTTTCATGCGCGACAGAATTTCCTGTTCTCTGCCGGGGACGCGGAGAGAGACGCCTTCGTCATCCTTCAGCTTTCCGACCTCCAGGGCCAGCTCGGCGCGGAGATTCAGAAGGTGCAGCAGCGCCGTGTCAATTGCGTCTATTTTGCCTCGCCAGTCTATGATTTTCATGGCACTCGCGTCGCCTCCCCGGCACCGGGCCGGAACAACAAAAAAGCCGCGCCCTCTCTTCGAGGTTCGCGGCCGGTATTCGAAACTTTGTGCGGCTTTTAGCTGCTGGTCTTGTCCGCGCGCGTTTCGCCGGCCCGCTCCCCCGCGAAGGGGAAGCGGTAAGTAAAGGCGAAATAGCTAGAGTACAAGTGCATCACGCGCTCTCGGCTATCCTTTGCAATTACTTCCGATTCAAAGATCGAAGCGCAACTATACAAAACGCCTTCGGGACGCGTCAAGCGCTTCCTTGTCTGGGGGCGCCATAAGCAGGGCTTATACCGGAAGCAATAATTCGAAATTTGACTTATCCGGCTGATTCCGGCTTACTGGTTTTGGCGGCGGAAGTCTTTCGCGCCAGAGCGAAACGGCACGGCCACTCGAAGCAGAGGAAACCGATTGTCCATTGTGGAATGAGACGCTACTCTATGACGCGATCAATCAGCTATTCCGTATATGTAATCGTAGGGTGGGGGCGACCCGTCTGAGCCGCGCTTAGACGAATGCGCCCCGCACCTGGAGACAGGTGGCGGGGCTTTTTGTTTTTCAGGATGCGCGAAAGGCCAATTCGAAATGCAGAGTGACGCGATAAAAAAAGGAATCGCACGGGCGCCTGCCCGCGCCATGTTGAAAGCGACGGGGCTGACGGACGCCGACCTCGCGCGGCCGCTTGTCGCCGTGGCCAACACCTGGAGCGATGTGACGCCCTGCAATTTCCACCTGCGCACGCTGGCGGAAAAAGTGAAGGAAGGAATCCGCGCCGCCGGCGGCACGCCCATCGAATGCAACACAATCGTCATTTCCGACGGAATCACCATGGGCACGGAGGGCATGAAGGCTTCGCTGGTCTCGCGCGAAGTGATCGCTGATTCCATCGAGCTTTTTGTGCGCGCGCATGCGTTCGACGCAGTCGTCGCAATCTGCGGCTGCGACAAGACAATTCCCGCCACAGTGATGGCTCTCGCGCGACTCGATCTTCCGGGTCTGGTGCTTTACGGCGGCTCGATCATGGCGGGAAGATTTCAGGGCCACGACGTCACGATTCAGGATGTGTTCGAAGCGCCCGGCGCATTTGCAGCCGGCAAAATGACCGCGGCGCAGGTGACGGATCTGGAAGATCATGCGTGTCCGGGCGCAGGCGCGTGCGGCGGCCAGTTCACGGCCAACACCATGGCCACGGCGATTTCGTTTCTCGGAATTTCCCCCATGGGCGCAAACGAAGTTCCTGCCGTTGATCCGCGCAAGCTGCAAGTTGCGGTGGATTGCGGCAAAGCCGTGATGGAGCTTCTTCGCAGGGACCTTCGCCCGAGCCAGATCATCACCCACGCATCGCTCGAGAACGCGATTGCGTCCGTCGCGGCCACGGGAGGCTCGACGAACGCCGTGCTGCACTTGCTGGGAATCGCCCGCGACGCAGGCGTGCCCCTGAAGCTCGACGAGTTCGACAAAATCTCGGCGAAGACCCCCATACTCGCCGATCTGAAACCCGGCGGCCGTTTTACAGCGCCAGACATGTTTCACGCCGGCGGCATGCGCCTTTTGGGAAAGCGCCTTCAGGACGCGGGTCTGCTGCACGATGGTCCGACCGCTTCGGGGCGAAGTCTTTTCCGGGAAATTCAAGACGCGAAGGAAACGCCCGGCCAGGAAGTGCTTCGCCCGCTCGCGAATCCTATCAAAAAAGATGGCGGCCTGGCGATTTTGCGCGGCTCGCTCGCTCCCGAAGGTTGCGTGGTGAAACTTTCCGGCCACGAAAGAATCTTCCATTCCGGCCCGGCGCGCGTTTTCGATTCGGAAGAGGCTGCGTTCGAGGCCGTGCAGAAGCAACAAATCAAGGCCGGCGACGTGGTCGTCATCCGCTATGAAGGACCCAAAGGCGGTCCGGGGATGCGCGAAATGTTGGCGGTCACGGGCGCGCTTGTCGGCCAGGGTCTCGGTGAATCCATCGCCCTGCTCACCGACGGACGCTTCAGCGGTGCGACCCACGGTCTGATGGTGGGCCACGTGGCGCCGGAAGCCGCGCAAGGCGGCCCCATCGCATTCGTTAGCGATGGCGACAAAATCACGCTCGACGTGAAGGCACGGCGCCTCGACGTGGAAGCCAATCTCGACGAGCGTCGCGCGCAATGGAAGCCGCCCGCGCCGCGCTATAAATCCGGCGTCATGGCGAAATACGCGAAACTCGTTTCTTCGGCGTCCGAAGGCGCCATCACGAACGCCTGACAAATCGAAATTCCGCAGTTCCAAGGAGAATACGAATGGCAAAGATGTTCTGGGAAAAGGATGCAAACCCGAGGGCGCTGGAGGGCAAGCGCATCGCGGTGATCGGTTACGGCAGCCAGGGACGTGCGCACGCGCTCAACCTGCGCGATAGCAAACTCGATGTAGTCGTCGGTCTGCGCCGCGGCGGCGCTTCATGGGCCCAAGCGGAAAACGATGGCTGGAAGCTCTCGGCTCCGATCGAAGCCTCCAAAGGCGCGGACGTGGTAATGATGCTCGCGCCCGACACGTCGCAGCCGCCGATCTACGAGAAAGAGATTGCGCCGAATCTGAAGCCCGGAGCCATGCTCATGTTCTCGCACGGCTTCAACATTCACTACGGCCAGATCACTCCGCCAAAGGAAGTGGACGTCACCATGGTCGCGCCCAAGGGACCCGGGAATCTCGTCCGGCGCCAGTTTGAAGCTGGTCGCGGAGTTCCCTGTCTGGTGGCTGTCCAGCAGGACGCCTCGGGACATGCGTTCGACCGCACGCTGGCCTACGCGCACGCCATCGGTGGCACGCGGCCCGGCGTCATTCAGACGACATTTGCCGAAGAGACTGAAACCGATTTGTTCGGTGAGCAAGCCGTCCTCTGCGGCGGCGCGCGCGCGCTGATTCAAGCCGGATGGGAAACTCTGGTTGACGCGGGCTACCAGCCCGAATCGGCGTACTTCGAATGCCTGCACGAACTCAAGCTGATCGTGGACCTGATTTACGAAGGCGGCATCGCGGAGATGCACAAGTTCGTCAGCGAGACGGCGAAGTACGGCGACCTCACTCGCGGAAATCGCGTGATTGACGACCACGTCCGCCAGAACATGAAGAGGATTCTCGAAGAAATCCAATCCGGCGCGTTCGCGAAGGAATGGGTGGCTGAAAACAAAGCCGGGCGCCCGGTCTATACGAAACTTCTGGAGAAGGATAAGAATCACCCCATCGAGGCGGTGGGCAAGGAGCTGCGTGCCCAAATGTCCTGGATCAAGCCCGAATCAACAGCTGCAGGCGGCAGCAAGAAGTGAGCGTCCGATTGCTCGCGATGGCGCGGATGCGGCCCGTATGACGGGCGGCAATTGAATTATGGCGAGTTCCGTCCCTTTCAGCCGAGTGGCGATCATCGGCACGGGCCTGATTGGCGGCTCGTTTGCCCTGGCGCTGCGCCAGCTATTTCCCAGCGTTTCCTTCGTTGGCTATAGCCGCGGAGGTTCGTCCGGTCGCGCTGGGGCCGCGGGCGTTGTTGACGAAGCTACCTCCGATTTAGCGACTGCAGTAAGCGGCGCCGATCTTGTTTACATCGCTCTGCCCATCGGCGCATCCATCGAATCGCTGGGTGCAATCGCGAAATCAGCCGAACCGAATGCGCTGGTCACCGACGCATGCAGCACGAAAGCCGTGATCTGCCGCGCCGCAAAGGATCACTTTCGCGGCGGGGCGCGGTTTTTCGGCGCGCATCCCATGGCCGGCAAAGAACAATCGGGCGTCGAACACGCGGACGCGAAGCTTTTTCGTGGCGCGCCCTACGCTCTTATGGGGCTCGAAGGAGACTCCGACTCGCGCGTAAAAGCATTCGTCGAAGTCGTCCGCGCTATCGGAGCGCGTCCGATCTGGTCTGATCCGGAAACGCACGATTGGGCCGTCGGAATCGTTTCGCACCTGCCACAGCTGCTGTCGGTGGCTCTCGCGCGCGTGGTCCAGGATGAGACCGACGAAACCGGCCTGCCACTCACGCTGTCGGGATCCGGCTTGCGGGATATGTCGCGGCTCGCCGGAGGTCCGTACGACATCTGGCGCGACATTCTGCTAACCAACACCGACAACATCTCGCGCGCGCTGGACCGCCTCGCCCAGGCGGTGGACTATTTGCGGACGAATCTAGCGAGCAAGGAAATGCATCAGGAATTTCAGGCCGCGAACGACCTCTATAAGCAGTTGCGGAAGCCCTCCTGATTGACATTCACGTCGTCCCGGCCTACAAGAGAGCTGGGTCCCGCGCCAAAATCCTCTTGAGGAGAACCACTCGATGAAACTTCGAATAGCCGTCGCTCTGCCGATACTCGTGCTAGGCCTGGCATTGTCCGCTTTGGCGGCCGACATCACCGGTCAGTGGACGGCAACATTCAACACGCAAGTTGGCGAGCAGCACTACACCTACACATTCAAAGTGGATGGCGAAAAACTGACGGGCACCGCCAAATCCGACAACGGAACGACTGAAATCGAGAATGGCACGGTGAAGGGTGATGACGTTTCGTTCGTCGAGAATCTCGACTACCAGGGTCAGAAACTCGCGATTACCTATGTCGGGAAAATCTCTGGCGACGAAATCAAGTTCACGCGGGATGTTGCCGGGGCTGCGAAAGAAGATCTTGTCGCAAAGCGCGTGAAATAATTTAGAATTCGCCTGCTCGCGCGGCCGGTTGGATTCGGTCAGCGCTTGTGTGCGGTTTTTCCTTCACCTTCGCCGCTCGCTGCGTCGTTGACGCCGTGGCGGGCCAGCGCGACAAAAGCGGACGCCGAACGCGGAAGCGTGCGGTCGCGCCTGTAAACCAGTCCCAATTCGCGCCAGACTTCCATATCGGATACGGGGATAAGCCTTACCTGGCCGGCGCGCACCTCGTCCTGCGCGAATCCTTCGCTGATCAATGAAACGCCCAGTCCGGCGGCGACAAAGCGCTTGATCATCCCAACGCTTGCGAGTTCCATCGTGATCCGCAGCCGCGACCGGAAGGGACGAAATTGCTTGTCCAGCACCTGGCGGGTGAACCCCGTCTTGGGAAAAATCAGCGGCTGCCCCGCGATGTCGCTGGTGCGCACAGTTTTGTACGACGCGAGCGCATTCGCCGGGCTGACCATCAGCATCAGCCGATCGCGGTAAATCGAGTGCACCTTCAGGCTCGGCGACTTCACCGGCATCGTCACGATGCCCACATCCACCGTGCCGTCCTCCACCTTCTCCAGTACCTTATGGCTGAAATTGCGGTAGATGCTGATCTGCACCCCCGGAAAGCGGCGGTGATATTCGGCGAAAATATCCGGCAGCACGTAGAGACACGTCGCTTCGTTCGCGCCGATCGCCAGCGTCCCGTGCGGCGAACTCGATTGGTCCGCTACGGCGCGCAGCGACTCGTTGCGAAGCGTCAGGAGCTTTCCGGCGTATTCAAGTAGCGCTTCGCCCGCCACCGTCAGCCGCACCGACTTCCCTACCCGATCAAACAGCTTTTGCCCGTATTCCTGCTCGAGCTGGCGGATCTGGGCGCTCACGGCAGGTTGCGAGCGGTAGAGCTTCTGTCCCGCGCGCGAAAAGCTGCCTTGCTTGGCAATCTCCAGAAATGTAATTAGGTGATCGAAGTCCATGATTCGGTGACCGGGATTATAGCAAAAACGAGGGCTGCGGCAGATTTAAAGGCGATATGTCATCCTGATTTCTTCTCCGCGGCGGGCCCTGCCGCGCGATGCCGCCCGTCGTCCATGGTGGGATCTCGCCATTCGCGCCCGTCTTTCCGCAGAAGCTCGAAGGCTTTCTCAGGTCCCCACGATCCGGCGGCGTAGTTGGGAAAATCGTTCGCGGGAGCGGCCTTCCAGGCGTCCAGAATCGGCTGGACGACCGCCCAGGAAGCCTCGACCATGTCGGCGCGCTGGAACAGAGTGGGGTCGCCCATCATGCAGTCGTAGATCAGCGTCTCGTATCCGGTCTGCGGAGTGCTTCCGAAATACTCGGAGTACTCAAACGTCATGTTCACCGCGCCGAGGCGCACGACCGGCCCCGGAACCTTGGCTTCAAAGTTCAGCGAGATCCCCTCGTCCGGCTGAATGTTGATCACGATTTCGTTCGGAGCAAGTTTTGCGACGGACGTCTTGCGAAATAGAACGAGCGGCGGGCGCCGGAACCGGATCACCACCTGTGTGGCCACCTTGCCCATGCGCTTGCCGGTGCGCAGGTAAAATGGCACCCCGGCCCACCGCCAGCTATCAATGTGCAGCGCCATGGCGACAAACGTGGGCGTCTGTGAATCGGGCGCGACGTGCGGCTCGCTGCGATACGCCACAACCGGCTTTCCATTGATTGCTCCCGCGCCGTACTGGCCGCGCACGCTATGTTCGAGAACGGATTCCGGGCTGAGCGGCTGAATCGCGCGCAGGATTTTGGTTTGTTCGTCGTGGAGATCGCGGGCCGCAAAGGAAATTGGCGGCTCCATCGTGCACAGCGTGATCAACTGGAAAATGTGGTTGGGAACCATGTCGCGCAGCGCTCCGGCGGTATCGTAGTATCCGCCGCGCTGCTCGACGCCAAGCGTCTCCGACACCGTAACCTGCACGTGATCCACGTACCGCCGGTTCCACACCGGCTCGAAAATTCCGTTCGCGAATCGAAAGGCGATAATGTTTTGAACGGTTTCTTTTCCGAGGTAGTGGTCAATCCGGAAGATCTGATTTTCCTCGAACACTTCCCGAATGGACTTATTCAGCGCGATCGCGGAAGGAATGTCGTGACCAAACGGTTTTTCAATGACGACCCGCCTCCACTTTCCGCCTTCCTCGTTGGCGAGTCCGGCGGCGCCAAGCTGCTGCACGACCACGGTGAAAAAATCCGGGCTGATCGCCAGATAGAAAATGCAATTGCCCTTGGTCCCCTGCTCTTTTTCCGTTTGCCCCAGCGTATCCTTCAATTTCGAATAGAGATTCGCATCGTGGAAATCGCCCGAAACATAGTAGATGCGCTTGACGAACCAGTCCCACGACTCGTCTTTGACTTCGCAGGTCGCGAATTGGTGAATGTCCTTGGTCGCCAGCTCGCGATATTGCTCGGTCGAGAAAGGCTCGATCGAAACGCCCACGATCGCAAACTGCTCGGGCAGCAGTTTGCTCGTCGCGAGATTGTAAATCGCCGGAATCAGGAGACGTTTCGTGAGATCGCCGCCGGCCCCGAAGATCACCATCGTGCACGGGCCGGCCGGAGTGCCCATCACCTCCTGCGGTGCGTCTGGAGCGCCGGTTGATTCCATGAAAGGTACCTCCGCGAAAGGTGGAAACGATCGAACCTGCGAAATGTGCGGCTGGGCCGCGGGTTGGGGCAATCTTCAGGGCGATGTTTAGGCCGCTCTCTAGACCAGCGCCTGCTGGATCGCTTGCGCGAGCTTCGCGAGTCCCGCCGCGACGTCCGCGCCAAGATGCACTCGCAACGCCCGGCGATTGCGTTCCGCGAGCACCTGAAAATCGCCGCGCGCCTGCGCCGCTTTCACAATGCCGAACGTATATTTCTGCCCGGGAACGGGGATATCGGCGGCATCGTCGCAAGTAATCTGCAGAAATACGCCTGAATTCGGCCCGCCCTTGTACGCCTGCCCCGTGGAATGCAGAAAGCGCGGCCCGAAGCCTAGACATGTGGCGACGCGACGCTTGTCGCGCACGGCGTGACGAATCGCCTGCAGCGCCGCTTCGTGCGCTTCGTTCATCTGGATGTAGCCGAGCAGCGCGAAATAATCGCCCGCATGCAGGCGATTCAAATGCGCGCGCAAATAACCGCCGAGCGTCGCGTCGTTTCCCGCAGCCTGTTTCAGGGCCGCCGCGTTCTTTGCGTCGGTGAAAAGTTTTATGCCGCTATCCTGCAGCACCGGAGATTCCGCCGGCAGCGATCCGGACTTTTCATACGCATCCGTCAGTTTGCGCGTCTCAATTTTGCTCGCTTCCACATCCGGCTGGTTGAAAGCATTGATGCCGATCACCGAGCCCGCAACAGCCGTCGCGATTTCCCAGCGGAAGAATTCCTGTCCCAGATCGTAAATTTCCGGAATCGCGATACGGATTACCGGCTGACCGGCGGCTTCCAAAGCCGCGACCGCCGCATCCTGCTTCGCGTCCGGCGCCGTTTCTAGCCGCACGTAAACGAACAACCGGTCGCTCCCGTAAACGCTCGCCGGACCGATATGCTCGCGATCCACCGGAATGATCCCGTGGCCCTCTTTGCCCGTGGACTCCGCGAGCAATTGCTCGAGCCATGCTCCCAAATCGGATATTCCCGGCGAAGCGAAGATCGTGACCTTGTCGCGGCCGCCCTTTGCGAGCGTCCCGAGCGCCGCACCGAGAATCACGCCGGGATTTTGATCGGCCGGAACAGACGCGCCGCACGCGCGAACCATCTTCTCCGCGCGGTCAAACAATTTCCCGACGTCAATTCCCTGGATTGCTCCCGGAATCGCGCCGAAATCCGAAAGCGCCGAATAGCGCCCTCCGATGGACGGTAGCCCGAAAAACACGTGGCGAAAGCCGCTGGCCTCGGCGACTTTCTGCATGTTGGAGCCCGGATCCGTGACGGCAATGAAATGTTTCCCGGCCTCGGCCGCGCCTACAACCTGTTTCACGCGCTCATAGAAATATTGCTTGAAAATATTCGGTTCGAGCGTGCTGCCGGATTTGCTCGACACGATAAAAACCGACTTCGCCAGATCGAGCTTCGATTCGACCGCCTTGATCTGCGCCGGGTCCGTCGAATCAAGCGTCGAGATTTTGGGGTATCCCGGGACTTTGCCGAAGGTGAGCTCCAGCACCTCGACGCAAAGGCTCGATCCGCCCATGCCGAGAAGCACAGCGTGCGTGAATCCAGCCGCGCGAATCTCTCCGGCGATCTGTTGGAAACTTTTTCTCTTCGCGAGCTGCTCTTCCACAATCCCGAGCCAGCCAAGCCACTTGCCTTCGTCCGCATTCGTCCAGAGCGACGCATCGTGCGCCCAAAGCCGCTGCACTTTGTTGTTGGCTTTCCAGTCTTCGAGCGTGGCCTTCACGGCCTTGGCGAGTGGTTCCGGAAATGTTTCGATCATCGCGTTGAGGAGCCGCCCGTGGCCAGCTTCGCCTGTTTCTCCACGGCGTCGAGGAGTTTGCCGAAGGCTTCCGCGAAAAGCTTCACGCCGTCTTCGGTCAGTTGGTCGGTGACCGCCTTCATGGAAATTCCGGAGCGCCCAAGATCGAGCATCGTCTTGTGCGCCTCGTCGAGGTCCTCTTCCAGGCTCGCGCGCGGTTTGCCGTGGTCGCGAAACGCGTCGAACGTGGCGGGCGGCACCGTATCCACCGTATCGGGGCCGATCAGTTCCTCGACGTAGAGTATGTCGCTGTACGCCGGATTCTTCGTGCCGGTGCTCGCCCACAGGACGCGCTGGGTCTGCGCGCCGCGATCGGCGAGCTTCTGCCAGCGCGGGCCGCTGAATATCTTCTTGTAGAGCTGATAAGTGAGCTTGGCATTCGCAATCGCGACTTTGCCTTGCAGGCTGTGGAGCAAGCCTTGATCGGCCGTGGCCGGCGGATTCTTGAGCGTCTCAGCGATCTTGCCGTCAATCAGCGCATCAATGCGGCTGACGAAGAAACTCGCCACGCTTCCGATGCGGCTCAGATCGCCTCCACGTCCGGCGAAATCCTCGAGGCCCGCGATATACGCGTCTGCGACAGTTTGATACACGTCCTGCGCGAAGAGTAGCGTCACGTTGATATTGATTCCGCTCCCGATGAGTTCGCGGATCGCCGGAATTCCCTCGGGCGTGCCGGGGACTTTGATCATCACGTTCTCGCGGCCAACCGCTTTCCAGAGCCGCCGCGCTTCGTCGATCGTCTCCTGCGTTTTGCGCGCCAGGTAGGGGGACACTTCAAGGCTCACGTAACCGTCGCGTCGCTTCGACTGGTCATACACGCCCCGCAGCGCATCGGCTGCGTCCTGAATATCGCGGATGGCGAGATGCTCGTAGATTCCCTTCGCGTCCAGGTCGCCGCGCTTGGCGAGTTCGGCGAGTGGCTTCGTATAGTCCGGGCTTCCTGAGATCGCCTTCTCGAAGATGGTTGGATTGGAGGTCATGCCACGCAATCCGTCGTCTTGAATCAATCGCGCCAGCTGGCCGGTGGTAATCAGGTCGCGGCGAATGTAATCGAACCATACGGACTGCCCGAAGCGGAGCAGCGCCTTCAGCGGATTTTCGGGTTGCTTCGCATCCTGGGGGGCGGGGGTCGTTTTCGCGGTTAAGCTCATCGTCTCCTCCTGAACAACGCGCGCCCATTTTAGCGCACGTAGCGCGCTCAGGCGAGGTTTCCTTATCCCTGGCCCGGCCGCGAGCCGGGGGCGTTCTGAATTATTCGATACGCAAGATTACAGGCTCGCGACAGATCCGCCATCAACTCGATAATTCGAGCCGGTGATGAACGACGCCTGCTCGGACGCCAGGAAAACGCAGATGCCGGCCGTCTCGTCCGGCCTGCCTGCGCGGCCGAGCAAAATGTTGGGCCGAAACTCGCGCAGCATAACCTGTTCGGCCTCATCCATGCTGATGCCTCGAGCCTTCGCCTGCTGCGCGAGCATGCCGTCGAGCAGCGGCGTCCGGATGAAAGCGGGCGACACGGTGTTCACTAGAATCCCGTCTTTGCCGTACGCTTTCGAAAGACTTTTCGTCAGGCTATTCAGCGCGGATTTTGACGCGTTGTAGTGCGGCATCATCGGATCGGGCTGCACGCCGGACTCCGACGAAATATTGATGATGCGTCCCCATTTCTGCTCTTGCATGTGGGGAAGCGCCGCCCGTGTGGCGCGGACCGCGGACAGCACATTCAGATTAAACGCGCCGAGCCACTCATCGTCCGTGAGATCGGCGAACGTCCCGAAGCGGCCTGCGCCGCCCGCGTTGTTGACGAGAATGTGCAGTCCGCCAAAGTGCCGCACGGCTTCATGAACCGGGCGGATCGCGCCGTCGGCATCGGTCATATCGGAAGCCACGGCGTGTACCGTCGCGCCCGCACTGCGCATCTGCGATGCAGTTGCCATAAGCTCCTCGGCGTTGCGGCTGTTGATCACCACCTGCACGCCTTCGCGCGCCAGCGCCTCCGCGATCGAGCGGCCGATTCCCTTGCTCGATCCCGTGACGACCGCGACTTTCCCCTTGAGTCCAAGCTCCATTTTGAAGTTCCTCCGCGATTTGAAATCCTAACCGTTCGATTTCGAGAAACTCAACTGCGCACGGCGGGCCGCCCGCCGGACGATCCATACTTGCGCCACAGTCGCAGCGGGCGCAGCACCGCATAGAGCGGCGCCAGCGGGCGCGGCAGCTGCATCATCGCGCCATCCTCGTCGGCAGGCTGCGTGGCGAGCCACATCGAGTACCGCCATCCTGAAAGCGTCCCCTGCACCATTCGCCGGCGAAAATGGAATCGCGCGGCCGCGTCACGCTCCGGCGACTCGCGGCCCAAATGTCTGCTTGCCACGTCGGACGCAACCGCCACCGCCACCGAATCGCCTTGCACGCGTGCCGCCACCTCATCGGGCAAAGGCGCGCCCAGGAATTTGGCGGCGAGCGCAAGGCCGATCCGCACCATTCGGCCCGCGCGAAGGGCATCCGCGCGCCGGAACGCTTGATCCCAATCAAGTCGCGGATGCGACTGAACGAATTCGGAAATATCCGCGATCCACGAAATTCTCTCCCAAAAATCCTTCGAACCATGGATGCAGAGAAGGGGAAGCATATCCTCTGGCCCGAACGTCGGAATCCCGTGTCCGCTGAGCGCGACAGAAACCAGCCGCTGTGCCATGTCATCGAGATCCGGCCGAACCGGGAAATGGCGCAGCGTCCACTCCGTATGAAGTTCCACGATCAGCCGCCGCTCTTCGTCGCGGTAATTGTATTCGCCTGGGATCACCGACGATCCGCCCGAAGCGAAAATCCACGGAAAGCGCGGATGATATCCGGCGGCCTGGATCACCTCGTTCGCCTTCGCCATGTCGCGCTGGCGCAAGACGATGTCGAGATCGTCGAACTCGCGCAGCGTCACGTCTCCATACGCCTGCACCGCCAGAACCGGTCCCTTGTACGGCATGGCCTGAATCCCCTGCGACCGGAAGAGATCCATGATCTTGATCAGCTCGGCGGTCAGCAGGAGGCAACGCATGGCATTCGCGCGCGCCCCGTTCTTCAATCGCTCGAGTTGGTCGGCAGGAACGATATCCGCCGCGACAGCGGAAACCTGCCGCGCGACAAGCGGCAGGATCGAGTTCTCCGCAGCCGCGGTGAGAATAAAATCCCAATCAAGCGAGGCAGCGGCCAGCTCGCGAATCTCCTTCGCAATCCGCGGCTCCATCCTCGTGCGCGCACAGCTCACCAGCAGTCGTTTTTCCCGACTTCCGAGATTGCTGGACGAGAGGGTCATCAACGCTTTGCAGTGGGGGCTGCGGAGAGATTCTACGATATTCCACCCTGAAATAGCCGGAGGAATCCCTGCTGTACACAGCTTCGAGCTGGACTCTGGTGCGACCTACCGCGCGACGACGGGGTCTAGAATCTCGCGTAACTTCGTGGTGAGTGCGGCGAGTGTAAAGGGCTTTTGAAGAAGAGGAGCATCGGTTCCCAGAATTCCCTGATGTACCACTGCCTGGTCCGTGTATCCGGACATGTAGAGAATTTTGATATCCGGGCGGACGGCGATCACGCGTTCGGCCAGCTCGCGCCCGCCGATTCCCGGCATCACCATGTCCGTCATCAGCAGATGGATCGTTCCGGCGTGCATGGCGGCCAATTCGATAGCCGTGTGCCCGTCTGGCGCCACGATAACGGTATAGCCGCTCATCTCCAGGTACTCGCGAGCGAGTTCCCGAACTCCTACTTCATCTTCCACCAGAAGAACGACTTCCGAACCCCGCGGCAAGGCGGCCGCCGACGTGTTCCGGTCCGCCCCGGCGGAGGCCGTCTCATCCTCAATGCGCGGCAGATAGATTTTGAACGTGGTTCCATGGCCCGGCTCGCTGTACACCCAGACATACCCGCCGCTCTGTTTCACAACCCCGTAAACGGTCGCCAGGCCCAGCCCCGTGCCCTTGCCTTTTTCCTTGGTCGTGAAGAACGGCTCGAAAATGTGCGCCTGCGTCTTGGTGTCCATTCCGCAGCCGTTGTCGGTGACCGCGAGCATCACGTATTTGCCGGGGGCCACCACAGCGGGTGAATGCGAGACCGTCGAATCGAATTCCACGTTGGCGGTTTCAATCGTGAGGCGCCCGCCCTTGGGCATTGCGTCTCGCGCGTTCACCGCCAGATTCATCACCACCTGTTCGATCTGGCTGCGATCAGCCTTCACCAGCCACAGGTCGGGCTTTGAGGAAGTCTCCAGCTCGATATCTTCGCCGATCAACCGCTGCAGCATCTTTTCCATGTCGGCGACGACGCTGTGAACGTTCAGAACTTTCGGCGCCAGTATCTGTTTGCGGCTGAAGGCCAGTAATTGTTGCGTCAGCGCGGCAGCGCGCTGGGCGGCGGTTTGAATCTGCTCGGCGTTTCGATGCAGCGATTCGCCTACCGGGAGGCGATCCGCCAGCAAATCGGCGTAGCCCTGTATCACCATCAGCAGGTTATTGAAGTCGTGCGCGATTCCGCCGGCGAGGCGGCCGACGGCTTCCATCTTCTGAGCCTGGCGAAACTGTTCCTCGAGCTGCTTGCGGTCGGTAACGTCAAGCGCCATGCAGATCGCGCCCTGCACTCCGCCTGCGGCGTCTCGCAATGGCTCCACGTGACATGCATACGAACCTTTTTTCCACTCGACCGGAAACGTGACAGGGTCGCCGGCGACCGCGCGAAGGTGGGCCGCAATCGGGGTAAAGGACTGATCTCTCGTTTCGAAGTAGTCGGAAAGCGACATGCCCACCAGCTGATTCGGCTTCAGTCCCAGGCGCGCCAGGCCCGATCCCACGGCGGAAGTGAAGCGGAGATTCCTGTCAACCGTCCACAGGACTGCCGGCAACTGCTCGACCAGCAGGCGGAGGCGCGCTTCGCTCTCCCTCACGCGTTCTTCCGAGCGTTTTCTCTCGATGGCCAGCGCGATCTGTCCGCCGACGGAGGAAAGAAATTCAAGGTCGCGCGACGTATAGACGTTTTCGCGCTCGTAATTCTGGACCACGAGCACGCCGATTGTTTCCGCGGGCGTCCTCAGCGGAACTCCCAGCCACGATGGGCAAGCCGTGCCCACCAGCTCCACTTCTCCCTTGCTGGCAAGCTGATCGAAGCGGGCTTGCGAAATCAGCATCGCCTGTCCGGTGCGAAACACGTAAGAAGTGCAGCTCCGGTCCAGGTCTTCCATTTTGTCGGGGGATGGGGCCGCGTCGTAGCGGTCTACGAAAAATGGAAAGTGGAATTTTCCTGTGGAAGCATCGCAGAGCGCGACGAAACAATTGCCGGCGTCGAGCACTTTTCCCAGCGACGCGTGAATGAGCCGCAGCAATGCATCGAGATTGTCGGTGACGCTGACGGCGTGAATGATTTCCGTGGTCACCTGGCGGATCAGTTCGGACCGTTTTCGGTCGGTGATGTCTTCCGCCGTGCCGTCGTGGCTGATGATCTTGCCGCTCGAATCGCGGATCGCCCGCACGTTCATCGAAATCCAGATCATTCTGCCGTCCTTGCGCAGCAATGGGCATTCGAATCCTTCCAGGATTCCCTTTTCTTCCAATCCTCGCTTCAGGTCTTCACGTGTGACGGGATCCACGTAGAGCTGTTTGCCGATATCCTGAATCTCGCGAACCATCTCCGCGGCTGAAGAATAGCCGGCGATTCGCGCCATCGCGGGATTCACTGTCACAAATCGCCCTTCCGGCGTGGACTCGAAAAACCCTTCGACAGCTCCTTCGAAGAGACGCCGGTATTTTTCCTCGGCGCGATGTTGCGCTTTTTCGGCTCGGCCTCTGTCGGTGATGTCTTCGTAGATGCCGAACGTGCCCGTCTGCTTCCCGTTAACGATCAGCGGCACGCCGATGATCCGCACGTCCACCAGCGATCCATCGCGCCGCCTGCGTTTACCCACGTGTCGTATGGTCTCGCCCGTCATCACGCGTTGTACCAATCCCAGCATTTCCCCCTGATCGTGATTTGGCGCGATCAGACCGTCGAGTTCTTTTCCCGTGATGTCCGCGAGCGAATAGCCGAAAAGACGCTCGAAGGCGCTATTGCACGTCTGCACCTGCCGGTTCAAATCGAGTGCGACAATCGCGAGCGGGCTGTTCTCCGTCAGTGCGCTTGAGAACGCAGCGTGCTCCGCGAGCTTCTGCTCGGCCGCGCGTCGCGCGCTGATGTCCTGAGTCACGACCAGCACGGCGTCCTTGCCGGCAAATGAAATCGTTCGGCTCGTCACCTCGACGTCGAAGACTTCTCCGTTCTTCCGGTGATGCCGCACATGACCCACGCCGGTCGGTGAGGTCCCGTGCTTTCGAATCGAATTGAGAAAACTAGGTACGTCTGCGGCGGGGCGTATCTCCGTGATCTTCATGTGCAGGAATTCATCCCGCGAAAAGCCGTATTGCCGGATGGCAGCCGCGTTGACCTCGAGAAACTCGAGTGTTTCCTGGTCGGCGATATACATCGCCAGCGGATTGGTTGAGAAAACGACTTCGAATGGGCCGTTTGCGGCGGCTCCGTTGTCGCCTGGCGCGATTGCGCCTGCCTGAGGAGGCCCGGACTTGCCGTCCGCACGCTTCAGGGCGTGCGAAGTTCCGTTCTGCTTCGGGCGAAGTGTGGCGTTCCTAGTGGACATGATGTGTAGACGGCTGTAGGGCCGGAGTTTACACAGCACCCCGCACGAATGTACCCCGCATCCCTTTATAGAGGCGGGTACTGGCCCTCACAATGGTACGTTGGTACTACATGGTGCGGTTCTTAACAGCGGGGTTCACATCTGGTCAACACAGAACTCATTGATAAGTTCGAGCCGCCGTACCGCGCCTGAGGTTTGGCGCTGCGCGTCGCGCTCCGGTAGTAAGATGGGAGCGCATGACCAAGCCTGAGAAGCCATCGAGCGCGACGAAGCCTGCAGCCAGCAGCTTTCCCGATGAACTGGAAGAGCTGCTCCGCGCCGAGGAGTCGGATCCGTTTCGAACGCTTGGCCCGCACTGGGTCGAGCGCGATGGCAAGAAAGCTTTGGCCATCCGCGCGATTCGTCCCGACGCGCGCGAGCTGAGCGTCGTATGGATCGCCAACCAAACGGCGCATCCCGCCGCGAAAATTCATCCCGCCGGAATTTTTGAGGCAGTGATTCCCGCGAGCGCGATCGGACTCGCCGGCGGAGAAGCCGTCGCGCCCGCCGCGTATCGCCTGCGCTTCCGCTTTCCCGACGGCGTCGAATTCGAAACCTACGACGCGTACGCCTTTCCGCCGATCCTCACCGAGTACGACCTATATCTTTCAGGCGAGGGCACGCATTACCTGAAATACGAAAAGCTCGGCGCGCATGTGCGCGAAGTTGCGGGCGTCAGCGGGGTTCATTTCGGCGTGTGGGCGCCGAACGCGAAGCGCGTCAGCGTGGTCGGCGATTTCAATTCCTGGGACGGGCGCGTTGCCCCGATGCGCAGCCGCGGCGCGAGCGGCATCTGGGAAATATTTCTGCCCGGGCTGAATGTGGGCGCGCTTTACAAATTCGAAATTCTCTCCCGCGTCGGCGGCGAAGTCGGACTGAAGTCCGATCCCTACGGATTCTTCGCCGAGCTGCGCCCCAAGACCGCGTCGGTGGTCTGCGACATTGACCACTACAAATGGAACGACTCCGCGTGGCTCGCGGCGCGCACCTCGCGCGACTGGCTGCATTCGCCGATGTCGGTTTACGAAGTTCACCTCGGCTCCTGGCGGCGCAAAGCCGACGAAGGCGGCCGCTGGCTCACCTACCGCGAGCTCGCCGACACCCTGATTCCCTACGCGAAGCAGATGGGCTACACGCATCTCGAATTGATGCCCATCATGGAGCATCCCTTCGACGCGTCCTGGGGCTACCAGACCGTCGGCTACTACGCGGTGACGAGCCGCTACGGCACGCCCGCCGATTTCATGTTCTTTGTTGACCGCTGCCATCAGGAAGGTCTCGGCGTGATCCTCGATTGGACGCCCGCGCATTTCCCGCGCGACGCGCACGGCCTCGCATTTTTCGACGGCACGCATCTCTATGAACACGCGGACCCGCGACGCGGCGCGCATCCCGATTGGGGCACGCTGGTCTTCAACTACGGCCGCAACGAGGTGCAGAATTTTCTGCTCTCGAACGCGCTTTTCTGGATTGATAAGTACCACATTGACGGTTTGCGCGTGGACGCCGTCGCTTCCATGCTCTATCTGGATTATTCGCGCGCGCCGGGCGAATGGATTCCGAATCAGTTCGGCGGACGCGAAAACCTGGAAGCCATCGCGTTCATCAAGCGGCTGAACGAAGTGTTGCACGTGCGGCATCCCGGCGCGCTGATGATCGCGGAGGAGTCCACTTCCTGGCCGGCGGTTTCGCGGCCCACCTACATCGGCGGCCTCGGCTTCGATCTGAAATGGAACATGGGATGGATGAACGACGTGCTCTCGTATTTCGCGCTCGATCCGATCCACCGGCAGTTCCAGCACGGCAAGCTGACGTTCTCGATGCTCTACGCATTCCACGAGAATTTCGTCCTGCCGCTTTCGCACGACGAAGTGGTGCACGGGAAAAAGTCCCTGCTCGAGAAAATGCCGGGCGACGATTGGCAGCAGTTCGCCAATTTGCGGCTGCTCTTCGCCTATCTTTTCGCGCATCCGGGGAAAAAGCTTCATTTCATGGGCTGCGAACTCGCGATGCGCAACGAATTCTGGGAGGCCAGCTCGGTGGATTGGGCGCTCGAGGCGTCGCCCTCTCATCGAGGCGTCCAGCGGTTGCTGGCGGATTTGAATCGCCTGCACGTCAAGGAGCGCGCGCTGCACGAAGTTGATTTCGAATGGTCGGGCTTCGAATGGTTGGAAGTGAACGATGCCGCCGCCAGCGTCCTGTCTTTTCTGCGGCGCGCGAAAAATGGCGAGGACTTCGTGGTCGTCGTCTGCAATTTCACGCCGGTGGTCCGCGAGAATTACCGCATCGGTGTTCCCCGCCCCGGCTTCTATCGCGAGATTCTCAACTCGGATTCCAAATTTTACGAAGGCACGGACATCGGCAATTCCGGCGGCGTCCGCGCCGAGCCGTTCCCGTGGAACGATCGCCCCTACTCGATCAAGCTGAAGCTCCCCCCGCTCGCTGTGGTGTATTTCAAGTTGCAAAAAGATTAGGGACAAAGTGGCTAGTGACCGGTGTCGAGTGGCTAGAAACTCGTGATTCGTAGCTCGCGATTTGTGTGTCACTTCTTTGGGGTGCCCATCGTTTGTTTTCAATGAGATACGTCGCAAATTACTTTGCATGGTGTGACACTTAATGTGGGAGCAAGATCCCTGGGCTCGCGATGCTCGCTCGGGACGCCGACTGATCTCCCGGGCTCGACTAACCGTAGACCTGGGAGCCCTCTCCGGGTCGAGTCGCCGATTACTTTCCATGGTGTGTCGAGTAATTTGCGCATAGGCGCGCCCGAAGGACCCCCGTTTCCAGTGTCGGGTAGCGTGTATCGCCGACGTTTGTTTTCTGTAAGTTACGCGTGTTTCTACTCGTCCAGCAGTGTCGGGTAGGCCGCGGTAATTTTTGAGCAGGAATCGGCGATGGGTGAGTAGCGAATGGTGATTTGTGATTCGTGTCCTGGTATCGCGCGCGAGGCTCCGGGCACAGGAGTGCCTCGGCCTGCCGCCGGATGCGCGGAGGCCGATCTCCCAGGCTCGACTAACCGTCGACCTAGGAGCCCTGTCCTGGACTGCGCCGAATTTGTGTTCGAGACGCATAACGCCAGAATCATGCTAGCGCATTTCGTCACGCGGCGAAGCTGGGACAAAGTACAGAAAAAGTACAGGGAGTAGAGCTAGCTGCAAAATGATGCTACGTCTGGGCGGGATCAGCTTTCAGACAGTAATATCGCTGGCCCGGATCGAAACGACGACATCGGTTGTGTCATCTCTGGACGCTGACGCCCCGTCGCTCTAGTTCTGTTAAAACATCAGACCTCGCCGGAGAACCTACCACGGACAGCTTCCTAAGTTGGGGCAAGGCGAGTAAAGGGGAGATGTCTACGATGTTAGTGCGGTCAAGGGACACTGTTTCCAAAGCCAAAAGTTCGCGCAGCGGTTCGACAGATGAGACGGGCATCACTCCGATGTTGATTTCGTTTAGCTGTCTGAGATTGCTCACAAATGTCAGGTCGCTGATGTTCATATATCCTAGCGTCAATCGCTTCAGTGCCTTCAAATCTCCCAACGCATCAGCACCCGTGACTACCGAGAATCCCATCCCAAGGCCGCTAACTTGAAGTGCCTGCAAATTGGTTAATGTTCGTAACGGGGACAGATCAAAATTCGGTGGACCCCATATAAACAAGGTTTCCAGACCGCTAAGTTGGCCCACTGCGGACAGGTCAATCTTCGACTGATCTATGATTCTAAGGTACTTTAGATGTTCAAGCTGCGTGAGCTTAACTAGTCCTGGAATTTGCTTCCCGTCGATGCCCAGTTCCTTTAAAGATGCAAGCTGAGCGAGCGGCGAGATGTCGGCTGCCTCTATGCCTCTAATTTCAACAGTCTCCAGTGACCTTAGCCCGGCTATGGGAGCTAAGTCTCGAACAAGCGTATCTTGCACGTTGAGAGCGGTCAGTTTGCTCAATTTGGCTATGGGCGAAAGGTCCGTTATCCTTGTCGAGCCGAGAACGAGTTCGCGCAGACCAGTAAGAGAAGAAAGTGGCGACGAATCGACTGTTGAGAGTCCATTCAGTGGGGTCTGTGAGATCACGAGGCTTGTGAGCTTAGTGAACCCACGTAGCTCAGAAATATCGCTGAAATCTCCAGCGTTGATTTCGATCTTCTTGCAGTCATCTATCTCAGCCAACAAGTGCAATCCGGCAATTCCCGGCACACTTTGAAAATGCAGACGGAATGGTTTATGAAGCAATCTGAAGTATCGGGCTGATGCTTCCATATCCGGGAGCGGCTTGCCATTTATTTCAAATTGGATCTCGGGTGTTCCAGGTTGCACGGTCCATCCTAATTCGCTCAGACCCTCCACAGGTAGCAATGCCGGCAAGGTGCCCTGCGAGTTTCCAGAGGCAGGAGATCGGTTAGGAGGTTTTTCGTCCAGCTGCACTTCCCTTACAGCATTCCGAAATGCAATATAGGAGGTGTCGCTCTGATCGCGCGGTTTAACTATGCTGATGTGGTCTGCATTTATCGGGTCCAGTCGTCGATTGCAGAGATTTGTTGCACTCTCCAGCGTAACAACCCTAATACCGTGGGTGTCCTGGGTTTCGTACGCACAGTACGAAGCAATCCGAAACTGTGCCGCTAACCAATCCTTTTGAATTGTGGCGAGGTATGACTCGGAATCCATCGGAAGCACACCATTCAGCTGCGGATTATTGGATAAGAGCTTCGCGAGCGCTGCGATCTCAGCGCCCGTGGTTGGCGTGGAAAAGAAATAGATCATAGGCACCTTCGATGCCAGAGGCTGGTATCGCGTCAAAAATGCTCGCACGACGATTCCACCCATGCTATGGCAGAGAAAGATGACTCTTTTGTGAGTCTGGAAAACTGAGGCGTCCTCCAGGTCTCTGCGCATGTCTTCCACTAGCTCATCGTTTGTGTAGGTGTTCCCTCTTGCCGGAGACGGATAGCTGTACGTGTAAATGTCGAAACTGTCGAAAAATGGATCCGCAGTCATCAGCTGTGGCCAATATGCCTTTGACGTGGCATTCGTCCATGTTTCTCTAGAGTCACCGAACACGCCATGAACGAAGACAATGACCGAGTCTTTGCTTCTCTGACGGACATATGCTGATCGCCCTTGCGCCTGGGCCCCAACGCCAAGTGCGCTAAGGAGAACGATTACTTCCACGATCAAGCACAGCAATCTCCGGGGGCTCTTCAGCGCTGACACTTCGGTTAACCTTTCGTCCGCTGGCAAGATAATGCGCCATCTCTTCATGGGCGGGAATGCCCGCTTAGACAGTTGCGCAGCCATGCTCCGGCGTCGCTCGTTGATCATTTCCCGTCTTCAATCACACGCTAATCGCCTTTTGAACGGGAGGCCAGCAACTGGTAGTTAATAAGGGACCTCTTGCTGCTGGCAAGCGTCTACTTTCGTGTGAGTCGTACAACCTTACGGCGGACCATTCGAAAAAAGATCCCAGAAATCTACGCGCCGTACCAGAAAGAGATCGGATCGGACAATCGTACGCGAAAACCACCAATTTCGGCAGCGCAAATAGGAGAGAGTCGGCGATGAGTCCGCCGAAAGGTAGTGGCGCGATGTCGGCCGTTTGTGGCGGGGACGAACCCCCGCCCTTCCACCGACGGGCTCCGTTTTGTTTTCCTAATTCGCATTCTCATCCGCGTCTAAGGCCTGCCCAGGTCCTCACGCATAAGGATCAGAACTTTCTTGCAGGTATCTGCCATCGCACCTATGACTTTGCTGAAATCTTCCGCAGTCCCGACCGGCGGATGGGTAAGCGTGAGGATTTGACGCGCGGTTTGTTCAAGCCCGTGGACACTTGGAACGACGTTTTCACCGAGGACCAATTCGGCAACCATTTTCGCCCGCCAGAGATCTGATGTTCGGGCCGTGTATGCGTCAAATGCGTCGGCAATTCTTTGGTCGGCCTTAACTATGTCCTCAGGCCTCGAATCTCGCCGCCCCGCCCAAGCAGCGTATATCTTCAGAACCGCTTCCTGAAAGCTTCCCATTTCCTTTGCGAGCTCGAATGCGGCCGTCCGCTTGAGGTCCCAACTCCTCTGGCCAATCCACATCTCGTTCGAGATCTTCGCTTCAATGTCTTTTGTGAGACGGGTGATCTCCGCGATATCCTGCGCCATCGCCTTGTTCTTGCCTTTCTGAGTTGCATACGCGCTAAGAAAACCGCCTGCCATTCCCGCGATGACGCCAAGCAGTGCCGCTAGTGTCGGGTCCATAGGCAGTGCATTTTACCCTCCCTTGCCAAAACCGTAAACAATGCTACGGTTAAATGAACGCATCAAAATGTCCGGTTTCTCGGGATACGGCGCGAATAAATACGGTTCACGCAGCCTTGCGGGAAACCATCAGCTGGGCGAAATTTCAGATAATCGCTCTGCTGGCGCTCAAGGAAGCCGAGGAATCAGGACGAGGACAGCAACATGCTAGCGTGTCAGTAGCCGACGCGCAGGCGCTGCATGTGACATCGGAAAAGGCAAAGGCGCCCGCCTAGGCAGCCGCTACGAAAGCGAGAGCGGGCGCAGCAACGGATTCGGCTCCGCTCACCACAGGGCAGCGCCCCTACAAAGCCGAAGGCTTACACTGCGGCCAGCGCGAGTTCTTTCGGCTCCGCGAGCGTGGCGCTGGGCCAGCTTTTCAGCTCGGGCATGCAGTGCTTTACGAAGCAGGCGATGTTGCGCTGGACTTCGTCGTGCGGCATGCCGCCGAAATTCAGATTGGGCATGATGCCCTGCATGTCTATCAGCTGCTTGTAGCCGGCGAATTTTTCGAGGACCTGCTGCGGCGTGCCCCAGGCCATGAGCTGGATGTAATCCTCGACGGCTTTGTCCTGACCGATCTCG
This sequence comes from uncultured Acidobacteriota bacterium, assembly GCA_963842425.1. Taxonomy (GTDB): domain Bacteria; phylum Acidobacteriota; class Terriglobia; order Acidiferrales; family UBA7541; genus Palsa-295. The sequence continues at coordinate 677,641 of CAWJGQ010000010.1, read as the reverse complement.
TTGAGGTACTTGCTCATGTCGGCGTAGCGCTCGTAGCCCTTCAGCGAGCCGAAATGCGCGCCGAGCATCTCGTAATGCTCGAGCGCGGTGCAATAGTTCAGAGCGAGATACTTGCGAGCGAGTTCTTCGGCGCGGTCGGCGCTCTCGTCCACGAAGGTGAAGCCGGAACAGAAGGGCTTGGGCGGCGCTTCGTTGGGATGAAATTCCTTCCAGAGCGCGTGATAGCGCTCCATGTCGGCGGTCACCAGCTTCCAGGACTTCTGAATGATCACGAGCATGCCCAGGCCGAGTTTTGCGACCACAGGAACTGAATCCGCGGAAGCGGCGGCGGCGAACGAGCGTCCCTTGAATGATTTGAACGGGCGCGGACGGATTTCGCGGCGCGGCTGCTTCACGGTCGCTCCGCCTTCCATGAAGCCGTTCTCGAGCGCGTCGAGGACGAGCTGCGCGTATTCGTCGAAGCGCTGGCGGCCTTCGTTCTGGTCAATGCGCAGGCCTTCGAATTCGCGGCGCGCGAGGCCGCGGCCCATGCCGAGGATGTAGCGGCCGTCGGAAACGTGGTCGAGCAACGAAATCTGCTCGGCGAGGCGGATCGGGTCGTGCCACGGCACAACGATGACCATCGAGCCGAGCTTGACGCGCTTCGTCCGGCCGGCGATGTAGGAGAGCACCTGGCACGGGTCCGGGCTGATCGAGTAGTCGTCGAAGTGATGCTCGGTGACCCAGACGGACTCGAAGCCGAGGTCCTCGGCGCGGACGCAATTGCCGAGTTCCTCGCGCAGGAACTGGCGGTCCGAATAGCCGCCCAAGTGCTGAAAGCCCGCTCCGTAGCCTATGTGCATGGACTGCGTCTCCTTCGATGGCGCGCGGTCGCTGCGCTGCTGCTGTTGCTGTTGCTGCTGCGATTTTCGGCGCGCTGCGTTCCCTTGGATTTCCCCAGTGGGGCGAATATATCAGATTGGAGCGAGCGGCACTAGAAGCGCTCGGAATGCGGCGCGGCGGTGTACAATCCACCGCTCTGAGTTTGGGGCGGGAGCCGGATCGAGCGCGAATGCCTGACAAGGGCCAACATTTTGTCGCGGTGGTCGGCGGAGCCATCTCCGGATCGGTGGCGGCGGAAATTCTGGCGGACCGCGGCATACGCGTCGCGGTAATCGAGCAGAACAAACGCCCGTACGGGAAGATCGAGGACGGGCTGCCGCGATGGCACGTCGAACAGCGCAAGCAGGAATACGGACGCATTGACGCGCGGCTGAAAAAGCCGGGCGTTTACTACGTGCCCTCGACGAAGCTCGGGCGCGATCTGGACTTCCACGATTTCTGCAACAACTGGGGATTCTCGGCGGTGATTCTGGCGAACGGCGCGTGGCGCGACAGGGATTTGGGTGTTCCCGGCGCGCAGGAGTTCGTGGACAAGGGGCTCGTTTACCAGAATCCGTTCATTTACTGGTACAACCACAAGAACGAGAAGGACTACACCGGGCCGCGCTACGAGACTCCCGACGAAACGATTGTGGTCGGCGGGGGGCTGGCGTCCATTGACGTGGTGAAAGTGCTACAGATTGAGAATTACGAGCGCGCACTGAAGGCGCGCGGGATTTCCGTCAGCATGCACGAGCTTGAGAAGGGCATACCTGCCGCGTGCAAGACGCACGGGGTGGATCCGCAGTCGCTCGGCGTGAAGGGGTGCCTGCTGATTTACCGGCGGCGGGAGCAGGATATGCCTCTGGCGCAGCCGCCGGATGGGGCGACTCCGGAGCAAATTGCGAAAACCGAGATGGTGCGGCAGAAAATGCTGCGGCTGGCGCGCGATCGGTACTTGTTTCGCGTGCAAGATCGCCGGCTGACGACAGGGCTTGTGGTCGAGGACGGGCGCGTGGTCGGACTAAAGGTGGCGGAAACGAAGATCGAAGGGCGCAAAGCGGAACCGATTCCCGGGTCCGAGCACGAACTGCGCGGGCCGCTGGTGATTTCGTCCATCGGCTCGGTGCCGGAAATTCTGCCGGGCGTGGCGATGAAAGGCGAGTACTACACTTTTAGTGACGAAGATTTGCCACGCTACTCGGGGGCCGATCGTGTCTTCGGCGTGGGGAATGTGGTGACCGGGCAGGGAAACATCCGCGTGTCGCTGGTGCACAGCCAAAAAGTTACGAAACAACTCGTTGACGATTTCCTGCGCGCTGGTGACGACGCCCGGACCGCGACGGCGTCGTTTGCGTCGGCGGAAGCGCGCGCGACAGGACAAGCGCAGGCCGTCGAGCGAAGCGTGGAGGCGCTTCCCTCTCTCTCGGACCAGCAGATCGCGGCGATCGAGCGGCGCATTCGCGCTCGCCAGGAGCAGGTGGGTTATACCTCGGACTATGACTCATGGATCGCCAAGGTAACCCCACCCGACCTCGAGTAGCTGCTCGCTCTTACTGATTGGCCTGCTGCTGCATCATCATTTGCGGATTGAACGGCACGGGCGTGCCGACGATCTTGTCGCGCGCGCCAGTGACCTGCTTGGTGAGCACCATCGAAGTGGTTTTGGTCTGGGATTTCACCACTCCAAAGGGAGCGACCTGAGTGCTGACCCATGTATCGGAGCTTCCATCCTTGGACCGGTAGTGGTCGCACATAAATGTGCCCGCGGGAGTTGTGACGGATTCTTTGCCAACGTCCTCCGATTCAGCGCGAATGTCCATTTTAGGAGCGGGCTGGCTGCCCGCGCGGGTCATCTGCGCAGGCATTTCCATCGGCGGACGTCCGGGCATCTGCATGATCATGCGCGTGGTGGCGCCGCCCGACGATTGTGGCGCCAGCAGCATCTTCATCACCATCTCGCCCATGCGTGCCGAAGTCATGGTCCACTCGAGCCAGTAAGCGTCCTTGCCGTCCACGGAGTCCTTGCCGACAACCGCATATTCGATCGTGGACTTGGTGCCGTCGGCCGTCGTCATCTCGTACTGCGCACCGGAGCCGACCGTCCCGGAGAAAATACCCGCCGGCATGGACGGGCGCATGCCCATCTGGGCGCTCGCTGAAGCAGCCAGAATCGTGAGACAGAACGCGCAAGCGACTAAGAGCCTCAAATTCTTCATGATGTCCTCTTTTGAGTGAAGTGTTCGGAGCTGGGATCCGTCAATAATTTTAACGTAAGCCGCGCGGAGCGAAATGCAAACTATGAGGGTTAGTTCAATTCTCGATAACTGATCAGGCGGATGGAATTGGTCTCGACCGCACGGCGCGATTCGGGCGCGAGCAGGGCGTCCAGTTCGGTTTGCCGCTGTTGCTGAAGGCGCGAGCCGGACTTCACGAGATCGGAGTCGTAGATGCCGGGATGCAGCATGATTTCCGTGCGGCCGTCGGGAACTGTGTCAATCAAGCGACACAAGGCCGCAGAACTCAAGCGTCCCGTCACTGCCAATCCGAGGAAGTGATCCGGCGAGTGAAGCCCGTATTTTCGTGCGATCGAGCTGAACCATGAACCAACGGCTCGAACGGCGAGCGAAGCCGCGATGTTCCCAACCAAGGGCGCTCTCTCGATTCGCGCGGTCCTCCACGAATCTCCCACATTCTCGATGGGATTTCGCACGCGCGTGATTCCGAACTCCCGCGTGACCCGACCGACCGCGCCCATGACCCGAGGATGGACGTGCGTGTGCTTGTGCGTATCCACATGAGTCAGTTCGATACCGGCGCGCCGGATTTTCTCGAGCTGAGCCCGGAGTTCTCTTTCGATTTCTTTCGTGCGGATGCTTCCCGTGCTCACTCTGGCCACAAGATTACCCAACGACAGGGGTAATCGCCCCTGGGCGTCGGCCAGCGATGGAATTTCTTCCTTCGGAGCGACGGAAAATCCCCCGGTGAGAACGAGATGGCATCCAACTCCCAGTTTCGGATTGGATTTGGCGCGCTCGACGGCGTCTTCAAACGCAGGACCATTGGCCATCAGCGTGGCGCTGGTGAGGATTCCATCGCGGTGCGCGCGAACGATTCCTTCGTTGACGCCCGTGGTGTATCCGAAATCGTCCGCATTGAGAATTAACTCTTTCATTTTGATCGGAGCGCAGGTTCCGGCTGGAGAGAATGTTATCACGCCACGCCGAAGTGGCGAGACTTCCGACAATGCGAAGATTCGTGGCGCTGAAGCAATTTGCGCGCCAGACTTTCGGATGGAATGCAAATGATGATGAACATTTTGTAAAAGTTTTCAACAGTTCTGTTGAAAACCGTGTGGAAAAAGGCCGGCTGTGATTCGAAAACGCTCGCTACGGTTGGGCTTAGTCCTTTTTGCACAAGTTTCGGGCAGAATTCGCCTCCGCAATAATATTTTTTGGAAATTCCGGATACATCCACATATTTCTTTCACAAAAGGAAATTACGGCACGGAAATTCCCAGAAGGGTCAGCGCGGGGATTTTTAATACCAGTGAGGCGGCGGATCGAGCTTGATCGAAACGGATTCTTCTTCCTTGTCCATGTCGTACCATTTGCCGAACGTATGCCAGCCGGTCGCGATCACTTGAATCATAATTTTGCCCTGCGGTATCGCCGGGACTTTCACTGAGCCCTCTTGATTTGTTTTGAAGCTCAGCTCGGCCAGCTTCTCGTGGCGCAGGAATCCGCCCGACTCATAGTACCGGACGTACACACTGGCATTGGAGACAGGGTGATCATTCGCATTAGTGACCTGAATTCGTATCTTCGTGGTGAGTGAATCAGAGGGCTTCTGGTCTTTTTGATTCTGCTTGCTCGACTGACTCTCCGGTGGCGGCGAAGTGGATCCTTCCTGACTCGGGTGCGTGTCCTGAGCAAAACAGGTTGAAGCACACAGCAAGACGGCTGCCAGTGCCGCGCCGCACCGAAGATTCAGCCAGAACGGCCGACAATCAGTCTTTGTTCTCATGCCGCTTTGGTTTTACCGCAATTAGACGCATCCCTCAAGCTCCAGATGCCGGCAAATCTAGAACTACGATGGCCGTAGCAGTTGCAGCGACCAATGGTGTCACCTCTTTGCCGGTGCTACGGACTCTGAAATCCACTTCAGATAGTCGCCGGAGCCACCGAGGATCGGCAGCGCGATGATTTCAGGCACGCCATAGGTGTGCAAGGCACGAACGGCGCGTTCTACGGCTGGAAATCGCTTGCGGGAAGTCTTCAGGACGAGTAGAAACTCCTTCGCCGACTCGACTTTCCCCTTCCACCTGTAGATTGACCGCACGGGCGCCTCGATGACGTTGCCACATGCCGCGAGCCTGGCTGTTACCAGTGCGCGGGCGATCTTCCGAGCCCGCCCTGCCGACGCGCATGTGACCAGCACGACGATCTTGTCGGTCATCTTGACCTTTACTCTTGAGACGCTACGTAGGGCGATTACCCGATACGCGCGGGTTGGGCGACAAGATACAATAGCGCCGCGTGACGAGCCAAGCGATCCATTTCGGGACATCGGGCTGGCGAGGCATCATCGCCGAAGATTTCACTTTTCCAGGCGTACGCCGAGCGTCGGCTGCGATTGCGGGCCATGTCCTCGCGCAAAAGAAATCCCCCACGCTGATCGTCGGCTACGACACTCGTTTCTTCTCGCCGGAGTTTGCATTGGCGTCCGCCGCCGTCCTGCGGTCCCACGGTTGCAAGGTGCTCCTGTGCGGCGAGGCGACTCCGACTCCCGCGATAGCGCACGCCATTCTGTACGGGAAGCTTGACGGAGGCGTGAACATCACGGCCAGCCACAACCCCGCGGCGTACAACGGCCTGAAATTTTCCGGACCTGATGGCGGCCCGGCGCTGCCCGAGATCACGAAAGACATCGAGAAGCGCGCCGCGGCGATGGCGGACGGCCCGGCCGATCATCACCAGGTCGAGAATAACTTTCCGAGCATCAATCCGCGCGCGCCGTATTTCGAGCAGCTTCGGAAAATGATTCGATTCGACGTGCTGGCAAAGGCAACAGGGAGCTTCGTCTGCGATGCAGTCCATGGATGCGGCGCCGGATGGCTCGACCGCATTCTGGCCGATCACGGCATCGCCGAAACAGAAATTCGCGCCGGGCGCGATGTGCTGTTTGAAGGCACGGGGCCCGATCCTTCCGAGGAGAATCTGGCGCCGCTGATGAAAGCTGTCACGGAGAAGAAAGCCCTCGCGGGCCTCGCGACCGATGGCGACGCGGATCGGTTCGGAATCGTGGACCGCGACGGTGCGTTCGTTTCGCCCAATCACATTCTCGGATTGGTCTTCGACTATCTGCTCGAGACGCGCGGCTACAAGCTCGGCGCTTCGCGGAGCGTGGCTACTACGCAGCTGATAGACGCAGTCGCGAAGCTTCACGGCGTGAAGGTTTATGAGACGCCGGTCGGGTTCAAGTACGTTGGCCCGCTGCTTCGCGAAGATAAAATCGCGCTGGGAGGAGAGGAAAGCGCGGGCATGACGATTCGCGGCCATCTCCCCGAGAAAGACGGGATTCTCGCGTGCCTGCTGGTCGCCGAGATGATTGCGGCGCGACAGGCTTCGCTGGCCGATCAGCTCCGCGATCTTTTTCGCCGTGTCGGACGCGAATTCTGGCCGGTGCGCATGAATCTGCATTTGCCGGACGAAACGCAGTCTAAATTGCCCGCACGCTTGCGCGGCGACTTCAAGGACTTTGCGGGCCGCCACGTTGCGCGCACGGATCGCACCGATGGATTGCAATTGACGTTCGACGACGGAGCATGGGTTTTGATGCGTCCCTCGGGCACGGAGCCGGTCGTACGGATTTACAGCGAAGCGGCTACGCAGGCTGAAGCTCAAAAAGTCGCCGAAGACGCGCGCGCATGGATCGTACAATGACGGAACCAACCATGAGCTTTGTTGAGCAGCTGCGCGAATTTCTCCGCCGGAACGCGACCTGGTTCCTCGCCGCGGCGCTGAGCCTGCTGCTGCTTCAGGATGTTTTCGGAACTCACGGCGTGCTGGCGATGCGACGCGCGCAAAAGGAAGCTGCGAACGTGAAGGCAGAAATCCACCAGATCAACGAAGAGAACCAGCAATTCCAAGAGCGCGTGAACTCATTGAAGACCGATCCGCAGGCGATCGAACGGATTGCGCGCGAAGTGCTGAGACTGGCCCGGCCGGGAGAATTTATTTTCGAAACTTCGCCGAGGCCGGCGGATGCCACGACTCCCGCCCCGCGACCCGCGGACCCGCCGAAGAATCCCTAACCGCTGACCGCGGTCCGCGGCACTTGCCGCATTCGCGCCAGAATGTCTGCGCCGCGCCCTTTCCATCGGGTTCGCGCCATGGCGAGCAGCACCATCGCCACAAAAATCACGAGCAAGCCGAGAGTGGCCATCGGAATTGACTGCGCGCGTTTGTGCAGGATCGAAAATCGCCCGTAAACGAACTCGATGTGCACCCAATAGACCAGCAGGGATGCCTGCCCGAGCTGAATCAGCGGGCTGAATCCAAATTGCCCCAAACCCCAGCGGCACCACGCGTACACGGCCCAGGTGATGACCATCAGAACTCCCAGCCGCGCGAGAAAAAAGTTGGGGCTGGTGTGCCAGTAATCGTACACGGCGTACAAGTGCAAGGGCAGCGCGTCGAACCACGACGATAGATAGAACAATCCAACGCCGGCCGCGCCGAAAATGGCCGCGGCGCGGCCTGGATTCTTTGCCGGCCAGTCGCTGAACAGGAGAAATCCGGCGGCCAGCCCTGCGAATGCGAACGCGGTCCAGGGGAAAATGGGGAAAAGCCACGCCTGCGGCACGTTGAAGGTGTGGACGCCATTGATATATGACTCGAGATACCAGGGCAGCCATCGCGGACGCCAGGTGGTCCACAGCGGCGGGGTGGCGAGCGAAATTCCGAGCGTCACGGCGCCCGCCAGAATCGCGTTAGCCGCGCGGCTGCGCGCGATCCAGTTCACGGCGCCCATGAGCATCAGGGAAATCCCGATTACGTTCAGCACGTCCACGCGAAGCAGATCGGTCCACGGCGCCCACGGCTGGCCGAGGACGAATTCCTGCACGCGAAAGAGCAGCCCGAGGCCGAAAATTTCAGCGCCGCGACGGATCGTGGTGAACGCGATCGCGTTCGGCGCCATTCCCTTCTGCCGCATGCGGTCCGTGAGCAGCGCGCTGGAAATTCCGGCGAGGAAAAGAAACAACGGAGCGGGCAGAGTACCGCCCAGCTGCGACCAACGAATGAACGAGGTGTCGCGCGCCGCGCCGCCGAGCCACGAGTCGTAACAATGAGTCTGAAACATCAGGACGCAGGCGAGGCCGCGCATCCAGTCAATGTAAGCGAGCCGTTGTTTTCCCGATGCTGCCGGTGCGGCGGGCGGATTTGGCACGCGACAGCATCGCCGAGCCCGGAAACCAAATCAAGTTCTTATCGCCTCGCGCGCGGCGTCCGGTAAAATCGTCAGCCATGGCAGCAACCGGCAAATCCTGGCAGATGAGTTTCACTGCGGCGTTCGTGGTGTGGGCGTTCGTCGTAGCAGCGGCGGCGTTTGAAGGCATTCGTCTCGGATTTCACGGCCGCGCTTTTTTTATCGCGCTGGGAATCGCTGCGCTGCTCTTCGCGTTCGAGCTATTTCTCGCATCACCGCGCGTTCTCGCGTCGGCGCAACGCGCGCTCGGTGGCCGCGGCGCGCTGCTGGCGCCGCTCGTGCCACTTTTCGCCGTCCTTATTTATTCGCTCGCGGTGACGGGCGATTGGAAAATGCTGCTTTTCGGTGCGGCCTATGCCGTTCTGCCAGCGCTCCTGCTCGCCAGCAGCGCCGGAAAATCGCCGGGCACATGGGAGGACTATGCGGCGCTACTGATCATTTGGCTGCCGGTCGCGCTGCCCGTCCGGTACCGGCTGATGTATCGCGTGTTCCCATATCCTTCACCGCTGACGCATACGCTCGCGATTCTGATGGCGCTCAGCACGGCGGTGGCGGCGTTCGTGTTGCTCCGCAGGCTGGACGGAGTGGGCTACGCCGTTGCGTGGGGGCGCGGTTTCACGGCGAATTTTGCGTTGCACTTCGCGATATTTGCGGCGATCGCGATACCGGCCGGAATCAGGATGGGGTTTCTGGTCTTTAGCCCATCGCTCGCGCGCGTGCGTAGTTCTCCGCTGACGGCGCTGGGGATTTTATTCTTTACTGCGTGGCCCGAGGAATTTCTGTTTCGCGGATTGCTGCAGAATCTGCTCTCACGGGCGCTGAAGAATCAGTGGGCGGGATTGATCGTCGCGTCGGTGATTTTTTTGGCTTTTCACACATTTTCCACGCGCCATTCCCCAACTGGAAGTATGTGCTGCTGGCGACGATTGCAGGATTATTTTACGGCCACGTGTGGATGAAAACGCGATCGCTGCTGCCCGGAACTTTCGTGCACGCCCTCGTGGATATTTCCTGGCACATCCTGTTCCGATAGATCAGCGGCATCGTCGGAGGGCGTGTTACTGGCGCTGACCGCGGCGCGCTGCGAGCTGGCGCGCTCTGCGCTCTCCAAGCCACTGCCCAAAATAGAGAGCCAGATTGATGGCGCATAGCGAGACAAAGAGCAGAAACAGAGTGCGTCCGCGGGACATGCCCAGTTTGTGCTCGTTCCAAAAGTAGTAGCACACGAAACCATTTGCCAGGAGGAGGAGAAATCTGGACGCCGTCGTCACTTTACGACACCGCTGAGGGGGCTCGAAGCCGTTGCGTACAATTTTTTCTCGATTCGCCCGGCGAGGAACGCCTTGCGTCCCGCTTCGACGGCGGCGCGCATCGCTTCGGCCATCAACACGGCGTCTTGCGCGCCAGCGATCGCTGTATTCATCAGGACGCCGTCGGCGCCTAGTTCCATTGCAATCGCCGCATCGGATGCGGTGCCGACGCCCGCGTCCACGATCATCGGCACTTCGGTGATGCGTTCGCGCAGAATGCGCAGATTCGCGAGATTTTGAATCCCCATGCCCGAGCCGATTGGCGCGCCGAGCGGCATTACCGCCGATGCGCCCGCGTCAATCAGTTTGCGCGCGACGATCAGGTCGTCGGTGGTGTACGGCAGCACGATGAAGCCTTCCTTTACGAGCGTTCTGGTCGCCTGAATGAGCTGCTCGTTATCGGGAAAGAGAGTCTGCTCGTCGCCGATTACTTCGAGCTTCACCCATTCCGAAAGGCCGACTTCGCGGCCCAGCCGCGCCGCGCGCACGGCTTCGTCCGCCGAGTAGCATCCCGCGGTATTGGGCAGGATAAATATTTTTTCACGGTCAATGTAATCGAGGAGCGATTCTTTCGTGCGGTCGGTGAGGTTCACGCGACGGACGGCGACCGTGACCATATCCGCGCCCGAAGCCGCGTGCGCCCGCGCCATCTCCTGAAAGCTGCGGTATTTCCCTGTGCCGACGATCAGCCGCGACTTAAAAGCGCGTCCGGCGATCACCAATTGGTCTGTCATCGAATTTTCTCCGCGTCCATTGTACCGTCCGGGGCTTTCAATCCGCTATGCCGTGCGTGTCGGGCGTGGCTCTTCGACGTCCGCGTAGAGGCGTGCGATTACGTCCTGATATCGCTGCTCGATCACGCGACGCTTCAACTTCATCGTGTAGGTCAGCTCGCCGCCCGCATAGGTGAAATCCTTCTCGATCAGCGCGAATCTTTTTGGTTTTTCGTATTGCGCGAGATGCGCGGTCAGGCGCTCGAGTTCGCGGGTGTAGAGGTCCCGTACCCAGGGGTCGGTGAGCATCTGCGCGTGCGTGGAAAATTCGCGGCCGGCTTTGCGCGCTTCTTCCTCGATTCCCGCAAAATTGACGACGACCAGCACGGATGTGAATTTTCTGGTGTCGCCCACAACCATCGCGTTGGCGATCAGTGGCGACGTTTTCAGTAGGTTTTCGATCGGCGCGGGCGCGACAAATTTGCCGCCGGCGGTCTTCAGCAGCTCTTTCTTGCGATCCGTGATGAGCAGGAAGCCATCTTCATCAATCCGACCGATATCGCCGGTGAGCAGCCAGCCATCGGGCGTAAAGGTTTCGCGGGTCTGATCCGGCTTGTTGTAATACCCCTGCATCACGCAAGAACCTTTGACGAGAATTTCGCCATCTTCGGCGATCTTCACTTGAACGCCCGCAATCGGCTTCCCTACCGTGCCCACTTTGTACGACTTCGGATTGCTGGACGATACGACGGGCGAAGTTTCCGTGAGCCCATAGCCCTGATAGATCGGCAGACCCACGGTCCAGAAAAATTCCAGCAGCTCGACCGCGAGAGGGGCGCTTCCGGAAGTAAAAGTGCGAATTCTGCCCCCCATGCCTGCGCGGATTTTCGAGTAAACCAGCCGGTTCGCCAGGCGCCAGCGCAATTTCACGGTCCACGGTACATTCTTGCCGTATGCACGCCACGGCGCTGCCTGCGTTGCCACGCGAAGCGCCCAATCGAAAATCGCGCGCTTCAGCCCGGTTTCGCGGCGACCTTTTTCGATGATCGTCGCGTAGATTTTTTCGAAGAAACGCGGGACCGCCGCGACCATCGTGGGATGAACCTCGAGGAGCGCTTGCGATACCAGCTCCGTCTGCTCGATATACGCAACTGTGATGCCGCGAAAAAAGTAGGTGTAGTCCACAACGCGCTCGTACACGTGTGAGAGCGGCAAGAACGAGAGACCCAGATCCCCCGGCAGGGTTTCCGTATCCTTCGCCGAATCGAGCGCGTTCGAGGTGAGATTCGCGTGGCTCAGCATCACACCCTTCGGCTCGCCGGTCGTGCCTGATGTGTAGATGATCGTCGCCAGCTGTTTGCCGGTCACTTGGGCGGCGCGGCTTCGGTACTGGGCGATGTCCGCATCGCCCGCCGTGGCGATCAGCGACTCGTAACGCAGGATGTCGCCCTGCAGATCGGCGGGGGGTGCAACGGAAATCACGTGCTCGAGCACCGGCAACTGGCCGCGGCACTCGGCGATTTTACGCGCCTCCTCTTCGCCCGACGTGAAGACGATGCGCGCGCCCGAATCTTTCAGGATGTAAGTCAGGCGGTCGAGAGATTCGTGGAAATAGATCGGCACGCTGACTGCGCCCAGCCCCTCGATGGCAAAATCCGCAATCGCCCACTCGGGGCAATTTGGCGCGAATAGACCAACGCGATCGCCAGGCCGGATGCCGAGTTCGGCGAGCGCACGGGAAACGCCGGCTACGCGGCGCAACATTTCCTTCGCCGAAATGGATTCCCAGACTGCGGGCGCGGCGCCAGCTTGCGTGCGATACATCTGCGCGCGCGGGTTCGCAAACATGTCCACAGCGTCGAGAAAGCACTTCGTGATTGCGGGATAATCGGAACTCATCGCCGCCACTCTAGCCCATTGCCCGCGGCTGGCGCAATGCAGTGCTTTGAGACTGCGCTCGCTGAATCTCACGCGTCACGACTGGAATGACCGCGTCGCTTCGGGCTCGCTTGACTTCGCGATGTCCGGCAGTACAATGCCGCCTAATCGCGTTACCAGACGGAGTTCTTCGCAGCGGTGGTCTAAAGGGCGTTCGGGGGGAAACAATGGCGAGCAATCAAAATCGGATCCTGACCACGCACGTCGGTAGCCTCGTACGGCCGCCAAAGCTGGTCGCATTCCTGGAGGAAATCGAGGATGGCCGCCCGTACGACCAAACTGCGCATGCAGCTTGTCTACAGGAATCCATTGCGGAGGTCGTGCGTCAGCAAGCTGAGGCTGGCGTGGACATTGTCAGCGACGGCGAATTCGGCAAGACCGATAACTGGGCGTGGTACATCCACCAACGGATCTCCGGATTTACGGAAAGGCCATCCACGCCGGAGGAAGCCAAGGACCCTCTGGCGACCATGAGCCAGGGACGTGACTTTGCTGACTTCCCAGAATTCTACGCTGAGTATTTTCCCACGCAGGGATTCCGGGTGCGGCCGGGATCGTTGACCACCGTGTGCAATGGCCCCATCCGCTACATCGGCCACGCGCAGGTGCAGCGCGACATCGCAAACCTCAAAGCCGGGGTCGCCAAAGTCAAAGTGGAAGATGCATTTCTCCCCGTGGTTGCCCCGGCGAGTGCGTTCCCTTTTTACAAGAACGAATACTATAAGGACGATGAAACGCTTCTATTTGCGCTCGCCGGTGCTCTTCGCGAAGAATACAAAGCGGTCCTGGATTCCGGCCTCCGGATTCAGATTGACGATGCATTTCTTCCCTGGACGTACGAACGCATGGTGCCGCCGAAGACCATGGCGGAATATCGGAGCTGGGCAGAATTGCGCATTGACGCCCTGAATCATGCGCTCGAACGACTTCCTCAGGAACGAATCCGCTACCACGTTTGTTGGGGAAGCTGGAACGCGCCGCACGTTCACGACGTGCCGTTGAAGGACATCGTTGATTTGCTTCTCAAGCTGCGAGTCGGCGGTTATCAGTTTGAAGCCGCGAATGTGCGCCACGAACATGAATGGAAGGTATGGCAAAGCGTGAAGGTGCCCGCGGGGAAAGTGCTGATCCCGGGGGTGATCAGCCACGCGACGAACGTGGTCGAGCACCCCGAGCTGGTCGCGGATAGGCTGGTGACTTTCGCCAATATCGTTGGACGCGAAAACGTGATGGCCGGGACGGATTGCGGATTTGCGCAGGGCCCGTTCACGCGCCGCGTACATCCGACGATTCAGTGGGCGAAACTCCGCGCGCAAGCGGAGGGCGCGAAGATTGCGACCCAGAAGCTGTGGGGCAGAACGTCGGCTGCATAGTTGCGGATGCTCATGTGATTCATGTGTTCTGTCCAAAGTAACGATGCAATTGTCCGCACCACCGCGCGCTTGCACTCCGCTTGTTCCGTACTAAGATGATGCCGTGAACTTTCGACTCGAACGCGGGTCACGGCAGGAAATGCACGCATGGCCAAGCTAGCAACCGACGAAACGACCGGATACGTACCCGTGCGCGCGCCGCGCGGTACTGCGCTTTCGTGCAAAGGCTGGCAGCAGGAAGCGGCGCTGCGGATGTTGATGAACAACCTCGATCCCGAGGTCGCGGAGAAGCCGGAAGATTTGATTGTTTACGGCGGGCGCGGGAAAGCGGCGCGCAACTGGAAATGTTTTCACGCCATCGTGGCATCGCTCCGAAGCCTTGAAAACGACGAGACGCTTCTCGTGCAATCGGGCAAGCCGGTCGGCGTTTTCCGCACGCACTCTTATGCGCCGCGGGTCCTGATCGCGAATTCGAATTTGGTCGGACACTGGAGCGACTGGAAGAATTTCGATGAGCTCGACCGCGCGGGCCTGATGATGTACGGCCAAATGACTGCCGGGAGCTGGATCTACATCGGCTCGCAGGGAATTTTGCAGGGGACGTACGAAACATTCGCCGCGGCCGGGCGGAAACATTTTCAGGGCGATCTTGCCGGGAAACTGATCGCCAGCGGCGGCATGGGTGGAATGGGCGGCGCGCAACCGCTGGCCGCGACTCTGAACGGCGCGGCCTTTCTTGGAATTGACGTTGATCCCGAACGCATCAAGCGGCGCGTGAAGAGCGGCTACTGCGACGCGATGGTGAACGACCTCGACGAGGCGCTGCGCATCCTGAAAAACGCCGTTCGCACGCGCGAAGCGACATCGGTTGGCCTGGTCGGAAACTGCGCCGACGTGATTCCTGAGCTCGCCCGCCGCGGCGTCGTCCCGGATCTACTGACCGACCAGACCAGCGCGCACGATCCCGTGGGCGGGTACATTCCGCAGGGGCTCAACGTGGAACAGGCCGCTGAGCTTCGCCAGAGCGATCCTGACACATACCAAAAGCGCTCGCTCGAATCCATGGCGAAGCACGTGGAAGGCATGCTGGCGCTGCAGAAGTTAGGCTCGGTCACATTCGACTACGGCAACAACATCCGCACTTTCGCATTCCAGCAGGGCGTGAAAAACGCCTACGATTTTCCCGGCTTCGTACCGGCGTACATTCGTCCGCTTTTCTGCGAGGGGCGCGGGCCCTTCCGCTGGGCCGCGCTATCCGGCGAGCCTTCGGACATTCATCGCACGGACAAACTCGTCCTCGAAATGTTTCCACACGACGAAATCCTCTGCCGCTGGATCGCGCTGGCGCAGAAGCGCGTGCGATTTCAGGGATTGCCGTCGCGAATCTGCTGGCTGGGCTACGGCGAGCGAGCGGAATTCGGCCTGGCGCTCAACGATCTGGTGGCGCGCGGCGAATTGAAAGCGCCGATTGTGATCGGTCGCGATCATCTGGACTGCGGCTCGGTTGCGTCGCCCTATCGCGAGACCGAAAAAATGCGCGACGGCTCCGACGCTGTGGCGGATTGGCCGCTGCTGAATGCCCTGCTGAATACCGCGAGCGGCGCGAGCTGGGTTTCGATCCACAACGGCGGCGGAGTGGGTATCGGCTACTCGCTGCACGCCGGGCAGGTCATCGTCGCCGACGGAACGAAAGAAATGGGGGCGCGCATCGAGCGCGTTCTTACCAACGATCCTGGAATTGGCGTCGCACGCCATGTGGACGCCGGCTATCCCGAGGCCGTCGAGTTCGCCACTAAGTCAGGCGTGAAAATTCCGATGCCCTGACGGGCGAGCCACGCGTGGCCATAGTGTTTTGGAACATTGCGCGTTAGTATCGGTGCCGCTGCCATGCCCGATTGGCTGATCACCGGCTGCTCGGAGCTGCTCACGCTGCGGGGTTCCGTCCCGCGACGCGGACGAGCACTTGCGGAACTGGGTTTGATTCGCGATGGTGCGCTGCTGGTCCACGGCGATCGCATCATGGCAGTCGGCCCACGCCGCCGCATCGAGCGGCTGAAGGAGGCGCGGCGCGCCGAGAAACTGGACTTTGGCGGACGCGTGGTCCTGCCCGGCTTCGTTGACTCGCACACACACCTGATTTTCCCCTCCAGCCGCGCGGCCGAATACGAGCAGCGCAATGCCGGAAAAACCTACGCGCAAATCGCACGCGCGGGCGGCGGAATCCGCTCGACGGTGAAGAATCTGCGGCGCGCGTCCTCGGATTCGCTGCGCGACCGGGCGCGCGCGCATCTTCGCCAATTCGCCGAGCACGGGACCACCACGCTCGAAGCCAAAAGCGGCTACGGCCTCGACTGGAAGAGCGAGCTAAAAACTCTCGACGTCCTGCACCAGCTGCATCAGCAGCAGCCGCTCGATATCGCGCGGACGTTTCTCGGCGGGCATATTGTTCCGGCGGAGTATCACCGGCGGCCGGACGCGTATGTGGACCTGCTGGTGAAGCGCTGGATTCCCACGGTCGCAACCACAGGGCTCGCGGAATTCTGCGATGTCTTCTGCGACCGGGGCGCGTTTACATTGGCGCAGGCGCGGCGGATTCTGACGGCCGGCCGTGCGTGTGGACTCGTGCCTCGCATCCATGCCGAGCAGCTCTCGCGCACCGGGGCGGCGCGCCTCGCAATCGAAGTGCACGCCGCGAGCGCCGACCATCTCGAAAAAATAGACAGCGGCGATATCCGCGCGCTCTCGGTTTCGAATGTCGTGTGCACGTTGCTGCCGGGCTGCTGCTTTCATCTTGGCCTGTCACACTTTGCGCCGGCCCGCGCACTGATTGACGCAGGCGCGATCGTCGGGCTGGCCACGGACTTCAATCCCGGCACCAGCCCCACGCTCAGCATGCCGATGATTCTGTCGCTTGCCTGCACACAGATGCGCATGACTCCCGCCGAGGCAATTTCAGCCGCGACGATCAATCCGGCGTATTCGCTCCGCCAGCACGACCGCGTCGGCTCGCTCGAGGTTGGCAAGTATGCGGACCTGGCTGCGTTTGACGTGGCGAGCTATCGCGAAATTCCGTATTATTTTGGCGTGAACCTCTGCAGCTTGACCATGAAACGCGGCGCGATCATCCACTCCAAGAAACGCTAACCCATGAAGCAGCTCGTCGAGTGCGTTCCGAATTTTTCCGAGGGCCGCCAGGTGGCGAAGATAGACGCCATCGTGGAAGCGATGCGCGCTGTGCCCGGCGTGTATCTGCTGGCACGCGAAAGCGACGCGGACCACAACCGCAGCGTAGTCACGCTGGTCGGCGAGCCTGAGGCAGTGCGCGAAGCGGCCGTGCGCGGCGTGGGCAAAGCCGCCGAATTGATTGATCTGACGCGGCAAACGGGCGCGCATCCGCGCGTGGGCGCGACCGACGTGGTTCCGTTTATTCCCATTGAGGGTGTGACGATCGAGGATTGCGTGTTACTGGCGAACGAGGCCGGGCGCCAAATCTGGGAGCGCTTTCACATTCCCGTGTATCTCTACGAAGCAGCCGCGCAATGGCCCGAGCGCGTGAACCTCGAAAACATCCGCCGCGGGCAGTTTGAAGGGCTTCGCGAGGAAGTGCTTCGCAATCCGCAGCGCGCTCCGGATATCGGCGAGCCGCGCCTGCATCCGACGGCCGGAGCGACGGTGGTGGGCGCGCGCAAATTCCTGATCGCGTACAACATCAACCTGAATACTGCCGATCTCGACATCGCGAAGCGCATCGCCAAGACAATCCGTTTCTCGAGCGGTGGAATGCCCTGCGTCAAAGCGATGGGAGTGGACCTGCGCGCGCGCAATCTGGCGCAGGTTTCGATGAACCTGACGGACTTCGAGCAGACGCCGATCCATCGCGTGTTCGAAACGGTGAAACGCGAGGCCGAACGACTCGGCGTGGGAATTGTCGGCAGCGAAATCGTGGGCTTGATTCCCCGGCGCGCGATCGAAATGACGGCGGAGTTCTTTTTGCACGTCGAGAACTTTTCGCCTGCGCAAGTGTTAGAGAATCGTCTGGAAGAATCTCTCATGGCAGCGGCGGAAAAAAGCCCGGTAAGGCTTTCCGCGCTCGCGCAGCCCTTTATTGATTCCGTTTCCAATCCCACGCCTGCGCCGGGCGGAGGTTCGGTGGCGGCTCTGGCCGGCGCTCTGGGCGCCGCGCTCGGGCAGATGGTCGCCGGTATCTCGAGCAAGAAAAAATCGCTTGCGGCGCACGCCAAGCCCCTCTCGGAAATTGCTGACGAGCTCCGCAAAGCGTCCCAGGCCCTCGCGGAGGGAATCGATCGCGACGCGGCGTCGTACGAATCCGTGCTCACGGCGCATCGGCTGCCCCGCGCAACTCCCGAAGAACGGGAGCGCCGCAACCGGGCGATTCAGCAGGCGTTCGTGGCGGCGGTTGTGGCGCCCTTGGAGATTGCGCGCAAAGCGGCAACTGTGTTTGAGAAGCTCGGGCAACTGGAACCGATGGCGGGACCGTCTATGTATTCGGATATTCGCGTGGGCCGAATGATGGCTGCGACCGCTGTTCGCGGCGCACTGGAAAACGTGGACACCAATCTAGCGTCTATTACCGATGCGGACTTTTCGAGCCGCGCACGCTCCGAGGCGCTATCACTTGCGTCACGCGTCAACGAAAGTTCCGTCGCGACGAGTCGATGAGGTATTCTTGGACGGTCTGAGGTAAAAACGTGAAAAACGCACTTCGTTGGTCTGCCGGAATCGGAATGCTGGCAATCGGATTTTTGCTGGCGGCGCTGGCCATTGCCCCGCAGCCCAGTTCCGCAGGGTCGCTCAGCACGGCGATCATCGGCATGTTCCCCAAAGACGTGGGCGAGTTTACGTACGCCGATTTGAAAACGGCGCGAAAATATCCGTGGTTCGCCCAACTTCGCGAGCAGCTACTGCCGAGCCGCTTCCGCGATTTCGAGAAATTCCTTGCGTCGGCGGGCGTTGACCCAAATGCGCAGGTAGATGAGGTCGCGTGGGCCGGCATCTCGGCTACGAAAACGACGGGCGAAGAAGTCGTCGGCGTGGCGCTGGGATCGTTTGACCCGTCTTCCAGCGAGATTCGCTTTAAAGCCCAGAAGATGCCGATGATCGAAGTGCACGGCTACCATCTCTACGCCTTCGGCAGCGGGAGCGGCGCGGACGATATTTTGTTCATGTTCATTGACTCGAACACCGCGGCGTTCGGACATCGCCCCGCTCTGGAAAAGCTGATTGACGTTCGCACGGGCGTCACGGAAAGTTTGCTGACCAACGACCTTCTTTTTCCGCTGATCGGCGAAGCTAATGGGAACGGATTGATCTGGGCCGTGCTCGACAAAACATACGCGCACATGGCCATGCAGCAGTTGCTGCCCGAGGCCGGCCAGTTCGCTCAGGCAAGTCCCATTCTCAATCGAGTTCGTGGGATGACGATCACCGTCAGCGCCGATAGCGGCATTGACGCGCACTTCCAGGCGGTGTGCAGTTCGCCGGACGATGCGAACCTGCTCGCTGCGGGCATGCAGGGTGCGCTGATGATGCGCCGCTATCAGGAAGCGCAGGATCATCCCGACCTCGCCGGCGCGCTCGATCAGGTTCGCGTGTCGCCGGCCGGCGACCGGCTGAAAATAGAAGCTCCGGTCACCCAGGACCAACTTCTTTCGCTGATCAAGACTCGCGCATTCGCAGCGCCGATGTAGGGATTGTTGCGAGCAGAAATTCGGGCAGATGTTCAGGCGGGTCGTGCGGGTGGGAGTCGCGAACAGATCAACCGCTTCTCGAATCTAGATCGTCGAACCGGATTTCGCCGTGCTGCACGATTTCAGCAGCGTGACTCTCACTCGACCTTCGCGCCCATCGCAGCGGACACGATCGGCGACGATTCCCTCCAGGCGTTTGCTAATTCCTTCTGGCTTCGCGCACACCAACGATTCAATCGTCACTTCCAGGCGGTCGGAAAACTCTTCAACGACAAGTTTCGTTTTGGAGGCGCCACTCCCCTTGCCGTTCGCTGAATTCAGCATCTCGCGGGACGCCTCGACTACGGCGGCAGCGGCATCCTCTTGTGTCTTTTCCGGGAGCCCGGCTCGCTTCGCGGCGTGAGAGACGAGCGGGCCGAGCGATGCAATCAGGCGCGGATCGTTATCGAATGTGCATTCGATGCGGCTGGTTCGACCACCGGGGACGACGGGAGATGTTCCAGCGGGTTCAGTGTTCATTTGTGATCATCCGTCTCGGCCACTCGCACGTCGCAGGCTTCGCGGCAATCCGGACAGTAGTAGAGGCCATCTTCACACAGGCGGACGCCCTGCTGCGACTGGCAAAAGCAGCAATATTTCTCGCACGTGCATTGCGCTTCCGGCTTGTCGCACTGCATGCAAACGGTAGTCACTGTGGCGGTCCTTCCACTGTGGCCGGCGTCGCCTGATCTTCATACTAGGCCACACCCAGCCTTGAGACAAGCGCCGCTGGCGCAGCGAATGGCTTCGTGAGTTTCGTGGCGACAGGAAATCGCCGGTGGAGTTCCTATCTTTTCTCGTTCCTGGCCTTCTCCACAGGCAAGGCGCGCTGAGCAGCCATGGGCTGCGTGACATCCGAAGCCGCGGTCGCTGGTGAGGGGAACGAAAGCTCGCGGCCGTCGGAGATCGCCGCAGCGGCTACGGTCTCTGTTTCGGGCACGGGCGAAGACATCGGCACGAGCGCACCTTCGGCCTCCTTCATGAACGTCAGGCCGTTCTCGCCGCCGTTCCAGTCAATCGAGAGCACGTCGCCAAGCGACACTTGATTCGTCGCCAGCAGGCTCGCGAGTGGATACACCACGTACCGTTCGATTGCGCGCTTCAGATGGCGCGCACCGTATTTCAAGTCCGTCCCTTCGCGCAGCAGGAAATCCTTCGCCGATTGAGTCGCGCGGAAGAGGAATCTGCCCCGTGCGGTTTCCAGCACGCGCTGTTGCACCATGCCCAGCTCGATTTCGAGGATCTGCTCGAGCTGCCGCGAGCGCAGAGGGTGAAACACGACCACCTTATCAATGCGGTTCATGAACTCGGGCGAGAATTTCCGCTTCGCAGCTTCCGACGCTGTTCGCTCGACCTTTTCGTCCAGCCCGACCTGAGTTTCAGGACGCACCAGAGGAGCAAATCCCAGCCCACCGGTCATCAGCTCGGTGATTTCGCCGCCGCCGAGGTTCGAGGTCATGAAAATCATTGTCGCCGACAGATCCACGCGGCGGTTGTCGCCGAGCGTGAGCGTGGCTTTGTCGAGGATGCCCAGCAGCAATTGCCACAGCGCGTCCGACGCTTTTTCGATTTCGTCGAACAGCAGGAAACTGATTTTCAGTTTGTCGGTGTGATATTGGGCGAGCGCTTCCTGAGTGATCAGCGGATGCGTCTCGCGGTGCCCCAGGTATCCCGGAGGCGATCCGATCAGCTTCGCGATCTCGTGCGAGTGCTGGAATTCGGCGCAATCCACCTTGATCACCGCGCGAGGATCGCCGAAGAGCACTTCCGCGGTCGCTTCCACGACGCGCGTCTTCCCCGCTCCGGTCGGCCCGAGAAACAGGAGATTCCCCACGGGGCGCCCCGGCGAATTCAGACCGGCGCGAAACACCTGGTACAGGTCCACCACGGCCTGCACCGCTTCGTCCTGCCCTACGATTTTCCGACGCAGCCCACCCTCGAAATCGCGCGATTCCACACTGCGCAGGGTTGGGTCAAGTTGTAGTGCTTGCGCGCCCATGGTCGTACTCCCTACCGGAACTTTCTGCCGCTTTCAGGATTGCGGGGTTCGGAGCGCTCGAATTGATCGAGCTTGACGTCAACCGTCGAACGCAGCAATCGCAATTGCGTGACCAGTTCCCGGCTCGAATTGGCTCGGTCCGTCAGCACCAGCATCGGCGGCGACAGATCGGCCAGGTCCAGGTTAAGGTTTCGAAGCGAATGCATCAGGTTCTGCAAATACAGCGACCGTATATTGAACAGCTCGACCCGGCTGCTCACCCGCTCGCGCAGGTGGGACCAATCCAAATCGAGGAAAGGGTGGCTCCGCGAAACGGTGCGGACCACGTCGTCAGTAATACGCGGCCGTTCTCCCAGCCGCGCGAGTTGCAGCTGCTGCACTTTTCCCTGCCGGCGCACGTTGTGCACCAGGAAATAGGTGTTGCCTTTTCGGCGAACGAAAGCCACAACTGTCTCCTTCTGGCCGGGCACGACTTCCAACTGCGCCGTAGTGTATGGCCCATCCACTACACCGTCAATGGTACGATGCAATAGATAGCGCGAAGTTGCATCGAATTGGTTAATGCTAGGCAGGAAATTGCGTTCGTTCCAGGAATGCTGCAAACAGGGGTTTTGCGGCGCTTTTTGGGCGGAATCGGTGGGCAAAAATCTATCGTAATCATTTAGATGCTGAATCGAGGGGCCACGTGGCCCATGAGGAGCCGAAATTCATGTCCTGGGATCCCGTCTACCGGCTCGTGAAACGAATACCGCGCGGGCACGTAACTACCTACGGAGAGCTGGCGCGAAAGCTCAAGTTTCGCGGTGGCGCGCGCGCTATCGGCTACGCGATGGCCGCTTGCCCCAGCGGACGAGGCATTCCCTGGCACCGGGTGGTCGGCGCGGGGGGGCGCCTGATCATTCGCGAGCCGTACGGAAGCCTGCAGCGGCGGATGCTCGAAACCGAAGGCGTGAAAATCGAAGGCGCGCGAATTGATATGAAGCTTTACGCGTGGACGCCGAAGAAAAAATCGGCCGCGCGCAAACCGGCGAAGAGGCGCTGATTCGCGCCGACGTCGCGATTTTGTTATAGAATCGTCGTCCCCGAGACAAAGGGATTCATTCCGTGGGCGAGCCAATCATACAGGTCGAGGATCTTTACAAGAGCTACGACGCCGTGGAAGCGGTCCGCGGGGTCAGCTTTTCGGTCGAGGAAGGCGAAGTGTTCGGCCTGCTCGGACCGAATGGCGCCGGGAAAACATCCTGCGTGGAAATCCTCGAGGGACTCCGCACGGCGGATCGCGGCAAGGTACGCGTTTGCGGCCTCGACCCGGAAACGAGCGGAGAGACCTTCAAGGAAAAGATCGGCGCGGTGCTGCAATCCACCGCCCTGCCGGACAAACTGCGCGTGGAGGAAGCCATCGAGCTTTTCGCGCAGTTCTATCGCAAACGCGCAAACACCGATGAATTGCTGCGGCGGTTCCAGCTGGATGAGAAGCGCACGGCCTTCTACAGCCATCTTTCCGGCGGCCAAAAGCAACGACTCGCGCTCGCGATGGCGCTGGTGAACGATCCCGATGTCGTGTTTCTCGACGAGCCCACGGCGGGCCTTGACCCACAGGTGCGCCGCGAGATTTACGACATCATCGAAGAACTGAAGCGCGGCAAGAAAACTGTCTTGCTGACCACGCACTACATTGAAGAAGCCGAGCGCCTGTG
This sequence comes from uncultured Acidobacteriota bacterium, assembly GCA_963842425.1. Lineage (GTDB taxonomy): Bacteria > Acidobacteriota > Terriglobia > Acidiferrales > UBA7541 > Palsa-295. The sequence continues at coordinate 654,512 of CAWJGQ010000010.1, read as the reverse complement.
CGACCGCGTCGCCATCGTGGATCACGGCCGCGTGATCGCACAGGGGACGCCGCGCGAGCTGAAGCAACGTTCCGCCGGGCAGACGCGCATCGAGGTACGGGTCGCGAAGCCACTCGCGAATGGTACGCTCGCCCACCTGGACGGCGTCTCGGACTGTCGCGAGTTCGACGGCACCTACTTTCTGCGTTCATCGCGCACGCCGCAAACGATCGTGGCGCTCGTGAAGCAACTCGAGGCAGAAAACAACGAGTTGCAGAGCCTGGAAATGTTTTCGCCGTCGCTTGAGGATGTGTTTATCGAATTAACCGGCCGACGGCTGCGCGAATGAGGCGACTCTGACATGGGAACAAGCGCTTTGAAACACACTTGGACGCTAACCAAAATTCGGATCCGGTTGGCGATGCGCAATCGCGCCTTCTTTTTCTTTAGCCTGTTTATGCCTCTGGTTTTCCTGGGGGTCGCTGTCGTCTTTATGGGAAGCAGGAGGCAGTGGGCTGGCTATGTGCTCGGCGCCATTCTCACAACGACGGTCATGGGCAGCTTCTGGGGGCTCAGCGTACAGCTGGTGACGTTCCGCGAGCAGGGCATTTTGCGACGCTTCCGGCTTCCGCCGGTGGGCGCTGGACCGATGCTGGCATCGAGCATTCTTTCGAACTATTTCATGGCGCTTCCCATCGTGGCGTTTGAGATTGTGGTCTGTCGCCTGGTCCTGCATATGCAGAATTGGGGAAATCTCTGGGCAATTTTAGTTCTCGTCACGATCGGATCGGCCACGTTTTCTTCGCTCGGGCTTATCGTCGCTAGCGTCACCAACACGATGCAGGAAACCCAGATGATCAATAATTTGATCTGGATGGGATTCATTTTTCTCGGCGGTGCAACCATTCCCATAGCGATGTTTCCCAAATGGCTGCAGCGGGTCTCGCTTTTCATCCCCGCTCAGTATTTATCCACGGGCTTACAGTCCGCTGCGATTCACCGCGCGACACCATATGAAGTACTCGAAGATTTCATCGCGCTTGCGTTGGGATCCTGGGTCGCGTTCGAGGTTTCGCGTCAGCTTTTCCGGTGGGAGCCGGAAGCGAAGGCACCTCGCAGCGCCAAGCTCTGGGTACTCGCGGCGCTGGTGCCGTTTCTGGCGTTCGGGACGTGGGAAAGCGCTCGGGGCACGCGCCTCAAACGCGTAAACGCGAATTATCAAATGTTGCGCATGATGTCACCCGATGCAGGTCAGACTCAGTCAGAAAAATAAGTCCGCGGCGCGAATTGCAGAATCCGCCTGGACCCGGCCTGCATCGAAACCTGACGTACGGGAGCGACCATGAAAGCGATTCGCATCAAGGAATTTGGCGGGCCCGAGGTAATGAAGCTGGAAGAAGTGCCGGACCTGAAGCCGGGCGCCGGCCAAGTCGTCGTTCGCCTGCGGGCCATCGGCGTCAATCCCGTGGATACTTACATGCGCGCGGGCACATACCCGCGAAAGCCTCCGCTGCCTTGGACACCGGGCACCGACGGCTCCGGCACAATCGAATCTGTAGGCAGCGGCGTGTCGCGCTTTAAGCCGGGCGATCGCGTGTTTATCGCGGGCAGCCTGAGCGGCGCATACGCGGAACAATCGCTTTGCGAAGAGCGCTTCGTATTTCCTCTGCCGGCGAATGTTTCCTTTGCGCAGGGCGCGGCGATTCACATTCCCTACTCCACCGCGTTTCGCGCGCTCTTTCATCGCGCGCAAGCGCGTGGAGGCGAAACCGTCCTGGTACACGGCGCGAGCGGAGCTGTGGGAATCGCGGCGGTGCAGCTCGCGCGGGCCGCCGGGCTGCGCGTGATCGGCACGGCGGGATCCGATCGCGGCCGCCAGCTCGTCCTCGCGGAGGGGGCTCACGAAGTTCTCGACCACAAGGTGCCGGGCCATTTCGATGAGGCTTTGGCGCTTACAGGTGGCCGCGGCTACGACGTGATTATCGAAATGCTTGCCAATGTGAATCTGGGACGCGATCTTCCGATTCTTGCGCCCAAAGGGCGCGCAGTGGTGGTGGGCAATCGCGGCAATGCGGAAATTGACGCGCGCAATATCATGACGCGCGACGCCGCGATTCTGGGCATGAGCATGTGGAATGCTTCGCCCGAAGATGTGATCAGCATCCATTCAGCAATCGTCGCGGGACTCGAGAACAAGACTCTTCGTCCCGTGATCGGGCAGGAAATTCCGCTCGCTGAAGCCGCGCGCGCCCACGTCGCGCAGATGGAAGCGGGCGCATACGGCAAAATCGTCCTGATTCCATAGAGTTTTCATCCGCACGGAGGTTTCGCTTCATGCAAAGAGCAGCCACAGCCGTCTGGCAGGGCACGCTGAAAGAGGGCAACGGAGCAATTTCCACCGCGAGCGGCGTTCTTTCCGACACGCCGTATTCCTTCTCCACGCGCTTTGAGAATGGGCAGGGCACAAATCCGGAAGAATTGATCGCCGCGGCTCATGCCGGCTGCTTCACCATGGCGCTTTCGGCGCAACTCAGCACGATGAACTTCACGCCGGAAAGTCTTCGCACTAAGGCCACTGTCTCGCTCGAAAAGCTCGACGCCGGCTGGACGATCTCGAAAGTTCATCTCGACGTCGCCGCCAAAGTACCCGGCATTTCGCAATCGGCTTTTGAAGCCGCTGCAGCGAACGCGAAAGCGAATTGCCCCGTCTCGCGATTGTTGAAAGCTGAAATCACGATGACGGCAAGTCTGGAGCGAGGGGCATGATTCTTCCCGCCGTCGCCGGCGTGGTGATTATCGCTGTCGTTCTATGGGAGGCGTTTGAAACCGTTGTGCTCCCGCGCCGTGTGAGGCGGCGCTTTCGATTGTCCGTCCTCGTCTACCGCAGCACGTGGATTCCCTGGAGGGCGCTGGCGCATCGCTTCAGGGACGCGAAATCCCGCGAGACTTTCCTCAGCTTCTACGGCCCGCTTTCGATCCTGATTCTGTTCGTCGTATGGGCCGTCGCGATTATTTTCGGCTTTGCGCTGCTTTACTACAGCGGGCGGACGCAGGACACGACGCACCCGACTTTTGAAACGTGCCTGTACCTCAGCGGCACGACGATGTCCACGCTGGGCATCGGCGATATCTTGCCGCACACCCGGGCGGAGCGTTTCATGGTGGTGTGTGAAAGCGGAATCGGGTTCGGATTCCTCGCGCTCGTCCTGAGCTATTTGCCGGTGATCTACCAGGCGTTCTCCCGCCGCGAAGTAAATATCGTGCTGCTCGACGCGCGTGCGGGCTCTCCTCCCACCGCCGCTGAAATCCTGCGCCGGCACGCGGGGCCGCGCGGGGCGGAAGCGCTCGAGAAACTTTTATACAATTGGGAGCATTCTTCCGCAGATATCCTCGAGAGCCACGTGTCGTACCCGAGCGTCTGCTACTTCCGTTCGCAGCACACCAACGAATCATGGATCGCTGCGCTTACGGCGATTCTCGATTCGTGCAGTTTCTTGATGGCGTATGTGGACACCACGGCTTCGCGACAGGCTCGCCTCACGTTTGCGATGTGCCGACACACGGTCGTTGACCTGGCGCAGCTGTTTAACGTGGCGCCGTCCGCGCGAGACGGGGATCGCCTGCCCGGGTCGGAGCTGGCGCGCCTGCGCACGGTACTCACAAAAGACGGCTTTCAACTGCGCGACGACGAAGCGTCGCACAAAAAGCTCGTTACTCTTCGTTCGATGTATGAGCCTTACCTCCATGCGCTCTCGCGCTTCCTTTACATGGAAGTTCCGCCATGGATTCTGGCGAAGGAAATCACGGATAACTGGAAGACCAGCGCGTGGGGCCGCATCTCCGGCATCGCCGGTCCGGATTCCCAGGGCCCCGACGATCACACCGACTGAGGACTTGCCTCTGGTCAGTACGCGGACAGCCAAATTGGCCGCGTTTTATGCACGTTCCGCAACATGCCGTCCCTGCGCAGGAAATTCCGTGTGCTATAATTTTCCCTTCAGGGATCCGTAAAAGTTTCTTTGGATGGTGTGGAGAGATTCATGAGCCTGCCGAAGACCGAGAAGATCTGGCACAACGGTAAATTCATCAAGTGGGACGACGCTACGATTCACGTGCTGTCGCACGTCGTGAGCTACGGCTCGGCCGTCTTCGAAGGCATCCGCTGCTACGACGCTCCGCAGGGTCCTTCGATTTTCCGCCTCCGCGAGCACATGCAGCGCCTGATCAATTCCGCGTACATTTATCGAATGGAAGTCCCCTACACGCTGGATGCGCTTTGCCAGGCGAGCCTCGAACTGGTGCGCATGAACAAAGTGCCGGCCTGCTACGTGCGCCCCATCGTGCTGCGCGGTTATGGCGATGCGGGCGTGAATCCCTTGGGCAATCCCATTGAGGTTTACCTGGCCTGTTGGGAATGGGGAAAATATCTCGGCGAAGAAGCGCTGCGCGCCGGAGTGGATGTGCTGCATCAGCTCATGGAATCGCCCGGCGCCGAATACCCTGCCGCAAATGGCCAAGGCCGCCGCGAATTACATGAACTCGCAGCTCATTCGCATGGAAGCAAAAGTGAATGGCTACGAAGAAGGAATCGCGCTCGATACGAACGGCTACGTCAGCGAAGGCTCGGGCGAAAATATCTTCGTGGTGATGAACGGGTCCGTCTCCACGCCGCCGCTCGCGAATTCCGCGCTGCCCGGCATCACGCGCGATTCGATCATGAAACTTTGCCGCGACCTCGGCATCCCGGTCGCCGAGCAGGTGATTCCGCGCGAAATGCTCTACATCGCGGACGAGGTATTCTTCTGCGGTACTGCCGCCGAAGTCACTCCGGTTCGGTCGATTGACCGCATCAAGATCGGCGCCGGTGCACGCGGCCCAATCACCAAGCGCATCCAGGACGATTTTTTCGCCATCACCAGCGGCAAGACAGCTGACCGTCACGGCTGGCTTTCTCCTCTGAGCGTCCCAAGCGCCGCACTCCGCTAGGGCGCGCTCGGCGTTCGGCATACGTCCCTAGTAATGCGTGCGGCCATTGCCTACGGTCTCATTCTTTGACTCTCTCTCTCCAATTCAAGTAGAATCCGCGCACTTGGTTTGGGGGCCACATGTACACTCTTCCGCAGAAGCTCGTCGCTGAGTTCATCGGCACGTTCACTCTGATTTTCATAGGGGCCGGTTCGATCTGCGCCGACCAATATCTGGCCGCCACGGGCCAGGGTGGCGTGGGACTCCTGGGCATCGCCGCAGCGCACGGCTTGGCGATCGGCATCATGGTCACAGCCATGGGACACATTTCCGGCGGCCATTTCAATCCTGCGGTCACGATCGGTTTCTGGGTCACGCGACGCCTGAGCACCTTGCACAGCATCTCCTACTGGATCGCGCAATTGCTGGGCGGGTCGGCCGCAGCCTATCTGATCAAGCTCACGCTCCCGGACACCACATGGACCGCCAAGGCGCTCAGCGCGATCACGCCTGACCTGGGCGGCGAATTCACGCGCGCGCATGGGATCGCGCTCGAAGCGGTGATGACGTTCTTCCTCGTCTTCGTCGTCTTCGCCACGGCCGCCGACGCCAAGGGCGCGTTCAACAAGATCGCAGGCTTCGCCATCGGCCTGACAATCACAATGGACATCCTCTTTGGCGGTCCCTTCACCGGAGCCGCGGTGAACCCGGCGCGCGCTTTTGGTCCCGCGCTGGCGACTAGCCACTGGCAGAACCACGGCGTCTATTGGGCCGGCCCGCTCCTCGGTGGAGTGATCGCCGGAGTGCTGTACGACCGCCTTTATTTGCGCGACCAGCCCCCCGCTTAGAGGCTCGCGCCGTTCTTCCCCAGACCACTAGCCCCTCTCCGTTGCGCCCCTAGAAACTCGCCTCCCGGGTGTCCTTGTGGGGTACTAGAACCCATGCTAGTTTTGGCTTCAGCTTCGTAACCGGGGAGTGTTCTCGATGGCCCTCAATATTGATGATCTGCTGCGCCGCGCCGTTGATAGCCGCGCTTCCGACTTGCACCTGAAGGTCGGCAATCACCCATATCTGCGCGTGGACGGCCTGCTCAGTGGCCTCACCGACGTTCCCCGCATTACGCCGGAAGAGATGCTCTCGATGGCGTTCAGCATGATGACCAACCGGCAGAAGCAAAAGTTCAAGGAAACGGCTGAGTTGGATATGGCTTATGGCGTGGCTGGCCTGGGCCGCTTCCGCGTCAACGTCTTCCAGCAGCGCGGCAACGTTGGCATGGTTCTGCGCGTCATCCCGACGAAAATCCGCACGATTGAGGAACTCGAGCTCCCGCGCATCCTGATGCAGATCTGCGAAGAGCAGCGCGGTTTGATTTTGACGACTGGCACGACCGGATCCGGTAAGTCCACGACCCTGGCCGCCATGATTGACCGCATCAATTCACTGCGCGCCGAGCACATCATCACGATTGAGGACCCGATCGAATATCTGCACCGCGACAAGAAGGGATTCATCAACCAGCGGGAAGTCGAAGTGGATACGTCGTCGTTCTCGACGGCCCTCCGCGCTGCGTTGCGCCAAGATCCAGACGTGGTGCTCGTCGGCGAAATGCGCGACCTGGAAACCATTTCTACTGCCCTGCTCGCGGCTGAAACCGGCCACCTGGTTCTTTCGACTTTGCACACGCTCGACGCCACGGAAACGATTCAGCGCATCATCGCCGTGTTCCCGCCGCCGGAACAGAAGCAGATTCGTCTGCAACTCGCCGGGACGCTCAAGGCCGTCGTCAGCCAGCGCCTTGTTCGCAAGAGCGATGGAACGGGACGCGTCCCTGCCGTTGAAGTGATGGTCGCGACCGGCTACATTCGCGACTGCATCATCAATCCGGACAAGACCCGCATGATCCGCGAAGCCATCGCTGCCGGAACCAGCCAGTACGGCATGCAGACATTCGATCAATCGCTCTTCGATCTGTACTCGCGCAACCTCATCACTCTCGAAGAAGCCCTGCTGCGCGCCTCGAACCCGGACGATTTCCACCTCCGCGTTCAGGGTATCCGCTCCTCCGCCGATTCCGCGCGCGAGGATATGGAACGCGCCATGAACGAATTCGAGCGCACCGGCAAACACTAAAGATCTGGCCAGTCTCGACACGCTGAGGGAGCTTCTCCCGACGTCTCGCGTCGGCTCGCTCTTACTGCTCTCCCCTGTTATCCTTCGACCATGCGCTCCCGTTCCTCTCCGCGCAAGCTTGCGACCGAGCAACAACTCTACATGTCGGCACTCCGCGCCTTGATGCGCCGCGCGCATTCGATTCACGAAATGCGCCAATACCTCGAACGGCGCGCGGAAGACAAGGAAGTGGTTTCGACCGTCGTCGTGCGACTCCGCGAGAATCAATATCTCGACGACGCTCGCTACGCGCTCGAGTATTCTCGCCACCACGCGCAATCGCGACGGCAAGGGCGCTTTCGCATCGCGCGCGAGCTGCGCGGCCGCGGCGTACCCGATCGCCACATCGAAGCCGCGCTCGATTCGGTGTTTGCGGAGACGGATGAAGCCGCATCCGTCCGCACCCGCCTGAAGCGGCATTTATCGCATTCTCGCGGCCTGCTCGGCCCAAACAAAATTGCCTCGATCTATCGCAGCCTGCTGCGTGCAGGATTTTCCTCGGACATTATCCGCGCCGAGCTGCGCGGCGTCACGCACGGCGATCTCCCCGACCTGGCGGACGGGGCCGACTCTGACCTCTAGGCCGTGCTTAGGCGAAATGTTCCACGTTCTTCGTACGTATAATTGTGTAGGAGCGTGTTTGATCCTGTAGGAGTCATGCGAAAAATCGCTTTCATCATCGCCGTCATTCTGGGCTTTGGCGTTCTCGGCATCGTGACTTTTGCCGCTCGCGTGCTACGCCTGCGCGCAAACCTTCGTGAAGCGGCCTCGGCTGACGAAAAACACTCGATCCGCGTCGGCAGCCTGACCCGAAACTACATCCTGCATGTTCCCGAGGACCTGCCATCTGGCAAGCCTGCGCCGCTCGTCCTCGTCTTCCACGGTGGCGGCGGCCACGACTGGAACATGCCCGGATTCACGCACTTTGACGATCTCGCCGACCACGAGGGTTTCGTCGTCGCATACCCCGACGCGGTCAACAGGATTTGGAACGACAGCCGCGACGTCTCCACCGCGGACGACGTGGGATTCACGCGAGCGCTGATTGACGACGTTTCGCGCGCGCATTCGATAGACCCGCACCGCATTTACGCCACGGGAATTTCCAACGGCGGCTTTTTCTCAAACCGTCTCGCGTGTGACCTTGCGGACAAAATCGCCGCGATCGCGTCCGTGGCGGCCACAATGCCGGAGCCGCTTGTCGGAGCCTGCAAGCCGTCGCGGCCGATCTCAGTGATGTACATTCAAGGGACGGAGGATCCTCTCGTCCCCATCAATGGCGGAAAGATTGGGTTCAAGCGCGGCCGCAGCCGCGGTGAATGTATTTCGCTCGCCGACTCCGAGGTCTACTGGCTCAAGAACGATCGCATCTCGTCCGCGCCGGTTGCCAATAATCTGCCCGATCGCTTCGACGATGGCACGGACGTCCGTCGCGAGGTCTGGTCGGGTGGCGCGGACGATACCGAGGTCGTCGCTTACACCATCGGCGGCGGGGGCCACACGTGGCCCGGCGGCCCGCAGTATTTGCCCGCGCTCATCGTCGGCAAAGCCAGCCAGAATCTGAACGCCACGCGCACAATCTGGGAATTCTTTCAGGCGCAAGCCCTGCCGTAGCACGTTCGCAACACAAATCCGTTCAGCGGGCCACGCTGTCCTGGATGATGGCGTTCACCGGGGGGAGAATGCCGAGGTCCCTGTAGATTGGTCGAATGAGCTTTCGTATTTGCGGGAGGCGGGTGGCGAACCAGATCGAGCCGGCGATACAGCACGCTCCGCTAACCATCACGGTTCGCGGAGCGCCAATCGCGTGCGCCAGGCTGCCGGCCAGCAAGTTCCCGAAAGGTGCCATTCCCACGAAAGCCACCGTGTAGAAACTCATCACGCGCCCACGTTTGCTGTCCTCAACGATGGTCTGAATAATCGTGTTGCTCGCCGCCATCTGCTGCATCAGCCCGAAGCCGCAGACAAGCATCAGGCCGAACGAAATCCAGAAATTTCGCGAAAGCCCGAAAAGAATCAGCCCCGCGCCGAAGGCACCCGCGGAGAGTGGAATCATCCTCCCAAGGCCCAGCACAGTTCTTCGCACCGCAAGCGATATCGCTGAAACCAGCGCACCCACTCCGACGGCGCCCATCAGAAAACCGAGCATGTGCGGTCCACCCTTCAGAATTTTCCCCGCGAATATCGGCATCAACACGGTGAACGGCCATCCCATCAAACTCACGATCGCGAACATCAGCAGGATGGTCCGGACCGGCGCGAATCCGGTCACGTACGTCCAGCCTTCTTTCAATTGCACCAGCATCGAACCGGTATGCCGCGGCACGCCCGTGGACCCGACTCCTCGCATCGCTATGAGCGAGGCAATTACCGCGAGATAACTCAACCCGTCAATCAGAAAGCAATACCCTTCCCCCGACGCCGCGATCACCGCTCCCGCGAGCGAAGGTCCGACGAGCCGCGCGATATTTACCATCGAAGAATTCAGCGCGATCGCGTTTCCCAGATCGTCCTTTTCCACCACCATCTGCACCAGAAAGGCCTGCCGCGCGGGCATGTCAAACCCGTTGATTGCGCCTTGAAACGCACTCAGCAGAATGATCTCGTGAACGTTGATATGCTTCGTAAGCGTGAGCGCGGCGAGTGCGAGCGATTGAAGCATCGCCAAAACCTGCGTAACCAGTAAAAGGTGGCGCCGGTCGAGCCGGTCAACCCAGACCCCGGCGAACGGGGCCAGGAGAAAAGTCGGTATCTGCCCCGCGAAACCCACGATTCCGAGCAATAGGGCGGAACCGGTCAGCCGATAGACGAGCCAGCTCGTCGCGAGGCGCGTCATCCACGTGCCAATCACGGAAATGCCCTGGCCGCCGTAATACAGCCGGAAGTTTCGATGCCGCAGCGCTCGCCAGGCGTAGGAAAGCCCGCCCTCCCCTTCCGGGGGAGTTGCCGTCGAACTAACGTGCGCGCTCACAGCTTTCTATTTTGCCATTGCCGCGCGGCATTTCTACGCGCAATCGTCGAGACGTGCGCCGGATGGCGCACTTGCCGCGTGCACGATCCCTTGCGCTCAATGACTTCTCTCCCTAATATGGCTGTACGAGGAAAAATTGACCGGCAACGAAGTCCGCGCCATGTTTCTGAAATATTTCGAGGACCACGACGACCATCGCGTGGTGCGCAGCTCGTCGCTCGTTCCAACGAACGACCCCACGCTTCTCTTCACCAATGCCGGGATGAACCAGTTCAAGGATGTTTTCCTCGGCCTCGAGCATCGCGACTACAAACGCGCCACATCCTGCCAGAAATGCGTCCGCGCCGGCGGCAAACACAACGATCTCGAAAACGTCGGCTTCACCAACCGCCATCACACTTTTTTCGAGATGCTCGGCAATTTTTCCTTCGGCGATTATTTCAAGGAAGAGGCGATCGCCTATGCGATGGAGTTGATTACGTCGAAAGACTGGTACGGAATCCCGCTCGACAAGCTTTACTTCACCGTTTTCGGCGGTGCCGCAATTTCCGGCACTCAACTTCCCACCGATAGCGAAGCGGCCGCGTTCTGGGTGAAGGTCGGCGCGCCGAAAGATCGTGTGATTGCTGTTCCCGGACTGAAGGAGAATTTCTGGGCCATGGGCGATACGGGTCCCTGCGGCCCGTGCAGCGAAATTTTCTACGACATGGGCCCGGCCGCATCGGATCAGGGGCACGCGGACTGCAAATTCGGCTGCGATTGCGGCCGCTACGTGGAGATCTGGAATCTCGTCTTCATGCAGTTCAATCGCGACGCGAGCGGCGCACTCAATCCCCTGCCGAAGCCGTCCGTGGACACCGGCGCCGGTCTCGAACGCGTGACCGCTGTCTTGCAGGGAAAAATCAGCAATTTCGACACAGATCTATTTCAGCCGTTGATTCGCAAGGCCGCCGAACTGACTCACGCCGATGTGAAAGATACGAAGATTCAACCGTCGCTGCGCATCATCGCAGATCATTCCCGCGCCGCCACATTCCTTATTTCCGATGGCGTGATCCCGTCTAATGAAGGTCGCGGATATGTGCTGCGCAAGATTATTCGCCGCGCCCTACGCCACGCGAAAATGTTGGAGGCACCCGTTCCGTTCCTCTCGCTCATGGCTTCGGCTGTGAAGGATGAAATGCGCGCCGCTTACCCCGAGCTGACAGAAACGATCGCCCGGGTCACACGGGTTCTCGATGAGGAAGAAAAAGCCTTCACGCGAACGGTCGAGGTCGGACTGAAGAAACTTGAAGCCGACCTCCAGGAAATTGGTATACAGGCTCAACTCGATAAGGATGCTGCCAGAACATCTCCTGAGTCCCACGGCTTAAGGGAGAAAGTACTTGCTGTCGATAAAACCCGAGTCGAGGGCATTTATCCGGGCGACTGGGCTTTTAGGCTGTACGACACGTTCGGGCTTCCTCGCGATTTTATCGAGGACGTCACGCGCGATGCCGGCGTTGAAGTCGATTGGGCCGGATTCGATCGCGCAATGGCAGAGCAGCGCACGCGCGCGAGAGCTTCATGGAAAGGCGTGCACAAAGAATCCGCGAATCCCGCATACACAAAACTCGCCGAGACGTACAAGACCGAGCCGGACTTTTACTTCGGCACGCGCACGAGCGACTGCCGCGTCGAAGCAATCATCACCAAACAAGGTTCCGTAAACGAAATCAAAAAGGGCGCAGAAGCCGAGATCGTCCTCGATCGCACCTCGATCTACTCCGAATCCGGCGGACAGGTCGCCGACACCGGCGGCCTCTACGACAATTCGGAATCGCTCGAAGTCGCCGAAGTCCGCGGCGCGTATTATCCGGTCACCGGGCTGGTCGCGCACCGCATCATCGCAAAAGAAGACCTGCATGTCGGCGATCGCGTCGCTACCGTTGCCGACCCCGAACGCCGCGCGCGCAACATGCGCAACCACACGGCCACACATCTGATGAACGCCGCGCTGCGCAATATTCTCGGCACGCATGTGAAGCAGGCGGGCTCGCTCGTCGCGCCCGATCACCTGCGCTTCGATTTTTCGCATTTCGCTGCCGTTGATCCCAGCGAAACCGCCGAAATCGAGCAGCAAGTGAACGAGGAAATCCGCAAAGACCTCGAAATCCGCACGGACATCATGAATATTGACGACGCCCTCGCGTCCGGCGCCCTCGCATTCTTCGGCGACAAGTATCCGGAGGCCAACGTTCGCGTCGTCACCATTCCCGACGACTCCTCCCCGCGCGGCTTCTACAGCAAGGAACTTTGCGGAGGCACGCACGTCGTCCGCACCGGCGCGATCGGCCTCTTCAAAATTGTCGCGGAGCAATCCACCGCCGCAGGAATCCGTCGGATCGAAGCGATTACAGGCGATCGCGCCCTCGCCGAATACCAGCGCGTCCTAACCACTCTGCGCGATGCGGCGGTCCTGTTGAATGTCTCCGAGGACCAGCTTCTTCCCGCTTTGGAACGTCAATTTGAGCAGACTAAGGGGCTGGAGGAGCAGCTCGAAGGCCTCCGGCGCAAAGCCGCCGGCTCCCAAGCCGAGGGCCTTATGGAGGCCGTCCGCGAGGTCAAGGGAGTGCGCATTCTTGCCGCCCAGGTGACCGCCACCAACCGCGAGGCCCTGCGCCAGATGGTTGATTCCCTGCGCCAGAAGCTCGGTTCCGGCGTGATAGTTCTCGCCACCGCCGATGACGGCAAAGTTGCTCTAATTGCGGCAGTTACTAAGGACTTGACTCAAAAATTACACGCCGGAAAGATCGTCCAGGAGCTGGCCAAAATGGTAGGCGGTTCCGGGGGCGGAAAGCCCGATTTGGCCGAGGCTGGCGGAAAAGACACATCCGCCATCGAAAGTGCCTTGCGTTCCATTTACCCGCTCGTAGACCGATTGCTATAATCCCCGTGGTGCCAGAAGTTTACGCCGGGAACACCCGTCTCCCGAGGCGTATCGGTGTCTGTCTCGATGAACAAATTTCTTGATCGAAGATGCGGTGTACTGCCTTCCCCAAAGGCATGGAGCGAGCGGCTTGTGACCAGGTCCAGCGTTGCCATCGCAGTTCTGGCAGCTGTGGCCTGGCTTTCGCTGCCCGCGCCGTCCGCTGCTCAAATCGCGGCCTCGGTGGACAAAAACGGCAACATGGTTTTCATTAACTCGAATTCACAGCCGCACCCGCGCCGTAGTGGGAGTACTATTAGTCCTCCCTCGGCTGCCCCGCAGGCTCCGCACGATGCAAGTGCCGAGCCTGGCGTGACTGTTAAGCCGCATCGCGTCGTCGAGCCGCCACTGCCGCCGGCAATTCCTGCGACGGCGGATGAATTCGCGACGGCGCCGCCGGTTCCGACCTCCGAGGAGTCCGGCGATCCGATGGATCGCATGGTTCAAGAGGCTGCAGAGCGACACAAAGTGGATCCTGCGCTGGTGAAAGCCGTGATCAGCACGGAATCCGGCTGGAATCCGCGAGCGGTTTCCCGCAAGGGAGCCGTCGGCCTGATGCAGTTGATTCCTGAAACGGCGGAGCGTTACGGAGTCGGAAACCTGTTCGACCCGGCACAGAATGTCGAGGGCGGAACGACGTACCTGAAATGGCTGCTCGACCGATACAACGGCGATTTGCCAAAGACTCTCGCGGCATACAACGCCGGAGAGCACGCGGTGGATCTATATCGTGGTGTGCCGCTGTATCCGGAAACTCAAAGGTATGTGCAAAAAGTAACACACGCTTATTTCCAACCCGGATCGGGCCGCAACCCGACGCCCTGGAGCCCGCCAAAAGCCCCCGTGCGCCGCGAAGTGGATTCGAATGGCCGGGTCGTTTTCACGAACGAATGACACGCATCGCTTCTCGGGGGAAACGCGGGTCTGAAAGACTTCTGTGCGCGGCAGCAATCGCCGCCGTGCTCGCGGTTTGTTTCGCCCTCCCTGTCCGCGCCGACAGAAAATCGGAAGCCCGCGATCAATTCGAGCATGCCGTCAAGATGCGTACGATGCTCGAAGGCTACCTCGAGAAAGATCGTTCCCTTTCCGATTACCGCCAGACTGTCTCCGCCTATCACAAAGTCTATTTAATCTCGACCCAGGCGGAAGAAGTGACGCCCTCGCTGGTCGCCGAAGCTGAGCTGGATCAGGAAATGGGCCGGCTCTTTGACGCCAAGTATTTTCAATCCGCCATAGACGCCTACAATTTCCTCCTGAAACAGTATCCGGGAAGCCGCTACCGCGGCGAGGCAATATTTGCCATCGCGCAAATCCAGAAAGACGATCTAGACCAGCCCGCCGATGCGGAAGCGTCATACAAGGAGTACCTGAAGCGGTTCCCGCGCTCCGATAAAGCGAACGACGCTCGCGCAGCATTGAAAGAAATCGCCGGGGGAACGCAAGACGACCGCGCAGCCGACCACGCTGCCGTTCAGGCGCCCGTCGCCGATACCCAGCACGATGGCCCCCACGTTGATCCTCGCGTCTCCGACAAAGGCACACCCAGCGTGACCGCGGTCCAGACCTGGAACGCAGAGGATTCGACTCACATCGTCGTAACGCTTGACGACACGATCAAATACGATTCCGTGCGCATTGCGTCGCCCGATCGAATTTATTTCGACCTCTACAAGGCCAAACTGGGCGCGAAACTTCCGACCAAACCGATTGACGTGCAGACCGGCCTGCTGAAATCCGTTCGCGTGGCACAGAACAAGCCAACCGTCGTCCGTCTGGTCCTCGATGTCGATGGCGCCAAGGATTTTTCCGCGTATTTGCTGGCGAAGCCGTATCGCCTTGTGATTGACGTTCACGCGAAACCGGTCGCTACAGCGACAAACGTCGCCGCGCCTGCGCCGGTAGCAGTTGCAAAGGCCGAGCCCGCGTCAGTTTCCAAGGTTTCGGCTGTGAAACCGGCCGCGAGTTCGCCGGCGGTCGTCAGCGAAACGGTCACCGTGAATTCCGCGAAGAGCCTAACCTCCGCGCCGCCTTCCCCGAAAACCGCGGCCAAGGTCGCGGCAAACGTTGGACCCGTTATGCCCAAGAGAGCCCCTGCAAGCGTCGCCGCGCTCGGCCCGCCACCGGAACCGAAGCCCACGCGCGAAGGTGATCGTTCTCTGACGCGGGCCCTTGGCCTGAAAATCAGCCGCATCGTAATTGATGCCGGCCACGGCGGCCACGATACGGGCACCATCGGCCCGCACGGCCTGATGGAAAAGGATTTGTGCCTCGATGTCGCGCTGCGCCTGGGCGCCTTGATCGAACAAAAGCTTCCCGGCGCGGACGTGATCTATACGCGCAAGGACGACACGTTTATTCCGCTCGAGCAGCGCACCGCGATTGCCAACGAGGCGAAAGCCGATCTTTTCATCTCGATTCACGCCAACTCAAGCAACGATCCGGCGGCTCGCGGCATTGAGACGTACTACCTGAACTTCGCGACCTCCGCGGAATCCATGGAAGTGGCCTCTCGCGAGAACGCAAATTCGCAGGAGTCCCTGCACGATCTGCAGGACCTGATCCAGAAGATCGCGCGCAATGAAAAGATCGAGGAGTCGAAAGAACTCGCCAGCGACATACAGGACACCCTGACGGCGCGAATGCAGCTAGTCAGCCATGGGGAGCGTAACCGCGGCGTGAAGAAGGCGCCTTTCGTGGTGCTCATCGGCGCCAACATGCCCTCGGTGCTTTCGGAAATCTCGTTCGTCAGCAACCCGGGCGACGAAAAGCTGCTTCGCAAGCCCGACCAGCGCCAGCGAATCGCCGACGGTCTCTACCGCGGCGTTGCCACGTATCTCGACAACCTGAACAGCCTCACCTATAACAAACAGAAGCTCGTCTCGGAAAACCACACCTCCGGCGGCCACCTGGAACCTGCAAGAGTGGCATCTATTGGGAATCCCAAGTAATATTTTCGGTGTCTAATAGATAGGGGTAATTATGCGTCGCCTTATAGGCTTGTTCATCGCCGTGCTGTTCGTGGCTGCTGTGCCGGCGCGCGCCCAGCAGATTCTGCCGGATTCATTCGCTGGATGGACCAACGGCGGCGAGCCAATGGTTACGCTGGTGAAACCGCCGCAGCCGATACTCAATGAGTACGGTTATGTCTCATCGAGCTTTCCCCGGTTTACGAAGGGTCAGGATTTCATCGATGTGGCCCTGTATAGAATGCAGGACCCCAGCGGGGCGTATGGTCTTTATTCCTTCTTGCGCACGCCGGACATGGCACGCTCGAATCTAACCGATCACTCCTCGATTTCGAGCGACCGGGCGCTGGTGCTCGTCGGCGATCTGGTGCTGGATATTCACGGTGAGAATCTTCCGAAGCTTGAGCCGCAGCTGAAGGCGCTCGTCGCTGAGGTTGAGCCAAAGGCCCACGACGGCGCGCTTCCGCTCCTGGGCCAGTACTTTCCTCAGAAAAACATGATCGAGAAGACCGACCGTTACGTCCTCGGCCCGCAAACGCTGGACCAGTTGTTTCCCGGAGGAATCGGCAATTCGGTCGGATTTCAGAGCCATGCGGAAGCCGAGCTTGCGCACTACCGGCTCGGCGGACACGACGCGACTCTCCTGCTGGTGGACTTCCCTACCGACCAGCTTGCGCAGCGTCAACTTGCGGAGCTGCAGAACAACTTCAATGTGAACGGTGGGAATCAGACCGTCGGTTCACCGTTTCTGTTTGCCAAGCGCTCGGCAACTCTGTTAGCGATCGTTTCCGGCGCGTCCGACCAGACCGAAGCAAACGTCCTGTTGAATCAAATTCAGTTGGAAACCGACCGAAGCTGGAATGAGCCGACGTTCCAATTCAAGGAACCCAGCATCGGAATGATGATCGTCGGCTCGATCATCGGCGCCGGCACAATCTGCATGTTCGCGCTGATCGCCGGAATTTCCTTCGGCGGCCTGCGACTGGTCGTGAAGCGCCTGATGCCCGGAAAAATCTTCGACACCAAGCGCCATCTGCAGGTTCTGCAGCTCGGGCTCGGCAGTAAACCGATCAACTCCGATGACTTTTATGGTTACAGCGCCCCCACTACTTCCGCGACTCCTGTGGATAAAAACCTGCCGGACCGCGTGGCAATGCGCATTTTCCGCTGATTTGAACCACTTATCCGCTGCTCGCTCTCCGGTTTCACTCTTGACATGACCCGACGTGCCCTCTAGACTTTCAGTTGGGGTAGAGTTCGAAAGCCATCCGCGCATTGGCCGTAGAGCTTTCTCTCCTGGAGGCCCGCTGCAAAGCGGGCCTTCTGTTTTCGCGATTTGCGTGTCGCGTCTGGCGTTTGGAATACCGAAAAGATTCGGAACTTTCGTTCCCGCCAACAGGAATTACACTAGCGCTCAAGGATTCGGACTGGAAACGCCAGCTGTTAAGCTTCTCCCGCGCACGCTCGCCTTAGAGGATAATCAGTACCAATGCATCAAACACTGAGGAACCCGCCGAGGTTTGCCCTCGGCATCATTGCAGGCATGATCTGGCTCTGGGCCGCCACGACCGGTGCGCAAGAGCAGCAGCCGGCATCTCCGGCGGCGACTACATCCGCGGCTCCATCCGCGAGTTCCTCTACCAGCACAACTCCAGCGGCGAACATCTCGAGCGAGAAGACCAGCGCTGCACTACAGGGACAGGGACAAAACACCGTCAACAAAGACCGGCTTCTCGGCGTGCTTCCGAACTACGCCACGGTTGAGACCGAACATCAGTTCGGACCGCTCACGGTAAAAGATAAATTCAAGCTTACGGCGGATAGCATGCTCGACCCGGTCACTTTCCCGTTCATCGGCCTCGAAGCACTGATCGGCCAGGCCCAAAATAGCGATCCCGAATATGGCCAGGGATTGAAAGGGTACGGGGCCAGATACGGCACCGCTTACGGAGATGCCCTGTTCGGCACGACCATGACAACTTCCGTGTTTCCCTCCATGCTCCATCAGGATCCCCGGTACTTTCAACTGGGCCACGGCAGCATCATGCATCGCAGCCTGTATTCGATAAGCCGCCTTTTTGTTACGCGCAACGATGACGGGAACCACGGGTTCAACTATTCCGAGATCGCGGGAAACCTGGTGGCTGCGGGAATCTCCAACGCCTACCATCCGGCGCAAGAGCGCACGTTTTCCAACACGATGAGCGTATGGGGCACCGACATCATGTGGGACGGCGTCTCCAACGTGTTGAAGGAATTCTGGCCCGATATTCGCCGCCATTTTCAAAAGAAGAGAGAACCGCAGGATTAGGGAACGGGCGCCAACCGCGCCATCGCGCTATGTGCGCGCCGAAGACGCTGCCGAATTCAGGATTTTCTCGTAGTAAGCCTCGTATAGCGGAATAATATCGTTCGAGCAATACTTGGCCCGGGCATCGGTGCGGGCCATCTGGCCCATCATCCGGCCGCGGTCCGGCCGGGTGAGAATCTCCAGCGCGTATTTCGCGGCTGTGTGTACGTCGCGCGGCTCGAAAAGATAGCCGTCCACGCCGTGCTTCACGACCTCCGGCAGGCCTCCGACGTTCGTCGCTACCACCGGAACTTCGCAGGCCATTGCTTCCAGCGCCGCAAGCCCGAAGGACTCCTCGTCGCTCGGAAGCAGAAATAGATCGGCCGACCCCAATTTTTCGTGCACGCGGTCCTGCTTGCCGAGAAAATACACGTCCTTGGAAAGGCGCTTTTTCCGAACAATGTACTCGGCGGCCCCGCGATCGGGACCGTCGCCGATTAGCACGAGCTTGGCGGGAATCTTTTCGCGGACGAGAGCGAAAATTTCGATGACGTCGGTCAGCCTTTTCACGGGACGGAAGTTCGAGAGGTGCATCAGGATCGGTTCGCCGCCGGGCGCCCAGCGCGCGCGGGCCGCTTCATCGTCGCATTTCTTGTAAAGGTCGCAGTTGACGAAGTTTGGAATCACGTCAATGGGCCGCTTGATTTCAAATTCCTTCAGCGTGCGGTCACGCAAGTAATTCGAAATGGCCGTCACGCCGTCGCTCTGCTCGATGGAAAATCGCGTGATGGGCAGATAGCTGCGATCGCTGCCCACCAGCGTGATATCGGTGCCGTGGAGAGTGGTAATGAACGGCAAGCGCCTCGGTGAAGCCATCATGCGCGCCAGCAGCGCGCTCACGGAATGCGGAATGGCGTAGTGGACATGCAACAGATCGAGCGACGCCTGCTCGGCGACCTCGCCCATCTTCGTCGCCAGCGCCAGCGTGTAGGGCGGATGATCGAACAGCGGATACGTCGTGACCTCAACCTCGTGGAAAAATATACGTTCGCTCGCCCCGGTCAGCCGGATCGGCATCGCGTAGCTGATGAAATGTATTTCGTGGCCCCGAGCGGCAAGTTCGATGCCGAGTTCGGTCGCGACCACGCCGGAGCCGCCATACGTTGGATAGCACGTGATTCCGATTTTCATGATTCCAGAGCTTGCCCAGAAAGAACGGCGTCGCTCACCACAGTGGAGAGAGTGGATTCCGTCTCTTGCGCGTTGCCCGCAATGGAAATCACAGCTAACGGCGAAGCTGGGTGGCTTACCTTCACGAGTGCCATGAGGTAATTATGCCCAGTTTACTGCCCGTTCGTGCCGCCCAGAGCTGCGTCGTCGCCGTCTTTATAAAGGTATCGGATCGAGTGCTTGTAAATCAGGAGGTTCGGGCTGCCGAAGCGGGTGAGCTTGATGCAATCCCGGTCGTACCATTCGACGGTTCCGTGAAGGACTTCCCCGTCCGTCAGGACGATGGAAACAGGCGTTCGCGATTGCATCTGCTTCACGTAATAAAAATTCTCCGCGAAGGTCTGGTCGGGCGGAGCAGGCTTCTTCCGTGGCGGCGGAGCCGACTGCGGTGCGGGCTGCGACTGCCGCGGCGCGACGTATTGTTCCTTCATGTCGGTGAGAGCTGGTCGGAACAGCTTGCGGTTCACCATGGGAGCTCCTCAGTAGCTGGCTACCTTATACGACTACGTATGCGGACGTTCGGTTGCAACAATTTCACAAAAATCAGGTTGGCCCGGGGCCTTACCGAATACTAAGAGAGGTGACCAGCGAATCCAGTCCCAACTGGCGGCCAATGTTGCGGCGCATCCGGCCTTCGAGCGTGTCCAGGCCGCGTGTGGCTCGCAGAACCCACTCCCAATTGATCTTCTTGCTCAGGACCTCAACTTCCTTTCGCAGGTCAGGGTTGCGAAGGAGACTGCTCTTGGAGCCCTCCGAGGATTCCAGCAGGTCTGTAAGCAGACTATAAAACAGCGCCAGAATGTTTTCAAATGATTCCTGCTCCTGCTTCGAAAGCTGAGCAGTCGCCGCGAAAATCTCGCCATATTTCTCCCCGGTTACAGCTCGATCCAGCAGGCTCAGCACGCTCTTGCGGAGCCGTGCCGATTCTTCCAGGTCGAGCGAGAGCGCCGCGCCCGGGCTGCCGGCGGAAAGCTGAGCCGCCAATTTCCGCTCCGCGGGCTTCGCGTCCGACCGATCCTTCAAGAACATCTCGATGTCCTCGGCGGGCACCGGCGCGAAATGGAACTGAAGGCAGCGCGAGCGGATCGTCGGCAGCAGCGCATCGGGCGTGGCGGCGAGCAGGATCAGCGTGGCGGACTCAGGCGGCTCTTCGAGTATCTTGAGAAATAAATCCGCGTCGTTCCAGCGCATCGTATCGGCGCCATCGAGAATGAAGACGCGCCGGCGGCCCTGTGGCTTGAAATAGGCCGCGCGCTGTACCGCGCGCAATTGCCCCACCCGTATCATCGGCCGGGCCACGGGATTGCGCAGCCGCACCGGGTCGGGAACGATCAGCCATACATCCGGGTGCGTCTCCAGAATCAGCGGCGTTCGCTCAACCGCGGCCGTGTCCGCGGATTCACCGCGCTCGGCCAGTCCCGCTTCCACCAGCGGCGCCGGATTGGCGAGCCGGGCGATTCGAATGCAGGAAGCACACTCGCCGCAGAAATCATCCTTCAGCCGCTCGCAATTGGCCGCCTGCGCAAACATTCGCGCAAGCGTGTATTTGCCGATGCCGCGCGCTCCTGTGAACAGCAGCGCGTTGGGGACGCGTTCGCGCCGGAGCATGCCGCGCAGCGCGCTGACGATGCGCTGATTGCCGAGAAATTCGTCGAAGCCCATTCGTTTACCCGAATTGCTTACCTGAGTTGCTTATCCGTTCGCTCGAACCGCTGTATGCGTCCGCGCTTCCACCGCCGCTACAATCTCCGCGTGAATATCCGCAGGCTCGCGAAGCTTCCCCGACGCGACGTCCACGCATTCGATCGTGATCCAGTTTGGCTGCCGCGCCAGCTCGTCATAGACCTGCGATGCGGCCTCAAGATGGGCGATGTCGGCTTCCTGCAGATCGCGCCGCGATTTCGTGTAATCCCGCGCGCCCTTGTAGCCTACCAGGCGATGCGCCTCCGCGACTGGCACGCGCAGATAGATCACCAGATCCTCAACCGGAAGCGCGTGCACTTGATATTCAAGCTGCTTCAGCCACGCCAGAAAATCAGCGCGCTTCTCGCGCGTTACGCGCGCTCCCTGATGCGCCAGGTTCGAGGCAACGTAACGATCCGCAAGCACAATCTTCCCCGCAGCGAGTGCCGATTCGATGGCGGGTTTCGATTCGAGGCGGTCTCCCGCATAGAGCAGCGCCGAAAAATGGGGATCTACCGCGGACAGCGGCCCGAATTCGCCGTTCAGAAATTGCGCCACGAGCTTGCCGAAAAATCCGCTGTAGTTGGGAAAGCTGATCTGCGAAAGCGCCATTCCCCTGTGGCCCAATTCCCGAGCAAGCGCCTCGATCTGCGTGCGTTTCCCGGAGCCGTCAATCCCTTCAAGAACGATGAACTTTCCGCGGGCAGGCATGGAATTGACCGCCAGTTTAGCAGCCGCGAGCGACTCGTGACTAGTGGTTCGTACCGCCATGCTAGAATCGCGGCGATGCCGGAACAATCCAGCTCGATCGCTGCGAATCTCGCACGCCTTCGCGAGCGCATCGCGCGCGCGGCAGAGCGCGCAGGCCGTCAGGCCGGTGAAATCACCGTCGTCGCCGTCTCGAAGACTTTCCCGGCGGAGGCGATTCTCGCCGCGTACGAGGCCGGCCTCCGTGATTTTGGCGAGAATCGCGTCCAGGAATTCGAGGCCAAGCACCCGAAACTCGCCCACCTGGATGCCACTTGGCATTTGATCGGACACCTGCAAAGCAATAAAGCCAAGCGGGCGGTCCAGCTTTTCGACCGCGTGGATTCCGTGGACAGCCTCGCGCTGGCGCAAAAGCTGGATTTCGCGGCCGACGACGACGAGAAACGCTTGCCGGTATTGATCGAAGTCCACCTCGGTGGCGAGGCAACGAAGAGCGGCGTCGCGGAGGCTGATTTGCCCGGCCTCGCGGAAGTTATTTCAGCGCTCCCGCATCTGG
Organism: uncultured Acidobacteriota bacterium; assembly: GCA_963842425.1. GTDB lineage: Bacteria > Acidobacteriota > Terriglobia > Acidiferrales > UBA7541 > Palsa-295. Next base: position 632,027 of record CAWJGQ010000010.1, on the reverse strand, counting down.
ACTTGCACGGCCTGCTTGCGGTCCCGCCGTACTCCGACGATAGCGAGCGAGCGCGTCCTTATTTCCGAAAGCTGCGCGAACTGCGCGACCAACTCAGCCATCGGCTGGGGAGACGCTTGCCTGTACTTTCGATGGGCATGAGCCATGATTTCGAAGTCGCCATCGAGGAAGGCGCCACCGAAATCCGGGTCGGTACGGCGCTTTTCGGCGTCCGCGGAAAAGGGCCTGTATAGGGCGGTAGCGGGTCTACCCACCACGCGCAGCGCAGAGGCGTTGCGCGCGCAGGAGCTCCGGCTGTAGAGTAGACCCTCAGTTCGGCGCGCGCCGTTCACCCCCGCCCAACGACTCAGCGTCCGCTTCTGGTGGAGATTCGCGTGCCTTGGGCTTATTGCAATTCCTAGGTCGCACGGCGACAGATTCATGGGCCCTCGCACCGGTTGATGGAGGTTGCGTTAGTGTTTCTCGAGTTTTTCAACCTGCGGCAGCAGCCGTTCGGCGTCACACCCGATCCAGCCTACCTCTTCGCGAGCCGCACGCACTGCGAGGCACTCGATGCGCTAACCAACGGAATCATGGAAGGCCGCGGGTTTCTTGCGCTGATCGCCGAGCCCGGCATGGGCAAGACCACTCTTCTTTACCAGGTTCTGGAAGGCATGCGCGACAAAGCCCGCGGCGTGTACCTTTTCCAAACACAGTACGACTCCCGCGAATTTTTTCATTATCTGCTCAGCGAGCTGGGCGTGGACGCCACCGGCATGGGCCTCGTGGCCATGCACAAAAGGCTCAACGAAATGTTGTTTGCCGAGCTGCTCGCGGGCAAGCGATTCGTCCTGATCGTTGATGAAGCACAAAACCTCGACAATTCCGTCCTTGAAACGATCCGTATGCTGTCGAATTTCGAAACCGAAAACACCAAACTGCTCCAAATTGTCCTGGCCGGGCAGCCACAGCTTGGTGACAAGCTGGCCCAGCCGCGACTTGCGCAGCTCGCCCAGCGCCTCACCGTTGTCCAGCGCCTCGAGCCTTTTTCGCCGGAAGAGACTGCGGCTTATATCCGCCATCGCATGAAAGTCGCCGGCAATTCCGAGGACGAAGTTTTCGAGCAGGATGCTCTGGCTCTGATCGCGGCCGAAAGCCGTGGAGTGCCGCGAAGCATCAATCGCATCTGCTACAACGCGTTGCTGGAAGCCCACGCACAAGGCGCCCGCACCGTGTCGCCGGAAATCGTCGAGAAAGCTGCTCGCAAATTGGACGTTCTGCCGGCGGCTATTCCGGAGCCCGTCCCGACCGCGGCGCCCGAATCATCGAGCGAAACCGTCGCCACCGAAACAGCTCAGGTTGCCGACGCTGGTGTCCCGGCTCCTTCGCCGCTGACGTACAAGGGGCTATCGGTGACACCCCCGCGCGGCCGAAAACTGTGGACCGGTAGCCTGGTGGCTTTGTTGCTCGCAGGGGCCGCTGTCACGCCGCTCATCTTGCGCGGAGAGCTGCTTCACTCGTTGCGCGGCAGCGTGTACTCGGCCGTCGCCTCATTCGCGACTCGCCGGGCCGCGGCAACCGGCAATGTCGCCGTCGCCTTTCCGGCGCCTGCACGTGATGCCGACTCATTGGATAAAGAACAGATCGCCGCGCTCCTGTCGCAACAGCACGGCGTTCCGCTCGTCGCCTCCATCCAGGCTGCTAGCGGGAAAGACGATGCACGGGTCGTCGTGTTGCTGAGCAGCGTCGTCCAATTTGAATCCGCCCGCATCAGTTCACCGGACCGCATTTACTTCGACCTGCATAATGCGCGCCTGAGCCCCGCGGCCGCCGAGCGGATTACCCCGGCCGATAGCGACAATGGCTTGCTCAAATGGGTGCGCGCAGCGCAAAACACTGACGACGTAGTTCGCGTGGTCCTGGATGCGAGTGGCGCGAAATATTATTCCGCGCAAGTGCTGACCGATCCGTATCGCCTGGTGATTGATGTTCACGCCCAGCCGGTGGCAGGCGGAGCCGGGCCCCAGACCAGCGCCTCTACCACACCACCCGCCCTCGCGGGCGCTGCACTTACGAACGGTCCCCGGTCGCTCGCTCGCGCGCTGGGACTTAAAATCAACCGCATCGCTATTGACCCCGGCCACGGCGGATCGGATACCGGCGCGATGGGCCCGCATGGCCTTCTCGAAAAAGATGTGTGCCTCGACGTCGCGATGCGCCTGGGCCAGTTGATCGAAAACAATATCTCCGGCGCACAGGTGGTCTATACGAGGAAGGATGACACGTTCGTCGCGCTTGAGCGCCGCACCGACATTGCCAACGATGCCAAGGCCGACCTGTTCGTTTCGATTCACGCCAATTCCAGCGACATCCACAACGTGCGCGGCGTCGAAACCTACTACCTGAATCTTTCGTCCTCGCCCGAATCCATGCAGCTTGCCACACGCGAGAATGCACTTGGAATCGCGGCGCTCCACGATCTGCCCGACCTCCTGCAGAAAATCGAGCGCAACGAAAAAACATCGGAATCAAAGGATCTTGCGGGGAGGATTCAGGATGCGCTGTCGTCGCGCCTTCAGCTCGTCAGCCGCGGCGAAACGAACCGGGGCGTCAAGCAGGCGCCCTTCATCGTGCTGACCGGCGCCAAAATGCCCGCGGTCCTTTCGGAGATTTCCTTCGTCAGCAACGCGCGCGACGAAAGCCTGCTGCTTCAGGCCGCCCAGCGCCAGCGCGTCGCCGAAGGCCTCTTTCGCGGTATCGCCGCTTATCTCGACAGCCTCAATAGCGCGCCCCGCAGGCAGGATTCGCTCGTCAGCGAAAACCGCCCGCGCATTAACGGCGAAACCAGCCTCGACACCCGCACCGCGGCCAAAACCCCGTAGAAGAATCGCTTTAGCTACTTCGTGTACTGCTCGAATAATTTCTTGTAGTCGTGATTATTTTCCTCGCAGATGTATTCCTGAATGTCCCATTCGGGATGCAGCGTGAACGTGCCCGCCTCCGTCCATGGCTCTGCGAAGACATTCGGGTCCTCGATCGTTGCGGAATATTTCAGCGTGTCGTACCTCGTACGCTCGAATCGCTCGACCAAATGATACGCCGTCGTATGCCGGTATTCGCCCACTCCCACTTTGTCGTTCACGCCGATCACGTCCACCACCAACGTGTCTCCCTCCCAGTGCCCCACCGAATTCCCCATCCACGTGGGATCAAGATCCGTGGGATGATCGCGCCCGTCTGTAGGTATCACGCGAAAATAGTCGCCCGCCTCGTACAGAATCACCACCTGCTTCGGAGTCTGCACGATCTGTATCGGGTACGGTTCGCCGATTGTGTCCGGCACGCCTCGGGGCAGGCACACTTCTCCGAGTGAAAATGTATATTCCGGCCCCACCTTGTACTTTTCCGCGCCCGGTTTCAGCTTGATTTCGCCCACTGTCTTGATCGAATGATACGGCGCGATATAAAGCCCGTTGAGGTCGGGCTTTCCGTTCGGCATCCGCGGCGCGGGCCCACGCATTGTCGCTTCGCTGACTACCGGGCGGCCTACAGCTGCGGCAGTGTCAGGCCCGCTCGCAGCCGCTGCCGATGAACCAGTAACAGTCACTGTCACCGTTCGCGTATCGGTCCCGGTGCCGTTGGCGCCTTTCGCCAATAGCGTATAGGTTGTCGTCGCGCTCGGCGTGACCGTGCGACTGTCGCGCGTCGCCACGATTCCGATTCCCTGATCGAGCTCGATTCGATCCGCGTTAATCACTTCCCACTTCAGCGTCACGGACTGGCCCGCCTGGACGGACGCGGCGCTCGCCGTGAAACCCAAAATCTTCGCCGACGGGCCGACCGGGAATCCATCGCGCGGCAGTTGTTTCGGCGCCGGAGCCTCTTGCGCAGGGGCTTCCTGCGTGAACACGCCGGATATGAGAACCGCCGCGCACACTGCCGAGACGAAAATCTTCGCTCGAATATTCATCACGATCCCCCCCCCAACAGGCTTCCTCCGCGCCACCGTTACTCCCTGTCGCTCGCCGCGCATCGTATTCCCGTCCCGCGCCCGACACAACCGATTTCCTGTTCGCCATTTCTTTTGGATTTCGAGCCGAAAAGTACAGGTATGCTTCACGGACCCTTTGTTGAACGAATGGCCAGTAGACCGTCGCTCGGCACTCTGCCAGCGTAGTAACGACGAGCAAATTCGTCCGCTCTCTCGACGAGAGCCGAATGTTCTTTGACAAGTGACGATCCGACTAGGATCGGCATCCCGAGCGACCGCAGGGAGCCGAGGGATCCCTCTGCACCTTGGTAGCCGACATCCTGAGCCGGGCTTCGTGGCTTTTCACCGCTCGTCTCGTGCCGTGTGGCCTCCGCAGTTCCGGTGAAAGCGCGGGCCTTTTTATCCTGAGCGAAGCCGAAGGGCAGGCCCACGAAACACACCCTAGGTAGTCATGGCTTCAGCCATGGGACTTCACGTCGTGCCACCGCTCACAAATCCCCAAAAGAAGTGACACACCATGCAAAGTAATCGACGATCCGATCAAAAAGGGCTCCCAGGTCGACGGTGAGTCGAGCCTGGGAGATCAACCGGCGTCCCGAGCGACCAGCGGGAGCCGAGGGATCTCTCGGCGGGCGATTGAGACTGCGCGAAATTAAGTGTCACACCATGCCGAGTAATTTCCGACGTAACTTGTTGAAAACAAAGGAAAGCAGCACCCACAAAGTGACACGCAAATGCGAGGTCTAATTCGCAGGGTTCTAGCCACTAGCCACTCGTCACTGGTCACTAGCCACTAATCCTCTACGAATATCGAAGCCAGCGGAAAAGTTCGGGAAGCGTGGGGCGTTTCCCGTACATCAGGACGCCGATGCGGTAGATCTTCGCCGATGCGTAGATCGCACCCACCGTCGTGATTAGCAACAGCACAATTGAAAGAGCAGCCTGCCAAAACGGAGGAGCCTGGACGGAGATTCGCAGGGGCATCAGTACAGGAGCGAAGAACGGTATCTCGGACAGCACAAAGGATGCCTTGGAGGCAGGATCGGCGAGGACCGTCCAGTAGATCATCATGGTGAAAACCAGCGGCCCCATGGCGAGCCATTGCAATTGCTGGGCGTCCTCTTCGGAGGAGCATGCTGAGCCGATCGCCGCAAACATTGCGGAATAGAGAAAATACCCGCCCATGAAAAAGCATGCGGCCCAAATCAGCATCGAAATAGGAACGTGGATCTTTGGAAACGAAGAACCGGAGCCGAACATCGCAGCCATCACCGCTCCATACGAGAGAAGCAGGCCGAGCGAAACGATCCAGATCGCGAACTGCGTGAAGGCCGCCGCGGCCACGCCGAGGATTTTCCCGGCAAGAAGCTGAACGGGCCGCACCGATGAAATGAGCACCTCCATCGTGCGGCTGGTCTTTTCCTCCAGAACGGAGCGCATCGTGGTGATGCCGTATATCAGCAGGGACATATACAGCAGAATCACGAGGCCGACGCCAACCCCGAGTGTTTGGCCTCTCTCAACAGATTCTCCGGCCGGACTGACCTTGATGACCTCCAGGTCAGCGCCGCGAGCGAGTTCGCTGACATCGTCCACATGGATACCGCGCGCGCGCAAGCGCGCTTCGATCAACGTCTGATTCACGGCGGTGGTCAGCGGGCCCAGCAGCGCGAAATTGCCCGGGTTCTTGGTGTGCAATTCAAAAGGCTTGCTGAGATCGCTGGGAATCACGAGGTACGCATCGAGGGCGCCGGAATTGATGCGTGCGCGCAGGCCTTGTTGAACGTCTTCGGGAGACGCTGGACGGTCAATGATCTCGGAGATGGTGAACTCCGGTTTTCCGTTTGAGAGCACGCCCTTCAGTCTTCCTGCCGTTGATTCGGCCAGCCCGCCTGCGTCGTCAACGATCGCGAGTCGCACGTTGTGGTCCGATCCGTGACTCGCGATAAACACGATCAGCGCCACGGTAAGGATCCCGGAGAGTGGCACGATCAGCGTGGTGATCACAAAACCCTTCGTCTTGACCCGCGTCACGTACTCGCGCTTGATGATGAGCCAGATTTTACGCATGGGCGGTTTTCTCGATAAAGATATCGCTGAGTGAAGGCTCGATCAGCTCGAACCGGGTGATTTGCGCGCCGCACTGCACGGCAGCCTTCAGGATTTCCTGCGGATCGGAGCCAGGCTTGAGCTTGGCTTCTACGCCCGTGCCGAAGCGGTTGATGGCGGCGACAGCGGGATGATTGAGGAAACTGTCGGAACCGGTGAACTCAATTTGCAGAGTGTTCTTGCCGTAGGACTGTTTGATCGCGCGCAGGTCGCCATCCAGAACGTTGTGGCCATGGTTTATCAGGCAGATGGAATCGCACATTTTCTCGACCTGCTCCATGCGGTGCGTCGAAAGAATGATCGTCGAACCCTGGTCGCGCATTTCGAGCATGATGTCCTTCACCGTCGCGGCATTCACGGGATCGAGGCCGGAAAACGGTTCGTCCAGGATTACGAGCGGCGGCCGGTGGATTACGGACGCTATGAACTGCACCTTCTGCTGCATTCCCTTCGAGAGTTCGTTCACCTTTTTCTCGGCCCATTCGCCGAGCTCGAAACGGTCCAGCCATTCGCGCGCGCGCTTGTCGGCTTCGACCTCGGAGAGGCCGTGGAGCGCGCCGAGAAAGACGATCAGTTTCCGAACCTGCATCCTCGGATAGAGGCCTCGTTCTTCCGGCAGATAGCCGATCGATTCCCGGACCTCATCATTGACGGGCTTGCCGAGAACATGAATCGAGCCCTCGTCGGGCACCAGAATGTTCATCACCATGCGGATGGTGGTCGTCTTACCGGCGCCGTTGGGGCCCAGCAGGCCGAGAACGGCTCCCTGGCGCACGCGCAGGTTGACTCCGTTGACCGCCGTAACGGAGTCGTACGACTTGGTGACATTTTCGAGCGCTATCGCGTCCATGAATTCCCTATCGTCGAGAGACGGCGTGCATCTTCGTACAGTTACTACGGCCTCGGAGCACGGCTTGTTTCACACGCTGCCGCAAAATCGCGAATTCGGGAAGATGTCAACATCTGGCGCTAGTCCGGCAGGCGCTGGCCGGTCGTCTCCAAACCAAACGGCAGCAGGAACAGGCCAAAGACGAATGGGATCGCCGTCAGGGCCACCGGAATGCCAATCGTATGGAAATGCGCGACACCCGCCCCAACCATAAACGAAAAACCCGCACCGACAAATCGCCCAACGGAGGTGGCGAATGCGAAGGCGCTGCCGCGGCATGTGGTCGGATACTGCTCGGGCAGCCAGAGCGTGTACATGGCAAAGTTCGCGCCGCCGATTCCAAGGAAGAACATGCCGATGAAAAACCAGGTCATCGCGTTTTGCGCCAGGTAAAAGGCAAGCCCGAAACTGGTGCTGATCGAGATCGCCATGATCACGAAATACACGCCCAGCGTCAGGCGGCGTCCGAGCCTTTCGGCGATCCACGCGATAGGAAGGCAGCCAACAATCGTTCCGAACGAAAGCACCATCGTGGCGTAGGTGGCCAGTTTCGGCGCGAGCCCGGCGGCCAGATGCATGCGGCCGGCAATTTCGTTGACTCCTGTGGGGACGTAGACAGTGCCGGCCCACAGTCCGATGATCGAGATCAGGACGTAAGCGGAGTTCAACAGCGTGCGGCGGCGGTACTCCGGTTTGAAGATCGTCACGAAGGGGCTTGCGACGCGCTTGGCGCGGGCCTTCCAGCGTTCCGGTTCGCGGACGCTGTAAAGAATCAGGCCAATCAAAATCGCGGGCGCCCCGCCAATCATGAACATCGGCCGCCAACCGTAGTGTTCGCCGACGAAGTGATTCGCCAGCGCCGCGAGAAAAAACCCGAAATAGTAGCCGGTGTGCATGTAGGCCGCGCCCATCTTGCGGCGATCCTCAGGCCATTCTTCCGCGACGAACGTGCCTCCCATTGCCCACTCGCCGCCGATCCCGACCCCGGCGAGCAGTCTGCAGACGGCGACTTCCCAGATGTTGTGGCCGAAAGCCGCCAGGAACGTGAAGAGCGAGTAGCACAGGATCGTGAAGGCGAGTGTCCGCACACGGCCAAATCGGTCGGCGACAGGGCCCCAGATGAGCGCCAGTCCCCAGCCCACAAGAAAAAGGGCAAACAACAGCCCGCCGTAGAAGCCGATGTTCGCGGGAGTCGCTGCAATGCCCGATTTGGGCAAAAGCTCGCGCATCGCCGGCACCAGAACCAGCGCGTAGATGAACGAGTCCATGCCATCGAGCGCCCATCCCGCCCAGGAGGCCCAAAAGCCGCGAACCTGGTTAGTCGTAAGTGGGGTCTTAGCTGACGATGGCATGGGAAATAGTTGAGGAGCGAGGCATTGTACGAAGACATCGCGGCCGACACAAGAGTTTCCAGCGCCGTTTACTGGGCCAGTTTGCGAGCTGCCGCTGTGGCGCTACTCCACTTCTGAAGCGTAGCGATGTTGGGCGCGATATAACCGTGTGCCATCCGGCTTAATCGCGTAGAAAAGCAAAGCACCCTTGGAACCATTTTTCATTGGGTGCGCAACAATTGTAATTGGGTCGCCCTGTTTATAGGTCATGCGATCCCAGCCCTCGCTGACCATGATGCTTACGCTCGAAGCCTCGATATCCCACGTCCCGACAGTCGAAGGGTCCTTCGCGTCGGCGCCAACCGTGATGATGATATGGCTGTGCGGGTTCTCCATTCGATACTCCACTACGACACCGCTGTAGGTAATATTCTTGGCCACATCAAACATCGCGCGGGAATGATGGGCGAGGGACGGAGCAGCCGCGAAAAGCAGCGCTCCCGTCATCGCCATCAAACTCAGAATTGCTCGTTTCGTCTTCATCTATCTTCTCGTCGCCAGCGCGGCCTACCGGCTTGCTGCGTAACAACTCGATAACTTTGGCCCAATTCTCCTATAAGTGACGCCGACGAGCAGAAAGAGTTCCTTAGAGCGATAACTGAACGGCACCAGACGGTTTGGGGGTTCGTCGGCGATTGTTTGAACGCCCCGCTATCGGCTGTTAGAATCGTTGCCGTGCCAGACATCAAGGCGATCCAAACGGAATTGAAGGCCAGCAAGATGGACGGCTGGCTCTTTTACGACCATCACCATCGCGACCCGATCGCGAGCCGTATTCTCGGATTGGGGAACAACGGGATGGCGACGCGGCGATGGTTTTATTTCATTCCGTCGCGCGGCGAGCCGCGAAAACTGGTGCACAAGATCGAGCAGGGCGCCCTCGATTCGCTCACAGGGCGCACGCAGGTCTATGCAGGCTGGGAAGAGCTGCAGACGCAATTGCGAAAGCTGCTCTCCGGCGCCAAGAAAATCGCCATGCAGTATTCGCCCGAAAACAGAATCCCCTATATCGGACTGGTTGACGCCGGGACGATCGAGCTGATCCGGAAACTGAAGAAGAGCGTAGTCACGTCGGCGGACCTGGTGCAGAAATTCGAGGCGGCGTGGACGCCAGAGCAGCTCGCATCGCATCTGGAAGCCGGCGAGATCGTGGACCGCATCACGCGAGTCGCATTTGAACGCGCCGCAGCCATGGTTCGCGACGGCCGGCCGATCACGGAAGCCGAACTCCAAACGTGGATCGTCGAGCAGTTCCGCGCGAACGGGCTTACCTCGGACGAGCTGCCCATCGCGGCGGTACAACCAAACAACGGCAACCCCCATTACGAGCCGAAGCCGATTGGATCGCGCCCGATTCGCGCCGGAGACCTGCTGTTGCTCGATATATGGGCAAAATGCGACCGGCCGGGCAGCGTTTATTACGACATTACATGGGTCGGCTACCTGGGCGCTCGCGTTCCAGAGGCATACGCGAAGATTTTTCGCATCGTTCGCGCGGCCAGGGATCGCGCCGTCGAATTTGTCCGCGAAGCTGTCGCACACGGGCGCACCATTCACGGCTGGGAAGTGGACCGCGCGGCGCGCGAGGTGATTCGAAAGGCCGGCTACGCGAAATATTTCGTGCATCGCACCGGGCACAGCATTGGGCAAGACGTCCACGGGAATGGCGCGAACATGGACAGCCTGGAAACGCGCGACGACCGCAAGATCGTGGCGCGCACCTGCTTCTCCATCGAGCCGGGCATTTACATGCCCGAATTTGGCATCCGCAGCGAAGTGGATGTGTACGTCGGTGAACGCGAGGCGCGCGTGACAGGCGCCGTCCAGGAAGAGATCCTGCCTTTGCTTGGCTGACCAATGGCAAGCGACGCTCCTTTGATCGAAAAAAGAGAAAATATGCTTCCGGCCATCGCTTTACTGGTGGCGATCGCCGCATGGGCGGTGCCCGGGCTTGGACATTTGCTGCTCCGGCGCTGGGGCCGCGCGATCTTACTATTCCTAGCGGTGGGAGTACTTGCGGTCGCGGGTTACGGGATGCGTGGCGAAGTTTTCGGCACGCGGTCGAGCGATCCTTTCGGTGCGCTGGGCTTCGTGGCGGATGCCTGCTCGGGCGTGTTCTATTTCTTGCCGCGCTGGATCGAAGCAGCCGGTCCCGATGTTTCGCGCGCTGCCGGAGACTACGGCACGCGGTTCATTGCGGCTGCGGGCGTGGTGAATTTGTTGGGCGTTATAGACGCCTACCGGATCGCGTGCGGACGGAAATCCTGAATGTTCGGATCCGGCATCCATCTGAGCCATCTCGCCGCGATGATAATCTTCGCGTTGTGCGTGTCCGTATCTTTCGCGTGCCTCGGGCGGCAGTCAATCAAGGGGAGAATTAAGTACGCGGTCTTGTCTTTCGCGCTTTTCATGGTGATCGGCGTGGGAATCGCGTGGCTGATGTATCCGTTTTCGAAGTGATTTGCCGCGGGGAAAAGCTGGATTAGCCACAGATGAACACAGATAAACACTGATGGATCTTGGGGAAACGACGGAGGCTGCTGGGCCGCACTTCGTTCCTCAGGGTAAAAAGACCGCGACGCCAAATGGAAACCTGAAAAATCCTGAAAAAAAGGGGCGCCCGTGACTAGCGCCCCCTTTCGTTTTTCGTAAGGCTGTGAAGACAGCTATGCCAGATCCTCGGGCTTGATTGGAAGCTTGCGAATGCGCTTGCCGGTGGCGGCGAAGACAGCGTTAGCGATTGCCGGAGCGACCGGCGGAACGGCCGGTTCACCGAGTCCCGTGGGAGTTTCCTCGCTCGGGATCAGGTAGACTTCGATTTTCGGGCACTCGTTCATGCGCAGCGGCGGCACCGTATCGAAATTGGCCTGCACGACGCGGCCTTTGTCTATGGTGATTTCGGTATTGAGTGCGGCAGTGATGCCGTAAACGATCGCGCCCGAAACCTGGACTTCGGCCGACTCCGGATTGATCACGCGGCCGCAATCAACGGCGGCAACCACGCGATGGACTTTCACGCCGTTGTCCTTATCAATCGAGATCTCGACGACTTCCGCAGCATAGGTGGAAAATGCTTCGAGACAGGCGATGCCGCGGTAGTGTCCCTTCGGCAGCGGCGTGCCCCATCCGGCCTTTTGCGCTACCAGATTCAGCACTCCAAGATGCCGGGGCTTTTTCGCGAGCAGATCACGGCGGTATTCGTACGGATCTTTTTTCGCAGCGGCCGCCAGCTCATCCACGAAACTCTCGCTGAAGAAACCGTTCTGCGACGCGCCAACGGACCGCCAGAATCCCATCGGAACGGGTCCGGCCATCAGATGGTAATCAACCAGAATGTTGGGAATGTCGTAGGCGATGTCGGAAACGCCCTCGACGCTGCTACTGTCGAGACCGTTGGTGATCGAGCCCGGGAAAAACCAGCTCATTATCGAATCGCAGGCGACGCGAGCAGTGAAAGCGGTCGGCTTACCGGAGGAATCGAGGCCCGCGGACATTTTGATCAAGGAGGCGGGGCGATAGTAGTCGTGCTGGGTATCGTCCTCGCGGGTCCAGGTAACCTGCACGGGCTTGCCCATGGCTTTTGAGAGCTGGGTGGATTCGGCGACGAAGTCGGACCACCCACGGCGGCCGAAGCCTCCGCCGAGATACGTAGTGTGAACTTTGACTTGATCGGGCTTGAGGCCGGAAATGCCGGCGCCGGTCATCTGCGATGGAGTCTGGAACTGCGTGGGCACCCAGAGATCAACGCCATCGGCGCGCACATCCGCGGTGCCGTTCATTGGCTCCATGGTGGAGTGTGCCTGATAGGGCGCCCAGTAAACTGCTTCGACGGTGGTCGCGGCAGCCTTCGCGCCGGCGTCAACGTCACCTTCCTTGCGGGAAACGACGCCAGGTTTGTCCATGACGTCTTCGAAGGATTTCCGAATGCTTGCTGTGCTAGCGTCGGCGCCCGCACCCTCGTCCCACTTAATCTCGAGAGCTTTGCGGCCCTGGAACGCGGTCCAGGTGTTGTCGGCGATGACGGCGACGCCGGTCATCACCGGGGGTTTCTTGGGATCCTTGACCGTCATGATTGGAACGACGTCCTTCACGCCAGAAATGGCTTTGGCTTTGGTGGCGTCGAAGCTGACAACGGTGCCGCCGAAGACAGGGCAATGTTCGACCGAAGCGTGAAGCATCCCCGGGAGGCGGACATCTACGCCGAAACCCGCCGTGCCGTTCACTTTCTTGCGGGTGTCCACGCGCTTAGTCGGCTTGCCGACGATGGTGAACATGCTGGGATCTTTCAGGTCTTGCGGTTTGACTTGCGGTGGCGGAATCTTCGCGGCGGCTTCGGCCAAGCTGCCGAAGGTGGCGGTGCGCTTCGAGGCGGCGTGGATTACTTTGCCGTCTGCCGCGTGACATTCTGAAGCATCTACGCCCCAATTCTGGGCTGCAGCGGCAATCAGCATCGTGCGCGCGGTGAAGCCGGCCTGACGCATCGGGATCCATGCCGAATGGATACTCTGGCTGCCGCCGGTGCCCTGCATGCCGAAGGCGGGGTCGAAGTAAACGGTGGCGGCGGGAGCGAATTCAGTGTGAATGCGTTTCCAGTCGCAGCCGAGCTCTTCGGCGGCGAGCATGGCCAGCGAGGTTTCGACGCCCTGTCCCATTTCGGATTTGTTGATGAGAATGGTGACTCTGTCATCCGGCGTGATCTGGATGAAGGCGTTCATCACCTGCGGTGCGTCCGGGGCAGCGGCGGCTAGAACTTCGCGTTTGCCGGGAAGATAGAAGCCGATGACGAGGCCGGTGGCGCCAGCAATGCCTGTCTTGAGGAAGCTGCGGCGATCGAGCGGATTGGTGATGGCGCTCATTCCGCACCTCCTGCCAGCACAGCGTCGGTAGATGGAACGGGATCGGCGCTGGCGCTGGACGGCTTGGCCGAGGCCGCTTGCAGTTCTGCGGCGCGGTGGATTGCTTTCTTGATTCTTGGATAGGTGCCGCAGCGGCAGATGTTGCCGGTCATGGCGTCGTCAATTTGCGCGTCGGTCGGCTTGGGAGTCTTCGCAAGCAGCGCGGAGGCGGACATGATCTGTCCGGATTGGCAGTAGCCGCACTGAGGAACGTCTATTTCCACCCAAGCGCGCTGAACGGGATGGCTGCTGGTGGCGGAAAGCCCCTCGATCGTCACCACAGTCTTGCCGGCCATGGCTGAAATCGGCGTGATGCAGGAACGAATCGCGTCGCCATTTACGTGGACAGTACAGGCGCCGCACAGAGCCATGCCGCAGCCGAATTTTGTGCCGGTCATGTTAAGCGTGTCGCGAAGAACCCAGAGCAGCGGCATATCGGGATTAACGCTGACCGTCTCGGGCTTGCCGTTCAAAGTGAAATGAATCGCCACGAAAAAACCTCCCTCAGAATTTACACTAATGTTGCGCTGAAAGCAGTCTACTCAACGTAAATTGTAGCTTCGCGCTGACGTTAAGCCAACGACTATGCGGAGTCAAGATCGAACGGAGCCGTCTGTGCTACGTATCAGCACTTCGGCGAGGAAGCGTATAAAAATAACGATTCATAACGCATCGAATGGAGCAGGCGAGTGGTTGCCAAAACACGCCGGGCAGCGAGCGGTTTGACAGATTTTTCGCCGCGATGTTACAGTCGAGAACGCTGCCGAGGTAGCTCAGTTGGTAGAGCAGCCGATTCGTAATCGGCAGGTCCCCGGTTCAAGTCCGGGCCTCGGCTCCATTTTTCTCTACGCAATCCACCCCGACAATTGTCCCCGACGGGCTCTCCGTGCCACGTTGTTTCCCGGGGCGCCATAATTCTCCCCTTAGAAGCTGTAGATCACGTCGAACTGCAGCCGCTTCAGGAAATCTTCCGGCGGCTTGGTGCCGTCGAAATTGAGCGGCCGGCCGAAGAGACCCGTGAAGGAAAGTTGAACGTTGGACTGAACTTCGTAAATCACCATCGCACGATGCTCGGTCACGTTGCTTCCCTGCCGGATATCGCTGTAATCGAAATTCGACAGAACCGCTTCGCGTTCGATGAACATCCGCGTGTAATCAAACTGCCAGTCGCCCTTCTTCTGCCCGCGCCCGACCTGCGCTTCCGCCCAGTAGCCGCGGCGCTGGTGCGAGTTGCAGGCAAAGTTGGTGGATTGCGTGTAGTGGATCGTGTCCGTATTCGCAGGAGCAGCAAGGATGTTGTCCTCGTTGGCGCAGGCCTCGGTGTTCTGAACATAGTCGCCGATGATTGCGATGGGCCACCTGTCCGAAGGAGTCTTGACGTCAAAGCGCGCGAGCGAATCGAAGAGGCCGAACTTCGACGCGAACTGCGCGTTCGTGACTGTCGTCACGCCCGTCGGATAGGACGTTCCGGCGATCGTCACAACGTTCGTGGCGGTTGTGGTGATGATGGAATTTTGCACGGTGTTGCCGGCGCCGAGAGGCAGCAATCCTGTCAGCGGAGTCTGCGGATTTTTGGAGCTCGCTTTCGCCAGTGCCAAGGCGATGGGGTCGGCGTTGTGATAGTTGTAAAAGCCCGTATAGGCTCCGAACTTCAGCCAGGGAGCGAGCTGCCACTGCGTCTGCAACTGGCCGCCGTAGACCACGCTCTCGACGGAACTCTGGTTGGTGAGCGAAACTCCGGCGACTTGTGTGAACGGCAATTCGAAACCAACCAGCGCGATCTTCTTGAGGACGGGCGTCGAGTTCAAATTGAAAGCCAGAGTTTCCGCTGCTCCTTCCGGATTGAGATCCTTGTCCCAGGTAAGTTCGGTGTTGTACCAAGGGTACGCAAATTTTCCGCCGATCAGGGTCAGGGAGGCGAATTGGTGGGGCGTGTAGTCGAGGTACGCCTTGTCAATCCCGATGGCCTTGCGTGAGTAAAAATCGCCGACGGTCTGGTTGGTGCTGGTTGGATCGTTGATGTCGCCGGACGCGAGCGAAAAACCTCCGGCAAAATCCTGGTTGAGCTTGGCAGTTATGTTGAACCGCAGACGGAACCTCTCTCGATCTTGATCGAGGGATTCATTGGCCGGACCGCCGAAAAATGGCTCTTCGCGCAAGCGAAGATCTCCGCTGAATGAAAAGGGGCCGAATACTTTCAGCTTGTCTTCGATGTTTCCAACGCGGGTGGACCAGTCCTGTGGCACTTGGGCTTGAGTCCCCTGCGCCGAAGCCGGCGTCGAAACGACTGCATCGGCGCTCGGGACCGCCGCTGACGGGTCGGCGTCCGGAGCGATGCCAAGCTTTGCTTCCAGGCCGGCGATACGGGCAAGCTCGTCCTTCAGAGCTGCCCGCTCGGCATCGAGTTGCTGGCTATGCTCCTCGAACTGTTTCGCCTGCGCTTCCACCGCCTCCTTCAATTCCTTTAGCTCCACGACAACCGGCGAGCTCAGCTCCGGCGCAGCGGCAATTGCTGCTCCCTTGGTCGTTTCGGTAGGGTTCGCGGCCGAGTTCGAGCCGGATGCGGCGCTATCGGGAGTGGGCGTGTCTCCGCTACGAGCGAGGGCGATCGTCGCCGTTCCCGCAAGACCGAAGCCGAGGGCCGCTACGATCGCAATTCGTTTCGACTTCGAAGCTAAATAATTCAACATTGAATTCTCCTAGGATTTCGTGGCCTCGAGCCAAGATGAAAGTTTTGCGACTCTTGTAAGCGGAAAAACGGCGCCGGGAACTTAGTTGCGGCTACGACAACACAAATCGGAGAGTGAGGTATGGTCCAAAATCCGGGCGGTGGCGTTCCTGACGTCCAAGAGAACGCGGAATAGCGGGCGATGTTTTGGGTCGGTGCTCACACGATGACGCAGGGACTCAGCGTCCTCAAAGGGCGCGAGCGGGCCATCAATCCTGCGAAGCACTTCGCCCAGCGAGATTTTCTTCGGCGAGCGCTTGAGTTGATAACCGCCGTGGGCGCCGCGGAGGCTGACCACAATTCGCGCGCGCTTGAGATCCAGAAGAATCGCTTCCAGGAATTTCTCCGGCAACTCTTCCTCGGCGGCAATGTCCTTGATCTTGACCACGCCGACAGGGTGCTGCGCGAGCACCGTGAGTGCCTGCAGGGCGTACAGTCCTCGTTGAGAGATTCGCATGGCGGCTGGCCCATTCCCTACTAAACTCATTAAGTCTACTATGTTAGTAGACTATGTCAAGCAGAACTTAATGCACCATTCAATGGAGTTCTTCGTGCCGGACATTCCGAGCGGATGGCGGATATTAGCCAAGCATGTTGGCCGGGCACAGCATGCTGTGCCCCTACGAAACCCTCTCCCATAGTTCGGCGGCGGGGGGATTGGGGGCAGTTTTCGTGTGTTAGCATGAGCCGCAAAGGAGAAAGAAACATGGCAGAAAAGGAAGCAAGCCCCGCGGGAGCGAGCCGCGAACTGGTGCGACACATGGTTGCCACGCTTGCCTATCGCGGCGGCAAAGCGCTTCGAGGCGCACCTGATGGATTCGCGCAATTCCGGGCGGGAGATACCACACGCACGCCAAGCCAAATTCTCGCGCATATCGGGGACCTGCTCGACTGGGGTTTGTCGCTGGCCGAGGGCGCGCAGAAATGGCAGAACTCCGATCCCCTGCCCTGGGACAGCGGATCCGAGCGCTTTTTCGCGGCCCTGCGGGCGCTCGATGCCTACCTCGCTTCGGATGCGCCGCTTGGCTGCTCCGCCGAAAAGCTCGTTCAGGCTCCTCTGGCGGACGCGCTGACGCACATCGGGCAGATCTCGATGTTGAGGCGTCTGGCTGGCGCTCCGGTGCGGGGGGAGAACTATTTCAAGGCTGAAATCGTGGCGGGACGCACGGGAGCCGAACAAAAAGCGCCCAAACTCGAGTTCGACTAGAAAAAGAAGTGCGCGGCAGCCATGGGCCGCCGCGCAAGGTAGGTCATATTCAGCACAAAATTAACGGCCGGGGGCTAGGCTGAGGGACCCAAGCCGCCCGGCCTCTTCTCACCCATCTCCGCAGGGTCTGGGTAAGAAACTCTTACGCGGCGTTTTCACCGTTCCGCATGAATTCGTAGCGTTCGATCGCTGCCGCCACGCCCATTTCGCCGGAGTTTTCCTGGCTGCTGCGCAGGACACGTCCCAGACAGCGAACGCGCACCGGGCCGGCCTGGGTCAGCTCGTGGGGCAGGGTCATGACGATCTCAACGGGCGAACCGCTCCGCAAGCCATTGGGCAAGTGGAAAAAGACGCCGCGCGAACTTACCTCGCGCGATTCCGTATCGGCTTCACCCACCACATTTTCATCGGTCCAGCGGACGGTCAGCGGCAGACGCATGAGGAAGCGCCGCGATACACGTCGTTCTTTGAGGGACAAGGACAACTCCTTTTAGTTCCCGCACAGGATAGGGCTGAACGCAATTTGAACCTATAGAGCAAGAGAGCCAATTATGGGGGGTGCTTTCGGTACCGAAGTACTAGGCGTCCGGAGGGGGCGGGAGCTAGGCCTGGTCTATGAGGCGGTGATGAATGGCGTAAAGCGCAAGCTCGAGACGGTCAGAAACGCCGAGTTTATCGAAGATATTGTGCAAATGGTTCTTCACCGTTTGTTCGCTGATGAAGAGTTTTTCGCCGATTTCGCGGTTTCGGAAGCCCTGGGCAACGAGCTGGACGATCTCTTTTTCGCGGTCGCTTAGAAGGGGCTTCTCACGGCGCTGCCCGGATTCGGAGGACTTCTTGAAAGCGTCAATTACCTCGGCGGTCATGCGATTATCGAGCCAGATTTCGCCGTCCGCGACCTTGCGAATGCTCTTGAGCAGCAGGTCGCTCGCCGATTGCTTCAGCACGACGCCGCGGGCTCCCAGGCGCATGGCGCGAACGACGTCGCGGTCGTCTTCGGCAGCCGTGAGAACGATCACGCGCGTGGGAAGAGAGTCGAAATTGACCTCCTCGAGGACACCCAAACCGTCTTTTTCGGGCATGCGGAGGTCGAGAAGGAGGATATCCGGCTTCAATTTCGCGAGCATCTTGACGCACTCGACGCCGTTCGAGGCTTCGCCGACGATCTGCACGTCGTCCGCGACCTCGAGCAGCTTGCGCAGACCATCGCGAAAGATCGCGTGATCGTCCGCAACCAGGATTCGAATGGCCTGTTTTGCTTTCGTCATATTAATTCAATGGAATTTCTACAGTTAGGCGCGCCCCGTGACCAGGATTCGATTCCACCGTCAGCGTACCACCCACGCTCCGCGTCCGTTCCTTGATCGAAATTGGCCCGAGACGTAACTGGTCCAGCTCTTCACTTCGGTAACGTCCAGAGAAACTAAATCCCTGGCCGTTGTCATCCACGAAGAGAAAAACGTTCGCCTCGTCTTGTTCTAGTTTTACCACGACGTGGCTGGCGTGCGCATGCTTTTTTACGTTGTGAAGTGCTTCCCTGTAAATCTGAAATAACTCGCGACAAATGCGATCTGGCAGGCGTAAATTGCGATCCTCGATGAAAAGATCAATGGCCATTCCGTGCTCGCTGCGAAATCTTTCCGCGAATCCGTACATCAATTCGCGCATGTCCGCGCTCTCTACGCGCAACGGACGCAGGTCCGTGACCATCCTGCGCAGCTCGTCGCTTTCCTGCTGGACGGTCTTTTGCAGGCCCTCCAATTCCGCGCCGGCCTGCTCGGGCTTCTGCGGAAGCTTGCGTCGCAGCACCTCGAGCTGAATTTTTAAGCTCAGCAGCGTCTGCAAAATTCCGTCGTGCAAGTCACGCGAGATGCGGCTGCGCTCCGATTCCACCGCCCGCGACCGGAGGCTGCGCATCAGGAACACGTTCTCGAGCGGCGGTCCCACGTAGCGGACAATTTGCTCGAGCCAGCGCAAGTCGCCGGCGGAAAAGTGCCCGCGCGAAAGATGTGGATTCACCAGCAGGACGCGCCCCACGGGCCGGCCGCTGTTCTCCATCGTAACGGCCAGCAGAGATCGCGCGCCAAATTCCTCGCGGGTGGCATTTGGAGGAGTGGGCACACGCAATCGCGCTCCCGTCCGGCGGTCCCAGCCGAAACCCTGGCCGGTTCCGTTCCTGAATTCCCAGCCCATGGTGATTTCCAGGCAATCGAAGAGAAAAGTGTCGGAGCGCGATTGCGGAAGGGTCTCGGCGCCACCCGCCTCCAGTTCGCCGGGGCGAACCTTCCAGACGAAGAGCCGCTCGAGTTCCTCCTCGAGAATCGCGAGGCACGCCTGTTCGCATTCAAAGGTGACGGCTAGTTCGCCCAGCACCTGGCGTATGGATTCCGCAAGCCCGTGATCGAACTGCAGCAGGCCGGTGATTTTTTCCAGGAACTCCTGGCGCGCCAGATGCTCGCGCTCGCGCGCTCCAAGAAACCCCATGCACAGGCCGGAAACGAGCGTTCCTGAGCCGATGGCGATCCAATGCCAAATGCTTTCCCAGCGGAACGGCTGCTCAAATGCCACCCGGGCAGTGATCCCGACGGTGGCCACGCCGACCAACGCGAGCATCGCGCGGGAATTTCCGCGCGTCGCCAGCGCGAAAACGGTGAACAGGAAAAGAAACCAGAATGCCGACACCGAGGGCGTCAGATAGACGAAAACCGCCAGGACGACGAAGTCCACGGCGAGAGGGATCCGGTATCGTGGCTTGCCGAGGAAACGCTCGATGAGCGCTTCGCCTAGCGCCACCAGCAAATATGCCAGCAGAAACACTTCCGCCGAGCGCCGCACGGGCGCGCCCGAGGTCTCAAGCAACGCCACCAGCGATAGCGCGGCGATAACGACGCGAGCCAGCGTGATTTGCCGCTCGAGATAGAGTCGTCCGGTGTTGTCCAGAGACATAGTGGGAGGTGACTACCTCTAAAAGTCTAGCAAGCCAGCAGGGTCGTGCAATCGGAGTGCGGCGAGGTGTCGTCTTTTGGTAATCGCCGAAGGTACTCAGGCGTGATCTTTACACAAACGAACCCTCACAAGGATTGACAAAGGGTGCATAATCTTCGCGGAATCTGTTTTAGGGGGAAATCTCCGGCTTGCCACAGCGATATACGCGAAGAGAGGTTGGGCGCATTCTGGGAGTGAACCCGAGCCGTCTTCGCTATTGGGAAAGGCTCCAGTTGGTGCGCCCCCAGGCGCGTTGGGGAGAGCGTTTCTATAATTTCGGCGATCTTGTAGCTCTGCGCACGCTCCAACGGCTGACGGACAATCGAATTCCGGCGCGACGGGTTCGCCGCGCGGTCAGTTTGATCGAACAGCAATTCGGCCCGTCGGCAATGCCGCTTCAGGAACTGCGTTTCCTCGAACAAGGCCGCGACTTGCTTGTAATCCCGCCCGGCGCCACGCGCCCCTTTAGTCCGCTCAAGCAACAATGGGTCTTTCCCTTCGACTCATCCGCTCGGACCGCGAAGCTCCACGCCATGACGGGGCCGACGCCGGAGGAGTTGTTTCAGAGCGCGCTCGATTGCGAGACGCAACCGGAGCTTCTGCCGCAGGCGGTCGAAAAATACCGGCAGGTGCTCGATCTGACGCCGGAGTGGGTGGACGCGCATATCAATCTGGGCGTGGCGCTCTATCAGATGGGACGGGCCGATGAGGCGCGCGCCGAGTTTCTTTCGGCCGTGCAGCTCGATCCATTGAACGGAATCTCGCGTTACAACCTTGGCTGCGTGCTCGAGGAGCAGGGCGAAATTGACCAGGCCATAGATCATCTGGAGCGTGCCGTCCGTGCATTGCCGGCGCACGCCGACGTGCATTTCAATCTCGCTCTGGCCTACGAAAAGCGCGGCGAGCGCCGGCTCGCGCGCGAGCAGTGGGTCCTGTATCTCCGCCACGCGCCCAACGGCGCTTGGGCGGACCAGGCGCGCGCTCATTTGCGGCAGTGTTCTGTGCGCCGAAAGCGCCTCGCTCCAATTCCCTTCCCCCGCAAAGCGTAGTCCGCACATTCCGTTGTCATTCCGAGCGGAGCGAGGAATCTCTCTTTTCCTTGCCGCACGCAACCTACCGCGGCTCGCAGCGCCGTGATATGATTTTTCCCAGGTGGTGAGCGTAGCTCAGCTGGTAGAGCATCGGTCTGTGGCACCGAGGGTCGCGGGTTCAAACCCCGTCGCTCACCCCAACTTCTCAACAACTTCCGCGCTCGTAGCGATCAACTTGCGTTTGCCTTGCGTCCGGAATCGTGGGAACTGGGATACGGATTGCCCAGTCGCCTTCGGAAATTCGATCACGTTGCCAGATGTTTTTGGAGTCGGCTGCGCTGGCTTCGGGCTGAGATGACCAGGTAGCCTGGCAAGTTACTTCCATTACCCACTTGTCCGGTTAGGGCGGTGGTCTCAATGGGTCGACGCAACACTTTCTTGAAGTTTACTCGCAGGAGTCTGAAAACCTAAAGTCTCTCGTGGGCGTTGATTTAAGCGCAGCGCCACTTTGTCCAGATCCGACTGGGTATAGTCGGACAGGTCGGTTTTCTTCGGGAAATATTGTCGTAAGAGCCCGTTGGTGTTTTCGTTCGAGCCACGTTGCCAGGGACTCTGCGGATCACAGAAGTAGACTTTCACATCCGTGGCCACCGTAAAGTCCTTGTGTTTGGCCATCTCCAGTCCGCGGTCCCAGGTCAGCGAGCGCCGCAGGGTTACGGGAAGTTTACGAACGTGTTGACTCAAGGCAGCAACCACAGCTTCCGTTTCTTTGCTCGGCACCTTGATCAGCATGACAAAGCGCGAATGGCGTTCCACCAAGGTGGCGATGTGACTGTTCCCTGAGCCGCGCAGGAGATCGCCCTCCCAGTGACCTGGAATGGCGCGGTCCTCCACTTCCGCGGGCCTTTCCCTGATGGAGATGGCCTCGGGGATTTGACCGCGCCCGTCTTTAAAAATACGAGAGTGCCGCGACCGGCGTATGTGGCGCTTGGTCCGCAGGTGCGCCATAAGCTCTTTTTTCAGCACTCCACGCGCTTGGATGAACAGGCTTCGGTAAATGGTTTCGTGGGACACACGCAGGCTCTCATCATCGGGATACTGGGTTTTCAGCCAGCCGGAAATCTGCCTCGGCGACCAGTCCAGAATCAGTTTACTCGCAACGATGTTCCGCAACTTCACGTGGATGGAAAGAAGGCAGCGCTTGGGCCGCAAGGCCGACTGCCAAGCTTCGCCGTCGGCTTGACTGGCTCGATACGCAGGACGGCCGCCGTGCCGTGCGACCTCCCGGCTCACGGTCGATACCGCTCGCTCTAAACATTTGGCAATCTCACGGATTGAGGAACCGGAGGCCAGCCCGCGGGAGATTTCCTCGCGCTCACGCTGCGTGAGCGCCAGGAGCGCACGCCGCCGCACCCCCGGAGCAATCCCACCGTGACGCGACACCAAACAACGAATAGAGGAATGTTCTTTCCCAAAAGCACGCCCGATCTCATGCAACGTCTGCCCTGCCTTCCAACGACTCCACACGTCGCTCTTCTGCTCCGCTGAAAGCCCAAACCGCCTTCCTTGTTTCATAAACACCACCTTTGAAAACAGCTTTATACCAGATGGTGTTGCATCGACCGTCTGAACCGGCAGCGTTAATCAGGACTTAACAGGGATTGGATCCGAACACAGGTGATGGGTGGGCGTGCGGGGTCAACTTCCCAGAAGCCCGTTTCCGGATGGCCGAACCCAACAGCTGCCCGAGACTTCATGCGTGTCGAAGCATCTCTGTCCGATACTTTGGGGCGAGTGCCTCGGCCTTCGCTCGGAACTCCGCCTGCGCCGTCTCGTCCAGCATGGGGGGCGCCGTGGTCCGAGTCGCGACGGCAACGCCGACCTTCGCGAAAAAGTCCTCTTGGCCGGCTGCCGAGCAGATGCACAGCAACCGCACCGGTTTGGCGGATGAGTTGCGGAACTGGTGCGGTGCGTTGGCCGGAATATGAATGGTCTCGCCCGCCCGCACCTCCGATTTAATGCCGCGGAACGTAGCCTCGATTTCGCCTTCCAGAATGATGAACGTCTCCTCGAAATCGTGACGATGAGGAGGTGGGCCGCCGCCGGGAGGAATGTACATATCGATGAGACAAAAGCGGCCCGCGGTGTCGGCCCCTGCCAAAAGAATCGTGTAGGTATCGCCTACCAAACCGATATGGGGAAGGTTTTCGTTCTTGTCCGGTTGTACAAACGTTAGATTACGCTTGGGGTCATCGGGCGGAATCAGCGAGATGGGTTGCGGCAAGGTTCGTGAAGTTTTATGCATCGTAATACCCCCTTTTACGTCACTGGGCGAATCGTAACAGCTCTTGACATGGGTCAGGTCGCGCGTTGCGGAGACCGGCCGCAGGCCCGTGTTGCTTGACTCAGACGGACGCAAGCACTGCCGCTCTGCTGCTTGTCTGCCACCCTCCAACTGTCTCCTTTGCGAAGTCTTCGTATCGGCGTGGCGGGTGGCCAAGCAACTTCGTGAGAATCTCAATATCTCCTTCCTGCGCCGCGAAGCCGCGTTCCAGATAGCCTTGGAACATCATGCGAATGTCGAATGCCGACCAGGACGGTGCCCTCTGTCGCAGTTGTTCTTCGAAGGAGTCCAGGTTTTCTCCAGGGTATCGAATCTCTTTACCAAGCAGCCCGCTCCAGATGGACGCAATCTTTTCCCCACTCAGAACCTCCGGACCATTCAGGTTGTAGGTCTTGCCCAGGTGGCCGTCGCTCGTCAGCGCGATGGCGGCCACTTCCGCGATATCGCGCGTGTCGACAGCTGACACACCAGGTGTTCCGAGAGGCATGGGATACACGCCTGCCTTCATCAGCACGTCCTTTAGCGAGACGTCGTTCTGATAGAAGTAATTCGGGCGAATGATCGTGAATGGGAGATTGAACTGACGCAACGCGCTCTCAATCGTAAGCTTGGAGGCAAAGTGAGGAACATCTTTGAACTCTTCCACCTTGAAAACAGAGTGATATACGATCTGCCTAAGGTTCAGCTCCTTTGCCAAGTCGTAGGCGATCAGCCCCTGGGTCAGCTCGTCGGGAACCACGGCATTCAAGAGGTAGAGCTTGTCCGCTCCATCGAGCGCTTTGCGTACCGAGACCGGGTCGAGGAGATCTCCCTGTATGACTTCGACTCCTTTCGGCATCCTTCTCGACGCCTCCTCTTTGCGAACCAGAGCGCGAACGCTAACGTTGCGTTTAACCAACTCCTTGATTACTTCGGATCCGACCTTGCCAGTGCCACCTATAACTAGAATCTTCATCGCAAGACTCCTTGAGTATTGGAGCTGCCGTCGGATCGGACCGGAGGTGCGACCTGGCTGGCAGAATGAGATATTGTTTAGCTCGGTAAACGAATCTTTGTCTCCCGAACCGTCGAAGACCCAGTCACTGTTGCACATGCGTCTAGGGGGCGCTGTGCAATTCGACACACCCTTCGCCGCCTAGTGTTTGGAACGCCCGCCGAGACTCGTGACCATTCGCGGAATGGCTGAAAAAAGGTCCAGAAGTCCGCTACTGGAAAGTTCCAGCGCGCCAACTACTGATCAGTCGGATAACCGGTAACTTGCGTACCGGGTCCCACTTGTCCGGATAACGCGTGAATCAGGACTTAGCCCCGGCAAAGTTAGCCTTAGTACGAAATGTACCCGCGCAGAACGCCCGACAGTTAATTGCGAGAGCGCTGGCCTCAGGGCCGATCAATTGAAGCCGCCCGGGCCGGGCCATCTACTGCTTCCGCTTCGGCGTCATGCCCGTAAACCCACGCAATTGCCTTGAGGAACCAGTCGGTCGACGCATCGCCCAGCTGTGCGTCTCGCTCGCGCTGTTGCGGTCCATCGGGCAGATGGAAGCGGGTCTTGTTTTGCTTGGAGGCGGCCTGGACGCGCGATGCCCGTGGCAATCGCAAAGACTCGTAGAGACGGAGTGCTTCAGAAATATCCGGTCCATCGATTTTCGCAAGACACGCCGCGAGCACCGCGCCGTCTTCGATAGCCTGTGCCGCGCCCTGCGCCCAGAACGGCAGCATTGCGTGGCAAGCATCACCGAGCAAGGTTACGCGTCCGGCGGACCAATGTTCCATCGGTGGATGGTCAAAGAGTCCCCAGACAAATGCCTCGTCGACCGCCCCGAGAATCGAACGGACCTGCGGGTGCCATCCTTCGAACGCATCCAGTACGTCGGCGACATCCGCCGGTTCGGTCCATGATTCGCGCGTCCAGGAATCTTGGTCAACCAGGGCAACGAAATTGACCAGACGCCCGCCTCTAACCAAGTAGTGCACAAAATGCTTGCCCGGCCCCATCCATATTTGAAATTCCACCGGGAGCTTCAGATGGGCTAGACGGTCAGCAGCCACCAAACCGCGATAGGCGACACAGCCCGTGAACTGCGGACTCTCGCCTCTAAACAGGATGCGACGCACGGCTGAATGAATTCCATCGGCGCCGACGAGCGCATCGACGGTAGTGCTCTTGCCGTTCTCGAAGTGCCCTTCGACTCGATTCCCATGATCGATCAGGTCCATAAGCCGATGCCCAACATGGAGGCGCTCGGCGGGGAAGCGGCTTAGCAGCGCATTCAAAAGATCGGCGCGGTGAATCTGATAGTACGGGGCGCCACAGGCAGCTTCCATTGCCTCTCCGAGTGGAGCGCAGCTCAACGTCCGGCCGTCATCCCAACGACGCTGACGCAAGGTCAGCGGTCGCACGCCCGTCGTTGCCAATGGTTCGGCGAGACCAAGTCGATGCAGGATGCGAGTGGCGTTCGGACTGACCTGGATGCCGGCGCCTACTTCCCGCGCCTCCGGCGCTTGCTCGTATACGTGTGCATCCAAGCCGGCTCGCAACAAGGATAAAGCCGCGGCAAGTCCGCCGATCCCGCTGCCGATTACGCCGATCGAAATGTGGCGGGATGTCAAAGGAGGC
Source organism: uncultured Acidobacteriota bacterium (assembly GCA_963842425.1). Lineage (GTDB taxonomy): Bacteria > Acidobacteriota > Terriglobia > Acidiferrales > UBA7541 > Palsa-295. The sequence goes on along the minus strand of CAWJGQ010000010.1, from coordinate 605,861 downwards.
TCCTCACGGTTGAGACCATATGACTCTACCACCAGCTACTCGAACATCTTCCTGGGAGCACGAAGACCCCTCAGCCAGCGGAGGGTCCACGTTCCACGTTGTGAACTCCCTCCATCCCCTCGCCACCACAAGAAGAGCATCGTTATCGGAGCACTCCCAGCCTTCACATCCACATGATGAGTTGAAGATTCACGATCAACTCCTGATCAGTCGGATTACCGGACATCTCTAACAATGTCGGCTCTGTCAAACTGTTTTTGCCCACACATCCACAGCCACTCCGAAGAGTGCGTTTGTTCGCGGCATTCGTTGACCCAGCGTCGATGACCACGGCTCGCCTGTAATCCATCGGTCGGCTTCAGTCCGACCCAAACATCTCTTCGATCAAAACTTCGACCATGATTACCACTTCAAACTCCCTCTTGCGAGGGAGCGGGATGCCCATTCAAGTGGACGGCGTTCTAGTTCACGCCCTGTCCGGTAGCGAGCTGTCCCGCGTTCGAACCGAACTTCACCCACTGCGCATACTCCCAACCGTTCCGCCACATCCAGTACAGGCGAACTGCAAGTCGTCGGGCCATGGCCACCTTGGCGATGTTCCTCTGCCGACGCATCGCCAGATGGACGTACCGACGTCTCCAATCCGAATCACATCGCGCTGCAACCTGTGCTGCTTCTCCCAGCAGGAAACGCAGTAACGAGCTGCCTTGCTTGGTGATGTGTCCCAGCCGTTGACGGCCGGCACTGGAGTCTTCCGAAGGAATCAGTCCGACATAGCTGCTGATCTGCTTGCCGCACTTGAACCGTTCTGGGGTTCCGATGATCAGCACGAAGGCCAGCGCCGTCAGAGGTCCTACGCCAGGGTGGGTCATCAGCCGCAGAGCTTCAGGCCATTTCTTCGCTTCCTGCTCGACGGCTGCGGTCAATGCCTCGATAGCCGGATTCATTCGGTCCAGCAGCTCGAGCAGATCCTGCCGACGCCGCGATGCCCAGGTAGCCAACGGAAGCTTTTCCAGCTGTGTTCGGCCTTGCTCGCTCCACAGCTTCTTCTTCCGCCGATTACCCTCGTTCATCGCTAGAGCCTGCAGCTGGTTCATGATCCGCGTCCGCATTTGCACCAATCGATGCCGATGCCACAGCAGTTGCCGTAGATCACGATTTTCAGGACTCGGTACCCAGATGCGAGGAAAGTTATTTTCTAGTAGCAACTTCAACAGAAGCCCGGCATCGTTGCGGTCGGTTTTCTGCTTGCGGACTCGTTTGGTTTTGATCTCCGCCGCGTCGCCGATCCAGACCTCGATACCCAGCCCTGCTAGTAACCGCTCGAACCAACGTGAATATCCGGTGGCCTCCATTCCCACGCGCACGCTGACTCCTCGCTGCTTCAGTTCCCGGTAGAACTTCTCGGCTTCTCCATCGCTGTGGTTCAACCGCTGCTCACCGCTCTCACCAGTCTCGGTGTCCACAAACGCGATGTACTGATCGCTCGGGTGATAATCCACGCCTATAATCATCATGTTCGGCTCCTTCCTCCCGAGCCTTTGGTCTTCGACAAACCAAAGTCTACCCGGGTCCAAGGAGCCGACATTGTTATGAAATCAAGTGCGTACTGGGACCCACTTGTCCAGTAGGGGCCGGTTGCCGGTTCTTGCAAATAAAAAGGGGGCCCCCGTCGGTTACTTGCGCTCTCCCCGTATACGAGAAGGTTTTCTCAAGAATCTGTTCGGTACCAAGGGGTATAATCGCGTCCAACTTGCGTCCAAAATCCACCTGTTTGGGGCTTTTTTCTAACGTTGCGGGGGTACAGGTATCGCACAATCAATAAGCTGCGGGATTTGTTCCCGGTCATCCCTGAACCGTTTGGCGCCGATACATCCGGTAGGCAAATTGCTGCGTACTACGAGTATCACTTCGAATCAATCGTCAAACGCTGACCGGGTTGGTCGTTCTCGATTCCGGTGAACACTTTGGAAACGCTCTACGTTCCAACCGTGTCTAAATAGGTGGGGGGAGTTGAATGCTGCTGTATCTACTGGCGTTTGTGGGCGGCGTGCTGACGATCGTCAGTCCGTGCATCCTACCGGTGCTTCCCTTCGTATTTGCCCGTGCGGACCAGCCTTTCCGGCGGAGCGGCTTGCCCCTTCTCGCCGGGATGGCCGCCACATTCGCTCTGGTTGCGGCTGTCGCTACTTTTGCCGGCTCCTGGGTGGTGCGCGCGAATCAGGTCGGCCGAATATTGGCGATGGTGATCTTCGGCATTCTGGGGCTGGCGCTGCTGTTCCCCGGTATCGCGGAATATTTGTCTCGCCCGTTTGTGCGGCTGGGAGGTCGAGTCCAGGGCCAGGGCGATCAAAAGCCGAGCATCGGGCGTTCTTTGTTGCTGGGAGTGTCCACAGGTCTGCTCTGGGCTCCGTGCGCGGGGCCAATTCTCGGGTTGATTCTCACAGGCGCGGCAATTGAGGGAGCGAGCGCTCACACCGCTTTCCTCCTCGTGGCGTTTGCAGCAGGAGCAGGTTGCTCGCTCGCCGTGGCGCTTCTTGCCGGGAACAAAGTGTTCGCGCTGATGAAGCGTTCACTCGGCGCGGAGGAATGGATTCGCCGCGGTCTGGGCGTCGCGGTTCTTGTGGGCGTGGTCGCCATCGCGTCCGGATGGGACACTGGGATCCTGCGACGAGTTTCGCTCGCCAGCACGGCCGGGCTGGAACAGCGCTTGGTTGATCGTCTCCGTCCGGTCGCCCTGACGCACGCGAGCGAGCCAGCCGCGGCTACAGATCAAGTGCAGCTCTCGAACGAGGGGCCTTTTCCTAGTTTGGATGGCGCCGTCGAGTGGCTGAACTCGCCGCCGCTGACCCGCGAGGGTCTGAAAGGCAAAGTCGTCCTCGTGGATTTCTGGACGTATTCCTGTATCAATTGCCTGCGCGCGATTCCCTATGTGGAAGCGTGGTCAGAAAAGTACAAAGATGACGGGCTGGTCGTCGTCGGAGTTCACACGCCGGAATTTGCGTTTGAAAAGGATCAGTCGAACGTCTCGAAGGCAGTTCGGGATTTGAAGATCACCTACCCGGTGGCGATAGACAGCAACTACGCGATCTGGAAGGCTTTCAAAAACGAATACTGGCCGGCCCACTACTTCATTGACGCGCAGGGAACGATTCGGTACCACCATTTCGGTGAGGGAGAATACGACAAGTCCGAACAAGTGATCCAGGAGCTGCTGAAGGAGAAGAACGCAAATCTGAAGGCGAGCGGTCTCGTCCAGGTAAATGCGTCCGGCGCGCAGGCTGCCGCTGACATGGATGATATCAAGTCACCAGAAACTTATATTGGATATGGGCGGCAGGAGAATTACGTGTCACCCGAAAAGATCAAAGAGGACGCGGCGGGCGTTTACACGGCACCCGGACGGCTGGACGTAAACAATTGGGGATTGGTCGGAAAATGGGAAGTAGGCAGCGAACGAGCGATGCTGTTGGCGGCGCCCGGCAAGATTATTTTCCGATTCCACGCGCGAGACTTACACTTGGTATTGGGACCCGGGAAAGACGGACGTCCGATTCGCTTCCGTGTGCAGCTCGATGGTGGCGCGCCGCTCGACGATCACGGAGTGGACGTGGACAGTCAGGGCAACGGGACGGTGAAAGACTATCGTCTCTATCAACTAATCCGGCAAAAGGGCAAAGTTGAAGATCGGACGTTTCAGATCGAGTTTCTGGATCCGGACGTCCAGGCATTTGCTTTCACGTTTGGCTAAGTTCGAACCAGGGAGGTCGCGATGCTGAAATCTGACATGGACAAAAAAAGTTCCCAGCGGTCGTTGGGACGACGGACGTTCCTTCTAGCGTCCGGAGCCGCGCTGGCTGGACTGGCGCTGTGGCGCTACGAGCGCCCGCAAGCGGCTCACGCCGAGCCTGCACCAGCGCCGATGCCCAAGCAAGTCACCATCGTCGAATTTACCGACGACGGCGAGCGAAAAGGAACGATCACAGTTCCCACGATTCAGAAGACTGACGCGGAATGGAGGAAGCAACTAACTCCGGATTCGTTCGAGGTGACACGGCATGCGGGAACGGAGAGGGCCTTCACCGGAGACCTTCTAAACGTTCACGACAAGGGTGTCTTCCGCTGCATCTGCTGCGACACCGCTCTTTACAGCTCGGCCACGAAGTTCGAATCCGGCACAGGCTGGCCCAGCTTCTGGGCGCCGATCGCCAAAGAAAATATAGTTGAATCCGGGGACGCCAGCCTGGGCATGGACCGCACCGCGGTTTCGTGCCGCCGGTGCGACGCCCACCTTGGGCACGTGTTTGACGACGGTCCGCGGCCAACAGGCTTGCGCTATTGCATGAACTCGGTGGCAATGAGATTCGCCAAGGCCTAACACTGTCAGCTCGGCTGATTCTTAGCATTGTGCGCTCCGATGCGGGCGCACGAAGGGAGAAACGAAAATGACTCGAACTCCAAGGCTTGCCGTAATCACGCTCGCAGGCTGCCTCGCATTGATCGGCGCGATCGGTTGCAACACGGCGATCGCGGCAAATATGCTCCCGGACCCGAAAGTGGACGAATCGCCGGCCACGGCAAAAGGTCCGGAGACGGTGGTTCTTTCCGGCGGATGTTTCTGGGGAATTCAGGCGGTGTTTAAACACGTGAAGGGCGTGACGAAAGCGACGGCCGGATATTCCGGCGGAACCCTCAAGAATCCGAGCTACGAGGACGTCAGCGGCGGCGACACGGGCCATGCCGAATCGGTCGAGGTCGTGTACGATCCTTCGAAGATTACTTTCGGACAGCTCCTCAAGGTATTTTTCTCCGTGGCGCACGATCCGACGGAACTGAATCGGCAGGGTCCGGACGTGGGGACCCAGTATCGCTCGGCGATCTTCTTCACGAATCCTGACCAGCAGCGCATCGCTGAAGCCTATGTAAGCCAGCTGACCGATGCAAACGTGTTTTCAAGTCGGATCGTGACGCAGATTGCGCCATTTCAGGCGTTTTATCGCGCGGAAGATTATCACCAGGATTACGCCGTTCATCATCCGGACAATCCCTACATCATGATGAACGACCTTCCCAAGGTCGCTAATCTGAAAAAACAGCTACCGGATTTGTACGTAAATCGGTAGCGCGAAGTTGTAGCGCTGGCCGAAATTTATTGCGCCTTGTGGCTTATGCTCCACACGTACGCCGCGACGGCCGATACCTGTTCGGCTGACAGCTGGGCGCCACCCATTGGCGGCATCGGACTGCGGAACTGTTTTGGTTGTGACACGCCATCCGTAATCGTTTTCGTGATCGCCGCGTAGCTGCCATCGCCCCACCACCATTTCTTGCCCGTCAGATCTGGACCCAACACGGTGCCTTGTCCGTTCTGACCGTGACAGCCGGTGCACGCCGCTCCGCCGACCTGACCACGGTAGATTTGCGCGCCAAGCGCGACCATTTCAAGCGTAGCGCCTGGAGGAACCGGACCGCCGGTGTTTGCGGCAGCGGCGGCGTCTGGATTCGTGCCTTCCGGTGGTTTGGAAGCGACCGCGGCTACCTCACCCGCCGGAGCGGTTGCGCTCGGACACGAAGTAGTTTTGCCGCCGGCGTTCGCGGAGCCTCCAAGATAACCGATCCGGTAGATCCGTCCAGCCACATCGTCGGAAACGTAGAGAGAACCCTCGGGTCCCACTGCCAGCCCGCTCGGACGATGCGCGGCCTTATCGGGCGACTTTATGGCTCCCGCGAAACCATCCGCAAATACCTCGCACTGGCCGGACGCGTGATCACCGGAAAGCGGCTGAAATACCACGTTGTATCCGGCTTGCGGATACGGCGCCCGATCCCAGGAGCCGTGGAAAGCAATAAACACGCCATTTCGGTAGCGCTCGGGAAATTGCTTTTTGTCGTAGTGCACCATCCCGTTTGGCGCCCAGTGAGCGGGAAACGCAGCGACCGGAGCGATCTTGTCCGCGCATACACCGATCTTCTTGCCGCCGTCGCCGCCGTATTCCGGCGCCAAAACTAACTTTTCCACGAACGGATCGAAGTAGCACTCGGGCCAGCCATAATCGCCGCCTTTTTTCAGAAGCATCATCTGTTCGGCCGGCAGTGTAGCTTCCTGATCAGGTTTGTAAAGTTCTGGCCAGTTGGCGTGCAGCTGGTCGCGGCCGTGCTGCGTGCCGAACATATTGCCGGCTGCGTCTATCGCGAAGCCCTCGCCGTTGCGGATTCCTGTGGCGAATCGCTCGGCCGGCGAAAATACCTGGTTCGTTCCATTCGCGTCATAGAGCCAGACGCCGCCTCGAGTTTCGAGTTCCTTGCAGGGATCGGCGCCCGGTGACTGGAGCGTCCGATTCTTCAGCTGGCAGGAATTGCTGGGCGTGGCCACATCCACGTACAACTCTCCTTTGGAGTTGATGATGAACGGATGCATGGGATGATCGCCGGTCAACGGCAATCCTGAAACGATCGTGACGCCGGAGTCCTTTGACACTATGGAACCCGCCGCCAGTGGATATCGAACGATTCGATCGTTGATCTCCGCGTAAATCGAACCCTTATATAGCGCGATTCCCGTGCCGCCGGCTCCGCCGCTGGCGACAGTTTCGCCAAAACGCTCCGCCACGTCGGCCTTTCCCGCACCCTTAGTATCCTGCAGCGCCACCAGAAACCCGCCGGCGCGAGGCGTGTCGTTGCCGTAATATCTGCCCGACCAGGTATTTACGTAAACCACGCCGCTCGGCGAGACCACAAGGTGGCGCGCGTGACCAATGCCATCGGCAAACACGGTCGCGCAAAAACCGGCAGGCAACGCCAAACCGCTGTCGTCGTTTGGGCATCCTTGTCCCTCGGCAGCTTCACCCGGGCCCAAACGATGTGCGGCATGCGTCCATGAGGTGCCAGCCAACAACGCGGCTACCGCGACAAGGATGAGCGAAAGCGTTTTGTACGAGGTGGAGAATCGCATGAAGCCTCCCGAAGATTGGCTCTAGGAACAGGAATCTCGGAATTGCAAGGCGTACTTATATCACGGTTGGCGCAATATTCCGTGGTGCCTAGGTTCGGAAGCGGCCACGAAATAGTGTGTCACTTCTTAGGTACTGCTTTCCTTTGTTTTCAAGAGGTTACGCCGGAAATTACTTTGCATGGTGTGACACTTCTTTTGGTGATTTGTGAGCAGCGACGCGCGGCGGGGCTGACAGAACAGCCGCAATAAGGCAGGGAAATCCTTCCGGGCGCGCAGCAAAACCTAGCAAGGTGACGCTCGCAGGAGCACAGACAGGAGTGTCTGTGCCACGAAAGACCATTCAATTGTCAAAGAGCGATGCGGCGCTCGTCGAGAGAGCCGGGACGCACGGAGCGTCCGACCGATCTCCAAGAATCGTCCGCCACCATGACCGGCGGGCGACACTGGGAGGCCTGTCATCGGGGCCGAAAACTGCCCCGACTGACGTTAATCGATTTTGGGATCGCTGTCTATTGTGGAAACTACGCATGCCCGTGGCATGCGAGACGGGTGTACTATGGCGCCGGTCTTGAGGCCACCAAGGAAATTCCGGTCTACACCACGGCCGGAGTAAGCGCAGGTACCGATATGGCCCTCGCCTTAAATAGGATACGAAAGTAGCTTCGAGTTTTCTTTATCGGCCGGCACTCTCCGACAAGCAATTCGCAATTCGGATTGGAGTGTCGTAGATGACTTGACGCAGACAACTCTTTAGCGGCCTGGTCTTAACTTTTACCCTCGAATTTTCGCGGCTCGTGGTTCCTCGGAGCTGCACCTGGCAATCGGAGGAAAACTATGAAACGGGAAATCATTCGCGTTGAACCGCTGGCGACGTATCTCGAAAAATATAACGCCCCGGCTTCCACAGTGACGAAGCACGGCGACACCATCTACGTCTCAGGTTCCCCGCCGTTCGACCCCAAAACAGGAGAAATCTTCAGGGGAGCAATCGAGCGTCAGACGGAGATCGTATTAGATCAACTCAAGCTCTGTGTCGAAACGGCAGGTTCTTCTTTGGAAAACATTCTGAAGCTGAATGTGTACGTTACCTCCGTGGACATGTTTCCTGCGGTGAATGCCGTCTACAGGCGTTATTTCCCGGAAAATCCGCCTGCGCGCATCTTTATCAATGTTCCGGCTTGGAATGGCGGGTTTGATATGGAGGTGGATTGTATTGCCGCCGTTTCATAAGACCACCCTTACATTTCGTTGGCCAGGGCGTAGATATCGTCATTCAGCTCGTTCTCAGAGATGCGCGGGTGAATCAGTCCGCGCTCGTCAATTTCGCGGAACAGATTCTCGGCCTTCGTTTGAGCCACGGGAAGCTCATTCGCGCGGACTTCTTCCAACTCGGTCATTTCAGTCTCCAGTGCGCGTCACGCAACCGATCAGGAGATCGGCGTGCAGACCGATTTCGTCTCGGTGTAAAGATCAAGCATCTGGTGGCCCATTTCGCGGCCCCAGCCGGATTGCTTGTAACCGCCGAATGGCATGGCCGAATCAAGAACGCCGTAGCAGTTGATCCAGACCGTCCCGGCGCGAAGTTCGGACGCGATGCGATGCGCCTTCTTGATGTCCCGCGTCCAGACGGCCGCCGCGAGACCGAACTGCGTGTTGTTGGCCTTTGCGAGAAGATCGTCAACGTCGCTGAACGGCATGACCGTCACGACCGGTCCGAAGATTTCTTCGCGCACGACCTTCATTTTTTCGTCGGTGTTGACGAGAACCGTGGGCTGGACGAAATAGCCCTTGTTGCCTTCGCGGCTGCCGCCAACCGTGGCCTTCGCGCCTTCGGATAATCCGGATTCGAGATAGCTGCAAACGCGGTTCAATTGTTCCTCGGAGACGAGCGGACCCATCTGACTCGTAGCTTCCATCCCAGGACCAATGCGAATCTTCGATGCGAGTTGCGATACACCGTCAACGACTTTGTCGAACTGCTTATCTTCCACGTAGAGCCGCGAGCCCGCGCAACACACCTGGCCCTGATTGAAAAAGATGGCATTGGCGGCGCCGGGAATGGCGCTGTCAATTTCGGCGTCCTGGAAAACGATGTTGGGAGATTTCCCGCCAAGCTCGAGCGAGACTTTTTTCAAATTCCCGGCGGCGGCATGAACGATCAACTTTCCGACTTCCGTCGAGCCGGTGAATGCAATCTTGTCAACGTGGGGATGCGCCGCGAGCGCCGCGCCGGCCGTTTCACCGTAGCCGGTGACGATATTCACGACGCCCTCGGGAAACCCGGCTTCCTGGATCAGTTCGCCCAACATCAGCGCGGTCAGCGGAGTTTGCTCGGCAGGCTTTAATACCACCGTGCAGCCGGAGGCGAGCGCCGGCGCAAGTTTCAGCGTGGCCATAATCAGCGGGAAGTTCCAGGGAATGATCTGGCCCACCACGCCGATGGGCTCGCGCAGCGTGTACGCCAGGAATTTTGCACCGTGAGCCGAAATCGGAATCGTGCTCCCTTCGATCTTCGTGGCCCAGCCGGCATAGTAGCGAAGCTGGTCAATGGAAACAGGTATATCGGCGATTCGTGCGATGGCGAGCGGTTTGCCCTGGTCAAGGCATTCCAGCTGCGCGAATTCCTCCGCGTGCTTCTCGAGGAGGTCCGCGAGTTTCCAGACGATTCGGCCGCGTTCCGATGGCGTGAACTTCTTCCACGGGCCTCGGTCAAATGCGGCGCGTGCGGCCGCCACGGCGCGATCAATATCTTCCTTGTCGCCTTCGGCGACTTGAGCGAGTACCTCGCCGGTAGCCGGATTGTACGTCGGGAAAAACTTACCCGAGGCTGCGTTTACCCATTTTCCGTTGATCAGCATCTGTCGCGTTTTCGCGACAAAACGGCTGACATTTTCATCCACGGGAATCGCTTGCGTAGCAGTGGCCATATTTTTTCTCCTTCAATCCAAACGGATTTCGATGTTCCCTGAGCCGCGGAACGGAAGTCTATCGGTTGAAAAGTCCGATGTAAACGGCGCTTCCGAGAACGTGGCCCTCCATCGCGCTTCGAATTTGATCGCGCGTGGCGCCTTGGGGCAAATCCAGTTTTTGATCGAGCGCCGATAGCTCAAACGTGTAGTGGTGCGGACTTGGAGGGCCCGCGCATGGTCCCTGATAAGCGGCCTTCCCGGTAATGTTGGTGCCTTGCAGAGCGCCATTTGCCAGCGGAGCGTCCGGTGGAACTGCTTCCGGTAGCTGCATGGTATCAGCCGGAATATTGAAGACCATCCAGTGCGTGATGTCGGTCGTAGCCTTGGGAATGTGCGCGTCGGGGTCGTGTAGAATCAGAACGAACGTCACAGTGCCTTTCGGGGCGTTCATCCATCGCAAAGCCGGCGACACGCCCGTCGAAATATTTCTCGGGCCGCCGGGCGGCGGCGTGGTTGCCGAGCAAGTATATTGCGTCGGTATTCTGCCGCCGTCACTGAAGGACGGGCTGGAGATGACCAACGTCGGTCCCGGAGGCGGAGGAGCCGGCGGCGCATTTCCGGCCGGAGGAGTTCCCTGCTGTGCAGCAGCAGTGAAACTGGCAGCGGCGAAGACAGCCAGAGCAACAATTGTTCGAACCATTCGGATTTTCATTCAGTGCAATCCCCCCCTTGCAGATTAACCGACCCCACCTTATCGAGAATTGCGTTTCACCATACACAAACGGTTTAGTACGTATCGCACGGTTGTGTCAAGGCGACTAAAACCATATTCTGCGCGACCCGAACTCGGGCGCTGCGGTCAGCGGACGGCTTTCAATTCTTCCTCGATGATGCAGGCTGGGTCGGCCGTATTCGTCAGCACGGCCTGATTTCGCAGGAAGGCCAATATCCCCGAGCGGCTGCCCATACCGGAAAACTTGAAAGCGTCGGGTTGCAGGCCGGCACCGAAGCCAGCAAACGTCAGGAACGTATCCTGCACGCTGACGGTCCCGGCGTCGAGCCGGTCGGCGATGCGCCGGGCTTCATCTTCGGCGCCCGCAATTACGGCGGCTGAAAGCCCGAAATAAGTGTCGTTCGCAAGCCGCACGGCGCCGTCCTCCGTCGAGTACTTCATCACGGGCATGACCGGCCCAAAGGTTTCGTCGCGCATGATCTTCATGTCGTGGTTAACGTCGGTCAAGACCGTCGGACGCATGTAAAGGCCGCCGCCCAGGTTTTCGCTCTTCCCGCCCGTTCGGATTTTAGCGCCTTTGCGGACGGCGTCGTCGAGATGATCGTCAACGATGGCCGCTTGTCGCTCGGCTATGAACGGACCAATCTGGCCGCGATTGGGATCGGGATAGTTCAGCTCAACGCGCTCGGCTTCCTTCACGAGAATGGCGACGAATGCGTCATGCACCTTCTCCTGAACGTAAATCCGCTCAATGGAAAAACAGACTTGCCCCGTGCTGGTGACCGCGCCGCGCAGGACCGCTTTTGCGGCCTTCTGCAAGTCGGCGGTCTGCGTGACGATCACCGGATCTTTGCCGCCCAGTTCGAGAATCGAGGGAATAAATCGCTTCGCACACGCCTCCGCCACTTTCCTGCCGTTTGGAACGCTGCCCGTGAAATTCACGATGTCCACGTTGTCAACGATTGCTTGTCCCGTCTCGCCATCGCCAACGACAAATATGAATACTTCGGCAAGCTCCGGTACTTCAAGGATCGTCTGCATCATGGGCTTTACAAATCGCGGCGTGACTTCGCTTGGCTTGACGATCGCCGCACAGCCCGCGAAGAGGGCCGGAACCGCATGCAACGTCGAGAGCATAAGCGGCGCGTTCCATGGCCCGATGATTCCGGCCAAGGGATACGGGCGTAGGTTCGTCCGATAGGCCACATTCGGCACGCCCGGTGAGTTGCCCGCGCGACGCGACCGCTCGAAGATAGCGGGCGCGATTGCGCACATCCGCAGGACGCTGCCGATCACCATATCCGGCGCGACCCGCGAAACCTGGCCGTAGCCGGTGTCAATGGAGTCCGCTTCGATCAATGCGGTGCGATACGCCTGCAGGCGATCCGCCCATTTCTTCATCACGCCGATGCGATGGTCGAGTGGCGCGCGCCCCCAGGACTCCTGCGCCATTCGCAATCGCGCGCACGTTGCGGCAATTTCGTCGGACGAAGGCGGCGTGATGTACATGTCAATTTCGCCGGTGCGCGGATTGCGCACTGGCAGCGGTTTCCTCACGGTTGATTTGTCGAACGCTGTCACTGACATCACTCCACCTCCTGCATAGCTGTATTCGCGAACCCTTCGCGACCCAGGAATCCAGCCGAACAGATTCTAGCTCCGGCGCCCCTCGCTTTGCGATGTTGGGTGAAGCTCCCAGCAAGGTGTGGCGGGTCCGAGGGCGCCGGTGCCATGTGCGATTCAGTGCGGTTATAACCGCAACTGGAGTGCATATCGCGGCTATTTTCCGAAGCCCTAGCGGAGATTGACGTCATCAATGGCATCGCCGACTCGCGGTGATCATTGACCTTTTGGCGGCGAAGTTTCGGCAGGCGCCGAGGGGCCGCCGCGGTCGAGGCCAAAGGTCGGGTTGTCTTTGGTCCCGGTGATCTTGATCGCGAGGACGGTGCCGGCGTCCTTCCCTTCGAAGAACGGGTCAACCGCTTTCAGGAAAAATGACTTCACTCCCGTGGTGGTTTGCGACAGCTTGGCCTTCAATTTCAATTTGCCGTGAAAATCCAGCTGCTCGTTATCGAGGTTATAGGTACCGGTTAAATTGATCGTCGCCCCAGTGACGCCGAACTGCAGATCGGAAAAATTCAGGACCGCGTTGCGCATTCCGAAGTTGCCCTTCATATCGGAAATGACGCTGCTAATATCCATGTCCTTCGGCTCTCCCTGACCGCGACGGCTGAGCGAATCTATTTTCCCCTGCACCGAAGAGTTGGTGAATTGAATGTCGCCAATTCCGAATTGCCCCTGGAGCTGCATGCGGTCAATCAAATCCTCGGTTCCCTCGGGTATCGAGAGTTTGGTTCGAAGCTTGACCGTGCCGGTCATCACCGGCTCGCTTCCCTTCGTGGCAATCCGAATCAGGTCTTGAACCTGCGCATCTTGTGAGACTGCATCCAGTATGATTGTGCGGCCTTTGATGTCGCGATCCTCGTCCACGATCTTGCCGCTAACCAGCAGCGTCGTGTGCAAAAAACGAGCCGTCACCTTGTTCAAATATGTATCGCCGTTCGTGCCGTCCACGACGGCGTCAAAATCCGTATGCAATGCCATCGGGTGATCGGTAGTCCGCAGGCTGAAATTGGGCATGTCGGTCACACCGGATACATGCAAATAGTCCAACGGGCCGCTGAATTCGCCAGTCGAAGAAAGAGTCCCTTGCAATCCTTTCAAAGTTGCGAAGTCCGCGTTGTAAAAAGTGTATTTCCCGACCGCGGGAGTCTCGCTAGGCTCCTCGGCCGACCACGGCCCAAACTGACCGGTGGCGTTGATTTCTCCCGTGGGCACCGCATTGGTAAGCGTGGCGTGGAAGTCGGCCGGACGGTCGAAACTGAGGTCGCGAATCTCCAGATGGTGAATCGGAAATTCCCGGGGCGGCTTTCCCGGCTGGGCCCGCAGAACAACAATATTGGCGTCATCAGCGACGAGCCGATCAACCAGCACGGGATACTTCTTGGCGAGATCCTGGTCCGTGCTGCGAATGAGTGGTTCCCCTCCTGGCTGTCGCGGCGGCGTATGAATTTGCAAACCATCGAGCTGCACGAATGCGATGTGTGGCTGCGCACGCAATAAGGTCGCAAAATTTGCGTCCATCGAAACTTTGCGAACTTCGATCAGCGGAGGAATGTCCGTCCGGCCCTTGTGACGCAGCACGAGTCCCGTGATCGTGACGTGGACCCGCGGAAATAGAGATACCGCGAAATCGGAGATTTCTACCTGGCTCTCGAAGTGCGTTCGCAAAACAGTCTCGACGCGGTTGCGGAGAATGCCGTGAATTCTAGGACCGAGGACATACAAGGCAACTACAGGGACCAACACCAGGACTGCCACCACCACAATCGTTGTACCGATGATCCATTTGCGCATGTTTACCGGGCTGAGCTTTCTCGCCTAATCAAACACAAGAAACTTGAATGAGCTGGACTTCATCCTACAGATAGATGCGCCGAAGTTCCCATACGGCAAACACTTGATAGTAGGCCGCATGAAAGCACCTGGAAGGGTTACCGCGTATCGCACCCCGGCATGGGGCGTTCCGAGTATGAGGCATCCACCCGATTGGCGCCACCATGCCGTGCCACCAAGGGACGCCGGATCCGCCTTACGCCCTCGATGAACACGATTTAGCTCCAGCGGAGTGTTCGGAGGGAGAAGTTCATTCCATGTCAGCGCAGATGCTCGACGCTATTGAAGCCTATAGGCGGCCCATTAGGAACAGTACCAGAAGAATTAACAGAACGACTCCGACGCCGCCGCTTGGGTAGTAACCCCAGTCCCGGCTGTGGGGCCATGTGGGAACGGAACCGACGAGCGCAAGAATGAGCACTACAAAAAGAATTGCGAGCAACATTGCAGCCTCCTTTGACCGGCGAACTGGAAGTGGGAGAAGAGGAGCGACGCCGACCCCAGCCCTCGAATCCCTATAGGATCCTTCGGCGCCACTTCCCTCTTCTCCCGCCACGGGCATAATCGCGGAATAAGCGGAAACGGACAATACAGCCAACGCGTTAACCCACTTCGGAACACACTGTAGTCGGCTCAAACGCGGAAGGAAACGGCACGGATGCGGGAGTGGCGACCACTGGCCTGCTTCGGGCGGTGACGCCCGACCAAATTCGCAAACTGATCAAATGTTGATTTGGGGCAGGATGCAGGGCACAAACGTCGGGAGAGCCCGCAGGTAGCAAAGAAGCAGCGAGGGGGATGCCCGAAGGCGCTGAATCCCCCCTCGTTCACGACTGTCAGATCACAGAGCGACCACTACGCTACTTTTCTGCCAGCAACGAGCAGCACGATGCCGCCGATGATCGCGATGGCCCCGACGATCGGAGGTAGAGGGATGGTTTTGTGTTGCTCTTCGGTCGCTTGCAAAGGACCGATGTCGAGCACCTTCTTATGGGTCGTATAGTTGATGCCCTGGTAGGCCAATGCAAGCGCCCCCAGGACGATCAAGATAACTCCCAGCAGTGGAGCGGATTTCATCTCTTCCCCCCTCGTTGCACACTGACTATTTTAATGCTACTCCACATCGCGTGTGCGGCGGGTGGTTTTCGGCCTCCGCTCAGGCTCGCCGTACTAACCCGCCGACCAGCGAGACGAGGAACAGGACCAGGAAAATGAAAAATAGAAGTCTCGCGATCCCCGCAGCTGCTACTGCAATTCCGAGAAAGCCGAACACGGCCGCAACCAGGGCCACGATGAAAAATGCCAGCGCCCAACGCAGCATAAATCCTCCTTGTCCGCCATCCAGATCGCGCGTTTCGGGATCGAACTCCGGTTTGCGCTTTCGGGAACTCGACCGTTTTAGTCCATATGACGAAAGTAGCCCATACCCGCAAACCAGTAGCGGGATGGAAGGATAGCTGTAGGCCCATCGAACGCGAATTACGGTCGGAGTGTGAGAAACATTCCGAGCGATGCAACCAACATCACCCCCGTCGCAATCCATCCGCCGATCCGCAAATAGAGCGGAAGCGTGAACTTCCCCATCACCTTCGCGTTCTGCGTGAGAACCATCATCAACACCATTACGGGGACGGCGACCACGCCATTCAGGACTGCCGACCAGAACAGCGCCTTAATCGGATTCAGGTGAATGAAATTCAGCACGAGACCGATCACGGTTGCTACGCCGATGGTCCCGTAGAACTTAACGGCTCGTCGCGGCTTCTTCTGCAAGCTGGCGGTCCAATGAAAAGTCTCGCCGACCGCGTACGCAGCCGAGCCCGCCAGCACGGGCACAGCCAGCAGGCCGGTACCAACAATTCCGATGGCAAATAGCAGGAAAGCAAACCTTCCGGCTAGAGGCTCGAGAGCCTTGGCCGCCTGGTCCGCGGTTTGAATGTCCAGAATTCCGTGGGTATGCAGCGTGACGGCTGAGGTCAGGATAATGAAGAACGCGACTGTGTTCGAAAGCGCCATGCCGACATACGTGTCGAATCTGATTCGGCCGAACTGTTCCGGGGCTTGTTCGGGCGCTCGTTTGAGCGGCTTATCCTTGGCGTTGACTGAAACGTCTTGGGCCTCTTCAGAGGCTTGCCAGAAAAATAGATATGGACTGATCGTCGTTCCGAAGACGGCGGTCAGCGCCGTGAGGTAGGCGCTATTCCATCGGATGGACGGCCAGAACGTAGCGCGAATCGCGTCCCATTTAGGCTCGCCCACAACGATCGCCGTGGCGATGTAGGCGAAGAGCGCCAGCGTCAACCACTTGAGATACGGAACATATTTGGTGTAAGGAACAGCGATCTGCAACAACAAAGACATCCCGCCGAGCAAGAGGATGTAGGCCCACACGGGCCCTGGGAGAAACAGCTTGGCAGCGGCGCCCATCGCTCCGATATCGGCGCCGAGGTTGAAAACATTGGCAACCAGCAAGAGTGAAACCACGCCGTAAAGTATCGGCTTGGGGTAATGTCGGCGAATATTGGCTGCGATCCCCGCGCCTGTCACGCGTCCGATGCGTGCGCTGATTTCCTGGATCACTGCCATCAACGGGTAAGAAAACGGCATGACCCACAGCATGTTGTAACCGAATTTCGCGCCGACCTGCGAGTAGGTCGCGATGCCGCTGGGGTCGTCGTCAGCCGCGCCCGTAATTAGTCCGGGGCCCAGCCTGAGAAGAAGCTTAAAGACGTCGAATCGGGAGTTTGTGGCTGGCCGGGCAGGACTGGACGTTGGGTGTTTGGTCCGGGGCATTTCCGGAATCCTCTCCAGATTGGTTCGGATGCCGTTCAATAGGACCAACGGCGCTTGACTGATGGATGGTAAGCCCGACCCGAAATCGTCACAAGCGGCGGAGCGCGGAGGCAGGCTCTTCGCCCGCCGCGCCGGCGATCGCGCTAATAGCGTCAGATGCCCGAGTCACCGCTGCTAGCTGGCTCTGGCTGGCGCATGGGCTCGCCCGCACGCCCAAGCCTTCTCAGCACCGAGTCCAGAGATACGGAGCCGAACGTCAGCGCCAGAAGGATCGATCCACTCGCCAGAAAATAGAACAAAACTCGGTCGAGGCGGCTCGACATCAGCGCAATCGCACCAGATAAAATTCCCGTGGCTACAATTCCATAAGGCCGGGCTGTCTTTGCACGAGTCACGTTGTCCCCTTTCGATAATCACGATGCAACGGGCATACGATGGACTCGCTCGACCGAAAGAGACATCCGGCTGAGCAGGTATCTAACTACAGGAAATACAGTAGTGTAAAAGCCTGCTGGACCACTTACGATGTGCGCGCTTGCAAGGATGTAAGAGTTACCGGCCACGGTACCAGGGATACTTTTGAAATAGCGCCGGAGAAAGCGGATAACTTTCGCGCGAGCCTGTGTTTAGGCCGAAAGATTCTCGGCGAAGGAATTTGGAGATACGTTTGCAGGTTGAAACAGCGTACTGTCGAATCCCGAACCAGAATCGGCAGACGAATTCGTCTACCCAAGCGGCGTCAGGTTCTATTCGTCACCAGGAGGTTGATCATGCCCGTGCTTAAGGTGCTGATTGCCGATGATCACGAGATCGTCCGCCAGGGATTGCGTTCGATGCTCGAGGCTCAGCGCGACTGCCAAGTCGTCGGAGAGGCCGGAGATGGCCGCCAAGCCGTGACGTTGACGAAGGAACTGAATCCGGATGTCGTGATCCTCGATATCGGCATGCCCACACTGAATGGGCTCGAGGCCACGCGGCAGATTCTGAAGATGCGTCCACAGACGAAGGTCCTGATTCTGACGATGCACGAATCCGATTCCGTGATCCGCGAAGTTCTCGACGCTGGAGCACGTGGATACATTCTGAAGACCGACGCCGGACGGGATCTTGTGACCGCCGTGGATTCCTTGCGTCGGAACAAAACCTTCTTCACGTCGCGGGTTTCGCAAATGATATTGGATGGATTTCTGAAAGGCGATCCGCGCCCTCAAGATTCCGAATCGGGGGCAGTGCGCCTCACTCCGAGGCAGCGCGAAATTGTCCAGCTGCTCGCCGAGGGAAAGAGCAGCAAGGAAGTCGCCGTCGCGCTTGATTTGAGCGTGAAAACAGCAGAAACGCACCGGGCAAATATCATGCGGAAACTCGATTGCCATTCGGTCAGCGAGGTCGTCCGCTACGCGATCCGCAATAAGATCATTGAGGCGTAGTTCATCTTCAGTGGCGGCTCCGGCAGTTTTGAGGACCAGCCGGTCATACACAATTCTACCTGCACATATCGGTCGCGCGCGGTATGTCAGCGGGCCGATGAACGCGGTTTCCTTGTTCGGGAGGCAATACCCAAACTCATATCGGTCTCCCAAACCTGCTGGCGCTAACCGACCCGGTTAGCTCTGCAGCAAATCACCACGGAGGAAAACCATGAACTGGGATCAAGTGGAAGGTAAATGGAAGCAGTACAAAGGAAAGATCAAGGAAAAGTGGGGAAAGCTGACCGACGACGACCTCGATGTAATTGATGGCCGGCGTCAATTGCTCGTCGGCAAGATCCAGGAATACTACGGCACCTCCAGGGAGATTTCCGAGAAGGAAGCGGATGAGTTCGTGAAAACCCTGAAGGCCGAAGAAAAACAGCAGGAAAAAGCAGCGCGGGCCGGACGCGGCAGATAGGGTATCATCGCATCCGATCCGGCGAGGCGCCGCGACCCGATCGCGGCGCTTTGCCTTTATCTCTCACGGAGGAACAGATGGCTCAGTCCAAGCAGGCGTCACCCGCCAAGACCGAAATCACGCGCGCAAAATTGATCGAGTTGCTCAACGAAGATCTCTCCCGGGAATATCAAGCCATCATCAGCTACGTCGTGTATTCGCAGGTGCTCAAGGGCGCCGAGTACATGAACGTCGCCGGCGAGCTGGAAAAACATGCGGGCGAAGAACTAAGCCACGCTCTGATCATTTCCAACCAGATTGACTATCTCGGAGGCATGCCGACCGTGCAGCCGAAGTCCGTTCGAACGTCGGAAAAAGCGAAGGAAATGCTGCAATTCGACCTCGCGAACGAGACCGAAACGATTCGCAATTATACCGAACGCATCCGTCAATGCGATCAGCTCGGCGAATTCGCGATGGCCGAGCACATCCGCGAAATCCTGATGGACGAACAGGATCACCTGATCGCCCTCGCAACCGCACTGGGAGTTGATCCACCGAAGATCGCCTAGCAGACCGCCGAGTCACCGCAGTTAAGGCAGATCAGAACTAGTACCTCGGCGTAGCTGGCGCACCGGATCGTTCCGGGACGCCAGCTATGCACTTGGGCGGACTGCACCCCGGCGAGATCCTTCCCGAGTCGCCGGTGCGACACAGGACCACAGTGGCCCGGACAGCGCCCTACAGGGTCTTCCCTATCCGAGTAAGGGAATTGGCCGATGGTGGGCCTGACGCGGATGCAATATCGTCCGCGCATGAACCATTGTGAAACGAAGTCCACTTTTATCCGCACCACGCCTCCTTCCACCCAAGGGGCCGTTTGGAGTCACCCCCGAACGTGCCAGCGGCCCCTCCACTCTCTCTCAGCTGCCCTGCCTCGACCTTCATAGCAAAAGTTCTGGAACTTTCAATGTTTGATGACCTACTCTACAGCGTTCAGGGTATTGGCTAGCTGCGTCCAGACTGTGACAATGTCGTTGGATCTCGCCCTGACAATGCGGATCGAAGTCCGACCACCTACTCGGTGAGTAGCGAAGGGCTCGCGACCCCAGGTTAGCCCCTAGGAGAAACAGGATGAGCGTGACCAAGGCCCGAGCGCCTGACGGGAATGTTCCGCCTTCGTCCGGATTTTCGGGCAACAGTTTGCACGACACCCATTCCGTCCAATTTTATGACGAGGATGCCGTTCTCCTCGAAGGACTGAGCCAGTTCGTCGGCGATTCTCTGGGAGCGGATGGCTCGGCAGTGGTCGTCGCAACACGCGCCCACCGAGAGGGACTAACGCAGCGCCTGGAAGTTCGTGGCGTGGATACCGCAACCGCCATCGAGCAGGGCCGCTACATTGTGTTGGACGCAGCCGAGACGCTATCGAAATTCATGTTGGAGGGCTGGCCGGACCCGGCGCGCTTCGCGGCAGTAATGGGCGACGTCGTTGCACGCGCGAAAGAGGCGGCTGGGCCGAACGGTCATCTCGCGGCCTTTGGAGAAATGGTAGCGATCTTGTGGGCGCAGGGAAAATTTGATACCGCGATCCGCCTCGAGCAGCTCTGGAACGAGTTGCGCCAAACGCACTCCTTCGCGCTCCGCTGCGCGTATCCCATGGCCGGGTTTAACCGCGAGGACCATGGCGAGCCATTCCTGAAAATCTGTTCGGAACATTCGCACGTGATTCCGGGCGAGAGCTATATGGCGCTGACCACGGACGAGGAGCGCCTGCGTAACGTCAGTCGTCTGCAGCAAAAGGCTGAAGCGCTCGAGATTGCGACCGCGGAACGAAAGCAAGCTCTGGCTACACTCCAGCGCCGGGAATCCGAACTGGCAGACCTCCTCGAAAACGCGCTCGAAGGTGTGCAGCGTACAGGAGCAGACCAGAGAATTTTGTGGGCGAATAGGGCTGTGTTGAAGCTACTCGGATATTCGGCCGAAGAATATGTCGGCCATCGCCTGCCCGAGTTTTTTGTGGACCCGGCCACGTTCGATGAATTCTGGGCCAAGTTGATGCGACATGAAGAAGTCTACGATCACCCGGCTGAACTCCGGTGTAAGAGCGGAGCCATTGCACACGTCGTAATTCACTCGAACGGCCTCTGGGAAGATGGAAAATTTGTCTACAGCCGAACCTTTATTCACGATGTCACGGAACGCCGGGCGATGGAGCAGGCGCTCCAACAAGCACATGACGAATTGGAAAAGCGGGTCCAGGAACGAACCGACGAACTCCGAAAGAAGAATATTCAAGTACTGAAGCAGGCCGAAATACTCGATATGACGAACCAGGGATTGCGCGAGCTGTCCGCTCGACTCCTGCGGGTCCAGGACGATGAGAGGCGGCGAATCGCCCGCGATCTGCACGACAGCACGGGGCAGTCGCTGGCTCTCCTCAGCATGAATCTTTCCGCGATGGAGGCGGAAGCCAGCAAATCGAATCCGGGCTTGTTGAAAAATTTGACGGAGAATGAAGATCTCGTCCGGCGAATATCGTCGGAGCTGCGGACTCTTTCCTACCTGCTGCACCCCCCGCTGCTCGAGGAGATGGGCCTGGAAACCGCGCTTCGCTGGTACGTTGATGGATTCGGTCAGCGCAGTAACATCCAGACTACACTGGACCTGCCTGCGGACCTTGGCAGACTGTCGCAGGATTTGGAAATTACCCTATTCCGGATAATCCAGGAATGCCTGACGAACATTCATCGGCACTCCGAGAGCCCGACCGCCAGCATCCGCTTGTCTCGGTGCTCGAGCGGCCTCAGTTTGGAAGTAAGAGACGCGGGAAAAGGTATCGAACCGGAAAAATTGGCGAAAATTATTTCCTCGGGGGACTCAGGAGTCGGCCTGAGGGGAATGCGGGAACGAATCAAGGGTCTTTGCGGAGACTTGGCGATCGAGTCTGATAGCAAGGGAACGGGGATCAGAGTAACCATCCCCGTGACGGCGCCGGAGCAGGTGCTCCCATATTCTAGCGGCAGACATGCGATCGGAGGGTAACAGGTTGCAGTGCGGCCTTCCTTTTAGGGAGGCCTTATGCACCTCCTAGGTGGTCTCGTGCGAATTGTGGTGGCAGATGATCAGGAAATTGTGAGAAAGCGCGTGGTCGCGACCCTGATGTCGCGGGGCGATCTAGAAGTCTGCGCGGAAGCCGCTAATGGAAAAGAGGCCGTCGAAAAAGTAAAAGAGCTGAATCCGGATTTGGTTATTCTGGATATCACCATGCCCGAATTGAACGGTCTCGATGCGGCTCGCCAGATTCGAGTGCTCAATCCAAACCTGCCGATTCTGATGCTCTCCGTGCACAAGAGCAGGCAGGTCGTCGAAGAAGCAAAGAAGATTGGTGTTCGCGGATACGTAACCAAGGGAGACGCGATTCAGAAGTTGCTGCTCGCCGTTGACACCGTTCTTCAGAACCAGACATTTTTCCCCACCGAATTCTGATCGTTATCTCGACCTGCGAATCCGACTGAACGCGACGTCGGCGAGTCCTGATTCGCTCCAATCTCATCTGATATCGTGAGCACCCAACAACAATGCGCAGGCGCATAATTCTATTTGTGGCAATCATCCAGGCGATCCTTTTGGCATCGCACTGGTTCGTGTACCGCACATGGACAGCTTTTCGACACACACCCGACCCGCCTGGAATCTCGGCCTTCGGCGTTGCTTTTGCGTTTCTCTCCGTATCGTTTGTCACGGCGTCGTTGCTGGCTTGGCGCTATTCAGAGCTGCCCGTGCGGATCTATTACACCGCAGCCGCGGTCTGGATGGGATTCTTCAACTTCTTCTTCCTCGCGGCCTGCGGGTCCTGGATTGTTTACGGACTCGCCCGGGCGCTGCGATTGCCGTGGCACCAGCAAGGCATCGCGTTTCTGTTGTTCGGACTCGCCGTGGCTGCGGGCGTTTACGGGCTGGTGAATTCTGCGTGTGTGCGCGTCATGCGCGTTCCAGTCAAGCTGCCAAACCTGCCGACAAGCTGGCGGGGTCGGGTCGCCGCGTTGATCACAGACACGCACCTCGGCCACGTGCGCGGGGTTCGATTTGCGAAGCGGATTGTGGCGATGGTCTCGCGCTTCCAACCTGACATCATTCTAATCGGTGGCGACCTGTACGACGGCACGGCCGCGAATGTGCACAAACTTGCCGAACCATTGCGCGGACTTTCGGCTCCGTACGGTTCATATTTCATCGCTGGAAATCACGAGCAGTTCGGCGACGACACGAAATATCTCGAAGCGGTTGCAGCCGCGGGCGTGCGCGTCTTGAACAATGAAAAAGTGGTTCTCGATGGCTTGCAGCTCGTCGGCGTGCACTACCGTGACGCGACGCATCCCGAGCACCTGCGGGCGATCCTTCAAAATGCTCGGTTGGATCGGAAATCCGCGAGCATCCTGCTCACGCACGCCCCCGATCAGCTGGCCGTTGCGGCAGACGAAGGAATTGGACTGCAGCTCTCCGGACACACGCATGGCGGGCAGTTCTTCCCCTTCACCTTGTTCACTGCGCGAATTTACGGCGCGTTCGTGTACGGACTGAATCGGCTGGGCAGCCTGCTCGTTTACACATCCTACGGAGCAGGCACCTGGGGCCCTCCCCTGCGTGTCGGCACGCGGCCCGAGATTGTCCTACTAACCCTCGAATGAACGCGCGCTTGTTATGGGCGGGCCGCCGTCAGAATCCCGGCTACTCTATCGTTTTGCTTTCGCGGCCGGAGGAGGGCGTCGAAGCGACTGGTTGAACATGTCGAAGAAATCGAGTCCCGCGGCGTTTACGTGGAATTGAACGCCAACCTGGTCGCCGAGTACCAACACATCATCTCTGGATGAAACGTAGATAGGCCAATTCGGCGCGGCTGCTGAATTCGAATTCGCGGATCCATTCGGGTCGCCCGTTCGGGCGAAATTCACCCAGTAGTTTTCAATCGTCTCGCCGAGCTGTTTATCCAAATCCTGGTAGGAAATGCGATAGGGAAAGTTTTCGAAGACGTAGGCGATTTCGGAACCGTGAAAAGCGCCGAGTCGTTCGCCCCTTCCCGGTGGAACCCGGGTGAAATAATAGCGGTACCCGCGGCGATGTCCCGTTTCGGAGGCCAGTCGCGCCCAGATGCGCATGTCCCACCCGAAGTGGGCGTCGCGTACGGACGCGAAGTATGCCGCGTATGCGTCCTGATCTGAGGAGCCCGCGGGGTAGACCTCCAGGAAATCGCCCGCGAACGTGCCGTACAATTTGTGGGCATCATCAGCGAACTGTGCGGGAGTTAGAGAACCCGTCGGCGGCGGAAAAATCGTTCCCTCGCTCGCGTTATTGCCCACGATAATGGCGACATCGTTTTGTTTGCCTTCCGCGAAAATAGTGTAGACGCTTTGCGGAAGAACCCAGCCATCCACGATGATCTGCACGTCGTCATCAGTGCTCGCCTTAATCAAATCGTCCGGACTTTTTGCGCGAAGAGCTTTCAAGACGTCCTGGGTTGCGCCAAGCCTGGAAACAAACTGTTGGCACTGCTTTTCGGCGTCGCCTCGCGAAGGCATCGGACCAAACGAGCCGCCGCTTTCGCCGATGGCGCGCGCGAACAATCCGCGTGCGAGCGGACTCGCCATCAAAATATTCACCGAGACGGAGCCGGCCGATTCTCCGAAGATCGTGACGCGGCCCGAATCTCCGCCAAACGCCGCAATATTTCGCTGAACCCATTGAAGCGCGGCGATCTGGTCCATGAACGCGTAATCTCCAGAAACATGTTGCGGTGATTCCGCGTCGAGCTCCGGGAGGGCGAGAAAGCCCAGAATGCCGAGGCGATAATTGATGGTCACCACAACCGCGCCCTTACGCGCCAGGTTTTCGCCTTCGTAACCGACGGCGCCGCCCGTGCCATGATCGAATCCTCCGCCGTGGATCCAGACCATCACGGGTAGCCGGTCGTCAGCCGATTTGGCGGGCGTCCAAATATTCAGGTATAGGCAATCTTCGCTGATGGGCGGAGGCGAGGTGCCGTAAAGACCGTTGGATGGAAAGGGAGGCTGCGAGCAGGCATTCGCGAACTCGGTTGCCTGCCGGATTCCCTGCCAGGACGCCGCAGGCTGCGGGGGTTTCCAGCGCAAGTCACCCACCGGAGGTGCGGCAAATGGAATACCTCGATAGACGCGCACATCGGGGCCGCGTCCGCTCGCTCCGGCAAGCTGGCCCTGCTCGACGCGAACCGGATCGGTAATCGCTGCGAGCGCTTGCGACGCGAAGGCGATACCGATAACGCCGAGGTAAAGCATTTTCTTGGCTGTGCGCATCGAAATCAGCTCCCCCGCCTGACGCTATATTTGCAGAAAGCCGCCACCATAACGCCGTCCGTGGGTCACTTTCCTGACCGGTAGATTATCACCGCGCAATAATGGGTGCCTCAATTCATCGAATTTCTGGCAAAATTACGCCCGTGATAAACCGATCATCGAACCCAATCTTCAACGAAAATAAACTGAAACTCGGCACGTTCTGCACGAACACCATTCCGAACATGAGCTCCGTCCCGGAGATTCTCCAACCGACGTGGGCAAACACGCTTGCCTCGGCGCACTTGGCGGATAACGCGGGCCTCGAGGCCATCATTCCCATCGCGCGCTGGAAAGGCTATCTGGACGACAGGGCCGATCACCCTTCGAACATCGTGTTCGAGACATTCACGTGGGCGGCTGGAGTCGCGGCGGCGACCAAGTATTCAGCCGTTTTCGCGACGTCTCACGCGCCCACGATGCACCCGATGCTCGTCGCGAAAGAATCGGCCACGATTGACGCAATTTCAGGCGGGCGCTTCGCGTTGAATATCGTTGGCGGCTGGAATCGCCGCGAATTCGACATGTTCGGCATTGACCTGATGGAGCACGACCAGCGCTACGTCTACCTTGAGGAATGGCTGCAGTTGCTGCGCCGGCTGTGGACCAGCCCGACGGAATTCGATTACGAATCCAAGTACTTCCGCATGAAGAAAGCAATTTCGCGCCCCCAACCGCTGCAGCCGGGGGGAGTGCCGGTGATGAACGCGGCGTTGTCTCCCACGGGAATGCGCTTTTCTGCAGAATTCTCCGACCTGGGATTGATCAGTCCGCAGGGAGCGACGCCCGAAGATTGGCGGCCGCAAATAGAGAACTACAAAAAGATGGCGCGCGAGGAATTCGGCCGCGAAATCCAACTCTGGACGAACTGTGCGGTCGTCCAGCGTGAGACGCAGAAGGAAGCGGAGGAATATCTCCGCCGTTACTCGGAGGAGTATCTGGATCTCGAAGTTATGGATAGCCTGATGCGCACCATCAGCGCTGAGAACAATATTCCCATGGGGTCGGAACGGCTTGAATTCATGAGGCGGCGAATGGCTGTGGGCGCGGGCCATCCTCTGATTGGCACAGCGCAGAGTATCGCCAAAGAATTGGAGGCTATTTCCCGCGTGGGCATAGACGGCGTAATCATGACCTGGGTTGACTACGTGGATGGCGTGGCGCGATTCATCAAGGGCGTGCTGCCGCTCCTCGAGCAGGCCGGCCTTCGCAAACCATACGCCAAAAAGGCCGGCTGACACCTTGGATTGGGCGCCGACGGTGTACACTCTGCGCCGGGAATTCTAAGCCTGGCGAGAGGCCGCGCGGCGAAATCATGTCCACCACCGCAGCAACGCAAACGTTGACCGTCGGCGAGATTATCGAGCAGCGGTCACCGGGACGATATCAAATCTGGACGGTCGTTCTCTGCGGTCTGGTGCTGGTGCTCGACGGATTCGATTCGCAAACCATTAATTTCATCGCGCCCTCGGTTGCCGACAGCATCCACGTATCCGTGAAGACCTTCGGCCCGATTTTCTCCGCGGGACTTTTCGGATTGATGATCGCCGCCATGACCACCGGGCCGATCGCCGACCGATGGGGACGCAAATGGCCCGTAATTCTTTCGACGCTCAGCTTCGCCTTCTTTTCCCTGCTTACGGTCCACGTGACTTCGTTCCGCGAACTCCTCATTCTTCGATTCCTCACAGGTCTGGGTCTCGGCGGCGCCATGCCAAACGTTGTGGCCCTTGCCTCGGAATTCGTGCCAAAGCGTATTCTTCCGCAGGTGGTTACCCTGCTGTTCGTCGGCATGCCTTTCGGTGGAGTCACCTGCGGGCTCCTGAGTGCCAGGATGATCCCGCGCTGGGGCTGGCAGTCGGTGCTATATCTTGGCGGCACGATTCCCTTGATCATCGCGATTTTGCTGATGGCCGGGCTTCCGGAATCGATTCAGTTTCTCGCCGCGCGCGGGAAAAATCCGCGGAGGGTTGCGCGCATTCTGAATCGCATCGCGCCTGAATTCGCTGCTGCAAATTTGCGCGCTACCCCGCGCGACACCCGGCACGAAGGCGTGCCCGTCATCCATCTCTTTACCGAGGGCCGTGCATTCGGCACGATCTTGCTCTGGATTCCTTATTTCATGAATCTGCTGATTATTTATTTCATCGGCAGCTGGCTGCCCGCGCTGCTTCGCCAAACGGGCATGTCCGTCTCGGCGGGCGCGACTGCGACGGCGTTCTTCAGTTTTGGCGGCGTGTTCGGCTGCCTCTTCGAAGGCTGGATAATCAAGCGCCGCGGCGCCTATCTTGTGTTGCTCACCGAGTTCGCCGTTGCCACCTTGTTTGTCGC
Organism: uncultured Acidobacteriota bacterium; assembly: GCA_963842425.1. Classification (GTDB taxonomy): domain Bacteria; phylum Acidobacteriota; class Terriglobia; order Acidiferrales; family UBA7541; genus Palsa-295. The sequence continues at coordinate 578,450 of CAWJGQ010000010.1, read as the reverse complement.
GGCGCTCTCGAAAATACCGAGTTCGTTCGCGCTGATGCTCTCCATCACTTTCACTTCGGGTTTGATGGTGATCGGTGCGCAGGCGGGACTGAACGCGCTCGCGGCGAACTTTTATCCGACCGCCGTGCGATCGACGGGAATCGGCTGGGCTCTGGGCGTGGGACGCATCGGCTCGATCGTCGGGCCGCTGATGGGCGGAGTTTTCTTGAAGTGGGGCTGGACTCCGGGGCAGATTCTATTGTCAGGTACGTTAGCCGCGGCGTGTGCCTGGCTCGCAATTTTTCTCAGCAAGCGAATGGGTGGCCGCACCAGCGCTTACACATCTGCGCCTCCGGTGCTGAGTCATTAGCCGCTTCCCCGCTGAACTGGACGCTCTAGCTATTCTGAACGCTGTGAAGCAGCCGCTGTTCCTCGCCGTGCGGATCGTTGACCAACTTGCATTCGTTGTCGAGGATCATCGTGGCACGTTTCGTGGTGTCAAAGGGCGCCCATTTCGGTAAGCCTTTGTGGTTTGGATCGCCGGTTCGGGCGAACGCAACCCACGCTCCGCTGACTTTGTCGGCCAGCGCCTGGCGTTCGGGGCCTGTTCCCGTCATTGACGTCGCCATATCCACATTGTCGAATGCGAATGGAATCTCGGCGGTATGGAACGCGCGCAGTTTCCCATCGTCCACCGGCGAGTGCCACGTGAAGTAGTATTGGTAGACCGCAGCTTTTTGCGCCGCCTTGCGATCCGCTTCGAGCAGGACGCCGGCGCGGAACGTTGCGTCGGACGCGAGCGCCAGATACAAATCCGTGTTCGCGACCCCAGGACGGCCTTTGCGGTAGGCAGCGATCACTTCGTCCACCTGCGCGTCGCTCGCCTTGGCGAGAATCTGCTTCACGCGCGTGTGGAGGTTGGCGTCGTCAATCGGGTCGAGTATTTGATTCGGAAAGAAAGTGACTTCGGTCTCCGTAGTGCCGATCAGCAGCGGAATATTTGCGGATATCTCCGGCGCGGTCGGATCGAACGGCCCCGAAGGCAGCGTGCTGCCATCAACCACTGGCGCAAGCGCCAATCCCGGAGTGCCGGGTCCGCCTGCGGGTGGAATCGCCGCGAGCAACTGTTCCATCGAAAGTTTCTGAAGTTCGTCAATCTGATCCGGCTTCAGATTCAGCCGGGAAAGGAACATCTCCGCGGACTTGTTGGCCACGTCCACCGGCACGCCCTTCACGTCCGCGCCGCTCTCGATGATGGCGCGATGAAAGAGCCCCTTGGCCGGAGGCATAGCCAACAGCGCGCTGACCTTTCCGCCGCCGCCCGATTGCCCGAAAATCGTGACGTTCCCGGCATCTCCGCCAAAAGCCGCAGCATTGTCACGCACCCATTCGAGCGCGGCGACAATATCCAACATCCCCACGTTGCTCGACTTCGCGTATTTCTCGCCGCCGATTCCCGCAAAATATAAATAGCCGAAAACGGTGAGGCGGTGATTGACGGTAACCACGACGACGTGATGCTTCCGCGCAAGCTCCTGCCCGTTGTAGCAAATGAATCCGCCAGAACCAGACGTGTAGCCTCCACCATGCAGCCAAACCATGATGGGCCGCTTCCGTCCGCCGGTAGTGCTGGGCGTCCACACGTTCAGCACCAGGCAGTCCTCGCCCATAGGCTCGGCTGGGCACATCACTTCGAATATTTTCGGAACCTGGCCGAAGAAATCAGAATTCCGCTGAGGCGCGCGCAATCCCAGCTCGATGCAGTCCCGCACTCCTGTCCACGGCTGCCGCTTCGCGGGAGGCATGAAGCGGTTGGGAGGCGCGGTCGAGGCAGCATACGGAACGCCGCGGAACGCCTGCGTCCCTCCCTGCGCCGCCCCGCGCACCTTGCCTAAGGTGGTTTCGACGGTTGCGCCGGGTGCAGCATTAGACTCCTGGCCCAGCGCGGCAGCCAATTTCCTGTTCATGAAAGTGCCTGCCGCCAACGCTCCAAGCCCCGAGCCAATGAACGACCGCCGATCCATGATGTTCCCCCCATATATCAGCCTCATCAAACCTACGCCGCGCGGCCCCACAGCTTCTTCGACGCGATGCGCGCGCCTTCCACAAGCGACTTCAGCTTCATCCACGAAAAAGCCGGAAACACGGGGCCGAATCCCGCGAATGTCCCGAACCCGCAGTCGGTTCCGGCGATGATCCGCTCGCGCCCGACAACATCCGCATAACGCAGCAGCCTTTGGGCAACAACTTCCGGATGTTCGACGTAGTTGGTGCTGGATGAGACCACGCCAGGAATAAGAATCTTGTCGTCTGGAAGCTTGATGCGCGTCCAGGCCTCCCATTCGTGCTCATGCCGCGGATTCGCGCCTTCGATGAGCAGCGCCATAGGTTTCACTTTGATGGCGATGGGAAATATCTTGGAGCAATCCATATCGTTGACGTGCGTGCCTTCGTAATTCCCCCAGCAAACGTGCAGCCGGACTCGATCGGCGGGAACGTTGGCAAGCGCGTGATTGAGCGCTTCAACCTGAAGCTCGGCGTAGCGCAGGAATTCCTCGTCGCTGAGATTCTTGAAGCGCGTGTGCCGCCCCATGGCCAGATCGGGACAATCCAGCTGCAACAGCAATCCTGATTTCACGATAAGCTCGTACTCTTCGCGCATCGCGTTAGCGAGCGCCTCGAGATACGTTTCGTGCGAAGGATAGTATTCGTTGGGTTGAAAAACCGAAATTGTGCCCGGAGAGACGGCGTTCATGAAGCCCTCGGTTACTTTCACCTTGGCGAGCGCTTCTTTCATGTGCGCGATGTCCTGCTCGACTGGCTTCAAGCTCTTGACCTTGATCGGCCCCTTGCACACCGGCCTCTTGTATGTCGCCGAATGCCCGGCCTTCACCAGCCGGTCGCGATATTCGGGGAAATCGTCTAGGTCTTGTGGAGTGGGGCGTGCGGAATCTCCCTCGAATCCCGTGAGGCGGTGGCGGATGTATGTGGAGTAGCTGATTTTGCTGGTTTCGCCGTCGCTCACGACATCCACGCCGACCTCAGCTTGATGGTTTACGGTGCCGGCGACGGCGCGGCGCATCACTTCGTCGAATTGCGCCTCGTCCGTGGCCTCGCCACGGTCCTGCGCAAACAATAGATCAACGACTTCCTGGGATCGCGGAAGGCTGCCCACATGCGTTGTCAAAATACGGTCCGTGCTGAGTTTCATTCGGTTCCTCGCGGCTGCGGATGATACTTTGAATAGTGCGAACGAAGCAAACGAGTTTTACCATGCGCCGCATACAATTCATCGAAATCCACGATCAACCGTGGTTTCCGGCATTCCTCCGGGACGACGTTATAGATGCCCTTCAGTTTGGGTTGAGTCTCTTGAGGTCCTACGCGTCAATCGCCCCGCTACTGGAGGGCGCGATCGAGTCCTCGCGAAGCCGATTCGTCGTTGACATGTGTTCAGGCGGCGGGGGGCCGTGGCTCTACTTGTCCCGAAAGCTCTCGGGAGGTGCGCAGGCCATCCGCGTTTGCCTGACGGATAAATATCCGAACATTAGGGCATTCCAAAATCTCAGCGCTGGTTCCGAGAATCGCATTTCCTTCAGCCCGGATTCGGTTGACGCAACGAATGTTCCGCGCGAACTGAAGGGGTTCCGGACAATGTTCACTTCGTTTCATCATTTTTCGCCGGAGCAGGCTCGCGCGATACTCCAAAATGCCGTTGACGACGTCCAGAACATCGGCATCTTCGAAACCACAAGGCGCACTCCGTTGACGATCGCCCTGGTGTTTCCGTGGGCCCTCATGCCTTTTTTCTTTACTCCGTGGATCCGCCCGTTTCGTTGGTCGCGGCTGTTCTGGACATATCTGATTCCCGTTGTGCCGTTCGTGTTTCTGTTCGATGGAATTGTTTCTTGCCTGCGAACCTATCGGCCGGAAGAATTGCGCGAGATGGTCGGCGGATTGACCGCCGCCGGATACCAGTGGCAAATCGGCGAGCAGTCGGGAACCCACGGCGAAATGCCGATTACTTACCTCATCGGTTGCGCGCCAGCGCGACCGTGACCTGCCGGACTTAGAAACTGCGTGGTGATGTATACTTTCGCCCCATGGAAGCGCCCAAGATTGATTTCACTTTAAGCCGCCTTGAACGCGTGATATCCGGCCCGGGAAAAATCGCTACGCTAGGTGAGGAACTGGATCGCCGCGGGCTCAAGCGCGCAATCGTGGTCACCGGCAAGACGCTGGGCAATTCCCTTCTGCTTGAGAAGGTTACCGGAGCGCTGGGTGCGCGCTGCGCGGCCGTGTTCAAAGGCGCGCGGCAGCACGTGCCGCGAAGCTCGGTGGGAGAGCTCGAGGCGGAAATCACGCGAGTGGACGCTGACTGCTTGATCAGCTTCGGCGGCGGAAGTCCCATTGATACGTGCAAGGTAGCGAGCTACGCGTTCTTGACCACCCGCGAGCTGATCCACATCGCGATTCCGACGACGCTTTCAGCCGGCGAGTACACTCACGCAGGCGGCGTGACTGACGAAACGACGCGCGTGAAATCCGGCGTGTCCGATCCGCGCCTCGCACCACGCACGGTGCTGAACGATCCGGCGCTCACGCTGGCAACTCCCGACTGGCTGTGGGTCGCAACGGGGATGCGCGCGCTCGATCACGCCATCGAGACGAGCTATTCGATTCGCCATCATCCGCTCAGCGACGCGCTGGCCGCCAAAGCAATCTCACTCCTGGTAGAAAATCTGAAGGCTTCGATCAAAACCAGTGGCGCCGAGCAGCTCGCACACCGAGGTTATTGCCAGTTCGCGGCGTGGTTTTCGATCTACGGTTCGATGAACACGCGATTCAGCATCTCGCACCTGCTCGGACATCAGATCGGGCCGCGGTGGGACGTGCCCCACGGCGTGACGTCGTGCATCACGCTACCTCATGCCATGCGTTTCATGGCGGAGATTGCTCCCGAGCGCTTTGCGCCGATTGCGGAGGGATTCCATTTGCCGTTTGATCCTCGCAATCCCAAGGCCGGCGCGCCGGCATGCGCCGACCGCACTGCGGAGTTCATTGCCGGATTCGACGTGCCCCACAGACTGAGAGATGCAGGCGTGCCGCATGCGGAGATCGGTGACATCGTGGAGCCGGTAATGCACGAACTCGAGAAATCGAAAGTGGTGGACCGCCGGGTGACCAAGGCGGAAGTCATCGGACTGCTCGAATCCTCGTATTAATCCCAATAGATCGCGCAGAACGTGACTGCGCAGAAAAAAATCTCTTAAGCGCCTTTTTGAGGCGCCTAAGAGGCCAATTTGCCGTCAAATTGAAGTAACAGATCGCCGCGTCAGTTCTTTTTCTCCGGAGTGTCGCCGCCGATGAAAACCGCGCTGGTACGGCGTGACGCTCCGCCGGCCGATTGGTCCGCCGCAGGAACCGCCGCCGGTGCCTTCACCGGAGTCTTCTTCGTCCCACCCGGGAAGTTACTCTCCGGAACTTTAATCGGATCCAGCATCGCCTCAATTTCAGCGCGCCGGGACTCAAACCACGGCGGGAGGAGCAAACTCTGGCCGAGCTGATCGGCGGGCTCGTCCACGGCGAATCCAGCAGGAACCGTGGCCGCGCATTCGACAAGAATTCCGCCCGGGCAGCGGCAGTACACGGAGTGGAAATACATCCGGTCCTTGATCTCGGACGCGTCCGTGTAGCCGAGTTCTTCGTAGATTCCCTTCTGCTCGGTGAGCTTTTCATCGTTTTCAACTTCGAGCGCCATGTGATGCGCCGTACCTGCTCCGAAAACCCAGCTTCCCGAAGGGCGATCCGGCTCGTGCATGAGCGTGACCGTCTTCGCGGCGCCGCCTGTTCCAACTTCGAAGCGGTGATAGGGACCTTCCTGGCCGGTCTTCTTGAATCCAAGCGCGTCCACGAAGAAGCGTTCGGTCTCGCCAACTTCACGGACCGACAGCACGGGACCGTGAAAGCCGCGCGTGGCAACATCGCCGGTGACCTCACCAACCGACCACGCCTTCCGCGAGTCCGCACTGTCCTCGAGAACTTCCAATTGAAGACCCGACGGATGATCGAAGCGAATGAACTTTTGGCCGAACCGCTCTTGGATCCCGCCGTTCTTGATTTTGTGCCGATTCAGATGCTCGACCCAGAATTTGAGCGAGCCCTTCGGGACGGTGTACGCGGTGGTCTGAATTTGTCCGGAACCTTGGCGCCCTCTCACGCGTCCATAGGGAAAGGTGGTGTACACGGAGCCGGGCTCCGCGTTCGCGTTGGCATAGTACAAATGATAATGAGCGTAGCGGCCATCAAAGAGGACGGTTTGCTTGATCATGCGCTGGCCGAATACCTGCGTCTGGAAGTCAATGTCTTCCTGCGCGCCGCCGACACATACGGTCATGTGATGGATACCTTTTACGAGAGACATGGTCCTTTACCTCCGCCGGGAGTTTAGCACAGGTGAAATTGCACCAACTTGCAGCAGCGATGTCGCGGGTCTGTGCGTGCCGCGGCGTGCCATTTCGGAACCGCAAGGCCCGGATTCTATCCAATGAACTCGAGTTTTCGCAAGATATTCGGTTCGAGCGACCGCAAAACGCAGTTTCTCACGGCGACGCGGTTAATTTGATGATTCGCGAGCCTTCTTTTATGATAAAAGTTGTTTTCAATCAGGAGATTGCCACGCCAAGCCATGTCTTTCGGGGGGAGTGCCATGGGTAGGGTCAGCCGAATCAAAATCGCGGGTGGTCTTGTTGCGCTGCTATTTCTGGCGGCCCTGATGGGCCGGCCGGTAAAGGCGCAGGAAGATCCGTCCGGAAGCTGGTCGCCGCGATTTGACGAGGATTGGGAGGAGCGCATACCCGGGCCGGAAATCGGCGACTACCTCGGCATTCCGATTAACGCCGCCGCGCGGATGCAAGGCGATACGTGGGACGCAGCTCTGGTGGAATTGCCGGAAAATCAATGCCGCGCGCACGGATCGGATTACGGCTGGCGCGGTCCTTCGAACCTGAGCATCTGGAAGGAAGTGGATAGGGCGACGCAGAAAGTGATCGCCTACCACACGCACCTTTCCGCGTATGGCGCCGAGCAAACCATCTGGATGGACGGCCGCCCGCATCCGCCCGACTATGCGCCGCACACCTGGGCGGGATTCTCCACCGGCAAATGGGAAGGCGACATTCTGGTCGTGACGACAACTCACCTCAAAGAAAATTGGCTGCGGCGAAATGGATTGCCTCGCAGCGATCTGGCGACGGCTACTGCGCACCTCTTGCGGCACGGGAATTATCTGACCGTGGTGGCCATCACATACGATCCGGTGTATCTGACCGAACCCTTCATCCGCACCAGCGACTTTGTCTACAACCCGCAGCAGCAAATGGCACCGTGGCCCTGCGAGTCGGTGGACGAAGTGGACCGCCCCGCCGGTGTCGTCCCAGCCCATTTGCCGGGACAGAATACGTTCCTGAACGAATTCCCCGCCAACTACGGGATTCCTCCGGAGGCAACCAGAGGCGGTGCGGAGACGATGTATCCGGAGTACATGATCAAAATGAAAACGATGACAACGTTGCCGCGCCCCGTGAAGAAAGTAGCCAACCGATGACGCTCCTGGCAAAACGTGCCGTTGAAGCCTCGAAGAATCTCGGCCTGATCGCGACGCTCGCGGTCGTCGCGCTGGCGGCAATCGTGGGATCGGCATCCGCTCAGGCGCCCGCCGCCGCTCCGCAGCGGAACCCGGCCGATGCGGAAATCCACATTCTGCCCGTGCAGGGCAACGTGTACATGCTCGTCGGCGCGGGCGGCAACATTACGGTGCAGATCGGCGACGACGGTGTGTTGCTCGTGGACGCAGGCCTCGCCGGAACGAGCGATAAGGTCTATGCGGCGATTCGAACCCTCTCCACCAAGCCGATCCACTACATCATTGACACTCACATCCACGCTGACCATACGGGCGGTAACGAAGCGCTCGCGAAGCTGGGTAACACAATCGCCGGCGGCAACGTGGTTGGCGATATCGGGGCGAGCGCCGGAAATCAAGCGACGGTGATCGCAGCGCAAGAGGTGCTCGACCGGATGAGCGCGGCGACCGGCACGCAGCCCGCAGTGCCGCAGGCATCATGGCCGACGGAAACCTATACGACGCCGGAAAGAAAGCTTTACTTCAACGGCGAGGGCGTTCTGATGATCCACGTACCGGCGGCCCACACTGACGGCGACACAATGGTGTTCTTTCGCCGCTCCGATGTAATCAGCACGGGTGACATTTTCGTGACCACCGGCTATCCGCTCGTGGATCTGGCGCGCGGCGGCAACATTCAGGGGGTCATCAACGGACTGAATGAGATCATCGAATTAGCCATACCCGCCGACGAGCAAGAAGGCGGCACGATGATCATTCCCGGGCACGGACGGCTGTGCGACGTAGCCGACGTAGTCTTCTACCAGGAAATGGTGACGATCATCAGAGACCGAATCCAGGATATGGTGAATAAAGGAATGACGCTCGAGCAGGTGAAGGCGGCCAAGCCCACGATGGATTACGACCCGCGGTACGGGAAGGACACAGGCTTCTGGACAACCGATATGTTCGTTGAAGCCGTGTACAAGAGCCTGAGCCCGAAAAAATAGCTCGGGCGGGACGATCGGATGCTAAAGAGTTTTCGGATTTTTGGAGGAGACCCAATGAAGCGCAAACTCATTGTTCTGTTGATTGGCGCCGCTGCGATATTGACCTGCGGTGCGGCTTACGCCCACCATTCCTTTGCCGCAACGTATTTCGTGGACCAGGAAGTCACGGTCGAAGGCACGCTCACGCAATTCATGTACCGCAATCCACATTCGTTCGTGAAGGTGGATGTCCCGGACCCCAAGGGCGGGCCGGCTCAGACCTGGTCGGTCGAGTGGGGCGGCGGCGCCCAGCTCACGCAGGAACACGTGACGCGTGACACTTTGAAACCGGGCGACCATGTGATCGTCACCGGCAATCCGGGTCGCGATCCTAGCGAGCACAGAATTCGCCTGCACAAGATCGTGCGCCCAGCTGACGGATGGAAGTGGGAAGGCGTGATCATGTGAGCGGTTGCCCCTCGACGAGGGGTTCGTGGACGGTAACGCGGATGATCAGGACGGCCAGAAGGTCGGGGGGGCTAGGAATGATTTCCAGAATTCCGCTGAAGAGTGTTTTGCTGCTGTGTTGTCTACTGACGATGGTATCGCTGGCAATGCCGGCTTCCGCCGGCGCGCAGATTGGCTTGGTCCCACCGGCGAACACGGCCAACGCTCAAGCGGGCGCCCCGTTCGATCTCTCAGGCTACTGGGTAGCCGTCGTCACGGAAGACTGGCGCTATCGCATGCTCACTCCGGACAAGGGCGACTTCCCGGGCATCTTCCTCACTCCTGAAGGCCAGCGCATTGCCAAAGAGTGGGATCCCGCAAAAGACGAAGCCGCTGGCGAGCAGTGCAAGTCGTACGGCGCCGGGGCCATCATGCGCGTACCCACCCGCCTTCACATCACCTGGGATAACGACAATACCCTGCGAATCGAGACCGACGCCGGGAAGCAAACCCGCGTCTTCCATTTCGGCGGCACGCCTCCGGACGGCGGGTCCCCCACGTTGCAGGGCTATTCCGTCGCGAGCTGGGAGGGTCTCAGGCCGCGCGGATTTGTATTGCCAGTGGTAGCCGGATCGGGCAACGCAAGGCCGGCCGAAGAAGGCTATATGAAAGTTGTCACCACTGAATTGCGCGCGGGATATGTGCGCAAGAACGGCGTTCCCTATGGGAACAAAGCAGTCGTGGAGGAGTACTTCGACAGCTTCAAGGAAGCCAATGGCGACACGTGGCTCGTGGTAACATCGCTCGTCAGCGACCCGCAGTATCTGGCTCAGAGTTACCTCACGAGCTCGCAATTCAAAAAACTTCCAGACGCTTCGGGCTGGAATCCCACTCCGTGCGCGGCGAAATAAGTCCTCTGGAAATCAACGGGCCAACCACGGGTCTCGCAAGGGTGATGGATGTCTCTCGCTAGTTTCCTCGAGTGGCTCTCCAACACGCAATTCAGCATGTATATGCGCGATTCAACCTGGGGTGAACCCATCGTTGAATCAATTCACGTCCTGACGCTCACGCTTTTTCTGGGATTCGCGGTGATGTTGGATATGCGGCTGCTGGGAGTCGTATTGAAGCGGCGGCGCATGTCCGAAGTGCTCGCGCAGTTCAATCCGTGGCTCTTTGGCGGCTTCACAGTGATGATCGTCAGCGGAGCGCTGCTCTTTTCCGCCGATCCTGTTTCGTTTTACAACACGCATCCTCCATTCTTCAAAATCAAGATGATCATGCTCGTGCTGGCCGGGCTGAACGTGCTGATTTTCAACGCGACTATCGGGCGCAAGGTCGCAGAGTGGGATTTGAGTGCGAAGACGCCCGGCGCGGCAAAGTTGGCGGCCGTCGTGTCCATCGTGCTGTGGGTTCTGATCATTGCCGCAGGACGCGCCATTGCCTACGTGTTGCCGCCGCCATGAGCGGTGTGAGGAGGGCCAACCCACATGATTAGATCGCTCCTGCTGAGCTTTTGCCAGTGGTGCAACAATTCGTGGTGGGGCCACGGGATTCGCGATTCCACGTGGCTCTTTCCGTTCGTAGAGATATTTCATCTGCTTGGCCTGGGCATACTCGGCGGAGCGATTTTGATTTTGAATTTGCGCTTGATGCGGCTGGCGTTCAAGAACGCATCCACCGCGGAGTTGGCCGGAGAAGTGCGGCCGTGGATGCTGGGCAGCCTGGCGGTGATGCTCCTTTCAGGATTTCTGCTTTTCTCTACGGAAGCGGTGAAGATGTATGGGAACTGGGCGTTTCAATTCAAGATGCTGTTCTTGCTGCTCGCGGTGATCTATACATTCACGATTCATCGCAAAGTGACGCTGGCGGATGACGGGCGGCGGTTCGGGCCGGTCCTCCGGGTGTTCGTCGCCATAGTGTCGCTGCTGTTGTGGTCCGGCGTGGGGCTCGGGGGACGCGCGCTCGGCTATGTGACCACGTCCGTCGGTTCCGTGAGCGAGCTGTTGCGTTAGAGCGGCCACGAAAGGCGGCCCTGAATGTTCCTGGCGCATCTCCTGTTGCAGGGAGTTCCGGAAGCCATCCCCGTCAATCCGATCGCGCGCTGGGTGTGGGTGTTTCCTGTCGTTGAATCCATTCACATCTGCGGCTTCACCCTGCTGGTCGGCACAGCCACAGTTCTGGACCTGCGTCTGCTTGGTCTTTTCTTTCGGCAAATATCCATTTCCCAGGTCGCGAAGAACCTGACCCCGTGGATCAATACAGGCATCCTGGTCCAGTTGATCACCGGAGCGTATCTTTTCTCCGGAGATTCCGGCGAATACGTACAGGTGGCGGCGTTCCGCACCAAGATGCTGTTGCTCTTGCTCGCGCTGATCTTTCACTTCACGGTAATTCGAATGGCAACTGCCGCCGAGCGGGATTCAGCCCCGCTCGGATGGCGCAGGCTAGCGGGTGTCGTCTCGTTGGGGCTATGGGTAAGCGTTCTGCTCGCCGGCCTTTGGATCGGAAATTTGTAGCGGAGGCAAAGCTGCTCAGTACGCGTGAGAGGAGTTTCCCGCATGTCCTTCTTGAGCTTATGCCAATGGCTTAGCCAAACACCGCTGAGCATGTGGTTGCGCGATGCGCCGTATCCCTATCCTGTTCTGCTCATCATTCACATAATCAGCATCGCTGTGTTCGGCGGCATGGTGGTGATCGGCAACCTGCGCGTGCTGGGGAAAACGATGCGAAATATCCCGGTCTCACAGGTGATTGGCCAGTTTCGCGCGTGGAAGTGGGTCGCGTTCGCGATTCTGCTCGTGACGGGCACACTCGTCGCCATGTCCGATCCGATGGAATACTACGACAACGTCATGTTCTGGATTTCGCTCGGCGTTCTTCTGGTGGCTGGCGTGAATGCCGCGATTTTTCGCTATGGCATCTATCGCAGCGTCGCCGCGTGGGACGAAGCCGCTGTGGCGCCCGCAAGCGCGAGGCGTTGGGCCGCGGTATCGCTGTTTCTGTGGATTGCTCTGATCTTCGCCGGGCGAGCGACGGCGTTCTTTTAGCGCGCGGGCGGCACGTCGAGTCGCACGGCAATTCCATCCAGCTCCGGTTTGACCGCTGGATAATATTTCATCACCAGCGGATCGTGCCCCGGCACGATGTGATCGGGCGTATCAGCCAGCCGGTAGAGCAGATTAAACCCCTCCAGCATTTCAGCGACGTTGTAAACAATTGGAAACGGACGCCGCTGCTCGAAATTCGCGTAAAGATGCGACGCATCAGACGCGACCACAACCCATCCGCGCCGCGTCCACACCCGCGCGATCTGCAAGCCCGCCGAATGCCCGCCGACACGATGCAGCGTCAGCCCCGGCGCGATTTCGGTATCGCCGTCGTGAAACACCGCCTTGTCCGAGTAGATATGTCGCAACATTGTCTGAATATTTTCAAGGTCAAACGGACTGCGAAGAGCCTGATGCCCCATCGAGCGGCCCGTCGCGTATGCCATGTCCCCGTCCTGCAAATGGAATCGCGCGCGCGGCAATTTATCCAGATTCCCGGCGTGGTCGTAGTGCAGGTGCGTCACGATCACGTCGGTGACTTGATCGGGGTCAACGTCGAGAAGCCGCAGCGACTCCATCGGGCAACGAAGCCAATCGCGCTTGCGCCGGACGGCAGCTTCCTTGGCAAATCCAGTGTCCACCACAAATGTGCAATCGCTCCGGCGCAGGACCCACACGAAATAATCCAGGTCGGAAGCGGCCTCATGAGGATCCGCCAGAATAAAATTCTCGCCCGCATGCCGGTTGCCCAGATGCGCATACCGGAGAGCCACCACTTCAAATGGTTCGATCGCCACGAGTACCTCGCACGCTTCCCTGCTCCGCCGATCGCAGCGCGCCGTATCACCGAGCGCCGGGCGCAACGTCAATTGTGAGAGGGCGCTATCATAGGGCATAATGCGGCGTCGGAAAACGTCTATCCGGCGGAATCAGCGACACCGCATCCGAGTTCGCACATTTCCAGGAAAAGTGTCGCCGTTCGGGCGGGCGCGGCCACGTAGAAAGAGGAAAGTCGCATGGCGAAGGAAAGCATCGGCTTTGTGGGGGTCGGCAGAATGGGCGTGCGCATGGTGCGCCGCCTGATTCAAGCCGGCTACCCGGTCACGATTTATGACACGAGCGCTGACGCAATGGCGCCTTTGCTGGAATTGGGAGCCAAGCGCGCCGATTCGCCAGCAGCGGTGGCATCAGCCGCGGAAATCGTATTCGCAAGCGTGCCGACTCCGCCCATCGTGCAGGCCGTGGCTCTGGGCCCGAAAGGCGTCATCGAAGGCAGCCGCGTTAAGATTTTCATAGACGTTTCGACGACTGGTGCAACCGTCGCGCGGGTAGTCGCGGAAGGCCTCGCAACAAAGGGTATTCGCGCGGTGGATGCACCGGTGAGCGGCGGAATCAACGGCGCCGAAAAAGGCACGCTCGCCGTAATGGTCTCGTGCTCGGAGGACGTGCTTGCAACGATCAGGCCGATCCTCGAGGTGATTGGGAAGATTTTCTTCGTAGGCACGCAGCCGGGCCAGGGCCAGACGATGAAGCTGCTGAACAATCTCTTGTCCGCAACGGCGATGGCGATCACTTCAGAGGCCATCGTCATGGGCGTGAAGGCGGGACTCGATCCCGCGGTTGTGATTGACGTCTTCAACGCCGGGACCGCGCGCAACAGCGCCACGCAGGACAAAGTCAAACAGCACGTAATTTCGCGTTCGTTCAATTATGGATTCGCGATCGGGCTGCTGAACAAAGACATCCGTTTGTGCATGGCCGAAGCGGACGCCTTCGGCGTTCCGATGGTCGTCGGAAGCGCGGTCAGGCAGCTTCTCTCGATCGCAACGCAAACCGAAGGTCTCGATGCGGACATGACCGCGATGGCCAAAACCGTTGAGAAATGGGCGGGCGTGCAGGTCGGCGGGAAATAAGGGAAACGCGTGGACCGGGTCACCACAGCCACGATGACGCAGGCCGCGACTCTGTCGCGGAGGATTGCGCAGAGCGCGCGCCAGCTGACGTTGGGGCAGCTCCCGCGCGCCGCAGTCGGGAAGGTTAAGATTTCCCTCCTGGACATGCTTTCCTGCGCGTTCGAAGCGCGTGAGCTTCCCTGGGGCAGACAAGCGATCGAAATCGCCAGCCGGTCGAGCGGGAAAGCAACGGTGATTGGGACGCCGCATCACGTTTCGACCTCGGATGCGGCATTCGCCAATGCAACGCTCGCGCATGGCCTGGTGCGCGAGGATATGCACACCCCATCAGTCAGCCACTTGGGCGTGGTCATCTTTCCTACGCTGCTCGCTCTGTCCCAACGAAAGCCTGTGACCGGCGCCGCGTTCATCCTTGGAGCAATTTGCGGTTACGAAGTTGGCGCGAGCATCGGGCGGGCGCTCGTTGATCAGGACTTCGTGCGGCTCTATCGGCCGACGGGAACCACCGGCCCCATCGGTGCGGCGGTAGCAGGCAGCATTCTGCTCGGATTGGATGAAGGCGCGACCGTCAGCGCAGTTGGTCTAGCGGCCAACACCACCGGTGGGCTGAACGAATGGCCCTACAGCGGCGGCGACGAGATGTTTTTTCATCCCGGATTCGCGGCCAGGAATGCGGTCACCGCTGTTGAACTGGCTGAATTGGGAGCCGTCGCGTCTGAAACTGCGCTCGATGGACGTTCGGGGCTGTTCGCTGCGCTGGGCAGAAGCGAGCGCATTTCGAAGGTGACGCCATTTTCGGGCGAGCCACTCGAAATCATGTCCGTGTATCACAAGCCTGCGCCGGCCTGTAACTACGCGCAAACGGCGTGCCAGGCAGCGCTTGCGCTGGCGATAGAGGACGGCGTCAGCAGCCGCGACATCGTTGAAATTCAAGTCAAATGCTCGGCGGCCGCCGTGGCGTATCCCGGCTGCAATTTCGCGGGCCCGTTCGTTCGCATCTTGCAGGCGAAGATGAGCATCCTGTATTGCGTGGCTGCAACCCTGGCGCAGGGCAAGATTGACGAATCGAATTATCATCTGCTCTCCGACTCCGAAGTGAACCGCCTCTTGGCCGTAACAACGCTCGAAGAGGACGCTAATTTCACCGCGGACTACCCGGGCGCGCAAGGCGCTGAAGTGATCGTGACTCTGCGCAATGGCCAGACGCGCCGTCGCAGGATGCGCGATCTGGTACCGGCCAGCGCCGGTGAGATCAGAGCGAGATTTCGGTCGGCATCCGAGAAAACGCTCGGAGCACAGGCCACGAACGCGATTGAGACGACAATAGACTCCCTTGAAACACAGAGGGACGTGGGTATGCTAGGCGCCCTGTTGTCGTTGCCTTAATTAGGACTTATAGCCAACAGAGTTTCCAAACTAAGCCAATCAAAGAAAAGAGGATTACTGACATGGATAAGAAAACTTTTGATCGCGGCCGTGAAATCCGGAGCTCGGTGCTCGGCAAGGAATTCGTGGACAACGCGTTCAACACCGCTGACGAATTCAACCGCCCGCTACAGGAATTGGTGACGGAATATTGCTGGGGTGCCATCTGGGGACGCGAAGAGCTGCCCAAGAAGACGCGCAGCATGCTCAATCTGGCGATGATCAGCGCGCTGAACCGCCCGCATGAGCTGAAGGCCCATATCAAAGGAGCGTTGGTAAATGGCGTGACGCCCGTCGAAATCCGCGAAGTGCTGCTGCAGGTGGCGATTTATTGCGGCGTGCCGGCGGCCGTGGATTCGTTCCGAATCGCCCGCGAGACGTTTGCGGAGCTTGGGGACAAAGCGCCGAAATTTGCGAAGTAGAGGAACGTCTGAGGCTTTTATGAGCGAACTGAAAAAGCATCGCATGTTGATCGGCGGGCGTTGGGTCGAACCTGCTTCCGGCGCATGGTTTGAATCGCTGAACCCGTTCACCGCCGCGCCGTGGGCGCTGATCCCGCGCGGCGGAAAAGACGATGTGGACCGCGCCGTGGCCGCGGCGAAATCGGCTTTCTACGACGGCGAGTGGCGCAAGCTGACCGCCACCGCCCGCGGTGCCCTGCTGTCTCGTCTCGGCGACCTTATCACCGCCGAGGCGGGCGAGCTCGCCGAGATCGAGACCACCGACAACGGAAAGCTGATCGCCGAAATGCGCGGGCAGTTGACTTACATCCCGCAGTGGTTTCATTACTACGGCGGCCTCGCGGACAAAATCGAAGGCCGCGTGCTTCCCATTGATAAGCCGGGCATCTTCAATTTCACGCGCGAAGAGCCTCTCGGCGTCGTGGCTGCAATTACGCCTTGGAATTCGCCGTTACTGCTTGCTACATGGAAACTCGCTCCGGCGCTCGCTGCCGGGAACACCGTGGTCTGGAAGCCCTCGGAGTTTTCATCCGTTTCGGCGCTCGTATTTGGTGAGCTATTCGAGCGCGCCGGATTCCCGCCGGGAGTGGTCAACATCGTGACCGGATTCGGTGCGGAGGTCGGCGAGCCGCTGATCACGCATCGCGATGTCGCCAAGATTGCATTTACCGGTGGAGACAAAACGGGCGAGCACGTTTATCAACTCGCCGCGCGCGGCCTGAAGCGTGTCACCCTGGAACTTGGCGGAAAATCCGCGAACATCGTCTTCGACGATGCCGATATCGAACAAGCAGTCAAAGGCGTCGTCTCCGGAATTTTCGCCGCGACCGGCCAGACGTGCATCGCGGGCTCGCGCGCGCTGATCCATCGCCCAGTCCTAGACAAGTTCGTCGAACAGCTTCTCGCGCTGGCCAAGACGGCCCGCATGGGCAACCCGCTCGATATGGGCACGCAAGTCGGGCCGATCACCACTCGCCCGCAATATGAAAAGGTTCTCGACTACATCCGAATCGCGAAAGAAGAAGGCGCGGTCTGCCGCCTGGGCGGCGCGCCTGCGCAGCGTCCGGAGTGCGGCTCCGGCTGGTTTGTCGAGCCTACAATCTTCACGGGCGTAAAGCCCGACATGCGAATTGCGCAGGAGGAAGTCTTCGGCCCGGTGCTCTCGATTATTCCGTTCGACACAGAAGATGAAGCGGTTCGCATCGCTAACGGAACCGTGTACGGCCTCGCCGCCGGAGTCTGGACCACCAGCATTCGGCGCGCGCTGACGATGTCCGAGCGGTTGGAAGCCGGCACCGTGTGGGTGAATACGTACCGCGCCGTGAGCTTTATGTCTCCCTTCGGCGGCTACAAGCGGTCTGGTATCGGACGCGAAAGCGGAATTGATGCGATCCGCGAATATTTGCAGACCAAGAGCGTTTGGATTGATATCGCCGGGAACGCACCGAATCCGTTCGTCATGAGATAGGTCCGCCGGAGGCGCGCAAGAGTGCCGGAAGATCTCAAAGTGATAGCCGCAACCAGCCGGGAAAACATTGACGACGAAACCGTAGCCTACATCCTGCTGGCTCAAAAGCATTTCGAAGACTTGCGGCAGATCGCGGCGCAATTGGCTGGGCTGCTCGTGCTGGCCGCAGCTGGAAGCAAGACCGCGACTCCCGACCATCCGATGCTCGAAGCCGCGAAGCAGCTGCACGAATCTACAGCAGCAGCCATCAGAGGTTTGCGCGCCACTCCGCGTGCGAGCGTCCATCGCGACTATCTTTCGCGCGCCGCAGCAGCGCTGGAATGCGCGCTATCCTCCGCGCAAATGTACCTGCGGTCAGCCGGACGCGGCGCTGAAGTAGAACCAATCCTGCATCCGCTGCAAGCCGCTTACGCGCAGCTGCAACTGGCCGCCGCAGCGCTCCCCGGATTCGAATTGATCTCGTTTGACCAGGCTTGCTGCGGACCCCAGATCCACGCGACGGCCGTTTCCACCGCGCCGCACGAGCACGGCGACGCGAGGTCCGCGAAGTGACCGCATACTCCGTCTGGGCGATGGAATACGCCCACGTGCCCAACTACCCGCTCAGCGGCCTGGTTTACGGCGCTCACAATCAGGGACATCGTCGCCTGCCTTACAACTACATCTTGATCAAAGGGCACGGTCACGTCGCCATGGTGGACGTCGGCTACAACCACAAGGCCTACGGTCAGGTCCTCGCCGAAACATTTGGTGTGCAGGACTGGCATCCCCCGGTGACGGTCCTCGCCGAGTGCGGCATTAAGCCCGCTGACGTCTCGCAGATTTTCCTCACCCACGCGCATTTCGATCATATGGGGAATATCGGAGATTTCCCGAACGCCACTTTCTACATTCAGGAGCGCGAGCTTTCGAAATGGGTTTGGGCCATGTCGCTCGAGCGCCGCTTCCGATGGCTGACGCTGGCCGTTGATCCAGCCGATATTCTCCGCACCGTCGAACTCGCGCGAGATCATCGGCTCGTCTGCGTGGATGGCGACCGCGAAAATGTTCTGCCGGGAATTGATCTGCACGCCGCGCCCGATTCGCACACCTGGGGCTCGATGTACGTCCGCCTTCGCAACGACCTCGCAACGAAATCCGAAGATAGCTTCGTGTTCGCCGGCGATCTCGTTTACACCTACGAAAATTTGCGTGGATGGAAACCCGACGATCCCGAATATCTGCCGATCGGGCTCGCCGTGGGCAGCCAGTACAATCTCGTGATGACCACAGAAGCGATGGTGAAACAGGTCGACGGCGACATCAAACGCGTAATCCCGTTCCACGAAGAGCGCCTGAAGGACCACTATCCGTCGCGTGCCACCTCGGCGGGCCTGCGAATCACCGAACTCGCGCTGGCCGATGGCGAGCCAAGCCGCGTGCGATAGCCCGCGGGACCCGCGAACGCCTAAGCCGCAAGTTCCCGCTGGTTCGCACTCGGACGCCCGATCCACCACCACAGCGCAGTGCCCAGAATCGGAACCATGCTCATCGAAACAAAAATCGCCGTGTACATTTGCCGGTCGAACCACCTTCCGTAAATCACCAGCAGGATCGCGACCACGGCGGACCACGCGCCCGAGCCGATTCCGGCGACCATACCGGTTTTCTCCCGCGGATAGGCGTGTGTGCTCAGATGCAACGACACCACGATAAACGCGACGGCGATAAACATCGCCCACGAAAACAACGCCAGCGCCGCAATCCACGATCTTGTCTTGGTGACGACCGACGGGATCAACGCCAGTACCGCGAGCATCACGTACAAACCCACCGGCCGCGCTTCATCGCGCACAAACCGATCCGACACCCATCCCCAGAAGTAATAACCGAATTCCCAGCAGACCGCCGGAATCCACAGAATCATCCCCAGCCGCGCTTGAGTCAGTCCCAGCACGCGGCTCAAATAAAGCGGACAAAGATAGAGCGTCGGGCCGAGCGCCGCTCCGCCGAGCCCCATGCCCACAACCAACAACCAGAATCGCCGCTCCAAAATGTTCGGCCACGCGACCTTCGTCGTCTTTCGCTCAACCGCTCGCACCAGTGGCGGCCGCGCCACGAACCACCATACGATCAGCCACAGCGCGCCCAGCGCGCCGGTGAACAGAAACGCCGCGCGCCATCCGAACCTCAGCGCGATCGGTGTGATCATCAATGGCGCGAGAATCGCGCCGATCGAAGCGCCGCTGTACGAAATGGCCATGCCGCGCGATTGCCGCTCGCGAGGCAGCGAGTCCGCGGCCGTACGCAGCCCGCCGGGAAACGTCGCACCCTCTCCAAATCCAAGCAGCCCCCGCGCTACTGCAAAGCCGAGGAATCCAACCACCCACGCGTGCGACGCGCTCGCCAGCGTCCACACTCCCACCGCGAGAAGCATCCCGACTCGCAGCCCCATGTAGTCAATCAGCGAACCCCACAGCGGATTCGCGATCATGTAAAGGATCGAAAAAACCGAGATCGCGTCCGCGTACGACGCCGCGCTCAAGCCCGTATCCTTCAAAATCATCGGAGAAATCACCGCCAGCGCCTGGCGATCAATATAGGAGAGGCACGAGGCAGTCATCACCACAAACACGGGCACCCACATCCGCCAGCCCGTGGCGCGCAGATTCGCGGCGTCGTCTAGCGGCGACGCTGTGATAGGGGCGCTCCTCGGCATTCCGATTTTTTCGCTGCCCTTCTCGGAAGAATCCGGAGTGTATCACGCACGCTTCGCATCAAGCAGAAGCATGGTAATGTCCGTGGTGGCGTGGTTTTTCTCGGTGTTCTCCGTGCCTTCTCTGTGTCCTCTGTGGTCAGCTTTGATCTTGAAACGGAGCGAACGGCATTGCAGGTTGACATCTCTCATCTGCGAAAATGGCTGGGAAAGTCCGAGCGCGCGTCGGATCAAATCACCGCGACGCCCATCGCCGCGCTGTCCGCCACTCTCGATATCGAAACTCCGCGTCCGCTCGACGGTCACCCGGTGCCGCCGCTGTGGCACTGGCTCTATTTCTTGGATACTCACCGGCAATCCGAACTTAGTCCCGACGGTCACGCGAAACTGGGCGGCTTCCTACCGCCGGTTCCGCTTCCGCGGCGCATGTGGGCCGGCGGACGGTTTGAATTCCATCGTCCGTTACGCGTTGGCGAAACCTACACTCGCACTTCGCGTATCGCCGACGTCCAAGAAAAAGAAGGACGCAGTGGCGAACTCGTATTCGTAGTGGTTCGCCACGAAATTGGAAATGCCGAAGGGCTCGCGCTTACCGAAGACCAGGATCTCGTCTATCGCGGACATGCAAATCCGGGCGACCCTGTGCCAGCGCCACAGCCCGCGCCCGCAGGCGCGGTGTGGGAATGCGCAATACAGCCGGACGATGTCCTGCTGTTCCGTTACTCTGCGCTCACGTTCAACGGCCATCGCATCCACTACGACCGCCGGTACGCCACCGAAACCGAAGGCTATCCCGGGCTGGTAGTGCACGGCCCACTGATCGCCACTCTTCTGCTCGATCTTTTGCGGCGCCACATGCCGGCAGCAGACGTAACGCGATTCGAATTCCGCGCCGTCAGTCCTCTCTTCGACACTTCGCCCTTCAAGGTTTGCGGCAAGCCCGAAAGCGATGGAAAAACAATCCCGCTGTGGGCCGCGGACGCGCGGGGCGGCCTCGCGATCACCGCCAAAGCCACCACGCGCTAGAGACTAATCGTAAAACTTTGGCGATTTCTTCAGCTTCGCGTTGCGCAGGAAATCGTGCTCGATCCACAGCTGCGTATTGGTCCTCTTGCAGTAGTCCTCGATCATCGCGCGGCTAGCAAGCGACTGTTCCTTGTTGTACTCGAATGTCGGAACGCGGCCCGAGCCCCGCTCTTCCGGATAATGATAAAGATCGCCCGCGAGCATCACGTTCCCGGTCTTCTTCAAATGAAGAATCAGCACTTGATGCCCGGGAGTATGCCCGGGCGCCGATTTGATGATCACTTTCCCATCGCCGAACACATCGTACTCATCTTTTGTGATCAGCACCGTCTGCGCGTTCCTCAGCTGGTCGTAGACCTTCGGATCAACGAGCTGGGGTGGCTTATCCGCAAACATCGCGTCGCGCTCAACAGGACGGACGAGCCACGTTGATCCCGCAAATTCGTTGGAATTCGCGATGTGGTCGCCGTGATAGTGCGAGTGCGCGAGATACGTGATGTCGGCCGGCGTGTAGCCGATCTCCGCCAGCTGTGATTTCAGCGTGACCGTCGCCGTCGAAACACCCTCCGTCACTGGCTTGCCGTCGTCCTTGAAATCCGAATCTGGAATCACGCCGACGTCCCACATCAGTGTGCCCCTCGGGTCCACAATCAAGTAGCAAGGGACCGCGAAATCGGTAGATTTCACTTCTTCGCGCTTGAAATTGAAAAGTGCCGGATCGAGGCCTTTGATCACTCCGCAATCGAACACGTACAGCCGCACGCTTTTCGGTACGCGCGGATGATGATCCTGCGCGTGCGTCGTGGCGATCACCGCGACGCCTCCGAACACGCAAAGCGACAGCATCGCGACAATCCGCGAAACTCGTACGGACAAGTTCATATCTGCTCCTTGGATTAAAGCGGGCCAATCATACTCAAATCATCGAAGCCGCGAAACTTTTTCCGCGCGACGGAGTATAATCCGCCGCGGATTGCGAGCGCCGGTCCAGCAGCGCATGAGCGCATTCACGGGAGGAAACCATGGGTGAAGTCGAGTCGAAAAACGAAAAAATCGTCAGGCATTTCTTCGACACCCTGAGCTCGGGCGATCTCGAAAAACTCCGCCTGCTTCTCCACGAGAGCGCCGTTTGGGGAAACATGGTAACGGGAATTCAAGGCGCGGGAGACAAACACGGCCGCAAGGAAATCATTGACGATTTCCTGAACCCAATCCGCGGAAAAGACGGCATTTTTGTGTATGGCGATCCGAAGATCCTGATTCAGCATCTGGTTGTGCAGGGATCCAATGCCGCCGTCGAGGCGAAGGGGCTGGGGAAATTCAAGAATGGCAAGGACTACAACAACCGTTACGCTTTCTTCCTCGAAATCAAGGACGACAAAGTGATCGCCCTGCGTGAGTACATGGACAGCTACTACGTCAGCACGCTCTAGGCTTAAGCGGCGTCCCGGTGCTCTCTCAGGCACCGCCGTTCACCGTCGTTCCTCCATCAATCCGCAGGATCGCCGCCGAAATATAGGACGCCTCCGGCGACGCCAGAAAAACCGCCGCGGACGCAACATCCTCCGCCGTCCCATTCCGGCCCAGCGGACACCTCTGCCGCCGCGATTCGTAGAGCGCGTCGTCATTGTTGTTCATGGCGCGCGCACCCGGCGTCGGCACTGTGCCCGGGCATACGGCATTGACGCGGATCCTGCGCGGACCAAATTCCACGGCCAGCGAGCGTGTGAGCGACGACACTCCGCCCTTGATCGCCGAATACACGCTCGAACGCGGTACGCCGAGTTCCGCCGCCGGCGAGGTATTATTGATGATCACGCCTCCTCGCTCCGGGTCCATATGCTTCAAGGCGGCCTGCGCGCTCCAGAAAATCGCCTTCAGGCCGACGTCCATCATGCGCGAGACGGTTTCCTCACGGATTTCCGCGACCGGCTCGCGGCGGAATACGATGGCGTTGTTCGCAACGATGTCCAGCCGGCCGAATTCGGCGACCAGTTCATCCACCGCGCGCAGGAAATCATCGCGGCGGCTCACGTCAATCGCATACGCCCGCGCTGTGCCGGCGTTCTTTTCGATTTCGCGCACCGTCGCCTGCGCGGTGGCCGGATCAATGTCCGCCACGCCGACGATCGCGCCTTCCGATGCGAAGGCGAGCGCCATGGCTTGACCGATCCCGCGCCCAGCTCCTGTGACAAACGCAACTTGACCCTTGAGACGCGGCATTTTTCGGCTCCTGATTGTATTTATGCTCGAGTGGATGCAACGGAGACGGCGCCCTCGCTGCTTGCCGAAGTCGCGCCTGACGAACGGTCTTCCTTGATCATGTCCGCGCCCTTTTCAGCAATCATGAACACTGCCGGCGCGGGACCCGACGATGGCAGCGCGGGCATGATCGATGCGTCAATCACTCGTAGCGATTCGATGCCGCGAACTCGCAGGCGCTCATCAACCACTGCCATCGCGTCCTGTCCCATCTTGCAGGTGCCGCTGGGATGGCAAAATGTGCTGGCGGCGTTCAGCAGGAATTCGCGCATCTCGTCTTCGGTCCGGCAGGCGTCGCCCGGAATATCTTCGCCCAGGATGTGGGACTTGAGCGGCTCGGTTTGGAAAATCCGCCGCACCAATTTCAGTCCCGCAAGCAGCCCTTCCTGATCGCTCGTCTCCGCCAGATAATTTGCGTACATTCCCGGCGCCTGTTTGGGATCGGCGGACTTCAAGAAAAGCCGTCCTCGCGATTTCGGCCGGACGAACGCAACTCCGCCTGTGATTCTGGGTATCGGATCGGGAGCAATGCGTCCGGTTTTGTCGTAGACGTAGCTCATCGGACGAAAAACGATTTGCAGATCGGGGCATGGCGAGCTGGCCAGCCCGCGCGCCAAGGCAGTAGCCTCAGACGCGCCATTCGTCAGCGGACCGCGTTTAGCGAGATAGTAGCTGATGGCGTGACCAACCGATCGAAGGCCGCTCACTTGCCGGTTGAGAGAATTCTCCGGCGCGGTCCTGTAGGTACACGTCGCGGACGTGTGATCGTGAAGGTTTTCTCCAACCCCGGGTGCATCCATCGCAACCGCGATTCCGTGTTCCTGCAATTGCTTGCCCGGGCCTATGCCGGAAAGCATCAGAATCTGCGGAGAGCCAATCGAACCGGCCGCCAGAATCACCTCGCGTGTCGCCAGCGCCTTCTGGATTGTGCCGTTCCGTTCGTATTCGACTCCAGTCGCTCTGCGTCCTTGCAGCAGGATGCGGCGAACCAACGCGGAAGTCTCGACCACGAGATTGGGTCGCGACCTGACCGGACGAAGATATGCCTCCGCCGAAGATTGGCGCACGCCTCGATGCACCGAATAGGGCATTAGACTGATGCCCTCGGGCACGGCGCCATTCAGATCGTCGGCCGCGGGCAAACCCGCGCGCACGCCAGCCTCGATGAACGCCCGCGCGATGGGATGAACGTACGTCGGATAACTCACTGCAACCATGCCCCTGCCATTCTTGGAGCCATTCACGGGACGACCGCGCGGGTCCTCTCGCCGCTCGATCTTCTGGAAGTAAGGCAGCACATCGGACCAGCTCCAGCCGACGTTGCCGAGCCGCTTCCAGCCGTCGTAATCCGCGGCCTGCCCGCGAATGTAGGCGCTGCCGTTGATGCAGCTGCACCCACCCAGAACCCTTCCGCGCGGCCAGAAAACCGTCCGATCCTTGAGATGCGCTTCGGGCTCCGTGGAAAAACCCCAATTCAGGACCGGATGCGTGAAAAGCTTGCCCATGGCCAGCGGCATCTTGATCCACATGCTTGTGGGCTCAGGCCCAGCCTCGAGCATCAGCACGCGGATACCCGCGTCTTCCGTCAGCCGGTTGGCAAGCACGCACGCTGCGGTTCCACCGCCGATAATCACGTAGTCGAAGCTGCGAAGATCAGGCATGGGAGTGGAAACTAGTCCGTCGAGAAGCGCCAGCCCTGCCCGTCGCGCACCACATGGCCGACGGGGTCGTTGAAATGAACCGCAAACAACCGCACCGGGCCATCTCCATAGCGCTTGATGAAATCTCGGCGCGTCTGCCGCGACATTTCCTTGTCCACGCAGCCCACCGAACAAATCTCCGGCTCGGCAAGCTGAATCGGATTGTGAAAAACGTCGCCCGTGACGATTGCTTCCTTCCCGCGCGACGAGACGCGCACGCTCACGTGCCCGGGCGTGTGCCCGTGCGAAGGCTCGAGCCAGATTTCGTCCATCAGCCGATGGTTTGTTTCCACGAAATCGGCGAGGCCGGCGTCTATAATCGGCTGAACGGAATCAACGATGTGCCGCACATCGTGCTCCTTGCGCTTCAGCACGTCCTGCCAGTAGGTCCATTCCTTCCGGCCGAAAATATACCGGGCCTTCGGAAACGTGGGCACCCAGCGGCCATTTTCCAGCTTCGTGTTCCAGCCGACGTGGTCGAAGTGTAGGTGCGTGCACAATACCGTCGTGATCGAATCTGGATCAAACCCGGCGGATTTGAAGTCGTCGAGAAACGCGGTCTGCAGCTCCGAGCACTGTGGCATCTCGCGTGAGCGATCGTTGCCCACGCACGTGTCAATCACGATCTTCTCGCCGCGAATTTCGAGTACAAAAGCCTGCACCGCCAAGATGATTTGCCCTTGCGGCGTGACGAACTTCGGCACCAGCCAGGCATATTTCTTGTAGTGTTCGGAGGTTTCCGCCGGGAATAACGGAGCCCAAGGAATCCGGTCCGCCGTTTCCATGATGCTCGTAATCTTGACGTCGCCGACTTCCCACCGTCGTATTCGCGACTCGCCTTTCTTGCTGTCGGCGGCCGGCGCCGAGCCGGAATGGCCCGCGGCAGTTCCGGCCGCATGGAGTTTCGCACCCGTCTCGTTGACTCGATCCACAATCGCCTCCTCTGCATTTCCCCTGTTGCGACCACCTTCATGTAACACCAATTCCTGCGCGGCGCAACTCGCCGGGAGTGAATTGTCACAGCAAACGCACACATCTGAAGCGCCGGCGCGGATGGCAACGGATCACAGTGGAAAGCATTCGGTAGAAAGCTATAATGTCGCGCAATGCCGCTGTCACGAGGTACGAAACTCGGCCCTCACGAAATCTCCGCGCCTCTGGGCGCTGGGGGCATGGGCGAAGTCTACCGCGCGCGCGACACGCGGCTCGGCCGCGACGTGGCCATCAAAATTCTGCCCGCCAATTTGTCTTCGGATTCGGAAGCCAGGCAGCGCTTCGAACGCGAAGCCAGGACCGTATCCGGCCTGAATCATCCGAACATCTGCACGCTCCACGATATTGGCCGCCAGGATGGCGTGGATTTCATCGTCATGGAGCTCCTGGAAGGAGAGACGCTCGAGCAGCGGCTGACCAAGGGGCCGATGCCGCTCGCAGACGTTTTGAAATATGGCGCGCAGATCGCCGATGCGCTGGACAAGGCCCACCACAGCGGCGTGGTGCATCGCGATCTGAAACCGGGAAACATCATGCTTACGAAATCCGGAGCCAAGCTGCTGGATTTCGGACTGGCCAAGGCTTCCATACCCCTGGCCACCATCGCCACGATGACCCAGGCCGCATCGCCGATCACCCAACAGGGAATGATCGTCGGCACTTTTCAATACATGTCGCCGGAACAGTTGGGCGGCGTGGAACTCGATTCGCGCAGCGACATCTTCTCGCTCGGCGCCGTCCTCTATGAAATGACGACGGGCCGCAAGGCGTTTCCCGGAAAGAGCCAGTTGAGCGTTGCTTCCGCGATTCTGGAAAAACACCCTGAAGCCATCAGCGCGGTGGTCCCGCTGACGCCGCCGAGCTTGGATCACGCGATACGGCGGTGTCTGGCGAAGGACCGCGAGGATAGGTGGCAAACCGCGCGAGACCTCGCCGGCGAGTTGAACTGGATTCGCGAAAGCGGCAGCCAGGCGGGAGCTCCTGCGATGGCACAGGATTCCGCGAGAGCGCGGGAGCGGCTGAGCTGGCTGGCGTGGGCTCTGTGCGGCTTGCTTGCAGCCGGTTTGATCGCGGGCGCGATACAGTGGCGCAGCCAGAAAAACGCGGTACAACCGGCGTTCTTTTCGGCTGCGCCGTCACTGCCTGCGCTTGACTTGGAAATGGCGCCCGACGGACGCAGCGTGGCCGTGGTGGCATTTTCCGAAACCGACCGGACAAACGTAATTTGGATCTACGTCATCGGTGACCAGCAAGCCAGAAAGTTGCCGCAAACGGAGGGCGCACGGTTTCCGTTCTGGTCGCCAGACGGGAAGTCGCTGGCATTTTTCGCCGATGGAAAACTAAAGAAGCTTGATATCGCAGGCGGTCCGGTGCAGGCGATTTGCGATGCGGCTTCGGGCCGCGGCGGAACTTGGAACAAAGACGGCGTCATCGTGTTCACTCCAAGCGGAGGGTTGCTCGACGGACTGTATCGGGTGCTCGCGACCGGGGGAACGCCCGCGAGAATTTCGACCCCGGATAGGAATCGCGGAGAGACGACGAACCGCTGGCCGGAATTCCTGCCCGACGGCAGACACTTCTTGTATTTCGGGGGAGACGTGGCGGGAAGCATTTCTGCGAGCGCAGAGAGTAACGCGATCTTCGTCGGCGCGCTCGATTCGAACGAGAAGACGTTTGTGACCAATGCGACCGGGAACGCAAGCTACGTAGCTCCGGGTTATCTGCTCTATTACAAAGACAAGACGCTGTTCGCTCAATCGTTCGATGTTAGCAGGCTAAAACTGTCGGGCGATCCCGTTGCGCTGTTGACCGATGTTGCGTACACGCCGCGGATCTCGCATACCGCTTTTTCAGCTTCCGAAGGAGTCCTGGTCGCGCAGCGCGGCAGCGGAGTTTCGGTTTCACAGCTCGTGTGGTACGACCGGAAAGGAAACCAGGTCGGCTCGGTCGGCGAACGCGAGGTCGTGGTCAATGTCGCAATCGCGCCGGACGGCAAGACAATCGCGGTAGATAGGACCGATGAAGAAACTCAAAACAGCGACGTTTGGACCTACGACTTACAGCGAAACGGTCTGAAGCGACTGACGTTTGATCCGTCCGTAGATGCCACGCCGGTCTTTAGCCCCGATGGGAAGCAGATACTCTTCGGCTCAAGCCGGGGAAGCACATTCAGGGTCTACATCAAGAACGCGGATGGCGCGCAGGAGGAAAAGCTGCTGCCCGTCAATGGCGCGGACATCGCCGACCGGTATCCCTCGGATTGGTCGCGCGACGGCAAATACATCCTGTACACCCAGGCGACGGACTTATGGGTGGCCGAGGCGCCGGATTGGAAGACCCGCCCTCTTATACAGGGGCAAGGCACGGTGAGAAACGCGCAGACTTCGCCGGATGGAAAGTGGGTGGCATACGCATCTACGGAAAGCGGCAAATGGGAGATTTACGTGACCTCCTTCCCTGATGCGCGCGGAAAGTGGCAGGTCTCAACGGCAGGAGGAACCCAGCCGCGGTGGCGAGGCGATAGCAAGGAGCTTTACTATCTCGCTTCGGACGCCAAGTTGATGGCGGTGCCGGTCGCAGGAGGAGCGAACTTCGATGCTGGAACTCCGGTCGCCCTGTTTCAGGCGAATCCGCGTGTCCTGGTCGCGACATCGGAGCTGGTGTCCTACGACGCTGCGAAAGATGGACAAAGATTTCTGATCAATACCCAACTGACCAATCCTGAGGCTCAGGCGATGACCGTGGTGCTGAATTGGGCTGCGGGGCTCAAGAAATGAGCGGGAAGAAAAAATTCTACGGCTGGACGCTGCTCGCGGTTCTCTTCTCGCTGGATTTCGTCAACATGGGATTCCCAGTTTACGGCGGCACCGTAATCAACAGCTACATGCTGCGCCAGATTCACATGAGCCGCAGCACACTCGGGTGGGGATTCACGCTTTCGAATTTGTTCGTGGGATTGTCCGCCACGATCGTCGCGATGTCCATTCTCAAGCAGGGCGTTCGCAAGACTTTCGCAATCGGATCCGCGCTCATTTGCGCGGGCTCTTTGTTCCTGGCGTTTTTCGCGTCGAAGCCTTGGCACTATTTGCTGGGTTATGGCGGAATCGTGGGTGTCGGCATGGGCTTCGGCACTTTGGTTCCGGCGGGTACGGCGGTGACGCGATGGTTCAAGCGATATCGCGGCAGAGCGATGGGAATCTGCCTGGGCGCTTCGGGAATCGCTGGATTCGTGGTCGCGCCGCTGCTCAATCGAATGCTCGAGGCCAGCGGCGGAAACTGGCGCGTGGGCTGGCAGATTGTCGCGGCCGTTGCCGTCGTTTCCGGAATCGTTGCGCTGCTTTTTATCAAAGAGCGCCCCGAAGATTTGGGGCAGGTCGTTGATGGAATCCCGGAGGCAGAAGCGGGCCAACAACCGCGCCAAGTACACGCACCTCGTGAATTGATTACAACATATTCGTGGACTCCGGCCGAGGCCTACCGAACGAAATCCTATTGGCTGATCGCGCTTGCCGGAGTCACATGCCAGTATCCGCTTTTCTTTTTTGTCGCGCACTGGATACTGCACGCGCGCGGCGCGGGCATCGCTGCTTCGGCCGCGGCGTGGACGATGAGCCTGTTCGCGATTGGCGGCATCACGGGCCGCCTGATCGGTGGGTGGCTGATGGACACGATCACCGGCCGATACGCCTTCATGCTCGGGCTGTGCCTCTTCGTGGTCGGCTCGCTCCTCGCCATCGAGGTAAATGCGAACTCGCTCGGGATCGCTTTTGCGGCTGCGATACTGTACGGGCTGGCGTTTGGCTGGACTTTCACCTGCATGAATACCTGCACGGCGCACTTCTTCGGTACAGCGGCTTTCCCGAAATTGAACGGAACCATGATCATGCTTACTTCCGTAATCGGATCGCCGGCGGGCGCTATCGGCGGAAAAATCTTCGACATTTACGGCAGTTACGCGCGGGCGTTCGAGCTGAATGTGCTGCTGGCCGCGATCGGCATTGTGGCGATGGCTTTCGCGACGATGCCGCAGCCGCGTGGCGCGGTGGTTGCGGAGGCGAAGGCCGCGTAGGTTGCGCACGTCATGCCTTCCTCAAATGCTTTGGCCAGATTCCATATCTTCCGGCTGAAAGTATTCCGTTCGGATCCACGGCGTCCTTGATCGTTTCGTGAAAATGCAGCAGCGCGTGGTTGTTGAAGGAATACTCCTTCATGATCGCGTCGTAGAAGGCGGGAGGCGTGCGGTATTCCCCCCAGCCGTGCTCGCCTGCGATCTGAACCAGGCGCTGGATGACCGCGCGATTCTTCTTGTTCGTCTCGACATCGTGAGTGATCGGGAGAGCGAAGATATAGATGAAGGCTCTTTCCCAATAACAAGACGGGAGACTGAAGCCGAGGTTCGGCAATCCATACTCCACGGCAGCCTGGGAGAAAACCCGGTTCGCCTCGAAGATCGCCTCGCCGGTTCTGGGGACGATCGGCGAGAACCAGATGTGCCCGTTTGTCGGCGACGGGTTGGTTTCGGATCGCGCGCCGCGGGAGAACATGGCGAGGCTGGGAATACCGAACTGCGGCTTATGCACTTTGTCGCGCTGTTCGGGAGTGAGCGGAAGCTTGTACGACTCGCTGTCCTCGAACCTGACGCCGGGAATCGCCGAAAATTTCTCCTTCGCAAATTCCCAGTTCGCTTCATTCGCCTTGGGCGGGCCATAGAAGCTCAGCTTGCAGTGCCAATAGGCGATGCCCTTGCGCAAAGCGTATTGCTCAATTTCCGGCGACTGGTCGCCGCCGGGCTTCGCAAGCAACGCGAGAAGCTCCGGATCGGGCGCCTCCCCGCCGCCCGCCCACGGATCGCCTTTCCCTGCTTCCATGTATTTCGTTCTTTCGGAGAGCAGCAGCCTTCCGAGGAGGGGACTCCCGATTTCCGGCATTCCGGTGGTGACGCGCGTGTTCTCCAGATAGTTCAGAGTGTCAACCAGAGGAATGAGATCGTCGTGGCGGGGCACGTAAACGATGCCCGAGAGATACGCGTCAGGTTCGGGCATCAGCCAGAATCCCATTTTCGTGACCACGCCGAAATTCGACTGCGAGAACATCCCGTCAATCCACGGGCCGAAACCGGATTTGTACTGCTGCCAGGTTTTCGCGCCCGGGAGCGCACCCATCCCTGTCCGCATCACTTCCCCGTTCGCCAGAACCACTTCCATGCCGCAGTGAGCGTCGAAGTGGTTGCGATACTCCGCCATCAAATAACCGCCGCCGCGGTCCAGTGAATTTCCGATCGGGCTGCCCCAGCCCGGATCGGGAACATCAATCCAGAGCTTCAGGCCCTTCTCCTGTATGTAGCGGTAAAGATCAAAATAGCTGACGCCCGGCTCGACGAGCGCGTAGGCGTTCCTCTCGTTCACTTCCAGGATGCGATTCATGCGCTTCAGATCGAGAACCACGCTTCCCGATAGAGCGGGCGCCGATCCGCCGTAGCCGAGATTTTTCCCCGTGGAAATCGGGTAAATCGGAATCTTGTAGGTATTCGCGATCTTTACTACCTTCTGCACTTGCTCGACGCCGTCCGGCGCGACGGCCGCGGAGGCGACGAGTTCTTCAGGTTCGCCATAGAAAGGAGAATACGCGTCGCGATACATGGCGACATCTTCGTCGCTGGTGAAAACCCACTCCTTGCCGACGGCTTGCTCAAACTGTTTGATCGCTTCGGAAAAATCCTGGCTGCTCACGCCGGGCGGGGTCTTCATTTTGTGGGCTCCCTCGGTCTTGCGTGGAGGAAGTTGCCACAGGGATGTTGCGGCGTCAACAGATTCAGGTTGCCGCGGGCCGCGAGAGAGTCGGAAACGGCACAAAAAGTGGATTCGAATGGGGGAGGATGGCGCGAAATTTGGAGCTGAACTACCCCCTCGTTTGTGTGTCGAGTAATTGGGGCACCGATCCCTTGTTTTCAGTGAGTTACGCTGAAATTTGCTCGGCATGGTGTGTCGAGTAATTTCGCGCGGCTTAGCAGGATTTCCCGTCGCAAATTCGCTCACCGCAGGGACACAGAGGGCGCGGAGGAAGGACAGCGCCGCGCGGCTAGAAACCGGTATCGCAGTAAACCTTAAAAGTCGGTGATTAGCTTGTGGATCGCGGAGGCTGAGGTTTGGAGACTGGATGCGGTTCTTGCGCGCGACTTCCCTCTCTTCGTGCCACCACCCAGCGCGCCGCTTGTCCATGTTGATGGACCTCGCGGGAAAGTAGCACGACGCGAGGCCGCGCGACGACTGAGCATAAGTCTAGAAAAAGTACAGGGCGCGCAGGCTGGCCGGAAAGGCGGGAATGGCAAAAGATAGGCCACCTGCCTCAGTGAAGTTTTCCGCTCAGAGACCGGTCATTTTTTCGAGGCGTTCCGGGTATCGAGCACCTTCCACTTTGATCATCGAGGCGGCGCTATCTATGTCGTGGAGATCGTCGGGCGACAGTTCGACTGCCGCTGCCCCGATGTTTTCTTCGAGGCGGCTTAACTTGGTTGTGCCCGGGATCGGAACCATCCACGGCTTTTGAGCGAGCAGCCAAGCGAGCGCGATCTGAGCAGGAGTCGCTTTCTTCGGCTTCGCGATGCTGGCGAGCAGATCAATCAGCGCCTGATTGGCCTTGAGAGCTACCGGAGTAAAACGAGGGAGAGTGCTGCGAAAGTCGGAGCTTTCGAACGTGGCGTTTTCTTTGATCGCGCCCGTGAGGAAGCCCTTGCCGAGGGGACTATAAGGCACGAACCCAATCCCAAGTTCCTCGACGGTCGGTATCACTTCCTTCTCGGGGGTTCTGGTCCACAGAGAATATTCGCTCTGGAGGGCAGTGACCGGCTGGACGGCGTGGGCGCGGCGAATCGTCTTCGCGCCGGCCTCGGAGAGTCCAAAGTGCTTGACCTTGCCTGCTTGAATCAGCTCCTTCACGGCACCGGCGACGTCTTCGATCGGGACGTTCGGGTCAACCCGGTGCTGATAGAGAAGGTCAATGGTCTCGATCTGGAGCCGCTTGAGCGAGCCTTCGACAGCTTGCTTGATGTGTTCCGGCCGACTGTTCAAGCCCGCGACTCCGGGCCGATGATCGGTGCCACTTAAATCAAAGCCGAACTTGGTAGCGATCACCAACTTGCCACGGAACGGAGCGAGGGCTTCGCCTACAAGCTCTTCGTTCAGATACGGACCGTAGACTTCGGCGGTGTCAAAGAACGTAGTTCCGCGTTCCACGGCGGCGCGGAGAAGAGCGGTCATTTCCTTTTTATCTTTGGGAGGGCCGTAGGAAAAGCTCATCCCCATGCAGCCGAATCCGATTGCCGAGACCTCCAGATTGCTTTTTCCAAGTTTGCGCGTCTGCATTATTTCTCCTTCACGGGTCGCCGGGCCCAAAAAGTATACACTCAGGGACATTTACAGGCCTGAGCGAGTACGATGTTGGGCGTCTTCGAGATCAAGAGAGCTGCTCCGAGCGAATGGGGAAATCCAACATGATGGCGAAATGCCTGGCGGTCATGATTCTGCTTTGTATCGCGGCACTGCAAATGCCGGAAAATGCCCAGGCGCAGAGCGTGAAGGCTACGTATGACAAGTCCGCGAATTTCGGGAAATACAAGAAATACTCGTGGGGACAGAACTACCTGCTGACTCGGCAAACCAAAAAGGATGAAGCCCAGATCAATTTGGCGATTATTGATTCCATTAATCGCGACTTGAAGAGCGCCGGCTTTGTGCTGGTTCAAGATAATCCGGACTTCGTCATCATCTACGAGGCGGGAGGAGTTGCCAAAGCAGATGTGGGACAACAGGGCGTTGTGTTCGTCACGGACATGATCAACTACTCCTGGGTCAACGTAATAGGAACTCCGACGGACGTGTGGGCTTACAGCCTGGCAAAAGTGCGGATTACGGTCACCGATGCAGCGACGAAGAACGTGCTATGGCAGGCCACCGCCTCACAGAAGATTCGAGACCCCATGAAATTCGCGGAAAACCTCGAAGCGAATGTGGACAAATACATACAGAAGACGATGAAGGGTTTCCCCCCGAAAAAGTAGTCCTGCGAAAAGTGACTCGACGACATCGAGGCGTAAATTTAGCCGGCGCCGAATCTGTGGATTATTGACTCATGTTCGTCATAGATCACGTCCAACGGCCGTCTGGAGAAAAGCGGCCAAATGCCTGATTGAGCTCCGACCGTTCGCAGCGATTAGCGGGCTGGCTCGCGCTCCTGCATGAAGGCAGCGAATACCTGATTGAGTTCGTCCGACACGATCTGCGGGAAATGGTGCCCCGCATGGATCACCGCCCGCCGGCCACCAGCCGCAGCGGCAACAGCGTCTGAACTGGCCTCGAACGCGGGGTTCCAGCCGCCGGTGATGACAAGCAGCGGAATGGCTGCCTTCTTGATTATTTCGAGCTCGCGGGTGAGTGCCGCTTTGTTCGGGACCCGGACGCGACGAAGCGACTTCCCCATTCGCGCCAGCTGCGCATTATCGCCAGTGCCGCGGACTTCCGGGGGGATTCCGAGCAGCTTGAGCATCCGCCTGGCTCGATCGGCGGCTGAGAAGGAGAAGATCATCGCCTTCATCATCGCGAACAACTGGCGTCGCACTGCCGGATCGCCGGCGGCGAACTGAAACATCGCTGGTTCGATCAGCGTAAGCGACTTTACCGCCTCGGGCCGCCTTGCCGCCGCCGACAGAGCGACGCAGCCGCCGAAGGAATGCCCGAGCAAGTGCGCGCCGTCGCCGAGCAGATCGGCGACCCAGATGCCGTCCGCTTCGGCATCATCGGGACGACCCGGGTCGGGGCTTTTCCCGTGCCCGGGCCGGTCCGGCACGATCAGCTGCCAGCCGCGGTCGGCAAGTACCCTCTGATTCGAGAAATTGGTTTCGCCTCCGACGGCAGTGCCCTGCGCGCCGCCATGGACGAGCACAACCCGTGGACCAGAGTCGCCCCAGCGCGTTACGTGAATCGAAGTCGGGACGCTCATGCTGCTTTCACCTTGTTCCGAACCGCGCCGATCCTGCCCCCTTCGCCGGGGGTGACGTCGTGAGGCCAGAATGTTTTTCCGGGAACCAGAGGCATTTGCGGCGCGATTATACACACGCAGGGATCATAGGGAACGTTTGGTCCTGACGGAGCCAACCTCAACTCCTAATTAGCGTGGTAACCGAACAAGTTGGTACTAGGAGCAAGAGGTTCGGCAACGGCATTCGCCTGCATCATCCTAGACGTGAGCGGAAGTGAAAACATCCGATCAAGAATACAATCAACGACACCAGAAGACACGCCCAGGAGATCTTCACGAATGGGTCATTCCAGTTCTTCCAGACGATCGTGTCCAAGCCCTTTCCCTTGGCGTTGTACTTGAACGCCAAAAACTCGTGGGTGAGGTAGAAGAAGTAGAAACAGCCCCAACCTGCCAACACGAAGGGATCGTGGACAAAGAGCCGATACACGCGTTTGTCAGCACCTGGGACATATCTCACTGTCAATGCGAGAAACGCGTACGGACCCAGGGTGTACTCAAGGAGACTGATTACGATTCGCGGTATCCCTAGCTTGGTCAAGAAGCTGGGGTTCCCCCAATCCCGGCTAATTAGCCACTTCCAAAATGTGTTAAACGTTGTCACCGGCAGACTAGCGGCATTACCGTCGCCCCAGCTCTCACGCGGTCGAACGTATCACTCGAGTGGCATGCTCACAAGAAATACAGAAATCCGGCGCCAGATCCTAATTGACGAGCTAACCGGGCGAGTGGGTGCTCGTCTCCGCCCTTTCGGTTATTCGATCAGGCAGACCGCACGGCGAATTGGACGCCCGGCGTTCGAGCAAATCCGAGTTCGCGGGGGTGGGAGCGGTGCGCTCGCAACTGCGGGAGGCCTCGTCTTCCAAATGGGCGGCGACGGCGGCGCTTGGGCGGGACGCAGGTCTTACCGGTGCCCATTATTTCACGGACGAGTACGAGTTCAGTCCCTACCGGGCGAGGGTGAAAGCAGGGACGCGAGTCACATGGAGAAACAATGGACGGATGGTCCCCACGATCGTGGCCTAGGATGGATCGTGGTCAACGGGGCCGCTGAAACCGCTCGACATCGGCAGCGTCACTTTCGACAAACCGGGAACGTACACACACATCTGCAAGGAGTATCCGTGGATGTACGGGCAAATCATCGTCGAACCCGCAGCTCAGAAGGCGGGAGAAAGCGTGCCTGCCGGCAAATAGGGTCAGTTAATTGAGAGTAGCCGGGCTACTCCAGGAGTGATACGACACCGGTGCCGACATCGTAGTATGCGGCGGTAACCTTCAGCTTGTTTTGCTTCACCAATCCGGAAATGACGGTCGAGGCCTGGCGCAGAAGAGCCGCCTGGATTTTCGCATTTGCTTTGGACGCTGCCTCGAGGTCGGGTCCCGCTTGATCCACCGCAGGCTGAATGTGCGGATAGAGGGCGCTGATTTGCCCGGGAACTTCCTTGGCTTGAATTGTTGCCTTGACAGCGCCGCAACCAGCGTGTCCCATTACCAGAATCACCTTCGTTCCCAACACCCCGGCGCCATATTCAAGGCTGGCGATGATCTCCGAAGTGGCGACGTTCCCGGCGATGCGCGTAACGAAAATGTGACCGATGGTTTGGTCGAAAATTAACTCAACCGGTACGCGTGAATCAGCGCAAGACAGTACGGCTGCGAATGGCTCCTGCTTCTCTATTGTGTTCTGTTTCAAAATGGCAAGATCGTGCTCGAAGGAAGTCAGGCGCTCATCCGCGAAACGCTTGTTGCCGTCCATCAAATCCTGAAGTGCGGCCTCGGGGCTGAGCGTGGCCTGAGCCGAGGCCTGTCGTGGCGCTACAAGCTCCATGCCGGCGGCGGTCGCTAGCCCGGCTACCGTCCCTCCCACCGTCATCTGCAGAAACCCTCTCCGAGAGGAGACTTCGTTCGGCGCGCCCGGATGTGCGCCGCCGAGCGGCGAAGATTCAACACTGCGATCAGACTGGTTGGGTTTCGTAGCGTCTTTGCCAGAATCGGATTGGGACTTCATGTGTAACGGCCTCCAATTGAAATTCGGTCTGGGTATATGCGGCAATATACTCCGAGCAAGTGTTCGCCACAATCGAATCGTGTACGCCGGAACCACGTGGTGCCGGCTCGACCAGGTTCAGTCGCGCAGCCTTCTCAGATTGCGGCGGAGACGGCGATATCGGAGAGGCGCTGGAAGCGTTCGATGTTGTCCACGCCGTTCATGACGCCGGTCGTGAGGCAGACGAAAGTCATTTGGCGGTCTGGGTCAACCCAGAAGAGCGAGCTGCCGGCGCCATAGTTGCCGAAGGTTCGCGGCGAAGTGAGCGTTCCGAAGAGACCGTGGCAGACCGAGTCTCCGCGCACCTGGAAACCGATTCCCTGATATGCGGGATACGGCTCCCAGCCGCGGGCGGTGACGAGCGGCTTGTAAAGCTCGTTCGGTTTGTCGCCGGACCAATTCCGCGTGGCGAGATCGAGCATCGCCGGCGAAAGAATCCGCGCTCCATCGAGTTCGCCGCCGCGCCGCAGCATTTCCGCAAAGCGAAACATGTCCGCGACAGTGGAGATGCACCCGACCCAGGGCATTTCCGCGTTTTCTTCTTCGAAGGCGCCGTTGGGACCGAGATTGCTGTGACCGAGATGTTCGATGGGCGCGCGGTCGAGAAATATGGGAACGATTTTGCGCGAGCGGAGATCCTTGCGGACACCCACGGAGGTGTCCTTCATCTTGAGCGGCTTCAGGATTTCGTCTTCAACCAAGCGGCGATACGAGCGCTTATTGGGGTCGGTGCGGTGGACGGCCTCTCCCATGAGGGCGTGCGCGGCCATTGGGGAATAATTGATCACCTCGCCTGGTGCGGCGGCGCAGTGAACGTTCGCGCAAATCGCGGTGACGATCTCGTCCAGGCGATCTATGTACATGCCCGGCTTCGGCGTGAAAACGCTCGGGAGGCCGGAACTGTGCGTGAGGAGATGGAAGAACGTGATGTGCTGGCGCTGTCCGCCGGAGAATTCGGGGATAATTTCAGAGACTTTTGTCGTGAGGGCGAACTCGCCACGCTCGATGGCGCGGAAAACGAGTACGTTGGTGATGGCTTTAGTGGTCGAGAACAGGCTGAAGACGGATTTCTTCGTGACCGGCTTCTTAGTTTTTGGATCGATGAGGCCGATGGCTTCATGAAGGCCGATCACGCCGTAGCGGGCCACGAGGACCACTCCGCCGTAATAGCGGCCGCGCTTGATGTCGTCTTCGATGACGGCTTTGAGGTGGCGTAACCGTGAGGCGTCCAGGCCTTGGCGTTTCGATCGAGCTGCCATTCGATTTTGCTCCTAGCGATAGCGTGCAGACCCAGGTTCGGGAACCAGGGCTAAGGCCCCTCAATCGTCTCTCCGGGACTAGGGGCTCTTTTCACCGTCTTCCCGGCACTTCGCTCCGCTTCGTGCCGGGCTAATTACGGTCGCCGCTCCGCGGCTCAAGGACCCCGTCCAGCGGTCGAGGCACCCCACGCCAAGGTTGTCGCGCGGACCCCGGGGCTAAAGCCCTCGCTTAATTGGGCGACTTTTCGCGGGGTTAAAACCCCGCGCTTCCACCGTTCGCAATTTTCCGCTTTTAGTGGGGCTAAGACTTCGGCATCCACCTTTCGGCATTTTCCGCTTTTGGCGGGGCTAAAGCTTCGCGCTTTCACCTTTTTCAGTCAGCTCTTTGCCCATTGGCACGAGCGCTCATTTCAATTCGCTCCAGAGGATCGATCCCAAGCCGCCGAAAAAGTCCTTGAGGAGTGACCTCAGGCGCTAAAGCGCGCAGAGCGCAAGCTCCTCATGTCGGAGCTAAAGCTCCGCCCCCCTAAGCAGCGTTCACTTCCGGAAAAGAAGCGTCAGCAAGAACAGCACGAGTTTGAAATTCAAAAGCTTCAGCGCGTTGCGGGCTTGGGTGCCGGTGAGTTTCGCTGTGAGAGGCATCGAGCCGAAAACCTTGCCGCGCATCACCAGCTTGCCGTCTTCGGCCTCAAGCGACGTAATTTGCAATAGCTCGTTGTTGTCCGGACCGTACAATTTCATCATCGCTGCTGGCCGATCTTGTCGAAGTTGATTTTAAGGTCTTCGCACATCTTCATCGCCGTCGCGCGACCTGCACCAAAGACACCGCCGCCCGGATGCTGGAACGGTCCGACGAGATAGAGGCGCTCGACACCGGGCACTGTGTTCATACCAAGATCGGGCGTGGGACGATGCGCGCCCGATTGATAAAGGTATGGCGCGGCGCCGTGCAGATCGCCCCGCTGAAAGCTCTCTGAACACCGTTCGAGATCCAGGGGACTGTCGCAGACGTAGGCGATGATGTTGTGAGGCGTCAGGTTTTCACAAAATTTCGAGGTCCGATCGATCATCGTTTGGGCGAATGCGTCCTTGGCCTTGTCCCAGTGCTTGGGTCCGCCATCGGGATGCGAGTAGGGGACATAGTCCCAAATATGAAACGTGGATTTGCCGGGAGGGCAGCGCGTGGTGTCGAAATTCGACGGGCAGGCAACGCCCAGCAACGCAGTGTCCGGAATGCGACCGTACCGCAGGGCGTCGAAATACTCTCGAAGGACGGTCATGTCCGAACTCACCAAATCGGCGAAGTAGGCTTTGCTGACGCGGGGTCCGGCTTTGAATCGCAGAGGTTCGTTCAGGGCACCATGAACCGTGAAGCAGGAATTCGCCGAGAGCTCGACGCGCTCTGCATCGCGTGTGATCCGGGCCTCGACTCCGGGGACATATCGTCCGAGAAAGTGCGGATGGATGGAGCCGATGACGGCGTCTTTGGCGGCGTATTCCGTTCCGTCCTTGGTTCGAACGCCGACAGCGCGCCCGCCCTTCACCAGGACCTGCTCGACCGGGGTGTTGTTGAGGACTTTTCCCCCGTGCGCTTCGATGCAGCGGATGAGTGACGCCGTGAGAGCGCCGCTGCCTCCTATGGCCACGCCGATGCCGTAGGTTTCCATGAAGCCAAGGAAGACGAATATGCCGAGCCCAGTCCCCTTCTCTTCCGGGCCGGTCAGGTTTTCGGAGACCATGCGCACGAAAAACAGGCGCACTTTCTCGTTCTCAAAATTCTCCATGATGATGTCGTAGGGGCTCTTCTGCATCAGGGCAAACAGCTCGCGGCCTTCGGTACTTTGATCGAGCATCGCGAGCATGGCGCCCATCGGCGGCGGCGGGGTGTAGAACGACGCCGAAATCATGGGAAGGTACTTCATCGAGGTCTCGGCGAACTTCAGGAAGGTGTCCGCGTCCTTCTTGGAGAACCGGGCGATTTCGTCGTAGTTTTTCTGGCGATCGCGATAGAGGCCGATTGAGGAGCCGTCGTCGAAAACAACCATGAACGGGATTTCCGGGTAGACGTATTTCAACCCGTAGCGCGAAAGCAGCTTGAGTTCGTCGTTCTTGATGAGGGGATTGCCCTGAATAAAAATGTGCCCGGTACTGAAGCGATCATGCAGGTAGCCGGGCCCCGTCAGCTCGGCCGTAACCACACCGCCTCCGTGCCACGCATTTCGCTCGAGCACAACGACGCTCTTTCCCGCAGCGGCGAGATAGGCGGCCGCGACAAGACCATTGTGGCCGGACCCAATGACAGCGACATCATGGTTTGCAGACATTTGAGAACCTGCCCTTCAGCTGAATTTGCGCGCGGGAGAGCCGCTGGCGTTCCGCAGTTGCTTCGAGCGCAGTCTGTTATAAGTCTGAGCCGCGTTCAACCACTTTTTGCCCCGTGCTGCGCTTCCCGACGGACCGTTTGGACCGCGAATCTTTGCGTCCATT
Source organism: uncultured Acidobacteriota bacterium (assembly GCA_963842425.1). Classification (GTDB taxonomy): domain Bacteria; phylum Acidobacteriota; class Terriglobia; order Acidiferrales; family UBA7541; genus Palsa-295. The sequence goes on along the minus strand of CAWJGQ010000010.1, from coordinate 537,589 downwards.
CGTTGACACCCGGGGTGCCTCCCACCTAGAATCGCGGCTGCGCGGGACGCCTTTCAGCTGCAGGCTTTGAGCCTCTCGCGTGTCCCCGCCGGAGACCAGCCATCGCCCCCGGACCATCCAAACCCAGAGTAGGCATTGTGGACGACGACGCGAGCCTGCGCGCGAAGATGGCTTCGTCACTGCGTTCCGAGTTCGAGGTCCTCGAGGGCAAGGACTATGAAGCGGCGTACATCCTGCTGCAGGAATCCGAACTCGACATACTCCTACTTGGCCTGCCGATCGCTTCCGGGGGCGTTCGCGAATGCGCGGAGCTACTCGACCGCCTCGACGGGAGCGAAATTGACACGCTTGTGATTGTTCTCAGCTCCGACGATAAGAAATCCACGGCGCTGAAGGTGATTGATAGCGGCTCCTACGACTATTTCACCAAGCCGGTTGATATGGACGTCCTTCGCCACCTGCTGGAGCGCGCTGTTGAAAAACTCCACATCCAGCGCGAGAACCGCATCCTGCGCGAGGAAATCAGCCGGAAGAACACGCTCGGCGATTTCATAGGCGCAACCGATGTGATGCGCCATCTTTTCGATTCGATCAAGCGAATCGCGCGGGCGACCACCAACGTGATCATCCGCGGCGAAAGCGGAGTGGGAAAAGAACTGGTCGCGCGGGCCATCCACGACCAAAGCCCGCGACGCAGCCGGGCCTTCGTCAGCGTCAACTGCGCGGCGCTGCCTGAGGCGCTGATGGAGTCCGAGCTTTTTGGCTATGAGAAGGGTGCCTTCACCGGCGCGGCAGGCATGAAAGAAGGCAGAATCGAGGTCGCGCATCAAGGGACGCTTTTTCTCGACGAGATCGCCACGCTGACGCCGTCGCTGCAAAGCAAGCTCCTGCGCGTGCTCGAAGATCGCTCGCTTACGCGCCTGGGCGGCAAGAAATCAATCCGCGTGGATTTCCGCTTAATCAGCGCAACCAACGAGAACCTCGAGGAAATGACGAAGGAGGGCCGTTTCCGGGAGGATCTCTACTACCGGATCCACGTGGTGCCGATCTTTGTCCCGGCGCTCCGAGAGCGCGTGGAGGATATTCCCGTGCTCGCCGATTATTTCATCAGCGTGTATTGCGCCGCCAACGGCGTGCCAATCAAACGCCTGGCGGATGAAGCGCTGCTGGCGTTCAAGCGCTATTCCTGGCCCGGAAACGTCCGCGAGCTCGAAAACGCGGTTCAGAGGGTCGTGGTGATGACGGAAGCTGAGACCATCGCGCTGAGCGATCTGCCTGCCGAAATCGTCCAGGCGAGTGGCCGCGATTCGAAATCCCGATTCCATTTGCCGGCGGGAGGAATCGATCTGGACAAGGAGCTCGAAGCCACCGAGCGGCGTTGGGTGCAGGAGGCCATGCAGCAAGCGAAGCAAGCCAAGTCGGAAGCCGCACACCTGCTGGGCGTGGACCGCAATCGCCTAAACTACCTTTGCCGCAAGTACGGACTCTGAGCGAATCATCCCCCAGACTGTTGAATATTTCAGCGCATAGGTGTGTCTCGGACGCGGTTGCGACGGGCGAGAAGCCATCTTCCCCGGATTCGCGGTACTAGGACCCGAATTTGGGATGTGAATCGGGGCGAAAACTCCGTTGGGCTTGGAAATTGAGCGCTCCGCGCACTCACAAAGCGCTGGTACGTCGGATTTTCAACGATTGATGTGTTCCGATCGGCCCGATGGACGGCTCCGGCCTGGTTTCCGGGCAGCCCGAGGAACCGAATCTGTTGAATTAATCAACGACGCTGTTGGAAAAGTGATAGCGGCGGGACTTTGGCTCTTCCCTGGCATTCCAGCGCGCGAGCGTAAGTCCTGTGATTGCAACCTGACCTGACAGATACGCGGTTATTTCGCGTTTGGCGCGAAGATTGCAATAGGTAGCTGTGAAGTAAGGAACACAAACCTTCTGGAGGAAAAAGATCATGGCAAAGCCAACGAAAAAGGGAAAGACGCTCGGAGCCAAGAAGCTTGAGAAGAAAGTGCCACTGAGCAGCGGCAAGGGCTTCCTTCCGAACTCCCACTAAATTGTTGTAGCGCGCTGCAGGATGGGAACGGCGCCTTTTGGGTCTTGACGAGATGGTGAAGTCGTTCCCTCGGCAGATCGATTTAGCGCGGATGGCGAGAGGGCTGCCCCTTCGGGGCAGCCCTTTTTGTTTCACAAGGCCGTGCCAATTTCCGCACTCTCCTCGCCGGCACTCGCACCTTGCAAAACTACCAGACTTGGGAGCGAATCCACCGCCAGGCAGCTCTGCCCGCCTGCCATGCCAAAGGACGCGATACACCGGCAATCTTAGCGGTTCCCGTCATGCCTTCGCGCAGCGAACCATCCGGATTTGGGAAAACTGTGATAACGGCAAAATAGTTGGTCAGCTGCTGGCCAAGCCGCTCGAGGTCTTGCGGTTGCGCCACCGGCTTATCCGGCGCCGCGGCCGGCAGCACTTGCGCTACGCTGCCGGAATAGGTGCGGAAGGGGTAAGGCAGGACCTTCAACTGAGCTGGCGCGCCAGCGGGGACCTGTTCGAGTTCCCAATCACGCACCAAGATACGCGCCTTCATCGTGCTGCGGTCCACGATTTCGCATAGCTCGTCCCCGGCCGCCAGATATTCCGTTGCCTTCTGCTCGACACGCGGCGTAGCCACTACTCCGGCGAATGGCGCGCGGACATCCAACGCGTCAACCTTGCCCTGGGCGACCGTCCATTCTGATTCCAGACGCTGCTGTTCCTGGACCGCGGCACCGATCTTGGCCTGGTCTGCGCGCGCTTGGGCCAAGCGGACTTCGCTATTGGCCATGGCCAATTGTTGAGCAAGGATTTGGGCACCCGATTCGACGTCGGGATTCTCCAGAACGGCAAGCATCTGCCCCGCTTTGACCGAGTCGCCTTGCTCGACCAACACCTGGCGCACGACTCCCGATACCTCGGCTCGCACGTGGGCATCCCTGCCGGGTTCCAACACGAAATCGGAGGCTACTCTCGTGGGAATCGGGGGAATCAGAAACAAGAGGGCGAGACCAACCGCGCCAGCCTGCTGCGCCCGCGAAATTTTCCAGGCCATGTATTCCTCTCTCTTTTCGCGCCACCACGCACGTACGTGGGGCACAGCTATCTTGAAGTCTTTAGCCAAGAAGAAATAGATAACTCCCGCGGTCGCGACGTATCCCCAGCCACCCATTTTGGTGACGAACACATTTTTTACGAACAAAAGGACAAGAATCAGGAGCGATGTGCTGTAAAAGACCGCCGCGACGCCGAAGAGAAGATAGATGCGGCGCTGACGCCGGCTGGCCAGAGGCAACTCCAAATCTTCTCTCAGAATGTATTTGCGGGTCCACGCCCGGAGAAACGTAAAGGACTCTTCGCGGAGGTTGTCTATGCGGAGATATTCCGCGAGCGCATAGTAGCCGTCCGCCTTGATGAGCGGATTTAGATTTATCAGCGCGCCCTGGATTCCGCTCAACAGCATCGTTTTGTATGCCAAATCATTGGCGAACGACCCCGGGGCAGTAAAACGCCAGAAAAAAGCCGCAATCCCGCAAATAACCAACTCGATCCAGATTCCGGCAAACAGAACCCACTGCCGGCGGCCCAAACGGTCAAACAGCATGATGTCGGTTGTGTCCGTATAAAACGCGGGCGTGAAGTAGATCAGCAGGAAACCCATTTGATGTACGTCGCCGCCGAAATGCTTGCAGGTAAGGCCGTGGCCAAATTCATGCACGGCGCCCAACCCAAGAATCAGAAACCAGAAGATCCAGATGTCGTAAGCCGTCTTGTCCTGAAAGGTGTACAGCGAAGCTGTGTCACGCTGCACCTGAGCCCAATCTCCGGCCACCAAATAGAAAGCCGTGATGAACATCCCCAAGGAAAATAAGACGAACCCAGGAGTAAACAACCAACTCAGGTACGGATCCAACCTCGCGAGGGTCTTATTCGGATCCCATGCCTTGAATGAAATGTAGAGCACGTTGGACTGATCCACGCGGCTTTTGCGATCGTCACGAATTCGCTCTAGGACGGCCAGGTTCTTTTCCCCTACGGTCTGTTCCCACACTTCCGCTTCGATGCCATCCAGAAATTCCATCACCTCCGCTTCGCCCAGGGGATCGTCAGGATGACGCTCGTTCCACGTTGCCGCAACCTCGGCGCGCGTGCGGGTGCCATCGCAGAGCGTCAGCAATTCGTATTCAGAGGGGCCGTAGCGATTGTATGAACTGGTTTCCTCCACTTTGATGACATATGTTTTCTCGCCCGCAAACACCTGCTCGCTGATTCGCAAGTCCGTGCGGAATTTGGGGCGTCGCAACCCCTTGGCTAAAACGCTCGACGCTTTCAGGCTGGTGGGACCAAAACGCATGGCGGATTCGCTAGGGCCTCGTGTGGGGAGTATCGGGCCAGACTACGCGCACGGCCATTCCCGGACGAAGGTCGGAGATGCCCTTGCCAGTGAGCTCGGCGGTCACGCTGTAACTATCGCTCGCGGGATCAATCACGGGGCTGATCTTCATCACTCGTGCTCCGATCGAGCGCGTGGGATCACTGACGAGCACCAGACCTACCGGTGCGCCGTGAGCCGGACGCTGGGCGGAGGACTCGGGAATCTGGAACTGGACCTCGAGGGGCGAAAGTTGGCTCACGCGGAAGCATTTGTCGCCTTTGGCGACCTCCTGCCCTTCGCGAACGTAGCGAACGACAACAGCCCCGGCAAAGGGTGCGCGGAGGCGGGTCTGATCCAGTTCGAGCTCCAACCGATGGATTTCCGCCTGACTGCTCTCGGCTGTGGCTTCCCAGCCGTGCATATCGAATTCGGCGCCTTTGGCCTCGAAATCAGCCTGTTCGAGGTCGGCTTGACTCGAAAGACCAGAGTCTCGCAACTGCTGCTGCCGGGCGAGAGCCGCAGCCTTCGCCTTTACCTCGGCTTGCTTGTATTTCACGTTGTTCTGCGCCACCTGCAAATCGTCACGAGCTTTGATCAACTCGATCTGAAGGGTACGGTCGTCGAGCTGGCCAAGGACATCGCCCTTCTTCACGGCGCTCCCTTCATCCTGAGCGATGGACACAACGACGCCGTCGCGCTCGGTTGAAATGTCAACTTGATGCTCGACAGAAAGAACACTGAGGACATCGTGAGGCGCCGGGAGTGAGCTGGCGCCAGAGTCAGCAGGAGTCGGGGAAGCGGCCGGTCGGGTGCCTGCGTCGGTTGCGCCGGCGTGGGCCGATGAAACTGCCGACGAGTCTCCACAGCCCGTCAGAACCAAGGCCAGTGCGGCTCCGAGTAAAAGCATCACGCGCGTTCTCATATTCGTTCTTCTCCCCTACGGCAGCCAGGCCCAAACCTCTTGCCATACCCAGCGGAACGGATCGCGCAGTAGAGCGAAGCCCACGGAATACCAGCCGCTCCCTAACCAACCTCCGCCGGCTCGAATCCGTGCGCGGCCGACCATCCCGTCGCGAGCGAGGCCGTCAGAATTGTCGAAGACCGCTCGAACAAGGAAATACTGCTCGCCCGCTTCCGCCCGCGTCTGTTCTCCAATGCGCTCGACGGTTCCCGCGAACGTCGCGGCCGGAAACGCGTTGAGTTTCAACGCAACCGGCTTTCCGGTGCGCACGAGTCCGAGGTCCGCTTCCGGCACGCTCATGTCTATGGCCATGCGATCGGATTCGACGATCTCGCAGAACGCTTCGCCCGGCTTCAGCATGGTTCCGGCGCGATCTTCCACTTTCCGCGTGACCACAGTCCCCGCTATCGGGGCACGCAACTGCGCCTGCGACACGCGCTCCTGTTCGAGCTGCACCTCAGCGCTGTGGAGGTTGGCGCGAATCGTAGCCTGGCCTACGGCAGAGCTATCGTTCTTGAACTCGGCCTCGGCGGAATCGTGTCGCGCTTGAGCGAGTGCAGCCTGGGCCTGCGCGAGCTTAACCGTGTCGTCGCCGTCATCGAGTTGCGCGAGCAACTGTCCGGGTTGAACTACATCGCCCTCATGGATGAAGACGCGCTTGACCACGCCGCCCTGCATCGCGCTGACGACCCGACTCACGGCCGGTACCACCGTCGCATCCGTGCCCACGCGCATGGGCCACGGAATCAGGATCAGTGCCGCGGCGACCACGGCAGCCCGCTCCCCATAAACGCGCCAGCGTCCCTTGGGCACTGCGGCGAGCAGCTTCTTCTTTCGCGTCGAAAACGGCTGCAAGAAATTCGCGAGGGGCACCTGTTGATAGAGTTGCGCGTTGCGGATCGCGACGGAGGTCTGATTCGCAAGAATGGCGAGCGTCTCCTTGTGATTCTCGTTCAGAAAATCTGGCTCGCTGCTTACTAGCGCTAGGACTCCTAGAGCTCCCTGCTCATCTCGCAGAGGCAGCGCGTAAAATCCGCCGTAGCCATGCTTTTCGAGGACGGACACGATCTGCGCTCGCGCCTCGTCGGGATGGAATTCCCAAACCTCCGAACGGAGATCGCCAGCGACGATCTCTGTCTGATTTGCGACCCACTGGAATCGTTCGCGGAAATCGTCCATTTCGCGCGTCTTCGGAACTTCCGTCTCGCCCGAAACCGCGCCGAGCATAAACCGACCGCGGTCAAAAAATCCGATGACGCACTTATCGAATGGCACGACGGAGCCGGCCTGCTGAACGAGCGTCGTGAGGACATGGTCAAGATCGAGAGTTGAAGTAATCTCCTGCGAAATTTTCAGGAGCGCGCCGAGAACGTGGACCTTGCGTTCGGACTCGAGTAAATTCGCATTATGCAGAGCGATGGCTGCCTGCTCGCTGACGCTTGCCAGGAGGAAAAGCTCGTCCTCGTCGAACGAACCGCCGTCGGCCTTGTTTACGAGCTCGACGACGCCCAGCACTTCGTCATCTTTGCGTAGCGGCGCCGCCATCCAGGATTGAATTTCAAAATCGCCGCCTGCTTCCCTGCGTTCTTCGAGCCCCGTCTCCTCCGCTGGTTCATTCACAAGCTTCGGATTTACCTGATGCGCAACTTCGGCCAACAGCCCTTCGGAGGCAGAGACACGGGCTCCCTCCTCAGCTGTCGGATCCTCGCCCACGCGGTTTGCCAGATGCATTTCCTCGGAGGCGGAATCCATCAGCCAGATGTTGCACGCAGCCGCGCCGACGATCGCGCGGATTTTCTCCGCGACGATGGGCAAGAGTTCCGCGAGCTCAAGGGTTGAGGTAAATGTGCGCCCAATGTCATACAGAGCGGTCAGGCGATCGAGCGTGGCAAGATGCGAACCGCGCTCTTCTTCAATAGCTTCCAAATTCGTAAGCGCCTGGCCCGCGAGGCGGCTCGCTTCCTCGATGAATAGCGCGTCATCGGCCGAAAAATCGCCCGTGCGCTTGTTCAATACCTCCACGACTCCCAGGCAACCGTTCCCTCCGGGCAGAGTTGCATAAACCGCGGATTTCACCCGCCCGCGGCTGGTCTCGTCGAGATGCGTGAGATCTTCCGCGACAATCTGCTTCACGCTCAGACGCCGCGTCTCACCGGATTCGCAGACCTCGGCGAGCAGGCCTTGAGAGATTGGACCATCGGCTAGGCCGATCCGCTCGCCCGGGTCGCTCCAGCGCGATCTGCACACCAAGCCAGGGTCTGGTTCGCCGATCCAAACGAGGACAGCACGAGCGCCGACGGCGGCACCGACACGCGCCGCCACCGTTTTCAGAAGCGTATCCTGGTCGCGGCACGCAAGAGACACGCTCGCCAGTTCGAAGAGCGCGGCAGACGATTCCATGATTCTCCCGTGGGGGGACACGAAAGCCCTTCGATCGCGTAATATGATGAAAAGCGCGATAAAGAGCGGACGGCGCAGCCTAACAAAAGGAGCGATGATAGGTCAAGGAACTGAATCACGGGCCTTGATCGCAAAACCTAATTCGGTTAGTTTGGCACTACGCAGAGGGGCATTGTGAACATTCGAATCCGTAAGGCGGGTCCGGCGACGATTCTGGACCTCGAAGGGCCGCTAAAGCTGGGCAAGGACGAAGAGGGTTTCCGCAGCCAGGTCCAGCAACTGGTCGACGCCGGGTCGCTGCATGTCGCAATTAATCTGGCGGGAGTTACGGATCTGGACAGCTCGGGGATCGGCTCGCTCGTCCGCGCGTTTACAACGCTGAAGCGCGCGGGCGGGAAATGCACTTATTTTTCCGCGACGAAGCGCATCATGATGCTGCTGAAGATGGTCCGGCTGGACTCCGTGCTCGATCTGGCCCCGGACGAAGCTACAGCGCTCACCCGCATCTGATCTTTCCTACGCAGCAGACCATATAGCCGCGCAACTACGATAATACCTGCGGGACAACGCCTGGCGAGGCTACATCCTTGTCGGGTCTCGGGACGAATAGTAGACTGCTCCCACGAGCACACAGGAGGCATTCCATGCCGCGGATCGTGCGATGTGGCGTTATCCAAGCTACCTGCGAATGGTCGCCGGAGAAATATTCGCTGGCGGACATCAAAGAAAAAATGATCGCGAAGCACGAAAAAATGATCTCGGCCGCGGCAAAAAAGGACGTGCAAATTCTCGGCCTGCAGGAGCTTTTCTACGGGCCTTATTTTTGCGCGGAACAAAATGCCCGATGGTACGAGCTGACCGAGAGCGTCCCCAAAGGGCCGACGCTGGTGCGCATGCAGAAACTGGCCAAGAAATACAAAATGGTGCTGGTTGTGCCGATTTATGAAGTTGAAATGGCCGGACTGTTTTACAACACGGCGGTGGTGTTCGACGCGGATGGAAGCTACCTGGGCAAATACAGAAAGCACCACATTCCGCACTGCCATCCGGGCTTCTGGGAGAAATTTTATTTCACGCCGGGGAACGCTGGATATCCGGTGTTCCAGACGCGATTCGGGAAAGTCGGCGTCTACATCTGCTACGACCGGCATTTTCCGGAGGGCGCGAGAGTTCTGGGGCTGAACGGCGCGGAAATTGTGTTCAATCCTTCGGCCACGGTTGCCGGGCTATCCGAGTACCTGTGGGAGCTGGAGCAGCCGGCGCACGCGGCGGCGAATCAATATTTTGTCGCGGCGATCAATCGCGTGGGAACCGAGAAACCCTGGAGCATCGGAGAATTCTACGGGAAGAGTTATTTCTGCAATCCGCGCGGCAAAATCGTAGCGCAGGCGAGCCGTGACAAAGATGAACTCGTCGTGGCGGACCTTGATTTCGACGAAATAAAAGAAGTGCGGGCGACGTGGCAGTTCTATCGTGACAGGCGGCCGGAAAGCTACGACGAGATCGTGCGCACGCGAACGCCGGGCCTGCCGCAGGCTGCGGATTGAGGCGCCACCGATGACCACCGCGACAGTAACCGCGCCGCTTTGCCGCAACTTCATCAATGGCCGCTGGGTCGAATCCCGGTCGGGGCAGACTCTTGAACGGCGCAATCCCGCCAACCTGCAGGAAGTGACCAGCGTGGCGCCGCTTTCCACGCGCGAGGAAGTCCGCGAGGCGATTGCCGCTGCCAAGGCTGCGTTTCCGGCATGGCGCGATACGCCGGCTCCGGCGCGCGGCAAAATTCTGGCGCGTGCGGCCGCGCTGATGGAAAAGCAGAAAGATGCGCTGGCGCGAACGCTTTGCCGCGAAGAGGGCAAGACACTGAAGGAGTCGCTCGTCGAGGTGCAAAGGTCAATCAACATCCTCGAATTCACGGCGGGCGAAGGGCGGCGGATGGGCGGCGAGACGATTCCAAGTGAAACCGTCAAGAACATCGCGTACACGATCAAGCAGCCGCTGGGAGTGGTGGGCGCGATCACGCCATGGAATTTTCCGGTGGCGATCCCCGTGTGGAAGGCGGCTCCGGCGCTTGTGGCAGGCAACACTGTGGTGCTGAAGCCCGCTGAGTTGACGCCGGAATGCGCGGCGAAGGTTGTGGAGATTTTCGCCGACGCGGGGGCGCCCGCCGGTGTGCTTAACATGGTTCTCGGCGCGGGAGAAGAAGTGGGCGACGAGCTGCTGCAAAGCGCCGAAGTGCGCGCGATTTCGTTTACGGGATCGAACGAAGTGGGCAGCCTGATTTATTCGCTGGCCGCGCGGCAGATGAAGAAATGCCAGTGCGAGATGGGCGGCAAGAATCCGGTGGTCGTGCTGCGCGACGCGGATCTGGCGCTGGCGACGCAGTCGGTGGTGCTGGGAGCGTTTGGATCGAGCGGGCAGCGCTGCACGGCAACGAGCCGCGTGGTGGTGGAAGAGGCGATCGCGGACCGGTTCGTGGAAATGATCGTCGAGCAAGCAAAGAAGCTGAAGGTCGGCAATGGCCTCGACGCGGATGTGGACGTGGGACCGCTGGTGGACGAGCAGCAGCTGAAAACGGTGCTGCGGTATCTCGAAACCGGGAAGAAAGAAGCGCGATTGCTGCACGGCGGGGAGCGCCTGGCCGCTGGGGCGCATGAGAATGGGTATTTCGTCGCGCCGACGGTGTTCGACCACGTGCCGTGGGACAGCACGATCGCGCAGGAGGAAATTTTTGGTCCCGTGCTTTCCGTGATTCGAGTCCCGAACTTCGAGGAAGCATTGCGCGTGGCAAATTCGGTGAAGTTCGGGCTGTCGAGTTCAATCTACACGAACGACGCCCGCAAGATATTCGAATTCATTGAGCGGATCGAAACCGGGATGACGCACGTGAACGCTCCCACGGTGGTGAGCGAGGCGCAGATGCCGTTTGGCGGGATGAAGGCAACGGGAGTGGGCCTTCGCGAAATGGGCCGCGTGGTGATTGATTTCTATACGGAGCTGAAGGCTGTTTATATTGACTACAACTCGCCCAAGGGCTGAGTTTACGATGCCCGCCAATTCGTGATGAACGAACCCTCGATTGCTCCCGCCGGCGCTCCACCCATCCAAGCCTTTGACGCGCAAGCGGTCCGCACGAGTTCCCTCTACAACGAAGACCTGGCGCCCGTGCCGGCGGCGCGCCGCACATGGGGCACGTATAACTACGCCGCGCTCTGGATCGCCATGAGCGTGAACATTCCCACCTACCTGCTGGCTAGTTCGATGATCGCCGGAGGCATGAGCTGGAAGCAGGCGATCTTCACGGTATTTCTTGGCAACGTTCTGGTGCTTGTCCCCATGCTGCTGAACGCGCACGCGGGGGCGGAGTACGGAATTCCCTTCCCTGTCTTCGCACGCTCGGCGTTCGGAGTACTTGGCGCAAATGTACCTGCGATGCTGCGGGCGCTGGTCGCGTGCGGCTGGTTCGGAATCCAAACCTGGATCGGCGGCGAAGCGATCTACGCGATGATCGTGGCGCTCGCGCCCGGTTGGAAGAATACAGGGTGGGGCGTACCGGCCTGCTTCCTGTTCTTCTGGTTGCTGAACCTAGTTGTGATCTTGCGCGGCATCAAGACGATTCGGTTTCTGCAGGGGGTAACCGCGCCATTCCTGTTGTTGATTGGCGTGGCGCTGTTGCTCTGGGCGCGCGCGAAAGCCGGCGGATTTGGGCCGATGCTGGCCACACCTTCGAAATTTCAAACCTTCGGCGAGTTTTTCAGGTTCTTTGTTCCGTCGCTGACGGGTGTCGTGGCGTTCTGGGCGACCGTTGCGCTTAACATCCCGGACTTTACGCGCTACGCCAAAGGCCAGCGCGAACAGATGGTCGGTCAGGCGCTTGGCTTGCCGACTACGATGACATTTTATTCGTTCATCGGAATTGCAGTCACGTCGGCGACGGTAGTGGTTTTCGGGCAGGCGATTTGGGACCCGGTAGCTGTGCTGGCGCGGCTGGGGAGCCCAATTGCGGTCGTCATCGCGATGATCGCGCTACTGATGGCGACGCTCAACGTGAATGTGGCCGCGAACGTGGTTTCGCCCGCGAATGATTTCTCGAATCTGTGGCCGCAGAAAATCAGTTTTCGTACTGGTGGGATGATCACGTGCTTGATCGGCGTGGTGATGCAGCCGTGGAAACTGCTGGCGAGTTATGGAAATTACGTCTCGGGATGGCTTGTTGGCTATTCGGGGTTCCTTGGGCCTGTGGCTGGAATCTTGATTTGCGATTACTTCGTGCGCCGGAAAACGATTCTGAATGCAGAGGATCTCTACCGGCGCGGTGGAATCTACGAGTTTTCCCATGGCGTAAATTGGAGGGCCATTTTGGCGCTGGTGGCGGGGTGCTCTGTTGCGTTCGTGGGGCTGGTGTATGCGCCAGTGCGCGTGTTGTACGACTACGCGTGGTTCGTGGGATTTGGAGTCAGCTTTGTCGTGTATTGGTTGCTGACAATTAATCGGCGGTGCGTCGGCGAAGAAAAAGTGTCCGCCTGAATGCGGCCGACCCGAAACCGTCACTGAATGGGCTGCGGAGTGTCAAGCATGTGTGCCGGGCGCAGCATGCTGCGCCCCTACGAAAATCTTTCGGCTGAAGATCCGGGGTCAGTCGCCGCTGGGGAACGGGAGCGACAGCGTCGCGGAGGATTGGCGCACGCGGTCGTTCCAGCTCATGTGTGCGTCGCCAGTATCCACTTCCTTCATCGTGATGCAATTCTCCACCGGGCATACCAGCGCGCACAGATTGCAGCCAACGCAATCTTCTTCGATGATGCGCGGAACGTGAACGCCGAAGCCGCCGGTGTTCTTTTTCACGGATTCTCTATAGGGCTCGATGCACTGATGCGCCCCGTCCTCGCAGGCGACGTAGCATAGCTGGCAACCGATGCACAGCTTCTCATCAATCGTCGCAATGACTTTGTAATTCAAGTCGAGGTCGCCCCAATCCTTTACGTTGGGCACGGCGCGACCTCGAAAATCCTCGATTGTGCAGAAACCGCGGTCGTCCATGTACTGCGAGAGGCCGTCAATCATGTCCTCGACAATACGGAAACCGTAGTGCATCGCGGCAGTGCATACCTGAACGGTGGTCGCGCCGAGAGCGATGTGCTCGGCAGCGTCATTCCAGTATCCGATGCCGCCGATGCCGCTGATGGGAAGACGCGAATTCTTCGCCACCGTTGAGAGTAGATGAAGTGCAATGGGCTTCACGGCGGGGCCGCAGTAGCCGCCGTGCGACGATTTTCCGCCGACGACCGGACGCGGCGCGAACGTCGTAAGGTCCACTCCCATCAGTGAATTGATCGTATTGATCAGGCTGACGGCGTCGGCGCCACCGCGCTCCGCGGCCGCGGCGATGTGGCTAACGCTGGTGACGTTGGGCGTGAGCTTGACGATTACGGGAATGCGCGCGGCTTCTTTCACCCACGACGTAATCATTTCCGTGTATTCAGGCACCTGCCCGACGGCCGCACCCATGCCGCGTTCGCTCATGCCATGGGGACAACCGAAATTCAGTTCGAGCAGGTCGGAACCAGCTTCTTCGGCTCGTCGCACCATCGCGTGCCACGATTCGCGCTTCGATTCGACCATCAGAGACGCGATCACCAGATTCTTGGGATATCGTTTCTTAACCTCGTAGATCTCGCGGAAATTCGTTTCGGGCGAGCGGTCGCTGATCAGCTCAATATTGTTCAAGCCCATCATCTTGACGCCGTTTAGATCGATTGCGCCGTAGCGCGAGCTAGTGTTTACGATGGGCTCGCCGATAGTTTTCCACACGGCGCCGCCCCAGCCGGCGTCGAACGCCCGCATCACCTGGCCGCCTGTGTTCGTGGGCGGGCCGGAAGCCAGCCAGAACGGATTGGGGCTCGTAACGCCCGCGAATTTCACCGCCAGATCAGCCATCGTGAACCTCCGAATAGGACGAAAACGATCTTGGCAGGACTTCGCGGCGGAAGGGCCGCGCGACGCCAAGAAGGTGCGCCGGGCTCAGCATGCTGTGCCCCTACGAAAAACCTCGGGGAGAACCGAGCCATGAGTCGAGGCCGCGGGCTGCGGCCATACCCTCGGCGACGGCGTCCACGACTTCTTTTCCGCCATTCGTGCAGTCGCCGCCAGCAAAATACTTCGCGTGGCCCGTTTGATGACGGTCGTTAACTTTGACCGTGCCGTCGGAGTTGATCTCCACACCCCGAATCGCCCCTAGGAAATCAGTCGCCGGTTTCTGCCCGACGGCGCGCACGACCATATCCACGTCGAGTTTCAACTCCGTACCCGGGACAGGCACCGGGCTGCGCCGGCCTTTCGCATCCGGTGAGCCGAGCTGCGTCCTCACGCATTCCAGGCCGGTAACGACGCCACTTTCGCCGAGCACGCGAACGGGCTGCGTTTGCCAGAGAAAACTCACCGCGTCCTGCTTGGCGAGCTGGTATTCGTAAGCGAAGGCAGGCATTTCAGGTTCGCCGCGGCGATACACGAGATAAACGATTTCCGCGCCAAGGCGGCGCGCAGCCGTCACAACGTCAATAGCGGTGTTTCCAGCGCCGATGCAGGCGACGCGGCGGCCGACCTCGACATCGCGAAACGGTTGGGTTTTCGTTTTCTCGATGAATTCGATCGCGCCGTAAACGCCGACCAGACCTTCGCCGGGGAGATTCAGTGGCCACGTTTCGCCGAGTCCGACGCCGATGAAAACTGCGTCGGATTGCTTTTCAAGCTCCTCGAAGGCGATATCGGAGCCGACCTCCGTTTTCTGGCGAAATTTCACGCCCAGCTGCCGGATGAGATCAACCTCGCGAATCGAATCGGCCGCGCGCGACTTGTAGGCGGCGATGCCGTAACTATTTAGGCCGCCAGGAAGCGTGTTGCGGTCAAAGACGGTGACGTGATAGCCCCACTTCGCGAGTTCGGCGGCGCAGGCCAGCGACGCAGGTCCCGAGCCAATGCAAGCCACGCGTTTACCATTGGGCGCGCCCGCGCTGAAGAGCTGTATTTTGTTGTCGAGGACGTAATCCACGGCGTAGCGCTGGAGTCGGCCAATCTCGATCGGCGATTCGCCTTTTTCGTGCATCACGCAGGCGCCTTCGCAAAGCGATTCCGTGGGACAAACACGCCCGCAGCTGTGTCCCAAAATATTCGCGGTCAGAATTTCGCGGGCCGATCCGCGCAAATTGCCGGTGGATATCTTCTTGATGAACGCGGGAACGTCTATGTGGGTGGGACATGCCGCTATGCAAGGAGCGTCGAAGCAGTATAGACATCGCGCAGCTTCAATGGCGGCCTGCCGCGAATCCATCGCCGGTGAAATGTCGGCGAAGTTCTTCTCATACTGTTCCGGGGAAAGCTTCGGCGCTGTTTCGCGAAGCGGCATAGGGAAACCGGTTGGACTCCGAATCGCAGGACCGGGTAGGACGAATCGCTTCCGGTCCCGTTTGTAAGGCGGCTATTCTAGCATCGGCAAATCGTACCAATAACTATCGTTTTTATCCCGCAGTGTCGCAACCGAACGGTCTCGCATTTCGCGTACGGGTTGCGCCGCCTTTCGCGAATGCCATAAGATGCCTGCACGCTGAATCACGGGAGGCGTGATGCGTTTTGACACCGTCATCAGGAACGGAACAGTGGTCACCGCGACGGACACCTACGCGAGCGATGTCGGAATCCTGGACGGCAGGATCGCGGCCATCGCTGGAGCGTTGCCGATAGAGAACGCGGGCAAGGTGATGGACGCAGCCGGAATGTTGGTCATGCCCGGCGGAATAGACGCGCACACGCATCTGGACATGCCGTTCGGTGGAACGACAAGCGCAGACGATTTCGAAACAGGAACCATCGCCGCGGCCTTCGGCGGCACAACCACACTCATTGACTTCGCGATCCAGCAAAAGGGACAGAGCCTCCGCCAGGCGTTTGAGACGTGGATGAAGAAGGCCGACCGCAAGGCCGCGATTGACTACGCTTTTCATTGCATCATCACCGACCTCGGCGATGCGCAGCTCGAGGAAATGGGTGCGTTGATCCATGAGGGCGTCTCGAGCTTCAAGCTCTTCATGGCCTATCCCGGAGTGCTGATGGTGGACGACGCGACGATTTTCCGCGCGATGTCGCAGGCGGCGAAATACGGCGGCCTGATCTGCATGCACGCGGAAAATGGCGGCGTCATTGACGTGATCGTGCGGCGCGCACTGGCCGAGGGCAAGCGCGCGCCGAAATACCACGCGCTTACTCGGCCGACTTCCACGGAGGGCGAAGCGACCGGCCGGGCGATCGCGCTCGCGGAAATGGCGGGAGCCCCCGTTTATATCGTTCACCTATCGTGCAACGATGCACTCGAAAAAGTGCGCGAGGCGCGGGACCGCGGCGTGCCAGCTTACGCGGAGACTTGCCCTCAATATTTGTATCTGTCACTCGAACAAATGGAGGCGCCGGGATTCGAAGGCGCGAAGTATGTGTTCACACCGCCGCTGCGGGAGAAGTGGCATCAGGAGAAACTGTGGCAGGGGCTCGCGCGCGATACGCTTCAAGTGGTTTCGACCGACCACTGCCCGTTTTGTTTCAAAGAACAAAAAGAACTCGGCAAGGACGATTTCACGAAGATTCCAAACGGTGGGCCCGGGATCGAACACAGGCTGAGCCTGATCTACACAGGGGGAGTGCATGGAGGCCGATTCTCGCCGAACCGGTTCGTGCAACTGGTCGCGACGGCACCAGCGAAACTCTTCGGGCTCTATCCGCGAAAAGGCACGATCGCCATCGGCTCGGATGCGGATCTGGTCGTGTTCGATACTAACGCCGAGCAAGTGATCAGCGCCTCGACGCACCACATGCGCGTGGATTATTCGATGTTCGAGGGGATTCGGGTCAAGGGAATGCCGAAGAGCGTGCTATCGCACGGACGGACAATTATCGAGAACGGGAAATTCGTCGGCAAAGCGGGGAGCGGCGAGTTTATCAGGCGCCAAACTTACAGCGGGATTTAGGGTGAGATTGCTTGCGGCAGAATGCCCCGCTCCTATTCTGTGACGTTGGGATTCAAGCTAAAGGAAAAGTATGGTCGGGGCGAGTGGATTTGAACCACCGGCCTCCTGGTCCCGAACCAGGCGCGCTAGCCAGGCTGCGCTACGCCCCGAACCTGAACAACACCGTTGAACAGTTTACTTGGGTTCGATGGGAACGGCAACTCAGCATCAATGGACCCAACACGCGGGAAACCGCGCTAAATGGATCCTTTCTTCAATTGGGATTTGCGCGGAACATCGCTCGGCCTTCTCGATGCATCCAAATAAACCGGGGACGGCATGTTTCCCTTTGCAGACCGGAAGACGCTGATGCAAAATAGTCGGGCTTTCGGCGAGAGCTGATGCGGCTTCAAACTGCGGTCGTGATTTGATCGCCAAACATCCACACGGAGGATCGATGCTCGACAATGAAAAGTGCGTTTCGTCAGACGGTTCCGATTCGCGTTCATCTGGTGAAGCTACGTTCCAACGCGCGGCGCGGCTTCGTTCGATTACGGTCGTTCTAGGAGCTGCGATCGCTCTTGCGATGTTGGGTTTCGCGTCTCGGGCGGGAGCAAAGCCTCCGGCGGATGACGCTGCCGGGGAGCAGACTTACAAGTCGAACTGCGTGGTGTGCCACGCCGCGGACGGAACGGGATCGGCAACCGGCAAGGCTCTAAAAGCGCCCGACCTCCATTCCGACGCCGTGCAGAAAATGACGGTGGCGCAGATGCAAGCGCAAGTCTCGGACGGCAAGAACAACATGCCACCGTTCAAGAACACCTTGAGCAAGGAACAGATCGATGGCGTCGTGACCTACATTCGAGCGACCTTCGGCAAGAAGAAGTCGTAGCCAGACTCGAGCGCATTCCGCACCGCGTGCGTCGCCGAATTGTTATCCGGCGACGCACGCGAGCAACCGGCGCATTCCCTCCGCGAACTGATCGCCCGGCGTCAATAAGCTGATAATCAAATACCCCTCATCCGCGAATTCGTAGAAGTGCCCCGGCTGCACCAGCACCGAATGCTCCTCCAGCAACCGTATCGCGAGTTCCTCGTCCGATTGCACGGCGGGAACGCGCAGGACCACGTACCACCCTCCCTCCATTTCGAGACGCGAAACCAGGCTCTGCCGCGCGAGGCTCTGGTCCAGTTGCGTTAAATTTACTTCAATCCGATCGAGAATCTGCCGCTGCATGTTCGCGCGCTGGTCGAGCAGCACCGGCAATGCATGTTGCATGGGCGCACTGAGCGAAAGATAAGTATCGGAAATAATCTCCAGGCGCGCCATCGCGTCGTGCACCAGCGCATCAGGACCGCTGGCCGCGATCCAGCCCACCTTCATCTGCGGAAGGGCCGCGATTTTGCTCAGGCCGCTTAGAACGAATGTGAGCGCGCTCTCGCTGGAAGCAAAGGTACCGTGCCGTCTTCGCTGCGAGTTCCTTGTCGAGATTCGGTAGTCGAGGAATACCTCGTCGACCACAAGCGCGAGATTGCGCTCCTTGCAAATCGCCTGTAACTGCCCGGCCTCATCTGCACCGACAAAATTCCCCGTTGGATTATTCGGATGAACCAGCAGAATCGCGCGGGTCCGCGCGCCGATTGCCTCTTGCATCCCGTGGAAATCAATCTGCCAGCCGTGGTCGTAGACGAGGCGAAACGGGCAAAGCTTCACGTCCTGGATCGCAGCCAGAAAATCGAATAGTGGATAGCTGGGCTGCGCGATCGCGATCTCGTCGCCCGGCTCGCATAGCAGGCGAAAGAGAAACGAGTATGCTTCGCTCGTGCCGGTGGTAAGAATTAATCGTTCCGGATCAAGGCGCACAGGGGGATTTTGACGCCTGTAGTAATCAACGACGGCCGCGCGGGCGGAGGCGAGGCCCTTCGGCTCGGGGTCGTACTGCAACGCTTGCTTCGCATTCAGAGCCGAAAGTATCGCGGCTTGGTCATACTGGAAACCGCACGTCGTGGGATTTGACGCGGTGAGATCGAGAACTGACTTACCGCTCTGCTTGTGGCAGCGCAAGGCGCGGGTATACGCGTTTTCCTCAAGTTTCCAATCGGTGCGCTTCGAGAACATGGTTAGACGGGATGTCTTGCGAGCCCGGGCGCGTCTCGCGGACCTCAGTTTGCGCTAGCCCACTAAAGCACGCGTTCGTGCGGGTATCCGGCGGCTTCAAGGGCGGCGGTGAGTTCAACGATATTTTCCGGCCCGCGCGTCTCCATGGTGATGTCAATCACCGTGTCGCCGAGAAGAACTCCGTAGTACGCCCGGTCGTAATTGGTCTCCACAATGTTCGCCTTCTGTCCGGCGATCACACCTGCGAGTTTTTGGAGAGCGCCCGGATGATCGGGAAGGTGAATGCGCAATCGCACCAGGCGGCCGTCTTTCACCAAACCGCGCTCGATGATTCGCGAAAGCAGTGAAACGTCAATGTTTCCGCCACCGATGAAAACTCCGACCTTTTTTCCGCTAAGCGGGATCTTATGTTGAAGCACGGCCGCGGTCGCCACGGCTCCGGCGCCTTCCGTGAGCGTTTTCTCCTTCTCGAGCAGGAGAAGAATCGCATTGGCGATCTCTTCTTCGTCAACCGTCACGATATCGTCCACGTATCGCTGGACCAGTGGGAACGTAGCCGCGCCCGCGCATCGAACCGCGATACCATCAGCGATGGTTACTTTTGCAGGCAACGTAACGGGCGAACCCTTCTCGATGGCCGCCTTCATCGAAGGCAATTTCGACGTCTGCACCCCGATCACTCGAACCTTCGAGTTTGTTTCTTTGACCGCGCAGGCGACGCCGCCGATCAGACCACCGCCGCCGATGGGGACGATGAGAACGTCAATATCGCCCTGCTGGTCGAGCATCTCGAGGCCCAGAGTTCCCTGCCCTGAGATGACCGCTTCGTCGTCGAACGGATGAATGAACGTGAGGCCCAGACGCTCGCAACGGCTTAAGGCCTCCTGGCAAGTTTCGTCGTAGTTCGTGCCGGAGAGAATAACCTCGGCGCCGTAGCCGCGCGTGGCGGTTACCTTCACGATCGGCGTGGTCAGCGGCATGCAAATCTGAGCCGCGATTCCGCGCTTTGTAGCGTGATACGCGACGGCCTGCGCATGGTTACCGGCCGATGCGGCAATCACTCCCTTGCGTCGCTCGTCGTCCGTCAGCAGCAGAATCTTGTTCAGCGCGCCCCGCTCCTTGTAGGAGCCGGTCATCTGAAGGTTTTCCAGCTTGAAGAAAATCGTATTGCCCGTCAGCTTGGAAAACGTCTCTGAGCGGACGAAGGGCGACAGGTATATCGAGTCGCGAATCCGGCCGGCGGCGGCCTTGATTGTTTGTAGCGTGACCATAATAGGGAGCGCCGACCCCTTCGACGCAACCCTTCCATTGTATATGGACGGCCGAGCCAGGCGAGGCGGAAAACATTCATACGCATCGCGACCGTCACCAGCGCGCCCTTCCGCTTATCATTTGCTCTTGATGCGATGAGCAGTTTTTGCTGCATTTTGCGCCTGCATAACGCCGAGATGAGGGCGGCTTTATCTGACGCTGCTCGTCCGGCCGCTCAAGTTCGATTCCTCCGCGCCGTAGAAAGTTCGTGCTGCAACTGTGACGCTAATTCACCGGCTTGACTGATTCCATCAAACCGAAGAATCCTTCGGCGAGTGTGGGGTGGATGTATACGGCGCCCTTCAGGATCGTGTACGGCGCATTCGCGAGCATCATCGCACCGAGAATTTGCACCAGTTCCCCGCCCTCAATTCCCAGGATTGACGCGCCCAGGATCCGATCGTCTTCGGCGTCCACGATGATTTTCATGAATCCCGCCGTTTCGTCGCGCTCGATCGCCCGCGGAACGTAGGCCATCGGATACGATCCGATTTTCAACTTGCGGCCCGTCGCGCGAGCCTCTTTTTCTGTCATGCCGACGCGGCCTAGTTGCGGATCGGTGAACAGCGAATAGGGAACGTAGCGATTCTCAATGCTCAGATTCTCGCCGTCAATAATATTGGCGTAGACGATCTGATAATCGTTGAAGGAAATGTGAGTGAAGGCGGGACCGCCTTTCACATCGCCCAGTGCCCAAACGCCCGGCGCTGCCGTTTCGAGCCTTCCATTCACCTTGACGTATCCGCGGGCATCGAGCGCCACTGCCGCTTTGTCGAGGCCCAGATCGTCGGTGTTGGGTTGCCGGCCCGTGGCGGCAAGCAAGTGCGTCCCTGTAATGGTTTCGGTCTCTTTCCCAGACACGATTGCCACGCTGACGCCACCAGGCAGCTTCTCAACTTTGGTGGTTTCCGAATCCATACGAAACTCGATACCCTCTGCTTCGAGAACCTCCTTCAACCCCTCCGCAACTTCGACGTCCTCCCGAGCAAGCAACTGGCCCCCCCGCTGAATCACGGTGACGCGGCTGCCAAAGCGCCGAAACATCTGGCCGAACTCGAGGCCGATGTAGCCGCCGCCCAGGACAACCAAATGCTCGGGAATCTCCTGGAGTTCCATCAGCGACTCGTTGGTCAGATATCCGGAAGTCTCGATCCCCTCGATACGGGGCATGCTGGGCCTCGTGCCAACATTGATGAAAATTCGTTCCCCCTCGATGATGTCGTCGCCTATTTGAAGTTCTTGCGCGGCGAGAAAACGGGCGTGGCCGCGATACAGATGCAGATTGGGTCGCTTTTCGACGTTCCGCTGGAGATCCTCGCGAAAACGGAGTACCACGGCATTCTTGCGGGCGAGCACGGCGGGAAGGTCCACCCGGACATCCCGGGCTTTCACGCCCCAGCGGCCAGCGCTGCGCGCGTAATGCGCTACCTGCGCGGAGGCAACCATCGTCTTGGTTGGGGTGCAGCCCGTATTGATGCATGTGCCGCCCAGATAGGCCCTTTCGATCAAGGCCACGGACCAACCGTGGTCCGCCAGAGCATAGGCCAGTGGATTGCCACCCTGTCCGGAACCGATTATTATCGCGTCGAATCGCATGATGGGTCCTTCCTGTTTACTTCGCTCGCGAGATTCCCTACCATATGCCGTGTTCCCGTTCCCGCATAACAGCGAACGATGACCTCATCCGTCGAGGCGGCAATGAACTATGTCTAGCGGTCCAAGGCTCGTCGTGGTTGATCCCAATGGCTCGCGCCGAGACGTCGCCATCGCTATCTTCCCCTTCCGCATCGGCCGCCAGGCAGGAAACGAGCTCACGCTGCGAGACAGCCGCGTGAGCCGTCAACAGGCCCAGATTACCGACGTCGGCGGGATCATGGTACTCGAAGACATGGGCAGCAGCCACGGCACTTTCGTCAACGGAGAGAAGATAATCCGCCACGAATTGAAGGTGAGCGATCAAATAGACTTTGGCGTGCCGGATTCCTATCGGGTCATTTACGTCGGTGAGGGAGCTACCATTGACGAACTCGTTGAACGCATCGAAGCCCCGGCCCCAGCCGCGGCGGGCGCGCGCGAGCTTCATCATTTGGGCGTGCTGCTCGACGTCGCTCGGTCTCTTAGCTCCGGGCTTTCGCTCGAGGACATCCTGGCGAGCGTCGTTGACGCGGCCATAGCGGTAACTCGAACCGAGCGCGGCGTGCTGTTGCTGGCCAACCCCGGGGGCCAACTGGAAACGGCCGTGGCGCGAAATGCGCAGCGGGGCACTCTTCGCCCCGAGGATATGCAGGTCTCTCAGGGAGTGGTAAAGCGCGTGGCGAGCTCGCGGCGCGAATTAATTGTCGGCGATACGATCGCGGACGCCGCGGACGGGGGGCGCATGAATCAGGGGGAAAGCATCACGCGCCTGGACCTCCACACCGTCGTGGCAATTCCCATTGATAAGAAACCAGTGATCGAGGCGATTGACGCCACGGTCGCGGCTCGACAAAGCGAACTCCTGGGAATTCTGTATCTCGATAGCCGCGCTCCATCCAGCACGTTTTCCGCGCTCGACCGCGAAGTGGTGCGAACGCTCGCCCATGAAGCCGCGACGTTGATCGAAAATGCCCGCCTGTTCGCCGCCGGGCGCGTGAAAGCGAGGCTCGATCACGACATCGAAATTGCCAGCAAGATTCAGCTCGGGCTGCTCCCAAAGGAATTGCCGAATTTGCCGCATGTCGCTATGGCGGGATCCACGCTGGCGTGCTATTCGGTGGGAGGAGACTGTTTCGACGTGATCGAATTGGATGGCGGACGACACGGCTTCTTCCTGGGAGACATTTCCGGCAAAGGAATCCCGGCGGCGTTGCTTGCCACTTTACTCCAGGGAATTTTCTATACGACCGCTTCGATGGACATCGCGCTCACTGGCGTCTTTTCGCGCGTGAATCGGTACCTCTGCGAGCGGGCCGGCGGGGATCGCTATGCGACAGTGTTTTACGGAGTATTGGACAAGTCGGGCGCCTTCGAATACGTCAACGCAGGCCATGTGCCTCCGCTCGTTCGACGCGCTTCCGGGGCCATCGAGAGACTCGACCTCGCCAGTTTTCCCGTCGGAATGTTTCCCGAAGCAGAGTATGAAAGCGCCAGGGTAAAGCTGGAGAAGGGCGACTTTCTGGTGATCTACACGGACGGCGTTTCCGAGGCGGTCAATGTTAAGGCGGAAATGTTCGAGGAAGAACGGCTGCAACACCTCCTGCAAAATTTCAAGGGGCAAACCGTCGAGGAGCTTGCTGAGAACATCAAGGAAAGTGTGAAGGTATTTTCGGAGGGAGCTGCGCAGTCCGACGACATCACAATCCTCGTAGTTCAGTACAAGGGCGCGACCGGGTGATCCGGCGGGGCGGCGAGACCCGAGTCTGGGCCACCCTTTCAGTGGCGTCGTGCCTCCACGCAATTCTCGATAACATTGTTGTTGCGCGTTATGGGGTCGTGCATGATAATCCAAGAATCCATAGCGTACGCGAGCGGCATTTTTCCACGGCTTTCGTCAGATGAATTGCCCTCAGTGCACGACCGCAAATCCTGATTTTGCCGAGTCTTGCAGTCACTGCGGCACGCCCATGCCGATCAGCGACTCAGCTACTATCCGTGTGGTTGATCCCACTGCCCTGTCGTCCGGGAGCGATTTCGGCACGCGGTACCGAATCGAAGCCCTGCTCGGCCAAGGCGGAATGGGCCGAGTCTACAAGGCATACGACAAGACGCTGGATCGCACGGTTGCGCTCAAAGTTGTACGCCAGGGAGTAATGGCCGACACCGAGGCCCTGAACCGGTTTAAGCAGGAACTTCTTCTAGCCAGCAAGATTTCGCACACAAACATCCTTCGCATTCACGATATGGGCGAAGTCGGTGATGTGAAATTCATCACCATGGCATTTGTCGATGGGCCCGACCTCCACCATATCCTGCAGGAGACTCCGAAGCTCCCGTTTGACCGCGTCGTGAACTTCGCTACGCAGCTTGCAGCGGCTCTTGCGGCCGCTCAAGCCGAAAACGTAATCCATCGGGATTTAAAGCCCCAAAACATTCTCGTCGCCAAGGACGATCATCTTTACGTCTCCGATTTCGGACTGGCGAGGTCGTTTGAAGAAAGTGCCGTGCAGATGACCCGTACGGGCGCTTTCATGGGGACGCCGCGCTACATGTCTCCCGAACAGGTGGAGGGCAAGCCTGCCGATCTCCGGAGTGATCTTTACGCCTACGGCCTGATTCTCTACGAGATGGTAACGGGCGATGTGCCGTTTACCGGGGAATCCACGCTGAAGGTTATGTATCAGCGGATTCAGGAAAAGCCCAAGAGCCCCAAAACGCTGAACCCGGACCTGCCAAACTGGTTCGTCCAGGTAATCATGCGCTGCCTGGAAAGAGATCCGGCGGTACGCTACCAGCGCGCCGACGAGATTGTCCTTGATCTGCAAGGGGCCCGGTCAACCGTTTCCACTTCCCGGGGTAGCGGCGGCATGTCGCGCACGGTTCAGATTCAGATACCTGAGTTCGCGAACAACCGCTGGATTTGGGGTGTTGTTGGCGTCATAGCGCTGGTGGCGCTCGTATTCGCGCTCCCCGCCACCCGCCACATGATTTTGCGCGGGAAGGGTCCCTCGACTGGCACTGGTGTGTCCGGGGTGCCTCCCATCGCGAGCGGACGATTTGTGGCGGTCCTGCCGTTGCAAATTCTGGGCGATGAATCGCAGCTCGGATACCTCGCCCAAGGTTTCCAGGAAGCGCTTTCGACAAAGTTGTTCCAACTGAAAGATATCCGCGTAACGCCCACCGACGCTGTCGCCAAGGTCAACCAAAGCGAACCCATCCAGAAAATCGCCGGCGAACTCGGCGTCAATCTGGTGGTGCAAGGAACCCTGCAAGGCTCTGGGGACAAAATTCGAATCATCCTAAAGCTGGAGGACGCCGTAGACGGCAAGCAGATCTGGAGCCAGCAGTTTGACGGCGTGACGGGCGACCTGTTTACTTTGGAGGATGAGATCTACAACCCGCTTGTGTCTGCGCTGAATCTCAACCCAACGAACGAAGAACTCGCCAATGCCGGAGCGAGGCCCACGGATAACGTTGCAGCATACGATCTGTACCTTCGCGGGCGCAATTCCTTGCGCGGAGACGATGCAAAGAGCACTCAGGCGGCACTCGACTTCTTCGATCAGGCCCTGAAACAGGATCCGAAGTTTGCGCTGGCATATACCGGATTGGCCCAAGCCAGTTTGAGGATGTATGGAGACAAGAAGGATTCGTTCTGGAGCCAGAAGGCGCTGGCCGCCGCACAACAGGCGCAACAAATTAACGACCAGCTTCCCGAGGTTCACTGGATGCTCGGTTCAGTCTATCGGATTACCGGCAAGTACTCCGAAGCGATCGTTGAACTGAATCGTGCTCGCGATTTAGCGCCCAATTCAGACGACGTCTACCGGCGTTTGGGTCACGTTTATCTGGAAAGCGGCAACGCACCCCGCGCGATCGAAGCCTATCAAAAAGGCATTGAACTCAATCCCTACTACTGGATGAACTACGATTCGCTCGGCAACGCCTACTATCAGGTCGGTGAATACGATAAGGCCCTGGAGACGTTCAAGAAAGTTATGGAGCTAGAACCAAACGTCGAAGAGGGATTCGCAAACTCTGCGGCAATGCTCATTCAGGAGGGCAAATATGCTGAGTCGATTCCCTACTTGGAGAAGGCCAATCAGATCGAGCCGAGCGCCAGCTCCTTCGCGAACATGGGCATAGCCTATCTTTTCTCGAAGCGCTTCCCGGAGGCCCGTCAAGCGTTCGAAAAGGCAGTCGCGATGAACCCCAACGACACGGCCATGACCGTGAATTTGGGTGACGCTTATCGAGGCGCAGGTGAGACAGACAAGGCCCGGGAGCTCTATCAGCGGGCGATCAGCCTGGGATTCAAGGAACTACAAACCAACCCTCGCGATCCAGCGGTACTCGGGCAAATGGCCCTAGCATACGCCAAGGTCGGAAATGCCCAAGAAGCCGAAGAGTTTATCCGGCGCGCTCGATCACAAGACAAGGACAGCCTCGAACTCACCTATACCAACGCCCAGATAAACGCTCTCGTCGGGAAACCCAGCCAGGCGTTAGGGTTACTTCAAGAGGCACTGGAGAGGCATTATCCGGCTGAATCCGCGGCTGCGGATCCGGATTTGGGCAATCTCCATGGAAACGCACAGTTCGAAAGTTTGATCGCCAAATATTCGGGAAAGAAACAATAGATTGGCTGAATGAGGGTGGTCGCCTGCCGACCGCCGGGAGATTGGAACGGGAAGCGCGTACGCCACACCGCCCGATCACGAGCATTTCCTGGGGCGGGAGGAAACCTCGCAGACAGCCCCTAAACGGAGAGCACCACAAATTGCGAAGACTGGCATCCCACCGGGCCGGCCCACAGCCGACCCCCTAGGACGACTGTTCTGCTACAGACCGATTACTTTCCAGCCATTCCGCCGACCATACCCGAGGAAGGCCAAACCAATCATGCCCAGCAGGAGCAACACCACCGAATTTGGCTCCGGTGTCACCACTGATGCAATGTCGCCCTCCGTCATTCCGGTGCATCCGGTGTCGGTAGGGTCGGCACAGCTGACTAGGGCCAGTTCGTAGCTCGGACCAAAGCCGCCGTCGGGGGGGGGGACAAATGGAGGGCCAGCCGACAGAAGAGGGCTAATCGTGTCGAACGCCTCCGTAACCGATTGCTCAAGAATGATCGGCGTCGTGGTCAGCGCAGGCAGACCTTCGGCGAGGATGTACAGCTGATCGATGGTCCCGCCGGTGCAATTAACGTAGTCGGTCAGACTTGCGATTCCGCCATCAACCGCTATATAATCGAGACCATCTACGACCTGCACCGTTTGATCTCCATCAATCGTGCCAAAATACGGATTAGACGGGGTGGTGCCCGCAGGGCAAGTCGGGTCGCCCCCGGGGACGTGCACGTACACGTTTGCCTCGGCAGCGCGAGGGCAAGCAGCAGCTAAAACAACCAAGAACGCGAACGCCATAGCCGAGATAATCTTCATTCGTACACCCCCGTAAGATACCAGCGTCGTACTCAGTGCACGCATTATGCCAAATCTCCCTCGAAAAAAGAACGGTAACCCTTTTATTTGCAATAGAGAAAACCAGCCCTAGAAAGCTTTACTTTAAGATGTGCAACTCTTTGCGTATTCCCGTCCCACCCGGTCAAACTCCCGGTTCGGCGGTAACGCCGCCAGCGGCTGCCAAAAAAATCGCCTCTCGACACCAAAACTCCGGGGGACTGTAACACAATTTTAACTCTTGGAGCGTTAATTCTCCGTTACAATCCGCGCCTATGACCTTGGAAAACCTCCAAATGATCGCCTCCGATGGTTCGCGCGCAGGCCAGCGCATACTACAGATGAAGGGTCCGTTGAGTCTCCACACGGTCTTCGAGTTTCAAAGTGTCTTGAGAGCGGAGACCTCGCCCAACGTGATTATTGATTTCAGTGGTGTGCCTTTTATAGACTCGGCGGGTCTCGGTGCCTTGGTGGGCGCACATATCTCGGCCCAGAAGTCGCGCCGGCAACTTTATTTTGCGGCGATGAACACCCAGGTGATCACGCTGCTCGAAATGACGCGCATTCGTTCCCTCTTCACAGTTTACTCAACGCTCCAAGAAGCCGAAGCCGCACCCCTCTGAAAAGGCGATCGACCGGAACAACCGCGACATCGCGATGAGCCGCTGAATTGAATCCTGATTAATTGATTGATGGACATCCGCCGGGTCCGGGACCGACGCGTTCCGCAAACTCCGATTCACTTCAGGTCCTGAAATGTGATAAGCGTGTGCCCCGGAGCTTGAGCGGCCGCGTTAACGGCGTCTTAATCTCCTGGCGCGAAGTCGGTGGAAGCGCCGGCCTGAGAATATACCGAGTCTCCGAAAAATCTGGCGGCTACGCTGATTTGAAATTTCGAGTGCAAGAAGGGTTTCTCTATGTCCGAAGGAAATGCAAAGAAAGATGAACGATTGAATTCGCACTCCTCGAGAAAAGCGGCCAGCCGGCGTTCACTCCTCCAGGGAGCAGTGGCTCTGGCAGGCAGTTCGATGCTCCCCGCCATGGCTGTGCAAGTCTTCGCCGCGGATGCGAAACCAGCGGCCGTAGCACCGCCGCCCGGCACCGCCAATACGATTATTGTCGCGTCCGATTCGAATGCGATCGTTGAGACTACCGCCGGCAAAGTTCGTGGCTTCACCCGCAACGGCATCAATACTTTCCTCGGCATTCCGTACGCCGGCACAACGGAGGGCAAAGCGCGATACCAGGCGCCCACAAAAGTGGCGCCGTGGACCGGGCTGCGTAGCTCGATGGAGTACGGATTTGTGAGCCCACAGGAACCTCGCGCGGGCTGGGGGAATGATGAAGTGGCTTGGATGTTCGATTGGGACGATGGTCGTCCCGGCGAAGATTGCCTGCGCGTCAACATCTGGACGCCCGGAGTTAATGACAGCAAGAAGCGTCCGGTGATGGTGTGGCTGCACGGTGGAGGATTTTCCGCGGGCTCTGGGCAGGAGCTGAAGTCTTACTACGGCGAAAATTTGAGCCGCCGCGGTGATGTTGTCGTGGTCTCGCTCAACCATCGCCTGGGCGTTCTGGGTTACTTGGATCTGTCGCAGGTTGGCGGCACAACTTACGCCAACTCCGCCAATGCGGGCATGCTCGACATCGTGGCGGCGCTCGAATGGGTGCGCGACAACATTGCGAAATTCGGCGGCGACCCAGGCAATGTGATGATCTTCGGGCAATCCGGCGGGGGTGGAAAAGTAAATGCGCTGATGGCGATGCCCGCAGCTAAGGGACTCTTTCACAAGGCGGCGGTTGAAAGCGGATCTCTGATGAATGCCGCAAAGCCGGAAGATTCGGGGAAGCTGGGCGCAGCGGTATTGCAGCAGCTTGGACTGAGTGCCTCGCAGATTGATCAGATTCAAACGCTGCCGGTTGATCGCCTGATCGGAGCGGGCAGAGCTGCGGTTGCGAGTCTTGCTACGCCTTTCCAACCGGGGCGCGCATTTGCGCTCCCGCGCATCGGATGGCAACCTTCGGTGGACGGGACAAACTTGCCAGCCCAGCCCTGGGATCCAACAGCGCCAGCCATCTCAGCAAACGTGCCGCTGCTAGTTGGCACGGTGCTCAACGAGTTCTCATCGGCTCTCCTCGATACGAAATTGGCTTCACTGACGCCGGAGGAGCTGAAAGCTCGCGTGACTGCAATTTACGGCGACCGGAGCGCACACATCATTGATGTATTCCGGCAAGCGCATCCCAATGCGAAGCCGGGCGAGTTGTTCTCACGCATCTCAGCGGCCCCGGTCCGGCAAAGTGGTATCGCGCAAGCAGAACGCAAAGCCGCGCAGGGGGCTGCCCCTGCGTTCAACTATTGGTTCACGTGGCAGACGCCGGTGCTCGACGGCCGGCCGGGCGCGTTTCATTGCAGTGAGATCGCATTCGTCTTCGACAACACCGACCGCTGCGCACCGATGACTGGTGGCGGCCCCGGGCCGCGAGCACTCGCGGCGAACGTGAGCGACGCCTGGATCAATTTCGCCAGGCACGGAGACCCGAACCACAGCGGCATTCCACATTGGCCCTCGTTCACCGCCGATAAATGCCCGACCATGATCTTCGATGCCGTCTGCGAGATGAAAAATGATCCCGACGGAGCAGAAAGAGCAGCCTTGTCGGCAACTTAGGAAATCCACACATTGCCCTGTGCCATGAGTGGCGTTACGTTTCGTCCGCTTCGGAGCCGGCGTGTACTTTACGTTTGGGATGCGCGTTTCTGGGAATTCAGAATGGATTGGGGGGAACTATGGACGACGGACGCCTCAAGGCCCAGCGGAGTTTCGCGAAGCGCGGCCGCCAATTTGCGTGCCTGTTAGCGGCGGTGCTGTTGACTGGCGTACAGGCCGTCCGATCGGGATCGTCAACGGAAACCGAGATTGACCGCCGCGTGGACGCAATCCTCGCCAAGATGTCCCTGGAAGACAAAATAGATTACATAAGCGGCACCGATGGATTTTTCGTGCGCGCGCTCCCCGAAGTTGGGGTTCCACGACTGCGCATGGCCGATGGGCCGATGGGCGCGCGCAATTTTGGCCCAGCTACAGCGATGGCCGCCGGCATCAATCTTGCGGCTACATGGGATCCGACGCTCGCTGAACGCGTCGGCACCGAAATCGGACGGGACGCGCGAGCAAAGGGCGTCAATTTTCTTCTCGGACCCGGCCTCAATATCTACCGTGCGCCAATGAATGGCCGAAACTTCGAATACTTCGGCGAGGATCCATTTCTCGCGTCACGCATCGCGGTCGGCTACATCAATGGCGTTCAGAGCCAGGGCGTTAGCGCTACTGCAAAACATTTCATGGCCAATAATTCCGAATTTGACCGGCACAATACCGACGCGATCATTGACGAGCGCACCATGCGGGAGATTTATCTCCCCGCGTTTGAGGCCGCGGTCAAGGAAGCGCATGTCGGCGCGGTGATGAACTCCTACAACCTCGTTAACGGCGTTCATGCGACCCAGAACGAGATCCTCGACACGGAGATTCTGAAGAAGGAATGGGGCTTTCAGGGCGTGCTGATGTCCGATTGGTTTTCAACGTACGATGGCGTGGCCGCCGCCAACAGCGGGCTCGATTTGGAAATGCCGGGTGGCGCGTTCATGAACCGCCAAAATCTTCTTCCCGCTGTCAGCGATGGTCGAGTTTCAGTGGCAGTGATTGACGACAAAGTGCGCCGAATTCTCAGGCTTGCCGTGAAATCGCGGTGGTTGGATCGGGACCAAACCGATCTCTCAATCCCGCGCTACAACCTGCAAGGCCGTCAAGCTGCTCTCGATGCTGCGCGCGAAGGGATCGTGCTTTTAAAGAATGACGCGAGCGTACTGCCGTTGGACAAGCACACGATCAAATCAGTGGCCGTGATCGGTCCGGGCGCCTATCCCGCCGTGCCTGTGGGAGGTGGAAGCGCGGGCGTCCGGCCGTTCGCCGCCGTCAGTTTCCTCGAAGGCATCGCGAACGAACTCGGGCCGTCGGTGCGTACCGTCTACCACCGCGGGATTCCGGAGTTTCCTGAAATAGCTCAAGCCACAAATTTTACGACGGTCAAGTCAGGCGGCGAGGCCGGCATGCTCGCCGAGTACTTCTCCAGCGCTACTCTCGACGGGGATCCGGTCATCCGCCGCAACGACGCGCACATTAATTTCGGCGAAGCTCCCAACGCTGATCTGGGTTTCATCCCGACCGCCTACCCCCCGGGGTTTGGTCATCGCGTTGGACGGGTTATTACACGGCGTCCAGCACGGCGTCGTACGACGTCGTCGTCCAATCCACGGGCGAAGCCGGTGGCAATTATCGCGTCTACGTGGACGACAAGCTGTCGCTCGACAACTGGGACGATTCGCGCGCCCTCGTCGGCCTCTCCACGATGACGCTTGATGCCGGATCCCACAAAGTTGTCGTGGAACATCGCGGCAGGCCAAGTTTTCTTGGTATGAGATTTCGATTGGGGATCGTGCGTCACGACAGTTACGTTGACCCCGCGGCTGAAACGATCGCGGCATCTGCGGACGCAGTTGTGGTCGCGGTCGGCTTCAATCCTGAATCGGAGAGCGAAGGCTCCGACCGAACGTTCGGTTTGCCGCCGGGGCAGGACCAGCTGATTCAGAAAATGGCGGCGATCAACAAACGCACCATCGTCGTGATTACTTCCGGTGGCGGAGTGGACATGAACGGATGGGTTGATCATGTGCCGGCGCTGCTTGAGTCATGGTATGCCGGGCAGGAAGGCGGCACCGCGCTCGCCGAAATCCTCTTTGGTGACGTCAACCCCTCCGGCCGCTTGCCAGTTAGTTTCGAGCGGCATTGGGAAGACAATCCGGCGCAGGACAATTACTATCCGCAGCCCGGCAGCAAGCGCGTCGAATACAAGGAAGGCATTTTTTCCGGTTACCGCGGTTATGAACACGACGGCGTCAAACCGCTCTTTCCCTTCGGATACGGGCTTTCCTACAGCGCGTTTCTCTATCGAAATCTTTCCATTCGCCCGGTCAGCACCGCGTCCGAGCCTGTAGGCACTTCCGCTTCGGGTCTGCTCTACGAAGTGTCGTGGGACGTCACGAACACCGGAACTCGCGACGGAGCCGATGTCGGAGAGGTCTATGTGGGCGAAGAACATCCGGCGGTGCCACGTCCGGCGAAGGAGCTGAAAGGTTTTGCGCGAATCAATCTGCGCGCCGGCGCGACGCAACGAGCCAAGGTCTTGCTGGACAGCCGCGCCTTTTCGTATTTCGATGTGAGCACACACGAATGGCGCGCGGACCCGGGCGAGTTCACCATCTCGATCGCGAGTTCAGTTGAGCAGATTTTGCTGAAGGGCACGGTTTCGCTGACGCTTTCAGCGGCCGCCGCTGCCGACGCGAAACCCTAGATGGTGAATGACGGTTGTCCCGACTTGGTCGCCCGACCATTGTTACGTGGCAAGGACCTCATCACTCACTGAAGCGCTCAGTAATTTTCCCCTTGGCCCGTGCGAGCCAGTGACTATAATCCCGCATGGCGCGCGATCCGCAAGGGCACCACATCACATTGTTTAGCTTGCATTCGACCGAGTTCTGGTCCGGCGACATCGGACTCACGCTTGTAACCATTTCCCTCGTCATTCTCATCTTCGCCATCGCTCCTATCGGTAAAGCCGGCATCCTGGGGCGAATATTTCTAGATCTGATGATGGCTACCCTGATGATTTCCGGAGCCCTGACGCTTAATCAGGGC
Organism: uncultured Acidobacteriota bacterium; assembly: GCA_963842425.1. Taxonomy (GTDB): domain Bacteria; phylum Acidobacteriota; class Terriglobia; order Acidiferrales; family UBA7541; genus Palsa-295. The sequence continues at coordinate 504,540 of CAWJGQ010000010.1, read as the reverse complement.
CTCGTAGGCAAAGTCCTGGTGCTCGCTGCGATTGCCGCCAGTGCGGTGGTTTTAACTGCCGCTCGGATCCATCCGACGCTCCACCTTCATCTGCTAGGCAGCTTTCTCTCCACCGTCACTTTGCTTCTCTATTGCCGGATTGTCCTGCTTTTGATGTTTCGGCACGGCCCAATTACCTGGAGCCGCATTCAGGGCGGCCTGAGCGCTTACCTACTTCTCGGCATGGCTTGGGCTTCCGCATTTGAATTCGTCGAATACTTGCATGCCGGCTCGTTTCACTTCGTTTACGCGCCGGCCAATATTGACGAACTTTCCTCGAAACTTAGCTACTTCAGTTTTACCACTTTGACCACCGTGGGTCTCGGCGACGTCACGCCGCTGACAAGCTACGCCCGCTCGCTTTCGATGGCCGAGGCCGTCACGGGCCAACTTTTCCCGGCGGTGCTCATGGGCGCACTGGTAGCAATGGCGCTTCAGTCCCGTCCAAAACCCTAGTCGTATACTCGTAGCGTATGAATGACGCCGACCGAGACGAGCAAGACTTCAGCTGGCATTCGCGGAGTCCTTGTGTTCTAGCAGTTCCTCGATTCGTTTCAGGTGCTCCTCGACGCGGACGGCAGTCTTGGTGTTCTTGCTCGCCATGATAATCAGCTTTACGGACACCAGAAAAACAGCAGCCTCGAGAAGCAATTCGTGGGTGAATCCTTTGAGAAACGGCGCCAGTATGAAAATCCCAAAGGTTAAGATGATTACGACCGTAGACGATGGATCCGAGGATATAGACTTCCACATATCGAGTTAACTCCTTACGAGTTTTCCGGCGCCAAAAACATGAGTCAACTGAGCGCCGGGCGCGAAACGGAAAGCTTCGGTCCCAGCCATCCGACGACGCCGCGCACGATGAAGACGTTGAGTAATATTGATATCAGTGACGCCGCGATTGCTGTGCTGAAGACGTCGGCGGCCACCAGCCCTGACGAATGTGCGACTTGCACGACCACGAACGAGAGCTCACCGATCTGTGTCAGCCCAGCGGCCACGGCAATCGCCGTCCAGAAGGAATAGCGGAAGACCCACACCACGATGGTCCACACCAGGAATTTACCGACGACGATGAGCAGCAGCATCAAACCCAGCAGCGGAAGGCTCCCGGAGAGAACCTTCGGATCAATCAGGGTCCCGAGCGAAACGAAAAAGAGGGCCACGAAAGCGTCACGAAGGGGCACGAGCTGCGTGTGCGCGTCGTGAAGGTCCTCGGAAGCGCTGATGGATAACCCCGCAAGGAAAGCGCCCAGTGCAACAGACAATCCAATCGCTTGGGCGAGTGCCGCGGTTCCAAGACAAACTGCGATGGCGATTAAGAGAAACAGTTCTGGATTGTTGGTTCGCCTGACTCGCCGGAGAAGGCCCGGAATCACTTTTATCGCGAGGAAGATAAGCGGAATCAGGAGGATCAAAGCCTTACCGAGAATCCATGCGGCCTTCGCGAAAATCCCTTCTCCCGACCCGGCTAATACCGGGAGGATAACCGTCATACAGATGACAGCGAGATCTTCTACGAGAGTGATCCCGATCATCACGCGACCATAGGTCGCCGTAATTTGCCCGGAGTCACTCAACAGGCGCGCCAGTACCATCGTGCTCGCAACCGAAACCGTGGCACCGATGACGAGTCTTTCGGTGATGCTCCACCCCGCGAGCTTCCCTACCGCGCTCGCGACGCCCAGCATGAGTAAAATCCCGATCGGAGCGCCGATAAGGGCGACCCATTTCACACGCATCAGATCCGGAATCGAAAACTCAACTCCCGTGGAGAACATCATCAGAACCACACCGACCTCGGCAAATACCTCGAAGGTGTGCAGGTCAGACAGGTGAGGACCGGGAGTGAAAGGGCTAATCGCGATTCCGCCCACCACGAAACCAAGGATCAGCGGCAGACCAAGACGCCACGCCAACAACCCGCCACCGAGCGCAGCGAGGAATATGTAGGTCAGATCGCGGAACAGAACCGGGTTCGCTTCCAAACTCCTATCCTCCAGGCAGCCAGTTTATGCAACCGCCCCGAAATCGGTAAATAAAGCGAGTGGCCAATCATCGCAAGTAGTTCTTTCGAGTTCGCGGAATTCTCGATACTCGCTTTGCTGACGTTTCGTGTTGAGGATAATTCGATTTCTAATACCAAGCCACAGCGACGTCGTCCAGGTCGAGCGAGATGGATTTCTCTCCCTGAGAAAACGCACGCCACACCGGCTCGCTGCGATCAATGTCGCCCACGACGACAAATCCTCCCGGGCAGCCGTAGTTGATTCGCATTCCCGCGATCGGAGCGGTGGCCCCGGTGAATAACGTGCAGCGCCGGCCGTTCGTCAGCTCAAGTGCCCAGGGCAAGGTGTTCTTTAACTCAAAATCCTTCCGCGCTTCCGTGGGCAGCGGAGACGTGAGAGTCAGCAGTGTCACGTTCGCATCCCAAGGCACCGCCGGACATGCGAGTTGATGAGGGTCGCCCAGGACGTTCTGGAAACAGGGATCGTGGATCGCGTTTCCGATCGTGCAGCGCCAGGCGTCGGGGCGAGCAGGGACAGCGGCCGAACTTGCGAAGCACTCGCCGCTCCCGCGTGAAGTCACTGCGAAGCCGATACCCAAGCTGCCCTGTTGAAACGGCGTGATAAGTTTCACTTCCGTGCTGGATGGACACACTGTCGGATTCGCTGGCGTATCCACCTTCGGGGTCACAATCGCGGCTATCGCTAGAGCAAGGATGGCTATGGCGCGCATGAGTCCTCCTGAAGTGTCAGAAAACAAGAAACGTGGAATGGTCGGGGCGTGGAGATTTGAACTCCAGACCTCCTGCGCCCAAGGCAGGCGCGCTACCAGGCTGCGCTACGCCCCGATAACAGAAATGTTAGCACACGCAACCCGCGCGGCTCAGACCGTCTTGTCCTTCGAGTAGCAGATCCGTTCGAGATTGCATTCCAGGCATTTCGGTTTGCGCGCCTGGCAGACCCGGCGGCCGTGCCAGATTAATTGGTGAGAGAAAAGTATCCAGCGATCCTGTGGAATGATCTTGATCAAATCCTGCTCGATTTTCTTTGGATCCGTATTCTTCGTCAGATCAAGGCGGCCCGAGAGACGCATCACGTGGGTATCAACGACCACTCCAGACGCTATGCCGAACCCCGTGCCGAGCACAACATTCCCTGTTTTTCGCGCGACTCCAGGCAAAGTCAGAAGTTGTTCCATCGTCCCCGGCACTTCGCCGCCAAACGCCTCGATAATTCTCTTGCTGGCGCCCATGATGGATTTCGTCTTGTTCCGAAAAAAGCCCGTAGGACGAATGTCCTGCTCGAGTTCCACCGGGTTCGCGTAAGCGAGGTCCTTCGGCGTCGGATACTTGGCGAAAAGCGTCTCCGTGACGATGTTTACGACGGCGTCCGTGCATTGCGCGGACAGAATCGTCGCAATCAGCAATTGGAAGGGATTCTTATGGAGCAGCGCGCAGGTGGCGTCCGGGTAGGCCGCGTCGAGGCCGTTCAGGATCGCCTGCACGCGCGCGGGGTTTGTTCCCCGCACCGCCGCCGGGCCGCGGCCTCCGGCCTTCGGCGAACGAGTTCCTTTGGATTTACGGGCAGACTTCCGCGTGTGCGGCGCTGGTTTTTTCTTTTTCTTGGGACTCATGCGGCGAAAAATATAGCACAGCTGAGACTACAGCTCGACGCGCACGCCCTTCCAGAATGCGACGTAATCCTTGATTTGCGCGGCGGCGGGCTTCGGATCGGGGTAATACCATGCGGCGTCGGCGTTCGTTTCGCCGTTCACTTCCACGTTTCGATAGTTGGCAGTTCCCTTCCAGGGGCAAACGGTGTGAGTGTCGCTTGACCGAAAATATTCGGCGCGCACCGAATCCGGCGGAAAATACTGGTTCCCTTCCACAACCACGGTCCGATTGCTTTCTGCAAGGACCGCTCCGTTCCATGAAGCTTTGGCCACGTTTATCCTTTTGTTTCGGCTAGATCGCGAAGAAAAGATTTTGAGCCAGCGGCCACTGCGAATCAAACCACTGTCCCGCGCAGCGATAACCGGAGCGTTCGCCCATCTGCACCACGGCTTTCGGATCGTATTTGTGCGAGCTCTCGGTCCAGATGGTTTCGCCCTCGCGGAGGTAGAACCGGAACCCGGCCTTGCGAATGGCCACGCGCTGCCACGCCGTCGAGCGCAAGTGCATTTCGATTCGCCGCTCGGCTTCGTCCCACCGGACCACGTGCTCGAACCGTTTCAGATCGAAGTCTCCATCGAGATCGCGGTTGATGCGCGCGAGCAGGTTCTTGTTGAATGCCGCTGTGACACCTGCGGGATCATCGTATGCCAAAGTTAGCGTCGAGACCGGCTTTTCAAGGTCGGTTGCGAGCAGCAGCGCATCACCCTCGCGCAAAATTGACCGGACTTCGCGCAGGAATTGATCGCCTGCGGGACGGTCAAAATTTCCGATGGTGCTGCCGAGGAACAGTACGAACAATCTCTCCCCTTCTTCTCGCCTCGCGGCCACCTCCTGCAAGCCGTCAAGGTATGCGCGCTCGAATCCGACTATGCTGACCATATCTAGCTGCCCTAGCTCCCGCTGGCACCGAAATAGCGCGCTGCCGGAGATGTCAATCGGGTAGTAGTTCACGCGCTGCCGCCGCGCAAGAGCTTCGAGCACCCAGCGCGTCTGCTGGCCGCTTCCGCTGCCCAGTTCGGCGACCACCACCGGCCCCGGCACGCGGTTGACGATTTCGCCGGAGTATCGCTCGAGCGTGCGCATTCCCGCGCGGCTCAAGCCATATTCCGGCAAAAGACAGATGACATCGAAGAGCGCGGAGCCCACTTCATCGTAGAGATATTTCGAAGGGAGCTCCTTCTGTCCCGGCTGGCTCAGTCCAACCACCACGTCCGAGCAGAATTCGGACAGTATTTGAGTCGCCGGACTGACGGATGCCATTCGCGGAGCTGACGCCATGAGCTATTCCTCCACGCAGCGGAAAGTAGCGTACACATGCGGATAGTGCGGCTGGAACCAGTTCCGGAAGGATCGGCGCAACATGCATGCGTCCGTGCGCGGCGATCCGCCCTTCATCACGAAATGTTTTCCATCGAAAAAATTGGCCGAATAGCCCGGATAGAAAGAAAAGGCCTCGAACCCGGGCAGGGGCCCGAACTCTGTCGAAGTCCACTCCCATCCGTTGCCAACCAGGTCGAACACGCCATACGCGCTCGCGCCCGCGGGATGTGCGTCAACCGCGGCGGGATCCCAGCGTTCGTGATGGAAATTGCCGCGCGTTGGACCCGGCGCAGCTTCGCCCCATGGATATGAGCTCTCAGTTCCATCCTCAGCGCCATAGGCAGCGCGATGCCATTGCGCCTCGGTGGGGAGTTTCTTTCCGGCCCATCGCGTGAAAGCCGATGCTTCGGCGTGAGTCACGTAGACGGGCCACGATGGCGGCAGCGGAATCGCTCCAAACATCGCTCGGTATTCCCACTGTGCTTCAGTTGCCGCCGGGGCCGGCGCCGATTTCGGCGCCCAGAAGTGCGGATGGGCCATGCGGTTTCGCTGCTTCCATTCCCAATCGTCGGGTTTCCAGTAGCTCGGGTCGTTGTACCCGCCCGCGCGCACGAACTTCAGATACTCATGATTCGTCACTGGGAAGGCGTCAATCAAAAACCCGGGCACATGGACTTGTTGCGAGCCAAATTCGTTGTCCCAGCCGAATGCCTGCGACAAATCACGGGATTGGCCGAGCGTCGCGATCCCTGCGGGAATCACAACTTCCTCAACGCTCGGCGCGGGACGCAAGTCGGCGAAAGTTTCGGCCTGAGGGATTTTTCTTTCGAGCGGCAGATTGTGCAGCAAATAGGCCAGAGTCTCGGCGTGCATCAGGCGATGCTCGATCGCGACCTGCAGTAGCGTTCCGTCGGCGATCTCTCGCACGGAGGACCCTGTCTCCTCGGCGGCATGCAGCGCACCATCCAGCGCTGCTCGCACCCGCTGATTGTAGCGTTCCACTCGGCCGATGCTGGGCCAATCCGCCGGCATATCGGTCGGCAGCCCGTCACCCACCGGATCTATACCGAACGCGAAAAGCTGATCGTGTTCAGGGTCCTGCGATTTCAAACCCAGTGCCGGGGCGAACAGGTTCCAGTCGAACGCCTCCAAATGACCGAGATAGAAGATCAGACGATGGCGTTCCGGAACCGGACGATCGTAGTAGGAATTCGGCGGCAACATCTGAAATAAAGCATCAGTGCGTGCGCGACCCTCGGCCATACGGGATAGCAGCGTCGGGTGAAGCTGCGGCGCTAAACGGGACGTCGCCATTTGTCACCTCGGAGGCAGGGTTCTCTTTGTACTCCCCGGGGCCGCCCCGGGGCAAGGGATATTCTTACCCAATATTGGATGCACGACCCTGTAGGAAGGTGTCGCTTAATTCAGCGGAATCAACACGTCCATCAGGCGGCGGAATGCTCTGCCGCGATGGCTCGCGAGATTTTTCTCATCCGCGGAAGCCTCCGCATATGTGCGAAGACCGTCCGGAAAACAGAAAATAGGGTCATAGCCAAAACCGCCGGATCCGCGCGGCTCGCTGGCAATGATGCCTTCCGCGCGATCGGAGACGATTCCCACGGCGCGGCCGTGCCGCGCGATCGTAATGACGCAAACGAAACGGGCGTGGCGTTCGTCTCCTGTTTTCCCCGCCATCTCTCTCAGCAACTTGCGCACGCAATCGGCGCCTGTGGCGTTCGGCCCGGCGTAGCGCGCGGAGAGAACTCCCGGTGCGCCGCCGAGCGCGGGCACCACCAGACCTGAATCGTCGGCGAGAACGATTTCGGAAGTGAATCGGCTGTAGTTCAGCGCCTTGCCTGCGCTATTTTCTGCGAACGTTGGCGCGGATTCGTCAAACGCGGGAAAATCGCGAAAATTTGGAAGCGGCTCAATTTCGAGCGTGGTGCCCGCGGCGAGCTCGCGATATTCGCGCAGTTTGCCGGGATTTGAGGTCGCGAGCAGTATCCGCACGGTCATGCCTTCGGTACCGCTATCGCGAACGGCCGCGGAAATTCACGCGCACCAGATCCTGCTGCAACTTGCTGAGCTGCCGAATGCCGCCGGAGGCAAGATCGAGAAGCCCTTGCAATTCCTCGTTCGTATAAGGGCGCCCCTCGGCGCTCGCCTGGACCTCGACGAACCGGCCGTCGCCCGTCATCACCACATTCATATCCACCTGCGCGCGCGAATCTTCTTCATACGCGAGGTCGAGCAAGGGCTGGTCATCCACAATCCCAACGCTCGTCGCCGCCACCGAATCCAAGAGCGGCACGGAGCGCAGCATTCCCGCCGCTACCATGCGCTCGAGCGCGAGCGCGAGCGCGACGAACGCGCCAGTGACGGACGCTGTGCGCGTGCCACCATCGGCTTCGATGACGTCGCAATCAACCCACACCGTTCGCTCACCAAGCGCTTTCAGATCCGTCGCGGCGCGAAGAGTCCGCCCGATCATCCGCTGAATTTCCAAAGTCCGCCCGGATTGCCGCCCGCGGGTGGATTCGCGCGGCGTTCGTTCCTCCGTTGCGCGCGGGAGCATTCCATATTCGCCCGTCACCCAGCCTTTTCCCGTGCCTTTCAGAAACGAAGGCACGCCGTCGTTCACCGTGGCCGTGACGATCACGCGCGTGCGACCCGCCTCGATCAGCACGCTGCCTTCAGCGCTGGGGATGAAATCCGGAGTCATCTTCACCGCCCGCAATTCATTCGCCGCGCGTCCGTCTGCTCGCAAAAGCTTCTCCTTGGGCTACTGACTGAGCTGGCTCGAGAAATGAGTTTGACGACTGCGGCGGGAGGTGTCAACCAAGCCGTCGCCGTCTAATGAGGCGATTTCGCCGCAGGCGGAGCTGGCGCAGCGGCAGGCGGATTCAGATCGAAAAAACCCGTGAGGTCCACGTTCCCCGCCAACGTATCCACTTCCTGGCCGTGAATTAGAATCTTGAGGCGATGAAGGACTGGCACGTTGCTCTCGAGCGTGCGCGCGATCGAGTTCACGGCCATCTCCTCGCTCAGTATTCCCGAGGGCATCTCGGAGGAAAGTGCATCGGAAAAATCAGCGATGGCCGTGCCGTCGGGCAGGATGTAGAAACCCAGGAGAACCGTATCGGCGGGAATCGTGCGCTGGCCGGGTGTCGGAGGGTCCACCGTCAGTTCGTGAAGCAATTGCCTGGAACGTTCGACCGGATCGGCGGAGAGCGGCAATTGGATTTGAACGGGTGCGATTTTATCGGAACCGGCGGCCCAGAAGATTTTCGCGCTTACGGTCACGTCGGACGACGTGGAAATCGGCTGAGCCAGAAGGTCATGTCGCGCCTTTTCGTCGGCGGTTTGCAATTCGGCCAGTCGCTGCATCCGCCGGCGCAGGCTGCGGAAGCTGACTAACCCGATCAGCACGGCCACGACCAAGACTCCGATCACGATCTTCATCGCGCGCGGCATTATCGCGACACTCCCGAATTTCCCGGGCGCGACGCCGCAATGGCCCGCGCAATCGCATCCGCGAGAGGCGCTGCTGACGCTGTGATCAGGTCCGGCGTCGTCGTGGATACGCTCGAAATCTCCACGGCTACAGCCGACGCCGTCACGGATCGCAGCACGCGCACCGGAACTCCCGCGGAAACCGGAGGCGAACCCGAGAACGCCTGCGCGAGTTCTCCCTGAATTAGATCCGCTAGACGACGGCTCGCATCGAGATACGGCCGCTGCGCTTCTTCCCAACTCAATGGTCGAGATGCCAGAGAATTCGGGGCTTTCGGGGTTGCGGAGCTTGTAGCTGCATCGGCAACAACGGGCGTGGCGAACTGCGTGTAGTAGGCACGCACCGTGCCCGGTGCGCCGGTGGATGCAACGTGCAAGCTGATGAAAATGACCTCGCGATAAGCGTTGGCGATCGCGGCGCGATCGTCGTAGGACGGATTCGAATCATCGTTGCGGGTCATAACCACGCGATAACCCTGGCGCTCGAGTCCGGCGCGAACCGTTCGCGCGATTTGCAACACGACGTCCTTTTCGACCACCGCTTCGCCGCGCGCCCCGGTGTCCGTGCCACCATGAGCCGGGTCCAGGACGATAACCGGCCCCGCCGGTGCGGTCGCCTGCGCGGCCTCCGTCGCGGGCGCAGGCGGAGCCTGCGCATCAGTTGAAAGCGGCTGAAACGCGAAAACGGCCGCAGCCGCGACGAGACTCGCTACGAGAAGGGATTTCCACACGGCGCAAAGGATATCAGAAATGTCGCGGCGTGCACCGGGGAGTAACTCAGAGTATTTTCCATGCGGTTGCGGTTCGGGACACGAAGGTGCGTGATTTCGGGTTCGCACCATACTTTCAGGCTGGACAAACATTGAAAAGGTGCGCATCGAACCCCTCGCGGCGCACGAAAAGTCCGGGGCTGTGAAGTTCATCGGCAGTGCGAATGTAGCGAACGTCATTTAGCTCGTCGTAAAACACATATTCCTTCGCGGCCAGCGGGCGATCGCCGAAATTCACGCGTCCTTGCGACGCAGAGCCCGCAAGATTGACCGAAATCACCTTCCACGCTTTTTCCGACCGCCATTCGTAGACGACCAGATTGCCTGCTGTATCATCGCCTTCTGCCGCAACCGGCAGCAGATTCCACTCACCGCTGTGGAAGAGCCCCTCCTTTGTGATCCGCAGGATTTTCGCGAAAAATGCTTTGCATGCCGGATCGGGCGACTCATCGGCTCCGATTCGCAGCGTGATCGGGAGCCGAATGCTGGCGCCCTCGAGTTCGCCCTGATGGTAGAAACGCATTCCTGGCAAAGTTCCCATCAGTGTGCCAACGGAGGACCGCCGAGCTTTACCGAATACCGAGGCAGCGGAGTCCTCATCGTGATTTTCGAGAAAGCGAGCGAGATGGCTCTGATACGAAACCGGGGCCGTCAGGCGGTTGTGTATGTCCTGCATCTGAATATCCCGGACCGCGTCGTACAAACCTTTGTCGTACGCGAATGAAAATCCGAGCTCGAGCAGCCGCGCCTCAGTTCCCCAGTAGGCTTCGGCCAGCAGGATGAGGCCGGGCACGGCCGCGTGCGCCTTGGCCCAGAATTCCTGCTCGGGCGGTTTCGCACCCTGCAAAAGATGACCCCAGGTTTTCTCGAAGATGTCGTTCAGATGAAGCATGGCCATGTCGCAGCGCACACCGTCGCAGTGGCTCGCAATCGTTCGCAAGTCCGCAAGCTGCGCCGCGCGCATCTGCGGCGAGAAATGGTTCAGCTGTGCGACATCGTCCCACGGAGGGAAGTAGGGATCGCGCGCGAGCGCCAGGAAATAAACGGCGCGGGGCGTCTCGATGCGGCAAAAGCTGGAAGCCTCGCGCTGGAAATCATCCGCCGTACCCTGGACGTAGAATTCGGGGTGCTCGCGCGTCCAAGGATGATCGAGCGCCGTGTGGTTTCCGACAAAATCAAGAAACAGCGCGATTCCCCGCGCATGCAACTTTGCGCGAACTGCGTCGAGCGACTCCCACGTCCCGATGCGCGGGTCGGGAACGTATTGCGCGACGGCATAAGGCGAGCCGATCACATCGTCCGGTTTCCAGCCCGGCAGCGCGCGATTGTACTGGGCCACATTCGCAGGACTCGCCAGCGCGATTCGGCGCGATTCCGGACTCCGCCGCCACACTCCCATTAGCCACACGATATCGAAGCCGAGACGCGCGAAGGAATCCCACTCCGAATCGGGGACATCCCCAAGCCCGATTGGACGGCCAAGGCGCGCGGACAGCCTCTCAAGCCACGTCCAGGTATTGATCTCGTATAGATGGGGATGCGGCCGCAGCGCGATGGGCTTCGGGGACTCGCTCGCAGGAGGCGTCACGCAGTCAGGCTAGCACGGAGCGCGAAAGCCGAAAAGCGCGAACCTATTGCTTCGCGGCGTTGTCTATGAAACTGCCGATATTGCTCTTCAGCTTCACTCGATCCTCGTTGTGCAGATAGATCATGTGGCCTGAGTCGTAATATTTCAGCTGAACTCGATCCTGCACATTTAGAGGCAACAAAGCGTGATCCACCGTGTATTCCGTGGCGAAGAATGGCGTGGCCATATCGAAGTACCCGTTTTCGATCTGAATTTGCAGGTGCGGATTATCTATTAATTCACGGATCAAGTCGCCCTCAACGGTAGGGGCGCCCGGGAAAAAGTTTCCGCCAGCCGAGTTGTGCTTCCAATCCCAGGCCTGGCCCGGTTCGTTGGGAAGAACCTTGTAGGTTTTGTCCTGTCCGAACTTTAGATCCTCTCGAACGTAGCCATTGAATGCCGCCGTGAACGCGCTAACAACAGCCGTGAAGGACGGGTCGAATTCCGCACCCTCCGTAAGCAGATCGTATGTCGGTCCGGAGTAGCGGGCGTCGTAGCGGCCAATCGTCAGCCCACGGCTTCGCAGGATCTCCGCGTTGAACTGAGGAAGCGACACACGCAGATCCGCCTTGATCAAATAGTCCTCGCTGAGGCCGGTGAAATCGGAGAGCTTCTTGGCGATGTCCGTTTGCTCCGGGACAGTGAGTTTCGAACCCTTCATGAGCGCAGCTGCATACTCGGTGGAAGCAAACTGGCGCGCGCTGGCCACGAAAGCAACCAGATCGTCAGGGCGATTTTTCAAAAGCTTGTAATACCAGGCCGTCGCCGCATACGTAGGGAGATAGAACATGTAGGGCCGATCGTCGCCTGGACTGAAGGAAAGAGTGCCAACGTCGAGAACGCTTGAGATCAAAACGATGCCATTGATATACATCCCGTCGGTCGATTGCAGGTAGTTTCCCAGCGCAACGGAGCGAAATGTTCCGTAGCTTTCACCGATCAGAAACTTGGGCGAATTCCAGCGGTTGTTGCGGCTCACATAGGTGGTAATGAATTGCGCGAGCGATCGCACGTCCGAATCCACACCCCAGAAGTCCTTTCCCTGCGCCTTCCCGGCCGCGACGCTGAATCCGGTGCCGACGGGATCAATGAACACCAGATCCGCCTTGTCGAGCAGCGACTCGGTATTGTCCACAACCTTGTACGGAGCGGGAGCAGTCGCCATCGCGTTTTCGGTGACAACGCGCCGCGGTCCGAACGCTCCCATGTGCAACCAGACGGAAGCCGAGCCGGGTCCGCCGTTATAGATGAACGCGATTGGGCGCTGGCTAAGGTCCTTCACGTCGCTTCGCGTGTAGGCGGTCGAGTACATCAGTGCGGTCGGCTCGCCTTTTTCGTCCTTCAGCAGCGTGGTCGAGGCGGTGGCCTTGTAATTGATCGTCTGGTCGCCGATACGAATCGTGTGATCGGTGACGGACGACTCTTCCTTCGGCGGAGCATCCGGAGTGGCTTTCGCATCTGTCGGCTTGGCGTCAGCAGCCTTCGCGTCCTTCGCGGGCTCCTGCGCGGCAGTTCGTCCAGCCTGGCCGAGAATCAAAAGCAGCGCGAGCGCGACCAATCCCAGACACTGACCCAGAAACTTTCTCATCGGTTCTCTCCAATTACTGCGTTTCTTTACCGCACTCCGGACTGATCAGCGTCAGCGTAATACTCTTTGCATCGTCATCCGAGCCGGATATCGCGGCCGGTGCTGACTCGATGCGATCCGGCGGCGCGCAATCCGCGTCGCCACGCTTCGGCGCTACACGCCGTGGCGTCAGGTCCTCCCACGCTGAAATCGTATAGCCCGCCGATTCCAGCAGCGTGAACTGATAAACATCGTCGCCGATCTTCTGCGCGGATGGATTCTCGCCTTGATCCGCCTTCGCCATGACAGTCACCGTTCCGGGCGGACGCGTGCCCTGCCATTTCACTTGGACGCGGATTGAGCGGGATGGGTAGCCGTCACTCAGCTGCATATTCACTTTCAGAAGCTGCTGGCCATCCTTAAGCTTGATTGGGACAGCGTCACTCAGGTCGCCCACACCGGGATAAAACGCGCGAGGAAAGGGCGCGTTGGGGTCCATCCGGTTCGCGCGATTGAAGACCAGAATGTATTCGCCTGGCCCGATGTGATCCAGATTGAATACGCCCTCGGCGCCCTGGAATCCCCACAAGCCGGGCCGCGCATCGTCGTACGCCCCCGCGCGATATAGCTCTACCGAAGCAAGCGGCAAAGGTTTGCCCTTAGGGCCCAGAACGCTTCCGCGGATATGACCGGTCGGCAGCGCGTCCACGTCGTATTCGTAGCATGCGCCATTCGGAATCTTGAACGGCGGAAGCCCGCCGGTAAGCGACTTCCGGGTCAGCTCCATGCGGACTGGCAGGCGCGCCGTGAAGCTGTATTCACCGGCATGTACATCGTAGAAGGAATACACGCCGTCCGAATTGGAGCTTGTTTCGAAGCGATCGTCGCGCGAGCGAAGCCTCAGCGAAATTTTGGAGAGCGGCTCATCGGGATCGTCAGGCAGCGCGAGGAAGGGAGGCTCGGAGCGCCGCAACACCCCGAAAACTGAAGCTACGCGCTGGCCCGTTCGCATCGCGCGCAGTTGCGGAAGGAGCGCGCGCGCTTCGCTGGCCGGTCGCGTGCCGCTGCAAATGGTAGCGAACAGGCGGTTGTCAGTTCCCTGGTGCGTGAATACAACGTACTGTTGGCCCTGCCGGAAGCGGTAGCCGCAGTCGCCGTCGTCCCCGCCCGAGAAGATGTCAATTTCAGCCGCGGATTCCGGCGCATCGGAAGTAGCAAAACTCTCGTCTACGTGGAAATGATATCGCGTGAGGCGCGCAGCCACGATGTCAACCGGAGCCCCCTCTTTGGCCGAGGCGTCTGGCGTCGCCTCGGGCGAATCGGGCGGGCGCGGCGCGGCATAGGCGATGTCTTCTACCACTGTGACGGTGCCGAGGAAGACGACGTCGTCCTTCTGCAAACCCGGGCACTTCCCGGGCGGCTCGTTCGAGCAGGTGCAAGCTTGCGAAGAGAGCGAAGCCAGTGGGACCAGTATCAGAAAAGCCACGAGGGCGCGTCGAATCATCGCGGATATCGTACATTCTTTTCGGGGCCACGCGAAACAAGAGTCGCAAACAAAAAAGCCGCCTGCGAAGTTCTCAACGACGCCGGGACGCCCGGAGCGAGTTTCGAACCATGCTACACTTTTGCGCGCATGGCGGTCGCGGTATCCCGCAATCAGAAAATATTCCGATCCGGGGCGGTTCCATCTCGGCAGACGCGCGACGATGAAAGGAATGTTTCGCTCCTCCGGTCTCGTCTTAGGAAAATGAGTGCGCCCACCGCTTCGAACACGGCGCCAGCGGTCGCGCGATAGAGCTCCGGCTGCTGTTTTCGAGGATAGAGGAATGTCAAGTTCGGGCAACACCGGCTCCGATCTCCAGTCGCCGGTCGCAGGCGGCAACTGGCGCGCCTATCTCGCCGTGCTGCTGATCGCCAGCGCCGTGTATCTCGGCTGCATCATCTCTCCGCCATCGCTCGTGGACGACGTGGACGCAGTGCAGGCGCAAATCGCGCGCAACATGATCGCCTCAGGCGATTGGGTGACGGCGCACATAGACGGCGTCGCCTACCTCGACAAAGCCCCAGCGATCTATTGGCTGATCGCGAGCTCGTACAAAGTATTCGGCGTTCACGATTGGGCCGCGCGAATTCCGGTGGCTCTTTCCGCAGTCGCGCTCTGTCTGTTGACCGCAGCTTTCGGCTTTTGGGCTTTTGGCAGGCCCGCGGGCTTCTACGCCGGTCTCGTGATGGCCACGTGTACGGGCCTCTTTCTTTTCACTCGAATTCAGATACCGGACGCCCTTCTCACTCTGACTATCGGATTGGCAATGTGGGCGCTGCTGCGTGCGCTGGATGAAGAGGAACGCCGGCCCGGATTGTGGGCGGTGGTCCTGGCAGCGAGCCTCGGGGTTGGACTGCTGGTAAAGAGCGTGATCGGCCTCGCGTTTCCGATCGCTGCGGGGCTCATCTACCTGTTCGTAACCCGCCAATTATTTTCCACGCGAACCTGGAAACGCCTTCATCCTTTTACCGGAGCGTTGATCGCGCTTGCGATTGCCGCGCCCTGGCACATTCTGGCCACCCTGCGGAATCCTCCTTACTTCGCGTGGATTTTTCACTCCGGACCCGGCGAGTACCACGGGTTTCTCTGGCACTATTTCATCAACGAGCAAGTGCTGCGCTTCCTGAATCGCCGTTACCCGCACGATTACAGCACCGTCCCGCGTCTCTGGTTCTGGCTGCTCCACCTCGTTTGGCTGTTTCCATGGAGCGTGTACTTCCCGGCGGTCACCAGGCTTTCTTTCAAGCCGGTTGACCGCGCCGGGCGCGCTCGCTTGCTTGCGCTTTGCTGGGTTGGGTTCGTGCTGATTTTCTTCACGTTTTCCACGACGCAGGAATACTACTCAATGCCCTGTTACCCTGCGCTGGCCCTCCTGCTTGGCTCGGCGATGGCGGCCGGGGGCGACTGGGTGCGACGAGGAACTCGCGCGCTATGCATTGTGCCGGCCTGCGCGGCGATCGCCATATTCGCGATTCTCATTTACGTGCAGGGCATGCCCACGCCCGGAGATATTTCCTCGGCTCTCAGCCATCACCCCAACGGCTACAAGCTCTCGCTCGGTCACATGCAGGATTTGACTCTCGACTCGTTCGCGTATCTTCGCCTTCCTCTCGCGATTGCCGGAGTTGCATTCCTGATCGGCGTACTGGGAACTCTTTGGACGACCAGCCGGCGAGTTTTCCTCGCGGCAGCCCTCATGATGGTCTTGTTCTTTCACGCGGCGCGGCTCGCAATGGTGGTTTTCGACCCATATCTTTCGTCGCGGCCCCTGGCGCGGGCTTTAATGCAAGCGCCGGAGGGCACGCTGATCGCGCAAGGCCACTACTACCCTTTCTCGTCCGTGTTCTTTTACACGAATCGCACGGGGCTTCTCCTGACCGACCGGCGCGTGAACCTCGAATACGGTTCGTATGCGCCGGGCGCTCCGCCGGTCTTCATTGACGACGCAGAATTCAAGCAGCACTGGCTTGCGCCCGAGCGCTGCTACTTACTCACGTTTCAGGCGGATTTGCCGCGCTACCGGCAGATGCTCGCGCCGGCTTCGTTCAATTCCGTTGCGTCGAGCGGCGGTAAAATCTTGCTGACCAATCAGCCGCTGCCCGATTCCGCAGGCGCGCGAGCACCGTGAGCCGGCCATGGGTGAGGGCGGCGCGGCAGCTCGCTATCGGTAATGCCTCATGCGTGACACGCACGAACTTGAACAAATTATTTTCGTGCTACACTTTCAAGCGGAAAGCATCTGCGGCACGAATTCGACCTAGAGTGAGTTCCGAAGACTTTGTCATTCGTTCAATACATACTGCTCGGCTTTGCTGCGATTCCCTTCATCTATTATCTTCTGGTGATCTACAGCACCACGCGATTCCTCCACGCCTCCAAGCGAGACAACCAAAGAAACGACGACTTCACTCCCCCGGTCAGCTGCCTGAAACCAATAAAGGGTCTGGACATAGACGCCTACGACAATTACGCGAGCTTCTGCCGCCAGGACTATCCGGAGTACGAAATCGTCTTCTGCATTGATCCGGGTGACCCCGCTCTGGAAGTCATCGAACAGCTGGTCCACGATTTTCCCGAGCAGGATATTCGCGTGCTCTTTGGCTCGGGCCGCGAAGCCGTGAACGACAAAGTCGCCAGGCTCACGCGCCTCACCAGCGAAGCGAAGTACGACATTTTCATCATCACCGACGGTGACGTGCGCGTCCGGCCCGATTACCTGCGCACGGTCGTCTCGCCCTTCCGGAATCCCAAACTGGGCGCGGCCACGTGCCTGTATAGAGCCACGGAGGAACGGACGTTTCTCGAAAGCCTACAATCAATTTCGATGGCTTCTGATTTCTTCGCCGCGATTCTGGTCGCCTGGAACCTGGACGGAGTGAAATACACGCTGGCGCAATCCATCCTCACCACCCGTACGGCCATCCAGAGTTTCGGCGGGTATCCATACCTCGAGGACCGTCCCGTGGATGATATGCAAGTCGGGCGGCTCGCGTCCGAACATGGATTCGAGACAAAGCTGCTTCCCTACGTCGTGGAGTCGGTCGCGGATTTTAAGTCGCTTCCTGAGTTCCTTCACAAGAGAGTCCGATGGATGACGGGCATGCGCTTCATGCGGCCCTGGGGCCACGCGGGACTGCTCTTCACATGGGGCCTGCCCTGGGCGCTGTTCGCGGTAGCGGTCCATCCGACGATTCCGATCGCTGTCGCGTATCTGGGCGGATACCTCGCGATGCGAATCATCGTTACCTGTCTGGTCGGAATGCGAGCCATGAAGCAACCCGGAATCTGGAAGCGCTTTCCGCTGATCCCGCTTTGGGACGCCTTGGCCCTTGGAATTTGGCTGGTCAGTTTCACGCGCCGGAGAATTCGTTGGCGGGGTGTGGATTACCGCTTGAAGGATGGCAGGCTGATCGCAGTCGCATCCGGCGCTGCGAAGAGCGCCGCCGTGAAGACGCGAAACGCCGCCGGAGTTTAACCCCAGTCGAAAACAAAGAGGACATCGGGAATCTCGAATGAAACAGTACCTAGTAACGGGCGGTTGCGGATTTATCGGCGTCAACCTGCTCACGCAGCTGACCGCGCGCGGCGATCGCGTGCGTGTTCTGGACAATCTGAGTCTGGGTAAGCGCGAAGACATCGAACGATTCAACGTCGAATTGCAGGTAGGGGACATTCGGGACACCGCGGCCGTCGCAAAAGCGTGCCAGGGAGTGGATGTGGTCGTGCACCTGGCCGCGCATACACGGGTCATCGAATCGGTCGAAAACCCGCGCCTGAATTTCGAAATCAACGCGATCGGAACCCTGAACGTGCTTGAGGCGTGCCGGGCTGCCGGCGTCAAGAAAATGATTTTCGCTTCAACCGGCGGCGCAATTCTCGGCGAACAAATTCCGCCGGTAAACGAGGGCATGGTACCGCGTCCCCTGTCGGCATACGGCGCGAGCAAACTTGCGGGAGAAGCCTACTGCTCCGCGTATTACGGATCGTACGGGCTCAACACCGTGGCGCTTCGCTTTTCAAACGTTTACGGCCCGTACTCCTACCATAAGGGAAGTGCAGTGGCCGAATTCTTCCGGAATCTGATTCATAAGGAGCCGATCGTAATCTACGGCGACGGTAAGCAGACGCGGGATTTCGTATATGTCGAGGATCTCGTCAAGGCGATTTTGCTGGCGGACGAAGTGAACGCGCCGGGTGAATATCTCCAGATCGCCTCAGGGCGCGAGACCTCGATCCTGACGCTGCTGAGGACCATGCAAGAAGTGTGTCCGGACGCGAAATTCGACATCCGCCACGAACCGGCACGCGCCGGAGAAATTATCAACAATTACGCGAGCGTGGACAAAGCGCGGCGAGTGTTGGGTTACGATCCGAAAACTCGATTGGAAGATGGACTCAGGACCACCTGGCAGTGGTTTCTTTCGAAGGGCCGCCAGGGACTTGCGAAGTAGCTATACGCCTGCCTTGGCCGTTTGCCGGGCGTAGATTTCCTTCGCGCGCCGGTAAAGCTCGACGTCCGCTCCTCGATATTTATCCACCGCTTTCCGAAACGCGTCGTCAACCGCGTAACCGTTTCCGTTATGGTCCGGATTGACGTTGAGATAACTCTCGCCTCGCAGATTGCGGCCAAACATGGAATTGAACAGTTCCACACCCCGGTAGAACTCCTCGGCAATCCCCACCATCGCAAAGTCGTCTATGGAAAGGTTGCCGAGATATTGCGTTTGTTGATTGTAAAAAGCATCCCACTCGACGTAGTCCTGCAAGGTCATCTTGGCTTCGTGGAACATCTTTTCTTCCAGATGCTCGCGCTGCGGATTTCGCAGGAGAAAGCAATAATGCGAATAAGTCTGTTGATACGGGTCGCGGAAAAATGCGACGAAATCTTCGGCGGGAAACAATCCCGAATACTTCTCCGGCGGAAAGTGGCCGTGAATGATGTCGTACTTTTCCAGAAGCTCGTCGCGGCGGCTGCGCATCGCGATCGTGCGCACTCGGCAGCGCTCGATGGCCTCGGGAACCTGGAATCCCGCCCAATCGCCGTAGTCCTTCATCATTCGTTCGCCGAAGTCGTTCTTCAAAAGTTCGCGAAACGAATTGCCGCCCGCCTTGGGGACGTGGATGGAGAGGATCACTGGAACAACCTTTTGGATATCCCGTGGCGGAACTGCCAGGACGTGTGAAGGGCCCGGGAACCGATCGAAGGAAGGGCCGCTTTTCCGGGCAAGTAATAACTACAATAACTAGTTGATGTCAATGCCATCGAATCTTTTTCGTGGCAAGCGTCCGGCCTCCCGCTCCCAAGACAAAAAGCAAACGCGTTAATATAGCACGGTTGTTAAGACCCAAGGCGGCCGGAAAAACTGCCCGGACTCCGGCTTGAGTAGATGTTGGGAATAACCCCACGGATGCAGGAATTTCAGTCCTTGACCGAGGCGCGAGTCCGGTACGCGGATTTCGATTCTGCCAGAGCGCGCTCTCGTTGGAGACGTACAGCCGCCAAAATCTTGCCGACACTCTCTTCTACGGTTTCGAGGTCCGTGCGGCACTCGACTTCCGGCGAAGGCGGCGGCTCGTAGATATCATCCACGCCGGTAAGCCCTGTGATTTCGTGGTTTCTACAGCGCTTATATAGCCCTTTGACGTCGCGCTTCTCGCACACCGCCAGCGGCGCATTGACAAAGACTTCGAGGAACGGGGAGAGCTGTTCGCGTATTTCGCTGCGCAGCGCGCGGTACGGCGATATCGCGGCAACCACGACGATCACTCCATTGCGCGTCAGCAGATCGGCGACAAAGCTGATCCGGCGCAGATTGTCCTCCCGATCTTTGCGCGAAAAGCCCAGATCCTGGCAAATCTTCGCCCGCAGCAGATCGCCATCGAGTAGCTCGACGGCCTCGCCATCATCCAGCAGCTGTTTTGCCACGTTTCGTCCAAGGGTGGTCTTGCCGGCGGATGGCAAGCCGGTCAGCCAGACGGCCAAACCGCGGCGCGAGTGGTCGATGTCTTTCTGCAAGAGTCTTTTCTCTTTTCCGCCCCGATGCGCAGCGCCGGAGCAACCTCAGGAACATTCGTCGAAGATGTTCTCTCGTTCCGATTGTCGCGTCTGATCGTCAGGAACCGCGATGGTCGGATTCAATCCCACCGATTGTATCGTTTTACTCTCCGGCGCGGAAGACTCGCAAGCATCTTTTCTTTGGTGGGTGCTATCCCATGGATGCTGGATCGAACCAATCGCGGAACGCGATCGAGGGCCTACGGTCGAGGAAGAGGCGCCGCATGACTCGCGCCGGCCGCGTGATGGCCGAAGACCCGCTCGATTCCCCGCAGGTAGAAAACCAGCCCGAGCAGCCGAACCAGCGCCGTCCAGACCCGCCAGCACAGCAGCGCTTCCGCGCCCCCTGTGAGTCCGGCGACCGCAAACAGCGCGTTGAACGCCGTCTCGCCGACTCCCAATCCGCCCGGCGTAAATGGCAGGCTATTGGCAACGAAGCCCAGCGGAACAATGAGGATCATCTTTAAATCAAGACCCGCAGGATTCAGAACGTAAACTGCCAGCACCATCACAATCAACAACAAGGAATTGGCCACGATCGAGATAACAAACGCCGCAATCACCGTCCCGATGTTGTGACGATAGGACGCGACAGTGCGAATCACCTGCCCGGGCCACTCCTTCCACGGCAGAACACCGAATGCCGTTCGCGCGATACGCTCCGTCAACGACTGAAAAAAAACGCAAGCCAGAAATCCGCCCAGGATAATTGCCGCCAGTGCCGCAGCCGTCGCGAGCAACGCGCGCAAAGCGGGTGTATCGGTTATCAATCGGGAAAACGCGGGCGCAAATAGCAGCGGCATGACCAGCAGCGAAAACATCCCAATCGCACGATCGAAAAGCGATACTGTGACAATTTCCGAGCGGCGTCCTTTGTAGTCTTTTGCGGCGTAGAAAAGCTTTGCCAGGTCACCACCCGCAGCACCCGGCAGAAATTGTGCAAAAAAGAAACTGACCAGCGTCAGTTGAAATGACTTGGCCCAGGGAATGGCAAGACCGAGCGGCCGAAATAGCAGCGAAAACCGCAAGGCCATCAGCGACACATCAATCAGAATCAGAGCAATGGCTACGAGGGCAATGGGCCACGCCGTGAACGGCCGGGACAGCGCCCGTGCGTCAATCAGTCCGGATTTGGCGAGATAAGCCAGCAGGGCGCCGGCAATCGCCACTCGCACCACAACCCAAAAGATTTTCCCGGCAGGTCGTGCAGGAGGGGCGGTTTCTACATCGGGTTCGCGAGGCCCGGCCACGAAAGGGCCTTCGGGCGTCATGCTAGCGGCCGGCCGCGCCGGCTGTTCGAGGAGGCTCGCTGCGTCTCGCGTTCCCGCCTCGGCGGCCCACGAGCTCGCGCACGGAATAAATGGGCTTATTCTGCGCTTCGTAGTAGGTGCGCGCCAGAAGTTCGCCGATCAGGCCCATCGCGATGAATTGCACGCCTCCGATTACCAGCGCCATTCCGAGCAGCAGCAGCGGCCCATGATCCACCATCAGACTCTCATGGTAGAAAACCTTGCGGATGAAGGCCCACAGCTCGATCCCTCCGCCGCCGGCCAGACCTATCAGCCCTGCCAAGCCGAACAACTGCAGCGGACGGGTCGAGTAGTCCAGCAGGAATTTCACGCTGATCAGATCGAGCAGCACGCGAATTGTGCGCGATATGCCGTAGTTCGATTTTCCGCTCTTGCGCGGAACGTTGGTGATAGGCACTTCGGCAATCGTGGCCCCCGCCCAGCTCGCCAGCGCCGGGATAAACCGGTGCAGTTCCCCGTATAGATTGATTTCGGAGATGATCTCGCGGCGATATGCTTTGAAAGTCGTGCCGAAGTCGTGAAGTTCCACTCGCGAAAGTTTGGCCATGATGCCGTTGGCCACGCGGCTGGGCAATCGCCGCGTGAGCCACGCATCCGTGCGCGCCACACGCCAGCCGCTGACGATGTCGTACCCTTCCTTCATCTTCGCTATGAACTTCGGGATCTCCGCGGGATCGTGCTGCAGATCTCCGTCCATCGAAATGATGATTTCACCCTGGCAATGGTCGAAGCCCGCCTTCAGCGCGGCTGTTTGTCCGAAATTTCGGCGCAGACCCACAACGAGCACCCGTGCATCGTCGCGGGCAATCTCCGAAAGTTGGCGGAAGGTGCCATCGCGGCTGCCGTCATCCACAAACACGATTTCGAATGGATCGCCGATTGCGTCCATCACGTCAATAATCTTGACGTAGAGCTGCGGAACGCTCTCCTGCTCGTTGTAGAGAGGGACGACAACGGAATACGTGACTGGGTGAGCCTCAGTGCTCATGCGCAACATTGTAGTACATCATTCGGATTCCGAGAAAGCGTGACTCGCGAACCGCGCGAAAGAAGTCAACGGATGCTTCGGCAGCAAAGGGCGGTCTACGTCGAGACGTGACGCTTATTCAAAGCGCAGGGACTCCACGGGCTGCAGCTGAGCCGCTGTCCGCGCCGGCAGGTATCCGAAGAGCACGCCGGTTGCGCAGGACACCACAAAAGCCAACACCACCGACACCCACGAGACGGGGATCGAGAGCCCTTCGGGCAGCGGCAGGAATCTCGCGAAAATGAATACCGAAAACGGAATCGCCACGGCCAGCATGATTCCGACGATCGCACCGGCACCGCTGATCAGAATCGCTTCGAACAGAAACTGGTAGAGGATTTCCTGCGGGCGCGCGCCGATGGCCTTGCGAATCCCAATCTCGCGCGTGCGCTCCGTCACGGTGACGAGCATGATGTTCATAATCCCGATGCCGCTGATTACTAGAGCGAGCAGCGCTACCAGCAGCAGAACAATCGTTAGCGCCAGCGAAATACGTCGCGAAGTATCCAGAATGGAAGACAGATTCTGAACGTCGTATTCCGCCTCGGGCCGGTGGCGGCTCTTCAACAGTTGGCCGATTCTGTCAGTGAGCAGCGGAACATCCTCCGGTCGGCTCGTCTGCGCATAGAGCGTCTCAAGGAAAGCGTCGCCGGTGTAGTAGCGCACCAGCGGAAACGGAACGAGAAGCGAATCGGCGCGGATCTCTGATTGGCCGAACGTATCAACGCGTTCGCGAAAAACACCGATGACGGTAAAGGTCAGTTCACCAACCCGGATGCTCTGCCCAACCGGGTTCTGCCCCGGCAGAGCGATCTCCGCGAGATGCTCGGAAACCACGCACACCTTGCCGACGCTCGAAAAGTCGCCATCATCAAAATACCGGCCGCGGGGAATGATCAGATTCCGAATCTGCTGAAACTCCGGCGTCACTCCGATCAAGATCACGGGCCAGGTCTGCCCGCCGGCCACGACCGACGAATGAATGTCGTTGGTCCCGGCCACGTGAACCACCTGCGGTATTTCCTGGCGCACGGCGTCGAGGTCGGCCATTGAAATCTCGTCGCCCAACGCGACCGTCTGCGATGGGCTCTCTTGCGCCAGCGACGCGAACACGATATTCGATCCCACACCCTCGATTTGGTGGCGCACGAATGTGCGGCCCGTGAGCCCCACCGTAACCACCAGCACGATGCACGCGCTGCCGATCACCACACCCAGCATCGTAAGCGCGGCACGCACGCGATTGGCGCGCAGAGCCTCAATGGCCAGATGCCAGGTCTCGGACCAACGAATCTCCGAAGCCGCCAAAAATTCCTCCTGATGTGAAGCGATACCCTCCCAAAGTGGGATGCGGTTTTGCGCGCCGCCGCGCGTGCTTAAAGAATGGCAGGTTCCACGGTGGCAAGCTCGGGGATTTCGATTCGTATCTGCGTCCCCTCGCCTTCCTGGCTGCGAATATCCATTTCGAACTGATCCCCGTAGAGAAGCCGCAGACGCTCGTGGACGTTGCTGATCCCGATGCCCCCGCCGTAAACCTCCAGCAGTCGCTCGGGCGTCATTCCCATTCCGTTGTCGTCTATTTCGATAGCCAGCCTCCCGTCGCGGCGACGCGTACGGATATGAATTTGCCCTCCCGCAAGCCGCGGCGCCAGCCCGTGCTTGATGGCGTTCTCGACGATCGGCTGCAGCAACATGCTCGGCACAAATGCGTCAAGCGTCTCCTCATCAATCTCTTTGAAAATTTGCAGCTTGTCGCGCCCGAAGCGAATCACCTCGATATCCAGATAATCGTCAATGAAATCCAGCTCCTCGCGCAGCGGCACGAACGTCTCGTGCTTCCGTAACAACCGTCGCAGGATGTTCGAAAGTTTCAGCACCACGCCGCGCGCCATGTCCGGATCGAACCGAATCAACGAAGAAACTGTGTTCAGCGTGTTGAAAAGAAAATGAGGATTAATCTGGCTGGTCAACGCGTCCATGCGCGCCTTCAGCAGGTGCTGCTGGTTCTGCTCGAGGTTCATTTCGATGCGCGTGTTGTTCCAGATCTTGACGGCGATGGCCACGCACATCACCGACGACAGAACCACGAGCGCCTCGTAACCCCAATTCGCCGGATGAATCGAGAATAACCAGCGCGACGGCACGAAATCGCCCAGCGTGATCAGGCCGACCTCAAGCGCCGCGCAGCAAAATAGCGGCAGCATCGCCCAGTCGCCCTTTCGGTCGCGTATCAGTCTCACCAGCCACTGTGGAATGTTTAGAAATATGAACGGACCAAAATGCCAGACGTCCTCCTTTTCAGGCATCGCCTGGCGAATCACCCCGGCCAGCAATCCAACGAGCGCAGCCATCGGCGCCGCCAGCCACTCATGAAATCCAAAAGGCAACAGGCTGATCAGAGATCCCCCCAGTAGACCCACAATCCTGCCGCCAATCAGACCCATTAGAAACGAACCCTCGAGCGTCAGATCGAAGAACTTATAGCCCGCAACGAGGCGCAACATCGCCCCGATCGCCAGCGGCGGCACCAGGAAAAGCAGCAACATCACTTTCTGATCGGAGTCGCGATTCTCAGTGAAGACCAGCTTGCGGAACGAGCGGAATCGAACCAGCAGCGCCGCCAGCGCCGCCGCCCAGCCCACCTTCAGGACCAGCGTAAACAGCAGGTCGCTTCCTTCTAAAAGTCTGCCCATTTCGTTCGCAAGCCGCCTGTGGAAATCCTGAGGCTAAGTTAGCCAATGCGAGCGGCGATGTAAAGCGACGCGGCACTGCATGTATCGAATTGCCTCGCTGGAGCCATTCAGCCGCGGTTTCGTAGTGTCCGCCGCGACGGATACTTTGCGAAGATGCTTGGCGAGCCGCTGCCGGCTCCGTCTCGCTCCCTCGCGTCCGCCGGTTTGGCAGTAGCGTCGGTCTGTTACGCACGACGAGGCTCATTCATCTGTTTGTTGGAAATGGTGTGATACCGAAGCGTGCTAAGAGCTTTGTTATGGGGGCCCTCCGCGCGATAATCAACTCACGATATGGACACACTGGAAATGCCGCAGGCGGGGAAAAGCTCGTTCGTGCCAGACATGAGCTGGACGCAGCAAGTCCCGCAGAGCAAGCGATTGAACTGCATCGCGGCGGCCGAGGAAGTGTTCGCTCAGGCGGAACAGAAACTGGCGCTGGTCGAGAAGACCGGCCTCGACCGCGCGGAGATTCGCGTCGCCGCGTTTATGCCGCGGCTGCCGAACGTTGAAATAGACCGTGGCTCCCGGCGGTACGCCAGTTATATGACAAAGCAGTTCGGACAACACGGCCTGGATTTTCGCGTCGAGGAAGCGCAGAGCGCCGACGCCCTGGAACTGCTGCTGATGGGCGCGCAAGTCTTCGACAAAATCTACGGGACATTTATCTTCTTCCCGGCGCCGTACGGCAAGACCGAGGATTATTTTCTGCGGCGGGTGCGGCCGGAGAAGGACATCGAAGGGCTCACGGTCGAGAACACAGGTCGCATGGCGCTCAACATCAAGAGCGTGGACGAAGAGGAGAAGTACGAAGGCGTCGCGCCCTGTACGGCAAAAGCGATCCTCACTCTGCTGCACCAGCACACCGAGATCAAGAAGATGTTCCCGCGCGATGCCCGGCAGAGCGGTCCCACCGTAGTCATCTGTAATAGCTCGCCGCGGATCGGCATTCCGTTGCAAAGTATGCTGATGCGGATCGGGGCCACCGCGCTCATGATCCACCCGCAGACCCGGCCGGAAGACAGGGAAGCGTATCTCAAGACCGCTGACATTATCGTGACCGCATTCCCGGCTCAGTCCGAGGCGGACCTCGTGCGCAACGTGAAAGACGGCGTGGTGATCATTGACTGTTCCACCGAAGGAAACCTGCACGCGGACGTGCTGCGCAAAGCCGCCTACCTCTCGACCCACGACAATCATCTCGGGCAGATTACGACCGCGCTCGCGCTCTACAACACCGCCCTGTGCGCGCTCTGGCAGCGTGGGATGAGGGCATAGCGCACGCTGAACCGGTAGCGCTGCTTGTGGTTCATCGAATTCACATCCCAAAAGAAAAAGGGGCGAACCCGCCAACGGCGGATCCGCCCCCTTCGCAAACTACAGACCGGCGACGTTCGAAGCCTGCAGGCCCTTGGGGCCCGTGGTCACTTCGAATTCTACAGCCTGGCCTTCGTTCAGCGATTTGTACCCGTCCGCCGTGATGGCGGAAAAGTGCACGAAAACATCTTCGCCCGACTGGCGCTGGATGAATCCGAATCCCTTCGCTGCGTTAAACCACTTCACTGTTCCTTGTTCTTTCAATTTAATTCTCTCTTCTATTTGAGCTATTTGAAGCCGTTCCCAGCCTTCAGGCAATAAAAAAAGGCCTGCAAGTGTGTGACTCGCAGACCTGAAGTAAATCCAAAGGTTTGACAAGAGCAACAAACGCAAAACGATCCTAGCACATCTTGCCGCCTCACACAATGGCCGCTTGAAGAATAACTCCTGATTTGTGGGTCCATCTCCTCAGGTCCTTGATCGAACCAGCACGACTGGAATATAGTCTCCGCCATGGCAACCACTCCGATTACTCAGTCGCAAAACCGGCTGGAACTGATTTGGGCTCACGCCGAAGACAAAGTTGCGCTGCAGGGCCTGCTGTGGGAGCCGCAGAAGGCCGGCGATTCGCTGGTGATCATGGTGCCCGGCGGCACCACCGGCGCGGCACTGTTTCCAGCGCATGATTACGCCCCTCTCGCCCGGCTGCTGACAGAGAACGGCTACGCGTTTCTGGTCGGCAATATGCGCGCCTCGTACAACAACGCCTACTCGGAATACAGCGACTCGGTGAAGGATATCGCGGCGTTCGTCGCGTACGCGAAATCGAAGGGCTATGCGCGAATCGCGGTTCTGGGCATCAGTCTCGGCGGCGCTCGCATGGCCCAGTATGTGGCTGAGCGAAACGATCCCGCGGTCAAGGCCGTCGGCTTCATGGCTTCGATCCCATCGCCGTACCTGGAGTTTCAAATTCGGAGCAGCGAAGCGGACAAGCGGCGCCTGGAGGACACGCTCCGGCATGCCCGCGAATTGGTCGCCCAAGGCAAGGGGCAGGAAGCAGTCAGCTTCGACAATTGGTTTCCCGGCTTCGTGTCCGTGATGGGCACAGCACAGGCCCTGATCAGCTACTTCGGGGCGCCGAGCGATCCGAGCGCGCCCAGCTCAGTGAAGTACGGACCGCAAATCAAAGTTCCCGCTCTCGTGATTCACGGCGATAAGGACGAGCTCGCCCTCCCGCCGAATGCACAAAAGATTTACGACAGCTTAACGGCATCGCCGCAGCGCGACTTGGTCTGGGTAAAGGGAGCGAGCCACTATTTGACGCCCGGCCCGCTCGCGGAATCCTACGCCAGACTCGCTGTAGATTGGCTCGTGAAAAATTTCCCCGCCGCAGCTCGCAGGTAAGCGGTTGCGCTCCAGCGGCGATTTCTACCCCAGCGCCGCGGTGAATCGGCCGCGCAAAGTCCAATCCGCCATCACCAACACCGTTGCCTGATAATCGCGACAAGCCCCGACCAGGCAGATCGCCGGACTCGGCCCTAACTATTGTCATGCGCAAATCTTCCTGGGGGTATAATTCAGCCCCAAACGTAACTGATTACCTTGCGGTCACCTCGGGTTTTGCGAAATCCATTCTGCCGTCGGCGCGATCGAGACGACGGATCGCACATGCGCCCGTGCTGCGTGGATAGGAAAGGAAACACGGGAAGTGACGCCTGAACGTTGGCAAGTAGTGAAAAAGTTGCTCGCCACCGCCCTGGAGAGGGCGCCAAACGAGAGGCGTGCCTATCTGGACCAGGCTTGCACTGAACCGGCGCTGCGCGCTGAGATCGAGTCGCTGATTGCAGCACACGAACAGGGTGGCGACAGTTTTCTGGAGCCTCCGCAGAAGGAAGGCACTGACGTGCTAGAGAGCGGCACCAGGCTCGGGCAGTACGAGATTCTCGCGCGCATCGGAGAGGGCGGCATGGGTGTGGTATATCGCGCGCGCGACGCGCGGCTCGGACGCAGTGTGGCGATCAAAATTCTACCCGAAACATTTCCGGTTGACGGCGATCACTTGCGCCGGTTCGAGCGGGAGGCACGCTCGGCCTCCGCCCTCAATCACCCCAATATCATTACCATCTACGAACTGGGGCAACAGGGTTCGACCCACTACATCGCGATGGAGCTCGTCGAAGGAAGCACGCTGCGCCACATGCTTGGCGCTGGCGGGCTGCCCATTCGAAAGGCGATTGAAATCGCTGCGCAGATTGCGGATGGACTGGCCAAAGCCCATGAGGCGGGGATCGCGCACCGGGATCTAAAACCGGAGAATCTGATGGTGACCCATGACGGGCTCGTCAAAATCCTCGACTTCGGCTTGGTAAAGAACTCGCCTGCTGGCGAACAGTCCGGGGACAACACCACCATCACAGCGTCAGCGACTCAACCAGGGGCGATTCTGGGAACGCCCGGATATATGTCACCGGAGCAGGCCGGCGGACATCCCGCAGATTTCCGATCGGACCAGTTCTCGTTCGGCCTCGTGTTGTATGAAATAGTGACCGGGAAACGCGCCTTTCGCCGAAACACAGCTGCGGAGACCATGACCGCGATCCTCCGGGATCATGCCGAGCCGATCGCATCACAAAATCCGGACGTTCCCGCTCCCCTATGCTGGGCGGTTGAAAGGTGCTTGGAGAAAGAACCCGAAAGGCGCTACGTCTCCACCCGGGATCTTGCACGGGAACTTGCCGCAATCCGCGACCGCTTTGCGGAAAAGCCGGTGCTTCAGGCGGAGCCGCGACGCATCAGCGTTCCTGTCCAGCGGACGGGGTTTGTAGGACGGGAAACGGAAATAGCGGCGGTCAAAGAATTGCTTCTGCGGGACGATGTCCGGCTGGTGACGGTAACAGGCCCGGGTGGGATCGGCAAAACGCGTTTCGCGCTGGAAGTCGCGAGTAAGCTAGTTGAGTACTTGCCCGGCGGGATTCATTTTGTGGCGCTCTCTGGGCTGAGCGATGCGGGGCAGGTCGCTTCCCTAATCGTTCAGGCGCTGAACCTCCGCGAGGCCGGGGGCCAATCTCCACTCGAAATACTCCAGAGGCATTTCCAGGATGCGCTGCGTGCCCCCATGCTCCTGCTGCTGGACAATTTCGAGCACCTGCTCGAGGCAGCTCCCACCGTTGCGGAAATTCTGGCGATGGGACCGCACCTCAAAGTTCTGGTAACCAGCCGCTCCGCGTTGCGCGTTTATGGAGAGCGCGAGTTCCCCATCCCGCCTCTCGCACTTCCGGATAAACGCACCACGCTCAACCTTGAAGATTTGGCACAATCCCCGGCAGTGGCGCTGTTCGTGCAACGCGCCGTCGCCGCCAAACCAGATTTTGAATTAAACCGGGAAAACGCGTCGGCGATCGCCGAGATTTGCGCAAGATTGGATGGCTTGCCTCTCGCAATCGAACTGGCGGCCGCGCGAGTCAAAGTTCTTTCTCCTTCCGCCATGAGAGCGCGATTGGCAAGTCGCCTGCAGCTATTGACAGGCGGCGCTCGGGATCTCCCCCAACGGCAACAGACGCTCCGCGCGGCGATGGATTGGAGCCACGAACTATTGAGCGCCGCCGAGCAGAAACTCTTCCGCAGATTATCGGTGTTCGTAGGCGGATGCACGCTCGAGGGCGCCGAGGCTGTTTGCGACGCTAAGGCCGACCTGGGCTTGGATTTGCTCGACGGCATGTCATCCATTGTGGACAAGAGCCTTCTCAAGCAAGTGGATCAACCGAACGGTGAGTCACGCTACGTGATGCTCGAAACCCTTCGCGAATACGCTCTGGAAAAGCTGCAGGCCAGCGGAGAGGAAGCTCTGGCCAAGCGCACGCGCGCTGCCTACTGTCTGGTGCTGGCGGAAGAAGGGGCGGCCGCGCACAGCGGCGCGGAAGCGGAATGGCTGGCACGCTTCGCCTTGGAACACGATAATTTTCGCGCCAGCCTTGAGTGGCTGCTCGAAAATGGAGAAGCCGAATGGGGTTTGCGTCTCGGCGCCGCCATGTTTCGCTTCTGGGAAGTCCGGGAATACCTGGCCGAGGGAAGGATGTGGCTCGACAAACTTCTCAAGCTTCCACGATCGGTAGCCGCGAATAAAACCCGTGCCCGCGCGCTTTTCGCCGCCGGAGTTCTGGCGGACCGGCAGGGCGACTACCCCGCCGCCAATAACCTGCTGGGAGAAAGCCTCGAGATCGCGCGTCAGTTGGGCGATAAACAAGGCGCTGCTGTCGCTTTGAACGCCCTGGCGGTCACCGCCCGGGAGAGCGGCGATATAAGCGGTGCGCGCTCGTTGTTTGAACAAAGTCTCGCCGAATGGCGCCTGCTCGGCGACCAGACAACCATCGCGCGGGGCCTGAGCAACCTGGCTAATATCGCCAAACTGGAAGGCGATTACGACCAGGCGCTCGAACTGTACGCGGAATGCGTTGCCGTCTTCCGCAATTTGGGAGACGACACGGGACTCGCATGGACTTTGAATTATCAGGGTGATGTTGCGCGCGATCAGGGTGAGCTTTATGTGGCACGCGCTATGAACGAGCAAAGTCTGGAAATTTTCAGGAAACTTGAAAACCGCTGGGGTATCGCCAGCGCGCTGGCAGACCTGGGAAGTCTGGCCATGGAGGAGCGCGATTATCCTGCAATGCTCGCGCTTTATCGAGAAAGCCTCGAAATCTTCCAGGAATTGGACCACAAGCGAGGAATCGCGCGCCTGCTGGAGAGCTTCGCATTCTCGGCGGCTGCTCAGGACCATGCCGAGCGTGCTCTGCGATTGGCCGGCGCGGCGGCGGCTCTGCGGCAAAATATCGGCGCACCCCTCACTCCTGTCGAACAAACAAAACTAAAAGCGAGTCTCGATTCCGCAAGGCAGTTATTGAGCAACGCGGCGGGCGGGAGGGCTTGGCTGGAAGGGTGGGGGTTGCCGGTCGAAAAAGCGATCGAAGAAGCGCTGAAGCCCGATGTTGGGTCCTTATCTCTTTAGTTCCTGCGGGGCCTATTCCGCGCTCGAGGGGTCAATGAGCCGGCGCACGGCGGTGATTCGGTTAGCGGGAAAGCCGGATCGCCTGGCGTGCTCCTGGATCGTAGTCTCGTCCGGCGCCAGGTAAACGCAGTACACCTTGTCACCCGCGACGTAGCTGTGGAGCCATTGAATTTCCGGACCCATGCTTTTTAACGCGCTGACGGATTTTTGGGCGAGTTCCCGCCACTGCGCATCGGACAGATTTGCGGCTCCCGGAATCTCGCGTTCGATTACAAATTTGGGCATCGTGTCGCCGGCCGTTGGAAACGTTAACATTTCGGTGCAGTTGTTTCAAGTATGCTTGCGAATGAGACACACAGCTAAGTTCAGTCGAGACACAGTGGGAGGTCACCATGGATCTTCGATCGCTTCAGAAGCCGCTGAAAGAGCAGTACCGCAGTGACCCGAACGCGTCGCGAATTACACTCCATGCCAAGGGCGCGCAGACGGACGTTCCAGTGGCGTGCTCGATTGATATCGGGCGCGCGATTTATCAGGCCGAAGCGCACAAAGGTGTCGGAGGCGCCGGTAGCGGCGCGTGTTCGGGCGATCTCTTGCTCGGGGCGCTCGCTGCCTGCGCGCAAATCACCTGTCAGATGGTGGCTGCCGCAATGGGAATTCCCACTGAAGCTATTCAAGTAACCGTGGACGGAGATTTGGATCTTCGAGGAACGCTCGGAATCGCGAAAGACGTCCCGGTGGGTTTTGAGAGCATTCGCACAACCTTCAATGTGGTTGCTCCCACGGCATCGCCGGAGCAACTGCTCGCGTTGCGCGAGAAGACGGAACAGTATTGCGTGGTGATGCAAACTTTGCTCCAGCCGCCCAGGCTGGAGACGAACTGGGCCAGCAGCCGTTGAGATCTGGTTCAGTGACGGCAGCGAAGTATTCTGGCGTAATCCGTTTCAGCTAAATAATCGGGAGGCATCTCCCCGGCCTCGCCTCCGGACCGGCCTCGTCATCCCGGGATCTCTGAAGCAACGCGTCAGGTCACCGTACTAGCCCGAAGGCGGCAATTCGTGGACCAAAAGGGCTATCCGACATTTCGGAGCAACTCCGAAATATAGGGTGTGCTCTTGCCTGCCGAAATTTCGGGCATTTGCAAGCGGTCGCATTTTCAATGCGTTGCGTGGTTCAAGCGAATCCCTGCCCTGGTGGGCGGCTTGCATGTGGACCTTAGCGGATTCGGTTCGCGCGACTCCGGACGGCACATGACTGCTTCAGCGATGAATACTCAAGCCGTGGGTCTTACGTTCCCCAGGAATGCGCCGCCTGCTTTCCACGTCTTGATCAAACCGACGGGCGCAATCTGCAATCTCGACTGCAAATACTGCTTCTTCTTGTCGAAAGAGATGTTGTACCCCGGCAGCCGCTTTCAGATGGCCGACGATCTCCTGGAGACATACCTCAGGCAGCTTTTGGAGAGTCATCGAGCTCCCCAAGTAGACGTTGCCTGGCAGGGCGGCGAGCCGACTTTGATGGGGCTGGATTTCTTCAAACGGTCGGTTGAGCTCGTTAACAGGCTAAAACGCCCCGGCCAGCAAATCCAATACACGATCCAGACCAACGGCACGCTGCTGGATGACGAGTGGTGTGCGTTCTTCAAGAAAAACAACTTCCTTGTCGGGTTGAGTGTGGACGGGCCCAAAGAACTGCACGACGTATACCGCGTGAATAAAGGCGGGGCCGGCTCATTCGATCAGGTGATGCGCGGCCTGAATTGCCTCAAAAAGCACAAGGTCGAATTCAATATCCTCTGCACCGTGCACGCCGCAAATCAACACCATCCCCTGAAGCTGTACCGGTTCTTCCGCGATGAGTTAGGCGCGGAATTTATCCAGTTCATCCCGATCATTGAGCGCGCTACTGCCTCCACGTTGCCAACGGCCAACATCGGCTGGAGCGCACGTCCGGGCGGTGATCGGCCGCTGTACACCAACGCGGGCGATCTGGTCACCGAACGGTCTGTTAATGCGGAAGCGTACGGACAATTTCTTATCGCCATTTTCGATGAATGGGTGAAAACGGATGTCGGGAAGATTTACGTTCAGCATTTTGATTCGGCCCTGGCCAACTGGGTCGGAGTTCCCGGAGCGGTCTGCGTTTTTTCGGAGACATGCGGCCAAGCGGTGGCTCTGGAACATAACGGCGATCTATATTCCTGCGACCATTTCGTGGAGCCCGCGCACAAGCTGGGCAACATCCGCGAAACTCATTTGATCCAGTTACTCGCCTCTCCCCAGCAGATCAAGTTCGGCCAGGACAAGAAAAACACTTTGCCCCGGTACTGCCGCGAGTGCGACGTGCGTTTCGCGTGTCATGGCGAGTGCCCCAAGAATCGTTTCATTAAGACTCCCGATGGTGAGGACGGCCTGAACTATCTGTGCGCCGCTTACAAAGCGTTTTTCCATCACATTGATGGAACGATGAAGATTATGGCTGGTCTCTTACACCGAGGCAGATTCGCCGACGAGATCATGCAGATGTCGGCCACTGAAAAAGCGAACTTCGCACAAGGCCAAGTCAGAAGTAATCAGCACGCACAACTTTGAGTCGTTTTTTGAAAATTCAGAAAGCTAAGACTCTCGATGCGAAATCTCTGAAAGTGAAAAACGCAAGGAGAAAAAAATGGCAGATCAAAAGATAACCGGTGTTCCGGGTTCGATTAGCGCCACAACCACCGTTGACGGAAGCTATCTCCCCCCGCCGCCGCCAAAATTCGGCGGGTCCATCAATCTTAACGCTAAGGATTCCAAGTCCTGGTGGCCGCCCACCGTGGTGCCGCCAAAGGGCGCGCCCAACGTGCTGTTGATCATGACCGACGATCAGGGTTACGGCGTCAGCGGCACATTCGGTGGTGTCATCCCCACGCCCGCGATGGACCGGATTGCCAAAATGGGGCTGCGCTACACCCAGTTCCACTCCACCGCGCTTTGCTCGCCCTCTCGAGCGGCGCTGATCACAGGCCGCAACCACCACTCCGTGGGCTTCGGCCAGATTGGAGAGTTGTCCACCGGGTTTCCGGGCTATGACTCCATCATCGGGCCAGACAACGCCACCATCGCGGAGATCCTGAAACAGAATGGCTATTGCACCTCCTGGTTCGGCAAGGAACACAACACCCCGAGCTTTCAATACAGCTTGGCGGGACCCTTTGACCAATGGCCTGTTGGGATGGGCTTCGAATACTTCTACGGCTTCATGGGCGGCGAGACCGACCAGTGGACCCCCTACCTTTTCCGGAATCAGACTCAAATCTCTCCCTGGGTAGGGAAACCCGGCTACAACCTCATCACGGACATGGCCGATGAAGCCATCAAGTACATGGGCGAATTAAACGCAGCCGCGCCTGACAAGCCGTTCTTCGTCTACTACGTCCCCGGCGGTACCCATTCGCCGCATCAGCCGACCCCGGAATGGATCAAGACGATCGGCGACATGCACCTATTTGAAAAAGGCTGGGAAGATTTGCGCGAGCGGATTTTCGCCAACCAGCAAAGGCTCGGAGTTATCCCGCCGGGGACTCAGCTCACCCCGTGGCCGAAAGACATCCTGCCGGAGTGGGACACTCTCCCCGACGAGAACAAAAAGCTCTTTGCCCGTCAGGCAGATGTTTTCGGCGCCTACGTCGCTTACACGGACCATGAGATTGGCCGCGTGATTCAGGCGGTGGAGGATATGGGCAAGCTCGACAACACGCTGATCATTTACATCAGTGGCGACAACGGTACCAGCTCCGAAGGCAGCCTGGTGGGTACGCCAAATCAGATGACCGCGTACAACGGCGTTCTCGATTTGCCCATCGCGGAGCAGATGAAGGCGTATGACGCGTGGGGCTCCGAGGCGACCTACCCGCATATGTCGGTTGCGTGGTCTTGGGCGTTTGACACCCCGTTCAAATGGACCAAGCAGGTTGCTTCGCACTTTGGCGGCACACGGCAAGGAATGGTGATTGCGTGGCCCGACCGTATCAAGGATGCCGGCGGAATTCGGACCCAGTTTCACCACTTGATTGACATTGTGCCAACGATTCTGGAGGCCGCAGGTATTCAGGCGCCAATCATGGTGAACGGCATTCCCCAGAAGCCGATCGAGGGCGTGAGCATGGACTACACCTTTGACAAGGAAAATGCGAAAGCACCCTCCACACGCACGACGCAGTACTTCGAGATGTTCGGCAACCGTGCCATCTACCACGAAGGATGGATAGCCGCCACGACCCCGCCCGCTCCACCCTGGATGCTGGGCTCCATCGAACTGCCCGATGTAGTTGACGGCTACAAATGGGAGCTTTACAACATCGCCGAAGATTATTCGCAGTTCAACGATCTTGCGGCGAAAAATCCGGACAAGCTGCGTACTCTGAAGGAATTGTTCCTGGTGGAGGCGACGAAATACAACGTGTTTCCATTGGACAATTCGGTTTTGCCGCGCATCATTACCCCGCGACCCAGCGCGACAGCCGGGAGAACTGTGTTCACCTACACGGGCGAGATGTCCGGCTTGCCCGTCGGCAATGCACCCAGCCTTCTGAACAAGTCCTACACAATTACGGCCAACGTGGAAATCCCTGCAAGTGGGGCTGAGGGGATGATTGTCACGATGGGCGGCCGTTTCGGCGGCTACGGCCTATACGTACTCAAGGGCAAACCGGTCTTCACCTACAACCTTATCGGCCTGGCGCGGTTCCGCTGGGAGGGTGCGGCGGCGCTCACGCCGGGTAAACATACCATCGTGTTTGATTTCAAGTACGACGGTCCCGGCCCCGGCAAGGGCGGAACGGGCGTCCTGTCGGTGGACGGCAAAGAGGTCGCGAATCAAACGATCCCGCACACTATTCCTTTCCTGATGGCGCTTGACGAGACGTTTGACGTCGGCGTCGATACTCGCACGCCGGTGGACGACAATGATTACCAGGTGCCGTTCCGCTTCACGGGCAAAATCGACAAACTCAACTTCGAGCTCGGTGCGGAACAGTTGATGGCGGCGGACCAGACAGCCAAAGCCGCCGCTGTCGCACGAGTAAACAGTTAGTTAGCCAATATCGCTAGTAGACGAGGGCAAGAAGAGTAGTGAGTTCGCGCAAGTGTGAGTTCACCTAGTGGAGCGACACGATGAGCGATCAAGATCAGATTCAACGAAATGTCCTTCCCATTCCGGATCGGCCGCGTACTGGCCTGGTCTTGTACGATGCCAAAGATCCGGAAAACAAGTACCCGCCGATCATTCAGTTGCGTCCGCCCAAGGGCGCGCCCAACGTGATGATCATCCTGATTGACGACGCGGGTTTTGGCTCCTCCAGCGCCTTCGGCGGCCCATGTGCTACACCGAACTTCGAAAAGCTGGCGGCGAACGGACTCAGGTACAACCGCTTTCATACCACCGCGCTCTGCTCGCCCTCGCGTCAGGCCCTTTTGACCGGACGAAATCACCATACGGTCGGCATGGGCGGGATCACCGAAATCGCCACCGCAGCTCCAGGCTATAACTCGGTTCTGCCGAACACCTGCGCTCCACTCGCGCGAACTCTCAAGCTGAATGGGTATGCCACCGCACAATTCGGCAAGTGCCATGAGGTTCCGGTCTGGGAGACCAGCCCGGCCGGCCCGTTTGATGCATGGCCGACCGGAGGAGGCGGATTCGAATATTTCTATGGGTTCATTGGAGGTGAGGCGCACCAATGGTACCCGTCGCTCTATGAAGGAACCACACCGATCGAGGTCAAGAAGACGCCCGAAGAGGGCTACCACCTGATGGACGACATGACGACCAAGGCCATCAACTGGATTGGGCAACAGAAGGCGCTCATTCCAGACAAGCCATTCTTTGTCTATTTCGCGCCGGGTGCGACCCACGCCCCTCATCACGTCCCGAAGGAATGGGCGGATAAATACAAAGGCAAGTTCGATCAGGGTTGGGACAAGCTGCGCGAAGAAACCTTCGCCCGCCAGAAAAAGTTGGGTGTGATTCCGCAGGATTGCCAGCTCACCGCAAGGCACAAAGAAATTCCTTCGTGGGATGAAATGCCTGCCGCACTAAAGCCCGTGCTGGCCCGGGAAATGGAAGTTTATGCAGGGTTCATGGAGTTTACCGACCACCATGTTGGCCGATTAATTGACAACTTGAAAAGTCTCAATCTGCTCGATGACACGCTGATCTACTTAATCATCGGTGACAATGGCGCATCAGCCGAGGGCACGCTGAATGGCACATACAACGAGATGATCAATTTCAATGGCGCCGCCGCACTGGAGACGCCCGAGTTCCTGATGGCGCGGCTGGACAAGCTGGGCGGCCCCGAATCCTACAACCACTACGCGGTCGGCTGGGCGCACGCCCTGAATACGCCGTATCAGTGGACCAAGCAGGTCGCCTCGCATTGGGGCGGCACGCGCAACGGGACGATCGTGCACTGGCCTAAGGGAATCAAGGGGAAAGGCGAGCTCCGCACCCAGTTCCATCACCTGATTGACGTGGCGCCCACAATCCTGGAGTTGGCTGGTCTGCCCGAACCGCTTTCGGTGAATGGAGTACAGCAGAAACCCATCGAGGGCGTCAGCATGGCGTACTCGTTGAACGACGCCAAGGCTGCCGAACGGCACGAGACGCAATATTTCGAGATGTTCGGCAATCGCGGTATCTACCACAAGGGATGGACCGCGGTCACACGGCACAAGACGCCTTGGCTTCTCGTAGGTGAGGTAACTCCGGCATTCGACGACGACAACTGGGAACTCTACGACACCAGTAAAGATTGGAGTCAGGCGAACAATCTGGCCAAGCAGATGCCTGAAAAGCTGCACGAGCTCCAGCGCTTGTGGTTGATCGAGGCCGTACGCTACAACGTACTACCCCTCGATGACCGCGCTGCCGAACGGATAAACTCAGATTTGGCAGGTCGTCCGGTGCTCATCAAGGGCAACTCGCAGATTCTTTTTGGGAGCATGGGACGCCTATCGGAAAATTCCGTCGTCAGCATCAAGAACAAGTCTCACTCCGTAACCGCTGGGATTACCGTTCCGGCGAAGGGGGCTGAGGGCGTGATCATCGCCCAGGGCGGCAATATCGGCGGCTGGAGCCTTTACGCGAAGGGCGGCAAGCTTAAATATTGCTATAACCTTCTCGGCATCCAGTACTTCTACACCGAATCAGCCAGCCCTCTGCCAGCGGGTGACCACCAGGTACGCATGGAATTCGCGTATGACGGTGGCGGCCTTGGTAAAGGTGGCACCGTCACGCTCTACGTAGATGGCAAGAAAGTCGGTGAAGGCAAGGTCGGCGCCACAGCGGCCATGGTCTTCTCGGCCGACGATGGTTGCGACGTAGGCGTGGACACGGGGGCTCCTGTCTCGCAGGACTACGGGCCGCGTGGAAACGAGTTCAACGGAGTCGTCAAGGGCGTTCAGCTTGCCATTGCCGACGATGCCGTGAGCTTGGATCACCTCGTTGATCCCCAAAAAGCCATGGCTATGGCTATGGCGCGGCAGTAAGCCAAATGGGAACGGTGACGGAGCGCCTTTTTTTCGTCAGGCTCCGCCACTTCTCAATTTTGGGTTCGCGCGTTTATAAGTCCCGATAAGTCGGGATAGAGGATTGCACAATCCAAAAAGGGATACTAAGAACATGGACGCCAAATCCGCCGCGAGTGGAAAGAAGCCCAACATCGTCTTCATCCTTGTGGACAACGTCGGCTGGGGAAGTTTCGGGGCGTATGGCGGCACGATACCCACGCCGCGGATCGACAAGTTGGCCAGCGAGGGCATTCGCTTCAACAACTACAACGTCGAGGTTCAGTGTACGCCGTCGCGCTCGGCTATCATGACCGGGCGGCACCCGGTACGCTCGGGAACCTACACCGTGCCGTTTCCAGGACAGGGAAAAGCCGGGTTAGCCCCGTGGGAATACACCATCGCTGAGCTGCTCTCCGATGCAGGATATGCCACAGCCTTGTACGGCAAGTGGCACCTTGGCGACACGCAAGGACGACTCCCGAACGATCAAGGTTTCGACGAGTGGTGGGGCATCATGAACAGCTGGGACGAGGCGGGCTACACCGTGTGGCCGCTCTTCAAGGAGACCGGCATGGCAGTGCCCATGATCTGGGAGGGTAAGAAGGGCGAACCGTCCAAGCCGGCGATGCCGCTTGACCTGCAGGTGCGGCCGATCGTGGACGAGAAGTACATCATCCCCAAGACCGTCGAATACATCAAGCGCAACGCGGCGGCAGGCAAGCCCTTCTTCGTGTACGTGGGCTACTCCGAGGTACACCCGCCAATCATCGGTAATCCGAATTTCGTCAATAAGTCCACTGACCGTAGCGGACTGTACGCCGACGTCATCGCCGAGATGGACTACCGCGTCGGTCAGGTGCTGGATGCCGTCAAGGAAGCTGGCGTCGAGGACAACACGATCTTCATTTTGAGCAGCGACAACGCGGGCGGCGGGACGATCCCACAAACCGGGCCAGGTTCGAATGGGCCTTGGAGGGGCGATTTCTTCAACACGCCGTTCGAGGGGAGCATGCGCGTGCCTGCCATAATTCGCTGGCCCGGCAAGGTTCCGAGCGGAGTTGTCACGGAACAGGTACTCGCTGCTGTGGACTGGCTGCCGACGCTGGCCGGGATGGCGGGAGCGTCAAAACTGGTGCCGAAGGATCGACCCATCGACGGCGTGGACGCCTCGGCCTTCATGCTGGGTACGAGCGATACTACCGGCCGCGAGAGCTACATGTTCTTCGGCAATGACGGTGAATTGATGTCCATCAAATGGAGGGTCTACAAAACGGTCTTCCGCTACACGGTAGATAGTCCCGCCATCCAGAGTGGCTACATCAAGCCGCAGCTTCCGATGCAATACGATCTAAGCAGCGATCCGCACGAGGACTCCAATCTGTGGTGGAGCGATCTGACTAACGGCTGGATGCTCGCGCCGAACTTCAAGGCCATCTTCGAGTATGAAAGCAGCCTAAGGGAGTACCGCAACATCAAGGTCGGCGAGGACTTCACGGGCTATAAGAAATGAATTACTACCGGAATCGTCAGAGTCTTTCTTTTCGCAGAGGAGAACACATGCCCTCCCAGATCCAACGTAGAGCCTTGGTACTTGCACTCGTCATCGCCGGATTTGCTTCGCCTTTGCTCGGCCAACAGAAGGGGCAATGGGTGCCGGGGCAGTTTGGTCTCAACGCCGGCGTGATTCCCGATCCAGGCGTCACTTACGCGAACCTGGCATTGAATTATTCCGCCAGCCAATTGAATGGCGCCAGCGGAAACAGCATTCCAGGTCTTAACGGAACATATTCGTTCTGGGTGGATGAGAACGTTATCTACTTCGTCCCGAAACACAAAATCCTCGGCGGATATTTCATGCCTTATATCGCACTCAACTACGCCAACGGTGAGCTGGTAGCGAACATAACAGGGACCAACCTCGGCACTGGCGGAGGTGGGTCGGGTTTTGCCGATACCTTCGTCGAGCCATTAAACATCGGTTGGCACTTTGCGAAGCGAGTGGACTTCAATGCCGGATACGCTTTCACCGCTCCCACCGGCCGATTCACGCAGGGAGCCAGCAACAACGTAGGCTCCGGATATTGGGGTAACGACATTACGACTGGTACGACCCTCTACATAACCAAGAACCACGCAACCACCGCAAACTTGGCGACTGCCTGGGAAATCCACGGGCAGAAAAGCGGCACAAACGTGGGACCAGGAACGGCCATAACGCCGGGTCAGGCCTTCACTGACGAGTGGGGGTTTGGGCAGGTTCTTCCCCTGAAAAAGGATTTCAGCCGGCTGCTCCAACTCGGCTTCGTCGGCTACGATCAGTGGCAGGTTTCACATAGTAGCGGAACGCTTTTCATTGGCGAGACCCCTATTCCTGAGAGCTTGATTCCGTTCTACTCAGTGCATGCCCTGGGTGTTCAGGCCAATTTCGTGCTCCCGGCGAAAAATTTCGCAGCCTTCTTCAAATACTACGATGAGTACCGCGCATTGGCTCGTCCGCAAGGCCGCACCATCGTATTTGGTTTTTCTTGGACCCTGCGGATTCCGAAGCCGGAGCCTGCGAAATCTTGACGGCGATCAACTGAAGATAGGCCGCTAGGTTGTGGCTAACTTCTGATAACTCGTGTCAGCTCAGCCGGTCGATGCAACACCGTCTAATCAGTTGATGCGACAATACGTTCCCGGAAGAAGCGATCTGCTGGCAGTACTCGGTCACAACCTGGCCACGGTAGTGTTCCGGCTGGTCTAACCCTGGCGAGCGATTTGACCTTTGTTTTCAATGCGAGTTCGGTTCGACCTGAGTGTTGCAGCGACCCGTTGAGATCACCCGGACAAATGGGTAATGGAACCACTGCCGTACGTAGTTTCCACAATAGACAGCCATCGCGAAATGAATTAGCGTGAGTCGGGGCCGTCTTCGGCCTCGCCGTAAGAGGATTCTGTACCACCGCCCTCTCGACGAGGGCTGGACGCTCTTTGACAAGTGACGATGCAACCAGCATCGGCATCCCGAGTAACCAACGGGAGCGAGTGATCTCTCCAGCCACAAATTACTCGACACACGATGTCGAGCAATTTTCGAGCTAACTCATTCAAAACAAAGAATCGGTGACTCAATTGGGTGACACACTTTTCGAGGGTAAGCCTGCGGAGAATCTACTCGCCAATCGTGCCTCTCCAAGCGGCACACTGGCGATTAGAAACGCTGTTAACTCGGTGAAAATAAACGCCGGCAGCCAGTTCTATTCGACACGCATCAGGGCTGTTCCGAATTCGCCTTTTCGCCTGGTTGGTTGGATGGAATCCCGACTCTACTGCTACTGCTGCTGTTGTTGCTGCTGGGCCGGCTGTTGGGGCCGTTCGAGGACCGATGGCGGTGCCACCTCTCCGACCGTGATCTTGTTGAGCTGCTCGGTTCCGGAATCATCAATCGCCGGTCGCACGCGCACATCCACGGACAGGCTCTGCCCCGCGTGGCCCTTGTACACACCGCGCACCGGTGCCACATCTCCATAGTCGCGGCCGTATGCGATGCGAACGTGCCGCAAACCGACTGGATTGCCGAGCGTAGGATCGAAACCCGTCCAGCCCGCCTCTGGCATCAGCACTTCCGCCCACGCGTGGGAGGCCTGCCCGCCGATCACGTCCTCCTGCTTCGCTTCCGGCGCGGCCGTGCTGCCGGGAACGAGATAACCCGAGACGTATCGCCCCGGAATTCCCCGCATCCGCACCACGCCGAGGAGCACGTGCGCGAAATCCTGGCAGACGCCGGCGCCCAGCTTCATCGAATCTTCGATCGAGGAGTGCACGTGCGTCGCGCCCTTCACGTAACGGAAACGCTCGTGAATTAGATCCGACGCCCTCTGCGCAAATCCGGCCACCGTTCCATCGCACGATTTCTCGGCCGCATCTATGATTTCGCGCAGTTGCGCGAGATGGGGCACGTATGCAGTCGGAGCCATGAAGTCGAAGTGTTCTTCGTCAAGCTGGTGGCTCTGCGAATCGAAATCCGCAAGCGTCGTCGCGTCGGCGGTAGCGTCCGAAGATCCATGCGCCAGAACCACTGACTCTGCCTCGACTCTGAGCCGGCGGTGTTCGGTGAGCACGTTGAATTGATGCACCCAATTCCCGTTGGCGTCGCGATACGCGGTGCCGCGCGAAGTAGGAGTTGTGGTGAGGCGAAACGAGAGACAGCTCTGCCTCTCGTCGTGAATCGGCCGCAGACGGACTTCGTTGTAACTCTCCGAGACGGGACCGTCGTAAACAAAGTCAGTCGTATGCACCAGGCGATATCTATTCATGCCACCACCGCGTAGTAGAAATAGGTTCGGGCAATGTCTTCTCCAATCGCTCCGCACATCCGTAACAATTCATCGAGATAACTGTG
Source organism: uncultured Acidobacteriota bacterium (assembly GCA_963842425.1). Taxonomy (GTDB): domain Bacteria; phylum Acidobacteriota; class Terriglobia; order Acidiferrales; family UBA7541; genus Palsa-295. The sequence goes on along the minus strand of CAWJGQ010000010.1, from coordinate 461,105 downwards.
CAAACCCTGCTTGAAAATTTCACTCACTCTGTCGTACCGCAATCGCTCGACCACCCTGCCGGCCAGCCTTTCGGCTTCGTTGCCATACGCTCCAGGTCCGCTGCCGCTGACGGCTCGCAGTCCGGCCTGTACTTCGGAAGCGCTGAATCGAATCGAACGCGGATGTTGATGGTGCAGAATCAGCATTTCGGCCACTTTCTCGGGCTCGATCGCCGAGTGATATTCGCGGTGATAGGCTTCGTACGCGCCGACGGATCTCAACACCGCCATCCACTGATGATTATCCGGCGCGCCCACCGAAGGCAGCGCGTCGAGCAGATTGTGATATTGCACGTCCACCAGCCGCGCGGTCATTTCCGCGCGCTCGAGCGACCAGCCGATTCGCAGAAACTCCCAGCCTTCATCGTGCGGCAGGGTCGCGTCCGTTACGCCGTGAAAGCGATGCGCGCCAAATTTGATTTTGTCGCAGAAGCGGTGCGGTCCTGCTTCGATCTCCTCGCGCGGATGAAATCGCGTCACCGTGTAGTACAGGCCGTTAATGTCTTCCCACATCTCCCGCGAAATTCGGTCGCGGATGGTGCGCGCGTTTTCACGGGCTTTCGAAACGCAGTGTACGATCGAGCTGGGATTTTCCTCGCTGAAGGCCAGAAACTCGAACACGTTTTCGGCGTTTACTTCCTTGTAGAGTTTGCGGAAGAGTTTTTCTTCGCCGGCCATAATGATGAGCGGCTCCCAGCGCAAGCGGTAGGACTGCTGCGATTGTTCGAGCAGCATGTGGTAGTTCACGTCCAGAATTCGCGCGGTGTCTTCGGCGCGCTCGATGTAGCGCGCCAGCCAGAAGAGCGATTCGGCGATCCGCGAAAGCATCTCAGTCTTCTCCCCGCAAAACCCACGTATCCTTGCTGCCGCCGCCCTGCGAGGAATTCACAATCAGGGAATTCGGCTGCAGAGCGACGCGCGTCAGCCCGCCGGGCACAATCGTCACTTTCTCACCGTCATAGAGACAATACGGACGCAGATCAACATGCCGGCCGGCCACACTTCCTGTCGCAGGATCGTAGGAAGGCACGCGAGAGAGACCCACGACGGGCTGCGCGATGTAGTTTCGCGGATTCGCACGCAGGCGATCGGCAAAATCCATCAGTTTCGCGCGGTCAGCCGCCGGGCCCATCAGCATTCCGTAGCCTCCGGATTCGCCGACGGCCTTCACGACCAACTGCGGAAGATGTTCCAGCACGTACGCGAGCTCTTTTGGGTTCGCGCAAAGAAAAGTCTCCACCGTTTTCAGGATCGGCTCTTCGCCAAGGTAGTAGCGGATGAACTCCGGAACGTAGGCATAAATTGCCTTGTCGTCAGCGATGCCATTGCCGACTGCGTTCGCGAGCGCCACATTGCCGGCGCGGTATGCGCCCATCAGGCCGGGAACGCCGAGCACGGAATCCGAACGGAATGTAAGAGGGTCAAGAAACTCGTCATCCAGGCGGCGGTAAATCACGTCCACGCGCTGCAGCCCATGGATCGTTTTCATGTAAACGATTCCGCCGTCCACGATCAGGTCGCGGCCCTCGACGAGTTCCACTCCCATCTGCTGCGCAAGAAAACTGTGCTCGAAATAAGCACTGTTGTGGATGCCGGGAGTCAGCAGAACGATCTGCGCATCGGACTCGCCACGCGGCGAAAGGCTGCGCAAGATCCTGGAAAGCTCGGCCGGATAATGATGAACTGGCAGCACCTCGCAAGCCTGAAATGCGTCGGGCAGCGTGCGCGTCATCACCAGGCGATTTTCGAGCACGTAGGAAATTCCGCTCGGCGTGCGGACGTTGTCTTCGAGCACGTAGAAATCGCCGCTCTTGGAATCGCGGACCAGATCAATGCCGCAGATGTGGGTATAAATGCCGCGAGAAACCTCGACGCCTATCACCTCGCGCCGGAAATTCGGGCAGGAGTAAACCAGCCAGCGCGGAATCTTTTTGTCCTTGAGGATGGATTGCTTGCCGTAAATATCCTGCAGGAAAAGATTCAGCGCCATCACGCGCTGCGACAGGCCTCGGTCAATATGTTCCCATTCCGAATGCGGCAGGATGCGAGGAATCAGGTCGAACGGGAACAAGCGTTCGGTGCCGCGACCGTCGCTATAAACGGTAAAGGTAATCCCTTGAATCAGAAACGAGAGGTCGGCGAGTTTGCGCCGCTCCTCGAACTGCGTGGGGGCCATGGAGGCAAGCTTCTGGAAAAGCTTGGTGTATTGGGCGCGAGGGTGGCCCGGGGACGAAAACATCTCGTCATAAAAGCTCCCCGTCTCGTAACCCTCAAACAGGCCAGGGTTCACCATGTGCGCCGGAGCGGCTCCCATGGGGTAACTCTATCAATTTTTGCAGAGCGAGGTTCTACGGAAATTATTGATGGGATGCATCAACATTCCCGAGTAGGAGAGCGTTTGGGACGAAACTGCGCGAAATGAAAGCGAAAGTGCTAGGGAATCGGAATGCGGTAGAGGTTGCGGTGAACCTCTTCACGCTGTTCGGCGAAGAGGCCGGGCAGCGGGCCTGGTATGAGACCACCTTCGAGGACTTTCGCTCCCCTCACCCGCTCCATATCCGCGCGAGTTCGCACGCCGTCCGGCGGCAGTGAGGGCAAGCCGCCGGGCGGAACGCTCGAAATCAGGGTGTACCCCCCATCCGTGCCGAGGAGACGAATGGAGAATGTTCTTCCGTCAACGCTCCATTCTCCACCGCAGTATCCGGTGCAGATGGTCACGGGCTTCCCATGTCCAATCAGTGGCACTACCAGGTTTTGCGCCTCCGTGCCGGACGTCGCGGCCCAGACTGTCGCCGATTTTCCGTCCGGTGCAATCCCTTGAAGCTCAAGAATCGGATCCGGATATGCCTTCCGGCGATCGGTGCCGTCCACCTTCATCCGGTAGATGAAGTTTTGATTTCCTTCACTCGCGCGGAAATAAATATTTTCCGCTGAATCAAAATAGGGTTGGTCCCCACTGGCCGGCGCTGCGAACTGCCGAGGAGAAAACTCCAGGTCGAGAGACGCCAACCAGAGGCTTGGAACGTCGTTCTTGTCCGTGGTGGCAAAGACCAACTTCTTTCCGTCCGGTGACACATCGTAGCCGGCGACCTCAAAACCCGGAAGCGCGCGCTCACTGCGATGGTTCGTCAGGTCCGCGACCCATAGCTCGCCGCTGGAAAACTGGCCGGAGAGTCCGTGCCGCCGGACCAGGTAGAAAAGCTTTTTTCCGTCGAGGGAAAACTGCGGATATTCGGCATAGCCCTGGGAGGAGAGTTGATGTTCGCCCTTGCCATCCCGAATCCAGATGGTGCTCTCGCGCTGACCAACCGAGGTGATGAACGAGCCGCCGTCCGGCGCGACCGCGATTCCCTCCTCTTCGGTGGCGCCTGAAGTCAGCTGCTCCGGCTTGCCATCCGGATAATGCTCCCGCCACACATGGAACCGGCCCCCGGATTCCGAATTTATATACATCCAGTTTCCGTCCGGCGACCACGCAACGTAGGTGCAGGCGGCATCCGCCGGTCCGACAATTTTTCCTGGCGAGGAACCATCAAAGGGAACAAGCCGGCACGGTAGCCAGCCATCGTTGTCCATCTCCGCGATCAGTACCGATTTGTGATCGGGAGAAATTACGGAACGGTGCGCCATGCCGCGTTCGCGCGGGGGCACGTAGACGTCGCGACGAGGTCCGCCGCTCGAATCCGAGGTGACGGCGGACATGTGCGTGCCACTGATGATCTGGGAAAAAAGCAAGCGTTCGGGATCGATCCAATGCAGGCCCTCGGCGTTGGTTAACGATTTACGGGTGTCGCCGCCAAGCACAGGCACCGTCCAAGTGTCCCAGTTTCCTGCCGTATAGACCGTATAGGCAATCGTCGAACCGTCCAGCGAAAACTGTGGACTCATCTTTATGCTGCCATCGTGAGTCAGCTCGACCGGGTCGCCGTTGGGCAGGACCTTGGCATCAATTTCTCCCGGTCCGAAAAACGTGCTCGGGCCGTGGATGAAGGTGAGCATCTTTCCGTCGGTTGAAAGCGCGGGCGACGTGACGGAATCGGCGAAGTCCGTGATTTGGGTCCATTGGTCGGCAGAGGCGGGCGCGCGCGTGGCCGATTTCTGACCATACCGTTCGTAGGCTCCCCACGCGGCGGCGACGAGGATGATCGCGATGCCGGCAAATGCAAATATCCTCAGACTGCGGCGACGAACCGGTGGCGCGGCGGCTGCCGGACTCGTACCGGATTGCGGCGCCATCGGGGCGAGCACGTCCGCGCCGATCGTTTCGAGCGCGGCGTGAACTTCGCTGGCGCGCTGATAGCGGTGCTCGCGCTCTTTGGACAGGCAACGTTGAATTACAGCCTGCAGTCGCAGAGGAACGTGCGCGGGAAACGACTTTGGCGGCTCGCGCAGGATTGCCGACGAAATCTCGTAGCCCGTGCGCCCGTCAAACGGCGCCCGGCCGACCAGCATTTCGTATAGCACCGCGCCCAGCCCCCATATATCGGTGCGCGCGTCGGCGGGCTCTCCGCGCAGAGCTTCCGGCGCCATATAAAGAAGAGTGCCTACTACGGCGCCCGGTTGGGTGAGAGATTCCTGCGAAACGGTCGCACCCGACAAATTAGCTTCCGGCAGACGCCTCGCGAGTCCGAAGTCGAGGACTTTCACGATTCCGGCGGCCGTGATCATTACGTTGGCGGGTTTCAAGTCGCGGTGGACGATGCCGTGCTCGTGCGCGTGAGCAAGAGCCGCGGAAATTTCGAGTCCGTAGCGAGTTGCTGTCTCGGGCGCTAGCGAATCGCGCCGGATTACGTCGCTGAGCGAGCGGCCTTCGACAAACTCCATGGCGATGTAGGCTCGCCCGCCACTCTCCCCCACCTCGTAGATCGTCGCGATATGGGGATGATTCAGCGCGGAGGCGTTCTTGGCTTCGCGCAGCAGGCGGGCGCGCGCTGCGCTACCGTCACGCTCGTCACCGCGAAGAAATTTGAGCGCGACGAAACGGCCGAGTATGGTGTCGCGCGCCTTGTACACCACGCCCATGCCACCGGAGCCGAGCGGCGAAAGGATTTCGTAGGAGCCCACGCTCGAGCCGGTCTTCAGCACTTCGTCGTTGTTTGCCGTTGGATCGGCGGATGAGCGCAGCGTCTCCATCTCGTAGGCGGCGATCAAAGAGTCCACCTCGCGGCGCATGGCAGGGTCGCTGCACGTTCGATCGAGGAAGGCTTTTCGCTGCTGGGAGGGCTGCTCCAGGGCCGAAGCGAGCATTGCCTTCACGTTTTGCCATTGTTCGGGCGTCAATTGGCTCGTCCTCGCGGCGAACTAGTTTTTGAAGCGTACGACACAAGGCGTTCGACCTCAACTTGAATTCCAGTGGATGCGCACTCGGGGCGGCCCGCGGCGATTCCCCGCGGCCTGCTATAATGACGGGCTTCCATGAAACGCAAAAAGCAAACCGGGAAAGTGCGAGTGGTGGCGACCGCGAATCTGCCCACGCGCTTCGGACGATTTACAATTGCCGGAATCAAAGGCCGCGGTCCGGATGAGGAAGCGGTGGCGATCCAACACGGCAAGCTGAAGGCCGGAAAAGCGCCGGTCGTGCGGATTCATTCGCAGTGCCTGACCGGAGACGTCTTTACCTCTGAACGCTGCGACTGCCGCGCCCAGCTGGAGCTTTCGCTGCGCGCGATTGCGAAGGCGGCGTCCGGCATCGTCCTCTATCTACCGCAGGAAGGGCGCGGCATCGGCCTGATCAACAAAGTGAAAGCTTACGAGCTGCAGGACGAAGGCCTCGATACCGTGGAAGCCAACCGCAAGCTCGGGTTCGCCGCCGATTCGCGCGATTACGATTTCGCCGCCGAAGCACTGAAAGCGCTCGGCGTCCGGTCCGTGCGCCTGCTTTCGAATAATCCCGACAAGATCGAGCAACTCGAGCGCGCGGGCATCCGCGTGGTCGAGCGAATTCCCTGCCGTCCGCGCACCAATCATCATTCGCGGGCTTACCTGCGAACGAAGCAAAACAAGATGGGCCACCTGCTGCCGGGCATTTAGCGCCTATCGCGGAGGCGGAACTTCAGCGGCTAAAGCCGTCGTCGCCGGATAGCTGAGGTCGCGGCTGAAGCCGTGACCTACAAATCGTTTCGTCTTTCAAGACGATCTGAGTGATTCGGAGGAATGATGACGAAAACGATTCAGCAATCGGTGCGATTTTCCGCATCGCCTGCAACGTTGTTTGAAATGTACCTCGATTCAAAGAAACACTCGGCGGCAACTGGCGGGAAAGCAACGATGAGCCGCAAAGTCGGCGGGGCGTTCACGGCCTGGAACAAAATGTTGCGGGGGCGCAATCTGGCGATCGTCCGCAACAAGATGATCGTGCAGACGTGGCGTAGCGTGAATTTCAAACCGGGCGATGCCGATTCGATTTTGATTTTGGAGTTCAGCAAGGCGCCCGGAGGCGGGCGAGTTGATCTGGTTCACGTGAACGTGCCGTCGCAGGACCACAAGGGCGTGACGAACGGCTGGCCGAATTATTACTGGAAGCCGTGGAGGAAATACCTCAAGGGGAAATCGCGCCGCCGCAAATAGTGAACGCTGAAGAGAGATTCATCGCGCTTAGAAGCGCGCGATGTAAAACCGTTCCTCGATTGCGTCGCGCGCCGCCGCTGCGCGGCGGAAAAACCAAGACGCGCGACTCCGCTCGGAATGACAGGATTTGTATAGCGAGGTGGGGTCTAGCCCCCGCCGACGAAGTGCACGATTTCGAAGCTGTCGTTCGATTGCACCGGAGTTTCCTGCCAGCGAGCGCGAGGCAGAATATCCAGATTGCGCTCGACCGCGACGCGGCCGGTTGACATGCCGAGGTGATTGAGCAGAGCGGTTACGTTCAGCCCGTCGGGAATTTCGCGGCGTTCACCGTTGATGGTGACGGTCATGATCGCGTTGCTCCCGCTCTTCAGCCGATTGCTGCGGCCTCAGGGTGAACTGAGTGACGTTTCGGTGATGTCGGCAGGATCCCTCGACTCCCGTTGGTCGCTCGGGATGACGATGCTGGTCGCATCGTCATTGCTTCGCGCGGGAGCGCATGGCGAAGCGAATCTCGTCCTTGCCGCCATCCACTTGCGCGTTAATGACGAGCGCGAGATCGCCCTTTCCAAGCGGCGGCAACGGAAATTCAATTCGTACGCGGCCCTGATCGTCGCTGGTGCCCGCGTGGTGAGATGCGACGGAAGCTCCCTCGATCGCGGCCTCGACCTGAGCGCCCGGCTGAGGCTGCCGATCCGCCCGACGCACGATTTCCACGTCCAGCGAGACATTGCCTGCCGTCAGCCATGAGGTTGGGTTCAGGAGCTGGACCTGAATTCCACCCGTGCGCACTGCAAGCTCCAGCGCAGCGGCGATTTCGGCGGCGTATGCCCCCGCGCGCAGGTCGTCGATTACGGCTTTATGCTGCTGATGGACGCGCTCTTGCAGCCCGTCCGCGCTGAAATCGGCTGATGCCGCAAATTCTTCGTAACTCGAGGCCAGCCTGTGAAGAATTCGCCCGTGTTGATACACCGCCGTATCAATAACAGGGTGGCTGGGACCCCGATCCTCGGTCTGCACGTGGAATACATGCTCACCCACGTGGACATCGGTGTTAAATCCGGAACTCATCGCCTGCCAATTCCCTCCGCGTCGCGCGCAGTGAGCCGCGCGGCCAAATAAATTCTTGGGGAGTTCATTTGACCGGTGTACTCTCGAACGCTATTATAGCAGCGCCTTTAAAATGGACAGCAACTACCTCGATAGCTACGGCCCACTTTTGCTCATGTTTATACTGGCGGCCGGACTCGCCGCTCTGCTGATCACTCTTTCCACGGTGGTCGGCAAGCACAAGCGTTCGCGCGAAAAAGATCAGCCCTACGAATGCGGAATTGTCCCCACCGGCGACGCGCGGCAGCCGTTTTCTGTTCATTTTTACATGGTGGCGCTGGTGTTCATTCTGTTCGATATCGAGGCCATCTTTCTGTATCCGTGGGCGCTCGTTTATCACAAGTTGAATGTATTTGGCTTTGTGGAGATGTTGCTCTACATTGTCATCCTGCTGGTCGGTTATATATTCCTCTGGAAAAAGGGCGCGCTTAACTGGGACAGCTAGTCGCCCGTCCGGAATCGGGTTCATTGTGGAATCGCAAGAGATCGGCAAAAACGCCGCCTTACAGAAGCTGAGGGACTGGGACAAGCAGGCCGTCGCCGAAGTGATTGAATTCAGAGGCGAAACGACCGTTGTCGTCCCCCCGCAACACCTGGTGCGCGCGGCCGAATATCTGGTGTCCGAGCCTTCCCTGCGATTCACGTTCCTTTCCGACCTTACGACGGTTGACCGGTTCCCGATGGAGCCGCGATTCGAGCTGAATTACCACCTGCTGTCGATCGAGCGCGGGCTCCGATTGCGATTGCGCGTGCGGTTGGCAGGCCCGGAGCCAACCATACCAACGGTAACTTCCATTTGGCCAACGGCCAATTGGCACGAGCGCGAAAGTTTCGATCTATTTGGCATTCGTTTTCAGGGACACCCCGACCTTCGGCGCATCCTGATGCCGGACGATTGGGAAGGATATCCGCTGCGTAAAGATTATCCCGTCGAGGGGTTCCGCTAGACTCGCCGGGCGAAGACTGACCTATGACCACGAAGACGACAATCATCGAGACGCCAGCCGGGCCCGCCCAGCCGATGGTCCTTAATATGGGACCGCAGCACCCGTCCACGCATGGAGTTCTGCGCGTGGTGCTGGAGCTCGATGGCGAAATCGTCCTCACGGCCAGACCCGAAATCGGCTACCTGCATACGGGCATCGAAAAATCGTGCGAATCGAAAACGTATTCGCAGTGCATCACGCTGACCGACCGGATTGATTACCTCGCACCGCTCTCGAACAATCTCGGCTTCTGCCTCGCCGCTGAGAGGCTCATCGGGATCGAAGTGCCCAAGCGCGCGCAGTACATCCGCGTGCTGCTCACGGAGCTGACGCGCATCAGCTCGCACCTCGTTTGGCTCGGGACGCACGCCATTGACCTCGGCGCGATGACGGTTTTCCTTTATAGCTTCCGCGAGCGCGAAGAGATCATGAAGATTTACGAGTACGTCTCCGGCCAGCGGATGATGACCAGCTATTTCCGCATCGGCGGACTCGCGCTCGAACCGCCGCCGGATTGGCTCGATCGCGTGCGGCGCGTCATAGATGCCCTTCCCGCACACATTGACGAATATGAAACTCTGCTGACGCAAAACCGCATCTGGATGGCGCGAACGAAGGGCGTGGGCAATCTGAGCGCCGAGGATGCGATCGGGCTGGGCGTTTCCGGTCCGCTGCTGCGCGCCAGCGGCGTCGCCTACGATGTTCGCAAGGCATTCCCATATTCGAGCTACGACGAGTTTGACTTCAACATTCAGACCCAAACAGCGGGCGATTGTTACGCGCGATACCAGGTCCGCGTGGCCGAGATTCGGGAGAGCATCAAGATCGTCCGCCAGGCCATCGACAAAATTACTCCCGAGGGGCCTTTCCGAGCCGAAGCGCCGGGCATCATCCCGCCATCGCGCGAGGAGATGAAGACCTCGATCGAAGGCTTGATCTATCACTTCAAGATTTTCACCGAGGGATTTGCTCCGCCGCCGGGCGAGGTCTATCAGTGCATTGAATCGCCGCGCGGCGAGTTGGGTGTATTCATGGCCAGCGACGGTTCCGCGAAGCCGTATCGCGTGAAGTTCCGCACGCCGTCGTTTGTGAATCTGCAATCGTTGCCCAAGCTGTGTGAAGGCCGTCTGATCGCCGATGTGGTCGCATGCATCGGCACAACCGACATTGTTCTTGGAGAAGTGGACCGCTAGCTTTGGCGACCGACAACCGGACCATGCAACTGCCACCATCGCTGGAATCAAAGTTCAACGAGCTTGCCGGTCGCTATCCGATCAAGCGCTCGGCGCTGATCCCCATGATGCTCTATGCCCAGGACCAGTTCGGCTCGCTGAGCGACGAGATTCTGCAGGAAATCGCCAAGCGCCTGGACCTGAACATGATTCAAGTCGAGGAAACGCTCTCGTATTACTCGATGCTGCGGCGCAAGCCCGCCGGGCGCAATCATATTCAAGTCTGCACCAATATTTCCTGCATGCTGCGCGGCGGCAACGAACTCTATAAACACGTGCAGAAGCGGCTCGGCATCGGCAACAAGGAAGTCTCGGCCAGCGGCACGTTTTCTCTCGAGGAAGTGGAATGCATCGGCGCCTGCACCGGCGCGCCTGCCATGCAGGTCAACTATGACTTTTACGAAGACCTCGACGCTGACAAAGTGGACGCAATTTTCGAGCAGCTTCAGGACGGCAAGAGGCCGAAGCCATCCGCGGTTACCGCCGGTGCCCTGCACGACCGCGCGCCCGGTGAAGTGCCCGTGATCAGCAAGCTCTTCGGCGTGCCGAACTCCACGAAGATTGACGTCTATCGCAAGCACGATGGTTATCAGGCGCTCGAAAAAGCGCTGAAGATGACGCCCGATCAGATCATTGACGAAGTAAAAAAATCGAATCTACGCGGACGCGGCGGCGCGGGCTTTCCTACCGGACTGAAGTGGAGCTTCGTGCCCAAGGACACGTCCAAGCCCAAATACATCCTCGCGAACGCCGACGAAAGCGAGCCCGGGACCTGCAAGGATCGTCCGCTGATGGAAATGGACCCGCACCAGCTGATTGAAGGCATGGTGATCGCGGGCCGCGCGGTCGGGTCTCATCAGGGCTACATCTATATACGCGGAGAATATCGCTACATCATTGACATCATGGACGCCGCGATTGGCGAAGCCTACGCGAAAGGCTATCTCGGCAAAAACATTCAGGGCAGCGGATTCGATTTTGAGCTGGTCACGCACACGGGCGCGGGCGCCTACGAGTGCGGCGAGGAATCAGCGCTCATGGAATCGCTCGAAGGAAAGCGCGGCTATCCGCGCATCCGGCCTCCGTTCCCTGCCGTTGTCGGCCTCTATGGCTGCCCCACGGTGATCAACAACGCCGAGTCCCTCAGCACCATTCCCGCGATCATTTTGAAAGGCGGCGAATGGTACGCCGGTCTGGGCACGCCGAAAAACGGCGGCACGCGCCTCTATTCGATTTCGGGCCACGTAAACCGTCCGGGAATCTATGAGCTTCCCCTCGGATTTCCGCTCCGCAAAATGATCGAAGAAGTTGCCGGCGGCATGCGCGGCGGAAAGAAACTGAAAGCCGTAATCCCAGGCGGGAGTTCGTGTCCTTTACTCTCTGCCGATGAGATTGACGTCGCGATGGATTACGACTCGGTGGCGAAAATTGGCTCGATGCTCGGCTCGGGCGGCACGGTGATCATAGACGAAGACACGTGCATGGTGGACGTCGCACGCCGCATCATGCATTTCTACGCGCATGAATCCTGCGGCTGGTGCATTCCCTGCCGCGAAGGCACCGCCTGGCTGAAAAAGATGCTCGACCGCTTCCATGAAGGCGGCGGCCGCGAAGAAGACATCCCGCTGATTGACGAGCTTTCAAGGAACATTCTCGGGCGCTCCTTCTGCCCTCTCGGCGACGCCGCGGCGCTGCCGACAATGAGCATCGTGAAGAAGTGGCGCAACGAATTCGAGGATCATCTCCACGGCAAATGCGCCTACAACAACGCCGCGGAGCTGATTGCCGGAGCGCACTAGGGCGGCCATGGCAGATCAAAAACAAGTCGCGTTTACGATTGACGGTCAGCCGGTCACCACGACGGCGGGCACGCTGGTGATCGAAGCGGCCAAGACGCAGGGCATCGAGGTTCCCTCGTTCTGCTACTACCCGGGCCTCTCGCTTCAGGCTGCCTGCCGCATGTGCCTTGTTGAAGTCGAAAAGATGCCGAAGCTGCAGACGGCCTGCACGCTCGTGGCAACCGACGGCATGGTCGTGAAAACCTCGACCGAGCAAGTCCACAAAGCGCGCAAGGACATGATCGAGTTCCTGCTCTCGAATCATCCTCTCGATTGCCCTGTCTGCGACAAGGGCGGCGAATGCGAACTGCAGGACATGACATTCCGCTACGGCCTCGATAAGACGCGCTTCATCGAGGAAAAGCTTCACACGCCCGAGCAAAAGTGGTCGCCTCTGGTTTATTACGACGCGCCGCGCTGCATTCTCTGCTTCCGCTGCGTGCGCGTATGCGACGAAGGCATGGACGTGAAGGCGCTGGGTGTGGGCTCGCGCGGCGTCCTTTCCGTGATCCTCCCGAACAAACCTGACGAGCTGGCTTGCGAAGAGTGCGGCATGTGCATTGATATTTGCCCCGTTGGCGCGCTCACGAGCGGCACGTATCGCTACCAGACGCGCCCCTGGGAGATGACCTACGTCGGGAATCCCTGCACGCATTGTTCGAACGGCTGCAAGACGACGCTGAGCGTGCGCAACAACGAAATCCTGCGCGCCAATAATCGCGATCACTCCGGGATCAACGACGAGTTCCTCTGCGCCAAGGGCCGCTTCGGATACGATTTCACGTCGAATCCCGAACGTATCCGCCAGCCGCTGGTTCGCCGCAACGGCAAACTCGAGCCTGCGAGCTGGGAAGACGCGCTGGAGGAAGTCGCGCGCAGGCTGAAGCAGGCGCACGCAGCGCACGGTCCCGCGGCCGTTGGCGTGATCGGCTCGAATCACACGACGAACGAAGAAAATTACCTGTTGAACCGCTTCGCGCGCGTCACGCTCGGCACGAATAATATTGATCATCACCGCACCGCGGATTACGCCGGTCTCGCGGTTGCGCTCGGAGCGCGAGCCAAGGATTCGATGGCGACGATGGCCGATGTTTACAACGCGCCGGCTGTGCTGCTCATCGCGAACGACGTCACGCAGCAGAATCCTCTGGTCGCCTGGCAGATTCGCACCGGCGTCCGCCACCACGGCTTGCAGCTTTACGCGATCAACAGCCTGCCGAGCAAGATCCGTCGCCAGGCCAAAATTGCAGTCGAAGTCGCCAGGGGCAAGGAGCACGAAGCGCTACGCTGGCTCGCAACCGAAAAGGGCCAATTCGACGCCAAAACCACCGAAGCGCTCGTCCAGCTGAAAGCGGGGCTCGAAGCGGAAAAGGACGTCGTCGTCCTCTTTGGCGCGGATATTCAGGGCGCGGCGATCCGCGATCTCGTTTCGCTCACCGCGCGCTTCGGCGGCAAGACGAAATTCATGGCTCTCGGCGACTATGCGAACTCCCGCGGCGCTGCCGACATGGGAATCCTGCCAGACCGGCTGCCCGGCTACGCGCATCTTTCGGATTCAGCCGAGCGTGCGCGGTTCGGCAAGCTCTGGGGCGGTGAGATTTCCGCCGCGCCGGGCCTTGCCGCGCGCGCAATGATGGATGCGGCGGTCGCTGGAAAATTGAAGGCGCTCTATGTGGTCGGCGCGAATCCGCTGAAGACTTTCGGCGTCGCTCAGCCCGACCGGCTGGCTGGCCTCGAATTGCTCGTCGTGCACGATATGTTCCTCACAGAAACCGCGCTGCGCGCGGACGTGGTCCTGCCAGCTGCTTCCACTTACGAAAAAGACGGCTCGCTCACAAACACGGCGGGCGAAGTGCAATTGACGCATCGCTCGATTGATCCGCAGGGACCGCGGAGCGATTTCGATTTGCTTCGCATCCTTTCGCACCAGCTCAGCACGCTGGGAGTCGGCACTCCGATCCGGCTGCGCACCGCCGAAGCGGCATTCGATGAAATCCGGCAGAATGTGGCGGGTTACGATCTTTCGCCCGCGGCGCTGCTTGCGGGCGGTTCCGAGCATGCCACCGCGACGAGCAAGACGCCCGAGCCGGCGTACGACGTGCCCGTCGGCGCGATTTTTTCTTCACAGGATTATTTGTTTACGAGCGGCACCCTGGGCCGTTACTGTTCCAGGCTCACTTCGACGAACGAGGCAAAACAGACGCCGTGGGTTTCATCTCCCAACACCCAATCCTGGTGGCAGCGGTAGTCAAGATCGCCGTCCTGCTGTTTATTGTAATGACGGCCTTGGCGTACCTCACCTGGCTTGAACGCAAGGTCATCGCGCATATTCAATCGCGTTGGGGCCCATACAACGTCGGCGCCCACGGTTTGCTGCAGCCATTGGCTGACGGCATCAAGTTTCTTTTCAAGGAAGACGTCACACCGCCGACGGCGGATCGCTTCGTCTATACGCTCGCGCCGTTCCTGGCGCTGGCGCTCGGGCTTTCAACGATCGCCCTGATTCCGTTCGGGCCTCCGAACGTTCTCTTCCCGAACGGACAGCAGATTTTCTCGGTCGTTGATCTCAACATCGGATTGCTTCTTCTGTTTGCGATCACGTCCATGGGCGTGTATGGCGTCGCTCTCGCCGGATGGTCGTCCAACAGCAAGTACGCGCTGCTTGGCGGCCTGCGCAGCTCGGCGCAGATGATCAGCTACGAAGTCTCGCTCACCATTTCCGTGGTTGGGGTGGTCCTGCTCGCCGGAACTTTCAATTTCAACGAGCTTATCGGGGGCGTCGCGAACGGCTCGACGGGCCAGACCGGTTACTGGCTGCATTTCATTCCCAAGTGGAATGTTTTTCCGCAGTTCGTTGGTTTCCTCTGCTATATAACGGCAGCGATCGCTGAAACGAACCGCGTCCCGTTCGATCTGCCGGAAGCTGAAACCGAGCTTGTCGCCGGATTCCACACGGAGTACTCCGCATTCAAGTTCGCTATGTTCTTCATGGCGGAATACGCGAACATGATCACGGTATCGTGCCTCGCGACGATTCTTTTTCTGGGCGGCTGGCTTTCGCCCTTCCCCGCCAGTTGGACCTGGCAGAACTATTTGCCTAGTGTCGGCCTGCTGCTGCTGGCCGTGTATTGCGCCTGGAACACCGTCTCGGAAATGCGCGGGATCGCGCGGCTACAGCTCGGCGTGGTTACGCTGCTCGCGGGCGGAGGCGGATTGATCTGTCTCTATCCTCCGATAGCCGCGGCCATACAAGGACCGTTCTGGTTCACCGCGAAAATCCTGGCGATTCTATTTTTCTACATCTGGATGCGCGCCACGCTGCCGCGCTTCCGCTACGACCAGTTGATGTCGTTCGGCTGGAAGCTGCTGCTGCCGGTTTCGCTCGCGAATCTGGTGGTTACCGCCTTCGTGATCGTCTGGCCGCTATTGAGGAAAGGGTGAGGCGCGGATGAACATCGCCATCATCATGTTCTTCCTGTGCGCGCTGGTCGCTGTGGCCGGCGCGGTGCTGCTGATTCTGGCGCGGGAGCCGATTCACAGCGCGCTCGCGCTGGTGCTGGTGATGATGGCGCTCGCCGTTCTTTACCTGCTGCTGGGCGCGCCGTTCATCGCCGCGGTGCAGATCATCGTGTACGCCGGAGCCATCATGGTCCTTTTCGTTTTTGTGATCATGCTGCTCAATGCGGGCGTGGAAGAGCGCACGGACTTCAGCAGGATCGCCAAATTTGGTGGCGTTCCGCTGGGCTTCGTGCTACTGCTGGGGATCGCCCACTGGCTCTTCCATTCCCCCGTTGGCACGGCGATCGCCAACGGCGCGGGATCCTCCAACGAAGCCGCCGACACGGCCAAACTTTCCGAGATGCTCTTCCGGCAGTACCTTTTCCCGTTTGAGGCGACCTCGGTCCTGATTCTGATCGCGATCCTGGGTGCCTTGGTGCTGGCAAGGAAGGAATCATGAGCGCCGTTCCGATTTCATTTTACCTGGTGCTGAGCGCGATTCTTTTCGGATTGGGCGTTATCGCGTTTGTGTTCAAGCGCAATATCATCACGATTTTCATGTCCATCGAGCTGATGCTCAACGCGGTGAACCTCGCGTTTGTGGCGTTCGCCCGTGCACGCGGCAATCTCGATGGTCTCGTTTTCGTTTTCTTCGTAATTGTGGTCGCCGCGGCGGAAGCCGCGGTGGGTCTGGCGATCGTGATCATGCTCGCGCAGAACCGCCAGTCGCTGAACGTTGAACGCATCAATCTGCTCAAGCTCTAATGCTGCTACTCAACCATCTCTGGATCGTTCTCGCGCTCCCGCTTGCGGGTGCCGCGATCAATGGCCTATTGGGGAAGCGCTGGCCGCAATCTGCCGTGAATTCGGTGGCTGTCGGCTCGGTGGTTCTGTCGTTTCTGGCTGCCGCAGAAACGGTGCGCGAGTTTTGCGCTGCTGGCCAGGCCACGGTTATCGGGAACTACTTCACATGGATGGTTGGCGGCGAAGCGACGCCGCATCCCTTCCGCGTGGAATTCGCGCTGCAGGTTGACCAGCTCACCGTGGTGATGCTGCTGGTCGTCACGTTCGTCGGCATGTTGATCCACATTTATTCGACCGGATACATGGCCCACGAAGGCGGCTACTACCGCTTTTTCTCTTACCTCAATCTATTCATGTTCTTCATGCTGACGCTGGTGATGGCCGCGAATCTCATCGTCATGTTCGTCGGATGGGAGGGCGTCGGCCTGTGCAGCTACTTGCTGATTGGATTCTGGTTCCTGAAGAAGTCCGCAGCCGATGCAGGGAAAAAGGCGTTCATCGTCACGCGCATCGGCGATTTCGGATTTACCGTCGGCATCCTGCTGGTGTTCGCGACGTTCGGGACCGTAGCGTTCGGTGAAATTTTCGACAGTGCCGCGAGAAATCCAGTCTCCGAGGGAGTCCTCACCACGATCTGCCTGCTGTTATTCGCTGGCGCAATCGGCAAATCCGCGCAGCTGCCGCTTTACGTCTGGCTCCCCGACGCCATGGAAGGCCCCACGCCCGTCAGCGCGCTGATTCACGCAGCGACGATGGTCACCGCGGGCGTCTATATGGTGGCGCGCATGAATCCGCTTTTCTCGCGCGCGCCGGTTGCCATGCTCGTGGTCGCGATTGTGGGCGCAGTCACGGCGCTTTATTCCGCCACCATCGGCCTGGTGCAGACGGACATCAAGAAAGTCCTCGCGTACTCCACCGTTTCGCAGCTTGGCTATATGTTCCTGGCTTGCGGCGTGGGCGCTTATACCGCCGGCATCTTCCACCTGATGACCCACGCGTTTTTCAAGGGCCTGCTCTTTCTTGCCGCTGGCAGCGTGATCCACGCCATGGGCGGCGAGCAGGACATGATGAAAATGGGAGGTCTGCGCAAGAAAATTCCGGTCACCTATTGGACGATGTTCGTCGGCACCCTCGCCATCTCCGGGATCCCCGGCTTCGCGGGTTTCTTCAGCAAGGACGAAATCCTCGAAGCTGCAGAAGCCGGCCGTTATCATCATGTAATTCTCTTTCTCATGGCCCTTGTCGGCGCGGGGCTCACGTCGTTCTACATGTTCCGGCTCTTATTCCTCACTTTCTTCGGCCAGCCGCGCTACGACGAACACAAAGTACACGTGCATGAATCGCCGAAGAACATGACCATCCCGCTTATCGTTCTTGCGTTTCTTTCGATTTTCGGCGGCTGGGTTGCCGCACCCAAGCTGACCGGCGGAGTTGACTACTTCGAAAAGTTTCTCTCGCCTGTTTTTGCGGCGTCCGCGCCCGCATCCGACGCAATGTCTGCGGCCGCTACCGATGCCGCGGCAAATCCTGCGATGGATTTGCTGCACGCGCTGACGGGCTGGCCTGTACTTGTTGGCGTCCTCGGACTTCTCGTGGCGTGGTGGTTCTACATCAAGAACCCGGACGTTCCGAAGCGCATGGCCCGGAGCGTCCACGGCCTTTACACTCTTCTGCTCAACAAATACTACGTGGACGAAATCTACGCCGCGCTGATCGTTCGTCCGCTGCTCTGGATTTCGACAAACGTGCTCTGGCACATCGTTGATGAAGGCTTGATTGACGGCACCGTGAACGGCACGGCAACCGTCGCGCGCGAATCGGGCAGCCAGGCCCGCAAAATACAGTCGGGCAACACGCGCAGCTACGCCGCGTGGGTGATTCTGGGCGCCGTGGGCTTTACCGCGCTCCTGTTCGGGATTTTGGGGGTGGCGCGCTAACGTGGGAACACAGGGCTACTTGCTCACGGTCATCACGTTCCTGCCGCTGCTCAGCGTGGCGGCGCTGCTCATGCTGCGCTCCGAAGACCACGTCTGGATTCGCCGGATCGCTCTGGCCGCGTCGATCGCCGAGTTCGCGGTTTCGCTGCTGCTGCTGCGCGGCTTTGATTCCGCGAATCCGGATTACCAATTTTCGGAATTCCACCGCTGGATTGGCGACTCGATTCATTACCACATGGGCGTGGACGGCATCAGCCTGTTTCTCGTCCTGCTGACCACGTTCCTCACGCCCATTGCGATTCTTTGCTCCTGGGAATCCATTCGGGAGAACGTGAAGGGTTTCTTCGTCGCGCTGCTGGTCATCGAGACGGCCATGATCGGCGTCTTCGTTTCGCTCGACCTCTTCCTCTTCTTTGTTTTCTGGGAGCTCACGCTGATCCCGATGTATTTCATGATCGGCATGTGGGGCCACGACCGCCGCATCTACGCGGCCATAAAATTCATTCTGTACACGATGTTTGGCTCGATCTTGATGCTGGTCGCGATTCTGTGGCTCTATGGCAAAGCCGGCACGTTCGACCTGCCGGATATTCTCTCGATGATGCAGTCGGGACAGCTTTCCTTCCCGCCTCGCACGGAGCTGCTGCTCTTCGGTGCGTTTTTCATCGCGTTTGCGATCAAGGTTCCGCTCTTCCCGCTGCACACGTGGCTGCCTGACGCGCACACTGAAGCGCCCACGGCAGGTTCGGTGATTCTGGCGGGCGTGATGCTGAAGCTCGGCACCTACGGCATTCTGCGTTTCTGCTTGCCGCTCTTTCCGGAGTCGGCGCACCGCATGGCGCAGCCGATTGCCGTCCTCGCGATCATCGGCATCGTGTACGGCGCGCTCGTTGCCACGGTGCAAACCGATTTGAAGCGGCTGGTCGCCTACACGTCCATCAGCCACCTCGGATTTGTGGTCCTGGGCATTTTCGCGCTCAACACAATCTCGATTCAAGGCGCCGTCTTCCAGATGCTTAGCCACGGCGTTTCCACCGGCGCGCTTTTCCTTGGCGTCGGCATGCTCTACGACCGTCGGCACACGCACGAAATCAAGCAATATGGCGGACTCGCGACGCCGATGCCCGTGCTGATGGCGTTCTTTCTGTTTATTTCGCTGTCGTCGCTCGCGCTGCCGCCGCTCAATGGCTTCATCGGCGAGTTTTTGATCCTTATCGGCACGTTTCAAAGCCATCATGCGTGGGCTTCCTGGGCTGCCAGCGGCGCCGTGCTTTCGGCGATCTATCTTTTGTGGGCCTATCAACGCGTGGCGCTGGGCGAAGTGACCGTTGAAAAAAACAAGACTCTGCCGGACGCCTCCACGCGCGAGCGCGTCATTCTGGTGACCATGGCCATCGCGATTCTGTTCATGGGAATCGCTTCGCCGCTCTTCACGCGCCGCATGGAAGCTTCCGTGAAGAACGTCATCGAGCAGACTTCCGGAGCGCGGGACGCCTCGCGCCATGTGGTCCCGCGACACGCGCCCTACGTCGCAGTTCCACCCGTGCATCTGGCGCCAACCACGGCTGTCGCGACGACCGTGGCTGAGGGGCAGGTGCGGCCATGATTTCGCTTGCCGGCAGCCAGCTCACGAACCTGCAACGGCTGATGCCGGAAGTGGTGCTGTCCGTGTTCGGCATCATCGTCATGATCGCCGACCCGTTCGTCGGGGCCGGGCGAAAGCGTGTACTCGGCTGGGTCGCGCTGGTTGGCGCGCTCCTGGCGCTCGCCTCGGTTCATATTGCCTATCATTTCCGCGGCATGGCCTACGACAACCTGATCAGCACGGACGAATTCAGCGTCTTTGTTCACGTGGTTGTACTCGTGGCCGTGGTGCTCGCCATCCTTGGCTCGTTCGATTATCTCGATCAGGAAAATATCCAGCGCGGCGAATATTACGCGCTCGTGTTGTTCGCGGCCGTTGGCATGGGCATTCTCGCGGGCGCGAACGAGCTCGTCACTGCATTCGTCGGTCTCGAAATCAGCTCGATCGCCAGCTACGTTCTGGTCGGATTCCGCCGCCGCTCGCCCGCTTCCAACGAAGCGTCACTCAAATACTTTTTGCTCGGCTCGTTCGCCACGGCGTTTTTCCTGTATGGGATTGCCATGGTGTACGGCGCCACGGGCACCACGCGAATTGACACGGTCCAAACCGTGCTTACAAATCTTGTGACGGCGAACGCACCCTTCCCGCGACTTGCCGTTCTTGGCCTCGGATTGATTTTCGTCGGCCTGGGATTCAAGGTTGTCGTTTCGCCATTCCAGGTTTATGCGCCCGATGTCTATGAAGGCGCGCCCACGCCGGTCACGGCGCTTCTGGCTTCGGGGCCCAAGGCCGCCACGTTCGCCTTGATGGTCCGGATCTTCTACGTGTCCTTTGCTTCCGCCCAGGGACTGTGGTTCTGGGTCATCTGCATTTGCGCGGTTCTGACCATGTGCATCGGCAATTTCGCGGCGATCGTGCAGACCAACGTCAAGCGCATGCTCGCGTATTCTTCGATCGCGCACGCGGGCTATATCCTTGTCGCCTTTGCGGCCTCGACCGCGCTCGGCGTCGCCGCGGTTTTGTTCTATCTAGCCGCCTACGTGTTGATGAAGGTGGGAGCATTTCTGATCGTCACGCACCTCGGCCAGCAGGACGAAAAGCGGCTTTCGATTCAGGATTATTCCGGACTGGCTCAGAAGCAGCCTGTGGTGGCCGCGTGCTTCTCGCTGTTCCTGCTATCGCTGCTGGGCTTGCCGGCGACGGGCGGTTTTCTCGGGAAATTTTTCGCGTTCGAGGCTGCGCTGGGCGTTGGCCGCCGGGCGCTTGCGCTGCTGGTGGTGATCGCGGCGATTAACAGCGTGATTGGCGCCTACTATTACCTGCGCGTGATCATCACCATGTATTTCCAGGCGCCGTCCCGGGACTACACGCCCACGCGGGTTGCGCCGGCCGTTAGCGTCGCGCTCGTGATCGCAGCGGCGGGCACTCTGTATCTGGGGATTCTGCCGTCTCGCGTCTGGGATCTCGCGAAGGTCGCCGCCGAATCCCTCTTCCCGCACTAACGCCCTGCCTCAATTCTCTTGCCGCGACCAGGGATCGGACCCAAGAAAAGTGTGACACTTTGTGAGGGCTCCTTTCCTTTGTTTTCAATGAGATAGCCGAGAAATTACTTTGCATGGTGTGTCACTTCTTTTGTGATTGGTGAGTAGTGATTAGTGAGTGGTGAATCCGCGAATCGTGCCTTGTGACACGTGGAGCGCCGCTCCCTCGCCGCGGCGCTCGGGGCAGTGGGACGTAAAGAAACACGGACGCAGAGATTAGGTTCCCTTGGTGTGTTGACCGATTCATTTTTCAAAGAGCAATCCGGCTCCCGCCAGGAGAGCGGTTCGCCGACGAGAACGTCGGCGAAAAAGGTTCACGGCTTTCGACCGTAGAAATACGCTAGCAGAGTAAATCGGTCCGCGCACCCGGTCGAAAGTTTAGTTGTAGTACAGAGCCGCAAACCTGAACTTTTTCGGGGAAAGCTGGGACTTAATCCGGAATCGATCAACCACAGGCGGATAGCCGGAATGGGTGAGGTATTGGCGCCGAGGATCCGAGGCGGCGGATGCGCCAATCAACGACGAAAAACAAAAACGCCCCGGCATTCGCTTGTGGCGAACACCGGGGCGCAAATCTCAAGCGTTGACGGCTGCTACTTAATCAGAACGATGACCAACGCATACAGCGTGAGCGATTCAATCAGCGCCACACCAATGATGAACGCGATTCGGACCGCGCCGCCTGCTCCCGGATTGCGCGCCGTACCTTCGCAAGCCGCTGCCGTCGCCAGTCCCTGACCGATGCCGCAACCCGCCGCTGCGATGCCTAGCGCAATCGCCGCCGCGACTCCAACCCAGTTCGTCGCCGCCGGTGCTGCGGCAGCCGCTTGCGCAAACGTCACAGGCGCCACCATCAACGCCAAAACCGCCACCAGCAAAACCAAAGCTGCTTTCTTGCTCATGTCTTCTCCTCGTTATGAATTTACCGCCAGGAGGTGGTTGCCCGAATCCTTGGGAGGTAACGGGCCTCACGCTGGCAGCTTTTGATACCGGATTAATGCTCTTCCGCGGACGCGAGTCCGAGGTAAACAATCGCCAGAATACTGAAAATGAACGCCTGCAAAAACGCCACGAAAACGTGCAGCAGAGCCAGCACCAGCGGAATCGCGATCGGCACGATGCCGGTGGCGTACCCGGCCGGATTCAGATGGCTCACGAATGCGAAGACGGAAAGCGATAGCGCCAAAAACGAAACGTACAGCAGCTCGCTGACCATCATGTTGGCCCAAAGCCGGACGGAAAGGGACAGCAGCCGCGCGAAATGGCTGACGGTCTCAACGACCAGCATGATGAGGTTTATGGGGAATAGCTTGGGCATGGGACCCAGCAGTGTCTTGGCATAGTGCAGGCCGCCGAGCTTCCCGATGCCAACAGCGTTGTAATACAGGAAAACGATCACCGCCAATCCAAGCGGGACAGTGATCGTGGCCGTGGGCGATGCCAATCCCGGCACCAGCGAAATCATATTGCTGAATAAAATGAAAATTCCGATCGTCGCGACGATCGGAATGTGGCGGTCAGCTCCGTGCCCCACGATATCGTCCACCAAGTCCTTCACGCCGATCCCCATCGGATTCGTGATCACGAGTTCCATGGTCTGCTGCGTCGGGCCGGGATGATCAACCGAGATCCGCGGCTTGAGCCACAGGAAAAAAAGAACAGCCAGCAGAACGACAAGTAACTCCATGGAGAAGGAATTCGTGATCGGATACTGGGGATTATCCGGGGTGATATGCAGAAGCGCGAGCAGCGCCGCCACCGGCTTTCCCAGCAGGGCGTTCGCTAATTTTGTGACGCCCAGGATTTGCTCTTCGCCCATGATTCTCCCGTGAAAGAAACTGCGTATATATTTTCGTGTGAATCAGACTTACTGAGCGTTCAAGCGGTGATGGCCGTGTACAAGTTCGTAGCCAAGCTCAAGCACGATGGCCGGCACCACCGCTACCAGCCCGCACAGAAAAGCGATTGCAGGCAGTCGCAGCCAAGCGAGAATAGCATAGGCCACCACGAGCAGCAATAAAAGGCGGCCGAAGAACTTCAGGTGCACCAGCGGCGGAACGCGCGGGTTTTCGAGCGTGGCCTGCGCCTGCCCGAGGCGAATCAGTGCTGCCGCGCCCACCCGCAGCCAGCGAAAATTCAACCAGCAAAGAGCCGTGCCCACAGCGGCTCCCGCTGCGGCGCGCCTTCCCCACCCGATCCCGGCAGCCAGGGTCATCGCCGCGCCAAGGACGACCAGGAAACGCTCGACGCGGCGTTCGATGGCCGCATATTCCGCGTCATCCATTCTTTTTATCTCCGGCGCTCGCAATCCTTAACGCGTCGAAAAGACCAATGCCGACACCGCAGAATCCGAGCACAATCAGCAGCCACGGTTTGGTGTGCAGCCAGCGATCCAAGAAAAATCCGATGGCCCCACCCACGACGGCAGGTCCGACGAGCAGGATTGGAAGTTCCATGGCGAGCGCCGCCTGCTTGAAAGCGCCGCTGGAATTCTTTTTTGGCCTGGGATCCTGCAGTTCCACGGGCGCTCCTTGGTGGCCGTGCTGTTTCTATGGTAATGCTCAATTGACAATGAGTGGCCTGGTGGGCCAGGGCTAAAGCCCGCTGAAGCTCTGCGCCCTTTTCGTGGGCCTAAAGGCCCACGCTTTCACCTTAACGGCACCGGCCTTCCCAACGCAAAGCCCCGGGACACGCACCGCGAAAGGTGGCCGCTACGAACTCAACGGCAAAAGTAAAGACAAACAGCTACCGCTTCTTCTTGAGCTTGAAGACGCGCTCGGCATTCTCGTGATAAATCTTCTGCTTGTCCTTTTCCGGAATGCGCGCGGCATCGAGGAAATCCACTGCGTCCGGATGGTCCTGATATGGGTAGTCCACCGCCCACATGATCCGGTCAGAGCCGAGAACCTCGATGCAAAACTTCAGCGTCGGCTCCCAGTTCATTCCGCTGGTTGTGATGTAGAAATTGCGCTTGAAGTACTCGCTCGGCGTCAGTTTGAGCTTCGGCCGGTCGAAGGGGATGCGCACACGGCCGTGCATAAAGTCGAGGCGGTAGAGCCAGTATGGAATGCCCTCGCCCATGTGGCCCAGGACGATCTGCAGGCCCGGAAAATGATCGAGCACCCCGCTGGTGATGATGCGCAATCCATGCAACCCGGTCTCGGCCTGGTAGCCCCAGATCGCGTGCTCGAGATGGTCCGTCCGATAGGCCTTGGCCATCAGAGGAATCGGCGCGCGCGGATGAATGTACAGCGGCACCTTCAGCGCGGCGATGGCCTCCAGAATCGGCCAGTATTTTTGCTCGCTCAAGTATTCGCCGTTGGTATGGGAATTAATCATGATGCCGCTGAGCTTCAGCTTCGTGATGGCGCGGTCAATTTCCTTGACGGCGCCAGCGGGGTCCTGCGGCGCGATGGTCGCAAGCCCGGCGAAGCGGTCCGGGTGTCGCTGGATCGCCTCGTGCAGGCGATCGTTTCCGATGGCGGCCACTGCGTTGCCTCTGTCCGGACTCATCATTTGCACGCCCGTTGAGGTCAGGGCGAGCAGGTGCATGTCCACGTCGTACTCATCCATGGTTCGCAGGCGCTGATCGAACAGATCGAGCAGCTTGTGATTCACAGGTCCTGCAGGATCGGTCTGGATCTTCCACAGAAACAGATCGGGATCGTATTCCTGCGCTGCCGCCACAAGCTCCCGCTGCGCATCCATCTGCTCCGGTATCGAAAATGCCTCTTCGGTGGCGATGCGCCGGTAATGCTTCCGCTTCGATTTCGGCTTATTCGCGCGGGCCTTATGCTTCGGACTCATTCGGATTTCTCCTCGGTTGGAAATAGTCAATGATTGCGGATCGGGATTGCGTTTCCCCAAAACCCCGGGCGAGTTTAACGCAGAACGAGCAGGGAATGCACGCGGGGCGCGGCCCTCGGACTAAGGCTCGTGGCGCGCGCCGTGAACTACCGCTACGGCGTGAGGAAGAAGATCGGCGATGACGTCGAGCGATTCCACGGCGCCCTTCGGGCTGCCGGGCAGATTGATGATGATGGTTTTTCCGCGAATTCCCGCGGCTCCGCGGGATAGCACCGCGCGGGGGGTCTTTTCGGCCCCTGCTGCTCGCATCTGCTCGGAGAATCCCGGAATCATCCGCTCGACAACCGCGGCGGTCGCCTCCGGGGTAATGTCTCGCGGGCCGAGGCCTGTGCCGCCGGTGGTCAGGATTAAATCCGCGTCGTTAGAATCAGCGGCCTCTTTGAGAAAATGCTCGATCGCGGCGCGATCATCGGCGCGAACAGCGGACGAAACAATTCTCCATCCGAGTTCGCGGCAGCGATCAATCACCGACGGGCCGGAACGGTCCTCGGATGTGCCGGCGGCCACCGAATCGCTGATTGTAAGGATAGAGACGCGCATCAAATCGCCTGGGCTGACTAGCCCTCGGCAGCCTCGACGTTTGCCGTGTCGCCGTCGCGCTGGCCTTCATCCACCAGGCGCAAGGCTTCCATCAGCAAACCGGTGGTCGTGCGGGAAATAGTGGTGCGTTCAGGAGCGGAGTTGAAGTCAATTTCGAATTCACCGGCCGGCCAGCGAACCACTTGAAAGACGGCCGCCTCGCCCTCCGTCGAACCCAGTCTCGCATCGGCGCACTGACCCGCAGAGAAGAACAGCTGGCACATTTCGCCCGCGTTGCGAATCGTCAGCCGGCAGGATTTCTGGCCCATCTCAAGCGACTGCATCAAATCGAGAATGCTCATTTCCTCGAGGCGACCCTGTATCACACCCGGGCGCACCGCGCGGCTCTGCAATTTTTCAAGCGCCAGCCGGTCAATCACTTTCTTGGTCCGGCGGATCAAATCCTTCAGGAAGAAAGGCTTCACGACGAATTCTTCCACGCCTTCGACCATCGGCCGGAGCTTTTCTTCCACGTCGGCGCGGCTGGCAAGAAAGATGAAAGGAATCTGCTTGGTCTGCTGGCGCGCGCGCAGCTTCTCATAAAGCTGGCGTCCGTCGAGACCCGTCATGCGATAGTCGCAGAGAATCAGGTCCGGTGGATCGTCCACGATTTTCAGCAGCGCGTCTGCGCCATCCGCCGCGGCGGACGCCTCGCAATGGGGCGCGAGTCCCTTCATCAGCAGGTCGAGGATCAGGGCGTTATCGTCCACGACCAGGACTTTGACGTCCTTAATAGGCGTCATCGCTTCCCGCTCTTCCGGGAACGCCCAGCCGGACGCACGTAAGTTCCGCTGCGCCCTCCCGATTTTTTCACGAGATGCAACTCGGTGATCTCCATGCCGCGTTCCAAGGCCTTACACATGTCATAAATGGTCAACGCCGCGACCGCAGCGCCCACCAGCGCTTCCATCTCCACTCCGGTTGGCCCGGTGACCGTCGCTTCCGACGTGATCTCAATTCCATTCTGGCATAGCTTCGCGCGCACATCCACGTGCGTCAACGAGAGGGGGTGACAAAGCGGAATCAGCTCCGATGTACGCTTGGCCGCGGTGATTCCGGCGATACGGGCCACCTCGAGCGGATTCCCTTTGGGCGATTTCAGGCGCTTGAGGCTTGCCACCGTGGACCGCTGCATGCGCACGAACGCGTGTGCCACGGCGGTTCGCGATGTCGCGGGCTTGGACGTAACGTCCACCATGCGGACGCGGCCGGCGTTGTCGTAGTGCGAAAGCGTCTTCATCGTGACCCGCGAAAATTTGCGATTAGAACAGCACGTCGGTCAATGATTTCAATCAGTTGCAGCATTTCTAATTCCGGGAATTTGCGATTAGAGGCGGCGCGAAGACGTGCGCCAAGCCGCTTGCGGGCATCGCGGCGCGGGACTTCACTTCCGAGCTGCCAACAGAGCATGGCTCACGCTCCAGTACCCACGGTGGCACAACAAAAGTTGAGGTGCAAGTAGGACTGCCAGTGGACGTCGTGGAAGGGGTACGTCAGGAAAACGAGTGCCTGCCATCCTGGGGCCTGCTTTCACAGGCCCCGGACGACAGTGAAAAACTCCCGTAGAGAAGCCGCAGCGCTATTAGCTCACTTCGCCGCGGGCGGTGGGGGGGGATTGATGATCGCGCCGTCCCAGTGTTCGTCGGCCTTACCGTCAACGAAACGCCACATATCAAACCATGTGGTCGTGTAAGTCTTCGACGGATCCCTCGGGTCCTTAAGTTCGCGCGGCGTGACAACTATCACCAGATCGCCTTCCGCGACGACCGCGACGATCTTGGTCTTCGTCAGATGTTCCGGAATTTCGGTCGGCTTGCGGAAGGAGCTAAAGAACTTCACGACGCCGTCGCGGCCCGAGGCCACGTTGGGATTGTGTTGGTGGTATGCGGGCGTCAGCCAGTTCTGAGCCAGATCCCAGTGATTCGCCTCCAGCAGGTCCTTCATGATGTGATAGGCGGCCTGTTTGTTGATGTTCAACGCTGGATTCTTGCTGGTGAATAGGGCGTCAGCCTCGGCGCCCGTGACACCAATGACCGGCTCTTGGGCGATCGCAGGGACACAGGCAAACAGCATTGCTAGTGCAACGAGCAAACTCAGGCGTGTTTTCATGGGTGCTAGATACAACCAACGCGGAGTTGATGTCAAGTGCCCTGCGATTTCGCTGCCCCGCCGGCCCAGACGACGGCGCCATCATCGCGGCCATCTTGCTTCCATTGACTTCACATAAGAGCCGAAGTACGCTCCGCGCCAATGGAGAAGGACGCGATTCGCCGCTGCGATTTGGCAGACGATCTTCGCGGCGATTCAAGGGGGGAATATGAAAACCGCGTTGAATATTGTGGGCGTAATACTTCTTTTTTTCGGTGGCGTATGGTTCCTGCAGGGAATCAATGTAATCCATCAGGGTTTCATGGCCGGGCAAACCAAGTGGGAGATCAACGGAGCAATCGTCTTCATCATTGGCCTCCTGTTGCTCTTCATCGCGAACCGCAAGCGCTCAGCCGCCTGACATCGTCGGAGATCGCTGACCGGGCCCGCGAATTCCGGAGCCGCGCGTGAGCGATACAAGTGCGCCCAGCCCCGAACCGATCACCGGATCGGCCCCTTCGGCTTTAGACACGGTCCGGAAGCAGAGAACTTTCCTCGGGCACCCCGCAGGTCTGTACTTCCTGTTTTTCACCGAGATGTGGGAGCGCTTCTCGTATTACGGAATGCGCGCGCTGCTCGTACTCTATATGGTCAGCCACTTGATCAGGGGGGCGCAGTCCGGGACGTCGCATGTTTTCGGATTCGCGGAGCTCCAGCACGGGCTGGAGTCCATGTTCGGATCGCTGGCCGTCCAACCGCTCGCTTCGCAAATTTACGGGCTCTACACCGCGCTGGTTTACCTGACGCCTATTTTCGGAGGAATGCTCGCGGATCGCGTGCTCGGGCAGCGGAAGACGGTAATCGTCGGCGCAATCCTGATGGCCATTGGACATTTTCTGATGGCGGCGGAATCCATGTTTCTGCTGGCGCTGCTTGTCCTGATTCTGGGCAACGGCTGCTTCAAGCCGAATCTGGCGACTCAGATCGGGAGTCTCTACCCTGTCGGCGATCCCCGACGCGACCGCGCCTACACCGTCTACTATGCGGGTGTAAATCTGGGGGCGTTTCTGGCGCCTCTGGTTTGCGGGACCCTCGGGCAGGTGTATGGCTGGCACTACGGGTTTGGCGCCGCGGGCGTGGGCATGTTGGTTGGCTTGACGATTTATCTCGTGGGCCAGCCTTACCTGCCCGCGGATCAACTGACGCGCGCGAAGGCCGCTCACACCGAAAAAACAAAGTCGCCCCTCACCCCCGCGGAATGGAAAGCGATCCTCGGAGTAATCGCGCTTTGTGCGCTGAACGTTGTCTTCTGGGGCGTGTACGAGCAACAGGGAAACACGCTTCAGCTATTCGCAGATCGCAACATCAATTGGCACGTGTTCGGAAGACAGCTGCCCTCGACGTGGTTTCAGTCCGTGGATCCGATGTTCATTTTCCTGCTGACGCCTGTATTGAACATTTTCTGGGGCTGGCAATCGAGGCGCGGCAAGGAACCAGGAAGCGTGATCAAGATGACCATGGGTTGCACGCTTCTGGGGCTGTCGTTCCTTCCCCTGATTTTCATTGCGCACGGACTGGGCGCCGATCAGAGAGTCAGTCTGCTATGGCTGGTGAGCTGCGCGTTCATCTACACCGTTGGCGAATTGTATGTCGCACCGGTCGGCTATTCCCTCGTGTCGAAAGTCGCGCCCGCACGATTGGCCAGCATGCTCATGGGAATGTGGTTTCTGGGAAACTTCGGGGGAAGTTATCTGGCGGGATATCTGGGAACTTTCTACGAGAAAATGTCGAGGGAAGCGTTCTTTACCATGCTCATGGTGCTCGGCGTCGCGGCAGGCGCCGCGATCCTGGTTCTCAGCGTGCCGCTCAGGAGAGCTGTCGGGCGCGATGTATAGCCACTCGGAATCTGGGCCAACTCCGCTGACTACTTCGTTTCGGCTGGCGTGATGGTCGCGGGGCCCTCGCCTACAATTTCAATTTCAGCTATTTCGTCCTTCGCGCCGTCGTAGTGGACTTGTTTCGCAAGGTCCACCACGTAACTTCCGGGTGGCATTGCAACGGTCGAATCGGGATCGTATTTCGTGCCGGTGCCGACCCACCAGGTCCCCGACAGGACGGTGATGTAACGGTCGTTGGGATGAAAGTGAGGGCGGCTCATGTTGTGGGGATACCACTTTACGAGTTCGATGTAGAGGCCCGGCTTGGAGGGATCGCCGAGCACAACCGCAGTTTCCGCGGCGCCGGGCCTTCCGCTCCAGGTAATCTGGCTCGGCAGCTTGTAGGTGACGGCAGTCGGATCAATATCCGCGGCCCGGGCCGGAGTTCGCGGCTCAGCCGATCCCAGTGAAGTGGCCAAACCGAGCGATGCGATCATTCCCATCGCGGCGGCGACGGGCCAGTAGCGCCGAGAAATCAAATAAGTGAACATGAGTCCCTCCTGTACGTTCGTGCCAAATGTCTTCGCGACTAGGTTAGTAAAGCGATCCTGGCCGCGACTTATGCGGCCAGGATCGTTTCGTTCTGCAATACGACGCGATCGCCGTGACTGTCTAGCTGTTCCCAAGATACTCGACGTGGACGTACGTACCGAGCCTTACGTTATACGCGAGATACCAACCGATGTGGTCCGGATCTTCGTAGATCACGATTTGATCGGAATCCCAGAGCCAGTCATTGCAAAAGCCGAAATCATACGGCGCGACGCTAAAGTAGAAGCCGCCGAACCAGAAACGGCTCGGTCCGCCTCCAGCAATCCGCCACACGTGGCCCTTGCCGAAGCCTCCCGTAAAGTGTCCGTGCTCCCATGGGTGATCCAAATGATAGTGGACATCATCGCGTCCCGTATCATGGCCGACCCATTGATCATGCTTGATATCAACGTGGGGAGCGGTGGGATGTCCGGGTTTATCGGGCGTCGCTACCGGATGCGCGGGCGCCTTGTAAGCGGTGGGCCCGTGCGCCGGAATGTGACCGCCGCCAACCTCGGGTTTGGATGCATGCTGCGCGAAAGCGGGAACTGAGAACAGGAAGCATATTGCGAATAGGCCGACGAATTTTCTCATGTGAATCTCCTGACTTGGATTAGCGCACCGATTATTGATGCGTAAGCGTCGGGCCGGGAGACTGCGCCGCTCTGAAGTTAAGACGCTACGATTTAGCGAGAGGTTTCTTAGCTCCAGAGGGCGGCGGGACGCTTCCCCGGCGTTCAGAATGTTCCACGGCGTGGCAGGACGTCCACCCAATCGCCCGCTTGCAAGTGAAGATTCGAGGCGTGCACCACGAGAAAACAATTTCCGCGAACAACCGCGCCAATATCTCCCGAGCCCTCCCACAGGAGCACTTCCACCCTGGGCGCAGCGTCCGATTCACCCTTGGGCCAGCTCACGCGCGCGGGAAGGATATGCGCGACGCCGGGCTTTTCGTTCACAGGATGCGCCAACCTCGCTTTGAATACCGGCAACGGGTGCGGCGGACACCCACTGAGCGCTTCGATCGCGGGAACAACGAATAGCTCGAAAGTCACCATTGTAGATACAGGATTCCCGGGCAGGCCGAAGACCGGTTTACCGCGGCACCACCCGAAAACCACGGGTTTCCCAGGGCGAATCGCGACCGACTCAAAAAAAGTCTCCGCGCCCAGATCCTTCAATACTTGTTCGACCAGATCGTACTTGCCGGCGGACACTCCGCCACTCAGCAGGAGCATGTCCGCTTCGAGGCCCTGCTCGATTCGCGCGCGAAGCTCGGCGACTTCGTCCTTCGCCGATCCAGCCGCGATCGGTTCGCCGCCCGCAAGCGCGACCTGAGCGGCCAAAGAGACGTTGTTGCTGTTACGAATCTGAAACGGGCCGGGCGCCTGATCCACGGGCACAATCTCGTCGCCCGTCGAAATAATAGCCACGCGCGGACGGCGGCTGACTTCGATCCTGAAGTGACCCACTTCTGCCGCCACGGCGAGCTCGGCATAACCGAGCCGTGTGCCGCGGGGCACCACGGTTTCGCCGATGCGCGCTTCGGCGCCGGCAAGGACGTAATACTGTCCCGCGCGCGCGACTTGCTCGAACACCACGACATCCCCTTCTTCTCGCGTGTATTCGTGCATCACAACCGCGTTCGCGCCACGGGGCACAGGCGCGCCGGTTAGAATTCGCACGCATTCGCCCGTGCCGACGGTGCCATTGAATGCCACTCCGGCGCGGCTTTCGGCGACGAGGCGCAACCTCGCGCCCGGCTCGGCTGCGTCAGCGGAGCGCACTGCAAAACCGTCTCGAATCGCACGGTTAAAGGGAGGGTAGTTGCGGTCGGCAACAATTTTCTCAGCGAGAATACGGCCGAGCGGGGCGGCCGGTGCGACGCTTATATCGAGAATCTCGCGTTCAGGGGCGCAGACGCGCGCGGTTAGAACCTCGATCACCTTGGCGCGAGCATCTTCGAAGGAGATCATCGCAGGTTAAAGCCAGGAAGCGAGTTTCGTCCCTCGAGGGACGATGGTGGCGTCGCGTTCGGGGCCGGTGGAGATCATGCCAATTTCAAGCTGGAGCTCGTCCGAAATGAAATTCAGGTAATCGCGCGCCGCCGTGGGCAGATCGAGGACGTCGCGAATCCCCGGCGTGGATTTCTTCCAGCCCGGCAGCGTGCGGTATTCCGGCTCGATCTGCGCCAGCGTTTCCACGTCGGGCGGCATTTCGGTGAGTGGCTGGCCCTTGTAGCGATAGCCGGTGCAAACTTTAATCTCAGGCTGTTCGTCGAAGACGTCGAGCTTTGTCACCACGAGTGAGTCAATTCCGTTGAGCATTTTCGCGTAGCGCAAAACCACCAGATCGAGCCAGCCGCAGCGCCGCGGCCTTCCGGTTACAGCGCCGAACTCATTGCCGCGCGCGCGAATCGCGCCGGCGTCGAGGTCGGGCATCTCCGTGGGAAAGGGACCGCTGCCGACGCGCGTGGTGTAGGCCTTGGTGACGCCGACGACGCCTGTGATGCGCGTGGGGCCCACGCCCAGCCCCGTCGCGGCGCCGCCTGAAATCGCATTCGAAGACGTTACGAAGGGATACGTGCCGTGATCAATGTCCAACATCGTGCCCTGCGCGCCCTCAAAGAGCACGGATTCGCCGCGGTCGAGCGCGTCATTGAGCAGCACGGCCGTGTCGGCCACAAGCCCTCGAATGTGCGCGGCGATTTCGAGAGACTGCTCCAGCAGCCCCGCAGTTTCGAGCGCATGGCCGTAGGATGCCTTGCTGATCAGATTTTTTTCCGCAATAACCCGCTCGAGCTTGACGCGGAAACCCTCCGGCTCCAGCACGTCGCACACGCGGATTCCGCGGCGCGCCATTTTGTCCTCGTAGGCCGGACCGATGCCACGCGAAGTGGTGCCGATCTTCGCCTCGCCGCGTGCGGATTCCGCGGCTTTGTCCATTTCGCGATGATAAGGAAAGATCAGGTGCGCACGATTGCTCAGGAAAAGACGTCCGCGGACTTCGACGCCCGACTTCCGGAGATTTTCGATCTCGGCCACGAGCGCGGCCGGGTCAACCACGGCGCCGGGGCCGATGACGGCCTTCTTTTCGGGGCGCAGGATTCCGCTGGGAACCAGTTGCAGCACGAAGCGGTGACCGTTGAAGATGACGGTGTGACCGGCGTTGTGTCCGCCGGCGTAGCGCGCGGTGTAATCAAACGAGAGAGCCAGGCAATCAACAACTTTGCCTTTCCCTTCATCGCCCCATTGGGCTCCGACAACCGCAATCGCCTTCGTCCGAGCTTTGTCCGCCAACGCTGCCGCTCCACAACCACACGAGTCGCACCTTGCCCGCTCCGGCTGACACATGAAACGTTACAGGAGGGCTGATGCGGCAAAACCAAAACCCAATCCTACGCCGCGCGGTTGCCGAAGGCAAGCGCAGCGGCGGCATCATGGCCACGAGGGATCGCGGACGGATCGCCGAAGAGGGGTGACACAAGAGGAAGCTGCGGAGCGAGCATACGCCCGCCCCGCAGGTTGGGATTAGGGTTGAATTTACGCTTTGCCGAAGATTTTTTCGGCAATATCGGCCGCGATCGGCACGCGAAATCGCTCGCCCTGATACGCTTTCACCATCAGCAGTATCCACAAAATCAGACCGACGAGATTCACGAGCCCGTACACGGCATAGCCCATCGAAAAGCCAGTCAATCCCCCGGCCAGCAAACTCAGACCGAAGAACATGCCCAGGGCAATGCTGATTATGTGCAGGCCGCCGAAAACCACAATTGACTGCGCCGCGTGGAAACGGACGTAGGGACGCTTGTCAATGAAGTAGAAGATCAAGCCGGTGATCCAGCCAAGCACGTAGCACAGCAAGCCGGCTACTTTTTCGTCCATTTGCGACGCCGCCGCAGGTGGCACGATTGGAGCTGCGCTTGGCGCCGCCTGCGCCCCTTGCGCGGAACCACAAGACGGGCAAAAGGCCGCGCCGTCCGCCACTGCCGCCCCGCACTTCGTGCAATGTGCCATGATTTTTTCCCCCTTGGAAACACCCCACTGGCGGCGGAGCCTAGCAAAACGGTGCCGCGTGGGCAAGCGCAATCCGGCGTTAGGGCGGTGATATACTTGGCGCAAGCGGAAGTGGCGGAATTGGCAGACGCGCCAGCCTTAGGAGCTGGTGGCCGAAAGGCCGTAGGGGTTCGAGTCCCTTCTTCCGCACCAACATTTCCGGCAAGGAAATGTTGTCCCGAGCGAGCGAAGCAACTCGAAGGACTTTTGCCGTTCTCGAAGCTCCGCGCAGCGCAGTTGACGCGCACTGACCGTTTCCCTATACTGAATTTTCTGTTGCGGCGCGGGGTTAGCCGCACTTCCCTGCACTCCTCCTGCTGAGATTCCGAAAAGCGAAAGGCGGATTGAGACGGGGTTTGCCGAACGACGCTGCCTGGAAAACAATCACATGACCGAAGCGACCTGCAGACGCGAAATCGAACTCGAGATTCCGGCCGATAAAGTCAGCAAGGCGGCGGAAAAAGTGGCGCGCGATATCGTGCGCATCGCCCGCATTCCGGGATTTCGTCCGGGCAAAGCGCCGATCACGCTCGTGCGCCGGCGATTTGCCGACGATATTCAGGGCGAAGTGGTGCAATCGCTCGTTCCCGAATACCTGGAGAAGGCTCTCGACGAGAAGAAGCTCGTCCCCGTGACCCGCCCGGAAGTGGACAAGGTCGAATTCAAAGAAGGGGAGCCGCTGAAATTCCGCGCGATCTTCGAGGTCCTTCCTGAATTCGAGCTGGGGGACTACAAGAATCTTCAAGTGCAGGTGGAGGAGATCGAGGCGGGCGACGCAGAGGTAGAGAAAGCGATCGAGGAAATGCGCGAGCGCGCAGCCACGTTTGTTCCCGTCGAGGGCCGCGCGGCCAAGGATGGCGATTCCGTTCTCATCAAATTGAATGGCGTTCCGACTGAAGGCGGCGACCCGGTCGAAGCCGACAATATCCTCGTTCCGCTGGGCGCGGCAGAAACTCTCGCCAGCTTTACCGAAAATCTGCGGGGCGCGGCGGCGGGCGAAACCAAGAAATTCCAGGCGCGCTATCCGGACGACTATCCCGATCAAAAGCTCGCGGGAAAGAGCTACGACTTCACCGTGGACGTTCAGGGCGTCAAAGAAAAGAGGCTGCCTGAGTTGAATGACGAATTCGTGAAGGAAGTCACCGGTGAAAAGTCCGAGGTGACTACGCTCGACGAACTCCGGAAGAAAATCCGTGAGAATCTGGAAGCGTCGAAGGAACAGCAGCAGGGTTCTCAGGCTCGCGACAGAATTCTTGAACAGCTCGTCAGCAAACACGACTTCCCGGTTCCGGAAGCGCTGATCGAAGGCCAGATGGACACGCGCCTGGAGCGCATGGTGCGCTCGCTCGCGTCGCAAGGTGTGGACCCGCGCGGAATGAATGTGGACTGGAAGGCGCTTCGGAGCCAGCAGCGCGACCGTTCGGTCACCGATGTGAAGGCCGAGCTGCTGCTCGACCGCATTGCCACCGCCGAAAAGATTGACGCGACCGAGGAAGAGGTCGAAAAAGAGATTGCGCATCTCGCCGAACACGGTGGCGAATCCGCAACGGCGATGCGCGCTCGCTTGACAAAGCAAGGGACGCTCGATACGATGAAATCGAAGTTGCGTAGCAATAAAACGATTGATTGGCTCTACAGCAACGCCCGAATCGAGAAGACGGCCAAAAGTGAGAAGTAAGTGTGGTTCGGGTTTCCTCAGCGCGAAATATTCCAAATGATAAAAAATGACGACGCGATTCCGCGTGCCACAACGCTGGTTCCCATGGTTGTCGAGCAGACAAACCGTGGCGAACGCGCTTACGATATCTATTCCCGGCTGCTGAAGGACCACATCATCTTCATCGGCACGCCGATTGACGATCATGTGGCCAACCTCGTTACGGCCCAGCTGCTCTTTCTCGAGTCGGAAGACCCCGAGAAGGACATTTCCATCTACATCAACTCGCCCGGCGGCTCGATTTCGGCTGGAATGGCGATCTACGACACCATGCAGTTCGTTCGCCCGGACGTGGTCACCTACTGCATCGGCCAATCCGCTTCGATCGCCGCGGTACTGCTGGCTTCCGGCACGCCCAAAAAGCGCTATGCCCTGCCCAACTCCCGCGTGCTGATCCACCAGCCCTGGATGTCCGGACTTTCGGGGCAAGCGACCGACATTGATATCCACGCCAAGGAGATAATCCGCACCCGCGCATCGCTGAACCAATTGCTCGCAGGCCACACCGGCCAACCGGTGGAAAAGATCGAGCGCGATGTGGAGCGCGATTTCATCATGACCGCCGACCAGGCCAAGGCTTACGGTATCGTGGATGAAATTATCACCAAGCATCGCTAGTTCCGTTCCCGTATGATGGGTGGAGCGGCTGGAACCGGAGTGGAACGGGTGGATGGAGTCGGGCCGTTTGGAACCGATCGGGTGGCGTTCCAAATGGTTAGTAGTGAAAGCGATGTGTGCGGGTAAGACGTGAGTCTTCCGTTTTACAATGGGTTCAGATTCGTCGTGGGTGTGGTTTCGACGAGAGGGGCCGTCAATCGTGAAGCGGTTCACCCCAGAAGAGCCGTTGCGTTGTTCCTTCTGCCATAAGACGCAGGAGCAGGTGGAGAAGCTCATCAGCTCTCCATCGGAATATCCGCGCTCTTACATTTGCAACGAGTGCGTGGGCGTCTGCCAGCAGATTCTCGAAGACGAGAAGCGCGAACAAGCAACGCCGGCGAATCGCCGATTGCCGCGTCCGCCCGAGATAAAGGCGTTTCTGGACGGCTACGTGATCGGGCAGGACAAGACGAAAAAGAAGCTGGCCGTCGCGGTTTACAACCATTACAAGCGGATCTTCCTGAACCGCACGCCCGGCGATGTCGAGCTGACGAAGTCGAACATCCTGCTGATCGGGCCCACAGGCACCGGCAAGACGCTTCTGGCCCAGACGCTGTCGCGCATGCTGGAGGTGCCGTTCGCAATCGTTGACGCGACCACGCTGACTGAAGCGGGCTACGTCGGTGAAGACGTCGAAAACATCATCTTGAAATTGCTGCAGGCTGCGGATGGAGACGTCCAAAAGGCCCAGCAAGGCATCATATATATAGACGAGATTGACAAGATTTCGAAGAAGGACGAGAACCCCTCGATTACCCGCGACGTTTCCGGCGAGGGCGTGCAGCAGGCGCTGCTGAAGATTCTCGAGGGCACCGTCGCGAACGTCCCGCCGCAGGGTGGGCGAAAGCATCCACATCAGGAATTTACGCCGGTGGACACGACAAATATCCTGTTCATCTGCGGCGGGGCTTTTGTCGGGATGGAGAAAATCATCGAGCGCCGCGTGGGCCAGAAGTCGCTCGGCTTCCATGCGGACGCCCAGCCGACCACCGCGACGCGCCGCAATATCGAAATGCTCGAGCAGGCGCAGCCTACGGACCTGATTCGTTATGGCCTGATCCCGGAGTTCGTCGGACGGTTGCCGGTGCTGGGCGTGTTGAGCGATCTGGATAAGAGCGCGTTGGTACGCATCCTGACGGAACCGAAGAATGCGCTGGTGCGTCAATATCAGAGACTCTTCGAATTTGAAAACGTCCGCCTGCGATTCACCGACGACGCCCTGGAAACAGTTGCGGAACTCGCGCTGCAGCGCAAAGTGGGAGCGCGCGGCCTGCGCATGATTCTCGAGGATTTGATGCTCGAGATGATGTATCACCTGCCGGCGCAACGTAAACTTCGGGATTTTGTAGTCACCGCGGATATGGTCAAGGGCCGCGAAATCAACTGGAGCCTGCTCGAAAAGGCAGGCTAGTTCCTCCAGGTATCCGCGACGAACTTTTTTCGGTGTGAGAGTCTAAAGTCTTGAGGTCAAAGTAATTTCAATGTTCAGCAAGGAAAAAGCCGACGTGAAGCGCGTACCGATGATGCCGGTGCGGGATATGGTCATTTTCCCGGAGATGATGCACCCGTTCATCGTGGGCCGCGAAGCTTCCGTGCGCGCGCTAGAAGACGCGCTGGCGGGAGACAAGAAGATTTTCCTGGTCACGCAGCACGACGCTTCGGTGGACGACCCCAAGCCCGAGGAAATCTACACGGTCGGAACACTCGCCAATATCGTGCAGAGCGTGAAGCTGCCGGACGGCAACATCAAGGTGCTGGTGGAAGGCACCGAACGCGCCAAGATCGTGCAGGTAACGAGCGACGAAGGCTTCTTCCGCGCTTCTGTACGCCTGGTTCCCGTGAAGGCCGAGCCCGGCCCGCAGATCGAACAGGCTTCCGCGCGGGTCACCACGCTGTTCGAACAATACGTCAAGCTCTCGCAGAGCCTGAACTACGACACGATGATCGCCGCCGTGCGCGTCGAGGATCCCGGAAAGCTTTCCGACGCCATCGCCGCCAACCTGCAGATTCCCGTCGAGGAAAAGCAGGAATTGCTCGAGATCTTCGAGCCGGCCGAGCGCCTGAACCGCATCGCGGACATTCTGGAAGTCGAGATCGAGAAGCTCAACGTGGATCGCTCGATCAACACCCGCGTGAAGCGCCAGATGGAACGCGCCCAGAAAGAGTACTACCTCAACGAGAAACTCAAGGCCATTCAGAAAGAGCTGGGCCGCGGCGAAGCGAACGAAATCGAGCAACTCAAGAAGAAGATCGAAACCTCCGGCATGCCCGAAGGCCCGATGGAAAAGGCCATGCAGGAGCTGAAGCGGCTGGAAATGATGCCGCCGATGTCGGCTGAATCCACCGTCTCGCGCAATTATCTCGATTGGCTGCTGGCCGTGCCGTGGAAGAAGCGCTCGAAGGAAATCCGCGACATCAAGCGCGCGGAGACGATACTCAGCGAAGATCACTACGGCCTGGAAAAGATCAAAGAGCGCATCCTGGAATACCTTGCGGTCCGCCAGCTCGTGAAGAATCCGAAGGGCTCGATTCTCTGCTTCCTTGGGCCTCCGGGAGTGGGCAAGACTTCCCTTGCGACGTCCATCGGCCGCGCCACCGGCAGGAAATTCGTGCGCGTCTCTTTGGGCGGCGTGCGCGACGAGGCGGAAATCCGAGGTCACCGGCGCACCTACATCGGCGCGCTACCCGGCCAGATCATCCAGATGATGCGCAAGGCCGGCACGACGAATCCAGTCTTCGTGCTCGACGAAGTGGACAAGATGTCCATGGACTTCCGCGGCGATCCATCGGCGGCGCTGATGGAAGTGCTCGATCCGGAGCTGAACCACTCTTTCACCGACCACTATCTCGACGTGGAATACGATCTCTCGAAGGTCATGTTTATCTGCACGGCCAACGTGCTGCACACGATTCCGCAGCCCTTGCAGGACCGCATGGAAGTTCTGCGGCTGCCCGGCTACACCGAGCAGGAAAAGCATCAGATCGCGCAGCGATTCCTGGTTGCGCGCGAGCTCGAAGCCACCGGCCTGACCAAGGACAATCTGAAGTTTACCGACGAATCCATCACGCATATCATCCGGCACTACACGCACGAAGCGGGTGTGCGCAACCTGGATCGCGAAATCGCCAACGTCTGCCGCAAAGTCGCGCGCAAGGTCGTCGGAGAGGGCAAAACTTTTTCAGCCGAGGTCACGCCTGCGAACGTAAACAACTATCTCGGCATCTTGAAATATCGCGACTTTCTTGCCGAGAAGAAGAATGAAATCGGCTTGACCACCGGCTTGGCTTGGACCGAAGTGGGCGGCGAGGTGCTTTCAACCGAAGCTACGCTGATGCAGGGCAAGGGACGCCTCACCTTAACCGGCAAGCTGGGCGACGTGATGCAGGAATCGGCTCAGGCCGGAATGAGCTACGTCCGTTCGCGCAGCCATCTATTCGGCCTGCCCCAGGATTTTTATCGCCATCTCGACATCCACATCCACGTGCCCGAAGGCGCAATCCCCAAGGACGGCCCTTCCGCCGGTATTACGCTCTGCACGTCCATCGTAAGCGCGCTCACGCGCATTCCGGTCCGCTGCGATATCGCCATGACCGGCGAGATCACGCTCCGCGGCAAGGTTCTGCCGATCGGCGGCGTGAAGGAAAAGCTCCTCGCGGCGCACCGCCTGGGCCTGCGCACTCTCATTCTCCCGAAAGACAATGAAAAAGACCTGGCGGATATTCCGCCGGAGATCCTGACGCAGATGTCCATCCATTTCGTCGAGTCGATGGATCAGGTGCTGGAGTTCGCGCTCGAAAAGCCGCTGCCCATTGCTGGGCACCCCCCTGTAGCCGGAGTGGAACCCAAGTTTGGCGCGGATGTCACGCAGGACAATGAATTAACCAATTAAGGCCTTCGGTCCTCCCACATCTGCTCCCCGGCAGGTTCGGCCCGCGACCGAAGCGTAAGGATTTTCATTACATAAACCCAATTTGTAATCTGGGATTGAGTGCCTCAATCGAACGCGCCCGCCCCGGATCGAAACCAAACAACAATCGCGCCTGATTCACAGGCTTGAGAAGGAAAGAAACTGATGAGCATTAGCCTTGCAGAACTGAAAGACAAGAACATTACCGACCTGGCGAAAATCGCCAAGGAGCTCAACATTCCCGGCTCCTCCGGAATGCGCAAGCAGGAGTTGATTTTCCAGATACTCCGCGCGCAGACGGAAAAGAACGGCCTCATTTTCTCCGAAGGCGTTCTGGAATGCCTGCCCGACGGCTTCGGATTCCTCCGCGCCCCCGAGTACAACTATCTGCCCGGCCCGGACGATATCTACGTCTCGCCGTCGCAGATCCGCAAATTCGACCTGCGCACCGGCGACACCGTCTCCGGGCAAGTCCGCCCGCCGAAGGATGGCGAGCGCTACTTCGCGCTGATCAAGGTCGAGGCGGTCAATTTTGAGGATCCCGAAGTCACGCGGAACAAGATTTTCTTCGACAATCTGACGCCGCTCTACCCTTCCGCGCGCATTCGTCTCGAAACCACCAAGGAGAATCTAACTGGGCGCGTTCTGGACATGCTGTGCCCGGTCGGCAAGGGCCAGCGCGGATTGATCGTAGCGCCCCCGCGCACCGGCAAGACCATGATGCTGCAGTCCATCGCCAATTCGATCACCACGAATCACCCGGAAATCGCGCTGATCGTGCTGCTGATTGACGAGCGGCCGGAAGAAGTCACGGATATGCAGCGCACCGTGAAGGGCGAAGTCATCAGCTCAACGTTCGACGAACCGCCGCAACGCCACATTCAAGTGGCGGAAATGGTGCTCGAAAAGGCCAAGCGCCTGGTCGAACACAAGCGCGACGTGGTGATTCTGCTCGATTCGCTCACGCGTCTGGGGCGCGCCTATAACGCCGTCACGCCGCCATCGGGAAAGGTTCTCTCCGGCGGTATTGACGCCAACGCGTTGCAGCGTCCCCGGCGCTTTTTTGCCGCCGCACGGCACATCGAAGAGGGCGGCTCGCTCACCATCATGGCCACGGCCCTGATTGATACCGGCAGCCGCATGGACGACGTGATCTTCGAGGAGTTCAAGGGCACCGGCAACATGGAAATCAACCTCGATCGCCGGCTGGTGGACAAGCGCGTCTTCCCGACGATTGACATCAACCGTTCGGGAACGCGAAAAGACGAACTGCTGCTTCCTGCCGACGAGCTGAACCGCATCTGGGTGCTGCGCAAAGTGCTAAGCCCGCTCTCAACCGTCGAAGCGATGGAGCTTCTGCTGGGCCGCCTCTCGAAAACGAAGACCAACGCGGAATTCCTCTCGTCCATGTCCAGCCCGACCTAAGCCGTCCCGCTGATCGCAGATGGCGGTCGCTCGAAAAAGTTCAGGTTGTACTTTCCTTGTACCAAAGGCCAGCAGATTCCGCCGACGTTTTCTGGCAATCTGTGAATGGCGATTCGTTTCGAGTCGTCGGCTCTCCGCGCGAGAGTTTTTCCGCTCATTGACAATCGAATATGCAGTTCCGCTGAAGGCGTCGGCCCTATCGCTGGCAAAATCCATCCTACTGTGAGCAACGACCCTAACGGAGGAAGTGCGGGACTTCGACCCCCCAAAAGGGGGTCGCGGGAACAATAGGGCTTCAGCCCTCGTCCGCCGCCTGTCACTCCACAACTTCGCGCCAATTAAGTGACACACCGTGCAAAGTAATCGACGATCCGATCAAAAGGGCTCCCAGGTCGACGGTGAGTCGAGCCTGGGAGATCAACCGGCGTCCCGAGCGAGTCGCCGCGGCGACGAGCCGAGGGATCTCTCGGCGAGCGATTGAGACTGCGCGAAATTAAGTGACACACCATGCAAAGTAATTTCCGACGTAACTCCATGAAAACAAAGGAAAGCGGCACCAAAGAAGTGACACACTTTTTCAGGGCCGTTGAATCCTCTACGGAGCGCGTTTTGCAGCCGAATCTCTATCGCGAGCTTCCGCTTGCTTGCTCCTTCGCCAGCATCACCACGAGCCGCGCGACTTCTTCCGATTCCATCGCGGTGCTGTCCACCAC
The DNA here is from genome assembly GCA_963842425.1 of uncultured Acidobacteriota bacterium. Taxonomy (GTDB): domain Bacteria; phylum Acidobacteriota; class Terriglobia; order Acidiferrales; family UBA7541; genus Palsa-295. Next base: position 418,491 of record CAWJGQ010000010.1, on the reverse strand, counting down.
TACGGCGTCCTTCGCGCGGACGAGCGGCGACGTGGCGCGCTTGAGATCGCGCTGGTCGCGCTCCTTGATTTCCTCGAGCGTGCGCGCCAGATCAATCGCGTCGCCCTTTTGCTGGTGCTCGCGCCAGCGGCGCTCCGCGCGAGTTTCGGGCGAAGCGGTAAGAAAAATCTTCAGCTGCGCATCCGGGAAGACGACGCTGCCGATGTCGCGGCCCTCCATCACCACGCCGCCGTGCTCGCCTGCGCGGCGCTGCTCGGCAACCAGCACTTTGCGTACGCCCGGTACGAGCGCCACTTTCGAGGCCGCCTGCGCCACTTCGGGCGTTCGAATCATCGTCGTCACGTCCTCGCCATCGAGCAGGACTTGCTGCGTGCCATCCATCGCGCCATCGAGTTGGCGCAAATCGATCCGCGTCTCCCCCGCGAGCGCCGCGAGCTGGTCGCTGGCATCGAGCGACAAACCGCGCCGCTGCGCCTTCAACGCGACCGACCGGTACATCGCACCGGTGTCAAGATAGGTGTAGCCGAGCAGCGCCGCCACTCGCCGCGCGAGCGTGCTCTTCCCCGAGCCAACCGGCCCGTCAATCGCGATGATCAATTTTCTCAAATTCGAGCCGCCACTCGCGGTTGTCATTCCGAGTCCGCCGCGGCGGACGAGGAATCTCTCTTCGACTTTACCTTCACGCGAGGTGTCAAATGCGTTTGAAGGCGCGCTCGATTTCGCGAACCGAATAGCGCAGCACGACCGGGCGGCCGTGCGGGCAGCTCATCGGGTACTCGGTTTTGGCAAGTTCGCCGAGTAGCCATTCCATTTTCGTCGTATCGAGCGGCGTGTTCACCTTGATGGCCGCGTGGCAGGAAGTGGAAGCCGCGATTTTCGATTGCAGGGAATCAATCGAGATGGACTGGTTCTCGCGGGCGATTCCGTCCAGGATTTCAAATAGCAGCTTTTCGGCGTCTCCGCTTGCGATGCCGGCCGGCGCGGCCTGGATGGCCACGCTCCGCGTGCCCATCAGCTCGGCTTCAAATCCGTTGGCGCGCAGCTCTTCGCCGATCTGCTCGAACGTCACCAGCTGCCGCGGGTTAAGCTCCACCATCACCGGGAGCAGCATCCTCTGCCCGCCCAGCTCGCCCTCGCGACGCGCGCGCAGATGCTGCTCGAAAAGCACGCGCTCGTGCGCCACGTGCTGGTCAATGATCCACAGGCCCTCGCCATTCACCGCGATGATGAAGCTCGCGTTCACCTGCCCGAGCGGCTTCAGATCGGCGATCTCTTCGGGGCGCGGCAGCGCGCCCGTTTCACGATCACTGCCGGCACCGGAGGCAAACGTGCCCGCGGCAGGCTCTGGCGTAGGCATCGGAAAATTCATCGCGGAATTCGAATCGAAGCCGAGCCGCTGCGCGAATGGCCGGTCGGGCCCGGTGCTCAATTCAAATGCTTCAGCGGTAGCGGCGCTTGACGCAAGCGTCATCGGAATTTCCGCGCGCGGCGGTCCCGGCGGCAAGGAGATCGCACCGGCCGCGGCATAACTTGCCGGTGCTCCACCAGCCATCGCAGCCGGTGTCCCGGGTCCGGCGCCCGCAGCGGCTGCGCGCGCAGCCGGAAATCCAGGAATCGGGCGCGCGATCGAAAGCGCATGGCGCAGAGCGTCGCGCGTGAAATCGTGGACGAACTGCGGATGACGGAAGCGCACCTCGATTTTCGCCGGGTGCACGTTCACGTCAACTTCCTGGTACGGCAATTCGAGAAATAGCAGCACCACGGGGAAAACACCCGGCGGCGTGACGTTGCGATACGCCTCGTGAATCGCGTGGAGCAGCAGGCGGTCGCGCACGAGCCGCCGGTTCACGAAAATATAGATTCCGTTGCGGTTCGATCGCTGTATCTCCGGGCGCGACGCGAACCCGCTCACGCGCAGCGTCGCCGCCTCTTCATCCGGCTCCAGCTGCGGCTCGGTGATCGCTGACCGCACCGGGCCTTCATTCGGCGGAATCTCCATCAATTCATCGAGCGCCTGCCGCCCGAAAAGCTGATAGACGCGCTCGGAGAGCTTTTCAACCGGCGCGCAATCGAGAATCAGTTGCGACGGCGTCTTGAGCACAAAATGCGTCTCGGGATGGGCGAGCGCGTAGTGCGTGACCAGCGAAGCGATGTGGCCCAGCTCGGTCGTCTCAGATTTCAGAAATTTCCGCCGCGCCGGCACGGAGTAGAAAATGTCGGCCACGCTGATGGAAGTGCCGGCGGGAATGCCGGCGGGCTTGACGCTGATGAGCTTTCCTCCCGCGAATTCGATGCGAGTTCCCTGCTCTTCTTCGGGAGTTCGCGTTTCAAGGAGCAGCCGCGAAATCGCCGCGATGGAAGGCAGCGCCTCGCCTCGAAACCCGAGCGTCGCGATCGAGAGCAGATCGTCTGCCGTGCGCAGCTTCGACGTTGCGTGGCGCTCGAAGGCGAGCAGTGCGTCGTCGTGATTCATGCCGCTGCCGTCGTCAATCACCCGGATCATGCGCTTGCCCCCCGATTCGACCTCGATGCGAATCGAGCGAGCGCCCGCGTCCAGCGCGTTTTCGAGCAGCTCCTTCACCACCGACGCGGGCCGCTCGACAACCTCGCCCGCCGCAATCTTGTTCGCGACGTTTTCCGCCAGTATTCGTATTCGCGACATTGATTACTCGCTTTGCTTCTTGATGGAAATCCCGAGTTCGTCGAGCTGATCCTGATCAACCGTGGAAGGCGATTCGGCCATCAAATCCACCGCCGCGGTCGTCTTCGGGAACGCGATCACGTCGCGCAGCGATTTCTCGCCCGCCAGCAACATGGCGATGCGGTCAATGCCCAGCGCGATCCCGCCGTGCGGCGGCGTGCCATACGTGAGCGCGTCGAGAAAAAATCCGAAGCGATGCTTGGCCTGCTCGTCGCTCAGCCCGAGCGCCTTGAACATCCGCGCCTGCACGTCCTGCCGGTGAATTCGAATGCTGCCGGAGCCAAGCTCATTGCCATTGAGTACCAGGTCGTATCCCTTCGACCGGCATTCCCACGGCGCCGTTTCGAGCTTTTCGATATCCTCCTCGAAAATCCCTGTGAACGGATGCTGCGCGCTCACCCAGCGCTTGTCCCGCTCGCTCCATTCAAATAGCGCAAAGCCGGTGATCCACGCGAATTCCCATTTGTTGCGGTCAATCAGGTTCAACTTCTCGCCCAGATGTAGCCGGATCTGCCCCCCGACGTGGAGCGACGTGTCCGTGTGAGGAATCTGTTCTTTCGCCGCGGCCGCAACAATCAGGTCGCCCGCCTTCGCGCCGACCGACTCGGCCAGTTTCTTCAGCCCGTCCGCGCCGAGATTTTTTTCGAGCTGCGACGAAATCCCTTCGGCCGTGACTTTCGCGGTGTAAACGCCGCGGGCGCCGGCCGATTTCGCGAAGTCGGCAAGCTCGTCGAGCTGCTTGCGCGACCAAGTAGCGGCACCAGGTGCCACGACCGCCTGCACGTTGCCCTCGAAATGCAGCACGGCGCGCGCCGGCTCGAAGAGCTCCGTCACGTTATGCAATTCCATGCCAAAGCGCAGGTCCGGCTTGTCCGAGCCATAGGTGCGAAGCGCTTCCTTGTACGCCATGTGGCGGAACGGCCGCGTCACTTTGATCCCGACGATGGCGCAGACGCGCTCCATCACGCGCTCGATCGCGTCGAACACGTCCTGCTGCCGCGGAAACGACATCTCCAGATCCAGCTGCGTGAATTCCAGCTGGCGATCGGCGCGAAAATCTTCGTCGCGAATGCACTTGCAGATCTGAAAGTAGCGGTCCATGCCTGAGATCATCAATATCTGCTTAAAGATCTGTGGTGATTGCGGCAGCGCGTAGAACTGCCCGTGATGGATGCGGCTTGGCACCAGGCAATCGCGCGCGCCTTCCGGCGTCGAGCGCGTCAGCAGCGGCGTCTCGATCTCGAAGAAACCCAGTTCGTCGAGCGTTTTGCGAATCTCAAAAACGATGCGGTGCCGCAATTCGATGTTGCCATGCAGCCGCGGGCGGCGCAGATCGAGATAGCGGTATCGCAGGCGCGTCTCCTCGCTCGCGGTCGCCTCGTCTTCGATCTGGAACGGAGGCGTTTTCGACGTGTTCAAAATGTGCAGCCGCGTGGCGACCACCTCCACTTCGCCGGTCGCGATCTCGGGATTCGATTTCTGCCGGCGAATCACGCGGCCCTCTACAGCCACCACGAACTCCGAGCGCAGCTCTTCAGCCTTGGCGTGCGCCTCGGGATGTTGCTCCTGATTGAACACGATTTGCGCGATTCCAGCGCGGTCGCGAAGATCAATGAAGACCAGCTGCCCCAGGTCGCGCCGCCGATGGACCCAGCCCATCAGTACGACGTCGGTATCGGCATCCGAAGCGCGCAGCTCGCCGCAATATTTTGTCCGCTTCAGGTTTCCCAGAGTATCGAGCAAGTTACCTTCCTTGTAAAAGTGGCTAGTGACGAGTGGCTAGTGGCTAGAGAACTGCCAGCTTTCGGCGAATCGCCGCAATCATCTTTTGTGACTCCGCAATCTCTTGCGAGATTGATTTCGTATCTGACGCGTTGCAGTATCCCAATTCGATGCTCAAAAGAATCTGAGTTTCCAGCTCCGCCAAAGACCCGCTCGCGTGTGACAAGAACTGCAAGAACTCCCGCGTTCCGCTTCGTGCTTGCCCTTCCGCGATGTTCGACGGAACCGATACCGCCGCTCGCCTCAATTGTGCCGCCAGCCCGTACTTTTCCGCGGCTGGAAACCTCTCCGTCAGCCGATACACGTCTCTTGTCAGCACCATTCCCTTCTGCCAAATCTTGAGTTCCTTGTAGTGTCTTACTTTCGAATTCTCAGGCAACTGGCCACCTCAAAGACTCTAGCCACTCGCCGCTAGCCACTAGTCACTCCGTCTTTCCGATTCAAGGTACTCAAGTAGATCGTTTTCGTTGAGTTTTTTCTGCTCGGCGTCGGCGAGCCGCTTCAGCGTGTATGTGCCCGACGCGACCTCATCTTCACCGATAATCAGCGCATAGCGCGCGCCGAGTTTATCCGCGAGCCCCAGTGACTTCTTGAATTTCATGGCTTCAGGAGGCAGCTCTACGGCCACGCCGCATTCGCGCAGTTTGCGTGCGATTCGTACCGCCGCCGGATACGTAGCGGCGCTCATCCAAGCGACATAGACGCCAAGCCCGGGCAGCTTGGGCGCCTGGCCGCCTTCCTGTATGGACAAAATCGCCCGATCACTGCCGATGGCGAAGCCAATGCCCTTGGTCGGATGACCGCCGAGAAGTTCGACAAGGCCGTCGTAACGCCCGCCGCCGCAGACGGCGTTCTGCGAGCCGAGTCCCTCGGCCGTGACCTCGAAAGTGGTCCGCGTGTAATAGTCAAGGCCGCGCACGAGCCGCCAATTTTCCTCATAAGCAATTCCGCGCAGACTCAATTCGTCTTTCAATTCCGAAAAATGCTGGCGGCAGGCCGCGCAAAGATGGTCCGCGATGCGCGGCAGCGCTTCGATGATCGCCTGCTCCTCGGGCAACTTCGAATCGAGCACGCGCAGCGGGTTCGTCTCGATCCGGCGCTGGCTGTCCGCGCCGAGCTTGTCCTTCACTTTCAGCAGTTCCTGCCGCAGCACCTCGACATATTTCGGCCGGCACTCCTTGCAGCCAATGGAGTTGACGGAGAGCGTAATGAGCGCCAGCCCGGCGCGCTTGAACAGCACCATCAGCATTTCCAGCACTTCCGCATCAATCGCGGGCGCGTCCGACTGGCCCAGAACCTCCGCACCAATCTGGTAGAACTGTCGGTAGCGGCCCTTCTGTGGTCGCTCGCGCCGGAACATCGGGCCGACGTAATATAGCTTCACGTTGCCGGGAAGCGTGTGCATCCCGTGCTCGATGTAGGCGCGGACCACACTAGCCGTCGCCTCGGGCCGCAAGGAGAGCGTTTCTCTCGGAATGAGATCAGATAGCTTACCCATCGGTTCTTGGCGCTTCGGAAGCGCATCGAGGTCGCGCGGCGGATCGAGAAACGTGTACATCTCCTTGCCGACGACATCGGTGTCGGCGCCGACTGCGCGCGCAAACAAGTCCGTCTCCTCAAAAATCGGCAGCCGGATTTCCCGAAAATTGTAGGATTCGAAAACATCGCGCGCTGCCCGCTCGAACCAATTCCAAAGCGAGGAATCGGGCGGAAGGATATCGCGCGTGCCCTTGATGGCCCTGAATTGTCTTTTTTCAGCCATTTTCGCGGAGCATCCACGTGCAAAAAGTCATCGGAACATACTAACAGGCGCCTCCATTGATGCAAGGAAATCGCCCCGATCAAAAGCCGCTGAGATCCTGCGCTGTGCGTGCCTCAACGCGCCTGCCCGCGACGTTCCGAGGCATTTTTTCCGGAAATATGAAAAACATTTGCGTGCCCAAAGCACCTTCGAAATTTTTCATATGTTGACAACATGGCAACTCGCGCGCTTGAAAGGCGTCCGAAACTTCGTGCCGATCCTCTCGTATTGCGATGATTCGGCGCGCCTTAACCTCGATTCACACTCATTTGAAACATCTATCCCCTCCATCGAAACGTTGCATTTTACGAAAACGATACTTATGTATAGTGTCCGGCCCTCAGGTTCTTACTTTCCAAGAGGAGAGTACCTAATGGCCGAGAAGACAACTGGAGAAATGCAAGCAACGTTAGGCTTGACCGGGTTGACGATGAACGCGATGGCGTTGATCGCGCCCGGCGCTTTCCTTTGGCTCACCTTTGCACCGCAGGCGACCGAAGGCGCCACGACGCCGTCCATGTGGATCGGCATTTTCTTCGCCCTTCTACTCTGTCTGGCGACAGCCGTGTGTTACGCGGAAATGGCGAAGCTGTATCCCGGCACCGGTAGTTCGTATTACTTTGCCGAGCAGGCGTTTCTGAATCACGACAAGGCGTGGAAGTACGCGCGCCTCATGAAGTTTATTGTCGGCTGGGGCTCCCACCTTTACTACTGGATCTATCCGGGTGTGATGGTCGCCGTTACCGGAGTATTCTGCGGCTATATCACTGGCACCCTGTGGCCAAACTTCATGAGCGCCACGAACCCGGGCCCGATGTTCATGATGGCTGTTGCGATCGTCTTCTCGTTTGCTGTGGCCTATATCGCCCACCGTGGGGTCACGGGCTCGACGGCCGTCAGCGTAGCCATCAACGTGATTCAGATATCGGCACTGATCGTGTTCTCCGTAATGGCGATCGGCTACCGGATGAATCACCCGCCCGGCAGCGTAGCCCGCCAGTGGGATCCGACGACGAACGCGTCTTTTGATTGCGAGTTCGCCACGACAAGCCAGATGGTGAGTGGCACTGCTACCGACGTAATCACCCGCGATGCGAACATGAATCCCGTTTGCAAGGTGGACGCTGCTGGGAAACCAGTGCCCTTCCACGTCGACTACACGATGAACGACGCGAGCGGAAACTTCCTGGCTCATCCGAATGCCAAGTCTGTAATTGCAATTCACAACTTCAACTGGATGTTCGTTCAAGCCACGGTCGCCATCCTGATCCTGGTCGGATTCGAATCGGTTACGTCGCTCGGCGGCGAGGCGAAAAACGCCAAGCGTGATGTTCCGATCGCCGTTATCACATCGCTGCTCGTTCAGGGGGCGTTCTGCTATCTGTTCGAGTACTTCGCCACTAACTACGTCTTAAGTAACGGCTACAGCATGCAGAGCGCTGGCGGCTCGGCCGCGCCGATCGGCGATTTGATGGTGATGGTAGGCGACTCTCTCTTCGGCGCGGGTCATGGCCGCACCTTCATGTTGATCGAGGCCGTCACCGTGTTCCTGGCGCTCATCGGTACGACGCTGTCCTGCATGAACACCGGAGCTCGCGTCACCTACGCCATGGGCAAGGACAACGAGGTGCCGGAAAACTTCGGGCTCCTCCACGACAAGAACCTGAGTCCCCACCGCGCCATCTGGGCGTTGGCGATCATTTCAGCCATCACGGGCTGCATCGCTCTCTTAATGCTCTTCGGCGATGGCACCGCCCTCTCGGACGCCACGATCGCGGCTCTGCCACATGGGTTCTGGTCGAGCTTCGGGTATGTATCTCACGACATGATGGCCAAGATGCCCAATAGCTTGCTCACAATCACTCTGGCCTCCAACTTCGGGACGTTTATGCTCTATATGCTCAGCTGCGTAACCTGCATCTTTTGCTACAGCGGGCACCCGAACTTCAGCTTCGTAAAGCACATGCTGATCCCGATTTTCGGCATCGCCGCGAATCTGATCTGCATGGCAGCTTATCTCGTGCTGCCGTTCATGGGATACGGCACGAAGATGGAGCCGTTTTTTGCCTTGGGAATTGCAGCAGTCTGGGGCATCTACGGCGGCATCTATTTCACGCTCAACAGCAAGAAGCAGGGGAAAACAACACTGGTCACCACGCGTGCCTGATTCACGCGCAAACCGGTAAACAATCGGGGCGGGCGCGAGCCCGCCCTGTTTTTTTTGCGGGCGAAGATGAGGTCTAATGTACAGAGGCCTTCAGGCGGCAGCGGCGGCAGTTACCGGCGGAATTGCCCGAGCGTACCGGCCGGCGCCCAACAATTTTATGGATGTGGAGTTCGCGGAACTTTCTGACGTCGGGCGAGTTCGCAAGGGGAATGAAGATTATCTCGGTCACGCGGCCCCTGCGGAGCAGGAAGACGTCCGCGCGCGCGGCTGGCTTTTTGCCCTCGCTGACGGAGTGGGCGGCCACGATCTCGGAGAAGTCGCCTCGCACACAGCGATCGAAGGCTTACTCGCTGGTTTCCGCAAAGCGACGCCCGGGGAGCCCCACCCAGGATTATTGACACGCCTGGTGCGGGATGCCAACACGCGGGTCATTGATGCGGGCCATGCGGCCAAGGCCGGCGGCATCTCGATGGCGACCACGATCGTGGCCTGCGCCCTACGCTACGATCGCGTGGCTGTTGCCCATGTGGGCGATTCGCGCTGCTACCTGATCCGCCGTGGCCAGTCGAATCTGCTCACTCGCGACCATACCATCGCGAACGAGCATGTCCGGCTGAAGCTGCTTTCGAAAGAGGATGCAGCCCATGCCGAGACTCGCCACGTGCTCAGCCGTTCGCTCGGAAATGATCTGGCCGTCAACGTTGACGTAAACGAACATCAAGTGTTTGCGGGCGATGTATTGCTGCTTTGCTCCGACGGTCTGCACGGCTCGGTGGAAGCTTCGGAAATGGCCGCGGTCGCCGGCCGCGATGGCGACCTATCCACATCGGCGAAGCGGTTGGTGGATATTGCCAATCAGCGAGACGGTAGTGATAATATCAGCCTGCAATTGATACGCGTTCGGAGCGTTGAACGCGTGGGCATGTACCGCGGGCGACCCTACAGGCTTCCGTAACGCCGGGATTGTCCAAGGTCTTCTGCCAGACCTGCTCTCTCGAGGCTTCCAGTCCACCCCGGCGACCAACTCGATCACTACCGCATTGACAGCGTTGCAGCCCGCAGCGGAATGGCTTCGATTTTTCGCGGGACAGACGTCCGAAACGGCCGCCAAGTCGCGATCAAGGTTCCCCATCCCGAGATGGAAATGGACCCGGTGCTCTTCGATCGCTTCCATCGCGAGATGGACATCGGCAAAGTCCTGAATCACCCGTCCGTGATGAAGGTCTATACGGACGATGACCGCAGCCAGCTCTACATGGTTATGGAATGGGTCGAGGGCCGGCTGCTCCGCAAAATCCTCGATGAGAAAAGAAAGCTTCCTCCCGAACGCGCCATAAAGATCGCCCTGGGCGTCTGCGACGCCCTCGACTACATTCACGCCCATGGGATTGTGCACCGCGACTTGAAGCCTGAAAACATCATGGTAGATCCCGAAGATCGCATCAAACTGATTGATTTCGGTATCGCCGGCCAAACAGGTGCGCGGAGACTCACCTTTGCCAAGCTTTCGCAGGTAATGGGGACGCCCGAGTACATTTCTCCCGAACAGGTAAAGGGTAAACGGGGCGACGCGCGCAGCGATGTTTACGCGCTGGGAGTCATGCTCTACGAGATGCTGACGGGCAGGGCGCCGTTTCTGGGGCCCAATCCATTCGCCATCATGAACGACCGCCTGTTAAATAATCCCATCCCGCCCCGCGAAATTGACCCTACGATCTCGCCCGAGCTGCAGGAAATCATTTATCGCGCGATCGAGCGCGAACCCAAGAACCGTTACGCCTCCGCCCACGAAATGGCCCTGGACCTCCAGCATCCCGAGAAAGTAGGAGCCGCGGAGCGCCCCGAATTACGCGACTGGAAGACCAGGCGCACGCCGTGGGTGCGGAGACTCCTCTTCTACATAATGCTGGCATTGATTCCGATCATCATCTTCGGGGCCATGTTTTACTTCGCGAGGCGCTAAACCTCCAAACCGCGTTCCCGCATTCTCCCGCATGCCCCGCTAGCCCCAAGTTGTCGCGTTCCTCTGGCGGCTTAACCTCGCCTTCGATCAAAAGGCGGCGCCGACCGCATAAGGATTTCATAAGTGTAGGTTTACGATCCGTTTATTCATTCCATAGATTTAATGAGTTGGACCATTCGGATGTCGGTCTGTATTTTGTCTTACCGAATCTTTTTCTATGCGTAGGTCGCGAACTCATTGGGCAGAAATATGAGCGCGACAGGGAGGGAGAGGACACCACATGAAACGCACTAAGAAGTGCATTGCAACATGGGCCGCAATGACATTGGCGCTGGCCGTAGCGATCGTTTGGTCGCCTGCGTCACGTGCAGAGGACCAGCCGGCCGCGACCCAGCCAGCAGCGGCGACAGCGCAGCCGGCCGCTACAGCGCAGCCAGCTGCGACCGCGCAGCCTGCGACAGCGGCGACGACGCCGAGCGCTGATCAGCGGTTGGAGGAGCTTGAAAAGCAAGTAACGCTCCTTCAAGAAGAGATCGCCGCGCTGAAGAGCGACTCGACGCCGAGCGTGAAGACTGCGGCGCTTACGGAACCTGAAGCGGGAGGCGGCTCATTCAATCCGTCGCCGGCCGGGGAAGATGCGCCGGCGAAAATCACCATTGCGAGTCTATTGGGCCCCATCACCTTGAGTGGATTCGGCGATGTGTACTACGGGTATGACAACAATCACCCGTTCAACAACCTCGCCGGTCTGCGTTCCTTTGAGGCACCCGTAAACGGCTTCAACTTCAACATGGCAGAGTTGATCCTGGACAAGGCGCCCGATGCGACGTCGGCAGAAAGCCGGCTTGGTTATCACGTGTCGGCGGGTTACGGCTACGCTGCGAAGATCATCAATGGTTCTGACAACACGGGATTTGGAGACCAAAGCAACTTCTTCCTGAAGGAAGCGTACTTTTCCTATCTCGCTCCGCTCGGGAAGGGTTTGACGGTCACCGTCGGCAAGTTCGTTACTCCAATGGGCGCCGAAGTGATTGAGAGCAACGCGAACTGGAATTACTCGCGCGGCCTTCTCTTCAACTACGCGATTCCATTGTTCCACTTCGGTGCGAACGCAAAGTATGTGTTCAACACCAAGTGGTCCGCCACCGGTTATCTCGTCAACGGCTGGAACAACACGATCATCAACCATGACTGTGTGGACAATTCCCCAGGGTGTCCCTTCGGTGCCAGCTCGGGCCTGACGTATGGAGCGAGCGTGGTCTATACGCCCAACATGAAGTGGTCCGTTACTGAGAACTACTTTGCCGGCCCTGTCACGGACTTCTTCGCCTTCAATGGAGCGACCATCAACGACTGGAAGCAGATCTCCGATACCGTCATCTCCTATACGCCAAACGCGAAGTGGGCGTTCATGCTGAACGGTGACTACGGATTCGGCCCCCGATACTATGCGGAATCTGAAGATTGCGACGACGATGCGAGGACGTCGGGCAGTCCGCAGCCGCAGGGAGGAGAGGGGATAATCTGCCACTCCAACGCGACCGACTGGTGGGGCGTGGCAGGTTATGCGAAGTACACATGGAGTCCCAAGACCAACTTCGCCCTTCGTTACGAGTATTACGACGATCCCCAGGGCTATACCGGATTGACCTTCGGTGATCGCGGCTGGGCACAGGAAGTTACAGCCACGTATTCGTACAACCTCACGAGCGCCTTGCTGATCCGCGGAGAGTATCGGTACGATTTCGCAAGCCTGCCGATATTCGATCAAAGCTTCAGCTCGCGTGTAAATGATGGTTGCGGCTGCGTAAAGCAACAGAATACGGCCACGATCAGCTTCGTCTATAGTTTCAGCAGCGCGAACCTGAAGTAGATTTGACCACCGCGGCTCGGTCTCCATCTCCACGGAGCCGCAGTTCTGCACGGAAGCGGCCGCCCGGCAATGCATCCCCCGCCGGGCGGCCGTTCCATTTCCAAGCGAAACTCGTAAAGAAGCAGCCTCGTCGCTTCGGCTGCGCTTCGACCTGCATTGCGACTAGCGCCGCGCCGCTGGGACCACGTTACCGTCTGCGTCCTGCACGAATGTAAACTTCGCTGTGGCTTTTGCCTTGGTGTTGTTCTCCGCGGCAATTTGTCCGAGTGACTTCTGCTCGGCCGCCAGGATTGCCTTGCCCTCGGCAACCGCCTGTTCGAACGAACGGAATGTCGAAGGCGCGAAGGACGGATCGCCGCCGCTGACCTCGCTCATATCAAAGGTCGCACGCGGGTAGGCTGGAATCTTGGCAAAATCGGCTCCGCCGATACTGCCGCCGCCTGTGCCACCACCGCCGCCGTTGGAAGCCGACGTCGGACTGGCGGTCTGCCCCGTGCCCCTGAATTGAGCATGGGCAGGGATCGAAAACAGCAGCACGAATGCGAAAACCCCAAGAAATATCTTCATGAAAGAACCCCTCTCATTCACCGGCCCCGCCGGTGGCACACGCATACGTGGCAATTGCCCTGCCAGATGCGCACAATGGCCTATTCACAGCAAATTGAACGATTTATCGGCAATATCCGTACGCGAGAATGGGAGCCCACAGGAGTGATACGGAATTCGCACCCACTTGTGTGAAAATCCGTGGAGCCGTAATCGGGGACCCCGTACCAGAACTAATGGAACTGAGTCATGACTCCTGGGAAGCTAAAGCTGCGCGGTTTGAGCTGCGGCGTAAATCGGGGTTTTTCAAATTCTCGCGTGACGAGCTGCTCGGTTGCTCGCTAGAGTCCCTTCCACACCGCATACGCCGCGCCCTTCAGCGGGCACTCTTCATCGAGGACCACGTGAATGGGCACCTGCGCCAGGAAATCGGTCATTTTTTCTTTGTGCTGGAATGCGCCCGTGAACCGCCCATTCTTCAGCAGCGGCAAAATTTTGACTGCGATCCCGCCGGTCACATACACGCCGCCGCGCGCGACGGTTCGCACCACTAGATTCCCCGCTTCTGAACCATATATCTCGACAAACAAATCCAGTGCCGCGGCACATACCGGACACTCTTTGGACAGTCCCATACGCGTGATTGCCGGCGCGGGATCAACGGACGGGTCGTCGAAACCCGGATGCCGGAGGCCGGGATTCAGGAATTCATGCAGCGTCTTGAATCCCCTGCCGGAAAGGATCAGCTCGGCACTCACGAATTCGCCGCGGGTCTTGATGAATTTCCACAAGTCCGCCTGCTGATCGGTTTGCGGTGCGAAATCGGCGTGGCCGCCCTCGGTTGCCGTGGGAATATGCTTCGTTCCATCCCAGAAGAGAATCGCTTCGCCGAGCCCGGTCCCGGCGGCGATGACCACCTGGGGCGCTGCCGGTGCAGCGACTCCCGCCTGAAGCACCTCCAGATCTCCGGGCCCCATGACGCCCACTCCAAATGCGGCGGCTTCGAGATCGTTCATCAGGCGGACTCGCTCAAGCCCCAGCAGCTTCGCCATGATCGCGCCGTCCACAAGCCATGGCAGATTCCCGGTGCGCACGCGGTTATCCACCACCGGGCCGGCGATTCCAAATCCAGCGGCCGTCGGCTTCGCGCCGGTGACGCTGACGAAATCGGCGACGATTTCTTCAAGCCCCTTGTGTTCGCGGCTCGGGTAACGCTTTTCCGCGACTCGATTCAGCTTTCCCTGCCCCACATCGAACAGACCAAGATTGGTCTTCGTTCCCCCGATGTCACCCGCAAGGATCACGCGCCCCTCCAAGCTGTGCCGTCAAATTCGTCAGATGGGTCAAGCATGAGAACCGGACTTAGATTGGACGCCAGCGGCGGCCGTCGGACACCGTCAAATCATCCGCCGCCCGCGGTCCTTCGCTGCCCGCCGGATAGTTCGGGAAAGGCGGCGCGGACGCGTTGTGCCATGCCTCAAGAATCGGATCCACCAGGCCCCACGCCGCTTCGACGCTGTCGGCACGATCGAAGAGCGTGGCGTCGCCGCGGATGCAGTCGTTGATCAGCGTGGCGTACGCTTCGCGCGTACCGCCTCCGAATGCCTGCTTGTAGCGAAAATCCATGGTCACCGGACTGATGTGCATCTGCGAGCCGGGCGATTTCGCGCCGAAGGAAAGCGAAATCCCTTCGTCGGGCTGAATATTCAGGACCAGCGAATTCGGTTCCACGCTTTCGCCCTGAAACACCATGTGCGGCGCCTTCTTGAACCGGATGGCGATCTGGGTGATGGGACGCGACAGCCGCTTTCCCGAACGTAGATAGAAAGGCACGCCGCTCCAGCGCCAATTGTCCACCAGCAGCTTCAGCGCGACGTACGTTTCGGTAGCGGACTCCGGCTTCACGCCGGGCTCCTGGCGATACCCCGGCACGGCCGCGCCGTTCACGGTTCCCGGCCCGTATTGGCCGCGGATCACCGACTTCCACACGGTCTCGGAATTGAACGGCCGAATGGATTGCAAAATCTTGATTTTCTCGTTGCGGACCGACGTGGCATCGAATCGCGCCGGCGCTTCCATCCCGACCAGCGACGTAAGCTGCAACACGTGGCTCTGGATCATGTCGCGCATGGCGCCCGCCGATTCGTAGAACGCCGCGCGCCGCTCGACGCCCAGCGATTCCGCCGCCGTGATCTGCACGTGATCTATAAAGTTGCGGTTCCACAGCGGCTCGAAGATGCCGTTGCCGAAGCGAAAGACCAGCAGGTTCTGCACGGTTTCCTTGCCAAGGTAATGGTCAATCCGATAAACCTGCTGCTCCGCGAATACTTTCAGCACCTTCGCGTTCAGGTGGCACGCAGACGCGGCGTCGTGGCCAAACGGTTTCTCGATAATCACCCGAGTCCACGACTCCCCGTTTTTCGCTTTCGCCAGTCCCGAACGCCCCAGCTGCTCGATCGCGTGTTCGTAAACTTCCGGAGGCGTCGCCAGATAAAACAAGCGATTGCCTGCGAGCTGGCCCTCAGCATCGAGTTCATCCAGGCGCTGCGCGAGCTTTTTGTAGGACTCGGGATCGTCGTAATTTCCGTGGAAGTAGTAGAGGTGCTGCAGGAATTCCTGCTGTTTCGCGCTATCCGCCCCGGGTTTGTCGCCCTTCGGCAGAAACTCGCCGGCCCCGCGCCGGAATGTGTCGTCGTCCATTTCCGTACGCGCGAATCCGAGCAGCTTAAACCGGGGCGCAAGGCAAGAATGAAGCGCCAGATCATAGAGCGCCGGTATCAGCTTTCGCCGCGCCAGGTCGCCCGAGGCGCCGAACATCACGATGGCGCACGGATCGTTGGGAATCTCGCAGTAGTAGGAATCGCCTCGCGGCGCTTCGGCGACTTCTGTGGGGCGGGTACTCATCGGCGTTCTCCGTAGCGGTTGTTGCGGAAAGCTCGGCCGAAGGAAGCGGTTCGGAAGCACCTTCCTCGACTTAACTCGCTCCGCGAGCGAACAGCCTATCATAATCCACGCTGCGGCTAGTCACGTTCGCGTGAACGATTCCACCGCCGGGCCGACTGGCGCAGCGGAAGAGTCTCTCTACATCAGCGCGAAGTAGCGAATCAGATTGCCGTCCGCCTTGCGTTCCCCGACGCCGACGAAGACGTACCGCATCAGCCAGTCGTGCTTACCCACGTTGACCTCAAATGTCGGAAACGCGCGAAGGTAATACTCCGAAGGGTCAACAGTCGGTCCGCCGGAAAACGCCATCTTTCGCAACCGATCCATGGTGTCCGCGCTGCGCCCCCAGAGGTATCCGTTGTTGCGGACGAAAATGAGCGTGCCGTCATCCTCCTGCAACATGTAGCGCGCATCAAACGCGAGCACGTCGTCCGGGCGAAACAGCGAATAATCGCCGCCGCTATTGGGCACGGCCTTTCCGTTCAGGTGCGGCCCTGAAAATTCGCCGCTGTCCACGTACACCGCGCCGCGCCCCGCGCCGGTGGGCATCTTCTCGATGTTCTGCACGCGAGTGAAGCGCAGCCGAACCTCAAACGCAAACTCCAGCTTCGGTTCCTGCAGTGTCGAACGCGCCGAGCCAAACGGTCCTGTATCGGTCATCATCAAACCTCATGTCTGGATTGCGAAGTGATACAATCCCCCGGTTCTTGCGGCCTGTCAATCATCGCGCGCAGCGCGAATTGGCTGCCATCGATCGCCGTTCATCTCAGTTCCCAGGAGGTTGGCAATGAAAATCGCACTCATCGGGGCCAGCGGATTTGTCGGCTCCAAAGTCCTCGCCGAGGCTCTGCAACGCGGCCATCAGGTCACGGCAATTGTCCGCAAGCCGGAAAAGCTCGAGTCTCATGAGAATCTCACCGCAAAAAAAGCCGACGTCCTGCAAGTTGATGAACTCGCTCGCATCCTCGCGGGTCACGACGTCATCATTAGCTCGTTCAATCCCGCGCGCGGCGTAGCGGGCCCGGAAGTTTTCGACAAGCATGTTGCGGGACACAAAGCCATCATTGCCGCAACCAAGAAATCCGGCGTTAAGCGATTCCTGGGCGTGGGCGGCGCAGCGAGCCTGAAGACGCCTGCCGGAGTGGAACTGATTGACTCCCCGGACTTCCCTGCCGCCTACGAGGCTTTTAAGCCCGGCATTCGCGGCACGCGCGAGCTTTATTATCTGCTCAAGCAGGAACCCGAGCTCGATTGGGTGTTCGTCGCCCCTTCGGTCACGATCGCGCCGGGCGAGCGAACGGGCAAATTCCGGCTCGGCAAGGACCACGTCCTCTACGACGCGAACGGCGTCAGTAAAATTTCGCTCGAAGATTATTCCGTCGCACTGCTCGACGAACTCGAACGCCCGCAGCACCACCGCGAGCGCATCACCGTCGGATATTGATCGAGCAACTTATCCATGCCACGCGCCGGCCCACTCACTACCGAAGACCGCATTGCCATCAACGATCTGCTCGCCGCATACGCCTGGGCGCTCGACACGGGCGACGTGAACGCGCTGGTTGCCTGCTTTACGCCCGATGCAGTCGTCATCGAGGAAGTTTTCGAGGATCCCGATCGCTGGGAAGGGCACGCGAAGATCCGGCAATTCGCCGAACACTTCCGCAACGTCCCCAACTTTCCCGGCCGCCAGCATCACCTTACCCAATCCGTCGTCAAAGGCGATAGCGAACGATGCTCGGTGCGATCGTTCGCGCTCGTCACCGAGTGTCAGGGCGAGCCGCCGTATGTCATTCGCTTCGCTGGCTATTGGGACGATCAACTCGCGAAAGTCGCCGGCCGATGGCTGTTTACCGAGCGAATTATTCGGCTCTGGGATGGCGAAGTGCTTGCGCGGTTTCCCGGCCATGGAAAAAGAATTCCGCGCAAGCGCCCGCCCGAGCTTGTCGTTAAGCGCGGGTAGAATTTCCCGATTTCTCGGTCAGACTCAAAGAAAGTGGATGTAGAATGCCGCGTGTTCTAGCGGATGGGATGCGTCGCGCCAGCATGAGACGAGCCGCTCAAAAGGACAATCGAAATGAAGACTCGTATGTACGGTTTCACTTCCCTTTTTCTCGCCTCTGTTTTGGCGTTCGCTTCTTCGCTCTCGGGCCAGGAGCCGAAGCCGGTCCGCACGGATGCGGGTCCCGTCCAGGGAACCCTCGAGAACGGGATCACGATTTACAAAGGCATTCCCTTCGCCGCGCCACCGCTCGGAGATTTGCGCTGGAGCGCGCCGAAACCTGCCGCGCCCTGGAAGAATATCCTGCAAGCCGATAAGTTCGCGCCCGCCTGCATGCAAGTGCCGATCGTGATGCCCGCGCTCGGACTCGATGCCTTGACCGTGAGCGAGGATTGCCTCGACCTCAACGTGTGGACTCCCGCGAAAACACCGAAAGACAAGCTCGCCGTGATGGTCTGGATTTACGGCGGCGGATTTACCATCGGCGGCACTTCCCTTGCCCAGTACGACGGCAGGAACCTCGCCAAGAAAGGAGTCGTGCTCGTCAGCATCGCGTATCGGCTGGGCGCGTTCGGGTTTCTCGCCAGTCCTGAGCTGAGCGCCGAACAGGGAGGCCATTCCGGCAACTACGGCATGCTGGATCAAATTGCAGGGCTGCAATGGGTGAAGAAGAACATTGCGGCCTTCGGCGGTGACCCAAACCGCGTCACCATTTTTGGCGAATCCGCCGGAGGAATCGCCGTCAGCATGCTGGCCGCTTCACCGCTTGCCAAAGGACTATTCACCGGAGCCATTTCTGAAAGCGGCGGATCGTTCGCGCCGGCCCGTCTCGCGAACGAAGGCGGCGAGAATGTGCCACCGCTTGCCGTCGCGGAGCGCAACGGCGCGGCGTTCCTTGCCAAGCTCGGTGCATCCTCGATCGCCGATGCCCGGAAAAAATCCGCGGACGAAATATTGAAGAATTCGGCTCCTGGTCTGGGTGGTTCATGGCCCAATTTCGACGGCTATGTCCTTCTCGGCGATCAGTACAACCTCTATGAGGCGGGCCGCTACAATGACACTCCAATCCTGGTCGGCACCAATGCGGACGAAGGCGCGCTTTTTGTTCCGTCCATCACCGCTGCGGCGTATGAGGCTAACGTTCGCGCCGGCTATGGCGACTACGCCGACAAAATCCTGGCGGCCTATCCGGCAGGATCGGACGCCGAGGCGTTGCGCTCTGCCCGCGATCTTCAGCGGGACTCCCTCTTCGCCTGGAGCACATGGTCCTGGGCGCGCCTGCAATCGAAAACCGGCAAGGGAAAAACCTACGTGTATTATTTCAGCCATCGCCCGCAGTATCCCGACGCTCCCCAGTTCAAGAGCTGGGGCGCCGCACACGGCTCCGAGATCGCTTTTGTATTCGGGAATTTCTCCGTGGCTATGCCCGCGAGTGACGCAGACAAATCTGTCTCGGACGAGGTTTCTTCCTACTGGGTGAATTTCGCCAAGAGAGGAGACCCGAACGGTTCTGCACTACCAGCGTGGCCCGCGTTCACCGACACCAATCAACAGGTGATGAATCTCAACGATCCATCGAAGGCGATTCCCGTCCCCAACCTCGATAAGCTCAAGGTGTTGGACGGCTACTACGCCTGGCGGCGCAGCCAAGCCGCATCGAAGCCCTGAGCCCACTTCGAACGGTTTCGTAGGGGCACAGTCCGCCGCGGCGGACCCGGCGAACGTGCTTGGCTCGTCTTAGCCCATCCAGCAACCGTGCGGCGGTATCCGAACTACCGAAACTGAATCGTCGCCTTGTCGAGTTCCGCCAGCAGATCCGCGCTGAGCGTGACATCGAGTGCGGCGAGCGTCGCATCGAGTTGCTCCGGCCTGCTTGCGCCGATAATCGGACTTGTTATCGCCGGGTGGATTAGCGTCCACGCTGTTGCAAGCGTTGCCAGCGGAATTCCCGCTCGTGTCGCGATGCCCTGCAAATCGCCCACAGCCTTGAAGGTCTTTTCCTGCCAGTAGCGCTCCCTGTACAAATCCCCGATTCGCCCGCTGTACGCGAAGCGTGTTCCCTCGGTAGGCGGCTTCGTGAAATCGTATTTGCCTGACAGCATTCCCCCCGCGATCGGATTGAACGGAATCACGCCCACGCCTTCCTCGGCGCACAGCGGCAGCAACTCGCGTTCGATCTCGCGATAGAGCAGGTTGTAACGCGGCTGCACGGAGACGAACCGAGCCCACCCGTGCAAGTCGCTGCGGCCCAGCGCCCGAGCCACCTGATACGCCAGATGATTTGAGCAGCCGATGTATCGCACTTTACCCACGTGGACCAGGTCGTCGAGCGCACCAAGCGTTTCATCCACCGTCACGTTCGGGTCGTAGCCGTGCAATTGGTAGAGATCAATGTAGTCCGTGCCCAGCCGGCGCAGCGATGCGTCCACGGCGTCCATAATGTGCCGTCGGTTGTTTCCCGCATGAAACGGCTGCGGTCCGGTCGCGCCAAAGCACTTTGTCGCGATGACCCAATCGTGCCGCTTGCCCTTGATCCACCGCCCGATGATTTCCTCCGTGCGCCCCGCGCGCTCGAGTCCGCCGCCCAGCGGGTACACGTCGGAGCTATCAAGAAACGTAATCCCGCCCGCGGACGCGCGGTCCATGATCGCGAACGATGTCGCCTCGTCGCACTGGTAGCCAAATGTCATCGTGCCCAGGCAAAGCCTCGAAACCTTCAAACCCGTTGAACCCAGCCGAACATGTTGCAAGTGGTCCCCCTCTTACCCAAATTGAATTGCGTGCTCCGCCGAAAAGATAAGGATTCTGTTGGCGCCTCTCGACAATGTCAAGCCGCGTACTTCGTGCGGACCGCCGCGCCGGGTTGCGTCACCATGCATCCGCGCTTAAGATGGTTGGCGTAACTCAACGGAGGCTTCCCCACAATGGCCGATGAAGCGCAGAACGTTCGCATGGTGAAGTGCGTGAAACTCGGCAAAGAGCTGCCCGGCCTGGACCGCATTCCGTGGAAGGGCGAAATCGGCAAGCGCGTGTACGACAGCGTCTCCAAGGACGCCTGGAAAATGTGGGTTGACCATTCCAAGATGCTGCTCAACGAATTCCGCCTGAACCCCATGGACCCCAACTCGCAGAAAATTATGGAAGAGCAGATGGAGCAATTTTTCTTCGGCGATGGCTCCAAGCCCCCCGAAGGCTTCGTCGTTCCCAAACACTAGCTGATTGTTCCGTTGCAGCGCGGCGCCTCGTACCTTTCGGGCCAGCGGATTTACTTATTTCGTGCGGCTACCGCCGCCACCTCCCCCGCCACTGCTGCCTCCTCCGCCGCCACCTCCGCCGAAACTGCGGCCACCTCCGTCGCCGCCGCCGCTTGAGCCACCGCTACTCGTCCGGCCCGCCGAAGAACCTCCGCCTGAGGAGCCTCCACCTCCCCGAGAGCTTGCCTCATTGGATCGCCCGCCGGAACCCGAAGAGCCGTTTCCTGAAGCGGGCGAAAAACCGCCCCGCGAACTCAGTCCACCCACCACTACCGGCTTGGTCGCACGCCCCGCAAATTCCACGCCCGATTGGACAAACTTTCCCTTGCCGTAGTCATACGTGATTCTGGATTCATTTCCTTTGACGGCCGCGGACTTGGCGTCTGGCGCCGTTTCTTCAATCAGATGTGCGTGGATTTCCGGCGGCTCCGCGCTGGCGAGCTGAGGATATGGACCGGGGCGAAACTCCTTCGGCGGGCTGCTGAGAATTTCGACTTTTTCCTTGGAATTGAAATCCACGCGCTCGATATGGTCGTCCTTCCCGCCGGCGGGAACCACGAAAATTCCATGCTTCAAATTCTTAGGCGGCTGGCCGCTCTTATCTGACGGATGAGCGGGCACGAAGCCGGTCTGCTTGCCAACCTTTACCCAGTGCACGGGGTGATGGCGTCTTTTTCTTCTGATGACGAGATGGTAGCGGTTGTCACGATAGATCCAACTGGAGTAATGGCAGGTCGGCCAGAAAAACGGCTGTCGGAGCAGCCACATATAGGCTTCTTGGGAAAGTTGATCGAACTCCTGCGGCGTCTTCGCCACGACCGTGGTATCGGTCACCCATAGCGGCGCGGGGCACTGACTCACGAGACTACGAAACGCTACCGTCTGAGGCTTGAACGGCTTCGCGCCGGCCTGCCCCAGGGCCTGACCGGGCGTTTGTCCAGCGCCGGACGGCGACTGGGAAGCCTTTGGCGGAGACAACGATTCCGGCGATGGATCCCAACAGGTTCCGTAAGGCGCGCACGGCGAGAATGTTCCGCTCGCATACAGGTCCGTTAAACCCGGAATGGGAGCGGAAAGCCCCGATGTCTTGAGCGCGGCTGTCATCGCCGCGACGCGTGCGGTGTAACGAGTGGATACCCACTGGTCCCAATCGTTGGGACCCGACGTCGGTCGCGCTCCGTCGATCCGAACTGGACGTCCGCCATCGAAGACGATCGTCTGTCCCTTCTCCAAATGGAGCTTCGATCCCGCGCTCTGGGAAATGTCCGACCCTTTGTTTCCCTGCGGCGTGATCGCCATCCCGTCGAGATAGCTGTCAATGCGGTCCAAAGAAGTCTCGGTATAAGTGACTTTAAATTGGGCGTTGGAAATCGCAATTGCAAACAGTTCCTTGGGTAGAGGTGCGACGGAAGTCGTCACCGTGCCCGTGACTAGCTCCATTCGCGTCGCCGGTACACCGCCCGTGATCGTTAATTGTTCGAAAAGCACCACGGAGTTGTCAGCGACGTAGATCATCTCGCCAGTCTCGAACTCAACCTCGGCACGTCCCGTGCCCGTTGCTAGTGCAAAGCCCTGACCGATGGGCAAGTTCACTTCCGCCTGCTCCCAGGGTTTTTTCAGGTCAGGACGCTTGCCATCGCCTCGGTTGAACCGAACATCGCCTTCCACATAGCTCAGGCGCACAAGCTGCGCCTCGCTCTGTGGAACCTGTGCTGTCGCCTGTGCCGCGGAAAGGAGCATCGCGAAAAGCGTGAAGAGTAAGACTGCGTGATGACGGATAGCCTTCATAAGAACCCCCAGCTGGGCGGTCAGGTTCCGTCAACTGGGACGCTCGCGTGAGGGTTATGGTTCCATCAAATTGCATGACTGGTAATTCAGGGTGAACGGCGACGCCGTTCTCGCTTCGCACGCCACGCCAACCGCCGTGGCTTAGCGCCGAGTCGCCAATTCCCGCCCTGTGTTAGAATCTCGCCTGTTGGGATTTCTGCTTACGCCTCTGAGGGAGGACACACCGATGCACATTCGTAATTTGCTTTTGGTTCCCGCGCTGCTCGCCATTTGCGCCGCGGCCGCTTTGGCGGATACGGCCCCGAAATCCGCGCACGCCAACATCTTGGACTCGACCGGAGCCATGATCGGCACCGCAAAGCTCAAAGCCGTCAGCGGCGGCGTCCAGATTTCCGTGAAAGTTACCGGCATGACCGCCGGCGATCACGGTATCCACATCCACACGGTCGGCAAATGCGAAGGCCCGGCTTTCACGACCGCGGGCGGCCATTTCAATCCGACCACCGCTCACCATGGCGTGAACAACACCACGGACCCACATCCGCACGCCGGTGATTTGCCGAACCTTTCCATCGCATCGAACGGCAAGGGCAGCCTCACTTTCGTGGACAGAGCCGTCACGCTAGGCGACGGCACCAACTCCCTTTTCCATGACGGCGGTACTGCGCTCGTGATCCACGCGAAGGCCGACGATTTGATGAGCGACCCTTCCGGAAACTCCGGCGATCGAGTCGCCTGCGGCGTCATCTCGAAGTAGGATCGCCATGCGCTCCGTGAAGTGCGCGGCGGCACGAGCTTTCATCGCGCTCCTGTTCGCCGCGCCTCTCGCAGCGCAGAATCCGCCGTCCGCTTCCCCTCCGACGTACGCCCGCGATATCGCCCCGATACTCTACCGTTCCTGCGCCTCGTGTCATCGTCCCGGCGAATCCGGCCCGTTTTCTCTGCTGAGCTACGATGACGCGAAGCAATACGCGCCGCAGATTGCCGCCGCCGTCCGCGCGCGCTCGATGCCGCCCTGGCTGCCCGAGCACGGCTACGGCGACTTCGCCAACGAGTCTCGCCTCACCGACGACGAGATCCGCCTCATCGTCGAATGGGCGAAAAATGGCGCGCCGCAGGGTCCGCCGTCCGAAACCCCGCCACCGCCGAATTTCACCCAGGGCTGGCAGCTCGGCCCTCCCGACATGATTCTCGAGGCCACGCGCGCCTACTCCGTTCCGGCATCCGGTCCCGACGTCTTCTGGAATTTTATTTTCTCGCCTCAGGTCACCACTCGGCGTTACGTCCGCGCGATCGAAGTCCGGCCCGGCATTCCGCACGGTGTCCATCATGCGAACGTGCTTGTGGATCGTGCGCGGTCCGGTCGTCGCCAGGAGACTGAACCCGGCTCCGGTTTTCCCGGCATGGATCTGAGCGTGCAGCACAGCGTTTTCGATTTCGACAGTCACTTCTTGTTCTGGAAGCCCGGCGGCGTGCCATGGGTCGAGCCGGACGGCCTCGCGTGGGAACTCGATCCCGGCACCGATCTCATTCTCAACGCCCACATGATGCCGATGGGCATGCCCATGCAAGTGAAGCCGTCCATCGGTCTCTACTTCACCGACAAGCCGCCCGATCGCTTCCCGCTCCTCATCGAGCTCGAGCGCGACAGCCAACTCGACATTCCCGCCGGAGCCCGCGATTTCGCCGTCGCGGATGATTTTCGCCTTCCGCTCGATGTGGACGTGCTCGCCATCTACCCGCACGCCCATTATTTGGGCCACGAGCTCGAAGCCTACGCCACGCTCCCCAGCGGCCAGCGCAAGTGGCTCATTAAGATTCCGGACTGGGATCCGAACTGGCAGGCCGTCTATCATTACCGCGCGCCGGTATTTCTCCCCAAGGGCACCATCGTCTCGATGCGCTGGCACTTCGACAATTCCGCCGCGAATCCGCGAAATCCCCACCGCCCTCCGCAGCGCGTCGTGGGCGGCAATCAATCCACCGACGAGATGGCCCATCTCTGGCTCCAGGTTTTGCCGCGCGGTCCGGGCGACCGCCGGCGCGAGCTGCAAGAAGCAGTCATGCGCCACGACATCGAAAAGAACCCGCGCGATTTCTGGGCGCATCTCTGGCTTGGCGCCCTGATGCTTTCCCGACTCGATCCGGGTGGCGCCGAAGCGGCGCTCGAACAGGCCGTGCACCTCGACCCCAAACAGCCGGAGGGACACAACTGGCTCGGGCTTGCGCTCGGCTCTTTGGGCCGCACGCGCGAAGCTATCGAACAATTCCGCACGGCGCTCGCGCTTCAGCCCGATTTCGCCAACGCCCGCTATAACCTCGCTCGCGCCCTCGTAAAATCCGGCCAGCTCGATGAGGCCGCGAAAGACTTCTCCGCCCTCGCAGCCGCCGATCCCGCCGACGCGCAAGTGCACAACGACTTCGGGGAGCTACTCCTTAAAATGGACAAACCCGCCGAAGCCATCGAACAGTTCGACAAGGCCCTCGCGCTCGACCCTTTGAATAAAGCTGCTCTGGCAAACCGCGATCTCGCCCGCACGCAACTGCCCGTCCGCTAAACCTATTCTGCTAGCAACAGTCTCCGCCCTGTAACACACCCAATCGCGCGTCTAAGCTATAATTTTATTTCGATGCCCGGGTTCCTCTCCAACCTCCTGCAGTCGCTTCACGGACGCCGCAGGGACATGCGCTTTCTTTGCCACCGCCTGCTTTCCGAGCGCGGCGAGGCGTCCCAAACCGCGATTGCGCAGGAAATCATCGCCGCCTACAACTCCATGAAGCCGGACCAGCGCCCGGCATTTTTCGAAATCCTGTCCCGTGAATTTTCGCCTGATGAAGCCGACGTCCGTCGCGCCGCTGCAGCATACGAAGGCGCGCCCAGCAATGCCACGTTGGCCGCGCTTTCCGAGGCCGTCGAAGCGCCGCGCCAGGAACTCATCCGCCGGATCAATACGGCGCCGGGTGGAACCGAAACTCTGGTCACGTTGCGGGAGCATCTGCTGTCGCTTCATTCCAACGGCTCGAATTTCGACGCGCTCGATTCCGACCTCAGGCACCTTTTTCGGTCGTGGTTCAACCGCGGCTTTCTGCGCCTGGAACGAATCAGCTGGCAGACCTCAGCGCGCATCCTTGAAAAGCTCATTCGCTATGAGTCCGTGCATGAAATCAACGGCTGGCCCGACCTGCGCCGCCGCTTGGAGTCCGACCGCCGCTGCTTCGCCTTTTTTCATCCGGCGCTCACCGACGAGCCGATCATCTTCGTGGAAGTGGCCCTGTCGAAAGGGCTCGTCGGAGACCTCGAGCCGCTGCTCGACGTCAACGCCCCCGTGCTCCCGACCGACAAGGCCGATACGGCTATCTTTTATTCCATCAATAATTGTCTGCAGGGCTTGCGCAACGTTCCCTTTGGAAATTTTCTGATCAAGCAGGTCGTCTCGGAACTTGCCGCCGAATTCCCTAACATTCGAACCTACAGCACGCTTTCGCCTCTGCCACTCTTCTCCCGCGCGCTCCAGGACACTGACAACGAACTCGGTTTCACATCCGCTCGCTTGTCGCGATTGCTGGCCGAATATTCCGGCGGGCTGACCGCAGCCGCGAAGCGCCGCGATCCCGTGGAGTCCCTCTTCAAGCTCTTGGAGCAGCCCCTGCTGCATCGCAGAGTTCTCGCGGAGCCGCTCGAGCGTCTCGCCCTCGCCTATTTAACGCGGGCGCGGCGCGGAGCAAAGCTTTATGACCCGGTCGCCACGTTCCATCTTTCCAATGGCGCGCGTCTCGAACGAATCAATGTTTTTGGAAACTTGCGGCCCTACGGAATGGAAGCGTCGTACGGCGTGACCGTCAACTACCGTTACCTGCCTGACGAACTTGAGGAGAATCACGAGCGCTTCGTGCGCGGCGGCCAGATTCGCGTCCCTAGCAACCTGTTCCGCGAGCACAAAACCGTCGCCGACGCCTGGGATCCCGCCGCCGAAAAAACGGTGCGCGACAAACGCCGCTAACGCCAAGCCACAACTTCGTTCGACGGTTCTTAGGGGGTCGGAGCTTCAGCTCCGACATAAAAAGACGCGCGCAGCGCTTTCCTTTGCGCTGAATCTCTCGCAGCAAGTCTCGCTATTGCTTTCACGCCTGTACGTCGAGGACAAACTTCGTCTGAGATCAGCCGACTAGACTGCCTCTACTCTTTTGCACTTTTGACGTCGGATGCACGTTCCCAGCCTTGATCCAGCAAAGCCGCAGCGGCCTCGACATCTTCTTCGCGAACCCGCAATTTGACGCCTCCCAGCGCGTTCGACAAAAACCAGTCCATCCGAATGATGTTCTGATCGCCGAGAAACGATTCAATGCCCGCCGAGTCGAGAATGCTCTTCGCCACAAGCGCTTCCGGCAGCGTCATGTGCTGGCGGATAATCACCAACTTGGAAAGCTTTGCAGGCTCCGGCCGCGGCCCCGCTTCTTCAAGCTTGGTCTTGAGCCCTCGTCGCGAGAGGTCCATTTTCAGCGCCCACTTCGCCGCCTCCGAAAGCGAGCCCGCATCCGCGGCTAGCTTTTCCACCTCGCCCTCGGTCATGCTTCCGTACAGCCGCGATAACCGCCAGCGTTCCTTGTCCAAGTCATGCATCGTCATTCCGCAAAAAATATACGCGAGCCCGGCGTGGAATCCAACCATCGTCCGAAGGCGCGAACTTTTTCGCGAGCCTTAAGCTGCCTCCGTGGTCTCTGTGCCTTCACTGTGTCCTCTGTGGTAAGTCTTAAGCCTTTCTCAGTCCCTGCTCCGCGTTTCCAGCGTCTGTTTGCCGCGAGCGCCTTGGCGAAGGACGCGGTGAGTCTTGTATGATTGCTGCCTGATGCGAATCTCGTTTCTCTGCAACTTTGTTTTCCTGACTTTCCTCGCCGGCTGCAGCGACGACAACTCCGCCAAAACCGACGCCGAGTTGGGATTGAATGCCCAACAGTCCTCGGGACGCCATTTGTATCAGCAGAATTGCGCGGCCTGCCACGACGCGCATTCGGTCCCAGGACAGAATGGTCCCAGCCTGAAGGGTATCCTCAAGAAACCATTTCTCCCCAGCGGATTGCCTGCGAACGAAAGATTCGTGCGGCAAACCATTCTCAGCGGCCGCAACATGATGCCCGCGGTTGGCAGCTCTTTCACGCAACAGCAGCTCGACGACCTCCTCGCCTATCTGCATACGTTGTGACGCAGCCGGCTCTTTGCGCGAGACTCAAAAAGTCCACACCACCTCGCGCTTGACAACAACTCCCCCGCGCCTAACATGGATGGTGTGAGACTGTGTGCCGATATCGGGACACGAAGTCAGCGCCGCGCAGCAGTTCGCGGGACGCCAACGGCCGATTCTCGCCTCGGTGAGTCCCCCCTCGCGCCTGGCCAGCCGACGGTTTCCGGGGCCCGTTTTCAGTCAATTGTTCCGTCGCAATTACTCGACACACCCTGCCGAGTAATTTTCGTGCTAACTCGAACAAAACAAAGGATCGGAGCCCTCGCAAAGTGTCACACAATTCGAGCCCGGCTAGACACCCAAACCCCGAGAAATTCACCAGCGCGCCGCCGCCCGTGCGCTAAGATAAGCTGCTTCCCACTACAGGAGAGACTTCTTCTCGCATGAGCCTACCTTCAAAAAACTCATTTGCCACCCGCGCGGCGCTTCGCGTCGGCAGCGACTCGTTTGACATCTATCGCCTCGACGCGCTCGAGCGCGAAGGCGTCGGCAACGTGTCGCGGCTTCCCTTCTCGCTCAAGGTGCTGCTCGAGAATCTCCTGCGCCACGAGGATGAGCGCTTCGTGCGTACCGAAGATATTCCCGCGCTCGCGGGCTGGGATCCCTCCGGCGCCGGCGGCGCAACCGAACGCGAAGTCTCCTTTATGCCCGCGCGCGTTCTCCTTCAGGATTTCACCGGCGTGCCCGCCGTCGTGGATCTCGCGGCCATGCGCGACGCCATTCGCAACCTCGGCGGCGACCCCAAGAAAATTAATCCGCTGCTTCCGGCGGAATTGGTGATTGACCATTCGGTGCAGGTGGACAAATTCGGCGGGGCGGACGCCTTCGCCTTCAATGCTGGTCTTGAAATGGAGCGCAATATTGAGCGCTACGCATTTCTGCGCTGGGGCCAGAAGGGTTTTGAGAATTTCAAGGTTGTGCCCCCTGATACCGGCATTTGTCATCAGGTGAATCTCGAATATCTCGCGCGTGTGGTATTCCGCGAGAAACAGGGCAACTCGTGGATCGCGTTCCCTGATTCGCTTGTCGGCACCGATTCGCACACCACCATGGTCAACGGCCTTGGCGTGTTCGGTTGGGGCGTCGGCGGAATTGAAGCGGAAGCAGCCATGCTCGGCCAGCCGCTCTCGATGCTGATTCCCGCCGTTGTCGGATTCAAGCTCCACGGTCGCCTGCCCGAAGGCGCCACGGCCACGGACCTCGTCCTGACCGTCACGCAAATGCTGCGCAAGAAAGGCGTGGTGGGAAAATTCGTCGAGTTCTACGGCACGGGGCTTTCGAGTCTCACGCTTCCCGACCGCGCCACGATCGCCAATATGGCGCCCGAATATGGCGCGACCATGGGATTTTTTCCCGTGGATTCCGAGGCGCTCGCATATCTGCGCTTCACCGCGCGGGCCGAGGATCAGGTACGCCTCGTCGAGGCCTACACAAAAGAGCAGGGCTTGTTCCGCACCGACCAGACGCCCGATCCGATTTTCTCCGACCGCCTCGAACTCGATCTTGCAACCGTTGTCCCCACGATGGCCGGCCCGAAGCGTCCCCAGGATAGCGTGCCGCTCACGGAGGCGAAGACCGCATTCGCAAAATCACTCACCGAGCCGCCCAAGCACACCCGCGTACAGAACAATGGCGACAAGTTCGATCTCGCCGATGGTTCCGTCGTCATCGCCGCGATCACCAGTTGCACGAACACTTCGAATCCCTCGTTGATGCTCGGCGCGGGCCTGCTCGCGAAGAAGGCGGTCGAGCGCGGCCTCACCTCGAAGCCCTGGGTGAAGACAAGTTTTGCGCCCGGCTCAAAAGTCGTCACCGATTACATCGAAAAGGCCGGCCTGTGGCCCTCGCTCAACTCGCTGGGGTTCAATCTGGTCGGCTACGGCTGCACCACATGCATCGGCAATAGCGGCCCGCTGTCCGAGCCAATCGGCAAGGCGATCAAGGACCACAATCTCGTTGCCGTTTCTGTGCTGAGCGGCAATCGCAATTTCGAGGGCCGCATCAATCCGCTGTGCCGCGCGAATTATCTCGCTTCTCCGCCGCTGGTCGTGGCCTATGCCCTCGCCGGCCGCATGGATTTCGATATCGTCAACGAGCCGCTCGCAAACGACAAAGCCGGGCAGCCGGTCTATCTGCGGGACATTTGGCCATCGCCGCAGGAAGTCGAATCCACGATGCGAAGCTCGGTGACCAGCGAAATGTTTTCCAAGGAATACGCCGACGTGTTCACCGGCGACGAGCACTGGCGCGCCCTGCCGATCCCAGAAGGCGATCTCTACGCCTGGGACGACAAATCCACCTACATCAAGAATCCACCGTACTTCGAGGGCATGCAGGTCAGGCCAAGCGCCATCGCGGATTTGTGCGGATTGCGCGCTCTCGCCGTTCTGGGCGATAGCATCACGACCGACCACATCTCGCCGGCTGGCTCGATTCAAGCCGACGGCCCGGCCGGAAAGTATCTGATCGCGCACGGCGTCCAGCCAAAGGACTTCAATTCCTACGGCGCGCGCCGCGGGAACCACGAAGTGATGATGCGCGGAACCTTCGCGAATATCCGCCTGCGCAACCAGCTGGCGCCCGGTACCGAGGGCGGCTGGACGATTCATCAGCCGAGCGGCGAAAAAATGTCCATCTACACCGCGGCCATGCATTACCGCGACGAGGGCGTGCCGCTGCTCATCATCGCGGGAAAAGAATACGGCTCCGGATCATCGCGCGATTGGGCTGCGAAAGGCACGATCCTGCTCGGCGTCCGCGTGGTTCTTGCCGAAAGCTTTGAGCGCATTCACCGCAGCAATCTGGTCGGCATGGGCGTTTTGCCGCTCGAATTCATGTCCGGCGAAAACCCGAAATCGCTCGGCCTCACGGGCCTCGAAATCTACGATTTCGAAGGTCTTTCGCAGGAGTTCGAGCCGCGCAAACAAATACGGGTGACCGCGCGCGATGCGAACGGCCAGTCAGTATGCCAGTTCACCGCCATCGCGCGCGTGGACACGCCCTTCGAAGTTTCCTACTACCGGCACGGCGGCATCCTGCAGTACGTCCTCCGCCAAATGCTCTAGCACAAAGGATTTACGGCTGGCCCGCAGGTTAACCTTGACGGCTAGTTTATCAATTGGCAATATGAGCGCCCGCGCAACCACCCCGTTGTCGCGGTTCGGCCGCCGTCACGCTTTCCCACGGCGACAAGACTAAAACTTAGCTGGTTTGCTGGCCCAGAGGCAACCATGCGAAATCAATCTTCGTTTCGACGCAACGCACTTCTCAGTGCAGCAGCGATCGTTTTTCTGCTGCCGCCAGCTCTACGAGCGCAGGTGAACGCGCCAGCGCCTCGCATCACGGCGGCAATTGACGAGCACAATCTGACAATCCTCAGAGGGAACACGCACCCTCTCGCTCGCGCGGAAAACGACAGGGGCGAAGCCGCTGTAAGCCTGCCGATGGAACGCATGCTACTCGTCCTGCGGAGAAGCGCACTGCAGGAATCCGCGCTCGACACTTTAATGGAGCAGCAACAGAACGCCGCATCGCCGAGTTTTCACAAGTGGCTCACTCCGCAGCAATTCGGCCAGCAGTTTGGTCCAGGCGATCAGGACATTCAGACGATTACGGCGTGGCTTCAGTCACGCGGGTTTCAAGTCGCGCAGGTTTCCAGTGGACGCACCGTGATCGAATTTTCCGGTACGGCTGGTCAGGTAGAGGAAGCGTTTCATACCACGATCCATAAGTATTCGATCGGCGGAAAAGAGCGCTGGGCAAATTCGTCCGACCCGCAGATTCCGACCGCCCTCGCGCCGGTCGTCGGCGGCATCGCCACGCTGCACGATTTTCCCCGCAAGCCTTTCTTCCGCACGCTCGGACTTTTTTCTCACACAAAGGGCATTCCGGGTTTCCATCGAAGCGATTCTCCGGCCGCCAATTCCCTCGCAAATCCCTTCTTCACAGCCGGCGGCGGCTGCGGGCTCGACGACACTTCATGCTACGCGCTGGCACCGTATGATTTCGCGACAATCTACAATGTTCTGCCGCTATGGTCTGCGGCGCCGGCAATCGACGGCACCGGCGAAACGATCGCGATCGTGGCGCAAAGCGACATTTACTCGCAGGATTTCGCCGATTTCCGCAGTGACTTCGGGCTGCCTGTCGGGACACTGAACATCATCAACAACGGTCCTGATCCCGGAAAGCTTGCATCGGAAGGAGACGAGACGGAATCGGATCTCGACGTTGAATGGTCCGGCTCGATCGCGAAAGGGGCAACGATCGACTTCGTGGTTTCAGCGACGACGAACTCCAGCGCCGGAGTGGA
Organism: uncultured Acidobacteriota bacterium; assembly: GCA_963842425.1. Lineage (GTDB taxonomy): Bacteria > Acidobacteriota > Terriglobia > Acidiferrales > UBA7541 > Palsa-295. The sequence goes on along the minus strand of CAWJGQ010000010.1, from coordinate 386,119 downwards.
TCTTTCAGCCTTGTACATCGTGGACAACAACCTGGCGCCGATCATGAGCGAAAGTTACGGAGCCTGCGAGCTCGACTTGGGCACGGCCGGAAACCAATTTTACAACCAGCTTTGGCAACAGGCTGCGGCCGAAGGCATCACAGTTTTGGTTGCGACCGGCGACAGCGGCTCGGCTGTTTGCGATCGAGGCGCGGAAGGAGCTTCGAACGGGCTTTCGGTCAACGGCATCGCTTCTACTCCCTACAACGTCGCTATCGGCGGCACGGACTTCAACGATCTGCAAAATCCGCTCACCTACTGGAACACCAGTAACAATCCGACGACTTTGGCCTCCGCCAAAGGCTACATTCCTGAGATGACCTGGAACGATACCTGCACGAACGCAGATTTTTTTTCGTTCGGCATCGGCACGACTGCGGAAGGCGATTGCAACGACACCACCAATAGCTACTTCCCGCTGTTTTTGGCCCCGGTCGGCGGAAGTGGTGGAGCAAGCAATTGCATAACGGCATCCGGCCAGCTGGTTTCGAGCTGCTCGGGCGGCTATGCAAAGCCGGCGTGGCAAGCGGGCGCCGGGGTGCCGAACGATCGCGCGCGCGACGTGCCCGATATTGCCATGTTCGCGGGCGACGGGCTGAACGCGCACTTTTACGTAGTCTGCGAAACAGACATTTACGGCGGCTGCGTGGATGACGCATTCGATGTCATCGGCATCGGCGGGACGTCCGCGCCGACTCCGGCATTCGCCGGCGTCATGGCATTGATTGATCAACAAACGCAGTCGCGGCAGGGCAATGCCAACTACGTCTTCTATCCGCTCGCGGCGCAGGCGGGAGCCAGCTGCAATTCCAGCGCAGTTGTCGGGAACGGATGCATTTTCTACGACGTAACGAACGGGACGAACGCTATGCCTTGCGTCACCGGCAGCCCGAACTGCGTGACGAACACGGCCGGAGACTCCTACGGGGTGCTTTCCGGATTCGCTACAACCGCGGGCTACGATTTGGCCACCGGACTCGGCAGCGTGAACGTGACGAATCTAGTGAAGGACTGGACGAACGTCGCGTTCCGGGCGACCTCTATCAATCTGACGCTGAATGGCGGCGCCGCGGTGAATGTGACGCATGGATCTCCGGTGAATTTCAACGTGACTGTGGCACCACAAAGCGGTCCGGGGACACCGACCGGGCTGGTTTCACTGCTGACGAGCAATCAGCAAGGCGTGACAGATTTTACGCTAAGCAACGCGGCCGTTTCGGGCTCGACGCCTTTGCTACCGGGAGGAAGCTACAACGTAACGGCGCGCTACGCGGGCGACGGAACATTTGGCTCGAGCACGTCTTCGCCAGGGGTGCCCGTCACGGTGAATTCCGAGCCAAGCAGCACGACAATTCAAGTGTTTACGCTAGACCAGAATAATAATTCGAACCCATTCGCGAGCGGTGGGTTCGGCACTGTGATTTATTACAAGGCAAGCGTCGCGGGACAATCGGGTGAAGGTGTTGCCACGGGCTCGGTGAATTTTACGCAAACAACGAATGGCACGACCACGAATCTGCCGGGCGATCCCTTTCCGCTGAATGCGGAGGGATACACGATGTCGCCACTGCCCGGCGGGCTTAACCAGTTCCCGCCCCCGGGCACCTACTCCATCGCCGCCGCGTACGTGGGAGACGCGAGTTTCAACCCAAGTGCATCAGCCGGCGCGAATTTCACAATTACGAAAGGAGCGACGACCAGCTATCTGTACTCCTTGAGCTGCGGCGGCTCGGGGCAGGCGCCGTGCTTTGTCATCTTCGGTTCACAATACAATGTCGTCTCTTACGTTTATGACGCGGCTTCCGTGTTCGCACCACAACCGACGGGAACTCTCGCTTTGCTTGCCAATGGCACCCTGCTGGGATCGCCGGTCGAGATGGACTCGAGCGAAGATCCCCCCACTGCGGTCCTCTCCACAACTCAGCTGCCCCAGGGGATGAACGCCCTAACCGCGCAGTACAGTGGGGACACAAACTACGCCGGGTCCACGTCCGCGGCAATTTCGGTGCACGTTGTGATGCTTACGAGCCTGAACCTGATGGCGTCCTCGACCTCCATTTCATCGGGCCAAAGCGTCACATTCACTGCGCAGATCACGCCGAACCAAGGCGGTGGGCCAGCACCCACGGGAACGGTGCAGTTTTCGTCCAACGGGACCAATCTCGGCGGCGCTGTCGCGGTTGCGGGTGGGCAGGCGCAACTGACTACCTCGTCGCTGACTTCCGGAGCCGACCAAATCGCGGCGTCATACAGTGGCGACGTCAATTACCAGGGATCGAGCAGTTCCGCGTCCGTAACGGTAGCCGGAGGGACGCCCACGTTTACAGTGACGGCAAATCCGGCGACCATACCGGTGAGCGCGCCGGGGGCGGCAGGAACGACGGTGCTCACTTTTACGGGAATCAATGGATTCAGCACCAACGGCACCGTGACGCTATCGGCGTCTGCGTGCGTGGTTCTGCCGTCGGAAAGCGGTTGCAGCTTCAATCCGCCGACCATCAGCTTCGCGGCGAACGGCAGCGCGATGACGACGCTCAGCATCCCGACGACGCGAAGTTCCGGTATGACGCCGAACGCCAACCGCAGGCCGGATCGCTTCGACTGGAGAAACGACGGCGGACACATTGCGCTGATGACTTTCGCGTGCATGCTTCTTCTTTCGATCGCCTACCGGCGCAAGCAATTTCGATGGAGTACGGCACTTGGGTTGATTGCTTTCACACTGCTGCTGGGCAGCACAGCATGCGGAGGCGGTAGTGGAGGAGGCGGAGGCGGTGGGGGTAATCTCGGAACTCCTGTCGGGGACTCGCCGATCACCGTTACGTTCACGATCAACGGCGTGACCGTGACAGTCCCCAACCTGTTTGTGAACGTAGAGTAGCGCCGGATCGCGGGAAATCCGGATGAAGTTCCCGGCGCTCGGCTCGCCGGTCTATTGGCCGAGCGCCGGAAATAGGCGAGGCCGCTAGTTCTGCTTCTTTTTGCCGAAGAGGCCGCCGACCGCACCCGTGGCGGATTTCGCAGCGTTGACTGGTGCGCCGGCCACGCCTTTGACCGCGTTGCCAGCCACCCCAGCCAAGTCAGGCAGGAACACGGGATTCGACGTCGTGCCCGTAATTGTGAACGGGATGCCGCCGCCATTGGAGCTCTTGTTACCGAGCGACATCACGGAAGTCATCGAGCCCATTGCGCCGGCAGGCTTCGCGGACATTTTGAAATTGAGCTGGCCTGCCGCGCTGATGGTTCCGTTTCCCGTAACAGTTGCGAGCGAAGGCACGACTACGTTCAGGTTGCTGAGCTGCGTTTCGGCGGGGTCTACGTGCACATCGGTGCTGAGCGTCTGTATTTCGGTGTCCGAACCGTTTCCGCCGCCCATGCTCCCGAGACCGGGAAAGGACGAGAGCTTCGACTTCATGTTGAAGCCACCAATCTTTCCGTCCGTAAGGTGGATTGGTCCGCTGATGACCAGCTTGTCCGCCGGACCGCTAAGGGCGAGATCGAGATCGAGGCTGCCGCTTTTGAGCGAGGCGCCGGGAGGAAGGTTGATCGCAGCGGCCGGAAGCATGCCCTCGAGGTCTTCAATGGGCATCCCCTTTCCGTTCATTTTCATGTTGAGCGTTGGAGAGGCGCCGGAGATGTCGTAACTGCCGGTAAGGTGCGCCAGCGCCTTTCCGATGTGCACATCGGCCTGCTTCAGGGTGCCGGCCTGACGCTTCAAGTCGTAGGTCGTCTCGTAATCAACATCCACTGGCACGGTAGCGGGAGACCCCGCAGCCTTCAGTTTGATCTTATTGGCCTTGAGGGTGCCCTTCGAATTCGCCTGGTGTCCATCGGATGCGACGTTGCCGGTGAAATCAATCACGCCGGCAATGCCCATGGCCGGATCAACGACGCCGCTCGCGGCGATGTCGAAATTTTGGACGTCAACCTTTGCGTCCAACGGAGTCAGCGAAGCGTCGGCTGCATCAATGGGGCCGGCCTTGCCGTCGAGTTTCACGGTGCCGCCGCCCGGGGCCTTCAGCGACAATTTAAACGGAAATTGCGTCGTGTAGGAAAGGTCGGAAGCCTCGAGATTCACTTCGGAGTAGGTCTGCGTTTTCGGGTGCGCGCCGCCCGTGCCCATGACGATCGTGCCGTTGGAAATCTTCATTTTCTCCACGTCGAAATTCGCGGGAGCGGAGGAATCTTTGGACTTCGGTTTGGCTCCGCCCGCGCCCAGAGACGAGAAATTCCACGCGCCCGAGGGCGAACGCAGCAGCGAAACATCCGGGTCAATCACAGTAAGCGAGCTTACTTCAAGCCTCTTGGAAAAAATCATGGGGAGTATCGCCACGCCCACGGTCACCTTCTTCGCCTGGAGGAAGGGCGTGTGGCTGAATGCTGGGTCGTCTGCAACCACGACGTTGTCCACGGAGACGCCGCCGCGGAGAATGGCGAGCGTGATGTTGCCGATTTCGACCTTGCGGCCGAGCGCGCTGGAGGCTTCGGTTTCGATGGCCGGCTTGAATTGGTTGACGTCAAAGAACAATCGGAGCCCGATACCGATTAGAAAGAGAACGACAACGACGATTCCGACGATCTTCAGGAGTTTTTTCATGCCAGCCTCCGAGGAAAGGCATTCGAGCGGGGCGCGTTATACAGCGCTAGGGGCGCAATCATACTCCTGCGGCAAGGCCACGTGACAACAAGTTTTTTTTCAGGAGAAGTTTGGCTGGGAGGCCTGGACTCGAACCAGGATAATCAGATCCAGAATCTGATGTACTGCCAATTGTACGACCTCCCAGCCGAGGGGAGACAACAAAAAAGGCCCCCCGCCGCGGCGGGCGACCTGAATCTACTTTAACGGCGGAAGAACCATTCGTCAACCGGGCGATTCGTGGCGACGTCGGAAAAATTTCGGCGCGCCCACGGAAAATCCAGCGCCAGTGAATGGACTGCCGGTTGCCAAGCATGTATGCCGGGCACGATATATCGTGCCCCTACAAGAAAATCTGAGGAGACTTCATGGCGGACGCGGTGCCAAGGATTGGTGCCGGGCGTAGCGGTGCTACGCCCCTACGAAGACGTCTTGCTGGCACGGGTTTCCAACTATGGCGCGGGTGGCGTGATCGAGACGAGGCGTTTGTCGCGGACGTAGAACTGGCGGTCGCGCCAGTGGATGCGCTGCGGGAAGAAGCTGGCGAGCCAGACGACGAACGCGAAAGCGTCGCGCAGCGGCAGCATCCAGAATTTCTGGCGGACGAGCTGATCCTGCATCCCGCGAGCTCCGGTGCCCAGCGCCACTTCATAGCGCAACAGGCAGTAGCCGCCGACAAACACGAAAATGCCGGGCCACGAGTGCGCAAGACATATGCCGACGATGGACCAGACGAGTCCTTGCGTGAAAATCAGGCCGAGATGCCCCCACGGCCTCGAATAGCGGATGCTGAGATTCCAGCGAAGCTGATGGCGAAAGGCATCGCCCAGCGTTTCCCGGGGGTAGACGATATCCACCGGAAAGCGGCTCAGCTCGATGCGATGGCGGCGTGCAGCAATGCGATTGCCGAGTTCGTAGTCGTCGCAAAAATAATCCACGAGAGATTCGAAACCACCGATTTCGGCGAGATGCTTTTTCGTGGTCGCCATCACGGCGCCGAGCATGAAATTGACGCCGCCCAGAAGCCACGCGACAAGGACGCCCGGCGCAAAATCCGCGCTATTGCCGAGAGCTTCAAGGTTAGCGGCGAACCCGCCGTCCGTGAGCCCGCGGTAAAGACACGTGACGCCGCCAACGGATGAATCCGAGAACGGTCCGGCAACCGCGCGGAGAAAACCCGGCTCGACGCGCACGTCGCTATCGCTAACGATTATGATTTCGTTGCGCGCCTCACGGACCATGCGGCAGAGCTTGTTGACCTTGTCGCTGGCGCCCAGCGGGTCGGAGCCAATCAGCAGGCGGATCGGACGCTCGGGAAAATCGGCGATCAGTTTTCGAATGACAGGGATGGCGGGATCCTGGTCGTCGGTGACGCAGAAAAGAATTTCGAACTCCGGATAATCCTGGCGGCAGAAGCTGGCGTAGTTTTCGTAGGTTTCGCGGTCGAGGCCACGGATCGGTTTCAGGATGCTGACGGGCGGGCTGAAATCGGAGGGGGATGGCCGGCCGAAAAACCTGCCCGCAGCGATGATCGCAAGAAGGTAATACGCGAAGGGCGCAATGGCCACCAAGAGAAGCGCGTCGCGAACCGGCGTCCAGGGCGTCATAATGTTACAGACGATCTCACAAATGCCGTGCATCGGCTAGCAGATCGGGCCAAGCGATCGGGCCAGTCGTTCCCGCGTGAGGAAACAAAGTACATTTTCAATCGGGCGAGCGCACCGACTACTTGCCGCAAAAGGAGCAGCGCATTGGAGGGCGCTTCGCGCGACTATTTTTCGTCGTGGCTAAAGCCACGACCCACAAAGATGATCGAGGCAGCCGAGTGAAGCAACTTCGCCGGGCATGGCATGCCATGCCCCTACAAAACCTACATCCCTACGGCATCCTGCTACTTTGTGCCGAGGAACACCAAGGCGACGCCTGCGCAAACGAGCAGCACGCCGGCCCAACGCTGGGGAGTGACCTGCTCGCGGAGGAAGATTTTACCGCCGAGCGTTCCCACTGCGTAGCTGATCGCCGTGGCCGGGAAGACGAAACTGACGTTGGCGACGGACAGCAAACCGAGCAGCGAAAAGAAACCCGCCGCCATCATGGTGATGCCGATCCAGAACCACGGCGATCTCACCGCGTGGCCGAATACGCGAATAATGGCTCGCGGCCGGAAATCCGTAACCTCGCCGACAGTCTTCATCGTGTGCGACATGCAGATTTCGCCGCACGTGCCGGGAACAACGATCAAGAAATAGAAAATGAATCCGGTCAGCACGATCCCTGCTCCGTGGTTCGCGGCGGCGTTCGCCCGACGATGAATACGCCCACGCAGACGAGTGCGACGCCCGCCCAACGAGTGGGCGTGATGGTTTCGTGCAGCACGAATTTGGCCAGCAGAGCGATGATCAGGCTGGTAATGGACGAGGCCGGCAGGACGTAGCTGTAGTCGGCCCAGGAAAGCACCAGCAAATAGGCGACGAAGAAGGTGAGCAGCAGTCCGATGCCGAGCCAAATAGTGCCCGAAGTGAACGCGCGGAAGAAAAAGTGAAACACGTCGGCGGGCAACCAACTGGCCATCGGGGGGATGCGCTTCATGCCCTTGCCGAGAAACATGTCTCCCAGCGGGGCCACGGAGACCATGATCAAAATCAGCGTAAACGTTTTTAAGTGGAGGCCTTGCGGCGCCGTCATGCTCCTTGAGACTCGCCGATCCCGGAACGCGGGTTCATCGGCGGCACGGCAACGATCGCTTTCTGGTCCACGCCCTTGCGCTTCTTGGATACGCGGCGGCGATCCGCGCGGAGCTTCATAAAATCCACGGCTTCATGATACAGGCGCTTGCGCTCGTGCGAATCCCAGAGCGAGTCGCGTACGATGCGCCAGGCAACCTTCGGACGGAAATAGTAGCTATCGTAGAAGCGGTTGACGGACTCGACCATGTATTCCTTGGAGAGGCCGGGATACTCGAGGTGAGGAAGCTGGTGGCCGCCATCGTCGGTGATCGCTTCACCGGCGAGGAAGCCTTCGCGAACGCCCTGATCGTAAAGCTCAGTGCCAGGGTAGGCGTGAGCCATCGAAACCTGAATCGTCTCGCAGTCGAGTTCTTTCGCGAAGTTGATGGTCTTCTCGATGGTGTCCTTGGTCTCGCCCGGGAGCCCGATGATGAAATCGCCGTGAACGTGAATGCCGACTTTCTTGCAATTCTTCACGAAGTTGCGGCCCATCTCGAGCGTCTGACCCTTCTTGATGTTCTTCAGGATCTGCGCATCGCCCGATTCGAAGCCCACGATCAACAGGCGGCAGCCGGCATCCGCCATTGCCTTTAGAGTCTCGTAATCTCCATGGACGCGGGCCGTGCAGGACCACTGGAAGCCAACAGGCTTGAATTCCTTGCAAAGCGCGAGGACGCGATCCTTGCGGATATTGAAGGTGTCGTCGTCAAAGAAGAATTCCTTGGCTTGCGGAAACATTTTGTGAGCCTGGCGGAATTCCCGAGCGACGTTCTCCACTGATCGCGTGCGCCATGCGTGGCCGGAAAGAGTCTGGGGCCACAGACAGAAAGTGCAAAGGGCCGGACATCCACGGGCGGTATAGAAGGAAACGAAAGGATGAAGGAGGAACGGCACGTTGTACTTTTCGATCGAAACGTCCTTCTGATAGACGTCCGTGGCGAAAGGCAGCTCGTCCAGCTCGGCCGTCTGCATCAGGGGCCGCGAGGGATTGTGAACGACTTTTCCGTCTTTCACGTAGCTTGCGTTCCCGATCTCTGAAAGCGGCTTGCCCTGCGCGTACTCGACGACGGCGTGGTCGAATTCACCCCGCACGACGAAATCAATGTCGGAACTCGCCAGAAGGCTTTCGGCCGGCTTAATCTGCACCTGCGGACCCACGAAACAAATCTTGGTATCGGGCTTTTGCTCCTTCATTGCGCGAGCCATGCGCAAGTCGCTCAGAAAACCGACGGTCGAGGTAAACAAGACGACGAACTCGTAATCCCGCGCAATCTGGACGACTTCAGCGGGCTTGATATGGTGCGGGGGGCCGTCGAGCAGGCGGCTGCCGGGCAGCATGCCGGCCGGGTAGGACAGCCAAACCGGATACCAGTACGACTCGATCTCGCGCGTGGCAGGCCAGCGGGAGCCCGCGCCACCGTCAAATTTCTCAAAACTTGGCGGATTCAGGAGCAGAGTCTTCATTACAGACGGCATGTACAGTATCCCCCTCAGAACTTCGAATAATTTCAGCCGGAACACTCATTCTACTGCATTTCGCCGGTCAGCCCAAGCGCGGCTTTTTGGATACGTTCTATTGGAAAATCTTAGCCAGCTGGCCGGTCGCCTGGAGCAGGCTCAACTGGGCCTGCTGACGGGCAAAATCGGCGTCGAGAAAGGCCACCCACTTGTCGTTTTCGTCCAGGCGGGCCTGCTCGATCTCCTGCAGGGTGATGCGATTTTGGTCGAATTTGGCCTGTTCCGACTGAAGCGTTTCCTGCGCCAGCTGGAGATCGAGGCGCGCCACCTCCCAGCTGGCGTCCAGCTCGCGCACGCTGCGCGCTTTCTGCTGGACGTCAAAGCGCACCTGCTGGCGTTTGTTGCCGAGCATCAGCTCGGCTTCGCTCAACTGGCTTTTTGCCAGCGAGACATTCGCCGAGGTCTTGGCGGCGAATATTGGGATCGTAATCTGCACTCCCACGTTCAAGTTATTCCGCTGGAAGTGCGCATAAAACTCGTTATAGTTGTTGAACTGACTCAAGATGCTGTACTGCCCGACCAGATTCACGGTGGGAAAGTAGCTCCAGCGCGCGCCTTTCAGGATCTGCTGGCGCGCCGCGCGTTCGTTTTCCGCTTCTGCGATGCCGCGGTCGCTCTGGATGGCGAGGCTCTCGATTTCGCCTTCCGATTGCGCGGACGCGAGTTGGGCCTCGAACGACGCGTCCTCCGGCTCGACCTCAACCGATTGCGCATCAGGGACGCCCGTCAGGTCGCGGATCTGGGCTTCGAGAAAAGCCTCGCGGTCTTCGGACTTCACAACACGCTCGGCGATGCGAGCCAGCGTCAATTGCGTGCGCGTCACCTCGATGGGAAGCTCCTGATTCGCAGCGACGCGTTCGCGAATGGCTTCCAGAATCTTCGCCCCGCTGGCCTGCTCGCCGAGCATTAGCTCCATCGAATGGCGGACCTTGGCCAATTCGAGATAGGCCGTCGCGGTTCGCACGATGACGTCGTCACGCACGCGGTCGAGCTCGAGTTTCTGATTTTTCGCGCGATCCTCGGCGGCATGCTGCGCGCCCTTGAGGAGCGGATTGAGGAGCGCCTGCGTGTAATCCAATTGAAAGACGGAGGGCGCCTCGCCGCCGGGCAATGATGGAAAGCCGTACGTGTAAGCCACGCCAGCGCCGGTATAGAGGTTCGGTCTAAAAGCCGCGCGGTCCACGCCGACTTCGCCGAGCGCGACGTTGTATTGCACCTGCGCGAGCTTGACGTCGCGGCTATTCTGGAGAGCCAGCGTCACAGCCTGATGCAGCGTCAGCTTGTCCGAATCTTGCGCGCGCGCGGCAACCGCGGCGAGAAGCGCACAGAATGCGACGATTCCGACAAGCGCAAGAATGCGGCGATAGCGTTGCATGATTTGGTTAGCGGGGTTATTCATGGCGAAGCGATTCCGTCGGCTGCAGGCTGGCCGCCCGATTGGCGGGCAGATAACCGAACACCAAGCCTGTGGAGCAGGATACTACGAACGCCAGGACGACTGAGATCCACGACACCGGAACGGTAATACCCGCGGCCTCCGGGAAAAAACCAATCAGAAAATTGAGGACGGCGGGAATCGCAACTCCGATGGCGACTCCGGCGAGCGCGCCCGTGCCGCTGATGGCCATCGCTTCCATCAGAAATTGATAGCGGATGGCATCCCGTGTCGCGCCAATGGCCTTGCGTATGCCGATTTCGCGGGTCCGCTCGGTTACGGTGACGAGCATGATATTCATGATCCCCACACCGCTGATGACCAGCGCAATCAGCGCTATCAAAATCAGGACCACCATCAGCGCGAGCGCGATCCGGCGCGCCGTCTCCAGAATCCCGGCAGAATTCAGGGCGCGATACTGCGCGCCGCCGCGGTGGCGAGACTGCAGAATTTCCTGCAATTCGCGCGTCACGACCGGAATGTCCTCAGAGCGGTTCGCGAGGACATACAGGGTCCTGAAATACTGCGTCCCGGTGTAGTACTGGAGCAGGGAAAAAGGGATGATCACGGATTCCTGCCTGATCTCCGTCTGGCCAAAGGTGGTCGAGCGTTCTTTGAACACGCCGATCACCGTGAAGCGCAGCTCGCCGACCTGAATTTCTTTTCCGTCGGGATCCTCAAACGGAAAAACGCGGCGCGCGAGATCTTCCGTGAGCAAGCACACCTTGCTGCGCGAATCCATATCGTCGGAATCGAAGTAACGCCCGCGCAAAATCGCAAGATTGCGAATCCGATTAAAACCCCGCGTCACGCCGACAAGAGTCACCGGACGCTCCCGGCCGTTGACGACCACAGTCATCAAGAGCGCGTTGCTGCCCGCGGCCTCGGACACGAGTTGCGGCATGCCCTGCTTCACGGCGTCGAGGTCGGCGGGCGTAATCTGATCTTCGACGGTCAGAGAGCCTGCATCGCCGGAGCTGACCACACGCGCGGAAACAAGATTTGCACCGATCCCTTCGATCTGCGAGAGGACGTACCGTTGGCCGCCGAGAGCGACCGTAACCACCAGCACGATGGAACCGCTGCCGATGATCACACCCAGCATAGTGAGCATCGCGCGCATTTTATTCGCGCGCAGAGCTTGCATGGCCAGGGACCAGGTCTCGCTCCAGAAGGCCGCTGTGTTTTGCGTGGTTGCCATGCGGGATTTGACTCGCGAGCGCCGGCGGCGCGCTACTACTGAGACTTCTCGAGCTTTTCGAGGCGCTGCTTGGCTTCCTTGCGCTTGGGTTCTAGCTGCAGGGCCTCGCGATACTGCTCCGCGGCGTCGGCGCGCTTTCCCTGTTCTTCGTAAAGGCGACCGAGCCACTCGCGCGCGGCAGCATGCGCGGGCCAGTCGCTGCGATCCGGCGTGCTGGCGAGATAGGATTTCAAATCGCGTTCGCCGCTCGGCAGATTTGCATTCGCAAGCACCGCTGCAACGCCACGGAAAAACGCGAGGCGCGGATCGTTGGGACTCACCTGCGCGGCGGCGGCAATGGCAGTTTCCATGTCGGCCGGCTTATTCAGCTGCCTGTAAAAATCGGCGACTTCAATGTACGGCTCGACGGATTTGGGCTTGGCTGCCAGAACCTGGCGGAGCTCGTTCTCGGCGTCGTCCGGATTCTTCAGGCCTTCTTTATCGTAAAGTGCGCGCGCGAGATGGCCGGCGACAGGGTCAATCGCGGCGATGGCGTTCACCTGTTCGAGCGCTTCATCCTTGCTGCCACCTGCGATCCAGGGCGCATCGAGGCAATATTCTGCAAGGTCGCGTCGCGCGGCGATATTCGAAGGGTCGAGGCTGACCGCCAGCTTGAACTCGGATTTCACTTTCTTCGCGTCGGAAAAACTTCTGTCGCGATCGGCCTGGCCGCCGTAGGATCTGCCGAGCCACTGGTGGTACAGCGAGTTCTTCGGGTCGAGCGAGACTGCCTTTTCGAGTTGAGCGACAGCGTTGTTCCAGTCGCGCGTTTCGTAATAAACGCGACCCAGCCAGTAACAAAGATCAGCGCTCGAAGGATTCCCCGGCACGGCTGCCTGTAGCGTAGCAATCGCTCCCGTGTAATTTCCGGCAGAGATCTGGTGCTGCGCCGACTGAATCGCGGATGTAGCGTCCGCTCGGAGCGCGGGGGCCGACGAGAGCAGACCGAAGAATAGAATGCCGGACAGGATTGCAGCGAAGTACGCGTGTGAAGTTCTCAATTAGCCTCCTCGGCTCGAACTTCCATACCGTCGTGCAACTCTTTTTCGCCGGGCAGCGCCACGCGGTCATTGCTGGTCAAACCCGACACGACTTCGTATTTCGAAGCGCTGGCCACGCCTACTGAGATGTCGCGGCGGCGCAGTTTGTCGTCTGCAAACAATAGAACATAGTGCTGAGTGCTATCACCGAGAACTGCCGAGCGCGGGACCACCAAAGCTCCATGCCGCTCGCGCACCATGATCAGGACCTGCACGTTGGTATTCGGGAGCAAGTCGAGATGGTCGTTGTCCACCGAGCAAAGGACTTCGCCCACGCTGCGCATCCCGCGCGCCACCACCTGCTTCGGAACTTCCTCGGTGTGGCCGGTCCATGTGCGGCCAGGCTTCGCGTCCCACGTGACCGCGACATTCTGGTTCGGCTCCAGCGAGCCCAGGTCCGGCTCGTCCACAAATGCGCGCACGCGCACGTGCCGCAAATCGGCCATTTCGGCGAGAGTGTCTCCAACCTTCACATAATCGCCCGCATTCACGGGAAGCGAATACAGCGTGCCGTCCGTGGGCGCGGTGACAGTTGCCGAGCGAACTTTCTCTTCGAGAGATTGAACGAGATCCTGCGACTGGCTGACGCGCAGGTCCGCGCCTTGGACGATCGCCGATGCGCGCTGCGTCAAATCCTGCTTTTTCGCCTGAAGCGCCTGAAGGTTTCCGCGCGCCTTGGCCAGGCTGGCCTGCGTCTGAGCGAGTTCGTCCTGCGTGGCGGCATGTTTCGCCACCAGCCCCTCGAGAGCTTGTTCGTTACTCTCGAGATTCTTCACCTGCACCTGCGCGGCCTGCAAATCTCCATCGAGCTGCGCTACCTGATCCGGAGGACCGCCGGCGCGCGCGTTGCGAAGATCATTCTGCACGGAAAGCAGGTCGGCGCGAGCCTGAGCAAGCTGCGACCGCACGTCCGCGTCATTAAGTGTCAAGATCACCTGCCCGCGGCGCACCGCCTGGCCTTCGGTGGCCATTACCTTGTCCACAAACGTCGGAAACTCGGCGCGAGCCACTGTCGGGGCAATCGGCTCGACCTTGCCATTGCTGGTGATTGTGGCGCTCAAATCCTCGCGCGCGACGCTGACGACCGCCACCACCGGCGCTTGGCGCCGAAGGGCGAGCACAGCCAACACAGCGATGGCAAGCACCGCGACCACTATCCAGGTAATCGGTTTTCGTTTGCTGTTTTCCGCCATGATGAGCCGCACATCCGCGCGCGGCCTGCCCCGTGAATCACAAAATTGTAACAGACCCCTTCCGGCGTTGACTACGCAAACACCTATCGGTTGCCGCGAAGGGCATCCTGCTACGGTCGCCCGACGCAAATCACTCCACGTATGATGCCGATTGTGGCCCAAATGAGGCAGCACGCGTCCCGGTTTGGCGGCCGGAGCATTGCCGAACAGGCGATGTTCTCGTACCATCAGCCCGTGTCCGAGCTTCGATGTTGCCGAGTCGGACCCCCTGGATAGGAGCTCACGGTGAACTTTTTCGATGTGAGTCGAGCGAGATACATGACCGGAGTGCTACTCGTTACCATCGGCTGCCTGCTGTTTTTCGCTACGCCGAGCCTCGCGGCGCCTCGGTCGGCAAACTCCGCCAGACAAAGCACCAATCAGACGAAGGAAACCGCTCCCGACCTAAAGACGTTCGTGGGCACATGGAAGGCGACGTTCAATGGCGAGGTTCTCGCGATCCTCGTATTGAAGGAGCAGGGCGGCGCGCTCACCGGCACCCTCAATAACTTCGATATCAGCGTTGATAAGGAAGGAAACTTAATTGATCCCACGCACAAGGATCAGGGTGATGCTCCGCTACTGAATGCGCGCCTCCGGTCCGGGGCGCTGTTGTTCGTGGTGATGCAGAAGGATCAGTACGCTCCCTCGACGGAATGGAAATTCGTGCCGAAGTCCGCGGATGAAGGGGAGCTGACTCCGGTGCTCGATCATCAGGTGAACGCGCCGAAAGACATGATCGTGAAACCGATTCGCATGGTCCGCGAGCATACCAAGCCGTAATCGTTGAATTCGACGAGCACTCATCTTCAAACACGAACCTATGAAGGTCGTGAAAGATTTCGTCTGGACATTATTTCGCTCGAGACCAGTATCGCCTCCGCGATTTCCTTCATGGATTTTCGCCGCTCGCGGCTCTCCCGCTGCAGCACGAGAAAAGCGTCCTCCTCGGCGATCTGTAAGTCGCGCTGCAGAATTTCCTGGGCCGCTTTGACCAGCCGCCGGGCCTCCGATAGCTCGGATAGCTTTGAATCCTCAGCCTCAAGGCGCACCAACTCGATTTCCGGGCCGACCAGGAAGCCGATGGTCGAGACCAGGTGAATTTCGCGCTGGCTGTGGACGTGCGATTCGCGATGCTGCAGATTGATCACACCGACGAGCTTGTCGCGGCAAAGGATGGGAACGGATAGGAAGGCCTCGTAGCGGTCCTCCGGCAATTCCTGGAACGACTGAAAGCGCGGATCAGACGATGCCCGGCTCGCGATCGCCACAGGTTTCTTGTTTTCGGCGACCCAGCCCGTGATGCCCTGGCCCATTCGCAGCGCCAGCCGGTTCACCACCTCCGAATGCGGATTCTGGGAGGCTCGCAGGATAAGATCATTTCCTTCGAGAACGTACAGAAAGCACGAATCGCATTTCACGACGGTGGAAACGAATTCCACGACGAGCTTCAGCACCGTGGAGAGAGGATCGGCGGCGGCGATGCGCTTGCCGATCTCGTGCAGGACGTCAATGTCCTGATGTTGTTCGCGCGCGGCGTATCCATTCATACTCCACTTTAGGAACGCCCGCCAAAACACGCAAATTCAAATTCGGAGTGGATGCCATCAGAAATTGAGATAAAGGTAAATCGCGCGGGGGCCGATACGTTTAGGCGGCTTGCGCGGGCGCGATCCTGGCGCCGGGAGATCTTCGAACCGGAGGCTTGGCCAGGAGGTAAAGGATCGCGCTGGCGAAGCACAGCGCGGCGACGATCGAGAAAATCTGGCGGTAGGAGCCGTAGCGATCGTAGAAATATCCCGCCGTCACCGGTCCAATCGCGCCCAGGACCGTTCCCAGGGGCGTGGTGATGCCCAGCAGCGCGGGATACACTTTCAGTCCGTAATAGTTGCTCAAAATCGTGGCCATGCAGGTGAACGCCATGCTGAAACCCCAGCCCATCAGGATCGCGTAGGCATACATAATCGCCGGAGTTTCCGCGTGAATCGCCAGCAGCGTGCCGGCGCCGTACAGGCAAACGGCCACAGCCGAAATCAACCGCGGTTCGATTCGGTCGCCAATCGCCGCGACCGTCGCCTGCCCAATCATCGAAGAAATCAACACGATGGAAATTGACTCCGCCGCTTTTCCCGGAGCGTAGCCAAGACCTTCGAGATGCCGCATCCCGTGGGCGATATAGATGAAGAAACCCATGAAAAATCCCAGATACGTGAATATCAGCAGCCAAAGCGTAGGCGTGCGGAATGCCTCGCCGAGCGTCCAGTTTTCAGTGGTCTTATAGACGCCTTTTCTCGCGCGCGAAACACCGTCATCCGTCGAACTGGCGGCATCGGCCATCGTGTCTCCATCCGGCAGCTGGCCCAGCTGCGCGGGACTGTCACGCACGAAAAACGCGGCAATCAAGGCAGCAACCAGCGACATGCATGCCATCAGCCACCACGCCGCTCGCCAATCTCCGCCTGCTCGCGCGATCACGTGATTCAGCGTCGGCACGGCAATGAACCCGCCGATGCCGGACGAAGTCAGCATCAGCGACATCGCGCGTCCGCGTTTCTTGTAGAACCAGCGCGCGATCCCGACCTGCGGGCCGATGGTGCCCGCGAGGGCTACGCCCGCGCCGACGATAATTCCGAAAACGATAATCGCCTGCGGCAGCGTGTTCACGCGCGTCGCCATCAGGAAAGCGCCGAGCGACGTGATCAGCGTCCCGATCACGAGCGTGGGGCGAATTCCATACTTCCTGATGGAGATCGCTACCAGCGGCCCCGGCAGTCCCGCCATAAGGCTGAACACAGTGAACGCGAGTCCGTGTTGTTTACCATTCAGGTGCATGGCCTTGGCCATGTAGGTATTCACCACGCTGGTGCCGAAGGTAGGAAACGTGAAATTGAAAACGATGATGACCCAGAAAACGCACAGAAGTTTCCAGCCGTAAAACGACTTCAATTGCATGCGTTGCTCCGATCGGGGCCGCTGGCTCAGGAAGCGGGAGTCAGATATTTTACGAGAACGACTTCGTTGTGCACTTCGTTGTAGAGCAGCTCGTCCACCAAATCGCGCACCATGAAAAGACCGTAGCCGCCGGGGCGCAGCCCCTTCTGCTTGCGAATTTCGCTGTGGAGCATGGGATCGTCTTCCGGATTGCTCACGGCTGCGTGGCTCAAGTCCTCGATGCGAAAACCCATGCCGGGGTCCGCAATTCGATATTGAACCATGCGTTTGGTTTTCAAGTAGGAGATGCGCACCTTCGCATTCGGGTCGAGCTTTCCTCCCCATTCGATCGCGTTCGTAAGCAGCTCCCTGAACGCGAATCCGACGTGCTCGCGGTCTTCTTCAGACAATTCAGATTTGATCTGGGACATGAATCCGGTGATTCTGGCAACGGCCTCAAGTTCGCACGGAACGAGCAATTCAATCCAATGAGGCGCGGCGGAAACCACTTCAATGGGAGAGGACGATGGCTTCGCGGAAAGCGCGTCCTTGACGAGTTCCACCACGGCGGTGGGATCTACGGGTTTTCGGAAGTAGTGATACGCCTGCTCACGAATCGCGCGCAGCATTACTTCCGAGGTGTCGTCCGATGTCATCACGATCGTGCGGGGACGATTCGGCTCCTCCCGCAGTCGGGCGAGCAATTCCAGCCCATTCATGCCCGGCATCCACACGTCCGTCAGAAGCAGATCGAACCCGCCGCCGCGCACTTTTTTCAGGGCAGCGTCGCCGTCCACGGCGACGGAAACTTCGTATCCAGCTTCCCCGAGCACACTCTTCAACATGTGGCGGGTCGCGCGGTCGTCGTCCGCTACCAAAATCTTCTTCATCATTTTCTCCTTCGCGCTCGCGGGGGACCGGTCTTTCGACCACGCTTCTTCGCCTTACCCGGACCGGCCGCGATTCCAGCGATTAACCTTTGGAAACCGGAGAGTTTACTCTCAAACGGCGCGAGAATCCTATTAGCTTCCGCAATTCTTCCACTACGACCCATTGCCTCGATTGTGCGGGCGTCTTCTGCGATATCGCTGGCGCCCAGCATCGCCACCGAACCTCGCAAGGCATGGGCGGCGCCCGCCAGGGCCTCGCCATCCTGAGCCGCAATTGCCTTGCGGATGGCAGACCTTCGCTTTGGGGTGTCCTCCAGAAATATTTTGGCCACCTCCCTAAGAACCTTCGGATTTCCACCCACGCGTTTCAGGAGGTCCCCGGCGCTGAATGCTTCGGCGACAGCGGCGGTCGCTTCCGGTGCGGAATGTGCCACGCTCGCGTCACCGGCACCGCAAAGGCCCTCTATGATGCGAAACAATTCCTCGTCCTCGAACGGTTTGGCGATGTGAGCATCCAAACCAGCTTCGCGAGACCGCTGGCGCGCGGCCTCCGAACCGTTGCCCGTGACCAGCACGGTTGGAATGTGGCCGCCCGTCGAGACCTCCATTTTGCGAATGGCGCGCACGGCCTCGAGACCGCCCATCTGAGGCATCTCCTCGTCCAGAATCACCGCATCGAATTTGCCTCTTTCGATGCGCGAAAGCGCTTCCTTGCCGTCCTCGACGGCCACGACCTCGTGCCCGCGCTTTTCAAGGAGCAAAGCGGTGATCTGCCGATTGACAGGCGAATCATCGGCGAGGAGAAGCCGCAGCCGCTGGACGGCCTTCTTCGGAGTAACTTTCTGCGCCGATGAATCAGCTGCAGTCTGGCCAGCAGCGACGGCGGGTTCGCCAGCCTGTCCCTCTGCCCGGGAAAGGCGAAACCAGAACCGCGTGCCGCGGACGGGCCGCTTCTCGCATCCGATCGCTCCGCCCCAGCGTTCGACGGTGATCTTGCAGAAATAGAGCCCCAGGCCGGCTTTGCCGCCACCCTCCTTGCCCTTTGAAAAGAGCCCAAACAAACGGGCCCCGGACTCGCCAGCCGGCAATCCGGGCCCCTCGTCGTCCACGTACGCCTTCAGATCGTTGCCATCGGCGACCACGCCGAGCGTAACAGTAGTGCCCGAAGGACTGTATCGAAGCGCGTTTTCGACCAGATTCGTATAAACCCTGCGGAGACGGGAGTCGTCGCCCACGACTTTCCAATTGCGGGCGAGGTCAACGTGAGAATCGAATTCGATTCGCGCGCCGCGTGCGGCGAACGCTGCGGAGAAGTCCTTGGCTATTTCCTGGGCGCAGTTGGCAAGGTCCGGCGCGCTCGCTGCGTCGCGATGAACTGTTTCCTGCGCCGCAAGCTCGGCCGAAAATGCCTGCAGGATGCCACGGATCATGTCCTCCTGATTACGCGACTGCCGCTGGCCGATCTCGATCAGCCCGCGAAGTTTCGGCGACAGATTTTCCGCCGCGAGCAGCGAGAAGCAACCACGCATGGCCGAAAGCGGCTGAGAGAGATCGTGAATCACGCAGTGGAGAAGAATTTCCTTCTTCTGGATTTCGCGCAGCAGCCGCTCGTGGCCCAGCGCCGACTCCCGTGCCTTTTGCAGGAGGTGCACGTCGTCCGCGAATCGCCTCTGGGGATTCCGGATGAGCATGATGCGCTTCCCGGCGATTCGGAACGCGGACGCCTCCAGCGCCAATTCGCGGCCGTCCACACCGCGCTCGATCCAGGATCCCGAATCCACGCGTCCTTCCCCGCCCGATTCCCAGCACTCCTCCGCCTCGGGAAGAAAGCTCTCGAGAAAAGGCATGCGGTCGGTAAGACGAACTGGCGCGCCTGACGCCGCCGATTCGCCCACGACTTCCAGGCAGAATTTGGACGGAGTGCCGATAATTTGAAATGCCGCGTCTCCCAGATATTCGAATGCGGCATAGCCTTCTGATTCGAGAACCGCGGCCGCGATGGATTCGCTGCTCATGTCCTGAGGCGAAAACCTTGGAGCGGGGCTCGTCACGTTGCGAGCATCGCTTTGATCAACGATTCGAATGCGAATTCGACGCCTTCGCCGGTCTTCGCGCTGGTCCGCACCACTTTCCCCGCGCGGCCGGCGAGTTCTGCTTCCTTTTCGGGAGTGATTTCCCAATCTTCGGTCAGATCACATTTGTTCAGGGCGACGACGAAGGGCGTCGGCCCAAAGTTTCTTGCCGCTTCGTCTTTGATCGCCAGCGTCTTATCCACGGTCGCGACGCGGGTGCCATCCGCGACGAGCAGATATCCCGAAGCGCCGCGCAAATAGGACATACGAATCTTTTGATACTCGTCTTCGCCATAAAGATCCCAGAGCATCAGCGTGACATCCTGGCCATCCACGGCGACTACTTTCTTGTCAATTTTCACGCCCACGGTGGTGAGATAGCGATCCGAGAAAATGCTTTCAACGAAGCGCAGAATCAGGCTGGTCTTACCCACGGAGAAGGATCCGAGCATGCAGATTTTCTTTTGCAGCATCTGGGGACAAACCTCACCGGCTCTGCGGGGCTTCCGGACCGACGACTCGAAACGTGACGCTGCGATTGTACTGGCGATTCTCCTCATCCGTCTCCGGACGGAGAGGAGAGGACAAGCCAACGCCGGTTGCGCGGAGAGATTGTGCGGGAATGCCCAGACGCTCCAGGGCCAGCTTCGCGTTGTCGGCCCTTTCCTGACTGAGCAGCACGTTGGTAGCTTCTGGCCCGGAGCTATCGGCGTGGCCAATCAGCTCGACAACAGCGTTCCCGCTCGCCGACGAAGGAGTCTGCAGCAGTTTCTGAATGGTCTGCGCCGCTGCCGCGAGATTTTGCCTCTGCCGCGGGATGATTTCCGCCTGCGCCAGATCAAACAAGATGATTTTGGATTCCAGCGCCGCCTTCAACCGTCTGGGACTGTTCTCGTCATTCAGATCCCGATCGTCCACGGCGGTGATGCCGGCGATCAAAGGGGCGCGCGCCTCCATGTTTTTCTTCCACTCTGCCGAGGAGTCTCCCACGGCGTGAAGAACGCCATTCTGCACGGAGAGCGTCACATCCGCGGGCGGCTGCAGCAGTGCGATCGCGCGTTTCAAGACGAGCGAGTCATCCAAAGCGTAGAAGGCGCTCCAGTGGAATTCCGCCCGGCTCGCATCGAGGTTCCGCTCGCCGAGGAGCGACGCCGGATCCACCGCCAGCGGATCCCGCAGGCCCTGAATGCGATAGCGGCCATTCGCCTTTTGAAACGACGTGACCACGATTCCCGGCTGCTGCCTCAAGTTCTCAACGTACTGCGCCCATTTACGATTCTGAATCGCCGTGTACCCGTACCATCCCGCCAGCAACACGGCCAGAACAATGGCGCAGACAGAAAGGTAAGGCCGCGACTTCGCGGCCTTCTCATGCCGATAGGAAGCTGTTAGGCACGCGACCAGCTCGGGACGGAAGGCCTCGAACGCCGCGGGATTGCCATCGAAATCCTCCAGCTCACGGGAATAGCGGTGGTGGACTTCCTCTAATTTTTCTTTCAGCGTCAGCCGCAAATCCTGAGGGGCCTGCCCGCGAATCACCGCGGCAATAATTGCCTGCGGTCCCTGCTCGATCCACACCTGGACCTGTCCCATTTGCAGGCTATCGAGCGAATCACTCTGCTGCGTGCTGAACGAATCCCGAACAAAGTCTCGAATCGCGGAAAGCATGCTCGAAACCATGTCCGCATCCTGCGTGACCACGGCGGGATCCACGACGTGCTGAAGCACCAGGCTGGTTTTCAGGTGGATCAGAAAAACTTGTTCGACGCGATAGACCAGGCTGTGCAGCAGGGCCACTTCGGCGTAGGGCCGTCCAATGCGAATTGCTTCGAGCCGCCACTGCAGGCCGCGAATGGAGAATGTGCTCTCCAGCACCTGGTTGAACGATTCCACCGTCGAGCGGAAGACTTCGGCGACCGAGCGGCGAATCGCCGGTCCCATCACGGGAAAAAGCGCTTCGACGAGGACGTGCGAGTCCTTGCGGACCGATTCGCGCACCGCTTCTTCGACGGTTGGGGTGAGAGCCGCGCTCAGTGCCTGATTGCCGCCCTGCGCCCGGCGCAGTTCGATCGCTTCGGCGACCACCGCACTCACTTCGAGCGTGCGCTGGTCGGTGCTGTCCAGCCGTTCGCGCAGCGCGACGATCTCGTGTTGTTCTTCACTGAGTAGAAGCGAGCGGAGTTCCTGGAGAGCTTTTTCGTCGTCGTGCGGCGAGCCTCCGGCGGAGGGGCCGTCAACGCCGTCAGCGGGCTTTTCGCTCATGTGAGGGGCGGCCATGGCGCATGTGTGGGCTCGAGACGCTGCTCACCCCGGGGATCGGGCGAGCGGGGCGGGAGCCTATTTCTCGGGAAGATTAAACTCGTTCTTCAAGCGCAAGCCGAATTCGGTGAAAAGGTCGCCGAGGCCTTCGCGGTCGGCTTTCTCCGTGCGCAGCGCTTCTACTTCCTGGTCGAGCAATCGCTTCGCCTCGCGAGATTTTTCGGCGATTTCGGAAGTCAACGCCTTCGATTGTTCAAGGATCCGCGCACGCAGCTCGGCAGTGTCTCCGGTGAGCTGGTCGTCCAGGCTTCCCAGGCGCTTGTCAAACGCCTTCGCTGCGTCCCGATGCTGCACGCCCAATTCCTTCACAGCTTCGGCGCGCTCGGCCTTCTCAGTCTTCAGGCGCACACCCAGCGATTCAAGCTCTTTCTGCACGAACGCTTCGAGAGTCTCGAAGCGCTTTTTCATCTCGTCGCGCAGGGATTCGGCGTCCTTGATCAGCCGGTCTTCCAGCCTCCCAAAGCGCTTGTCGTAGTCGCGCATCTGCGAGCCGAACAGAATGTCGCGTATCTTGTCTACATTTGCGCCTTCGTGACCCTCAACCTCAGGTGCATTATTCGAATGGGATTTCGCTGGGGATGCCATTTTCTTGCCTCTCTTCTTACGAGTCTTGCCCAGTTTGGAGACACTACTTCCGCGCCGCGCTGGCCGTGCCATCGGCGAACAATACTATAGTTGTCGGATGCTCGGCAATTACTGAATCCCGGGACCGGCGAGCCGCGCCCGGCCGCGGAAGGTGCAGCAAGTTGCGCGCCAAATCCAGCCACGAATCGGGGCACCGCGGCCGGAAGGGGCGCAAAATCGAGGAGGTGGGACGTATAGTACTCGAGGACTGCCTTTAGTTCGGGACGTCGTGAGGGGTACGTCGGCAATTTTCGGATCAACACGTCCCGCTTGCGCGTTCTGCTACATGAGCGGGGCAGCTTTCATCTGAAACCTATTTCGTTCGTCGGAGATGCTCTCTCCTCACGCCAGGCGCCCAAATCTTTCGCCCTTGTCGATTCTTTGGTCGCCGCCTCTGATCCGGTCCTTCGCCCACGCGATCAAAGTCACATTATCAACGGTTCCCATTTTTTGCCGCATCTCACGCATCATGCGAAGAAATATCGTTGGGTCCATCCGGAGATCGGCACACACCTGCCGGTCCGTTCTTCCACTGGCGAGAGCTCGCAGGATGATTGATTCCTCGCTGGTCAACGTCGGATCCAGATGGAAACCCGAATTACGACTGATGCTGATCAGGTTGTGTTGGCGTTTCATCGGTTCATCGCTCCTAGCTTGTAGTCGGCCGGCGCATTGGGACGCCGCACGCCGGGTTTCTTTGAGGCCCCCGCCTCTGAAGCGCGTGTTCTGGCTTTCATCGAGTACAATGCCGCGTCCGCTGCGCCCAGGAGAGCGTCTATCGTATGGCCGTCCGCGGGATAGACGGCGATACCTATGCTTACGGAGAGTTTTGGCTCCCGGCCATCGTTCGCAAACTTATCGCAGATGCGCCGGGCTACCAGCGTGGCGGGCTCTCTCCCTGTTTCGGGCAGCACCAGAGCAAACTCATCCCCACCGAATCGTGCCGAAGTATCTATGTCGCGGCTACAGATGCACAAGACATCAGCAAGCCGGCAAAGCGCCTGACTTCCAACCAAGTGGCCGAACTGATCATTGATCTGCTTCAACCCATCCAAGTCGAAAAACAAGAGCGCAAACTCGCGCGCCGTTCGCTCGGAACGCTTGATTTCAGTATTCACGGTCTCCACCAACTCGCGGTAGTTGGCCAGGCCGGTAAGGGGATCCTTGGCCGCCTGCTGCCGCAAGTGGTCCTCGAGCTTGCGTTGCTGGGTGACGTCCTCGACGATGATCTCGTAGCTGTCCGTCTTTTCCTCCTGCGTGACCTCTCGTCCGCTCAGCCTGACCCTTAGAGCCGTGCCATCCTTTCGCTTCCATTCAACTTCCAGGGGATCAACACGGTCCTGGTCGCTTGAGCGGCCCAGCAATTGCCTTCGTTTAGGTAGATCAGAGAGGATGTCACTCGCGAGGTTCACTTCCAGGAGTTCCTCGCCGGAATGAAAACCAAGCATGGTTACCAATGCCTGATTGACCTCCAGAAACTTGCCTGTGACGTCGCAGCGACACATTCCATAGGCAAGGTTGCCTACAAGCGCCCGATAGCGTGCTTCCGAATGGCGCAGCTTCTTTTCGGTTTCGCGGCGCTCTTCGCGCAGCTTGTTGTCACTGATCGCTCGACGAATAGCCACGGGAATGTGCCCGACGTGATCCATCTCAACGCAATCGGCAGCGCCTCGCGTGATGAGCTCCGCCTCGGTTTCCAATTGGACTGTGTCGGTCAGAAAGATGCAGGGAATCTGCCTATCTCTCACGCGCAAGCTTTCCAGCACCTGCGGTCCCTGCCAATTCGGGGACGGATATTCAGCCAGCACCACGTCATAAAACTTCGACTTTAGGCGTTTGGCAAACTGCTCGGGAGTTAGAACTACGTCCGCGCTGACATTGAAATGCGCGTTCCGAAGTTCGTGCACGCAATGCTCTACTGCCGCTGGATCACTGTGAACAAACAGGACGCGCAGGGGATGCCTGCCGCTTGCCGGTCCAGTCAAGGCCAAAGGCGGAACATCTTGCTTGACGCGCTCTCGTGAAGCTGAAGGCATTGGAAACCCAAACGATCTTGGAGGAGATCGCGCCTTCGCGACCCGCCACCGGAACTGTTCCATAAACGACCAGCCAGAACCATAATGGGGCACGGCCAGAAGTGTCTGTCCAAAACGGAACACTATTTATCAAAGTATCTTCCCAATTAATGGACCCGTTCCCGCCCGAGACGGTGACCCTCGGGCTACGCGATCAGGAGCTCCAGCAGCCCGGCTCCTCGACGCCGACACGGTAGGGGGCCGGTAATTGTGAACTGGATGGCGAGGGGCAAAATCCGGTCCGTGTGATGCCATGTTGTCGAAGACAATCCCGTAACTTACAGACAATGAGTTTGTTATCCGTGAACAAGGCCCGTGCGACACCAGAAGCCGGTTGGCGGGTGATGAGCCACCTGCGAGTTGTGGTTCGGTAACGCGTCCAAATCCGACTGCACAAGTAATGCCTGTGATGTAGACTCACCAATTCGCAGGCACAAAATGGCCCATGTGGGCGACGTCAATCATGGACAAACTTCAAACATCGAATAGCCTTCCGCGTCCGCTCGAAGGCATCACGGTGCTCGACATGACCGTAGCGCTGGCCGGGCCGTTTGCGACCCTCCTGCTGGCCGGCCTCGGAGCGCGCGTAATCAAGATCGAAAGCCCCACCGCGGGAGACTCGTGCCGAAGCAACGCTCCCTACCTGGGCAGAAATGGCGCCACATTGACGCGTCAGAATGACGACGACATTTCCGTTTCTGCGCTCAACCGGCTCCGAAACAAGCTTGCCATCACGCTGAATCTGAAATCTCCCGAAGCGCGCGAAGTTTTCGCGGACCTGCTGAAAAAAGCGGACGTGGTGGTCGAAAATTTCAGCCGCGGAGTCCTGGAGCGATTGGGAGTGGACTACGCTTTCGGGCGCGAGATTAATCCGCGGATCGTTTATTGCTCGATCACCGGTTTCGGCAGCGCTGGCGATCCCGGATCGGGCAAAGCGATGGACGCCATCATTCAGGCTTTGAGCGGCGTGATGTTCGCGTCGGGAAACCCCGACGATCCGCCGGTGCGCGTTGGAGTGCCGTTCGCCGATCTTTCCGCGCCACTTTTTGGAGTGATCGGAGTGCTGGCGGCGCTGCACCAGGCGCGCCGCACGGGTTTGGGCCAGCACGTGGATATTTCCATGCTGGGCGCGATGACCACGATGGTCGCGTGCGAGTCCTACGACATCCTGGAACGGTGCGGCGTGCCCCTGCGCACAGGGCAAACCGTTCCGCGGCTGGCGCCGTTTGGCGTGTATCCCACGCGCGACGGATTCATCGCGCTGTGCGCGCCCACCGATGCCTTCGCGCGTTCGCTGTATGGAGCGATGGGGCGGCAGGAAATGGCAAGCGATGCGCGATATGCGACGCGCGACGGCCGCGTGAAACACTCCGACGAAC
This sequence comes from uncultured Acidobacteriota bacterium, assembly GCA_963842425.1. Taxonomy (GTDB): domain Bacteria; phylum Acidobacteriota; class Terriglobia; order Acidiferrales; family UBA7541; genus Palsa-295. Next base: position 359,963 of record CAWJGQ010000010.1, on the reverse strand, counting down.
TCAACGAATTGGTGCAGGCATTTACGCGCTCGATGTCCACGGCGGAGGCAATCGCAAAGCTGGACTCGGCTGGCGTGCCTTCGGCCGAGGTGCGGCACCCGGACGCCGCCATGCGCGACCCGCAGGTGGTAGCCAGGCGCGAGACGGTGCCGCTGGCGCACCCAAAATACGGGGACGTGGGAGACGTGTACGGAATGGGAATGCCGATTCGCTTTTCCGGCTCGACGGCGGAATTCGACCGGCCCGCGCCTGCGATGGGCGAGCACAACGAAGAGATTTACGGCCAAATGCTGGGCTATTCACCCCAAAAAATCGAAGCCTTGCGCGCGCGAAAAGTAATCTGAGTCTCCCGATGGACCAATCGAACGGCGCGGCCACGCGCCTGGCATGGCATTACGAAAATCCGATGGCGCAGGCGATGGAAGCTCACCGCTCCGGCGTCCCCGTCGTTGGCCTCACCTCCAACACCGTTCCGTGGGAACTGATACGCGCGGCAGGATTCTTCCCGGTCATGCTGCGTCCCGTGCAAGACGCGACTCCGGCGGCCGATGAATTTATGGAGACAAACGTTTTTCCGGAGCGGATCCGGCAGATATTCGAGAGCGCCGTCGGCGGCGAGTGGAGTTTCCTCCGCGCCATCATCCTTTCGCGCACGTCCGAGCAGGAGTACAAACTTTTCCTGTATCTGCGCGAGGTCAGCCGGGAAGGTGCGCGCGACGGAATGCCGCCTGTGCATCTTTATGGCCTGCTGCATTCGCAGTCGGAGAAAACCCGCGCCTACGGAATGTCCCGAACCGAGGAATTGAAGCGGGTGCTGGAAGAAATCGCCGGTCACCCGATTACTGCGCGGGACATGGCAGAGGCGATCGCTGAATCAAACGCGGCGCGCGCGGCAGTTCGCCGGCTGCTGCAGCTACGGAAAGGCGCTCCGCGGCTGAGCGGGGCGGAAGCGCTTCCGCTGATTGGCGCATATTGGTTCATGCCCCGCGCGGAATACGCGAAACTTGCCACCGAAGCTGCCGAGGCTCTCGAGCGGAGAGAGCCTTTGCCCGGCGCGCGGCTGATCGTAAAGGGTGCTTCGCTCGATCACGTCCAGTTGCACGCGGCACTCGAATCGCATGGAGCGATTGTGGTCGCTGAAGACGATTGGTGGGGCGCGCGAAGCGTCGGAGGCGATATCAGTGAAGGCGGCGATGCCCTGAAGGCGATTTTCGACCACTACTATTTGGATGCGCCGAGTCCGCGGATGTTTCCGCGAGACGTCGCGGATCACTGGTTCGAATCTCGGGTGCGCGAAGGAGTTGACGGCGTGGTGTTCTATCTTCCGTCGGAAGATTTCGCATTGGGTTGGGATTACCCCCGGCAAAAAGTGTTTCTCGATGGCCTCGGAATTCCCAGCATCGTCGTGCGCGAGGATCCCGCCGCCGGAGAATTGAGCTCGCAGTCGCATGAGAGCATCAAGCAGTTTGTGAAAGGAATCGCGCCGAAGCGCTAGGAAGCAATGTCCGAAAAACAATTACAGGCCACCGTCGCGGCAGGCGCGTACCAAAAAGAATGGTTCGCGCAGCTGCGCCGCGACGTTTTCGAAAACCATCGCCCATACGCAATTCTTCAGGCGGACATGCCGTTCGAGCTTTTTCAGGTGATGGGTCTTCCAGCGGTGAGTAATCAATGGTGGTCCGCGGTGATCGCCGCGAAGCGCCTGGCGCCGAAATATCTCGACGCCATGAATTCGATGGGATTCCACGACGGACTCTGCCGCTATTGCAGCCTGTCCATGGCGTGTACGCTGGCCGCTAATCCCAGCGAGGCGCCGTGGGGCGGTCTGCCGAAGCCCGCGCTATTGGCCGCGCGGCTTACGTGCGATTGTATCCAGCGGGTCTTCTCGATTTGGGCGGAAGCGCTTGGAACCGAGTTCTTCGCGCTCGATAATCCCGGCGCCACGGAACTCCCGCCGCGCTGGTGGGAGCTCAGCCGCCATCGCTGGCGCGAATTATTCGAGCAGCACCGGCTTGATTTCACGGTTGCGCAGTTTCGCGCCTTGATCGGCGTGCTCGAACGAATCACCGGACGTACATTCGATCCGGCGGCGCTGCGCACGCTGATGGAAGGCGTAAACCGCCAGGAGGAGTATTTCGAGGAAGTGCGCGAACTGATCTGCAACGCGCCGAAAACTCCCGTGCGAATGAACGAGCAGATCACCAACGTGATGGCGGCTCAATGGCTCCGCGGCAGTGAATGGGCCATTCAACACGCGAAGAATTTCCGCGATGAAGTGAAGTCACGAGTAGAAGCAGGCATCGCTGCGTATCCGGGGGAACGGCGCCGACTCATGTGGGTCGGCGCGGGGTTATGGCACGACACCGATTTCTACACGGCTTTCGAACAGAAGTACGGCGCCGTGTTTGTGTGGTCCATGTATCTGGCGTTCGGCCCCGATGGTTACATCCGCTACGGACTCGAAGATCCGCTGGCAGCCCTCGCGAGCAGGACCGTCAGCATGAACGAGCAGCTTCACAATCCGCCGTGGGCGAATGAATGGATCGTGGATCAAGCCAAACGGCACCGCATTGACGGTGCGCTCGTGCTGACGCCGCTCGGCACGAAACCATCCGCCACGGGAAATCGCTTCATCGAGCGCGCCCTCGAGCGGGCCGGCATCCCTGTGCTTCCGGTTTTCACCGACATGGTTGATCCGCGAAACTGGAACGCCGCCGAAATGATCGAACGCGTGGGCCGATTCATCGAGGGGCGCTTGTGACGGCGGCGCAAACATCGAACAAGCAATGGGTAATACCATTCGCGGCAACGCTTTTCGGCATGATGGCGCTCCAGATTTCGAGCCTCGGTTTTGCGCCCCTGTTGCCGCATATTCAACAAGCGTTTGGAATGTCGTACTCGCAGATTGGCCTGTTCACGGGGATGTACGGCCTCCTGGCGATCATTCTCAGCGTGCCGGCAGGAATCGCGGCGAAATATTTCGGAGAAAAACGCGTCCTGATTTTCGGCTTGCTCGTGGTGGCGCTGGGATTGGGCGCGCTGAGTGCAGCCGGGAGTTTTACTCAGGCATTCCTAGGACGCGGGCTCTGGATAACAGGTTATCGCTTTGCGTTCGTCTGCGTGTTGACGGCCATCGGGCTGACGTGCCCGCCGTCGCTCCGAGGACGATCCATGGGAATTCTTGGCGCGATGTCATCCCTCGCCTCGGTCATCGGAGCGCCGTTCGGAAGTTCCATCGGTGAGGCGTTCGGATGGCGGGACGGCATTCGCGCGTTCGGATTGGCGGCGGTATTGGGCGCGGTCGTTGTCGCGATCTTCTACAAGAATTTCTCGGCCGGCTCGGAGCGCGTGGAAGCACATTCGATCGGCGAAGCTCGCGCGAGCGTTGCGGGCGCGCCCAGCGCGTTTCGCATGCCAATTGTGTGGGCGCTGGCGCTGCTTTTCGGACTCGTCGGCATGCCGTCGTTCAGCATCACTTTCTTCGTGCCGTCGGCCGCCGCATCCATTTTCAAGCTCGACGCCGTGGCCGCATCGTGGATCATCAGCAGCGGGTACGTAGTCGCAATATTCCTGAATCTGCTCGTCGGATATCTCATGGACCGCTGCAACAAGTGGATCATCATGGGTACCCTGATGACGCTTCTGATCCCCTCGTGCCTGGCGATGACGACGACTCACCTGCTCATATTCCGTATCGGCGCGGCGGCAATTCTGGGCATCGGTTTCACCGCAACGAACCAGATCTACGGCATCGCCGCAGATGTTCTTCGCGGACGCCAGACCGGCAACGTGATGGGAATTGTAAGTTTGGGAGCGGGAGTCTGCGGCTATCTTGGGCCGCAGATGCTGGGAGCGCTGCGCGACTGGACCGGACGATTCGCCGCGGGATGGTACATGATGGCGGCGATCGCTGCGATCAGCGTCGTCGAGTTTGTGGTCCTCGGCAGGCACGGTCGGCGCGAAAAACGGCTTCAAGAACCCTCACTCGCCGGACCAGCGTCTTGAATAGAAAAACCCGTTGCGCTCGCAACGCGTCTTGAGAATACTCAGATGCGTGGGAACCACGGTGAATTGAGATTGCGATAATGGATGCGCCCAAAGCACTAAACGAGATCGTTCTTCCGCAGGGGGTCGTCGGCCCGCTCACACGCGCGGCGATTTTTCTGGTCGTCTGCATTCGCCCGGAGCAGGACAACTACGCGACGGTGCGATCATTCTGCGCGGACCTCTCAGGGCTGGTGCGCGCGGTTGAGTTTCGAAACGCGGAAGCCGGTCTCACATGCGTAATTGGATTCGGTTCGGACGCCTGGGATAAAGTCTTTGGATCACCGCGTCCCGCCGAGCTCCATCCGTTTCGGGAGATTCGCGCAGACGGCCGGCACGCCGTCTCCACTCCGGGTGACATCCTGTTTCACATTCGAGCCAAACGCACCGACCTGTGTTTTGAATTGGCGACGCAGATCATGGACAACATCGGCGATGTAGTTTCGGTTGCCGACGAGGTTCACGGCTTCCGCTATTTCGATGACCGCGATGTCATCGGGTTTGTTGACGGCACAGAAAATCCGCGAGGCGGTGCAGCGCAACAGGCTGCAATCGTCGGCGACGAAGATCCCGCCTTTGCGGGCGGCAGCTACGTCATCGTCCAGAAGTATCTTCACGACATGAAGGGATGGAATGCTCTCCCGGTCGAGACACAGGAACGCATTATTGGCCGCAAGAAACTTTCAGACATCGAGCTGAAGGACGCCGAGAAGCCGCCATTCGCGCACAATGCGCTCACTTCGATCGAAGAAAACGGTAAGGAAGTTAAAATCCTGCGAGACAACATGCCTTTCGGGCGGCCGGGCCACGGCGAGTTCGGGACCTATTTCATCGGTTATAGCCGCACTCCGCGCATCACTGAAACGATGCTTCAGAACATGTTCGTGGGCCGTCCCGCTGGCAACTACGACCGCCTGCTCGATTTCAGCAAACCCGCTACCGGGAGCCTGTTTTTTGCACCGTCATCAACGTTTCTCGACAACATCAGCTGAGAACAAAAATTAGCGGGTGAGTCTGTAAGCCGGATTCTGTCCGCCGCGTGACCGGCATCCTGATTTGCATCAGGATGCTTGAGGCGCACGCAACGCGGCGATCATTCCTCTAGGTCCCGGATCGCTCCGGGACTCAAGCAGCCTACCCGAGGGTCGCAGCGCCCGCTCTTTCGAGCGAAACGCATACGGGCTGGGCCAGCCCTCCCCTCCTATTTGGCCTTGCTCCACGCGGGGTTTTCCGTGCCCCGGATGTCGCCATCCGGGCGGTGGGCTCTTACCCCACCTTTTCACCCTTACCAAATGCGCTCGACCGAAACAGGCGGGCTTCCGGTTTTTCCGAAAGCCTGCCGCCGAGGTGCAAGCATCACCGGCGGTTTATTTTCTGTGGCACTTTCCGTAGCCACGCCATTCGAATGCGCTTTCGCTCATCCGAGGACGCAACCCCCTGGCGTTACCAGGCGCGTTGCCCTACCGTGGCCGGCTCTTGCGAGTTCACCACGGCTGGAGTCCGGACTTTCCTCCCGTTTGCACTTCTTGCGAAATGCAAACCGGCGATCACCCGACTCACCCGCTAGCCGAATTATACGATGGCACGCGGTAGGCTACAATTGTTTGGTGGTGTCCTAGTGTGAGAAGCAACCACGAAAAAGTGTGTCACTTCTTTGGTGCTGCTTTCCTTTGTTTTCATGGAGTTACGTCGGAAAACACTTTGCATGGTGTGTCACTTCTTTTGGGGATTTGTGAGCGGTGGCACGACGTGAAGTCCCATGGCTGAAGCCATGATAACCGGCGGTGAGTTTCGTGGGCCCGAAGGCCCACGCTTTCACCGGGACCGCAACGGCGGAAGGTGTCGCACCTACGGCGCTCGGAATTCGACGACTCTGTTTCCCGGCCCTGCCGGGAGGGGCTAACTTCTGCCGCGCCTACGGCGCTCCGATAGACAAGTCCCGATTCTCGCACCGACTCGTACGGCTCACCCTTTCACCCGGACGTACGGAGAGATCCCTCGGCTCGTCGGTATTGCGACTCGCTCGGGACCGCGAGTGATCTTCCGGGCGCGCAACAGTACCTAGCAAGGTGACGCTCGTGGGAGCACAGACAGGAGTGTCTGTGCCACCAAAAACCATTCAATTGTCAAAGAGCGATACGGCGCTCGTCGAGAGAGCCGGGGCGCACGGAGCGTCCGATCTCCCAGGCTCGACTCACCGTCGACCTGGGAGCCCTATCATCTCTCCCAGGCTCGATCGATCTCCCGAGCGCCACTTACCGTGGCCTCGGGAGCCCTAACCAGGTCGACACTGGGAGCCCTGTCACGGGGGCCGAAAACTGCCCCGACTCACGCTAATTTATTTCCGGACTGTTGTCTATTGTGGAAACTACGCATGCCGGTAGGGAATAGAGCACGCGAGAGTTACGGCGGCCCAGGGGACCGGAGGCATTTTCCTCTGGGCTGAGACTCCCACTCTTTCTGGCTGTTATGTCGGAGCTCCATCGGCGGCGCTCCCTTCCTTCGTCAGGGCAAGCGGGACAAGTTCGGCTCCTAGCTCCTAGAAAGCGCAAAAGTTACGAAGCGCGATTCGAAATTAGGACGCCACGAATTATTTCGATGGATCGCGATTCGAGCGTGATTCACTTATACTCGGGCCGTTCGGCCGGAGCATTTTTCGTCGGCCGCCATATGAGGATTGGTGCGATGAAACCAGAGCGCAGAATTATCGGATCCGTCCTCCTTCTCGGTGCGATCTCCTACTTCTTCTGGACGTACCCGCCAAATCCTTGGACGTGGATGCAAACCGTGGGCGTCTGCATGATGGCGGTGGGTTTCCCGCTTTGGCTCACGGCGCATATTCAACTTGGGTCATCGTTCGCGGTCTCGGCGCAAGCGCGCGCACTGGTGACGCGCGGTTTGTACTCGAGAATTCGCAGCCCGATCTACGTGTTTGGCTCCATCGGCATCGCCGGAGCGTTTCTTCTGCTGGGCCGGCCTCATCTCTTGTTGGCTTTCGTCGTGCTGATCCCGCTGCAGATCGCGCGAGCGCGAAACGAAGCGCGGGTGCTCGAGGAGAAGTTCGGCGAGGAATACCGAAACTATCGCAGAGGAACCTGGTTCTAGCTAAGTACCGACCAGTCCTTATTTAGACCCAACGAGCTTTTCGAATTGGGCTTCGTCGAGGATGGGAACGTTGAGCGATTTTGCCTTCTCATGTTTCGAGCCGGGGTCGGCGCCGACCACCACATAGTTGGTTTTCTTGCTGACTGATGAGCCGGCCTTGCCGCCGTGCGCTGCGACGAGCGCTTCGGCCTCCTCGCGCGAACGCTTCGTTAGCGTGCCGGTAAATACGAACGTCATGTCGGCGAATTTTGCGCTCTTGGGCGCCTGGCGTTCGTCCTTCATGTTCACGCCAGCGGCGCGGAGGCGCTCGATGAGCCTGCGATTCGCGGATTCGGAAAAGAACTCCAGGATTCCTTCGGCGACCTTTGGTCCGACTTCCGTCACGCCGGTCAACTCTTCTTCGCTCGCTGCGGCGAGCTTATCCATCGAGCCGAAATGAGCCGCGAGCAGTTGCGCGGTGCGTTCACCGACGAAGCGGATCCCGAGCGCGTAAATGAGCCGCGAGAGACTGTTTTTCTTGCTCGCGGCGATTTCGTCGAGCAGGTTTTGAGCTGATTTTTCGGCCATGCGCTCGAGGCCGGAAACTTTCTCGAGCTTGAGGCTGTAGAGGTCGGCGTAGTCCTTCACGATTCCCTTGTCCACGAGCTGATCCACGATCTTGTCGCCCAAGCCGTCAATATTCATGGCGTGGCGGCCCGCGAAGTGCAGGAAGGATTCCTTGCGCCGCGCAGGGCACGAGACATTCACGCAGCGATATGCCACTTCCTCTTCCGCCTTGTGAATTCGCGTGCCGCATTCCGGGCACTTCGCTGGCATCTCGAACTCTTTCTCTTCCTTTCCGTGTTTCACCACTTTCAGCACGTGTGGAATGACTTCTCCGGCGCGTTCGACGAGAACCGTGTCGCCCGCGTGGACATTGAGCCTGCGAACTTCATCGAGATTGTGCAGCGTCGAGCGGCTCACGGTGACGCCGCCAATCTGGACCGGCTCGAACACCGCGAATGGAGTGAGCACTCCTGTCCGCCCGACGCTTACGAGTATTTCCTTCAGCAGCGTAGTTTCCTGATGCGCGGGGTATTTGTAGGCGATGGCCCAGCGCGGCGCCTTGGAAGTAAAGCCCAGTTCATTTTGCAGCGCGATTTCGTCAACCTTCACGACGATGCCGTCAATTTCATACGCCAGCTTTTCACGCCGAGCGTCCCAGCTTTCGATATAACGCTCGACTTCGCCTAGCGAGTGGCAGAGCTTCCAATCGTCGCTGGCCTTGAACTGCAGCACCGCCAGCGTTTCCAGCACCTCCGACAGGCGCTTTTTCGCGGCTTTGCCGTCCACGAGAATGTAGTACGCGAAGAAATCCAGCCGCCGCGACGCCGTAATCCTCGGGTCGAGCACGCGCACTCCGCCCGCAGCCGCATTGCGCGGACTCGCGAAAATCTTTCCGCCCGTTTCGGTCTGCTGCAGGTTCAATTGCTGAAAAGACTTGTGGGTCATGATGACTTCGCCGCGCACCTCGAAGTTCGCGGACAAGGCGGCCTTTTTCAGCAGCGCGGGCGCGATCGTCAGCGGAATCGAGCGAATCGTCTTCACGTTGGGCGTCACATCCTCGCCGGTGGTGCCGTCGCCGCGCGTGACGCCGCGAACGAGCGTTCCCTTCTCGTATGTGAGCGAAAGGCTCAATCCGTCAAATTTGTGCTCCGTGACGTAGTCCACCTTGTCGCGCCCAGTCAGCTCGCGCACGCGACGGTCGAATTCTCCAAGCGCCTCGAACGAAAATGCGTTGTCGAGGCTGCCCATGGGGATTTTGTGGCGCACTTGCTGAAAGCCTTCGCGCGGCGCCCCACCCACACGCTGCGTGGGCGAATCGGGCGTGATCAGCTCGGGACTAGCGGCCTCCAGCTCCTTGAGCTGGTTCATCAGGCGATCGAAGGCGCCATCGGAGATTTCGGGGTCGTCGGCGACGTAATAAAGGTATTCGTGGTGACGAATTTTCTCGCGCAGCGCCTCGATTTCTTTTGCAGCCTTGCTGCCTTTGGACATGGAAACCTCAGCCGTATGCAGTCGGTCAAAAGTCGCCGGTATTATACAATGCGCGCTTGCCCTGAATCCCGGGGCACTAACCGATGCCGCACGAAATCAAAGATGCGCTGCTGATTTACAACCCCACCAGCGGGCGCAAACGCCAAAGCCGCTTCGCGGAGATCGAGCACGCTGCGCGCATTCTGAAGGATGCAGGAATCGCCGCCGAGCTCGCGGCCACTACTGGACCCGGCACCGCAAGCAAGATCGCGCGACAGGCGGTTGACCAGCGCCGCGGTATGGTGATCGCCTGCGGCGGAGACGGTACGATCAACGAGATCGTCAATGGGCTCGCGCGCAGCCAGGTTCCCATGGCGCTGCTGCCGGCAGGTACTGCGAACATCCTCGCTAAAGAGCTGGGAATTCCGTGGGACATTCCCCACGCCGCGCGGCTGATCCCCAGCGCGGATGTCCGGAGAATCGCTCTGGGCATGGCTTCGCCGACAAACGGAAATCATTCCGATTCGATTTCGCGCGACGGCCGCTACTTTCTTTCGGTCGCAGGCGCAGGGCCCGATGGCGCGATCGTCAACTGCGTGCATCAGGGGCTGAAGAAGAGCGCGGGAGTGTTCGCTTATTGGGTCGAGGGCTTTCGACAGCTTTTCAGTTACGGATTTCCCGAGATGCGAATTCATTCGGCCGGGCAAAAACGCCAGGCGACGATCATCGTCGTCGGCAGGACCGCGCATTACGGCGGCCCATTCAAAATCACGACGGGGGCCAGCCTCTTCGAGGATTCGTTCGAGTTCCTTACGAATTCCAAGCGCAGCCGGCTGGGCTACCTCGCGTGCTTGCCGGCTTTGTGGATGGGCACGCTGCGCAAAAGGGATGGCATCGAGACGTGGAAGGCGACCGAGGTGATTTGCGAATCCAGCGGCAGCGAACCGGTGTACGCTCAGGTGGATGGAGAGCCGGTCGGAACTTTGCCGATATCATTCCGGATCGTGCCGGACGCGCTTTCGATTGTGACGCCGGCGGCGCAATAGATCGAATTTTTCCCTTACGCTAAAATCGTGGAACCGTTCACACATGCTTTCACGTCGCTCGCGCTGGCGCGCGCAGGAGGAAGGCGCCTGCCGCGGTTCGGCACGGCCATGATGGTTGTTTCCGGCCTCGCCCCCGATCTCGACTACGCGAGCTATTTCGGCGGCGCGAGCGCCTTCATGCGATTTCATCGCACCGTGCTTCATTCCGCGACGGGATCGGCGGTACTCGCGTGCGCCATAGCCGGCGCTTTCTGCGCGCTCGATCGCAGGATGCCTCCGAAAAAGAATCCGACGAAAACGATTGCGCCGCTTGCCTTCGGAGCTGCATTCGCGGTGTGCGCCGTCGGCGTCGCCGGGCACGTGTTGCTCGACCTCGCCAGCGGCGTGGGAGTGCAGTTGCTCTGGCCCTTTCGCGCGCACTGGTCCGCATGGGGTCTGATCAACGATCTTGATTTGTGGACTCTGCTTCTGCTCGTGGTGGGACTTCTGCTCCCATTGCTTTTCGCGCTGGTGAACGAAGAGGTCGGTGTCCGCAAGAAGGGGCCGGGCGGCAGCCGCGCGGCGACCGCCACGCTCGTGCTGCTCGCGGCCTATTTTGGCGCGCGCGCAAATCTGCACAGCCGGGCGGTTGATCTGGTACTTTCACGCGAGTACCACGGCAGGATCGCGCTTTCCGCTGCAGCGTTTCCGGAATCGTCGGCGCCATTTTCATGGCGCGGCATCGCCGAGACGGACAACACGATGGAAGAGGTGGACGTTCCACTGGGCCCGGGCGATGAATTCGATTCCGAGCGCAGTGTGACCCTGTTCAAACCGGAGGATTCTCCCGCACTAACCATCGGAGAAAAATCGGCGTCAACGAGGAAATTCCTGATCTACGCGAAGGTTCCGTTCGCGAGTGTTCAGCCGCGCGAGGCGGGCTTTCGGGTAGAAATACACGACCTGCGTTTCCCGGACGATAGCGACGAACTCGCGAACATATTCGTGCGCGTGGATCTCAACAGCAGCATGCAGATTACTCACGAAGGGTTTTACTTCGCGTCGTCGCCGAACGACTAATCCCGCCAGATCGCATTCGACTCGCAGCCATGTCCTTAATGATCACGCGTGATCAGGAACGACTCGCTTCCTCCAGAGAAATGGGTGACGACATCCCTTCTGCCCACTTCCGCAGCGGTTCCAGTCGCGTTTGCTGCAATCCGTCGCGATAAAACAAATTGTAGGTATCGAACGGAATCACGCGGCCGTCCGGATGCACGATATGAATGCAGGTCTTCTTCACCGAGCGCACGTCGAACGAATACGCGTCAATAAACTGCACGATCAGCACACGAAAAATGTTTTTGTACGTCAGGTTGGGCGACGCCGCGATCCGTGGCAAACAGCAGAGCAGATCGCGCAGGCTCTGCGCGCCTGACTCGGGCGAGTGATTCGTCGCAAACAGTTTGAATACGCCGTCGCGCACGGCTTGATCCTGTTCGTACAGAATCGTATTGCGGCCCCCGTTGATCAGCACCTCCGGCTCGATCATCCCCGTCAGCGGGACGACTTTGCCGTCCAACTTCAGCGCATATGCCATTGCAAGACTGTCCGGGTGGCACGGCACGGGAATCACGTCCTCCGGCCGGAATACGGACGTTTGCTCGAGAATCCGGCGGCGCACTTCGGTCAGCGTGAGGCGGTCGGTAGCCGGATTGAAGTGCTCGAGGCGACCGGCGGCCTGGATCGGCTGAAACGTGACGCCGCGAACGCACTCCTGCGTGAGAGCGAAATCAATAATGCGCCCCACTTCGCCGTCGTTGAGGCCCTTCTTGAGCGTCACGACGAGCGTCGTCGAAATTCCCAGGCGGTTCAATCGCTCGAGCGCCTGCTCGCGCACGCGGCGCAAATCGGCGCCGCGCAATTCCATCAAGGCATCCCGCTCGAATGAATCGAATTGGAGATACACTTCTCCGTCCGGCAACGTATCGGCGAGCCGCTTTGCAAAATCCTCTTCCTGCGCAATCCGGACGCCGTTCGTGTTGATCATCAAGTGCCGAATGGGCCGCGCCTTTGCCATCTTCAAAATCTCGAAGAAGGCGGGATGCAGCGTCGGCTCTCCTCCCGAGATCTGGACCACGTCAGGCTCGCCTTCGTTGCGCACGACGGCGTCGAGCATTCGCTCAATTTGTGCCAGCGAGCGAAATTGCTGCCTCTCCGGGCCGCTTTCCGCGTAGCAAACCGGGCAGGTGAGATTGCAAAAGTCGCAAATCTCGATCAGCGAAAGGCAGGAGTGCTGCTGGTGGTCGGAGCACAAACCGCAATCGTAAGGACAGCCCCACTTGACCGGAGTGTTGAATGCGAGCGGCATTTCCGGCGGCTTGATGAAGACTTCTCGGCAGCGGCGGTAGTAGTCAATATCGTCCGCCATCAGGATCTTCTCGTTGCCATGCTGCGGGCAGTGCTTCAAGAGGAAGACGTTGCCGTTTTCGAATACGATTTTCCCTTCGACTCTGCGGTAGCATTCCGAGCAGATCGAGACGGCCACGTCGTAGAAAAGATACGGTCGCACACGATCCGTCATCGAAGACCTCCGATCCCGCTTAGGCGCGAAAGCTCAGCCGACTCAGCGCAGGAAGAACGGTAGAAAGTTCGTTTCCAGAAGACGGACGACGACCAAATAGGCCACAACTCCCGCGAAACTTCCGGCGATCAGGGCCATATCGTCGCCTTCCGGAGGAGCCAGTTGCCCGGCACGCCACGCGAAAACGGCCACGACCACATGGCCAATCAATAATAGAGAAGGCCACCCGAAGAGCCCCTGACGTACGGCGAACATAGTCGAAACATGTACGAGGGGCAGAAAACCCTCGACGACCATAACGCAGCTTGCCGCAAACGCGATCGCGATCCCTATTCGGTCGAGGCCGTGACGAGTTCTTGCCAGCGCAATGCCGTAGGGCGCCTGCGAAAACACGTACGAAACCACCATCAGCACCAGAATGTGCCACGAGTTCGGCCTCGCCATCATAGCGATCACGCTCGTGGCAATGCTTGCCGCCGGTAGCAGCATGAAAACCACTAAAACCATCTGGAACTGCCGCAGTATTCGCTGTTCAGGAGCTTCTTCGAAATTTCGACCTCCTGGAGTAAGAACTCCCGCTGGAGGCGCAGAAAGTGAAGGCACGGGCGGAGGCCTGAAGGAACCTACGACGGCGCGGGCGATGCCGATGAGCATCAGGATGAACCCGACAAGCGCCATCCCCAGGCCCGCTAAGAAACCAATGGCGAAAATCGACGACAGGCCCTGATTGCTGTTGTTGCCTCCTCCAATATTCAGGCCGTTCAGGAATCCAACGCAGGAAGAGAATCCAATCACAATTCCACTCACCAGGATGATCAGGCCTTGCCACCATCTCGGAAATCGCTGCCCCGTTCCGCCAGCCATCATTTCCCTTCTTCCCGCACCAGAGCGAATGTTCTCCGCGATGCGCTAGCTTACTCGCGCGCCAGTGCGTGCTACGTTTTCGGTTGCAGTGGTCTCCACCAGAGTATCTGTCGCTCTTGGCTCACGAATCCATCTCCAGATATCGCGGCCGTAGTACGCGAGCATCGCGAGGCATGCCCACTGGATGCCCGAAAATCCCGCGATGCGAACTTCCGGCTTCCAGAAATCAATCGCAAGCCGCCAGGTCATGTACAGCACCATGAATATTTTGAAAATATCGCCACTGCAATGAAGGCGCTTCATCATTCGCAGCAGAAAAAGAAAAAGCCCAAAGGCAAAAACGGATTCGTAAAGCTGCGTCGGGTGCCGTGGGATGCCGTCGCCGAAATCAACTCCCCATGGTAGAGAGGTCGGCGTGCCGTAGGTGCCATCCGGCAGTCCGCCGAGAAAGCACCCGATGCGGCCGATCGCGAGGCCCAGCGCAATCGGAGCAGCGAAGAGATCTCCCGTCGAACTCTTCTCGCCGATTTGCCGCTTCACCCATTCGACGGCAAATAGGCCGCCGATTAAGCCTCCCACGATCGTCTTCCCGGACATCAAATAGACCGCATCATGCCAATGAGCAGCCGTGAGGCTGGGATCCTCGAACCAGAAAAGTATCCGGCTGCCGATTGCGGCGCCAGCGACACCCGCGGTGATGACCGACCATCGCGTCGCGTCCGAGACTGCGTCGCCGTACTCTTTCCTGAGCCTTCGGAAAGCCAAAAATCCAAAGGTGTAGCCTAAAGTTTCGAGGAGCAAGTGAGCCTGGATTGAAAATCGGCCCAAGTGAACATAAAGAGGAAAGTGGATGTTATTCCCCTTGTGATCTCGTATGCATGCGTGCCGGAATCATAGCCGAGGACATACCGAGGCGCAATCGCCGCAGGCCGGCCGGTTCAATAGGCAGCGGGCGGCCCGCGAAACACCAACCGGCTCGCGACATACAAAACGACCAGCACGCCAAGCACGCCGCACACGAAACCCATTCTGTGCGCCATCAGGAACGGCAGCACCGCGTTTCCATATCGCACCGCCAGAATTCCTTCCAGAAAATAGCGCAGCCCGCGGCCCAATAGCAGCGCGAGAACGAACGTCTTCAAGGGCACTTGAAAGACACCCTCCGCGAGAACGAAAATCTTAAATGGGAATGGCGGTGGCAGAATGCCGGGAATGAACACGCTGAGGAAGGCGTTACGCTGCACCCAGCCCTTTACTTTATGCGCGCCCCTGTGCCGGTGAAAATAGACCTCGCCTCCCTTTTTCGCGAGCAAATAAATCCATATGCAACCGGCGAGCGATCCGAGCGCGGCCATGGCGCAGTAATAGGGCATGCGCGCCGGGCGTTGCATGGAAAGATTTATTACCAGCGCGTCAGCAATAAACGGAAGCGTCAGCACCGAGGAATCCAGGAACGTCGCGACAAACAGTCCCGCGCCGCCCATCGTTGCGACAAGCGCGGCCAGCCAATGAGGCAGCTTGATCTGTTGCATTTCGCGGCGTTTCCTCGATGAAACCGGCCGATTGTAGCAGAGTTTGTTCCCCCGCCCCGGAAGGCCCGCGCCGCAAAATTGCTCAATCTCACCCGGTCGGATAGAATTCGTGCTTGAGCAATTCCCCCCAGAGAGTGCCGCTCCTCGCCGGCCTCAACGAACGCCAGAGCGAAGCAGTGCTGACGACCGAAGGTCCGCTGCTCGTCCTCGCGGGCGCTGGAACCGGCAAGACGCGCGTGATCACCTATCGCGTCGCGCATTTAATCGAACAGGGAGTGCCGCCAAGCTCGATTCTCGCGGTTACGTTCACGAACAAGGCTGCGGGAGTGATGAAGGAACGCATCACCGAACTTCTGCGCGCCAGCGGCCGCAGCGCCTTCGACATATGGGTCTCCACGTTCCATTCCTTTTGCGCGCGCCTGCTGCGGCGAGAATCGCAGCACCTCGGCCTTCCGCGCGATTTCGCGATCTACGATGACGACGACCAGACCGCGGCCGTGAAGCGCGCCCTGCTGCAGCTTGGTTTGTCCATGGAGGATTACCCGCCGCGCAGCATTCGCTCGCAGATCAGCCACGCGAAGAACCACGGCATTACCGCGGACGAAATGGAATCCCAGGCCGCGCAGATGCGCGATCCGGGACGGCAGGACGCCGCCAAGGTATTTCGCGCCTACAACGAAATCCTTCGCAAGGCCGCGGCGCTCGATTTCGACGATCTGCTTCTGCGCGCCGTGGAGTTGCTGCGCGATCACGCGGACGTGCGCGCGCGATGGAGCACGCAATTTCAGTATCTGATGGTGGATGAATTCCAGGACACGAATCGCGCGCAGGAAGAGCTGGTCCGCCTGTTGGCGGGCGCGAGGAAAAACGTTTGCGTGGTCGGTGACGAAGATCAATCCATCTACGGATGGCGCGGCGCCCGCGCAGGAAACCTGAAGCGATTCACCGAGGATTTCGCCGGCGCGAAGATTATCCGCCTGGAAGAAAACTATCGCTCGACGCAGACGATTCTCGACGCCGCCGCAGCCGTGGTGAAAAACAATTCGGACAGGCTAGGAAAAACTCTTCAGGCAACGCTCGGCGCGGGTGACCGGCTGCGCTTCTTCGAGGCACCGGACTCCGTGGCGGAAGCGGAATTCATCTGCGAAGAGCTTTCCGCCGTCGTGCGCAACGACTCCGACGCCCGCGTTGCCGTTCTCTACCGCACCGGCGCTCAATCCCGCTCGTTTGAAGAGGTCTTGCGACGATTGGGCATTCGCTACCGCGTGGTCGGTGGATTCAGTTTCTACGAGCGCGCCGAGGTTCGCAACGCGCTTGCCTACGTGCGACTGATCTTCCATCCCGAAGATGACGTCGCGCTGTTGCGCGTCCTCAATGTGCCGCCGCGCGGCATCGGCGCCACTACCGTCGCCGTTCTCGAAGCGCGCGCCAAAGAAACCGGCAAGTCACTCTGGGAGACGATTCGCGCCGGCGAATTCTCGACCGGCAAGAAAATCGCCGGCGCGCTGAACTATTTCCGCGAATTGATCGAAATGCTGCAGGAGGAATGCCGCGAGATGCCTCCCGCGTCGTTAATCGAATGCGTCCTGGACCGCACCGGCTTTCTCAGCTGGGTCGAGCAGCAGGACAATCTCGAGCACACGTCGCGCGCCGAAAACCTGCGCGAGCTTTCCAACGCCATGGCTGAGGCAACCGAGCAGGGACAGACGCTCGAAGACGTGCTCGATCATGCCGCCCTCGTCAGCGACTCCGATCAGTACGAGGAAGAAGTCGCCGTTTCGCTGATGACGCTGCACAGCGCGAAAGGCCTCGAGTTCGACGCCGTGTTTCTCGCCGGACTCGAGGAAGGAGTGCTGCCACACGGCCGCTCGCTCGATACTCCCGGCGAGGTTGAGGAGGAGCGGCGGCTTTTCTACGTCGGCATGACGCGCGCCAAGCGTTCGCTCGTACTCTCTCGCGCAATCTATCGCCGCACCTACGGCGAGGAGCGGCTGCGCGCTTCCCTGCCCTCTCGTTTTCTCTCCGAAATTCCGCGTGACCTGATCGAAGCGGCCGCCGGCTCGCAATCCGAGCCGGGCGAAACGCGCCGTTACGAAGCCGATCCGGAATTTTCGGAGGGTTACTCCTACGGTCGCACGCGCACGCCGTACGGACGTCCGGCGCCAAAGGCCCGCGGTTCCAAAGATCCGCTCGTCGGAACGCGGGTCAGGCACCTGAAGTTCGGCGTCGGCACGATTATCGAAGTCGAGGGAGACGGCGCGGACCGCAAAATCACCGTCAGCTTCCAGGATTTCGGTCCCAAGAAATTGCTCGAGCGCTACGCCAATTTGCAGCTTGCTTGAATTTTCTGAATTCTGCGCGTGTCCCTACGGACAGGTTGCGCGGAAGGGTCTGCCAAGGTAGAGTTTTCTTCGGTCGCACCGGGAAGGTGGCGATTGGACCCACAGCTGTTCCGAACCAAGAACATTGACCAGCTAATTTCCGACGCCGACAGACCCGAGATGCGTCTGAAGAAGTCGCTCGGCTGGTTGAGCCTGACCTCACTCGGCATCGGGGCGGTGATCGGCTCCGGAATCTTCACGGTGGTCGGAACGGCGATCGCCGGCGAGAAGATGCAGTTCAGCTCCGTCTTCAACTCCACCGTAATTGAATATGTAATCTACCGGTCCGCGTCCTTCGGCAGGCCTGGAGCGGGACCCGCCATTGCACTCTCGTTCGCTCTGGTCGGCGTCGTATGCTGCTTCGCCGCGCTCTGCTACGCGGAGCTGGCGGCGATGATTCCCATCGCAGGCAGCGCCTACACGTACACCTACGCGACCATGGGCGAACTCATCGCCTGGATTATCGGCTGGGATTTGATCCTGGAGTACGCCGTCTCGAACATGGCCGTTAGCGTCGGATTCTCCGCGCACATGGTGGACCTGTTCGATTGGTTCGGCTGGCATCCGAATTTGCGCTGGATAACTCCGGCGTACCTGCCGTCGGGCCTCACCGATTTGCAGGGCAACACGCTCTACGATCCCGGCTGGCACTTCGGATTCAACTGGCCGGCGTTCGTGATCGTCATGCTGCTCACGGTCGTGCTCGTGCGCGGAATTAAGGAATCGGCGCGCACGAACAACGTGATGGTACTGATGAAGATTCTGGCTATTCTCATCTTCATCGGATTTGCGGCGCGGTACATTCATCCTGCGAACTGGCATCCCTACGCGCCCAACGGCTGGCCGGGTGTCCTTACAGGCGGCTCGATTATTTTCTTCACCTACATTGGCTTCGATTCTGTTTCCACCGCCGCCGAGGAGTGCAAGAATCCTCAGCGCGATCTGCCGATCGGAATCATCGCCACCCTCGTGATTTGCACAACCCTATATATCGGCGTCGTGGTGGTTCTCACGGGTATCGTTCCATGGCAAACATTGGTGGATGATGCCGCACCGGTCGTCAACACGATGAAGCGGCTGCATTTCGGCAATATCCGCCTCGTTGTCCTGATCGGCGCGCTGATGGGCATGATCTCTTCGCTGCTGGTATTTCAGCTGGGGCAGGCGCGCGTATGGTTCGCCATGTCGCGCGATGGGTTGCTGCCAAGAATTTTCAGCCGCGTCCATCCGATCTTCCGCACTCCGGACTTTTCCACATGGGTCGCGGGATTCGTCGTCGGCATTCCCGCCGGACTGCTCGACATCGGCACGCTCGCGGACCTTTCGAATATTGGAACTCTTTTTGCCTTCGCGCTGGTTGCCGGCGGCGTCCTGATTCTGCGTTATCGCCAGCCGAACCGCCCGCGACCTTTCCGCGCGCCCGGTGGGCCGCTCGCGCCGGTTGTGACGATCCTTTCGTGCATTTTGCTGATGATGGGGCTCACGGTGACGAACTGGATTCGCTTCTTCGTCTGGCTGGCGATCGGACTGTGTGTGTACTATTTCTATAGCCGCAAGCACAGCCAGCTTTCTAACGCGAATCTGGCGACGGCCGCGAAGGAAGGTCCCCGCTGATGCGCCGGTTTACACAGCTGGGACTTCGCGCCGCGCCCGTGCTTCTATTGGCGATTCTATTTCTGGCGCTGCCCTCTTCGTTTGGCTGGGGAGAAAACGCGGAACGAATGATCGTGGACAAGGCAGTGGACACGCTGCCGGACGAGATGCTGCCGTTCTTCCAGGCCAATCGCACGTTTCTGGTTCAGCATGTCACCGATCCCCTGCAATCCGAGGCGCGGACTCCCGCAGAGCTGCCGAAGGGTTTCATCGCGCTCGACCATTATGGGACGTTCCCGTTCACGGAGCTGCCTCGCGCCTACACCGCTGCCGTCGCGAAATACGGACGTCGGTCGCTCGACGCGCACGGCGTGCTTCCCTGGCAGATCGGGCTCTACAGCAAGAAATTGACCGATGCCTTTCGCGCACGCAACTGGGACGATGCCAGGATTTCCGCTGCTTTTCTCGGCCACTACGTCGCCGCCGCGCACGATCCCTTCAAAACCACCGTAGATAGCGATGGGCTGCTCTTGCATCAACAAGGCGTCAATGAACGTTTCGGCACCGGGTTGGTGGACCGCTATCAGCGGTTCTTCTACATGAAGCCGAACGAAGCCGCTTTCATCCGCGACCCCACCGATCACGCGTTTGAGATAACGCTCGACGCGCACTCCTGGCTCGAAAACATTCTTTTGGCGGACCGCCGCTCTCATGAGGGACTCACCGGCTATACCAGCGAATATTACGACCGCTTCTACGCCCAGGCCGGAGCGATTCTGATCCGCCAACTCTCCGATGCTTCGACCGATCTCGGATCTTATTGGATGACGGCGTGGATCAACGCCGGCCGCCCGCAATTACCGGGCAATTAAATTCACGTGACGACGCAAACAACGCGGAAGCCAACGATCCTCGACGCACTCCCCAAGGCGGAACTCCATCTGCATCTGGAAGGTTCGATTCGCCCGGAAACCGCGGTCGAGCTTGCTGGCCGCCATGATGTAAAGCTGACTGCGGAAGAAGTGGCTGCGCGCTACAACTATTCGAACTTCGCCGGATTCATTGAGGCCTTCAAGTGGGTCACGTCTTTTTTGCGCGGCCCGGACGATTACGCCCTCATCACCCGAAGGCTCGCGGAAGAGCTGGTCCGCCAAAATGTCGTGTACGCCGAAATCACGATCTCGGCCGGCGTGATGCTCCGGCGCATGCAAAACGTCGAGGCGAATTTCACCGCTATCCGCGAAACAGCTGAAAGCGTCCCGTTCAGACGCCTGCGGACCGGCTGGATTGTGGACGCCGCGCGGCAGTTCGGCCCCGAGGCTGCCATGGAGGTGGCGCGCTGCGCCGCCAAGCTGCACCACTCGGGCGTGATCGCTTTCGGCATGGGCGGCGACGAACTAGCGTTCCCGGCTGTGAACTTTCGCCCGGCTTTCGACCTGGCGCGCAGCGAAGGATTGCGCGTTGTTTGTCACGCCGGCGAAATCGGCGGTCCCGAATCGGTGCGGGAAGCAGTTGACATACTCGGCGCCGAACGCGTCGGCCACGGAATCGCCGTGATGAACGATCCTGCGCTTGCTGAATCGCTGGCGTTGCGTCACGTCGTGCTCGAAAATTGTCCGTCGAGCAATCTGTGCACGGGAGCCCTGGCAAAGCAGACCGGGAACCCAAACGCTACCCTCGCGGATCATCCTCTCGCGAAGCTAATGTCGCAAGGAGTGCTCGTCACGCTCTCCACCGACGATCCCGCGATGTTTCACACGGATTTATTGACCGAATACTCTCATGCCGCTTCGCTTGGCTTATCCAATAGCCAGCTCCTGCAGCTTGCCGAGCAAAGCTTCAGCGCGTCGTTTCTGCCGCCGATCGAAAAGCGCCAGTTCCTCGAGGATTTTCGCGCGGCCGCAAAATCGGCGGGCGTACTATAATCGCTCGCGGTACACGGGAAGGAATATGAAAGCACACGTCTGGGTCATGCTGAAGTCCACCGTCCTTGATCCGCAGGGTCAAACTATTCAACGCGCGCTGTCTTCCCTCGGCCACGCGAAGGTGCAGGGCGTGCGCCAGGGAAAGTTTTTCGTGCTGGAGCTTGACGGCCTCAGCCGCGCCGAGGCGCAGAGCGAGGTCGAACGCATCGCGAAAGACGTCCTCACCAATCCCGTCATCGAAGAATTCCGCTTCGAAGTCCTCGATTGATTCGCGCCCTTACCCCGCGGGAACGGGTTGCGGACGTCTCACGCCTTCTGGTATAGATGCGGCGCACTTATTGAGCCACCTTGGGGGAATCCATGCGCAGAGACCTATTCGCCGTTGCCGCGATCACGGTAGCCTTGTTGATTTCAGCCACGATTACCGCCCATTCGCCCGCGGTGGTAGCGGCGAGTCCCGCGAAGGACGCCTGCGACCAAGCCTGTTTGAGCAAATTCGTGGACCAATATCTCGCCGCGCTGTTGATTCACGATCCCTCGGGCCTGCCCGTTGCTGCGGATGCAAAATTGACGGAGAACACCAAGCCAACGCCTCTCGGCGAAGGCCTATGGAAGACGCTGAAGTTCATCAAGTTTCGAGGCGAGACGGTTTCCGATCCCAGCACCGGGCAAGTCACCTACTGGGGAGCAATTCAGGAAGATCACGTATCTCTGCTGATGCTTCGCCTCAAAATCGTCGGCGGCAAGATTACGGAAGTGGAAACGATTGTCGCGCACGGCTCGGCCCCCGACGCGCCGCGAACCGGTTTCGAAGTGATGCCTGACCTGCAGTTACTCGCAGCGATCAAACCGTTTCTCGAGAATCAAGTTTCCAAGCGCGCCTCGCGAGCGCAGTTGATCGCCGCGGCCAACGCCTATTTCGACGGCATTGAGCACCAGCCGGGCAACGTTCCCTTTGCTCCCGGATGCAACCGCATCGAAAATGGCCAGCTGACCACCAACAATCCCACCAACTCCGAGGGGCTGCCGCCGCTGGGATGCCAGGAACAGTTCCAGGCAAAGCTGTTCACCTATGTCCCGCACGTGAAATACAGGCGGTTCCCTGTGGTTGACCAGGCCCGCGGCTTGGTCGTCGCGCAGGTCGTCTTCGACATTCCGGGCAGCAAGACTTGGATCAGGGACGGCAAGGAGATCCCCGCTCCGCCAGCCGTCGCCAACCCGCGCAACAATATTCTCAACGAGCTCTTCAAAGTAGATCACGGCCAGATCCAGCTGATCCAGGCGTTCATGCTCCCGAACGAACCTTACGGAACGCCGACCGGCTGGAACTAGACGAAGAGCGACTTCCCTGTGCTAGCATAATTGTGTTGCCTTCCGCGGACCCCTCCGCCGGGCAATCCCGGAGAAAGACGCTTATGTGCGGAATTGTCGGTTATATCGGCGCCAAGCGCGTTGTTCCCCTGATTCTTGACGGCCTGCGGCGGCTCGAATACCGCGGCTATGACTCGGCGGGAATCGCCGTAGTCTGCGACAACGGCAAGCTGGACATACGCCGCGCGCCTGGAAAGCTGCGCAATCTCGAGGAATCCATCCGCGTCACTCCTCTGGACGGCGTGTACGGCATCGGCCACACGCGCTGGGCCACGCACGGGCGCCCCACCGAGGAAAATGCCCACCCCCATCGCGACTGCAAAGGCGAAATCGTCGTCGTGCACAACGGGATTATTGAGAATTATATCGAGCTGAAAAGACAGCTGGTCGCCGAAGGCCACAAATTCATCACCGAAACCGACACGGAAATCATCGCCCATTTGATCGAGAAATTCTCGAAGGACGCCCCCCTCGAAGAAGCGGTTCTTCGCGCCGTCAAGGCCATGACCGGTGCCTACGCGCTGGTGGCCCTCTCGACCAAAGATCCCAACAAAATTGTCGCCGCGCGCCTGGGACCGCCGATTGTGATCGGCCTGGGAGAAAAGGAATTCTTCGTCGCCAGCGATATCCCGGCGATTCTCGCGCACACGCGCAGCGTTTTCTTCCTCAACGACGGCGAAATGGCCGTTCTCACTCCACAAGGAGTGAAGTTATTCGATTTCGAAAGCCGCCCCATCAGCCGCCCGGCCCAGCACATCACCTGGGACCCGATCATGGCCGAGAAGGGCGGCTTCAAGCATTTCATGCAGAAAGAGATTTTCGAGCAGCCGCGCGCCGTCCGCGACACGCTCCTCGGAAGAATTTCGCAGGAGACGGGCAAAGTCTTCCTCGACGAGATGGACATCACCGAGGAGGAGTTTCGCAACTTCCACGACGTGAAAATCGTGGCCTGCGGCACGAGCTGGCATGCGGGGCTTGCAGGAAAATTCATGATCGAGCGGCTGGCGCACGTACCGGTCGAAGTGGACTACGGCAGCGAATTCCGCTACCGCGATCCCATCCTCGATAAACACAGCCTGATCATCGCCATCAGCCAGTCCGGTGAGACGGCGGATACACTCGCCGCCGAACGCGAGGCCCGGCAAAAGGGCGCTAAGGTTCTTTCGATTTGCAATGTGGTCGGCTCGATGTTGACGCGCGAATCCAGCGGAACGATCTATACTCACGCGGGGCCCGAAATCGGCGTCGCCTCCACGAAAGCCTTTACCGGCCAGCTGACCGCGCTCCTGCTCACCGCGCTTCATCTCGGCCAGGTGCGCGGAAAGCTTGCCGCAGCCCAATCCAAAGCCTTGATGCAGGAACTCACGCGCATCCCGCACAAGATCGAGAACATCCTGAAGCGCGACGCGGCCATCGAAGAGCTGGCCCGGCAGTTCTTCCGTTACACCGATTTTCTCTATCTCGGCCGTGGAATCCACTACCCGATCGCCCTGGAAGGCGCGCTCAAACTCAAGGAAATTTCCTACATTCACGCCGAGGGTTATCCAGCCGGAGAAATGAAGCATGGCCCGAACGCGCTGATTGACGAAAATCTGCCGGTTGTAATGATCGCCACGCGCGACGAATCCGATCCGGCCTCGATGATGCGCTATGAGAAAACCGTCTCGAACTTGCAGGAAGTAAAGGCGCGCGACGGTATCGTAATCGCAGTCATCACCGAAGGCGACCAGCTCGCGCGCGCTGCCGCCGATCACGTTATCGAAATTCCCATGGCGCCGGAATTGATCGCGCCGATTCTCGAAATCGTTCCGCTGCAGCTGCTCGCGTACCACATCGCCGTGCGCCGCGGTTGCGACGTGGATCAGCCCCGCAACCTCGCCAAATCCGTCACCGTCGAATAGCCTACTCAATCCGCCGCCGCGCATATAAAATGCTGCCCATGCATGCCCGCTTCACCGATTGGCATTTTCTCGTTCGCCTCGCGGTTGTCTTGCTTGCTGGCTCCCTCCTGTTTCCGCCCGCGATCGCGCAAACTCCCGATTCCGACGTGTCCGGCAACGGGAAGCTCGCCTCCGTCAAAATTACCGGCTCGACAAAATATCGTTCCGAGCAGATCGCAGCTGAAACCGGGCTCTCTCCCGGTGCGACGATAAACAAGGGCGACCTGCAGCGCGGCGCCGATCGCCTGGCACAGCTCGGCCTCTTTGCCAACGTGCAGTACCGATTCGCCACCGAAGACGCGGGCGTCCGCGCCGAATATCAAGTGACGGATGCGCCGACCGTGCCTGTCTGGTTCGACAACTTTCCGTGGTTCACGGACGCGGAATTGACTGCCGCGCTGAAACACGATGTTCCTCTCTTTGACGGCACTGCTCCCGAGCGCGGCAGCCTGCTCAATGAAATGTCGAGCGCGCTCGAATTGCTCCTCCAAACGCGCGGAGTAAATTCCAGCGTCTCAAGCATCCTCGCGACCGCCCCCGTCACAGACGCGCGCGTCATGCAGTTTCACGTCGAGCAAGCGGGCGTAAACATCGCGAGCGTCGAATTCAGCGACCCGCTCGCGCAATCGGACCGCGGCGTCCAACAGCGTCTCGGCGATGTCGTCGGGCGGCAATATTCCCGCACGCTCGTCGAACTCTTCGAATTCGAGCAGGTTCGCCCCGTCTATCTCTCGAATGCTTTTCTCCGCGTGCGGTTCGGCGCGCCTGTCGCAAAAATCACCGGCAGCGGCGGCAGCGCGCGAGTCACCGTCGTGGCGCCCATCGAGCCCGGGCCCGCCTACTTGTGGAACGGAGTTCAATGGGCCGGAAACTCAAGCGTCTCGTCGGCGATACTCAACGGAATCATCGCGCTCAAGCCCGGCGACCCCGCGGACGGAATGAGGCTCGAGGGCATGTGGGATGCCGTACGCGCGGAATACGCGCGCCGCGGATTTCTCGACATGAACCTCATCGTCGCGCCGCAATTCGACGACAGCCTGAAGCGCGTCACCTACGCCGTTTCCATCACCGAGGGTCCGCTGTTTCACATGGGCAAGCTCATCCTTACGGGACTTTCAATCGAGGGCGAACGCCGCATCCGCGCGGCCTGGGGAATTGCCGAGGGCGCAGTCTTCAACAAAGAAATCTACGAATCATTCGCCGACTCGGGAATCAAGCAGGCGTTCGTAGGCCTGCCTTTTCATTACGAAAAAGTGGGGCGTTTCCTGCAGGAGGACCCCAAGAACGGCACGGTAGACGTCTTGCTGGATTTTCAGTAGTCGTGTTCCACGTTCTTTCGCTTGCCGGTCCTTCCGCGGCCAACCGTGGAACTTTCCGTCGCACAACCTCGTATCAATATGATAGGAAGAGTGCGCGCGAACTTAGCCACTTCCCACGCGAGGAGCCATGGCGCAATCTAAACGACAATTCACGCTGGCGACGCTAGCCGCCGCATCGCTTCTCGCCGCCGCGTTTCTGGCTGGCTGCGGTCCGGAAGCGAGTGCCGTTGGCACCGTGGACCGGACGTTCACTGTCAGCGGCCCGGTCCGTCTGGAGCTGGAGAATGGCAGCGGCGATTCCCGCGTCACGGTTGGCTCGCCCGGCGAAGTTCGCGTCCACGCCGAATTCCGCGTCCACGCCTGGTCCTGGGATGATCCGGATCGCACGCTGAAGAATCTCATTGCTAATCCTCCCTTCTCGCAGGATGGCAGCCTGATTCGCATCGGCCATTCCGGCTGGGATATGAACATGGTTTCTGCTGACTACTCCGTAACCGTACCGCCTGACACGCAGATGAAAAGTATCGTCGGCTCGGGAAATCTCGACGTGAACGGAATTGCCGGCCCCGCGAATTTTATCGCCGGATCTGGAAATATTTCGGCAACGGCTATTGGGAACGACACTCACGCGGTAGTGGGCAGCGGAAACGCAACTTTCACCGGTACGCAAGGCCGCGTTGACGTAACCAGCGGCTCCGGCAACTTGGCCGTACGCGGCGCAAAAGACGAAGTTCGTGCCCGCGCGGGTTCCGGAGAAATCCGCATCGAGCAGCCCGCCGGCAATGTTGTGGCCGAGACAGGCAGCGGCAACATCGAATTGCGGGGTGCCACGGCGGACGTCCGCTTGCACACAGGCTCGGGAGAAATCAACGTGGAGGGCAATCCCACCCCTTCGAGTTTCTGGGATATTCGCGCCAGTTCCGGCGACGTGGAGCTGCACGTTCCATCCAGCGCCAGCTTCAGGTTTTACGCCCGAAGCAGCTCGGGCGATATCAACGTCACGGGTCCCTCGGTCACCGAGCAATCCCAGGGAAGGCACGATTTTCAGGCGCGCATCGGCGATGGCAAAGCCCGCGTCGAAATCGAAACCTCCTCTGGCGTTATTTCCCTGCACTAGCGTTGACCGCAGCCGAATCACCGCAGCGTCACTGGTTTCCCGCGATAGAATGGGTCCCCGATGCGGTCAACTCGTCTCGCGCTGTGCGCCTGCTTTCTTCTAGCGTCGAGCCTCGCCGCCACGGCGCAGGAGTCGAATTCCACTCCGCCGCCTTCGAAAAAATCGGCGGATTCCTCCGCAGCGAAGACTCCCGACCCCGAAGCGGAACTCCAAAAAGCGCTCGCAAACGCGGGAAACGACAGCGCCGTGATGATCGAGAGTTTGAAACAGTATCTCCAGAAATTTCCAGATGCCCCGCGTAAAGCGGCGGTTTACCGGGCGCTCGTTGAGGCCTGCGAGCAAACTCACGACGCCGCCTGCGCGCTGGATTACGCCGAGCGCCTGATCGTCACTCGTCCGGACGACTCGCAGATGATGCTCGTCGCCGTGAATCTCCTGCAGCAACGCGGAGATGATGCCAGCCTCACCCGCGCCACCGGTTACGTCACGCGCATTCTCGACCGCGTCGAAAAAGCCTCGCCCGAGGAACGCCCCGCGCGCGAATCTGTCGCCGAATGGCAGGACGGCCAGGCCCAGCTTCGCACCGCGCTCTACTACGTCCGCGGTCAGGTCGAAATCTCTCAGCGCAACTACGATGCGGCCGTCAAAGACGTGCGGATGAGCGATTCCATCCGTCCGAACGCGCTCGCCGCAAAAACTCTCGGCGAAGTAGCCGAGACGCGCGGAGACTTTCCTGCCGCGATTGACGAGTACATTCAGGCGTTCACGCTCCCGGAAAGCGGCCCCGCCGGAACCGTAAACCGTCGCGACGTACTCCGGGAACTCACAAACACTTGGCGAGAGGTGCATGGAAGCGAGCAGGGTTTGGGTGACGCGATTCTCGCGGCGTACGGCCGCGTCGCGTCGCCATCACGCACTGATGGATCGGCGGCAGCGACCACCGCGACCACAATAACGGCGCGCAATAAGGACGCGAGGGACGTTTTTTCATTCACCGTGCGGCGCCTGGATGGATCCCCGGTAGCGCTTGATTCACTCCGGGGAAAAATCACGGTCCTGAGTTTCTGGGCCACCTGGTGCGCGCCGTGCCGGGAGCTTGAGCCGATCTTCAACACCGTGGCGCGCACGTACACAGGAAATTCCGACGTGGCCTTCTTCGCAGTTGACGTGGACGAGGACGAAGCCCCGGTCCCCGCATTCGTCGCCCGCGAAAAATGGGACGCTCCGGTAATTTATTCGGATGGCCTCGACGTGTTCGCGAAAGCCAGCACTCTGCCCACCGTCATGGTCCTTGGCCGCAGCGGCGAGATCATCTATCGCGCCGGCGGCTTCCCGCGCGATGGATTTGCGGATTCCCTCACGGCCGCCATTCAAGCCGCGCTTGCTGCTCCTCAATAGAATTATCTGGCTTGCGCCTTCAGCATGGCCGCGTCTCGCGCCGCCAGAATCGTGCCAACATGAATGCTTACCGTATCGGTCACGCGGCGCGCATAGCCGCCCGCCAGAGCTATCGCCACCGGAGCCGCATTTCTCCGTGCATAGTCAAAGACCAGCGCATCGCGCCGCGCCAGCCCCTCCATCGTGAGCGCCAATCCTCCCAACTGATCCTCGCGGTAAGGATCGGCTCCCGCCACATAGAAAAGAAGCTGCGGCGCGAAATCGCGAAAAGCCTGCTGCAGATGCTTCTCCAGAATGACGAGATATTCGTCGTCACCGGTCCCATCGGCCAGATTGATATCCACCGTCGAAGGCGGCTTCGGATGCGGGTAATTGTGCTCTTGATGAATCGAAAGCGTGAACACGCTCGCGTCTCCACAGAAGATCGCCGCCGTACCGTTCCCTTGATGCACATCCGTGTCCACGACCATCGCTCGCTCGATCGCGCCTTCAGACTGAAGCCGGCGAATCGCGATCGCGACATCGTGGATCACGCAAAATCCCTCGCCGTGATCGGGGCAGGCGTGATGGAATCCGCCGCCGATGTTTGCCGCCCAGCCATCCGCCAGAGCGCGCCTCCCTGCCAAAATCGATCCGCCTGCGGCAAGCCAGCACGCTCGGATCAGTTCCTTCGAGTATGGGACTTCGAGCCGTGCCTCCTCTTCGCGGCTCAGCGTGCCAGTCTTCAGTTTATGCACGTACTCCTGCGTATGAACGCGCCGCACATCCTCATCCGACGCCGGCTCCGGCGCGAGAAAATCCTCTGCCGTGGCAACTCCGTCCGCGAGCAACCGGTCGTGGATCAGCCTGTATTTCTGCGACGGGAATACGTGCGCGCCGAGATTCAGATCGTAACCTTCGTGGTAGATGAGCTTGAAGGGCAGCAAGATTTTCCGAGCCTATCGCGAAGTTTTTCGAAACGCAAACCGTGTCCTGCCGGATTTCGCGCGTGATAGGATTCGGGTGCTATGAAAACAATCCTGCTGCTTCTTTGCTCGAATATATTCATGACCATCGCCTGGTATGGCCACCTAAAATATCGCAAGGCACCGCTGTTCGCCGCCATCGTCGTGAGCTGGCTGATCGCCTTCGCCGAATACTGCTTTCAAGTTCCGGCGAATCGCATCGGCTATGGCGAGTTCACGGCATACCAGCTGAAAGTGATTCAGGAAGTGGTCACGCTCTGCGTGTTCGTGGTCTTTGCGTGGCTGTATCTCGGTGAACACATCAAGTGGAACCACGCGGTTTCGTTTCTTTTTCTCGTTGATGCCGTGACATTCGCCTTCTGGGGCAACCTCTAGCACCTCGCCCGCTGCTGCCATATGCACTGAGCCTGTATCCGGCATGCATTCGGAGCCCGAATTGGCTGTCGAACGACTCACTGTGGTAATCTTTCCGGGATGCGTCGCACCAACGCCATCCTCGCCATCGTGGCCCTCCTGACTGTTCCACTCGCCCCGATCGCCTGGGGCATGGCCTGCGAGGCGTCGTCCGCACCCATGATCTGCTGCCTGCCGCATGGCGCCCATTCGCCACAAGGCAAGCCCATGATGTGCCACTGCCCCGGCAAATCCGGAAAGCGTCTGCCGGATGTTGGATTGATCGCCCCGATTCCTCCGGTAACCCTGACCGCGATTGTGAAAATCAACGCGCCGGAAGACGCTCGACGCATCTCCGTTGCATTCTCGCAATCTACCGTTTCGGGATTCCTCCCCGCTCCGTTTGAGCCTCCGCGCGCCTAGCTTCATTCCGCTGCAATAAGAAATCCGATCTGGAATGGAGCATTTCGATGCGGAAATTCGTGTATCTATTGCTCGCCGCGGCATTCTTGGTCTACTCACAGCCCGCGCGAGCGACGATTTTTGGAAATGTCCGGGGCATCGTTCACGATCCGCAGCATCGGCCCGTCGCGAACGCGTCGGTCCTTCTGAAATCGTCTTCGTCGGACTGGTCTCAGACCACGCAGACCAACGATGACGGCGAGTTCGCATTCTCCGCCGTGCCCCTTGGCGATTATGTGGTGACCGTTACGCAAGCTGGATTTAAGACCGCTCAGCAATCTCTGACGGTGGCCTCCGGCTCGTCACCCATTCTTCACTTTCCATTGGAGATCGCGGCTGTAAATCAAACCGCCGTTGTCACGAGCCACGCAGAGGTAGCCAACGTGGATTCCGTCACGCCCACGACCCTCGTGGACCGCCTCGACATCGCGCAAACTCCCGGCGCCGACCGAACCAATAGTATGGCGATGATCACCGACTTCACTCCCGCTGCGTACGTCACCCACGACATGTTGCACATGCGTGGCGGCCATCAGGTTGACTGGCTGATTGACGGCGTGCCCATACCCAACACCAATATCGCCACGAATTTGGGCCCGCAAATTGACCCCAAGGACATTGATTATCTCGAAATTCAGCGCGGCAGTTACGAAGCGGACTACGGTGATCGAACCTATGGAATCTTCAACATCGTGCCCCGCAACGGCTTCGAACGCGACAACGAGGCGGAACTGGTCACCAGCTTTGGAAATTGGTATCAAACAAACGATCAACTCAATTTCGGCGGGCACACCCAGCGCTTCGCCTATTACGCCAGCGTGAACGGAAATCGGAGCGACTACGGACTTCAGCCCCCGATCGGGCAGGTCGTTCACGATGCCCAGAACGGCTTCGGAGGATTCGCGTCCTTCATATTCAATCCCAGTCCCGACAACCAATTCCGGCTCGTTACCTCGTTGCGCCAGGATTATTACCAGATTCCCATTGACCCGGACCCCAACTCGCCTGGAAATCAGATTTACCCCAGCGCCGGACTTCGCGACAGTGAACGCGAACCCGACGGCTACGTTACTTTTTCATGGGTCCATACCTTCAATCCAAACCTGCTGATGACGGTTTCACCCTTCTACCACTACAACGAAGCCAGCTACAACGCCTCGCCCGACGATGTGCCAGTAATTACCAACGTGAACCAGACCTCGAACTACGGCGGCTTGCAAGCGTCCCTCAGCGCCCACGTTTGGAGGAATGAAATTGAAGTCGGAGTGTACGGATTCGGCGAGCACCAGAGCGAATACTTCAACAACGTCTTTACGGATTGCGGTACGGCCTGTCAGAACTTCGGCCCTTCTTCTGCTTCTACAACGGGAGGCCTCGAGGAAATCTTTGTCAACGATAAGTTCAAAGTGACTTCGTGGTTGACTCTGATTGCGGGCTTCCGCCAGTCGCACTTCACGGCGGACATCGTCGAAAACTATGTGGATCCTCGCTTTGGCATTGCTGTCAAAATCCCGCGCCTGAACTGGGTCTTTCGCGCCTTCTATGGCGACTATTACCAGGCCCCGCCTCTCCTGACTGCCACCGGCCCGCTGCTCGATTTGGCGAACAGCCAGAATTTAACTTTTGCGCCGCTGCATGGCGAGCGCGACGAAGAATATCAGGTCGGCGTCACGATTCCTTTTCGTGGCTGGGCTCTTGATGCCGACAATTTTCAGACCTATGCGCGGAACTGGCTGGATCATAGCAATATCGGGGAATCGAACCTCTTCTGGCCACTCACCTGGAACCGAGCTTTGATACAGGGTTGGGAACTCACGCTGCGCTCCCCGCGCCTCTGGAACCGAGGTCAGTTTCATCTGGCCTACTCAAATCAAATTGCAAAGTCAGCCGGGCCTTTCACTGGGGGCTTGATCTGCCCCACCCCCGCGCCCCCAGGATGCGAACCGCCCTCGACTTATGAACCGGTGGACCACGATCAGAGAAACACGTTAAACGTAGGATTCAATGCGACCCTTCCCTGGCATTCCTTCGCTTCAACAAACGTGTATTACGGCTCGGGTTTCACCAATGGATTGCCGGACGCGCAATATCCCGGCGCCTATTTGCCCCAGCACACCACGTTCGATATTTCAGTTGGAAAATCCTTCCATGAGAAATACAGCGTGGGATTGACCGCGCTCAACGTCGCGAACCGCCGCGTATTGCTCGACAACAGCCTCACGTTCGGCGGATTTCACTTTAACGATCCACGCGAGATTTACGTGGAGTTCCGCTATCGCTTCCATTACTGATGCGCGGCGCTTCGGCGCGAGCGTACAATAAAGTGGTTCGAAGGGAGAGAAGATGCAGTCAATCGAGCGCATTCGTCGGCGTCGCCAGATAAATCCGGTTCGAACTGTTTTCCTGATTTTCCTCGCGGCCATCGCACTGGTCCCGGCCGCGTGCAGCAAGAAAGCCGCCGTGCCGCAGGCGGCGACAAAGCGTTACCAGCTCGTCGGCAAGGTCGTCTCAATAGACAAAGACCAGGCGTCCGTTATGGTTGACGGAAAAGAGATCGTCGGTTTCATGGACGCGATGACCATGGCCTATCCCGTTCGCGACGCCAAAGCCCTTGCCGCGCTAGGCCCCGGAGACGAAATTACCGCCGACGTGGTCGTGGCGGCCGACGGCGCTTACCTCGAAAATATCGTCGTGACAAAGAAGGGTGACGGCAAAGGTCCCACGGGTACCTCGAATCCGCCGAAGGTCGGCGACAAAGTTCCCGACTTCGCCATGGTCAATCAGGACGGAAAACAAATCCATCTGCGCGATTATCAGGGAGACGTTCTGCTCGTCACTTTCATCTACACGCGCTGCCCGTTTCCCGATTATTGCCCGCTCGTCTCCAGGAATTTCTCGAAGATTTATGCGTCTCTCCGAAAGGATCCGTCGCTCGGCCCCAGGATTCGCCTGCTGAGCGTCAGCTTCGATCCCGACCACGATACTCCCGCGGTGCTGCGCCAGTATGCCGACACGTTCCGCGCGACAACGGGAGGCATTCCTTTCGCGCGCTGGCAATTCGCCGTCGTGCCGCCCAAAGAATTAACCAACGTCGCGAACTTTTTCGGATTGTATTTCAGCGTGCAGGGCGACCAGATCGTCCACTCGATGAGCACCACCGTCATTTCTCCCGACGGCACAGTTTACAAGTGGTATCAGGACAACAACTGGATGCCCGCCGATCTGATTGAAGACGCCACGCAAGCGCTGCAGCAGACCAACCAGCGCAACGCCGGCCCGCACTCCTCCACGAGCATCCCTACGGCCTGAACATTTCCCATTGCGGATATTTGGCTCGCGATTTGATCCGACACGCAGACGCGCTTCAGTCCGACGCAAGAAGCCATCTCATAAACGGTCTCCGTCAGGGCGCGGCTTCAGCCGTGCCGAAAAGCGCCTCATAACTCAGGGGTTTTAACCCCTGGGGGAACCGCCGTGTGCGGCAGAGTGATTTATGAGAGAGGTTCTGGTCATCTCCCACCAGGTTTGAGCTTGAGATCAGCGTGGTAACGCAAGGATCTTTGTGGGTCGTGGCTTTAGCCACGACAAAAGAAGACCGCGCGCAGCGCTTTCCTCTGCGCTGTCTCTTCCGCAGCAAGTCTTGCTGCTGGTTCGACGTTTGGCGGACCAAAAGTTACGGCGAGAAGCTAGTTTTTTCGATCGAGGATGAAATCGGGGACCGCGAGCAGCGCCCTGCGATATTCGGTTTCCGGCAATTCTTCCAGACACGCCTTCGCGCGGCTCACGTAATCGCGCGCCAGATTGGAAGCTCGCGTCAGCGCGCCGGTTTCTTTAACCAGCTTCGTAATCTGTTCCGGTCGCACGCTCAAGAATCCGCGCTCTTCCAGAACTTTCGCGACCAGTTTCCTGCCCTCTGACGGCGAATGTCCGTTGGCACTTGCTTCCGCATCGAGCGCAAAAATAAGCGGCAGCGTGACTTTGCCTTCCTTCAGATCGCTCAGCACCGGCTTCCCGAGCTCTTCGGGTGATGCCGTGAAATCCAGCAGATCGTCCACCAGCTGAAACGCGAGCCCCGCGTTGCGTCCGTATCCCGCCAGCGCTTCCTCAATATCTTTCGATTGCTTCCCGAGCACGGCGCCCAGCCGCGCGCACCCGCTGAAAAGGCACGCCGTCTTTCGGTAGGCAAGTTCCGTGGCGTCCGCTTCGGTCAAATCCATCCGCCCCAGCCGAGTCAGCTGCAGCAATTCGCCTTCAACCATGTTCTGCGTCAGCCCGATTAGGATGTCGAGGATCGCGAAATTCCGCTCGCGCAGCGCCATCTCAAACGACTGCATGTACAGCCAGTCGCCCGCGAGCACGCTCATGTGATTCCCCCAGCGTGCGTTTGTGCTCGGACGTCCGCGCCTCGTCTGCGCTCCGTCAATCACGTCGTCGTGAACCAGCGTCGCGCTGTGGATCATCTCCACCACCGCGCCCATCCGGACCGCGCTCGGCCCGCGATAGCCCGCCGCACCCGCCGTCAGCAGCAGCAGCGCCGGCCGCAGACGCTTCCCGCCGCCCTCGCGCAGATAGCTCGCGATCTCGGCGACTGGCTCGATCGCCGCGCCATTTTGCGCCGCAATCTCCTGCTCCACGAGCGCCAGATCGTCTCGGACGAGATCGAAAATTCCCTTGGCGATTTGTACGGCGAAGGCCATTTGGATGGTTTTTGTCGCCCTTTTACCGGGAGTTTACAGCGCCTTTCCTGGAGCTTCCCGTGCATCCAGCTTGAAAAACCGGCGAAAATTCGCGGCCGTCGTGGCCGCCACCATTTCTGGCGCTAAGTCTCTCACATTCGCCAACGCCTGCGCCACCTCAACCACAAATGCAGGCTCATTGCGCTTGCCGCGGCGTCCCTGGGGAGGCAAGAACGGCGAATCCGTCTCCGTAAGCAGTTTGTCGAGCGGAATTTCCCGCGCCACATCGCGCAAATGCTGCATTTTCGGATACGTCACGTTGCCCGCGAACGAAATCAGGAACCCCATGTCCAGCCCGCGCCGCGCCTCGGCAATCGTCGCCGTGAAGCAATGAAAAATTCCGCCCAGCCCGGTCGAGGCCCAATCCTGCTCCAGGATCGCCAGGCAATCGTCCCACGCGTCGCGACAATGAATCACAATTGGGAGCTTTGCGTCGCGCGCCTGCCCCAGCTGCCTGCGAAATACACGCTGCTGCACGTCGCGCGGCGAATGGTCGTAGTAATAATCGAGACCCATTTCGCCCCAGC
The DNA here is from genome assembly GCA_963842425.1 of uncultured Acidobacteriota bacterium. Lineage (GTDB taxonomy): Bacteria > Acidobacteriota > Terriglobia > Acidiferrales > UBA7541 > Palsa-295. The sequence goes on along the minus strand of CAWJGQ010000010.1, from coordinate 324,666 downwards.
CGATCACTCGCGGATTGCGTGCTAGTTCGTCGAGCCGCGCGAAATGCTCCTCCGTCGCCACATTCGCGTCGTGCGGGTGAATCCCCACCGTGGCGTAGATCCAGTCATACTGCTCGGCGAAAGAAATCGCGGCGTCCATGCGCTCCGTCGGCGCGCTGCCGCTCCCGATCGCGAGTAGCGTCTTGACGCCCGCCGCACGCGCGCGTTCGAGCATCGCCGCGCGATCCTCGTCGAACTGCGTCATCTCCAGGTGCGCATGTGAGTCGACAATTTGCATTTTAGGGGGTCGGAGCTTCAGCTCCGACATGATCCGTTCGCGCGAAGCGCGTTCCTATGTGCAGTTTCTTTCGCAGCAAGTTTCCCCGCCGATTCGATGCTTAGTCGATAATTTCTATTCCACAACTGTTCCTGACTTGCCCAGCCTTCGTAGCGGCCGCCTTTAGGCGGGCGCCTTAATGAGGTGGAGCTGAACTCGCCCCAAACGCAGCCGAGGGAGCTCCGACATAAAATCCGCGCGCGAAGCAAAGGTGGAAGGGCGGGGTTTGAACCCCGCCAAAACAATCGCCGCGCGAAGCGCGTTCCTCTGCGCAGATTCTCTCGCAGCAAGCTCTGCCGATTTGCGCCTTGTAGGTCGCGGCTTCAGCCGCGATATAAATCAAAACGGCGCGAAGCGCCCACCTCTGCGCTGCCTCTCTCGCAGCAAGTCTTCAAATTGAAGTCCGCGCGAAGCGCGTACCTCGCTGCCGCAGGCTGTTGCGCAGGCCGCATGGCCGGAGCGACCCGCTTCAAAGTCACACAACGCATCCCTCGGCTCGCCCGCCGCCGAAGGACGCGCTTAGGATGACGATCCTCGTCGGATCGTCATTTCACCTTCGAGCCGACCGGAATATCCTCTGCAAACGTGCATAGCACCGGCTTTCCATCCACGCCAGCCGACGCCGCCAGCAGCATCCCGTTCGACTCCAGCCCGCGCATCTTCCTCGGCGCGAGGTTCACAACGACCACGACCTTGCGCCCCACCAATTCCTCCGGCGTGTACCCCAGCGCAATACCCGCAAGCACCTGACGAACCTCGTCGCCGATGTCCACCATCAGCTTCAGCAACTTGTCCGCGCCCTGAATTCGCTCCGCTGATTTCACCACGCCCACGCGCAGCTCGACCTTCGCGAAATCGTCTATCGTGATTTTCGTAGTCGCCGGAGCAGCCGTTGCTGCCGCGGGCGCGTTTTGTGCGCCCGTCCCGAGCGAAGCCGAGGCGCCGGCCCCTCCCGCAGTTCCTGGCGTCGTTGCAGCTGCAGCCGGCGGTGCTGCCGGTGGCGCAGTTTTTCCCGGATTCCGTATCTCGTCTTCCATCGCTTCGATCCTTTCCGATACCTCTTTAATTTCTGCCCGCGGAAATAACGCCTCCGCTTTTCCCAGTTTTTCGCCCGACTCGAGCATCCCCCAACCCAGCAAATCGATCCGTTGCTCCGCCACGCGTCGCGACTGACCCAACCGTTCCCATAATTGTTGAGTCGAATCCGGGATAAACGGGTGCGCAAGAACCGATATGAATCGAAGCGCCTGTCCGGCGGTCCAAAGCACGGCGCCAAGCTTTTTTCTCTCCGCCGGATCGCTTGATTCCGCCAGTTTCCACGGCTTCGATTCGGCGATGTACTGATCTACCGCGCCAACGAGCTGCCAGATTGCTTGCACAGCTGCAGAAAAATTGCACGCAGCCATGTGCTGCTCGACCGATTTCTTGGCGGCACTGGCAACCTGCTGCACTTCTACTTTCTGATGAGGTCCATCCGGTATCGCGGGCACGTCGCCATCGAAATACTTCTCGATCATCGCGATCGTCCGGCTCGCCAGATTCCCCAACCCATTCGCCAGATCCGCGTTATACCGCGTGACCAGCGCATCGCGCGAAAAATTGCCATCCTGCCCGAACACAACTTCTCGCAGCAGGTAATAACGCAGCGCATCGTTCCCAAGCACTTTCACAATCGGCTCCGGATACGCCACATTCCCCTTCGACTTGCTCATCTTCTCCTGTTCGAAGAGCAGCCAGCCGTGCGCGAATATCTGCTTCGGCAGCGGCAAATCCGCCGCCATCAAAAACGCCGGCCAATAGACGGCGTGAAACCGGATGATTTCCTTGCCGATCATGTGCAGATCGGCGGGCCAGAACTTCGCAAACTCGTCCCGCCTCTTCTTGTTCTCGCTGGCATAGCCGATCCCGCTCATGTAGCTCGTCAGCGCGTCGTACCACACGTAGAAGACGTGCTCGGGATCGCCCGGCCACGGAATGCCCCATTTGATCGTCTTCCGGCTGATGGACACATCCTTCAGCCCGCTCTCGACGAAGCTTTTCACCTCGTTCCGCCTCAAGTCCGGCTGAACGAATTGCGGGTTGTCGCTGTACAGCTGCAAGAGCCTGTCCTGATACGCCGAGAGCTTGAAAAAATAATTCTCCTCGGAAATCAACTCAGCGTCGCGCCCGCAAGTCGGACATTTCGCCGGCTCCGGCGTGTCGCTCACGTACAAATTGTCGTAAATGCAGTAACGGCCCTCGTACTTCGCCTTGTAAATCGAGCGCTTTTCAGGCGGCAGCTTTTCGTCGCGCTCCATCGTGCGCCGAACCAGCGTCTCGACCGCACGCGCGTGCTCCGCGGACGTCGTACGAATAAAATCCGTATTCGTGATTCCCAGCAGCTTCCACAAATCGCGAAAAATCGCCTCGTTCTTGTCCACCAGCTGCTGCGGCGTAATTCCCTGCTTTTCCGCCGCGCGCTCGATGTTCACTCCGTGCTCGTCCGTCCCCGTCAGGTACGCCACATCGAATCCGCACATGCGCTTGTATCGCGCGATCACATCGCACACGATCGTCGTGTACGCCGACCCCACGTGCGGCCGCGAATTCGCGTAGTAAATCGGCGTCGTCAGATAGAACTTGGGCTTGTCGTCCGGCGCGGTCGGTTGACTCATGAAATGTTTGTTTTTCTGCTGCAGAACTGCAGAAAACGATACTAGTCTGGCGTGCGAAGCCTGTCAATTGACCTGAATTCGCGGCGATGAATCGCGATGGCCGATCGTGTTCGGAGCGCGAGCGTTGCTGCCAACACGCGACGTCGGTTGGGGTCGCGCAACGAGAAATAAAAGAGGGGCCGCCCGGCTAAGCGCAGCCCCTTGAACAGTGGCCGCCGGCGAACATTGATTGAGTTACGCCCGTGGATTCAGTTTCAATCTCAACGGTCTGGTCGATTCGAGCTTCTTTGCCTTATTCAAGCGCTTCGCGGATTTCCTCCCTGCCATATGATTTCTCCTCCTCTGTCAGATTGCCCCGTGGGCGATGACCACATCTCTACCCGATTAACGCGCTCACCCGCCCGGTGGCCTGCGATGTGAGTTTGCCCCTCGCAAAAGTCCACAGGCCTTACTCCTTGCAACGCGCTCGCTCCCTGCCAACCTGACCGGCGATACGCCGTTCCGCCGCGCCAGAGTGTGATTAGCCGCAACCTTTGACGAGCGTGCGTGTGTCCCTAACCATGTCTTTTTGACCGATGGTATAGTTGCCGCGGAGGATTGGCGATGGCGAACGAGATTCCCGACGATCTCCAGGAAAAGGCCGCGATCATGCGAGAGTTCGGACGCCTTCGTGCCGCGGGACAGCCAGTTCCGGACGAGTTGCAGGCCAGGCACGTCAACGCCACCAATGATCGCTACGCCACAGGTCCGGAGCCCGGCGAGCACATACCCGATTTCTCACTTCCCGACCAGGAAGGCGTTCTGCGATCTGTCGCAAATCTCGCTGGTCCTCGCGGCCTACTCCTTGTCTTTTACCGAAGTGCCGATTGGTGACGGTATTGCCGATCCCAACTGGTCGAGTTGGAACAATCCCGCCCGATGATCGAAAGGAATGGTCTCCGCATCGCGGCGGTCAGCTACGACTCGCGGGAAACGCTCAAGGGTTTCGCCAAGAGCTACCAGATACAGATTCCTCTACTATCCGATCCGGATAGCGGGGTGATCAGGAGCTTTGGCATCTTGAACACCAACATCGCTCCCGGCCTGCGCTCGCATGGCGTTCCACACCCCGTGGAGTACCTGATCGCCCCGAGCGGGCTGGTCCTGCGCAAGTATTTCGTGCCGAACTACCAGCATCGGGTCACAGCATCCTCGATCGTTCTTAGAGAATTCGGAGCTGCAGGTGAGGGCGCTTCTGCCGTCAGTCTGCGAAGCGGCGCGCTTACGGTGGTCGTGGGGTTGTCTTCACCAAGAGCCTTCGCGGGCCAGGAGATCGGCTTCTTTGCAAACTTCGCTCTGGACCACGGATGGCACATCTATGGCACTCCGCTGCCCCAGGGTTACACAACCACCTCAGTGACGTTCGACGGTCCAGCAGTTGTTCGTCAATCCTTCGAGCTTCCGTCGGCCGCACCGGTGCGGATGAGCTTCCTTCGGGAAACGGTTCCCTTGCACAGCGGCTCATTCCAGGGTTTAGGTTCGCTGCTACTGAAGTTTCCGCTCGATGATGGAAAGATCGTGCTCGCTGGTTGCGTCAGTTTTCAACAATGCAGCGACACTGTCTGCGAGGCACCAGAGACCATTGCGTTCGAGTTGCCTCTGACTCTTGAACCGTTCATGGTTGCAATGAATCGCAAGTAATCTCTTTTTGTGCGCTGCCGCGCTCGAATCGTTAGTTGAGCGCTGCCTAGCCCCCGGTTAACACCGTAACTCGAAAAGCTCCCAACGACCCGGTTCGCCCCCCGCAAGAGTCCACCGGCCTTACTCCTTGCAACGCGCTTGCTTCCTGCTAACCTGACCGCGATGCGAATATTTTGCGCAACACGAATGATGATGGCGCCCGAGCCGCTGGACGCCGATGTGGAGTGCGACGGCTTGCTCGTCCTGAGCGGCGCCGAAGGGCCGCCGCTGTCTGTCGCCGAGGCTCGCCCGCCGCGCCGGCCGCTGGCGGGCCCCGGCGACTTCGGAAGCGCTACATCCGTCGGACATCCACCCTGGCCCCGGTTGTGCAGTGCGATCCACGACGCGCAGCGAGGGGCCAAACCCGCCCAATTAAGTGTCACACCATGCAAAGTAATTTCCCGCGTAAGTCATAGAAAACAAACGATCGGCACCCTAACAAAGTGTCACACTTTTTCGCGCCACCCGCGCGCCATTTCGTGGCCCGTCCATCGCGCTTTCCGTATAATCTTTGAACCGATTTCAGATAAGGAGCCACGTGTACAAGGCTGTTGACGACCGCATTCGCAAGGCGCTGCGCCACCACATCCACGAGCGCTATAAGACCGACGTGCCCGTGGTCACCGAGCGCCCTCCGAAGCTCGCCATGGGCGAGGTCGCTTCCCCGCTCTGCTTTGAGCTGGCCAAGCGCCTGAAAAAACCGCCGCGTGCGCTCGCGCAGGAAATCGCCAATTCCCTGAAGCTTCCTGAGGGCGTCGCGCGGGTCGAAGTCGCCGGCGGCGGCTACCTGAATCTATTTTTCGACCGCGCCGCATTTTTCCTCGCCGCGTGCAAAGAGGCCGGCCACGAAGGCGTCGCCGTCGCGAAGCCGGACGCGCCCAAAGTCATGGTCGAGCACACCAGCATCAATCCCAATAAAGCGGCGCATATCGGCCATTTGCGCAACGCCGTCCTCGGCGATACTTTCGGCCGCCTGCTTCGCTACACAGGCCGCCGCGTCGAGGTACAAAATTACATAGACAATACCGGCGTGCAGGTCGCGGACGTTGTTCTGGGATTCACGCACCTCGAGCCGAAATCTCTCGACGAAGTGCGCGCGCTGGCCGCTGCGCCGAAATTCGATTATCTCTGCTGGGATCTTTACGCGCGCGTCACGCAATATCTCGCGGAAGACAAAGCGCACCTCGAATTGCGCTCGCAAACTTTGAAGGACATCGAAGAAGGCCATGGCGACTCAGCAAAGATGGCGGAAATCGTTTCCACCGCCATCGTTCACTGCCATCTGCGGACGCTCGACCGCCTGGGCATTGATTACGATCTCCTCTCGCGCGAAAGCGAAATCCTGCACCTGAAATTCTGGGACGCCGCATTCGATCTGCTCAAGAAAAGCGGCGCGATTCAGCTTTCAACCTCCGGAAAAAATGCCGGATGCTGGGTGATGGCGCTGCCCTCCGACGCGGCGACGCCTGAAGGTGACGAGGAGCCGCCCGAAATGGCGGACGCGAAAATTATCGTCCGCTCCAGCGGCACGGTCACCTACGTCGGCAAGGACATCGCCTACCATCTTTGGAAATTCGGCCTGCTCGGCCGCGATTTCTACTATCGCCGCTTCCACAAGCATCCCGATGGCCACGAAGCGTGGATCACGTCGAGCGAACCCGGAGGATCGGCCGACACGGACGCCCCCGCATTCGGCCACGCGAACCAGGTCTTCAACGTCATTGACTCGCGGCAAGCGTATCCGCAGCAGGTTGTCGTCGCGGGCCTTCGCGCCCTCGGTCATTCGGAGCAGGCCGACAATCTGAAGCACTTCGCGTACAACGTCGTCGCGCTCACCCCGCGCTGCGCACAGGAGCTCGGCTACGAAATTCCGCCCGAGGATGCCAAGAAACCTTACGTCGAAGTCAGCGGTCGCAAGGGCCAGGGCGTGAAAGCCGATGACTTGCTCGATCGGCTCCAGGCAAGCGCGCGGAAGGAAGTTGATGAGCGCCATGCCGAATCGCCCGAGCAGGAGCGCGCGGCCATTGCGAACGCGATCGCCATCGGCGCGCTGCGTTATTTTCTGCTCCGCTTCACGCGCTCAACCATCATTGCGTTCGATTTCAAGGACGCGCTCAGCTTCGAAGGCGAGACCGGACCCTACGTGCAATACGCCGTCGTGCGCGTGAATGGAATTGTGCGAAAGGGCACGGAAGCGGACCCCAATTTCGGGACCGCAAATGCGGCGAACATCAAACGAATCGAATCCGGCGAGATCAGCGTTGCAAAGTTTCTTGCCACTCCCGCGGGCGACGATCTATGGGAGCTGATACTACTGGCCGGCTCGCTCGACGCGCGCGTGGATGCGGCCGTTGGCGCGCAAGAGCCGGCGTTTCTCGCGCGCTTCGCGTTCGAACTGGCCCAGGCGTACAACAATTTCTACCACAAGCACCACATTCTCTCGGAAGAAGATGCCGAAAAACGCGCGTTCCTGCTGCGTCTTTCCTCGCTCGTGCGCGAACAGCTGATCACCGCGCTGGGCCTGCTGGGAATCAGCGCCCCGGAGAAAATGTGATGTACCCGGTCCCTCGCCTTACGGTGTCATCCCGAGTCCGCCGCGGCGGACGAGGGATCTCTCTTCGCTCGGTCTTCGGAACGCGTCGCCGTCGGCCACTACATCTTCAGCGCGAAATCCACGATCGAGCGGATCGCAATTCCGGTCGGTCCCTTGGCGAGCCACGGGCGCCCTTCATCTATCCAGCATGTGGAAGCGATGTCGAGATGGATCCAAGGCGTGTCCTCCGCGAATTCCTTGATGAACCACGCGCCGGTGCTTGCGCCGCCGCCCTTGCCGCTGCCCGTGTTGCGAATGTCCGCGATGTCGCTCTTGATCATCTGCTGATATTCCTCGTCCATCGGCATGGGCCACATTTTTTCGCCCGCGGCCTTCGCGCTTTCAAGGAACGTGTCGAGATATTCGCGCGGCGTGCCGAACGCGCCCACGTGCACGTTCGCCAGCGCCACTTCAATCGCGCCGGTCAGCGTGGCCGCGTCAATCAAATGCGTGGCGCCGAGCTTGCGCGCGTAGAAGACTCCGTCGGCCAGTATCATCCGGCCTTCGGCGTCCGTGTTGATCACCTCAATGGTTTTGCCGGACATCGCGACCTGCACGTCGCCGGGCTTTTGCGCGCGGCCACCGGGCATGTTCTCGGTCGCCGGAATCACCGCGATCACGGATATCGAAGGCTTCAGCGCGGCGATCGCGCGCATCGCGCCGAGCATCGTCGCCCCGCCGCCCATGTCGTACTTCATTTTCTCCATGTTGTTCGCGGGCTTGATCGAAATGCCGCCGGTATCAAACGTGACGGCTTTGCCGACCAGGCCCAGCACCGGACCGCCCGGCTTGGGATTTTCGGGCGTGTAGCGCACCACGATCATTCGCGGCGGCTCCACGCTACCCTGCGCGACGCCGATCAGAGCGCCCATTTTCAGTTCGGCGATCTTGCGCTCGTCGAGAATTTCGATTCCCAGGCCCGCTTCCTTGGCCATGGCCTCGGCCTTCGCGGCGAGCAGGCGCGGCGTGAGTTTGTTCGAAGGCTCGTTGATCAGATCGCGAGCGAAATTCTGCGATTCAGCAAGGATGCGACCGTGGTCAATGGCGGCAGTGAGATTCGGCCAGAGACCGGAATCAAATCCCGCGAGCGCGACCGACTGAATCTCGCGCTCCTTCTTTTCGGTGTGATATTTATTCGATTCGAAATCGGCGACGATCAGGCCCTCGACAACGGCCTGCGCCGCGGCGGGTCCGCGTTCCGCTTCGCGCGTAAGAAAAACGAATTTCTTCACGCCGCGCGATTTCAAATGGCGCAGCGCCGTTCCGGCGATCTTGCGGAGATCGGAGATGGCGAACTTCTCCGGCTTCCCTGCTCCCACCAGGAGCAGCTTTTTCGCCGCAAGTCCTTCGGGAAAGTGGAGCAGAAGAAGTTCGAGCGGCTTCCCGATAATCTCTCCGCTGGAGGCCAGCGAGGCGAGGCGGCCGTTCATCGCGCGATCAATGTCGCCGAGAACTCCTTCGAATTTGTCGTCCTTATCGAAGACGTAAGTTACGAGGGCGTCGGATTCTATCGAAGCATACGGCTGGGTATCGAGTTGGATCTGCATGTCTCCCTTTCATTTCTATCGGCGTCGCGAGCGGGATATTGCTTCGTCCGCTTCACGTTTGGCTTCTTTTCGTTTCTCGGATTCGCGGCGGTCGTGAAATTTCTTGCCCTTCCCCAGCGCCAGTTCGCATTTCGCCAAGCCATCCCGGAAATAGATCTTCAGCGGCACCACGGTCATGCCCTTTTGCTGGATGGAGGCGTCCAACTTTTCGATCTCCCGGCGGTTCAGCAGCAGCTTGCGCTTCCGGAGGGGGTCATGGTTTCGCGGGCCCCCGGGCCGGTACTCCGGTATATGGCAGTGTACCAACCAAGCCTCTCCGGTGCGAATCTCAGCGTAGGCCTCCCGGATCGAAGCCTTGCCTTCACGGAGGGTCTTGACCTCTGTACCTACCAGTACCAGGCCTGCCTCGAACTTGTCGAGAAGCTCGTAGTTATAGGAGGCGGCGCGGTTCTGGGCAACGATCTTGTTGTTCTCCTGCTCCGCCTTTCTGGCCGCCGCTTTCATGGGGTCGCTATCATAGCCGCCGCGCGTGACCCGCTGCAAGTCGAGGTAAACCGCATATTTCCACCCGATTGCGGGTTGAACCATTCATATGCCCGTGACCTGTGTGTGTAAAAGGACTTATATTCAATTAGCTGCGGCAACGGGGGCGGTTCCTTGCCGCATCATACCCCGGGTGTTAGACTCGCAGAGCATCGAGCTCACCCCCTCGGAGGGTCTGGTTGCACCGTAAAGCGTATTTCCTGCTCTTGGCGTTTGCCGCGATTTTTCTTGCCGGCTGCCCCAAAGCCAATCAAGCTAGTGCGGATTACAGCGCCGGCCGCAAGGCTGAAGCCATTCAGGACTACGATACCGCCCTGGTCCATTACGAAAGCGCCCTGCGAATTGATCCCATCAACGCGGAGTACAAGCTGCGCGCCATGCACGCGCGCTACGCGGATGGCCAATTCCATCTGGAGCAGGGCGAGAAGGACCTGAAGAAGGGCGATCTGCAATCGGCGCTCACGGAGTTCCAGAAGGCCCAGGCGGTAGATCCATCAAATACCGCAGCCGACCAGGAGATCAAACGCACCCTGCAACTGCTATCAGCGGCGACGGCTCCCGCAGTTCCCCGGGCGGTTGACCCCAACGCGGCCGATGACACGGACCTTCTTCCGGGGCCTCCCCAGCTGAAACCGTTTTCGCTCGAACCGATCAATTTGAAGATGACGAACGACGCCCGCGTCGCCTACGAAACCATTGCGAAACTCGCGGGCCTGAGCGTGATTTTCGATCCAGACTTCACCTCGCGGCGCATTCCGGTCGAATTGCCGAACGTTACCCTCGAGCAGGCGCTCGACGCCGTTGCACTCGAGAGCAAGTCTTTCTGGAAGCCGCTGACCCCCACCGTGATTTTCGTGGCGCCGGATACGCCGCAAAAGCGCAAGGACGTCGAAGATGAAGTCGTGCGCACCTTTTATCTGTCCAACACGCTTACGCCCCAGGATCTGACAGAAGTAGTTACGGGACTGCGATCACTTCTCGATCTGCGCAGGGTGCAGCAAGTAAACGCGCAGAACGCCATCGTGATCCGCGATACGCCGGACAAGCTGGCACTGGCCGCGAAAATCATACGGGACATTGACAAAGCCAAGCCCGAGGTCTTAATCCACGTGCAGGTAGTGACTGCGAGCGTGGACCGCTTGCGCGACCTGGGAATTCTGCCGGGGCAGAGCGTCTCGATTGCTTTCACTCCCCGCACTGCGCTGCAACCAAACAGCGGCACGCCGACCGGTTCGGGCACCACGACGAGCACCTCTACGTCGGTGGTGACCGCGACTCAAATCACGCTGGACAACCTGAAAAATCTTTCCGGTGCGGATTACAGCGCGACACTGCCGGGCGCGACAGCGAACGCGATTCTTACCGATAACAAGACGAGGATCATCCAGGATCCCGAGGTTCGCGTGAGTGACGGCGAAAAAGCGACGCTCAAGATCGGAGATCGCGTTCCGGTGGCGACAGGCAGCTTTCAGGCTGGAGTCGGCGTGGGCGTCGGCACGGGCGCGGGCGTCGTGAATCCGCTGGTCAACACGCAATTCCAATACATTGATGTCGGCGTGAATATTGACGTGACGCCCCGCGTGCATCCGGATGGCGACGTCAGCATGAAACTTTCGATTGAGGTATCCCAGATCACAGGGACGAGCAATATCGGCGGAATCAACCAGCCGGTCATCAGCCAGCGCAAAATCGAACACGACGTCCGATTGAAGGACGGCGAGGCAAGCGTGCTGGGAGGATTGATCGAGCGGACGGAAACGAAGAACGTCAACGGAATTCCCGGTCTCGCTGATCTACCTCTCTTCCGCTACCTATTCTCGGACAATAGCAACGAGGTCAAGGAAGATGAAGTACTCATCGTCGTGACCCCGCACATCATACGTTTCCCATCAATCGTGGCGAATAACCTGCAAACGGTGGCATCCGGAACGGATTCGAATCCGCACGTGTCCCGCCAGGACGTGGATAAACCAACTACCGCGGTGCCACAGCCTGCTTCTCCGTTCGCAAGTTCGCAGGCGGCGCCGCCCGCGGGCGCGCCGGCAGGGGTCGCACAGCTTCACTTTGAGCCCGCGAACGCTACTTTGAAACCCGGGGACACGACGACGCTTGGCCTGGCTGTCGCAAACGTGAGCGATCTCTACTCGATCCCGCTGCTGATTCACTTCAACCCTGCCGTGATCCAGGTCGAGGAAGTGCGCAACGGCGGATTCCTTTCGGGAACGGGCACGCAGGAAATCGCGATCGTGCAGCGGATTGACGCGCAGAAGGGCGATGTGGTGGTCTCCGCGACGCGCCAGCCAAATACGCCCGGCGTGAATGGCTCCGGCACCCTGCTCGGAATCGTGATCCGCGCGGTGGCTCCGGGCAACTCCGCGCTGCAGATACTTCAGGTCAACGCCCGCGACTCCGCACAGCGGACAGTCCCGATGGTTTCCCAGGAAGCCACAATTCAGGTGCAGTGACGAATATGTCCACGAATCGCCGCATCCCTGGCATTCGCGTGACACTTCAGCGCTCGTCCCTACATATGCCTTCGCTGGTTCGCCGCCGAACAACACGCGCGATTTCCTCGGGCATGACGCTCCTGGAACTGATGATTGCCTGCTCGATACTTCTGGTGCTGGCAACCGTGGCGCTGCCACTGACGCGCGTGACGGTGATTCGGCAACGCGAACAATTGCTCCGCTACGATTTGCGGCAGATGCGAGACGCCATTGACCGATATCGCGATGCCGCGGACAAGGGAATGTTTCAGGTGCAGGCCGGAACGGAGAACTATCCGCCCGATCTCCAGACGCTGGTCAATGGCGTGCAACTGACCGGGACGCAGAACGTCCACATGCGATTCCTCCGCGAACTTCCGGTTGATCCGATGACCGGAAACAGCGACTGGGGATTGCGCTCGGTGCAGGACGACGCGGACTCGACTTCCTGGGGCGGGCAGGACGTCTTCGACGTCTACAGCAAGGCGACGGGAACGGCGCTGGATGGAACGAAATACTCGGACTGGTAGCGCGGGTCCCGCGTGGTTGGGCAAAACGATGGCAGCATTCGATCAATCAAACGTCGGGGTCAATCGCATGCACCGCGCCGCGCGTGGTTTCACGATCCTCGAACTGATGATCGTGATCACGATCATCGTGATCCTGGCGACGATGAGCGCGGTGCGCTACGAACAGTCGGTCGTGCGCGCCCACGAAGCCGCGCTCCGTCAAGATTTGATGGTGATGCGTCAGGCGATCAACAATTACACGCTCGACAAAGAAGCCGCTCCGACCTCGCTTGACGATCTCCATGCCTCCGGTTACATCGGCGAAGTTCCGACCGACCCGATCACGCATGAAAAAGATTGGACCACGTCAACCTGCGACGATGTGCTGAGCCCCGACCAGGTCGCCGGAGGAATTTGCGACGTGCATTCCGCCTCTGAGGCGGTCTCGCCGTTTGACGGGAAATCTTACAGCTCGTATTGAGCGAAGTGCGGTTTTGGGCGCAGATTTGGGCGCGATTCGATGGCGAAATATCCGGGATTCGTTTGACCCCCCTCGGTGCATCCGCTATGATGAATTCGCGGGGTGGAGCAGCCTGGTAGCTCGTCGGGCTCATAACCCGGAGGTCGTCGGTTCAAATCCGACCCCCGCAACCACTTTTTCTCTTCTCACTTAGTTTTCAACGATCATGAGCCCCAAAGACCGGGCTGTCGTTTTCTTGGCGGCCGATTTCATCGGCCGGAGGTCGTCGGTTCAGATCCGGCCCCCGCAACCAAAATTTCTTTTCGGTGAACGACTCCCGCGAACCGTGCAACCGTCCGAATGGGCTAATTTGATTGGCTGCCTTCAGCCCCTATAATTGGGTCCATTCCGGCGCCAGTCCGCGAGTAACAAACTCATGGCACGGCGGTCGCAACGGCGCCTGGGAAACAATCGAAGAATACCTCGGTCGCGGAACTCACAAAGAAGGTCGCGGCGGAAGCCTGAGGACGCAAAACGGGTACTGTGAGTACCTTCTTAAATGTGACTTGACCGCACTCGGGTGCCACACCATTATTTGGCTGACCGGAGGAACGGCAATGACCCAATTTCATCTCAGGATTATCCTGGCCTGTGGTATCGGAGGCCTCCTGATTCCCAACGCACATGCAGATGCGGTAGCGACTTATACGTTTAACGGCACTCTGAACGCGGTACAGCCAGGTGTGGCTCCTCTGACGGCCGTCGATCCGCTTGGTACGAGTGGATTCCAGACTGCAACTGTTTTCGGCAACTCGCAAACGACGTACCACTTCGACGGGGCGGCGAATCCGGTGTCCGACCAGGGTGGTCTGGATTTCAATACCACAGGTTTGATCTCATCCAATGACTACTCGGTAGAAATGGTTTTTGAACTTGACGATCAGGACGGGTGGCGGCGTGTCCTGGATTCCCTGGATCGCCAATCGGACTACGGACTTTACATCGACCCGAATAACAACCTGGATCTGTATCCCAACGGCGGGGCCGGGAGCCCGTTCACTTCGGACGCCTTTTTCGATCTTTTCGTAACAGTGGACCCCTCCGGCACAGTGAACGGGTATTTCGGCGGAGTCGAGCAGTTTTCGGAGATCTCGCCCAATCTCGATGTGTCGACAAACACTCTCGGATTCTTCCTCGATAACGTAGTCGGTGGCGGCCAGGGGGAATGGTCGAGCGGCAACGTAGCGTTGATAAAGGTATTCAATACCGCACTGACTGCCGATCAGGTGGCGGCTGAGACCGCAGACCCCTTTCAGGGCACATCTACCGCTCCGGAGCCCGGCACATGGATGCTTATGGTTGCTGGTGCAGCCGGAGTTGCGGTCTTAAAGCGACGCAGAGCGATCACAAACAGATAGCGATGTGGAGAGATGGCGTGTATGACCTGCCGCTACTCGCTTGTTTTTGGGCGGGCGGAGCAGCCTGGTAGCTCGTCGGGCTGGCATTTTTCTGTCGGCCGATTCTATCGGCGGGGCCGGAGGTCGTCGGTTCAAGTCCGACCCCGCAACCAATTTCCTTCCGTTTCCACTTAATTCTCATGGATGTTCAGCACCTTTTAAGTAGGGCTTCGCCGGCGCTGACGAGCTGAGACTCCTCGGCGTGGCGACCTCGGAATGGTCGTCCGTTACGCTTTCAACATGCGCGCGCTAGCGCGCCCCCGCTAGTCCTCAGCAGCGATGTAGACTGCCGCTCAAGGCCACGCGCGGTAACTTTGCGGACGTTGCGCCGGCCGTCGTGAGGAATTTAGCTCAAGCATGAGCACTCAGGCTGAAAACATCTCCGCTGCGCGTCCGAATGGACCGTGGATTTACGGGCCGTGGCTCGATCTGATCGTGGGCTGCGGCGCGTGGTCCGCTCCTCTGTTGGGCGCGGCTTTGTGGCTCACTCGGTCGCACGCTCATGCGTGGGTCGTGGCCTTCTATCTGCTGGCTCTGGCGTTCAACTACCCGCATTTCATGGCGACGGTCTATCGCGCGTATCACACGCGAGCGGACTTCGAAAAATACAAAATCTTCACGCTGCACATCACGCTGCTGCTGGTGTTGACGGGCGTGCTGCTGCACGCGTCCTACCAGCTGTTTCCCTGGGTGTTCACGCTCTACATTCTCTGGAGCCCGTGGCATTACACCGGCCAAAATTATGGACTGCTGATGATGTTCGCGCGCCGCAGCGGAGCGGAAGCTGCGCCGGGCGAGCGCCGCTCGATTCGCGCCGCGTTTGTGGCGTCATACCTGATGTTGCTTGCGAGCTTCGAGACGGGCGGTTCGACCGATCCGCTGATTCTTTCACTGGGGCTCGCCGCGAAGTACACATTGCCGGCCCGTCTGGTGCTGGCCGCGGCGTTCGCCGTGTTTCTGTTTTTCGGGTTCCGGCGACTGATCCAACGCAGCGGCTTGCGAGCGATGGCCGCGCCGCTGACGCTGGCACTCACGCAATTCATCTGGTTCGTGGTGCCCACGCTTCTGGAACTGCACGCGCAATATCAGATCCCGCAAACGCGCTACAGCAGCGGAATCCTGGCAGTTCTGCACTCCGCGCAATACATATGGATTACCAGCTACTACCAGCAACGCGAAGCGCGCGCCGCCGGCAATGTGGCCTGGCGCATGACGCGTTACTTTTTGACGCTTGTCGCCGGGGGCATCGCTCTTTTCATTCCGGGGCCGTGGATCGTCAGTCGCGTCCTCCATTTCGATTTCACCACGAGCTTCCTGATTTTCACCGCCGTGGTGAACATCCATCATTTCATCCTGGATGGCGCGCTCTGGAAGCTGCGCGATTCGCGCATCTCGGCAATGTTGATTGATCGCGGCGCGAAATTTCAGGAAAACCGGAAGAAACCTGCGCCGTCGCTATCCGGCGTGCGTGGGATGGGAAGCCGCGTTTTTTCGTCGCCGGCGTTTCGCGTGGCGCTGGTCGCGCTACTTTTTCTGTGGGGCGGGATGGACCAGGTCCGCTTCGCGCTGGGTACCCACGAAGAGAATCTTTCGGCTCTGGCCAGTGCGGCGCGGATGAATCCGTACGACAGCGTGGTGCAGGCTCGCATCGCTTCCGCGCAAACCAAAGCCGGGGACCGCGACGCGGCTATTGACGCGCTGGAGCGCGCCGTGGACGTCAACCCATACGATGTGCGCGCGCAACAGGCCTTAGGCCTGGCACTTCTGGAGGACGGCAGGTATGAGGAGGCGTACGAACGCTACGGGAAAATGCTCGAACTTTTCCCGCGCGATCCGAATGCCCTGGTGAATTACGGGATTCTCGCCGCGCGGTTCGGCCATCCTGAAGAGGCCACGGATGCGTGGGAAAGGGCTGTGACGGTGGACCCCAATCAGCCCAACGCTCACCTCTATCTCGCGGCAGCTTTCGATCAACGAGGCGAGCCTGCTGCCGCGGCCCGTCATTGGGACGCATTCTTGCGCTTCGCGGCGGCACATCCGGATGACCCTGCAGCAGGGATCGGGCAGCAAGTGACCGCGGCCATCCAATTGGCGGACGATCAAGCGCGCGTCAAGCGGAACGATGCGGCTCTTGCTGAATATCGTAACGCAATCGCGCTCGCGGGGCGCGCGGGCGACACGAAACTCGAAAGCCTGGCGCTGGCGCATTTGGCGGACCTGCAGGAAAAAACCGGGGACGTGAAATCCGCCGCCGATTCCTACCAGCGCGGCCTCGCGCTCGACGCCAAATCAGCCGATCCGCACGCCGAAGCCCTCGACTGGTTCAACTACGGACAATTTCTGCGCCGGCATAATATGCCCGACGAGCTAATTTACGCGTGCCTGCTGCATGCCGAGCAATTGCTCGGGAACACGGGAGGCGCCGATCTTGAAACCGTGAAAACAATTCGGCATCAGGTCGAAAGCCGCATGGGGAGCAAAGCTGCTGCTTCACAAAAAGAATTGCCCGCCCTGCTGGCGCGCGCGGGGGACTTGCCAACACAGTCGTTCTGAGAAACTTTCAGTGACCTCGGGCGGCGATTAAGCAGCGCTAGTTCACGTTCCACTTCGACTGCGTGCTGGGAAGATGCTCGTTGAGATTGGGCAGACATTCGACTTCGGTAATATCTGTATCGTCCATGCGAACCCAGTGTTTTGTGCTGGTCCATTCCCCTTCCCAATTTTGGGGATCGAGAAGCGTGTACTTGATTTCGAGCACCTTTCCGTCGTTTAGCAGGCGCATGCGCTCGATGATGTGAAAATCGTTGCTCACGGCCACCCCGGTATCAATCCAGTGGTGCTCAGGAATCATGCTGGTGGTGTCCACGACGAGCGTATCGCCCTCCCAATGTCCCACGGAATCGCCGTTGTAAGTGCGGACCACCACGTCGGGGTCGGTGTGCTTGCGGCCGTCAATGTAGATCATTCGCAGCGCGTTCTCAAAACCGCTGACCATGTAGATCACCGTGGAAGTTTGAATCATCGCGATGGGCCAGACGCGCGTCATGATCATGGGCATGCCCGCGGGAAAGCACTGGCCGATGTCGTCGTGGAACGCGCGGCCTTCCGCGCTGACCTTCTTGCCTTCATCGAAAATGGCCTGTTCCGCAGGTTTGAACTTCGGGTAGTTCGGCCCGAACATGAACGAGCTGAATCCGGAGCTCAGATCAACCATCCAGGTTCCGGTCAAGTTGAACGGCGCCTTCGGGCGCGGTTTATTCAGATTGTCCGGCGCGAGCGCGCCTTCGGGAAACACGTCAGGAGTGCTTTGCTGCTTTTTCGCCTGCGCGCGCGCGCCCGTGGCCATCAGCGCCAGACCCAGTGAGATAACCGCTGCGCCCGACGCGAACTTCGTTCTCAGCTTGATCATTTGGGATCCTTTTCAGGTGGCGCGCCGATTGGCGCTGCCCGACTGTAACCAACTGCGTACGGAGCTCAGGGTTTCGCCGGAACCGGATAACCGACCGTGTCGGTCATAACCGTCCCGTCGGGCAGTTTCACGGACACAAACCGGCCGCCCTTTTCACCGCTTCGCAAGGGGTGGACCGTGACGGTGACCTGATCGCCGGGCTTTAGAGTGGTGGATCTCCAACCCTGCCGGGCCATGTTGTTCGGACTGTTGCACTCCACGCCCCACTTGTCCGAACCGCCGGAAGAATTCGGCACGTCAATCTCGATCCAACTGTGCGGATTGGTCCAGCTAAACGTGACGACGGTGCCGACCAGCTCCACTTGCTTGTCGCGCTCAAACATCGCACCGGAGTGGTGCGCGAGCGCCGTGCCCGCAACGGCGAGCAGAGTCGCGCTTACGCATGCCAGCCGTAAGACCTTCAACGTGTGACTTCTGAAAGATGACATTTGACCTACCTCTCGCTAATTTTATCTGAGCCGCCGAGGTCCACCCCGCCAGATTATGCTCCAACATACAGCATTATCGCAATCGGATCGTGCGAGCTGTGCTGCCCGTAAAACGGGATGTCTATCGAAGATCCTAGTCGCCCACGGCATCCGACGGCTTAAACGTAAACGAAATGGCTTTTGATTCCCTCGGGACGATCGTCACCGTCTGGTCCTGCGCGCCATAAGCCTCCTGCCAGGCCTCGATCGTATAGGTGCCGGGCGGGAGGTTTTTCAGCTCGAATGTTCCCGCCGTGGAGGTCACCGCAAAATACGGATGGTCGAACACAAATACGAGGGCGCGCATCCACGGATGCACGTTGCAAAGCACGGACATCGCAAATTCCGGGCGCGAGAAGGTTGATTTGAGGGCAGCCGAGCCAACGGGCTGCGACGTGCTCCACTGCCGATTGTGTTTCGGCATGGGATGAACGTTGTGCATCGTCGGATCGTTGTTTTGAATCTCGAACGGCTGGTCGGTCATCAACGCAACGATGTGCGGCACGTACATGCAGTTCTTTTGTGCGAGCACAGCGGTTTCCGAAGGCGTGTCGAACCGATAGTGGCCCAGACCGTCCTTCACGTAAACGACGACATTGGCGAGAGCGCCATTTTCGCCAGTCACAACGATCGGCGGGACCACTGGAGAGGAATTCGCCTGCACGCAGGCAGGCGACGCGCTCATATCAATTGGCTTCGATACAGGAGGCGCGCCACTAAGAGTAACGGTGCCGGTGATGGAGCCGGCCGTCGTTGGATCTACGGCAGCGGCAGAAGGGTTTGATTCGCCGTTTCCGTGACCGCCGCAGCCAAGAATCGCCAAAGCCAGAACTGCTGCAAGTGCGGCGGATCCGAGGTGATGTTTCATGCGAATGCGGATCAATGCGTGTCGAAATTCGGAATCGAGACGGCGGCGGTAATCACCGAAAACCAGATGAGCAGCTCGATCAGGCCCATGAATTTCGCGATGACCGGAGTTTCCGATGTCAGACCCCACGTTTTCGCCTTCTGCTGATTGATGATATGTACGATGATACCGAGCGGAACCAAGATGCCCAGTTTGATCTCAAACGCGGGATTGGGGATGTACTTGGTCGCTGCGCTGGAGAAGAGCATGAATCCGCCGGTGATTGCTACTAGAAGACCGAACCAGTTCCACCAGAAAAGCGCTTCCGAGAGCTCTGCTGCCGTGCGCCGTTTCTTGCCGATGCCCATCAGGCGCAAATCGAGAGACAGATTCGTGCCGATCCAAAGTGACAATCCGGAAAAGTGCGTCGCTTGCACGAAGGGGTAGGCCCAGGTGGAACCGCTGATGTCGAGCGCCCACCACGTACTCTGCAGCCACTTCGCAATCGCCATGAAGAAGCTAAGCATTTTCGCGGACCCCGATGTGAAACCTGATGAGTCTTATCCGACGCCCGAAATCGCCGGAACCTCGACGGAAACCAGAATCGCGCCAATCCAGAAAACTAGCGAGACGAACGCGGCAAGCTTCACCGCGGCTGGAAAACTCTGCGCCTCGCCGCTTCGCCGTACCTTACGGAACATCAGCGCTCCGATAATCAGCGCGACGACCACAACGATGATTTTGTATCGAAACCAGTCTGCCAGATAGAAATCGGCGGCATCCGATGCAAACATGAAAAACCCGGAGAAAGCCGCCATACAAAATCCCGTCCACATCCACGGCCGAAGCTGCTCTGCAAGACCGGACGGCTGTTCCTTGCGGCCTGCAAGACCCATCACGCGCAAATCCACGATAGCCGTGGTGCCGACCACGAGGAAAAAACCGGAGTAGTGCATGATTTCGAAGAATAGCGACAGCGGAACGTTGCTATCAAGCGCAATAATCCACGAATTGTGTTCCAGCCACTCGCAAAAATGAAGCATGTCCTGCGTTCCCCCGCGTGATAGTACCCCGACAACGACCGAAGTCAATCGGGTTTCGAGCGAAGCGCCGATCTAGGATCTCAAAACAGTGCCATCGGTCAGGACGACGGACGTGCAGCGCATCGTCTTGGCGCCGCTCTTGGCCGCTCCGCCCGTGATCGTGATCACGTCCCCGGGTTTCACGATCGAGCTCGTCCATCCATTGTGGCGGAGGAAATTGGGGCTGTTAATTTCCATGGCCCATTCGTCAACGCCGCCCTTGTCATTTTTCACATCGAGATAGATGTAGCCGTGGGGATTCGTCCACTCGACCCTCGCTACGGTGCCCTTGTACGTGCTGGGGTGCTCCATGTCGTACATGGACGTCGAGTGATGGGCGCTCACCGCCGGCGCCACGAGCAATAGCATCAGTCCCGCGATCCAGACAGTAGCTCTAATTCTCATTTCGATGGGCCTCCTGATTGCACTCTATCGCGGACCTGCCGCGGTGATTTACCTGCTGTTTCCTGCGCCTATCAAGCCGGACGAGACGCCCGGACTATTTGCTTTGAAGCAGATCCTTATAATCCTTGTTGTTGTCTTCGCAAACGTATTCCTGGATTTGCCACTCCGGATGCAGTCTCATGCGGCTCGATAGTTTCCATGGCGCGGCAAAAACGTTGGGGTCATCAATGGTGGCTTCATAGTCAAGCTCCTCGTAGGAGACGCGATGGTAGCGCTCGACGACGTGATAGTCCGTCGTGTGCCGGTAGGCGCCGACGAAAGTCTTGTCGTTAAAACCGACCACGTCAACCACGAGCGTGTCACCATCCCAGTGCCCGACGGAATTCCCCATGTACGTTGGGTCGAGATCGTCCGGATGAGCGGTGCCGTCGGTGGGGATCACGCGAAAGATGTGATACGCCTCGTAGAGAATGACGACGAGACCCGGCTTCTGGATGATTTGCAGCGGATACGGCTGCATCGTCGCCGCCGGGACGCCGGGCGGCACGCAGGTTACGCCCTGTCCGAGGTCGTTCGGGTCTGGTACGACTTTATATTTCTCTGCACCCGGCTTTACCTGGATGTTGTCCACCGGCCTGAGGCTGAAACCAGCGATATAAACTCCGGAGAGATCGGGGTGGCCGTCCGCGGCACGCGGAATAGGCTGGTTGTGCGGATCGCCGCAAGCAGCGGCAGCCTCGGGTCCCGCGGGAGTGGTACCGGCGACGGTAACTGTGACGGACTTCGTGTCGCTGCCGGCGCGACCTTTGACAGTAAACGTATAAGTCGTCGTCACCTTCGGAGAAACTTCGCGGCTGCCAAACGTGGCCACTATTCCCAGACAATTATCAAAGAAAGTGTCGTCCGAATTCACGGCATGCCAGTGCAAAGTGGACGTCTGGCCCGGCTGGATGGAGCTGGGGTCCGCACGGAGTTCGAGAATTTTCCCGGGCGGCCCGATCGGGAATCCGCCCACGGAGGGGCGGCCCGGCTCGGGCGCCGGCGCGGGCGCTTGGGCCGGCGCCGCTTGCTGAGCCGCTGCGCATGAAACGATCGCTGCGGCCATGACAATCACGATCCAAGCTCGGTTCACAACTCGCATGCTGCTTCCCCCCACCCTTTGGAATTCTCTGCTGCCCGGCTTAGCTATTCTACGACCGAAGCTGCACGCCATTCGATAACTGAATCGTCATCCCATGCATGAATTTCGAGCCGCTCTTTGCGGGCGCTCCCGTGCAGATAATCGTGTCGCCCGGGCTAACCGTGGTGCTGGTCCAGCCATTGTGCCGGAGAAAATTCGGGCTATTGATCTCGATGGCCCACTCCTCGACTACGCCTTTGTCGTTCTTCACGTTGGCGTACATAAACGTGTGAGGATTCGTCCACTCCACTCTCGTGACCACGCCGGTAACGGTGATCAGGTGGGCCATATCGAACATGGCGCCGGAATGATGCGCCCGCGCCGGAGTGGCGAAAAGAAACAGGAGGCACGCGACCAGGACGACAGCACTCGATCTCATTGCGCGATTCCGCACCACGCGATTCTGTAATTTCGCCCGATCCATTTTACCGCAGCGACCACGCCCATCCGCAACGACAGAAAATGACAATCCCCGGCCACGCCCTAATCGGCGCAACCGGGGCATCATGCCACGAGCCTTACGCCCGGCGAAAATTATTTTCGAACGATCCGCGCCACGAGACGCCGATCGTCAGTTGAAGTGCTTCATCGTTCGGCTAAAAACTGTACTTCAGCGCGAACTGCATGATGCGCGGATCGTTGGTTGTCTGGTTCAGAGCGCCCAAGCCCGCGGTGCTCGCGGGAGTAGGCTGGCCGAAGGACGGGGCGACGAACGCCCCCGACGGCGCGTACAGATTCGCGTGATTGGGCACGTTGAATACTTCCCAGCGAAACTCGACACTCTGGCGCTCTCCGATAGGGAAAAGCCTCGACAGCGCCGTATTGGCGAGGATCGAACCGGGGCCGAACAGGCTGTTGTTTTTCAGGTTGCCGAAGACATACGGATCGGGCGCAGCAAAGGCCGCGGGGTTGAGCCAACAGTTGCGACCCTTATGCGCGCAATATGGGTCAACACCAGGGACTAGATTCGGACGCGCCGTGAGTCCGTTTCCGCTGCCCGAATAGTCAACAACCGTGATGGGAGAAATATCCGTACCGGATTGAACGATCAGAGAGAAAGAGAACCTCCAATGTCCCAGAAGGAGTTGCTCGGCGCGGTTGGAGAAATTAGGAGTCTCGGCCACCAGCGACTCGTTGAAGATGAGATGCGTATCGGCGCTGGGGCAATTGCCGCGATCGTAGTGTTGGTTATATGGCATGGCCATCGATGCCAGGAAGAAACCGAGCGTGGTCGTGTAGTTGTCCGAAATGCAGTGAGACCAAGTGAAGTTGGTCGTCGAGGTGAAATGTTGGGCGAACGGATGCCGAGCGGAGAGCAGCAAACCGTTGTAGTTCCCCGTCAGATCCTGGTCAAGGAGAAGGGTCTCGCCGTAGCAGGATATCGTCGCCGAGCACAGCGTACCGTAGTGCTGCAACATGCGGTTGTTTTCCAGCGAAGCGCCGGGCCCGAAGATCGCCGGACAAACGAACGGAGGAAGCGGCGAACCGAAAAAGGTTGGAGGGCATGGGCCGTTCGGAACATTGCCACCGGCGGATGTGCATGCAACGCCGGTCGGAAATGGATAGCCGGGAGGGCACGGCCCCTGCATGCCGGGATTCGCTTCATTGTTTCCCCACAGGTGCCGTTGCTGGCTTCCTATGTACCCCACCGAGAATACCCACGTCTTGCCCACCTGCTTTTCTACTGTGAGGTTGTACTGCAGGATCGAAGTTGGCTTCGTGCCCTGCTTGAAGGGCGGATAGCTGAACACCAAGGCGCCGGGCAGGTACGCGGATTGCGTCGGGCCCTGTCCCACGAATTGCGGGAAGGGGTTCACGCCATTATATGGCGTATTGCCTTGGTTTTGATCTATGAAGGAAAAGGGGTTCGGCGACCCGGCCAGAGTTCCCCAAGGATCGGTGATACAAGTCGCTTCACAAGTGCCACTCGGGTTGTTCACAGCCCCGCCCCAGGGTTCTTCGAATCCGAACTGGTCGTACGAGAAATTGGGGAAATCCCAAAAGAGACCGATCCCCGCCCTCACGACCATGCGGCCGTCGCCTTTCGGATCCCAGGCAAGCCCGAAGCGCGGACTCCACTTGTTGAGCGCGTTCGGCGAAAGCTTATTGTTCGTTGGGCCGCCCGGATCCCCCTGAAAGAGATAGCCGGCGGGAGCCGTTGGGAACTTCACGCTGTGCACGTCGTCGATGATATTCGCGAGCGAGATATTGACAACGTGCCCGGCCGGATCGGTGTGCCCGAAAAACGGATCCCAGCGAAGCCCGCCGGTGAGCGTGAGTTTCCTCGTGATTTTCCAGGCGTCCTGCGCATAGAGAGAAAAGACATTCTGGCGCTGCTTGGATGGAATCGGAGCGTCCTGGCTGAAACCAGTCGCGGTGTTCGTCCAGCCCAGCAAAAAGTCGGAGAGACCCTGGCTGGCAAGAGGAAACGGCTCTAAGTCAGTGCGATTGCCGTCAAAGGTGTACTGTCCCTGATTGAACAGGTAGTTCGTGGCAAACGCTCGCAAGTTGATGTAGTCCACGCCGAAAGAGATCTGATGAGGCCCATGACTGAGCGACAGATCGTCCGCGGCCTCAAGCGTGTCGTAGGGCTGAATGGATGGAGTCGAATTGAACAGGCCTCCGAATCCGGCAGTGACAGCGAATCCGGTCATATAAGTCGGGAAAAACTTGCTCACGTTCGGGCCCAGTTGGTAGATATTGCCGATGTCGCCAGCGGGCACACCCGCCTCGGCGAACAGGCCCGCCAAGTCAAGAGTCGAGTTTTGAACGGTAAGGTTGCGGCTTCGGGTTCCGGTCAGGTGGAGGCTGTTAACCATATTCGAAGTAAGAAGATAGGTATCGCCGAGAGTGAGGCTCTGAACCCGGTTAGACGCACCATCAATCGCCGCAATCAGGAGCCCGCCATCCGCGCCGGACAGGTTTGGATTACCCGGCTGCTGTTGCCAATCCGTGATGAAATAGCGTCCAAAGAAAGTGTTCTTGTTGCTGAAGTGATAATCAATCCTCGCGAGCCCCTGATTCTCGGTGAAATTCACTGGTGACTGGTAGATATCCGTACCACAGGCACTCGTGTTCCCGGGCGTCACGGGCGTTACGGGCAGATGACTCTCAAGCGCTTTTATGATGGGACTGAAGTTGGCCGGATCGGTCTGGTTAATTGCGAAGCCGGATCCCGGGCCGAAGGGTGCGCCAAGCACCTCGGTTGTTGAACCAAGGCACTGGGAGAAGTCTCCGTCGAGCATCGCCTGAGTGGGCAGAGTCGTCTGGGCCGGATCGGTGGAGCGCTGGATGGTGTCCTGCCAACCCGCAAAGAAAAAGAGCTTGTCCTTCAGGATCGGTCCGCCGATCGTGCCCCCAAATTGATTGCGCTTGAGGTTGTCCCGAAAATAGGGAAAGCCCTGGTTGTCGTACGCCGTATTCTTGGAATCGAAGATGTAATTCCGCACGTATTCGAAAGCGTCCCCGTGAAACTCGTTCGTGCCTGACTTAGAAACGGCGTTGACCGCGCCCGCCGGGTGCACACCGTATTGAGCGGGCAACGAGCTGGTCTCAACCTTGAATTCCTCGATGGTGTCCGGAAACGGGAGCGGGAGATTTTGATTGCTCAGCGGGTCGTTGTGCGTGCCGCCGTCAAGCCAGTAGGAGACGCTGCCCTGCGTGCCTCCGGCGACAGAAATTACGGCTGAGGTGGGATAAGACGCGCGGAAAGCCCGGCCTTGACCGACCGCACCTGAGAGGTTCAACAAATCGGTAATCTCGCGTCCATTGAGCGGAAGATCCTGCACTTCCTGCGGCGCGGTCACTTGGCCGACACCGGTACTTTGCGTGTCCACCATCACCGCTTCGGCGGCGACGGTGACTTCCTGCGTGACGGCTCCGACCGTCAACGAGACGTTGATTGTTGGATTGGAGCCGACCTGCAGCACGATGCCGGTCTGCAGGAACTTGGTGAAGCCCGTCTTCGCGACTTCCAGCTGGTATGTGCCCACGGATAGATCAGTGAGCGTGTAGTCTCCGTCCGCCCCGCTCGTCGCCGTCCGCACGGCACCCGTTGCGGATTGCGTCAGCTTGACTTCGGCGCCTGCGACAGCCCCTCCGCTAGGGTCTTGAATCGTTCCGCGAATCCGAGACGTCGATATGGTTTGCGCCGCGAGAATAGTAGAGAAAAGGAAAAAGGAAACACTGAGGATCGCCTTGAATCTCATGTACCCCCCCGGGACAACGGTTCCCCAAGCGATTTGGTGCTTTTGGCCGAGCTATGGGGCGAGGCTATAGCAAAACTATTTGGCGGTGTCAATGAGGGATGTGAGCGTCGAAAAGGGAATACGTCATCGTGTGGAACGATTTAGAAGGTACAGGTGAAACAAAGCGCCCGCGAGACGTCAGCGTTAAATAAGGCACGGCGTCGCGAATGCGGCGCCGGTTGAAATCGCGCCTACCAGTATGCGATCCAGCGGCCGGCGGCGATCACGCCTACCCAGGCAATCAGCGAGACGAAGGCCGCTATCTTGGCAGCAATTGGCGCGCGCGGAGCGTCGTCCCATTTCGCTATATTCCGAAACGCCGTGTTCTCGAAAATCAACGCGTTCAACCCGGCGAGCACGATCAGGAGCATCTTCAACCGGAAGGCGCCGTTCTCGTACATCTTTGTGGCTTCCGATGCGAACATGAAGCTCCCGGAAGTGAACATCACCGCGAAACCGGTCCAAGTCCACTTAATCAGCTTGTGATGCAATTCCGAAACGCGCTCCTTGGTGAGGATGAGTCCGAGCAGGCGCAGGTCCAGCACTCCCGTGGTCCCGACAAGAAGGATTATTCCCCAGATGTGTACCGTCTCAATCAACGGAAACAGCCACAGCGACTCCGACACCTCGACGCCGACGGACGTGTGCTGAA
This sequence comes from uncultured Acidobacteriota bacterium, assembly GCA_963842425.1. Taxonomy (GTDB): domain Bacteria; phylum Acidobacteriota; class Terriglobia; order Acidiferrales; family UBA7541; genus Palsa-295. The sequence goes on along the minus strand of CAWJGQ010000010.1, from coordinate 298,033 downwards.
GCCATTTGCAAAACTCGTAAAGGTACATCATCTGTGAGAAATCCTCTCTGAATTCGGGTCCGGTTCGCCACTGATTCCTGTGGATTCCGCGCCACTACATGTCGGATTCGAGCGCTGCCAGTTCCCTGATATCCGCGACACCATGGAAGCCCGACTACATTAGGTTCGCATCCATAGCTTGTCAAGAGTCGTGCGCGCGCTCCTATGATGATACATCGCAGATCACGGCAGCCCAAGCGTCGTCACCGAACCTTCGTGGTATCATTCGTCGCCACAAAGCACGGGAGAAGCGCAAAAAAGCGCGAAGGCCGCGAGGATTCATGGTCGCAGCCATACGAAAACGGGGGCCAGACCGGGGGACAGGCAAGTGAAGAAACTCGTAATCCTTCTCGCATTCGCGGCGTGTCTATCCGCTCAGGAACTCGATCAATCGAAGCTCCTGAAGCAGCCGACGGATACTTGGCCGATGTACAACGGCGATTATTCGGGAAGGCGCTACAGCCCGCTCACGCAAATCAATCAGGAAAATGTGAAGTTGCTGACGCTGGCGTGGGCTTTCCAGACGCACGCGCAAAATGCAGTCTACTCCACGCCGCTGGAAGTGAACGGAATCCTTTATTTCACGCTGCCCAACGACTTGTTCGCCGTTGACGCGCGCACCGGCCGGCAGATCTGGCACATCAATCGTCCCGCTCAAGGTGGCCTGCCCGGAGCCGGGCACCGCGGATTCGCGATGTATAAGGACAAGCTCTACTTCGCTTCGCCCGACGCGCAGTTGATTTGTCTGGATGCGCGCAACGGAAAAATAATCTGGCAGATTCAGATGGCGGATCCCGCGTTGAAGGCGTTCGGAAGCGCGCCGCCGCTGGTGGTGGGAGATCACCTGATTTTAGGAATCTCGGGCGACATCGCGGACCTGCCCGGGTGGATCGAATCGCGCGATCCGGAAACCGGAAAACTTCAGTGGCATTGGGATAGTGAGCCCAAGGAAGGCGAGCCCGGTTGGGAGACGTGGCCGCACGACACGGACGTGATCACGCGCGGCGGCGGAATGACTTGGCTGACCGGCACGTACGATCCCGAATTGAATCTCGTTTACTGGGGCACTGGCAATCCTCATCCGGTGGAAGCGGGCGATGCGCGGCCAGGATCCAACCTCTACACGTGCGCCATCGTGGCGCTGAACGCGGACACAGGAAAGCTCGTTTGGTATTACCAGATTTCTCCGCACGACACGCACGATTGGGATGCGATTCAGACGCCCATCTTGTTCGACGCGGATTTTCAGGGCAAGCCGCGCAAGATGCTCGCGCAGGTGAGCCGCAACGGACTCTTCGCCGTGCTCGATCGCGCCACCGGAAAAGAGCTGGTCGCCAAGCCGTATCTCAACATTGACTGGATGGCCGGTCTAAATGACCGTGGCGAGCCGATCCCAAGGAAAGAAACGGAGCCTCAGCTTGATGGCGCGCTGGCAAAACCCGGCGCGGCGGGCGGCACCAACTGGAATCCGACGAGCTTCGATCCGACCACGGGACTATTTTTCGCGCAGGCGCGGGATAGCGTCGGCGTTTACTACGTGACGATGCCCGGCAAGAACGCCGAAGGGTGGGGCGGGCGGGATTTCATTCTCCATTCGAAATCCGTGCTGTATGCGATTGATTATCAAACGGGAAAAGTTCGCTGGACCCGCGACATGAGCGGCAGCCGCGGAGGGTTCGCCGGATCGCTGGCGACGGCCGGCCACCTGGTATTCACGGCGGACGATTCGGGGATGCTGATGGCCTTGGATCCTGCCACGGGCAAAACGCTTTGGCACGCGTACGGCGGAGGCGGGTCCACGACCGCGCCGATGACCTACGAATTGGATGGGCGGCAATACGTGATTATTCAGGCGGACAGCGTGGTGTACGCCTGGGCGCTGCCCGCACACTGAACCTGGGGAATTCTCGATCGCCCGTTAAATCCTGCCGCACGTTTGCTATCATTATTCGTGGAACGATACTCACGAAACGCCGCGGGTGTGGCTGCGTCTAAGCTAAGGGGACGTCAAATTATATGAACTCGATCGGTCAGAGGAATTCCGGGAATCTCAGCAATGCGTTCACGAGGGGACGGGTATGGATTATCGCGGGGCTGATTGTGGCCATGTGCGCCTGCCTTGGCGGAGCAATTCGGTCGGCGAAGGCAGCCAGTCCGGCGCCGGCTAAGAACATATGGGATGGCGTTTATACGGACGATCAGGCAGCGCGCGGCAAGGCGCAATACAACACGAGCTGCAGCAGCTGCCACATGGAAGACTTGAGCGGCAGCGGGCAGGCGCTACCGCTGGCGGGCGACGCGTTCACGGACGTTTGGGAGGGGCAGACAATGGCGGATCTGTTCGGCCTGGTTGAGGGAACGATGCCGCAGGATAAGCCCGGAAGCCTGACGCCGGAACAAGCTCTCGACGTGATCTCCTATATCGTTCAATTCAATAAATTCCCCAGCGGAAAAGAAGAACTAAAGAACGACCCCGACGCGCTGAAGAATATTATGATCACCAAGAAAGCCCCGGCGAAAGCTCAATAAAGTGGACTCGCATCTGGGCGCGCGACGTTCTTAGTTACTTAGCCGAAAACGCCAGCAGCACGTTGCCCGGCATTCCGCCGCCGACGTTGGCGTATCCCGATCCGACGTAGAGCATTCCGTTCGCAACCACCGGCCCCGGCCCGCCCATCGAGCCGCCCTTCGCGGCGACTCCGTTCACCGTCTTGAAGTCCTGCGCAGTATTGAACTGCCAGATTACTGTGCCGTCGTCGGTGGAAAGGGCGCGCAGGATGCCGTCCCAGCCGCCGGTAAACACAGCGCCCGGAATTCCGGTGACGGCCGCGGATTGACCGAATCGCAAGCCCGCTTTGGACCTGTTCTCACCATTGATCGTCGGCGGACCGAGGTTGTCGAGCGATTCAAGCTCACTCGTCCACGCACGCTTGCCCGTGGCCAGATCCACGGCGACAAATTTGCCATCCTCGAGCGCGAGATACGTGCGCTTCGAATCCGCGCTGCCTCCGAAGGCAATCTCGCCGTTATTCGGCGCGGGCTTTTCGGAAACATTCAATCGCCAGACAACCGCTCCCTTGCGATCCGGATCGAGCGCTATTACGTCTCCGCTCTTTGGCGTGGCAAGCAACAGCCGCCCTCCATTTGGGCCGCCAACCAGGACTGGCGACGAACCGAAGTCGTAATCAACTCCCAGATCTTTCGGGCAATTGTCGGTTGGCACCGGGACGCAGCCCACCATCCAGGAATCGTCCTTCACAGCCTGAAAGGACCACAGAATATTTCCCGTCTGCAGGTCCAGCGCTACGACGGCGTCGGAATTTTTCGCGGCCGGCTCCGTGTACGCGTCGCCGGTCCCCACGTAGAGCGCGTTCTGCTTGGGATCAATCGTGGGCGAATTCCAAACCGCGCCGCCCGCGGGAGCCATCAATTGCACTCCGGCGGAGTTCTTGCGTACCGGTTCAGGCTTTTCCGGAATCACGTACGTTCGCCAGATTTGCTGGCCCGTGGTGGCGTTCAGAGCAACCACACTGCCACGGAATGTGCAGCAGGGATAGGACGGAGCTGCGCTGAACGCTTCCTCCGTCGCTGCGATGGGAACGTACACGCGACCCTCGTACACGGAAGGCGCTCCGGTGATGCGCGCGGTGTAGTGGTCGGACAGATTTTGCGTCCAGAGTTCTTCTCCCGTGGCCGCATCTACCGCGTAGGCGTTCGCACGCTGGTCTCCGAAATAGACGGCGTACTTGGTTACGCCCTTTACCTTCACCGGCGCCACGCTTGGAGCGGTGCGCACGCCCGATTTCGCGTGGAATGACCAAAAGACGCAGCCGGTCGCCGCGTCGAGCGAATAGACATAGCCGATGTCGCTGCCGATATAGATGCGCCCGCCCGCTACAGTCGGCTGGCCGAAGGCGGTGTCCCCGTTCGGAAATCCAAAAGCCCACTTCAGCTTCAATTGCGGGACGTCTCGCGCCGTCAAGCCCGCGCTCTTGGCTGTTGCGAAACGCGTGTTCCCGCGGTCGGCGCTCCACCCATTCCACGAAGGTCCGGCGGACGGGTCCGCAAGCGGCGGATTGGTGGGGCAATGACCGGACATTGAGTCGGCGCTGCCGGAATGTTTCGCGTCGAGCGGCCGGCCGCCAAGATATTCCGCGATCGCTAGCTTTTCATCATCGCTCAGCCCTAGAGCAGGCTCGACCATGACCCCAGTGGTCATCGCCGCGAGTACGGATTCCGGCGTGAGCTGCATCAAAACTTTCAGATCGGGCGCGCGCTCCGCCACCGGAGGGCCGACGTGGCACGAGGCGCAGTTCTGCTCGAACAGCGTCTGACCGGGCGATGTCGGCAGAGGCGATTTGCTCTGCGCACGAGTTGGAGGCGCAATCGCGAAAAGCATGATGGCCACGCAGGCGATCCACACCGCGCCGAAATAGCTTTTTCGACTCATATCGAACTCTCCCGCGACAATGTCAACTTCGTTGCACGGCGCAGATCATAGTGCATTCGGACGGCTTCCGCCATTCGCATGGCCACATGGGCGGCGCTACTTCTTTCCGTAATACTGCTTCGAGACCGTCAGTTCCTTGGAGGTGATGAATTCCAGCAGCGCGGGGACGCCTTTTTTCGTTTGCTCGATTCCCCGGCGGATCGCCGCGACGATTTCGCCCGGCTCCGTCACGCGCTCGCCGTATCCACCGAAGGCGCGAGCCATCGCGGCGTAGTCTCCCGAGATGTCGGTCGAGCGGTACCGCTCCGTGGATACCGGCATGATCGGCAATTCCATCGCCATGCCGAAATTATTGAGAAGGATCGAGAGGATGGGAATGCGCTCTCGCACAGCGGTTTCAAAATCCATGCCCGTGAATCCGATTGCCGCGTCGCCCCACACGTTGATGCAGAGCTTTTCCGGGCGCGCCAGTTTCGCTCCCATGGCGAGGCCCAGCCCGTATCCAAGTTGCGTCGTCTTGCCCCAGCCGAGGTAGCTGAGCGGCTGCGTCGTCACCCAGAATGGGGCGAGCTGATCGCGCGGGCTCCCTGCATCGTGCGTGATGATCGTGTTCGCCACGTCAATCGTGTGCTGCAAATCCCACAGCACGCGGTAAGGTGAAATTGGCGTTTCGCCTGAAGTCAGTTTCGGCATCCATTCGTCGAGCCACGCTTTGCGGACCGCCGCGATTTCCGCCGCCGCAGTCGAAGCTCGCGGCTTCGGGAGCAGTCGCTCGACCTCGGCGCAAAGCGCGTCGAGAGTCAATTGCGCGTCGCCGATCAGGCCGATCTCCGCGCGAACATCCTTGTTCAAATAGTTCGGATCGAGCGTGGCGTGAATGAATCTCTTCCCGACAGGCATGGCGATGCCGAACGCTGTCTCGGTAAAGCTGCAACCCGCGCCAAGAATCCAATCGGCCTTTTCCAGAAAATGCGCGACCGCGCGCGGAAACGCCAGGCCTCCCGATCCCAGCGACAACGGGTGGTTCTCCGGAAACGCGCTTTTGCCCTGGAGGCTGGTGGCGACGGGCGCGTCCAGCAATTCCGCGAGTCGCTTGAGCGGCTCCCACGCCTTCGCATAGTGAATTCCCTGCCCCGCGTAAATCACTGGTTGCTTCGCTGCGACCAGCGCGGCGGCTGCCCGCCGCACGTCCGCGATATCCGGTCCGCAGCGCGCGGAGATCACCGGTTCGTATACCAGCGGCCCGGGAATCTCCTCTGCGAACAGGTCAACCGGAATCTCGACCAGCGCGGGGCCGCCGCGTCCATTGCGCAGGCGCGAAAATGCGCGCCTGAAGATGTTCGCGATCTCGGCAGGCGACGTAATCGGCTCGGCAGACTTCGTGACCGAACGCATGCTCGCGGTGGAATTGAAATTCGGATCAATGTGCGCGAGCCGCCGCGCATAACCCATGGGCATCACGAGGATCGGAACCGATTCGCTATAGGCTTGAGCCACGCCGCCGAAGGCATTTTCAGAGCCCGGACCGTGTTGCATCGCGAAGACGCCGAGCTTGCGTCCGCTGGTGACGCGAGACATCGCGTCCGCCATGTGCAATCCGACGCGCTCCTGCCGGACGATCACCGGCCGTATGCCCGCGACAGCAGCTGCTTCGAGAACATGGTTCACCGGATAGCCGAAGATTATCTCCACGCCCTCGCGCTTCAGAATCTCGGCAATCGCTTCGCCAACTTTCATGAACGGCTCCCCGGAGAAACTATATACTCGATTCACACGGCGCGTATAATCCCGTCGCACGCTCGACGGCGCGTCAACCGGCCGACAAGCGTGTGAGGATACCCGGTAGAATGGCCGCGGAGAAAGGCAATTCGTTGGTCAACGGTGGGTCAAATTGAGATGCTAGGTGAAAACCGGGATGTCCTAATTAGACGACGCCAACCCGCTGAGCAGGTTGGACGGCTGGATTTTCACCAGCATTGCCCCGGCGCGTTCATTGTACCAAGAGACCGCCGAGTGGATTGCGGCGGAAGGAATTCACGGCGATGACTCGAGAGGTACGCAGAGTTGCTTCCCCGCGCGTCGTCAATATCGGCGATCTGCGCCGCGAGGCCGAACGCCGGCTGCCGCGCGCCGTCTTCGACTACGTGGACGGCGGAGCCGACGGCGAAATCACGCTGCGCGAAAATACGCGCGCGTTTGAAGAGGTCACATTTCGCCCGCGTAATGCCGTCGCCGTGCGCGGGTGCGATCTTCGCACGAAAATTCTCGGCGCTGAACTTTCGATGCCCGTGCTGCTCGCACCGATCGGGTTCAGCCGCATGCTACATCCGCAAGGCGAGATTACGGCAGCCCGCGCCGCTGGAAAGGCGAATATCGGATTCACGCTCACTACGATTTCCGGAAGCCCATTGGAGCAGGTTGCGGCGGCAACTCAGGGCCCGCGCTGGTATCAACTGTATCTGGTGGGCGGACGTGAATGCGCGGAGGCGGCGCTCGAGCGTGCAAAGAAAGCTGGCTTCACCGTTCTGGCAATCACCATTGATACCGGCACATTCGGAATGCGAGAAAGAGATGTTCGCAATGGTGCCGGCGTGCTGATGGGACGCAATCAGTTTGCGAAGATTCGGTTCCTGCCGGATCTGCTCGCGCATCCCGGGTGGCTCTCCGGTTTTCTCCGCGACGGAGGAATGCTTCAGCTTCCGAACGTAATTGTGCCTGGGCGCGGCCCAATGCCTCTTGCGGAAACACAAGCCAGCCTGGCGCGCTCGGTCGTCACCTGGGACGACTTGAAATGGCTGCGCAAGGCATGGCCCGGACCGATCATCGTCAAGGGCGTGCTGATCGGCGACGACGCGAGGCGCGCGCTCGACGAAGGCGCTGCGGGAGTAGTCGTCTCCAATCATGGCGGCAGGCAGCTCGACGGCGTGGCGGCGTCGCTGCGCGCGCTACCGGAAATCGCGAAGGCCGTGGGCGGGCGCGCCGAAGTCCTGATGGACGGAGGTATTCGACGCGGGAACGACATCGCGAAAGCAATCTGCCTGGGGGCGCGAGCGGTTCTGATTGGACGCGCGTACGCGTACGGTCTGGGCGCCGCGGGCGAAGCCGGTGTGACCAGAGCTATCGAGATTCTGCGGACGGACCTGGTGCGCACGATGGCTCTGCTCGGTTGCGAATCGGTTGCGGAGTTGAATCGGTCGTATGTGGATGTTCCCGCGAGTTGGGCAATGCTGTCCGCCGAGTCTCGCCCGTAGTCGCGTTACCTCCGAGCAAAAATTATCAGCCCTTTCAGCGACCCGATCACGATCGAGGAAATAGCGCGCGCGGCTCAACCATTTTGCCGGGGTTCAAGCGGTTGTCGGGATCGAAAGCCTGCTTGATCGCGCGCATCGCATCGAGTCCTGCGCCGTGCTCCTCGCGGAGATACTTTATCCGGCCCGTGCCGATCCCGTGCTCGCCCGTGCAGGTGCCGCCCATCTCGAGCGCGCGCCGAATGATCTTCTCCTCGACCACCTTCGCCTCGGCAAGCTCGGCGGGGTTCTCGGGATCGAGGATGAATGACATGTGAAAATTGCCGTCGCCCACGTGCCCCACAACCGGCGCTGGAAAAGGCGCGTTGGCCACGTTCTTCTTCGATTCCACGATGCAGTCCGCGAGCCGCGAAATGGGAACGCAGATGTCCGTGGTGAACATCTTTCCGCCGCGGCGAATCGCCACGTTCGCGAAATAGGCCTCGTGCCGCATTTTCCACAGCGCTTCGCGCTCCTCCGGTGACGTAAACGATCGAAACCCGCTCCCGCTGTGCTCTTCCGCGATTTGCCGCACGGTTTCCGCTTGATCGTTGACGCTCCGCTCGCTATCGCCATGGAATTCAAAAAACAGGGTGGGCGCTGCCGGGAAATTCGTCTTCGAATATTTGTTGCACGCCTCAACTTGAGCTTCGTCCATCAGCTCCATGCGGGCTACCGGGACGCCGAGCTGAATTGTTTCGATAGCCGTCTCGACAGCGCCCCGGATGCTTTCAAATGTGCAGCTCGCAGCGCCTACGGCTTCCGGCAGCGGATGGAGCCTCAGAGTAATTTCCACGATCACGCCGAGCGTGCCCTCCGCGCCGACGAAAAGGTGCGTCAGGTCGTAGCCCGCCGCGGACTTTCGCGCGCGCGAACCTGTCTTGATGATCCGGCCATCGGCCAGAACCACGGTCAGGCCCATCACGTTCTCGCGCATCGTGCCATAGCGCACCGCTGTGGTGCCGGAAGCGCGAGTAGAGGTCATTCCGCCGATCGTGGCATCAGCGCCCGGGTCAATGAAGAATGTGAAGCCCGTGTTGGCCAGCGCCTTCACCAGTTGTTTCCGCGGTATTCCCGCTTCGACGGTAGCCTGCAGGTCCTCCGGACTGATGCGCACCACTTTGTTCATCTCGCGCATGTCTATGGTGATGCCGCCGTGAATCGCGTTGACCTGCGCTTCCATGGATGTGCCCGCGCCGAACGGGATCACTGGGACCTGATGCTTCGCGCTGATCTTCATGATTTCGCTGACTTCAGCGATCGAGGTCGGAAAGCAAACGGCGTCGGGAAGCCCGGCCGGATGGTAGGACTCGCCATGACTGTGGTGCTCGCGGACGACTTCGGCTGTGGTCACGCGCTGGTCCAGCAGTGATTTCAAATCGCCGATCGCTGCCTGCATTCGGTCGTGGACCGGTTTAGCCAAATCTGCGCTTGCCATGCGCGCCTCCCTTCCCTATGGACGAATCGTCACGTCGTAGTGCAGGACCGCGCCGTTGCCGTCAAGCACGGGGTCTATGCGCACCACCTGAAACGTGCGGGCCTTCAAGTCGTCAACATTGCGGCCCAAAATGTCGTGTGTCTCGCGCTCGAGTTCCGGCGTTGGCCGGGTCGCCCGCTTCGCTGGCGAGAGTGCGCCGGCGTCCACACGATACATCCGCGTGTCGCTGCCGGAATCCTCCGAAATAAACTGAACGCTCGCGCTGGCGCCGGCGCCCGATTGCGGCCGGTCGTGAAACCAGCTTCGCGGAGTCGCCAGAACGAAAATCACGATGACCACGACCAACACGTCGTAGGGCCAGCTTCCGCGGTCGTAGGACCAGAAAAACACGCAGTTGATGCCTCGCCAGAAGGATCGCATCTCAGGAGTGGGCGGCCGAGCCGTTCACAACCATGCCGTCGCGCATGTGCAGCACGCGATCCCCGTAAGTCGCCGCTTCGGGATTGTGCGTGATCATCACAATTGTCTGGCCCAGGTCCTTATTGAGCTGTCGCAGCAGCGCCAGCACGGCTTCAGAACTTTTCGAATCCAGATTTCCCGTGGGCTCATCGGCGAGGACGATTTTCGGTTCGCTGATGATCGCGCGCGCCAGAGCCACGCGTTGCTGTTCGCCGCCGGAAAGTTCCGAGGGCTTGTGGCGTAGCCGCTCGGTCAGCCCGAGCAGGCTGGCAACCGCTTCGAAGCGGTGCGGATCGAATCCGTTTCCGTGGATGTGCTGCGCGAGCGCGATGTTGTGATACGTATCGAGCGTCGGGAACAGGTTAAATCGCTGGAACACGAAGCCGACCTTGTGGCGGCGCAGCAGGGTCCGCGCAGCATCGCTCATTTCCGTCAGGTCGTTCCCATCGAGCAGCACGCGCCCGCTGGTGGCCTGCGCCAGGCCTCCAATCACGTGCAGCAGCGTTGATTTACCGCAGCCGGAAGGCCCCATGATCGAAACAAATTCACCGGGAAGAATGGAAATGCTCACGCCGCGCAGCGCCGGGACTTCTACCCGGCCCATCCGATACATTTTCCACAGGTTTTCCGTCTTAAGTATCGGCTCCAACGCCTGCTCCCCCGCGAGCGATCATGCCTATCACGATACAAATAGTCTAGCCGCGATATGCATTTCTGCATAGCGTTGCGCGCTGCGGCAGTTCATTTCAGGAATTTAATCGTAGGCGAGTGCTTCGACCGGATCCTTGCTGCTCGCAAGCCATGCAGGATACGACGCGCCGAGTAAACCACCCACTACGGCGATCATACCGGCCAGAAGAATCCATTTCAGGCTGATCAGGATCGTCAATGAGGGGAACACTCTGAGGAACACCGCGCGCAGCAGGAAACTGAGGCCGACCCCAGCCACGACGCCCGCCAGGCACAGCAGCGTGGTTTCACTGAGGATGATCTCGACGATGTAGGTCTTCGATGCGCCCAGCGATTTCAGCACGCCGATCTCGCGCGTGCGCTCGATGATTGTCGTGTACATCGAAAGAAAGGTCACCAGGAATCCGATCGCAACCGCGATTCCGATCATGACGTTGATAAACGCGCCGAGGCCCGGCAGGTTCGAAGACGTCATCAACGAAATGTAGTCCTTGAGCGGACGTATTTCGTAATGCGGCAGCAAGCCACGAATCTCATCCGTGACCGCTGGTGTGTGGTCGGTCCGGTCGCACTTGATGAAAAACACGGAAGCTTTGTCGTGCGCGCCGGACATTTCCTGCAGCGTGGGCATCAGCACGAACAGTCGCGCGCCCTTGCCGTGTTCGACGATTCCGGCCACGTGAAAATCGTGCTCCAGGATGTGCAGGTTTTGGCCGACCTTGATCTTCTTGGCCCGGGCGTAAACATCGTCCACCAGAATATCGTTTGGGTCCTCGAGTTCAGTCCCCTCGTGCACGACGAACCCGCCGGAGACCGCGCGGAACGAATCGGGCTGGATGCCGTACACGATGTCGAGCCCGTTGACGGAATTGAACTGCACGAGCACGGGCGCAACCGCTTGCACGTATTCCAACTGCTGCAATTTGTCGGCAATCGCAATTGGCATCGGAGCGCCGCTGAACGCCATGAAGACCGACGCCGAGGGCGGCTGCACCATGATGTCGGCGCCCACTCCTTCGGTGCGCTTCGCGGATTCAAGCAGCAGCCCGCTCGTCAACCCCACCACGATAATCACCAGCGTGACCTCCACTGCCACTGCAATGATCGTGATTACGGTGCGGACCGGCCGGTGCCGGGCATTCTGCAGGATCATGTGCCCGATCAATTCTTGGGCTCCGTCTTCGGCTCCACGGGTTTCACCTGTTGAGGCTCCTCGCCAACGTTCACCAGTTCCGCGCCGGGCGGCTGGTGCAGCACAAAACGATCTGCGGATATCGTCTCATTGAACGCCGCTTTGGTGATACCGATCTGTAGCTTGTAGTCGTTACCCGGTCGCGTAAGAGCAATTTGCCGGGGATATCGGATGGCTCCGAACGTGTCCCACCCACTATAGGCAACATCGGAGGCGAGCTTCCCATCGGGTTCATAGGTTTGCAGCTGGGCGATGCTCAGATCGGCGCGGTTAAACCAGATTTTCTGCGCGATCTCCCAATCGCCTTCCGCTCCGTCCGCACCGGACTTGCCTGCGCGCCGAACGACCGTCAACTCGTAGTACTGCGACGCCGCATCACTCGCTTCCTCCAGCAGCACCGGCGAATTCGCCGGAATGGCGTCCCAGAAAATCGCGCCGGTCAAATGCTGCGGCCGGAGATTTTCGATCGGCTTCGCGGACGGCCGCTCCAGATTCGCCGGCCCGGTGAGAAATTCGTTTCGCGACGGGATCGAGATGCTGAAGCTCTCTCCATCGCTCACCATGTCGAAAATGTTCGTCCCTACCACCGGCGCCTGCCCGATCACGCGAATGCTCGAAGGCTTCTGCGCGAGAATGAATCCCTTCACCTCGTGATATTGCTTGATCACGCCCGTGTAGGCCGATCCGGCCGTCAGCGTAATAGTCACGGTGGCGTTCATGGAGGTGACCGCCTCTGCCTGTTGGTTGTAGCGCGCGATCAGGTCCGGCTTCGTCGCGGTCTGCAGCTGGGCAGGAGGCCCGGAGGGCTTTACCACTGTGGTGTGGCTGGCGGCGCAACCTCCCGCAAGCCAGACTGAAAAAGCCGCTGAAACTACTGCGAGAAATTTCTGAAGCTTCCGTTTGGGTCGAGTTGCATGCACTAACAAGGGAATTTAGCAGCCGCTCCGCGGAGTGTCAACGAACGGGAGCGCCCGCATTCCCGAGTGGAACAAAAAACTGGCGCCACTTTGCAGCTTTGGTGCTAACTTACGTCTGCTATGGTCGCCCTCGGTCACCTCGAAATGAATCGTTCCTTCATTCTCTGCTCGTCCGGCTTCACTTGAGTGTCCGCCTAAACTGGCGCCCGGCGGACGCCTCAGCTTCACCGCCCCAAGCATAACGCTCGAATCGCGATCAACCCTCTTCTGGGAGGGATTCATCTACGAGTGATTCCATCAGGCAGGCGGAGGATATATGTCGGACATTCAGGCCCTCTTGGCAGCAAATGAAAAGTTGTCCCGGGAAATGCTTCGCGCAAATGCCGATCGGATAGACCAGTCACGTCAATTCCCGCGCGAAAACCTTTCGGCTCTGGGTAAGGCGGGTGTGCTAGGCCTGCTCGTGCCGGCGCAATTCGGTGGTGCCGGAGCGGGCCTTGCTGAGATGTCGCAGGTAATAGACACGCAGGCGCAGAATTGCGCCTCGACCGCCATGGTCATGCTTATGCACTTTTGCGCCACCGCCGCGATCGCGGCTAAGGCGAGCGGCGCCTTGAAACAGGAAATCTTGCCGGCGATCGCGCGCGGCGAGCACTTAAGCACGCTGGCCTTTAGCGAGGCAGGCTCGGGTGGCCACTTTTACGCGCCGGTCAGCGAAGTCCGCCGGGACGGCTCGCACCAGAAGTTGAGCGCGCAGAAGAGCTTTGTCACAAGCGCGGGCGAAGCGGATAGCTATGTCGTCTCGGCCCGCAAGGCCGGAGCCGCCGGCCCGACAGAATCCAATCTTTACCTGATTCCCAAAGGCGCCGCCGGCTTCACGGCCCAAGGGCGCTTTGAAGGCCTGGGACTCGCCGGGAACGCCAGCGCCCCAATGATGCTCGCGGAGGTCACGATTGACGACAAAACCCGCCTCGGCCCCGAAGGCACCGGATTCCAATCCATGCTGGAGGTTGTTCTTCCCCACTTCCAGATTGGCGTCGCATCGGTTTCGGCCGGGATTGCAACGGCTGCGTTTCAGGCGATTGCCACGCGCGTCGGAGCGAGAAAATACGAGCATACCGGCGGCGCCGCGCTATCCTCTATACCGCGCGTGCAGTTTCTGGTGGCCGAGATGGCGCTCGAGGGAGATTCGGCGCGCGCCTATTTGGGTGAAACGATTCGCAGGGCTCTCGGCGGCGATCCTGCGGCGATGCTTTACGTCCTGGGCGTAAAAGTGAAAGCAGCGGATGCATGCCTCAACGTCGTTTCGCGCGCTATGACGCTGGGCGGAGGCTGGGCGTTCGGACGCCGCGGCGGCCTCGAGCGAATGTTCCGCGACGGCCAGGCCGCCGCGGTAATGGCTCCGGCAAGCGACGTGCTCAAGGAATTCATTGGCAAGGCTTGCCTTGGCTTGCCCTTATTCTGAACGGAGGCGAAAGGAGAATCCGTGCCGCTTTCATCTCGCCCATTGCGCATCGGTGCCGTGGCGTATGACCCCAAGGTCGTTACGATCTGGGAAGGCTTCAAACCCTATTTCGCGAGTCGCGGAGTGGAGATTGACTACGTCCTGTACTCAACTTACGACGCTCAGGTTGATGCGAATCTGTCCGGCGAAGTGGATGTCGCCTGGAATTCGCCTCTGACGTGGGTGAAGAGCCAGATCCTGAGTAGCGGCAAATGCCGTGCCATCGCCATGCGCGATTCGGACCGGGACCTCACCACCAAAATCGTCGTCCGCAGCAATGCTGGTTTTTCTACGCTCGCCGATCTGCGCGGCAAGACCATCGCTGTCGGCGCTTCCGATTCTCCTCAGGCCACTCTCATTCCTCTCAGCTTCATTGCCGATGCAGGCATTGACCCGCGCAAAGACTGCCGCGTGCTTTATCACAATGTGATGGTCGGCAAGCATGGCGACCACGTCGGCGGCGAGCGCGATGCCGCGAAGGCACTCGCTGCGGGTACCGCGGACGCCGCCTGCGTCCTCGACGTCAACTATCCGATGTTTGTCAACGAAGGCACGCTCGATCCCGGCGCAACGCGCGTACTGGCCACCACGCCGCCGTTCGATCACTGCAACTTTACCGTGCCCTCCGCGGTTCCAGAGGAGCGCACCAAACCGTTCCTCGACACCCTGCTCGCCATGTCGTTCCAGGATTCGAGCGTCCGCGTTTTCATGGAACTCGAGGGACTCAAGCGCTGGCTGCCGGGCCGTACGACCGGCTACGCGCAACTCGAAAAAGCCGTTCAGCGATTCAACTTTTACGACTCGGCTGTTTCCACGGCAGGAAACTGAAGAATTTAACTTCGTACCGGTTCCGCCATGCCCGATTCCACGCCCAAGCACTACCTCGACATTGAAGGTCTCGGCCTTCACGAAGGCGCCACAGTGCTTGTGCGCCGCGGCCTGGCGCAACTGCGTGCCGGAGAGTGGCTCGAAGTGCGCAGTGATTCCACTGAACTCACCGGGCAAGTCGCCGTTTGGTGCCGCAAAGAAGGGCTGGTCTGCGAGCGAACGCAGGGCGCTGTCGGGCTCTGCCGTGTTCAGGCGATCGGTCCTACACCATCAGTCGCCACGTCGCGCATTCAGATCGCTGAGACAGCCGACCCGAGCTGGGGGCTGTCTCCTCGCGGCGCGCACGTCGAAACTGGCGGCCCTGAATTCGGCTTCACGCTTCGCCAGAAGCGCGATGTGTGGGCGCGTGAACTCAACTCGATTTATACGCAGGCTGCCGCCAACCAGTGGTCCGCTTCGCGCGATATTCCCTGGAGCGAGCTTCCCAAACTCTCCGCCGAAATCGAAGTCGCCGTCGCGCAGATCATGACCTTCCTTACCGAAAATGAATTCGCGGCGCTCTACGTTCCCGCGCGGTTCATTCCCCGTATTCATCCGCACTATCGCGAGGTCGTCGAAGTGCTGGCCATGCAGATCGTTGACGAGGCGCGCCACGCCGAGGTCTTCACGCGCCGTGCCGTTGCCGGCGGCGCCGAACTCGGGACTACGGCCGCGAGCAGCCAGCTATCGTTGAAAACCCTGCTCGAGGAACCGGACTTCACCACCGCCGCGTTTTTGCTCTGCGTGATGGGCGAAGGGACCTTTCTCACACTCCTGAAGTTCCTCGGCGAACGCGCCCCCGATCCGGTCACCGCTGCCCTGGCTCGTCTCGCGCATCGAGACGAAGCACGCCACGTCGCGTTCGGCGTCGAGCACATTCGCTACGTTTTTGAACGCGAGCCTCAGCTCCGCTTTTCGATGGCGTCTGCGGTCGAGCGCCGCAGCCAGATGCTGGCATCGGTCTCCGGGCTGAGTCCCTACGTCCATGACGCGCTCGTCGTTTACGCGGGAGGCGGCGATTCGGTCGAGCAAATTCGCAACGGAGCGCGTTACGTTGCCGAGCTGCAGCGCGAGATGGACCGTACCCGGCGCGAACGCCTTGAGTCGCTCGGTTTCGAATCAGCCGCCGCGTCGCAGATGTCTTCCTATCACACCAAGAATTTCATGTGACGCGCCACACGCTCCTGCATCGGAATCGTCGCCAACCGATCAAGCGCTTCCTGGATTTCCGATCCAGTGCAGACGGCGCAGGCTATTGAACGGTGGTTTTCGGAGCTGTGGGGAGCGGGGATGCGTGGTGAGCCACAAGCAGCCATTGGCCCTCGCGGCGAACAAAGATGTTCGTGGCCTGCACGATGGCCTCGTCGAAGCCTTCGGAAAATGCGGTGGTGACGCGCGCGGTGCAGGCGACCCAGCCGACATCGCCTTCCACGCGAACCCAAAGGCCGCTGAGCGCGATGCGCACGCGCTTCGTATTCTTGAAAATCCGCGCCCACCGTTCGCGCACTTCGTCCCAGCCGAGGAGCAGCTCCCAGCCCGGCTGCACGCATTCGACGCGATTGTCGTGCGCCCAGACCGCTTCCATCTCCGCCAGTTTCAGCGATTCAAACGCGGCGTAGAAACGCTGATTCGCGGCGCGAACCGCTTCTTCTTCGGGTGTAGGTTTTTCGCGCGCTAGCGGTGTGGACATGGTGACTGAGAAATAATTGGGAACTTGCGACCGCGAGGCCGTTATTTCAGAACCCCGAATGAAATCTTCAGCCGCATTATACCCGACGCCGCCGAACCTGCCGCAGGCTTTCGACTAAGGAGCTAGGGTTGGTTGTCGTCGGGCGAGGGAGGAATCAAAGTGTCTTCCAGCGTGGCGACATCGCCGTGCCGGTCCGCGGCGTGGATTTTTCCGGAGGAGTCGAGCAGAAACGAGCGCCGGCCGGTTTTGCCGTAGGTTTCCGGCATCGCCGCGAGCTCGAAGGATTCCTCGCCATCTTGTCCAGCGGGAACGATGCGATAGCGGAACTGGTAGCCGCCGGCGCTCCCGGCCGCGAGGTGTTCGTTCACAAGCGACGCCAGTTCCGGCGAGACCTCATCCTTCGGCGCAGGACCCAGCTGCGCGAGCGATTCCGGCAACTTGCCCCAGGCGTTGCGATACGTCTGGACCGCATCGGCGATGCCGCGCAGATTTAAGATTGCGGCGTCTTCGCGGGCGCTCAGGTCTCCTTCGGCCCACTGCTTCGACAGCTGTGGGATATCGAGAAGCACCAGTCCAAGCGACAGAAGCCTCCAGCCGCCGCTTTCGCGAATCAGCCCAAACTCTGTCAGCTGTGAATTGACGGCCGTGACCGGAACGAACGCCAGGTTTTCGTGCGTGCGCACATCGCCGAAGCGGAATTCCGCGGTGCCCGCCGGAGCGATGCATCGCAGCACGGTATGGTTCTGGGCATCGGCGGAAATCAGGGGCTTGCCGGTCTGGTCCGAGAGCGAGAAGCGCTGCAGAAACGCCGTTCGCTGTTCAGCGGGCAGATTCTTGAAGGCCGCCGCGTTGTCGGCAGTGAGGTAGTTCGCGAATTGCGTTTCGTTGGCGCGGCAGGCGGCCATGAACGCGGCGGAAAGCGCGGCGGCGGGATCCGTCTCGTGGCCATCCTGCGCGGATGCGGTCGTCGCCGAGGCGAGCGACATGGCCACCAGAATCAAAACCGATACGATCGTAGCAGCTTTCATTAAGTGTCGGATTTCGTTCGCGCGAGGATGGTTGCCAGATTCTGCGTGAATTTTGACCGCGGCATCACGTCGCTGCATCCCGCGGCGCGCGCGCGCTCGGCAAGATCAACTTGAACGTGCGACAGAAATGCGATCAGCGGGATTTTGCTGCCGCTCGCTTGCAAGCGCTCGAGAGCTTCGAACGGTCCGGAGCGAGCGTTCAAATCAACAACGACGAGCTTCGGCACGGCTCTCGCGATTTCAGTATCGAGCGCATCGGGCGTGATGCAGGTGCGGACTTCGACGCCGACCTGCTTCGCGGTTTCCAGCAGCTTCGCCTGGAAAAAAATATCGTCTATCAAGGCCACGACCTCGGCCATCGCTTGCGTCTCCTTATTTTCAGTTTATCGCGCCGGGCGATCTGCGCGGGGACTACCTGCTGCGATAGAACCAGCGCACTGGAAGGCGCTTCGCGCTGTCGGGTCTATTCGTGAGACTGAAGTCCCACGCTTCCACCAGACAAATTCGAAATCCAAATCGGGCGCAGCAAGCAGCGCCCGTACGAAGAAAAATGCTAGGTGGTTCGGACGGCGGAGTAACGCCCACTGTTGAGAGCTTCCTGAGAAACCCACATGCCGTGGAAGGTGGTGCGCACGCGATGCGGGAGCTTTACGATCGCCACGGGGCCGGCGTCCACGTTCTGCGCGTCGAGGATGGCGAGATCGCTGCGATTTTCCGCCATGCGGTTGACCAGCATGATCAGGTAGCCGTCGCCTTCGGGCGAATTCGGCTTGCGCGGAGCGAACAGCGGCTCCTGCACGCCGGAATTTTCTCCCGGATTCCAAATCTTCGAACTGCCCGTCTTGTGATCGAATTGGCCGACGGCACCGAATCCGATGTTGCCCGAGCCGGGCGCGTTGGGATCGCGGCAAATGACGTAGCCTTTGCGGTAGGTTCCGTTGCCGTAGTAACGGTCATCGGCGCGAGGCATTTCGCACATATGTTCGTAAAGCTGTTCGGTCTTGTATTCTTCCGTGTTGCCTGCGAGATCAAAAGTCAATCGAGTGAGATGGGGGATCGCTTGAGACGGATCGGGCGCCGTGCCGTCGTGATTGGGGAAGAAGAAGAACGAACTGCCCTGCGAGAGGCACACGTCGAGGCTGACCTTCGTGCCATCCGTTGAGCCATTCATCATGTGCCCGGCAAAACTCGTGGGACCGCGGAACCAGCGGACCTCTTCCGCTTTGCCGTAGCGAGGAACGACGGCGACCACCGTCGGCCGGTCGCGATGCCACGTGTAGAAGGGACCGCCCTTCTTCAGCACATCCACGTCGGTGAGCAGCGGGAAAAACGGGAAGATCACATATTTATCGGAAATGGCGAAATCGTGCACCATGCCGGGCCACGGCGCGTTGAACCAGACCTCGTGTTTGATTTTGCCGTCGGGACCGATCACGAAATAGGCGACGTCGGTGGTGCCGTCGCCTTTGGCTTGATAGGCGAAGGTCAGAAGCTCGTTGGTGGTCTGGTCGAGATGCGGGTGCGCCGACATCCAGACGGACTTTACGGCGCCGTTGTAATCGTACCGGCCGATGGTCTGGAGCGTGTAGGGGTCGAGTTCGTACGGCATGTCGTCCTCTTTGAGGGCGAGAAGCTTACCGGCATGCCAGACAACGTTGGTGTTCGCCGCGCCGGGATTGCAATTCTTGGCGATGGGATCGCGCGTGTAACGATTGCGATAACGGCCGAAGAGCGTGCGGCGGTGTTTTTCCTGCATCAGGTATCGCTCGGTGCGGACGTAGCGGCTGCGAAAATCCACGTGGCCGTTGTCGAAGCGGAACATGACGACCATGCCCTCGCCGTCAATGAAGATATCGTCGCCTCCCATCGGCGGGTACTGGCGATCCGGTCCGCAGCGATAAAGGATGCCGTTGAGATCCTTGGGCACTTCCCCGTAGGTGACCTCGCAATCGTGCAGGTCCGCCTCAAGGCGGCTCGGCGCGCCAAAACCCTGGTAGAGGGGAATATCCGGGAAACGTACCGCGCCTACGGCCGACAATTCTTCCAGGTAAATGCTGCCCATGTTGAACTCCTCGCTGCGCCCAGTTCGGTTAGATCGAAGCTTCGATCCGTCGAGGAATGCTAGTCGCCTGCCAACGTGTTTGTCAATGCCGCGTGGACGCATGGGATTCGGAGCTTCGAATTCGTCGAAAAAGGAGGCAAATGCGCGCTGCCGGCAACCCTGAACGGTGTGTCGAGTAATACGGGCGCCGATCGTTTGTTTTGTTTGAGTTACGCGGAAAATTGCTCGGCATGGTGTGTCGAGTAATTTGGGGGAAAAAGTACGGATCGCAGACGCCAAGCCGACGGCTGGACGGTCCGAAATCGCGAGGCGAGGAAGGTTGGACGCAGTGGCAGCGAGGGGATCTTTCCGATGTCCTCGCGGTGCTGTCATTGTTTCCGTCCTTCGTTTTTGTCTGATTTTTGGCTTTGACTTCGTACGCGTTGATTCTGACTGCGGACTTTTTTCGGGGCAAATGAGGGAAATTCAGACTGCGGCTCGAAGATAGCATCTTACGTCACGAATGGGAACTGTACGAAAGGACAGAAAATGTTCAGTCTGCCGAAACGCGGACATGAGACGAAATCTGCCATGGAGGCATCGGGAGGCGGAGGAAATCACAAAGGTAAAGCCGAAAAGCTTCACCCAACGAGCCGGGGTGAGGTACATGAAACTGGTCGAGGCGAATGGGCGGCGCGGTGCCAAGCATGTGCGCCGGGCGTAGTCCGCCGCGGCGGACTACGCCCCTACGGAACCAATGAGCGAGGCAGATCGAGGTAGATGGTATTGCACGGGCCAAGGACTATTGCCGGGCGCAGCATGCTGCGCCCCTACGGAACCGACGAGCGACAGAAAGCGAGGCGGATGGTGTTGTGCGAGGCAAGGAATTTCGCCGGGCACGATATATCGTGCCCCTACAAAGAAGGCAAGTGCGGGGAGCTTAGTGCTTCTGGGTTTCGTGGGCGCCGACGGTTTCGTCTGGAATGTCTCCGGTGCGGCCCTTGACGCGATCGTACACGCTATAGTGGCAGGTTGAGCCGAGCGCCTCGTTGTAATACGTGGAGACGCCGAGCGCGGTGCGCAGTTCCTCGTTGAAGCGGCGCAGATCGCCGAGCTGCGTGACGCGAATGGGCACCTTCTGGCCTTCGTTGGTGAGCAAGAACTTCTGATAGCCCGCATCCCAGAGGCGCGTGAACTGGCCTTGGAACATGATCGAGGGAATGATGGTCATGCGAAAGCCGTTCTGTGGTTCCTTGCGAAGCTCGGCGCCGCAATTGTACTTCTCGATGCGGACCACGCCGCCCGAGCTGCGAACGAGAAACCCCTTCGCTGCAAGGGATTCGACCTGAGGCTGCGTGAAGAGCTTGTCTACGTACCACATGGGCATTCAGGATATGAATTTGGCGGGTGGTCTGTAAAGGTAAAAAAGTTTGACGTTACGATCCGTTGAAATTTGGGGCGGTCGGGACTACCCTTGGGCACCATGAACAGCCCGTTCCATCTACTGATTGTCGGGATCATCGTCCTGGTGCTGTTTGGTGGGCGAAGGATCTATCCCCGGAAGCCGCCGACTCACCCAGTTCCTGTCACCAGCCCCGTGGAGACTTCGCATGCGTCCGCAGCCCCAAAGGAAAAACCGTGGCAGGCGCTGACCTGGTTTCTGCATTCTCGACGTCCGAATTAGTCTTCGATTCGCGATTAAAATTTCTCCCAATTGCTCTTTCGATTCAAAGCCGATATAAAGTGACGCGACAAGGACGCGGCGAATGGCGTCCGAAGCGCCAAGCACGTGCGCCGGGCATGGCATGCCATGCCCCTACACAACCGAGCGAAGCAGATCGAGGCGGATGGTATTGTGCGAGCCAAGGATTATTGCCGGGCACGATATATCGTGCCCCTACGAAGACCGACGAGCGAACGACATCGGGGCGGATGGACAAGGGATCGCCAAGTTCGCGCACCGGGCGCAGCATGCTGCGCCCCTACGAAGAAACATCGGTGAGCCTATTGGGAGGATTGGCGCGCGGGCCTAGCGAACTTGGTTACAAATTGCAGCACGTCCCGGCGAGCCGGGACGGCAAACGGCGGCGGCAAGCCGCCGCACTCCACATGCGCTGTGCCGATCGTGGAGCTGCGACCGAATGGAAACATGTCGCCAAGCATCGGTGCCGGGCGTAGCGGTGCTACGCCCCTACCGAAACCCTCGGGCGAGCGACCTCGGGGCGGATGGACGAGGGATCGCCAAGTTCGTGCGCCGGGCATGGCATGCCATGCCCCTACACGACACCTGAGCGAGGCAGATTGAGGCGGATGGTATTGTGCGAGCCAAGGATTATTGCCGGGCGCAGCATGCTGCGCCCCTACGAAACCGACGAGCGAACTGGATCGAGGCGGATGGACGAGGGATCGCCAAGTTCGTGCGCCGGGCATGGCATGCCATGCCCCTACACGACACCTGAGCGAGGCAGATTGAGGCGGATGGTATTGTGCGAGCCAAGGATTATTGCCGGGCGCAGCATGCTGCGCCCCTACGAACACCGAGGGCCGAAATTCGCCGGCGAGACGCCGGCGCTACGAAAACCGGAGGCGGGATGAGAATTGCGCGTATGGCTGGGCTCTTGATCGGGCTGATGACTGCGGCGGGGATATGCGCGCTTGGCGCGGCGGCGCCCCTCTGTTTCGCTCAGGACAAGCAGGCGTCAACACAGACCAAGCCGGACGGGGCGGCGCTGTTCAAAGAGCACTGCTCGATGTGCCATATCAGCGGCGGGGCGAAGGGCAGTCAAGCCCCCGCGACCGAGGTTTTGGCGCAGAAGACGCAGGAGGAGATTTTGCGGGCGCTCGAATCGGGGCCGATGGTGATTTACGGCAACCGGATGGTGGAGACGGAGAGGCACGCCGTCGCGGCATTTCTTTCCTCTAATACAGATGTTGAGGGGGTTAGCGCGGCCGCCGCTTTCATGAATCCGTGCACGACCGGAAAAACGATCAATCGGGCCGGCGTGGCAAACCTTGAGAATTGGAATGGCTGGGGCGTTGATGTGGTGAACTCGCGCTATCAGGCGCACACACCGATTCGCGCAGATAACGTGGCAGGTCTGAAACTGAAATGGGCCTTCGGAATTCCCGATGTGAGCACGGCGTACGGGCAACCGACAGTCGTGGGCGGGAGGCTGTTTTTCGGCTCAGGCGATGGCAGGGTCTACGCGCTCGATGCGGCGACGGGCTGTACCCTGTGGGTATATCGGGCGGAGACAAGTGTGCGTACCGCGATCACGGTCGCCACGGGCGGAAAAGGACAGGCTCTCGCGTATTTCGGAGATGGCGAAGCGAATCTTTACGCAGTGGACGCTGAAAATGGAAAGCTCGTCTGGAAGACGAAGATTGATTCCCATCGCACGGCAAGAATCACGGGAGCGCCCACGCTTTATCGCGGGCGGCTGTACGTGGGCACTGCGGGAAATGAGGAGCTGGCGGGCGGCGATCCCGACTATCCCTGCTGCACGTTTCGAGGAAGCGTCAACGCGGTGGATGCCCTTACCGGAAAGCTCATCTGGAAGGGATACACGATTGCGGAGGCGCCGCACGAAGCAAAGCCGGGCGAGAGCCATGCGAAATTCACTCCTGCCGGCGGTGCCGTCTGGGATGCGCCGACAATTGACGAGAAACTTGGTGTTCTTTACGTCGGGACGGGCGACGCGTATGTGGACCCGGCCGCGGACGGAACGGATGCCATCGTCGCCTTCGACCTGGCCACAGGAAAACGGCTGTGGGTGCAGCAAAAGACGCCCAACGACGTATTCAACTTCGGATGTCTGGACCCGCGCCATCTGAATTGCGGCGAGCATCCCGGACCCGATGTGGATTTCGGCTCGTCGCCGATCCTCGTGGATTTGGGCGGAGGGCATCGCGTCTTGCTGGCAGGGCAAAAGACGGGCGTGATGTATGGCCTGGATCCCGATGACGGCGGAAAAGAATTGTGGCAGGTGCGCATTGGGCGCGGGAGCGGGCTGGGGGGCATCGAGTGGGGTTCGGCAACCGACGGGACGAACGTCTACGCCGCGAATTCCGATATTTCGACGCTCACTTCACCGGGATCGAATCCCCCGCCGCCGGGCGGACTTGCGGCGATTGATATGCGCGCGGGGAAACTGGTCTGGAAGACGATGCCGCCGAAAACTCCGTGCGAGGGCAAGCCGGGATGCAGCGGAGGGCAGCTCGCAGCAGTGACGGCGGTTCCCGGCGTGGTGTTCTCCGGCGCGATGGATGGGCACCTGCGTGCGTACTCGGCCGCAGACGGCAAGATCCTTTGGGACTTTGACACGCAGCCGGATTTCCCGACTGTCAATGGCGTGCCCGCGCACGGCGGCTCGATGAGCGGCAGCGGGGCGACGGTGTCCGGCAGGATGGTGTACGTAGCGTCCGGCTTCACGCTGACGGCCGGGATGGCTGGAAATGTGGTTCTCGCCTTCGAGCTTCCGCCGCATTAGCTGGGCCTGATTCTACTGGCTATCCGCTCGCATCCAATGGTGGTCGCGGCACTAAATCTTTCACCACAGAGGACACGGAGCAGGCACAGAGTTCACGGAGAAACCGAAGGCGCCAAAGCTCTGGCACGGTGCGCTAAATCCAGAGGGCGCGGTCCGCCGCGGCGGACGCCCCTACAAAATCCAGGCACATCTGCTAAGCTATTGTGAATTAGCAAGGTACGGGAAATTTCCGAACGTCAAAATCGAGAATGGCGCCAGCGAACAAACCGGTCGTGTCAGCAACGGAAAAGGGGGCCCAGCCGGGCGGGGGCAGCCGTGTGGGCCAGCACCTGCTGGAGCGCATCGGCAATACTCCGCTGATCCGGATCGGGCGGCTGGCGTCCGAATTCCCGAACGCCACAATTTGCGCGAAGGCGGAATGGTTCAATCCGGGCGGGTCGGTGAAGGATCGTGCGGCCTATTCCATGATTCGCGAAGGCGAACGCCGCGGCGAACTGCGGCCGGGAAAAGTGATCCTGGACGCGACCAGCGGAAATACGGGCATCGCCTACGCGATGATCGGCGCAGCGCTGGGATATCGCGTGAAGTTGTGCTTGCCGTCGAGCGCGTCGCCGGAACGCAAACAGATTCTCGCTGCGTATGGGGTCGAGATCGTATCCACGCCCGGCGACGAAGGCACGGACGGTGCGATCCGGCGGGTTCGTGAAATTTACGAAGCGGACCGCGAGAAATATTTTTACCCCGATCAGTACGGCAATCCGGCGAATCCCGCGGCGCATTATTCGACGACGGCGCCGGAAATCTGGGAACAGACGCACGGGCAGATCACGCACTTCGTCGCTGGGCTAGGAACGAGCGGAACTTTTGTCGGCACCACGCGGCGGCTGAAGGAATTGAATCCGAAGATTCGCTGCATCAGCTTTCAGCCGGATTCGAGCTTCCACGGCCTGGAAGGGCTGAAGCATATGGCCACGGCGATCGTGCCTCCGATTTACGACGCAAGTCTCGCGGATGAAAACATGGAAGTGGTCACGGAAGACGCGCAACGAATTGCGAAGCGGTTGGCGCGCGAGGAAGGGATCCTCGTAGGCGTAAGTGCGGGAGGGGCGCTTTGGGCGTGCCTGGAAATCGCGCGGCGGCTCAAACGCGATGAAAAAGCCGTGATCGTGACGGTATTCCCCGATTCGGGCGAGAAATATTTGAGCGAGCGATTCTGGAGCGAAGAGTGAGTTACGAAACGTATTTGAAACTCAGCGAGCTTGGCAAACAACAAATCGAAGCGCATGGCAAGGAAACTTATCCCCATGAGTGCTGCGGCGCGCTTATAGGAAAGACTTCCCCCCTGCAGGAGCGCGACGTGGCGCATAGAAACGACGAGGTGGAGGACAGAGAGGTATTTGAATTGATGCCGCTGGCGAACCGGCGGGATGATTCGCCGCGAAACCGGTTCGAGGTGACGGCTGACGACGTCCGCCTGGCGGAAAAAACGGCGAGAGAGAAGAATCTCGAACTGATCGGGTGGTATCATTCGCATCCGGATCATCCGGCGCAGCCGAGCGAATTCGACCGCGAGCACGCGTGGCCGTGGTACAGCTACATCATCGTTAGCGTTCAAAAGGGTGAACCGAAGGAAATGACGTCTTGGCGGCTGCGCGACGACCGCACGAGGTTCGAGCCGGAGGAAATCCTGGCGACGGGAGGAACTGGTCACAGATCACGCTTTGCCATGGGTAGTGGTCCGTACCCGCCTATTAAAGAAGCGGAAGATTCGAAAGAGTGACCGGAACCGAAGAAGATTATCTCGGCCGCGAAGCATCTAATAAACGAGGAGGAAGCGAATGGCAGTCAAGGTGATCATTCCGACGCCGCTGCGCGCGTATGCGGGCAAGCAGGAAAGCGTCGAGGTGCAGGCTGCGACGGTGGGCGAGGCGCTGGCCGCGTTGACGGGCAAGTTTGCGGAGCTGAAAAAGCATCTCTATTCCGACGATGGGCGCCTGCGCAGCTTCGTGAACATCTACGTGAACGACGAAGACATCCGCTACCTCCAGAAGGATCAAACGGCCGTGCGCGAAGGCGACACGGTTAGCATCGTGCCTTCGATCGCCGGCGGGGCGAATCGCTCGCGCATGTAATTGGCAGTTGTCGAAACGGGAGAGTTTTTCCATGGCTACGAAAATCGGGACTGCGGCGCCATCTCCGGGGGACGAAAAGTCCAGGGCGTCGCTCTCAAAAGAAGAAGTGATGCGCTACAGCCGCCACCTGATCATGCCCGAGGTGGGCATGGAGGGGCAGCTCAAAATCAAGCAGGCCAAAGTGCTCTGCATCGGCACGGGTGGATTGGGCGCGCCGCTGGGGCTTTATCTGGCGGCGGCCGGCGTGGGCCGGATAGGGCTGGTTGATTTTGACGTGGTGGATACCACGAATCTGCAACGCCAGGTTCTATTTGGCACGAGCGACGTGGGCCGGCCGAAAACCCAAGCCGCGGCCGAACGCTTGCGGAATCTGAATCCGGACATCCGAATCGACACGTTCGAAACGCAGCTGACCAGCGCGAACGCGCTCGAATTGTTCAAGGATTACGACATCATCGTGGACGGAACGGACAATTTCCCGACGCGCTACCTGGTGAACGACGCGTGCGTGATTACAGGGAAGCCCAACGTCTATGGCTCCATTTTCCGATTCGAAGGCCAGATCACTGTGTTCGGATACCCGGGCGGTCCTTGCTACCGGTGCCTCTATCCCGAACCGCCTCCGCCGGGCCTGGTACCTTCGTGCGCCGAAGGCGGAGTGCTGGGCGTGCTGCCGGGAATCGTCGGCACCATTCAAGCGGCTGAAACGCTGAAGCTGATCATCGGCAAGGGCGAGCCGCTGATCGGGCGCCTGCTGTTGTTCGATGCTCTGGCGATGAAATTCCGCGAGCTGAAGCTGCGGAAGAACCCGGAATGCCCTGTTTGCGGCGAGCATCCGACCCAGACCAAGCTGATTGACTACGCCGAGTTCTGCGGAGTTCGCGGCGAGGAAGGTCCAACTACGGTGACCAACGTACCGGAAATTACGCCGAAGGAACTGAAGACGCGACTCGACCGGGGCGACGACATCTACGTTCTCGACGTGCGCGAGCCGCACGAGTATCAGATCTGCAACATCAACGGGCATCTGATCCCGCTGGGAGAGCTTTCCCGGCGCGTCCACGAGCTCGACAGCTCGCGCGAGATCGTCGCCCACTGCAAGAGCGGGAAACGCTCCGCGGAAGCGGTTGAATTTCTGCGCGGCGCGGGCTTCAAAAAGGTATCGAGCTTAAAAGGTGGTATTCTCGCCTGGTCCGACCAGGTAGACCCGAGTGTGCCGAAGTACTGACGACATGCGGGGCCCGTTTGGGCGACGATTGGCCAGGTTTTACCGGAGGATTGAATGGCAGCGACGAAGATTACGGTCCGCACCGATGGTTCCATACGAGTCGAGGGAGACTTTGAGGTAGTGGACCAGGACGGCAAGGTATTTGGCCTGGCGGGACGCAACAAGATAGGCCTATGCCGCTGCGGGCACTCCGCAAACAAGCCGTTTTGCGATGGCGCCCACAAGAACGCGAACTTCCAGAGCACGATCCAGGCTTTCGACCTTCCGCCGGTCCTGCCAGCGCCACTTCCCAAACCCTAGCGCGGCCCTGCCAGGTAAGAATCTCTCGGATCGGTCACATTCCCACCCAGCCTGAGACTCGCTGTGTATCTTTTTGCGACGTCCGCTGGGACTCGCCGGGCGAACTCCATGGAAAACAGTATAGTTAGAGAGCAGCCTCCGCTGCACCAAAACGGCACATAAGTTGCTATTTCATGGCGGGGAGCTGTTCGTTTACTGGGGGAAGTGTGGGGCGTCTGGGGAAAAGTTGGGGGCGTTACCGTATTGGCGTTGTCCTACTCGGGACGATGGCCTTCGCGGGATTCTGCGCATTTCTGTGGTTCCTTCGCAAGTCCCACTACGTCTCCGACCCGCTATTCGATGCCTACCTGGAGATGGCGGGCAGCCTGATTGCGTTCACATTTGCCGCGAACGCCATGGTGCGTTTCCGCGGAACCCATGACCGAATTTCGCTAATTCTGGCCTTCGGATTTGTCCTGGCGGGACTGATCGAGGCCGGCAGCAGCATGTCTTTCTATCACGGGATGCTCGTGCCTCCCTCCGGAGGGGCGCAGATCTCGCTGGGGTGGCTGGCCGGGCGGACGCTGCTGGGCGTGCTCCTGCTGGCCGCGCTGATCGTCGAGAGGCGGATTCCGGTGTCGCGCGACCCCGGAAAAGAGATCGCGGGCGTAACGCTGATCGTCGGGGCGGTCGCGTACCTGACGAGCGTGTTCTATTTCATGCTGCCCCGGGCGCCGAAAGTGCATCCGGGAGCCTTGATACCGCGCGGATGGGATTTGCTTCCCGCTGCGATCTACGTGGCCGCGACGGTGGGCTACGGCTGGCGACTGCGGCGTACAACCGCGGCGCTGGACCGGGCGCTTTTCATCGCCGCCGGACTGAACGTCATTTGCCACATCACGATGAGCCAGTCGCAGCGGATGCTCGATGCGCCTTACACGTTCGCGCACGGGCTGATGGTATTGAGCTACGTGGTCGTGCTCTGCGGAACGCTGCTCGATAACGCACAACTGTTCGATCAGGTCAGCCGCCTGGCTGCGTCGGATTCACTCACGGGCCTTGCGAATCACCGCCGCCTGCTTGAGGCGATGGACAACGAAATTCAGCGGTCCCGCCGGACCGGCCGCGAATTCGCGGTGCTGCTATTCGATCTGGACGGCCTGAAAAAAATCAACGACAAATACGGCCACCTTACGGGAAGCCGCGCGATCAAGCGCCTGGGAAATGTGTTGCGCAGCAGCAGCCGGACGATTGACACACCGGCGCGGTTCGGCGGCGATGAGTTTGCTCTGGTGCTTCCGGAAGCGGGCGGACACGAAGCCGAACAGGCAGCATCGCGCATCTGCGAGCAACTGGCGCTGGACGGCGAGGAACCATTCGTCTCCGTCAGCGTGGGCCAGGCGGTCTATCCGACCGACGGAACATCCATTGAGCAGCTTTTGGGCGCGGCAGACTCGGCGCTCTACAAGATGAAACGTCGGGGTGCGGGGAAGTTTCACCTCCGGCATTTGGCAGCGTGCTTGTGACGAACAAAAGGGGGCACAGGATATGCCGCTTGGGATAGGTGGACCCAAGTCGTTCAACGCGATTCGTTGCGAAACACGAGTGCCCATGGAAGTGGGAGTGCATATCAGCGGTCACAGCGCGCATCCGGGGACGGAAACCACTTTTACGGAAAATGTGAGCGCGCGCGGGGCGCGTGTGGTCAGCACCCGGAAGTGGAAAATTAATGACCGGCTGATTGTTTCGACACTCGCAGGTTCTTTCCAGTCAATCGCGCGCGTTGCGTATTGCCACACCGTGCCGCAGGTCGGTTTCGCGGTGGGCCTGGAGTTTGTCGAGCCTGGCGAAGGCTGGGTGCTAGGCGATCCGATCAGGCGTTAACGCCGCGGTTTCCGATACGCGCTGATTTCCCTACTTCTATTTACTGCACGAATCCCACTTTAGGCTCCGCATCCGGGGCAGGAGCTTCGGGCAGCTTGCCGAATTGAGCCTCGTAGCGCGACACGTTTTCTTCCAACGCGCGCAGCAGCCGTTTGGCGTGCCGCGGATTTAATATCAAACTCGCGACCAGCTTTCCCTGAGCTACGGTGGGAAACATATAAACGAAATTGAGCGTGAACTCCTCGGCGTTGTGATGAACTACGACGAGATTTGAATACTGGCCGAGCAATTCCTTCTCATCGGCCTTGATCTGAGCCTGCTGCTGTTTTGGCGCCTCGGCCATCGCCTTCTCCTCCTGTTTCAGTCTGGTGCATCATGCTTCTACGGCGGATTCCTTTCACTATAGCAGAGCCGCAAATCGGCACCGGATGCTTTTTCAGCGGCCTCCGGATACGCCGCGATTGACGACCGCCGATGTTAAGCGTAGTTTATATACGAAGTTCAACCTAGTTAACCTATGTCCAGCCTGAAAAAAGATTCGGAAGAATCGTCATTCGGGTCGGCGCGGCCGACCACGGAAATTGCTTCCGCGTCCCCCGTCGCTCGCGACCTGATTGGACTCCTGACGCATGAAGACCTGGATCGCGCCCGGGACCGATGGCGAGTTACCCGGGCTCGCTGGAAGGGCCACGGAGCGAGAAGATTTGGCGGGCTCCGCGTGCTTTGGCTTCTCGTCGGGCCCGGCGTCCTGGTCTTCCTCGGCGAGAACGACGCGCCGAGCATGCTTTCCTATTCGGCCACCGGCGCGCGATTCGGCGTCGGGTTTTTCATCCCTTTCGTGGTGCTCACTTTTGTGATGGGCCTTATCGTGCAAGAAATGACCGTTCGGTTGGGTGCTGTCACCCACCGCGGACATGCGGAGCTCATCTTCGACCGGTTTGGAAAGTTCTGGGGATTTTTCTCCATGGGGGATTTGGTTCTCGGAAATTTTCTGACGCTCATCACGGAATTCATCGGCATTCGCGCCGGACTGGGCTTCTTTGGAATCCGCCCGGCGGTTGCCGTTGGAGTGGGGCTCATCGTCGTGGTTGCGGCGATGACGACCGGACGGTATTGGACATGGGAGCGCATCACTTTGGGCTTGGCAGTCTTCAATGGGCTTTTCGTTCCCGCGGCCATACTGGCGCGTCCGAACTGGTTTGCAGTAGGTCACGCCATGCTGACGTGGACGCCGTTGCCGACGGGACACAGCTCCGAGATTCTGCTCCTGATACTTGCGGACATCGGCGCGACCGTGACGCCGTGGATGATCTTTTTTCAGCAGAGCGCGGTTGTAGATAAGGGCATGCAGCCGCGAGACATCAAAGCCGGGCGGTTTGACACCCTGCTGGGAGCGCTGCTTGCGACTGTGTTCGCGATCGCCGCAATTCTTGCAACGGTTCCGCTGTTCCATCACGGCATTGACGCTTCTCAATTCCAGGCCGCTCAGTTTGCAGAGGCGCTCGAGCCATGGATCGGGCATGTGGGAGCGGCGCTTTTCGCGCTCGGGATTTTCGAAGCCGGAATCGTCGCGGCGATCGCGATTTCCACGTCCTCGGCATACGCGTTTGGCGAAGTCCTGAAGACCGGGCACAGTCTCAACCGGCCGGTGCGCGACGCTTGGCCCTTCTATTCGACGCTACTCGGCTCGGCCTGCGCTGCCGCGGGACTCGTGCTCATTCCCCACGCTCCGCTGGAATTTGTCGTCCTGACCGTGAACGTTATCGCGGTGCTGGCGATGCCTCCCGCGCTGGCCTTTCTGATACTCCTGGTGAACGATCGAGACGTGATGGGAGAACACGTGAACGGTTTCTGGGCCAACGTGGCGGGCATCGCAGTCACAGTATTGCTGGTTTGCGTGGGAATCGGATTCGGCCTCGCGACCGTCTTCCCAAGTTTGCTAGGAGGCTAGATTTGCATTTCAGAGGATCATTCGAATGAAGTCGAACGAAAGCGACAGCAAGTTGGCAGGGACGCCGCAAGAAGAAGGTCCGGCCCCTGGGATCGCAGAGAAGCCGGATCTGCAAGATCCGCGCGTGGTCCTCTCGCTGCTGGAAACCGACCAGGTGGTCGCAGCCAAGGAGAAAACACGATTCGGGCGCCGGAATCTCTCGTTGGGAGTGCGGCTGCTGCTGTGGGGGTTGCGCATCTACGTGGTGGCAATGCTGGTGCTGGTCGTGGTTTCGGTGCTTCGCGCAATCCATCCCATGCACTGATTCATCCTCTGAACGGACTCACCGGGCGCGCTTCGCCTTCACGCCATGAAATTGTGCGGGAACTTCACTGGGAAATCCGAACTGGCTGTGGGAAAATTTCGCCGGAGCCACACATCGCCCGCGCAACAACGGAGCGTAGCGGAATAACTCGTGCAGCCTGTCCAATCCAAGAGAAGACTGCGCCCCCTCGGAATACTCGTCGTGCTTGTAGTGCTGGTAGTCGCTGTGCTAACCGCAATCAATCTCTCAAACAATTGGAGAACCACGGCAGCAGCCAAGAGGTTGAAGAACCCGGTTCCCGCGACCGCGGACGCAATCGCAGCCGGGAAGCAGGCGTACGGCGAGCACTGCCGAAACTGCCATGGAGAGAAAGGCGACGGCAAAGGAGAAAAGGCTGCCGAGCTTTCCGTAGCGCCCGGTGACTTCACCGATGCGCCGGGAATGGCCCGGCGAACCGATGGCGAGCTCTTCTGGCAGATTACCCGCGGGCGGCTGCCCATGCCGTCGTTCGAGGACAAGCTGACCGACCAAGAGCGCTGGCAGCTGGTGGACTACATCCGCACGTTTGCGAACAAATCGTCCGCGGCTGCCTCCGGCGCTTCCCTTACTTCACTTTTGCAAGCGCCTCGGAAACTTCCTTCATGTCCGGCACAGTCGGAATGTCGTAGTTTTTGAACCAGGCAATCTTGCCAGCGCGGTCCACGATGGCGATGGCGCGTCCGGTGATTCCCTTATCCGCGAGATAGACGCCGAATTTATCGGCGACGGCTCCGCGGGGTTGAAAATCCGCCAGCAGCGAATAGTGGATGCCCATTTTCTCGGCGAAAGCCTTGTGCGACCAGACACTATCCACGCTGAGACCGAGCACGGCAGCATCCAGCTGCTCGAAGCGCTTCATGTCGTTCACCAGGCAGACGTGCTCGTTGGTGCAGACGGGACTCCAATCGAGCGGGTAAAACACGATCACGACATTTTTCTTGCCCTGGAAATCCGAGAGCTTCACGTCCTTCTGATTCTGGTCCTTCAACGAAAAATCCGGAGCCGCAGCCCCCACGGAAAGTGCCATGCCCATCCTCCTGGTTCGCTCTCGCGAGAAAATTTCAGAACATTCGACCGGTTCGCTTCGGGCACTCATGATAGCCGAACCAGGCGCGGCCGACAAATCCCGTGCGAACATACGCGCGAAAGTTGTTGAGACCAAGAAAAGGGCCTTGCCGGTTTACGCCGACAAGGCCCGTCGAATCCGTACAACTGGAATGTATCGCCGCAACTACGGTTTCGGAGCCGCGGTGGCGGGCGCCGGCCGCGGAGCAGGCCTTGGAGCTGGCGTTGCCGCGCCTGTCTTCACCGGATAGCTCTGATCGTAAAGGCGAATGATATCCTGCGTAACGTCAATCGGATTCGCGGCATAAAGCACCGGAGTCTGCTGCGAGGAATCATCCAGGATGACGGAGTAAGAATTTTCCTTGGCGTACTTGTTGAGAACATCCACGAGTTTCCGCCCGATCCGGTTTACGACATCCTGCTGGGCATCGTTCGTGTCATCCTGAAATTCCTGCTGCTTGCGCTGAAACGCACGGGTCAGCTGATCCCCTTCGCGCTGGAGCCGGGCCTTTTCTTCGTCGCTCAAGGTTGACTGTCCGGTCTGCAGGCGGTTGCGAAGGTCTTCGATTTGTTTCTGCAGGTTTTGCAGCTCCGTGGTCCTGGGAGCGAACTGCGACTGCAATTCCGCCGCTGCCTGCTTACCTTCCGCCGTGCTGGCGATAGCGGCCTGAATGTTGATGACCCCTACCTTCGTCGTTACCGGCGCGGCGGCCTGCGCCCACACCGCAGGCGTCATCAAGAGTGCTGCGAAAATCGGAACTACTGCTCGAATCTTCATTCTCACTCCTCATTCAAGTATCTTCGGTGAATTTTGATAATCGCAAACTGCGGATTATACCTTCGAATCCGGAACACGGTCAATTGGATTCAGCCCGCGGCACCCGCTGAGCCGCAGCCTGAATCCTTCAGAAATGGCGGTTCGAAAAACTCCTTCGCGCCGCACTCCCCCATACGCTCCGATGCGCCGTGAGCTAGCCCGGTTGGACGCACGCAAGAGCTGGTTCGCCTTAGTGCGGGAGCGGCACCAACAACACGCGATTATTGTCCGGATCAACCAGCACAGCCAGGTTGAGCTTCGGGTCAATCGCCACGGCGTTCGGACCGAGCACGAACGTTGAGGTCTGCGCCCCGCCCAGTCCGATGACCGCTCGCACTTGCGGATTTACGCAGGCGGGCAAAGCGACGCTGGGGGGACATGTGTAATCGAGTACAGACATTGTATGGCTTCCCGAGTTCACGGTGACGAGCGAACTCGTCTGGAAATTGTAATCAACGGAGGTCGGAGCGATTCCCACGCTCACCGTCGTAGTGGTCAAGGTGGAGGGATCCGTGATGTCTATATTGTTGAGCAGGCTATTCACGGTGAGGAATACTTCGTTGACCGGATCCAAAACCACTCCGCTAGGATTATTGAGGTTGCTCACGCGTCCATCAATCGACTCATTCGCAATGTTGATTATGTCCAAGCTGCTTGTCGAGGAGGCCGTGGCCACCGCGGCAAAGTTCAGCTTCGGGTCAACGGCCACCGCGACCGGGTTCTGATCCACGGCGGGGCTGCCTCCAAGCACTGCGGAGATCTGCGTTCCGTCCGCCGTGGTTGTTCGCGCGACAGAGACAAAGCTGACGCTGCCCGTGCTGAACAGATTGCCCGAGTTCGTGTTTGTTATCACCGCGGTCGCCGTGTCCTGATTGAAAGCAACGCCAGTCGGATTCAGGCAGCCCGCGCCGCAGAGCGGTACATTCGGTATCGGCACAGCCGATGGGGTGGTGGTTAAATCAATCGCGGTTATGTCGTTGGTGTCATTATTGGCAACGACCGCAATGCCAAGCCGCGGGATCACCGCTACGCCTTCCGGTGCTGCGCCCACGGGAACGGGCGCGCCAATCACACCCACTGGCCCCAGCGATTCAGGCGAAAAGGTCGTTGATACCGGAGCGAGCGAAACCAGCGACGCGGTGTTGTCCACATTGTTGGTGACAACAGCCAAATCGCGATCCGTATCCACCGTGACGGCTACCGGCGAAGAGCCGACGCCAACCGCCTGGATGACAGCCAGATCCGTGACGTTGGACACTGAAAGATCAGGATTCTGCACATCAATTAGATAGCGCCGAGCGGAACCCAGCAAATTGGCGGGAATCGTAACGGTCAATTGACGGCAAGTGGTCGTGCACGAGCTGGGCACGACTGTGACCGGCAGCGCAGTGAGCGGCGGCGTTGCCGCATCGAGCCGCACCACCGATCCGGGCAAGAAATTGGCACCCGTGATCGTCAGTTGCAGGGGCGCGGCGGACGTGAGGGTCGTCGCCGGGCTGGCCTCCAGAATTTGCGGCGAAGCCGGCAAAGGGCCCAGCGAAAGCATCGAAACAGTGCCGTCTCCGCCGTTCACGATGACGGCCTCGTTGTTCGCGGGATCCACTGCGACGGCAGTGGGCTTGCCGCCCAAACCGCTGATTCCTTTCAGGACGACGCCATTCTCAAGATCGGCGACGACGGCTGTTGCGCCTGTGGTTGAACCTTGAATCGCGACACCGACATTCTCGAGCGTATTCACGGCGGAGGCTACGTAGTTCAGCGTGTCCAGCGGCGCCCCGGCAACGGTGAAATTCACCGGAGTGACGGCGTTGTTCAGAAGGCTGAAAACGGTCAGGGTCCGCGCGGACGGGTCGGCGAGTAAGACCTGGTGCGTTTCCGTGTTGAGGCCCACACCCTGCGCGGTGGAAGATATCTGCACGCTTCCGATGAGCTCCGGCAAGCGACCCACGTCGCCTATGCTCGCGGCGCGGCCAAGATCAATCATAGCCACCGTGCCGGTGCCGCCCGGTGTGACAATGGCCCAATTCAATCGCGGATCGATGGCTACGTTGGGACTCGCCCCGGTACCGAAGAAAGTCACACCGCTGGTAACGGTGGTCACCGGGCACGGTGGAACGGCGCACGGCGGAGTGAGGTTCGGATTTGCGTTCGCCAGATCAAGGACAGTCCCGACGTTCGTAGATTGATTGACCACGAAAGCACGATGCGTCAGCGGATTTGCTCCGATGGCGAATGGCACCGTGCCGATCGGAATAATTCCCGGGGCGTAGCTGGCCAGGGATAGCGTTTGCGTGACCGCCGGGGTCGCCAGACTCAGATCAATCACGGAAATACTGTTGCTTCCGCTATTCACGACGTAGGCGAGATGGTGGGGCAGCATATCGTCCACAGCAACGCCGGTGGGCGCAGTGCCGACCGCAATCGTGCCAATTACCGTGTTCTTGGTGAGGCCGACGAGCGACACGAGCGAAACGCTGTTGCCGGTCTCATTTGTTACGACCGCAATGCCGTCGGCTTCGTCAATTGCCACCGCCGAGGGACCCGCGCCTACAGTGATTGTCGGCGTCGGCGCTCCCGCAATCGTGGTGGGGTCCGGAGTGACCGCGAGATTCAGTCCGGTGACCGAAGGCAGGTCCGCCGTGGCCGCGTCAGCATTCTGGATAATGAGCGGATAGAGACCGGGCGCCTGGAGGCTGGCATCTTGAATGGAGACGGTCAAGTGTCTGCTGTCCACAAAAGTCGTGCAGACTTGCCCACCTCCGCCACATCCGAGTCCGTTGAATGTGGCTGTCGTTTTGCTCGGCACAAAATAGCCGCCGGTTAGATTCACATTGAGACTGGCACCGCCGTTGTTGTTCTGGACGCTATCAGGCGTTGAAGCGATCAGCGCCGGGCGCACGGGATTGACCTGGAGGTTCACTGTCCCGGAATTTAACGCGCCACTTTGCGACTGCAGACTGATCGGAATGCTTCCGGGTTGCGTCAATTGAGCCGCCGGAATCGTGGCGCGAATCAAAGTCCCGCTGTTGAGCAGGAATACATTCGCCGCCGGAATCGCGACACCGCCCACGAGCACCTTGGTCGTTGAGAGAAAATTCGTGCCGGTCAGATACACGTCCTGCTGCACCGAGCCTTCCGCGGTGACCGTTGGCTCCAGCGGACCAGTGGCTCCAAACGCCGGAGCAGCGCCGTTCCCGACCGTGACCGCCGCCGATGCCTGTTGAGTTGGATCGGCGCCCGATTGTGCTGTGACGGTGACACCCCCGACAGCTAGATTCGGAGCAAAATATTGTCCCGGATTCCCGCAGGGCGCGCCGGGACTGGGGCAGATGAACCCGACGGCGGCATTCCCGCCGGGAATCTGATTCACCAGCCAGACAATCGAAGTGTCGTTCGTGCCGCCAACCGTCGCGGTGAATTGAAAGTTTTCTCCCGGACCCATCGAAGCGGATGTCGGGAAAATCTGGACATTAATCCCCGAACTAATATTGACCGTAAAGGTGGCAAAAGCATTTGATTTAATGCAACTCGTAGCCACGATCAGGAATGAAGGAGGCTGGGGAACCTTGGGAGGCGCAGTATAGAGTCCATTCAGGGTGATCGTTCCGAATCCGGTGATTGGGGCGGTGACCTTCGGGATCGCGCATCCGGTGGGTCCCTGACCTGCAGTGCATTCGCTCGGCGGGATGGTCGTTGAGAGAGTCGCAGGCGCCTCGCAAATTTGCCAGAATACCGTGGAAGTTGAAACACCCGTGACGGTGGCGGAAAACTGCGCCGGTTGGTTCACGATGATCGTCAACGGGGACAGCGCGGGGCCGATGATTCTGATCCCGACCGTTGTGGAGTTGCCGCCGCAACCTGCTACCAATAATATCGTCAGGAGCATCACCGCTCCGAGTGCCCACCCTCTCATGTGCTTCCCTCCGGCCATCTTCGCTCGATTCTCGGCGCCCACGGCGCAATTTCCGCTTCTTGGCGGTCTCACTTGTGCTTGCTGTCGCCTCATTAGAATGTCCGGCTCACTGCGAACCGCAGCGTTGTCCTCGGCTCGAACAGACCCGGCGGGATTGTTTGCGAGGACCGAACCTGGTCCAGGAAGCTCTGCAACGACGGCACGATCTGCGTGTCGTAGACGCCCAATTGCTGCAAAGCGTTTCTCTCCGCCGGCGGGACGTAGAAAGCTCCGAGCGGCGGGGTAATCGTCTGATCGAGGCGCAGGTAATTGTACGCGTAATAGATGCGGAACGGCGCCTGGATGATCGGAATCTGGATGTCAATCTCGATTCCCGCCGAAGTGTGCGGCCTGAATTCGGTGCCCGGCGCGATCGGCAAATTATTGGGAATATTCACGCACGGAGCGCCGAGCGGCTGGCACGGAAAATCCGGGTTCGGGTACTGCTGTCGCAACGAAGCGATCGCTCCCGGATCAAGCTGGAGCTGCGATTTCCGCAGGATGCCGTTGATGCCGAGATCGTTGAATATCGCCAGGCTCACGTAGGAGCCAACAATCGGAATTCGGTATTCCACGTTCGCCACACCCAACAGGTCACCGCCAGGACGGGTGGGAACGAACTCCAAAACGTTCACCGGGATAGATTCCTGGATCGGAACTCCCTGCGAATTCAAGTTGTGCGGATTGACGAAGGTGATATTGGTGGTCGTCGCGAACGGAATGAAAACGAAAGGCGAAATCGTATAGAAATCGAACCCCCGGACGTCCTGTTCGCCGCCGGCATAGTAGCGCGTGTTCGGAGGCACTTCCTTTCCTCCGTAGCCCGTGATCATGCTGCCCTTGAAATGAAGCGCGATCGTGTTGCGGCGGTGATACGTCGGGTGAAAATACGACATGTCGAATACGTTGCTGTAGGTATTGACGTTTCCGCCCAGCGGGCCGCCCACTAAGCTCGATCCCCAAGAAAAGCTTTTGCCATGGGTTGGATTGATCGGGCTGTCCACCGTGTTGTACGTGAGTGTCGGCGATATCTGGCTCTGGCGTATGCCATTGAGCGCCGACGGTCCGGCCAGGCTGGTGAACTTGGTGAACTCGAATAGCAGCGTCGCGGACTGGCTGAACGGCGTGATATCCGTGGTGGACCAGCCGTAACTGACGCCCAGGCGCGTGAACGAAAGCTTGCGCAGCGGGTAGCTGGCGAAAATCGTGAAGCCCTTCGAATCCGTGTTGTAGTTTTCCTGGAGCGCAGGATCGATCGCGACCTGCTGTCCTACGAGGATACCTTCCTGTCGCGCGGTATTGTAGTCGTACTTTTGCGCGAATATCGTGAATCCCGTAGAGATGGGGCGGTCGAACAGATACGGCTCCGTGAATCCGAAGTTGACGCTGCGCTGGATATCGCCGACCTGCGCCGAAAGAGTCAAAGTCTCGCCCAAACCCAGGAAATTGTTCGTCTGATACGAGAAACCGACGAAGGCACCCTGAAGCCCGCTGACACCACCAGAAAAACTGATTGACTGCTTGCCCTTCTCCTTCACCTTCAGCTTGATATCCACCGTGCCGGCCTTCACGTTCTTCTTCAGTTCCGCGTTTTCGGGCTTGATCGGTTCGAAATATCCGAGCTGGTTCAACCGCAGCAGGCTCAATTCCCAGTAACGGTTGTTGAAGACCTGCCCCTCGTCCAACAGCAGCTGGCGGCGGATTACCTTGTCGCGCGTCGTCGTGTTACCGGAGAATTCGATGCGCCGCACGAAAAACTGTTTTTGCTGATCGAATACGAGAGTTAGATTGACGACTTTCTTTGCGTCGTTCACGTCGAAATCAGGCTCGGCGGAAAAGTCTATATAGCCGTATTGGCCATACAGCTTTGTGAAACCCTCGAGCGATTTGCGGACCTTGTCCGCGTCGAATACGTCTCCTTCCTTGAGCGGAAACGCTCGCGCCAAAATTTCGGATTTGAAGATCAGTCCCTGATCCGGGTCGGAGCTGCGGAAAGCGAGCTTGCCCATGTGGAATTGCTCGCCCTCTTCGACGGAAATGATGATGTTGGTCTGCTTCCCGTGCCGATTGCCGATTATCGGCAGCCCCCCGTTGACGTCCACTGTCTTCAATTCCTTCGCGTCCACCACCACCTTGAAATAACCGTGATCCTGGTACAGGCCCCGGACGCCGACTTCAAGATCTTCGTCCAGCTTTGGCCGGTCAAACGTCTTGCTCATCACCGGAATGTAGGTGAAGCCGAGCGGAATGCCGTAAGGCCGATCATTCTTCATCATGCGAATGATTTTCCTGGTCGAGAATGCCTTGTTGCCGACCACGGTGATCTCCCCGACTTTAACCTTCGGGCCCTCATCAATATTGAAAACCAACTTGACGGCGTTGGAGGCGGCGATGCGCTCGTACGTAGGCTTTACAGTCGCGAACTGGTGGCCGTGCGCCGCCAGCAGGCTCTTGAGCACCACTTCGGCGCGCATGATCTTCGTCGGATCGAACTGGCTTTCCACGCTGAGCCCGACCTTCTTGTCCTTAAATGCATCCAGAATGTCCGACTCGGTGATTGATTTGTTTCCCTTGTATTCAATGCGGCGGATGATCGGCCGCTCTTTCACGTGGAAAATGACAATTTTCCCATTTGGCACGTCCGGACTGTCTTCCACATCGAGGGTGATGTCTTCGAAAAATTGAGTGTTCCACAATGCCTGGAAATCGCGATGCAAAGCTTCCGGGGAGTAGGGATCGCCTTCGCGCGAAAAAATGCGCGCCTTGAGCGTGTCGCGCTGAACTCGACGATTCCCGTCGAATTCAATGCGACTGATGATGTACTGAGGTCCGCCGGGTTCCTGCGACTGCTGAGCCGAAAGGGATTGGCAAAGAGCGAGGGGTAGCAAACACACAACGGCCAGCATTCCACATGCGTACAGAGAAAGTTTCCTGCTGGCGGCCAAGGTTCTGGTCAAGGCCGCGGTACCCCGCCCAAGATTTTTTGCTCCCCCGCCGGACGTGTTTTAATCCAGCTCGCGCGTGTAGGATTCCTAGTGGGCCACCGGGGTTGCTTCCACGACGGGACGGAACGCCAAGCCTTCGCCGGTGAGAAAAACTTCCAGCGTCGCGGGCATCTGCAATCCGCCCTGAATGAGAGCTTCCGACAATGGGTCTTCGACGTACTTCTGCAACGCGCGCCGGAGCGGCCGCGCGCCGTAATTCCGATCGCCGCAGGTCTTCTCAAGAATCCATTGGCGCGCCTCGGGTGTCATGGCAATCTGCACCTGACGATGCACCAGAGTTTCGTTGATCTGTCCGACGAGGAGGTCAATGATCAGCAGCAGATCCTCATCCGTCAGCGAGTCGAACAGAATCACTTCGTCCAACCGGTTCAGAAACTCCGGATTGAACACACGCTTGACCTCGCTCATCACCATATCGTCCTGGCTCTTCGCGGCGGCCACTTCGTCCGACGACTGAAAGCCGAGGCCAGACTGTTTTTGCAGTTGCCGGGCGCCCAAATTGGACGTCAGGATGATGATGGTGTTGCGGAAGTCAACCGTGTTGCCCAGGCCATCGGTGAGCTGGCCGTCTTCGAAAACCTGCAAAAGAATGTTGTACACATCGGGATGCGCCTTCTCGATTTCGTCGAGCAGGATCACCGAATACGGCGTGCGGCGGACGCGCTCGGTGAGTTGCCCGCCCTCTTCGTAACCCACATATCCCGGAGGGGCGCCGATCAATTTCGACACGGAGTGCTTCTCCATGTATTCGGACATGTCGAAACGAATCAGTGATTTTTCGCTGCCGAACAAGAACTCGCCCAGGCGACGCGCTACTTCTGTCTTGCCGACGCCGGTAGGGCCCAGGAACAGGAAGCAGCCAACCGGGCGGCCCGGCGCCTTCAGGCCGGCGCGACTTCGCCGAATGGCGCGGGCCAGTGACGTAATCGCCTTTTCCTGACTGATGATTCGGCGGTGCAACTCCTCTTCGATTCGCAAGAGCTTCTGCTGCTCGTCTTCCTTGATCGAAGTAACCGTAACGCCGGTCCAGCGCGCCACGACCTCTTCGATGTCCTCGCGCGTGACGACGCCGGTCGAGGAATCGTCAATCTTGAGCTTTTCGCGCAAGACGCGCAGATGTTCCTTTTCCTTGCGCTCTTCCTCGGAGTAAAACCGCGCCTTTTCAAACTCATGGTTCGCGATGGCGGTTTCCATGCGGTGGGTGATGAACTTCACGCGCTTCTGCACTTCGGAAACTTCGTCGGGAAGCATGGCCTGGCGGAGCTTCACGCGCGAGCCGGCTTCGTCGAGCAGATCGATGGCCTTGTCCGGGAGGAAGCGGTCCGGAATATAGCGGTTCGAGAGATACACGGCGTAACGAATGGCCTCTTCCGTGTAGCTGACTGCATGGAATTTTTCGTAGCGGTCGCGCACACCTTGCAGCACCCGGATCGTTTCGTCTTCGTTCGGCGCCGAAACCTTCACGGCCTGGAACCGCCGCTCGAGCGACCGATCCTTTTCGACTGACTTCCGGTACTCGCCGGGTGTGGTCGCGCCGATGCACTGAATTTCTCCGCGGCTCAACGCAGGCTTCAGGATGTTGGCAGCGTCGAGCGATCCTTCCGCGGAGCCCGCTCCCACCAAGGTGTGCAGCTCGTCAATGAAGACGATGGCGTTCTGGCTCTCCATCAATTCCTTCATGATGGTCTTCAGCCGCTCTTCGAATTGTCCGCGATATTTCGTGCCGGCTACGATCAGCGAAAGGTCGAGCGACAGAATGCGCTTGTCGGCGAGAAACGGCGGCACGTCGCCATCGGCGATGCGCTGCGCGAGGCCTTCGACGATCGCCGTCTTGCCCACGCCTGGTTCGCCTATCAGCACAGGATTGTTCTTCGTACGGCGGCAGAGGATCTGTATCGCGCGTTCCAGCTCGCGATCCCGGCCCACGAGCGGGTCGAGCTGACCTTCCATCGCCGCTTGCGTTAGATCGCGGCTGAATTCAGCGAGCAACGACGCTTCTTTTGGCCGGTTCACAGGCACCTTCTCTCCCGCGCTGCGAGCCATTTCCTCGCGCACAGTGGAAAGCCGCAATCCCCGTTCCAGCAGGATTTCGGCGCCAAAGGATTTTTCTTCACGCAACACCCCCAACAGCAGATGTTCCGTTCCGACGTGTTTGTGCCCGAGCCGTTCAGCTTCTTCCGCGGCGTAGTTGAGGATGCGTTTGCATTCCTGACTCAGCGGGACTTCCACCGAGGTGGAAATGCGCTCGCGCACGGTGATGCGCGATTCTATTTCCTTGCGTATGGATTCGATCGAGCCGTGCGTGCGCAGAAATCGGTTTGCCAGCGCTTTGTCTTCGCGCAGCAAGCCAAGCAGCAGATGTTCCGTCTCGATATACGGGCTTCCGTATTGGCTGGCCTCGTATCGCGCGAAAAATATTACCCGCCGAGCCTTCTCTGTATAGCGTTCGAACAAGGGTTACCCACGCTCTCCCGGGGTCCGTACCCCAGTGCTCACCGGTCGCGCCGCATGACCCGCGGCACCTGCAAGCACTTCTGCGCTCGGAGCCAGTTTCCCGTGTTCCAGGGCAAGAACACGGTCCGTGCGCTGCGCCAAAGTCAAATTATGTGTAGCCAGAATCGAAGTCAGATGATGGGTCCGGTGAAGACGCTCGATCAGTTCAAATACCCCCGCCGCGCTCCGCTCGTCCAGATCCCCTGTCGGTTCATCCGCCAGAAGCAGCACGGGCTGATTCACCAAAGCCCGCGCGATTGCCACGCGCTGTTGCTCGCCACCTGAAAGCTCCCCTGCACGCTGCCCCGCGCGATCGGCCAATCCAACTCCGCCGAGCCAATCACCTGCCACGCGAAGCGCCTGACCCAGCGCCTGACCTTGAACCAGCAACGGCATCGCCACATTTTCCGCCGCCGTGAAATCCGGCAGCAGGTGATGCCGCTGCCAGACGAAACCCACGGCACGGTTGCGATACTCCGCCAGTTCCACCTCTTCAAGCGAACGAAGCAATTTCGCGCCGAAGTATACTGCACCGTTCGTTGGAGTGTCCAGCGCCGCCAGCAGATGCAAGAGCGTGCTCTTCCCCGCTCCCGAAGGTCCCACGATCGCGATCATCTCGCCGCGCTCGACTGAGAAATCAATCCCATCGAGCGGCGCAATTTCCTGGGTACCCGAGTAGAAGATTTTGCGAAGGTTTTCCGTGCGCAGGATCTGGCCCGAGTTTGCGACGGCCCCAAACGGCGAGTCGTCCAGAGCAACACCCGTGGCTGCCAGCCTATTCATGCCTGCCATACCTCATCACACTTTAGATGCCGAACCACGCGATTGGTATGTCCTTGCTTTACATGCATC
The DNA here is from genome assembly GCA_963842425.1 of uncultured Acidobacteriota bacterium. Lineage (GTDB taxonomy): Bacteria > Acidobacteriota > Terriglobia > Acidiferrales > UBA7541 > Palsa-295. Next base: position 253,940 of record CAWJGQ010000010.1, on the reverse strand, counting down.
TAGTTCGCTGGGAAGGGGCTTTTGGCCCAGTTCGTTCCACACTTATCCCTTGCTCTTCCCTCCCGTGTCCACTAGGAGTGCCAATTTATGACTATGCCCCTCGCACTTTTTGATCTTAGCACGCGAGCCGCCCTAGAGACGAACGCAATCACCGCTCAAGATTTGAATCGAAATGATTCGCGGATTTTCTTCGAGGCGCCGCTTCGCCGCCGGTAAGGCAAATTCAAATTCGCACTCTCGGGATACCCGGGGGAAGCCACTCAGGGTTATAGTCATCGGTCGATGCGAGTGTGAACGGCGCCAGTGAAGCTCAAAACATTTCGATTTCTCGCGTCCCGGAACCGCACGCTGGTCCTTGCCGTATGGGTGTGCGGCACCGTCCTACGCGGCACTGCTTTTGCGCAAGACCAGCCTCCTGCCGCGCCGGCAATTCAAGTCAAAACCGACGAGATCCTCGTACCCGTCCTGGTGCTGAACAAGAAAGGTATAGACGCAATTCATCAGATGGACCGTCATAACTATTTTAACGAAGTGAACGCGCCGAATTCGCACCTGCTCATGGATCTCGCGGTGACGGGCTTGTCAGCCGGGGACTTTCGCATCTTCGAGGACGGCAAGGAGCAAAAAATAGAGCGAGTGACGCCCCAACCGGGGTGGAAAATGAGCTTGCCGACCGGTCGCGCATACGAATTCCCGGGGGTGCCGCTCGGCAATGCCGATTCAGCCGCGAAAGTGCCTTACAACTTCGTCGAGCTGCCGCATTGGCCCACCTATCAAATTTCCTACGCGCCGCCGCCATCGCCGAGCGGAAGTTGTCACACAGTCAACGTCAAAGTCGGTCACCGCGATTCATATGTCTTTGCTCGTTCTGAATACTGCAACACGACGCATGCGGTCTACGACAACCTGAACGGAACACCGTTCGGCAATCGTATGGCGGCGGATCTGAATGCGAAAGACCGGGGCACCATCAGGTTAATGGCCGCGGCGTTCAGCCTGTTTCATGCCGACGCGACGGCCTACACCCAAATTGTGTTAAATACGCCGATGCAATTCAGACCTCTGGAGGATTGCACGAAGCTCCCGGAAATTGGCTTCCTCGGGATGATTTATTCAAGCGACGGCAAGCTTTCTGCTCGCTTCAGCGGTCGTGCGCTGGGAGGTGACCTGTACGACTCCCATCACGGATTCCCCGTGTTGGTACCCACGCCATACCCGGATCGCGTTCCCTGCGTCCTAAGTGGAACGAATAGGTTCGAAGCTCGACTCGATTTGCCGCCCGGCGAATATCAACTGAGGGCCGTGATCAGGGATGAAAAGAACTTTGGCCGGACCGAAATACCGCTCCACGTGGAGAGCTTCACCGGAACGCAGCTCGCAATCGGTAATATCGCGCTCGGCAAGAACCACCGCACCGTGACCGCGGGCACGCAACCCGATCCCGCCGCATCGCCGGACCAATCTCTTTCTCTGATCAGCAAGGGAGCTGAAATCCTTCCGACGGCGGACACGCGGTTCAAAGCCCGCGACGCGCTCGATTTTTTCTTCGAAATATTTTCCCCGCCGCAGCCAGTCTCTGCGGCAGGGAAAATTGAAGTACACATGCGTATCCTGGATGCGACAACAGGGCAAGTGGCGAAGGAAGTCCGCCCCGTGGATGCCGCGACTTACAGTGAGCCGGGCGATCCGATCATTCACGTGGGCGGAGGAATTGAGGTTAGCAACTTGCCGATCGGCAACTATCAACTCCAGGCACAGGCCGCCGATTCGACGGGCCGATCCACTGCGTGGAGCTCCGTCGCGTTTAGCATTCAATAGTCAGTGATTTGGACGAATGGAAATTTCAAAAAGGGGGAATCAACATGCGGAAAGCGACAGGCATTCTGTTGTGCGGTATTGCAGTTCTCTTCCTGGCCGTCACAGTTTCATCACGTTCTACCCAGAGCAGCTATGGCGAAGATCGCGCGCAGATCGAAAACCTGCAGGCTCGCTATATGTTCGCGCTGGATTTTAGAGACGCCGACACCTACGCGTCCACGTTCACTGAGGATGGCGTGCTGGACTATGGCCCCGTCGTAAAGGGCCGCGACGCAATCCGAAAAATGATTCAGGGCATGGCAAAAAATGACGCGGACCGCGCAGCGAAAGACACGTCCGGACTGCGTCCCGCCGCGGGGCGTCACAACATTTCCAACATCGTCATCAAAATAGACGGCGACAAGGCGGTAGGGCGAGCCTACTGGTTTCATTATTCGACCAACAATCCCGCCAGAACTGCTCAGCTCGACTCGTTCGGCAACTACGAGGATGAGATGGTCAAAGTGAATGGCCAGTGGCTGTTCAGCAAGCGGAAGATCTACAACGAGCTGGTCGCCGACTGGGTTTACAAAGGCCCGAATCCGGCCTGGTAGAAACGCGCTCTACTCAAATCTCAGAATCTCGACCGGCAGAATGCGCGCCGCGGCGCGCGCTGGGACTATCGTCGCGGCTACGCTGATCGCCAGCGCCGCCGCCGCGATCCAGATCGCGTCCAAACCGTTCCCGTGGAACGGGACGTAGGGAATCGCGTAAATCTCCGGATTCAACGGAATCAACCGCCATCGGTCCGCGATCCATGCGAAGCCGTAGCCGGCCGCCAACCCCGCGGCGGTTCCGGCGATGCTCACGGCCAGTCCCTGCAAAACAAAGATTCGGCGAATTTGGCGCCGGCGGGCGCCCAGCGCCATCAGCACGGCGATGTCGCGCGCACGCTCGGTCACCGTCATCGTCAGCACCACCAGGATATTCAGCCCGGCAACGAATGTGATCAGTCCGATGAAGAGCGCCGTCACCAATTTTTCCAGGCTCAGCGCGCGAAATAGTGCGCGGTTTTCGTCCATCCAGGTCGTGGCCGTGAAGCCGGGACCGGCGCGCCGCACCAGGTCGTCTGCCACGGCGCTCGCGTCGTCCAATTTCACCACGCGCACTTCGAGCAGACTGACCACGTCTCCGACTCCCGCCAGCCCCTGCGCCGATTCGAGAGTAACGAAGGCCCAGTTCGCGTCGTAGTCGTAGAAGCCCGAATCGTAAATGCCCGCGACGCGGAATCGTCGCGAGCGCGGCAGCATTCCAAACGGTGTCAGATTTCCCTGTGGGCTGGTCAGTGAAACGTAGTCACCAGCGGAAATTTTCAATTCATCGGCGAGGATGCGGCCCACCAACAACGCCGGGATGCCGTCTGCATCCGGGGCAAAATTGTCCGCTCCGGCCACGATGTTTCGCAGCGCCCCGCTGGCCTTGCGCTCAAGGTCCGGATCCACACCTTTGAGCACGACGCCGCGCGCGCGTCCACCGCACGATAGCAACACGGTGTTATAGATCGCCGGCTCGATCGAGCGAACGCCGGGCGCGCCGCTCAATTCCGCCATTCGGTTGCGGTAGTCGTGGATTCCGTCGGGGCCGATCGGCTTCAGATTCACGTGCGCAGTAACACTGAGCAAGCGGTCGCGAATGGCCTGCCTAAAGCCAGTGTTCATGGAGAGCGCGATGACCAGCGTCGTCACGCCAGCCGCTACGCCGATCACGGCCAACAACGTGACGAGCCGGAGCACAGCTGGCCGGTTCGGCGAGCGTAGATACCGCAACGCCACCAGCCATTCGAACGTCATTTCGGTCCTTCGCCAGGATCAGGAGGGGCCGCTTCCAGTGCATCCGTGCCAGCGCCGCGCAGCAGCGGAAAAAGAATTACCTCGCGGATCGCATGCGAATCCGTCAGCAGCATCACCAGCCGATCAATTCCAATTCCTTCGCCGGCCGTCGGAGGCAGGCCGTGGCTGAGCGCGCGTATGTAATCAATGTCCACTTCTTTCGGCATGTCCTGCCCGCCCTTTTCCACCTGCGCGTGGAAACGGCGCTCCTGATCGGCGGGATCGTTCAGCTCGGAGAAACCGTTCGCAATTTCCATGCCCGCGATGAATAGCTCGAAGCGTTCTGTGAGCGACGGGTCGTCCGGCTTTTGTTTCGAAAGCGGCGAAATCGCCGTCGGAAAATCATATATGAAGGTAGGCTGCGTCAGGTGTCCTTCGGCGATCATCTCGAAGAGTTCTCCGGTCAGCTCGCCATCGGAGAGCTTTTCGACAGCTGTGATTGGCTCGGCGCTCGAGGTACGCGCGTATGTGTTGTAGCGCTCGGCCACCCCGCGCGGACCGCCGTTCTGTGCCATCTCAGCCGCGCTCGGCGCCACGCCCGCAGCTGGAGGCCAGAATTTGCAGATCGCATCGCGCATCGAAAGCCGCTCGAAGCGGCTGAAGTCGAGCTCGATTTCGCCGTACTTAACTTTCATGCCGCCGCAGACCTTTTCCGCCAGCCCGCGAAACAGCTCCTCGGTCAGATCCATAAGATCGAGTGAATTGCTGTACGCCTGGTAAAACTCAAGCATCGTAAACTCGGGCTGGTGGATCGCGTCAATTCCTTCGTTGCGAAAGTTTCGATTGATCTCATACACGCGGTCAAGGCCGCCCACTACCAGCCTCTTCAGATAAAGCTCCGGGGCGATCCGCAAGTACAAATCCATGTCAAATGTATTGTGATGCGTGACGAAGGGTCGCGCCGTAGCACCTCCCAGAATCGGATGCATCATCGGTGTTTCGACTTCCGCGTAACCGCGTTCGTCGAAAAATCGGCGCAACTCGCGCACGATTTGCGCGCGGCGCAGGAAAATCTCCCGCGCGCGCTCGTTGACGATCAGATCCAAGTATCTGCGACGGTAACGCATTTCCACATCCGCCAGCCCGTGCCATTTCTCGGGCAGCGGCAGCAGCGCCTTGGTTAAAAGCTCGAGCTGCGCGACCTTTACAGTCAGTTCGGCGGTCTTGGTGCGAAACAGTTCGCCGGAAATTCCGATGATGTCGCCTAAGTCCAGTAGTTGGAATAGCTTGAACGCCTGCTCGCCCACCACGTCCAGCCGGATATAAATCTGCAATCTCCCGCCGTCGCCGGCCAAATGCGCGAAAGCTGCTTTCCCGTGGGGACGCAGCGCCACGATTCGGCCTGCCAGGCGCACGCTCGCATGCTCCGCCGTAAGCTCTTCGGCCGTGCGATTGGCATATCGTTCGACGACCTGCCGGGGCGTGTGCGTGTAATCGAATTTGTGCGGGTAGGCCGCGTGGCCGAGTGACTCAATTTCGCTCAGCTTTTTGCGGCGCTGCAGGAACTGATCGAGCGGTTCAAATTCCAACGGGACAATCCTTTCAAGCGCGAGGCCCTTCGAAGATTCCGCGAAAGTATATAACAGGAAACGCTGGGAAACCGCTTCGTCGAAAACCGATGTATAATCGCCAAGCGTGTTGGGGGTCAGTGTGTTCTCTAGGCGCAAGTCTGCTCGTTTGGAGCAGCGGAAAGTCCTCGACGACTGGGTTGCTGCATTGCCGCGCGAGAAGAGCCAGGTGTATCAGGTCGTCGTGCGGCGATGGGAATGTTCGTACGCCATGATGAGCGTGGCTTTGGACGAGGCGCTTTCGCTCCGTGCCTCCGGCGAATTGGTTTGCGCCCGTCAACAGGTTTCTATCGCGGCCGGTCTGCTGGGCCGCCTGGCCCCGTCGTTGATTTCACTGTGCGACACATTGTCCGGCCGCGGCCAGTATGTTTCAAAGTTTCCAGTTGTCGAGCCCATGAACGCCGAATTTTTTCGTGGCGACACGGGCCAGAGTGCGGCCTCCTGGAACGGAATACTTCACCACGTGCTCTTCGGCACCCGGTCGCGCTTCTTCCACAAGCTCCGCATTCTTTCCCATACCCTGGCACTGCTCGAGGGCGAATTCGAGGAAGCGGCGAGCGACATAGCGAAGGGTATGTGTGTCCAGCCCGGCGATTCGTGGCAAAGGCTCGATAACATCCACTACGACTTCAATACGTGCCTGCGTGAATCGGAGGTCGTGCTGAAAGCCTTCCTGCGCACGCTGCCCGATGACCAACTGCCGGCACTGGCGCGCGAACTTGATGCCCCGCCGCTGCCGAAGGCGGTTCGCGTGAAAGCTCGCCTTTCCGGTGCGTCCGCTTCGGCGTAGCGCAAGGCCGTCACCACCAACTCCAATTGCCCGTGATCCATGGAGCCCGGAACGTCGCTGGACGTGTAGGGCAATTCCGACGAAAATAAACAAGACTTACCAGTGACGCCCTGCATCTCATGGGGGCGACCCGCGGACGTCCTCGTGCTTCCCCAGCCAGGATGCAGGTAACGTTGCGCGGAAAGAACGAGAAGTACAACTTCTGGTGCGGCCGACGCATCGCATTGAGGGATGCGTCCCGACGGGTAGCGTGGCCCGAACGAGACGAATCGAAACTGGGGAAGTACCGGAAGCTGAATCGATCCGGCGCGCCCAGCAAGGTGATGCGGCGGCATTTGAGCGGCTGTACGCGCTGCACAGCCGCCGTGTGTATTCGTTATGTCTCCGGATGGTGGGGAATACGGCCGAAGCAGAGGATCTGACGCAGGAAGCGTTCCTGCAGCTCTTCCGAAAAATCGCCACTTTCCGTGGCGAGTCGGCGTTCTCGACCTGGCTTCATCGCCTTGCCGTGAACGTCGTGCTCATGAAGCTTCGCAAGAAGTCGGGCAAGGAGACCTCGCTGGAACAGGTTACCGAGCCCGATGAAGAGTCCGGAACGCCGCGGCGGGATTTCGGCGCGCCCGATCTGGTGTTGAGCGGTTCGATTGACCGCGTCAACCTCCAGAGGGCGGTGGAGCAGTTGCCGCCCGGGTATAAATCGGTGTTCATGCTGCATGACGTGCAGGGGTACGAACATAATGAGATCGCGGAAATGATGGGCTGTTCCATCGGCAACTCCAAGTCGCAACTTCACAAAGCGCGCATGCGTCTGCGCGATTTGCTCCAAGAAGCCATGCGTTCGAAGGCGCGCGAGGATCGCCGGGCTGCGGGAAGCGCTTCCGGTAGCGAGGGCTGAAACAAATGAGCACGATGGGATGTAACGAATTTCGGAAACAACTCGATGCGTGGATGGAAGGCGAACACAATCCCGAGGCTCGCGCGCACGTCCGCGAATGCGCGCAGTGCCGGGGCCTTGTCGAGGATATGGACGCCATTCGGCAAACTGCGGGCGTCTGGGCGGCCGAAGAAGTTGATCCCCCGGCGCGCATCTGGGTTTCGCTGCGAGCGCAGCTCGAACAGGAAGGCCTGATCCGCAACGAAGTGCCTGAAGGCGAACCGAGTCTGGCTGCGAGCCCGCGAGGCTGGTTCGCGGGAATTTTCTCTGCCGTGCCGCGGCCCGCACTGGCGGGCGCTTACTTGCTCGCGCTGATTGCCGTATCCGTTGCGCTGACAGGACCTTCTGCGAAGCAGGTTAACGAGAGCCGCTGGATCAGCGGGACGCAGGATTCCACGGGGATGCTGGACGCACAGCTGCAAACCGCGGAGCGGGACAGCGTTTCCGCCATGGCCGAATCCGATCCCGTCGTGACCGCTTCCCTCCACGACAACCTTGCTATTGTTGACAACTACATCGCTTTGTGTGAAAAAAGCGTGCGAGAAGAACCCGAAAGCGAAATCGCGCGCGATTATCTGTACGATGCGTACGAGCAAAAAGCAGATCTGCTCGCGCAGATGACCGAACGCGGAGTCAACGGCCGATGAGCACCCTAGCCACTCTTCGGAATCATAGTCATTGGAAGGCAGCCGGGTTGCTGATTCCCGGCCTGCTTCTTTGCAGCGCCGCCTCGGCGGGCGACCGCATCGAGCGGCACTTCAAAGTGGATGCACATCCCGTCATCACGATTCACAATCCGAACGGCACCGTAACCGTGCGCGCGTGGACGAAATCCGACGTGATGGTGGTCGCCAAACGCGCCACCACCGAAGTGGAAGTGGACGCCGAACAGACCGGAAATCGAGTGGACGTTCAAACTCGCCAGGTTGCGGACACCGCTTCGCCGGACGATCTGCGCACCGATTTTGAAATCAGCGTTCCCGAGGACGCCGAGCTGCAGATACACAACGATGCCGGCGGCGTGAACGTCTCGAACGTGCTCGGCGACATGAACGTGGAAACCATTGCGGCGGGCGTGGATCTGGAAGACACCGCCGGATATCTGACCGTCAAGACCGTCGGCGGCGCGTTTCAATGCCTGCGCTGCGCCGGGCGGCTCGAAGTGACCTCGATCAGCGGGAATTTCAAACTTATTGACCTGAAGAGCTACTACGTCCGCGCGCAAACCTCGGAAGGAAATATCCTGTTCAACGGCTCTTTTTTGCCGAACGCTACGTACGTGTTGAAAAACTATAGCGGCGCGATTGAAGTTCGTTTCGCGCCGGGCGATTCGTTCGATTTGAGCGCCACTTCGCTGAAAGGCAAAGTGCACAACGAGGCGAATCTGACGCCTTCCTCCCACCACCACTTCGTCCCAAGATTCGGCAATGCCCTTTTTGGGAGTTACAACTCCGGGCGCGCCCGCGTCGAGTTGAACTCCTTCGATGGTACAATCAACATCCTCAAGCGGAATTGATTGCGCCGGCAGGCAGCGCAGAATGCTTCAAACTTGATGATCAACGAAATTCGCGTTCGCAAGCTCGTGTGCCTGACCGGATTCATGGGCAGCGGCAAGTCCACCACCGCGCGAATACTGGCCAGTCAGCTCGGATGGCTGAATACCGATCTTGATAAACGCATTACCGAAGCGACCCAGCTGACGATCCCCGACATTTTTGCGCGCATGGGCGAAGCGGAATTTCGCCGACTCGAACACGAACAGCTCGCGCGCGTGGTGGCCGAAACCGCTGCGACGCAGAAGCCCCGTATCGTGTCGCTCGGCGGAGGCACGATCATGCAGCCTCAAAATCTCGCCCTGCTGCGCGAGGCCGGCGCGGTGCTGATCTGGCTGCGCTGCCCCGTCGAGGAATTGCTGCAACGCTGCGCGCACATTACCGACCGGCCGCTTTTCCGCGACGAAGCCAGCTTCCGCCGGCTCTACGAGGAACGCCTGCCAGCCTATGAACTTTCCGATTATCGTGTGGAGAGCCAGCACGAGCCCTCGCGCGTCGTCGAGCAGATTCTGGCGCTCGGAATTTTTCCGGGGGTGACGGCATGACGCGAAAAACAATTCTGGCCGCCTGCACGTTCAGCGCGATCGTTGGCGCGTTTGCTTTGGCGTTGGCGGTCGCGCCGACGGGAGCCGCGAAGTCGCTTTCCCTTTTCACCGCGGACAAAGGGAATTTTAAAATTCTCGTCAATGGCCAGCAGATGGGGAAGGAAGAATTTGAAATCAGCCCGAGCGGCGGCGATTGGGTTGCCAAGGGAACATCGGAAGTTCAAACCACCGACGGGATGATGCACGTCACCGGCACGCTGCAACTTCACGCGGACGGGACGCCTGTGAGTTACGAGTGGTCCACGCAGGGCGCAAAGAAAGCTTCAGCCACCATCGGTTTCAGCGGACCCACGGCGACCATTGATCTGCGCCTGGAGGGCCGGCGGCCGTTCACGCAACAGTTCACATTCGAGTCACCTCAGATCGCCGTGCTCGACAACAATCTTTATTACCAGTATGGGGTGTTGGCGCGACTCTATGACCGCGAGAAGAAGGGCGTGCAAACATTTTCAGTTCTGGTCCCGCAGGAACTCACGCCCGGTAGCGTGACCGTCGAATCGCTGGGGGAACAGAACAGCAACGGCGGGAAAAAGCTGGAAGAGATGGTAGTGAAGACCGAAGACCTCGAAGTAGACCTCTTTCTCGACGGCGCGCGGTTGGAGCGCATCGTCGCTCCCAGCACCAACGCCGAAATCGTCCGGCAATAATCGCGTAGCGCATTGCGATTCGCACAGCACGAATTTGCAGGGATACTAGTCGTAGAATGCGGGTGACTTTTTGAGCTTGGCGTTGCCTACGAAGTCGTGCTGAATCCAGAGCTGCGAGTTTGTCTGCTTCAAGAATGCTTCGATTGCTGCGCGGCTCGCACGCGTCTGATCTTGATTGAAGTCTATCGCCGGGACACGGCCCAGGGCGCGCTCTTCAGGAAAATGATAGAGATCGCCTGAAAGCACGACGCCCCCGGTCTTCGCCAGCTTGACGTACAAAACCTGATGGCCCGGGGTGTGTCCGGGAGCGGACTTGATGATGACGGCGCCGTCGCCGAAAACGTCGTAGTCGTCGGTCGTGATGATGACCGTCTTGCTGTTGCGAAGCGCCGAGTAATTCGAGGGCTGAACCGCGCCGGCAGGGTTTGCGGAAAACATGATATCGCGTTCGATCTGGCGCACCAGCCATGTGGCGTGCGCAAACTCGTTCGCGTTGGCCGTGTGGTCGTAGTGGTAATGCGACAAGGCGAGATACGTGATTGCGGAGGGCGCGTAGCCGATCTCCGCCAGTTGCGACTGCAAGGACTTGCGCATGGTGACGTCGCGCGTTTGTCCATCGAAGAGAACGAGATGCTGCGCGACGGGATTTCCGGTTGGCGTCCAGGCGGAGTCAGGAACGGCACCCGTGTCCCAGATCAGCGTGCCCTTTGGGTGCACGATCAAAAAGCACGCGACAGAAAGATCGGTCGTCGAGACCTCTTCCTTTTTCAGCTGGAAACGCGCCATGTCATCAACGTGGAGAGTGCCGCAATCGAACACGTATAGCCGCAGAGAATGCGGCGATGATGTGCCAGGAGAAGAAGACGGGGCCGAGAATGCGAGAACCAGTACGATGGCGCCCGCAAGGAAAAACCGAACTAAGTTGCGAGTCAAGTTCGAAGAATCTCCTCGTGCGCAGCGTTGACGCAATCGCTCGCGAGACGAGCGGCATTGTATACCTGCCGCTTGGCCCGTTGGCCAGAAAAGAACTCGCGTCTTCTGATGGCCTGAGCTATCGGCGGATTTGTACGAGCTAGTGGCCGTGCGCGGAGGAGGTTTTGCCGCCCCGCGATGCCTTCCATGCGTTCGTGCGGGCGCGAATATACGCGGTGTAGTCGGCGCCCGTCTTCAACGGTGGCATCGTATGGTGGGTGTGACCATGCGCGTCGGGAACGGGAAGCCGCGATACAAGTTCGGCGTGCACCTGCTGCAGGTGGGACGGATTGTTGGCACCCGGTGGTTGAGCAGCGTTCACCGGAACGGCCACACCGTGCAATGGATCGTCGGTCCGCGCGGTTGAGAGCGTCAGCACGGCTCCCAGATCCGACGCGGCGGCATCCCGCGCCGTAAGCGCCGGCAGGTTCCAGCGGCGTTCCACGGTCTTGAGGATGGATGTGTGGTCCAGCGGCGTAGCCTTGGCAGGAACGCGAAACACCGTGCCCTTGGCGATGTGCGGCGAGACAAGCACGGCCGGCACGCGCGGTCCGAAGCGTTTGAAATCGAAGCCAAACTCACCGGCAGAGTTATCTGGCGGCACGGCACCGAGCGGGGGAGGGACATGATCGTAGCAACCGCCGTGCTCGTCGTACGTGATGATCAAAAACGTACTGTTCCACGCAGGTCCGTTGCGCAACGCGTAGTAAACCTGGTGGATCAGCTGCTCACCGAAGGATACGTTGCTATTCGGATGTTGGCTGTTTCCGGTGGCGCCCCAGCTCGGCTCGAGAAACGTGAAGGCGGGCAGCTTGCCGGCGGCCGCGGCTGTGGTGAAGTCCGAAAAAATTCCGAAGTGGGTGTCGGCGGCATTTGTGGTATCCGTGAAATTTTGACGAGTGAGCGGATCCGTTTCGTATCCGTAGATGGCCCAGTTGATTTTGTGCTTCGTGAGGAGGCCGAAAATGCTTGGGCACGTGTACGAGCTGGTCTTGTCGTCCATGTGGCCCTGAGACGTGGCCGCGCAGGCGAAGGCACGGTTGGGCATCGTCTCGGTTGGGACGGAGCCGAACCAGTGGTCGCATACAGCATAGCCGCGCGCGAGACCTGAAAGCACGGGCAACGCTTCGGGCGGGAAAATGCCCATGATGTCGCTCGCTACTGTGCCGGGAACGATAGACCATCCCTCGGTTGCCTCCCAGCCGAGTGAATAGCTGAAGTCGGTGACGAAGCCGTTGTTGGTGGCGACCGGCGGCGTGGGCGCATTCATGTTTCCGAAGAGCTGAGAATTCGTGGCGTTGTAGCCCTCACCAGGATCGGCGCCGGGCATCAGGTAGGCGTTCGCGCCGGTTGGATTGATTTTGTAAACCTTCACCGCAGCGGCGCCAGCGCCGACGCCCGGGTTGGATTCAGTTCCCTTTAGCCCCTCGAACGGTTGGCCCGATGGAGACATGTTCCCGCTCGCAGCGTAGAGGAAACCAAGCATGTGATCGAAAGAACGGTTTTCCAACATGAGGACCACGATGTGATTGACGGAGGAAAGCTGGCTCCTGGCCATGTTTTCACCTCGATGCAGAGACCCACGAGACGAAATTCAAGCGCGAGTCCTGAGGGCGCAACGAGCAGCACCCCTACAGACGCTCAGGTTCCTACCTCGATTAACCGCGTGCTGCCCGGGCATGCGTCTGCGCGCCCGCCCCGGAAAGTGCCTGGAATAACTGATTTCCATTTGGACTGCCGAGACCGGTGCAGGCGTCCCAACCGGGGCCTCCCGCGTAAGCGCCATTGTTACCTACCGTGATATCCCGCAGAACACCGGTCGAGAATTTGCCGTAGAGGAGCGGATTCAGGAAGCCACAGCGCGCGCTGAGTCCCTGATTGAGCCGCGCGATCAAAGATGCCCACAGCGGCGTCGAAGCGCTGGTGCCTCCGATCTGTTCCAGATGCTTGCCGTCAATGTGCATCACGACGACACCGGTCACAGGATCGGCGACACCGGCAACATCCGGCACGCCTCGACCAATATTATGTGGAGGATTCGCAGATGGCGGCACACTTACGGAATTCTGGTACGCGGGCTTGGTGAACACGTCACTCACACCGCCGCCCGTCGCGCCTTCATTTTGGAGAAGTTCGTTCCAGACCGTTTCCGATTGAATCGTTGGTGGTGTCGTGCTGGTGGCCACCAGATTCGTGCCGCCGACTCCGAGAACAAACGGACTCGAGGCGGGAAAATCAACGTGCGCGCCGGTGAGGTTGGTGGCGCCATCGCTTGAGCCATCGTCGCCTGAGGCGCAGCAGATCGTAATGCCCTTGGCCACAGCGCCTTGAACTGCCAGGTTTACGTTCTGTACTCCCATGGATGTCCACGCACCCTCAGGATCGTCTTCGGGGTTTCCGTAACTGATCGAGATCACGGAAATCTGATTGTCGTCGGTGATGGCCTGGTTCAGCGCGTCCACCCAGCCCTGGCTCGTAAATTCGGTGAAGTACATGAAGATATTCGCGTCCGGTGCCACCGAACCGACCACGCACATATCCAGCATGACTTCACCCGTGGAGTCTCCTTGATTGGAAGAGGCCGTAGTGTCCGGGCCCGGATCGTTGCCCGGGCCCTGCACGACAACGTCCTTAATCGCGGGAGTATTTCCGCCGAGAACCTTCCCGAAGTAGTTTTGAAGGGCCGACAGCTTGTAGCCACCGCGCGGATCGGGCGAGGTTCCGTTGAAGGCAAAGATAGCCACGTTCTGGCCGGATCCGTTGAACTGGGTCGGGTAGGCGTACAACTCCGCGACTTCAGTGGGGAAAAAAGCGCCGGGGAACGGATTCGCAGTGGGAGTCGCTGAGCCACCTTTCCTCTTGCTCGCGACGCCCAGCATCTCAACATCTACCTGTCGAAAGTTGCCGCGGCGAATGCGCGGATGGCCCACGTTGCGCGTGTCGAGACCGAAAACACCTTGCACGACGCCAGACAAATCGGCGGGGACGTGAATCTGTCCCACGCGACCGCGGAAGCGGCCCGACTGAGGATGCTGGTAATCGTTAAGCTCGACTCCGAAAGCCTTGCTGATATCGCGAATCGAACCCTGAACGAGGACGCGACGCATGGCCACATTGCTGTCCAACACTTTCAGTTTGCTGGTTCGAGCCCATGCGGCAATCTTGGCGAGGTCCGCCGGGTCCGCGCCGAATGTCGAATTGAACTCTTCGTCGCTGAGATATTTTCGATCGCGCGGAAGGCTGGTGCTCAACGCATCGAGCGACGAAATATTCTTACCAGGCGCAGCCGGATTTTGGCGCGCGTAAATGCTCACCCTGATTTGGAGTTTCGGATCGGATTTCTTAATAAGCTTCGCTTGCGGGACCGCGAGCCGATTGCTGCCGGGGATGGCGATCATTTCCGTGGGTTTGCTGGAAGCTGCGCGTTTCATTGGACCTCCTATGACTTTCGAAGGGCCGGGGATGTTGCGGCTGCGGATTGTACACTCGGTTAAGTCCCTGTAAAGGGCTTTTTGCCGAATTCTCGGCGCACCGCGCAGAGTTTCCCGCGGCTGCGTATATGACTGATGTCTCGGAAGTTGCGATTATAATACGGGCCAGCCACAGCCTTTTTCCGGCGCGTTAGACGCCCGGGTGTTCGAGAAGCAGGTGGATCCCGCCATTGACGGTGCGCACGGAAATTGCGCCGCCACCACCATGGCCCAGTTTGCCATGGAAGGAGCGGGCGCCCGGCAGCGCCTCGGTTGAGGTGACTGGAATATCCGAGTAGAGGTCGCCGTTCATGTTGTGGACTTTCAAGTCTGCGCTTGCGTTTGAGGGGAGCCCAAGAACGACGGACCCGTTCACGGTTTCAAGATTCATTGGCGCGCCGTCAATCAAATGGCGCAGCTCGAGGCGCAGATCGCCATTCGTGGTCTTGGCGCTGAAACGGCCGGAGCTTTCAGTGACTTCCACATTGCCATTGACCGAGCGGAGTTCCCCGCCGCCATTTACGCCGCGCACGCGCAGGCTGCCATTGACCGTCTGAATGGAGCCGAGCAGTACGCGATACGGGACCCGGATGTGATACTCGACAGCGACCTCGGCGCCCTCGCCAGTAGGATAACGCGTGTGAACGTCCACTTCGCCGGGATGACTCTCGACTTCGATTTTCACTTGATCGAGATCGTGGGAGTCGGTCCGGGAGCTCTTCACTGCGTGAACTTCAACTTCGTCTCGATCCCACCCCTCGACTTGCACGGAGCCGTTCACGTTGTCCAGCTGGAAGTGACCGCCGGCGGGCAGTTTGTAGGTTTCGTTGAATACCTGGTCGGTATTCGCGAAGCCGGGAAGACAAATACACAGAACGCCGGCGAGGAGCACCAGCGTGCGCGTGCCGCAGAACTGAAGCGAAGCTCCTAGAGTTTTCTTTTGCACAAAACGCCCCCTATCGTGCAAGTCTCAAAAACTTTCCGGACCCTCTCAATATTTGGCGACCGATTGGCATTCGGATCAGCCA
Organism: uncultured Acidobacteriota bacterium; assembly: GCA_963842425.1. GTDB lineage: Bacteria > Acidobacteriota > Terriglobia > Acidiferrales > UBA7541 > Palsa-295. The sequence continues at coordinate 238,687 of CAWJGQ010000010.1, read as the reverse complement.
TGTTCATTTATACGCATGGAATCCACTTGCAGTTCCCTAGTGCGAGTCTTCCGACTCTCCGCCCGGCGGTTGCAACTGCTGGTCCATCCTCTGCTGCCGGTTTTGCTGCGAATGTTCCATTTGTTGCTGGAGCTGCAACATTTGTTGCCTGGACATTTCCGATTGCGCGCTCGGATCGCTCAGGACAAAGCGGATATTTCCGGCGACGGTGCGCAGCCGGATGATCTCTCCGCCGCCATTGAGGTCGCCCTCGGCGCGGACGATGTGCGCGCCTTTCGAGGAGTCGTCATAGCTGACCTTCAGCGGAAACGCGGGATCCACAATAACGCGATGGTCGTCACCCTTCATAACCAGGGCGTCAATCGTCACATGCAACTCGCGCGGCAGATGCACGGTGATGTCCCCCGAGGCGGATTGAAGGTCGCAGGCTCCGGAAGATTTTGTCGGCGTGACAAACCAGGCCGTGATTCCGCCATCGCTGGTAGAAGCTTTCACCGCGCTATCCACCTGCGTCAGATAGATGCTGCCGCCGGAGGTCTCAAGATCGGTGGGGCCGAACGTGCGGACGACGCGAATACCGCCGCCGGATGTTCTCGCCCGGACCAGACCCGCGGCTTCGCCGACTTCGATTTCGCCGCCGCCGGTTTCCGCCGTCAGCTCGGCTCCGGAATGCTCGAGAGTGATGTTACCGCCGCCCGTATCGAAATGGGCCGTTCCCTGGACCGAGGCAACGCGTATGTGACCGCCGCCAGTGTGCAACATCGCATTGCCAGCGACCGATCCGATGGTGATATGGCCACCAGCCGTATTCGCGGACAATTCGCCCGCAACGTTCCTGGCGATGATGTTGCCACCGCCCGTTTCCAGGTGCGCGGCGGCGCCAATATCGCCCGCTGTGATGTTGCCGCCGGCGGTCGAGAGGACCACTCGGCCTTCGATTGCACTGGCGTCTATGTTGCCGCCGCCGGTGGAGACATCCAGGCTCGAATTTTTCGGAATCTGCAGATCCAGAGTCACCCAGATGCGACCGGCTCCGTGGCGCTCGGGCCCCTCGGCCTTCAGCAGGACGCCTTCCGATGTGGTGCGCGCCGAAATCGTGAAGCTCTTCAAGAGTTCCTGGGCGCCTTTCTGCGAACCATCGGTTTCGAGATGGACGTGGTATTCAACTGTGCCGGATTTGCCGGAGTCTAGTGTGTGGATGTTAATGCTGCCGAGGTCAGTCCTGACGCGGATGTGGTCGCCTTCATGCGTCGGCACCGAGCCGGTCAAATCCGAGGTGAGGCGGTTATCGGGATGGGTCGTATTCGGATCAATAGGCTTGCGGCGTGCCGAGGCGCTTGCGGCAGCGAGCAGAACGACGGCGGCGAGAGACGCGGCCAGGATTCCGCCGAAGGGCCTTCGAAAATCGCGCTGCGTGATCCGAGCCGTCAAATTACCTCGCACTGTTCTTTGCTTAGAATTTTTCGCGTGGGCCGATATCGCGAATCGCCGCGGCGCTCTGCAGGCGGATGTAAGTGTTGGGATCTTTCTGCATCCGCTCACGAAGCACGTCCGCCGTGTGGCCGTCGGAATCCATCTGGCCCTTGGCAGCTATATCGCGCAGCGCGTTGACGGCTTCGATCCGGACGCCGGGATTCTGATCTTCCACAAGGGCGTCGAGCAGCGTCTGCCGAACCATTGCCTGCGAGCCCGCGCCATCGAGCGCTTCAAGAGCCTTCAGTCGGACCGCGGCGTTGCGGTCCTTGCGAACTGCCTGGCAAAGAGCGGCACGAACTTGCGGATCGTTGCTGCGTGTGCGAAGGCATTCAACGGCATCAAGCCGAATATCGGGGCAGAATCGCTCGCCGCCGCCGAGAACGTTGAGAAGGACGCTTTTCACATTGTCGTCGTCCACGGTGCCCTCGACCATCACCGGCTGCTGCGATTTCATCTGCAGCTGCACGCGATCGGGGCCTGCACCCTCCGAGGGGAACAGGCTGATTCCAGCGACGTCCGCGGAATGTAGATCGATTGACGTGAAGGAAGGCGACGTAGCGCCAAGGCCGCTCGAGGGCGCGATTCCGGCGGAGGCTTCCGGAGCAGCGGAATTATTTGTTCCTGGGGGCGCGACTGGATGGCGAAGAAGACGCGGGGCTGCAGATCCCACTGCGAAGCCTACGATCAAGAGTACGGCAGCGCTCCAAGCCGGACGCGGCGCGAGCCAGTTCGACGGTAGGCGCATTCCGAAGAAGCGGCGAAGCCATCCGCGCTCTTCTTCGCGATCGAGTGCGTCATCGAGATTCAAACGGCAGCTCGCAAGCATGGTCGCGTCGGGCTCGCTGCGATGCGCTACCAGAACCGCGAGCACTTCCCTTTCGCGCTCAAGTGCGGTGGAGCAAGAGGCGCAGCCAGAAACATGTGCGGCAAGACGGGTTTGCTCAGCCGGCTCGAGTTCACCGCCGGCCGCCGAAAGCATCAGCAGCGGCTGCCACTCACCGCAGGCGTGGTCGGCCGCGTCGTTGCCCGTGTCGGGATTCGTGTCGTGGTTCGTCATGTGACGCTATATTCTCCGCGCCCCCGGCTACCGAAAAGCTTCCAGGCTCGCGCGCAATTTTCGCGTGGCCCGGAACAGCGAATTCTTTGCCGTCTCTTCCGAAGTACCGAGTAAATCGCCGATGGCGCGCAAACGCAAGCCCTGGTAGTGCTTCATCTCGAAAACCATGCGCTCGCGGGGCGAAAGCCGTTTCATCGCTTCGTGAATCTGCTCGCCAAGTTCTTCGCCAAGGAGACGCTTTTCAGGATTCGCGGCGGCTCTTAATTCCGGCTGGCGATCGAAAAAATCTCGCGTTCCGCCGTCGGCGTCCTCGGGCACCGGCGCTTGATCCTCGCGACGGCTGGTTCGACGGCGCAGATGGTCGAGCGCCACGTTTGTAACGATCCGATAGAGCCAGGTGTAGAAACTGCATTCGAACCGGAAGCGGTGCAAATTTCGGTAAACCCGCAGAAAACTTTCCTGGTAAATGTCGCGGGCGTCTTCGGCACGATGAACCAGGTTGAGCGCCAGGCGCAGGACATCGCGGTCATATCGCCTTACCAGATCATCAAACGCCAGACGGTCGCCTGCCTGAGCCTTACGGACAAGGACCTGCTCGTCCGCGAGCTTCACCGCAACTGCCTGTCGCGCATCTGACTCAAGTGCGACGGCCATTCCCATCGCGCCCACCGTGTCCATTACCGAGCTGGATTCGGCCCTCGCCTGGAGCCGTTCCGCCGCTTCCATAGGGATAGACGCCTCTGAGGGGTCTTCGTTAGCACCCGCAGAGGCCATTTTGGCACTCACGGGGTCCCCGGCCAAGGGGGTCGTCCCGCCGCATCCCGGCTCCGGCGCTTCGTTTGGAACGTTTGGAATAGGGCCCATAGGGTTGCTCTTAACCAGTCTCGCGCTGACCCTCCGCTTGTACAAAGTTAATACGCGGGCCGATATCCGATAGTTCCGGTCAAATTGGCATGCGGTGGATCGAGAGGACTTGGGTCAGGTCGCAGCCAGCCTTGACGCACGAAGATTGTCGGTCTGGGATACTTCTTGGCGCATTCGACGTATAACTTCTATAGCTTCAATGGAGGGATCATGGATCCGACCCAGAACCCAGGGAGAGTCGCCGGACTGTGGTATCTGCTACTCGTGATTCTCGGTCCGATCCGCCTGATTTACATTCCGTCCAAATTGTTCGTGCACGGGAACGCGGCTGCGACGGCCGCCAATATCACCGCTCACGAGAAGCTGTTTCGTTTCGGCATTGCCTCCGAACCGCTCTGCGGGATTGTCCTGATTTTACTTGTGCTAGCTTTCTACCGGCTGTTCGAGGGCGTGGACCGTCAGCTGGCCGTGCAGGTAATCCTGTTCGGTGGCGTGATGCCGGGCGTGATTTATTTCTTCAACGCGACGTTCGATCTGGGGGCGCTGATGGCTGCGCGCGGCGCCGATTTCCTGTCCGTCTTCAGCAGAGCTCAGCAAGATGCGCTGGCCTTGCTGTTTCTTCGCACGTCTGACCAAAGCAACACGGTCGCCGAACTGCTTTGGGGCGTATGGCTGCTTCCGCTGGGGCTTCTCGTCTACAAGTCGCGGTTCCTGCCGCGCTTCCTGGGCGTATGGCTTGTACTCAATGGCTTAGCGTACGTGATCGTCTGCTTCACAGGCATATTCGCACCGCAATATCAGGCCGAGGTGTTCAACTGGTCCTTCCCGGTCATGCTCGGCGAAGTGATGCTCATGCTGTGGCTGGTGATAAAGGGCGCCAAACCGACGGCGCTTGCCGCATCAACAGCACCCTGAACTCTAGCGGTGATGTAGGCTCATTCCTAGACGAATCAAGCCATACACTGCGGCGCAGACGACGAAGTCGGCCAGGACGCCCCAGTCCAGAGAAGTGCCGGGATGGCGGAGCACGGGCGGAAGATGGGGAGAAAGAGAAAAGTAATAGATCGCGTTGCCGAGAAGAATGGAGAGCAGGTATTCAACCCATCGCCGGGGAGTCGCGCCGAGGAATTGCCGTGCTGTCGCCATGGGTCACTCGCCCGAGAGGAGGGCGAACGCCCTCAATATAGGACAACCGGAGCGACATGTAAATCCGCGCCCCCGGCTCGTGGTAGAGTTCAGCGCGGAGAGGTGGATGATGCGAGAGATCGTGCGGGTATTGACGCTGGCGTGGGTGGCGGCGCTGGCGGTTGCGGGGACATCATCGCAGGCACAGCAGACTCAGCAGCAGGTGGTCGCCGGGCTCGCCACGAAAGAGGGCGATTACGTCGCCCACGATTTTCATTTCAAATCCGGCGAGACGCTGCCGGAGCTGAGACTGCACTATACGACCCTCGGCACGCCGGTGCGCGATGCGAAGGGTCGCACGACGAATGCCGTCCTGATTCTCCATGGCACGGGTGGGAGCGGCAGCGGATTCCTCATTCCCATCTTCGCCGGCGTGCTGTTTGGGCCCGGCCAGCTTCTCGATGCGAGCCGCTATTTCATCATTCTTCCCGATGGCATCGGCCACGGCAAATCGAGCAAACCAAGCGACGGCATGCACGCGCACTTTCCTCAATATGATTACGACGATATGGTGGCCGCGCAACACGAGTTGGTCGAAAAAGGCCTCGGCGTTAACCATCTCCGGCTGGTGCTGGGGACTTCGATGGGCTGCATGCACTCGTTCGTGTGGGGCGAGACATATCCAGATTTCATGGACGCGCTGATGCCGCTCGCGTGCCAGGCCGTCCAAGTTGCGGGACGCAACCGCATCTGGCGAAAAATGGTAATTGACGGCGTTCGCAACGATCCCGAATGGAAAGGTGGCGAATATACTTCCGAACCGCGCGCGGCGATGGAAATCTTGACTGACATGCTGTTGATCGCGGGTAGCGCGCCATTGCAAATGCAGAAAAGATTTCCCACGCGCGATGCGGCGGACACGTATCTGGAAACCTACCGCGCCAATATCGCGAAAACTTTCGACGCCAACGATTTTCTGTTCGCCGTCAGCGCGTCGCGCAATTACGATCCGTCGGCGCAGCTTGAAAAAATTCTCGCGCCGGTCATGTGGATTAACTCCGCCGATGACTTTATCAATCCGCCCGAGCTCACGATGGCGCAAACCGAAGTGAAGCGGCTGAAGACCGGGCGATTCATTCTCGTGCCCGCGTCGCTGGAGACCTACGGCCACGGAACGCACACGCAGGCCGAGGTATGGCAGGCGTATTTGAAGGAGCTGCTCGAGGAGTCGCAGCGATGAACGATTTTCGAATCGCGGGATTTCACATGCGGTCCAGAATTAGCGGCGTGCGGAAGCATTTCGCGTTGAGCGCGCTGGCGCTCGTGGTTGCGTTGTGCACGGGAACGACAGCGTGGGCGCAGACCGAAAATTCGGCGACCAATCCCGGACAGACGCTCTATCGCGAGCATTGCGGGAGCTGCCACGATGGCGGCGCCAGCCGCGCGCCCAGCCGGGCGGCGCTCGAACAAATGTCCGTCGAAAACATACGGTTCGCTCTTACCAAGGGGAGTATGAGCTCGCAAGGCGCGACTTTGTCCGCGGCGCAGGTGGATGCGCTCTCCAGCTACCTCTCGAAACTGGATGAATTGAAAGCGCAAGGTCCCACAGACACGAACCTCTGCGCGCAGGGTGGCCCGGCATTTAGTCCCAGCTCGGACCAGCCTCATTGGAACGGATGGGGCGTGGACGCGACGCAGCACCGGTTCCAGCCGGCGCAGATGGCGGGCCTGCGCGCGGATCAGGTCCCGAAGCTAAAATTGAAATGGGCCTTCGGCTATGCGAGCGCGAATCAGGCCTATGCGCAGCCTGCGATCGTGGGCGGGCGCATTTTTGTGGGAAGCGTGGCGCGAAAGGTTTACTCGCTCGATGCAAAGAGCGGGTGCATCTACTGGATCATTGACACGGATTTTGCGGTCCGGACCGCGATCAGCGTGGGCGCAAACGGCGACGGCTGGGCCGCGTACTTCGGCGATCAGCACGGGAACGTCTACGCCGTGGATGCATTGACCGGCAAAACTCTGTGGAAGACGAGCCTCGATCCGCACCCGGACGTGCACGTGACCGGCGCGCCGACGCTCGCAGACGGCAGGCTCTACGTGGGCGTATCGTCACTGGAGGAAGTGAGCGGCGCCGACGCCAAGGATGAATGTTGCAAATTTCGCGGAAGCGTTTCGTCGCTGGACGCCGCCACGGGAAAAGTAATCTGGAAGAGCTACACGATCGCCGCGGAACCGCAGCCGGTGCGAAAAAACGCGCAGGGCGTACAACTCTGGGGGCCGTCGGGCGCGGGCATCTGGTCGTCGCCGACCGTGGACCTGCAAAGTCGCATGGTCTATGTGACCACGGGCGACAATTACTCCGATCCTGCAACCAACACGTCCGACGCATTCATGGCGTTTGATCTGGAGACTGGCAAACTCGCATGGTCGAGCCAGATGTCCAAAGGCGACGCGTACAACATTGACTGCGACATTCCCGGAGACAAGCAGGTCAATTGCCCGCAATCGAAAGGTCCTGATTTCGATTTCGGATCGTCCGCCATTCTGGTTACTCTGCCGAACGGCCACCGCGCGCTGATTGCCGGCGCAAAGTCGGGAATCGTCTATGCCGTTGATCCTGATGCGCGCGGCAAGCTGCTCTGGCAGAAACGCGTCGGACAGGGCGGCACTCTCGGCGGCGTGCAGTGGGGCTCCGCGGCGGACGCGAACAATGTGTACGTGGCCGTCTCCGATGAATTGCGCCGGGCTGCTGCGCCGGGATCGGCCGCGGGCCAGGACTCTGTTTATGGCGTGCCGTATGAATTGGACCCGAAGGTTGGCGGTGGGCTCTTTGCGCTGAAGGTCGAGAGCGGAGATGTCGCGTGGCAGACGCCGCATCCGCCGTGCATAAAACCGGGATGCAGCCCCGCGCAATCGGCAGCTGTGAGCGCGATTCCAGGAGTGGTTTTTTCCGGCGGCGTGGATGGACACCTGCGGGCCTACTCAGCCAGGGACGGCCGGATCATCTGGGACGTGGACACCGAGCGCGAATACAAAACCGTCAACGGAGTAAAGGCCAACGGCGGCTCGCTCGACGAATCCGGACCCGTGATTGTCGGCGGAGTTGTCTACGTGAATTCGGGATACTTCTTTCAGGGCAGCACCGCCGGAAATGTGCTCCTGGCGTTTTCGGTGGACGGCAAGTAACCGCGCTTCCCCGCTGCGCGCTCATCGTCAATAGCGTGACCATCGCACTGACCAATCCGGTGAAGTATCTGCGCGGCGTTGGCCCCCAGCGCGCCGCGACGCTCGAAGAGCGCGGCATCTCGACCGTCGGCGACCTGCTCGGTTATCTGCCGTTCCGCTACGAAGACCGCATCCGTTTCACACCCATTGCCGAGATTATTCCTGGACAGGTGCACACCATTCTGGCTGAAGTGAGCAGCGGCGGAGGAAGCACGGTGCGATTCCGCCGCGGGCGCGCCGGAGTGTTTCACGTAACGGTGCGCGACGATTCAGGCGCGCTGCATGCGCGGTTTTTTCACGGCGCGTATCTCGAAGGCCGGCTGAAGGAAGGCCAGCGGCTGGTCATGCACGGCAAGGCGGACGTGGACGCGTACCGGCCCGGCCGCATCGAGATGGTGAATCCGCAGATTGAGATTGTAAACGCAAGCGATGAGGGGCCCGGCGATTCGACCGAAGTCGGACGCATCGTCCCAATCTACGAAGCGATTGGTAGCATCAGCTCGCGGATGCTGCGGCGAATTATCTACGGCGTGCTGCGGGATTTCGATGGTGACGTGCCCGACGTGCTTCCCGAGGAAATCCGCCAGCGTTACCGCTTCCCCACGCGACGCGAGGCGTTGCTCTACACCCATTTTCCGCCGAAAGACGAAAATATCGAGCAGCTCAACATGTTTCGGAGTCCCGCGCAGACACGGCTGATCTTCGAGGAGTTTTTCTATTACCAGCTCGCGCTGGCGCTTCGCCGCCTGCGGGAGCATCGCGAGCAAGGGATTGCCATGCGCGTTCGCGAGGAAAAAGTGCGCGAGGCGCTGAAGCGCATTTTGCCGTTCAAGCCGACCGCCGCGCAGAAAAAAGTCCTGGTGGAAATCGCCGCCGATCTCGAGCGACCCTACCCGATGCACCGGCTGCTAGAGGGCGACGTGGGCAGCGGCAAGACGATCGTGGCGCTGGAAGCGGCGACGATCGTGATCGAGAACGGTTACCAGGTGGCGCTGATGGCGCCGACCGAAATTCTGGCCGCGCAGCATTACCTTTCCGCGCGTCGCATTTTCGAACCGGCGGGTTACGGCGTGGATTTGATCGTCAGCGGCCGCAAACGCGCGGAACGCGAAGCGGTGCTGGCGCGCGTCGAAAGCGGCGAAACCAAATTGCTGGTGGGCACCCACGCGCTGATCGAGGAACCGGTAAAATTCTCAAAGCTGGGGCTCGCGATTGTGGACGAGCAGCACCGCTTCGGCGTGCTGCAGCGCAAGCGCCTGATCGACAAGGGCGCTTCGCCGCACGTACTGGTAATGACCGCGACACCCATTCCGCGCACGCTCGCGCTGACGCTATACGGCGACCTCGATCTATCTGTAATTGACGAATTGCCGCCGGGACGCACGCCGATTGAAACGCGCTGGGCCTCGGAAGCGCAGTTAACGGGCGTGTGGGAATTTCTGCGCCGCGAAGTCGCGAGCGGGCGGCAGGGATTTGTGCTTTATCCAGTGATCGAGGAGTCGAAGCAGGAATTGAAAGCTGCGACGGCCGAGTACGAGCGCCTCGCAAAAATCGTATTTCCGAAACTGCGCGTGGGCCTGCTGCACGGCCGGCTGAAGAATGAAGAGAAGGACGCGGTGATGGACCGATTTCGCCGCGCCGAGCTGGATATCCTCGTCGCGACGACCGTGATTGAAGTCGGCGTGGATGTGCCCAACGCTACGGTGATGGTGATCGAGCATGCCGAGCGATTCGGGCTTGCGCAGCTCCACCAGCTCCGCGGGCGAATCGGACGGGGCAGGGAAAAATCGCACTGCATCCTGGTCGCGCCAAAAACAATCACTGGAGAGGCGCGGGAGCGCATCGAAACGATGGTCGCCACGTCGAACGGATTCGAAATCGCCGAGCGAGATCTGAAGTTGCGCGGCCCGGGCGAATTTTTCGGGACGCGGCAGCACGGTGACGCGGCGTTCGCGTTCGCACAGCCCCTCCGCGACCACGAACTGCTCGAATTCGCGCGGCGAGAGGCGTTTGCGCTGGCCGAAAATCCGGCGCGCGCGGACGAGCTGGTCGCGCGCCTCGAATCCGTTAGCCCGATGTGGCGGAAACGCTATCATCTCGCGGCCGTGGGATAAAAAACGGCGTGAAACCATGCGCGTGATTGCCGGAAAATTCGGCAGAAGGAAGCTCAGAGGGCCGGGCCTGCTGCCTCTTCGTCCGACGAGTGACCGCCTGCGCGAAACGCTCTTCAATATCCTGGCGCCTGCGGTCGAGGATTCCCTGTTCGTTGATCTCTACGCCGGCACGGGAGCGATCGGCATCGAGGCATTCAGCCGTGGAGCCCAACAGGTAATTCTTGTCGAGTCGAACGCCAAGGCTGCACGGCTGATTCGCGATAACCTGGCGGCCCTGGAAATTCGGGCAGGAGCGGAGTTGATCGTCGCGGACGCGGTGGCCGGTTTGGAGAAGATCGCCGCGCGGCATCTGGTGGCGGATTTCGTTTTTCTCGATCCCCCCTACGCGAAAACTCCTGAGCACGCCGGCGTCCTCGAATATCTCGATGCCTCGCACTTGATCGCGCCTCGAGGACTGGTGATCGTGGAGCACCATTGGCGGGTGAAATTGCCCGAGCGGCTCGACCGGTTGGAACGCACGCGCGAAATCGAGCAGGGCGATTCCATGCTAAGTTTTTACCAGCTGGCAGCCGCGGCGTAACTCAGGCGCATCACACCCTTCGGGTATACTATCGCCGAACCTATGCCGCCCCCTTCGCCACTGGAATTGCGCCCGCTTGAGAACCATCTCGAAGAGCTCCCTCCGCACGCACGCCTGCCCCGCCTGGATTTGGGAATCGAGTGGGAGCCGTCCGGTGAGGTCTTTCGCACCAGCCTGGAGGGAGTGCTGACGGGTCCGCCCGCGCCGAAGGACTGGGAACTCAAGAAAGTTCAAGTCCTGCGGGTGGACTGGGTTGAAGGGAAGTTGCCGGGCCGCTCTTTTTTGGCTGCGGTTCTCTGGCATGTTGTCGTCATTTGTCTGCTGATTCTGCCGATATGGGGATTCTTGCCGGCAGTGAAGCAAACTCTCCCGCCGCTGGAAGTCGAAATGACGGTTTACGACCCAACGGATTTGCCGACGATCAAGCTGCCTGCGAACACTCCAAAGCCAATCAAGAAACCGGATGACCCGGCCAAGCAGCCGCCCCAACAGGGCGCGGACGCATTTCATCCGCGGCAGACAATTATTTCGATACCGGTCCGTGTGACGCATCCGCGGCAAACACTGATCCGTCCGGACGCCCCGCCCGCGCCGCCGAAAATCGTGACGCCGCTGCCGAACATCGTGCAGTGGTCAGACGCCAATCTGAAGCGGCCGCACCTTGAATTGGCGCCCACAGCTTCGGCGCCTCGCCTGCGGCACCGTACTCTCGCAAATGCCGTCGCGCCGGACGTCGCGAAGACCGAGAAGAATCCTGGCCCGATTGATATCGCGCCGTCGCAGATAACCATCGCGCGGCCGAAGATCGTGCTGGATGCGATGTCCACGTCCGTCGCGCAGCGGCACGCAACTCACGCGGACGCAGGCCCTGCGCCCGAGGTTGGTGCTGCCGCGGAAGAGGGCGATGCCGGCCTGCGACGGATCATTGCGCTTTCGGCTACGCCCGCGCCGCCGGCGCCCGAGGTCAGCGTGCCCGAGGGAAATCTCGCGGCGCGTATTTCGATTTCGCCCGAGGGAGGAAAACCGGGCACGCCCGGCGCTGCAGCGCATGGAGTAGCAGCCTCGGGTGAGAATGGCGGCGGGGCGTCAGCAGCTTCCGGAGTTTCGAGCCCAGCGGGCGGCGCGACTGGCAGTTCTCTTCCTGCGGCCGTCAGCATCAGCGGTGCACCGGTACATCCCGGCAATGGAGGAAACGCCGGCGGGATCACGCCTTCGGGAAGTCGCTCGGGCGGACTGAATCTGAAACCGATGACGCCGTACGAACCTTCGGCCAGCACGCGGAAAGGGCCGGTGGACGTGAGCAAATTGGATCCAGGCCTGCCGCCCGAAAAAATCCTCTCGGGCAAGGAGGTTTACACACTGCACGTCAACCTGCCGAACCTGACCAGCGCGAGCGGAAGTTGGATTATGGACTTTGCCGAGCTGGATGAGCAGGATGGTCTTGCGAAACTGCACAAAGAGCTGGTCGCATGCCCGGTTCCCATTGAAAAGGCCGATCCCAAGTACCCGCCGGAGCTAATCAAAGCGCATGTGAAGGGCCAGGTGATCCTCTACGCGATCGTCCGCAAGGATGGATCGGTGGACAGCATTCAAATCGTGCGAGGTCTCGATCCGCAGCTTGACCACAACGCGATCGAGGCATTAGAGCGGTGGAAGTTTCGTCCGGGGACGCACGCCGGTGCGCCCACGGATTTCGAGAGCGTCATCTACGTCCCGTTCAGCTACGTAAACCCAAGAGAGTAAGGTTTTCGAGCGACGATCCTCAGGTCGACAATACCTCGATCAGGCGCGAAATCTCCTCGGACGTGTTGTAGAGATAGGGCGCGATGCGCAGCGTATTGTTGCGCAGGCTGACATGGATTTTCGCCGCACGAACCTTTTCGTAAAGCGCCGGCGTTTCCTCGCGCTTCAGTGCAGAAATGCAAACGTACGGGCCGCGTTTACACCGTTCCTCGGGAGAGGCGAGCACGCAGCGATTGCGCGGCAGGCGTTCGATGAGTTTGCCAACGAGCCCATCCGCGTGCTGCGCGACTGAATCCAGTCCGATACGCAGCAGCATATCGAGCGAGGATTCGAACGCCGCGAGATTCGTGAAATTCGCGGTCTCCGGCGAATCCCAGCGCCGCGCTCCGGGCACGGGGCGGAAGTTTGCAGACGGCATCGCGTGAAGTTCCCGCGCGCCCTCCAATGCCATGAAGTAGACCGCTCCGAGCGTCAGCCGCTCAACCCATTCGCCGGCAATCCAGAAAAAACCGGCTCCGTAGGGACCAAGCAGCCATTTGTAACCGCTGCATACGGCCATATCCGCTCCCAATTCGCGAATGTCGATTCGCGCCGAACCGGCGAACTGGCTGAGATCGAGCAAAAGAGCCGCGCCCACTTTCCGGCATGCCTCTCCAACGGGCGCGGAGTCGAGCCTCGCGCCATTGTCGAATCGGACGAAGCTCGCCGATACGACCCGCGTACGCGGCCCGATCTGCGCGATGTAATCGTCGGCGGTGATGAAACGGCCGCGCGGCTCGACCACGCGGATTCGCAGCCTTCCTGCCTGTTCGTAGCGCATCCAGGTGGAGAAATGCGCCGGGAACTCGCCGCTTCCGACGAGGACTTCATCGCCCGGTTTCCAGTCAATTCCCGCGGCGACCGATGCGAGGCCGGCGCTCGCGCCGCTGGTAACGGCTATTTCATCCGGACGCGCGCCGATCATGCATGAGATTTTTTCGCGAATTCGATCCGGAAGATCGAAGTAGACGGTGTCCGCGAGACGGTCGGGACGCTTCTTCCATTCCAGCGCTGCGTGCGCTTCACGCACGGCCGCCAGCGGCATCGGCCCCTGCAACGCCGCGTTCAGATATGCCATTCCTTCAAAATCTGCGAAGTGACTGCGATAGTCCGTGGCCAATGTCCGTGCCTCCATTCAAGCATCGAGTGTATGCGCGAAAAAGAACGCCAGGAAGGACCGACGAGGCTCACCGCGCGGACAAATTGGACTGCGGTCGCTTTCAGCCAAGCTTTCTGAGATCGGAGAAAAAGGCCGCAATTAAAAATGTGCGCGGAGTTCACGAAAAGTCGAAAGGATCAGCAATTTGCCAGTGCCGCTTTCAAGTTCTGATTTCTCCAGTTCCCAGGTGGCCGAATGCGGAATGAAGACGGCGTTCAGCCCAGATTGCAGCGCCGGATTGATGTCGCTGCGCGGGCTATTGCCCACCATCCAGCCGTGCGATTTCACGATTTTGAACTGCTCGATCATCCGACCGTAGGTTCCGGAGTCCTTTTCGAGCACGATCTCGATCGCGTCGAAATGGGGCTGCAGGCCGGAGCGCTCGACCTTGGCGGCCTGTTCGGCGGGCTCTCCCTTGGTCAGCAGAATCAGCCGGTGATGCTTGGCAAGATAGGCGAGCGTCTCGGGAACGCCATCGAGAATGTGCGGGGGCGTGCTTTCGAGCTCTTGGGCCATCTGCTCGATATCCTTCACCATCTCTCGACGCGCCGAATTCCCGGCGAGCTTCAGGTACGTATCCTCCAGAGACCGCCGGAAGCTGCGCACGCCGTAGCCATGCTGGCGAATATTGCGGCGCTCGGTTTCGTTGAGGATATGGCGGATATACTCGCGCGTGTAGCCGAGATGTTCCAGCCGCGTGATGAAGTCATCTATGGTCTTCTCAAAGAAGATGTTGTTTTCCCAGAGGGTATCGTCGGCGTCAATGAGAAGGGTGTGGCGTGCCATGCTGTATCCCCGAACTTAAATCTTGCGCCAGCGGAAATGATAAGAGAAGTGAATTCTGGTGATGTCCTAAGTGCGGAAGCGAGCACGAAAAAGTGTGTCACTTCTTTGGTGCTGCTTTCCTTTGTTTTCAGGGAGTTACGTAGGAAATTACTTTGCATGGTGTGTCACTTCTTTTGGTGATTTGTGAGCGGTGGCACAAGGTAAAGTCCCATGGCTGAAGCCATGACTACCTAGGGTGTGTTTCGTGGGCCTGAAGGCCCACGCTTTCACCGGAACTGCGTAAACAATTTCACCGGATTTGTGTATACAACCTCATCGGAACTGCGAATGCAACTTCACTGGAGCGGAGAGATCCCTCGGCTCGTCGCTGCTGCGACTCGCTCGGGACTGCGACTGATCTTCCGGGCGCGCAACGATGCCTAGCAAGGGGACGCTCGTGGGAGCACAGACAGGAGTGTCTGTGCCACCAAACCGGATTTGTGTGTACAACCTTAGCGGAACTGCGCATGCAACCTCACCGGAGCGGAGAGATCCCTCGGCTCGTCGCTACTGCGACTCGCTCGGGACTGCGATTGATCTTCCGAGCGCGCGGCAATTCCTGGCAAGGAGTCGCTCGTAGGAGCACAGACAGGAGTGTCTGTGCCACCAAAAACCATTCAGTTGTCAAAGAGCGTCGGGCGCTCGTCTAGAGAGCCGGGGCGCGCGAAGCGAGCGATCTCCCAGACTCGACTCGCCGTCGACACTGGGAGCCCTATCATCTCTCCCAGACTCGACTGATCTCCCGAGCGCGATCGATCTCCCGGGCTCCACTTGCCATGGACACTGGGAGCCCTGTTCGCGTGGGCTCGGGAGCCCTATCCAGGTCGACACCGGGAGCCCTATCATCGGGGCCAAAAACTGCCCCGACTGACGCTAATGTATTTTGGGATTGCTGTCTATTGTGGAAACTACGCATGCCGGTAGGGAACAGAGCACACGAGAGTTACGGCGGCGCGGGGGGTCGGAGGCATTTTCCGCTGGGCTGAGGCCCCCACTCTTTCTGGCTGTTATGGCGGAGCTCCTTCGGCTGCGCTCCCTGCCTTCGTCAGGGCAGGCGAGACCGGTTCAGCTCCGAGCCCCTAAAAGGCGCGAAGTTGGGAAGCGCGATTCGAAATTAGGACACTATGTGAATTCTCAGGATGGCGATGCGCTGCGGCAAGCGTCCGGTGCGGAATCCCTGTCAGGCGAGAGCGGGAAGGAATTCGTAGCGTTCGATCTGCGCGGCCACGCCGCGGCGGCCGTTATGCGAATCAACACGGAGGACGCGCGCATAGCAACGAATGTGCACGTCGCCGGCGAGAGTGATCTGCTGCGGAAGCGTGAGAACAAATTCGATCGAGCTGCCGGATTCCAGGTTCGCTTCGATCAGGAAATAAAGCCCGCGGAAGCTGACGTCGCGGGTTTCACCGGGTTTCTCCGCGATTCCATCGCCTGCCGAGAACCGGACTCTCAGGGGAAGCATCATTGAAAAACGCCGGGCGGCGCGACGCTCCACACCGTTCTCCATGAGCCCTCCGTACCTCGGAACTGAGCAAAGCTACCATCGCTCTCTAAAGCGTGCAACGGATTTTCAGGCGCTGCTCGGTGAGCAAAGCGAGACATTTCGCCTGACAGGCGTAGGAACGTTGCCACGTGCATCCGGAAGAACCCCGGTTACTCGCTCGAATCCTTTGACGAGTATGTATGTTTGACGTGCGCGTGCCGTGCCGCTACGATGGGGCCATGTCCGAGCCCGCCACGTCGGTCGAACTTCGGAAACACCCGCGCGCGCAGCTCAAACTGCCGGCGCGCATCCGCTGGCACGGACCCATCGGCATGCGGCTCGAGACAACGCAGACGGTGGACGTCTCCCGCGAGGGCATGCTCTTCCATCGCAACGAGCCCTGCGACAGGCTCGCCCGCGTCTGGGTCGCATTTCCGTTTGATCCCGCACAAGGCGCCGCCACCCAGCCAGAAACGCCGGCGCGGATCGTGCGTATGGAGCCCGATGCAGAAGGAGGCTACTGGGTCGCGCTGCGCTTTGAATCAACGGCACGAACGGCGAAGGTGGCCGCCGATCAAGAGCGCCGGGGATCGGAGCGAATTCCCTTCGCGCTGCCGATTTTCGTTCGGCTTGCTGGAACTCCGTGGCCCGAAGAATTCATGACGCAGGATATTTCGCAGCACGGCACGCGGTTTGAAACCTCGCATATCTACGTCCCGGGCGACAAAGTGCTGGCGAAAATCCCCTGGGGCGAATGGTCGAGGACGGGCGAAGTAGCCGGACGCGTTGTGCGTGTCGAGACCATGGAGGACATGCCGGGCCCGGCACCGGTCGCCAACCCCGAGGCCGGTAGAAGCGCGATGATCACCTCCGTCGCCGTGGAATGGATGAGGACAGGCACATCCTGAATCACGCACTTCTTTTGAACGAAGGCCTTCATTCGATGACTTGCTGTAAAACCCTCACGCGCGGAACCTGATGGCGGACGTCTTTCATCGCAGTATGTTCCTCGCCGGCCCTGCAGGGCGCCTCGAAGCTCTGCTCTGGACCTCGGCAGTTTCCGATCCCAAATTCGTCGCGGTGGTTTGCCATCCGCATCCCCTATTCGGCGGGACGATGCACAACAAGGTTGTGTTTCAGACCGCGAAGGCGCTCCATCAACGCGGCGCAACGGTGCTGCGATTCAATTTTCGCGGCGTGGAGCAAAGCGAAGGCGTGCACGACCGCGGAAAGGGCGAACAGGACGACGTTCGCACGGCGATTGATTACCTCGCGGCCGAATTCCCGGGGCGGCCGATTCTGGTCGCGGGATTCAGCTTCGGCTCGTCGGTGGGCCTGCGAGTGGGCTGCGGCGACGCGCGCGTGGCACGAGTGATCGGCCTGGGATTGCCAGTAGATAACCTGGACATGAGTTTTCTGCCCGCGTGCGAGAAGCCAAAGTTGTTGATCCAGGGCGGGAACGATCAATTCGGAGCGCGCGCCAGCATCGAGGCGCTCTTCGCGACGCTACCCGAGCCCAAGCGATTGGTGATCGTCGAAGGCGCGGACCATTTTTTCACGGGGCGGCTCGACGAGGTCGCAGCAGCGGTTGATGCGTGGCTCGACGCTGAAACGATTTAGTGCGAGGTCGAAATCCTAAACGCGCGGCTCAAATAATTTGAGGAACTGATCGCGGGGGGAAGGCTCGATGCCGATCACTTCGAGATTGGCAAGGACGTGGTGGACGTGGCTCATGCCCGCAAGCGCGGTGGTGACGCCGGGAACCGATCTGGCGAATTGAAGCGCGCTCACCGAATCCTTCTTCGTGCCCAGCGCCTCGGCGATATAGGGCGGCAGATTCCGCGTGAGCTGGCCCTGCAGCAGCGCCGCGCTTGATATCAGAGTAATTTTCAGAGCACGCGCCGCCTGCACCATCGCCATCGTCTTCCCCTCGACGATCTGATTTGGCTTCAGCAGCGCCTCGGGCATGGCGAGATTCAATGGCAATTGCACGAAACGGAAGTGGTGCTCCGCACCGCCGGCGTCCCGGGCGATTCCCTCCATGGCGGCCAACGAAAAATACCCCTGCGACTTCGATTCGTCGCGGAAGGCGTTCCATGTGGCGAGTCCATACGCGCCGATTTTTCCGGCGGCCACGGCCGTTTCCAGGAACGCGAACGCCTCGGCGATTCGACGGCGAAATTCCTCCGGCGGCACGTCGCTCAATTGCGTTTCCGGATTGTGCAAATAGAAGACGTCAACACAATCAACGCCCAGATTGCGGCGGCTGCGATCAAGCTGGTCGGCCAGATAGCGCGGCGTCATGCAGTGGCAGCCTGCGGCGATATCTTCGGGGCGGAAAATTCCCGGCTCGATATATTCGCGAGCGAAATATTCGTTGGCGTCGTCCGGCATCTCGCCATCCGGAGTCAGAAAGCCTGCCTTGGTGCAAATGACAATTTCGTCGCGGGGAAATCCTTTGGCGGCGAGCTGCCTGAGCGCGGCGCCCACCGAGCGCTCGCTGCGCTGCAGGCGATAGTTGATCGCCGAATCCACCACATTGATGCCGCCCTCGACGGCCGCGACCACGGCTTCGGTGTAGCCTTCGTCGGTGGCCTCGTCGGGCTCTCCGAGATACGTACCAATTCCAATGGACGACAGAACCAGCCCGGCTTGCACATCGCGAAAATGTCCCGCGGCCGCGCGCCCTTGAAATCGCGCGGCATAGCGCAACGTGCCCTGCGCCGAGGCGCAGCCGGGCGCGCGTTTGTCGTCAGATTTTGCAGCGGAGGACATCGAGCCTCGTTTCGCGGCGAAAAGTGCAGAGCCGGCGAAGTATATCAGAACACTTTGATGCGAACAGACGACACGCGGACATCACGGTCCAATGCGCGCAGTGATTTCCTCGGCCGGATTTTCAGCGAGCATTTGCGCGGCAATCAACGAACGCGCCTCGACCCGGATCTTCGGCAGATACCGCCCGAACGCGATCGCGCCCGCAATGGCGAGTACGCCTCCGATAGCGACGGTCCGCGGAGCCCCGATACGATCCGCCGCCGCGCCGGACATCAGCGCTCCGAACGGCGCCATGCCCATAAACATCATCGAGTAGACCGCCATGGTCCGGCCGCGCAAGCGGTCGGGCACCATGGCCTGCACCAGTGTGTTCGAACACGACATCTGCGTCATCATCGAGAAACCGACGCCGACGAGCAGCAGCGTCGAGAGCAACGTCCACCGCGAAAAAGAGAACAGGATCAGCGTGACGCCGAACCCGCCGCAGGCAATGAATACCCAGCGGCCGAGTCCAGCCACTCCGCGGCGCGACGCAATCAAAAGCGCGCCGCTCATCGCGCCGACGCCCGTGGCGCCCATCAAGGTGCCGAGTGTGCGGGCGTTACCGTGAAGAATCTTCGCGGCGAAGACGGGCATGAGAACCGAATAGGGCATCGCCACCAGGCTCACGACACCGATAAGCAAAAGCAGGGCGCGAATCGGCGCGGTGTCGCGCACGAAACGGAATCCTTCGGCGATGTGCTCGAGCGGAGACGCGAAGACCGCCGGCGCCTTGGGCGGGATGCGCATCAGGAGCAGCCCGGCGATCACGGCGATGTAACTCACGGAGTTCGCGAAGAAACACCATCCTTCGCCGATGCTCGCGACCAATATTCCCGCGATTGCCGGGCCGATAATGCGCGCTCCGTTGAACATCGAGGAGTTGAGCGCGATCGCGTTCATCAAGTCCTCGCGCCCGACCATCTCGACGAGAAACGACTGCCGCGCGGGGATATCGAATGCATTCACCGCTCCCATGAGCGCAGCCAGCACGATGACCTGCATCACGGTGACGCGCTTACTCAGGGTTAGCGCCGCCAGAATACCGGCGAGAATCATGGACGCGGCCTGCGTGGCAATTACGATCTTGCGGCGGTTGAAGCGATCCGCCACCATCCCGCTCAGCGGCGCGAGCAGGAAAACCGGAATCTGTCCGGCGAACGTCACCGTGCCGAGCAACAGCGACGATCCGGTGAGCCTGTAAACGAGCCACGCTTCCGCGACTGTGTCCATCCACGTCCCGACGAGCGAGATCATCTGGCCGCTGAAGAAAAGCTGGAAATTCCGGTGTTTCAGCGAGCGGACTGTAGCGCGAAAACGCGACTGCTCTGCCGGCGCAACCTGCGTGGCTGAAGCGGTGCCTTTCTCTGTCATTGCTCGTTCAATTGTACGATGCAATCGCGCGCGGCGCTCCCTGGGATTGCGTTACGGATTTCTTCAGGCGGTCGGCTTCGGCGCTTCGCCGGACGCCGGAGCGGCTGGCGCGAGCAATCTTCCGCAGGCTCGCAGGATTCGGCGGTAGGGCCACTCGTCCCCGCGAAACAGAATCTCGCCTTCGCGCGGCTTGGAATAAAACCAGCGCGTCAGTAGCGACAAGTGCTCAGCCAGCTCGGGCGGAGCAGCGCGCAGGCCGTATCGCTCGCGATAGTCTGCCGGTGTGCCTTCGTGATTCGCGGCGTCAGGGATAATTGTTTCAAGTTCTTTTCCTGGACTTGATCTGTGCTTATCTGTGTTGATCTGTGGCTCAAGCCTTTCTCGCAAGATGGCTTCGACGGAGCGCGGCTGGCTCGATAGTTCCGCGAAATCGAGGAAACATGGCTCGCCGAGAATGCCGGTGCGAAGCGGAAACACCGCGATCGTCTTTTCCTGGACGGCCCGCTGCAGGATCACTGCGTCGAGGTCTTCGATTCGCCTCGCAAGTTCCGGCAGCCCGCGCAGCGCGTCCGACACTTTTTCCAGGCGCTTGTGCAGCGCGGCTGCGCGTTCGAAATCCAGCGCTTCGCTTGCGGCTTCCCTTTCCCGTTGGAATTTCGCTGTCAGCGCGACGCCGGCCGTGTCGAGAGTCTCAAGCACGCGGCCGACTTCAACGTCGTACTCCTGCTTTGTGCACCCGGCGAAACAGGGAGCGAGGCACATTTTCATCTCCGAGTAAATGCAGCCGGGGAAGCTCGGATCGCGGCGAATTTTGATCTGGCAGCGCCGAACCTTGAAAAGATCGAGGAAGCTCTCTGAGAAAGTGTCGGCCGCGCGACGCGATATAAACGGCCCGAAATAAAACCCCTGGTCTCCCGCAATCCTCCGCGTCACATAGCAGCGCGGATACTCATTCCGCAGATTCACTTTGAGCAGCGCCGGAGGCCGCAGACGAAGCAAATCGCGATAGCGGTCCGGAAATGTCGCCCGAGCATGTTGATAGAGCGCGAGGGTCTGTTCGAATTTCGATCCGGTAAGACGGTAGCGAATCCGCACGGCTACTTCGCGCAGATTCAGGCGCTTCGAGCCGGGTTCCGCAGGGCGAAGTAGCCGCTCGGCCGCGCGCCGCAAATCCGCGGTCCGCACGAGATGCGGGTGCGCTTGCGTCTCCTGCATCTCGATCAGCAGAATGCCGGCACGTTCGGGCACAGCCGCAAAGAATGATTCGTCGCGCGCGGGATCGAATTCCTGGCTGAAATCAAGCTCCAGCATCATGCCAGCATACACTGAGATTAAAATCGCGCCGCAGGGTGAGTCGCTGCGTTTGGGCGGATTCTACGTGGCGACGCCGATTCTGTTGAGGACGGTCTGATTTTCCTTTTGCATCCGCCAGCCGCGGACCAGCGGCACCGGCCAAACCGCGCGCCACGCTCCGAGAATGGCTCCCTTCCACGTCAGCCGGTAATTTTCGCCCTTCGCGTCGAGGTACATATACCCGTGCTCCTGCTGCCAGGGTCCGTAACGATCGAGGCGCCGCTTCAGCTCCGCCAATTCCTGGCCCGGAGGCGGCAGGACTGGCAGCGCACCATGCGTAATCTCGTTCACCAGCATCCGGTGGACACGATACAGCGTGTAGACATCCTGAATCTGCGGGAAACGAAACACGTGGTGCTGCGGCAACGGGAAAAGCACCGGCGCGGTGGGGTCAGTGCTCGTGTCAATCTGCATTTCTTCCGAGCAGCGGGTCATGAACTCCATGAAACGTACCTTCTTCGTCCGCGATATTGCGAAAACAACGCCCGCCCATTCGGCCGTATGTGGATTGCTGAGCAGCGCCATAAAGGATTCCGTCCGCGCCGCGATTCTGCCGAGATTCAGGTAGGCAATTACGTCAAAGTTCCAAAGCGCAAATGTCGCCACGCGCGGCTCAATGAATTCGCGCACCTCCTCGGGCAAGTCTTCGAACGAAACAACATGAGGCTCGACCTTTGCCCGGTATCGAAACTGGATGCGCAGCACGATGGGACCTAGGATTAAAACGATGCTGTAAAACAACAGAACGAAGAAGAGTGCCGCGTGGGTGAAGGTATCCATGACTTCGAATGCTGCCTCGCCACTCCAGAAATAATCTCACGCGCAATCCGGGGCGCTCAAGCTCCGATCGTTTTCAGCACCCAGGACGCGATCACCAGCCTCTGTATTTCGCTCGTGCCTTCGTAGATCTCGGTGATGCGCGCGTCGCGGTAATTGCGTTCCACGGGATATTCACGGCTGTAACCGTTGCCGCCATGAATCTGAATCGCTTTGTGCGCCACGCGCGTGGCCATCTCGCTGGCAAAAAGCTTCGCCGTTGCCGCTTCCATCGAAAAGCGCGAACCCGAATCCTGTTTCCAAGCAGCGCGCCGCACCAGCAATCGCGCCGCGTCAATTTCCGTGGCCATATCCGCAAGCATGAACTGTATGGCCTGAAATTCCGCGATGGGGTGGCCAAAAGCCTGGCGCTCGCGCGCGTAGGCGAGTGCCGCTTCAAACGCACCCTGCGCGATTCCTGTGGCCTGCGAGGCGATGCCGATGCGACCGCCATCCAGCATGGAAAGCGCGATCTTGTAGCCCTGCCCCTCGTCTCCGATGCGATTCGCGACGGGTACTTCGCAGTCGTCGAAGGAAAGCGCCGTGCATGCCGTGGCGTGAATGCCGAGTTTTTTTTCTTCCTTGCCGACGGCGAACCCCGGCGTGCCCTTCTCGACGACGAGCGCCGTGATCCCTTTCTCGCCCTTTTCAGGCTGGGTATTCACGTAAATGATTCCCGCGTCGGCCACGCCGCCGTTGGTAATCCAGGCCTTCGCGCCGTTGATAATGTAGCGGTCGCCCTTGCGGACGGCTTTCGTTGAAAGCGCCGCAGCGTTGGAACCAGCCTGCGGCTCGGTGAGCGCGTAGCACCCGATCTTCTCGCCGCGCGCAAACGGTACCAGGAATTTCTGCTTCTGCTCTTCCGTCCCGTAATTCTCGATCGTGGCGCAGAAAAGCGAGTTCTGGACCGAGAGGATAACGGCGGTCGAAGCGCAGGCGCGCGCGATTTCCTCGATCACGATCGAGTAGCAGATATGATCCATCCCCGCGCCGCCGTATTTTTCGGAGATGCAAACGCCGGTCAGCCCCAGCTCCCCGGCCTTGCGCAGAATCTCTATGGGGAAGCGGCCCGTCTCGTCGAGCTCCTTGGCGACGGGCTTCACCTCCGCCTCGGCGAACTCGCGCACGCTGCGTTGCAGCAGTTTTTGTTCTTCGTTGAGTTCGATATTCACTGGCGTGTCCCGGATTCCCTTCACGACTTCCGTACTTCACGCAATTGTACAGCGGAACGTGCGGCGACGTCCGCGCAGGTGCCTGATTGACCCCTTCCCGCCCGGCGGCGCTATAATTTTAGAATCCCTAAGTAAGGAGACTAAGAAATGGAACGTCGCCTGAACCCCTTCAAAGCCTCGCCCAAAGGTTATCAAGCGATGGCGGCTCTTGAACACTTCGTGATGTCCTCCGGCCTCGAACGGCCACTACTCGAACTCGTGAAGATGCGCGCCTCGCAAATCAACGGTTGCGCCTACTGCCTTGACATGCACAGCAAAGATGCACGGGCACTGGGCGAAACCGAGCAGCGCCTTTACTTGCTGAATGCCTGGCGGGATTCCCCGTTCTATTCCGAACGCGAGCGGGCCGCGCTCGAGTGGACCGAGGCGATTACGCTCATCGCGGGACACGACGTTCCCGACGACGTCTACGAAAGGGTGTCAAAGCAGTTCAGTGAGGAAGAGCTTGCGAACCTGACTCTAGCGATTGGTGCGATTAACAGCTGGAACCGGCTGAGCATTGCGTTCCGAATCCTCCCCGGTTCGTACAAATCGAATTTGCAGCCTCTGAAGGCCGGTGCCTGAACCAGGCGGCCGTCGCCAGCGCTGCTCTTGGGTCGGCCTGGAAGGACGGTCCAGGCAAGCTGAGGCTGTCGGGCTTCTGAGGCGCGATTTTCGACCCTCTATTTGCGGCGCGCCGCGTAAATCCTCTATACTCTTCGTGTAGCCAACTAAGCCCCGGCGAGCCGCCCAGGCAGGGCCCTCCCGGATGCCTCAAGCGCCCGATGATTGATCTAACCGAGAAAATTAAGAAGAAGCTCAAGGACGAAATCGCCGCCCTCGAGCACGAATTGCACGACGAGCTTCCCAAGGAAATCAAGGTTGCGCGCGCGCATGGCGATCTTTCCGAGAATGCCGAGTACAAGTATGCCAAAGAGCGTCAGGCGTATGTTTCGGCGCGACTCGGCCAACTCCACCAGCGCATGGCCGACATCTCGATGCTCAACTTGAACAACTTGCCGAAGGACCGCGCCGCTTACGGCTCAACTCTGGTGGTGCGGGACGTTGCGAAGGCCACCAAGATCGAGTACAAACTCGTCACAGTCGAAGAAGCCGACGCGACCAAGGGATTGATCTCGACGACGTCTCCGATCGGACGCGCGCTGCTCGGGAAAAAAGTCGGCGACGAAGTTACGGTCACGACGCCCGCGGGCATCAAGGAATACGAAGTCATGCGGCTAACCACGATTTATGACCAGGAATAGTGGAGTGATCTGGACTTCATGTTGACCCGCGCCATCGGCCGGTATCTTTCCTGGCCCGTTGACCGACTCGCTGCCCTTCTGGCTCCCACGGGAATCCCTCCGAACCTCATTACTTGGTGCGCCCTTATCGGAAATCTGTGGGCAGGGATGCTGTTCGCAGCCGGACGCTTTAAAGCTGCAGGCGGCATGATGGTCCTCGCCGGCCTGTGCGATCTCCTTGACGGTCCTGTGGCGCGCCTTCAGAATCGCGTTTCGCTTTTTGGCGGCTTCCTCGATTCCATCCTCGACCGCTACGCGGACTTGATCTTGTTTCTCGGCTTGCTCGTCTATTACGCGCAAGTGAACCGTTTCCGCTACGCCGTCCTCGCCGGCGCGGCCATGGCCGGATCGGTGATGGTGAGCTACGCGAAGGCACGCGCCGAGTCGCTGGTGCCCACGGCGGAAATCGGATTCTGGGAACGTCCCGAGCGCTTGGTATTGATGATTCTGGGCGCGCTTACCAATCGTATTGACGTGGTGCTCTGGCTCCTGGCAATTGGCCCTAATATCACCGTGATTCACCGCATCCTGCACACATGGAAGCAGACGCGTGGCCGCGGCCTCCAACCGGTCTCCGTCCCTGTCCAGAGTGGCAGCGCCACACCAGCTCGCGACGCAGCCCCCCTCCTGACGCGCACTGCGGGACGCGGCCGCATCTAGTCTGTCCCGTCTGGCATCCGATTACCGTTCATTCACACAGATGGGGTAAAATCGCCCGGACAACACCCACAATTCCAATGGAGGCAAATATGGCAATACGAGATTCGTTCCTACCTGAATTCGAACACGAAATGGAAACTACTCGGAAGACGCTCGAACGCGTCCCCGAAGACAAAACGACATGGAAACCGCACGACACGTCCATGGCCATGGGCCGCCTCGCCGGCCACATCGCTGAGATGGCCGGCTTCGCAGCCGCCACGTTTCAAGGAGATTCTTTCGATTTCGCACCACCGGGCGGTACGCCCACGCAACCAACCGTCATGACTTCGCGCAAGCAGTTGCTCGAACTCTTCGACAAGAATGTCGCTTCGGCCCGCGCCGCGATTTCAAAGGCAAGCGACGAGGATTTGCAGAAAACGTGGACGCTGTTGAACGGCGGAAAGACGTTTTTTGCGATGCCGCGCATTGCCGTCCTGCGGGGAATGATCCTCAACCACGTGATCCATCATCGCGGCCAGCTGTCGGTCTACCTGCGGATGAATCAGGTGCCCGTCCCTTCGATCTACGGCCCGTCCGGCGACGAAGGCCGGATGTAACGCAGTCCCGGATAACTTGCAAAATGGGATTGTGGCCGCCGGTTCGCCCCTGCTGCTCCGGACGAATCAGTCGGCTGCATTCCCACTGCGGTCCGTCGGCAAAATCCGATTCGTGAAAGCAGCCCAGCGATAAATGTCGCGACATCTGCTCTTTCTTGGTTTAATTACCCTGCTTTGCACCAGCGCGTCCGCTCAGAACGCGGTGATGAGCCGCCACGATCATCAGCCTCAGACCAGCTACCGCGATCTGCCCTCGCCGCCTCTGATGCAGGGGATCGGCGATGCCGACCTGAAAATCACCACAAACTCCGACGCTGCTCAGGCCTACTTCAACCAAGGTCTTCGATTGCTACACGACTTTTGGTATTTCGAATCCTATCGTGCCTTCAAAGAGGCTGCCCGCCTCGATCCCTCCGCCGCCATGGCGTATTGGGGTGAGTTCGAAGCCTTGAACACAGGCGGGCCCGTGAACGACAATGCGCAGGCCGCACTGCAAAAGGCTGGTTCCCTCGCGGACAAGGTTTCTGAGCATGAACGCCTTTACATCCGCGCGGCAGAACATCAAGTCCACGAGGACAAGTCTGACGAGAAAGCAGCCTACCAGCGTGAAATGGAGACTCTGATCGATCGCTACCCGGATGACGCGGATGCACAGGCGCTGCTTGCGCTCGCAGTAATGTCCGGTTACGACACCGAAGGCCGCCCGCGCGAAGGCCAACTCTATTCGCAGTCAATCTTGCGCAATCTCCTGGCTGCTCATCCGGAGAACGCCGCTGCTAACCATTATTGGATACACGCGATGGAGGATAGTTCGCGGCCGGAGCTCGCGCTGCACAGCGCCGATGTCCTCGCAAGTATGGCGCCTAATTCCGGGCACATGGTTCACATGCCGGGCCACATCTACTGGCGCGTCGGAGATTACGAGAAGTCACGGCAATCCTTCGTGAATTCGGTGCGCGTGGACGAAGCGTACATGGCGGCGCAGGCGATTAGACCCGACGAAGATTGGAACTACGCGCACAACCTGGCGTACCTGATCGCGGCGTGTGCCGAGTCCGGCCGTTATCGGGAGGGACTCGAATGGGCGAAGAAGCTCCGCGACATGCCGATGCCCCTGGGAATGACTTCTGCACGATTCGTGACCTGGGCGGGCGCCAGCGTGGCGCGAGTCAATATCCGCTTCGGCGACTGGCAGGCCGTACCACAAAATCCGATATCGTTTGGCACCGACGCCGCGTCGGCCAGCCCGGCTGCGAAGGCCTATTCGGACGGCTTGAACACTTATTCGAAGGGCATGGCGGCGCTCGATCGTGGAGATTTGGCCGAAGCTTCGAAGCAAGCCGACGCGCTGGACGCATCGCTCTGGCGATTACAAGCCACAAAGCCGAAAAAAATGGACGCCGACGCCATGGACGATCATTCGAACGACCACTCCGAAGACGACCCGTCGGAAATCCTGAACCTGATGGGAACGATGTCTCTCGACCTTCGCGGCAGCCTTACCGCCGCACAGGGCGACGTCGCGGGAGGAATCAAGCTGCTGCAGCAAGCCGCCGACAAGGAAAAGAGCCTCGGCTATTCGGAGCCGCCCCGGTACTTGGGTCTCGAACAGGAGAGCATCGGTTACGCGTACCTCAAATCAAAGCAGTGGGAGAACGCCCGCGATGCTTTCAATGAAGCTCTGAAGCAGCGTCCCAAGAGCGGCCATCTTCTTTATGGCATTGCTCAATCCTTTGCAATGGCCGGCGACGCAACCCACGCAACCGCCGCGTACGGGGATTTTCTTGCCGCCTGGCCGCACGCCGATAGCGACCTGCCGCAAATCAAGCAAGCCAACGCGTGGCTCGCTTCCCATCCTAAATAGCCCGCGCGATCAGGGATTGCTAATGACGCCCGGCTGAAGGAATTACCGCCTCGCCCCACGACTCTTGAATCTTCGACTTGCGCGGGATCGCTTTTTCGGAAATTCGCGCGCGGCGCTCTGCGCGAGCCGGTGCATTCTTCATATCGCGATCCTTGAATTCCGGCATCACCTCCTGCGAGAAGAGCCGCAGCGAATCGCATTGCTGGTCGAGCGTTAGACGTCCCACCTGCCGCACCGCGATCACCTGGTCAATTCCCGCGTCCTCATACTCCAGTAAGGTTTGGCGCAGCTTCCGAGGCGTGCCAACGCAGGCCTGCGCGATAAACTCGGGCGAAACAGGTTCCTTGGGATTGGTCGTGTACTCCTTCCAGATGTCGGTCTTGCCTGGACGGTGCTCGCCGAAGAAACTGTAGTGTCCCAGTCCATAAACGAAGAAACCGTAGTTTTCGATGGCGGCCGCTTCTGCCCGTTTCTGATCGTTGTCGCAAAGAAAAGGCGTCGCGATCGCGAAATTCGGATTCACGGCGTAGCCGAGAGGCTCGCATTCGTTTTCCATCGTGGTGTAGTAATCCTTCACCCACTGGCGCGCTTCGGCTGCGGTGACGAAGGAAAATGTCAGGGCTCCCAGCCCGAGCCTCGCTGCGTCAATGATGGACTCGCGCCTGGAACAGGCCATCCAAAGCGGGGGATGCGGTTTCTGCAGCGGTTTGGGCACCAGATTGCGCGGCGGCACCTTCACGTACTTGCCCTCGAATCCCGTGAATGGATCCTCCACCAGCATTCGCACTGCGACGCGCATCCCCTCGAGCTGCATCGCCTTCTTTTCCGCCTGCGGCACCAGGAATCCGCCCAGTTCGGTCGTCGTCGCGCCGGATCCCATGCCGAATTCGCAGCGGCCATTGCTGATCAGGTCGAGCGCGGCGATGCGCTCCGCGATGCGCGCGGGGTGATTGATCTGCGGCGGCGTTTGAATGATTCCATGCGCCAGCCGGATGTTCTTCGTCCGCTGGCTGCACGCGGCCAGAAAAATCTCGGGAGCCGACGCGTGCGAATATTCCTCGAGAAAATGGTGCTCCGTGGCCCAAACGTAATCGAAGCCGCATTGGTCGGAGAGCTCCGCGATGTCCAGCGCGTTGTTCAGCAGCGTGCGCTCGGACTCGCTCGTCCATGGGCGCGGAAGCCCCATCAAATGTATTCCGCCAAATTTCATTGGGCTGCCTTTCTCATTCGTGTGCGAAGCGTATTCTACGCGATTACCCAAGCGGCGCAAGCGCGCCCGACTGCCTGAAAATTTGACAATTATTCCGCACGAAGCGATTCATCCGGAGATAATGGGCGCACCTATCCTGCGGGAATTGTGCGTGTTTCGGGACATCGGGCGAAGCGCTGGATGCTGGGGATTCGAGTGTTACGGCATCCTCATGCCGGTCCGACCGCAGTCTTCGAACATGGACAGGACGTTCGTGATTCCCAACAGGTCCCTGATCGCGCTGTTGTAGTTGATCAGCAGAAATTCGCAGTTTTCCTTCTTCGCCGACACATACAGACCCACGATGGCGCCAAGTCCAGAGCTGTCCATTCTGTTGAGCTCGCTTAGGTCCAGCACGATTCTTTTGGCATGCGGGAGCTTGCCTCTCACGTGTGTCTTCAGCGTACTTGCGTGCTCGCTGGTCAGCCGGCCGATGCAAAATACGACAATCGCGTCGTCCCGCGTGTCGGTTCGCATCGTGAAGCCCGCTCTCGAGGACGCTGCCGGTTCCGGTGACATCGCTTTCTCCTTCTTGCCGCGAACGCTTCCACGGCTGGTGCCGCCAACGTGGTCGCCAGCGCGAGCGTATTCTACCCTTATGTCACGACGGTGCAAACGTGTGCCGACGCGGGCCGCTTGACCGCAGCCCAGCTTCGGGAGGCTCGGGCGATTGAAAATAAACCGAAGCCTGTGCTAGCATCCCGGCTTTCTGGCCCTCAGTCCGCTCCCCGCGGACGGAGGGCGGCAGGGTTCATCGCGCGCAACCGCCGGGGGCGGGTTCGTGATGCTGATCCCAAATCACAGCACGAAGTTTGCTGTCCGCACGTTTCCCATGCGAAATGCCTGTTCCAACGGGCCTCGGGGCGCGAGCCTGCGATCCGAGCGCCGTTTCGATCATGCGACCCAGTTTCGATTTTCCAATTTCGATTTTCGAATGTCACATTCAACGAGGTGAATCATGAAATCCTACACAACCGATTGGATACGCAACGTGGGCATTGTCGGCCACGGCGATACGGGGAAAACCCAGCTCGTGTCGTCGTTGCTTTTCACAGCGGGGATGACGCCGCGTCTCGGCAAGGTTGCCGACGGCTCAACCACCACGGACTGGGACGAAGAGGAAATCGCGCGAAAGATCTCCATCAATACGGGCGTCGCGCACGCCGAATGGCAGGCGCCGCGCCACGTGGAAAAGACAAAAGTAAACCTGCTCGATACGCCCGGCTACTCGACCTTCATCAATGAAACGAAATCTTCACTAATCGCCGCCGACGCCGCGCTGATCGTGGTAGACGCAGCCGCGGGCGTCCAAGTCGTCACCGAAAAAGTGTGGGATTACGCGACGGAGTACGATCAGCCGCGCGCGTTCCTGCTGAACTGGATGGACCGCGACCTCGCCAGTTTCGAACGCGCGCTCGGTTCGCTCGAGCAGGTCTTCGGGCGCGGCGTTGTGCCGGTTCAGTTGCCGATCGGCGCCGAAAAGGGCTTTCGTGGCGTGGTGGATCTGGTGACGATGAAAGCGCTCCTCTACACGCCCGACGGAGACGGAAAAGCCAAAATCGAGGAAATTCCCGCCGCGCTCGCGGAGCGAGCCAAGGAGGCGCACGAAAAACTGGTCGAGATGGTCGCCGAGGGCGACGACGAATTGATGCAGGAATTCTTCGACAAGGGCACGCTTCCAGTCGAGGACTTGAAAAAGGGGCTGCACGAGGAAGTCCGCGACAAGAAAATCTTTCCCGTCCTGCTCAGCTCCGCCCTTCACAATATCGGCAGCGACGCGATTCTGAATTTCATGGTCGAGATATTCCCATCACCTGCGTTTCGTGGAAAAGCATTGGGCCACGCTACCCCCGACCATAAGGGAGACACCGTCCAGCGCACGATCGCCGCGTCCGAGCCCGCTTCCCTGTTCGCTTTCAAGACAGTCGCCGATCCCTTCGCCGGGCGGATCACGTATTTCAAGGTACTGTCCGGCGTCGTAAAGAATGACGCGACCATCAATAATTTCAATCGCGGCACGCAGGAGCGTTTCCAGCACTTGCAGGTTATGCAGGGAAAGACGGCCGTCGCCGTCAACGATCTGCATGCCGGAGATCTGGGCGCTATCGCGAAGCTGAAGGAAACCACCACGGGCGACACGCTCGGCGATAAGAACGCACCGATCTTCTATCCGCCCGCGCGCATTCCCGAACCGTCCATCACCTTCGCGGTCGAGCCGAAAACGCGCGCCGACGAAGACCGCATCGGCGTGGCCATTCACAGAATCCTCGAGGAAGATCTTGCCCTGCGCTTCGGGCGCGACCCGCAGACGAAAGAGTTCCTGCTGTCCGGCGCCGGGCAGCAGCACATCGAGGTCGTAGTCGCGAAATTGCGCAAGCGCTACCACGTCGAGATGACGCTGAAACCTCCCAAGGTCGCCTATCGCGAAACGATTCGTGGCAAGGCCGACGCCGAGGGCAAACACAAAAAGCAGACCGGCGGTCACGGTCAGTTCGGGCTATGCCGGATCAAGCTCGAACCGCTGCCACGCGGCAAGGGAATCGAGTTCGTGGACGATGTCTTCGGCGGCGCAATCCCGAAAAATTGGATTCCGTCCGTAGAGAAAGGAATCCGCGATTCCGCCGAGCGCGGATACCTGGCCGGATTTCCGGTCGTAGACTTTCGCGCCAGCCTCTACGACGGCAAGTACCACGATGTGGATTCCAGCGACATGGCGTTCAAGATCGCGGGCTCGCTCGCATTCAAGGAAGCCATGAAGCAGGCGAAACCTGCGCTGCTGGAGCCAATCATGCACGTCGAGGTCTACGCGCCCGATCAATACTCAGGAGATTTGATGGGCCATCTGAGCGGGCGGCGCGGAAAAATCAGCGGCAGCGAATCGCGCGCCGGCAGTGTAGTCGTTAAGGCGCTGGTGCCGTTCTCGGAAATGCTGAGCTACGCCAACGAACTGATTTCCATGACGCAGGGTCGCGGAAGCTACTCGATGGAGTTTTCGCACTACGATTTCGTTCCGGCGGAGATAGCGGAGAAAGTGATCGCGGCCCACAAGCCGCACCACGCGGGAGAGGAGGAAGCGGCCGCCGCAGCCTCGGCATAGTTACCCGCACGCCAGCAGGCGAAACTACTGGCCCGGAGTGGTCGGAGTCTGCGCTGCTTTCGCGTTTGAGGCCTGCGCGTTCTTGTTATGCTTTGATTTCGCCGGTGCGACGTTCGCCACCGTTCCGCTCGGCGGCGTGCTTTTGCTCATCATAAAAGTCGGGCAACCGGCGCCGTAGCAGGGGCCTAGGTCTCGCCACGCGCAACCCGACAGGCACACCGTGGCGGCGCACAGTATCAGGACACTCCCGAACTTCCTCATCGTTTGCCCCTTTCGGACGCGCGGCTGGAGCGCGAAACGCCTTCCGACTGCTTGCTCATATCTTGGCATATAACCAGCCGGCTGTTTCCCGTTTTAGATCAGGTTCATCCTCAAAGCCAACGGAGAACGGAAGGCGAACCCGGCCCGGCTCGAGTTTCAGCGATCGAGGCTCCAAACACGCTGAACGAATGGCTTTAGACAAACGGAGGACGGAAAAAACTTGCTATGACGATGCCGCTCCTCAAAGACCTTAGCCAAATTGGCGCTTGCGATTCCGCGGCGAGATGCGTCAAGCTCCCCCCATTATGAAAAAGTCCTCGAAAGCAAAACGTTGGGGTGACGCAACGCTCGCAATTCACGCCGGCGAAGAAAGATTCCACGTCGGCACCTCCGTCGGAACTTCCATCGCCCGGACGGCGAATTTCACCTTCGCAAGTACCGAAGAAATGAAGCGATGGGCCGAAGGAAAAAGCCCCGCGTACATCTATACGCGCTACGGAAATCCCACGCTTACCATCGCCGAGCAGAAGATCGCAGCGCTCGAAGGAGCCGAATCAGCGATCGTAGCGGCCTCCGGAACGGCCGCGATTTCGGCCGCGCTGCTCTCCGTGCTGCACGCTGGGGACGAAGTGATTGCCACGCGCCAGCTGTACGGCGGCAGCTACCGCCTGCTGCGCGATATTTTTCCTCGTTTCGGTATCGGCGTGCGGCACGTGGAAGCCGATCTCGCCGGAATCGAAAAGCTGGCCAGCGCGCGCACGAAAGCGCTCTATATCGAAACTCCCACGAATCCGACGCTGCGGCTCGTGGACCTTCGGAAGGCGGCCGCGTTCGCCCAGGAATGGGGGCTGATCTCGATCGTGGACAACACCTTCGCCAGCCCGGTGCTGCAGAAGCCGCTTTCGATGGGTTTCAATATCGTGGTCCACAGCGCGTCGAAATACCTCGCGGGACACTCCGACGTGATAGCCGGCGCCGCCGCAGGCAGCAAAGTCCTGATTGATAAGGTGCGCGCCAATATCATTCAGATCGGCGGCTCCATGGACCCCGAGGCCGCGTTCCTGCTGATCCGGGGAATGAAAACTCTCGAAATTCGCATCCAGCGACAGTGCCGTACGGCCATGGCCGTGGCCAAGTTCCTGGAAAAACACGCGAAGGTCGCCCGCGTGCACTACCCGGGGCTGCCTTCACACCCCGACCACAAGCTGGCCCGGCGCCAGATGAGCGGGTTCGGCGCCATGCTGGCATTCGATCATAAAGGCGGCCTCGCCGGGGCGCGGCGCTTCGGCGATCGCATTCGCGTGTTCCTGCTGGCGGCAAGCCTTGGCGGGGTTGAATCGCTGGCGATCCTGCCGATCTACAGCTCGCACTACAATATGTCGCTGGCGGAGCTGCGCGCTGCCAGTGTCGAGCCGGGTACTGTCCGCGTTTCGGTCGGCCTCGAAGACCCCGAGGACTTGATCGAGGATCTCCGCCAGGCCCTCGCATAGTGGCCCGATGGATGCCGTGACGCATCCGGGAACGCTGGCAATTCCCTCCCTTACGGTGGTATAAGCCTGCCTGAGCGATTCCAAACCACTAGTACTGTGTGTCCTGTTTTGGTCAACCTGTAACGGCCGAGTCCCATTGACCGGAGTCGTAAGTCCCTCGTACTATTTTCGTTAGCATGAGTCGGCAAAGGCGAAAGATGAGTCATCGAGCAGCAATCTGGGTCGTTCTGGCGGCTGGTACCTGCTTCCTGGCCAGCTGCGACGATTCCGCGAAGAACCCGGTACAGGTTCGGCCTCCGGCGGCGACGCCGGCGCCCGCGCCCGAGTACGCCACCCAGCCGCTTCCTTTCCCGGAGCACGCGATTGCCGTAAACGCATTGCCCCCCGAACAGCGCCCTGCCATAGATATCTTGGTTGAAAAAGTCCAGACCGCCTACGACTCCGGGCAGCGAGAACTCAAGGCCGACCACCTGGATAAGGCCCAGGCGAACTTCGACCTCGCTGCGGACATGATTTTGAAGAGCGGTTTCCCGGCGGACTTCAACCCACAGCTTGCGAAACTATCCGATCAAATCGGCGAGGCCTCGCAGTCTGGCGAACTGGACGCATCGAAAACAAGCGACGGTCAGGCGGAATCCGATACACCGGCCGAACCCGCGCCGATTGACGAGATAGCCGACCTCACGCTGCCGGCGGGCGATCCGCGACTGGCGCTTAAAGCCGAAAAGGAACTGATCAGCGTCCGCCACGATTTGCCGCTCACGGTAAACGATTCCGTCCTGCAATACCTGAGCTACTTCACCACCGCGCGCGGCCGCGCAATTGTGACGCACGGACTGGACCGCGCTGGGCGTTACGACGTGATGATCCGGCGCGTGCTGAAGGAAGAAGGCGTTCCGCAAGATTTGATTTATCTGGCGCAGGCCGAAAGCGCGTTCCAGCCGCAGGCGGTTTCGCGAGCCGGAGCCCGCGGCATCTGGCAGTTTATGCCGTACCGCGGCGAGGAATACGATCTCGAGCGCACCTATTGGGTGGACGATCGCAGCGATCCGGAAAAAGCGACTCGCGCGGCGGCCCGTCACATGCGCGATCTCTACGGCATGTTCGGCGACTGGTATCTGGTGATGGCCGCGTACAACTCCGGCCCATTAAATGTCGCGCGCGCGATTCAACGCACCGGCTACGCTGATTTCTGGGAGCTGCAGAGGCGCAAGGCGTTGCCGAAGCAGACCCAAAACTACGTGCCCATCATCCTGGCGATGGCGCTGGTGGCCAAGGATCCGGCGAGTTATGGCGTGCAGGTCAATCCGGATAAGCCCGCGCAAATGGAAACGGTCGGTCTCGACCACTCGATCAGCCTGCAGTTGGTGGCGGACGCCACGGGTGCGGACCTCGACGATCTGCGGCTGCTCAATCCGCAGCTGTTGCGCAACGTGACGCCGAACGATCCGGGATTTCAGCTGAAGCTGCCCGTCGGCGCAGCGAAACCGTTCGAAGAAAACATCCAGCAGGTCCCGCAAGACAAGTGGACCAGCTGGCGGCTGCATCCCTCCGAGCAGGGTGAGACGCTTTCCGACGTCGCGCGCCATTACCGCGTGACGGTCTCCGCGATCGAAGTGGCAAATCACCTGGAGCCCCACGCAACTGTGCCCGCGGGATTCGTTCTGAATGTGCCGACGCAGCCTCCCGTGATTCGACTGGTGAGCTACCGTGTGCAGCGCGGCGACACGCTCGAGGGGATTGCCGAACGTTATGACGTGACGGTCGAGCAGCTCAAGCATTGGAATCACATTTCGGGTGGTCACGTGTCGCGGGGCGCGCGGCTGCGAATTTACGCCGGCAGTCAAACAGCAGGCGCGCCATCCGCGAAAAGTAAGTCCGCGCAAATCGAGAGCCACCAGGGTCTTGAGAACGTGTCCACGGGCAAGTCCGAAAAGCCCGAAAGCCTCGAGCACCGCGTGAAGCCCGGCGAGACGCTTTATTCGATTGCCCACGATTATCAGACTTCGGTTTCCGCCATCCGGCAGTCCAATCCATTCCTGGCGGACCGCCCCCTCCGCGCCGGCGACGTATTCACTATTCAGCGCTAATCTCGTTCGTAATCCCTAAACTCTTTATGTTCTGTAAGATACGTCGGTCAATCGTGATGCTCCACACCTTCGGAACGCCGATAGATGAAACCGTGGGCGTCCTCTCTGTTTTTTAAATCCATTGCGCCTTGACAAACCTCGGACACTCCGATTATATGCGGGCCGAGGAGTGAGGCCGTCCGGCAAAGCCGCGACCCCACGGAGGATCGAATGTTTCACGCCAAAATGAACGAAGAAGAAGACGACGAACTGCCCGCCTTCGATGACGAAGAAGAGGGGCAGGAGCAACCGCAGGACGTCGTAGAGGAAGTCGAAGAGATCATCGTCGAAGAAGAGCCGGAAGAAGAAGAGACCCCGGCCGCGCCTGCTCCCCGCAAGCCAGCGCCGGCGCGCAAGGCGAAGAAAGCGAAAAAGGCGAGTCCCAAGAAGAAAAAGTCCAAGGGCAAGCCAAAGAAGACCGCGAAAAAAGCGCGTGCGAAAAAACGCAAGAAGCGCTAGCGCTTCGCTCGACGTCCGTTTTTGGTGCACGCAGTGCGCGGGGTCGCGTGTAGATTTATTCCACACGGCCTCGCGCATTTCCTTTTTTGGGCTTCGTGCTGGCTCGCCACACACCCCTTAAGGATTCCCCGCCCCCCGATCGCCATGTTTCCCGATATGAAATGTTTCTCTTGAAGTACCCCTCTTTGGGCCGCTAGCATACGCGCTCGATGCCGCTGGCGGTGCAGCAGGTCCGTAGAATGCGAGGAGGGGCGCAGTCGCATCTGATGCGCTGCGAGGACGGCGGATACTACGTCGTGAAATTCCAGAATAATCCCCAAGGCGCGCGGATCCTGGCGAACGAATTGCTTGGAACAAGACTGGCGGCGCGAATGGGATTGCCAACACCGGCGGCGGCTGTCGTCGAGGTGCGCCAAGACCTGATCGAGCAAACCGACGACCTGGTGATCCAACTCGGGCGCGGGCGTACGCGCTGCCGTGCCGGGCTGCAATTCGGGTCGCGCTACCCCGGCTCGCCCGCCGATACCGTCGTGTACGACTTTCTCCCGGACGAGCAGCTCCGCGACGTCGTCAATTTGGATGATTTTTGTGGAATGCTTGTGTTCGACAAATGGACCTGCAACACAAACGGCCGCCAGGCGGTTTTCTTCCGTGCGCAAACCGAATCGCGCTATCAGGCGTGGATGATTGACCAGGGGTTTTGTTTCAACGCCGTGGAATGGAATTTCCCGGACGCACCCTTGCGCGGGCTGTACGCCCGCCATCGCGTGTACGAATCCGCACGCGGGATGCACGTATTCGAGCCGTGGCTCGCGCGCATTGAAGGGAAAATGACGGAAACTGTTTTCGACGAAATTTACAAGGAGATCCCGGGCGAGTGGTACGGTTTTGAAACAGAGGCGCTCGAACGGATGCTTGAACAGCTCCTGCGGCGGCGCAAGCTTGTCCGGGAACTGGTCGTTTCGGCCTGGAAATCATCGGCTCAACCTTTTTCCAACTGGAAGTGACACATGCCTGACGAACCGAGGAATATGCTTCGCTTTCGCGTCCTTCGCTATACGCCGAATCTTGTCCGCGACGAATGGGTCAACGTCGGCGTGCTCCTCGAGGAAGTAAATGGACCGCGGCGCGCCATGCGTCTGATTGAAGACGCTTCCGAAATCGCCCGCGTTCGCCGGCTGCATCCCGGAGCGGATGAAAGTCTGCTGCGCGCGCTGCCCTCCGAATTCGACGCGCGGCTGCGCGCGCCCGAAGCCGAGGTCAGGACCTATCTCGAGAAACTCGACCAGACTCTTTCCGACGTTTTGCAGCTGAGTCCCCAACGCGGCCTCCTCGCGGATGATTTCGACACCGAGCTCGAGCGTCTCTTCCATGATCACGTGGCGCCCCCTCCGACTGTGCGCGGCGGAATCGTCGAAAACACGCGGGCATGGATTCGAGCCCGGCTCAGCGACGTCTTCCGGCGTCACCGGATTCCGGTTCCGGAGAAACTCCAGCGCGGCGTCCGCGTCGAGGAATTCACACAGCCCGGCGACCCTCTTCATCTCGATTACGCCTACCGCTACAACGGAACCCGCGGCTTCATCCAGGGCGTTGCGCTGGGTCGCGACCCTTCGCAAGCGAAGGTTCTCGCCTACACCGCCGATTGCATCCGGGCGCGCGCCGCGAATTCCGAATTCACCGCCATCACCGAGGTCGAGCCCGCGCGCGATAACCCGCGCCACCAGTTCATCGCTCGGTTGTTCGAGGATCAGCGCATCTCGCTGGTGCCGCTGAATCGCATTGAGAAGTTCGCAGACGACCTGCGTGTCCGCCTTCAATAACTGACCCGCTGCGCGCGTCTCCGGACCACCCCGCGAACGCCGTGGACGTGCGAGCGCATTTGTGTGACGATGTCGCGCCGCACTAGGAGGAATTCACCATGGACAGACGTAAATTTCTGGCTACTTCGCTCGCATCCGCAGCAGTTGCCGCCGCGCCGCTCGCCAGCGCGCGGGGATCTCAGGAAGCCGGCGCCCAGGGCGGCCGCGAATATTACGAGCTGCGGCGGTATCATCTGCTCACGCCGCAGCGAAAGCTTGCTGACGATTATTTCCGCAATGCCCTGGTGCCCGGCCTGAATCGTCTGGGAATTTCGCCGGTCGGTGTCTTCAGCGTTTCGATCGGTGCCGAAAGTCCGTCCATGTACGTGCTGATGCCAAGCACGTCGGTCGAGATACTGGTTACGGCGGACGCCCGCCTGAGCCAGGACGCCGAATATGGGAAAGCGGCCTCGGATTTTCTGAACGCTCCCGCAAAGTCGCCCGCGTTTGTGCGCATGGAAAGCTCGCTGATGCAGGCGTTCGCCGGCGCGCCCAAGCTCACGGTCCCTGCCGCCACAGCGCAGAAATCTCCGCGATTATTCGAGCTGCGCACGTATGAAAGTTCCACCGACCAGGACCACCAGGCCAAAGTGGCGCAGGTGAACGAAGGCGAAATCCCGATTTTCCTCAAGGCCGGATTCCGGCCCGTCTTTTTCGGCGACACTCTCGTCGGCCCGCGGATGCCGAACCTGACCTACATGATTGGATTTGCGAACCTTGCCGAACGCGACAAAGCCTGGGACGCGTTCCGGTCGGCGCCGGAAACGAAGGTCCTGTTTGCCCAGCCAAAATACACATTCGAGGACCTCGTTTCGAACGTCAACAACTCAGTCTTGTCGCCGGCAGCCTATTCCCAGATCTAATCGAGTGCTCGGGAACGAAACAGCTGCCCGAAAACCGCGATTTTCGGTCCCGAGGCTCGCATTGACGCGCTTTTCTGATTCTGCTATGTTCCTTCTTCACTTGGCCTTGGAGCGAAACCTTGAAGCGTCGCGCGGTCCGAAGTAAGGAATCCTCGAACGGAAGCCGTAAGTCACTCAGCAAGAAGGGATTAGCTTCATCGAAGGCCCGGGTGATGCCTCCCGATCCCGACGCTCCCGCCAAGCAGCAGCAACTAAAGCTCTACGAAGAAGCGCTCAAGCATTTCCAGCAGCAGAAATTCCAGCGCGCCCACGAGGTGTTGGAGCGCGTTCTGGAAGGACCCAGCAAGGAACTCGGCGACCGCGCCAAGGTTCACCTGCGGATCTGCGAGCAGAGGATTTCCCGCCTCCCGGCGCCCACCGCCAAATCGGCAGAGGACCACTACACCCAGGGCGTAACCCTCATGAACCTGGGCCGCTGGGACGAGGCGCGGGAGCACCTGGATCGCGCTCGCAAGGCCGCCCCTAAAGCCGACCACATTGTTTACGCCATGGCCGCGCTCGATTGCCTTACTGGCGAGGCCGATTCCGCCATGCAGAATCTCAAGGTTGCCATCCAGCTGCGTCCGGAAAACCGCTACCACGCCCGCAACGACGAGGATTTCGCTTTCCTGCAGGAAGACCCGCGCTTTACCGAATTGCTCTACCCCGAGCGGGACGGTTCAGCCGGCTGATTTGCTTTTCTCCCCATGAAAAAATTTGTGGAACGCCGTTGGCCCTCGGTCCGGGTCGTCGCGCTCGGAGGCGGTACAGGTCTTTCCGCTGTGTTGCGCGGCCTGAAGGAGCACATCGCCGAGCGCGGCAAGCGCCGTCCCAAACAAGCGATCGCGGACCTCACTGCGGTCGTGACCGTCACGGATGATGGCGGTAGCTCCGGCCGCCTGCGCCGCGAATATCGCGTTCTCCCACCTGGTGACATCCGCAATTGCATGGTCGCTCTTTCCCGGGATGAACACCTGCTCGGAGATCTCTTCCAGTACCGGTTTCCGGCGGGCTACGGACTCGCGGGCCACAGTTTTGGCAATCTGTTTCTGACCGCGCTGACGAATGTCACCGGGGATTTTTCGAGGGCCGTTCAGGTGTCCGCGCAGGTGTTGGCGATTCGCGGGCGGATATTTCCGTCCACGGCGCAGAACGTCACGCTTCAGGCCGAGCTGGAAAACGGCAAAGTCGTCGCCGGCGAGACGAATATTTCGCGTTCGCGCAAACGCATCGCGCGTGTGCGCCTGGTGCCGCGACGCGTCCGCCCCTTGCCTGAAGTACTCGCGGCAATTCGCGAAGCGGATCTCATCCTCGTCGGGCCCGGCTCGCTTTACACGAGCATTTTGCCCAACCTGCTGGTGGAAGAAATGACGGAGGTGATCGCCAACTCGCACGCAACCCGCGTTTATATCGCCAACGTGATGACCCAGCCCGGCGAGACGCAGCACTACTCGGTCGCCGACCATGTCCGCGCCATTTACGAGCACACCCGCACGGGCCTGTTCGATTTCGTGGTGATCAATCGCACGCCCGTATCGCCGCGCATCCTGCGCCGCTATGCGGCGGAGGGCGCCGAGCCGGTGAATCCTTCGCTGGGGGAACTCGAGAAGATGGGCCTGAAATACGTGACGGGAGATATCGCGCACCAGGAGAGCGTCGTGCGGCACGACCAGGCGCGTCTCGCGCACCTTCTCCTCGATACATTCGTGAAGCGCGGGGCCGTTCGCTGAAAGTTTAATTCCCGCCGGCCGCTGCGTTCGGAGCGGTGTACCCTTCGCGGGCGATCACCATGGCGCTCTTCTTCTTGCCCTTCTTGTCGGCAAGTTCCAGCGGGTTCCCGTCATCATCCACAACCTGCACAATGAGCTTGTGATATCTCCCGTCCTGCGGCGTGGACGGTGAAAACGCCAGTGTGTACTGGCTGCGCAGCATCTGCGCCACGGAATTGAAAATGGCGGGCATCTCGCCCTGGAACCGGGGAAACCAGGCGTATCCCCCGCTCATCCGGGCAAAAGTGCTCAGCTGGTTTTTGGCCTGCAGGTAGCCGACGCCTGCGCCGCCGGGCGAATACAAATCGAGACCTTCCGCTACGCCCACGCAGAAGATCGTCACGTCGTTCTCTTTCAGCCGCCGCAGCGTGTCATCGAGCGTGTGCTTGCTGAACGTATCGAACCCGGTGGCAAGGACGAGAACGGCCTTCTTCCCCTTCACGTCGCGGAGCTGGCCGATCGTTTCAAGCAGGGCATCGAAAAGATTCGCTTCGCTGAAGCTGGGGAAAAAGAGCGATTCAATATCGTGCTCCACTTGCTGCTTATCCTGTGTGAAATCCTCCACCAGGGTCGTTTTCAGATCAAAGGTCTTCAGCGCCACCCAGTCCTGCGGTTTCAGCT
Source organism: uncultured Acidobacteriota bacterium (assembly GCA_963842425.1). GTDB lineage: Bacteria > Acidobacteriota > Terriglobia > Acidiferrales > UBA7541 > Palsa-295. Next base: position 197,163 of record CAWJGQ010000010.1, on the reverse strand, counting down.
GGTTCAGAAATGAGTAGGACAAATTCTTCGCTTGGTACGCGAACCATCCGCCGTATAGCTTGCTGAACTCCATCAGCATCACGATTGTAATCGGTGCATCCGTGGGCGCGAAATTCGTGACTTGTTGTCGCTGACCTTCGTCAAGAATGCGAAAGTTTTCCTTCTTCAGGCCGGTGACGATATTGCCATCGTGGTCGGTCACCACCGCGTCCACGTTGACGATGTTTGACTGCACCGAGATCGCCACCTGCGGCGGAGGCGGTGCTTGGGCTGCCGGCGCTTTGCCTTGCGACTGGCCGGGCGCCGGAGGAGCAGGCTGCGCGGGCTCCCGGTTCGGGGACGGCGCCGTTGGGCCTTCCTGCTGCGCGAGCGCCGTCCAGGCTTCGGGCGGGATCCCCAGTCCGACGATCAGAGCGCCCATCAGGATTAGGCCAAACCACGATCTCATTCGCATGAATTCCTCACTCGAATTGGATGCCGCCAGATCCCGCGGCGGATGGTCGTTGCAATCCAGAAAACCCCCCTCGCCGTGCCTCGCAAGCCCTTTCCGCCGGAATGATAGTATCAATGGTACCCGCTTGGCGATGTACTTTCAGATTCCCCGGGAGGCAAAAAGGATGGCGCGGACCCTTCGGCGAGTTGTGATTCGAACAGTTCTTACCCTGATTTCAGCGTCGCCCGCGCACGCGCAGAGTCCTGCTCAGTATCATTCGCAGCCCGCAACGCACGTTCTGGGCCACGCATCGTCTAGCCAGACCACCGCGTCGCAGGGCGCGTCCTCAGCAAGCGCGGACATCTCTCAAATCGAAATCGAAGCCCTCGGCTGGCTGCAAGGCCTGATGCGAATCAACACCTCCAATCCTCCCGGAAACGAACTGGTAGCCGCGAAATATCTGTCGGACATCCTGGACAAGGAAGGCATCCATTCGGAAACATTTGAGAGCACGCCCGGCCGCGGGTTCCTTGTGGCGCGGCTATCCGCGAACTCCATGCCGGATCCCTCCCGCGCCTTGCTACTGATGGCCCACCTGGACGTCGTTGGAGTGGACAAAACCAAATGGACGGTTGATCCCTTCGGCGCCGTGATTCAGGACGGTTACCTCTACGGCCGCGGCGCGATTGACGACAAAGGAATGCTCGCCGCCAACGTGGCCGTATTCGTGGCCTTGAAACGTTCCGGCGCGCGATTGAACCGCGACGTGATTTTGTTCGCCGAAGGAGACGAAGAGGCTGGCGGCACCGCAGGCATGAAATTCGCCGTCGAAAAACACTGGGACAAGATCGCCGCGGGCTTCGCGCTCAACGAAGGCGGCCAGGTCGCCCTGAAGAACGGCAAGATCCAATACGTCGGCGTTCAGGCGAGTGAAAAGGTGATGCAGAACGTGGATGTGATCGTCACGGGCACCTCCGGACACGCCTCCGTTCCGCGCAAAGACAATCCCGTCGCCCACCTCGCGACAGCCATTTCGAAAATCGCCGCCTACGAAGCGCCCGTGCAATTTAATTCCGTGACGCGCGCCTACTTTGACGGCCTCGCTCCCACAGAAGACGAGGACACCAGCAAATGGATGCGCGCGCTGGGAAGCCCCGATCGCGGCGACCATGCGGCCCGCTGGATTTCCGACGCGAACCCCACATGGAACGCCATGCTGCGCGACACGATTTCTCCCACCATGCTTCAGGCGGGAATTCGCCAGAATGTGATTCCCTCCGAAGCGCGCGGCGTCCTCAACATTCGCCTGCTCCCCGGCAATCAGCTCGATCCCCTGATCGCCAAATTGCAGCAACTCGTAAACGATCCGCAAGTGCGCTTCGAAACGGAAACGGCAGGGGGCGAATCCGCGCCATCCTCGTCGCTTACCTCGGACCTGTACACGACGATCATCCATACCGCTGGAAAGGTGTTTCCCGGCGCGCCCGTTCTGCCATACATGTCCACCTACACCACCGATTCCTGGCCGCTGCGCATGCGTAACGTTCAGGCCTACGGTATGCTGCCCTTCCCGCTCACCGACGAAGATCTCGCCCGCATGCACGCCGATAACGAACGCATCCCCGTGGATTCATTCCGCAAGGGAGTCGAGTTCCTCTACAACGTAGTCAGCGATTTCACCGCCGCAAAATAGCTTCATCGCGAGGCAAGCAGTTTTCTTCGTAGGGGCACAGCATGCTGTGCTCGGCGAACATGCTTGGCGGACTGATGCCTGTTTGCAAAGCTTTCGCCTCGCGCTGTGGCGCGCCACGTCGTCACGAAATGTAAGGGTTCTAACGCCGAAGGACTGAACGACGATCAATTCAACCAATTATCAGGCCGCGAGGGCGGCTTGTCGCGGTGGTCTCGCTGGTAAACTTCAAACTTCTTGCGCATCCGGCGCCGCTTCCAATCCGAGAAAAAATTGCGCGGCGAATAAAGGAACGATCCCCGCCGCAAGTAAATATATCCTACGAGCATTCCGCCGAGGTGGCAGATGTGGCTCACGTTGTCCCCGGATGAACCGATCGTGCCAAAAAATTCGATAGCGCCCATCACGATAACGAAAATCCGCATCGAGACCGTGACCGGCAGAGGAAACATCCATACGCGGCGATCCGGCAGCACCACCGCGTTCGCCAGCAGCACACCGTAGATCGCTCCGGACGCGCCAATTGTCGGAATCCACGCGCTCCCGTGCCCGTGAGGGTCCAGGATCAGTTTTACGGCGACGTTGATTACTCCCGCTCCCACTCCGCACAAGAAGTAGTAGATGTAAAACTTTCGCGTCCCCCATGTGTGTTCTAGATCGGCGCCGAACATGGCGAGGAAAAGCAAATTGATCAGAATGTGCCAAATTCCGTCGTGAAGAAACAGGTAGGTGAATGGCTGCCATATTCGAATGCCATGAATCACCGCGTAGGGCACCAGCCCGAACCAGGTGAGCCAGAATTCTCTTCCACCCGCGCCGTAGATTAGCTGGGAAAGCTCCTGCAGTACAAAAACGCTGACACACGCGATGCAAATCGTCTTGATGGCGCGAGGAAAGTACCCGCCAATATCAAATCGGTAGCCGTAGCCGCGTGAGAAGGAACCCACGATAGTTGAGTGTAAGGGCTTGTCACGGCGGAGTCAAAAGGTGGGTTACGATCAGTTTGAAAAACTCATCCGTGATCGGCAGGCGCTCGTCGAATCAACGCGTGATTCAAGGCCTATCGCGACTCGAGCCAAGCGCTCGGCCACCTTACGCACACGCGTTCTCGATGGTCAAACGTGCAGCCCCATCGGAATCATATGGCGGGCGTTTTGAAGGCGGCCTAAGGCGCGCACCCATCCACCATCCATTTTGCGAATAGCTCGATGCGGGATTGAGGCCAGGGGCCTTCTCCTCTTGGCGGTGGTGGCGGCATCACTCCGCCACCGATTCCCCGAATGCGGTCGTAGATAGCGGCCGCGTGCGCTTTGACTTCGTCGTAGCTTGCCAGATTGAACCCCTTTTTCATGCCTTCAATGTCCCGCTCCGTAAAAAGCGGGCGAATGTCAGCTTGAAAGCTCGTCAGTTTTGTCATTGGGACCTCACGCTGTCTGACCATTCCAGTTGCGATTTCGCGTTCATGTTCGCTGTCCTTTCGGAATGAATCCCGGAACGCCGGTTTTCACCACTTGATTCAGCCTCTGCCTCGTCTGAATTCGATTGATTTCGTCAAGCGCGTCTTCCGGAAGGCGCGAGATGTCGAAATTCTCTCTCGCGCGGGCCGCACTCCTGGGCGTGGTAAGCAAAGCCGTGCCGCGCTGCACCGCCCAAGCCAGCAGCACCTGCGCCGGCGTCTTTCCAACTCGCGCCGCAACAGCCGAAATGACTGGATCTTCGAGCAGTCCCGGTTTCATTCCGTGACCCAATGGCGCAAAAGCCAAAAACACAATGCCATTCTCCTTGCAGAATTCCAATAGCTGCGTTTCCGGCAGATACGGATGTGATTCTACTTGGACCACGGCTGGCTTGATTCTCGCTGATTCATAGACGGGCTTGAGTTGGTCTAAACCCACGTCCGAAAGCCCGATGGCCCGGCACTTGCCGTGATCCACGAGAGTCTCCATCGCTTTCCAGGTGTCGAGCAAAGTCACGCCGTCATCGTAAACCACATTGCCATTTTGATCCCGCGGATCCTGCTCGTCCCCGGGTTGAAACGCGAATGGAGTGTGAATGAGATATAGGTCAAGATACGTGAGCCCGAGTCTGTCGAGACTCGCCTCGAAAGCCGGCTCGACGCGCTCGGGCCGGTGATTCGAGTTCCACAGCTTGGTCGTCACAAAAATCTCTTCGCGCGCGATCCCTCCAGCGGCCATTCCTGCCTTCAACGCCGTGCCTACCTCGCGCTCGTTCCCGTATCGCTCCGCGCAATCGAAATGTCGAAATCCGGCTTCCAGCGCATCCCTGGTCGCAGTGATCGTCAGCGCTGCGTCGGGAATTAATGTGCCGAAGCCGAGTGCAGGCATTCGGCCCGCTCCGTGGCTGAGTGGAATTCTCGTCATCCGCAGATCAGAAGATTCAGCCATCGTTACATTAAACTCCCATCTACAGTTTCCCCCACCCGTATTGAGCATCGCGCGCCGCGAAAAAGAAAGCCAGAGCCTGTGCCATTCGCCGGATAGCCCCTAGTGTTTGCGGAGAGATTCCGGCATGCCGGGCCAGACGTGCACGCGCGACTTGAAGCGCCAACCATTGGGCGTCTTAACGTAGAAATCTTCGTAGTGGCCCCACGAATACGCTTTTACAGGCGCGCCTTCTTTCGCTGTCGGATCTCCGAAGCCGACGACCAGCAGATTGCTTTTCCCCGTGGCGCCTCCCGGTGCCGGCGTGATCACAAGGTTGGCGACGATGTGGCTCATGCTGTACCGGTCCGGCGCCGTTTTTGGATCAATGCAGCCGTCCTTCCCTCCTCCGGCAGCCTGGGCCAACCGATCGCGTCCTTCGAACCGGGCCGTGGCGGGTACGCCGTTTTCGTCTTCCACGCTGAAGACTCCATCCGACGTGTACAAGTCGGCGTAGTCGTAGCCGCTGTTCGTGCATTTGTCTATCGCGTAACCGTAGCGGGCCGTCAACTGCTGAATCTCGATATAATCCATGGCCGTCAGTGCCATCACACTGCTCGATGACTTATCAACTTTTTGTTGCGCCTGCACGACCACCAGCGCGAGCATCCCCGCGCAGACCGTCGCCATCACTTTCTTCCACATTGATGTAGATCTCCTTTCGCATACCAGATTGAACGAACCGGGACTCAGTACCGGGTTCATCGAGAGCGTTCTTATACCACAGCCATCGGCTGCGGATTTGGATTCGGCGCCGGCTGGCAGTTGCAGTGATGCCAGCCTCTCGTCTAACATCCCTGCGCGGCGCGCACAGCGCAGTGACCAACAAGGCCAAGCAAACACAGGAGCATCAAAGTGATCAAGCGCAGACTCGGAAACTCCAGCCTCGAAATCGGACCGCTCGTCTTCGGCGGAAACATCTTCGGATGGACGGCGGACGAGCCCACTTCGTTCAAGCTGCTCGACGCATTCGTCGCGTCGGGGCTCAACATGATTGATACCGCGGACGTCTATTCGAAGTGGATTCCCGGGCACGTCGGCGGAGAGTCCGAGACGATTATCGGCAACTGGCTCGCGCAGCGTGGCAACCGCGATAAGGTTCTCATTGCGACTAAGCTCGGCGTGGAAATGGCGCCCGGAGAAACGGGCCTCTCCAAGGCCTACATCACCAGGGCCGTTGAACGCTCGCTCAAGCGCCTGCAGACGGACTACATTGACCTCTATCAAGCGCATCGAGATGACGACAAAACTCCGATGGAGGAAACTCTGGAAGCGTTCGGCGCATTGATTCGTGGGGGAAAAGTTCGGGCAATCGGCGCGTCGAACTTCAAGGCTAACCGCCTGGCGGAAGCGCTGCGGGTCAGCGCGGCCCACGGCCTTCCCAGATACGAGAGCCTGCAGCCCTGGTATAACCTCTACGACCGCTTCGACTACGAAGGCGATCTCGCCAATCTCTGCCAGCGCGAAAATATTGGCGTGATCCCGTATTTCGGTCTTGCCAGCGGATTCCTGACTGGGAAATATCGCTCGGAAAAAGATGCTGAAGGCAAACCGCGCGGCTATCGCGTGAAAGGCATGCTGAACGAGCGCGGCCTCCGCATTTTGAAAGCACTCGACACCGTTTCAGCCGACCTCGGCGCCACGCTCGCCCAGATTTCGCTCGCGTGGCTGATGGCGCGCGGCGTCACCGCGCCAATCGCCAGCGCCACGACTTTGGATCAGTTCAAGGATTTGCTCGGTTCAACCACGCTGAAGCTCAGCCCCGACGCGGTCAAGCTGCTGAATGACGCGAGCGCCGATAGCGCCTCTTCCGCCGCCATCCACTGAACTCTAGGATGGAAGTTGGTCCTGGGCTGGAATCGTGGGACTTCAGCCCCATTTTCCCTAGGGCCTTGGCCCTGGGATGGATGATTTGTGGGTCGTAGCTTTAGCTACGACATTGGCCGCTCAAGACTAAACAGGCTTAAGCCGCGGAGCGGCGACCGTAATTAGCCCGGCACGAAGCGAAGCGCGGTGCCGGGAAGACCAGGAAAAGGAGTCTCCAACTCCCGGAGGGACGATTGACCGCGTGAACCCATCGTCGGTGCACCCTTCAGGTCCTGAAGTTCCCTACCGCGCGGAACTTGACGCCCCGGCCTTGCGCTCGCTGTCGAGCACCAACATTTGCTCCGTGGCGTAGCGGTCGCCCGCCACCGACCCGTCCGGTACCGCACTTTCGAGCGCCATGATTTCGCTCGGAGAAAAAGATAGCTTCATCGTCTCAAGCGCTTCGCTCAGTTGCGTCCGCGTTCGCGCGCCGGCCAGCGGGATGATTTCCGAGCCTTTGGTCAAAATCCAGCCAAGCGCCAATTGCGCCACGGTCACTTTCTTTTCTCGCGCAATCGCCTGTAGCTTCGAGATCATTTCCTGATTCTTCGCCAGATTCTCACCCTGAAATCTCGGGAAGTGTCCGCGAATATCACCGCGCGCAGCGCTTTCAGCGGTCGGCACGCTTCCGGTCAGCAGACCGCGCGAATACACGCCGTAAGCCGTCACGCTGATTCCCAGCTCGCGTACCGTCGGTAGAATTTCCGCTTCGATGCTGCGCGAAACCAGCGAATACTCAATTTGCAGCGCCGCAATCGGATGCACCGCAATCGCCCGCCGGATCGTCGCTGGCGACGCCTCCGAAAGCCCAACGTATCGAACGTATCCGGCCTTCACCATTTCCGAAATGGCGCCCACGGTGTCTTCGATGGGAACATTCGGATCCACGCGTGCCGGCTGATACAGATCTACGTAGTCCACACCCAGCCGTTTCAACGTGTACGCCAGAAAATTCTTCACCGCCGCCGGCCGCGTATCAATGCCGATGAACGCCCCATTCGGGCCGCGCATTCCCCCGAATTTCACGCAGATGAAATACCGGTCGCGCGGCTGCCCTGCGAGCGCCTTCTGCAGCAGCATCTCGTTGTGCCCCATCCCATAAAAATCGCCCGTATCGAACAGGTTTATTCCCGCATCCAGCGCGGCATGAATCGTGGCAATGCTTTCCTTTTCATCCGCGTGCCCGTACATACCCGACATGCCCATGCAGCCCAGGCCAATCGCGGATACCTCCGGACCATCTTTTCCCAACCGTCGCATTTGCATGGATGAACTCATCACTTCCGCCCTTCCCGCGGATCTCTGGAGCGTAAGCCCGGAATCGTGTCGTTCCGGTGAAAGCGTGGGGCCTAAGCCCAGAACCTTGTCCCCGGTGGAAGCGCGGGGCCTAAGCTCAGAACCTTGTCCCTCCGGTGGAAGCGTGGGGCCTAAGCCCAGAACTTTGTCCCTCCGGTGAAAGCGTGGGGCTTGAGCCCCACGTCACTCCGCTCCTCTCTTACACGGGCTCGAACCCAAGTGCCAGAGCGACGTCAAGCCGCGGAGCGGCGACCGTAATTAGCCCGGCACGAAGGGAAGCGCAGTGCCGGGAAAGGCAGGAAAAGCGCCCTCCAAGTCCCGGAGGGACGATTGACCGCGTGACTTGATCGTCGGTGCACCTCTACCCCCTGAAGTTCCTCGCCGCCTCGATATGGGCTAATGCCTCGCCATCAGCAAATGCAGCTCCGGCGGCAACGGCACCACATCTATGGACACGTTGATGCACGCGGGCTTGCCGCTCGCGAACGCAGCCTTGATCGCGGGACCAAGATCCTTGATCTCCGTCACGCGCTGCGCGTGGCACCCAAACGCCGCGGCAACCTCGTGGTAGTTCGCGTCGCGAAGCTCGGTGCCCAGCAAACGGTCCTTGCCCGAGACAATCTCCTGAAAATGTTGCGACGCCGCCCAGCTGTGGTTGTTCATCACCACAGCCACAATCGGCAGCTTGTGGCGCACCATCGTATCGAATTCCGCGATTGTGAATCCGATCGCGCCATCTCCTACGAGCAGCAGCACCGGCCGCTTTGGATACGCCACCTGTGCGCCCAGGGAAAGACCCAGCCCGAATCCAACCGACCCGAGAAATCCGTGCGTGATATAGCTGCCGGGATGATTCTGGCGAATCACCTCGTTCAACCAGTGGTACGCCTCCGCGCCGTCTCCGACGACGATCGTATCCTCCGCGATATTGTCCACAATCGCCGAAACTGCCTGCATCGGATGAATGGGCGTCCCCGGCCGATTCAGATCCGCTTGCGCGCGCTTGCAGCGCTCCACCTTTGCGTTGCGGATCGTCTGTTGCCAGCCACCACGGTCCGGCCATTTTTCCGATTTCGCCCGCGCGTTCAATGCACGCAGCGTTTCGCGCGGATCGGCAACGATTCCCACGGCCACTTGCCGCAGGCGCCCGATTTCCTTGGCGTCGGTCTCCACGTGAATAATTTTCGCCGCCAGCGGCACCACCAGATCGCTCATGCCCAGCGTGAAAAGCCCAAAGCGGACTCCCAGCGCCAGCACCACGTCGGGCCGCTGCCCCTCCGCGGACAAATCCGCCATCTTGTGATACGTGCCGCCATAAAGCGGGTGACTGCTCGCAAGCAATCCGTGCGCCTGAAAATCCGAATACACTGGAATTCCGGTCGTTTCGGCGAACGTTCGCAACTCTTCGTCGGCACCTGAAAAGTAAGCGCCGACTCCAACCATAATCACCGGACGCTTGGCGCTCTTGAGCAGCTGGATGGCTTCGTCAATCGCGCCGGCTGGCGGCGCCCCGGGCGAATCCACCAGCACTCGCTCCGGAATCGGCGCCGCATCCTCCTCAATCTGCGCGCCCAGCACGTCGGCCGGTATGTCCAGCAGCACGGGCCCCATCGGCGCAGAAGTGGCCATCCGAATCGCTTGCGCTACCAGACGCGGAATCTGCTGCGTCACCGTGATGCGATGCGCCCACTTGGTGATGGGCGTCGCCACCGCGACCTGATCGAGCCCCGATTGCAATGTATTGGTTTCCGCGTCGCCCAGCCCGCTCGACCCAGTGATGAAAAGTACCGGCGTGCGATCGAGGTAGGCGTTCGCAACCGAGGTGATCACGTTCGTGAATCCAGGCCCGGCCGTAACCATCGCCACGCCCAGCCCGCGCGTGGCGCGTGCATAGCCTTCGGCCGCGTGGCCCGCAGCCACTTCATGGCGCGTGTCGGTAATTGGAATGTGATGGTCCAGGCACGATTGGAAAATGGACTCGAGATGCGCCCCGTGCAGCCCAAAAATATTCGTCACATTCGCCTTCATCAACGTCCGCACGACCAGTTCTCCGCCTGTAACCATGCCCATGTGTCGTTCCCCCGTTTACCGCAGGTCGTCGTCGAAATCGCCGGTTCGGCGCCAGACCAACACTTAATCAGAGCTTGTCTATCTTGGCCGCCAGAATGAAATCGCTCTCCGTCAGCCCGTTAATGCTGTGCGTCCACGTAGTCACTTCCGCCTTGCCCCACGAAAGCAGAATATCTGGATGATGCCCCTGCGCCTCGGCGATCTCGCCCACTTTGTTAGTGAACGCGAGGGCCTGCTTAAAATCCGGAAACTTGAACGCGCGCGTCAGGTGATGCCCGTCCACCACCTTCCACTGCGGCACTTGCACCGCGAGCGCTTCCAGCTCTTTGCCCGCCAGCGGCGGCACCCCGCCGCGGCACGGAACGCAATTCTTGCTCGCAAGATCGCTCATGGAATTACCCCCCTCGAGACATTCCGCCTCGGGGATTGTACCGGAACACGCAGAATGGCGGTAGCCGAGCAGTCGTTCAGCGGTGGGCCAATCTAAAGTGAATGGGTGAGGTTTCCGAAAGGTCGATTTTGCAAGTGGTAGACTGGCATCGCTTATGGGAAGGTGAGTTCGGAATGCCGATGACGAAAGTAAAGAGGGCTGTTCTTTCGCTACTAGGTGTCACCGTCGCGCTGGGAATCTCGACTTCGGCCTCTGTCGCGCAGACCGAATCCTTCGACAAGCCTATTCGCAAGACGGTCGTGGATTTGGGGCGGTCTCCCTATCTAATGCCAAACAACCCCGCCCGGATTCAGCTCTTCTGTTTTTACTACCAGGGTTTCATGGTCAAGGAACTGAATAACCCAGGACTGAAAGGAGTGCGCTGGGTCACGGTCACACCTATCACCAATGAAAACGCACGCGCATGTCGTCTCGCGCATGCTTCTACGGAACGATCTATGGCTGAGGGGTGGTGGGGCTTCGAGGGAGTCAAGGGATCGTTTCTGTTTTTGGAAACAGCAGATGGCGATAGCAACGGCGGGATGCCTTTCCGCATCCTGGATTTGGAGACCGGAAAGAAGATGTTCGAGGATTCAGCCTGGTGGAATGGTCACCTACAGTTCGTGCACACTACGGACGAAGCTGTCTCGCTGAGATATTTGCGCGTAGTGGGCGGAGATTGCTCTATACCCAAGGACGGAATGAGTTGCTGGAGCAAGTTCAGAAAGCACTATGGGCTAGCGACTGCAACGGTGCCGGATTGCACGGGCTATCGTCGCGAAGGCGAAAAGGAATGGGTTGTTGGCGACCAGGGCGTGCCACCCGAAGAGATAAACACGCCCTCTGCCATTGCTTACCCGGTTGCGCTAGAACTCTTCCCACGACCATCGATTAGGGCTGTTCCCGGTCCAGTAAAGTGCACGCCAGTTGAATAGCAGTTCGCTGGTGTATTGCGACGCTAGTTTGTAAAATGGTTTTTCGGCAACTTCATCTGCCCCCAGATTCGAACTGACCCGCGATCGGTCGTCCGCGCCGGTCGAAATCCAAGAAGTTCTGGTATCCTTGCCCGAACGCAATTCAACCGAAATCCAAAAGGACAGAACATGCCGGATGAACTCCAGGAGTTGCGGGAAAACGCCGAAGCAGGCTCGGAGCACGAAAGCCTCGCGCCCGTAACTGTAACGATGGCAATCCTCGCCGTTCTGGTCGCCGCAGTTTCGCTCCTCGGCCATCGCGCCCACACCGAAGAACTCCTGCATCAGACCGAGGCCACCGACAAATGGGCCTACTATCAGGCCAAGGACATCCGCCGTCACACCTACGAGCTTTTCCTCGATGAGCTTTCCGTCTTCACGCTTCAGAATTCCGATGCCGTCGAAAAACTCAAGGAAAAGTACGCCAAGGAAGTCGCGCGCTATGGCGACGAGCAGAAGGACATCGAAACGGACGCGAAAAAATCCGAAGACGACGTGAAACTCGAAGGCCGTCGTGCCGATCGCTTCGATCTCGGGGAAGTGATGCTCGAGGCCGCGCTGGTGATCTGCTCAATCACGCTGCTCACGCGCAAACGCATCTTCTGGGGAATGGGACTTGTGCTGGGCCTGGTGGGCGTAGCCATCGGCGCCGCCGGATTTCTGGTGCACTAATCGGAACCAATATCGTGAGGGGTTCTTAGGGGGTCGGAGCTTCAGCTCCGACATAACGTCCACAATGGAAATGGGGCTTTAGCCCCTGAGGAACACAGAGTTCGCCGTTCAGCGCTTGCCCGACGCAGCGGTACGCGACTCCACATACTCCCGGACATATGCCGAGAAAGCCTTCTCCAGCTTCTGCATCACCGGCAGCGCCGCCATCGCGATCTTGTGTCCGTTGATTTCGCTGGCAGCGATTATATTCCTGTTGGTGGACGAGATGAACACGCCCTCTGCGGAGTAAAGATCCTCAGGACGCAGCGTGCGCTCCTCCACCTGCACGCCCGCCCCCGCGCCAATCTCCAGCACCACGCCGCGCGTCACGCCTTCCAGGCATCCGGACGAAAGCGGCGGCGTCAGCACGCGGCCCTCGCGCACGCAGAAAATATTCGCGGCCGTGCACTCCGCCACTTCCCCGCGTTCGTTCAGCAGCACGACTTCGTCGTATCCGCTTTGATGCGCCTCGTAGAGATTCCATACGTTGTTGAGCCACGACGTAACCTTCACGCCGGCCAGCGGCGAAGCCGCATGACGCCCGTGTTCGCGCAGAGCCAGCCGCACCGGTTCCTTGAGCGGCGGCAGATCGGCCGAGCAGATCAGCAAGTCCGCCGCTGGCAAATCCTCGTCGCTGCGCCAGAAACCGATCTGGTTTTGGATCACGTAGACTCGCGCGCATCCTTCCCTTACGTGATTCGCCCGCAGCACTTCGTTCAACTGTCCGTGAACGGTCTCTTCCAGAAAAGAAAACGGGCAGTGCGTCTTCTCGGCATCGCGCGTCAATCGCTTCCAATGGCGCTCGAACGCAAACGGAATTCCTTCGATGACGCGCATCGTGGTGAACAGCCCCCACCCGCTCATCAGCCCCGATTGTCCCGGCGAGAGCCGCACTTCCTCGACGGGCATCATGCGGCCGTTATGAAATACCACGCGATGGATCATTCCGTCCCCCGCATCATTGTATCGTAGAAAATGCGCGCACCACTCGGGCGTGTCCTATCGCGGAACAGATCACTTGCCCCCTCCGAGGGCGCCCACGCGCCCCTCGAGGTCCCTCGCGATTTTTTCAACCGCCTCAGCCTCGCCGAACCGCACCGGTGCGCCGATCGCAACCCGAACGTGCCCCGGCGGCGCCCAGCTTTTGTCCGCTTCCCTCCGGTCATAAAGCCCGTCGAGCCGCATCGGCACCACGGGCACCTTCAGCCGCGCGGCCAGCAACCCAATCCCCGCGCGAAACGGTGCAATTTGTCCATCGCGCGTCAATTCGCCTTCCGGAAAAACCAGCACGCTCCAGCCGCGATCAACCAAATCTCCGATGAACGCGAAGCTCTTGCGAAATCCGGAAAGCCGCGGCAATGGAAAAACATTGAAAATGGAAGTGACCAGAAAATATTTCACGCGTCCGAGCATTCCCGCGAAAAATCCCGTGTCCGGCCCAGGGTTCCTCATCGCCGCGAGCACCTCGCCATCCATCGCCACGGCCAATCGCCGCCGCAACCGCCCCGGCAACGCCTCCAGAATGTAAGCAGGATCGAGATACGTCACGTGGTTCGAGACCACCAGCACCGGGCCACTGACGCCGCGGAGATTTTCGCGCCAGCGTACGCGCGGCCACGCAAGAATCAGCATCGCCGGCCGCGCCACAAGATTCAGCACCGCGAAGCGGAACACTCGCGCGGGCCATACCTGCGGCCATCGCGGATATGCAAATGCCCCCGCGCGCGACGACGGCGCCTCGACCAGCCGCTCGAGCTCCCGAACGCTGTCGGCCGCGGCAAATTCCGTCTCGCTCAGATCCACCTGATAGCGGTCTTCAAGCGCGCTGAGCAGCTCCACGCGCTCAACCGAGCTAAGCTGCAGCGCGCTCGCATCGTCCGGCAGTGCGCGTCCATGCGAAACGCGCGCAAATAAATCCGCCAGCGGGCCCGACGGCGCCGCCGCTGTCGCACTCGCTGTACGAGAGCCGCCCAGCTCCGCCTCCGCGGCTTCGCGTATCCGGCTCAGCATCGGCTTCTGCGTCGGCGTGCGCGGAAAATCCTTATCGCGCCACACAAGCCATCGCCGCATCTGCTGAAATGGCGCGAGCCGCTGGTTTGCGCGCTGGACGGTCTCCGCCGCCCCGGCCTCCGTTTGCGCCTCGCGCAACAGCAGCACCGCGCACGGTTCCGCGTTCCCATCGCGCGCCAGCCCCACAACAACGCAATCGCGCACCCCCGGCTCCTTGCGCAGCTCCGTCTCCAAATCCGCCGGATGCACGTTCAGGCCTTCCGGCGTGACGATCAGGTTTTTCTGCCGCCCCCTGAAATAAAGATTCCCGCTCGCGTCGCGCTCGCCCAGATCGCCCGTATGGAACCATCCATCCGCGTCGAGCACGGACGCGACTCCCGCATCCTTCCAATACCCCGACGCGACATTTTCGCCGCGCACCAGAATTTCGCCCTCGGCTGACAGCTGGACCTCCAGCCCCGGCAGCGTCTTCCCGATTGATCCCTTCCCCAGCCGAAACGGATGATTCAAGCTGACCAGCGAAGTTGTTTCCGTAAGCCCGTATCCTTGAATCACGGCGTAGCCGAGCCGGTCCCAGAATTGTTCCGCGGCAGCGGGAAGCGCCGCGCCCCCTGAAACGATTGCCCAGAACCGCCATCCGAATTTTCTGCGGATCGCGCGGAACCTCCACCAGCGCTTCAGGAAATGTTCGCCCTGCGAGTCGCGAACGTCGCGCTCGAATTTTTCGCGGCCTCCGTGTGCATCCAGGTCGCGCTCCAAATGGTCGCGCAGCGATTCAATTAAACGTGGAACCGTGACCAGTAAGGACACGCGCTCCCCGTGAATTGCGCGCACGACTTCGGCCGGATTCAGCGTGTCCAGAAACACGGAAGTTGCGCCGAGCACTGCCGGAATGAAGATGCCAAGCATTTGGCCGAACACATGGCTGAGCGGCAGCAGGTCGAGAATTCTCAGAGGATGAAAAATGCGCTCGTATCGCCGGTAGCGCTCGATTTCTTTCTCAATTGGCTCGAGATTCGCCAGTAGATTCCCGTGCGTCAGCACCACGCCTCGCGGCTCAGCCGTCGTCCCCGACGTAAAAACAATCTCGACCGGATCGCTGCGCCCGGCTGTCGCGAACGAAAATCCTTCCCCGGACACCTTGCCCCCGGCCTCGAAGAAATCCTCCATACAAACGACAGCGACGCCGCTTCCAGGCAGCGAGAGACCCCGGCCGATAACCGCCAGCCGCACGCCTGCTTGCTTGGCTACTCGGCCCGCAAATTCTCTGTCGGCCGTCACGTCCATCGGAACCGACACAGCGCCGCGAAAAAGGCACCCGAGGAACGCCGCGATCCACTCGCCCGAGTTCTCTCCCCACAATAGAACCCGGTCGCCTTTTTCGATCCCCCGCGCGCCCAACTCTCGGCCGAATTGCCTCGCCGCGCGCAGCAGGTCTGCGTACGACCATCGGATCGTGCGATACCCGCGCCGCCAAACCACGGCCGCTTCGCCGGGCGGACGCGAATCGGACCGAAAGTAGTCGAGCAGGGATTGGCGCGGCATGGCTTCCCGAGTTTCGCTCATCCGCGTACCGATTGGAAATAGCTTTGGGTGATCGTGCGGGGCAAATGCGCTGCCAGCGCCGAAGGCTTCGTCATGCCACAAAAACAAAAACCCGGCGGGAGAATATTTCCCGCCGGGCCTGTCGAAACCGAACGAATTACTTCTGGGCCGTTATTGCTGCTGTGCCTGAGGCTGATCCTTCTTCGCCAGATCAGCCTTGACAGGATCGGCTGAGACGCCGGAACTTGGCTTCTGATAGCGTGTGAGGAACGGCATAAACGGCGTCACTTCGAACGGCATTTTCTCGCGCGCTGAAAGCAGTGCGACGGGCTTGGCCTTCAGCAGTTCCACGCGGTCGCTCCACGGGTCGAGCTTGACGCGCGCGCCAATCGGCAGCGCCGCGATCTGATCAACTTTGTCAGGTTCCAGCGCCGGACCCGTGCCTGCCAGAGCCGTGCCCAGAGTCACGCCGTTTCCGAGATGCGGATTGATCAGCGCCGGGAGCTCCTTCGATTCCGCCTCGAGCTGTTTCAGGAACAGCGTCGCCGGCCCGAGCTTATCCTTGTAGGGAGAGTTCTTCAGCAGCTCGACTGCTTTCGCGTTGGCCGCTGCGATGTCCGCCGGTGTGTCGCGGAACGAAAAATGGTTCAGCGCTTCGACCGTCGAAACGTTCGTGGTGTCGTTGAAGCCCCACTGATCGGTCGAGGGCTTCGTGACGATGATTTGAGCCAGTTGCTGCGCCAGCATCGTAGCGAGGCTGGCTTCGTCCGGAAGCACGTCAATCAGACCGCGGCTCAGCACGATCGTGTGGCCGATGGAGAACGATTCCAGCGTGCCGGTCAGCATCACCCGGCAGTGAATTTCCGGCTGAATATCGAGATTGTTCGTCACTTCGATGTTGTTGACCACCGTCTCGAGCACTTTATCCACTTCGCCCGGAGCCGCGAGCAAACCGGTGCGCTGCAGGCGCTGTAGCACGTTGATCTCAGCCTGATGCTGCCATTCGCGTTCCGCCTCGATCGGAGAGCGGTCTTGCTGCTGGGTGGACTGATCCGTGATGGCCGTCGCTGCTTCGATCGTCAGCTGGCTGAATTCCTCTTCGCGGCCGGTGTTCTTCAGATCGTAGCCCCACAAGCGGGTCTGTGACTTAAAGCGGACGTTGTTTCCCACAAAATCCTTCAGTTGTGATTCCTGGCTGAATATGAAAGCCGGCAACCAGAGTCCCGGCTGGACATTCAAGCGCCAGCTGTCGAAGTGCAGGTTGAATGCGTTGATGCCCGCGACCGGCGTATACACGCCGTTGAAGCGGACGATCGTGAATCCCTGGTCTTCCGCCCACACGCGGCCCTTGAAACGACCCCGGCCCGACTTCGGCAGCGGCGTCACGTCAAACACCAGGCAGCGGACTTCTCCCAGGAATTCCCTGCCCACATAATCAAACTGATAGTGCTGCCGGTCGAAATAGGCCGTGTCCAGATAGATCATCTGAAGAAAGCCTTCGGGAACGTACTGAGAAGTAAAGTACTCCGAGACGTGCGACAGAGGATTCAGCTCGGCCATTACCCCCTTCTTCTTATCGAGCATCGAGGTGTCCACGACGCCCTTCGCAAGGTTTGCCTGGCCAAGAAAATAATGATCCTTCACCGGAATGCTGCCCAGGTTCGCGTCGGGCTTCATGTCCTGAATGTAAGTTTCAATGATCGGGTTGTAGCGGCGAATCGTGGCGTTTTCATCGTGCTCGCGTGCGATCATTCGGTCAATCGCCTGATTCACTGTCGTGACCGAGCTGTCCGTTGAATTCCCAGGCTGCGGCTGGGTCTGGTCGGCCGTCTGCTGCGTCTGCGCGCCGGCGAATCCTGCGAGTGCGCCCAAAAGGATTATGGACAGCGAGAATTTTTTCGAGGTGCGCATTACTTTCCCCTTTCAGTACGCCAATCAGTAGGCCAGTTCAAATGTGATATGTGCAACCGCGGGAAAATCAACCGGCTGCCCGTCCTGCATCGCCGGCTTGAATCGGATCTGACGCGCCGCCGTCTCGGCAGCCTCGTCCAGGCCGTAGCCCAGGCCTCGGACCACCCGCTCCACCTTCACTTCGCCCGACGCCGTAAAGATAACCTGCACCAGCACATCCCCTTCAATCTTCTTCGCCCGGCCCTCTTCTGTGTAAACCGGGTTCGGCTTGGAAAGAATCTCGACCGGCTTCGTGTTCGACACAGCCGCCGTCTGCTTCACCTTCGGAGCGTCGGCTGCCTTCACGTCGAACGTTCCCTGCTGCACCGTGCCGTGATTTCCGCCGCCGTTACCACCCACTGCAACACCGTTGCCAAATCCGGTGCTGGCCACCACGCCCTTCGCTCCCTTTGCTCCGCCCGTTCCATTTCCGACGCCCGCGCCCGTCGGCATATCAAAGCTGCCTGCTGACGCGATATTCACATTGCGATCCGTCTTCCCGTTCGTCGGAACTCCATTCGGATCGCCAAAGCCGCCCGTCTGAACCTGCTCGCGCGGCTTCCTCAAAGTTGGAATAGCCGAACTCCCCAGTGAGGGAGTCGGAAAATCCTTCGCGACCTCCGTCATGTCAGGCGCTTGAACCTTTTTCGTCACCACCTGCTTCACGATAGGCGTGCTGATCACTGGATTATAAATCTTCGGTTTGGGTACCTCGACAACCACGGGCTTGATGACTTCCTTCACCACTTCGCGCTTGATAGCAACAGGCTTCGGAGGAGGTGGCGGTTGGGGCTTCCACGGTTGAATGACCGGCGCCTCAATTGGCGTGACCCAGTAGTGCTGCGCCGCCTCGAACTTCTGCGGAATCAGCAGAGGCAGCACAATCACTGCCACCAAGGCGCAGCACTCCAGCCCTAGACCAGCGCTGAATGAACCCCAGCGCTGTTTGCCCTCCGGGAGCAATGCTTCCTTGAATACAGGTCGATTCTTTACCGGCGCCATAACTTTCACCCCAAGTGCCCTATCAGGCTGTGTGTTGCGTGGCGACACAACTCCCCGCACACTACTTAAGTACTAGAACCCAGGGCTGAGGTGAATAGGACTCGGGTACTATTCTACCCCCGGTCGTGCCGAAAGCGATAACCTGACTCATTATACGGGCCGCACCTTCGTCCTTGACCATGATTGGAAATCTGAGTTGCGTGGTTCGCACCATGATGATGCAACTAACACGGCGCAGTATCTTCGGTTGCGATGCCATCCGAAAAAAAAGACGAGCATCGGTATGCCCTCGACGTGCGCGAACGCTCCACTCGAGCCTGCGGTGGTCCATGCACGATTAATGCCAACGCAGCAGAGCACGGGGCTGGGAGCGCCGTGCTCTGCTGCATCGTCTAGCTCACGAGCCGCGCTTAATGCGACTCGACTACCACGTATTGCGTCACGCCGCCTTGGTTCACCAGCAGCAGCACCGGCTGGTTGCCTGCCGCAGCCAGCGCCTGCTTGTATTCGGCGATGTTATGCACGGGCTTGTGGTTCACTTCTTGGATCACTTGCCCGCGTTCGAGTCCCACACCCGCAGCCGCGCTGGATGGATCAACTGACTCCACCACCACGCCGCGAGTCCCGGGAGCCAGTTGAAGTTGCTCTGCCGTCTCCGGAGTCAATTCCTCAACATTGACGCCGTCGAGCCCGCCGCCGCCGTTATCACTCGGTTTTTCTTCCGCGCTCTTGTCTTGAGGAAGTTCGCCGAGCGTCACGTCCATGTTCTGCGTCTTGCCATCGCGCGAGACTTCGAGCTTTACGCTCGATCCCGGAGCCGATTCTGAAATACGCAACCGCAGATCATTGGCCGATTCGACCGGCTGCCCGTTGAGTTCGAGAATCACGTCGCCGTTCCGGAGTCCGGCCTTGGCAGCTGGGGCGTCAGGCTTCAGTCCGCTGACCAGTGCGCCGCCGGGCTTGCTCAGTCCGAATTGCTTCGCGAGCGCAGGCGTCACATCTTGCGGGAACAGGCCCAGATAGCCGCGCACCACTTTGCCGTGGCTGACGATCTGGTCCATCACCGCACGTGCCTGGTTGATCGGGATCGCGAAACCGACGCCCTGATTGCCGCCGCTTCCGCCGCTGAGAATTGCCGTGTTGATTCCGATCAGGTCGCCGTGCAAATCAATCATGGCGCCGCCGGAATTGCCCGGATTGATCGGCGCGTCGGTTTGGATAAAGTCTTCGTAATTCTCGATGCCCAATCCGCCGCGTCCCGTCGCGCTGACGATTCCCATCGTGGCTGTGCCTTCCAGTCCGAAGGGCTCGCCAATCGCGAAAATCATGTCGCCGACTTGCAATTTCGAAGAATCACCGATCGCCAGCGTCGGCAGACCCGATGCTTCGATTTTGAGTACGGCGATATCCGTCTTTGCATCCGTGCCGATGAGCTTGGCTTGAAACTCTCTCTTGTCGCTCAAGTCCACCTTGATGTCCGTCGCGCCTTCGATCACGTGATTGTTCGTCACGATCATTCCATCGGAAGTGATGATCACGCCCGAGCCCAGGCTCTGCTCCCGCTCCGTCTGCGGCCCTTGCTGGGCCTGGGGACCCTGATCGCCGAAGAACTGCCGAAACGCCGGATCGTTAAAGAACGGCATCATCTGCGACGCTCTCGACTTCACGACCTTCGACGTATGAATATTCACGACCGCCGGGAGCGCGGGCTTCAGCACGGACGCGAATCCGTTGCTGAAACTTCCCAACGATACGGGCGACGAATTTCGCGCCATTGTCAGCGCGAGGTTTGACGCTCCGAAAACTTCGTGGCCCGACCAATTTCTGAGTCCGATAGTAAGAACTCCTCCGCCGACCAGCGCCACCAGAACTACCACCGTGGCGACCCAGCGCGGAATGTGTAAGTCACTGCTCTTCATGGCTGTCTCCTTTTTCGACCCTGGCGCCCGTCAGAGCTATCAGGGGTTTATGAATGCGTTAGACGAAGCTCCCGGCGATTCGTACCTCGTGCCGCCTTGCGGGGAATTTCGGCTCCGTGGGTAGGCGGACAAATCCCACTATAAACCCACCTAATCATAGATGCAAAAAAGAGGTGAAAGGTCTACGGCGTCTTCATTAATTTCCCGCGACCCACAAGCGCTTTGCCCGCTTGCAGATATGAGCGCAGGTTTGTCAGCGGATTTATTTCAGCTGATTAATCTCGCCAGCAGGAACGCCGCTGCCGCGGCAAGACCTGCGACAAGCACCGTCTGCGCCCCGGCGCGCCACGGCTTCACGCCAGTGAAGTGTCCTTTGATCGACCCGAAAACGAAAAGCGCCAGCAGCGTCACGCCGATGGAAACCCAAAGCGCCGGAAGAATCTGATGTATCAGAATGTAGGGCGCGAGAGGAATCAACCCGCCAACGATGTACGACGCAGCAATCGTCCCGGCGCTGCGCGCGGCGCGCGCCGGATCCGGCGGTTCCAGTCCCAGCTCAAAGCGCATCATGAAATCAACCCACTTTTTCTGATCGCTGGTGATCGTCGTGACGATGGGCTCCATCTGCGCTTCCGTGAGCCCGTAATCGCGGAACACTTTCGCCACTTCCTCCTTCTCAATTTCCGGCAGCTCCACCGTTTCGCGATATTCGCGTTCCAGTTCGGACGCGTAGTGCTCCGTATCCGTTTTCGCCGCCAGATATCCGCCGAGCCCCATGGCGATCGAGCCTCCCGCAATTTCAGCGAAGCCCGCCGTCACGATAATTCCCGTTCCTCTGGTCAGTGCAGCTGCGGCCGTAGTCAGCCCGGCCGCCAGCGCGAACGGCACCGTGAGCCCATCCGCCATTCCGATCACGATATCGCGCACGGACGCGGTGGCCGTGAAATGCTTTTCCACGTGCTCGACGGCTGGCATGGACTCCTCCTTATCCCTGGCGGCCTTGGGAATTTCCTGTACTCCACGCTTCCCGGCAAAGGCGCGTATAATTATGGGGCAGGAACCGGAAATCTGGAGGTACATTATGTCAGCCACTTCGGCACAAGGAGCCGCTCCGCATATGAGTTTTACACTTCCGCCTCTCCCATATTCTTTCGACGCACTCGAACCCTACATTGACGCCAAGACGATGGAGATTCACCACGACAAGCATCACAACGCCTACGTCACCAATCTCAACAAAGCTCTCGAATCCGCTCCCGACCTCGGCAAGCTCTCGATCGAAGAGCTTTGCGCGCAGCTCGGCAAAGTTCCCGACGCCATCCGCACCGCCGTGCGCAACAACGGCGGCGGCCACTTGAACCACTCCATGTTCTGGAAGCTGATGAAGAAGGGCGGCGGTGGCGAACCCTCCGGCGATCTCGGCGGCGCGATCAACAGCGCGTTCGGCAGCTTCGCCGATTTCAAAACCAAGTTCGCTGCAGCCGCGACCACCCGCTTCGGCTCCGGCTGGGCCTGGTTGCTCTTCAAGGACGGCAAGCTCGCCATCGAATCAACCGCGAATCAGGACAATCCGGTCATGGAAGGTGGCAAAGGCATCCTCGGCCTCGACGTGTGGGAGCACGCCTACTACCTCAAGTATCAGAACAAGCGCCCCGACTACATCGAAGCCTGGTGGAACGTCGTCAACTGGGCGCAAGCCGCCGACAATTACTCTGCGGCGAAAAAATAGCGCACGCGTCAACGTTTGATCTTCCGGGAGCCCCATCCTCGTCGCACGAGGGTGGGGCTTCTGACTTTCACGCCCCGCTCGCGTCCCGTTTCAACTCTCGCTTCAACCACGCTCGCGCCGTCGCCCACTCGCGCTTCACCGTCGCCGGAGAAGTGCCCATCACCACCGCCGTGTCTTCAATCGAAAGCCCGCCGAAGAATCGCAGCTCGATCAGACGCCCCTGCTCCGCATCCAAAGCTGTAAGTTTGTTCAGCGCGCTATCGAGCGCGACGACATCGAGCTCCTGCTTCTTCGCCGGCGTGACGCCGGCATCAGCATCGAGACTCAGCCGCGGCGTGGCGCCTCCGCGCTTCGCGGCCACGCGGTTTCTCGCGTGATCCACCAGAATGTGGCGCATCATCTGCGCCGCCACGCCGAAGAAGTGCGCGCGATTCTGCCAGTGCGGCGGCTCCTGCCGGACCATGCGAAGGTACGCCTCGTTCACCAGCGCGGCGCTTTGCAGCGTGTGGTCGCGGCGCTCGTGCCCCAGATGCCGCCGTGCGACGCGGCGCAGCTCATCGTAGATCAGCGGAATCAGCGCGTCGCGCGCCTGCTGATCTCCGAGGCCCCAGTTGACCAGCAGCTTGCTGATCTCCGCGCCGGGTTCCGGGGACACGTTTTCCCTCCCGTGTTAACTGACTTTGCACCAGAAGTTCTTCGAGAAGGTACCCCGCACCTCATTGGAAGTAAAGCACTTTGCCCTCCCGCGCCCGGCACAGAAAAAATTTCGAAATTCGTGAGCCGGTTTCCCGTCCGTTCGCGCTCTAGATAGTGAAGGCACGATGCGAAGTCAAGAAGCTCGAAAAACGCACCGGCCATCTATAAGGAGGACGACGACCATGAAATCCAATATCCAAGTAACTGCCAAGAGAGTCACGTTGTTCGCGGCCGTCCTGGTGGCCGTTTTAATTTTCACCAGCAACGCAAGCGCGCAATCAACGTTTCAGGGCACGTTCACTCTGAATCATTCCGCGCGCTGGGGAAAAACCGTGCTCGGCGCCGGCAATTACGTAGTCAACGTCAACAACACCAACGGCAGCGCGCCGCTCATCGCCAGGATCACATACGCGCAGAGCGGCAGGTTGGCCGCCCTCGAGCCGTGTGTGAGCTCGGACACCTTTAAGCCGAACGGCGAGAAGAGCGCGTTGTTGCTCGGCCACCGCGGAACGCAGCCGGTCGTACATTCGTTCCGAGTTGCGGAATTGGGAGAGACTTTCATCTTCGACCGCACGCTTGCCAGCCGGCAGGGAGCCGAGGAAGCGTTGAACCAGGAAGACGTCCCGGTTCTCGAAGTAAAGCGGTAACGGCCGACCACGGGTTTTGATGAAGCGCAGTTTCGGGGGCCAGTCGCGCCGGCGAAATCCGGCCCTGGCCCCCGAAATTTTTAGCCAGACGTTCTGTCTTTCTCTGCGCCCTCAGCGCGAAATGCTAGAACCGGGAGGTCTAAGCCCGGAATTTTCGCGTCGCGACCAGTGTCCCGATTCCAGCGAGCAGGAAGCCGATGCTGCTCGGCTCCGGAGCAGGAGTATTACCATTACCGCCGCCATTCCCGTTACCACCACCGTTGCTATCGCTGGCGAAAGTCAGGGCGCCGCTGTCCGATTCACTCGTGGCAAAAAGTTCGTCTGCACCGATTTCACCAGTTACGAACGGGCTGTCTCCAGTGGTCACATCGGTTATTGAAAGAGTGTAGTCGGCAAGCGCAGGGTCCCCGGTCCCGATCAGCGTATTGCTCCACGTATATGTATCGCCGGGTTGGTCACCTGAAGCCAAAGTGACGAAATCCGAAACGCCGTCCCACACCTCAAGAATGCTCGGCGATGGGAAGGTCACATCCACCGGATCCGGAAAGTCCGAGCAACCGACAGTGCAGGCGAATGTGGCTGTGTAAGTATCAGCCCGGGCCGAGGAAACTCCGATCGTCAGAATGATTCCTACCGCAAGAATCCAGATTGTTCGGCGCATGTTGGAACTCTCCTCACCAGACGTTTGGTAATGGACTACGAGCGGGAATCCTAGCAGCGCCTGCGCCGAGCGCAAGTAGCCTAAAAGGACCCCTACCGCGTCAGGGAAATCCTGGGAATGCGGCGAAAGAAGGCGAACCAGCCCGGGCGAGGGGGCGAGGTCGTGCGGGCGCAGGCTCGAAATGTGTGTCACCCGGCGCGAGGCTCCGTGGTTTGTTTTCATGGCTTTACGCTTTCAATTGCTCGACATGGTGTGTCGAGCAATTCGGGCGAAGAAGTTGCGATTGGATTTGCTTGCACGACCTTTCCGGAGGAGACGATTACGTGCGTGGGCGGGTTGACCCATTCTCCGGATTCGCTGATGTGAGCGAGGGTGCGGACGGCGCGGATCACGGAGTCGGCGGTGACGCCTTGGGCGGTTTCGGCGCGATGGATGATCAGCCCCAGCGAACGTCGAAGGTTGCGATCGCGGATGGGGAATAGCCCGACGGCGTGCGCGTGACGATAGACGGTGCGGCGCGGAGTGTTGTACTCCCGGGCGATCTCGCTGACGTTGTGCCAGTTGACGAATAATTCGTCCATCTCCTCGCGGTAATCGCTGTTGCAAATCATGCACTGCGCCTCGTGCATGGCGGGCGACGGCGGTTGCGGCTCGTCGGTCGCTGTTTTCGGGCGACGCCGTTTTTTGTTGCGGGGCTGGCGCTTCTTAACTGGCTCCGGGTCGGGCTCTTGCTGATCGAGCGGTGGTTGCGCGATGAGCGCTTCGATCACGGCCCGGACTTGCGGCGATGGCTCTCTTTCGTCACGCGGCACAAGGACCAGTTCCGTGCTCGTCGAGGGAGCACGTTCGGCCTCGATACCCTCGGGGACTTCGGCACAAGCGGCTTCCTGGAACGCTTTTAAGTCAGCAAGGTTTTCAGCAATGGTTCTGGTGTGGGCAAATCCGTAGAAACGGGCTGGTGAGGGAGGTGTCAAATTGTCGGTCATGGAGGTCTCTTTCCGTAGGAGCGCCCGGAACGCATGAGGCGCGCTTTCGTGGGGTGTTGATGCGAGGATTTAGCGTTGAGGTTACGGCGACTGATCTCCCAGGCTCGACGATCTCCCGAGCGCCTCTCGCCGAGGCCTCGGGAGCCCCGTCATTCCGTCGAGCTGGGAGCCCTATTCTGGCGACTGCAGCGACCATGTTTCTTGCTCCGTCGGGGCTTGATAGTGCCCCGACTCACGTTAATGGATTCGGCAGTCGGCTGTCTATTGTGGAAAATACGGATAAGATGCCGGAAAGTACGGATACGCGGAGGCGATTGCTCGGAATATCTACAATGGGGGTTTCATTCGAGCCCTGTGTTTTTCGAGCGCAGATTGAAGTACGGCCTCGATCCGATTGCCTCGGCGATGAAAGCCCAGATATGGCACCAATTCTTCTATGATCTCTTCATTCGTTCGCAATCGGCCGTCGGATTCGATCCAGTCGATCATCGCCAGGACTTCCCATTCGGCGTATTGAGTAATGGAATCGCGCTGGCCGATTTGAGGCCGTATTCCACGCGATCGCGCCTGGGTGGTGGGTCCGCCCTGGCTTGTTGCCGAGCCTGCCATTGTCGAGACTTCGGAAATCTGAGTTGAATTGTCTGCCGACGCAACGGCGTTTTCAAATGCAGCTACGGCTCGGTTCGCCTCATCTTCTTTTTGCATGAACCAGTCCGTGGACCAAATGCGATGAAATCTCCAACCGAGATTCTCAAGCTGCTGTTGCCGCAAGCGGTCTCGATCTCGCGCCGTGGGGCCCGAATGATATGACGCTCCATCGCATTCGATTGCCAGGACAAATCTACCTAGTTGCTTTGGGTGTTGGGCAACGAGATCAAGTCGGTACTTTGAAGCGCCGACCTGTGAAATGAGCGGAATTCCTTTGGAAGTGAGGACGTCGAAAACCTCCGCTTCGAAGGAATTCATTGGAAAATCGGATGAGGACAGGTCACCCTGTCTTTTGCCGCCGGTGGACGCGTACTCCAGATAGAAACGAAGTAACTCCACTCCAGTACCGGCCTTGACTTTCGCGAGATCCATGTCTAGATGGCTGAAAGAGGAGACCAGAGTCATGCGCTGTCGCGCCCTAGTGACGGCTACGTTGAGACGCCTCTGGCCGCCGAACGACAGGAGAGGTCCAAATCTAAATGGGAGAT
Organism: uncultured Acidobacteriota bacterium; assembly: GCA_963842425.1. Classification (GTDB taxonomy): domain Bacteria; phylum Acidobacteriota; class Terriglobia; order Acidiferrales; family UBA7541; genus Palsa-295. Next base: position 170,911 of record CAWJGQ010000010.1, on the reverse strand, counting down.
TACCTCCTCGGTCTTGTCCGTACCCTACCGTCAGGATAATCGCATCCCGTTCATCGCCTTGAACACGCTCCAGATTCTTGACGAAAAAACGCTCTTCCGCACTCGCGTCGAAGAATTGTCCTAGCTCAGGACGGCTCGAAAGAGCGTTATCAATGGCCCGTTGGACGCGGTCAGCATGACGAATCCCCATCGCAATGACACCCAACGATTCTCGCGGCCGCCTTTCTGCATGTTCGAGAACAAGATCGACGACTTTGTTGACCTCGCCTGACGAGCTCTCCTCTTGCCCGTCTATCCCGGGGGGCTGTTGAACCAAAACGTGTTGGATCACCGTTGATCCTCCGGGCCCAGGGAATGTCACCAGCCTATCTTTATAGATGTGGTGATTCGAAAAACTGATTAGTGCTTCGTCACGACTCCGATAGTGCCAGTCAAGGTACCGGGAGGGCATGAAGGCATTCGTCGTATCGAGAAGGCTCTCGTAGCCCTCCGTCGCAGAATTCGACTCGTCTTCGATTAGCTCATCATCATCAGCGGATGCGAAAAATGTCGTTGGTGGCAACTGCCATTTGTCGCCTGCGACGACAAGGTTCAAGCCGCGCATGACTGCGGGAATCGCGTCCTCGGGTAGAACTTGGCTAGCTTCGTCGAAAATGACGAAATCGAAGCATCGAGACGTGTCTAACAGCTGACTTACAGATAGGGGGCTAGCCATCCAACAGGGGCAAACGGCCGTGAGCACGTGCCTTGCTTCGGCGAAGAGTGCGCGAAGCGGTTTGAGTCGGCGTTTCTTCTCTGCCTCGGAGCGAATGACATATTCCTCGTCTTTGTGCGCATTCATTGCGGCAATGGCCCGCTCAGCGTAGGCTCTCCGCACCCTGGCGGATGCCACGCGAATCCGTTCCTTGTCGAGTTCTTTGAATTCACGGACAAACGCGTCGTGTGTCCTGCCGTTGAAACCTGCTATCTCGGGATCTTCGGCCTGCCCAGCTTCAAGGGATGATGAATACCAACACTGGTCGAAAGCCTGAACCCATTTGTCTGGCCCCATCCCGATCTTTCGGAGTTCTTGGACCAATTTCCCGGCACCGAACCTGTCCAGGGCATCTTCGACCTCGCACAATTTCGGAAGCTTCATCGGGGTAAGCCGGTCTCGGGCCATCGAATCTATGTGGGCCGTCAATTCCCCCAGCGGCAGCGAATCAAATTGCTTCCCGGGAATCACCGCATGGAGTGAGATGAGGTCGGCGGCAACTGACTCTAGCTTCCTACGATTTTCCGGATAGTCAGGCTGTACTCGAGGCGAGGTTGATCGGCTACTCAACTCAGCCCATTTCACTCGTTGATCTTCAGCCAGAGCCAATTCAGCAAATACTGTGGCCACCCCTGCCTTTCCAGCAACCCGGTGTTTCAGAACTCGACTCCGCGCATCCCGGTATTCCGCACTTGTGCACCACGACCAAATATGCCTGACCCCTCCGGCCTTGCCTCTGGCAAGCGTCGCTATCAACGCTTGAATATTCTGGCCGAATATCTCGGCAGAATAGAGCTCGAGAGTTTGGTGTACGGAGGAAACTAGGGAATAGGTTTGCTGCGCTTCTTTCAGCGTCCTGGGCATCCTAAAGCCGAGTACCTTCACGAAGTCGGCGAGAGAAGACATGAACTCGGGGCAAGTCTCTGAAGATAGGCGTGCAACTAAGTCGACCGCATTTTGGGCAACTTTGCCATCGGCAAGCCTTACGCCATTCCAAGGAGAAGGATCGGACCGAAGAAAGAGCGGGGCGAGCCCCCCGCCTCTTGGAGAAGGACGCGCAGCCTAGCGGGATCGGCATTTCCAATCTTTCTCAGCTCCGGGCCACGCCAACGAGTGCTTGCCTGAACCTCTGATTGCAGGTGAAGGAGTATCCCTTGCAATTCGTAGACGGACAATCCGCTCGGTTCCCGTCTTCGGTGCAGACCCTCGACATGACGGTTTAGCCTATCGCGACGTTCTACGTATCGCTGATGCATTTGGTCGCAGTCGACAGGAAGGGCCTGCCGGACGGCGTTTAGCGCGGCTCCAACCTGCTCCATTACGCGCTTAGGAGACACGTCCGCTCCGTGCAGATCGATGGCTATCTTGTCCAATCCGACTTGCTGGAGGCGCTTTAGGACGACCTGAAGTGCCGCCCTTTTTTCTGCGACAAACAGCACGCGCTTCCCGAGGGCCGCGAGACTCGCGATTAGGTTTGCGATGGTCTGACTCTTCCCTGTTCCTGGCGGCCCGTGAATAACTGCGCTCTGGCCGGCTACGACGGCTGCGATTGCCGATTGTTGACTCGAATCCGCGTCCAGAATTAGAAACTCGGCCTTCGGAAGAACTGCGTCCAGTTCTTTGGGATCAAGATTTTGGGTGTTCGCGCTGATCGACTCCTTCGCGTCCGTGTCGCCCGCAAGAGCAGCGACCAGGTCGTTGGCGGCAAGGTTTTCGGCGCTCTCCTGAAGGTCCCGGACCATCGCCATCTTTTGGAAAGCGAAATTACCAAGCACGGCAACTTCTCGAACTTGGAATTCGGGGACTGACCGACACGCTTCCTTGAAAAGGCCGTAAATAGGGGACGGATCGAATACCTCACCCTCCTCACGTTCGTGCAACAGGGAAATTACTTCGTCCGGCGAGATTGAGACCCCGAATTCGGTCTGCAATACGTGAAGGAGTACTAGGTTTGATTGGACGGGCCCAGTCCGACGAATGGAAAGGGCCCCGCCGCCGTGGCCTTTTGTCTCAAACTCAATCGGTAAGAGAAGTACGGGTGCATCAGCGTTCCTGCCGCCGTCTGTGGACTTCCAGCCGGCCATGCCGAGAGCCACGAACATCGTGGTCAAGCCTTTCTCCTCTTGGTTTTCTTGGGCGCGGCGCCATAGGCTCAATGCCTTCAGCTTCAACTCTTCGTCTTGAATATCGGCCGCCAAACTCTTGAGGGTGACGGAATCCCCCCTGAGAAGAGCGGCCCAGCGCTCTCCGTCGACGGGTGACAGGCTCAGTGTTCCCCATTTGAGTGAGCGGTAGTAGATAAGATTGTTGCGGCGAGAAAGATCAATCAGCTTCCTTATCCAGGCTTGCCGAGCTTTTTCAACCGATTCCCTTCGCTTTGCACTTATCTCCAAACCGAGCCTCGCTTTGTAGGGCCGAAGATACGTTGAGTAGGTGGGCGAGCGCGAATATATCACGGAGTAACGGTAAGGTTCAGGATGGCCGGTAGCACAACCGCAACCCGCGGAAGGGTTTGCCGGGAGCCTGAAAAATCGATGCGAGCGGAACGGAGACGGAGGGAATGGCGAACGGTTGCCGAGTTCGTTTGCCGGGCACAGCATGCTGTGCCCCTACGAATGCAAAGAGTGATCCTTCGCTCGTTCCGCCTTCGCTCGTTGAGCTACGGCGCGACAAGTTGACCTTCGGCGCGACAAGTTGGGCTACGGCGCGGTAGGCAGCGAACGAGCGAGCAGTGCCGCGCGAAGAGGGATCCTTCGGCTCACGATGTTCGCTCAGGATGACAATCCTGGTCGGATTGTCAGTGCGCCCAGACTTTGTCGGGGTCGGATTCGAAGGGGTAGACGTGGACCATCCAGCCGAAGATCTGCTTGACCCAGCGACCGTTGGCTTTCGCGCAGGCGTCCTCGGTGGCGATGGAGCCGGCGCCAAACTCTTTCCAGTTCACCTGCTGCAGGGGAACGCCCCGCGGCGGCATGCAGAAATTGACGTGCTCGTGCCAGCGCGCGACGCTGAGCGGAACGCGTTCGTTCAACTGCTGCTCGGTGGCATTTTTCGGAGCGGTGAACATCGCGCCCTCGAGTTCGTAGCCGTCCTTCGTTTTCGAATAGAGCAGCGAAGTGGGATGCGCGGGATTGAACGAGAATCCGGCGACGAACGCGTTGCGGTAATTCGTGAAGTGATAGATCTTCTGCGGAACGTTGGGCAGAAAGATGCGATAGCCGTCCGCGAGGGCGACGCGGTAGTCCTTGTACTTGCTGATGGATTTGCCGAGGATTTCGACGATCTCCTCGGCTCGGCGATCGTCACCCGGCTGCTTGGGCTGCAGCTCGGTCATGAACATGTGCAGGTTCATGTCCTTGTCGCCCATGTCCATATCGTGGCCGGACATGGCGTCGTTGGCGGCACGCGCGGCTTCGGGATACTGGTCGCCATCGTGCTGCATGTCGTTCATGTCCATGCCGGGCATGGAATTGGAATTTTGCGGCGGAGTCGAAGACTGTTGCGCGCGGGCGGCGGTGGTCGAGCCGAAAAGCGCCAGGGCCGCGGCGGCGAAGAGTATGGCTGCGCGAGTATGTATTTTGATGCGTGCGCTCATAAGTGCCTCTCTAATTACATTACGCGAAGCGCGCCGAAAATATTTCAGCGCGAACGAAGAGATGCGCGAAACGTCAATAGGATTACCGCGGAGAGCGGCGGAAAAGGCGAAGACTCGACACAGAGAACACAGAGAAGGCACAGAGAAAGGACAGAGATTGCAGAGATGGCTCGAAACGTACAGCGCCCTTCGGACCGCAAAAGAGCAAAACGCGGTCCTCAGGGTGCCAATCGATCTCCCAGGCTCGACTAGCCGTCGACCTGGGAGCCGTGTCAATCGGATTGGCAGGGAAGGAGGCCCGGGTGGCCGGGCCTCCGCTTGGGGTACGTCCGGATTACTGCAGGGCCGGGCGACAGGGCGCGTGTCCCGCGCGCCGATGTTCCGGCCATGATGATGAAACACGGGAAGATGCGAAAAGTTGCGACGCGATAACTCGCCGCGAGGCTGGCGGCGTGTCAAGCAATACGCGCCGCGACATTGGCAAAACACGTGCTATGGAAGCACCTATTTTGCTTTACGCGCCGTGAACTCTTGACGGCGACAGTGGAATGTGTAAACTGCGCTTTCGACATGGCAACGATGCCCAACCCGCTCGAAGACGCGCAGCAGGATTTTCAATTCCCGCAGCGCGAGGCCGCATTTTTCTACGGCCTGTTCCTGCGCGGCCATTCGGCCGAGGAGCTGCGGCGCGACATTGCGGTGCCCGCGCCGGTGCTGGCGAAATGGGACAAGGAAACTGTCCGCGAGCCGACGCTGCGGCCGCTGCTGGAGCGCGTGGTGCAGTATCGCCAGCACGTCCTGGCGATTTTCGAGAACTTGATCGTGCACGATTCCGCGAAGCAAAGACTGCAGTAGTCGAGCAGCCGCCCGATTCGATCGCTTACCTCGCCTGAAATTTTTCGCCGCGTTGACTCCGCTGTGCCGCTCGTCTAGACTTTCTGAGCTTTGTTCGTCGCTGTTGCGATTGCAGGCTACTCCCCGGTAGCTCAACGGTAGAGCGTTCGGCTGTTAACCGAAATGTTGCTAGTTCGAATCTAGCCCGGGGAGCCATTCTTTACGTTTCTGCGAACTTGGGCAGAACTCGCCTAACTCGAATATTTCCAGGGATAGCTTGCCAGGGTGAACCGTCACTCCTTTGAGGACGCATTGCAGAGCTTCGGATTGCTCCGTAGGCGTCAGGGTTGCAAAGGCGGTTCGGAAGTCCTGAAGGGTTCGCTGGAGCACTTCGGCACTGAAGTCACGCATTGCCGACTCGTTTATTTTGCGTTCGCAGTCGGATAGCTCAATTTGCAGCGCTTTCTTGTCCGCTTCCAAAGTGCCGATTTGCGTTTCTAGGCGCGCGATAGAAAGCTTCCCTTGCCCAAGTGCTTTGACGTAGCGCCCAATTTCTTCCTCGATCTCCGCCAATCGTTTTCGAATCTGCTGCGCTTCCCTTTCCAGAGGTTCGACTTTTCGCAGGAGGTCTCGATTCAATTCCTCAACGGACGTTTTCAAGAATGCGTCATTCTGGCTCAGTTCGGAGAGCTTCGCGACAACTAGACCCTCGACGTGATCGGCGTTTATATGCTTTACCGAACAAACGGAATTATCGAAGTGCAGCGTCTTGGTGCAGCGGTAATACGATATGCGATAAGCGGACCCGTCTTTATCTCGCTTCTGTGTGTAGTGAGGGGTCATCCAGGAACCGCAGTGAGCGCAACGAATCAGGCCCTTGAGCAAGAAAACGCGTTTGAGTTTGCTTGAACCGTGGCTGCGGTCGCGCCTGACGGATTGAACCTTCCTGAATAGACTTTCCTCGATAATGGGCGCGTGGTCGCCTTTGTATACCTGCTCGTTGAAACGGATATTGCCAGTGTAAACCGGATTTCGCAGAAGTTGATCCAGCGCCGTCTTACTCCACCCTTTTTTCGACCGGGTATACCAGCCTCGCCGGTGCAAATCATCGCGCAGTTTAGCCAAGGACGGCGCTTCTGCGAATCGGTCAAACATGAATCGAACCCGAGTCGCCTCGTCAGCATTGATAATCAGCCGCTTATTCTGCGCGGTGTAGCCGTATGGCACGTTGCCGCCATTCCAAAGGCCTTTCTGAGCGCGCTGGTGCATCTTGTCGCGGGTACGGTCCGCCGTCATTTCGCGTTCGAATTGCGCGAAATCCAGGAGCACATTGCGCAACAAACGGCCCATTGGATTCTGCGTGTCCAAACTCTGCGTTACAGAGACGAACTTGACGCCGTTGCGGTCGAAAACGTCCATGAGTTGGTGAAAATCCCGTACCGAACGGGTTAGGCGATCAATCTTGTAAGCCAGAACGCAATTGAGCTTCCCTTCGCGCAGGTCGCGAAGCATCTCTTTGAGGGCGGGGCGGTCGAGCGAATCAGCGGAATAGCCGCCGTCCTCGTAAACGCGATAAACGGAATAGTTGTCCTGACTTTTGCAGTAAGCCTCAAGTCGCTCGCGTTGGGTCTCAAGCGAGCTGTAGTCAGCCTCCGCTTGATTCCGGCTGGAAACGCGGGTGTAAAGGCCGCAGATGGTTCGGGTGGAATCCATTTTATTTAGAGCTGAGCGAGACGCCGTGCATCGAATCGCTTCGAGCAGAGCCAAGCGATGATGGCGACTGCAATCAATGCCACCGTGAGAATCAAACCCATGACTACGGCAGTAGATGACTCTCGGTTTTCCTTCAGCAATTCCTCTCGCTGCCTGTCGTTCCCGGCCCAATTAACCCAAGTGACCGCAAATAAGTCGGCTTGAAACTCTGCCGTGCTCATTTCCGGGAGTTCCGTGTCCCCGTCATCACGCGAAGGATTCAGGTGCAAAACGCAATGGCCCAACTCATGCGGCAACGTGTACTCCAGATTCTGCCGAGACTTAGAGCGGTTCAATACGATGTGGGCCTTCCCATCAATCATGTCAGCAAACCCGCTGACTTTCTCGGGCAGGTCTACATAACAGACCTCACACCCGGCCCGCTCAGCAGCGCTGGCGGTCTCAGCTAACGAATGAACGTTTAGGTCTTTTTGAAGTCTGAGAGCTTCACCTGCGGGCGACCAAATCTTCGCGACGCCCTGGAGGAGCAAGTCAGACGTGGAGGCATTATTGTCAGGCTTCATGCTTTTTCCCGCCGCGACTCCGCTTGAGAGCTAAGGCTCTCGCGATTTTCACTAGCTCCTGCTGGTCAGTGTCGCTCAGCTTGCCAGCCGCCCGCAACAGTTCGGGGACGCGGGGCTGGCTCAACACGGACATGAATCCGTCTGGAACACGCCCGGCCTCAATCAGTAACCTTTCGCTCGGTTGCATATCCAAGACCTGCGCCAGACGCAAGATCACTTCGTCCGAAGGCAATCCGCGCTGCCTGTTCATAATCCGACTGAGGAACGCTGGCGACAAACGGGCGCGCTCGGCCAACTGATTGAGAGATATTTCCCGCTTCTCCATGCCTTCACGCAACAGGCGGATAAAACCCTCGGGAACGGTTCGCTTTGGGGGTTTGCGCACATCGGAAGTCTAACCGCTCATTGCCCACGAGTCAACGTTGACGCTTGGGCAACGGCAATGATACGCTTTGCGTGCGTTGCCATATGGGCAATAGATGACGAAGGCCGCTCAACTCATGGTCGAAGTGCAATACGTTCCGCTTCCCGCGAACGAAATCGAGGAGCGGCGATGCCGATTGCGTTTGCTCTTGTTTCGAGGCGTTTCGCGGTGGCTCAGGGATCACGAGGAGCTTCCCGGTAAGAGTGAGCCGTTGATGCTTTCGGTGCCCCAGTCGGAATGAAAACTAACAAACACAAGACGCTTCTACTTGCCAGAAAGACGCTGCCATTTCACGCTAGGCACCTGGTGCAGCATTTCGACTATTCACCCGGTACGGCACGGTCATACCTTTCGCACCTCAGTCGGCAAGGCCTGCTGGAACGGATGCGCGGCGGTTATGGGATTACGAAAAAAGGACATGAGCGCATCCGCTATTTCGATATTTTCGGCTGCGCACGTCCTGGCTGCCAATTCTGCCTCGGTAAAAGCGGATACCTAACCTGCCCGAAGTGCGGAAGCCGAGTAGCAAAACAACAGGCGAGAATTAGTAAGGAGCAGAATTTCCTTCTTGTGGTCCGCCATACCGGGGTGTACTGCGACCGGTGCGACGCCCTGATATTGGACCGCGCTCAGGCCCACCAAATGGGGATTTCCAAGGAGAAGTAAAATGACCGACACCGGATGGGAAATACTGCCTGCGGGCTGGCTAGTATTAATCGTACTCGGGGTTGCGATGATCGTCGCCGTAATTCAATGGTTGCGCGACCGTCTGACGAACAATTCGTAAGCTACCTGTACTTCGCCTCGATTCTCACCTCAAGACTCCACAATTCTACGAATCCGCAAATCTGCTCATTACTTCGTTAAATGCCGTGCACGTTTGCGTGAATTGAATTCTATTTCGGCTGCTATTTAATTCGGAGGCGAAGAGATTGACAAGCTAGCTTACTCACTTCTGGACCTGCCCCTACTTGCCCGTTCCAAGCCGGAGAATAGGTCGAACTGAGGCCCACGTGCCCGGTTGGCATACCGAATCGGACAGCGCGCCTCGTGCAAGTCGGCGGTTTTGGAGGATAATATGAATCTATGAAAGAGTTGTCGCTATGGACGAGGTCTGCGGACGAGAGCGAGTTCCCGCCGATTATTTCCTATTTCGACGAAAGTGGCCACTGGAATATATGATGCCTGGGCCACAAGCCAACGACCATCAGGAGAATCCCCAGGCCCAAGACCAGGCTTCCAACGATGCCAGCGCCCCAGAGGGCGTCATTGAGGATTCCAAAGCCTCGCCCCCCGCTCAGCCCCCCACCGCAACCAGAACAAAAATTAAGCAGCAAGATAATCCATTCGCTCGGTCGAAGATTCCCGGAGCCATCGTCTATTGGCTGCACCACTATTGGGACGCCCCAAGAGAAAAGAGCAAGAGAACTGACACCATTATGGTGCTTTTGACGTTCGCCATCGCTGTCGCGGCTTTCTGGTCTGCATGTATCTTTCAGCGGCAGTTGACCGTAGCGCGAGACACGATGGACGCTCAAACGCGCCCGTGGGTGGGGAACGGGAAAATAGAAATCAAAAATACGATGTTCCTTGTTTATCCCGATAATCCGATGCAGGCGAGAACTCAATTCGATTTTGAGATCAATGTTCCGCTCAAGAATACTGGCAATTCGCCAGCTCTCAATGTCGAAATGGGAGTGAACGGGACAATGACGAAAGAGATTGGCGCTTTCGCAACCGTGCAGCCAATGATGGAATCCGCCTGTGGCGGAGCCAATGGGAATGCCGCGAAAGTAGGCACCGTACTCTTCCCGAACAGTCCAGAAACGCCCTTCGGTTGGCCTATAAACATGATGACGCCATTCATCCAAATCGAGGAAGTGCACCGGGTCTGGATACAAGCATGTGTCGTCTATAACGATACGAATCCCGAAAAACGGCTTCATCGCACTAAGATTTGGATGGTTTCTTGGCCGATCAATGGAAAACCAAAAGAAGTTCGGAGAACTTCCCAACCGACAGTTATTTATTACTCTCTTCCAATTGATGGCTGGAGTGTAGCGAGGACAGAGGCAAATTAGGGCGGCAAGCACCCAAATTAGTACACCGTCGTGTACTCCATTCTCTTGACTGGCGCGTCCAAGGTTCGTAGAGTCGAGATTACATGATGCTCAAGCGGCTATTCCTGATCCTGGCGGCGGGCGCTCTTTTGTTCCTGCAATTCGGGGACTGCGTGTCCGCGATGGCACAGGACCCGCAAGCTATGAAATGCTGCGGTTCGATGCCTTGTGCACCGGCGAATCATGGGCAGGACTGCTGCAAGAATATGGTCGCGCCGCAAGTCGCGAGCGTGCTACCGGCCAAGCAAGTTTCGCTTCACGGTCCAGTTGTTGCCGTCATTGAATACCCTCTGACGCTCGAAATCGTTCGTGCTACGCCTTCGCGGTTTGTAGCTGTTAATGCTCCACAACATTCGCCTCCTGATTTGTATACGCTCAACGCTTCCCTACTGATCTAAACCTGCATTTTGGTGTGCGTCCCGCACGCCCTATTTCTATTTGTGTCTCCAATTGCGTTCTGTGCCGTTCGTGATTGCGACGACGTAGCGCGGAACTCCCAATCGTTAGAATTCGTGGGGCTTATCAGGAGGCAATATGATTTCGCCAGTGCGCGGCCACCGGTCGCTGACTGAGTTTTGTCGAGCGAGCGCCGTTAGCGTCGGGATGCTGCTCATTCTCTTGCTTCAACCCGGCGGGGCGTTCGCGCAAACACAAACCGGTGTATCAACCCAGGTCACGCCTACGCCGCAGGAACATGAGCATTCCGAAGCGGTCACGCCGCTTCAGGATTTATTAGCCGAAGGCGAGCGGAACAATCCGCTGATTGAGGCCGCACGACAAGGCTGGGAAGCCGCGAAACAGGTTCCCTCGCAGGTTTCGACGCTGCCCGATCCGCAATTCAACTTGCAACAGGTCAACGTAGGCAGCCCGCGACCCTTTGCCGGTTACACAAACAGCGACTTCGCATATGTCGGGCTTGGTGTCTCGCAGGACCTTCCCTACCCGGGCAAGCTGCGACTTCGCGGAGAAATGGCGAAACGGGATGCGGACGTAACACAACAGCAGTACGAGTCGGTTCGGCGTTCCGTGCTGGCCGGAATCAAGGCCGCCTATTTCCAACTCGCCTATCTCTCGAAAACCCTCGGGATTCTTGAGAGTGACGGACAGCTACTTGAGCAAGTCGAAAAGGCGGCGGACGCCCGTTACCGCTCGGGAATGGGAACTCAACAGGAGTTGCTGCAAGCGCAGCTTGAGCAAACCAAGCTGCTCCGCGAAATTACGATGCACCACCTGGAAGTTGCAAAGGCACAGGCGCAAATCAAACGATGGCTCAATCGCCCGCAATCATCGCCCGATATCGAAACAGCCGAATTACCGGAAACGGCGCTTCCGTACAATTTCGACGAACTGCTAGCCGCGACGAAATCCCAAAACCCGGACATTTCCGGCGCTCAGAAGTTGGTCGAAAAACAGAAGCTTCAAATTGATCTCGCACACAAGGACTTCTACCCAGACTTCAACATCCAGTACATGTGGCAGCGCACCGACCCCGCCCAATTTCCCGCGTATTACATGCTCAGCGTGGGCGTGCGAGTGCCCATCTATCACAGCCGGAAACAGCGGCCCGAACTGGCCGAGGCGGAAGCGGACCTTAGTCGGTCGCGCAGTGAGGCGGAGGCGCGAACTCAACAGGTCGCGTTTGAGCTTCGGACTGAATTTGACACGGCGGAGAAGACTGCTGAATTGCTGAAGGTCTATCGCGACGGTCTGCTACCTCAGACCCGCTCGGAATTCCAATCGGGTCTCGCCGCTTACCAGAACAATAGACAGGATTTTCAAGGATTGTTGGCTTCGTTTCTCGATGTTTTGCATTTGGACGAGGAATACTGGCAGAGCATCGCCGACCGCGAAACTGCTTTGGCTCACCTCGAAGAACTCACTGGGTTGTCATTGCACGAGGAAGGGGCAGCCCGATGAAAAACTATCGCACCGGCTTCGTCCTTGCTCTGATTGCGAATGTGGTACTCGTTTTGATCGTTGCGGGACTTTGGTGGCACTTCCGAACTTCGAAGCCTACGATGGCACCGGGATCAATGGCGGCGACGCCGGTTGCGCAGGATTCGGGCGAGAACTCGATGCCCGCTCCACCTCCGGCACAAGAGGCCCTGCTTGTCCCAATTCAAGTTTCTGCGCAGCGACTGCAAAGCATCGGCGTGAAAACCGGTGTGATCGCGCGGAGAGTAGTCGAGGATGAAATTCGCACCACGGGCAATGTCACCATAGATGAAACACGACTGGCCTACGTGCAAGTGAGATTCTCGGGTTTCGTTGAGAAAGTCTTTGCGGACGCTACATATCAGTACGTTCGCAAAGGGCAGGCTCTGCTTATGATTTATAGCCCCGATCTCGTTGCGACCGAACGGGAATACGTGGTCGCCAAACAAAATCAGGCGGAAGTGGCGAACAGCACGGTTCAAGGCGTTGCTTCCAGCGCGGCATCCGTGCTCGACGCGACGATGGAACGCTTGAAGCAATGGGGCGTGCCTGACAAAGAAATCGCGAGACTTCAAGCCACCGGCCAAGCTCAGCAGGAGTTGGAAGTTGACTCGCCCATCTCAGGCTACATAACGGAACGCAATGCTTTGCCAAGTGTGGCGGTGCAGCCCGATATGCGCCTCTTCACGATTGCCGATCTTTCGACGGTTTGGGTCCAGGCGCAAGCGTTTCAGAGCGACCTAGGGCGAATCAAGATTGGCGCTCCGGCATCGCTCACTCTCGATACTTTCCCTGGACGGACGTTCAACGGTCGCGTCGATTTTATTTACCCACAGGTAGACGCGGATACCCGCACGGCAAAGGTGCGCGTTTTGTTTTCAAATCCCGGTCTCCAACTCAAACCCGGAATGTTTGTGAACGTGACGCTAAAGGTCCCAATGGGAGAGCAAGTCGTCGTACCGGCGACTGGCGTCTTGCAAACAGGCACACGCGATCTTGCTTTTGTCTACCGAAGCGATGGCTTCATAGAGCCGCGCGAGGTGCAGCTAGGCTCGCGCGTCGGCGATGATTTTATTGTCTTGAAGGGACTCAAGGCGGGCGAACAGATTGTCACTTCCGCGAACTTCCTAATCGACTCCGAAAGCCAGCTTCAGGCCGCGCTAGGTTCATTCGTTCCACCACCTCCGGGTGCGGGAGCCGCATCGGCGATGAATGCTCCGCAGGCTGTTGCGGATTTGACCACGGAGCCAGATCCTCCGCACAAGGGCGGCAATGTTTTCCGTGTGAAATTGAACGATGCGGGCGGATCGGCCATTTCAGGAGCGGAAGTTAACGTGACGTTTTTTATGGCCGCGATGCCCGCGATGGGCATGGCGGCGATGCGAACTTCCGTCACATTGAGCGACAAAGGCAACGGGCTTTATGAAGGTTCTGGCCAGCTTGAGAGCGGCGGAACCTGGCAAGCAACGATTCTCGCTAAGAAAAATGGTCAGGTTATTGCGAGCAAGCAACTCAGCGTGAACGCCACGGGAGGAATGTGACGTGATCTCCCGATGGATTGATTGGTGCGCTCAAAATCGCTTTATCGTTTTCACCGGGACACTATTGCTGGTCCTGGCGGGGATTTGGTCTCTGCGCCAGATTCCGCTCGATGCACTGCCGGACATTTCCGATGTTGAAGTAATCGTTCACACGCCGTGGGCTGGCGAACCTCCCAGCATTATCGAGGATCAAGTTACCTACCCGATCGTCACCACGCTGCTCGCGGCTCCGCATGTAAAGGCAGTGCGTGCGCAGACAATGTTTGGAGATTCCTACGTGTTCGTAGTCTTCGAGGACACGACAGACCTGTATTGGGCAAGGTCACGCGTCTTGGAGTACATGCAACAGATAACCGGGCGATTGCCCGAAGGCGTCCATCCGGTGATTGGACCGGATGCGACCGGAGCAGGATGGGTCTACGAATACGCTCTCGTGGATCACAGCCATCAACGCAGCTTGGCGGATTTGAGGAGCCTGCAAGATTGGTATTTGCGCTATCAACTCGAAACCGTTCCCGGTGTTGCGGAAGTCGCGACGATTGGAGGATTTTTTCGGCAATACCAGGTGAACCTCGATCCTGACAAACTGCGCGCATACGGCATTCCGCTTTCGACCGTTATTGAAAAAGTTCGGGGCGGCACTAATGAAGTCGGCGGACGCTTGCTCGAAATGGGCGGGGCTGAATACATGATTCGCGGACTTGGCTATTTGCGTTCGTTAAGCGATCTCGAAACAGTTCCGGTAGCTACGAAGAATGGCACGCCGGTGTTGGTCCGCGACTTGGGGACAGTCACATTCGGCCCCGACATCCGCGAAGGAGTCGCAGAGTGGCAAGGCGAAGGCGAGACCGTCGGTGGGATCGTGGTAATGCGTGACGGGATGAATGCGCTGAACGTTATCAATGGGGTTAAACAGAAACTGCAAGAAATCAAACCGTCGCTGCCAGCGGGCGTGGAGGTCGTGACCGGTTACGACAGGTCGGGATTGATTCGGACCTCTATCAAGACGCTGCAACGCGACCTGCTCGAAGAGGCAATCATTGTCAGCCTCGTGATTATCGTTTTTCTGTTTCACTTCCGGTCGGCGCTCATTCCGATTCTGACTCTGCCAATCGCAGTAGTCGCTTCGTTCATCCCCATGTACTACCTCCATGTGAGTTCAAACATCATGTCGCTCGGAGGGTTAGCACTCGCAATCGGCGTGCTTGTTGACGCTGGCATCGTGATGGTCGAGAACGGTTATCGGCAGCTTTCGGAGGAGCAATCCAAGGAACAGAGCCCGCTTCCGGAACCGCAGAGGCGGCGAATCTTGCTCGATTCAGCCAAGCAGGTTGGTCCCGCGATTTTCTTTTCGCTCGTAATAATCGTAGTTTCTTTTTTGCCGGTCTTTCTCTTGGAGGCGCAGGAAGGGCGGATGTTTCGTCCTCTTGCATGGACGAAAACACTGGCCGTTGGGTTTTCATCAATTCTGGCGATCACGCTTGTACCGGTCTTGATGGTGCTATTCATCCGAGGGCGACTGACGCCCGAAGCAAGAAATCCGATTTCTCGAATCACTCAGGCCATTTATCTACCGATTCTGCGGCTGTGCCTCCGGTTTCGTAAGACTACTTTGCTGCTCAATCTGTTGTTTCTCGTCGTTACGCTGCCTTTGGCATTTCATATTGGAAGTCAGTTCATGCCGCCGCTTTTCGAAGGCTCATCGCTCTACATGCCTACCGCACTTCCCGGCATTTCCATTACTCAGGCGTCGCAGTTGCTCCAGGAACAAGACAAAATCATCCGAACCTTCCCGGAAGTTGAGACCGTATTTGGCACCGTTGGACGATCCGACAGCGCAACGGACAACGCTCCGCTCGACATGTACGACACAACGATCATGCTGAAACCTCGCGAACAGTGGCGACCGGGAATGACCTACGAAAAGCTTATTCAGGAAATGGACTCGAAGCTCCAATTTCCAGGACTCTCGAATACCTGGACGATGCCGGTCGAAAACCGTCTTGATATGGAATTAACGGGGATCAAAACACCGCTGGGTTTGAAAATTCAAGGGCCGAACCTGGAAGGCATCCAGCAGGTGGGCGCGCAGGTGCAACAGATACTCTCCACGATTCCTGAAATGAGGTCCATTTTTGCCGAGCGCGTCTCGCAGGGCTTTTACCTGAACATAGAAGTGAACCGTGCCGAAGCAGCCCGCTACGGTCTGACTATCGCTGACGTCCAACAAACCATTACGTCTGGCATCGGCGGCGAGATGATTGCTGAAAATGTCGAAGGGCGGGAACGTTATCCCGTGAATGTTCGGTACGCGCGTGATTTTCGAGACAACATCGAACAACTGCAAAACGTTTTGATTGCGACGCCCACTGGCGCGCAAATCCCGATCTCTGATGTCGCAAAGCTATCGTATTCGCGTGGACCTTCCATGATCCGCGATGAGGACGGCGCGCTTACCGGATACGTCTACATCGACCTGAACACAAATGACTACGGCAGTTTCGTCACAAAGGCAGGCAAGCTGTTGGCACAGAAACTCACTTTGCCGCCCGGTTTCACCTACAAATGGTCTGGTGAATATGAGTTTGAATTACGGGCGAAGCAACGATTACAGCTGATTTTGCCTGTCGTTTTCTTCGTGATCTTCATACTGCTTTACATGGTCTTTCATTCGGTGACTGAGGCTGCGGTCCTGATTTTCCCGACGATATACGCGCTGACGGGCGGGCTGATTCTTCAGCGGCTGCTTGGTTACAACTTCAGCGTGGCCGTGTGGGTCGGCTATATCGCGCTATTTGGGATCGCAGTTGAAACCGGCGTGGTCATGGTGGTGTACCTCCATGAGGCTTTGGACAACCGCCTCAAGTCAGGTGCGCCGCTGCGAAAAGAGGACATCGAGGCGGCGGTTATCGAAGGTGCCGTGCATCGACTTCGCCCGAAACTGATGACTGTTTGTGTAGTCCTCGCCAGTCTGGTTCCCATTCTGTGGGCAACCGGCGTCGGTTCGGACGTAATGAAGCCGATTGCCGCTCCAATCGTGGGCGGCATGATTACATCCACGATTCACGTGCTCATTTTGGTGCCTGTTTTCTTTGCATTGATGAAGGAACGTGCGCTTCGCAAGGGGACTTTGCGCATCGACGAACGGGTGGACGTGTAGCGTGCCAAAGATTTCGTGTCAGTAGCTGGACTGCTGTAGAAAGACCATTTGCACGAAGAAGAACAAAAAGGAGAAAACCGATGAGCGTAAATTCAATACGGAAGATGATGATTGTCGTGGCAGCGGTGGGTATGTTCGCAGCTATAACGATTCACAGCGAGGCCCAGGACGCGGGGACGGACACGACCCTTACCGGCGTGGTGAGCGACGCAGCGTGCGGTGCAAAGCACTCGATGACCAATATGAGCGCGGCCGATTGCACTCGGATGTGCGTCAAGGCCGGACAGGGTTTTGCTCTGGTCGTTGGCGACAAGACGTACAATTTGCGAGGCGATTCCGCCGACCTGGACAAGTACGCTGCACAAAAGGTCACCGTTAAGGGGAAACTTAAGGGCAATACTATGGCTGTGGATTCCGTGACACCAGCCAAGTAGCTGGGCCTTCCGGTTGCGAGACACCCCGGGAGTCTTACGTGTCGCCTGTATCCGAAACGGGAGGTACATTAGGGCGGGAAGCGGCTCAATCGAACTTTATGCGCTTTGAGGCATCCTCAATGCGCTTCCGGTGCGCTTCCCGCAGCGCCTCCTCCCGCGCTCGGCTCTGCTCCTGTTCACGTAGCCATTCACGATATTGACGATTGGTTTCAGCGATAGCCAGTTGAAGCGTGTCGCGATGGTAGCGTTCGACTTCATCAATCGTAGTCCCATTGAGAATCACAGCTGCGCCGTAAACGGTCGCAATTCCGGGCCGATGCATTGTGGTGTATCGAGGAGGGTGGTTCCAGTTCTCGGTGAATAAGTGTACCCACTCCGAGGGTGGTGTCATCGAGAGTGCGAAAGGAATCGAATATAGAGCGCTCCCACGGGTGCCGTCGTTCCGAGGCTCGGTAATGTCTTCCACTATCACACGTATGATCTTAATGTCCTCGAACTCGGGACTGGTGCTTCCGGCTGAGTTACCGGATTCCCGATTCGTCTTTGGGGCGATCGTTGCCATCGGCTTTCCTATCGGTGGTGCAGTTTCGCGAATGCCCAGTAGCGTACGTACGAGGTCTTCATAATCTCGCTCAGAATACGGCTCACCGCTTAAATTAATGTGGTATTTGCCGAGGAGCCAAGAAGGCGCGGCTTCAGACCAAGCACCACTTCGCAAGACTGGGACAAATTTGCGGTGGTTCTGAGAGGTCATAACTTCTGCCGTCATGATGTCTCCCTCATAACCGACGCCACCCTCACGGGCATCTGAGCGTTGCTTGTAACGAGGTGTGCAGACAATGAGGACGAATTGATTATCGCGAATGGCATGCTCCATGAAGGAGGGCAATTGGT
This sequence comes from uncultured Acidobacteriota bacterium, assembly GCA_963842425.1. Taxonomy (GTDB): domain Bacteria; phylum Acidobacteriota; class Terriglobia; order Acidiferrales; family UBA7541; genus Palsa-295. The sequence goes on along the minus strand of CAWJGQ010000010.1, from coordinate 152,944 downwards.
CTCCGGGAACTGCTGCCCACCTGTCGATAGAAACGTCGATTCCGTCCGCCCGGAGGCGCTCTGCCAATGCTCGAACCCATTCACGATGAGTTTCGTCGTCCCACGAATACGAAATGAACGCTGACTTCATGGCATCGTGTTTGACTGGTTCCTGCGTTGCTATTAAAACCGAGCCCTCGCCTGAACGAATTTCAGAACTACGGGTCGATCCTTGCAGAAGGGTTTTGCCTCTCCAAATTTTCCAGTCTCGAAGAACCCGGTCATGCCCGTGAGCTGAAATTGCCCTGAGGGTTCCGGGTAAGTCGAGTCCTGCCGGGGCATTTCTGACCACAGCAGAGTTGCTTAGGGTCTGATTTGAATGCTTGATCTGAAGTTCCCACGTTGCCTTAGAATCATTAAGGATTTCCCTCAACTCGCTTTCTGTAGGTAATCTGTTCGCTTCGCCGAACGCCTTTTGGTATGAATCTAGTCGCGCCGCCGTGCAGCGCTCGATATGGTCCGCGTGTAATTTAGCCAATGCTTGATAATCGATCCCGCTGAAAAGCTGCCTGTGATCTAGGGCTTTGGACCTTTCTTGGAGGTATTTGCCGGCTTCTCGCCCTACAGTGTGGGCTGACTCCGCGCGCGCTTTCTCATATAACGAGTCGGCATACTGTTTTATCGAAGCGTCCAAGCGTTCAATAACCTCGCTAATCGAAATTCTACCCTGAATATTACTTAAGCGAGAAGTTAACCGACTACTCGGTGGTGCCTTAACTTGGATACAGAGACGCCGAGTGTACAATGGCCACCGTCAAGAGGAACAAAGTACAGAGGTACTGCGCCCATGCCGGAGCTGCCCGAGATATTACCCACACAGCCTGAGGAAATCGTAGCAAGGCAAGAGACACGCTGGCGGAAGCCACTCGTTGTGGGACTTTCTGCAACTGGTCTTTTTTGGATTTGTTCTCTGGGGCATCAGTCAATTCTTGTCGCTTCGCGGAGTTGTCCACGTGCTAGCGTCAAGAATAGTCCTTGGACTTACGGTGATCGCCGCAATCCTGATGTTGTTAATCCTGACTCGCCTTCTTATTAAGCGACGGAATACTTGGTTTTGGGCTGGGACTGCGATCATAGTTCTTCTAGCACTTTCTCTTGATTGGTGGGCGCCTAAACCACGATCTACACAACAGACCGCCTCGGGAAACAACACGTTACGGGAAACGACGCCATTACTGCCCGATGCGCTTGCAGCAGTACGCGCTGAACCCAAAGACCCGACAAAAAAGAAGATTAGGCAAGCGATAGGAGACCTAATCCAGGAAGGAACGAAAATCAGAGATAAAGCTCCCATTTGGATTGGCGATGCTCCCCCCGACGTTACAGGTGAATGGAAGGCATGGACCCAGAAAGTCCAAAAGTTCCTTAGAGGCAATTTCGACTCGGCAGAAGTAGAGAAATTCCGATCCCTTGATGATCCCAATATTTCTCTAAATTCTAAGATTCACGCAGAGATTGCATATCTGGAAAAGTTGTTGGAGTTGCCTGACCTCCAACCCTAAATCCCGCGATTTAACGATGGAGTTTCCAACTCAAGACACTACCGAAAACTGCGGAGCACCGCGAGAGACCTATCTGATAATCCGACCAATCGGTCGCACTGCACGGTATTCACTTTGAGCAGGTCCTTTGCTTTCGGAAGGAAGCGGAGAACTCAAACCTAAGGGTTCGCAAATCGTCCCGGTCGGGGAGCCAAATTTCCGCTCGATCTCGAAGGGCGTTCCACCGCGTGCGCTGGAACGCATCCGACGCCTTGCTTTGCGAATCCTACTAACCGTATCATTCGAGAGTAGGATGGAGCAGGGCTCCTAATCAGGCGCCTGGCTCCGGAAGACGTGAACAACGAAACACATCCTCGCCGTGAGTCACTGAACCGGGGTTTCGCGCCGGGCGTATTCGGCAGGACCGTCCTGGTTCTGCTGCTGCTCGTCGCGGTAGTCGGCCTGTGTACACTCGCGAAAAACGGCCAGTATTATCCCAGGACCAATCCGGTCCGATATGTTTCGCTTTCCATAAAGATGAATGTGGCCCATACGTCCGTTGTGAACTTGGGCGATAAGCTGGAGCCGGTCGCAAGAGTTGCGCCTCCGCCGCCGATTGTTCGAGTAACTCGTTTGGAGCAATTCGAAGCGACGCCGGCGCAGAAAATTGGCGTGACCGTTTCAATGCAGCACCGTTCCCCTCCCCCTTCGCTCGCCTAAGCCGACCACTTTTTTTTCGTTCAAATCTTCACTGCTACAAATTGGTTCGCGGCCCGATCCATGTTCTTCAATCGACGGCTGCAGGAGCTGATATGAAAACTGAACTGACGACCGTCCAATTGGGCCAGTTGCGCGGCCTCACGACATGTGTGGTTGCCAGCGCGATTGAGGCGTTTCGAGTCCGCTTGCCGAATACGGGTTTCGTGGATTCAAGCGTCCGGTGCATTTTTGAAGGGCTTCCGCCGGTTGCCGGTTACGCCGCTACGGCTCGGATCAGAACTTCGCACCCTCCGATGGAAGGCCGCGGCTATTCCTACGAACGTACGGACTGGTGGAACCACATCCTCAGCATTCCGGCACCCCGAATTGTGGTTATCGAAGACGTGGACGATCCTGTGGGGCTGGGAGCCTTCGTCGGGGAGGTGAATGCGAACATTTTACTGGCCCTGGGATGTGACGGGTTGGTGACGAATGGGGCGGTCCGCGACATCAACGAGGTGCGGCCGAGCGGCTTTCAAACGTTCGCGGGGAATGTTTCCGTGTCGCATGCGTACGCGCATATCTTCGATTTCGGCGGTCCCGTCAGGGTAGGTGGCCTAATCATTCAGCCCGGCGATTTGATTCACGGTGATCGCAATGGGGTACAGACGATTCCTTCGGAAATCGCCTCTCAAGTTTCCGGCATGGCGCACAAAATCATCCAAAGGAGACAGCGATTGATCGCACTGTGCCGGTCGGCAGACTTTTCTCTCGATGTCCTCCGCAAAGCGATTGAAGAACCGGAGTTGAAATCATGAAAAGCACAGCACAACAACGAGCGAAACAAAACACATGCTGGAGATCGGCGGTTCTCCCGGCGTGCGCGATCGTGTCTTTAGTGGCGCTACTGGGGGGCTGCGGATCGGGGAGCAAAGCCAACGGCATGGAGAACGCTCCGCACGTTCCGGTCGTTAAGGCGGCGAGAGGAAATATCACCGACAAGCTGGAAATCGCGGCGGAGTTTCAGCCATATCAAGAGATTAATGTTTACGCCAAGGTTTCCGGATACATACGGAAGCTCAATGTGAATTGGGGAACGCACGTGACCCAAGGGCAGCTGCTGGCCGTACTGGAAATTCCAGAATTGCAGCAGCAGATTCAGCTGGACGAAGCGGGAGTGCGCCGAAGCGAGCAAGACCTAGCGCGCTTTAAAGAAGAACTCAGCCGCGCAGAATCGAGCTACAACGTCGCACACCTCAGTTACACAAGACTGGCGGACGTTCAGAAAGCCCGTCCGGAGCTTGTAGCGCAGGAAGAGGTAGATATCGCGCAGGGAAAGGATCTCGAAGCGAGCGCCGCGGTCTCCGGAGCGAAAGACGGGGTTTCTGCTTCCGAGCAGGCATTGCTGGAATCCAAAGCGGCTCTCGAAAAGGATCGAGCAATGTACGCGTACGCGAATATCACCGCGCCATTCACCGGAGTGGTCACTGAAATCGACGCCTACACGGGCGCACTGTTGCCGGCAGGGACATCGTCAAACAAGGGCGACCAGGCGCTGTGCCGCCTGTCGCAAAACGATCTCCTGCGGCTGGTGATTCCGGTTCCGGAGAGAGCTGTCGCGGACGTGCATGTTGGCGACACCGTTGCCGTGGTCGTTTCCACCACCAATCAGAAGTTTGACGGAAAGATCGTGCGGTTCTCCGATCAAATTGATACCGCAACGCGCACGATGCATACCGAAATTGACGTACCCAACCCCACCTACGCTCTGGTCGCTGGAATGTACGCCACGGTTCAAATTCCTCTGCACGCTGTTCAAAATGTCCTGACCGTGCCGGTCCAAGCGGTACAGGCCTCGGGCGAGAATCGAGGCGCAGTGCTGGTGGTAAATACCGACAACAAGATCGAAAAGCGCGACGTCACACTCGGGCTCCAAACCGCGACGGACGCCGAAATTGTCGGGGGATTAACGGAAGGCGAGATGGTGGTGTATGGCGAGCAGTCCCAGTTTGCGGTTGGGGAGCTGGTGCGGCCGCAAATCGTGCAGCCGGCAGAAATGCAAAAGGAATAGGAGTCCATCATGTCGTCGTTTTCATTGCGGCATCCTTACTTCATTGTCGTCATATGTCTTTTCGTCTGCGTATTAGGGCTGACCAGTCTGCTTCAAATGCCGGTGGATATGTTTCCGCCAATCAATATTCCCGTGGTGATGGTCGCGACGTTTTATGGCGGCATGCCTCCGCAACAGATCGAAGCCGACATTACGGATACGTTCGAGCGTTTTTTCACTCTCGGCAGCGGAATCGAACACATGGAATCGCGGTCCATGGCGGGTGTGAGCCTGATCAAAGTGTTCTTTCAACCCGGCACGGACGCCAATGCAGATGTGACGCAGATTTCCAACCTGGCGATGGCGGACTTACGGCGGCTGCCGCAGGGCACATTGCCGCCGGTCGTGATGAGCATGGACGCATCGAGCCTGCCGGTTTGCCTGCTCACTGCGGAAGGACAGGGGCTGAATGAAACGCAGCTCCACGACTATTTGCAGTTCGCGATACGGAATCAGATTGCAGGAGTGCCAGGCGCCACTGTCCCTCCGCCGTACGGAGGCAAGTACCGGCAGATCATGGTGTACGTGGATCCGCTAAAGTTGCAGGCGCATGAACTGAGCCCCATGGATGTGGTGCGCGCGACGGACGAATCCAACTTAATCCTGCCCGCGGGAGATGTTCGCATCGGGCCGATGGACTACAACCTGTACACAAATGCGCAGGTATTGAGCCCGAAGGACCTCAACAATATTCCGCTGAAGACCGAGGGAGATAAATCGGTTTTCATTTCTGACGTTGGGAAAGCCGTGGACGGCTCCGCTCTGCAATACAACATCGTGCGCGTGAACGGGCAGAGATCGGCGTACGTTCCCATCCTGAAGCAAGGCGGTGACACCAACACGATCGCGGTCGTAGATGGAATCAAGAAAGCGATCAAGAACCTGCGGGATATTCCCCCCGAACTGAAGACCCACGTAGTTTTCGATCAGTCGCTATTCGTCAAGCAAGCAATCTCCACGGTGCTACACGAGGGCGGGGTGGGATTAGTGCTGACGGCTGTGCTGATCCTGATATTTCTTGGCAGCGCACGAGCGACGGCCGCGGTTTTCTTATCGGTACCACTGTCGGTAATGGCCGCGCTATTTCTGATCCATCTCGGGAACGGAACGATAAACAGCATGGTGCTGAGCGGACTGGCTCTGGTGTTTTCGCGACTGATTGATAATTCCGTGGTGGTGCTCGAGAACGTTTTTCGGCACATCGAGCTGGGCGAGACTCCTGCGGTGGCGGCTGAAAGAGGCGCGAATGAAGTAGGGCTCGCCGTCCTAGCGATAACCATCGTCACGGTGGTGGTGTTCTTTCCGGTTACACTGCTTTTCGGCGTGAGCAAGTATCTGTTCACGGCTCTTGCGCTCGCGGTGGTGTTCTCTCTATTTGCGTCGTACTTCGTTGCGGTATCGGTGGTGCCTCTCTATTGCGCCACTTTTCTGCGCAGCGTGGAGGCGGACCGCGAACTGGAAAAAACCGGCGGCGCCAAAATATCGTGGATGCTGAAGTTTCACGAGGGATTCAACGTGCGGTTTCAGCGCATGTTGACCGGCTACGATCGCTGGGTTCAGAAGGCCTTAGCGCGGCCTAAAGAGACGGTAATCGGATTTCTCGGCATCTTTATCGTCAGCTTCGCGCTCTATCCGCTGGTCGGAATGTCATTTTTCCCGCGCACCGACCCGGGACAATTCGTCATCAACGTGAAAGCTCCTACGGGCACCAGGCTGGAAGTAACGGAGGACTACGTCAAGAAAGTTGAAGAGATCGTCCGACAGGTCGTAAAACCCTCCGACCTAAAAGCTATCGTCTCAAACATTGGCTTGAATCCCGATCTTTCCGCTTTGACGACTCCAAATTCCGCGATGCACACAGCGTTCATTCAAGTGGGGCTGCAAGAGGACCATCACACCGGCAGCTACGCCTACATGAATGAAGTGCGAAATCAGATCGCGAACCAATTGCCGCAGCTGCGGACCTACTTCCAATCCGGCGGATTGGTGGACTCAGTACTGAATCAGGGCATGCCCGCGCCCATTGACGTGCAAGTGAGCGGAAGCGATTTGCGATCCGCCGATCGCATCGCTTTGGGACTGGCGTCAAAGATTGAAGCACTTCCAAACGCGCCGGAAGTCTACGTGCCGCAAGATATGGACTATCCATCGCTGGAACTGAACGTGAATCGCGAGCGCGCGAGCGAGCTGGGACTCGACCCAAAAGAAATCGTGGACAATTTGATTACGGCCCTGACCTCGGACGCGATGATCGCGCCCAGCTACTGGGTTGATCCCAAGAGCGGCAACAATTATTTCGTAACCGTGCAGTATCCGGAGAATCAGGTGCGTTCGCTGGAAGACCTGAAGGCGATGCCGCTGCGCGCGCCGAATCTGAAATCACCGACATATTTGAATCAAGTAGCTGACATCACTCCGATTCTTACGCCGACCGAGGTAGATCACTACCAACTGCAGAGAACGATAGACGTGTACGTAGCTCCCAAAGCCGAGGATCTCGCGAAACCGGCAAAGGAAATCCGGAAGATCGTGGCAGAAACGCAGCTGCCGCCAAATATTCGCGTAAACATACGCGGCCTGGTAACAACGATGCAGGCTTCGTTTCGGAGCTTCGGCTTTGGACTGATGCTTTCCATCTTGCTGGTCTATCTCGTCCTTGTGGCGCAGTTTTCTTCTTTTGTTGATCCGCTTTTGATCATTCTGGCTGTCCCCACGGGGCTGGTGGGCGTGATGCTGACGCTCGCATTTACCGATACCACGCTCAATATTCAGTCGCTAATGGGAATTGTGATGCTGACGGGAATGGCAGTATCAAACAGCATCTTGATCGTTGATTTCGCGAATCGCCTGCGCGCGGAAGGCCGCGGGGTGCGAGAGTCCGTGGCGCACTCCTGCCGGATTCGTTTGCGCCCGATCCTGATGACTTCGCTCGCAACCATCGTCGGCCTTCTCCCGATGGCATTCAAGCTCGAATCAGGAAGCGAGGCGTACGCGCCACTCGCACGGGTGATCATCGGCGGTTTGATCGCTTCGGTGGCGCTGACGATATTCGTGGTTCCGGCGGCGTACTTGTGGGCTTATGAAGGCCGCGCGGCGGCGGGGCCGCTCGCGGCGACGGAGGAAGTCCGATGAGATCGCGACATTTGGTATTCGCTTTTCTAGCCACGGCGGCACTGTCGCCCGCGCCAGCCTTGGCTCAGACGAGTCAGACGCTCACTCTGCGCCAAGCCGAACAAATCGCGCTCCAAAATCATCCCGAAATCCAGGCGGCTGTCAATTTGGCCGCAGCGTCTGAGGCGCAGGTGACGCAGGCACGCGCCGCCTATTATCCGACGGTTTACGGCAGCGTCACGGGAGCTTACGCGGAAAATGACAGCCGGATCGGCGCCGGCGCGCTCAATAATCCCGTGATCTACGATCGCTTCGCGGAGGGGATCACCGCGAACCAGCTCGTCACAGACTTCGGGCGTACTCACGAACTCGTCAAGAGTTCAGACCTGCGCGCAAAAGCCCAGCAGGAGAATGTTGTAACCACGCGCGCCGATGTGTTGCTTGCGGTTGACCAATCGTATTTTGCCGTTCTAAAGACGCAAGCCGTGCTTGCGGTGGCGCAGGAAACGGTGAAGGCGAGACAGCTTGTGTCCGACCAAGTAACGGAGCTGGAAAAGAACAAAATAAAATCGGGACTCGATGTGAGCTTCGCAAATGTGGATCTGGCCCAGGCCCAGCTTCTCTTGATACAAGCCAATAACGATGTGGATGCGTCGTTCGCGCAGTTATCCGATGCTCTGGGCTATTCCGACGAGAGGACGTTTGTTCTGGCCGAAGAACCCGCGCCCTCCACCGCGCCTGCGGCTCTCCCCGACTCTATTCAGCAAGCTTTGCGGGACCGCCCGGAGCTTGTCGGCCAGCGATTGAATGCGAATGCGGCTCACAGCTACGCGACGGCAGAACGCGACCTTTGGCTGCCAACAATTTCCGCAATCGGGACGGCCGGACTGATCCCGTTCCGCCAGGACACTCTATCTCCGCGCTATGCGGCCGCCGGGTTTAATGTCAATATTCCGCTTTTCAACGGCCACCTTTTCGGGGCTCTTCATACCGAAGCAAAAGAACAGGCGGAAGCGCAGGATCAATACCTTCGAGGTTTGCAAAATCGAATCGTCCGCGACGTTCGCACGGCATGGCTCAGCGCCAATTCCGGATTCCAACGTCTCTCCGTTACGCAGCAACTGCTGGCCCAGGCTAATCTGGCCGTTGATCTCGCCCAATCCCGTTACAAGCTGGGGCTGAGCTCAATCGTGGAGTTGAGCCAGGCGCAGTTGAATCAGACGCAGGCCCAAATCGCGCAGGCGAGCGCGAAGTACGACTACGAAGCCCAGCTATCGGCGCTGGATTATCAGACTGGCGCGTTGCACTAAGGCGCGGTCGAGTTTCGGGTGGGGTCTGGAGGGCTTACGAATTCGCGCAGTACGGCCGGCGCGAGGACGCCCTCCGCGCACTACTACAGCAACATCGAGTTGGGGAACACTTTGTAGAAGAGCAAGGCGATGAGGATCAGGTAGGCGAGGACGATCAAAGTCCAGCCCATATTGTGGCGGATGACCTGGCCTTCGCTGCGGACGAACTTGCTGGTGGAAACGCCGACGCTGGCCGTCTGCGGCGCGATCGGCTTTCCGACTTCCGCGCCGACGGAATTGAGCGTCGGGAGCAGGAGCACGGGCAGATTCAGCAGCCGCCCGGTCACGGCCTGCACCGGGCCGAACATCGCGTTCGTGGATGTGTTGCTGCCGGAGAGTGCGACGCCGATCCAGCCGAGAATCGGCGCCAACACGACGAAGAAAACACCGATCTTCGAGAGACCGTACGCCAGCGAGTTTGCCATTCCCGCGTAGACGAAAATATAAGCCAGTGCGAAAACGAAAAACGCAACGAGTAGCGCGCCCCACATCTGCTTGAATGTCTTCGAGAATACTTGCCGGATGATCTGGCCGCCCGGGCGCAGAATCGCCAGAATCACGAGCCAGGACGCGAGAATGGCGCTGCCTCCGTTGAGTGGCGTGAAATTGAAGACGGAAGTGATCGCTTTTTGCGTGATCGAGGATTTGGCGGCGATGGACAGCTTGAACAAACTTTTCGCGGGAAGCGCGGACCAGGGCCCCGTCCACGCGACGACGACGAGGATCAGCACGACGTAAGGCACCCACGAAATAAACGCTTCTCGCACGGAGCCCAGCTCGATTGAATTCGAAGGCGCGGCTGCGACGGGACCGAGCGGTGCGCCGCCGAAACCGCGAATCGTCTTCGGGCGCCAAACTTTGACGAAGAGGAAAAGAATCCAAAAGGAAACGAGCGCGCCGCTGAGGTCCGGAAGATAGGGGCCGAGGAAGTGCGCGACGGGCCACTGTCCCGCGATATAGGAAAGCGAGCCGACGATTGCGAGAGGCCATGCCTCAATGACGCCTTCCCAACCGCTGACGAGATAGATCAGAACCCACGGCGGAAGCAGCGCGAGGATTGCGACGACGTTGCCGATGGAAGCGGAAAGCGCCAGCAGGGGAAGTCCGGTGACCGCAGCCAGTCCGATGATTGGTGCGCCGAGCGCGCCGTAGGATACTGGCGCGTTGTTGGCGAGCGCCGCGACGCGAATGGCGTCGAGATCGGCGATGCCGAGTCCCACCAGAATCGGCACCACAACCGCCCACGGGTAGCCGAATCCGACGAGACCTTCGAGCAGCGCGCCGAAAGCCCATGCCAGCATGATGGTTTGAATGCGAATGTCGGCGGTGGCGTGATGGACCATCCAGGTTTTGAATCGGCCGAAATTTCCGGTGAGCACGAGCGTGTTGAAGATGATCAGGCCCCAGAAGGTGATCCAGTCAATGTTCCAGATGCCGGTGAGGCCGCCATACAGATACGATTTCAAAATATTGGAGAGGGGCGCGTGCCAAACAAAAACGGCGACTGGTACGGTGACGACGCCCGCGAGAATGCTGGCGAGCCACGCGGTGACGCGAAAGACAGCCAGCATCAAGATCAATGCCGCGAGAGGAACCAGCGCGACGAGGATGGTCAGCCACAAGTGTCCCGTGGGATTGAGGGTTTGCTCAAACATTCGCACCCTATACCTCATATTCGAGTCTCACCTGTCAACGGAGATTTGCTGGCCGGCGACGTCAGTTGGCGCGGAAGTTTGAACCCCAGACTTACCGCAGAGACACTCAAAGCGCAGAGAAAACCGCAGAGTAATACTACAGACTTACCACAGATGACACAGAGTAGGCACAGAGAGCACAGAGGAAACCAAAACACGAATCTCGTTCGTTGACGTGAAAATGCAAAAGCCCGGCCGAAGAATCGGCCGGGCCTTTGCTACCAACCCTGCGGATGGTGAAAGAGTTAGGACATCGTCTGGGCCTGCAGAAATTCGCCGGGAAGCCGGCTGATTCTGGAGGTCGCAGGCGCGAGATTATGATGCGAGGCAGGCTTCCGGTCTTTTCGTTCCGGAAGATCCGCCGCCTTCATCCTCTCCATCTTGATGCCGAGTGTGCGCTCGAGTGCGAGCAACTCACCACGCTGGTCAATTCCGAAAAGCGTCGAGGCGAGACCTTGCGCGCCCGCTCGTCCCGATCGCCCCACGCGATGGATGAAGTTCTCGGCGATTTCGGGCAGATCGTAGTTGATGACCTGAGCGATGTCGTCCACGTGAATCCCGCGCGCGGCCAAATCGGTGGCGACGAGGATGCGGACACGCCCCTGCTGGAATCCGGTGAGTGCCGCGGTGCGCTGCGATTGCGTGCGGCCGCCGTGAATCATGGATGCAGCGAAGCCTTCGCGGTTCAAGCTGAGAGCGAGGCGTTCGCATCCGCGCTTGGTGCGCGCGAACACGAGAACTCGGCCCTTATCCTGAGCCAGCAAACGGCACAGCACATCGAGTTTGCGATCGGTGGAGACTTCGAAAGCCTGCACGCGAACGTTTTCGGACGCTCTGAGCACCGAACCAAGCTCGACGCGAACGGGACGCCGCATGTAGTCGTGAACCAAATGCGCAACCGAGGCTTCGAGGGTGGCGGAGAAGCAGAGAGTCTGGCGATCCTTGGGAAGAATGGAAACAATCCTGCGAATCGCGGGAAGAAATCCCATGTCCAGCATGCGATCGGCTTCGTCGAGGACGAGCACGCGCAGGGACTTGAAAGCGACGAGCCTGCGATCGAGAAAGTCCTCGAGACGTCCGGGCGTAGCCACGACGATGCGAGCTCCCTTACGCAATGCGTTGAGCTGGCTCCCTTCGGCCAAGCCGCCGACGACAAGAGCCGCTGGCGACAATTGCTTGCCCCTCAAATCGTTGTACTGTTCGACGACCTGCATGGCCAGCTCGCGCGTGGGAACGAGAACGAGCGCCGCGATTCCGGGAGCATTGTCCTGGAGCAGCCGCTCGATGATCGGGATCAGGAACGCCAGCGTCTTGCCGGTGCCTGTCTGCGCGGTCGCGAGCACGTCCTTGCCTGCAAGCGCCGTGGGAATCGCGGCAGCCTGCACAGGAGTCGGGATCGAGAAATTAGCCGACGATAGCCGCTCCTTTGTGTAATCTGAAATTGCTAGTTCTGAAAAATTCTGCATGTTCTAAGTGTTTTCTTATCTGGTAGATGCGGTGGTCAGCGCGCTCAATGGTGCTCAAGCGGGCACGACAACTAGCATATCCAGTCCTTTTTTTAATTACGCAAAAGACTTTGGAAGGAACTGACGGCGGGGTATTCTCAGCAGTTATTCGACGAGAGCAACCACACCACACAACCGCGGTATTAAGCGCAAAGGCAGTATAACACATTTGCGGGCGGGCTAGTAAGTTGATAAGGAGTGTTTCTCAACATACAATACGCCCCGTCGGCTACCAAAGGGTGGCAGCGATCGGAGGAATATGCCAGCCACATCGCAAAAGGTATTTGTGGGCGCGGGCGACCGCGTGCCGGAAGGCGGGCGCCTGGTCGTGGACGTCGGCGAAACTACCATCGGCATTTTCCGCGTGGGCGGAAACCTCTACGCCTACCTTAATAAGTGCGCGCACCAGGGCGGGCCCGTCTGCCAGGGGAAAATTATCCCGCGAGTGAACGAGGTGATTGACGCGGGAGGCGAGAGCCACGGGTTCGCGTTCGATGACGCGCACCTGCACATCGTGTGCCCATGGCACGGATTCGAATACGACATCAAGACGGGCGTGCATCCCGGGCGGCGCTCGGCGCGCTTAATTTCCGTGCCGGTGGAAGAAGCGGCCGACGGGATTTATGTCACCGTCTGACGAAGCCGAGAAGCTATCGCGGGTTCTCGCGGAGCTGCGCGAACAGATCGAGCGGGTGGTGCAGGCGGGCGAGATGGCCGGGGTGTCCCGGGAAGACGTGACGCAACTGGTGACCGGAGCGGTGAAACTCTACGCGGCGTTCGCGGAGGAACTCGAGAGCGACGTTCCTGCAATTGACTCCACGGTCTCAACCACGGAGGCGATGGTGGTGGCATGCGCCCTACTGCGAGCGCAGCACATGAATCCTTTCGATCTGGCGCTATGGTTTTCGCGGACTACGCCGAAGGCACTGTGAGCGGGCGAGGATACGACGATGAGTAAAGTGGAAGTTGCGAACGGCGTGAGCAGCGCGACCGAGCACAAGGTGCAGCAGATCACGACGCGCACGGATTCGCGAGAAATCCTCGCGAACGCGCATCGCGACATCGCACGCCTTCATCTCGATGACTACTTCATCGTGGACGTGGACGCACATCACGTGGAATTCGACTCCTGGTCCGAAATTCTGAATCACCTTGAGAATCCGGTGTTGCGGCACAACGCCATATCCATGACACAGAATTGGCCGAACGCGAAGCAACTGGCGTTCAGCAATCATCCGGTCGGGCTGACGTTTCAGGATGTGTTCGGGCGCATCCCGCACCAGGCGGAACTTGGCGAGCATGTGGAGAAGACGGACGAGCATCGCGATCTGACGCTGGTGCGGCGCGCCATGGATTCGATGGGAATCAAGATGCAGGTGGTGTTCCCGCAGCCGATGCTGGAGATGGGACTGCATCCGGAGCCGGACATCGTGACGGCGATGACCTTCGCGTACAACCGCTGGTTCACGAGGACGATTCTGCCGCGCGAGAAGCGCGTGAAGACTTTGCTCTGTCTCCCGTTTCACGATCCCGAGGCGAGCCTGAAGATGATCAAGGAATTCGGCGAAACGCCGGGCGTGGTCGGATTCATGATCACCAGCCAGCGCCACGCGGGCGTTCACAAGAATATGTTCATGCGGATTTATCGCGAGCTTGAGGAGCGCGGGCTGCCGCTGGCGTTCCACGCCGGGCCGACGTGGGGCGACACGATGACGTCCACGATGAACCGGTTTCTATCGGTGCACTCGATGTCGTTCGTCACCTGCAACATGATGCACATGACGAACTGGATCGTGAACGGGCTTCCCGAGCGTTTTCCGAAACTGAAAGTGATCTGGATCGAAAGCGGGCTGGCATGGGTTCCTTTCATGATGCAGCGGCTCGATCACGAATACCTGATGCGGCAGTCGGATGCTCCGCTGCTGAAGCGGCTGCCGAGCGAATACATAGCGGAGATGTTTTTCACGTCGCAGCCGCTCGAGGTGACCATGCCGCACATGCTCGAAGCGACATTCAAGGCCGTGCATGCGGACACGCAGCTGATGTACTCCTCCGACTGGCCTCACTGGGATTTCGATGTGCCTGCGCGCATCGCGGGGTTGCCGTTTCTGGACGAGCAGGCCAAGCGCAATATTCTGGGCGAAAACGCGCGGAAACTGTTTCATCTGTAGAATCTGTGGGAACTGCAAAACCGGAACTTCAGCGGCTGAAGCCGTCCTGATTTCGTGGCGATTATGTCGTGGCTGAAGCCACGACCTACAAAGATTCTCGATTTTTCACGCGGGCAATGTAGCCCGAGCGTAGATCACAGAAAAGGACAACGACCACCATGCATAAAGTTCTCGCGCTCTACCCTGCACCGAAAGATCCGGTCCATTTCAAGAAATACTATGAGGGGACGCATCTGCCTCTGGCGCAACAGATGCCGGGACTGATTTCGAGCCGGCACAGCTTCACGATCGAGGGCGTGGGGGCTCCTTCGCCATATTTCTGCATTTGGGAAGGCGCGTTTGCCGATGCGGCGGCGATGGGCGCGGCGATGGAGTCTCCGATCGGCAAGAAAGTGGCCGCGGACGTGCCGAACTACGCGACCGGCGGCGTGACGATTGTGCACTTCGACGAACAGACGACTCCGCAGAGCACGAATGGCGCGAAAGCCGATACGTTCAACGCGGGAATGCAGATCCGGCGCGACATGTTCGGACCGGCAAACTCCGACAAGGTGCTCGAATCGGCGACGGATTTCAATCGGACGCTGCAGGAGCTGGTGACGAGCTATTGCTTCGGCGAAGTCTGGGTGCGGCCGCAACTCGATCGGCGGACGCGCAGCATGCTGACGATGGCGCTGCTGGTGGCGCTGAACCGGCCCAATCAATTGAAGGGACACGTTCGCGGCGCGGTGAAAAACGGCGTGACCAAGGACGAGATCCGCGAAGTGCTGCTGCACGCCATGATTTATGCGGGAGTGCCGGCGGGCGTGGACAGTTTCAATCACGCGATAGACGTGCTGAAGGAAATGGGGCTCGAGTAAAGGGGCGACAACATCATGCGCGTAGGATTTATCGGCATCGGAAACATGGGCTGGCCGATGGCCAGCCATATCGCTCAGGCCGGCCACGAGCTGACGGTATTCGACGTGGACGCCGCGAAGAGCGCCCGGTTTGCGCAGGAGTTCAAATGCAAGGCGGCCGCGAATTTGGCGGAAGTTGCGGCGAACGAAATTATCGTGACGATGCTGCCGACGGGAAAAATCGTGCGCGAGGCGCTGCTGGAGGATCAGGGCGGCGCGTTTGCGAAGGCATTGAAGCCGGGCGCGCTGGTGATTGATATGAGCTCGTCGGAACCTGTGGGCACGCGCGAGCTTGGTGCGGAGATTGCGAAGCGCGGAGCGGTGCTGATTGACGCACCGGTGTCAGGCGCGGTGCCGCGCGCGAAGGCCGGGACGCTCGCGATTATGATCGGCGGCGATGACAAGGCGGCGATCGAGCGCGCCAAGCCTTTACTTCAGGCCATGGGCAAGCAAATTTTCGAAACCGGGCCGCTCGGAACCGGCCATGCGATGAAGGCGCTGAACAACTATATTGCGGCGGCGGGCTATACGGCGGTTGTCGAGTCGCTGCTGATCGGCGAGCGGTTCGGGCTCGATCAGGGGACGATGGTGGACATTCTGAATGTGTCCACGGGCCGCAACTTCACGACCGAAGTAATGATCAAGGAACAGGTGCTGGGCGGCAAATTTGCGACAGGTTTTGCGTTGGGACTGATGGCCAAGGACGTGAAGATCGCGGCCGATCTGGGCGAGGCAGTGAAGCTCGACGCGCCGGTTTCGCGGTTGATTCGAGATCGCTGGGCGCTGGCCCGCGAACGGCTGGGCGCGACGCGCGATACTTCGGAAGCGATCCTCGGCTGGAAAGATGATTTGACCAGCGAGAAGCGCTAGAGTCAGGACGAATCGAATGAAACAAGACGTTCGAACCATGCTGGCGGGCGGCGTTCTCTTTCCTGGAATGTTAGCTCTGGGTGTGGCGGGTGGCCTGGGCGCCATTTCAGAGCAATGGATGTCGATTGGGTTACTGGCTCTGTTGGTTGTCTTTTGGGCCCTTGCATGGGAACTGATACCGCCCAAGTTTCTCGCTTTCGCGGGATGGACAACCAAATGGAAGATAGCTGCAATGCCGCTGGCTCTGGCGGCAGGGCTCGAAATGGCCATGCGAGAGCATATGTACGTGGCGTTTTCAGGTGGGGTATGCATTGCTGGGTTTTGGCTCTACGTTGACATTCTGCGTTTCAAGCACGTTCTCAAAAGTGACCCGTCGAATTCTGCAGGGTCGATCCGGCGAGGTCCGAATTAGTGAAAATCGTGCGAGGTGACTTCCGCGCGCGATATATCCAGAGGCAGGACGCGCTCGGCCTTCACCGACACGACGTTGTTTTGATTTTGAAGCGTGCCTTCGATCAGCAAAAAAGGATGATGGACGACCACGGTGTGGTCGCGCTCGAATAACTGCGGCGTGATGATGGCGTTCGCGATTCCCGTTTCGTCTTCGAGGCTGAGAAAGACAAAACCTTTGGCCGTGCCGGGGCGCTGGCGGGCGATCACCGCTCCGGCGACTCGCACGCGCGTTCCATCGGGAAGTTTGGCAAGCTCGATGGCGGCGCGGACTCCGCTTTTCTTTAATTCCGCGCGGCGATAGGCCATTGGGTGAGGGCCGACCGTCAGGCCCGTGCCGCGAAAATCGGCGACCAATCTTTCTTCGTCGGTCATGCGCGAAAGCGGCGAATCCGGAATGGCGGCAGGCTCGCGCTCGTCCTGCGAGGCTTCTTCCTGCATCTCCAGAAGCGGGCCGGGACGGCGCGCGGCGCGCTCGACCTGCCAGAGAGCGTCGCGGCGATGGAAGCCGTGCCGGCCGGAAACAAAATTCAAAGCGCCGACCGCGGCGAGCACGGTCAACTCGGATTTTTGTATTTCAGGTACGCGCTGCTTCAAATCGTCCACGGATGCGAAGGCGTGCAGCTCGCGCTGACGCATGATTTCGAGCGCGACTTCCTGGCGCAGGCCTTTGACGTAGCGCATTCCCAGGCGCACCGCGAAGCCTTCGGGAATTTTCTCGAGCGTGCAATTCCAATCGGAGCGCGTGAGGTCAATGGGCTTGCATTTCAATCCGTGGCGCTGCGCGTCTTTCACCAGCGTGGCCGGGCGATAGAAGCCCATCGGCTGGTTATTCAACATCGCCGCCGTAAATGCCGCGAGATAGTGGCATTTCAAATAAGCGCTGGCGTATGCGAGCAGAGCGAAACTGGCCGCGTGCGATTCCGGAAATCCATAAAGAGCAAAGGAACTGATGGACTGGACGATCTTATCCTGCGTTTCCCCCGTGATTCCATTGGCCTGCATTCCGCGACGGAGTTTTATTTCGATTTCTTTCATGCGCTGCTCGGAACGCTTGAATCCCATCGCGCGCCGCAATTCCTCGGCTTCGCCGCCGGTGAATCCCGCGGCGACCATAGCGATACGCAACAACTGCTCCTGAAAAAGAGGCACGCCGAGAGTGCGCGCCAAAATAGGTTCGAGCAAAGGGTGAAGGCACTCCGGCGGCTCCAATTTCTGGCGGCGCTTCAAATACGGATTCACCATTTTCCCGACGATGGGCCCGGGCCGGATGATCGCGACCTGCACGACGATGTCGTAGAAACATACGGGGTGAAGGCGAGGCAGGCAGGACATCTGCGCGCGGCTTTCCACCTGGAACATCCCGACGGTGTCCGCTTTTTGCAGTGCGTCATAAACGGCACGGTCGTTCGCGGGCAGATGGCCGAGATCAACCTCTTCTCCATGGTGATCGCGAATAATTTTCAGTGAATCTTCGAGCACGGCCATCATTCCCAGGCCGAGCAGATCCACTTTCACGATGCCCATGTCGGCGCAATCTTCCTTGTCCCATTGCACGACTACGCGGCCCGGCATCGTGGCCGGCTCGAGAGGCACGACGGAATCCAATTGCCCCTGGCACACCACCATTCCGCCGGAATGCTGCCCCAGATGGCGCGGCAAATCCTGCACGGCCTTGCACAGCTCGAAAAATTTACGAATGCGCCGATTCTGGAGGTCGAGACCGGCGTCGCGGAACTGGCGGGCGAGCGTGTCGCCGGGGTCCTTGTATTCCCACGCGCCCACGAGGGCGGACAAGCGATCGAGCGTTTCCGGATCGAATGACAGCGCTTTGCCGATTTCGCGCGCGGCGGAGCGCCCGCGGTAGCTGATGACGTTCGCGGTCATGGCCGCGCCCAATTTTCCGTAGCGCTCGTAAACATACTGAATGGCGCGCTCGCGCTGGTCGCCGCTGGGGAGATCGAGGTCAATATCCGGCCACTCGCCGCGCTCCTCGGACAGAAACCGCTCGAAAAGAAGATCCATTCCGACGGGATCCACCGCGGTGATGCCGAGCGCGTAGCAAACGGCGCTATTGGCCGCGGAGCCGCGCCCCTGCACGAGAATATTTTTTTCGCGGCAGAAACGGACGATGTCCCAAACGATCAGAAAGTAGCCGGAGAGATGTAGTTTTTCGATCAAGGCGAGTTCGCGGTCAATTTGACGCCGCGCGCGTTCGTCGCCGGAGCCGTAGCGGGCAATCATGCCTTCGTGCGAGCGCTGGCGAAGAAATTCCATCTGCGACCCGCCGCCGGGAACGGGATAGGCGGGAAATTCATAGCCGAGATCGTTCAGGCTGAATTGCAGGCGCCGGGAAAGATCCTCCGTAGCGGCGATGGCCTCAGGAAGATCGGAAAAGAGCGCCGCCATTTCCGCGGGCGTTTTGAAATGGCGCTCGGAATTGCGGCTCAGCAAGCGGCCCGCAGTGGCAAGGACGCGGTGATGGCGAATGCATGTGAAAACATCCAGCAGCTCGCGTTGCCCGGGCAACGTGTGCGAGACGCCGTTGGTCGCGAGCAGCGGCAGCTTCAGCTTTCGCGCGATGGCCACGGCCGCCTGGTTGCGTGCTTCCTCCTCGCGGCAGAGATGGCGCTGGAGTTCCACGTAAACATTTTCCTGGCCGAACGCGCGGCAAAGCTGCTGGACGCATTCGATGGCAGCGTCCATCCCGCCACGCGACAAAGCATGCGCGAGCGGGCCTTCGTCGCCTCCGGTCAAGCAGATCAGGCCGCCGCACATCGCGGCGACTTCCTCGGGCTGGACGCTTCCCTCTCCTTTGCGCGCGCGGAGCTTCATGCGCGTGATCAGGCGGCACAAATTCTGGTAGCCTTCGCGCGATTCGACGAGCAAGGGATAGCGCCAGCCCGCGGCGGACGTAACCTCCGCACCGATATGCGCGCGGATGGAATGTTTTTTCGCCGCCAGATGAAAACGTGGCGAGCCGTAAACTCCGTCGCGATCGAGCAGCGCCATAGCGGACATGTCGTGTTCCCTGCACACGCGGGCCAATTCTTCGGGCGAGGAGGCGCCTTCAAGAAAACTGAATGCGGATCGCGCGTGCAGCTCGACGTACATCAATCGTAAATTCCCCGCACGAACCAGCTTCCGCGCAGCACGTCGAAGTAAAAACGATAGAGGCCGCAATCGGGACGCGATGCCGCCGCTGCGTCGCGGCCGGCCGAGGAAGAATGGAAATGAATCTCCAGATCCCATTCGTCCTGCTGCCAGGGATCTTCGCGCCACCAGTCGCCGGATGTGCGCCATGGGCCGGAAGCGGCCAACACTTGTCCGCGCAACCCCTGAAAAAAAATGCGAGTGGGGCGCCCCTCATACAGCTCGAGCGTTGCGGGAACGGGTGGACGAAAGATTCGAAAGCTCGTCGAGGCTCTGAAGTTTTTGCGCGGCCTTCCCGGATGAGCGACGTCACCGTGGTTGTGACCTGTCCCCACGGCTTCCAGAGGAGCCAGAAAACGCCGCATCTGAAATTCTCCCGGGCGCCAGGTATCCACCAGAGCGGGCGATCCGATATTTCCTTCGCCGACCACGTTGGCAATGCGCGCGATAGTGAGCTCCAGTTTTTCGGGATCGGGGAAGCTGGGAAGAAACAAGCCGCCTTGCATGGCGCGCGGGCGGGCGGATTCCGCTCCGAGCACAATTTTTCGAATGGGAGCGGCGGGGGGACTCGATTGCAAACGCAGGCGCAGCAATTTCAAAAGCATTTTTGAATCGCGCGCCGGAACGGGGAGCTGCAACTCTTTTTCATACACGCCGGGCGGATTGATGCGGCGAAACATCTCTTTACGATCGTCCAGCGCATTTTCAAAAGAGGGCTGCAGTTCGAAACGCACGCGAAGGGAGGCAGCCGCCAGCGAACGCGCCGCCAAACGCGCGCAAAGCTGATCGAGTAACCGGCCCAAAAGAAACGAGAGCGGATCGAGTTCCTCGACGGGATCGTCCAGCTCCATTTCTTCTTCGAATGAATGGCCGGGCTCCGCGATCACGAGCGAGCGCGAGATGGCGCCACGCGCCAGGGCGTGCAGACGAACTCCTTCCTGCCCGAGACGCTCGGAGAGCTGCAAAACCGGCAGATTGGCAAGGACGGCGCAGGTGCGCACACCCCAGCGGCTCAATGTTTCGGCGGTCTCGACCGATGGCGAAAGAACGCTGACGGGTAAATCGCCCAGACATTTCGATTCCTGCCCGGGCGGAATCACCGTGATCCCTTGAAAACCCCGGGCGGCGATCAGGGTCGTATCCACGTTGGAGGCAATAGCGACGTTTGGCAGCAGGCCGCATTCGCAGGAACGCTGCGCGAGGTGGGCGCCGATGTCTTTTTCCGCGCCGAATAAATGCGTGAGGCCGGAGAGGTCGAGGACGATGGTGTCCTGCGCGGTGTTTTCGATGCGCGGGGAAACCGACCAGCCGATATCAAGCAATACCGCGTGAGCTATTTTTTCCTGCGGCCGGGAACGAGGGCGCATTTCCAAACCGGCGAATTGCGCTGCGTTCATTTTTGTCATCCCGAGCTCGATGCCCGCTCGAGCGGCTTTTTCGTTGATGGCCACCACGCTGCACAGCGGCGGGTTCCCGTCTATCAGGGCAAGGGCGCGCTCGCGCAGGGCGGGCTCCGTGCGGACAACCGCCTGCAGCATAAAATTGGGAATAAAAATGGAAGCGAATGTCATCGAATTCCGGCGGAGAGGCCAAGGGACTGGAACAATTCCTCACCTTCTTCCGGGCCCTCCTCCCGAGCTCTCCATGCCGTGCAATGCGCGGGAATAAATCTCCATGGCTTCTGTTTCAAATTCGACGCCGTTGCCGCCACCGTGCATGAAAACTTCCTGCTGAATCAGGCGGTCTCCTTCCCGCTTCGTCCGGGAACGAATCATTTCCGCGTGGCTCTTCGAGCCTTCGAGCAGGTGGCCCTGTGAATGTGGCGAAAGAATTTCTTCCGCCGTTCCGGATGTCCGCGACCATTGGGCTTCCTGCATGCGAAGTTGGAGAACCAGGGAGGCACACGTCTTGGCGTTCGATTCCTGCTCCAGCACGACAAGGATCGTGGGCGTGGATTCCACGGCACGGCGGAAACGAAACCACACCTGAAGCGGAACGTAGCGAACAACCTGCGCAGGAGTGTCACCGAAATCGAGGGCGATCAAACCGAAGCCGCCGCCCTGTATCAGCAGATCGGTCGAGCGCAGGGCCTGGTCAACATTGCGGCAGCGCACCCAGAGCAGGTGTTTCAATTTCACGCCGGCGGCTTCCGCGGAAGTGGGGTCGAAGGAATCGCGCGCGTCAACGAGAGCGCATACCTCCGACGCCGCGGTTCGCGAGGCCAGCGCGGAAATCAACAGACTGGTTCTCCCGGAACAGGGAGGGCCATAAATTTCCGTCAGGCTGCCGCGAGGAAATCCGCCGGTAAGAAAATCCACGGGGCCGATGCCGGCCGGAACAGTTTCCACGAGCGGGCGGTCGCGATATTCAAAAGGACTCGCGACACGCGCAGCGAGCGCGGATGCGACATGCAAACGCAAAGCAGCAGCTTTTGAGCTCATGGGCGAACGCGAAGGGCGAAAAGAAGGGGACTTTAGTTTTCGCTTTTTCTTCGCCTCGATGATTTTAGGTTTTCGGGAGAAGGATTGTCAAGCGCGCGGTGTGGCGGGTAGCAGGCACATTTCGTTCACCGCGCTAGTCAGACATCGCCGATCGCATCGGAAGTGTTCCGGTTCAACTGAAAATGGAGAAAGAGTTCTCCTGCTAAGAGAACGGTGTGAACACAACGCGCCGGATCTCCGTTCTGTGGCGCTGGAAGCGGGAGCCGATTCCGGAAACCAGCGAGCTGAGATGCGCCCTCTCCCCAGGGACGTACCAGTATTTTCAGTACGCGATTATTAATCGCCCTCAACAATTTTCAAGTTGACTCACTTCACCCACGGGCGCAGTATTCGTGAGCAAAAAAACCGTCACATGGCGTGTTCGTGCCGATGCGCGACTCTGTGTGAGAGAGTTACCGGAGATGGCTGAATGAACGTGAAAAATATTCTGAGGTTTGCGCTTGCGTTTTTTGCGTTGGGTTCCGCGGTACCGGTTTTTGCCGGCACGCTCACTTATACTTGCGATCCCGACGTCGCAGCGGCGACCTGCGTCACACTGAACACGACTGTCGCAGGACTTTACAACAGCACGTTCACCGACGTGAACGCCGATATATACATTCAGTACGGCACGACAGCTCTCGCATCAAGCGAATCGAATCTGAATGTTGTTTCTTACAGCGCCTACGTGGCCGCGCTCGCCGCGAATACTGACCAGAGCTCGCTCCAGGCTTCCGCGCTGACGGCGCTGAATACGTACGACGCCACTTCATATGGCACTGGCAACGTGGCTATTACCGGCGCACTGGGCACGGCTCTCGGCCTGACCTCCGGCCTGACAGGCATAACCACCCTGGGAGGGTCATGCACTTTGGGGAGCTCGGGATGCTACAACGCGATCATCATTGTCACGAACGACCCGACTACGCCGTTGTACTACAACATTGGGGCGGAGCCTGCAAACGCGTACGACTTTTACGCCCTGGTGGAAAACCAGACCGACGAAATTCTCGGGACAGCTTCCTGCATTTCCACGCAGGGTGCATCCCTGGCCGACGGCTGTAATTCCGCCGGCGCCGGCACTCCCTCGGCCGCGGATCTGTTCCGTTATTCCGCTCCGGGGTCTCTTGTCCTCGACAGTTCCCCGAGCACCACGCCCGGCGCGTATTTCTCCTACAACGGCGGCGCGACGAATGGAGCGAACGGATTCGTTTACAACACGCTGTCGAATGGTGAAGACTACGCTGGCCTATTGAGCACATGCCCCGGCGGGCCGTACAGCATTCAGGACGCAGTGCCGTGTCCGGGCACCGATTCGAACCTCGGCATCCTCACGGACGGTGGCGCGGAAATCAACATGCTGAATGCCGTCGGATTTGATCTGACAAACCCCAACACTGCCACACAGACGCCCGAGCCCAGCACGATAGCGCTATTAGGATTGGGCTTTGGAATACTCATCGCGTACAAGCGCCGTCGCGCCCATGGGACCTCCGTTTAAGAGCAGTCCCACTTCCTACCAAAGTAGAGTGCACGCGTTGGTTTGGGCCCAGCGCTTCGAACGCTAGGCGCGGTTCAGCGCCCGCTTCCCTGCTGCTTCTCGTAAAGCTGTTCGAAAAACGCGAGCTGCCCGGGATTCGGTGCTGGTCCAATTTCGGCTCGATCGCCCAAGACCATCGGCCGATCGCTCTTTTTGTCGTTAAAAGCGGGCCACTTCGCCAGACCCTTTCCGTTTGGATCGCCCTTCGTCGCGAAGTTAACCCAGTACGACGAGAGCGTGTCTGAAACTTGATGATCGAGGTCCGTCCACGCGCGCGACCCGAGAAGATTTTGGAAAATATACTGGGCTTCGGCTCCGTGAGTAGCGCCCGAACCAAGGCCACCGCGGGAAGTCGAGCCCACGGGCGGAGGAGGCTCATGGGTGAAGTAATATAGAAACGCTTTCGAACGCCCGGTTTTGGTCTGCGCCCGCGCCCAAACCCGCATCACAAACGCGAGCTCGTCGCGAAACGCGGCAAGTTGCGATGCGTTGGCTTCTTCATCCGAACCCGCCGGATAGAGCTTCAGCAACGCGTCCGCCTGATCGCCGAAACGCGCGCGCGAACGCTCGATAAACTTTTCGGCCGTGGTGGGCTGAAGGAAGAACGTTCCTTCGTCCTTGTTCGATCCGCTGAGCAGCGGCACATCATTCTGCTTGCCCTCGGCGAATACGGTTCTGACGTCTTCCGGAAGAAACCAACCATCAATCACGGGTCCGCCACCGCGGCCACCCTTGAGCAAATCTTCGGCGGAAATTGCGCGCAGGTCTTCCAAGCTTCGAGCGTGCAGAGCTTCGGCCATTTTTATGCCGGCCTGTTCCGCATCCGCAAGCGTCCGTGTGGGCGCGAGAGAAATGCCCATCCACGCGCCACTTTCGCCAACCGCGCGCTGGAACAACCCTTTGGCGCTCGGCGATCCCATGAGATTGGAAATGCTGGACGATCCGGCCGAATCGCCGAAAACGGTCACGCGCTTCGGATCGCCACCAAATCCGGCAATATTCTTCTGAACCCATTGGAGCGCGGCGACCTGATCCATCAGTCCGTAGTTGCCCGACGCATGATTCTCGGATTCTTTGCTTAACTCGGGATGGGAGAAGAATCCAAACACACCCAGCCGGTAGTTGATGGTGACGAGCACGACGCCCTTCCTGGCGAGGGCTTCCCCGTCATAACCCGGCGCCGATCCGGAGCCGGTTTGATAGCCGCCCGGGTGAATCCAGACCATGACGGGCCGCCGTTCGCTGGCCGAAGTCGCCGCGGTCCAGACATTGAGGAAGAGGCAGTCCTCGCTGATTTTGGGCGGGTTTGCAGCAGGGTTCGGGCCGCGGAATGCAGACTGCATGCACATCGCTCCGAATTGATCGGCTTTCAGAACACCGTCCCAAGGCGCCACAGGTTGCGGAGCGCGCCAGCGCAGCTTTCCGACGGGCGGCGCGGCATACGGGATCCCGCGGAAAACGCGGACAGCGGCATCCGAGCCCGCGACACCCGAGATTAGACCGGAGTCAAGATGAACCGGCTCCTCGATGGCCGCAGAGGAGACAAACCATCCTCCCAATACAAGGATGGCCGCAATGCAGAACGACGCGGTTCGCATGGAAACGCTCCTTACCGCTGCTAGTGAAGCTCGCTGTACACGATGTGACCGCCGACCACGGTCAGCGCGGAATGTAGCTGCTTGATCGCTTCGTCCGAGACCGCCTTGCGATCGAAATAATCATCGCTGAGGACGGACAGATCGCCGAGTTTGCCCGTTTCCATCGAACCCAGCTCGTTCTCCTCATGAAAAAACCAGCCGTTGTCCGCCGTGTACATGCGGAGGGCTTGTTCGCGCGTGACCTGTTCGCCCGAATTGATCAGCGCGCCGGTGCAGTCTTTGCCTGTGACCATGTAATAGATTTCGTACCAGGGATCGAGCACGGAAATGTCGCCCGCGTCGGAGCCCGCGCCGGCGTGTATCCCGCTCTCGAGAATGCTGCGATAAGGCGGACCCGCCGGTTGTCCGGCAGGCGTGCCCTGGCCGCCCTGAAGATATTTCCAGCCGTGGAGCGCCATGCCTACGCCGATCGCTTTCATGGACTGAAGCGTCTGCGGGTCAATCGAGGGGACATGCGCGATGGACCAGTGCAAGTCTGCAACCGGCGTAACGGCGTTGACCTTCTGATAGGTTTGGGCGGTGAACTGCACTTCCGCCAGAGACAACGTGTGCTGCTGATAGGTCCAGCCGTGCTTGGCGACGAGTTGCAGTGCCGCTTCGTAGTTCTCAGGATGCTGCCCGCCTGCGAAATTCGAAAACCATGGCGACGCAAATTCGCCGATTCCTGAAACGCGAAGCATGCCGTCGCCAAAGTCGGGAAAAACATTCAGAAGGCGTTCGGTCAAGAGCGGCAGGGCCGCGGTTTTGTCCATCGAGATCATGAAAAGCCGAACGCGCTCGTCGAGTTTGCGCTGATGGTCGAGCGCGAGAATCTGGTCATACACAGTCCATGGATTGGCGCTGGCAATGCCGGGAAACGTGAAGCTGTCCTGCACATCCGGGCTCTCGGGGTCAACGAAGACTCCCATGTCCACGCTCGTAGTGAGACCGTAACGCAGCACATACGCCTGCGCGTCCTCGGCGCTGCGAATCTTGTCTTCGGGAGTTTGCATCTGGCGCAGTACGCCCAGCGCGGCTGACGCAGCCGGGCCTTCGAGGACGCCGTTTGTCGCGTTGGCGGCAATTCCCTTGCTCTCGAAAAATTTCCGCCCCAGGCTATTGGTTACCGCCGGCCCGAATGTGGCGAAAAATACGGGATGATCCGGCACGGCTTGATCCAATTCCACGAGAGTCGGCATCCGGTTTTCCGCGAAGAGCCGGGGAGTCCAGTCGCCAATCGCGTTTACCCAGGCGCCGGCGGGAGCCATTCGCGCTCGCTCCTTCAGCAAGGCCATGGCTTGCGGGATGCTGGCGGCAGTCTCAACCATCACGTTGTAGCCGGGACGCTGGCTGAAGAGCACATAGTGGTTGTGATTGTCTATTAGACCCGGGACGACCACACGCCCGTGCAGATCAATTACTTTGGTGCACGCATTGAGTTTGCGATTTCCCAGCGGACCGAAATACGCGAAGCGCCCTTCCTGAATCGTCACTTCGCTGACGACGCGATCCTGCGGATCCATCGTGTGGATTTTGCCGTTGATGAGGCGCACGTCGCGTGACCAGGAGCAGGCGTCCTGGGCCGCGGCGGGAAGCGCGGTCACCAACAAAGCGAGGACCGTCAGCGCTGGAAATCGCATATTGTTTCCTCCGGTAAATTTCGCGCTTAATTCTGCGACGCATCAACGCGACCGACCGCGCTGCCATAATCGTGCAGCCATACTACTCCAGACGCGCTGGCTCGGCGACTTTGCCCTGGTGCCTATACGAAGTGACGGATTCCGTTGATGTTTCTAGGCGTATAATCCAGCCTCGGATGGCGGTGCCTTGGGCATTCGCACGATCACTGCCGAAGCGCAGCTTCACAAGACAAGGCGTAAAATTATTTTCTCTGAAAGGAAGACATGCAATTCCGGACCCGTGGAGAAAGAGATGAGTAGGGCGCTGAAATTGTCTTTCATCGCCATCGCCGCTTTGCTTACGGCAAGCTCGGCGCTTGCGCACCATTCGTTTGCGATGTTCGACCAGTCGAAGGCGGTCACGCTGCAAGGCACGGTTAAAGATTTCCGCTGGACCAATCCACACGTGTTCGTCCAGCTGCTCGTCAAGAACGATGCGGGCGGCGAAGACGAGTGGAGCATTGAAATGACGAGTCCCGAACATCTGGCGCGAGTCGGGTGGAAGCCTGGAACCATGAAGCCGGGCGACAAGGTCACGTTGGTCATCCATCCGATGCGGGATGGCACCTCTGGCGGCCAGTATGTATCGGGAACCGGACCGGACGGCCCATTCGCCGGCTCACCCGCGCCAACGCCGAGCGGTGAAAGCAAATGACTCTGCAGAGACTTGCGCTAGCGGCGGCGATACTGCTCGGGTGCGCGGCAAGCATGCACGCGCAGGCCGGAATGCCGGACTGGAGCGGCCAGTGGGAAAATGTCGGCGGGACGCCGGACGCAACGGGAGGATTCAATCAGTCGCTCGATGACGTGCTGAAGAACATGCAGTGGTCACCACCGAACAGACCCGAGTTACAGGCCCGAGTGGACAAGATGGTCGCGTCGGAGCGGAAAAGATTAGCGGCTATCGCCCGCGGAGAAGATCCCGGCGGCGTGGACGTGAAGGCCTGCACGTTTGGATACCCGCTGCTGATGCTCGATTCACCGCTGATGTTCGAAATTCTGCCGACGCCGAAGGAAACCGCTTTAATTTTCTCGAGCCGCGAGATCCGCCACGTTTACACGGACGGGAGGCCGCACACACCGAAGGACGAATTGTGGGCAACGCCCTGGGGCGATTCGATCGGCCACTGGGAGGGGCAGACTCTGGTCATTGACACGATCGCGGTGAAATCTCCCTTTGCTCCTTCGGAGGCGGACGGTATCGCGGTCATGGCGTTTGGGGACGTTGAGGGCGAGCAGACGATCACCATCTTAAGTTCGCAGGCGCATTTTACGGAGAGAATCCGGATGCTCGACAAGGATCATCTGGAGGATCAGATGACTGTAATTGATCCCACGAGTTTCACAGCGCCCTGGCACCTGAACCGCACCTACGAGCGGGTGGCGCACATTAACCGCATGGTGTACGAGGACTGCGAGGGCGAAGAACGCAATCCCGTCGTGAACGGCCGGTTCACGCTTGCACCACCGCCTTCAGAGAAACCGCAACCGGCAGCAGCGCCGAACAATGCACCGAACACTGCTTCGCCCGCGAAGCCGTCCGGTCCTCAATGAAATTCAATTTCGGTCTCTGTTGAAGATTCGCGTGTGGTTTGCGTGTGAACGGCACGAAGAAGCTGAGTAAATGACACAACTCCGGAGGCAGCTATGAGCACGAACGCAGTCCGTGGTATCGAAACCGGCGTCGCGCCAGTTGACATGAAGTTCGAGATCGTGGTCATCCCCGTTTCGGATGTTGACCGCGCCAAGGAGTTCTACACGAAGCTCGGGTGGCGGCTCGACGCCGACTTCGACAACGGTAAAGACTTCCGCATAATCCAGTTCACCCCGCCCGGCTCCGGCTGCTCGATCATCTTCGGCAAGAACATCACCCCGGCGGCGCCCGGCTCCGCCCAGGGCCTGTACCTGATCGTCTCCGACATCCAGGCCGCGCGCAAAAACCTGCTCGACCGCGGCGTCCAAATCAGCGAAGTATTCCACAACGAAGCCGTGTACGCGGGCACGGACGAGGCCTACCTATTTGGACGAGTCCGGGTCAGCGGCCTGGATCCCGGCCACGGCAGCTACCGATCGTTCGCCTCCTTCCGCGATCCGGACGGCAACGGCTGGCTGTTCCAGGAGATTACGTCGCGGTTGCCCGGTCGCGTGGACCCCGCGGCCACGACCTTCGCGTCGGCGAACGATCTGGCCAACGCGATGCTGCGCGCCGAGGCCGCCCACGGCGAGCACGAAAAGCGCACCGGGCAGCACGACGCGAACTGGCCCGACTGGTACGCCAAATTCATGGCCGCGGAACAGGCCGGCACGGAGTTGCCAAAGTGAGTCTCACTGCTCCGGCTGCGAAGCTCGTCGCTTCTCGCCAGCTTTCGAACTCGCCATTTCTTGAACAGGGGCGCGCGATTTCCGCGTGAACGGCACATACCATCACGCAGGCTTTTGCGTCCATACCCGGATGGCTCTAACCGGCGTGGTCGGGCACACGACTTCGCACGCACCGCAGCCCGTGCACTTATCGTTGACTACGGGGTAGGCGATGTACTGCTCCTCGTCCCACGTGATTTTCACCGCATCGTACGGACATGCAAGCTCGCACGCGTCGCATTCCTTCTTGCCGAGGGCGGTAAGGCAGACGTTGTTGTCAGCGAGCGCCTCGCCGATTACGTATTTGTTCTTCTGCTGCAGACCAAGCGGCGCGAGCGCCCCGGTCGGGCAAACCTGCGTGCAGGCATTGCACGTTTCCAGGCAATACTTGTAATCGCTCTCAAATCGAATAATTGGCGCGCCGAAACCCGCCAAGCCCGCCTCATGTCCGGTATCTGGGCGAATGATTTTCGAGGGACAGGCGTGCACGCAGTTGTTGCAACGGATGCACAGCCCGGTAAAACGATCCTCCGGCACCGCGCCGGGAGGACGCAGCAGCGTGTCACTCGCGCGATATCGCGCCGCTCCGGCTCGGCGCGCCCAGGCAGCGAGCAACGCGCCGGCCGAGCCGGCGAAGAACACACGCCGAGCGGCACGGAACTTCTGCGATCGCGCACTCGCCACCATTTTGGTCCACAGCGCTTTCCGCGTCGAATACAGCATGTCCTGCAGTCCGCTGAGCGGGCAAATGCGGACGCACCAGAGCATGCCGAAAACCAGAGTGGCTGCCACCAGAATTCCGAGGCCGAGGCTGACCAGAATCACGGATATCGAATTTGTCGCCTTGTTCAAAGCGAAGGGGCTGCTGAAAATGCACAGAGGATCCATCCACAGCAGCACGGGATAGCCCGCCACCGCACCCACCAGCGTGAGTATCGCGACATATCTGCCGACCGGCGGGCATTTGGTCCACCAGTGCGCCTTGCGCAATCCAACGTGCGAGGCGTTTTCGAGAAGAAAGCCAGTCGGGCAGAGGTACAGGCAGAACCAGCGCTTCTTGAATGAACTCGCGATGGCTACGATGAGCGCGAAAACGACTCCCACGCTGACGGACCGCGTAGCGATACTCGACGCCAGAGCAACGAAGGGACTCGCTTGTACGAATGACCTTGGCGCAATCGCCCAGGGGAGCACGGGCCAAACCAGCACGACCGCGCCGACGAAGCAAGTCAGCTGGATCACTCGCCGCGGCACGCGCCGGAGAAACGTCATCCCAAATAAGCTCCTTGCTGGTGAAGCAGATCTTGCAGCTTCGTGACATTTACGTTGCGAGGCTTGCATTTGTCCTGGATGCACAACGCTGCCGCCAGGCCTGCGGCCTGTCCGGTCACCCAGCAAACCGGAATGAGCCGGGTTATGTCTGCGACATCGAACTCGGCCGATATGCATCGTCCGGCCGCGAGAACATTTTCGACCTTCGCGGGAACGAGCGAGCCGTAGGGAATCTGGAACTCGGGCGCGTTCGCGTATGCGCCGGAATAGCCGATGACATCTTTAAATTTGGCGCCGCTATGAATATCCTGGACGGTTAGTTTCTTGACGCCGCCGAGGAGTCTGCTGAGCCGCACACCCAGCTGAGGAGCCGTCTCGGCTAAAAAGACCTGTTCGTTTCCCGGCTTCGTACGGAGTTTCTCGACGTTGCCCCAAGTCCCGCGGCGATGCTTGAGTTCCATGGATGTGAGGTCCGCGATGTCCAGGGCGTCCCCGACGGGACCTTTCATATTGAGCCAGTTCACATGGGGCGCGGGCGTCGAATTTCCCGCGTGACCGTTCAGATCGTTTACCCTGCCCTTGGAGGGACGGCCTTCGCCGGGCTTGCCCGTGGCGGGATGCTCCGGATCTTCCGATCCTCTTCCCACGGCCATATCCACCTCATCAATGTTCCCAATTCTGCTGATCAGACCAATGTTGGTTTTGACTTTTTCAAACGCCGCCCCCGCGGCCGCGTAAATATCACCGTCTCCGGAAGCATCAATCACGATATCGGCGAGGATCGCCTGGCGCCCCGACTTGCTCTCAAAAACGGCGCCGCGCGCCGCCCCTTTGGTATCCACGATTGCATCCACACCCCAACAATCCAGGTAGGCTGTGATTCCTGAATCGAGGACCATATCGGCCAGCACAAACTTGAATGCTTCAGCGTCTATGGTCGGGTAAGTAGGCGCCTTGTTCCGATCAATGATTCCGTACTTGAGTACGTCGAGTCTCTTCATCAGCTCTTCGCCGATGCCGAAGATGACCTGCTTCTTATCCCGATCGTAAAGCGGAAATATTCCCAGGACGAGCCCGCCGGTTGCGAGCCCTCCCAGATACCCATACCTTTCCACCAGAGTGACGTCCACGCCCAGCCGCTTGGCGCACAGCGCGGCCGCCGTGCCCGCAGGACCGCCGCCGACAACCAGGATGCTTGTCTTTTGCAAAACGGGGAGGCCGCGTCGCGGCTGCACTACCTTGCCGTCCACGAGTGTTGCGGGAACCCTCGTTTCGGCTTGAGAAGTTGACTGTCCGGCAGCCTGATCGGCCGGCGTCGCCGAAACCGGCATCAGCGATCCGGCCGCAAAGAAGCCGCCTGCGGCAATCGAACGCCGCATTAATTCTCTTCGTGTGACGTCCTTTGGCATGGTTCTACTCGTCCTGGCTCACGGGCGTTGAATCATCTCGATGCGGTTGCCCACCGGGTCAATCGCGATGCCGATGACGATGCCGCTATTTCCGAACGGGCGAGGATCGCCAGCCATCGAGCCGCCAGCCGCTTTCACTGCCGCGACAGTCGCGGTCATGTCCTTCACGTCCACGATCACGTGCGCAATCGGGTCCTTCAGATCGTCGGAATCGCGATGCGTGATCACGATCGGCTCGCTTTTGTTGGCCTTTGCGGCATCGCTCGTCGCACCAAAGTTCAAGAAGATCTCCGCTCCTCCGGGCACGTTGATCCGGTTGACCTCGAACATGCCGAACGCGGACGCGTAGAACTTCGCCAGTGCGGCAGTGTCTTGCGCGCCCACCCTCACTGAGTCCAGTTTCACCTGCGCGCGCGCGGAGCTCGCGAGCAGCAGCACCGCGGTTGCAGCAATCACAGCTGTGTAAATTTTCTTCATCGAAGTCTCCAGTTGCGGGCCTTATTCACGAAAGACCGCGCTGCGATCAACAACGTGCATGTCCGTTGCAAAAGCTCTGATCAGCTGTGAGATCGTAGCCGCCAAAGGCCGAAAGTTCAACCAGCTTAAACAGGTTTGGTTGAAAACTATCCTTTTCGGGGATAGCATCACGCCGCACAATCGAAACGAACTTCGACCTGACAGGGAGGAATGCATGCCCGGAACGCCGTATCCGAAAGAGCAGATGCATCGCATCGCTTACACGAAACTTTCGGAGTCACAGATTGCGGACAAGCTCAGCAAGGTCGCTGCGAGCGGGCCGACGAGTGCCTCGCCGCTGTCTGACGCGTTCGTTGGAAAATCGATTCGGATCGTCACCGACAAAGGCCCGGCGCTGACCTGCACGTTCAGCCGGAGCAATCGCCTTTCGATCGCTGAGAACGGTGGCGGCGCGGTGGAGGCAGGATATGGCGCGCTGACCCTGGGTAGCGTCGCATTCTTCTCGCACATGATCCCGGGCACGCAGCGCGGCTACGCCGTGGTGATTGACCAGGGAACGAGCCTGGCGACGGTATTGGAACTCTGGTTCAGCGGCTATGAAGACAATCGCGAAGTGCAGCGCGAAATCTATTACGGCTATGTCGAGCAGCCCGGCGAGGAAGCGCCGAAGGCTCGCCACGTCACCACAAACCGCGTCGAGGGTAAGGGCTTCTATTGGAAGCAGGACAGTGGCGCGGAGACGCTCGAGTTCTATCCCTCGGCGGCGTATTCGAACTTTGTCGAGCTCTCGCGCCTGGGCGGCGAACTCGGCTTCTGCGCGCCGTCTGACTACATCAAGATTAATGAAGACCTCTATATCTACACGCGCACCGAATGTGAATTCTCCGGCACCTTCACGCTTTACGTGGTGGACCTGAACCGCGTCGAACAGATCGGCGTGCGGCTCGGTTTCGATGCGAGCGACGCGCTGGAGTATTACCTCTTCCGCGGCAAGGGCGAGTGGCTCGGTCAGCTCGCCCAGTTCGAAAAATTCGGTGACGAGAGTGGCTCTCCGGTTCCAGCAGCGGCCGCCGGCCAGACTCCGGCGAAAGGCGCGCGGCGCGTCTACAGGCCGCTGAAAACGATGGCGAAGATGACACCGGCGCAGGTTGATGCCGTTTGCGCAAAACACACGTCAGCCTTTGCACCGCGAGCCATCTCGCCCGGTGCCAACGCGCCCGTCGCGTCAATGGCCGGCAATCTCGGGCCGAGCACCAACTGGCTGGCCGGAAAGTCGTTTACGCTTCGCTACGACCGCGCGCCCGCTATGGAATACCGCTTCGACGACGCCGAAAACCTGAACTGGCGCAAGGAAGGCCGGGACTGGACCAAGGCGCGTTATCAGGCCTTCGAGTCTTCGCCAGGAGTAATCCTGTTTGGCCACCTGCTGGAGGGCGAGCCGAATCATGATGGACATTGCGTCGTCGCGGATTTTCACCAGGGCCTCGTGACGTGCTTCAACGGGTATTTGAACACGCCCTATTTCGCCAACGAGGCAGGAGTAAAGATTCACTTCGGCGTAATCGAAGTGGAGGGCCTGATTCCCCCAAAGTATCGCCGCCACGAGCTAACGGATGAGATGGTCGGCGGCGCGGTGAGCCAGAACTATGCACCGGGCCTGACGTCCATGCACCTTTACACGACGCCGCATTCGCTCTCATGGATTATCTTCACCGGATCCGATGCCGGCGGGCTGGAGTGGAGCGGCCCGGCATCCTACGTAAAGATCCGCGACGGACTTTATTTCATGTACTGGCTGGAAGAGGCCTGCAACGGCACGCTCGGCACCATTCTGGTCAACCTGCACACGATGCGCGACGTCGGGATCGGCTATAACTGCGGCGATAACGGCCTGAACATGAACGCGCTGGGCGCCCACGAGCGGCTTGCCGGCCAGTTCGATATCAGGCGCTTTTATCAGGTGAAGACTGCGGGAGGTGTGGCGTGATCAAGGAAACTGCTTCCACGCGCCGGTCTTTTCTGAAGAGCGGCGCGCTGCTCGCTGCGCCCCTGGCCGCTGTCGCGGCGCCGGCCGTGATTATCGCTGACGATAGGCTGAAGGCGCGCCTGGCGAGGCTCGAGGACGAGGCCGCGATCCGCGAACTGCATCAGAGCTGGTTGCGGCGGATCAACACGGGAACAGGCGACACCACTGCGTCGCTCTACGCTAATCCTGAAGGCGCCGCGTTCGACCAGGCTGTGTGCAGCATCGCGGCGGATCACGCGTGGGAACCGGATGCGATTGAGCTTTCCGCGGACGGCAAGAGCGCTACCGGACGGTTCCATTGCACCGTAGAAATCGAAACCGCGATCGCGCAGGATTGCACGCTGGCGCGAATGGCGCACGCGCAAGGCGGCGGCTTCGTCCGCCGGACGGAGCGCCGCCGGTTGAATGTGGAATATGTGAAGACCTCCGGCGCGTGGGCGATCGCGAAGATCGAGTCCGCGCTGGTCTGAGTCTGTCGTCTCACTTCCTGTTTCTATCGTGGTGTCCTAATTTCGAATCGCGCTTCGCAACTTTTGCGCTTTCTGGGGGCTAGGAGCCGAACTTGTCCCGCCTGCCCTGACAAAGGAAGGGAGCGCAGCCGAGGGAGCCCCGACATGACAACCAATCAGAACGCGGGCCTCAGCCCTGAGGAACATGCCTCCGACCCCCCGCGCCGCCGTAACTCTCGCGTGCTCTATTCCCTACCGGCATGCGTACTTTCCACAATAGACAGCGATCCCAAAATAAATTAGCGTAAGTCGGGGCAGTTTTCGGCCCCGCTATCGGACGCTTCGTGCGCCCCGGCTCTCTCGACGGGAGCCTGATGCTCTTTGACAACTGAATGGGCTTTCGTGGCACAGACACTCCTGTCTGTGCTCTTACGAGCGTCTTTTCGCTAGGTATTGCCGCGCGCCCGGAAGATCATTCGCAGTCCCGAGCGAGTCGCCGTGGCGACGAGCCGAGGGATCTCTCCGCTCCGGTGAAGTTGCATGCGCAGTTCCGGTAAGGTTGTACACACAAATCCGGTGAAATTGTTTACGCGGTTCCGGCGAAAGCGTCGGCCGTACGAGTCGTTGCGAGAATCGGGACTCGTCTATCAGAGCGCCGAAGGCGCGGCAGAAGTTAGCCCCGCCCGGCAGGGCGGGGAAACAGAGTCGTCGAATCCCGAGCGCCGTAGGTGCGACACCTTCCGCCGTTGCGGCCCCGGTGAAAGCGTAGGCCTTCAGGCCCACGAAACTCACCCCCCGGTAATCATGGCTTTAGCCATGGGACTTTCCTTCGCGCCACCGCTCTCCGGACGAGAGCCGGATGCTCTTTGGCAACTGATTGCGCAGTCCCTGTGATTCGCAGTTCCGGTAAAAGCGTGGGCCTTCAGGCCCACGAAACACACCCTAGGTAATCATGGCTTCAGCCATGGGACTTTCCTTCGCGCCACCGCTCACAAATTCCCAAAAGAAGTGACACACCGTGCAAAGTAATTTCCGACGTAACTCCTTGAAAACAAAGGAAAGCAGCACCTAAGAAGTGACACACTTTTTCGTGGTTGCTTCCCAAACTAGCACACC
Organism: uncultured Acidobacteriota bacterium; assembly: GCA_963842425.1. Classification (GTDB taxonomy): domain Bacteria; phylum Acidobacteriota; class Terriglobia; order Acidiferrales; family UBA7541; genus Palsa-295. Next base: position 116,967 of record CAWJGQ010000010.1, on the reverse strand, counting down.
ACCGTTTCTATCCGAACATTGCTCAGCGCTGGAGCGGGGAGTAGAACAGAGCCCAGTCGGGTGGTGGACGATGCGCCGTGTTTTCGCTTCCGTCCCATTAATTACGTGTTTCCTGCTGTCGTCAATTCTGCTGTGTTCTTCCCCTGACGCATCGCAGGGATTGCCTGCCATTCCATCCACTACCCAGCCCCATTAATACGCGGCGAATGCACCGCGTGACCGGTCAGGGCTTTAGTCAGTCGAGCGAAGGGCTGCTATGAAGCTGGTGACTTGTTTTCCGTTTCGGCGCGCCACTCACGGATGATGTTAACGCCGCTGCTGGTCCCGAGGCGGTTCGCGCCCGCCTCGATCATCTTGCGTGCGTCGGTCGCAGTCCGAATCCCGCCGCTGGCTTTCACTCCGATCGCGACGGCGCCACGCATCAGCGCGACATCTTCCACGGTCGCAACGCCCCCGAGAAAACCGGTCGAAGTCTTGACGAAGTCAGCGCCGGCTTTTTCGCTGATCTCGCAGGCCGCGCGCTTTTCGTCTTCGGTAAGCAGGCCCATCTCCAGGATGACTTTCAGCAGAGCCTTTTGTGCGTGCACAACTTCCGCGACGGCGCGGATGTCCGCCAGGACGAGTTCGCGATCGCCGGATTTGAGCGCGCCGAGATTCATGACCATGTCTATTTCGCGCGCGCCGAGCTTCATCGCTTCGACAGCCTCGAACACCTTGACGCTGGTCAGCATGGCTCCCAGCGGAAATCCCACGACAGCGCCGACTTTCACGTCGCTGCCCTGCAGTTTTGAGGATGCGAGCGCGACCTGGCAGGAATTTATCATCACCGCGCCAAGTCTAAATTCGCGAGCTTCTTCGCAGAGACGCACAATCTGATCCGCGGTGGCTTCGGGGCGAAGATTGGTGTGGTCAATGATCTTCGCGAGGTCCTGCGGGCTGTGTACGACCGATCTCTTGTCCGCGTCTGAATTTCGGCTCGACATAGGCAATAGATGTTACTACGCTAGCTGCTTCTTTTATGCCACCACGTAAATCCGAAAGCGACGTGCGGAAGCGGCTGCTGGCAGCGGCCCGGCGGGCAATGAAGAATGCGTACGCTCCCTATTCCAAATTCAAAGTGGGCGCGGCGCTTGTGACCACCACGGGTGAAATATTTCTCGGCTGCAACATCGAAAACGCGTCGTATGGCATGACGAATTGCGCCGAACGCACCGCAATCTTTTCCGCGGTGGCTCAGCTGGGACCGAAAACGGAAATCCGGGCCGTTGCCGTGGTGAACAACCAGAACGCGCCGTGTTCTCCCTGCGGGGCGTGCCGCCAGGTGATTTTTCAATTTGGCCCCGAGGCGATCGTTTACTTTCTCGGCTCTTCCGGCTGGACAGAGATGCCAATCGCGCACCTGCTGCCGGAGGGATTCCGCCTCCAGTGAGCGGCGCAGGCGAAACTTCTGGCGGCAGCGCGATCCGCGCCATTGACGTAATCCGCAAGAAACGCGACGGCCACGAACTCTCCCGCGCCGAAATTGACTATCTCGTCCGCGGATACACGCTCGGGCAGATTCCGGATTACCAGATTTCCGCATGGCTGATGGCTGCGCTGCTGAAAGGCTTGAGCCGAGCGGAGACCGCGAATCTGACGGATGCCATGCTGCATTCAGGCGAAGTGCTGGACCTCTCCGAATTTTCGGCGGCCAAAATTGACAAGCATTCGACCGGCGGCGTGGGCGACAAAACGTCTCTGGTGCTGGCGCCGCTTGCTGCCGCTGGAGGTTTGGTCGTTCCGATGATCAGCGGCCGCGGCCTGGGTCACACCGGCGGCACGCTCGATAAGCTCGAAGCCATTCCCGGCTTCGACGTGAATCTTTCCGTCAGCCGATTTCGGGAGGTATTGCATACGTGCGGCTGCGCGATGATCGGCCAGACTGCTGAAATTGCTCCGGCCGACCGACTGCTTTATTCGCTTCGGGACGTTACCGGAACAGTTGAAAGTCCTTCCCTGATTTGCGCTTCCATCATGAGCAAGAAACTGGCGGAAGGCATTGACGGGCTCGTGCTGGACGTGAAGACCGGCTCGGGCGCGTTTATGAAAACGGACGAAGACGCGGCATTCCTCGCGGAACTGATGGTCGAAACGGGCCAGAAGATGGGCAAGAAGATGGTGGCGCTGATCACCGACATGGACCAGCCGCTGGGATTGCGCGTGGGCAATGCGCTTGAAGTCGAGGAAGTGCTCGAGGTGTTGCGCGGCGGCGGTCCGGAAGATTTGCGCGAACTTTGCCTGGAGCTGGCGGCGTGGATGTTTCATCTCGGGGGTCGCGCCACTGCGATTACCGAGGCGAAAGCACTTGCCGGCGAGTTAATTCAATCCGGCAAAGCGCTGAAGAAATTTCGCGAGATGGTCGCGTTGCAAGGCGGTGATGTCCGCGTAGTGGATGACCCCTCGCTGCTAACAAGCGCCAAGCATTCGCTGAACATCAGAAGCCCGAAGAGCGGTTTCGTGGGCGCGATCCGGTGCGAGGAAGTGGGCACGGCGTGCGTGATTCTCGGCGGCGGTCGCGAGAAAAAAGAAGATTCAGTGGACCCAGCCGTAGGAATCGTTTTGCACAAAAAGGTCCACGACCGGGTCGGGGCAGGCGAGGCTCTTTGCACGCTGATGTATAACTCCGAGGCTCGCGCAGCGTCGGCGAAAACGCTGATGGAACAGAGCTATCAGATTACGGATGCGCCTCCCGCTCCTAGAAAACTCATTCACCGAATTATTCCCGCCCCACAAGGGAGTTGAAGAAAACGTCTCGCGGGATCAGGAGGACAGGCTCGCCAATGTTTCGGCGAGCACCAGCGCACCGCGCGCGATGTCCTCGGGAGACGCATACTCATCGGGGCGATGGCTGTAACCGTTGCGGCAGGGGATGAAAAGCATCGCGACCGGAGCGATGCGCGAAATGAAAAGCGAGTCATGGTAGGCGCGGCTAATCATTCGTCGGGAGATTAGCCGATGCTTTTCGCAGGCACGCGAAAGTGCTTCGACGACTGCAGCAGCACAATCGGCGGGCGCGTCTGCATTGAGCAGCTCACTGCGCATCGAAACGTTTCGCTTTGAAGAGACTTCCTCGGAGGCGCGCTCGATCGCGTCCATGACACCGTCGCGGCGGCCGAGGTCCGTATCGCGGACGTCGAGGCTCAGTTTCACGCGGCTCGGGATGCTATTTACGGCACCCGGAAACACATCGCAAATCCCCACCGTCGCGACCGTATCAACTGATCCGCTGGTTTTCGCTGCATTTTCGACGGCGAGAACCAATTCGGACGCGGCGCAAAGCGCATCGCGACGATCGGGCATCAGAACGCCTCCGGCGTGTCCGCCCGCGCCCTCGATTAAAATGCGCGCGCTGGCCGGCGCTGCGATCTTCGTGACGATGCCAAGCGGGACTTTCTCGCGCTCCAACACGGGCCCCTGCTCGATGTGCAATTCCACCCATGCTTTGTAATAGCCGAGCGGCAATTTAACTTCTTCAAGCTCGCCGCTCAGCCCCGCGGCGCGACGAACTTCGTCAACGGATTTTCCTTCGGAGTCTTTCAGCTTTCGTGCGGAGTCCGCGGAAAGAGTGCCCGAAAGAACCCGGCTGCCAATGCAGCCGATTCCGAAGCGTGTGGGCTCTTCCGAAGTGAGTGACAGCAGCTCGATTGAATTTCTCGGGTGAAATCCGTCGCGTTGCAGCGCGCGGATTGCTTCGAGTCCTCCGAGGACACCCACGACACCATCGTATTTTCCGGCGTTCGGAATCGCGTCAATGTGCGAGCCGGTGCCGACGACCGGTGCTGCGGGGTCGGAGCCGCTCCATCGCGCGAACGTGTTTCCAATGGCGTCCTGCCGCACCGCGAGTCCGGCTTCCTTGCAACGCTCCATCAACCACGCGCGAGCTTTCAGATCCGTCGGCGTAAAAACGATTCTTGTTACCGCGGGAGGCTCCGCATCCGAAATGGAAGCGAGCGCTTCGATCTCCGAAGAGAGACGCGCAGAATCTATTGCGAGGGTCATCGTTGCTTTGATGGCAGCGGAGGCCGGTTCCAATCCTTGTAAATCAAATATTTCGCGGGCGCCTTGCCGATCGCTCCAAACCATTGCGGGCACCATGGTCCCATCCAGATGAAATCGCCGGCCGTGACCGGATACCAGGAGTCCCCGAGCCGGTAAATTCCGCCGCCTTCGAGCATCAGCAGGCCATGTTCCATCACATGCATTTCGACCATGCTCAATGCGGCGCCAGGCTGATAGACCATCGTGTTCACGGCGAAATCGAAACTCATGGTGTCCGGAAGCAGGCACTTTACTTGCAGGTCCGGATCGTCGCCGAGCGCATGCGATTCGATTTTATCTTCGCTCGACAAAATTGCGGACGGCCGCTTCACTGCGTCGAGCGGCTGGTACGATTTTTCGACTACTGCGACGCGGCTGGTTTGCGTTGCGACTATGCGATGTCCCTCACCTTCATGGAAATATGCATAACCGCGCGCCTCGAGCAGGTGTGACTTGCCTTCCGCTTCCACTTTGACGCTGCCTTCGAGAACGTAGATAAAACGCTGGGCGTCCGTATTGCCCAATTCACCGCGGCTTTCGAACTCGGCCGTGTATTGCGCGAATGCCGCGCCCAGAGCTGGCCCGACGTGCACAACCGCCTGGCATTTCTTCATGCCCGGCAGCGCGGCGCGCACGAAAGTGTCGGGCGTGAGCAGCAAGTGATTCGGTTGCTGGGAGCTTCGCGTGCGGCCAAGATTATGCAAGGTGCGTTCTCCTTTGAATCGCGGGTGAAGCGGCAAGCAGCGCGAGCAAATGCGAGCCTGCAGAGATAGCTTTCGCGACATCCTCCACTCGCACGCTTTCCGCTGGATCGTGGCTGATGCCGTGCGGCGTTCGCAAGAAAATCATCGCCGCGGGAACTTTTTCAGCCACGATCATTGCGTCATGGCCGGCGCCGCTGACCATTACGTGCGGCTCGCAGCCTGCCCGCCGAATCGCTTCTTCAATCTGACGCGTGAGCAGTTGGTTCATGGCCACGGACGGCTGCGTCAAAAGTGCTTTGTGGCGCACCGAAAGCCCGCGCCGCACAGCGATTGCTTCGGCCAGTCGCACCAGGGTCTCGACCGCGCGGTCCCGGCTATCGTCCGAGCCATGGCGGACGTCGAGAGTGAGGCGAGCTTCTCCAGCAATCACGTTTGGCGCTCCGGGCTTCGCGCCAATGCTGCCGACTGTCGCTACGAGTCCTTCCACGTTTTGCGCCTCGCGTTCAACCGCCGTGATCCATTCCGCGGCCGCTGCGATCGCGTCGTGGCGCTGATTCATGGGCGTGGTGCCCGCATGATTTGCGCTGCCGGTAAAAACAAATTCGAGCCTGCTCTGCCCGGCGATTGCCTCGACCACACCGAGTGGCCGCTCGAGGCCGTCCAGAATTGGCCCCTGCTCGATGTGGAACTCCACGTAGCCGAGCGTGCCATCCTTTTTCAGAGCGCCCTCGGGAATTTCGCGCGGATCCAAACCGAAATCCTGAATAGCCTGCCGGACGCAAACGCCATTTTCGTCCTTCCGGCTCAGCAGCTCGTCGTCGAGACGGCCCACCAGCGCGCGGCTTCCGATGAACGGCGTGCCGAAGCGCTGACCTTCTTCCTCGGAAAAGCCGATCACTTCAATCCCAAAGGGCAGCCGGACGCCATCCAGCGCTTCGAGCAGAGCCACGCCAAGAACCACTCCCAAGACGCCGTCGAACGCCCCGGCATTGGGCACTGTATCGAGATGCGATCCAATTAACAATCGCGGCGCGTCCGGTTCCGCGGGCGCGTAGAACGCGCGCAGATTACCGGCGGCGTCTATTTTTACGTCGGTTCCCAGCGGCTTCAGCCATGCCGCAATTTCGCGATGGCAATCGCGCATGGGCGGCGAAAGAAATGTCCGGCGTGTAGTGCCGTGATCCTGGCTGAAACTAGCCAGCTTCCGGCACCGCTCAATTGCTATTCGCGCTCTGCTCTCGTCGCTCATGAGTGACGGAAATTCATCCATTCCGCCGGATGCGAGCTTCGATATAACCGTGGGGCTCATCGGTGGGCACGAAGATTTCGTTCGGGTTGTCCTGGCCGAAGCGCGAGAGATCCACCAGCAGGCAATGCATGTTCGGCATCGTCAATTCGATTTCTTCAACCTCGGCGACACTCTTGAGAACAGACTCGCCCATCGCATAAAGAGTGTGCTGCACGGATTTGCTTTCGTGCGTCGCGAACACTGCGAGCAGCACGTCCCGGATTTTGGTTCGCAATGCCGCGAATGCGAGGCTATCCGCGCTGTAGTTCCAATTGGCGCGAAGCGCCGTTCCGAACAAGCGATCCGCGGCCGGCGGCAGGGTGGTGAGCGAATCCTTTATGTATCCCTCGAATCCCGATCCCGCCGTCTTCATGATTACCAGGTTTTCGAGTCCTGAAATGACCGACAATTTGCCGCCCGGCGCGCGCGACAGTTTGGCGGTCTGCCGCTCGCCGCCGGATTGGACGAAAGCGGTTGGATGCGGCTTTCCGCCCGTCACGATATGCTCCCAAGCCTTTTCCGATATCGAGACTTCCGCGTGCGAAACCTGCGGGTTCCGGCGCAGCAGGAATTCAATCAGCTCCCTGCCGAACTCTTCCATGCACTCGGCCGATGAACCGCGCGCCAGCGAATAAACCGTGTTCTTCATCGTATCGCTGGCAAGAATTTTGCTGTTGTCGCCGTCGGTGAAGCAGCTTTCGAAATCACCCTGGAGCAGTATCTCGAGCGTCCATTCACGAAAATCGTGCCGCTCGCGATGCCGCTTCACGCGCACCAGGCGGATGCGCGATTTGCCATATCGGTTTTCGCCCAGCCCGATCATTGAGTCAGCTCCCGCGGTACGTCGTGTAACCGAATGGACTCAGCAACAAGGGAATGTGAAAATGCGCCTCGCCTTCCTTCACAGAAAAGATGATCTGTACCAAGGGATACAATCCCACGATTTTCTGGGCGGCAAAGTAGTCACCGACATCAAAATTCAAACGGTAATTCCCCGCACGCAAACCCTCGCCTTCCGGTAGCAATTGGCCGCACCGGCCGTCCCGATCGGTGACCGCCGACGCGAGGAGTCTCCAGCGATCCGCGGCCTCTTGCCGCTCAAGGCGCACCGGCACGTCGCTCGCAGGCTTGCCCTTGGACGTGTCGAGCACGTGGGTTGAAATTTTTCCGCTCATCCCCGCAACCACTTTCTCAGGCGAATTTGAGTGATCCGCCGCTGCTGCTCCGCCGCCTCGCGGGTTTCTGTACGGTCATCATTCTGCAACCGATGCCGCAAAATCTGCAGAATTTCGGAGCCGCTCTTGCCGGCAGCGCAAACAATGAATATCCGTCCGAACCGCCGCTCGTATTCGAGATTCGCCTCGCGCAAGGCGGCCTTGACGCCGTCATCCGCGACAGCCGCGTCGCGTTGTTCCTGCGACGACCACGCCGCGGAGCGCACGGTCGCAGATTGCGGCGCTCGCGATTCGCCGATGCGTGGATGGCTAGCGAAAGCCTCCATCCAATCGGCCTCGGTCAACGCCCGCCAAATTTCATCGGACGCGGCGAGCACGGATGCTTCGTCGCGAAACGGCCTGCGCGCTGCCATGCCGCGAGCCCACGCTCGCGAGCCGCAACATGGCAAGATCTCGTTCTCAGCCTCGTCCGCCAGCAAAGCGTTCCACCGTTCCGGCGTCGCGCCTGTCCCGCGCTGCACGGCGCCAAGCTTCTCGAGGAACTCGCCCACCAGGTTCGCGACTACAGCCGAGCGGTATCTTGCAGTGGATCGAATGTCGTCGATTGGAACGACCTCACCTGCTGCCGTCCTGCTGGCTAGCAGAACGAGTGCCGCATCGACGGACTGCCCTTCCAGCATGCGTTCCGTTTCCTCCAAACGGATAGGCACGGGAGCGACGCTTCCGAGCGCGATGCGCGCATCGTGGACTATTCCATCCTCCACTCTCGCTAAAGCCGCCATGCACACCTTCGAAACAGCTTGCGCATTGCGGGTTCCGACCTTCCGCGCGTGTGAAATGTAGCCGCCAAATCGCCTTGGCACGCAGACTGCGCGAATCAGCTCGTCCGTTGCCAGCGTCATTTTCTTGTAGCTCGTGTGAAAAGTGGAATACGGCACTCGCCGCTCGCCGCGCACGGAGGCAAGAATCAGCTCCGCGTCGTACGCCAGCAGCGCGGGCAACGAATCCGCCGCCGGTGACGCGTTTACGATATTGCCGCCGAGCGTGCCTCGATTCTGATTTGCAATTCCTCCGGTCCAGCTCGCCGCGGTCGCAAGCATCGGAAATTCGCGCCGCACGGAATCGTGCTTGCGAAGATCTGTGTACGTACAGCCTGCGCCAATCTGAATTTCTTCCGGGAGCATTTCGATCCGCCGCAGCTCCGGAAGGCCAGAAATGCTGACCAGCTTCCGCGCGCGCAGCACCCCTGCGGCAAACTGCACCATCAGGTCCGTGCCACCGGCGATCGGCAGCCAACGCTCAGGTCCGCTCGCGAGCAGCGACACCGCGGCTTGCAGATTCGCAGGCGCGACCAGATCGTACTCCGCGGGATCGGACCTCATCGTGCGGCACCGCGCCGCGCCGCTGCGGCCACGGCCTCGAAAATCTGCAGATACCCTGTGCAACGGCAAAGATTGCCCGCCAGACCCTGGCGAATGTCGTCCATCGTCGGCTCGGGCATTTCGCGCAACAGATGAACGGCCGCGAGAATCATTCCCGGCGTGCAGATGCCGCATTGCGCGCCGCCATATTCCAGAAACGCCTCCTGCAACGCGCAGGCTCGCGAGTCGTGGCCGAGTCCTTCGATCGTAACGACGTTCGCTCCCTGTGCCTGAAGAACCGGCACGAGGCAGCTATCAACGAGCGCCCCATCCATCATCACCGAACACGCGCCGCATTCACCTTCGCCGCATCCTTCCTTCGTGCCGGTCAGCCCGAGCTGTAGACGCAGCACGTCCAGCAATCGTTCCATCGGATACGCGCGCACCGTCTTCAGTTCGCCGTTTACAGTCAGGCAAATTTCGCTCTTGGTGCCTCCGGCTTTCGTCATCGAACCCCGGCCGGAGAGTGAACGTCGCTTTCGCTCTTCGATGCGGAAGCCATCGCGTCGAAAATATCCTCGGGGAGCAGCGGAATCGAGTCCATCGGGATTCCCAGGGCGTCCTCGATGGCGTTGACGATCGCGGGCGCGGGTCCGTCCATCGGAAGCTCGCCGATGCCCTTCGCGCCGTATGCGCCGTGAGTATTTCCCAACTCCTCAAAGAAAACGCGAATCGGAGGAATGTCCGCGGAAGTGGGCATGATGTAATTCGTCATCTGGCCATTCTGCATGCGGCCGTCCCGCCATTCCACTTTTTCGTATAACGCGAATCCAATTCCCTGCGCGACGCCGCCAATAATTTGCCCACGCGCCAAAACCGGATTCAAAACCCTGCCGATTTCCTGCAGGGCGACGAAATTGTCCACCGTGACGCTGTAGGTCGTCAGATCAACCGTGACTTCCGCCACATACACAGCCCACGCGAATGCCGAGTATGCTTCGCCGCGATAGTTTTTGTCGTCCCAGAAAATATTAGCGGGCTGATCGTAGCGCGCGAGGGATCGGAATTGGCCGTGCGCACCAACATACGCGCGGCAAGCGGTGCGGAATTCTTCCGCAGTATATTTGGCGCCGAGCATGCCTGAAGCGGTCAGCGTTTGTTCCAGCCCTTTCGCGGCGGACGCCACCAGCTTCCCGACGACCATGGCTGTGCGCGATGCGACGGTGGGACCGCTGTTGGGCACGTCGCCGGTGTCGGGTTGCGCGATCTCGACATCTTCGTACGGCAGGCCAAGAGTCTCAGCCGCAATTTGGGAAAGCACGGTGTTGGTCCCCTGCCCGAACTCCGTGCTGGAGACGAGCACACGGACGCGGCCCTCCGCCGTTCCCTCGACACCTACCACGGAGCTCAGATAACGCTCCCCCGATCCTGTAAATCCGGCGCCGTGCAGAAAGGTGGCGATGCCGATTCCTTTTTTCGTAGTGAGGGACTCGTTCTCGCGCGCAAAACGCCGCTTCTTCTCCCGATAGGACGAATGTTCGAGCGCACGGTCGAGCATGCCGCCAAGATCAATCGGTTCGTTGATGGTTTGTTCCGTGATTGTGGTCTGCCCCGGCTTCAGAAAATTGACGCGCCGCACTTCAATAGGCGACAAATTCACGGTGCGCGCGATGCGATCCATGTGCCGCTCCATCGCAAAAAGACTTTGCGGCGCGCCGAAGCCGCGAAACGCTCCGTGCGGAGGCGCGTTCGTCGCCACGGCCTTCGCGCGCACGCGAACGGCGGGCCATTCGTACGGACCGCCCGCATGAATCGTGGCGCGCGAAAGAACTACGGGAGACAGCGTCAAGTACGCGCCTCCATCAATCGTCAGCTCGATTTCACCGCCGAGAATCTTGCCGTCTTTGCGAACAGCGGTGCGATGCCGCGTCCGCGAAGGGTGCCGCTTCGTGGTTGCAACCATGTCCTCTGCGCGGTCGTAGATAATTTTCACCGGCCGCCCGGACTTCATCGCCAGCAGCGCCGCGTGCGCCGCGATCATGGACGGATATTCTTCCTTGCCGCCAAACGCGCCACCTGTTTCCGTTTGCACCACGCGAATTTTCGTTTCCGGCAGATCAAAGAGCGCCATCAGCGCCTTGTGGACGTAATAAGGGCATTGCAACGAACCCCACACGGTGACGCCGCGTTCCGCATCGAACGCCGCGATCATCCCGTTGGTTTCGATATAGAGCTGCTCCTGCGCGCCCGTGGTGTATTCGCCCTCGACGATGAAGTCGGCATTTTCCCAGATGCTATCCACGTTCCCTTTCTGAACCAGGAACGTCTTGAAAGTGTTGTCCGCGCCCCAGATGACTTCTTCTTGTCGCTCGCTTTCTTCGATTGAGAAAACGGCCGGCAAAGAATCGTACTCGATGGAAATCGCCGCGACCGCTTTCGGCAACGCGTGGCGGTCCCGATGGGCCAGCAGCAGGATCGGTTCCTCGGGATGATTGACCATGCCATCCGCAAGGCATGGCTGATCGTTCTCGATCAGCGCGATGTAGTTTTTTCCGGGAATATCCTTCGCGGTAACGACAAAAAATTCGTCCCAGTTGACTCCGGCGCCAAAAGTTATCTTCTTGATTTTGCCGCGAGGACTTTTGCTGCGCACCGTCGCGCCGTACAGCATGTCGGGAAGAGAAATGTCGTCAATATACCGTGCTCGTCCCGTGACTTTGTCGCGCCCTTCTTTTCGCGGCGCGGACAAGCCGACGATACGATCGCCCTTCACGTCAAACTCGGCACGAACATAGGGAGAAAAGTGAAGTTTGGCCCGAAAAAAGCTTCCGGGCTGACAATATTGTGAACGAAAACTGTGAGGATTTGTATATCTGATTTCCGCCAGCGGCGCTGCTACGGCCGATATTCCCGGCCGATTGGATCGCCCGGAAACTTGCCCCCAGCGAAAACTTGCTTACCTCGTAGGTAAGTTGCCTTCACGACGCCACGGAGCTTTTCGCCGATGTACGCCGAAACCGGATGCCGGTAGTGCAGCCGCTCCGGCGTGACCGTGAATTCCGCCTCCGGCTCGAACACGACGAGATCGGCGTCGCATCCTGCAGCGATCCGCCCTTTGCGTGAGCCGCATCCCGCCAACGCGGCGGGGCCTTCGGCCATCCACCGCGCGATATCTTGCAGCGTAAATCCTCTCCGGCTGGCCTCGGTCCACATCACCGGCAGCGCCACGGAGAGGCTCGCAATCCCTCCCCACGCGGTTTTGAAATTTCCCGTTTCCAGCTGTTTCATGGACGGTAGGCTTGGCGAATGATCCGTCGCGATAAAGTCAATCACTCCCTCGCGCAGCGCCCGCCACAATTTCTCGCGATTTTCGCTGCTGCGAATCGGCGGCGCGCACTTGCAAAGCGTTGCGCCGTCGGCGATCGTTTCAGCAGCGAAATGCAAATAGTGCGGGCATGTCTCGACGCTGACAGGAAGCCCCCCGGCGCGCGCCGCGCGCAAGTCGTCGAGCGCCAGGTGCGTCGCCAAATGCACGATATGCAAGCGAAATCGAAATTCGCGGCATAGCCTCAGCAACAGCCGAATCGCCGATAGCTCCGCTTCGTCCGGACGCGAGCGGAGATATGTCTCATACGATCTCCAATCCGCGTCGCCCAACGCTGCCGTGGCTGCATCTATGGGTCCGGCCAGCTCCGCGTGCACCAGCAGCGGCAGTCCCGTTCGCACCACGTGAGGCAACGCTGCGCGCAGCTCCTGCTCCGTCACCATGGTGAACTCGCCTGTGCCCGGATGAATCAGGAAGCATTTGAATCCCAGCACGCCCGCGCCGGCGAGCGCCTCGACATGATCCTGATTGTCGGCAACCACACTGCCCCATGCCGCCCAGTCCACTCGGCACCGTCCGCGCGCCGCCGCGCGCTTTGCTTCAAGCGCCGCTACGTCGCTCGTTGATGGAACGCAGTTCAGCGGCATGTCCACGAGCATCGTGTAACCGCCCGCAGCAGCCGCGCGCGTGGCCGTCTCGAAACCTTCCCATTCCGTGCGTCCCGGATCGTTGATGTGCACGTGCGAGTCCACGAGCCCCGGCAGAATCGCCGCCTGGCCGAAATCCTGAATTTGGGCGCCCGACGGCACCTGATCAATGGGCGCAACTGCCTGAATTTCCTCACCCTCGACGAGCACAGCCGCCGCTCGCAGCCCGTCCGGCGTCACAACGCGTCGCGAGAGAAAAGCCTGTAGAGTCATCGGATCAATCGCTGCACCGGCATAAAGAAATGCGCCCCTGCAGCAGCGTAGCTTACGAGTTTGAGTCTTTCAACACGCGTGCATCTTTGATAAGAGGTCGATTTCCAATCCAGCTTATACTTTTCCAATGAGCAATCATTTCATGGCGCGGGCCATTCAGCTCTCGATTGAAAACGTGCGAACAGGCCGCGGCGGCCCTTTCGGCGCTCTGATCGTGAAAGACGGCGAAGTCGTTGCCGAGGGCGTGAATTGCGTGACCGCGACGAATGATCCGACCGCGCACGCCGAAATCATTGCCATTCGCGAGGCATGCAAGAAGCTCGGCACCTTCGAACTCACCGGCTGCGAAATCTATACATCCTGCGAGCCGTGCCCGATGTGCCTGGGAGCGATCTATTGGGCGCGGCCGGATCGCGTGTACTTTGGCAATACCGCTGCCGACGCCGCTGACGCTGGATTCGACGATTCCCACATCTACGACGAAATTCCGAAGGCTCATTCCGAACGAAAAATACCGATGGTTCAGATAATGCGAGAAGAAGCTCTCGAGGGCTTTCGAGTCTGGAAGAAGCAGGTCAACAAAGTTCCTTATTGACTCGGCACGCACATCGGACGCCGCGCCGAGGACCGTGGCGCTGCTTCCAAACCTGGGCTACAGAATATCTACTGCGCCCCGCTCAAGAATATGTAACGCAACATGAACAGGACGCTGAGCACCCAAATCAGCGGGCTGATCTCTTTGCGCCGTCCCGTGAAAAGCTTCAAGAAGGTAAAGGACAGAAGCCCGAGGCTGAGGCCCGTGGCGATGCTGAACGTGAGCGGCGTGGCAATCAGCGTCAGAAACGCCGGGACGGAATCGGTGTAGTCGTCCCACTTCACTATGGCGACTGAGCTGCACATCAGCGCGCCGACCAGGATCAACGCTGGCGCTGTCGCGTACGAAGGAATTGCTGCCACAAGCGGCGCGCAAAACATCGCCGCGCCGAATAATCCCGCGATCACCAGATTGCCCAGCCCGGTGCGCGCTCCTGCCGCAACGCCCGCCGCGCTTTCGATATAGCTGGTAACCGTGGACGTGCCTGTCAGCGCGCCGACGATTGTGCCGAAGGCATCCGCCAGCAGGGCGCGGCTCGCGCGCGGCAGTTTGCCATCGCGCAGAAATCCGCCCTGTTCGCACACTCCGACGAGCGTGCCCACATTGTCGAAAAGATCCACGAAGAAAAACACAAAAACCAACTCTCCGAGTCCGAGCTTCGTTGCCGAACGCAGGTCGAGCTTCAAAAATGTTCCAGAAGGATGCGGCCACGAAAAAATGTGGGCTGGCCAATGGCTGACTCCAAAAGGAATGCCCAGCAGCGTGATTGCAACGATGCCGATCAGGATCGCGCTGCCCACGCGCTTCACCATTAGAATCGCGATTACCAGAATCCCCACGGCCGCGAGAAATACCTGCGGATTCGATGCCTTCCCGAACGCGACGAACGTGGATGGATTCGCCACGATGATGTTGGCGTTGCGGAATCCCACGAACGCAATAAAAAGGCCGATGCCGGCAGCGGTGCCGTGTTTCAAGCAATCAGGGATACCGTTGACGATTTGCTCGCGAATATTCGTGAGCGTCAGGATCAGGAACAACATTCCTGACAGAAAGACTACTCCGAGGGCCGTCTGCCACGGCACACCGCGTCCGATCACGATCGAATACGTGAAATACGCGTTCAGGGACATGCCGGGCGCGAGCGCAATCGGGTAATTCGCCCAGAGTCCCATCACCAGCGTCGCGAGCGCCGCGGAAATACAGGTCGCGAAAAGCACGCCTTCGACGGGCATTCCCGCTTCGGACAAAATCCGCGGGTTCACCACGACCACGTATGCCATGGTCATGAACGTCGTCAGCCCGGCCAGAAGTTCCCGGCGAACGGTGGTTTCGTGCTCTCGGAGATGAAAGACGCGTTCGAGCAATCCAAAGTCCCCTGTGCGAAAAGTGAGCAACTATAGGGTGCGCGTCGCCGCGGCGTCAATGGAAGAAACGGAACGGAAGCAGGCTACTTCGTGGTTTGCGGCAACGGAAGGCCGTAGAGCCGGAGAAAAGTCAGCTTGTCCCAGTAACCGCGCTGAAACACGATCTTGTCGCCGACGACGTGGAAGAAACCGCAGCCTCTGAGGCCTTTGGGATCGCGCCATTCAAGGATGGCCCATTCGCCATCTTCGAATATGTGCTCGGGGATGCACACCATATTCGCCGCAGCAAAGCCCGCTGCGAACATTTCTCGAATCGCGTCGCGCCCTTCGATGGGTTGTTCGGCAACCTGATGATTGATCGCGTCCTCGCGATAGAAATCCGTCAGCGCTTCCACATCCGCGCGGTTGAATGCCTCTACCCACGCCTTCACGATTTCCCTGGGACTCATGCACGCCATTGTACCAGCCGATCCATTAACAGAAAATTAGCGATAACTTTTTCCAACGGATGTTTTCTTCCGCGTCAGAAAAGTTTAGGCTCTAGTGGAGGGGCGCCGCCCAGCCCGAGCGCGACCTTCCCCGGAGAACGCTGATGCCTGCCACTCCCAAAGTCCTCGAACCCCTTTCGCCCGAAGAGCTGCGAAAAATGAACGCCTACTGGCGCGCCTGCAACTACCTGTCCGCGGGCATGATCTATCTTCGCGCGAATCCTCTGCTGCGCGTGCCGCTGGAGCCGCAGCACATTAAGAATCGGCTGCTCGGCCACTGGGGCACGGATCCGGGCCAGTCCTTTATTTGGGTGCACTTAAACCGGCTGGTTCGGAAATACGATTTGAATGTGATGTACGTTGCGGGCCCCGGCCACGGCGCGCCGGCGACGCTCGCCAATTGCTATCTCGAAGGCTATTACTCCGAGATTTATCCCGACAAGAGCCGCGACGAAGCGGGCATGCTGAAATTCTTCCAACAGTTTTCGTTTCCCGGAGGAATCGGCTCGCACTGCACGCCCGAAACGCCGGGCTCGATTCACGAAGGCGGCGAGCTGGGTTACTCAATCTCGCACGCGTACGGCGCCGCGTTCGACAATCCCGACCTCATCGTGGCAGTTGCAGTCGGAGACGGCGAGGCGGAGACCGGCCCGCTTGCGACTTCCTGGCATTCCAATAAATTCCTGAATCCGATTCGCGACGGCGCCGTGCTGCCCGTGCTGCACCTCAACGGCTACAAAATCGCGAATCCGACCATCCTTGCTCGTATCCCGCGTGAAGAATTGGAAGCGCTGCTAGTCGGGTACGGGCACAAACCTTACTTCGTCGAGGGTAACGACCCAACCTCGATGCATCAGAAGATGGCTTCCACCCTGGAGCAATGCATCCTTGAGATTCGCGCGCTGCAACAGCACGCCCGGACCACCGGCGACACATCGCGCCCGCGCTGGCCCGTGATCGTGCTTCGCTCTCCGAAAGGATGGACCGGACCAAAAGAAGTGGACGGTCACAAAGTGGAAGATTTCTGGCGCGCGCATCAAGTGCCGGTGCTTGATCCTGTTACAAACAAGACGAATCTGAAAATCGTTGAAAACTGGATGCGCAGCTACAAGCCCGAAGAGCTATTCGACGCAAACGGAACGCTCATATCCGAGCTTCAGGAGTTGTCTCCCTCCGGAGCCCGTCGCATCTCCGCGAATCCGCATGCGAATGGCGGTCTATTGCGCAAAGATCTCGAACTGCCGGACTTTCGCGACTATGCCGTGAAGATCGAAAAGCCGGGCGCCCTGTATGCGCCGCCGACCGATGTGCTCGCGCACTTTCTTGCCGAAGTGATGCGCCGCAATATGAATTCCTTCCGCGTCTTCGGGCCGGACGAGACCGCCTCCAACAGGCTCACCGCCATCTACGAGGCTTCGAAAAAGACTTGGCTTGCTGAATTTAAGCCCGAAGACTCCGACGGTGGAGAGCTCGATGTTTTCGGTCGCGTCATGGAAATGCTCAGCGAGCACACGCTCGAGGGCTGGTTCGAAGGTTACGTTCTCACCGGTCGTCACGGCCTTTTCTCGACGTACGAAGCCTTCGTGCACGTGATTGATTCGATGTTCAACCAGCACGCCAAATGGCTAGAAAAATCGAAGAAGGAAATCAACTGGCGAGCGCCGGTGCCGTCCATCAATCTCCTCATCACGTCTCTGGTATGGCGGCAGGATCACAACGGCTTCACGCATCAGGATCCGGGATTTCTCGATGTGGTCACCAACAAGAGCCCCGATGTAGTCCGCATTTATTTGCCGCCCGACGCGAACTGCCTGCTCAGCGTGACGGATCATTGCCTGCGGTCGCGCGATTACGTCAACGTGATCGTCGCGGACAAGCAGGACCACCTTCAGTACCTGGACATGGAAGACGCAGTTACCCATTGCACCAAAGGCATCGGCATTTGGGACTGGGCGTCCACGGACGATGGCCAGGAGACCGACGTCGTGATGGCCTGCGCCGGCGACATCGCCACCATGGAGTCGCTCGCGGCGGTTGCGATTCTGAGGGAACACTTTCCCGATCTGAAAATTCGCTTCGTAAACGTCGTGGATCTATTCCGCCTGATGCCGGAATCCGAACATCCGCACGGGCTTTCCGACCGCGACTTCGATTCCCTCTTCACCGCGGACAAGCCCGTCATTTTCAACTTCCACTCCTATGCCTCGCTCGTTCACAAGCTCAGCTATCGCCGCACGAATCACGACAACATGCACGTTCGCGGATATAAGGAAAAGGGCAGCATCAATACACCACTCGAGCTCGCCATTCTCAACCAGATAGATCGCTTCGACCTTGCCATTGACGTCATTGACCGCGTCCCGCGCCTTCGCTCCGTCGGCGCTCACGTGAAAGAGGCTATGAAGGGACAGATCATCGAAAGCATCAATTACGCTCACACCGAGGGCATTGATAAGCCGGAGATTCGATCCTGGAAATGGCCCGGGTAGATATCGTGGACGAGCGGAGCAAAGACGATCTGATTCTGGTTTTGAACAGCGGCTCGTCCTCGCTGAAGTTCGGCGTCTATTTTCTCGACCCAGAAAAAGAAGAACCGCCTCTGACGGGGAGCGCCGAAGATATTGGGCGCAGCAACGGCACGTTGAACATTCAATTTTCCGGCCGACAGGTTCCTGTGCGGCGCGAAAGCGTTCTCGAGTCGCAAACCGATGCTTTGTCTGCCGTCGCCGCGGCGATTCGCGAGCATATTCAGAAAACCCCAGTGGCCGTGGGACACCGCGTGGTGCACGGAGGCCCCAATCTTCGTGCCCACCAACTGATTACGCCGCAAGTGCTGGACGAACTGCGCGCGGCGACGCATTTCGCACCCCTGCACATACCGCAGGCGCTGTCGCTGATCGCTTCCGCGCAATCAATCTTTCCATCCGCGGCACAGTTCGCCTGCTTCGACACTGTGTTTCACCAGACCATGCCGGAGGTGGCATCGCATCTGCCGATTCCGCAGCGATACTTCGACGCAGGCATTCGGCGCTACGGTTTCCACGGTCTCTCCTACGAATCGCTCGTTCATCACTTCGGCGAAAAACTTCCCGAACGAGCGATCTTCGCGCATCTCGGCAATGGAGCGAGCCTCTGCGCCGTTCGAAACAAAGTCTCGGTGGATACCACGATGGGGCTCACTCCTACCGGCGGCATTCCCATGGGTACGCGATCCGGCGATCTCGATCCAGGCGTTATTCTCTACCTTCTGCGAAATGAAAAGCTCGGCGCGGACGATCTCGAAGATTTGCTGAACCACCGCAGCGGCCTCTTCGCTTTTTCTCGGGGCGAAAGCGATGTAAAGGCGCTCGTAGCGCGCGCCCAGTCCGGCGAACCAAAGGCCATGCTCGCCCTCGACATTTTCGCAATTTCGGTGCGCAAAGTAATCGGCGCGTACGCTGCGCTACTCGGCGGCGTGGATCTGCTGGTATTTACAGGAGGAATCGGCGAACACAGCGAATACATTCGATCCGCAATCACGAAAGGTCTTGAATTTCTCGGCCTCACCGCGGTCAAAATTCAGGTTGTGCCCGCTCAGGAAGAAAAGCAGATCGCGCGGCATTGCCGCGCGATGATGATGCAGCCCCGATAGAAGCCAAGACTGGCGTCTCGGCAACCGGGACGCGCTTTCGTCCGCGCCTATTTCCCCTTGCGCGGAATGAACACCGGCACCGGCGGCGAAACGTGATATTTCTTCGAGAAATCGCCCTGATTCACGGCGATTCCTACGCGTCCTCGCGAGTCAATGTAAACCAGCGGCTGCCCAATCGGTACGCCCATGAATGTTTTCTCGAACGGAAACGTGTACTGCTTTTTGTCAAGCTTGAGCGTGACCTTGTCGCCGACTTCGTATCCCAGCTTCTTGAAATCCTCACCCTCGATGTCGGTGATCAAGCTCCCGAAAGGATCGTCGAGGCCAATCACCGCGGCCGTGATGCCGTTTGCCTCGACTGTCGCGGTGCGCGGGGTTAGGCGCACGAGGTCGCTAACCTCAGGCCCCGCGAGTGTCCAGTCCTCTCCGGCAGCGAGATGCGCGGCGGCAGGTGAGAAAATATCGCGGCCGTGAAATGTGGACGAGATCTTGTCGCCAATCATCCAGGCGGGGTTGGTGATTTCGTGCGTGCCTTCGAGGCCGTCTCGGTCCGTAACCGGCGTCATCAGGCCATTATCGGGGACCACGAAATATTGCCCCTTCTTCGATTTCACGATCACCGCTTTTCGCGACGTGCCCACGCCCGGATCCACGACGACAAGAAACACCGTGCCCGAAGGATAGTACGGCGTCACGCCCGCGAGAAATCTGGATGCCTCCTCTATCGAAAAAGGCGTCACCTGATGCGTAATGTCCATGATCCGCGCGTCCGGCGCAATTCCGACAATCACAGCCTTGCAGATTGCTACTGCGTCATTGGCCGTGCCGAAGTCGGTCATGAAAACAATCGTCGGCCGCGCGGGAGCTTCTTCCGCCTTCTCCTGATTCGACCAGGAACTGCAGCCAGCTAACGAAGCGACGAGGGAAAGTACGGAAATGATTAACGCCGAGCGCGATCGCAGGAATTGCATTTCGCCTCCGATGAAAAAATATGACTTCGGTTCGCGCTGCTATCTTGCGTGCGCAGCGCGAGACCTGTATGGTACGCCATGGCCCCGCCGATACAACCTGCCGACGGAAAAAATCTCGTGCCCGCCGAACAGCAGCCGCAAACGCAAAGTGATTCATCCGGCTACGGATTGCGGCGCGGGGTGCTGTCTCCCATGGAGACGCTCGCGCAATCCGTCTCCACGATTGCGCCAACTACCACGCCTGTCGCCACAATTCCTCTGGTTTGCGCGCTCGCGGGCAATGGTACCTGGCTCGCTTACGTTCTGGCCACGATCGCGATCCTGCTGGTCGCCTGGTGCATCGGACGCTTTGCGCGTTACTCGTCATCGCCCGGCTCGCTCTATACCTACGCGAATATGATACTGCCGCCCTGGCTCGGCGCCGCCACGGCCTGGAGCCTGCTGCTCGCCTACGTGGCCACGGCTTCCAGCGTGATCGGCGGCTTCTATCAGTACGCGAACCTGCTGCTTCGCGACGCCACTGGACATATAACTTCGACTGTTCTTCTCGCCGTCGCTTGTACGGGCATTGCCATGTGGATCGCCTGGCGCGACGTGAAAATCTCCGCGCGCCTGATGCTCTGGATCGAAGCCATTTCCGTTTTCTTCATCGTGACCGTCATCGCGCTGGTGCTCGCGCGCCACGGCTCGCATGTGGATTCCAGCCAGCTTCATCTGCGCGGCGTCACTGGCAGCGGCCTGCGACTCGGCCTCGTGCTCGCCCTTTTCAGCTTCGTCGGCTTCGAGAGCGCTACCACGCTCGGTGCAGAGGCGCGCAATCCCCTGAAGACGATTCCTCGCGCGGTGATTCAAAGTTCCATTCTCGGCGGAGCGTTCTTCACGCTTTGCGCTTACACCGAAGTACTCGGCTTCCGCGTCGTTGGTCAGGACCTCGGCGCAAGTGATGCACCGATGCACGTCCTGGCGCGCGTGGGCGGCGCGCCACTGCTCGGATTGCTCATTGATATCGGTGCTCTGGTCAGCCTATTCGCGGGAACGCTCGCCTGCATCACGGCTGCCGCTCGCGTGCTGATGCTCATGGCTCACAACGGGTTGGCACATGGCTCGCTGCGCTCCACGCACGCGCGCAACGAAACGCCTCACTTCGCCATCCTGGTCACTGGCATCGCGGCCGTCGCGCCCGTCGCGGTCCTCGCGGCCCGTGGCTCCACGGGCCTCGATGTATACGGCTGGATGGGCTCGCTCGCCACGTACGGTTTTATCGTGGCGTATGCGCTGGTGTGCGTCGCGCTGCCACGCTACTTGCGCGATCACGGCGCAGCGCGGCCCACGGCGCGAGTGATATCCCTGCTCGCATTTTTCGCGATGCTGTTGGCGCTCGTCGGAAACTTGTATCCCGTACCGGAGGGTCCGTACGGCAGGCTTCCCTACATTTATCTCGTATACCTCGCTGCAGGCTTGTTGTGGTTCGCTTTCGCGAGCCGCGGTTCGAAGTCTTCGAGCGCGCAAAATTAACTGCCTTCGTCGCTCTCGCGCTGCGCCAGCAGCAACAGCACGATCCCCACGACCGTGAACATTCGAAACGCCGCCGCCTGCCCGTTCCAGTTCGCTGACTGCCACATGAGGAACCATTCGCCACCAACGGCCAGAAACGCGACAAGCCACATCAGCAGGCTCAGCGTCAGTCCCGCCACTGCGACGTTCTTCGCGCGCTCAAATTCCGCGGCGGTTCCACGCCGCGCCTTCAGCAGCCTGAATCCTCCCCACCAGCACAGCGCCATTGTCAGCATCTCCCACGCGATGATCGAAATATAAAACGCCGTGTGCAACGCGGGCGAATCAATCGCCCGCCACATCCCGTGATTGCCCGGAAACGTTGTGTCCATCATCAGCGTATGGCGCACAAACTGATGATTCGAGTCGTAGTCCGTCACATTGTTGAACACAACGAGCGAATAGAAAATTGCTACCGCGAACACCAGCGCGACTTTGGCGGCACGCAGCATCAGTGCGCCTCCGTTGGCACGAATGTCCGGAAGTAGGCGATCAGCGCCTGCATCGTCGCGTCATCGTAAGTCGGGCTGCCCGCCATCTGCGTTTTCGGATTCTTCGCTCGGGGATCGCGCACGTATTCCGTGAAAAAGTCCGGCGAGTTCGCTGCCATCGCTCCCAACACCGTCCAAGTCAGTACGGATTTCATGCCGCCCTCTGTCCCATTGTTGTGGCAGCGAAAGCAATTCTGCTGCGCGATCTTGAACCCGTTCTGCACGGCTTCGTCGCCGGCATGCGTACCGCGTGGCGCAATCGCGCCAAAAACTGACTCCTCGTCGCGGAATTCCAGGCGTACGACGCCCCACGGAATCTGCGGTTCATCGGTGGCTCCCAAAACCTTGAATGCCGGCTTGAAATTCGCATGCGCGATCAGATATGGGCCCGGATCGTCCGCTCCCGTTTCCGGCGACCCAGGAAGCGGCTTGCCGTTAAACTCGATCACGAGGACGGGACGATGCGCCGACCTGTACGCGAGCGGATAGTGCCCACGATATTTGTCCTTGCAGATGGCGATTACCAAATCGTTTGGCGGCACGCCGAGAGCGTGCGTCAAAGCCTCGAGTGACACCGCCGTTACCGGCGCCGATGCCTTGAAGTTGCCGTCATCCGGTGAAATTGTGATCGCCTGCGAAACGGCCAGCAAATCTTCGCGCGTCAGGAACCGCGATTCACCGCGCGGGACGCCCGCGAGATCGCCGCTCAATTCGAGATCTGCCGGCGACGAGCGCTGTGCGCGCAGTTTCCCCGAAAGTGTCGCGGTTGGAGCGTTGCTGGATTGTGCGCGCGCCATTCCAACCGCGCAAAGCGCAGTCAGCACGACCACGAAACGCACGACGATTCGCATCCGCGGCATGGCGCACATGGTAACGCACCGGGCGTTCGCCGAGGCCAGCAATCTCGACCGTGCCGCTCTGTGCTAGAGTTGCGTTTTGCCGCCAGTAAAATCAATGGAGGTAGCGTATAGCAATGGCTCCCGAGACACACGCGCGATTCACAAGACTGGGCTGGGTCCTCCCCGAGCCGCCAAAGGCCGGTGGCAATTACGTCCCGGCGAAAACCGTCGGCCGGATCGTATATCTGGCGGGCGTGATTTCCACGATTGACGGAGCAGTGGTCACCGGGACGGTTGGTCTGGATCGCACCGTGGACGAAGCCTACGCAGCGGCCCGCGCCTGCGCGCTAACGCAGTTGGCCGTGCTGAAGCAGCACCTCGGATCGTTCGACGCCGTCAAGCAAATCCTCACTGTGAATGGTTACGTGAATGCCGTTCAAGGGTTCGAGGATTCTCCCAAGGTCATCAACGGCGCGTCGGATTTACTCGTCGAGCTGTTCGGTGAAGCGGGCCGCCACGTGCGCGCCGCCATCGGCGTTACTGCGCTGCCGCGCAACGCGCTCGTCGAGATCCAAATGACGGTCGAGCTGGAAGCCTGATTTCGCCATGCCGGAACATTCTCTATCCGCCGCGCCCACGCACTCCCGCTGGAACCGCGATCTGAAACCGCGCCTCGTCATCGCGCCCGGCGACACAGTTCACCTCGAGTGCCACGACGCTAGCGGCGCGCAGGTGCGTCCCGGCATGACGGTCGCCGAATATCTGAAAATTGATCGAAACGTGATTCATGCGCTTACGGGACCGATCTTCGTTGAAGGCGCCGCACCCGGCGACGTCCTCGAAATCAACGTACTCGAAGTGGCACACAAAGGCTGGGGGTGGTCCAGCGTGATCGCCGGGCTAGGCTTTCTTAAAGAGCGCTTCGCGGAGCCGTATCTCTTCCACTGGCAACTCGAAGACGCCGTTAGCCGTTCGCTCGCGCCCGCGATCGTGCCGCTGCGCCCGTTCTGCGGCGTGATGGGCGTCGCTCCGGCGGAACCCGGTGAATTCCGTACGCGGCCGCCGGGCATCTTCGGCGGCAACATGGACGTCCGGGAGTTGTGCAGCGGGGCCACGCTCTACCTGCCGGTCCTGAATCGCGGCGCGCTATTCTCCGCGGGCGACGCCCACGCCGCTCAAGGCGACGGAGAGGTTTGCATCAACGGCATCGAATGCCCGTCGGACGTCACGCTGCGGTTTCGGCTGCACAATGGTAACGCATTGACGGGCCCTCTAATTGAATCAGCCAGTCGCAGGGAAACCAGCGAAGGCGACGCTTGGATCGTCGTCGAATCCGGATCGGACGCCGTTGCCGCTGCTCGTGCAGCCACTTCGCGCATGATTGACCTGCTTATCGCCCGATGGGGCTTCGCCGATGTTCACGCCTATCTTCTTTGCAGCGTGGCCATGAATCTACGGCTGAGCCAGGTCGTCAACGAGCCGATGTTCACCGTGAGCGCCGCAGTGCCGAAACACGTCCTCCCGCCGCGAAAACTGTTCGAAATCCCGCATCGGTAGTTCCTGGGGGGTTTCGTCGTAATCGCACGTAACTTCGCTAGCCGAAACGATTTGTGCGCGCATAAGCCGCATGGTGTCCCGCAATTCTTAATGAAATCCTTATTATATTTCCACAGGCGCCAGAACTGATCGCAGCATACGCCCGCATCAAAATATTTGATCTAAGTAATCAGAAAGTTCCGCTTCCCTTTCGGCCAAGACTGGCATAAATTCCCCCGCATAATCTGCAATTCAAGCTCAGGTTCGAGCCGGGTTATCGTCGCCGCGGCAAGGCAGCACCGTTTTTTGACATTGGAAAATTCCTCTTTGGGAGGCGTTGAAATGATGAAGAGAAATAAGCTCATCGCCCTTTTCACCATCGCGACCTTCGCGTTCCTTTTGACATTCCTGATGCCGGCGCAAGCCCAGCAAACCCTGGGCGGAATCACGGGCACTGTCACGGACAGCTCCGGCGCGGCGCTCCCTGACACGACCGTCAAGCTCGTGGGTGACCAGACGGGCCTTTCGCGCACGCAGACCACCGATCCCTCAGGCACCTATACTTTTGTGAACTTGCCGATCGGCACGTACACGCTGACCTTCAACCACGCCTCGTTCGAATCACAAAAGATTCCTTCGATCACCGTCCAGGCGAACCGGACGGCTACGGTGAATGCGGCACTCAACGTTGGCGCTGTGAGCACGACCGTCACGGTCGAAGAAACGCCGCTCATGAATTCCGTGGATACCACGAACGGCTACGTCCTGGATAAAGTGCAGATGGAGGCTGTACCGCTTCCCACGGGGAGTTTTACGCAACTGGCGATTCTGTCGCCGGGTGTGAACGCCGAGCTGCCTAGCGGAAACGGCGTGAATGCGGGCCTGGGAAATCTGCCTATCTGGGCGAACGGCAATCGCGATACCAGCAATACATTCCTCTTGAACGGCGTGGACGCCAAGAACCTGTTTAACGGCAAGAGCACCAGTTCAGTGGGTTCCGCACGCGTTGTCAACAACACCGGTGTCAGTGGTGCGGCGAGCACTTCGGCGTTTGAAATTCAGAGCAGCGCGTCTCCTTATCTGGCGGTCGGCCAATCGCTTCCAAGTCCCGCCCCAGAGACGATTCAGGAAGTCCGCGTGAACACGTCCATGTATGACGCCGAGCAAGGCTCCACGAGCGGCGCTCACATTGACATCAGTACCACGTCGGGCACGAACGAATATCACGGCTCGGTATACCTTCATCATGCAACCGACTGGATCAACGCCGCGCCATTTTTCTTCAAACTGGATCCCAACGTTACCCAAAAGGTCCCGGAACTCCATCGCGAAGTTCCCGGCGGGACCTTTGGCGGACCAATCATCAAGAATAAGGTCTTCGGATTTGTTGCTTACCAGCACGTTCACGATTCCGATCAGGAAATCGGCCTCGGCCGGGCCACGGTGCCCGTGCTATTTACCCAGGCGAACTGCGGCGCCGATCGCACAACACTAGTTTTTCAAAACTGTTTGGTGAATATCGCAAACAACGAGTATGACGACCCTATATCGACCGCGAATATCAATCCGGTCTCGTTGGAGCTGCTTCAGGCTAAATTGCCCAACGGTCAGTTCATGATTCCCTACGCCGACAGCTTCAATTCGCCATCATTCAACTATCCTGAGAACGTCGTCATTCCCGGCACCGCCTATTTCCTCGCGGATCAGGCGGTCGGGAACCTGGACATTATCGCCACGCCTAAGGATTCGCTGGCTCTGAAATACTACTATCAGCACAACCCGACCATCGCTCCCTTCGCGTATTCCAGCGTAGCGGGCTTCACTCAGCATCTGGACGCCGGCAGCCAGGTAGCCACAATCACAAATACGCAGACCCTCACGCCCAATTTCAACGTCGCCGAGGTTTTCGGTTTCATCCGTGAAAAGATTTACAGCACGATTGCGCAGCCGCCGGGCTTCACGCCTGCCGATCTCGGAATTAACGCCTTTGGCGTCTCCAACACCTTTCCCGGCATGACCATCGCCGATGCCTTGGGAGACAACGCGATCCCAGGCACGTTGACCGCGTTGCAGTTTGGACAAACCGCGGCTTCGCAGGGCGCCTTCACTGGCGTCTTCCAAAATCGCTTCATGCCTTCCGCCAATGCCATCTGGCTCAAAGGCAAGCACACCATCACATTCGGCGGCGCCTTCTCCTACACACAGTTGAACACTCGCGATAGGCGCACGGACCAGGGCACAGTCGGCTTCGCCAGCTTTGACAACTTTATCCAGGGTCAAGTAACCCCTTACACGACCTTCGGTTATATCTTCACTTCCTTTCTGCAGGGTGATGCCAACCGCTACTACCGCGCCAACGAATCCGGCGAATACATTCAGGACAAATTCCAGCTTCGCTCGAACCTCAGCGTCACCTTTGGAATTCGTTGGGACTATAACGGAGGTCTCACCGAGAAAAACGGCCGCATCTATAATTTCAATCCCGCGGGATACTCCTACGATCCATCAACCGATACGATCAACTCGACCGGCTTCATCGTGGCCGGAAACAACCCGGATTTCCCCTCGAAAGGCGTAAGCGCTTCGACCCTCACCGGCAGGCAATGGGGTCTTGCACCCCGTTTGGGTGTGGCCTGGAGCCCGAAAATGTTTAACAACAAAGTTGTCGTCCGCGCCGGATGGGGCATTTACTACGATCGCGGCGAGCTTTTCAGCTACCTGTCTCCCGGTTTCGCCGCAGGCGTGATTTCGGCAGGTCCGTACGGCGTCAACCAGTCGCCTCCGTACGTGAATAACCAAACCTGCACCAACATCGCGTATTACATTTTCAACTTCATACCCGTGTGTCAAGGCGGGGTAAATGCGGGCAACCCAAATGGCGGCGATATACAGAATCCCTGGGGCCTGACGCTACAGCCCCCGCCAACCAATAATCCAAGCGCCATTTCTTTCCCGAATGCCGGAGAGATTGAAGATGGCGCGCAGCTCTTCACTTTCGCGGTCTATAACCGTAAGAACAAGCTCCCGTATACGATGAACCAGACTCTCGACATTCAATGGCAGCCGCGGAACGACTGGGCCATTGATGTCGGTTATGTCGGTAACCTCGGCCGCCACGAAGTCATTCCCGTGCCTTTCAACCAGTCCCGGATCGCTTCGCCGACGAACCCGCTGTGCGGCCCCGCGCCCGTCTGCGCCAACCCGGGCGCGGCTGTCGCGCCGCAGTCTTACACCTATGGCTACACTGTCGGTGGCGGCGCAACTTTGCCCGACGGTTCGCAATATCAGGCCAACTTCGAAGGCGGAAACGTGGACCTCCGCGTCCCCTACATCGGCTATTCGTCGGAGGCGCTGTCCTATACAGCGGCCGGCGTTTCTGCCTATAACGCCTTGCAGGCCCACATCGAAAAGCGCATGCGCCACGGAATCCAGTTCGGATTCTCCTACACCTATTCACATGCACTCGACGAGCAAAGCGCCCTTGGCCTGTTTTACACCGGCAACAACCCGAACAATCTGCGCTCCGGATACGGAAACTCCGATTTCGATCGCACCCACGTAATGAACATGAGCTATCTGTTTCAGATGCACAACTTCTTCTCGGACGCCTCCTGGGAGGGTAAGATCGCCAATGGGTGGGCCCTTGCAGGCACCGGAATTCTCCAAAGCGGCCAGCCCTATAGCATCGTTGACTATTCGGGAGCGGTCGGCAGCATCTTCTACAGCGTGAACGACGGCATCACGAACCCCATCGTTCCCCTCGCGTCGGGTTGCACGCCGAAGAGCGCGCTTACTGGGAAAATCGGGGCCTATACGGACTCCTCGGGCGACCCGATATCCGCGCTCAACCCCAACTGCTTTACGTTACCGCTCCTGCCTGCGGGCGGGCTCAACGGCGCGATTCCCACCAGCGATCCTTACGAAACCAACTTCATCTCAAGCGGACAGCGCAATATCTTCCGTCAGTCGTGGCAGCGCCGCCTGGATATCTCGATTGTCAAGAACACGAAGATAACGGAACGCGTCAACCTGAGGTACTCGTTCGACATCTTTAACGTTTTCAATACGCCCAGCTTCGACATTCCCTCGGTAAACGTCGATCAGAACGAGGACTTCAACTCCTTCCCGGATCCCACTGCAACTCCGGACGCTCTGCCAAACTCCTGCCCGAACCCGACCAACCCCGCCTTCTATAACTGCCCAGCGGGACTCGGCTTCGTGAACAAGACCATCGGCGGCCCCAGAGAGATTCAGATGTCGCTCGGCGTGACGTTCTAAATTCGCCGCTCAAACATGAAGGGGACGGCTGTTTTCTCGCCGTCCCTTTTTTCTTGGAATTTTGCAGCGAACCAACCAGAGCGATCAGGCTGCACTCACGGTTACCGACAGCGTTTCAACCGGGGATGCGTTGAACTGCTTTTCCAGTTCCGCCGCCGACGAGAACACCTTCCCGGCAACATGCCTCGCCGCAAATCGAAAACTCAGCGACGATTCCGAAAAAGGGTAGGGATCCAGCACGAAGTGCCGCGAGCCGACAGACTTCACCTCCACTCGCGCGTGCCCACCGCCGCGCAGCGGCAGCGGATGCAGCAGATGCGCCGGCTGGCGAAAATCCACACACGTGAGCAGCGATAAATTGTCCGTGGCCTGCAGTAGACGGAAGTGGTCGAGGATCGCCGCTTCGGTCTTTTGGTCGGCTGCGAAGCGCGAATCCCCGGCGATTCTCTGCATCAGGGAATTCTGAAACGCCTTCTGCTGATCGAGGAAATTGTCTAAGAGAGGCAGTTCCGCCGGAGCGATGGTCGAGCGGTCGGCGTGGTCCGTCAGCAGACTGTACGTATGCATCGAGATCAGCACCGCCGCGTAGGCGTCTTCTTCCGCAATCAGGCGCACGGCGCGATCGCGCACCGCCAGGTAATCCGCGAGGTCAATCTCTTCGAACGCCGAATACTTGCCGACCAGCTCAACTGAAAACGCGCTCGGCTTACCCAGGCGCGTGACTTGCGGCGCGGCGTCGCGCGCGGTCCAGCCGTCGTCGTGGCGGGCGATTCCCTTCAGCACGTGCTCGCGTGGCTCTGGTGGAAGAAATTGATCGTTGCCCCAGCGCTCGGCGAACGCTCCGGCCAGCCGCGCGTGGTCGGGATGCGTTACCAGCCACCATCCCGTTTCTGTTTCCAGCCGCAACATTTTCAGTCTCCTCCGTACGCGTTCGACTTCATTCCGTTTCGGGCGTACGCGCCGATTCGTGCCACTTGTGCAGGAAATACCATTCCATGAACGTTACGATGTAGAAAAAGCTGAAGCCGAGCACGGTGGCCGCGAAGACCAGAGCGAACAGGTAGTCCGTCTGCAATTGCGACGACGCATACAGAATTGAGTAGCCCAGTCCGCCCACGCCTACTCGGCTCGATCCGGCGAAAAGCTCGCCGGTGATCGCGCCGATTACGGCGATTCCGCTGGCGATGCGGATTCCGACAAAGAGTGAGGGAACCGCATTCGGCAATCGCAGCTTGAAAAGCTTCTGCGCGGGTGAGGCGTTGTGCATCAGGAAAAGATGGACGAGGTTTTCATCCACGCTTATGAGGCCTTGCGTGGTGTTGGCGATGATCGGCGCAAGAGAAATTACGAAAGCAATGAAGATAACCGCCGACAGCCCCGCTCCTACCCACATAAGGATCAGCGGCGCAATGGCGATGATGGGAACCGTTTGGAGCAGGATCGTATATGGGTACAGAATGCGTCGCACCCAGCGCCACTGTGCGAAAATCAACGCAACCAGGACGCCGACGACAATACTGGCAATCAGTCCACCGAGAGATTCCTCAGCCGTTATGGCAAACGAAGTGAGCAGGGACGGCAATCGCGCTACAACGGCGCGCGCGACAGCCCAAGGTGAAGGCAGCATAAATGCGGGCACGCGGAAGATCCAAAGAATCGCCTGCCACACCACCAGAATCGTGATGAATACCGCAAGATTATTCGCGACAGTGATCAGCCGCTGCCTCACGATACCAGAGCCTCCCGGAGCACGTGCGACGCGCGAACCACCAGCGCCTCAAACTCAGGACGCCCGCGCAGCGCCGCGGTCCGAGGAAATGGCAGATCAATCGGCAGTGCTGCGTGCACGCGGCCCGGTTTCGGGGCCAGCACAATGATGCGCGTCGAAAGAAATACTGCTTCGGCCACCGAATGCGTCACGAAAACCGCCGTCCACTGCTGCTCCTCGCGCAGCCGCAGTAATTCTTCGTTCAGGCGGTCGCGGCTCATCTCATCGAGCGCGGCGAATGGCTCGTCCATCAGCAGCAATCGTGGATTCGTCGCCAGCGCGCGTGCAATGGACGCGCGCATTTTCATCCCGCCGGAAAGCTCGCGCGGGTATGCCTCCGCAACGTCTTCGAGTCCGACAAGCTCGAGCACTGTCGCCGTCGTCTTCTTGCGGCGTTCGGTGCCGGCTCGCTCCAGTTCCAGGCCCAAGCCAACGTTGCCGCGCACCGTGCGCCATGGCAGCAGCGTGGGGTCCTGAAAAATAAACGAGATCGTCTCCCGCGCGTCCTTCGGCGTCATGCCGTCAATGCGAATAGCCCCGGCGGTCGGCGGCGTAAGCCCCGAGATTAATTTCAGCACCGTGGATTTTCCGCAACCGGAAGGGCCAATGATAGTAACGAACTCGCCCTTCTGAATATTCAGGTCAATCCCGCTCAGCACCAGCCGGCCCGTGCCGTAGCTTTTGGTCACGGCCTCGAATTCGATCTGCACCACCGACGCGGCTGCGCTCATCCAGCCGCCTCGATCACGGGTAGGTGCAGCGACGAGGGCAATTCATTCGTGTGGTGGACAATTTGCGTGGATCGCACCCATTCCCAGGAACTGGCGTGCGCCGATGGCACTTCGCTGCCCGGATTGCGGTCGTAAAGCGGGAAAGCGCTGCTGGCGATCTCCAGGCGAATGCGGTCTCCGGCGGCAAAAAGGCACGACGTGGGCTCTAGATCGAACCGCCAGTGATGAACTTTATCCGCGGTGTATCCGCTCGTCGCAAAAAGCCAACTCGAACGCGCGATACCGATGCAAATGAATTCCGCCGCGGCGCCGGCACGGACGCGCACGAGCTTTGCGGTGAAGTCGGCATGAGCCGCCGACGTGGCGCAGTGCAGCGAGACTCGCGGCGCGCCAAGAATACGCAGCGGAGCAGCCAGAGGCCCGCTGGTATAGACAAGCACGTTGTTGCCGAGCTCGAGCGCGCATTGATCGAATTGTCCGTTCGGCGCTGCCGGTCCTCCCGGCGCGAGGACGGGCACCTCCGGATCGTGCACGAAAATGTCGGCGGGTTCGCCATTCGCTGGCGGCGAAGCAGACAAAATTCCATCGCCTTTGCGGGAATTCGCGCGACCCGCGCTGTGCAGATAGATCGTATAGCCGGGCTCTGCCGGAAAAGCCGCCGCGTCCCGCCAGCGGTTTTCACCCAGAACGAAATGGCGAATGCGGGGCTCTTTCGCAAACTCGCCCGTTCCCTTCAGCCAATGATTGAACCAGCGGAGCAGAATTTCGTCGGTGTCGAGCAGCGCCTCGGAGCCGAGGTCCGCGGTTCCCGCGCGATCGCCCCAGGGAATATGGACCCACGGACCCGCGACCAAAAATTGGTTTTCGCGCGCCGCGGCGCTGCCGGCGTACGCAGTCAATGCGCGAAAACCGTCAATGCTTCCCTTGAGATAAGTGTCGTACCAGCCGGAAACATGGAGCGCGGGCACGCGAATACGGTCCAGCGATTGGCTGATGTCGAGCGACGACCAGTACTCGCCGAACTCCGGATGGTCGAACCAATCGAGCACGTACCGCGGCAGACCTTCGCCGTGCAGCGCGGGATGATCGCGGAACGGCAGCGCGCTGGTCTGCGCGCCAGGGTTCGACCATGCCTGTTCGAGACGATCGCTCGCCTCGCGCAACCTGCGGCGGCGCGCATCGGCCTTCAACATTTGCAGTCCCCAGCCGAGCGACGACGCCAGCCGCAGCGCGCCTCCGTGGTAGAACCAACCGTGATAGAGATCGTGCGCCGTCATGCCCGGCGCGATGCAGATCAAACCCTCCGGCTGTTCCGCCGCGGCGAGGAACTGAGTCATCCCCTGATACGAGAAGCCGTACATGCCGATGCTGCCGCTGCATTCCGGCCGGATGCTCAGCCACGCGATAGTTTCCGCGCCATCGCGGCCCTCATGCCGGAATGGATAGAAGTCCCCACCGGAATCGCCGCGGCCGCGCACGTCCTGGATCACCACGTTGTAGCCCTGCCGCGCGAACCATGCGGGGTGCGCATACGCGACCGTAGAAGCGATATCGCGTCCATACGGCTGGCGCATCAGGAGCGTGGGGTGCGGCCCGGGCTGAGGCGGATAGTAATGATCGGAAACCAGCGACACTCCATCGGACATGCGGCAACGCATACCTCGTTCGAGTCGCACGCCATTGCCGCAATCCACCAGCGCAGCCTGATTCATGGTTTAGGCGGGTCCGAAAAACGCATCATTGCTTCGAGCGCAGCGGCCAGCCGGGTCGCAGCCTCATCCAGCCAGCGCGTTCCGTTCTCCGCGGTAGCTGGGCGCGGATCGCCCATCACGCCGCTGGGCGCGATGTCGCGCGTAAGCCACGCAAACGTAGCCGGAGCGTTTTCCGGCAGCAGTAGTTCCGGCTTGGCAATATCCGCGATGTAGTTCGCGGTGTATGCGGAGCGGTCCACCAGTTCCGGTACGGAAGCCAAAAGAAAAGCAGTCTCCACTTCCCCGGCGTGGAATCCGTAGGCTCGCTCTTGCGGGTTAAGTCCCTCGAATTTGATTCCGCCCGACCCGTGGAGCGCGAACGTCCGCAGTTTGAACTCGGCGCGCAGGTCCCGCGCCATCACGTCAATCAACGCGGTATTGCCGCCATGCGTGTTGTAGAGCACGAGTTTCCGAAATCCGGCGCTCGAAATACTCGCGCCCAGATCGCGCAGTACCGCCATGAACGTTGTCGAGCTGACCGAAAGCGTTCCCGGAAATCCAATGTGCTCGTTGCTCTTGCCGTAATGCACAGGCGGCAGCGCATAAACGGGCGCGTTTGCGGGAAGCTTCGCGAGCGCATGCCCCAGCAATAGATTGTTGATGAGCGTATCGGTGGCCAGCGGCAGGTGATGCCCGTGCTGTTCGATCGCTGCGGTAGGCAGCACCAGCAGAGTGGCGTCCCGCGGCAGCGCGTCCACCTGCTTCCAATTGAGATAAGCGAAATTGCGCGCGTCCGGGATCCAGGTTTTCATCGTGTGAGCGTTTCCCGTTTGAAAGTGATCATCTTCCCGGGATTCAGCAATCCTTTCGGGTCGTAGCGCTGCTTGGCCAGCAATTGCACGTTGTCCGCGCGATAGCGTCCGCCTCCTTCCACGTTGTTCACGTGCGGATTGGCGACGAAGACTCCAATTTCGCGGCAGAACGAAATCATGTCGTTCAGTCGTGCCTCGATCGTGTAATAGACCAGCGGAATCGCGCCGGGAATCACCCGTCCGTCTGCGGCCTTCCAGAATTCCATGTGGAACAGGATTTCGTTCCCGAAGCGCTCCTTCAGCCTTCGCATCTGCTCGCGTACCGTCGCGGGATCGAACGCGCATTGCAGATACGTGTATGCCTCATCCGCGCCGATCGCCCAAAGGGTCGTGTGGTTCCATGTGTAATCCGAGAGCAACGGGCGGGCGCGCACCCCGAGATACGGTCCGGAGTAAGTGACGTCCCCTCCGCTCTCGCGCGCTGCGGCTTCAAGCGCCGCGCACTGCGCCGTTGCAATCATAAAAAAGATCAGCGCCTTGCCCTCGCGCGTGCACTGTTTCACCGGTGCGAAAAAAGAAGGTATCGGCCACTCGAAAGTGGTGACCAGGCGCTTGGTCCAGCTCGGATCGTTCGCGATGCGCTCGCTGAAATCGAAAGCGGCGTCGAATGTGTTGAACGCAATCGCGCACTGCGACCATTCCACGGCCGGCGCCAGCGCGAGCCAGATGCGCGTGGCAATGCCGTTCGTGCCCCATGCGTGGAGAATATCGTGGACAGCTTCGCCTTCGATGCAGCACCATCCGCGGCTCCGCTTCCATCGTGACCGCTTCGATGGCGCGCACGGTCTGAAAATCGCGCAGATTCCCATGCGCCACCGATCCGATGCCTCCCGATCCCCCGCCGAGGAATCCGCCGAGCGACGCCTTCACGATCGTCGAGGGATAGCAGCGCAGCTCCCAGCCGGCCTTGCGCGCTTCGTTTTCGAGAGCGCCCAGGCGCACGCCCGGTTCGCACACAGCTACGCCGTCGGGCAGAATTTCCTCAATGCGATCCATGCGCGCAAGATCGAGCACCAATCCGCCGTGCAGTGGAACGGCCTGCCCATAATTCCCTGTCCCGGCTCCGCGGGCGGTTACAGCCAATTCATTCGCGTGGCAGTAGCGCAACACGTCTTGAATTTCCTTCGCATTCACCGGTTGGACCACCAGGTCGCCGACCTTGCCATCGAGCTGCTTCCGCAGAACCGGCGAGTACCAATAAAAGTCGCGCGAAAGTTGCTCGACCGTCTGCGGATGAGTGATCACGCGCGCGTCATCGCCCAGGAGAGAAGCGATCGCGGCGGCGTGGCGCGGGTCCGTACTCATAATTTCGGTCTGCTATTACGATTTCTTCCTATTGCTCCTGGAGGTGCTCCAGGTTTTGAAAGCCTTCTGCATTCTCGGATCGTCGAAAAGCGTGTTGCACAGCTCCCGCAGGCACGGGCCCTCAACGACGCAGTCCATATCCGCGCGGCCGGCCACTTCCGTTGCGGGAATGTGAATCTGTAGGCAGTGGCGATTCGCGTCTTCAATCGTCGCGCCGTAAACCACCCGGTCGAGGCCCGCCCATAACGCGTTCGCCATGCACATCGGACACGGCTCGCACGTGGAATACATCGTGTATCCGGCCAGCGATGGTCGCTTCAGCTTCTTGCCGGCCAGCCGGACGGCGCGCAATTCCGCGTGAGACGAAGCGTCGTACTCGCGCTCGACCGCGTTGACGGCGCGCATCAGAGGCTCGCCGGTTCGCGTGCTCACAATCAACGCACCAAAGGGAGAGGGGCGAGGCGTGCCCAAGGTCCGAGCGGTAAAGCGGACGATATCGCGCATCCGCGTTTCGTCGGAAAGTGAGAATTTAGGCGTCGTTTTGGGGCGCGCCATGGCGAATCGTAGCACGTCGGCCGAGAGGGATAACAGCCTGAAAATGGCGTCAGATAGAGGTTTGGAGGGACTACCCGAGTGAAGGCGAGCGTGCTAATCTGCTGCATGCGCAGGCTCGTTCCTCCAGCCATCCGCAGTTTCTTCGCAATCCTCGTAACATTGTTAGCCGCTGGCTGCCACGGCTCGTCCAGCGGAAATGGCGCCACCAAAATCACGCTTCAGGCGGACTGGTATCCACAACCCGAACATGGCGGCTTCTATACCGCGCTGGCCAAGGGCTATTACCGGGACGAAGGCCTCGACGTCGCGATCCAGCCCGGCGGACCTTACGTGACCGTCGAGCAGCAGGTCTCGGTCGGAGCGGCGCAATTCGGCATGGGATCCTCGGACAAGACGCTCGAGTCCATCGCCGATGGTTTGCCGCTCGTCGCCTTGGTCGCGACCATGCAACGCGATCCTCAGGGCGTCATGGTGCGGAAGGATTCCCCAATCCATTCCTTCGCCGATCTCAACGGCCACACCGTGGCGATCAAGACCGGCTCGACGTGGTGGGAATATATTGCCAAGCGATATCAGCTGAACAACGTCCGCGAAGTGCCGACCATGATGAATGTCGCCAATTTCGTCGCCGACCCGAATTACGTGCAGCAGGCCTTCGCCACGTCCGAGCCGTTCTTCGCAAAGCAGGCGGGCATCGAGACGCGCGTCTTGCTCACCAGCGATGCGGGATATAGTCCGTATCGCGTGGTATTCACGACCCGGGATTTTCTGGCGCAACACCCGGATACCGTCGCGAAATTTGTGCGTGCATCCCTCAAGGGTTGGCGAGACTATCTGGCGGATCCCAAAGCCGCTCACGCCATGATCGCCACTCTCAATCCCGCGCTGAATCCGGAATGGATGGATTTCACCTGGCGCGCTCTGCGCGATGGGCACTTCGTTGCCGGCGACGACCCGAGCGGCTCGCAACTGGGACAAATGAATTCGGAGCGCTGGAATACCATGTACTCGCAGCTGCTGGACTTGAAAGTAATCGGTAAGCCGTTTGATCCCAGTACGGCGTACACTCTGCAGTTTCTAGGGTCGAAGTAAGGTTCCGCGAGGGGACAACTTGGATCTGTTCGTCAGCGGCGGCACAGTAGTCACCATGGACGCGGAATTCCGCGTGATCGAGGACGGCGGTGTCGCGATCGAAGGCGACCTCATCACCGAGGTCGGCAAGCGCGCGGACCTCGAACCGAAATCCCGCGGCGCGAAAAAGACGATTGACGCCCGCGGCACGCTGGTGCTGCCCGGCATGATCAACGGCCACGCCCACGCGGCGATGAGCCTGTTCCGCGGCGTAGCAGAGGACCATTCGCTCGACGATTGGCTGCAGCGATACATCTTCCCCGCCGAAGCGCGAAACGTCACCGAGGATTTCGTTTTCTGGGGCACGCGGCTCGGCGTCCTCGAAATGCTGCGCGGCGGGGTCACCACCTACGCAGATATGTATTACTTCGAAGACGTGGTCGCGCGTGTCACCAAGGAAGCCGGCATGCGCGGCGTGCTCGGCGAAACAATCCTGGATTTCCCGGCGCCCGACCACAAGACGCCCGCAGCGGCCCTGGCGTACACGCAAAAATACATCGAGCGATGGAAGGGCGATCCGTTGATCACGCCCGCCGTTGCTCCGCATTCGATTTACACGCTCTCGACCGACACTTTGAAGAAAGCTGCGGAGCTGGCGCGCGCGAATGGTGTTCCCATCCTGATGCACATTGCCGAGGCGCCCTTCGAAAGCGAACGAAGCCGCGCGCAGCATGGCGGTTCACCTGTAAATTATCTCGACCGCATCGGATTGCTCGGCGGCGACGTCGTGGGCGCGCATTGCGTTTGGGTGGACGCCACCGACATCGCCACGCTTCTCCGCCGCGGCGTCGGGACAGTGCACAATCCCTCGAGCAATATGAAGCTCGCTTCAGGCGTAATGCCCGTCGTGGATTTGCTGACCGCGGGCGTGCCCGTCGGACTCGCGACCGATAGCGCCGCAAGCAACAACAACCAGGACCTGTTTCAGGAAATGAACGTCGCCGCGAAATTGCAGAAAGTCACGCGCATGGATCCGCGCGCTCTGCCCGCTCGTCAGGTCGTCGAGATGGCCACCATCGGCGGCGCGCGCGCGCTGCATCTGGACAAGAAAATCGGCTCGCTCGAACCCGGGAAGCAGGCGGACGTCGTGCTGATCGGCACAGGCGCAACGCATTCGACGCCGATGTACAACGTTTACTCGCAGCTGGTCTATGCCCTGAACGCGCACGACGTTCTGACCGTGGTGATCGCTGGGAAAATCGTGATGGAGGTTCGCGTGATGATGACCATGGACAAGCCGGCCATCCTCGCAAAAGCGCACGAATATCAACGAAAAGTTGCGGCCTCGCTCATTGAATCGCCGCCGGTTTAACTGATCTGCCTGAGTCTCGGACTCAGGTTCAGCTTTTCCACGCAAATCTTCAGCGACGCGCAGCGGCACCGCAGCAAATGCTGGAGCAGCGTCCTCAACTTGAGCGACCGCGCGATGCTCTTCTCAACCTCTTCCAGTTTCCGCCCGGTGAGTTTTCTCCAGCGCGGGCCCACTGGCACATCGTCGCGCAGCCCATTTAAGAAAATGGAAGTTTCCGCCAGCGTGAACCCCATCGTTGCTGCAAAGCGGATCAGCAGCACCCTGTAAACCGCATCGTCCGGATAGCGCCTTTGGCCGCTCACCCGGTGCGGATTCCCCAGCAGCCCCACTCGCTCGTAGTAGCGAATAGCCGACGCATTCAGGCCCGTCCGCCTCGCCAGCACGCCGATCTTCATACGCCCTCCAAGCACGCCGCCACAATCTGCTTGACTTAAAGCCAGCTTTAACTTTTAGCATCTTGCCTGTAGCAGGTAAACCTAAAAAGGAGAAAAATCGATGAACCACAAGATGCTCACCGCAATCAGAAAGCACGGCACCGCAGCGGCAGCAGCGCTTTTAATGACCACGGTCGGCGGCATCGGACCCGCTCATGCGCAAACGGCTCCGGCCGCCTCCAGCGAGCAGACAACCCCCTCTGGGTTCTTCTGCAATACGGCCGCTTTAAATCCCATGGAGCGCGCCTATCACCAGCGCCTCACTGAAAAGCTGATCGCCGCGCGGACCGCGGTCGTAGAACTGCCCAAAGGCTACGAATTTCAGTTTAGCCCCGAGGATATTTCGATCGCCGACGCGGCGCAGTGGGTCGTCGCCGAAGAAAAGTGCTGCCCTTTTTTCAACTTTCACATAGATCTTGAGAAGCAGGGCAACCTCGTGTGTGTCGGGCTCACCGGCGCCGAAGGCATCAAGCAGTTCATCCGCTCGGAGTTCCGAGTTCCAGAGCAGAAATAGGCGGCGGACCGAGCCGATCGCTGGTCTGTTGGCGAAAATTCCGGCTTACAGCGAGCGCGGAGTCCCGGCCGCGCCCGCGCTGTTTCTCGCTAAGCCGCAGCGCCCGATAGCGATATACTACCCGCTATTTTCCGCTGCAAATGGAGCCGGAGTGCACCGATTCGTCGGAGTTCTGGGCATACTTTTTGTTCTCGGCGTGGCGTTCCTGATGTCCAACAACCGCCGCGCGATCCGCTACAAGACCGTTGCCTGGGGACTCGGCCTGCAAATCGCGCTGGCCTTTCTCGTGATGCGGTGGACGTGGGGCCAGTGGGCGTTCAGCAAAATCGGCGCCGGCGCCACCTGGCTACTCGATTTTTCGTACTTCGGTTCCTCATTTGTCTTCGGCGAGCTGGGGCAGAAGGACTCGCCCCGCGGCTTCATCTTCGCCTTCCAGGCGCTTCCGATCATCATCTTCATCGCCGCGTTCTTCGCTCTCCTCTATTACTATGGCGTGATGCAGGTCATCGTGAAAGCGGCCGCCAAGGTGATGACCCGCCTGATGGGCGCGAGCGGCGCGGAGTCGCTCAACGTCGCCGCCAGCATCTTTATGGGCCAGACGGAAGCTCCCCTCACCATCCGCCCGTTTCTGCCGGAAGTCACGCAATCCGAATTGATGACCA
Source organism: uncultured Acidobacteriota bacterium (assembly GCA_963842425.1). Classification (GTDB taxonomy): domain Bacteria; phylum Acidobacteriota; class Terriglobia; order Acidiferrales; family UBA7541; genus Palsa-295. The sequence continues at coordinate 77,392 of CAWJGQ010000010.1, read as the reverse complement.
TCATGACCAGCGGCATGGCACACGTTTCCGGCAGCCTGATGGGCGCCTACATGGCATATGGAATTAAAGCCGAGCACTTGCTCGCCGCCGTAATCATGACTGCCCCCGGCACAATCCTGATCGCCAAAATGATCGTGCCCGAAACGCAACAGCCATTGACCGCCGGCCGCGTCGAAATGGCCGAAATGGAAAAAGACCCCAACGCCATCGGCGCCGTGGCTCGCGGCACCGTTGACGGGCTCCACCTCGCGCTCAACGTCGCGGCCATGCTGATTTCGTTTATCGCCTTGGTCTACCTGGTGGACGCGTGTTTCGGCGGGGTGCACAACGTACTCGCGGCGCATCATGCGGCCTGGTTTCCGTCGAGTCTCGAACAAATTTTCGGCTGGGTCTTCTCTCCGATCGCGTGGCTTGCGGGAATTCCCTGGCACGACTGCTCCACGGTCGGCAATCTGCTGGGCTTGCGCATGGTGACGAACGAACTCGTGGCGTTTCAGCGCCTCGGCCCCATGCAGGGCACTCTCGATCCGCGTTCGTTTACGATCGCCACGTTCGCGCTGTGCGGTTTTGCCAATTTCAGCTCGATCGGCATACAAATCGGCGGCATTGGCGCGCTCGCTCCGAATAAGCGCGGCGACCTGGCACGCCTCGGTATCCGCGCCATGCTCGCCGGAACCATGGCGAATCTGATGTCCGCCTCGCTCGTCGGGATAATGCTCCGCTAGGTGGACTCGGGTGTCGCTGTTTCCGTCGTAGGGGCACAGTCCGCCGCGGCGGATGCCCGGCGCAAATGCTTGGCTGTGCTGCCCGCTGGAATGAGGCTTCTCGCGAAGCGACGGTTTTTAGGGGGTCGGAGCTTCAGCTCCGACATAACAGATTCCAAGAGCAAGGGGCTTTAGCCCCTGAGGCAAACTGTATTCGCCGCGATCTTCCGGAGACAAATGAGCCCTTCCCTGAGAAAACGTGCCGACATCACCTCCGAGTTTTCCCGCGCGACCCGCGCCGCGAAATTCATCCAATCGCGCACAAAACTCCGCCCTCGAATTGCGCTGATCCTCGGCTCCGGACTCGGCGCATTCGCCGACCACCTCTCCGGCGCGAAACGCATCCCGTACAGCACAATTCCCGGCTTCCCGCGCTCGACCGTGGAGGGCCACAGCGGACAACTGGTGATCGGTCAAGTGGACGGTGTCCCCATCGCGGTGATGCAGGGACGCGTTCACCTCTACGAAGGATATTCCGCGAAGGAGGTTGTCTTCCCGATGCGCGTGCTTGGGCGGCTCGGCATTCGCGCCGCGATCCTGACGAACGCGGCCGGCGCGATCAATCTCGATTACCGCCAGGGCGCGCTCGTAGTGATCCGCGACCACATCAATCTCCAGGGCACAAATCCCCTGATCGGACCGAACGACGAGCGCTTCGGCCCTCGATTCCCGGACATGACGCAGGCGTACTGGGAGGCGTATCGCGAAATCGCGCACCGCGAGGCGAAGCGTCTCGGCATTCAAGTTCACGAAGGAGTGTATGCGGCGCTCTGCGGTCCCAGTTTTGAAACGCCCGCGGAGATTCGCTACCTGAAAACGATTGGCGCCGATCTCGTCGGCATGTCCACGGCATTCGAAGTGATCGTCGCGCGGCACATGGGAATCCGTGTCCTCGGCATCTCGTGCGCCACAAATATGGCCGCGGGAATCCTGGATCAGCCGCTGACTCACGCCGAAGTGATGGAAACTGGCGAGCGCGTGAAGGGCCAATTCATCTCGTTGCTCCGCGCCTTGATTCCCCATCTCGCCGCCGATGTCGCGTCCGATTCGAAATAAGAACTCACCTCTGTCCGGCGGTAATGCACGGGAAAAAAAGAGGAAGCCGATTGCCGGCTTCCTCCTCGTTAGCTAGCGGCCTCCTCGAGCCGCACGAGCAGCGTCTCGATCGGTTTCTTTCGTATCAACCGCGGACTCTCCGGTGGAAGAAATATCCTCCGCGCCCGTAGCTCTCAGAATTTCCTTCGAGCGCTTGATTTCCTCCGAGGTGTCGCAGTGCACGGACAGGAGAATTCCGCCCTTCTGCAGGCGCCCTTCATAGCGCTTGGCTTCGAACTCCGGAATTCCCATGCCGATCAGTGCCCCGGTGAAACCGCCCACCGCTCCACCGACGCCCAGACCCGCGAGTCCGGCCATAATCGGGCCAGCCGCGATGAATGGTCCAAGGCCCGGTATTGCCAGCAGCCCGACGCCTGCTAGCACGCCGAGTGTGCCGCCGATGACGCCGCCAGCCGTTACGCCCGCTGCCGCGCCTTCGGGAGCTTTCGTTGCCTTTTCCGTCCCCATCGCCTTCGGCCCGCCGAGGCTCTCCGGCATTAGTACGGAGATATCTGACGTCGGAAAACCGGCTCGCGTGAGTGTATCCGTCGCAAATTCCACCGCGGTGAGAGTTGAATAAATTCCAAATACGCCGACTTTTTTGCCTGACATAGTTGATTCTCCTTTGGATTCAAAATAAATTCGATTTCCGCTCCGTTAATTCGAAGGTGCAACTTCCAATAAATCGGTCACGTTGTCTTGCCCCACCACGCTGACAGCCTTCGCTTCCAGACTGTTCTTTTCATCCCCGGTCCGCACCGGCCCACGGAGAGTAACCTTGCCGTCCTGCGTGATGACTTTGATGTTGTGCGCATACATCGAAAGATTCGCGTCGTCGTGGATCGCCTTTCGAATTTTCTGCGTGATGGCGCGGTCGGCGGGATTCATTTTTTGCTGATCCGCGGTAGGGGCCGTCTGATCCTTGTTTTGTTTGGTGTTGTCCGCCGGCGTCTGCTGGGAATCCTGCGCCGGCATCGGCGTGGCCAGCAGCGACATGGAAAGAGCCGCCGTGCCCAGAGCCAGAAGCATTCGTGGTGATTTCAGAAAACTTCGATTCATGATCTGTTCCTCCTTTTTCGCAAATTGACTGGGGAAAATCTACCGGCCGGCAGCTGCCTTTTTCGCGCGGCCGCTCGTGGCCGGAACCGGTTCAGCGGAATTGGCGGCTTCGACGTTGATCTCGCCCGACAGTTGAGTCAGCTTTTTGTCCGTGGCTCGTTCTTCCTCGAGGGTCTCTCTCAGCAGCGATTCCGCTTCGTCTTCTCCGAGCAGCTTGGCATACGTCGCAACGCAACCGTAGCCGGCCATCTCGTAGTGCTCCACGCGCTGTGCGGCGGAGATCAGCCCCGCGTCCAATTCCTCGGGCGCTTTATCTTCTTCGATCATCTCCGCGCCTTCCTTGATCAGGCCCTCCATGCCCTTGCATTTCTTGCCCGTCGGTGTTTCGCCGAGAGCTTTGAAAATTCTCTCCAGGCGCGCGACGTGCTCCCTCGTTTGGCCCAGGTGTTCTTCGAAGCCGGCGCGCAAGTCCGGCGAAGTGGAAGCTTTGGCCATTTTGGGTATTGCTTTCACCAATTGGTTTTCGGCGCTATAGAGGTCCTTCAACTCCTCGACGTAAAGGTGCTTCAACCGATTTGATTTCATTGGATCTCCTGGTAGTTTCCGATTTCTCGGTGATTCGACTTGTCCCCACCGCTGGCAGCGGGCGCAGCGTCCAACTTCAATAGACGCTTTTCAGTTAGGGCGCACCATCGGGCTAAGCAAGTAGAAGGTTGCCGTTAAAGATGTACGTACCCCTACGGCACAAAAGTGAGGAGCTCGAAAGCGTTGGGTCGCGAAACAGCCGCAAGGCCTTACGGCGCTGCGGCTAATGGGAAATTAGGGCCTGCAAGATCGGGGTTCACTGTGCCATTTTGGACAGATTTCCCCTCCGCCGCCGGTTAGAGTTGCTGCGTCTCACACTCTCTCCCCAGGAGAATCCCGATGACGCAACACACGATCACTTTGGCCGGCACGATTCAGAAGCTGATAGATCGCTCGATGTTGAAGCAGCCTCCGCTGGTGCAATTACGGTTTCATGGCGCCGACCATCTATATGATGAACTCCGGATTCCCAACACACTCGGATGGGAAGCAGGCAAGACCGTCGAAGTGTCGATTCGGCTGCTCCCCGCTGACGCGCCATTTCCACAAGCGGCCTGATTTGGCAGAGCCGCTACGTCTTTTGGCGGCTTCATTCGCCGCTGGATCGCCTAAGAGTTGTCTAACATTCCGGATTCAGTCTTCCGCCTGAGATTCCACGCCTCCGAACCCTGCCCGCTCACCACTGAAGCACTCAGAATAATGACCTGTCGTGGAATTGTGTTCTGTTCCGGACAGACGGCTCTAGTCCCCAGCTGCTATTTTCAACTTTAACGATCTTGGCCCCTCCCCGGATTGTTGCCATAGCCGATCTCAATCACAAGATGGGGATTCCAGATGAGGAGCCGGTCGCATGAATATGCTTCGGTTTGGTTTTTTGTTGATCGCCGCCGCAAATCTGGGAGCGCTCGCGCCCGCGGGAAACGCGCAATCCGTCACCGGCACCGGATTTTCCTCTAGCAGCGCCGTTTCGCCTCTCCCGAGCAAACCACAGCCACAATTCGATCTGGCCTACCGGCGTCCAACGGAGAAAATGAAGCTTCATAGCTATATCTTCGACACGTTTGGGCCCTACGCTATCGCCGGCGCCGTTGTCGCCGGAGCGCTTGATCAGGCCATCAACACGCCTCCAGCTTGGCGCCAGGGCTGGGGAGCCTACGGCGAGCGAGTTGGCTCCGACTTTGGCATCGAGATGGTGACGACGACCACTCGCTACGCTTTAGCGGAAGCCTTCCGGGAAGACACGCTGTACTACCGTTGCGAGTGCCGAGGCGTGCTTCGGCGTTTGCGGCACGCGGCGATTTCGACGGTGACGGCGCGCCATGGTGAAGACGGCCACCGCCGTGTGTCATTCGCTGCGATTGTCGCGCCTTACGCAGGCTCGATGACCGCAGTCTATGGGTGGTATCCGAGCAGCTATGGCGCGACGGATGGATTGCGGATGGGCAACTACGCGTTGCTGGGTTCTCTCGGCGGAAATATCGCGAGTGAGTTCATCTATGGAGGGCCGCACACGCTATTTAAAAGCGTGGATCTGCACGCATCCCCGGGAACGAACTCCGTAGCCAGCTCGAACCCCTGAGCCATCGTTATGAGCCACAACGCCAAAGATTCTCGCCTCTGGATCGGCCAGGACACTCCGCAAGCCGTGTCACTAACGCAATCTGCTCTCGCGTCATTCTGGAACCCGATCAACGTGTTCCTCGAGTGGTTCGGCGAAATGGGTATTTTCATCTGGCAGGTGATGCGGGCGACAGTGCGGCGTCCCTTTGAAGGCCGCGAGGTAATTCGACAGCTTGACGAAGTCGGTTCCAAATCGTTGCCGATGGTGGCGCTGGCGGGCGCAGCCATCGGTGCGGTGCTGGCGCTCGAAAGCCGCCACAGCCTGATTCGATTCGGCGCCAAGGCCATGCTTCCCGCCGCGATCGTGTTCGCGATCATCCATGAAACGGGTCCCGTGGTGACGGGCCTCGTCGTCAGCGGCCGCGTGGGCGCCGGTATCGGAGCGGAATTGGGCTCGATGAAGGTTACGGAGCAGATAGACGCCATCGAAGCCTCCGGCGTAAATCCCTACAAGCTGCTGGCCTTCACGCGCATCCTCGCCTGCACCCTGATGCTTCCGCTGCTGACGCTCGCTGCCGATTTTGCCGGTGTGGCGACTGGGTGGATTGCGACCACTCTGGCTGAGCCGATGTCCTTTCACAAATTCCTCCACGCAGGATTCGCCGGCGCCAGCTTCAGCGACTTTCTGGCCCCGACTTTCAGAACCATGGTGTTTGGCCTGATCATCGGCACCGTCGCGTGCTTTCAGGGAATGCGCAGTCAGGGCGGCACCGAAGGCGTGGGCCGCTCGGCGACGAGTTCCGTCGTTTTGTCTTCTCTCTTTGTCATGCTGGCCGACGTAATCTTGACGAAATTAATTCTGGTGTTCTTTCCATGATGCGCACCGAGCAAGCGGCTACGCTGCAAGTTGCCGAGCGCGGCGAAAACCGTACGGTCGAAAGTGCCGCGGGAAATGGCGCAGGTCCCGCGATGGTTCTGCAGGGCGTGCACAAATGCTTTGACGCCCAGGTCGTCTTGAACGGCATTGATTTCACCGTCGGCAGCGGCAAGACCCTTGCGGTACTCGGCCGCAGCGGAACCGGCAAAAGCGTCCTGCTGAAGCTGATCGTCGGCCTGCAGAAGCCTGACTCGGGTTCGATTCAGATCCACGGTCAGGAGATCACGACTTCCGACCTCGAAGCGAAGAATGAAATCCGGAAGACGATGGGCTTCCTGTTCCAGCACGCGGCGCTTTACGACTCCCTGACGGTGGCGGAAAACGTAGCGTTTCCGCTGCGGCGCCATTCGAAAATGACGGCATCCGAACGCGCTGACCGCGTCAAGGAATTGCTCGCCGGCGTGGGCATGGAGGCCGATCTCAATAAAATGCCCAGCGAGATTTCGGGCGGCATGCAAAAGCGGGTGGGACTGGCGCGCGCGCTGGCGCTCGAGCCAGGCATCCTGCTGCTCGACGAACCCACCGCGGGCCTCGATCCAATCACGTCGCGTGAAATTGACGAGCTGATCCTCAAATTGCAGGAAGAGCGCGACGTTGCGTCCATCGTGGTCACTCACGATTTGCACAGCGCCAAAACGATCGCGGACCGAATCGTACTGCTGCACGAAGGGAATGCCGTGATCGAAGGCACCTTCGAGGAGCTTGAGAAAAGCGACGACAAATTTGTCGCGGAATTCTTCAAGCGGGATTCATAGGAGCATTTATGTCGAGAGCAGCCAGGTTGGGAGCTTTCATCATTGCGACGCTGGCGATTCTGGTCGCAGGCATCTTCATCATCGGAGATCGTCAATATCTCTTCTCCTCCACGTATCGTTTGAAGACGCAGTTCAGCACCGTGGTTGGACTGGACGAAGGCTCCGAGGTGCGAGTCGGCGGGGTTCACAGCGGCAGCGTTCGCAGTATCGAGCTGCCCAAAAATCCAACCGACAAAATCACGGTGCTCATGGACCTGCAACGCTCGACCCACGACATCATCAAGCAGGATTCCGTGGCTGCCATCCAGACCGAGGGGCTGCTGGGCAATGAATATGTCTCGATCACTTTTGGATCCGCGCAAGGGTTGAACGTGCGCGACGGCGACACGATCGCCAGCCAGCCCCCGCTGGTCATCTCGGACCTGATCAAGAAAACGGACGCGATTCTGGACAGCAGCAAGCAAGCAATTGACAACACGACCGTCGCGACCGCGAATCTGAAATCCATCAGCGCCAAGATCAACGACGGCCAGGGAACAATCGGAGCATTGGTCAACGACAAGAAAATGTACACCGAGTTGGATCAGACCACGGTCGAAATGCGCGACACGATGGTCCACGCCCAGGCGGGGATCGCGGATTTTCAGGAAAACATGGAAGCGCTGAAGCACAATTTCCTGCTCCGTGGATATTTCAAGAAACGCGGCTACGAAGATTCCACCGATCTGGCGAGAGACGAAATCACGAACCTGCCTGTGGCTCCGCCTCTGAAAACATTCACGTACGATCCGAAGAGTCTCTTCGATCAGATAGACACGGCCAAGCTCAAGAACTCGCAGTCCCTGGCCGAAGCGGGCAAATTTCTTGCGGACAATGAGTTCGGCGTCGCCGTTGTGGCCGTTTATACCGGCATGACGGGAGACACCCAGAAAGACTTGGTCCTGACTCAGGCTCGCGCCGCAGTGATCCGCTCCTACCTTGTTGGCAATTTCGGTTTCGACGACAGCCAGCTGAAAACCATGGGAATGGGAAAGAAGATTGGCGCGGACGCGGACGCCGGTTCCGCGTGGGGAGAAATCCAGATCATTGTGTACCCCGCCGGCGCCACCATTCCCGCCGAGCAGCAGACTGCCGCTGACGCCAGTCCTCACCCGTAAACTCGCCCCGTGGGCGGTCATTTTTCGGGCTGAAAGTCGCTCGCGGACGTGTGCGCAGCCCCCCGCAATTGTGTGTCGAGTAATTGGTACCCCGATCCTTTGTTTTGAATGAGTTAGAGGGAAAATTGCTCGGCATGGTGTGTCGAGTAATTCCGCACATAGAGGACGGCGATTGGGGTGCATCCCGAAACTTAGGGGCCGTCTCCGTTCCGTCACTGCCCCGACCTCTGCTCTGCGTCGCATATGCTCGTCCTTATCGTTTGGACAGCAAACTTCCAATTTAGCGTGGCACGGCGCGGCGCGAGTTTCAAGAGTTTACGTCGAGAAAAAAGGACAGGTTATAGGACTGGACGAATGGGCATGGGTTGCATGGTCCGTTTTCTGGAGACGGAGTAAGTGTCGTGCAGGGACGGTAAAGGTGCGGCACCCTCGAATGTTCTGCGTGGCTTGAAGCAGCGCGGGTGTGAACTGCTCGATGGCGAACGGAGTGGAGAGAAGGAAAAACCGGCTAAGGGTGGGCCACCCGCCGGTCGAAAAGCCAATCGCCGAAGCTTGGGCCACGCGCCGCTCAGATCAGAAGGTCTCAGTCGAAAGCGATCTTGGGCCAACGGCGACAGGTGCCGTAGGAGCCACGGCCTCGGCTGTGGCGAATACCGCGGTCGCGGCTGATCGAGGGGTGACGATGATGGGCCACCAAAAAGGTAGGCCCCGCCATCCGCGTTCGACCTCCCCCTCTTGACGGAGGAGCATAAGAACTGGGATGTCCTGAGCCTTAGCTCGGGCTGCGCTCTGTTGCTTCGTATCCGGCGCGTTTGAGGGCCGCCCTTCCTCGCGATATCTGCGCATATGTCGGTCCGTCTCAATCAACAACCATACCTTGCCTTTGAGTTTCGCATTCGTCGACGTGCGCGACAGATGCTCAAGCGCCGCAATGTGAGCCTCTCTGTCGTCGTCTGTTAGATCGTCGAACACGAGATTTTTGTACGCCATCTCCAGAAGCTTGATGGCGTCGTCCACCTTCACGAGTACTGCGTCGTTCGTTGAACGCGCCACCTTCTTGATCTGCACGTCGAGCTGCTTCAGATTTTCGCGGCCGGCTGCGTTGCTCACGGTTTGGAATCCAGACAGCACCAACCTTCGACCGGGCCGAATGCTCACGACGTCAGAGAACAGCAACTTGTTTGGGGAGCACGGAATCAGGCGATTTGTGGGGTCCTTGCGAATAAAGTAGACGCCCCTCTCATGCTCTCCAGATTCGAACGCTCCCCTGAGCGCCGCATCGAATTCATGGATTCTTCGCATGATTTGGTACACGTGCTGAGGCGCATAAAACCGGGTCACCGAAAGATCGGTAGTCGGGCGAGTTCCATACATGCGCGAGTGTTGAAGGACGGTGTCCTGCTGGAATCGATTCGGGTTTCTTCCGTAATAAAACGCGATCATATTGCTGATTGTTATTCCACGATCCAGAATCTGCCCGCCGATGAACATGTTGAACGGTGTCCGTAGTTTGAGCTGGCCGTCGTCGGCGAGCAGCTTCTTAATGTCGTTGTCGGAGTTGACCTTGGTGATTCTAAGCTGGCCCCCGATTAGCGCCTCGACGACCGCCGCCTTAGCATCTTCGAACGCCGGCATTGCGACGCCCTCTAATTCAATTGATCGTCGCAAGTCTGCGTAAGCAGATCGCAGGAGTTCGTTAAAGAGCGGACTGTCGGCACGAGCTTGATCGATCAGGGCGTCCCTGATGGCCGTCGCAACCCTCTCCTGCCACTCATGGGAGCTCCGGGACTGCTCGGTATGGAATAGGAAACTGTACTTCTGGGGCCGATGACCGGCCGCTCGCTGCTGCAGCTGGCGTATTGCCCCTCCCACCAAGAAGGTGACGATGGCATCCCTAAGGATGGCGGCGTTCCGTTCCGTCAGAACTCTATCGACTTGCAACCGTCGGCCGTCTTCCTTTCTCAGCGCGTCCCTCTCGGGCAGCGGAACTTCACGGAAGAAGTAAAATGCATGCGAATCGGGGTCCACGCTCCGCTCAAAGTATTGGTCGCCGCCGACGTACTTATTGTGCGTGGGCAGCAGTACCGTGAATGCTGGGCGTTTTGGCCTGAAGAGGGCGACGCCGTTCACCATCGCGTCGTCGTTGGGTTGGAGATAAAGCGAGTAAGGCGTCGCTGTAACCTGAAGGAATGCAGAATTCCGGACTAGGCCGCGGAGTTGATCGATCTGTTGGGATATAACTCCCGGAGTGGTGACGCCGTTACCCCTCCGAAAACTCACGGATGCCAAGTCAGCCTCGTCGTCAACTATCAGTACGGACTTCCCCTGCAGCTCGGGATGGCGTTCCTGGAAAAGTTCCAGCAGCGTCCTAAGATTGTCGTCCTCTTTCTTTACGATGAAAATGAGCTTATGCGTCAGTTCGTATGGCGTCAGGTCGGGGACACTTAGAATGTCAAAGATCTCGACCTGATCGGCTGCCTCAAGGTCCCTGAAATCCTCCTTGGTACGCCGAAACGTTTGTTCTGCGAGCGATTTCGTCCCCTTCGTGAGGATCACAGCCACGTCGAAACCTCGGTCGAAGGCTCGCGCAATTATTCCCAAGAATGCTCTGGTTTTCCCGCTCTGGACTCGTCCCAACAGAATGCCGGGCCGTTTAGTTGACGTTGCTTGCTTTTGAAGCTGCGCGACGGCTTCCTCGATCTTCGCTCGCAGCTCAGGCGGGTCGCCACGCTTACTCGCGAGTTGGTCGTAGAACAGTTCGACCTCTTGCGAATCACTCGCATGGCGCCTGGCCAGCCACATCTTGATTTGGCTCTCCCCAAACACAGGTCCGGACTTCAACTCGGCAAGCGGAGTCGGAAAATCCGAAAATCGTCTCCGCCAGTTTGCTACCGCCGAAGCACTTACGTTTGCCATCTCGGCGACTTCGTATATTCCGATTAACGTTGACTCGGCCATGCGGTCTCCTTCGATCTGTGAACGAAGAGTACACCTATTTGTTAACATTGTGCACAGGTCGCTGTCAACAGGATTTTCACGAAAATAGCGGGTGACCCGTCCTTTCGTTTCCGAAGCACTTGATGCTGCCGAGTTCCCGTACAGGCGGTGAGGGATAGAGGATGTAGGCGTGGGGCGTAGGGATGAAGACCGCGGCGCTACATTCACATCTGAAAAGTTGGCTGAAGCGCGAGGCGGATGGGCCGCGTCGCGCCAAGCGCGTTTGCCGGGCACGCCTGATCTCCCAAGCTCGCTTGATCTCCCGAGCGCCACTCCCCGTGGCCTCGGGAGCCCTGTCCTGCGTCGACCTGGGAGCCCTTTCTGCTGTGCCCCTACGAAGACAAACACCGGCCGGAAGGGCGGGCGCGTCTGATCTCCCAGGCTCGACTAACCGTCGACCTGGGAGCCCTTAATGCAGCGCCCCTACGGAAACGAGCCGGTGGGACGGCGGTGGTACGAAGGCAACGCTCCTGCATTCGGAGCTGCGAACTATGGCGGGCTGCCGAAAGGCGGCGGACCCATTCGAGCTCGCCACCGGCGAATTCCCAGGGCTAAAAAAAGTGAGGGCGCGACACGCCGTTGAGCATGTCGCGCCCTCTAAATCGAGCCGTAAAGTTTCAGGCTTTTCGTCCCCAAACTCGACTTGCGTCGAACTGGAGGCCCCGCTTTTCAATCCGGCGACTCAACAGCCTTGCGGCGTGCCGCGTCTTCCAAACTGATGCGTACAGCCTTGCGAGCTTTTCGATTCAGCCCAGCGCCACAAGAGCCGTTAAGCTCCCGCGACATCCAAACCAAACCTCAAAGCCCCGGAGATCCGGCATGCGGCGCAGTGTGGCAACAGCCGTTAAGCCATTGCAACCTCTGAACCGACACGACACTCCCCGAGCCTCGCGAGCCAGCCTCGCGTCGCAATCGCCGTGAGGCTTTTGCGACCTCTAGGCTGAATCGCGAAGTCTTTCAACTTCCCGGCTCTTCCCTGGTGCGCGTTAGCGGTTAGACTTTCGCGGCACCTGAGTCGAACCGTAAAGTCTCTAAGCTTCCCGGTTCAATCTGCGCGGAAGATAAATCCATCGCGGTTTTGTGTCAATCACACGAACGAAAATAATCTGTGGAAACGTGTGGATGCTGTGGAAAACGTCCGGGCGGCGAGCGGGGAGGGATGAGGAAACCCATTCACCGCAGAGACGCAGAGAACCCAGAGACAAACTCAAGGCTTAACACAGAGGACACGGAGGAGGCACAGAGATCACTGAGGAAGATTAAGGCGAGAGTGTTCGCGTCGGGTGAATGGCTGAATCGCGCCAAGGATGTTTGCCGGGCACGATATATCGTGCCCCTACGAAAGCAAAGGCAAGAAACTGGTGCCGTGCGGGATCTTCGCGCCGAAGTTTTCGGCGATGGTTTGGCCCATGTCGGCGAGCGTGGAGCGGATGCCGAGATTCACGCCGCCGGGCGAGCGGGGGCTGTACGCGAGAATCGGAACGTATTCGCGCGAATGATCGGTGGTCGGATTTACCGGGTCGGGATCGCAGCCGTGATCGGCGGTGATCAGCAGAAGATCGGACGCGCGGAGGGATTTCAAAAATGGGCCGAGAAGCGCGTCGAATTCCTCGAGCGAACGCGCAAAACCTTCCACATCTTTTCGGTGGCCGTAGAGCATGTCGAAATCAACCAGGTTCGCGAAGATCAAGCCGCTCGACTGCCGCGAAAGAGCTTCGGTGAGCTTGGCCATTCCGTCGGCGTTGTTCTTCGTGGTCACGTAATCGTTCACGCCGCGGCCGTTGTAGATGTCGTGGATCTTGCCGACGCCGAAGACGGGGACCTTGCGGTCGGCGAGCACGTCGAGCAGCATCGGACGCGGAGGCTCCACGGCGTAGTCGTGCCGGCGCTCGGTGCGGCGGAAATTTCCGGGCGCGCCGGTGAACGGGCGTGCGATCACGCGGCCGACGCGGTTCGGTCCATCGAGCAGCGCGCGGGCGATTTCGCACATGCGGTAAAGCTCGGCGATCGGAATCACGTCTTCATGGGCCGCGATCTGGAAAACGCTGTCGCCCGAGGTATAGACGATGGGAAAGCCGGTGCGCACGTGTTCGTCGCCGAGCTCCTTGATGATTTCGGTGCCGGAGGCGGGCTTGTTACCCAGCGTGCGCCGGCCGATGCGCCGCTCGAATTCCTGGATAAGAGCGGGCGGAAAACCGCGGGGATAAACCGGAAAAGCCTGGTCGAGCCAGATGCCAGCCATTTCCCAGTGGCCGGTTGTGGTGTCTTTCCCCGGCGACACGGTCGTGCCTTTACCGAAGGCGCCAATCGGATGCCCGGGCGGAGCGAGATTTGCGAGCGGCTTGATATTCGCGAGGCCGAGGCGAACGAGATTGGGAAGATGCAGCGGACGCGAGCGCGCGACGTGGCCAATGGTGTCGCGTCCCAAGTCGCCGTAGTCGGCCGCATCGGGGAGTTCGCCGATGCCTACGCTATCGAGGACAATCCAGATGATGCGTTCGAAATGGGGTTTTGTTTCCGCCACGCCGGTTCCCCGCCCTCACACTTCGCCGATGTCCTCGTTCCAGATTTCGGGATGGAGGCGAATAAATTCCGCCATCAACGACGCGCATTCGTCGGAATCGAGATCAATCACGCGGATGCCGAGCGAGCGCAGCCAGTCGAGTCCTCCCGGAAAATTGCGGCTTTCGCCGACCACGAGCGTGCCGAAACCAAACTGCCGGACGAGTCCGCTGCAATACCAGCATGGCGCGAGCGTGGTGACCATAATCAAATCGCGATAGCTGCGCTGGCGGCCGGCATTGCGAAATGCGTCCGTCTCGCCATGCATCGAGGGATCGCCATTTTGCACGCGGCGATTGCGTCCCGCGCCAACGAGCTGGCCCGTCGCGCTAAAAATTGCGGCGCCGACGGGGATGCCGCCTTCGGCGAAGCCTTTGCGAGCTTCATCGAGCGCCACCGAAAGCATTCGCGCGTAGTCGGGTTCGGATTTCATTCTGCGCTGGACCTCATGGAGTTCCGGGAATGGTGGATTCGCGCTCGGCCCAGTGCTGGACGATATCTCGTACGACTCTATCACCCACAGTTTCCGCGGCTTCGACCGACGGCATGAACGCGGGATAATTTCCGGTGGCCATTTGCTTCAGGCTGTCAGCCGGAGTTACGCCCGGCGCTTCGCGATCGTAATTGCTCACGGTGCGCAGCACGAGCACGCGCTTGATATCCACGCGGCCAGCCTGGCTCAGGAACGTGAGAGCCTGCATCGTGCCGGTGTCCTCCATGCCCGAGACCATAAAATTTCCTTTGCCGCCGGTGAAATAGGCGACCCAGGCGTTCGCCCATTCGTCCATCAGCGCGCCGTGCCAGAACGTGCTGCCGGACATCGCGTCGCCGCGCGCGACAAACGGCGGCTTCGTGGCGTTCGGAAAACCGGTGTAGCGCGCGCGGAAATTGCGCATGGTATCGGAATCGGCGAGCGGGGTGTCTTTGGTAAGTTGGAACGCCCAAGCGACGAGCTGCGGATTCAGAACGTACATTTCTCCGTCAGCGCCGCTGCGGGCGGGCTGTTCGTAGGGCGTCGCGCGGTTCAAGGGAACGTAGCCGGTGGGCCAGTCCCTGGGGATTTCGCGCGCGTCAATTTCGTAGGCGAGCTCGCTATCGAGGACGCGATCGGCCCAGACGGCCGAGCCGAGAGAAACGTCCGCGGGATCGCCGCCGCCGATGCCCGCCACAATCCAGTACGCCTTCGAGAAATCGAAGCGCGGGTCGAGGCCGAGAGCCATCACGGAGGCTGCTGCACGCGCGGTGCCCACGCCCGTCAACATACCGAGAACTCCATCGCCATTCATGCGCACGTGATGATATCCGGCAGGCACGGGAATCACGCGATCGAGATGCTCGCGCTCGACCCACAGCTGATATTCGCCGGGAGCGTCGCCGGTGTCCTCGCCGCGTTCGAACATGGTGATGACAACGACTTTTACTTCGATTGGTTTCGCGGACGGCGCGGACTGGGCAACAAACCCAACGGCGCACGCGACAGTGGTGGCGAGCAGCATCCCGAGTTTAGCGACAAAGCGGCTCACGATAATTCATCCTTCGGAATCAAATCAAACGGCGAAGACAGCGAGAAGATTCTACATCAGCGCGCCAAATGGGAAATTGAGTTTATGGCGAGCGGCGGTAGAATAGCGCTCACTGATTGGCGCCACCGCGCGTTCAAAGGACCGAGAATGAATCGAGCTTTAAAGTTTCGGCGTGCGTATTCATTCGTCATCTGTTGTTCCGTCGCCGTGTTGCTGGCTGGTTGCGGCAGCGGATCGCACGCGAGACAAGCAGAAGAGCGCACGGAGTCGGCTTTCAACACCGCGCGCGGCAATCCGCTCGCGTTGAGAGCGTTTCTGGTGGACATGCCGAAGGGCGGCGAGCTGCATTATCACCTCGCCGGAGGCATCTACGCGGAGACGTTTATTCGCGATGGGGCCGAAGATCATATGTGCGTGGACTTGGCGTCGCGATCGCTGGTGAAAACAACATCGAAGACTTGCGCGAAGGGCAGCGTGCCAGCGGAGCAGGCTTTTCAGGATCAACACCTGTACGACGAACTGGTGGATGCGTTCTCGATGCGCGGGTTCGTGCCGACGCCCGGCGTGACGCGCCACGATCAATTTTTTGACACGTTCGCTCGATTCGGCGCCATTGATTCGCGCCATACCGGTGAATGGCTCGATGAGGCGGTAACGCGCGCGGCGGCACAGAACGAACAGTATATGGAAATAATGGTGACGCCGCCGTTCGGCCATGCGGCGATGATCGCGCACGAAATCGGCTGGCATCCTGACGCGGGATTCGCCGCGTTTCGCGAACAGCTTCTGGCCAAAGGGCTGCGCGACGAGATTGCAACCACGAAGGCGTATCTGGACCAGGCTGAAGCAGACCGCCGGCAACTAGAACATTGCGGTGAGGCGAACGAAGCGGCGGCTTGCCGCGTCGAGATTCGCTACATCTACCAAGTGTTGCGGGCATTTTCGCCGGAACAGGTGTTCGCGCAAACGCTGCTGGGATTTGAAGCGGCCGCGACCGATCCGCGCATCGTGGGGATCAATTACGTACAGCCGGAAGACGATCATACGGCGATGGCGAATTACGCGCTGCAGATGAAGCAGATCGGGTACCTGCACGGCATATATCCGAAGACGCATATCAGCTTGCATGCGGGCGAACTGTCGCCGGGAATGGTGCCGCCCGATGGATTACGATTTCACATTCGAATGGCGGTGGAAGTGGCGCACGCGGAGCGCATCGGGCACGGCGTGGACGTGATGTATGAGGACAGGCCGTACGAGTTACTGAAGGAAATGGCGGAGAACCACGTGATGGTCGAGATTAATCTGACAAGCAACGACGAGATTCTCGGAGTCACGGGCTACGACCATTCCTTTGGGATGTACCGGAAATACAGGGTGCCGATCGCGCTCTCGACCGATGACGAAGGCGTCTCGCGCATTGATTTGACGCATGAGTTTGAACGCGCGGTTGGGACATTCGCGCTGAGCTACGCGGATTTGAAGCAACTCGCGCGCACGAGCATCGAGCACAGTTTTCTGCCGGGCGCGAGTTTGTGGCGGGAGCGGGATAAATTCAGCCGAACAGTAGACGATTGCTCCGATGAGCCTCTGGGCGCGGAAAAGCCTTCGTCGAAATGCGCGGCGTTTCTGCAATCGAGCGAGCGGGCGCGGCAGCAATGGGAACTGGAACGACGGTTCAGCGTGTTCGAGGCGGGCCACTAGAGCAATTCGCGCGGTTCCGACGCAAATCAGCGCGGATGCTTTTGCGGTTTGGGGCGGCGCGGACGGGCCGGGCGTTTCATGCGAGCGCCGTATTTGTCTTCGACTCCTGCGATCAGCGCTTCCACACCGTGAAGGAAACCGCGGTCCACGTGGATGACGGACGACATGTGGCTGCGTATGACTTCATTCTGTTCGTTGATTACGAAACCGAGCGTGAAGGCGGCCATGAGCGAGACGGTTTCATTGGCGTCTATTTTTCTGAAGCCGGCATCGAGCAACGGTTTTGTGATGGCAGGAACGATTTCGAGTTTCATTGCGTCCGTGGGCGCGGAAGCAGCGAGGATGCGGGCGCTGTCACGATAACGAAGGAGAGTCAGCCTGGTCGCAACGGCGTGATCGAGCAGCCACCGTTTCCAGTCTCTGCGATCAACAGTCAGCCCCAGACTCTCGCGCATGATCGCCGTGGCCATGTGGCCCAAGAGTTCGCTCTTGTTCTTGAAGTGATAGTAAAGCGCCGGGCCTTCGACGCCGAGCTCGTCCGCAAGCCGGCGCGTGGTTAAACCATCCAGCCCGACTTCGGCCAGGAGATCGAGCGCAGCCCTGGCGATGAGATCTACGTCGTAGGCCATATCGAGACTGCCTCCGCTTGACTACTTAGCATCGCTAAGTTAGATTCTTTCCACAATCACAAAGTTCTGGCGCGCCCTAACGAGCCAGGACCGACTTGACGACGCGGGGAGGATGGTCAGGTCCAATGCGTATTTTCGATAGACGCCTGCTTACGGTCGCATGCCTTGCGGCCACTATATTAACCGCAAACGGCCGGGCATCCTCTCCTTCCCCGGACGCGAGCCATCCGAAAGACGGCGAATGGCCGTCGTACGGCCGTGACTACGCGGAACAGCGATTCAGCCCACTCAAAGAAATATCAGCGGCGAATATTTCCAAGCTCGGCCTGGCATGGTTCTACGACTTTCGCGTCGGGCGGGGCGTCCAGGGAACTCCGCTGATGGTGAACGGCGTCCTGTATGCCACCTCGGCCTGGAGCATCGTCTACGCGCTTGACGCGAAAACCGGAAAGGAGCTTTGGGTTTTCGATCCGCAGGCGGACCGCATCCAGGGCGCGAAGGCCTGCTGCGACGTCGTCAATCGCGGCGTCGCATATTTAGACGGAAGAATATTTGTCGGTGCGATTGATGGGCGACTGATCGGCCTCGACGCCAAGACGGGGAGCGTCCTGTGGCAGACGCAGACGGTTGATACAACGCAGCCCTATGTGATTACGGGCGCGCCGCGAGCCGCTAAGGGAATGGTGTTCATCGGCAATAGTGGCGCCGATCTTGGCGTGCGGGGTTACGCAAGCGCGTATGACGCGCGGAGCGGAAAACTTGTTTGGCGCTTTTACACCGTTCCGGGTGACCCTTCGAAGGGCCCGGACGGCGCGGCATCGGATAGCGTGATGCCGATGGCGGCCAAGACATGGAACGGACAGTGGTGGCGGCAAGGCGGCGGAGGCTCCGTCTGGGACTCCATCACCTACGATCCGGATCTCGATCGTGTGTATTTCGGCACCGGCAACGGCACGCCGTGGAACAGACAAGTTCGATCGCCGGGCGGCGGCGACAATTTGTTTATTTCTTCCATCATCGCCGTGGATCGCGCGACGGGACGATATATCTGGCACTACCAGTGCACGCCCGGAGAGACCTGGGACTTCGATGCGGCGCAGTCGCTCGTGCTCGCGACTTTGAAGATTGATGGAAAAGATCGTCGCGTTCTGATGCAGTCCTCAAAGAATGGATTCTTCTACGTGATTGACCGAGACACTGGGAAATTGATCTCCGCCAAGAGCATGGTGCCTATGGCCAAGGCATCCGACACTCCGCCAGGCCAGCCAGTTTCCTGGGCGTATGGAGTGGATCTCCAAACGGGACGGCCGCTGGAAAATTCCGAGGCGCGGTTTGAAAACGGAACGACGGCATTCGTGCACCCGGGCGGTGGCGGAGTCCACCAGTGGGAGCCCATGGCTTTCGATCCCGAAACCGGATTCGTCTACGTGACCATTCAGGATGCGCCGGGGACGTACAAGTCCGATCCAAATTACGAACCCAAGCCCTTCATGCGCGCGAGCGGATTCGCACAGTCTGCCGGCGCTTTGCCACCCGACCCCAAAACTCTTGCGGCTCTTTCCAAGAACGCCCGAGGCGGACTGGTCGCGTGGAACGTCGCGACACAGCAGGAGGTCTGGCGCGTGCCTTTTGACTACGGCGCGGGCGGCGGGGCGCTGACGACTGCCGGAGGATTGGTCTTTGAGGCCACGGGCGTTCCTCAACTGATCGCGCACGAAGCGCTCACGGGCGAAAAACTGTGGTCATTTAATATTCAAGCAGGGGCGCAGGGCGGCCCGATCAGTTATGCAATTGATGGCGAACAATACATCGCGATTGAGGCCGGCAATGGAGGCGCCAACTACATGGTGGGTGCACCGTCTGTCCCGGACAAGCCCGCGCCCGAAAAGGGCCGCGTGCTCGTCTTTAAGCTGGGCACGAAGGCCGAGCTGTCGGCTCTGCCGACGGCGCTGCCGCCCATTCCGCCTCCGCCGGTGATCAATGCGAGCAATGAAGTGCTGCAACACGGAGGACAGCTGTTCAATCCATATTGCGGCGGTTGCCACGGGATGGGTGCGGTCAGCCGCCGCGTGGTTCCGGACCTGAAGCGGTCCGCGTTTATTCAGAGCGAAGAGGCGTTTCAATCGGTCGTTCGGGGAGGTGCGCTGGCGAAAAACGGAATGCCGAATTTCGGATCGGCGCTCTCACAAGAAGATGTGGAGGCAATCCGAGCATATCTGGCCTCGGTGGCGGCGGAAGCTTACCGGCTTCAGACCGAGTCACAGCACAGCCCCGACAAGTAATGAAGGACATCAGGCGAGAACCAGGAGAAATCACATGAGCGATAGCATCTACGATCATGCGCGCGAAATTTCGCGGCTCACGCGACGCTCGGCCCTGGCGGCGATGGGTATGGCGCTCGCGTCGGTGCTGCGCGGCAGCGCCTGGGCTCAGATTGAAACGGCTGCGAAGCCGCTCGATCTGCCGCTGAAAATAAAAACCATCTGCGGGCACTGCGGTGTTTCGGTCCCCGACGTGACGAAATCGGCGCTTTTCTACAGCAAGCTTTTCGGCGGCGCCAATGTCACCGGTGAAAAGCAGCCGTCGCTGCGCTACATGATCAATCTGGGAAACTCCGCGGAATTGGGAGGCGGTGGGGGCGTGGCGATCGGAAAACTCGGCACACTTGGGGGACAAGGACAGACCAAGTCCTTGATTGACCACTTCTGCCTAAACGCGGAGCCCTTCGACGATAACGCATGGCAGGCTCGGCTGAAGGCGGAGGGCCTCATGTACTACGGCCACGGAGTTTTCGCCGACATCGACAAGATTTTTGTGCAGATTTCCGGCGCGCAGGGCGGCGAAAGTCTCGCAGCGGGGCAGATCGAGCATATGGACTCGCTCTATACGGGCGAGCCGCTCGTCCATCCGGGCGGATTCGAGCACATTATGCTGCACGTCTCGAATGTGGATCGGTCGGTTGCCTTCTATCAAAAGATGTTCGGTTTGAAAGAGAGCGGCCGCCGATCCGGCGTCGTTTATTTCAGCGATGGGGAGACGGGATTGGCGTTGAAGCAGACGGCGGGGGACGAAAAACCAAATATTCATCACTACGCGGTAAAGGTCCCGAAACTGGATCGTTCCAAGGTGACGAACGGGCTGACGGCACTGGGCGCCACATTGCTGCCGGCCGACGACGAATCGAAACATGCGATCCGATTCGCCGATCCGGATGGCTTAATCGTAGAGCTGTGGCCGGTGTAACTGGAGGCGAAAAACGGCGGGTGACTTTGGCACGCGGAGTAAAAGGGAGCGTTCGATGAAATTTCTTCAGCTTAAGAGGATCGCGGTTCTGATGTCCGTTGTGCTGACCATGGCCGCCGCGCCGTTTCTGGCGTCTGCGCAAGAATCTATGGCGACATTTTGTGGTGAATGCCACCCGGAAAAAATCGCGACGTGCGGCGGCTTTCTGGAGGGAGCATCCGTGGATTCCTCCGGCGGACTCTGGGTCGTAGACGTGACCGGCGGCCGAATTCTTAACATCACAGACGACGGCCAATGCGTCTCGAAGGGCAAGACGGGCGGAATGCCCAACGGATCGAAATTCAGCAAGGACGGCCGCATGTTTGTGACCGACGCGAAGCTGGGACTGATTACGTTTGATCCATCCAACGCCAAGGTTACCGTAATCGCTGATAAATACGAGGACACTTCGCTCGCGAGTGCGAACGATTTGGCTATTGACGAAGCGGGAGGCATTTATTTTACGGTGCCCGGCGGATCGGGAGTGTTGAATGCAAACGGCCGCGTGTTTTATTTGGAGCCGGACGG
Source organism: uncultured Acidobacteriota bacterium (assembly GCA_963842425.1). Taxonomy (GTDB): domain Bacteria; phylum Acidobacteriota; class Terriglobia; order Acidiferrales; family UBA7541; genus Palsa-295. The sequence goes on along the minus strand of CAWJGQ010000010.1, from coordinate 56,255 downwards.
CAAAACGCTGAAGCTCGTGACCGACAAGATTGCATTTCCGAACGGGATCGCGATTGGCGTGGGAGGGCAAACAGTTCTGATCGCGGAGTTCGCCGCACAGCGCGTTATTTCCGTCCCATCGCTCACGGCGAAGGGCGGATTTCCGCTGACGTATGTCTACGCCAGAACGCGAGCGGGCGTCGGGCCCGACGGCATTATGGTTGACGCGAAGGGGCATCTTTTGACAGCGAGCATGGGAAGTGGAGAAGTGCTGGTGTTTTCTTCGGACGGACGACCGCTTGGCGCGATTGAATTTCCGGAAGAAGCGGGCAAGACCGTAACCAACTTCGCGATTCGGGACCACAACCTCTATGTGACCGCGGGAGGCGCGGTGTGGCGGGTCAAGCTGAACAATTGACAGGCGTCAGGTAAACTAGCGATCGGGTGCTGACCAGGGCACCTCTCGCATGAATGCATCGTCGAATCGCGATACTGACGTCCTCATTGCCGGCGCAGGGCCGACGGGATTGGTGCTGGCGCTGTGGCTGACGCGGCTGGGTGTGCGGGTGAGGATCGTTGACAAGACCGCGGAGGCGGGGACGACTTCGCGCGCACTCGCGGTGCAGGCGCGCACGCTGGAGTTTTACAGCCAGATCGGCATCGCTGAAGCGGTGATCGAACGCGGACGAAAAGTGATCGCGGCAAATTTCTGGGTGGCCGGCGACAAGAAGGCCCGCGTGGTCTTTGGCGACATCGGCGCAGGCCTCAGCCCGTTTCCTTTCCCGCTGGTATTTCCTCAGGACGAACACGAGGGTCTGTTGATCGAGCGCCTGGGCGAAGCCGGAGTTCAGGTCGAGCGCCAAACGGAACTTCTGGGATTCGAGGAAGCGAACGGCCGGATAATCGCGCGACTGAAGCTGCGGGATGGAGCCGAGGAGACGTGCGAGGCGGCCTACATTGCCGGATGCGACGGGGCGCGTTCCGCCGTACGCGAGGGACTGCAGATCGGTTTCGGGGGCGGGACCTACAATCGCCTTTTCTACGTTGCCGATATCCAGGGCAGCGGGCCGACCTTGAATGGGGAACTTCATATCGGGCTGGACAGGGCTGAATTTCTGGCGATGTTTCCGCTAAAGGGCGAAGGGCGCGCGCGGCTCGTCGGCACAATACGCGACGATGGGGAAGACAAGCACGAGAATTTGTCCTGGAATGACGTGAGCAAGCGCGTGATTGAGTGGATACGCGTTGACGTGGAACGCGTGAACTGGTTTTCGACGTACCGCGTGCACCACCGGGTCGCCAATCGTTTTCGCAAGGGTCGTGCGTTCCTGCTGGGCGACGCCGCGCACATCCACAGCCCCGTGGGTGGACAGGGGATGAACACGGGCATCGGCGACGCGGTGAATCTTTCTTGGAAACTCGCCGCTGTGGTCCACGGGAGGGCGAACGCGACGCTGCTCGACAGCTACGAGCCGGAACGAATCGCGTTTGCGCAGCGACTGGTCGCGACGACCGATCGGGCGTTCACGCTCGCGACGAACTCGGGAGCGATGGCGCGGCTAGTGCGGCTGCAGATCGTGCCGCTGCTAATCCCCCTGCTCATCAGACTTCAGCCGGCGCGGCGGTTGATGTTCCGCACCGTCTCGCAGACGGTGGTGAACTACCGCGGAAGCGGCTTGAGCGAGGGTCGAGCGGGAACGATTCACGGCGGCGACCGCTTGCCGTGGGTGAAAATGAATTTGAACGGCGTGGAATCGGACAACTTCGCGCCGCTGACTTCAATGGATTGGCAAGCCCACGTGTACGGCGATGCTGCGGCGGAGCTTCGGGCCGTGTGCGATGTACGAAAATTGCCGCTGCATGTTTTTGCGTGGCGTCCGGAGATGGGTCGCGCGGGGCTGCGGCGAAATGCCCTCTATCTGGTGCGACCGGACGGTTACGTCGCGCTCGCTGATTCCGATGCCAGCGTAGCGGCACTTAATTCGTTTCTGGACGCACGCAATCTAACGCCTGCAAAGTAAAAGCCGGCGCGTCAAATCCCTTTGAATTCACCGCCGTCCATTCGCAGCGAAGCTCCGGTCATCCACTTCGCCGGGATTGACACCAAGTAAGCGAGGAGATCGGCAATCTCTTCCGGTTCGCCAAAACGAGAAATGCCGGATTGCTCCGGATACTTTTTAACTGCTTCCTCGACGGTGAGGTGGTTGGCAGGCGCCCACTTTTCAAGAAACGATCGTCGCCGACCCGTCATGATCGCGCCCGGTGAAACGCTATTGACCTGAACGCCGTCCTTGATTCCCTGCTCTGCGAAGGCCTTTGCGAGAGCGATAATCGCCGCATTCGTTGCAGCGACACCAGCAAATCCCGGCTTGGGGTCAAAAGCTGCAAGGCCGGAGAGCAAGACGACTGACCCCCGTGAAGCCTTCAAGGCATCCCAGGCTCTTATCGTGAGGCGGCGAGCTCCGTGAAATTTCAGGGCCAAACCGTCGTCCCACTGCGCGTCTGTCATCTCGAACAGATCAATTTGGGGAACTGCCCCGGCGATATTGAGAAGAGCGTCTATGCGGCCGAACCGTTCGAGTGTGGTACTGACGACTTTTTCGGCAGAGGCTGGTTCGCGAAGATCGAGCGGAAGTACGAGGCTTTCAGCTCCGATGGACTTCGCACTTTGGGCTGTTTCTTGCAGGTGCGCCTCGTCCCGAGCGATCAGAACGAGTGATGAAAAATCCCGCGCCAGTCGAAGCGCGGTGGCCCTTCCGATTCCCTGGCTAGCGCCAGTAACAATGGCCACAGAGTTCGGCATTGTTGGTTCTCCTTAATGATCTTCACCGCCGATCAAAAGTCCGCGCAGCCGGGCTGCAGGGTCTCCGCCGGCCGTTCGCCTTGTCGCCCAGAAACCTCTACTTTGAAGTCTTCTCGCGCAGAGCCTCCGCGATGACATCAACCACAACGTTCGGGTGCGTGTACATCGGTGTGTGATCCACCGGGTATGAGCGGATTTTCGCGCCCATTCGCTCGGCCATAAAGCGCTGAGTCGTCGGGTTGATCATGCGATCCTCTTCCGCGAGCAGGTACCAGGTTGGCTTCGTCTTCCATGTTGGTTGTGGAGTGACCTCTTGAATGCATTGGACGGCAATCGGCCGTTGCACCGCAGCCATGATGGCCGTTTGATTCGCGGAGGCTTTGTGAGCGACCGCTTTACGGAAGCCGTCTTCCGACATCCAAATGAAACCGTGTGAGTCAGGCGCCAAATGAGGAGCATCGGGATGAGGCGGCTCGCGATAGAAGACCTGCGCGACGGTTTCACCATCGCCTGGCGCTAAAGCCGAGACGTACACCAGAGCTCTGATTCGATCGTCCGTTGGACCGGCGATGACCGCCCCGGCATATGCATGCCCGACGAGCACGACGGGGCCTTTGGTTCTCTCGACTGTTCTTGAGAGAGCTGCAATGTCATCAGTCAGCGATGTCAAAGGAAGCGGAGCGCAGATCACATCAAGACCCAGACCGCGGAGCGGCAGAATGACGTTCTGCCAGCAGGATCCGTCCGCCCATGCCCCATGCACCAATACAACGGTTCCGTTTTCGCCTGCCATCTGGATCTCCCAAGCTTTGGTCTGCGGCTATATCCCGTTAGCGTCGAAGAACTCATTCATCGCGGCAGCAATCTCGACGACGTGCGTCTCCAGAGCAAAATGCCCGGTGTCGAGCATCTTGACTTGCGCGTTGGGAATGTCCCTTCGGAAAGCTTCCGCACCGGCTGGAATGAAGAAGGGATCGTTTTTGCCCCAAATTGCAAGCAAGGGAGGCTTCGATTTACGGAAATATTCTTGAAAGGCGGGGTAGAGCGCCACGTTGGATGCGTAATTCAGAAATAAATCCAACTGTATATCTTTGTTTTCTGGCCGCTCCATAAGCGCCATGTCCAATGTGTAGGACTCCGGCGCGACGCTATCCGGGTTCGCCACGCCGTGCGTGTACTGCCAGCGAGTGCCGTCAAGCGTCAGCACATTTTTCGCAATGACCTCGCGGTTTTCAGCGTTAGGGAAAGCCCAATATTTCCGAATAGGTCCCCAGGCGTCGCCGAGTCCTTCCTCATAGGCGTTGCCGTTCTGCGAAACGATGGCTGTAACACGTTCGGGATGGGCCATCGCCAGGCGGAAACCCGTCGGCGCTCCGTAATCGAAGACGTAGAGTGCGTAGCGATTGATTTTGATCGCTTCCGTGAAGGAATTTACTGTCGCAGCCAACGCGTCGAAGGTGTACGTGTACTTTCGCTTCTCAGGGACTTCCGTAAATCCAAAGCCAGGCAGATCTGGCGCGATTACCCTGTAGCGATCGGCTAAACGAGGAATCAACTCGCGAAACATAAACGACGATGACGGAAAGCCATGCAGCAGAAGAACGACCGGGGCGTGGGAATCGCCTGCTTCCCTGTAGAACATTCGAATACCGTCGGCTTCGACCCTGCGGATAGATGTAATGGGCACGACAAAGCGGGCGCTCTTTTGTCTTTGCGCCGAAAGATCTTGAGCCATTCGCAATTCCTCCTCAGAGAGCTAACGTCGAATCGTCAACACCAGACAACATGGCGTTCACAGGTTACACCACAACATCTGTAACTTGTCAATACAGCAATTCGCGGTTACAGTGTTTTCGAGCGATCCATTTGACCGAGTCCGAAACGAAGCGAGCTTCGCAGCCGGTCCTGGTGTTTCTGGCGGGGAATCTCGCGCTGGATTTTCTAAACACCCGGATGCGGGTGAATGGAAAGGTAGTGGACATCCTCCGGCGCGATGAGGATGTATTACGTTGGCTCAAACAAGCGGGACTTTCGGTACCGGAGTTTGGTCGCGGACCAACGAGGAAGTCTCTTTTGGGTTCTGCGCGGACACTGCGTGAGAATATTCGTTCGCTTGTAGAGAAACGAAAGGCTGGACAGCGTGGAGATCCTTCCGTGCTCAACCGATTTCTTGCTGGCGCCCAGAGTCACCGCCGACTTGTTTGGAACAAGCCGCGCTCGCTTAAGATCGAAAAAGTCAGCGAAAGAAATACCGCTGAGGCAATACTTGGGCCCGTGGCGGAAGCTGCCGCTGAACTGCTGGCGACGGCCGACTTTCATCTAGTGAAACGGTGCGAGGATGAGACATGCGTGCTCTGGTTCTCTGACCACACCAAATCGCATCATCGCCGCTGGTGCAGCATGCTGCTTTGTGGAAACCGCCACAAGGTCGCGGCCTACAGACGGCGATTACGCAACGACAGTTAAGGATTTTATGTGAACACCATGGAAGCGGTTGCTTCGAGTCAAGCGCGGGAGGACACGAAAGTGGAAGACTACGATCTTGTTATCCTTGGCGGCGGCACGGGTTCGACTGTTGCGGCATGGACTTTTGCGTCCGAGGGGCAACGGGTCGCGGTGATTGACCGAAAGTATATCGGCGGCTCGTGCCCGAACATCGCGTGCCTTCCCAGCAAAAATATCATTCACAGCGCCCGGGTGGCCTCTTACGTTCGCCACAGCGAGGACTTCGGCATCACCAAAGAAAACTTTCGAGTGAATATGACGGTGGTGCGCGACCGAAAACGCAAGATGGTTTCGGGGTTGAACGATCTGTACCTCGACAACTACAAGAAGACGGGCGCGGAATTTATTCTCGCGTCGGGGCGCTTCGTCGCCCCTCGAACGATAGAGGCAACTTTGAACGATGGCGCGCGCCGCTTGCTTCGCGGAACGAATGTGATCATCAGCACCGGGACGCACGCCACGCTGGAACCAATTCCGGGCCTGATCGACGCGCACCCGCTGACGCATATCGAAGCGCTTGAGCTCGATGAGGTGCCCCCACATCTCGTCGTTCTGGGTGGCGGCTACGTTGGCGTCGAACTCGCCCAGGCGATGCGTCGGTTCGGCAGCAAAGTGACCGTAATCGAACGCAACGACCGCCTCCTGTTTCGCGAAGACGAGGACGTCACGCAAGCTCTCGGCGAACTTTTCAAAGACGAGGGGATCGAGTTGGTCCTCGGCGCCAAAGTCACCGGGGTCTCCGGAAAATCGGGGCAGTCGGTTGCGATTGGATTCACCCAGAACGGCGCGGAGAGGACCGTGGACGGCACGCATCTCCTCGTCGCGTCGGGCCGCACTCCGAACACCGGGGGGCTCGGACTCGAGTCCGTCGGCGTCGCGCTCACCGACCGTGGATATATCCAGGTCAACGAACGCTTGCAGACCACCGCGCCCGGCGTGTGGGCCATCGGCGAAGTGGCCGGCAGCCCGCAATTCACGCACGTCAGCATCGACGATTTCCGCGTGGTTCACGACAATCTCTCCGGCCGGAATCATACGACGACGGGACGGCGAATTCCGTTTTGCGTTTTCACAGACCCGGAATTCGCCCACATCGGCTTGCGTGAGAAGGACGCCACGGCGCAAGGAATCGCCTATCGCTTATTCAAAATCCCAATGGAACAAGTGCTGCGTGCGCGCACACTTTCTGAAACACGAGGATTCTTAAAGGCGCTGGTTGAGATCAACGGTGATCGCATCCTCGGCTTCAGCGCCTTCGCCGTAGAAGGCGGCGAGATCATGGGCGCTGTTCAGGTCGCTATGATCGCCGGGCTTCCCTACACCGCCCTTCGTGACGCTATCCTCGCTCACCCGACTCTTGCCGAGGGACTCGGCGCATTATTCTCGTCCAAGCCTGAGGCGCGAAATGAGCGGATGCGAACGGCCACTCAGTAAACGAGAAATAGACCGACAGAATAAGGGACCGACCAACTCAAGCAGTTGAAGCGGGAGACAAATCGAAAAAGAGGCGTTCATCGTCATCGCGAAGCTGAGAAATGAACGGAGCGTCAGAGAAACGGAGGTAATCAACGATGCGAATTCTGGTCGTCGGCGCCGGCGCCGTCGGCGCGTATTTTGGCGGCCGACTAGCTCAGGCGGCCCGTGATGTCACGTTTCTCGTTCGTGCCAAGCGCGCTGAACAAATAAGGACAAAGGGACTTCAAATCGTCAGCCCGCACGGGAATCTAACGCTACAGCCGAAAGCTATTACAGCCGATCAGATCACGGGACCGTATGACTTGATCCTGCTCGGCGTCAAGAGCTACGCACTTTCCGACGCAATGAATGACTTCGCCGCGGCAGTCGGGCCCGAGACGATGATTCTTCCGGTACTGAACGGCATGCGTCATGTTGATGCTCTGACCACGCGATTCGGACCGCACGCCGTTCTGGGAGGCGTTTGCCTGGTTGCGACGGAGATTGACCAGGAAGGTCGAATCCAGCAACTTACTGATTTCCAGAGCCTCGCCTACGGCGAGCTCGATGGCCGCAGCACGCCACGCCTGCAAAAGCTCGACGAAACGCTCCGCGGTGCGGGCTTTGATGCTTCAAGCTCGGACCACATTCTAAACGACATGTGGCAAAAATGGGTGCAGCTCGCGACACTGGGGGCCATTACCTGCCTTATGCGTGGCAACATTGGAGAGATCGCGGCAATCTCAGGCGGAGCCGATCTTTCCCTCGGGGCACTCCGCGAGTGTTCCGGAATTGCAGGTGCCTGCGGGTATCCACAATCCGACGCGTTCCTTGAACGACAGACCACGCAGCTCACGAAACAGGGTTCGCAGCTGACCTCCTCGATGTATCGCGATCTCAAAAAAGGCGCGCCGGTCGAGGTTGATACCATCCTAGGCGACCTTTTCAAACGTGGGCAGAAGCACGGCTTGACGACGCCCATCCTGCATGCGGCTTTTGTGAACTTGTCTATTTACCAGCGCGGGCTCGACCGGGCAAAGGCGGCTACGAATTGATCCGACGAGCATAACTGCTAGTTTTGCTTCGGGCGGCTTCCATTGAGTGCGACCTGACTCTGATCCTTAACAGTCAGCCAGTCGTGTATTCATCCGCGCGGGTGCCCCCGCCACGTTTTTTGCCTGAGTCCGCGGCGGACGCGGACCAGCTTTTTTCAATGGGCGCGCCGATGAGATTTCCCCATTCGGTCCACGAACCAAGGTCAGCGCGACGGTAATTTGAATACCCAGAGCGTGGTGCTGGCTGCGGGGCTAATGATTTCTGGCGTCAAGCCGGAGCCGGAGCTTAGCGGGCCACCGCCGCCGGCCACAATCGCTACATATTGCTCGCCCCGAACGCTATAGGTCACGGGAGACGAGTTGCCCACATCATTGAGATGTGTCTGCCAGAGTTGATCGCCGGTAGCCGCATCGTAGGCCGTGAAGGAAAGGTCCAGCGACGCCACAAAGGTAAGCCCGCCCGCCGTCACGAGGAGTGAGCTGACGAGCGGCGCGCGCTGGCGATGAGTCCAGACGACTTTACCGGTGGCGAGATTGATGGCCTCGAGGCGGCCGAATTTGCCGTCCGAATCCGGCCGCGGCCGCGTGGCGAAACGAATGTCGTTGCCGCCCGCCGCGACCTCAGCGGCGCTGCGCGGGGCCCAGCTGTAGTCCGCGCAGCTTTCGACCAGGGGTACATAGAGGATATAGCTCGCTGGATCGAAAGCCGTGGTCGGCCAGTTGCGCGCGCCGTTGGAATTGGGGCAAAGAAGCGCTGTCTTGCCGGGCACCGGCTCAACGGCAGGGTTGGTGTTTTCCTTGCCCGTGACCGGGTCAATCGAGGTAACAACGTTCTGCAGGCCGAGATCGCGGGAAAATACGTATTTGCCGGTGGTCCGGTCCATGGCGTCAAAAATTGCAGTCTTGCCGCCCGTAACCACGAGGTCAGCCGGCTTGCCGTTTACCGGAAGGGTGATGAGTGACTGCTCGAATACCCAGTCCAGATCCCAGATATCGCGGTTCATGTGCTGGAAGTACCAAGCCAATTTCCCAGTGTCGGGATCGAGCGCAAGGGTTGAATCCGTATAAAGTGCGTCTTTGGATTCGCCCGCGCGCGGCTGAGGAAGAATCAGCGTGCCAGCGTCATAGGTATTGCCGGTGCCAATGTAAACGAGATTGCGCTGAGGATCGTAGCTGCACGAGGTCCACACGCCGGATCCGAATCGTTGGTCGAGCGGTGCGCCGTTCCAGCTATCCCCGCCCGGCTCGCCCGGCCGCGCGACGGTGTGGAAGCGCCACGCTTCGTCTCCCTTGGCCGCGTCGAGAGCAATGATGAAATTCCCTCCGCCCGTGTTGATGCCCAAACTCGTGCCGACGATCAGCTTGCCTTTGACGAACAGCGGTCCGCCATCGAGATGAAACGCAACGCCATCCACTTCGCCCTCGTGCAATCCCTGATCGCGCGTGAGGACTTCATGGTCCCAAATTAATTTGCCCGTTTTCGCATCGAGCGCGATCACGTGTCCATCCGGAGTCACGGCGTAGAGGGTCGTGCCAAAAATCCCCAGATACTTGATGCGCGCCTCGCGGCCGTTGTGGAGGCCGTCCGGCAGCGACCGGGTGTATTGCCAGAGGGGCACGCCCGTCGTCGCGCTCAACGCCTGAATGCTCGCTCCGCTTTCCACGAACAGGACTCCATCATGCACCAGCGGCGTGATTTCGTTGGCGCTGGCCGGTAGCGTACGAGTCCATGTGACGCCGAGATCGTGTACGTTCGTCGTGCTGATTTGCTTGAGCGGGCTGAAGCTGATGTTCTGGTAAGTGCGGCGCCACAACAGCCAATCGCTATCGGCGGGGTGCTGCAGCATGGCGTCGGTCACAGGCGTCATATCAGCCAGCAGTTTTTCGCGCGCGGCCATCACGGATGTGTAGATCGCGTCGTGATTGGTCAGGCGGGAAGCGAGGATGTCGTATTGAGCGCGAGCCGGGGCCAATTCGCTGCTGCCGAGAGGAACGCCGTTCGCGTGAAGAATGTAGGCCTCGACATCGGCATAGGCTCTGTCGCTGAGTCCGGCCGGCGCAGACGGCGGCATCTTCGCTGCGATGTAGGTGTACAGCGCATCAGCGGACTGGCTCGACCAGTGCGCTTTGAAGGCCGCGCCACGCAGCGGAGGGCCAAATTCTCCATCGTCGAGATTTGCGCCATGGCAACTGGCGCAATTGTCGTCATAGACCGCCTTGCCGCGGTTCGACTGCGCCACGGTAATGCTTACCGCCGGGCCGCCTGAAAAAAAGCCCGGCGCTTGCGCTGACACTTTGAAACCGATCAACCACAAACACAAAGCCGCGGCACCCAGTATTAAGCACCCGCGCAGCACGCTATGCCGTAAGGTCGTTATCATATAGGGCGACTTCTCCAGGTGGCAATTGCCAACGCAGTCGTGCTCCGTCCACAACTGCGCCTAATGTGTTTCCGTTCAAATCCCGCCTCGATTCTTGCCATACACTCCAGGCTCAAGAATTTGGATCCTGGTGTCCGCGCTGGCAATCGGAGGCCCGGTGCCGGACTCCGCATACTATTTGCCAATGCCCGAACATTTCAAACAGAATTCTCATACTCTGCTCGGAATCTTTCCCTCATCTCTTCCAGGGGGCACCTTCGCGTGGTTCATTTTCTTTTGCCTTGCGGCGGGAGCGATCTATTGGAATCATGGAGTTACTGTGGGCGTGTAGCTCAGCTGGGAGAGCACCTGCTTTGCAAGCAGGGGGTCACCGGTTCGATCCCGGTCACGTCCACCATTTTTTTCCAATGGCTTATGGACGCGTTCCGTCGTTTCATCCTCAGCGCTGTAGGCAAAATTGTGGCCGATGTATCGGTATCGCTTCCCTGTTCGAGTCGAACTCGTGAATCACGTGACCCGTGCCGTCGGACGCTTCGGGCGAGGGCGCTCGAAGCGTCAACGTTTGATCAGCTGTCGCGAGTTCGCGGGCTATTCGGAGCCGAACGCCTTTGTTCGCCCCAGCTGCGAGAGCGACCCGATTATTTACTCGTTGCGTAGCTACTTTCATTGATCTTGACGTCTGCAGGCTCGAAATCGCAAGCATGCTCAAGATCGTCCATGAGTCCAGTTTGCGTTGGTCGCCAATCCAGCCACTTCTGCGTGAGCGCGCTGGACGCCACCAAGTCTAGCCCGGCGAATAATCCAAGCGCACCAAAGTGGTCGCCTGCTCGCTCAGCAGACACAGACACCGTCGGCAGCTTCAGACCCCGGCCGATCGCCTCTGCGATTTCTCTGACCGGCACGCCCCCTTCAGCGACCGCGTGGTACCTGGCTCCCGCAATACCCTTCTCCAGCGCCAGCCTATAAAGGCGGGCAGCATCGAGCACGTGTACCGCGGCCCAGCGGTTGCGCCCATCACCGACATAGGCCGAGACACGCTTCTGGCGAGCTATATTGATCAGATAGCTGACGAGGCCTTGTTTCACTCGGTCGTGCACCTGCGGGAGGCGTACGACCGACGCTCGAACCCCGCGTGCGACCAAGGACATCGCTGTCACTTCCGACGCGCGCGGATACGAGCCGGAAGTAGGAACGGGGGCATCTTCCTCAGTCGCGGCGCGGCCTGACACCAGGAGCGCAAGCCCGGAGGTGACAATCAATGGCCGGTCGGAACCCGCGAGAGTGGCGCCCAGCGCCTCAATGGCACGCTGGTCAATCTCGCAGCTCACCTTGAATTTCGAGAAGTCATGGATAAACGCAGTATGAATCACGCCATCGGACATGGCCGCACCGCTGCGCAGACTTTCGAGATCCTCCAGGTCTCCTCGAAGCGCTTCGGCACCGGCGGCGACAAGCGATTTGGCTCCCGCATCTGAGCGAGCAAGCCCGACCACCGAGTGCCCCGCGTTGATAAGCTCCCGAATAACAGCCGAACCGATAAAACCGGTAGCACCTGTGACGAAAATTCGCATTTTCTCTCCTCCTTCTAATTCCGACATTTGATGGGCTGAGTCCTGCAAACTCGTTTGCCTCGATGATGTGCAGTTATGTGCGGGCTGACGCGCTCCGGCCTACATCACCACGGGAGCGGGCCGTCCTCGTTCGAGAACGTGCCCGTCGGACCATCCGGACCGAGCAGCGCGAGTCGCACCGGCTCACGTGCGCCCTCCTCGACTGTCCGCGTGCCTGAATAGTTGTTGAGATTCGTCTTGGTATAGCCCGGGCAAGCAGCATTGACCTTGATCCCGGTTGGCTCCAACTCAATCGCCATGGCGAGCGTCATGGCGTTGAGAGCCGTCTTGGACGCCGGGTAAACAGGGCCGAAGGTCGACCGCCAGGGGGCGGCCGGATCAGAGTTCCTCGTCAGCGAGCCAACGCCGCTCGACACGTTGACGATTCGGGCTGCCGGCGCCTGGCGCAGGAGAGGCAGCATCGCCTGGGTAACGGCGAGGACGCCGAACACGTTGGTGTCCCACACCGCGCGCACTTCATCGAGCGACACATTGCTCGGGCGCACCAGCTTGGAGTACTCCTGGACGGACATGCTTGGCTGCTTGCTCGTATTCGAGATAGCCGCGTTGTTGACCAGCACGTCGAGGCGGCCAAGCTCCTTGCCGATTAGCTGCGCCGAGGCGGCGATCGAAGTCTGATCCGTCACGTCGAGCTGGACCGCTCGCGCGTCCGGCCCAATCTCCTTGGCCGCAGCCTCGCCGCGCTCGAGATTGCGCGACCCAACCAGCACGGTAAAGCCGTGTGCCACTAGATCCTTCGCGATCTGAAGACCGATTCCTTGATTGGCTCCGGTGACCAGGGCGACAGGTTTGTTGTGCATCGTAGTCTCCTTATTCGATTGTTCCCTTCGCGTCGGTGCAGTTCCTGCTTGCTAGCGCGAAAAGGATTCGCCAACCATTTCTTCGCTTTTCTTCCAAAGCTTCTCGGCATTGTTCGGATCGAGCGCATATCCGCGCACTCCTTCGCTTGCCGCGCTGATGGCCACGTTGTCCGGCACGATCTGGCCGACGTGGCAGTTTTCGCAATACCGCCCGCCGACTTCATCTGCCCTGCCAACGACGCCGGCCCACACCGAAGTCGCCGCTCCCTGGGGAATCGTCTTCCACTGGAAGGGTCCCTTACCCTCGGCGACAAGTTGCTGGCTGATCTGATCAATCATGTTCTGGAGGCTTCCGCGATCGGTGTAGCGCCCAAGCTCGGTTTGGATCACTCCCGGATGCACGGCGGCAGCTCGGATGCCGCGCCCGCGGTGCCGGCGATCAAACTCTACGGCAAAGAGGATGTTCGCTGTCTTCGACCGGCCGTATGCAAGGAACGGTTCGTAAGGCGTACGCTCAAAATTGGGGTCGTCCAGGTCCACGTTGGAAAAACGGTGACCTGCGGAAGACAAATTGATCAGCCGTCCTCCGGGACGCAGGAGCGGCGCAATCCGGTTGACGAAGACGAAATGGCCCAGGTGATTCGTGCCGAACTGCGTCTCAAAACCATCCGCCGTATGGCCAAACGGAGTTGCCATTACGCCCGCATTCGCAATAATCGCGTCAATGAACTGACCCTTCGCGAGCAGACTGTCCGCGCAGGAGCGCACGCTTTTGAGGTTACCGAGATCGAGCGCCACCAGCTCGAGGCTCCCGCCACCCGCCGCCGCATCCCTTCGCACCTCGGCGGTCGCCGCTTCCGCCTTTTTCAAATCGCGCGCTGCGCCCACCACATCGGCTCCATGCGCGGCGAGCGATCGTGCCGTCTCAATGCCCAAGCCGGCCGAAACGCCGGTCACAAGTGTTCGTTTCCCGCGCAGGTTCATGCCTGAAAGAACTTCGTCCGTGGTCGAGGTCGCTCCAAATACATCCACCGTATTCATATTCTTTCTCCTTCGGGCGGCTCCCCTCGCGATCGCTATTGACAAGCCGCCTCATCTCGAATAAAACGGAGAGTGTCTCCGCACTACATAAGATAACCGGAGGACGCCTCCGGTTGCAAGTATTTTCTAAAATGCCCAAAAAACGATCACAACCTCCCCGGAAGCCCCGGGCGGACGCCGAGCGGAACCGCGATCGGATTCTGGAAGTGGCGAAGGTAGCGTTTACCCGCCACGGCGCAAACGCCAGCTTGGACGACATCGCCAAACAGGCGGAGGTCGGACCGGGGACGTTGTACCGCCACTTTCCGACGCGGGAAAAACTCCTGCAATTGGTGTATCAGTCGGAACTCGAAAAGCTGGCCGCGGCGGAACAGACGTTCGCTGGAACCATGCCGCCGATTGAAGCTCTACGCGCCTGGCTCTTGTTGTTTGTGGAGGCGATTGCGGCCAAGCAGCTCATCGCGCCGGCCCTGAATACTCTGCTCGGCGATCCCAAGAAGGTGTTCGAAGCCTCTTACGCGAAGATGCATCAGGCAATTCGCGCGCTCGTGCAGCGTGCCGTGGATAGCGGCGACATTCGCAAAGACCTCGACCCGGTTGACTTGCTCCGCGCTCTGGTCGGCGTCTCCAATGTCTCGTCCGGCCCCGATTGGCAGCAAAGCGCCAGGAGGCTTGTGGATATCCTCATCACCGGTTCGCGGCCGATCCGATAAGCAGACGGTGCATGCTGTTGTCTCAAATTCTAAATTGTCGGTGGGTTACTTAGGTTGGCTAAGCTGCTGGCATCCGCGGCTGATCGGCGTTGAGCCCAATTTGTTGCTCACCCAGCCGCGACGTGGCCACGCAAAGGGCGCCTTGAGGCGGGTGGACGTAACGGGCGGCAAGTGTGATCGATCTGTGACCGGCTATCCGCGCCGCGCGGGCGCGCGTTATTTTGCGGACGCGGCGCGTTGCGTTGCGTCAGCGGCATATTTCTTGCAGTTGTCCTGCACGCTGCCGGCGATCTGCGCGCATCGGTTGAAAGCGTCCGCCGCTTCCTGGTAACGGCTCAAATTCTCCAGGTCCGCTCCCAAAATGTAGAAATCGGTCGGGTCGGGTTTGGCTTCGTTCTTCGTAGCAATCTCGAGTTCCTTTTCGGAAGTATCATACTGTTCGCGCCGGAAATAGACGAGACCGAGACCGCTATGCGCCACGGCCATCTCGCCCGTTTTAAACGCGGCGAATTGGTCTTCCGGCAGGCCGTCCGGTTTCTGCATTTTGTTGATTACGTCGAGAGCGTGTTTTTCGTATTGCTCGGCCATGTCCAGCTTCTTGTCGGCATCGGGCTCGCTGGGGTTAAACGCTCGGGGAATTACCCATCCGCTCAGGGCCAGCAGATGCACATCTTCGGGAAAGAGTGAGAGTCCCTTCTCGGAGTAGGTGTAGAAGCTCGGTAAATCCTTCCTGTCATAATAAGCTTGCGACAGTTCCTCGTACACGGCTTCGCTGTACCGGTCCGACTGATATTTCGCCAGGAAAGCCAGGCCGAGGTGAATCTTTTTGTCGCCGTCATCTTCGCCGACTTTATGAAAGGCCTGGTAGGCAGCTTCTTCCTTTGGATCGCCCAACGTTTGACGAAGATACGCTTCCGTCACATCTTGATTTGCCTGTCTGCCATCCATCATGGTTATCGAATTGGCGGTTCCCGTGCCGGCCTGGGGTGGCGCCACCGCCTGCGCATTCGACATGCTGGAAAGGAACAGCGCGCTTGCCAGGATTATTGCCGCAACAAATACCTTCCTATCGCAAATTGATTTCTTCATGGAGCAATCTCCCCTTCTTGTTTCATGCGATTTCAAATATCCCGGGGCAGCGCGAGATCACTCCCAGCCTGTTTTCGAGTTGTATGGCATCATGAAACCCATGGCTTCGATTTCGTGAATCTTGCCGCCGCTGACTTTGTAAATATGCGCGGCGGGAAGATCGAACGGCTTAAAGTTCATGTCCAGGTGATCAACGCCAGGCACGCCGACAATCGTCAGCGTCTTTTCCTCCATCGGATGGCGAAATTGCGAAAGCCCGAAGACTAATCCTGTTTCGGAATCGGCGATCTCCACGCGCCGCGGTTCGATGCGCTTGATGTAGCTCATCGTGCGCGTGTCGAGTTGAGCGGCGCAGCCCATCGCGCCCATGGTGCCTAGGCCAGGAGTGGCCGGAGGCGGATTGCCCGTGGTTTGGAACCCATTCTCGCGGCGCACGCAATCATCGGCAAAAGGCGCGGCGTGGCCGTTGCTGGTGGTGAGAGCTTCGTAATACGAAAGTCCGATCTTCAACATTTCGTCACGCGGAACGCGCAGGTCCGCCGGAACCTCCTTCGAGAATGCCGGGCGCGGAATCTGGAGATTGGGGAGGCTGGTGCTGCGAAGATCGCGCGCGATCAGGTGTTCGGCCTCCACGATTTGTCCGTCGCGAATCTTCAACCGCAGCGCGAACTCGATCGGCCGATTGTTCTCCTGCATGACTCCCAGGAATCCGATCTCCTCGGAAACGGTATCGGGCACGTAGATCTTGAAAGTAGTCGGTATGGCAGAGGCGGTTTTCCAAAGTCCCTCGCCGGGTTTCATCGGCACCGTGTTTTCCACGAACTTGACGTCCGGTGAAAACTTCACGATGGACGGATCGTGGGCGACCAGACCAGCCAAATAGATATTGGTGGTCATGATTAGACACGCACGATCGCATTGTGGAGCCTGCGTCTGCGAGATCCGCGCCGAAGCGAGCAGCCCGATCACAACGAGCGATATTGCGACCGACTTAATTGCAGTTTTCAATTTGTCCCCCTGGGTTATTTCGGCCAATATCCTAAGCGATTGCGCGTTTCTGCCAAAGCTCCGCGCTCGCGATCCGCGCGCCTTCAACCAGAGCTTCGAATTTCGCCCACATCACGGACGGCGCTGCGCGTTGGATAAATTGAGCCTGCGCGAAACCGCAATCCGTGCCGGCGATTAGACTCTCGCGCCCCACGAGCCGCGCGAAGCGCACGATCCGGTCGGCGACGAGCCGCGGGTGCTCCACGGTGATCGTGTGATGCGTGACCACGCCGGGAATCAAAATCTTGCCTTCCGGCAACTTCGTCGTCTCCCAGACGCGCCACTCATGCTCGTGGCGTGGATTCGCCGCCTCAATCAAATACGCACCGGCGCGCACGCTCAGGATGAAGCCGAGAATTTCCTCAAGCGGCGCGTCCGCGAGATGTGGCACATGCCAGCTGCCGAAACAAACATGGTAGCGCACGCGATCTTCGGGAATGCCCTGAAGCGCGTGGTTCAGCGCTTCGATGCGCAGCCCGGCCCACTGGCGATATTTTTCAGGACTTTGCTCGACATAGTGATCGTACATATTGGCGAGCACGGCATCGTCAATCTGCACGAGCAGCCCCGAGTCGTAGATCGCGCGATATTCCTCGCGCAGGGCGTCCGCGATGGCGTAGACGTATTCCTTTTCAGTCGGATAATATTCGTTCACGCCATCGTATGCCGAGCTTGCCGGCGCGACGACCGGGAGAAACGCTTCCTCCACGTTCACTGCGCGCAGCGCTGCTTTCAGATTCGCGATGTCTCGATCAATACTCGCGTGATCGCGATACTTGATTGGCCCGACGCAGGCTTCGGTCGGCACTCCTTTCGACATCCATGGAAATTCCGCCGCCATCACTTCGGGAAAGCGGTCGCGGTCGCGCCCCAGCCAGTAAACCGGACGCAATTGTTCGGGTCTGTGCTCGAATCCGGTGATGCGTTCGAGAATGTAGTTCGCCCAACTGGATTTGCCGAATTCGCCGTCGTTGACGATGTCAATGCCGGCCTTCGCCTGCAGCTTCACGATTTCTGCGACCGACTCGCGCAGAGCCTGTTCGAAACGCTGCATGTTCTCGGCAGACTCACCCGAAGTCGCGGCGAGATCGCGCAAATGCTGCGGACGAACGATGCTGCCGACGTGCGTGGTCAGAATTCGGTTTTCGCTTCGCTTCATTTCGTGGCCTTCCCCGGTGATAGTCACTGGTAAATCAGCTTCGACTCAATTGCGAGATGTGGATCCCGCCGGAGCCGTGATGGGCTCGAGCGTGGCCAGAATTTCCTTTCGACGATCTTCGAACCAGGGAGGCAAATGCAGCTTTGTGCCCAACTCGCTGGCCTTCTCATCTTTTTCGAATCCACCGGGCACATTGCAGCAGCACTCAACCAGAATACCGCCCGGCGATCGGACATACATCGAGTGGAAATAGAAGCGATCCTTGATTTCGGATGCGTCGGTATAACCCAGCTCTTCGTAGATCGCCTTCTGCGCGGCCATTGCTTCGTCATCAGCGACCCAGAGCGCCAAATGGTGAACCGTTCCTGAGCCGAACGTCCAACTCCCGGGTGCGCGATCCGGCTCGTGAAGGAGTGTGAGAGTCTTGTTCGCCCCGCCGCTGCCGATCTCGAACCGATGGTACGCGCCGTCAACGCCCGTCTTCCGGAAGCCGATAGCTTCGGTGAGAAATTTTTCCTGCTCGCTCACGTCGCGAACCGAGAGCACCGTGCCGTGAAAACCGTGGATTGATTCAGACTGCGCGATTTCTTTCGTCGTCCAGCCTTCGCGGGTGTCATCCTTATCTTCCATCACTTCGAAGCTGAGCCCCGCCGGGTGCGTAAATCGAATGAAGCGCTGCCCGAACCGCTCCTTCATTTCGGTGTGATCGACCTTGTGCTTCTTGAAGTGCTCCTGCCAGAAAGGTAGCGAGCCTTTGGAAACCGTGTAGGTGATTGACTGTACCTGTCCGGAGCCGCGCTTCCCCACCAGATTGCTGTACGGAAACGTGGTCATGATCGAGCCAGGCTCGATATTCGCGTTCGAGTAGTACAAATGGTAGTGGGGAGCCTTTCCGTCCATGAGGATCGTTTGCTTGGCCAGCCGCTGTCCAACAATTCCCGTAAAAAAGTTGACGTCTTCCTGCGCTGCGCCGGCACACGCAGTGATGTGGTGATATCCCGTGGCAGGGTAGTTCATTGGGCCCTCATGCGGAGCGAGTTCGGTTCTCGGTTTTCGATTCCTGCGAGTCTGCCCTCGACGCACCCGCGCGTTCCGCAGACTCAACATCGCGCTGGCCAAGCCGAAGGTTTCGCTCGGCCCCGCCAGTGAATGCAGCGGGTACTTACTACGAGCCATCTATCGCTGTCAATACGGGATTGTATGCAAGACGGAATTCACTTCCACATTCAGCATCGGTATATATGGAGTTAGTTTCATTTGCGGCCTCAGTATGCATACAGTCTCTTGGACGCCACGGCCGATCGTTGGGTTACTCACCCAGCCACGTTATTGCGGATCGCCTCGTAGTATGAGACTCTCACGCGGGAAATTCGAGATGACTCACAGCCAACGATACAAAATGCCAGGTTTTGCGATCCTTTTGCTTCTGCTCGCGATGATTTTGGTTCGTCCCGCGATTGCGCAAGAGGATCCATCGGGAGAATGGTCCCCTCGGTTTGACGAGGACCGCCAGGAGCGGCTGGCTGGAGCTGAAATCGGCGATTACCTCGGGCTGCCGATCAATCAAGCTGCGCGACAGCGGGCCGACAGCTGGGACGCGACGCTGATGGAGTTGCCCGAAAATCAGTGTCGTCAGCACGGATCCGATTACGGCTGGCGCGGCCCGTCGGGCCTGAGCATATGGAAGGAGGTGGATAAAGCGACGCAGAAAGTGATCGCCTATCACACGCACCTTTCCGCATATGGCGCCGAACAAACCATCTGGATGGACGGGCGTCCGCATCCACCCGATTACGCGCCGCATACCTGGGCTGGATTCTCGACGGGAAAATGGGAAGGCGACATCCTGGTGGTGACGACAACTCACCTGAAGGAAAATTGGCTCGGGCTGAATGGCGTTCCGCGCAGCGACATGGCCACAGCTACGGCGCACTTAATGAGGCACGGGAATTATCTGACCGTCGCCGCGATTACGTACGATCCCGTGTATTTAACCGAACCGCTGATTCGAACAGTGGATTTCGTCTACAACCCCCAACAGCAAATGGCTCCCTGGCCTTGTGAATCTGTTGACGAAGTGGACCGCCCGGCGGGAGTTGTGCCGCATCATTTGCCGGGGACGAATCCATTTCTCGATGAGTTCGGAAGGAGATACGGAGTTCCGCTTGAGGCGGCCCGAGGCGGAGCAGAAACGATGTATCCAGAGTACATGCTCAAACTGAAGAATATGAAAGTTCCGCCGACCCTTCCAAAGAAAACTCCGAGTCAGTAGCGACAGAATGGATTAGGTCTAGGCCAGGCACTGCCTCCCGACATCCACACATTATCTATTGAATCGCTCCTCGCGTAGCTCATGTTCGCCCTTTAACGTCGCGACGCTAAACAAGCCAGCGCACGAGTGCGGGCGATTTTCGCCACGGGACTTCCGTGTCTGCCAGTGTATCCCGGCCAATCGAATGGAACTGGATTTCGGATTTAGGCGGAAGGTTAAGAGACGTGTCCGGCTCAGTTAAAGCTCATCGAACGCCGTTTACATACAATCGTATTCAAACTAATCCAGAGTGATACTCCATCGTTTGGAAGCCATTGATGCAACGCGTCTGTTTTCATTTATTTCTAGATGTTAGCGGAAATAGACAGACGTCCATGGATTGGCTCCATGTCGTACAGAATGGATTTGTTGTATACATATTTATCTTGACAAGTGCAATCTAACGGTAGTAATTAACCCGCACAATGGGGCTGTGGCGGCTTCTGACGCTCGCGCTCCTAACGCTACATTCAAAAGGGACGGTGGGAAATGGCAAATAGCCAGGGGTTTTGTAAGCGAATTTGTGCGAGCCTGTGTTTGGTGTTCCTCGTGGTTCTGTTCTGCGCGATCCGCGCGCAAGGCCAAGGCGACACCGCCTCGATCGCGGGAACGGTGACCGATCCTTCCGGCGGCGCAGTCGTCGGTGCGAAAGTCGAAGCCACCAACGTCGGAACGAACGTAGCTCAAAACACCATCACTGATCCGGCCGGCCGCTACAAATTGGCAGACTTGGCCGTCGGCACGTATAACGTGCAGGCTTCGAACGCAGGATTCAAGATCGTTGTGCATACCGGCGTCGTCCTCGCCGTCGGCGGAAGCGTCGTCGTGGATTTCGCGCTTCCAGTAGGACAAATCACTCAGACCGTTAATGTGGAATCCGATGTTTCCCGCGTCGAGACCGAAACCTCCGAGGTTTCCACGCTGGTAAGCCCCCAGCAAATGCGCGATCTTCCGCTCAACGGCCGAAATTTCGAGCAGCTCATCACCCTCGCTCCAGGCGTGGCGACAATCGCCCCCGCGAACAACTTCGTCACCGGTCGCATGTACGGTATGCAGAACAACTATTCCAGCTCTGGCGCTAGACCCACTGGCCAGATGTTCTTGCTGGATAACACCGACATCCGGGATTTCTGGGAGCATGGCACCGGCTCCGGATACGCGGCCACGTCGCTCGGTGTCGAGGCTATCGGCGAATTCCAACTGCTAACCAACACTTACACCTCGCAATTCGCCGGAAACGGAGTTGTCGTGAACGCGACGACCCGCTCGGGAACCAACGATCTACACGGCGGGGCGTATGAGTTCTTCCGGAATAACGTCCTGGACGCGCGGGATATCAGCGATCCCTTGTCGGGACCGCCTCCCTTCAGGCGAAATCAGTTTGGCGGTGATATCGGCGGTCCAATCAAGAAAGACAAATTATTCTTTTTCGCCAACTACGAGGGATTGCGCCAGCTTCTGGCTGTTACGTCGTTCCCGTTTGGTGTGCCCGAGCCTTATACCAGCGAGGGAGAATTGCCGTGTTACATCCCGGCCACGGGAGCACCTAATAATTCGAACCCGGCGTGTCCTGTAGGGCCGGGCGGTGACGTAGGCAGCGCCGGGAATCCGGTATTGCCAGTACCGGGCGCAAGTCCGCTGGCGCAGGACATCAGCAAACTGTACGCCCTATGCACAACCTGCCGGCAGGCTGCGTTCGGCACTGCGTTCGGCGGGGGCGCAGCCCCAATCGGCTACGACCAGGGAGGATTTCAGTATGTGACGACCGCCCAACCTCTGACGGTCAATGAGGACTACGCCCTGGGGCGCATTGATTACAATCTCGGCCCCAACGATTCACTATTCGGCAGGTACGTTTTTGATGACGCCCGGGTCGTGAATGGTCCGCAGGACCCCCTCGGGATTTTCCCTGAATTTGAATACACGCGGGATCAATACTTTACGCTCACGGAAAAGCACATTCTGTCGTCCACAATGGTGAATTCGATTCGATTCGGGTATACGCGCTCGAATGAGAATTCTCGCACTGCGTTCGGGCTGACCGGAGCACAGGAATCGGCAGTAGGCTTGGACTACGACCCGCTCAATTTCACCGGTTCAACCCTGGCGGGCAACAATTACGCGGGAGAAAACCGCCCGGATGGCGTGTACTCCGCGGCCAACGGGATCGTGCCGGTGGGACCGGATGCCGACAGGCCGGATACTCTCGTTCAAAGCAAGTTCAGCGGCGGCGACGATTTCGTGTGGACGCATGGAGCGCACACGGTCAAGTTCGGCGCCGTTGTCACCAGAGTGCAGACCAATAACCGCCAGATCGCATACTCCGCCGGTCAATATGCCCTCGTCCAGCTGAGCCTGCAAGCTTGGATCAGCGGAGAGCCCTTTATTGATTTTGCCGTCCCGCCAGGGTTCGCCGATGGCGACCGGTATTTCCGGGAGATTGACGTTGCCCCGTACATTCAGGACGACTGGAAAGTCACGCCGCGGCTGACGTTGAATTTTGGCATACGGCTGGACTACGCAACCAATCCAGTCGGTTGGGCTGGTGGCGGAAACTCACTGACGACCCTCATCGGGTCGTTCCGCCCACCAATCGGACCGCAAGCCACCGCGCCTGACTGCTCTGGCGCGGACACAGCTGCTTCATACGCCGGGTGTCTGACGGGCATCTTCACCCCCGTCAAGCACGCATTCGCGAACAATCCCAATGCACAGAACTGGGGTCCCCGGTTCGGATTCGCCTACGATCCATTCAAGGATCACAAGACTTCAATTCGAGGCGGTTTCGGCGTTTTCCATGACCCAGTCGCGGCCCGCATCTACGAGTCGGGATTTATCGCAACTCCGCCATCAACCTTCTACGAGGTATTCGAGCCCTGTTTCCCGGACCCATTTGCAAACACTGCCCAGTGCTTGGGAAGCCTGCAGGCCCCTTTCGGGATTCCCGGGTTTAACTCGATTGCGCCAGCGGAATTCGCCGGCGTTGATTATCAGGTCCCGAATGGCTCGCCCTACGAAATGCAGTACAACCTGAATATCCAGCGTGAAATCGCCCACGGCACCGTTCTTTCAGTCGGCTACGTCGGCGAAGTCGCCCGCCATCTGTGGACACAGGAGGACATCAACGTTCCCAAGTGCTTCTCGTTCCCGGATTGTACGGATCTGCCGCAAAATCCCAAGTCTTATCCTACTGGCGGCGGGGGGATTTTTGTGGGTGAAACGGGCTTGGGTCAGTGCCCTCAGGCACAGCTAGGTCAAGAAACGTGCTATGGCAGTGGAGTGCAGTTCCCCACGCCATTCGGAGGCACAACCCCGGGCCCACGGATCAATGGGAACTTTGGCGAGATGGTGACCGAAACATCCACGGCGGCGTCAAGCTACAATTCGCTTCAAGTCAGCCTGAACCGCCAGTTTGCGCACAACATCGCGGGGCAGATCAACTACACGTGGTCGCACTGCATTGACGATGGCTCGTTTGCCACGAGCTTGGAGGAGTTCGCTCAGCTTGTCACGGACCCATACAATCAGAGTTACGACTATGGGAATTGCACTTTCGACCTTCGTC
The DNA here is from genome assembly GCA_963842425.1 of uncultured Acidobacteriota bacterium. Taxonomy (GTDB): domain Bacteria; phylum Acidobacteriota; class Terriglobia; order Acidiferrales; family UBA7541; genus Palsa-295. The sequence goes on along the minus strand of CAWJGQ010000010.1, from coordinate 32,721 downwards.
ACAACTTGAGCGCCAACGTCCTCTACTCTCTGCCTTTTAAGGGAAACAGATTTGTGGAAGGGTGGCAGCTGGCCACGATCCTGGGTATGCACAAAGGCCCGCCGATCAACATTTATAACGGCTCGTCATTTGATCCAGCTGACTTGGGAACCGAGTGGGATTCCAGAGCCAACTATTCCTTCGCATCCGGATGCAGTCCCAACCATATCATTGACAAGCAAAGCGGCAACATCACCCAGTGGTTCGACCCAACGTGCTACGAACCGCAGGCTCCTGGCTATTTGGGGAACATCACCAGGGACAGCGTACCCGGTCCGGGAACGATTGCATGGGACTTCTCCATCCTCAAGGACACAAAAGTTACGGAGCGGGTAAACCTGCAATTCCGAGCTGAGTTCTTCAACATAATCAACCACTACAACCCGGCCGCGCCCGGGGGGGCAATTAACACACCTGGGGCTCAGTCTTTGACCGACGGTCAAACAACTCTCTCGCAGGCTCCTGTCGTGACCCCGCGTCAGATTCAATTTGCCTTAAAGCTTGCCTTCTAGGTTCGCGGTTGGCCGAGCCGATGTCCAGACTCCCGTCTGACATCGGCTCGGTTCTTTCCGCTTACCGGCTGGTGCAGATATGAAGATGCGAGAAGTAGTCCTGCGGGCGATCGCCAGGAAAATCACCTGGAATCAGGCCGCGGATATTCTTGGTATCTCCTATTCCTCGATGGAATCCATGCGGCAGCTCTACAAGAAACGGGGTTACGACGGGTTCTGCGTCAGAGCAAATCATCGGCCTCATCAGAAGAATGTGCCGCTGGCGACCGTTGAGCAAGTCCTCCGGCTCTACCAGGAAAAATACTCCCAGCTCAGCGTGCGATCCTTCCATGAGAAGCTGCAGGCAAAGCACGGCATCTCTCTTAGCTATGAATGGATCGAACAAGCCCTTCACGAGGCAGGCCTGGTAGGGGGTGCACCACCGGTGCATGCACAGTTGAACTGGCCTGTTGCCCCGGAACCTCAGAACGGGCGTGGTTGATCAGTGTTGACGAGAGTGATATGAATCACCTTCTGTTGCTGGGTTCCTCGGCCGCCTGGTTCGATAGCGTCCTGCAGCTCCATTTTCCTATTGCATGCAGGAACTGTCGTAGTGTATACATTCGCTAACTTCGCGCTCCCCTAGATTTCAAAGAGCGCTTGGCTGCCGCCCGGGTAGAGGCCACCCCCCCTGCCCGGGCAGCGTTCATTTTCGCGCCTGTATTCCACGTCGAAATTTGATGCCCACGGACTCGACGCGAAGTATTCCCGCGTCGCCGTTCACACGCGGGCCTCAGCCCTCAGGAAATTGCCTCCGATCCCCCGCGCCTCTGTAACTCTCGCGTGCTCTGTTCCCTACCGGCATGCGTACTTTCCACAATAGACAGCAATCCCGAAATAAATTAGCGTGAGTCGGGGCAGCTTTCAGCCCCGGTGACAGGGCTCCCAGTGTCGACCTGGATAGGGCTCCCGAGGCCACGCGAACAGGGCTCCAGTGTCCACGGCAAGTGGAGCCTGGGAGATCGATCGCGCTCGAGAGATCAGTCGAGCCTGGGAGATCGGACGCTCCATGCGCCCCGGCTCTCTCGACGGGAGCCCGATGCTCTTTGACAACTGTATGGTTTTCGGTGGCACAGACACTCCTGTCTGTGCTCCTACGGGCGCCACCTTGCTAGGTCATTGTTGCGAGCCCGGAAGGTCAATCGCAGTCCTGAGCGAGTCGCAATAACGACGAGCCGAGGGATGTCTCCGCTCCGGTGAAGTTGCATGCGCAGTTCCGGTAAGGTTGTACACACAAATCCGGTGAAATTGTTTACGCGGTTCCGGCGAAAGCGTGAGCCGTACGAGTCGGTGCGAGACTCCGGACTCGTCTATCGGAGCGCCGTAGGCGCGGCAGAAGTTAGCCCCGCCCGTTAGGGCGGGGAAACGGAGTCGTCGAATCCCGAGCGCCGTAGGTGCGACACCTTCTGCCGCTGCAGTTCCGGTAAAAGCGTGGGCCTTCAGGCCCACGGAACACACCCTAGGTAGTCATGGCTTCAGCCATGGGATTTTGCGTTGTGCCACCGCTCACAAATCCCCAAAAGAAGTGACACACCATGCAAAGTAATTTCCGACGTAACTCCCTGAAAACAAAGAAAAGCAGCACCTAAGAAGTGACACACTTTTTCGTGACTGCTTCCGAAATTAGGACACCACCGAACGCTGGCAGGCGGTCCCGTGGCGCTGAGCGATTGCTTGCGTCGTGTGGAGTTGATAACATCCGCGGATCGCAAGATGAGTGGAGGTCGAGTATGCGTGCAGTAACCGGCGGACTTCCAAAGCCGAAGCAATCTCGGCAAGATTGGCGTGCAAATGGCAGGTAAGAATTCACGGGTAATCGTAAGAATTCGCGAGATGATTTTGCATGGCGAACTCCAGCCCGGTCAGCGGGTAAGGGAGGTGGAGTTGGCCAGCAATCTCGGCGTGTCGCGAACTCCTGTACGCGAAGCTTTGCCCATGCTGGCTCAAGAGGGAATCCTGATCCAGCTGGATACGCGCGGGTTCGTGGTGCGTGAATTTACACGCAAAGAAATAATGGACGCGATTGACGTTCGCGGCGTGCTGGAAGGCCTGGCGGCGCGCACACTAGCCGAACAGGGGCCTTCGCGACGCCTGATGCAGTCCCTGCATGATTGCCTCCACGAAGGCGACGAGATCTTTGCCAAACGGCACCTGATCGAATCCGACGAGGACCGTTATGGTGACATGAACAAGCAGTTTCATGCGCTGATCATCCAAGGCGCCGGCAGCAAGGTCATTGCCGAGGCGATTGAACGCAACGGCCGCATCCCTTTCGCAGCGGCCCACGCAATCGCCTTCGACAAGGTGGACCTCCATCGCATGTTTGACATGTTGTGGTACGCACACCGTCAACATCACGCAATCGTCCAGTCGCTCGAAACTGGTGAGGGAGAGCGGGTCGCGGCTCTGATGTTCGAGCACGCCGTTGGAACCAAGACCAGCATCAATATGGAGCGGAGGCCCTGGCGATCGGACAGCGACGGTGACGCACCGGTCGTTTCGGATTCCGGGCCCGGCAACGAACCTCACAAATAACCGAAATGCCGAGACAACGACTCAGCGCGGCGGTTCACCCCGCACCAGGGAGCTGAACGTCTATGTCGGCTAGCACCCGAAGGAGTCCTTGCTACCGACTTTCGATGCGACAGTTCCGGCAGGGCCGGCCACTCGTTCGAGCCAGCTCCTGCTCGCTCGTACAACGGCGACCATTGTCTGTATACGCTTGTACACATTCGGGGCCTGAGCGTATACTCTCTGTCGCCGGAAGGTGATAGGTGCACCGGGGACTGAAGCGGTGGGCTTCCGCTCTCGTCGAGCGTTTCCCAGCGCACAAGTGCTGCCGCTGAATTCGCGTCAACCGTCAAAAGGAGATATGCCAGTGGGCCATAAGAGTTTAGAGGACCTGTTACAAGCCACCGGGAATCCGGTGAAACTATTGCGCAATTCGCAAACTGGTCCATATGTCTATCCGGTGGTGCCCAGCGAGTTTTCGAACTGGAGAGATGAACAGCGCGCGTGGCAGCAAACCTGCGTACTCTTCAACCAGTCCTACCACATGACGGATATGTATGTTGAGGGCCCTGATGCGCTGAAGCTGCTGTCCGATCTTGGCGTAAACAGTTTCAAGGGCTTTGTGCCCGACAAAGCCAAGCAGTTTGTGGCGTGCAATTATGATGGCTACGTAATCGGGGATGTGGTTCTTTTTTGCCTTGATACGAATCTGTTTAATCTCGTCGGGCGCCCTTCGATTCACAATTGGGTTCAGTATCACTGCGAAACTGGCGGCTATAACGCGAAAGTGGAGCGGGACGAAAGGGCCGCTGCCAGGCTGGGGCCGATTGTTCGCGAGGTCTACAGATTCCAAGTTCAGGGCCCGAATGCCATGAAGGTCATCGAGAAGGTCACGGGCAAACCGGCGCCTGACATCAAGTTCTTCAACATGTCCAGGGTCACAATTGCCGGGCGGGAAGTCCGCGCCTTGCGTCATGGCATGGCCGGACAACCTGGATTGGAGCTGTTTGGTCCCTGGGCGGATGGAGATGCAGTCAAGGCAGCCATCGTTGAAGCCGGTCAGGAATTCGGACTGCGACAGGTTGGCGCCAGGGCGTATTCATCCAACACGCTCGAATCAGGATGGATTCCGTCACCGATGCCCGCGGTCTATAGCGGCGAAAAAATGAAGGCTTACCGCCAGTGGTTGCCGTCCAATTGCTACGAGGCTATAGCCTCCCTCGGTGGCAGCTTCTATTCCGATAACATCACCGACTACTACCTTTCGCCGTATGACCTTGGATATGGATCCATCGTCAAATTCGACCACGAGTTCATCGGCAAAGAGAGCCTTCAGAAAATGGCGGCCAATCCGAAACGGACGAAAGTAACGCTGGCACTGGACAGCGAAGACGTCACAAAGGCCCTGGGAACGATGTTCCAGAAAGAAAAGCGAGCGAAATACTTCGACTTCCCGTCGGCCGTCTATTCAACGCTGCCCTATGACAAAGTTTTGAGAGACGGCAAGATGGTCGGAATATCCACGTGGTGTGGATACAGCGCCAACGAAGGAAGGATGCTCACGCTCGCCATGATTGATAACGAACACAGCGAGCCCGGCACAGAAGTTACGTTCGTGTGGGGTGAAGAGGGAGGTGGGTCCTCGAAACCCACAGTGGAACGGCACGTGCAAACTTCCATTCGGGCGGTTGTGAGCCCGGTACCTTACTCCGAAGTGGCGCGCGTCTCGTATCGGCCACAGAAAGTCGCCTACTGAAACCACGCTTTCCCAACATCCCTCTCACCAAGTAGAGGGGGACTTCGAGTCGTTCCCCGTCACGCATGAGAAGCGACGGTAGCGGAAGGACCGGGTTGCAGACTTCGCGCAGCTTCTGATATACAGTCCGCGCAGCCTTAAAGCTCAGGGGGATCTCTTGCGCGAAAAACTTCTTTTCATTTGTGCGATTGGAATTTTGCTGATTAGTGTCGTTCTACTCCATCCCGACATGCTGCAGGCGTTTCCGGGTGGTCCGCAAAGCGCATCAGATTCGAGCGCTTGCGACCGCACTTGCTTAAACAATTTTGTGGATCAGTATCTCGACGCCGTGGTGGCCCACGATCCCTCGCGGCTGGCCGTGACGAAGTTCGTCAAGTTCACGGAGAATGGACAAAAACTCGAACTCGGCGACGGCTTCTGGAGAACTGCTACGGGCAAGGGGACGTACAAATTCTACGTGGACGATCCGCAAGCGGGCCAAGTGGGCTTCGAGGGAACAATGCAGGAAGCGGGCCAGCCGGTGATCGTTGCCGTTCGATTGAAAATCGAGAATCAGAAAATTTCGGAGATCGAAACGATTGTGTCGCGCGGGCAGTTTGCACAAGGCGGCGCCGCGAATCTGGAAAAGCTCGGCAGTCCGCGAGCCGCCTTTACCGAGGAGATTCCCGCGGCCGAGCGCACGACGCGCCTCGATCTCATCAAGACGGCCAACAAGTACTTTTCCGGAATGCAGCAGGACGATGGGAAACACGACTACTCGTTCTTTGGCGATGATTGTAACCGCCTGGAAAACGGAATGCAGACGACCAACAATCTCAATCCCATGCCGGGCCTGACCGCGGCGGGTACGCCGCGTCCCGCTCCTTCTGCGAAGTACGACCCGGCGCAGAAGCCCACGATGTACTCGGCAGGATGGTCCTGCCGGGACCAGTTTCAATCCGGCTTGCTCCACTTTGTGTCGCTGATCCGGGACAGGCGCTATCCGGTGGTTGATCAGGAACGCGGAATTGTTTTCAGCTTCGTATTCTTCGATCATCAAGCCGGAAACACGCGCAACTTCGAAACGCCGGATGGCCGCGCCGTTACCGCCGGACCCACGACGCCCTTCACTTGGGAGATCGCCGAGATATTCAAGGTTCGGAAAAATCAGCTGCACGAAATCGAGGCTGTCTTGACTCAGGGGACATACGGGCAGGGCTCGGGATGGAGCAGTTGGGAGAATTCGAGGTCCGATCAGCCGCAGTGGTAGCGGTCGAACATTCACCCATCAGGGGAGGAATCGTGCGCAGAAAATTGCTGATCGCGAGTGCGGCTGCCATTCTGATTCTCGCTGCCTTCGTCGCCTTGTCGGACCAGGTCCGAGTGTCGGCTGCTCCGGCGAGCCCGCCCGCGTCCAGCTCCTGCGACCGTGCGTGCCTCAATGGAATCATGGATCAATATCTCGCCGCGATGGTGACACACGATCCGTCGCATCTGCCGCTCGCGAAGACGGTGAAGTTTACAGAAGATGGCGTACCTCTCGAACTGGGTGATGGCCTGTGGGCGACGGCATCCGGCCTGACTAATTACAAAGTCTACTTCGACGAGCCGGCGATGGGCGGCGCGGGCGTGTTCGCTCTGGTTCAGGAGAATGGGAAGCCGGCGATATTGCACGTTCGGCTAAAGGTTGTGAACCAGAAGATCACCGAGATCGAGACTTTGGTCGCGCGCAAGGAAACGACATCTTTATTTGGCGTCGAAAACTTAACCGAGCCAAGGCCGGTATTTCTTGAATCGGTTCCCGCTACCGACCGGCCATCACGTGCGGAAATGGTTTCCATGGTGGGCAAGTACTTCGACGGAATCGAACAAGGGAACGGCGACATCGTTCCGTTCGACAAAGACGCCATACGAATCGAGAACGGAATTCAGACTTGCCCAGGGTCTCCGACTTCGCCGCTCGGAGCGCTCAGCTGCGGGGCGCAACTCAGCACCAAAATCTTCACGTATATCCACACGATCAGCCCGCGCAGATTTCCAATCGTGGATGACGAGCGCGGGCTTGTGCTCGCAATCGTACGTTTCAATCATCCCGCCACTTCACAGACGGTCGAGGTGGCCGGCCACGGAATGATGACCATGGGGCGCTACTCGCAGTGGCCGAACAGCACCGAGATTGCCGAGCTTTTCAAAATACAGAATCGCAAAATTAAAGAAATTTCCGCCGTTATTGTCACACAACCTTATAAGGCGCCGACGGGCTGGGAGTAGCCGGCTGCGAGCGGTCCGCTAGACCGCGACATATCCGTAGCGCAGATTGGTGCGATTCGCGCCCGACTTGATGTAATCCTCTTTTAGAGCTGCGAAGCGATCCATCTTTCCCCATTTCGCGGGGGCTTTGTAATCATAGAGGCGCGCGGAGTTTCCGCTGAAGATTGCTGTTTTCACCGGGCCATCGGCCGCGCCGAGTGGCCTTAGTCCGTATTTCGTCTGCATGTCTTCTGGAATCTCAAGCCGGCGCAAACCTTCGATCTGCCATTGCGGCGAGCCGGTCCACAGTGCGTCGGTGCCCCACACGACGTGATCCGCGCCGAGGCCCTTTACGAGCGTGCCGACGATGAACGCGGCTAGTTTGGGCTGGGCGACGGTGCTCAAAGCAAAAACCTGTCCGAGATCGCCGTAAACGTTGGTGACGCCGTACTTCGCCGGGATTTCCGCGAGATCGCTGACCCATTCGTTGCGGCCGGTCTTTTCAACGGTGGCCCACGCCTCGTCTGCGTCGGAGCCACCGCCGCCCACGTTGCGAAAGCCGGAGTGATAAATCATGAAATTCAGCTGCGGCCAATCCTTGGCCGCTTTCCCAACATCACTCACATCGGCGTAGGGCCTCAGCCGCGGAAACTGGCTGTCCAATGACGGCGGGAAGAGGCCTTTGTGAACGCAAACATTCTTGATGCCCGCCTTCTGCATTTTTTCGTAGCCGAGATACGTTACTTTTTCGTCGTCCATGCGCCACGGGTAGCGCGCGAGTTCTTTGTGCGTGTTGTCGCCGATGGTATAGCCCTTCACTGAATCGGGCTTGAGCGCCAGGCCGCGATCGAGGTCGTCGAGCCAGCCCGGCTTGCCGGGCGTGAAGATTGCGTGGCTCATCAGGCGCTTCGAGCCGGCAGCCTTATTAACTTTCGCGCGGGATTCCGCCATCATCTCGTTGGTCAGAAACCAGTCCTGTGGGATATCGGAGGGCGCGCTGGAAATGATCGCGACTTTCGTATCGCTATCGAGAAAGATCTCCTTGAAATAATTGTTGTACTTCAAATCCTCGATGGTCTGTTTCTTGCCCTTCAACTCGGGATTCCAGCCGGAGTCTCCAACCGCCTGGCGCATCATGATGAATCCGGTGAGCCGCGTATCGTCACGCAGGAAATGCGTGTGCCCATCGAAGATGAACTGATCCTGCAGCAGGCTGGCGCGCTCATCGGCGAGCTCGGGAGTGGCGGCCTCGGCAGCGCTTACGTCGAAAAGCGATCCGTAAACTTTATTCATCGCGAGAAACGCTGTGGCCATGCCCGCCGCCGTCGTGAAAAATGATCTTCGGCTGATGCCCTGCTTGCGGGCGAGCTTGTTCCCCATGTCCTTCAATTGCGCCTCGACCTGGCGCTGCTGCTTGTTCTGACGCTGAGGGTAATATTCGTCGCTCGAGACGATCTGCGTGGGGATCGGCGACGGGAAAGACGAAGTCTCAGCAGGCTTCAGTTTCTTGAGTTCTTCGCGACTGAGGAATCCGCTCATGATGTCCTCCTGGCGCGGGAGCGCGCTCGGGGAATCATATGAGATTTCGCGGGCAGCGGCAAACGACGCAGAAACAGGCAAGCTGCGCGTTGTTGCGTCCGCGGTTACTGTGTGGTTAGATACAAAAATTCTCTCTTGAATCGCGCGTTTGAATCGAGGAACCGGTGGAGACCGCCGAACTTCGGCCTCTGAGTCTGGGAGAACTCCTGGACCGCACGTTCACTCTCTACCGTAATCATTTTTGGGTGTTCGTGGGCATCATGGCGATTCCTGCGTCAATCGGAATTCCGGCTAACTATTTAATTCTGCACTTTGAGAGCGGCACGCTTTTCAGAGCGGGTCCGCCAACCGTACCTTCGCCGGGATTGATTCTTGGATTCCTCGCAGGCTATTTCGCTTTTTTTGTACTGGGGGTGGTCGTCTACTCCGTGGCGGTCGCGGCGGTAACTCATGCCGTATCCGAAGCCTATCTTGGCCGCAAAGCGACGGTTCGCGATTCCTATCGAAGCATCCGAGGAAAATTCTGGAGGCTCATCGGCGTGGTACTTAATCTGATGCTTCGAATTACGGGAATTCTGTTCCTAGTAGGTATCGTCGCCGGAGGGCTCGTCGTAGGAATCGGTGCGGCCATTACCCTTATACCGGGCTTCGCCGGTGGACAGGCGGCCGTGGCGGTTCTCGTCGGGCTATTCGTGTTGGTGCTGTATGCGGCCGCATTGGTCGCGATGATTTATCTTGCGCTGCGTTATTCCGTTTCGATTCCCGCGCTGATGCTTGAAAACCTCGGCATCCTCGCCACCGTTCGCCGAAGCGTGCAGCTCACGCGCGGGCGGCGAGGTCAGATATTCATTTCGTTCCTGCTGGCCGCAATCATAAGCTACGTCGGTCTGATCGTCTTCCAGTTGCCCTTTTTCATTCCGATGATGATCACCATGGGGCGCGGGCACGGATTGCCGAACTGGCTGGCCTTGATGACCGCGGTTTCGGGGGCCGTGGGCGGCTCGATCACTGGCCCAATTTTGATGATTGTTCTGGTTTTGAGCTACTACGACACGCGGATTCGCAAGGAAGCCTTCGATCTGCAGTTCATGATGGCATCGCTCGATCGCCCTTCGCCAGCGGCAGGCACGGTGCCTTCGGCGTGAGACGCCTCCGACTGACGAAATCCGGGCTCGCGGCAATTTGGGCGGGCACGCGCTGCGTGGCTGCGTTGCTGGCAATTCTCGCCGTCTGGCCGGTGAAAAGTTTGTGCCAATCGCCGAATCCAGCCCCGCCGCAACAATCGCTCACGTTGCAGGAATATGTCACCGAGCTCGACCGCTGTACCGCAATTCTGAACACCTCGCCCGCTGATCCTGCGGCAATACATGAACTGCGCACAACGCTGCCTGCTAGCTGGGAGGTAACAGCCGGTGAGACGCACTACACAGTCTCCGCCGCGTGGCTCAGCGGAGCGCTTGCGGGGATCGAAAGGAATCCAGAAGCGAATAAGGATGGTCTCGCGCAGATTCGGGACAAGCTCAAGACCTACCGCGAAGAGGCGCAGGCCTTACAAGCTTCAACGGGTTCGCAGTATTTGGCGCAATCGCGCACGCGGCTGAACTCCATCCTGAGCGCTAGAGAGTTCCGTGGACAGCGAGGTCCGACCTGGCTAGACGCGCTCAAAGCGCGCGTGTGGTCGTGGATTGTGCGGCAGTTCGAACGAATTTTCGGCCGGCTGGGTGGCTCGAAAACCATCGGGAATGTTGTGGCATGGACGGTGATCACACTTGCGTCTCTCATCCTATTGATTTGGATGGTGCGCTTTCTGATGAGGGCCGGATCGCGTGCAGAAATGGATTTGCGTGGCGCGACTCCAGTGAATCGCGACTGGCAGCGCTGGCTGCGCGACGCGCGGGCTGCCGCCGGGCGAGGAGATTATCGTGCCGCGATTCACGCCGCGTACTGGGCGGCCATCGTGCGGATGGAAGAAACGAATGCCCTTCCGGAGGATCGCTCGCGAACTCCGCGAGAATCCCTGCGACTGATCCGACAGGAGAGCGCGGACTATGCGCCACTGCTGCAACTGACGCAGCGATTTGAGCTGGTGTGGTACGGCTACCGGTCCGCGACCGACGCGGATTGGAGCGATGCAGTGCAGCAATTGGAGACACTTGGATGCCTGCGTTCCTCGACAGCCGCGATCTCCGGTTCCTGATCGGAGCGGGAGTCGTCCTGGTTGTGCTGCTGGGAGTCACCTATGCTGTCGGCCCGGCGCCAGCGCAGCAGTCGCTCGGCTATCCTTCGAGCTACACATCCGAGTGGGGAGGCGCCAAGGCCGCATTTCTGCTGCTGCAGGACGAGGGATATCAGGTGGAGCGCTGGGGAAAATCTCCGGAGGACCTACCCTCTAACCCTGATAGCGCGCTGCTCGTGTTGGCCGAACCATCCCAGGGCGCTTCGGCGAGCGAGCTCGCGGCAATTCGCAGATTCGTCTCCGGGGGCGGACGCGTGCTGGCGATGGGCGCGAGCGCAGCGGATCTGGTACCCGACCTCAACGCATCGGCCGCGGAGGAGTGGAAGCCAGAGCCGAAGACCTATTCGGCGCTGCTGCCTTCGGCCGTGACTCGAGATGCTCCTGAGATTTCAATGGTCGCGCCGGACACCTTTACTTCGAGCACGCATCCGTGGCTCGCGCTCTACGGGCACGACGATGAGGTTGCGGTCATTTCTTATCGCGTGGGGAAGGGCGAGGTTATCTGGTGGGCGTCGGCCTCGCCGCTAACGAACGGCTCGATCCGCGACAAAAACAATCTGGCGTTTTTTCTGAATTGCATCGGAGCTCCGGCCAAGACCAGCGTGTACTGGGATGAATATTTTCACGGCGCCCGCGCGTCCATGGTTTCCTATTTCGCGAATGGCCCACTGCCGTGGGCCGGTTTGCAAATCTGCATTGCGTTCATCGCTGTCCTTTTCACATTTTCGCGGCGGGCGGGGGCCGTGCGAATGCCTGCGGTCGAATCGAGGCTCTCGCCACTCGAGTTCGTTGAAACTCTAGGCGATCTTTATCAATCCGCGCACGCTTCTCCGCCGGCCGTGTCTGTGGCGTACCGACGCTTTCGATTGGCGCTTTCGCGAAAGCTCGCCACCTCCGCCAAAGTAAAGCTTCCGGAACTCTGTCGCGCCGCCTCCAGCCGATTCGGCTGGCCGGAAGACGCGCTTCTGGATACACTCGCCCGCTCGGAACGAGCGATGCGTAATATCAACCTGGACGAGAAAGAGGCGCTCTATCTGGTGCGCCAGCTTCACGATTATTCGGCGCGCCTGGAGCCCAAGGGCCGGGCCGAACAGGAGAACCCTGCATGGAGATGAGCGCCGCGGCGTTGGCTTCGCACGTCCGCAAAGAGTTTTCGAAGATCATCGTGGGCCAGACCGACGCTGTGGACCAGATGCTGATCGTGATCCTGACGGGAGGCCACGCGCTGATCGAAGGGGTGCCGGGACTGGCGAAAACGCTGGCCGTAAAATGCCTCGCGCATATTTTTAATTTGCAGTTCCAGCGCGTGCAGTGCACTCCCGATCTGATTCCCGCCGACATTCTGGGCGGCAATATCTTTCAGCCCGCCGACGGAACATTTCGCATGAACCGCGGCCCGGTGTTCACCGATCTGCTGCTCGTGGATGAAATCAACCGCATGCCGCCCCGCACGCAATCGGCGCTGCTGGAATCCATGGAGGAGTTTCAGGTGACGCTTGACGGCGTCAGCTATCCGCTGTCGCGGTCGTTTGCGGTGTTCGCCACGCAGAATCCGGTCGAATTCGAAGGCACATATCCCCTGCCCGAAGCGCAGCTCGACCGTTTTCTGATGAAGATTCGCATCCGCTATCCCGAGGCTTCGCAGGAATCGGAAATCCTTTCGCGCTATCAGGGCGGATTCGAAGCAAGGGACCTCGACCGCGCGGGACTGGAGCGACTCACGAAAGAGGCGCTGCAAGCCGCGAGGGAGGAAGCCGCGCGCGTTCGCGTGGAGCCGAAACTCTTCGATTACATTGTTGCGATCGTACGCGCCACGCGGGATTCCGCGGCTGTCAGCCTGGGAGCAAGTCCGAGGGCTGCGGTGGCGATGATGCTCGCCTCCAAAGCGATTGCCGCTACGCAAGGCCGCGACTTCCTGATTCCGGACGACGTGAAGTCCGCGGCTCCGTCCATCCTGCGCCATCGAATGATGCTGAAGCCGGAGGCGGATCTCGAAGGCATCACGCCCGACCAGGTGATCGCCGAAGTTCTGGCGGGCATCGCCGTTCCGAAATAACCCTGTGAACCGACTCGCCCCATCGAATGTGACTGCGCGAGCAGAACGCGCCGGACGTTTTCCGTTCGCGTTCGGGCGGCGATTCTTTCTGCTTCTATTCGTGGGGCTGGTGTGGATTGCGCCTGCGTGGCGGGAGCCACGCTTCCTCTATGCTCTGGCGCTCTGGGACGTCGTGGTTGTCGCGCTATGGGCTTTGGACCTAAGTCGCATGGCGAAACCGGAGCAGCTTGAGGTGACGCGCGTATGGGGCGAGCCTCTGGGCCTTACGAAACGGATGCCGGTCACGCTGGACCTGCGCAATTCTTCGACCGGCGCAATTTCCGCCAAGGTCACCGACGAAACGCCGGAGACTTTCTGCCGCGATCTACCTAACGTCGAAATCATGGTCCCAGCAAACGGCGCGCGGAGCGCTTCGTATCCGATCGAGCCCCGCTCTCGCGGCGACGTACGCTTCGGCAACGTCTGGCTGCGATACCAAAGCCCGGTGGGGCTGGCCGAACGATGGGCGCGAGCGCAGTTGCCGCAAACCGTGCGCGTCTATCCCAATATCGAAGAGGCGCAGCGAATGCGCATCTACCTGATCCGCAGCCGTCAAATCGAGCTTGAAAAGCGGCTGAAGCGGCAGCGCGGGCATGGGCGCGAATTCGAAAGCTTGCGAGATTATCGCGAAGGCGACGAATTCCGGGACATCTGCTGGAGCGTAACGGCACGACGCGGAAAGCTGATCACCAAAGTTCATCAGATCGAGCGCAGCCAGACGATCTGGCTGGTGCTCGACGCCGGCAGGCTGTTGCGAGCACGCGTGGACCGCCTGACCAAGCTCGACTACACCATCAGCGCCGCGCTGAGCCTGGCGCAGGTGGCATTCTATTCGGGGGACCGCGTGGCGCTGCTCGCCTACGGCCGCAAGCCGCAGCAGCGCGTGGGACCGGGCCGGGGCGTACCCCATCTGCGCGTGCTGATGGAAAGCATGGCCCAGGTACGGGCGGAAGCGTTTGAGGCCGACCATCTGCTTGCCGCGGAAAGCCTGCTATCGCAGCAGAGCCGCCGCAGCTTGATCGTATGGCTGACGGACTTGGCGGAAACCGCGGCGACGCCGGAAGTGATTGAGTGCGCAGCGAAGATGGCCACGCGGCATCTGGTGCTGCTGGGAATTATCGGGCAGCCGGAATTGCGGCGTCTGGTGGCGGCGGGTCCCGAAGATGCGAGCGGGATGTATCGTTACACCGCCGCGCTCGAAGTGGTACAGAGGCGTGAACTATTACTCCGGCGATTGCGCCAGCAAGGGGCGCTGACATTGGAAGTGGACGCTTCGCGAATGTCCACGGCGCTCGTCAACCGGTACCTTGAGGTGAAGGAACGCAGCCTGCTCTAGACGGAGGCGGGCGCGTCGTTCGCAATTTTGCCGGGTGCAGGATCGGTGGATACGACTTCGGCGGGCAGGTCCGCGGGCGAGGACTTAGGATTTTTCCGCATCAAGTACAGCAGAAGCAAGCCGAACAATCCTGCGGCGAGAGTGTACTTCCATTTGACGGCAATTTCGGATGGCGAAACAAACCCCTCGACGGTTCCTGCGACAATGAGCATGGGAATGATCCCAAGCACCAGGCGCACGGCGCGCGCGCCTTCGTGAGCTATCGAGGCGCGGCGCGGCAACGTTCCGGGGAAAAGCAGCCCTTTCGCCATCAAGAGTCCCGCGCCGCCCGAGATGAAAATTGCCGGCAACTCGAGTACGCCATGCGGCGCGACAAAGCTCATGAGCTGCCCCAGCATCCCCGCGCGCCAGCAGGCTCCGGAAATCACGCCGAGGAGCAATCCATTGAACGCGAGCATGTACACAGTTCCAATTCCAGCGGTGATTCCGAGCGCAAAGATCGTGAGCGAGACGGCCAGATTGTTCGTCATGATGGCGCTGGACGCCAAAGGCTTCACGGTAACGATCGAATGAGTCCACATCTGCTGCTTCTCGATGGTGTCCATCATCGCGGGACCCAGGACGTATCGCTGGAACCCTGGATCTGCGATGGCAACCATCAGTCCTGCCGCGGCCGTGGCAAAGAAGATGGCTGTCGCCAGGAGCGTGTACGGCAAAGTCTCATGAAATATCTGCGGAAACGTCTCGCGGTAGAATTTGATGATTCCGCCGGGCCGCGAACGGCGACCCATGTAGATAAGGTTGTGCGCACGGCCGAGAAGTTGATTCAGGTAGTGCGCCAGGTTGCGACTGGAAGCGTCTTCACGGATCGTCGCGAGGTCGGAAGCGGTCTGGCGATATAATAGCGCCAATTCCTGCAGCTCAGTGTGCGTGAGGGCGCGTACTCCGCTCCCGCCCGAGCGCGCAAGGAGCTCGTCAATCCGCGCCCAATAGGGGCGCCGCTTCTGAAGCCAGCTGGTGGAGATCACCAATGTCCTCGGCAGACAAGCTTACCATCGAAACTCCGGAGCAAACTTCGCTCGAGTTTCCGCTTGCCGGAATCGGCAGCCGATTTCTGGCGATCGCGCTCGATACGCTTCTGCAAGTCGCGATCTATCTTGTGCTGGGCTTGATCGCAGTGCTCGTAGCGTCATTCGGCGTCTCCGGAAACCTGGGGAAACAATGGAGCGTCGCTATCCTGATATTCATCGCATTCACAGTTCAATTCGGTTACTTTGCGACGTTCGAGACGTTCTGGAACGGACAAACACCTGGCAAGCGCTGGACGCACCTGCGTGTGATTCAGGATTCCGGTCGCCCGATCAGCGCCTACGATGCGATCCTTCGAAACTTGCTGCGGATTGTGGATTCACTGCCGAGTCTTTACGCGATCGGAGTGGTCACGATGCTGATCAGCCCGGAGAACAAGCGGGTAGGTGATTACGCCGCGGGCACCGTGGTGGTCCATGAGAAACCGCTGCAAGGCGTCAGCTCGATCTGGAGCGTGGCGGCGGCCCCAAGTCAGTCACTGCCGGCCATTCCGTCGGCGCAGCTCAGCATGGATGAACTGCAGCTGGTGGAAACATTCTTCGAGCGCCGCGCGAGCCTGGATCCCGAGGTACGGCGGTCCATGGCGCGGCAGATTGCCGGGCGCCTCGGTGAGCGGTTGAACGTGCCTGCTGAATCGCGGCCGGACGCGGAGAAATTTCTGGAAGCCCTTGCGGAGCAGCGCCGCAGTTCGGCGCGCTTCCACTAGTCGCACTACCCTCGATCAGCGAAGCGTAATCGGCGCGAGCAACGCAAATTCTACCCGGATGCCGTCAATCGGCTTGCGTTCCTGCGCCCAACGGACATTCGAGACATCGGAGAGCGGCGTTTCCGTGTGGAAGTATTTCTGGTAGGCCGAAATCCAATTGGTAGCGATGTCGCGCTGGGCCGTCGGCAAGTCCAACTTCCCGTCGCACACGAGCTGGCGCAGGTGATTTTCCAGCTCGTCCTTCACATGCGCGTTCCACTCCGTAGTGGCATACGGCTCGGGCCAGAGATTTCGAATGTCGTCCGTGCCACCTAGCTCCGGCGTAATCAGGTGATCCACTTCGAACTCGCGGGGCTGGGAACCGTCCATTCCATATTCATGAAACACAGCCTGGCGGACGGTCATGGGAATCGTAGCCATCTGGTCGGGCGGTCCCGGGGTGCAAACCTGGCTTGTATTGATCGGGCGCGTCGCGCCGGGAGTGAGGTTGGGTTGGGGAAGCAGCGGACCGGAGGCTGCCGCGGCCACAAAGGGTCTGGAGTCGCGCCGAAACATATCTGGAGACAGCAGCCGAAGACCGAGCGCCGCAACCAGGAATACCGCCGCCACATACGCCCACCGCTGTCCTACGAACAGTTTCGCCAGTTGATGCCGCCACTCGGTGCGCTCCGCGGCGCTCGACATCGCAGCCATGCTCGCTTGCAACGCCGCGCGAGATCCAGCGGCGGACGGGAGCTTCGGACTGAATTCCTCCCGCTGCGCGCGACTGAAATCGGAAATCACGGACTGGAGCTTGTCCGCGCGCTCGCGGCATGCCGCACAAGCGGCTAAATGGGCGAGAACTTGCGCCTCTCGCCGTGGCGAAAGTTCAAGATCCGCCGCGCGAAGCAGCATCTCGTCCGACAGGTGGCGATTTTCGTGTCGCATGCTCTTACCCTCAGCCCGCCCGCTCGAGTCGAGCGATTGAACGAGCGAGCGAATTCGATACCGCTCCGAGTGACATATCGAGTGCGCTGGCGATTTCGCGATACCGGAGTCCCTCAGCGCGCAGGTAAATGCACCACTGATCCCGCTCCGGAAGTGCGTGCACGACCGCAAGCAACCGCGCCTGTCGCTGCATATCCGCCAGTTGTTCTTCGGGATTCGTGGCCGGATCGAGATGAACCTCCACGAGGCTGCTATCGGGATCTATTCTTGTCTGCTGCTTTTTTTTCCTGTTGCGGTGCTTCAACGCGAGGTTGTGCGCGACTCGAAAAATCCAGCCTCGAAGATTTGCGCGGGACCTGCCCAACTGTAGATGCCTGAACAGCGAAAGAAACACTTCTTGAATGATGTCTTCTCCGTCGTGCGCGTACACACCGAGGGAGAGCACGTAACGAAGGAGCCGGTTGCGCATCTGGTCGAAGAGGAGCATGACCTCGTCTTCGATAGCGATTCCCGGGGCAGTCGCCGAAAGCGGGACCTCGGTAGCGCTTGAATACGGCAGTTCGATCGTTGAATCTTGTATGAGAGCCCGCATCTCTTTCTCTCGGATTGCGCGGCCATTTTACATCGTTTCACATTGATTTTGGCCCCCGCGATACACCACCGGTCGGATGCGCACTTTTCCAAGAAATAAAGACTGAACAAGACCACCACACGGAGAATAATCAAATGTAGGACATCAAGACCAAGGGCCCTCCATCCATGACGACCATAACCAGAATCCTCATCCTTTTTCTGATGTTCGTCGGGGTGTTATGCGCCCAAACCAATCGCGGCGAATTGCGGCTGAAAGTGACCGATCCATCCGGTCTCGGCGTGAAGGCAACCGTTCAGGTCGTGAGTCAAGCCAACGAGTATCGAAATACCCTCACGACCAACGATCAGGGCAACTTGGACCTTCAACGCCTTCCGTTCGGCACCTACCAGCTCGAAATTAAACAGACCGCGTTCGCCGAGGCTTCCCAAACCGTAGACATTCGTTCCTCAATCCCGACGGATTACACGATTCAGCTCAAAATCTCCCCGGTGAGCCAATCGGTCAACGTGAGCGCGTCGAATACCTTGATTGATCCCGATCAGGCAGGGTACGTCAGTCAGATTGGCTCGTCCTTCATGCAAACCCGGCTCAGCTCGGTTCCCGGCCGCTCCATCCAGGACTTGGTGAATTCGCAGCCCGGCTGGCTGTACGAGGGCAATGCTGTGTTGCATCCGCGCGGGTCGGAGTATCAAACCCAATTCGTGGTGGATGGCATCCCTCTCACGGATAACCGCTCGCCCAGCTTCGGTCCTGCGATGGATGCTGACGACGTGCAGTCCATGAGCATTTACACCGCGGGAATTCCCGCCGAATACGGCCGAAAGATGGGCGGAGTCGTCGAAGTCAATACGATAGGAGATTCCCAACCGGGATTCCAGGGCCAGGTAGTTCTCTCAGGCGGTAGCTTCGATTCGGCCGGAGCTTTTGCGCAGGGTCAGTACGTGTGGGGAAAGAACACACTCGGCGGAACCGCCAGCGGCAGCATGACAGATCACTACCTAAACCCGGTTGTTCCGCAGAACTACACAAACAGTGGCACTCTCGGCGATTTCTCAGTGCACTATTCACGGGATCTGACGCCGAAGGATCGCTTGAATCTGAGCGTGCGACATGAGCTTTCCCGCTACGAGTTGCCGAATGAGCAGGTACAGCAGGCTGCCGGGCAGCTTCAGACCGCTGATAACTTCGAGACGATGGGGATCGTCTCCTACGAGCACACATTCTCGTCCAATATGGTGGCCGACCTTCGTGGAATGGTCCGCGACAATTCGAACGACTTCTATTCCAATCCGGAATCCACGCCAATCGGGGTTTCTCAGCACAATTGGTTTCGCGAGGGTTATTTCAAGGGCAGCATGACGATCATCCACGGTCGCCATGAGATCAAGGTGGGAGTTGAGTCCGACAATACATTCCTGAACGAAAATACGGCCTATAGCATTACCGATCCCGATGACTGCGGCCCTGGCGATGGCGCCGTTGGGGTTTTCCAACCCTTGTTCGCGGTACATCCGCTCGGTGCCCCGACCGGCGGTGCGTCGTGCACGTTCAGTTTCATAGCCAATCGTCCGGATCTGGAACAGTCTGCGTTTGCACAGGATCTCATCCACTTGGGGAATTGGACGATCAACGCCGGTCTGCGGTGGGATCACTATCAGTTGGTCCTGAATCGCCAGGCCGTTGATCCGCGCTTCGCCATCTCGCGCTTTTTTCCGTCCGCCAATCTCGTGCTGCATTTTTCCTATGACCGCGTCTTTCAAACACCTTCGTTCGAAAACCTTCTGCTCTCGAGTTCGCCGGAGGTGGAGTCCATTGATCCGGAGAACTTTCTCCGGCTGCCCGTGGAACCATCCGAGGGGAACTACTACGAAGCGGGTGTAACGAAAGCTTTCTCCAACAAAATGAGGCTGGATGCCAACTATTTTCGTCGGCTCGTAGCTAACTATGCGGATGACGATCAGATTGACAATACGACGATCAGCTTCCCGATCGCATTCCGAAAATCCATTATTTACGGCGCGGAAACGAAGATAGAGGTTCCGGACTGGCACGGTTTCTCGGGCTTCGCGAGCTATTCGTGGGAAGTCGGCAATGCCTGGTTCCCGGTAACCGGCGGTCTGTTCTTCGGCGACGACGCCACGGCCGCGGAAACCCAATTGACCGGCCATTTTCCGGATTCGCAGGATCAGCGCAATACGGTTCGCGGACGCGTTCGCTATCAGGTCGCGCCGCGCTTCTGGGTGGCGTTCGGAGTTCAGTACGACACGGGCCTGCCGTTCGAGTTTCAATGCCCGGACGACGAGACCCAGGAACAGTGCATCGCCGGGGAAGTCGCAACATACGGCCAGGCGGTCGTGAGCCGCATTAATTTCAACCGTGGCCGTATCTATCCTTCCTTCCAGGTCAATGCCTCCGCAGGAGCGACCCTTTACAAATCCGAGCGCCTCAACATGCAGTTACAGGTTGACGGACAAAACCTCAATAACGTCCTGTGGGTGATTGACTTCGGCGGCCTGTTCTCCGGCAATGCCATCGGTCCACCGCGAAGCTATTCCCTTCGGCTCACAACAAATTTCTAGGAGATCCTGGAATTGAGCTGGCGGCGCGTGCGCGGCCCGCGTGAGGGCCGTTGCCGGATGACCTCGAGCATTTCCTGCGCGGCGGCACTGAGTGGGCGATCCCTCCGGTACACGAGATAGAGCTTCCGCGTCACACGCATCTGCTTGATCCGCAGCGCGCGCAGATCGCCGCTCGCCACCTCCCGCTCCACGCACATTCGCGGCACGATAGCCACGCCCTGCTTCATTTCCACAAAAAGCTTGATGCTTTCGATCGTCGGCAGCTCCACGTCCATCAGCAGCGGCACGCGGTGACGCGCAAACATCTGCACCACGCGCTGCCGGTAGGGAGATTCGACGATATGCGCGACGAACGTTTCTTGCTTCAGATCGGTGATGTCCACTTCCCGGCGCTTCGCCAGGCGATGACCGGGCCATACGACCAGCACGAGCGAATCGCGATAACATTCCACGGTCTCGAGGTCGCGCTCCTCCGGCAGATAGGAAATCACGCCGATATCGAGATGATGATTCATCACCTCGCGCGGCACGTCGCGCGAAAACACGCGATGCACCTTGACGTGAATTCCGGAGTGAAGCTGCCGGAACCGCGCGAGCGCGGGCAACAGGGCGTGGATCGAGCTTTCGTTCACACCAAGTGAAACCTGGCCGCGCTCGAGCCCGCGTAGCTCCTTCATCCCCTTGCCGATTTCCTCTCGCAGATTCAACATCCTGTCGGCATATTCAACGAGCAACAATCCGGCGTCCGTCAGCGTCTGCGTGCCGGAGCCTCGAACGAACAAAGGCTGCCCGACCCATTCTTCTAGCTTCCGAATGGAGATACTCACGGCTGGCTGCGTCCGGTAGAGCTTTTCGGCCGCGCGCGAAAAGCTTTGCTCTCGAACCACAGCCTGAAATACCTGCAACGATGCCAGATCCACGGTTCCCCCCTCGAAAAAACGATTTCCCCTATATAAGAGAGATTTATCCGGGTTGCAACCATTATAAATTGGACTCCTTGCGCCATTCGCGGTTCACTGGCACTATCAAAGGAGTTGCCATGGATAACGTGCAGATTTTCGATACCACGCTGCGCGACGGCGAACAGTCCCCCGGTTTCTCGATGAACCGCGAGGAGAAGCTTCAGCTCGCCAGGCAAATCGAGCAACTCGGTGTGGACGTCATCGAAGCGGGCTTCCCCATTGCCTCGCCTGGAGATCTGGACGCAACGCGGGCCGTGGCTGCCGAAATCAAGCACTGCCGGGTAGCGGCGCTCGCGCGCGCGAAACAGGACGACGTAGAAGCCGCTCTGCGCGGACTCGAGCCTGCCGCCAAACCCCGCCTGCATGTTTTTCTTGCCACTTCTGACCTGCACCTGAAATACAAGCTGCGAACCACCCGCGAACAGGCGCTTGAGCAGATTGCGAAAATGGTGCGCTTTGGCCGGCAGAATTGCGAAGAAGTGGAATTCTCCGCCGAAGACGCGAGCCGATCGGACATCGAATACCTTTGCCAGGTCGTTCTGGCTGCGGTCGAGTCCGGCGCGACGATCATCAACCTGCCGGACACAGTCGGTTATTCCACGCCGGACGATTATGGCGAGATGTTCCGCAAGGTCCGTGCGCGTCTCGGCGCGCACCCGAACGTGGTTCTCAGCGCGCACTGCCATGATGACCTCGGCTTGGCGCTTCCGAATTCGCTTGCGGCGATTGACGCGGGAGTTCGCCAGATTGAATGCACCATCAACGGCATTGGCGAACGCGCCGGAAACGCTTCGCTCGAAGAACTCGCCGTCGCACTTCACGTGCGTCAGGACCGCTACGCCGTAACCACGAATCTCAAACTGGAAATGTTGTACCCGACGAGCCGCATGCTCTCCAAGATCACGAACGTTGCGGTGCCTCCCAACAAGGCTGTTGTCGGCGCCAACGCTTTCGCGCACGAAGCCGGCATCCACCAGGACGGCATCCTGAAGAATCCGCTGACGTACGAAATCATCGTTCCGGAATTGGTCGGAGTGCCCGCTCGCCGCCTGGTGCTGGGAAAGCACTCGGGTCGCAACGCGTATCGCTCGCGCCTGGCCGAACTCGGATACGAGACGACGGACGCCGAGCTTGCCGAGTGTTATCGCCTGGCGATTGCGATAGCCGACGCCGAAAAGGAAATCACCGATCGCGATTTGGTGAGCATCATCCACAAGGTTCGCCGTAATCCCTCATCGGCTCCGGCAGGATCGGGCGCCACGACGGCGAACGTACGCTAGAACACACGGGAGCCTTTCCATGACGGCGTTGCGGAAGACGATCGCTCTTTTGCCGGGGGACGGCATCGGCCCGGAAGTAACAAACGCGGCCGTGCATCTGCTTAAGGATTGCGCTTCGGCGTTCGGCCATCACTTCGAATTCCGCGAATTCGCGTTCGGAGGCAACGCGATAGACAATTTCGGCCTGCCGCTGCCTCCGGAGACGCTGGCCGGATGCCGCGCTTCGGACGCGGTCCTGCTCGGCGCCATCGGCGGCCCAAAGTGGGAGTCTCTGCCGTTCGGCACGCGTCCCGAAGCTGGCTTGCTCGGCATCCGCAAGGAACTCGGCCTCTACGTCAATCTGCGCCCCATTCGCCTGCGCCCGGCTTTACGTTCGATCTCTCCACTTCGTCCGGAGCGGCTTGGCGACTGTGACTTTGAAATCGTTCGCGAGTTGGCCGGGGATATTTACTTCGGCGAGCACAAAATAACGAAGGAAAAGGCCAGCGACCTCGCGGAATATTCCGTTTTCGAAATCGAGCGCGTGGCTCGCTACTCTTTCGAGCGCGCCGCCGCCCGCAACCGCCATTTGACCAGCGTAGACAAAGCCAACGTGCTCGCCAGCTCGACGCTCTGGCGCGACACCGTGACGGCGCTCGCGCGCGAATACCCGGGCGTCACGGTTGACCACCTTTATGTGGACAACGCCGCGATGCAGATCATGCTCAGGCCCGCGCAATTTGACGTGATTCTGACCGGCAACATGTTCGGAGATATTCTGAGTGATGAAGCGGCGGCGCTGGCAGGTTCGATCGGCCTGATTCCATCCCTGAGCCGCGGTCGCGTGGACCAGCCCGCGCTCTACGAGCCGATCCATGGCTCGGCGCCCACGCTTGCGGGGAAGGACGTGGCCTGTCCGCTCGGCGCGGTTTTGTCGGCCACGCTCATGCTGCGGGAATCGTTCGGCCTGCATGCCGAGTCGCAATGGATCGAGGATGCGATTGATCGCACGCTCGAAAAGGGATACCGCACCGTAGACATCGCAGAACCCGGCAGCCGCGTGGTCGGTGGCTCGGAATTTACGGCGAAAATCCGCAGCGAATTGCAGGCCGCCCCCGCCCAACACGCGCAGCGCGGCTCCGGCGCCTAGCGCGCGCGCCGCTTCCCACCGCATCCTAATCGCTTCTGGAAAATATCTAGGTGTTTCTCACAACCAGGCACTGCGCAATCAAATCGTGCAACGCCTGCTTTTTCGCCGTGAAGCCAGCCATTACAAATCCGAATAGAAGCAGTAGTTGCGATATGAGCTTCGCGAAATAGCGGCCTGAGGCTCGCGCAAAACTGATACGCCGGCCCTCGAGATCAGTCACTTTAAGGCCCAATATTTTCTTGCCGATCGTCGCCTGCCAGGCTGAGCTTTCCAGTAGCGCCCAATAGAGCCAACCGGCTGCCAAGACCGCAAGCTTGAGAGCGATGACCTGCCGGCTGTTATTCGTCAGAAACGCCAAGGAGCTGTCTATGGGGATTCCAGCATGTTCCATCATGGGCCTTAGGATGACCTCGCCCGCGACGATCGCAAGCAAAAGCAAATCAATTGCGTAGGCGACCGCACGAAGCCAGAATCCGGCATAGACCACTCGCACGATCGCGAATCTGGCTGCCGGCGTGTTGCCGGTGTTAGACGAGGGATCGGGAATCGTTCCGCCACAGGAGGGACACGACGGCACTCCACCTGTCACGTCCACTCCGCATTTTGGGCAAATCACTTCGGTCTCACTTGTGGGGAAGCACGAAGAGCTCTTACGCCTTCCGCAGCACCAGACAACTTGCAATCATATCGTGCAACGCCTGCTTTTTCTCCGTGAATCCAGCCATTATGTAACCGATGCAAAGCGGAACGAGGCCGGTAATGAGCTTGGAAAAATAGCGGCCCGAGGCGCGGGCGAAGCTGATGCGTTGCCCGGTCATATCAGTCACGACCAATCCGAGCGCCATTTTACCTAGCGTTCCCTGATGTTCGGAACTCTCCATTCCGGCGAAATAGAGCCACGATACGACGAGCCCAAAGGCGCTAAACGTTAGGATTGTGACAAAGAGCATGGCGGGGAAAACGGGATTGGCCCCGTTCATTCCCCGGCCCATTTCCGCGAACTGCGAGCGAATGGACTCAACTCCAAGAAAACCAACCGCCATCGCAATCACGATCCCAAATACAAAAAGCGAAAGCAAACCGTCAATCAGATACGCAACAAAGCGGAGCCAGAACCCAGCGTAGTCTCGGCCGCCCGCTGCGGCCACGCTCGGGGCCGCGCCGGCCACCCCTCCGGCATATGGCGCAGCCGCTGACTGAGCGACGCTGTAACCCACGATAGGTTGGCCGCAAGAGCCGCAAAACGAAGTGCCCTCCGCTGCTGTCGCTCCGCACTTTGAACAGAACATTGATCCCTCCTCGAAATAGAACCTCGCCAGTGGCCGCCGCGCGATTGGCCCGCCGTCAACGCGCGCGATACTATCTTGCCGTTGCCTGCTCGGTTTGCAGTTCCTTCTGAAAGGCTGCCTCGGCGCGCAGGATAAACGCCTGATAGCCCCAGGGGTCAATAAACGGATTTTGCGCCGGATTCTTCGCCATCACACCGCGTTTGTCTGTCAGCGAATAGAAGGATCCATGAGACGCGAGGAAAATGTCGCACCGGAGCGATCGCAAGACACGAAAAGTCTTCTCGTAATCGTCTTTAATGCCCGGATACGTCGCAGGAGCATTGGGGAGATCAATGAGCTTGTAGTTGGGGAGGACCGTCGCGCTGCCGACGAAAACGACGTTGTACCGCCTGGCGCCGTCCCGCACAGTCGTCGTCCAAGTCGTGCACCCGCGCGTATGCCCGGGCGTCAGATGAGCCGTCATCGTGACGAGGCCGAGCGTCACCGTGTCGCCGTCGTGGATTACGCGATCGGGCGTGGCCGCGGGAAACGCCTTCCCAGCCGTGAGCGCTGGAACGTCCTGCTCCATCGCCACGAATTTTGCGCCCGTGGAATGCTTCATCTCCGAGATGCCTCCGGCATGATCCAGATGCGCGTGGCTGTTCAGGATGTACTTAACGTCCTTCAGCTTGAAACCGAGCGTTTGAATGTTGGCTTCAATTTGCGGTGCGGTTTCAACGAATCCGCCATCGAGCAGGATGTTGCCGGCCTGCGTAACAATAAGATACGAGCCGATATCGGACGCGCCGACGTAGTAGATGTTGCCCATGATACGGAACGGCGGGATCGGCTGATTCATCGTCTTGAGTAAGTCGGCGGCCTGTGACTGCGCCGGAGCCTGAGCATGCGCCGCAGCGGGAATCGCCATCAGAATTGCGGCAGCCAGGAAGGCACATTGAATCGCCGACACTATTCTCGATTTCATATTTTCTCCACCCAGGTGAGGAACAAGACCGCAGCACTTCGAGCGCAGCCCCCGCTCAACGCATCCATGGGGAGCAAGCTATCAGAACGGCTAATCAGCGGCAAATGGTTGTTGAGCAGCAAGTTGTCGAATTAATTCGCAGAAGCCTGCGAGTCCGCAGCTGCGGGGAGCGATTACAGAGGATGCAGTATTGATTCAAAACCGGCGTTGCCTAATATTGGCTTAGGAGGTGAAGCGATGATTAAGAAGGTGAGGGGCGGCTACAGAGTCTTGTCGTCGAAAGGCCGAAACATGGGGGGGCCGTACAAAACGAAAGAAGAGGCGGAGAAGCGTCTGCGTCAGGTCGAATTCTTCAAGCGCAAAAAGGGATAGTGCCGCGCGCTAGGGCTGGATCTGCACGAGAGCATCGTCGCCGGTTGGGCGCGGAGCGCCGGGTGTCCAGCGCGGTGGTCTGGCCGGACCCGATCTCAAGCGGTTTACCAGGAGCCCAATTTTCACAGACGCGCCGATGAAATGACCTACCTTCAGTCCAGCCGCGACCGGGTAGCTCCTTACCCAGTGCAAGCCCACACTCGCCGCGCAGCCGCATTGCGAGCAGTCCGGCGTGCCGCCGAAAACACACGGTTCCACACGGCTTTCGAGATCCGCTGAATAGTTCGCGGACATTTTTGCGAACACGCAATCGTCTGGATTTTGCGGCGGCCGGAGAAACGCCTTGGCGAGGCCCTCGTTGAACAAGAGCTTTGGATAACTCTTAGCGAGAGCCGGCAGCTGCCGTGCCAGTTCAACGCGGTGTTCGCTTGAAAGCATTTCGTCGCTCTGCTCGCCGATCTGCGGCGTGTATACGCTGAGCCAGATACGGTTCACCTCCGAGCGCTTACTCCAAAAAGCGACATACTCTTCGAGATAGCCCGGCCGCTCCATCATGGGACGCGTGATCACCCAATGGATATTCACCTCGCGCCCTTCGATGTTCTTGAGGATTTTCTCGTACGTTGCGGGTTTCCGCCGAATATCGTGATGTTCCGGCAGTCCATCCACTGAAATCGCGACGCGCATCCGCGGAATGCTCATCCACTCAGGGGGCACGGGAATCACGCCGCTCGTGACCACCAGCGCGAACACTCCCATTTTGCTCAGCCTTGGAAGAATCTGGCTCAGCTCGCGATGACGAATCATCGGCTCGCCGCCGACCAGCGAGACATGCATCGGCTTGTGCTTGCGTACGAGATCTACCACGCCTTCGACGAGCGCGTCGCCGCGAGAATCGTTCAGCTGGCTCAGCGTGACGCCGCCGCCCAGATGCGAATCACCGTAGGCGTAACATCCCGGACAGCTAAGCGGGCACTCCCGCGTGATTTCGATGGAAAGCATGGGAACGTTGCCGGTAAGGATCCTGCCCCATGCGGCTAGAACCTCTCGAGGCGTAATGCTGGGATTGGGGGTAGTAACGTTCATGGACATTAAGATGCCACAAGCGGGTTCGGGGTGCATGAATTTTGTGCAAATTGTGAGCAGGTTCGCACGTGCTCCCAAGACCCGGCCCGGGGACGGCAGCTGACTGTCAGGCGTTCCCGATGACCACGGTCCACGGGCGGACTTCCCAGCGCGTCACGAGGCCGTTGATCACGTAGGTGTCATTGCGCGCGAAGGACTCCGGAATGCTGCGATCCTCCGCACGAAATACCAGCAGAGCCTTGTCGGGCGGGTCGGCGAACGCGCCGCCCAGCATCAGTTCGCCTCGGGCGTTCGATTCCCTCGCAGACTTAAGGTGCTCCTCCCGGAAAGCTCCGCGGCGCGCGATGTAGTCGTCAACAAAGTCGTAGATGAGTGCGAAGTAAGCCATGAACAGCTCCTTAGGCCAGAGTTTTCAAGACTTCGGGAGAAAATGCGCTGAGCTCAGCAAACCGGCCGTCGCGAACCTTTGCGGCCCAGCTGGAATCGGCCAGCATCGCGCGGCCCACGGCCACAAGATCGAAATCACCGCGCGCAAGCATCTTGGTCAAATGGTCCATTTCGGCCTCGCGGCTCTCTTCAGTTCCGCCGGGCACAGGAGATGCCGGCTTCGGCATTCTGCCGAGCGAGACCACGAAGTCAACGTCGAGTGAAACCGATCCGACCGTGATCGTCGGCTTGCCCGTGAGTTTCTTTGTCCAGCCCGCCAGATTCAGATCGCTGCCCTCGAATTCCGGATCCCAGAATCTGCGGGTCGAGCAGTGAAACGCATCGAGCCCGGCTGCCACCAGTGGCGCCAGGAAACGTGAAAGTTCGTCCGGCGTGGTGACGAGCTTCGCCGCGTAGTCTTGCAGCTTCCACTGCGAGAAACGCAGCTGAATCGGAAACTTCGCGCCCGTCCTCCGGCGGCACTCCTGAATCACTTCGACTGCGAAACGCGTGCGGCCGACTAGATCGCCGCCGTATTTGTCCCTCCGCTGATTCGTCCCTTCCCAAAAAAACTGATCAATCAGATATCCGTGAGCGCCGTGGAGTTCAATTCCATCGAAGCCGGCGCGTTGCGCGTCCACCGCTGCTTGCGCGTAAGCATTGACCATCCCTTCGATCTCAGCCAGCGTCATCGGCTCACCGATTTTCACGCCCGGCTTCAGCAGTCCCGACGGACTGATCGGCGCCAAGGGAAGCTTCGGATCGGTCTGCCCCTGTACCGCTCCCACGTGCCAAATCTGCGAGAAGATTCGTCCGCCCGCTGCGTGAACTCCTTCGACGACGCGCGCCCATCCGGCGAGCGCCTCGACGCCATATATATGCGGAATCTGCGGCATGTTCGCAGCCTGCGGATGGTTCGGCGACGTGCCCTCGGTCAGAATCAGGCCCGCTCCTCCCTCCGCGCGTCGGCGGTAATACGCAGCGACATCCGGCCCGGGCACGCCGCGCGGCGAGAAATTCCGAGTCATCGGCGCCATCACAATTCGGTTCGGCAGCGT
Organism: uncultured Acidobacteriota bacterium; assembly: GCA_963842425.1. Classification (GTDB taxonomy): domain Bacteria; phylum Acidobacteriota; class Terriglobia; order Acidiferrales; family UBA7541; genus Palsa-295. The sequence continues at coordinate 3,967 of CAWJGQ010000010.1, read as the reverse complement.
CAGTCCATTTAGCGTGAACGGGGAAAACAGTGTTGTGGACAAGAGCAGGGGCCTCTCGCTTATCAAGCGTTCGCTTTCGGAGTCATTCGATGTATCCGCCCGGGGTTCGGATGGTGCGAAGATTGTATTTTGCTGCCCCTATTCTGTAATTCGGAGGTTGGAACTTCATCGAAGGGCTGTTTTCCACAATCGGCCGTGAAATCCACAGATAGGCTCCAAAAAAAGATCCAAAAGAATCATGAATGCAACTTGACGGAAATTTGGATTTTGCTATACTGGGGGGAAGTTGGTGGAGCCCTGATTCGGGGGATTGACTACTGACGGACCGGGCCTGCCGACTCATCCAGAGGTGAGGTTGGTTACGAATACCGGATAGAAAGAAATCGAGCTTCGAGCACATCCGCCCAAGAGGCGCGCGAACCTAGCGCCTTATGTGATCGGCGGATTCGCCCGGCGCTCGCGCCGGGTTTTTTTTTGAGTTTGCAACATCGCAGATTCGGCCCCAAACCGACACTGCGCTCCGCCGGGAGCGGAGACGTTCCGATCGGAAGTTGATGAACGGAACGAACGATCTTTGACAACTGAATGAAGTAGGCATCACGTTATGCGGATTTCAAGGTCCGTGTAGCGTGGTAAACCGCAAGTTTTGCTCGAGAGTAGCGTTTTGTGGAAAGGCGAACTTGCCTGTTCACGCCGCTTATGTGTGCGAAATGGGCCTGAAAATGGCCTAAATCGAGTGCATAACACCCCCAGAATGGACGAAGATGGGATGCAAGACCCGTCCTCACGAAGTTCCGAGGTTCCTGATCCTTTACGGGATCGGGACGTGTTGGGTAAGTTTTATGGTTAAGCTACTAAGGGCGTACGGTGGATGCCTTGGCGCCAACAGGCGATGAAGGACGCGGTAAGCTGCGATAAGCCCCGGGGAGCCGCAAACAGGCTTTGATCCGGGGATTTCCGAATGGGGAAACCCTATCTGGTAAAACCAGGTAACGGCCCGCTGAATATATAGGCGGGTACGAGCAAACCCAGGGAAGTGAACCATCTCAGTACCTGGAGGAAAATAAATCAAACGAGATTCCGATAGTAGCGGCGAGCGAAATCGGAACAGCCCAAACCGGGGTGTTTACACTCCGGGGTTGTAGGACCGCATCAGTAGAGTTACCAATCCGAAAGCTAGGCGAACCCGCTGGAAAGCGGGGCCATAGAATGTGATAGCCATGTAGCCGAAAGCTTATCGGACTCGAAGCGGTATCCTGAGTACCACGGGGCACGAGAAACCCAGTGGGAATCCGGGGAGACCACTCTCCAAGGCTAAATACTCGTTGGCGACCGATAGTGAACTAGTACCGTGAGGGAAAGGCGAAAAGCACCCCTGCTAGGGGAGTGAAATAGAACCTGAAACCGTATGCCTACAAGCAGTCAGAGGGCTATGCCGTGTCTTCGGATACGGAATGCCTGATGGCGTGCCTCTTGCTTAATGAGCCGGCTAGTTATTCTCACAGGCAAGGTTAAGCGTAAGCGAGCCGTAGCGAAAGCGAGTCCGAATAGGGCGTTCAGTCTGTGGGAATAGACGCGAAGCGGGATGATCTACCCTTGGCCAGGTTGAAGGTCGCTTAACCGCGACTGGAGGACCGAACCGTTGTGAGTTGAAAATCGCTCGGATGAGCTGAGGGTAGGGGTGAAAGGCTAATCAAATTCCGTGATAGCTCGTTCTCCCCGAAATGCCTTTAGGGGCAGCCTTGTACGATTTGCCACGGTGGTAGAGCACTGAATGGACTAGGGTCCCATCCAGGATACCGAATCCAATCAAACTCCGAATGCCGTGGACAACAGTACAGGAGTGAGACTACGGGGGATAAGCTCCGTGGTCGAGAGGGAAAGAACCCAGATCGCCAGCTAAGGCCCCAAACTATAGACTAAGTGGGAAAGGACGTGTGAGCGCACAGACAGCCAGGAGGTTGGCTTAGAAGCAGCCATCCTTTAAAGAAAGCGTAACAGCTCACTGGTCAAGTGTTCACGCACCGACAATCCAACGGGGCTCAAGTCTATGACCGAAGCTGCGAAATTGATGGTTTCTTCGGATTCCATCATTTGGTAGGGGAGCATTCTGTGGTGGCAAAGGTAGAGCGAGAGCACTACTGAACGCCACGGAAGAGACTCTGCCGGCATAAGTAGCGATAAACACGATGAGAACTCGTGTCGCCGAAAGTCTAAGGTTTCCTGAGGAAGGTTAATCCGCTCAGGGTTAGGCGGGTCCTAAGGTGAGGCCGAGAGGCGTAACTGATGGATAGCAGGTCAACATTCCTGCCCCGCCATGCGAACGTTTGACGATGGGGTGACGCAGAAGGATATGGGAGTCGGGTGATGGATGTCCCGATTGGCCAGTGTAAGCCGGATCCCGCAGGCAAATCCACGGGGTCATTCAACGGTGAGACTGGTGACGAGGCCACACGGCCGCAAAGTCCCTGATTTCACGCTGCCGGGAAAACCCCCTAAGGAGTTCGTATGGTGCCCGTACCTCAAACCGACACAGGTAGACAAGGTGAATATCCACAGGCGCTCGAGAGAACGCTCGCTCAGGAACTAGGCACATTAGCCCCGTAACTTCGGGAGAAGGGGTGCCCCGCTAGGGTTTATAGCCCGAGGGGGCCGCAGTGAAATGCGTTCGGCGACTGTTTAACAAAAACACAGCTCTCTGCTAAGTCGAATACGACGTATAGGGGGTGACGCCTGCCCAGTGCCGGAAGGTTAAAGGGAGGGCTTAGAGCCGCAAGGCTCGAAGGCTTGATCTGAAGCCCCGGTGAACGGCGGCCGTAACTATAACGGTCCTAAGGTAGCGAAATTCCTTGTCGGGTAAGTTCCGACCTGCACGAATGGCGTACCGATCGAACGACTGTCTTGGCGAACGGCTCGGCGAATTTGTGGTTCCGGTGAAGACGCCGGATGCCCGCATCTAGACGGAAAGACCCCGTGCACCTTTACTGCACTCTGGTCATGATTAACGGTACTGCCTGCGTAGGATAGGTGGGAGCCTGTGAACCCCTGGTCTCGGCTGGGGGGGAGGCAACGGTGAAATACCACCCTGATAGTTCTGTCGTTCTAACTTACAACCCTAGACGGGTTGGAGGACACGGCCAGACGGGTAGTTTGACTGGGGCGGTCGCCTCCCAAATTGTAACGGAGGCGCTCAAAGCTTGGCTCAGGCGGATTGGAAACCCGCCGTGGAGTGCAAGAGCATAAGCCAGGTTGACTGCGAGACACACAGGTCGAGCAGGTACGAAAGTAGGATCTAGTGATCCGGTGGTTCTGCGTGGAAGGGCCATCGCTCAACGGATAAAAGGTACGCCGGGGATAACAGGCTGATCTAAGCCAAGAGTTCACATCGACGCTTAGGTTTGGCACCTCGATGTCGGCTCATCGCATCCTGGGGCTGTAGAAGGTCCCAAGGGTTAGGCTGTTCGCCTATTAAAGCGGTACGTGAGCTGGGTTCAGAACGTCGCGAGACAGTTCGGTCCCTATCTGGTGTGGGCGCAGGAAACTTGAGAGGAGCTGTCCCTAGTACGAGAGGACCGGGATGGACGGACCTCTTGTGATCGAGTTGTCACGCCAGTGGCATAGCTCGGTAGCGAAGTCCGGAAGAGATAATCGCTGAATGCATCTAAGCGAGAAGCTCGCCTCGAGATAAGGTTTCCCAAGGGGGCTGCGGTCCCCTATGAAGGCCAGTCGTAGACTACGACTTTGATAGGCGGGAGGTGGAAGCGCAGCAATGCGTGTAGCTGACCCGTACTAATCGGCCGTTCGGCTTAACCATAAAACTTTCCTAACACGGGCGGTACCCCAAGAAGTCCCGATTCGTCGGGGCGACGAAGGGCCGCACGGTTTACGGAATGAAGCTTTTCCGCGAAATGCTACTCTCTAGCGGAATTTGCGGTTTAACCCTACTTCCTTTAGTTGCTCATCGAAA
>CAWJGQ010000009.1:0-276034 GCA_963842425.1 uncultured Acidobacteriota bacterium | reverse complement strand
GACGAAACAACTAGTTCGCCTTTCGACGCCTGGCTTGTAAGTAGGGGATCGCAGTTTTGATTTTTTTCGGGAAATAGTTTCTAGCCGCGATGCTTTGATCAGCCCCCCTATCGAGCGAACATGCGCCCCCGGCTTCCTAGAAGATTTGTCTAGCTCTTGGGCCGCGCCAGCGGCCACCCTTGTCCTTCGCCAGAATGCTATCGAGCAAGTAGACGGCAATGTGGCGTTTATCTTCCGCGCAGAGGATCAGGAGATCGATTCTGATACCGTTGGTCGAGAGCAGATACTTGTCCAACTTGTCTATTTGAGAGCGGCCCGAGGAAACATAAGCGACGCCAGGACGGCGACTTAGGTTTGGTTATTTCCCGGTTGGGGACCAGGAGGTCGGTGGTTCAAATCCACTCGCCCCGACCATTTTATTTCCCGAGCTCACACAAACTTATACGGGACTACTTCTGATTCTGCGACTTCGAAAACTTGTCCGGACTTGTCCAGAAACGGCATTTTTGCTTTCTCCGGTAGCGTGAAGCCAAGACCAACTCTAGCGGAGCTCGGAAACACTCAGGATCAATTGTTGGCGAAACGCGCGCAAGCGCGTGATCTAAAACGTACTGAAAAACAAGACGAACCAATTCCAAAGTGTTGTGGAATTAATCTTGTGGGCAGTTGCTCACAAAGATGGGGGCAGGAGCGTCTGCCTCGTGAGCATGCACCGCTAGAAGAAAGAATTTATGAAAAACCTGGTTTTTTTGGAGTGAACCCCTAAAGTGAGACACTTCTGTATCGAACAGCGACAGACCGGCTCGGATTTGGCGCTCGGTCATCAATTTTCGGATGGATTGGCCCAAAAACAGACGGCCCAACGCAGATGTGAGGCGGCACTGCAGGGTCGGGGTGACGTTTTGTGGCCGCTAGGCCGTACTTTGGCCTCTCGAGAAGCAGTTCCGGCGTACTTATGCAACTATGTTAGGACTGTATCGAACACCTTTGTCTCAACTAGGGGTTCACCTCTCGCAGTTTGCGATTGCCGAGGAGTTCGTAGAGCACCTGCCTCGTGAGCACGGGCTCTGCCGCAAGGGGTCGTTAGTTCAAATCAAGCCTCTGCAACCAGAAACTATTCTGCCGCAATAGGTTCCGAACACCTTGCAACCATTCGAATTGACAGTCGCCCGCCGCACCATCTCGATGTCGCGAGGCTAGACGCAGTCCGATGCAATCGATGACTTCCTACAAGCCGACATATCAGTACTAATCCGGTGTCGGTGAGCGCATTGGCGATTTGGCACTCGTCCAGACGCATCGCCGCCGAGAAGTGCGTTAGATTTGTTTGCCAAGAATCAGGGGCACATAGCTTCGGGCGTCTTGCAACAATTGCTCGCGCGCAATACCAGCCTTGGCGCGAAGCTGCAAACCCTTCATCAAGTCAACGAGCGCACGGCCTCGCACCTTGGCAGAGGGTGTGCGAGTTAGGCGCCCCGCCTTCATCTCCTGCTCGAAACGTTTCGCGAAAATATCAGCGGATGTGGTGAGGCCCTTCGCAACATACGAACGGATCTCCGTTACTCGCTTCGACTGTCCCAGCGACGCGGCAGGAGCACCAAGTCGGCCGCTTCCTCAGCATCTTTGAGGAGCGTCTTGCGCGGCGTGCCTATCTGCGCACGCATGGTAATGCCACGAGCAAAATCCGTGACTTGGATCGCGCGGACGGCCACAGGAAAATCGGACGGGATTTCGCCCGCGGTGATCCCGTCCCGGAAACGACCTTCCACCAGCGCCGCGCCACCCGCGACCGCTTTTTGCAGGAACTGCCGGACCTCGGCGTCGTCCACAACCGGCGCGACGCACACCATAAGGCAGCCCCGAGCGGAGCCTTTCTCGGTCGCACTTTCGACGGCGTACCTCAGAAAGCCCACGATCGAGTCGCGAAGACCCTGCGGCGAGAGGAGTGCCTTCGCGGCTGCTGCGCCCTTCCGTTCTGCATACGCCTTAAGGACGCGCAGGAATATCGCCCGCTTGTCCCCAAAGACGGCATACAGGCTCGGCCGTCCCACGCCCATCCCGGCGACGAGATCGTCGATCGTAACGCCGTCGTAGCCTTTCGACCAGAACACCTGGGTCGCCTTTTCCAGCGCCCCCGTCTCGTCGAAGCTGCGCGGCCGGCCACGCGGCCTAGCGACATTCTGAACCATTCAGTTAGAAACTCCTTTACAATGGCCTTCGCACCAATATATAACTGAATAGTTCGTAATAGCAAGCCGGCCCTGATTTCGCGGGGCCTCACGACTCGACCTTCACCCTTTACCACGGAGACGCCCATGGAACATTCGATCGCTCTCGTCACCGGCACCACCTCTGGGCTCGGTTATGCGGCAGCCAGCATGCTCGCCTCCAAGGGCTACCGCCAAGTCATCGTCACCGGGCGCAGGCTGGCTCAGGTCCAGCAAACGGCTGCTCAACTCGCGGCTGAGACCAAGAAAAAAATCTTCACGCCGCTGGAGCTGGATCTGGACTCGCCGTCCAGCGTTCAGTCCGCGCTCGCCGAGCTGGTCAAGCGGGGTCAGCCGATCGATTTCCTGCTGCTCAATGCCGGATTGGTCCCAACCAAGAAGCGCGTGATCACTGCGGCGGGCGTTGAGGCTTCTCAGGCCCCGCTGATCGGCCACCATCAACTGACTGTCGGGTTGCTTCGCGCCAACCTTCTTAGGCCCAACGCGCGGATTGTTATCGCCGGCGCGGAGCCTGCCCGCGGGGGCGTACCCATGTTCAAGTATACCGACCTGCCAGCCTTCGCGGCCAAATACTACCGGGACGACCAAACCGCGGCTGTTGAAGCCCTGCTGCGCAACGGGCCGAACTTGAAGTACGTGCCCAACAATGCGTATGCCGACGCGAAGCTCATCATCGCTTGGTGGACCGCGGCGCTGGCCCGCCGGCTGCCCTCCGGCATGGCCGTGTACGCCGTATCGCCCGGTGGGGCGACCGACACCAAGGTGGTGCGAAACGCTGGCCCGCTGTTGAAGTATCTGTTTATCCCAATCGTGAACCTGATTCCCGGCATGAATCAGACGCCGGAGACCGCGGCCCGTCGGTACCTCCAGGCGTCGGAGTTCGGAACCGACGTCTCAGGGCAATTCTTCGCCTCGGCTCAAGGGAAGTTCTCAGGCCCAATTGAGGCGCAGCGCCACCCACACCTCCACGATCGCGCCAGCCAAGAAGCCGCCTGGCAGGCCGTCGTCAAGGTCTCCGGCGTGGATTTCTCTTCCGCAGCATCCTTGAGCGCGGCGTCCTGAAGGAGCGCCGGTCGCGGCTGAACTGATTCCGGTCACCGGAATCAGTTCGCGATTGCGCCGCCGCGTGCTCGTTCACGGGGTCTTACGGTATTTTGAAATAAATAGTTCAAAAATCCCTTGACCGCAGCCTCTGCGCATGATTATCATACCAAACAGTTCAAAATCAGCAAAGCAACCCTAACGTCGCGAGGAGAAAACATATGGAACGGTACCTAGATAAAAAGGTGGTGATTATCGGCGGCACGAGCGGCATGGGGCTCGCGACGGCGAAGATTCTCCTCGATGGGGGTGCGCGTGTTCTGGTGACGGGGCGCTCGAAGGCCGGCCTGGAATCGGCGCAGAAAGAGCTTGGGAAGGGCGCCATCGTGGTTTCGAACGACGCGCGCTCGTTGACGGACATCGACGCCCTCGCCTCTCGGGTGAAGGCCGAGTTCGACACCTTCGACCTGCTCTTCGTCAACGCCGGGTTCAGCATCCGAGCGCCCCTTGAGAGCATGACCGAGGCGATCTACGACGAGATGTTCAACTTGAACGCCAAAGGGCCGCTTTTCGCGGTGCAGAAGCTCACGCCGTTAATAAACCGGGGAGGCTCTGTCGTCCTCACGACCTCGATCGCCAACGTCAAGGGAATGCCCGGCAACACGGCATACGGAGCCGCCAAGGCTGCGCTGCGATCATTCGCGCGGACGCTCGCCGCTGAGCTTCTTCCTCGGGAGATTCGCGTCAACGCGGTGACGCCTGGTCCCATCGACACGCCGATCGTGGGCAAGATGTTCCCCGAGAAAGAGGTGGCCGCCCGGCTTAGGGAGAAGATGATCGGCATGGTTCCCATGAAGCGCTGGGGGACGTCGGAGGAAATCGCGAAGGCCGTCCTCTTCCTCGCGTTCGATGCGACCTTCACGACCGGCGCCGAGCTTCCGGTCGATGGCGGTTGGTCGCAACTCTAAGGTGTGGACCGTCCGGGAGCGTACGCTGGCATCGAGAACGGTCTTCAATGACTCGCATATCACTGCGCGCTCCACCCAAGAGGAAACATCGTGTTCGGTGCGACCTTCACAACCGGCGCGGAACTCCTGCGGTAAAAGGAGCAGCAACAAGATGCATAACTTGGTAGTGAGCTGTTTGGCGGTTGCTTATCTCTCAGCGAACGTATACGCCATCGTGAAGATGCGGGTGTTTGAGTTAGCCCGTTCGCGCAAGCATCTCCTACTCTATAGCGTCCCCTTCATATTGTGGGGCTCTCTCATCCTGTTGGGATGCAAGCTCATGGAGATCATGCGCCGATTTGATGAGTGGGCTGTCTGATGGCCCATTGAGATGACTTATTTTGCGGACAAAGCTCCGAACAAGTTAGCTCAGAACCGGAGTGCATTGTCGACTCCGGATACGAGCAGCGTGGCCAAGTGTTCTCGACTTACGACTTCAGGCCAAATCACTTATCGAGGCCGCTTGCACGAGATCCTCGGGATTACTCCTCAACAAAGGAGGCAGAATTTGCGGACACGGCTTTTACACCCAAGGTCATCGAACCGCCATCGCTGACTTTACGAATCGGTTCGTGTGGTATCGGTGTCGATGTGTCAGGGCTTGGGGCTCGCGGCCGTCTCGGAGGCTCGCGCCAGTGCTTGTGTGTCGATATACTCCCGGACGTTCGTCAATTTGCCATTCCGAACGGTAATGTCGAAGACCCAGTGGTCCTCAAACGTCTTATTCGTGGCTTTGATTTTCCCCGTAGCGACGCCGACGACCAGAACCCGGTCTCCCTGCGCTATGAACTCGGGGGGCTCTGGATATGAAGTTTCCACCGTTTCGTTAGCCTGCTGAAGTAAATTCTCCAATCCCGCGTGCCCGCGGTGCGTGCCGGCCAGCGGCCAGTCCTTGCCCGGAATGATCCACTCAATATCTTCGGCAGACAACGCCAGCAAACCTTGCTTATCGCGGCGGCCGAGTGCCGCAAGAAAATTCTTCACCATCTGGACATTCTTTTGGATGCTCATCGAAATCTCCCCTTTCCCTTACATCAAGTGTGTCCGGTCTAATCGGACGTTTCGGAATCATCCTTCTCGGGCCAAATCACAGGGCGGACGATCGATTACTGCTCCTTCTTGAACAAATCCTGGAAGATGAGCCGACCCCAAGCGCGGCCGCGTGCGTGCACCAGCGCGCCACCCTCGTTTAGCTTTCCCAGCTTGACTGGTGCGAACCCGAGTTGTTTGGCCAAATCCGCCACGGGAGCGATCGCGTCCTCGTCGTCGCTCGACAGAAATACGACCCGGTGGCCCCCCTCGACGATTGGGTCGGTAGCCAGGGTGGCCGCAACAAGGTGATTGAAACCTTTCACGAGCTTAGCGCCGGTGAACGACTTCGCCACGAAAGCGGAGGACGGGAGACCGTCCAGCTCCTCAGGTGGAACTGGAAACGAGTTCATCGCGTCGATGACCGTCTTGCCTTCCCAGCTCGATAGAGCCTTCGCAACCTCGCGATGTTCACCGAACGGAACCGCCAAGATGATTGTGTCAGCCTCGAGCGCATCCCGCAGCGACTTGGCGACGACCGTGGATCCAATCGCCCGAGCCTGCGGTGCCAACGCCTCGGGGGGCTGGCGACTCGCAACGGTCACGTCGATGTTTTTGCGGGCGAAGGCGTGGGCGAGGGCCTGACCTATCTTTCCGAATCCTACAATTGCATAGCTCATAATGTTTCTCCGATCTCGTGTGAGAACTAAAGTTCGAGAAGCGACCGCGCCGGGGTCAGACCTGCGCCAGGCCTCCATCGACGGCGAGATCCACGCCGGTGATGAAAGAACTTTCATCGGAGGCGAGGAACGTGACGGCGGCCGCGATTTCCTCAGGCTTGCCCCTGCGACCCATTGGGATCTGCGAGGAAAACTGGGCGGCCGCTTGCTCGGCCTGTTCAGCGGTAAGGCCCGTCGTTGTCTCTAAGGCGGGGGTCTCGATTGGCCCGGGGCTCATCGAATTCACGCGGATCTTGCGGTCTTTCAGCTCCATAGTCCAGGCGCGCGCGAAGTTGCGCACAGCCGCCTTACTCGCGGCGTAGGCGCTAAACGCTGGCAGCCCCAACACGTTCGAGACCGAAGAGTTCAGGATAATCGAACCGCCGTCTTTGAAGAGGGGAAGGGCCTTCTGCACCGTAAAGAACAACCCCTTCACGTTCACGTCGAAGGTCTGATCAAAATGTGCCTCAGTAGCCACCGCGAGCGGTGCGATTGTACCCGCGCCCGCGTTCGCGAAGAGTATGTCGATGTGACCATGTTTCTCTCTCACGAGGGCATAGAGCCGGTCCAGATCTTCCAAGCGCGACACGTCGCCCACGACCGTCGTAACGTTTCTCTTGATGAAGGCTGCGGCCTCCTTCAGCTCTTTCTCTCGGCGCCCAGTGATCACGACGTACGCACCTTCTTCCACGAAGCGCTTGGCCGTGGCCAAGCCAATCCCGCTGCTTCCGCCTGTGATAACCGCAATTTTTCCCGCCAAGTTTTGTCCATGGTTATTACTCATATGCTTTCCCCTTTTTGTTGTCTTTTATGTTGAATTTACGGCCACGCGCAGTGCGTCAGATTTGTGCTAGGCCGCCGTCGACGGCAAGCTCGCTGCCGGTCATGAAGCTGCTGTCGTCCGACGCGAGAAAGGCAGCCGCCGCCCCGAGCTCCGCCGGATCGCCCATGCGCTGGAACCCAGTCATCGAGCCGTAGGCCTTCAGTCCCGCCTCGCCCAGCGCTTCCGTCGCGAGTTCGGTCGCTATCGCCCCGGGCGACAACACGTTTACGCGGATGCCAGTGCCCTTCAGATCCTCTACCCAGGTCCGCGCGAGGTTGCGCACGGCCGCCTTGCTCGCGCTGTAGGCGGTGAACGCCGGAGCGCCCGTGGTGCCGGCGCTCGATCCGGTCAGGATGATCGAACCGCCCTTGCCCATCAGCGGCAGCGCCTTCTGGACCGTGAAGATCGTACCCTTCACATTGGTGTCGAAGGTTTCGTCAATGTGCTTGGCGGTGATCTCGCCAAGCTTAAGCTGGCTTCCCACCCCAGCATTGGCGAAGACGATGTCGAGGGTTCTGCGCTCGGCCTTCACCGCCGCGTAGAGTCGGTCGAGGTCGGCCTCATCCGAGATCGAGCCCTTCACCGCGCGGGCATTGGGCCCGAGCTCAGCCACAGCGGCGTCGAGCGCTTCCTGCCGACGGCCGAAGATGAAGACGAAGGCGCCCTCCTCGATGAAGCGCTTTGCTGCGGCGCGGCCGATGCCGGTAGCGCCACCGGTGATGACTGCAACTTTTCCTTCGAGCTTTCCCATAATTAGTCCCTTCGATGGATGTGTAGAATTCGGTCGTCCAAGCGTGTTCGTTCATCTTGCGTCAACTGGACGGGCAAAGCTGTATAGTCTCGTACACAATCTCGTAGTTCTCGAAACCGCATCTGAAGACTAGATTCCTTTGGCGGTGGACGAGAACTGCTCGGGAGTCCTAATCTTTTGTCTATTCGTCCAAAAGACGGAGGCTAAGCTGGACCCAATCACAGACATCTTTAGAACGATGCACGTAACCGCTTTCGGTCTGCACAGGCTCGAAGCCACAGCCCCGTGGGGCGTAGAACAGGAAAACCAGACCGAAGAAAAAGTCACGCCTTCCGACAAAAAGATGTCACCCACAGATTTGGCGCACTTCGCCATGCTTTCGCGCGGCAACTGCTGGCTGAGTGTGGAAGGGATTGCGGAGCCGATTCCCCTCACCAGTGGTGATTGCTTTTTATTGGCTAAGGGGACTTCGATTGTTTTGCGCGACAGCCTGCGAACACGTCCGAGGTGGAGCTTCCGCGAGATCGGGGCTAAGGCCAACGGCAATGTCGCTCTTTGTGGCGGCGGTGGCGCACCGACGACAATCGTCTGTGGATCCTTGAGTTTCGATCGCGCCAGCCTGAAGTCGATCACTCAGTTATTGCCGAGCTTCATTTTGATGAAGGCCGATCAGGCACCCACGCTTGCTCTTCACACCACAGTGCAGGCGCTCGCGTCAGAGATGGAAGAACAGGCGCCGGGATCTGAAGTTGTCGCGAGTCGGCTGGCCGAGGTTCTGTTTATCCAGGTACTCCGGGCGCATATCGCGTCGGGACCGAAACGCAATAAAGGATGGCTTCGTGCAATTTTCGATCCTCAAATAGGCGCTGCTCTGAGTGCCATTCACGACAGAGTGAATACACCCTGGACGGTCGAATCCCTGGCGGAAGCGGCGGGCATGTCTCGCTCCGCATTTGCAGCACGTTTCAAAGAGCTACTGGGACAAACGCCGCTGGAATACGTAACCGAGTGGCGGATGCAGAAGGGGATACAGCTACTTGAACGGCGTGACAAAAAGCTCCCAGAAGTCGCTCGATTGGTCGGTTACGAGTCCGACGCCGCATTCAGTAAAGCGTTCAAGCGAGTTGTTGGGGCTAATCCTGGTGAATACCTCAGACGTGGTTTGAAGGACCCAAAATCGACCGAAGCAGACCACGATCAGTCCCGATAAACGCGCTTGTGTTGACTGGTCAGGGGTTCACTGTGCACGTTCTCTTAGAAATCGCCTGGAGTGAACCCCTAAAGTGAGACAGTTTCATGATGCACACTTTGCGAAATCCCAAAACGGGCCGGAAAAGTGCCGGGCGGCATTTCACAGAAGCGCGACGTAGGTCCCAGACCGCCGTTTATCCGCATCTCGCAGGCGCGCTCCGGCATTCTAATTCACATTTCCAGGTCTTTGTGGGCTTCAAAACCAGAGTGTGATGCACACGTTTGTCTCAACTTGGGGTTCACTTCCCAGAATTTTCGGTTAGCCAAGTTTCTCTACGTGTGTGCTACTTCCGGTTGTCGTCCGCCCGAATGGACGAAGGGAACCTCCTGCCTAGTGAGCACCGGCTCGGGTCCATGTCCCAACCGGAAATGTGGGTACCGGAACCCACTTGTCCAGTTATCCGACGCAATATAAAAGGGCGCCCCATTTGGAGTAGGTTTGGAGTGTTCGCCTCAACCCCTCCAGAAAGGAACGCCCTTATGACAGGCACTAAATATATCGGCATGGACGTGCACAAGGAAAGCATTTCGATCGCGGTCAGCAATGACGCCGGGAAGATCGTGATGGAATGCGTGATCGAAACGAAAGCCAGCATGATTCTGCAGTTTATCGACGGGCTGCGCGGAGAGTTGCAGGTCACGTTTGAAGAAGGAACCTGGGCCGCCTGGTTGTATGACCTGCTGAAACCGCACGTCATGAAATTGGTGGTGTGCGATCCGCGAAAGAATGCCTCCATGAGGGAGGGCAACCAGAGTGACAAGATCGACGCCCGCCGGTTGGCCGAGTTGCTGCGACTGAATCATCTCAGCCCCGTCTATCACGGTGAACACGGCCTGCGAAGGCTGAAGGAGCTGGTGCGCAGTTATCTGACCATCACCAAAGATCTCGGACGGGTCATGTCCCGGGTGAAGGCGATCTATCGCAGTTGGGCCATTCCCTGTAGCGGCAAGCAGGTTTATGCACCGCGCCATCGCGCCGAGTGGCTCGGGAAGATCGGCGAGCCGGGAGTGCGCCGGCGAGCGGAGTTTTACTACCAGCAACTGGATGCGCTGCGGATCTTGCGCCAGCAAGTGCGGAAGGATCTTCTCGCGGAAAGCAAGAAGCACAAGGCTTGGAAACGGCTCTGCCAGATCCCCTCGATCGGTCCGATTCGTTCGGCTGAGCTGCTGGGCATTCTGCAGACCCCACACCGCTTCCGAACCAAGAGGCAGCTTTGGACCTACAGCGGATTTGGCATCGAGACACACAGCAGCGCCGATCACCGCAGTGTCGGCGGGCAGTTACAACGAGCGAAGAAACAGATCTCCATTCGCGGACTGAACCGGAACTGCAATCACGATCTGAAGAATCTGTTTGAGGGTGCGGCGATCGTGGCTTCGAGCAAACCGGGGCCGTTTCAAGAGTTCTACACAGCATTGCTGACCAAAGGCATCCGACCGGAGATGGCGCGGCTGACTCTGGCCAGGAAGATTGCCACCATCGTTCTGATCGTGTGGAAGAGAGGAGTGTGCTTCGACGCCCAACATCTGAAACCACAAACAGCTTGAGTGTTTCTGAGCGCTTCCGCTCCATCCCGGGGATCTTCTCGGGCGGTGGCCGGCAGGTTCTCGAGACACTCTGGTTCGAGAGCGAGTCTCAGCTGATTAGTTAGGCGCTGCGTGCCTCGGGCACTGAGTCTCCCATGCGACCCTAGGCCCTCTCGGATAACCAGAAAAAGCTATGGGCCACGAGTCCCGGATAGAACTATGGTCGCCAACTGACCGAGGTTCTGCTTTGCTGGTTTCGGAACAGACCGGCTTCGTTGCGAATCGGTGATGAAAACCGCTGGTAGAGAAAACCCCAACCGCTGGGCCACCGTGTCCAGCAACCGAGCACCTGGCGCGGGCGGTCAGAACAGATCCTGCTTATCGAGGTGGGCTGCGAAGCAAGAAAACGTCCAGCCGTTGCAGATGTGTTTTTTCTTGACTTCCCCTTTTATAGTCATAATGGAATGACCGGCTCGATTCGCAGACGTGGGTTATGCTGCGAATCGGAAGACAGGCAGTACAGAGCCACAAGCGAAAGGAGCCGGTCGATGAAGAGAATAAAGTTTGTTGGGTTGGATGTCCATGCCGAGACGATTTCGGTGGCTGTAGCGGAGCAGGGCGGGGAGATTAGATCGCTGGGGGTAATACCGAATCGCGAAGAATCGATTCGGAAACTGGTGAAGAAACTCGGGGCGGTGGAAGAGCTGCAGTTTTGTTATGAGGCGGGTCCGACAGGCTACGTGCTGTACTGGCAATTGACTCGGATGGGGGCCAAGTGCGAGGTGGTGGCGCCCACCTTGGTGCCGGTGAAAGCCGGGGATCGTGTGAAAACGGATCGGCGGGATGCCTTGAAACTAGCGAGGAATTATCGGGCAGGAGAGTTGACGGCGGTATGGGTGCCGGATGCGGCTCACGAGGCATTGCGGGATTTGGTGCGGGCTCGGGAAGCGGCCAAGCAGGATGAACTTCGAGCACGGCATCGGTTGAGTAAATTTCTATTGCGGCATGGCCGGCGGCCGGCGACGGGAGTAAAGGCCTGGACGATGAAGTACCTGGAGTGGGTGAAGCGAGAAGTACATTTCGAGCAAATGGCCCAGGAAGCCACGTTGCTGGATTACCTTCATGAGGTGGAGCATGGTGCAGCACGCATCGCGCGGCTGGAGAGTGCGATTACAGAAGCGGTGAAGAGTGTGCCGCCCCAGATGCGTGCAGTGATCGAGGCATTGCAGGCACTACGAGGGATCGCACAGGTCTCGGCGGTGACAGTCGTAGCCGAAGTGGGGGAACTGTCTCGGTTTGCCAGAGCAAAACAGTTAATGGCTTACGGAGGAATCGTACCCAGCGAAGACTCCAGTGGAGAGCGCAGCCGACGCGGGAATATCACTAAGACAGGGAATGCGCATTTACGGCGGGTGGTTGTGGAAGCTGCGTGGGCCTACCGGCACCGACCGGCCGTGGGAGCAAAGTTGCGGAAGCGGCAAGCGCATGTCAGTGAAGGGGTCAAAGAGATCTCTTGGAAAGCACAACATCGGTTGCATGAGCGTTATCGAAAGTTGCTGGGCAAGGGCAAGAACAAGGGAGTTGTGATGGCGGCGGTAGGACGCGAGTTGCTGGGTTTTATCTGGGCCATCGGGATCAAAGCAGAAACAACGCACAAAGAACCTCTGCAGCGTGCGGCTTAGAGTGAATTTGTTCTGAAGAAGCTCGAAGGAGGCAGCGTGGGTAGTGGTCGAGGGGTACACGGAAAGGAGAATCCTCGAAAGTTCTATGCGGTAGGTCTTCGGACCGAATCCGCGCTTATAGTCCGAGGCAGCTCCCGACGGATCACGATTATGCGGTTTCGACCCGCGAATATCAGAGTGATCAACCGTCGCGAAAACTACCTCGACCACGACCCGCGCTGCCTTCTAAGAGAAAGAAAAAAGAAGAAAACAATTGCTCGTTGTTGACAGGTCATTCCATATCAGAACTAATCAGGAGTTAACAACCTACCATAACGCAAGTAATAAGCACATGTACTACTGACCGAGTTGCGTAAGGGCGGCGCGGAGCGGCGCGATGGAAACATGAATCAGTCCCGAATAAGGGGAGTACATCTCGATGATCAAAAAGATCGCTCCGGAAACCGAAAGCGCAGAGACCAACAAGGTGACGATTACGGTCGCATTGCCCGGAGCAAAGAGGCCGAAGCTGATGAAAATGATGGTAAGCCAAAATATCACTACGATCAGTAAAGGTGCGGGAACAGAATTAAATCTTTGTGCAATAATCAATGATCGTATTTCTCCAAGGCCTGTAACAACGTTCAACGCCTCGCCCTGGATCGAGCGCTGTACGTCATTCTTCGGCGCCAGTGCCTGTATCTTGTCGTAGAGAACTTCTCTGTTGGTGGCCGGCAATTGCGAGGAGCCAACATCATCGCTGGACGACACCCAACCTAAAGCGCTTACACTGGAGATGCGCAGCTCATCGCGCACTCCCTGCGCCTCCGGCCCGTAGTGAGCAAGAACGCGGTCAAGCAAGATGACCTTGCTAGACATCTCCGTCAATTCGTTGCTCTGCGCGTCAAACGATGACTTCGCGGAAGAAGTCAGCAGGCCAAGAACAAGAGCAGCCGTGGTCGAGACCAGTCCCATCCCCAACCTCACGACGTCTCTCGACTCGGCGGTCAAGTGACTCTGGGGCAAAACCGCGCGGAGGGCGATCCCAAGCAACGCGCCGCCAAAAACGAACGCGAAAGTCATCAAACTGATTGCGATGAAACTCATAGTTGCTTCGCCAAGGGAATCAAACCATTCGCGATTAAATTCCGACTCGGCAGTTTAGCTCAGGATCTAGAGTGCGGAATAGCCTTCCGCCACTGGGTTTCCCATTGGCCAATGACGGTTGAATGTGGAGCACCTCATTGGCGAAGCCCACCCGGCGAGAGCCATAGTCATTAGCTTCCGTTCCGTTTCGTGGCGCAGGAACACACGAGATAGACAGTAAGGAAACCGCCAAACGGCAAGGAATGGGTGCTCCAATTAAGCCCCTCATCAGCAACGGGCCGCAGAGTTTGTAGCGACACAGGAGCAGCGTTTGGTTTGACAAGGGCACGACATTATCGGAGGAAACGCCGGTATATGAGAGATCCTTTGCAAGGAAATAGCAGTTCTCATTGCAATACCACCCAGAGAGTTTATCCGCGTCGCAAATGCGTCCCGATGTCATTTTCCACAACTCGTGATAAACGCGGCAGCCGTCCACCCGGAGTAATGGGCCCGGTATATGGACAGTAATCCGAATCCCCGGGGCCGGTTATCGGACTAGAAGTCCAAATGGAGTTATTACAGCGTGGCTCGTCATCCGGCAGGTATCCGACATTTGGGGTTGCCATTGCCCAATTGCTTCCCAGAAGCCGATTCCCCGACCCTAACCACGCTAAACCTCGCATAAGTTCAAGACCGGGGCGCCGCGGGACTCTGAAATACCGTGGACACTCCGAAATGTCGGGCAGACGGAATCGTTCCCGCAATGCCCAAGTCTCAGGTCGCACCCGGTAGAAAGGCACTTACGGAGTTTGGGTGAAGGCGTTGAGATTGGTATGGGGCGTGCAATTGCAGACGAAGAGCACGATTTTCGAGGCCAATGGAAAATCCAGTCCGAAAGCTCACGGGAGGAGAAAAAGTGACGGCGCAATCGCGAAGCAATAGAGTAGAAGCCCGAAGCAGCGCGCTCGACATAGCCACCTCCATGGACCGTACCGTGCTGCCCGTCCCCGAGCCTCAGTATCCGCCGATCACCGAGCTTGACGTGCACAACGCACAAGCCCCGCCGCGATTCCAGGTAAAGGCGCCAAAAGGCGCACCCAATGTGGTGGTCATCCTTCTCGATAACTTCGGCTTCGGCGATCCATCGACGTTCGGAGGACCGATCCAGATGCCGACGCTGGACCGTCTGGCCAAGACGGGGCTGCGCTATAACAATTTCAAGGTTCCCCCGTTGTGTTCGCCGAGCCGCGTGGCCCTGCTTACCGGCCGCAACAGCCACAGCGCAAATTTCGGCGTGATCTCGGAGATTGCCACCGCCTTCCCGGGCTATACCGCAATGCGTCCCGCCAGCGTCACGATGCTGCCCCAGATTTTGCGGCTCAACGGCTACAACACCGCCATGTTCGGAAAGTGTCACGAGCTGGGGCCATGGGAATCCAGCGATGTCGGACCGTTCGACCGTTGGCCGATGTATAGCGGGTTTGAGAGGTTCTACGGTTTCATGTCCGGCGAGGCGGACCTCTTTCATCCGGTCATTTACGACAATATGAACAGGGTGGATCTGCCCCACGACCCCAATTACTACGGCAGCACCGACATAACCAACAAGGCCATCGAGTGGCTGTATTCCCAGCACTCACTGGCCCCCGGCAAGCCGTTTTTCGTCTACTACTCCGCGATTGGCACCCACGGTCCGTTTCATGTGCCCGAGAACTGGCGTGACAAGTACAAGGGCAAGTTCGACCAGGGCTGGGACCAGGTGCGGAAGGAAACGTTGGCCCGCCAGATCAAGCTGGGGGTCGTGCCCCCGGGCACCGACCTCGCGCCCAAGCCTCCGGGAATCCAGGAATGGGACCAGTTGACGGCCGACGAGAAAAAGGTCTTTGCCAGGTACATGGAAATCTATGCTGCCTTTGCCGAGGTGACCGACTACGAAATTGGGCGGTTCGTGGACGCGATCGAAGACCTGGGCGAAATGGACAACACGTTGATCTTCTACATCACCGGCGACAACGGCCCGGTTTTCCAGGGTGGTCCCATCGGTGCGTTTAATGAGCTGTCGGTGTTCAACGGGCTGCCAGAGCCCCTCGATGTTGCGCTGAAGAACTTCGACAAAATCGGCGGGCCCGAATCCCACCCCTTATATCCCAATGGTTGGGCCTTCGCCGGCGCTACGCCGTTTGGGTGGGGCCACCAGGTGGCCTCCTACGGCGGTATCTGCCAGCCCATCGTGGTCCATTGGCCGAAGGTCATCAAGGAGCAGGGCGGCCTGCGTACCCAGTGGTACCACATGATTGACATCGCCCCGACCGTGTTGGAAGCCGTTGGGATCCGCCAGCCCGGCATCGTCTATGGCGTCCCGCAGAAGCCCCTCGAAGGCGTGAGCATGTTGGACACCTTGAATAACGCCGAGGCGAAGTCGCACCATACCACGCAATACTTCGAGATGGCAGGCAACCGGGGCATCTACCAGGACGGCTGGTTCGCGACCACCGTGCATCGCCCGCCGTGGGAGGCGAAACCACGCGCCACGTTAGAGAACGACAAGTGGGAGCTTTACGATGTCGAGAAAGATTTCAGTTGCGCGCATGACCTCGCCGCGAAATACCCGGACAAGCTTGAGAAGCTCAAGGGAGTCTTCCTGCAGGAGGCCGCCAGGTATCACGTGCTGCCGATTGACGACCGCTCCTGGGAGCGCTTCAACGCAGCCTTGGCGGGCCGTCCGGATCTGCTGGAAGGTCGCACGGAGATGACCGTCTATGAAGGAATGAAGGGAATACCCGAGAATGGATTCATCAACGTGAAGAACCACTCCTTCGTCGTTACGGCCGACATTGTGGTCCCGGATGCTGGCGCCGAGGGAGTAGTCCTCGCCCAGGGCGGGGAAATGGGCGGCTGGAGTCTCTACGCCAAGGACGGCAGACCCAGATTCGCCTACAACTATCTCGGTCGCGAGACTTACAAGATTGCTGGCCCCGCCCGCCTACCGGCGGGGCGGGTGACGCTCCGCTTTGAGTTTGCTTACGACGGAGGTACACCAGGCGCAGGGGGCAGTGGTTCTATCTTCGTCAACGGTGAAAAGGTCGCCGAAGGGCGGATCGGGCACACTCACCCAAACGTATTCGGTGCGGAAACGACGGATGTGGGCGAGAACCTCTATACGGCTGTCAGCGATGACTACAAAGTGGGCGACAACAAGTTCACCGGTAAGATTAACAAGGTGACCATACAGGTCGGCAAGTCCAACCTCACCGAGGAGGCACAGAAGGCTATCCAAGGACTGCGTGCCATGAAAGCAATGGCCGGCTAATCGCCGAACCCTTCACTCGTTCAAACGAGGGCCGGTCCTGTCGCCGATTCCCGGTTCGCACGGAGTTTGCCTGTGCGACCCGTTAAATCCAGCTAATAATCTGATGTGAGCCCCTCAACATGCATGATTAACGCCCTATCTCTAACGACGCCGGCCGTTGCAATCACTTTTTCTGTTGTTTATCACTCCATTCGAGCACACCCGTGCGTCGGCGCACGAACTGCGTCTGTCTCTGTCGCTGCCGTTCATCGATGTCACCCTAACGTGCCCAGCCCGTCTGTTTTCATCAAAGCGGTGTTGCCCACCAACCATCTCTTCGGTCACTCTCGACCATGATGAGTTATTCGAACTCCCCGTAGGGAGGCAGGTAGCCTAATCAACCGGCCGGTGACTTGTCGCACCATAGGGCGTTCCAGGCATCCCTGCACAGGCGGCACCGCTGTTCTTCTGTCCACGACGACAGAACTCGTTATAGCTGATCTCGTTCCGCAACATGATCCAGAGCCGAATCCCGAGCTTGCGAGCCACTGCCATTCTCGCTTTCCCCAGGCCTTTCTGGACCATCTTGCGACGATAGAATCGCTGCAACTCCGGATCCCGGCGTGCCGCGTGGGCTCCCGCCTCACCCCAGAGAAATCGCAGCAGCGGGTTCCCTTGTTTACTCAGCCCGCCGAACTTCTGTCGACCTCCGCTGGAGTATTCTCTGGGAATGATCCCCACATAACTGGCCAGTGCCTTACCGTCAGTGAACCGCTTCGGATCGCCCAGGAATACGTCCGTAGCCAGTGCTGTGACAGGCCCCACTCCGGGATGGGTCATCAGCAGCCGTGCTCCGGAACGCTGGCCTGCTTGCTGTTCTACTCGCTGGTTCAGTTTCTCGATGTCCGATTCGAACTTCACGTACATCGCCTGCAATTCACTTCGCCGATGAGCCGTATGCGGAGCCAGCGGCAACGACGCGATCGTGTGTTGTCCGTCGCGGCTCCACAGAGAAGGGCCTCGTCGCAGACCATTGGCCAAGGCAATCGCCTGCAGCGCATTCTGTACGCGCGTCCGCATTCGTATCGTGTGGGGCTTTACGCTGAACATCCCGCGGATCTATTTGGCTAGTATATAGGTCGTGTGCCTTGAAGAAGTAGCTTCTGCCTGATAAAGTGGGCATATGCCATCGATCACTTTTATCGGGAGTCAGATCGCCTCCGAGCGAAAGAAGCTGGGACTGAGCCAAAAGGAGCTTGCGCACAAGGCCAATATCAGTCGATCGACTCTGGAGGCACTGGAGAACGGTCGCAAGGGAGAGCTTGGATTCTCCAAAATCACGAGAATTCTCGCGATTCTGGGGCTTGAGCTGAAATTGCAAGGTGCGAGCTCAGCTCGACCCACCCTCGATGATTTGATGGAAGAGGATCGCCATGATCAAAGTTTGGGCCGACAGCGCTGACGCCGGACTGCTCGAACGGAACGGGGAACGCGGTAGCACGTTCGCGTACAAACCCGACGCGTCTCCCGAGCGAGCAGTGTCAGTTACGATGCCTGTGCGACTCAGGTCCTGGGACGCTCGCTTTGGGCTTCTGCCGATCTTCGAGATGAATTTGCCCGAGGGCCTGCTCCGGGAGCGGCTCCGCCTCGCGTTCGCCAAGGCTACGGGTACCTTCGACGACTTTGACTTGCTGTCCATCGTAGGTCGCTCACAAGTGGGACGGATCCGGCTGACTGGCGAGAAGGAAGAGCTGAATGAGGAAGTTCCTTTTCAATCGGTGGACGAGATTCTCGAACGTCGGCGCGGCGGAGATCTATTTCGTTATCTGATCGAGAAATTTGCTTCGTTTTCAGGAATTAGCGGTGTGCAGCCAAAGGTTCTCGTGCGCGACGAGATGTCTTTCGAGGGGGTGGAAGACGCACGCCCCAGGCTTTCTCAGAGTTATAAGGGCGCCACCCACATCGTTAAACTTTGGGAAACGAACGAGTATCCGCAACTGGCCGCGAACGAGCATTTCTGTCTCACGGTCGCGAAGAAATGCGGACTCGAAGTACCCCCCTACCGGCTCGCCGAAGATGGCATGGCCCTGGTGATCGATCGCTTTGACCTGAGAAAGGATGGTACGTATCGTGGGTTCGAGGATTTCTGCGTACTAAACGGCCGGCGGACTGAAGAGAAGTACCGTGGTACCTATGAGACTTCCATCATGAAACGCTTCGAGCAATTTGCGAACTCTCCGCACGCAAACGAAGATCTCGACAGGCTATTTACACTCATCGCGCTCAACTGCGCCTTGCGCAATGGCGATGCACATCTCAAGAACTTCGGAATCATTTACGATGATGTCCTCGGCGGAGCAAGACTTGCGCCCGTCTACGACCTTGTTACCACTTCGGTGTACTTAGCCAAGGACAGCCTCGCGCTCACGCTCAACGGAACGACCAGATGGCCGGACGCAAAGCTGCTCCGGAGATTTGGTGAAACACGATTGGGAAGCACGCCCGCGAGGGTCAAAGAGACGCTAGAGCGGATCGACACCGCAATTTCGGAGACGGCGAGTGACGTTCGCACTTACATCAAACAGCATCCCGACTTTGCCAAAATTGGAGAGGGGATGCTCGAGCAGTGGGAAATAGGAGCGAATCTTTCGCTGCGCGTGACTTAGGTGCGATTGCCCTTGGAGTTTAACGAGCATGGGATTCAGCACGGAATTCTTTGAGGTAATTCTTGGTGGTTGGCCGCCCTCGGAACATGAGAAGAGTGAGCTTCTGAAAGTTCTTGCCCCTTGTGCACGTGCTACCTAGACGAAAGAATTCTCGAAAGACCTGGTTTTTTACTGTTCCATAACCCTATGTAATTACGGTCTCGGGGGTTACTTCGAGCGAGAAGCAGATTCCCCGAAATTGTTGTAAACATTGAAAACCGAAAGCAAAGGATGGAGTTCTTGGAGTGACGGAACGCGCTTGCAAAGCAGGTGTCTTCCTTTTGAGTTCCACGTGTGTACTTGGAGTCATTCTGATAGTCCAAGCCCCTGTCGGTGCCTCCGATGGGAATTAGCTCTTGAGCGAAAGCATATCCCCGATCATGGTTGAGTTTCGGAGAAACCAAAGAAAGCCACAGGGGCCTGGAAGTCGTAAGACCGATAGGATTCGATAGCCCGAATCTGTTTAGCCACGGAGCCGATAAAGCAACTGGTATGAAGATCGTTCACAACGGATCGGGTTCCAGTCGAAAAGAATCGCGGAAACGCTCGAGGTTGGATCTTAGGAATCGAATGTTGCGGCCCATTATGCGAAGATGCGGAATCTGCTTCCGCTCAACCCAGAGATAGACGGTTTGCGGACTCACTCCCAAGAATTTGGCGGCCTCCCGAACAGTCCATGGACGATCATCGGTTTCGCCAGCGTCGTCGTTGGTCTTCGGAAATGAAGATGGAGAAATTGGTGTCTCGCGCTTCATTGTGACTCCTGCTTATCGGTCGACCAGCAGTCGCTGCGCCAGGTTTGATTGAATGAGGGACGTGCAACTGAGAGACGCACATGTTTCTGACGTTCTGGCAAGTTCTTCCTTGCACGTGTCCGGTCAGCGAGGGCCACGTTTGACTAAAGCCGCGGGGGTTCAGAGAGGTATACGCAGCGGTAGTTTGATTTGTACCGACCATTGACCATGGCGCGTTAAGATTTCTCAGTATGGGACCCAGCGATTGCAAAGCGGGGGCCTTCCTGGAGGTTTGTCAGGCCGCATCACCAAATTCCAGAGTGGGCCGCCGTCATGAAAACGTAATAGTAATCGTGCGAAATCGTGCCGAAATCAATGAGTTACAGAGATGAAGAAGGAGTAAGTAGTTTGTCGCCCGTCGTCACAACTTGCTGACGCTACTCTGCTTGACGCTTGCTCCGGCAAGTTTCGATTAAAGTAGTTGAACGACTTCTAAGCAGAGGGTCGGGGGTTCGAATCCCTCCGGGCGCGCCATCCTTCGTTTTGTGTTTTCGCGAATATCCGATCGAAGGGCTTTCTGTATGTGGGATATACATTTACCGCGTCTATCGAACAGTTCGAAACCACCAATTTGAGCAATTTGGCTTGTTCCTCGGGAGTTTGCTTAAGATAAAGAAAAGGCGCCTTATGCCCGAGTTCTAAAATCCTCGCGCCGTCCAGCAGTCTCTCTGTTGTCGGCTGCTCCAGCGAAACGAGTTCTGTGCAAAACCGTTGCTCCTCGGCGCGCCATTCCTCACTCTTGCGAGTCCAAAGGTCTTCCGTAACTCTTCCGTCCAATTTATCAACGTAAGATTGATCCGCCGGCTGCGCAGGGCACGGAGCCGATCTCGAACGCGATCGCGCTGCGCGCTCAGGGCCGCCTGCTGGCGCCCATCGTCATTTAACAGGAACGTTTCAGGTTGAGTGAGGACAGATCGGGGAATAAAAATGTCCTTCACAATTTGGCCTAATCGCTGTCCCAGCACCTCCTCGCGCGTATACGGCAAGTCGCAAGGGCCTCGATAGCCACTGCCCGCCTGCCAGGAACGGCACCGTACCTGATTAGTTCTATAAAGGGAGGAGTCAAGAAAAAACACTTCTCCACTGGCCGGAAGTTTTCTTGCTTCTCAGCCCCCTTGGATGAGCAGGATCTGTTCTGACCGCCCGCGCCAGGTGCTCGGTTGCTGGACCCTTTGGTCCAACGATGTGGAGTTCTTCTCTCAGCGATTTTCATCGCCTATTCGCAACGAAGCCGATCTGTTCCGAAACCAGCAAAGCAGAACGTTGGTCGTTTAGTGTCAACCATGGTTCTATCCGGGACTCGTGGCCCATAGCTTTTTCTGGTTATCCGAGAGGGCCTAGGGTCGCATGGGAGACTCGGTGCCCGAAGCACGCAGCGCCTAACTAATCAGCTGAGACTCGCTCTCGAACCAGAATGTCTCGAGAACCTGCCGGCCACCGCCCGAGAAGATCCCCGGGATGGAGCGGACTCGCTCAGAGACACTCAAGCTGTTTGTGGTTTCAGATGTTGGGCGTCGAAGCACACTCCTCTCTTCCACACGATCAGAACGATGGTGGCAATCTTCCTGGCCAGAGTCAGCCGCGCCATTTCCGGCCGCATGCCCTTGGCCACCAATGCCGCATAGAACTCCGCGAAGGGACCGGGCTTGGTCGCGGCGACGATCGCTGCTCCCTTGAAGAGATTTTTCAGATCATGATTGTAGTTTCTGTTCAGCCCGCGAATCTCGACGTGCTTCTTCCGTTCCAGCTGTCCTTTCACAACATGGTGATCCGCGCTGCTGCTGGTCTCGATGCCGACACCGCCATAGGTCCATAGTTGCCGCTTGGTGCGGAACCGATGCGGGGTCTGTAGAATGCCCAGCAGCACAGCGGCCCGGATCGGACCGATCGAGGGGATTCCGCAGAGCCGTTTCCAGGCCGGGTGCTTCTTGCTCTCCACCAGCAGATCCCGCCGCACCTCTTGGCGCAGACATCGCAGCGCATCCAGCTGCTGGTAGTAAAACTCCGCTCGCCGGCGCACTCCTGGTTCATTGATTTTCGCCAGCCACGCGGCACGATGGCGCGGTGCATAGACCTGCTTGCCACTACAGGGGATGGCCCAACTCCGATAGAGGGCCTTCACCCGGGTCATCACCCGGCTGAGATCTTGGGTGATGGTCAGATAACTGCGCACCAGTTCCTTCAGGCTTCGCAGGCCGTGTTCACCGTGATAGACGGAGCTGAGATGATTCAGCCGCAGCAACTCGGCCAACCGGCGGGCGTCGATCTTGTCACTCTGGTTGCCTTCCCTCATGGAGGCATTCTTTCGCGGATCGCACACCACCAATTTCGTGACGTGTGGTTTCAGCAGGTCGTACAACCAGGCGGCCCAGGTTCCTTCTTCAAACGTGACCTGCAAGTCTCCGCGCAGCCCGTCGATAAACTGCAGAATCATGCTGGCTTTCGTCTCGATCACGCATTCCATCACGATCTTTCCTGCATCATTCCTCACCGCAATCGAAATGCTTTCCTTGTGCACGTCCATGCCGATATATTTGGCGCTGGTCATAAAGGGCGTTCCTTTCTGGAGGGGTTGAGCCGCACACTCAAAACCCTACTCCAAAAGGGGCGCCCTTTTATATTGCGTCGGTTGACCGGACAAGTACTTTCGGACCTCTCGAAGGGACTACAGGCTAATCCCAGAGGGAATCTCAAACTGTGTCACGCCTGCCACGAAATCGCCGAGGAAAGTTCCAAAATCGTGGCCTTGGGCGCGCCATTTCCAAGGACAGCGAGACTTCAATGCCTTCGGACGATACCTCCAGTTTTGTTTCGAGCAAGAATTGAACGTAGCGGTCGCCGGAAGGAGTCCATAATCCAAGGCAGTCACAACTTGATGTCGTTAATGCGCTTAACCGAACAGGCCCTTGCTCCTCCACTCCTTGGGTTGGGTGAACTTGACACAAATTCCCATGAAAAGGCTCTAAGATCGCCTGCCTGGCGCGCCACACACTGAGTTCGGACCCCGCGACGCTTTGCTAGTACACAGGTACTATAACCCCCCATCGTTTTATGGACCGAACGAGCTATCGACTGCCGCAGGCCGCCCCCCTAATTTAGATAACGCCGTCAAGTAGTGCGCTTTGTGTCGATTGGCGGCGGGACTCACGTGAAAACACGGCGGTTCCGCGTGTGTTGACGGCAGCGCCAGGGCGTTTATGGGCGAGTTGAGCATAGGGACAGGAAAGGGTTGATGGAGACCTTTCTCCAGGTTACGGATTTGAAAATTGGCTATCGTTCCGCCGAGTCCACGACGTGGCAGGCCGTTGACGGCCTGACGTTCAACATCGCGCCGGGCGAAGTCCTGGGCGTGATGGGCGAGTCGGGGTGTGGCAAGACGAGTCTTGCTTTGGCAATGCTCGGCTTGCTCTCCAAGAATCGGACGGACATTTCCGGCTCGATCGTGTTCCGCGGTCAAAACCTAATCGCAATGGACGAGCGCTCCCTTCGACGGATCCGCGGCGCGCAAATTTCGATGGTTTATCAGGAGCCGGGCATCGCCCTGAGCCCGATGATGCCCGTGGGCACGCAGATTGCGGAGGTCGTTCACGCGCATCGCGAGTGGAGCTGGAAGAAATGCCGCGCGGAAGCAAGTTCGATGCTCGCGCGCGTTGGCCTGCCTTCAACGGACAGAATCGTTTCGGCGTATCCCCATCAATTGAGTGGCGGGCAACTACAGAGAGTGGTGCTGGCTCAGGCGCTCGTATGCCGACCGTCGCTATTGATCGCGGACGAACCCACGGCCGCACTTGACGCGAGAGGCCAAGCCGATTTTGTCGCGCTGTTGCGGAAACTGAACCAGCAGCTGAACATCTCAATTCTCCTCATCAGTCACACTCCTGAAATTCAGGCGAGCCTTGCGGATCGTGTCCTCGTCATGAAGGACGGGCGAATCGTGGATCAGGGTAGATTCGAAGATCTGTATTGGAAATCGCCGCATCCTTATACGAAAACGCTGCTTCGGCGCAGCTCGGCCGCGGCGGCGAACGCCACCTTGGAATCGGAAGCCATCACCCAAGAGCAGTTGGTAGGTTGAGGGAACATTGAGAAGCGATACAAACGCACGATATGAGATTGATCAAGCTGAACCGCTCGTGCGCGTCCAAAACCTGAGCAAGTGGTACGTCCAACGTCGTCCGCTGACGCGGGCCAAATTCACGGTCCGCGCTCTCGATAACGCGAGCTTGACGATTCGTCGAGGCACAACGCTGGCGTTGATCGGCGAATCGGGTTCGGGCAAGTCCACGCTCGCGCGTTGTCTCGCGCTGCTGGAAAAGCCATCGAGCGGAGCGATCTGGTTCGCCGGCGAAAATCTCGCGCCGATGGGCTTTAAAGATATTTTTCCTTTTCGCCGCCGGATTCAGCTGATCTTTCAGGATCCGACCTCGGCTCTGAATCCGCGGCTTACAGCCGCGGAAATCGTCGCCGAGCCGCTCGCGGTTCAGGGAGAAGGTACAAAAACCTCGCGGCGCCGACGAGCCTTGGAGCTAATGGCACGGGTCGGGTTGCCCGCGCACTGCGAGTGTAAGCGCCCATTTGAGTTTAGTGGCGGTCAGCGCCAGCGTCTCGCGATCGCCCGGGCGTTGACGCTTGAACCAGAGTTACTGATTCTCGACGAAGCATTGTCGAGCCTCGATCTCGCTAATCAGGAAATGCTTCTCGAGCTCCTGGCCGAGCTGCAAGCGATGCACTCGTTGACATACCTGCACATCTCCCACGACCTGCGCTTGGTATCTCAGTGCGCGGACGAAATTGCGGTCATGAGCGAGCGAACGATCGTCGAGCAAAGAACCGTCCGAGCGCTTTTCGCAAACCCAGAACATCCGTATACGCGAGAGCTGCTGGCGGCAATGCCTTCTCTAGAGTCCATCTGCCTGGAACGGTCGGCATAAAGCGATGCGATACGTCGCCCATCGGCTGATTCACGCGACGCTGCTTCTGCTGGCCATTTCGTTTTTCTCGTTCGCGCTGCTTCAGATCGCGCCCGGCGACTACTTCGATTCCATGCGCCTGAATCCCCAGGTTTCGCGCCAGACTCTCACCGGCATCCGCGCCCAATACGGTCTTGACCGGCCGCTTCCCATTCGATACGCGCACTGGCTCGCATCGCTTTTGCACGGCGATCTCGGCGTTTCCCTCGTCTCGCGCGGCCCATTGGCTCCGGTGTTGCGCGTGCGCGCTCGCAACACGCTCGTGCTCTCCGGCACAGCCACATTATTGGCGTGGCTGTTAGCGCTTCCGATCGGAATTTGGAGCGCGGCAAAACTCAACGGTTGGGCGGACCGAATCTTCGGCGTGACGACGTCGGCGCTGCTGACGATTCCTGATCTCGTGCTATTCCTCGGCCTTCTTCTGCTTGCGATTCGGACCGGGTGGTTTCCCACAGGTGGAATGCGAACCGAAGCGGCCGCAGGCTTGGATCTGTGGAGCGGCGCGAAGGATTTTGCACTTCATCTCGTTCTTCCCGCATTCGGTGTGGCGGTCGTCAGCTTGCCAGTGTTGGTCCGGCATATACGTGCGGCGATGATCGAAGCGCTCGAGTCGCCGTTCCTGCGCGCGGCCCGCGGACACGGCATTCCCAACTCACGATTGCTGTTTCGCTACGCTTTGCCCGCCGCGTCGAATCCGCTCATCTCGCTGTTTGGATTCTCGGTGGCGACAATGCTGAGCGTTTCCGCGCTTGCGGAAATCGTATTGAGCTGGCCGGGATTGGGCCCGCTACTGGTGGACTCGATTCTTTCAAGGGACGTTTATGTGGTGGTCGCGATCGTGATGCTTTCCTCCGTTTTTCTCGTAGCGGGCAATCTGCTGGCGGACTTGCTCCTCTTTGCGAGCGATCCCCGGATTCGTGTCGAGTGACCAGGTGACGCATCGGCACAAACTGTGGGGCGCGCTATCCTTGCTGGCGTGCTTTCATGTCCTGGTGTTCTTCGCGGGTTTCTTCGCACCCTACGATTTCGCGACTCACAATCGCGAATTAACCTTCGCGCCGCCAACGCGCATTCATTTCGTGGACGCTCAGGGAAGGTTTCACATACGGCCGTTTGTGTATGGCCTGAAGAGCGACCCGACTAATGCAGAAGTTTACGTTGTCAATTCGACTGAAAGCTATTCGATCAACTTTTTCACGGAAGGCTCAGTCTATCAGCTCGCCGGAATATTCCCCTCGCGCTTGCATCTCTTCAGTGTGGACGATCCGGGCCGGCTCTTCTTGATGGGCACTGACGCTTTCGGTCGCGACCAATTCTCCCGATTTCTCTACGGCGGCCGAGTCTCACTATTGGCCGGTTGGATCGCCGCCGGCCTTTCGCTGCTCGTCGGAATCATTGTGGGGACACTCGCTGGCTTCTATGGCGGCTGGATTGACAACATACTCATGCGCGGAGGAGAGCTTTTTCTGGCTTTGCCCTGGCTCTATCTTCTGTTCGCCGTGCGCGCCGCACTTCCCTTGCACATTGCAGAGTGGCAGGTATTCCTTCTGCTGGTCGCTGTGATGGGACTGATCGGGTGGGCGCGGCCGGCCCGTCTGATCCGTGGCGTTGTTCTCAGCGCGAAGGAGCGCAACTTTGTCCTCGCGGCCCGCGGATTCGGCGCGTCGGACCTCCACATCGTCTGCCGCCACGTACTCCCGCAAACGTGCGGCGTCGTGCTCACTCAAATGACGCTTCTGATTCCCCAATACGTCCTTGCCGAAGTAACCCTGAGCTTCCTTGGACTCGGCGTAAGCGAGCCAATGCCGAGCTGGGGAACGCTGCTCGCCGCATTGCAGCAATACTATGTTCTGTCGTCGTTTTGGTGGATGTTCCTCCCGGCGCTTTTCTTGATCCCCGTGTTTCTCCTCTATTACGCCGCCGCCGATGCTCTGCAGGAACGCCTCGCGTCGGTCCCGCTATAAAAGCTTACCAATCTTTGCTATGAGTTAAGTTTATGCATAAAGTTCGGCTCTGGAATTATCTCGTCTTTTTCGCTGCTGCAATTATTTGTGCCAACTGTTCGGCATTCGGCGCGCAGTCGCAAGCGGGCGAAGAACGAATGGTCGCGGAGAGCGCCTCGGGGCGTTCCGGGGGCCGGCTGGTGATTGCGATGCGCTCGGAACCAAAGACGCTGAATCCTGTTCTCGCCCAGGACGCTCCCTCGCGCGATGTTATTCGCTGCCTGACGGCCGACCTGATTGAGATCAATCGTGCCTCGCAGAAGACGGAACCCGCCCTGGCAAAATCGTGGACAGTCTCTCCAGATGGCAAGCGATATACGCTGCAACTCCGCCGCGGCTTGCGATTCTCGGATGGCCAGCCGCTCGACGCCGACGACGTCGTCTTCAGTTTTCAGGTTTACCTCGACGAAAAAATAGACTCACCGCAGCGGGATCTCTTGGTAGTAGGCGGAAAACCGATCTCCGTCGAGAAAGTGGATCAATATACTGTCCGCTTCGATATGTCCCAGCCTTATGCTGCTGCCGAGCGACTCTTCGATGGCATCGCCATTCTTCCCCGCCATCTGCTCGAAGGCGCCTATCGAAAGGGTACCTTTCCGGATGCGTGGAACATCTCGATGGCTCCGAGCGGATTCGCGGGCCTTGGGCCCTTCCGGCTGAAGGAATATGTTCCGGGGCAACGAATCGTGCTCGAACGCAATCCTTACTATTGGAAGCAGGATAAAAGCGGCCAGCGGCTCCCCTATCTCGATCAGGTCGTATTCCTGTTCGTAGCCAGCGAAGACGCGGAGGTCATACGCTTTCAGGCTGGAGACGCAGATATCTTGACGAGATTCAGCGCTGAGAATTTCACGGTTCTGGAGAAGCAGCAGTCAGCGAAACACTATCATCTCGACGATCTAGGGGCCGGGCTTGAATACAATTTCTTATTCTTCAATTTGAACCCCGTGGATTCAAAAGCGCTTCCGGAAATTGCCCGTAAGCAGGCGTGGTTTCAGGACAAGCGCTTCCGGCAGGCCGTTTCGGCGGCGATTGACCGCGACAGCATCGTTCGACTCGTCTACAACGAACGAGCGACGCCACTATGGACGCAAGTAACGCCTGGGAATCACTTGTGGATCGATCCGAACATTCCTCATCCAGCCATGTCCATCGCGCGCGCCCGCGAACTACTTCAGTCGGCTGGGTTCTCGTGGAAAAGCGACGGCGCTCTTGTGGACAGCCACGGAAGCCCCGTCGAGTTTTCGATCCTCACGAGTTCTTCCAACGCTCAGCGCGTGAAGATTGCGACGCTCATTCAGGACGATCTAAGCAAATTGGGAATGAACGTTCAGATCGCTTCGCTCGAATTTCACACCATGGTGGAGCGTTTGCTGACTACCCACGATTACGAGGCCGCAATCATGGGTCTGGTCAGTGGCGATGCCGATCCAACGGCGGAGATGAATGTGTGGATGTCCAACGGTGACACTCACCTCTGGCATCCAAATGAAACTCAGCCGGCGACTCCTTGGGAAGCGGAAATGGACCGGTTGATGCAGCAGCAACTCATCACGCTCGACTATACGAAGCGGAAACGCCTCTACGACCGCGTGCAGGAAATCGTGGCCGACGAACTCCCTGTCATTTGCCTCGTGAGCCCGAACATACTGGTGGGTGCCAGCGACCGAGTCGGGAATTTTCGCCCGGCAATTCTGGATCCTTACACGCTCTGGAATATTGATCAGCTGTACATTCAATAGGACTGGCGGCCACGACCCGATGGTTCTTCGCGAGCGCGCAATTCAAGACGACAAGTTCAAAGTATGGCCAGACCCGCGGCTGGTGCGCGAGTGCCTCAAAGGAAATGAAGAGGCGTGGTCCGCTCTCGTGGACAAATATAAGAATCTGATTTTTTCCATTCCAATTAAATACGGCTTCTCGCCGGATGACGCGACGGACATCTTCCAGTCCGTGTGCCTCGAATTGTTGTCGCAGCTGCCTAACCTTCGAAATCCACAAGCCCTTCCGAAATGGATCATGCGAGTAACCGCACACAAATGCTTTCACGGGAAGCGCCAGCAGCAGCGCACCGAAGTCGTGGATCCAACTGACCCAAAGTTTGAGCAAAGCACACCGTCCCGCGCGGAAAGCATTCTGCGCGAGGCGGAAGACGAGCAGAGTTTGCGGCAGGCTGTAACGGCTCTGCCTCCCCGCTGCCAGCAACTCATTCACATGCTTTTTTTCGAAGAGCCTGCGCGCCCCTATCAGGAGGTCGCGCGAACGTTGGGGATCGCTGCAGGCTCCATTGGATTCATCCGCCAGCGGTGCCTCGAGCGCTTGCGCAAAGATCTGACTGACGCGGGGTTCTCGTGAGGCCGCGCGCAAAGAAACCGCCGCTTTCCGACAAACTGCTGCAGGACCTCGCGAATCTCACCAGCGAGGCGAAGCGGAATCAGTTCCTTACGCGCCGGCGACTCTACCGCGAACGGGTTCTGAGCCAATTGAATGACGTGGTCCGCGCCAAGCTGCGCGCAGACACGCGGCAGGCTTTAGCCTTGGCCGAATCCGCCATTGCGATCGCGCGCCGACTGCGCAACCAGGAAGCGCTGGGCCGCAGTCTTCGCTCGAAGGCAAGCGCCCTCAATATCATGGGTGACAATAGAAAGGCCTTGGAGTTTCACGAGCAAGCACTTCGCGTCTTTCGAAAGATTCCCAACCCCGAAGAGGAAGCCCGCACTCTAGTCCCCTCAATTCAGGCGCTCATTTTGCTGGGTGAATACGACAAGGCCTTCGCGGCTGCCGATAGCGCAAAAAAGATTTTCCAGAGCCTGGGAAACCAGCAGCGCCTCGCCCACGTGGAGATCAACGTTGGAAATATTTATCACCGCCAGGACCGATTCGAGGAAGGTCTCGCTTGTTACGAGCGCGCCTACGAGGCATTGCTGCCTTTTCGCGATTCGGAAGGCCTCGCGGTCGCGCTCTACAACATGGCAGTCTGCTTGATCACCATGAATGATTTTCCGCGAGCGCTCGCCACTTATCAACGCGCCCGGGCAATGTGCGTTGAGCACGAGATGCCCCTTCTCGTCACGCAGGCGGATTACAACATTGCTTACTTGTATTACCTCCGCGGTGAATACAGCCGGGCAATCGAAATGCTGCGCGCCACTCGCGAGGAATGTGAGAAAAACGGCGATGCGTACGTGCTGGCTCTTTGCTACCTCGACCTGTCCGAAATCTACCTCGAACTTAACTTGAGCACGGAAGCCAGAGAGTCGGCTCATGAAGGCTATCTACGTTTTCAGAAGTTGGGAATGGGCTACGAGGAAGCCAAATGCCAGGCGTATGAAGCGATGGCCTTCAGCCAGCTTGGCAAGGCCCTGCGCGCGCTGGAACTGTTTGCGGAAGCGCGGCCCAAGTTCGTTCGCGAAAACAATCTCGTGTGGCCGTGGCTTATTGACCTGTATCAAGCCATCGTTCTTTTCGACGAAGGCCGCCTTTTCGAAGCGCGCCGCCTGTGTTCCGCTGCCGCGAGATTTTTTGACAGCTCCTTCTTGCCCGGTAAGGCGGTGCTCTGCCATCTGCTCCTTGCACGCATCTCCTTGCGGACGTCCGAGCTTCCGGCCGCACGCGCCGAGTGCGCAGTTGCCCTCAACCGCTTGGCCGCGCTTGAGGCTCCGATGCTTCGGTATCAGGCGGAGTTTCTGACCGGCCAGGTGCAGCAGTCTTCCGGAGCTCCTTCTGAGGCGTTCGGATCGTACCAGCGCGCGCGTGAGGCCCTGGAAACGCTTCGCAGCAGTCTTCGCGGTGAAGAACTCAAAATCGCATTCTCGAAGAATCGGCTGGAAGTTTATGAGTGCCTTGTAGAATTGTGTCTCGGCGGAGGCGCTGGTCCGAAATCAGCGGAAGAATCGTTCCGATACATGGAGCTGGCGAAATCCCGCAGCCTCGCGGAACTCCTCGTGCAACACGGCAATACGCTCCAGGTTGGCGACACCGGTCAGAGCGAATTGGTGCGCCGAGTCCGGGAGATGCGGGAGGAACTCAACTGGTATTACCGCCGCATTGAGATCGAGCAATTGCGCGCCGACGAGCCGTCTCCGGAGCGAATCGAGAAGCTTCAGAAGCAAGCGCTGGCTCACGAAGACGAACTTCTTCGCGCCTTTCGGCAAATTCCCTCTCCCACCGCCGGCGAAGGTTCGGGCCTGGGTAACGCGATCGGTTCACTGGAAAGCATTCAACGGTCTTTGCCTCCGGACGCCACATTAATTGAATACTTCAGCATGAAGGACCAGTTCATCGCCGCGATTGTCACTCGCAACGGCCTCGAAATCGTTCCCGTCACACCTGTGTCGCGCGTAGTTAACCTGATTCGCATGCTGCACTTTCAGATCTCCAAGTTTCGTCTCGACGCCGAATACGTTCGGACATTCGAGAAATCGCTGCTGGCCGCCGCGCAGTCGCATCTCGCCCAGCTCTACCAGGAAGTGCTGGCGCCTCTGCGCGGGCATTTGCACGGGAGACATCTCGTCATCGTGCCGCACGGCGTGTTGCACTATCTTCCGTTCCACGCACTGTGCGATGGCGTCGGATACCTCATTGATTTCTTTTCGGTTTCCTACGCCCCGAGTGCCAGCATTTTCGCCCACTGCCAGCGAAAGCCCTCGCGTACTTCTGGTTCCTCTCTGATTCTGGGTGTTCCCGACGCGCAGGCTCCACTCATCCTTGACGAAGTGCGAGCCGTCGCCGGGATTCTTCCCGATGCCGAGTTGCTTCTGGGTTCCGAGGCTAACGAAGCGGCTCTCCGCGAAAAAGGTTCAGACAGCCGGCTGATTCACATCGCCACGCATGGCAGCTTTCGGCAGGACAATCCCATGTTCTCCGGAATCCGCCTCGGCGGCGCTTACCTTAACCTCTACGATCTGTACCAACTGAAGTTGGAGGCTGAACTCGTCACGCTGAGTGGATGTGCGACGGGATTAAACGTCGTCGCCCCGGGCGATGAACTTCTCGGATTGATCCGCGGACTCCTTTACGCTGGAGCGCAATCGCTACTGCTCACCCTCTGGGACGTTAATGATCGAAGCACGTCCGACTTCATGACCCGCTTTTATCGGCGCCTCGCAAACGGTGAAGGCAACGCCTCGGCCCTGCGAGCTGCGATGCGCGACCTGCGCGGAGACTATCCCCATCCTTATCATTGGGCCCCTTTCACGCTGATAGGTAAGGTTTTACCTGTCTAGGACTGCCCCCGTATTTTTCTGATCCTCGCCTATATTTTTCTGACCCCCTCGGCACCCTTATGTGGTGAGCATGGGAGGTAACAGCGCAGCCGTTATTCGGCGCGCGGGGGAAGTGAAATTTTCGGGGGGGAAGCGATGGAACACTACTCGTTGGAGAAATGGGCGGACTTCGCCCGACAGGTAATCGGAGAGCAGGAAAGGGCCGAAATGCAGAGTCATCTCGACAGCGACGGTTGCAAGAAATGCTCGAAGGTCCTGGGCCTCTGGCGGCGGGTTCAAACCACCGCCCGTCGGGAGCAAAGCTACCAGCCGCCTGACAGCGTCGTCCGTTCGATAAAAGGCACTTTCGCCGTTCAGGGACCTCGTCGGGCCACCCGCAGCGTTCGCGCAATCGCCGAACTGCTGTTCGATAGTGCGCGGAATCCGCTGCCTGCGGGCGTACGGTCTTCCGGAACCGCGTTGCGTCACTTGCTCTATGGCGCCGGCGACTATCGAATTGACGTAAGGATCGAAACTCAGGCTAACGCTGATAAAGTTGCGGTGGTCGGCCAGGTACTCAATTCTGACGATCCCGATGAAATCGTTGGCGCAGTGCCCGTGAGTCTCGTGAGAGCAGGCAAGGTCCTATCGGAGTCGCTTACAAGCCCATTCGGGGAATTCGATGTCGAGTGCGATCGCAGAGGTCCATTCGAGTTGAGGGTCACACTCCCGACGGAGGTACTCATTCTGCCGTTGATCCAGCCCAGCCCTGGCGATGCACAAGGGGCCTCGCAACCTACTGATTCCAAGAGCATTAGGAAACGGTCTTCGCGGCAAAAGAAACGTACTAGGAAGAAGGTTTGATGCAAAAACCACCAAAAGTAGCCACCTGTACCATGGCCCACGGTATGTCGCTCCGGCGACACTGGGGAGGTAGCGATGGCCAGGAAGTGTGGCGATTTGGTGGGAATGCAAAAGGAGTATCAGCACTCATGAAACGTCAACTTTCCATTCTTATACTGCTTCTCGCGGTCGCATTGACTCCCCACCCGACTGCAGCACAAGGAGTACTCGGAGGGTTGCTGTCAAATGTCGGAAGCTCGCTGTCGAGCCTGACGTCGCCACAGCCGGGCGTCATCGTACGCACGAACGTGGGGCTGAACGGCTTGAAGCTTGTCTGCCTGCTTCACGGATGCACAGTCGTTGGCAACTTGGATGGAAACCTCAACCAGGTTTTCCTGGTCAGGCCTGTTCAGGGACTTCTGCCAAACCTGCTGGCCAATGTCCTCAACCTGGTAACCGGGATCATTGACGCTGAACCCGACCAAGTTTTGCAGATTCCACCTGACCCGACGAGCCAGCAGACCTCGAATACGCCGCCGGCTGGGCTGTGGGACACGACACCGGTGAATTACTACGGCACGACCGTCACGGACGGATACGTGAACCAGCCCGCCGCTCAAATCATCCAGATATCCCAAGCTCAGAACGGTTTCAACGTGAGCGGTTCTGGAATCGTTGCCGATATAGATACGGGCGTGGACCCGAACCATCCGGCGTTTCAGGGAGTTCTCCTGCAGGGCTATGATTTCACGCGCAATCAGCCCGGCGGCTCAGAAATGAACGACATTTCGATGAGCGCGCCGCCTCCGTGTGATTCTTGCGAGCCCGCATATGTGAACCAGCACACTGCTGCGATGCTCGATCAACACACCGCGCACATGCTCGACGGCACATCGTATGAGGCGTTCGGACACGGAACGATGGTCATGGGCGTCATTCATCTCGTTGCTCCGACTGCAAAGCTCCTGCCATTGAAGGCGTTTAGCGCGAACGGAAACGGTTCGCTTTCAAACATTATCGCTGCCATCTATTTCGCGGTGCAGAACAATGCGAACGTGATCAACATGAGTTTTGACATGACGCAGGGCTCGACCGAACTGACGGATGCGATTAACTACGCCAACAGCCACAACGTCGTCCTCGTCGCTTCCTCCGGCAACGACGGCGCAAACGAAATGGTCTATCCGGCTGGAATGCAAAACGTGATGGGCGTGGCTTCCACGAATAATCAGGACCAGCGTTCGAGTTTCTCCAATTATGGAAATCAAATCGTTTGGGTCGCGGCGCCCGGGGAAGGAATCGTTACTACGTATCCCTTCGGGATCTACGCCGCGGGTTGGGGAACATCGTTCAGTTCACCGTTCGTTTCCGGCACCGCTGCGCTGATTTTCAATATGAATCCGAATGCCAATCAGAACCAGGCAGCGTGGGCGATATCTCACGCGAAATTTGTTGGCCTGAACATGGGCAATGGGCGGCTCAATGTGGACTGGACATTGTCAGCGCTGAATCCGGTCCAGGGCTTGCTTCAGCTCCATTAGAGCGCGATTGATCTTTCTATGCTCACTATGACCAATCCGTTGACGGGCGCTTCCGCACTACTGAGTACAATCGGTGGTGCTTCGGAAGCGCCGTCATTGCCAGCGAGTTTATCTACAAAGCTTCCAGGTCAAGGAAGTCCTGCGACTATCTACATCAAGGAGGTGGAAGAACAGCTATCGGCGCTCCGCACCTCATTAATTTGTGCGTTCAATCAACTCTTGGATCTGAAGGACTTGAACACGGGAGTTCACAGCACGCGACTCGCGGAATGGGCTCTTCACGTGGCCGGCGAGCTCGGCTTGGACCCGAGTTCGCTTTCCGACATTGAAGTGGCCGCGCTATTACACGACATCGGAAAGATAGGAATTCCCGACGCGATTCTTCAAAAGCCCGCGAAGTTGACCAACGAAGAATACGCCCTTATGAAGAAGCATCCGGAATATGGATGGGCCGTGCTCCGCCACATACCGGGGATGGAGCGCGCCAGCCTGATGATCCTGCATCATCACGAGAGTTTCGATGGCAAGGGCTATCCAGCGGGACTTAAGGGAGAAGAGATTCCGATCGGATCGCGCATCGTTTCCGTCATTGACGCGTTCGATGCCATGGTTTCATCGCGCCCCTATCGCGAGGGCCTGCCGTTCGAGGAAGCCGAGCGCCGGTTAATGCAAGCGCGAGGGACGCAGTTCGATCCTGACGTCGTGGATCGCTTCCTTCCGTTGGCGCGCGCCGAGATGTCGTCCGTGTTTGCAGCCGCCGGCACTTCGGTTACCGCCGCGCTGTAGTCGGCCCCCGGCTCAGTCGCGTGGATAAACTACATATCGGTAAGATCGCACTATCGTGGAAACCAAGAAACTCAAAGACCTGCTGACTCCGTAACGGCTGAGTTTTGCGAGCCGTCTGCTGCTTGGGACTGCACGCTACCGGTCCCGGTCCCCGCTAGCCGACGGGATCAGTGTCGCTCACCCTGCAATGCTTACGATCTCTGTGCGTCGAAGGCTCTCGGGCTCAAAGGACTCTGGCCAATCCTCTTGGAATTTGCTTCGAAAGGCGAAGTGGCCGTCTAGCTGACTGCGAAACCTTCCAGGGACG
Organism: uncultured Acidobacteriota bacterium; assembly: GCA_963842425.1. Lineage (GTDB taxonomy): Bacteria > Acidobacteriota > Terriglobia > Acidiferrales > UBA7541 > Palsa-295. Next base: position 240,466 of record CAWJGQ010000009.1, on the reverse strand, counting down.
CCGGCTCTTGCCGTTTGTTTGATCAGGCTCCCAGCAGATTGATCTGGAGTTTCTCGTACCCATGCTCGCGCGCCCATATGTCCAGAGGTAGCGTTGCCAGTTCATCCACAACGGGAATTGCCAGGCCCGTCTTCGTCAAGTCAATGCTCTTCAGGTACGTATGGCATGTGTCGCAAACGTCCACCCGAACGTGGGGGATTTCCGGCGCCGAATAGAATGCCATTTGCGGCTCTCTCTCTTCGCCGCACGCAGGGCAATAACTTCTCCGAAAAGCCCACTCGTGCGCGCAGAGCATGCATATCAGCGATTTTTTCGCGCCGTCACCTTCGCTTCGCAGGACGCCAACGACGGGTCTGCCGCCGCAAAGCGGACACGTTGACGGAGCCCCGTCCACAATGGCGATCTCGCGGTGATCGGCAAGGTATTCGGCGTAGGGCTGAAGAAAAACCCACGCGAGCAATTCATCGGAATCTGCGGGCTCGATCAGCGCCGCATCGTCCGCTGTCGCATTCCATCCGGACTCGCCGTGCCAAAACTTTTCAATCGCGCGCTGCCACCCCGCAGCTCCTTTCCGCATCAACTGACCGGCGGCTTCGGCCAGCGGTGCCGGAGCGGCATCCTGGATCATTGACAGAAATCCCGAGAAGCGAGGGAGCAGGAGAAAGAGATCCAATTCGTCGCGCAAGGGGCGGTCCGCGGGAATTTCGGGCGAATCCGCGAGAGCTTTTCCGATATCGGCGTACAGGCTTTTCTGAAATTCGGCCACCCGGGCGTAGTAGCGCAGGCCTTCCGCAGCGAATGGATAATTAGAAACGAGTTCGTTGGCGCGGCCGATGCGGCGGTCCCACTTCCCGGCGATCATCGTTCCGGTCGGGATTTGCCGGTGACCTCGTAGTACCAATTGCGGTGAAACGTCCAGGCCCACGCCCGGGTGACAGTTCCATGCACCATAGAACCGAAGCTACCTTCTTCCAGGATCGTGCTCATATACACATGAATCAGGAACAGGCCGATCGTGATGAGCGCCACGCTCGCGTGGATCAGAATCGCCGCGTAGCGCACGAATCGCAAGCTCCACGGCAGCGCTTCCGTGTACCAAAGCGCCACGCCGGAAAGCACCAGCAGGATCACGCTGTAAAACATTGCCCAAAAGAAGAGTTTCTGCCCGAAGTTGAAGCGGCCCTGCGGCGGAAGCTTATCGTCGTGGTTCTGTATGTACTCCGGCATCGCTTTCGCCCAGGCGCGATCGTAGTCGTCCACTTCCATATCGCGACGCCATTCGTAAAAAGTCCAGAACAGCGACACCGTGAATGCCAGCCCCACCCAAGGATGCCAAAACCGCGCAATAGGGCCGCCGCCCACGACCGCGGCCATCCAAAAAAGATATGGCGACCAGAACGCGAGTCCGGTCATCATCAAATAGATATAGGTGAGCGCTCCGATCCAGTGGTTGACCCGTTCGCCAAACGAGTAGCGAACGATCAGCTCTTTGTCGCGATCACCGGCATGCGCCTGTGGCACGGCCCGAGTGCTCATACGCGCCTCTCGTTCTCTTCTGGCGGGATCGGCTCTTCTTTCTTCGGTCCGAAGCGCATGTAATGCAACGCGAGACCGGCCAAGCCACCGACGATCGCGAGATTACCCAGCCATTTCAGCGGGTGCTTCCAGAGCGAAACCGAATAGGGAACGTGCGGGTTTTTCGGCAGCCCGCCATAGAGTTCCGGGTTCTTCGCGTCATGCAGCACGTAGATCACATGCGTTCCGCCGACTCCAGCGGGATCGTAAACGCCCGCGTCGGGGAATCCCGAATGCTCGCGAAGCTGATCCGCGCGCGTTTCCGCAAGCTCCTTCATTTCCGATTTCGTTCCGAAATGCAGGCAGCCCGTGGGGCAGGCCTTGATGCAAGCAGGTTCGAGCCCCACAGATACGCGGTCGTTGCATAGCGTGCACTTGAAGACTTTGCGTGCGGTGGGGCTGAATTTCGGAATGTTGAACGGACAGCCCGTTATGCAGTACCCGCAACCGATGCAGTTGGCTTCCTGGAAGTCCACGATCCCGTTGGCGTACTGCACGATGGCTGCTTCGGCTGGACACGCCGCCAGGCAGCCGGGATCTTCGCAGTGCATGCACTGGTCTTTGCGCATCAGCAGCATCATGCTGCCGTCTTCGCGCTCGTGTTCGTCGAACTTGATCAGGTTCCAGTAGTTCCACGCCGTTTCCGGCATGGTCTGGTAGGAATTGTCAAAAGTGGTTTCACTGAAGGTGTACCCGTTCCATTCCAGGCAGGCCACTTCGCACGCTTTGCAGCCAATGCACGTGGTCGTATCCACCAGCTTGCAAACCTGGAACTCCCGGTTCAATCCGGCGCCCGGCACGGTTCCCGCGTGGCCTGATATCCGGACGAGTTCTGTTGAGGCCTGACTCATCGTGGCTCCCTACGCCTTTTCGACTTTCACCAGAAAGCCCTTGGATTCAGGGGTGTGGGCATTCGGGTCGGTGACTGTGGGTGTCAGCAAATTCGCCGGAGTCCGGGCATTTCTTCCTTCGTCCTCGTCAATACCACGGAAACCCTGGTGAATGGGCAGCCCGATCTGATAAACCTTCTTGCCGTCAATCATCATTGGCTTCAGCCTGCGCGTGACGAAGGCCTTGGCAGTATAGGTTCCCCGCGCGCTGATCACGTGGATCACGTCCGTCCCGCGAATTCCTTTTTCGTCCGCCAACTCCACAGGAATCTCCACGAATGGCTCCGGAATCAACTGCACGTTCATCGGATTGTTCTTCGTCCAGTAATGATACTGCTCCGTCAACCGGTAGGTGGTGCAGACGATGCTGTATTCTTCCGGTGATCCGAATTTATCGAACGGCGTATTGAACTTTTTCACCAGCGGATTATTCGACTGGTTGGGGTGGAACAGATTCTTGGTCGGGCTTTCGAACGGTTCGTAATGCTCCGGAAACGGCCCATCCGCCAGCACCCCGATGGGAGCGAACAAGCGCCCGACGCCCTCGGCGTTCATGATGAACGGCCCCATGTGGTCCTTCGGATGGGAGTCAACTTTGAAATCCGGCACGTCGGCGCCGGCCCATTTTCCGGACGACTCGTTCCATGCGATCTGCTTTCGATCCGGATCCCACGGCTTCCCTTCCCCGTTGCAGGATGCGCGGTTATAGAGAACTCGCCGGTTGGCCGGCCACGACCAGGACCAATTCGGAAAGACTCCCAGGCCGGAAGGGTCCTCCGTGCCGCGCCGCTGGACTTGCGACCCCGCTTCCGTCCACATGCCGGAGTAGATCCAATTTCCGCACATGGTCGTGCCGTCATCCTTCAGCGCTGCAAAGCCGGGAAGCTGCTGGCCCGCCTTCAGCACCACTTGGCCTGTCGCGTCATCCTTCAGGTCCGCGAGCGCTCTGCCGTTAAGCTCCATAGCGACTTGCGAAAGCGAGGGGTGAGCGGCGTCCGCGTAGGCCCAGCTCGCATTCAGGATAGGATCGGGGAACGCTCCGCCCTCTTTCTTGTATAGACCGCGGACCCGTATGAAAATCTGCGCGATGATGTCCTGGTCGAGCCGCGCATCCCCCGGAGGCGGAACTGCGGCGTATTTCCAAGTGACCCAGCGTGCCGAGTTGGTCATGCTACCGTCTTTTTCCGCAAAACCCGCACAGGGCAAGCGATACACCGTCGTATTGATCGTTTTCTGCTCGTCGGCCGTTATTCCCGGCGCTTTCCAGAACTCGCTGGTCTCATCCGGATAAATCTCGCCCACCACCAGCCAGTCGGCCTTCTTCAGCGCGTTGATGTTCTTGTTCGTGTCCGGCCCGATCATCACGCCGTTCATTCCGAAAGCCATCATGCCCTTGACCTTGCCGTTGTACATGTCGTCCCAGATATGCGTCCACGTATAATCGCGATCCACTTTGGGAAAGTAATCGTACGCAAACCCATTTTCCTTCGTCGCGGCATCCCCATAGAAGGCCTTCAACAGCGAGACAAAGAACTTCGGCGTGTTCGAGTAATAGTTGAACGAATCCCAAGGTCCGGGTTTCGAAGCTGTCGGTGTCGTCCGCTTCAGGTACGCTGCCAGGTCTGTGTCCGCGGGAGTGGGTACTTTCAAATATCCAGGCATGCCGTCCGCCAGCCCGCCCATGTCCGTTGCGCCCTGAATGTTCGAATGCCCGCGCAGCGCATTCACGCCGCCACCCGCCCTGCCAACGTTACCCAGCAGGAGCTGTATCATCGCCGCCGTGCGGATCAGCTGCGTTCCAAAGGTATGCTGCGTCCAGCCGACGGCGTAGATAATCGTCGCGACCTTCTTCATGTCGCCGTCTTTTCGGACAGAGGTGAACATGTCAACGGCCTTGAGGTATTGATCCTTGGGGATGCCGGTGATGCGCTCGACCATTTCAGGCGTATAGCGCGAATATTGCTGTTTCAACAATTGGAATACGCAACGCGGATGCTGGAGCGTCAGATCGTACGCCACGTTTGGCGGCAGGGTCGGAGCTGGTGCCGGTGTCGCCGTCGTGCCAGACGCGTGTGCAGCAGGACCATGGCCGGAATGCGAGGCAGCACCCGTCCCGCCGCCAGCCTCTCCCACACTTGCATAGTTCCAGGTCGTTTTATCGTAAGTACCTGAAGCGGAATCGAACCCGGAGAACAGCCCGTCGTCCGGCAGCTTGAAACCTTCCTCGACAATGAACGCGGCGTTTGTGTAGTTCACCAGATATTCTTTGGCAATCCGGTTGTTCTCGATGGCGTAGCGGATCAGGCCGCCCAGGAAGGCGATGTCCGTGCCCGCACGAATCTGGCAGAACAGATCGGCGGTGGACGAAGTGCGAGTAAATCGCGGGTCAACGGAAATCAGCTTGGCATTGCGGTTGCGCTTGGCCTCCATCGCCCACTTGAATCCGCAGGGATGGTTCTCGGCGGGATTTCCGCCCATGATCAACATCATGTCGGTGTTCTTGATGTCGATCCAGCCATTCGTCATCGCCCCACGTCCGAACGTTGGTCCCAAACTTGAGACCGTGGGGCCGTGTCAAACACGGGCTTGGTTTTCTATATAAACCAAGCCCAGACTCCTCATCGCTTTTACAGCGAGATAATTGAATTCATTTGTGTCCGTGCAGCCGCCGATGAACGAGATGCCTTGGCACTGGTTTACCGTGCGCCCATTCGCGTCTTTTTCCACGAACGTGGCGTCACGGGTCTTCTTGGTCCACTGCGCAATCTCATCCAAAGCCATATCCCAGGAAATGTCCTGCCAGTCCGTGGAACCGGGTCGCCGGACTTGCGGCTTCGTGAGTCGTCGCGGGTTGAGCATGTCCTGCTCAAGTGAAGAGCCCTTCGGGCATAGCGTTCCGCGGTTGGTGGGATGATCGGGATCGCCTTCGACGTGAATCACCTGCGGTGTGACGTTCTTGGCCCGGTCGCCGAGCGTGTAAATGAGGACGCCGCAACCCACCGCACAATAGGGACACGTAGAGCGCGTTTCAGCGGCTCGTGCGATCTTTAACTCTTTGAGCTGGGCGTAGGCAGGTTTGAGGTCAAATCCGAAGATGGTCGCGGCCACCCCGCCGACAGCCGCTACCTTAAAGAAATCCCTGCGAGACGTCTCGGTCAAAAGGGCCTCCAGATCCCGTCAGGACTCGAATCCTTATACCGATCAACCGAATCTGATGTCAAGCGTCATGAAACACATAGCGAGGGAATGCACGGCGCGTTCGGCCAAGCATGCGACCCGGCGTCTTACGATCAGGATTGAAGTCCATCAACAAAGAATTGGAGTTGGCGAGGATTCCGTCCAAACGGTAGATTCGGCTTGGGGGAGGACGGTCCGCGCGGGAAATGGTAGTATCGCCCCTCGCTCAATTGCACCGGCTGGAGACGAAGATGAGCACTCCTTTGAGACGTAATTTACTGATTGGCGGACTACTCTGCTTGGTCGCGCTAGGCTCGATTTTCACAGTTGCGCACCTGAGGTCTTCCCGAGCGCCGCAGGGCGGCTCGCCGGACGTCGAAGTTGTGCAGGTTGTGCAGAAAGATGTCCCCATATTTGGCGAATGGATCGGCACGCTCGATGGGCTCGTGAATGCAGACGTGCGGGCACAGGTGAGCGGCTACCTGCTGCGCCAGGGGTACCAGGAAGGCGCGTTCGTGAACAAGGGGCAGCTGCTTTTTGAGATCGATCCGCGCCCCTTCCAGGCGGTGCTCGATCAGTCCAAAGGGCAATTGGCTCAAGCGAAGGCCCAGCTTGCCAATGCTCAGGCGGTTCAGCGCAGAACCGAATTGGACGTGAACCGTTACACGCCACTTGCAAAGGAGGAGGCCGCCAGCCAGCAAGACCTGGACAACGCCGTTCAGAATAATCTGGCGGCCGAGGCTACGGTGGCAACAGCCCAGGCGCAAATCCAGACGGCGCAAGCGGCTGTCGAAACGGCCCAGATCAACCTGGATTTTACGCGGCTGATCGCACCGATCGACGGCATCGCCGGGCAAGCTCAACTTCAAGTGGGTGCGCTGGTCAATCCGAGCAGCGGGCCTGTGACTTCCGTTTCCACTGTAGATCCCATCAAAGTCTATTTCACGGTCAGCGAGTCTGAGTATCTGGCATGGCGCAGACGGTTTCCCACCGACACTAGCCGGGAAGCAGCCGACAAGAGCCTGCGCCTCGAGATGATTTTGGCTGATGGCTCCACTTATCCATCCCCAGGTACATTCTTCTTTGCGGACCGGCAGGTTAGCGAAAGTACGGGAGCAATTCGGATTGCCGGGCTTTTCCCAAATCCCGGGAACATTCTACGCCCCGGCGGCTACGCCAAAGTCCGCGCGGCTACCCGGATTCAGCAAGGTGCACTGCTTGTACCACAGCGTGCGGTCTCACAACTACAGGGCGGCTATCAAGTCGCGGTCGTGGACGGGCAAAACAAGGTCAGCATACGCACAATCCAGGTTGGCGACCGCGTCGGCAACCAGTGGATTGTTTCCGACGGGTTGAAATTGGGGGAGCGCGTGATCGTCGAAGGCCTGCAGAAAGTGCGACCGGGGATGCAGGTCAATCCAAAGCCGTTTACCGAACAGGCCAGCGGAGAATAGCCGGATGTCCAAGTTTTTCATTAATAGGCCCATCGTCGCCATGGTGATTTCGATCGTCATGGTTCTGGTCGGGACGATTTCGATTCTAAGTTTGCCGGTCGCTCAATTCCCCCAAATCGCCCCACCTGAGGTTCAGGTGCTGGCCACGTACGTTGGTGCTGACGCGCAAACCCTCGAGCAGGCCGTCGCCACTCCCATCGAGCAGCAGATGAGTGGCGTTGACAACATGAATTACATGTACTCCCTCAACGCCACTGCTAACTCGAACACGACCCTGATTGTGGATTTTGATATCAAGACCGATCCGAACACCGACTTGATTCTCACTCAATCCCGCGAGACGCAAGCTGCCTCGCAGTTACCGGTAGACGTCAACAACTACGGAGTTACCGTTCGGAAGGCTGTATCGGCCCCCCTGATGCTCATCGCGTTGTATTCGCCGAACGGTACGTACGACGCCAAGTTTCTGGCGAACTATGCCTATATTAATCTCACCGATCCAATCACACGCTCGCCTGGCATTGGAAACGTTCAAGTATTCGGAGCCGGCCAGTATGCCATGCGATTGTGGGTGCAACCCGACCGCCTGGCAAAGCTAGGCATTACCGTACCTGAAATCGTCAGCGCCATTCAGGCGCAGAACACTGTCAATCCGGCGGGGAAGGCTGGCGGTGAGCCTGCTCCCAAAGGCCAGGAATTCACGTATTCGGTTCTAGCGCAGGGCCGCCTCGTGTCTCCAGAGGAATTTGGGCAGATCGTGGTGCGCGAAACACCAGACGGCGGGATCGTCCGTGTTCGTGATGTCGCTCGGATCGAACTCGGTGCTCAGGATTACAGCCTCACAGGCCGCTTGAATGGGAAACCGGCCGCCATCATTGCCACCTACCAACTACCAGGTTCGAACGCGGTTGACGCTGCCAACGGCGTCAATAAGTTGATGACCCAGATGAAACAGAGCTTCCCCAACGATGTGGATTTTGTGATTGCTCTGGATACCACTCGTGCGGTCACCGAAGGCATGAAGGAGATCGTCGAGACGCTTCTGATTGCCCTCGGGCTGGTGATCCTCGTCGTGTACATTTTCCTGCAGGATTGGCGCGCCACGCTGATTCCGCTGCTTGCCGTACCCGTCGCGTTGGTCGGCACTTTCATTTTTTTCCCCCTCTTCGGCTTTTCCGTTAACACCCTTTCTCTTTTCGGTCTCGTGTTGGCCATCGGACTCGTGGTGGACGACGCCATCGTCGTCGTCGAAGGCGTGCAACGACATATTGAAGAGGGCATGACTCCCAAGGATTCCGCTTTCAAGGCCATGGAAGAGCTCTCCGGCCCCGTTGTAGGAATCGCGCTCGTTCTCTCCGCGGTTTTTGTGCCCACGGCGTTCATCCCCGGGATCACCGGCAGGCTTTATCAGCAGTTCGCCGTCACCATCGCGATATCGGTTCTTCTCTCCGCGTTCAATGCGTTGACTCTTAGTCCCGCACTGGCGGCGCTCCTGCTTCGGCCGAAGAAACAAAGCACGGGGTTGCTGCAGAGATTTTTTGATGGCTTCAATCGGATCTTTGGGCGGGCGACCGAGGGTTATGTCCGCTGGAGCGCAGTATTAGTCCACAAAACCTCGATTGCAATCGTGCTTCTTGTGATTTTTGGAGTGTTGGGTGCATTTTTTGCCAACCGGGTACCGTCCAGCTTCCTTCCGGATGAGGATCAGGGATTTACTTACGTGAACCTCCAACTCCCCAACGGTGCTTCACTCGAACGCACGACTCAGGCGGCGTCTGAGGTCGAAAAAATCATCACGAGCACGCCGGGAGTTAAGTACACGACCAGCGTCGTCGGCTTCAGCTTGCTTAGCTACGTGCGCACCAGTTACAACGCATTCTTCTTTGTGACCTTTAAGCCGTGGGGTGAGCGCACCACCAGGGCCGAACAGTTCCAAGCCATCAAGGCACGGCTGAATCAGGAATTGAGCCGATTGCCTGCGGGGACTGCATTCAGCTTTTCGCCGCCCGCGATTCCCGGCGTCGGTACCTCTGGAGGATTTACATTCGTGCTCGAGGACCGCGCGGGCAACGATGTTCAATTCCTGGCGAAAAATCTTGCCATCTTCCTCGATGCCGCCCGCAAGCGTCCGGAGATCGCCGGCTTGAGCACCACGTTTCTGCCGAGCGTGCCGCAAGAATTTGTCGACGTGGACCGGGACAAGGTGCTCAAGCAAGGCGTGGCTCTCAGTGATGTCTACAAAACAATACAGGCTTTCATGGGCGGGTATTTCATCAACTATTTCAATCGGTTCGGCCGCCAGTGGCAAGTCTACATCGAGGCTGAAGCCGAAGACCGGGCTGAAGCGGCGAACGTTGGTCGCTTTTATGTTCGCAACAACAAGGGAGAGAATGTGCCGCTTTCCACGCTTACAACAGTGGAGCCGCGGCTCGGGCCAGAGTTTACGATGCGCTTTAACGAGTTCCGTTCAGCACAAATCAACGGCGGAGCAGCCCCCGGCTATAGCGCGGACCAAGCCACAGCTGCCCTCGAAGACGTATTCAAAAAGACGATGCCCCGGGACATGGGTTTCGACTACTCGGGCATGTCGTTTCAGGAGCAGAAAGCTCGCGAAGGTGTGCCGGCTTCAGTGATCTTCGGCTTGTCGTTGTTGTTCGTTTTCCTGATTCTCGCGGCGCTGTACGAGAGTTGGTCGCTGCCGTTCAGCGTGTTGCTGAGCACTCCTGTGGCGGTTTTTGGAGCCTTCGGGATTTTGTGGTTGCGACGCGTGTTGCTCGGCGTTTTCCTGCCACCCTACATGGTTCAGATCGAGAGTGACGTTTACTCGCAAATCGGTCTGGTTATGCTCATCGGTTTGTCCGCCAAGAACGCAATTCTCATCGTCGAGTTTGCCAAGGATGAGTTCGACAAAGGAAAGGCGCTAGTGGACGCCGCGCTCGAAGGAGCGAGGCTCCGTTTGCGCCCGATTCTGATGACCTCCTTCGCGTTTATTCTAGGCTGCGTGCCACTGTGGACGGCGACCGGCGCCGGATCGGTCGCCCGTCAAATCATGGGCACTACGGTTATCGGTGGAATGCTGTCCGCCAGCCTGATCGGAATCTTCTTCGTCCCGGCGATATTCTATCTGGTCGAGAAATGGTCCGGTGAGGGTAAGGAACCGGTTTCGAAAGCCCTGCCGCCGATGCCTGAGCCGGCGAAGGGCGACTAGGAGAGATGACGGCGTGATGGATCTGGCGACTGAACGGCGGGGCGATGCATGAAGCGACTGGCGCCATTGACGGTCGCGATGTTGGTCTCGGGATTGATCGCCGGTTGCGCGGTTGGCCCGAACTACCACCGACCCACCGTGCAAACTCCGACGGCGTACCGCGACGCGAGCGACAGCGCGCCGGTCCAGGCACAGACAGCTTCCTTTGCTGATCTCCCGTGGTGGCAGGTCTTTCAGGACACCCAATTGCAGGACCTGATCCGCACGGCCTTGAAACAAAACTACGACCTCCAATTGGCGACGGAGCGAATCAATGCCGCGCGTGCGCAGCTTGCCATCACTCGTTCCAGTTTGTTTCCGCAAGCATCGGGGAACGCCAGTTTCAACGGAGGGAAAGACCAAGCGTCGCAAACAACGTTTGACTTTTTGTCGCTCGCGACAGACGCAACATTTCAGCTGGACTTCTTCGGCCAACTTCGCCGCGCCACGGAAGCCGCGCGCGCCCAACTCATGGCGACCGAAGATGCGCAGCACGTTGTCACGCTGACACTGGTGAGCGATGTGGCGAGCGACTATTTCCAGCTACTGCAATTGGATCTCGAATTACAAATCACGCGAGACACGGTTAAGGCGCAAGAAGATTCCGTCAAGCTGACCTCGCTCCGGCTGAGCCATGGCGTCGCGACAAAGTTAGATGTGCTCCAGGCTCAGCAGGTCCTGGACACTGCGAATGCGTCGATTCCGGATCTCGAGAGACAGATTGGCCAGCAGGAAGATGCAATCAGCATTCTCCTCGGGAATTACCCGGCCAGCGTTCCGCGTGGACGTCCGCTGGCGGAGCAGGCGCTTCCTCCCGACGTCCCTCCGGGACTGCCGTCCTCGCTGCTCGAGCGCCGCCCAGACATTCTCCAAGCGGAGCAAACCCTCATCGCCGCGAATGCCGAAATCGGCGTCGCCAAGGCCGCATTTTTTCCCCAGATATCACTGACTGGTTCGGGAGGGGGCGGATTTGGGCGCAGCACTGCGTTCACGAAATTGATGAGTTCCCAAATTGGAATCTGGTCCTACGGTGCTCAGGTAAGCCAGCCTATTTTCACTGGAGGCGCTCTTCGCGGTAATCTCCATCTCGCCGAATCGCAGCACGAGCAGGCCTTGACCGCCTACAAACAGGCCATTCAGCACGCCTTCGGAGATGTGTCCGACGCGCTCATCGGATATCAGAAACTTCATGAGGTGCGAGTTCTGCAGGAACAAACCGTAAGAGACTTGGCGGAGTCGGTCCGCCTCTCGATCATGCGATACGAAGGCGGTACCACCACCTATCTAGAAGTGCTGGACGGCCAAAGGTCACTCTTTGACGCAGAACTAGTCCTTGCGACGGCGCGAGGTAATGAGTACCAGAGTCTCGTGCAGCTTTATCGAGCACTTGGTGGAGGCTGGCAGCAATAAGTGAAGGCTTTTCCCGGTGCCTTTTCGCATTTCGTCACGGCCCATACCCTCTAGGCCCTCTCTACTTCGCCTGCCTGACCAACACATCCTCATGACTCTCCGGGCATTCTGGAAATACGGCCCCACCCAGAAACCGGTGGGAACGAACCGTGAAAACTGGTATCAACCATTCGCTGTATGCCGCCGGCACATGCGATTCGTGACTCTGTTTGGCTAAGCAGTCGTGCCCGGCATCGAAATTCGAATTTGTGGAAAATAAAAAGAGAGAAGCGGAGTTGACTGTGGCGCCAACAGGTACGTCGTCCGCACCGCGAGGCATGCTGCGGATTCTCGGCGTCACTTTCGGAATCGCGGTTGCCGTGGGAGGCACGATCGGCTCCGGCATCATGCGGACTCCATCGCAGATAGCCAATCGCTTGCCGAGCGTGCCTCTGATCATGTTGGCCTGGGGCGCCGGCGCGCTCTATTCGCTGTTGGGAGCATGGTCACTCAGCGAGCTGGGCGCGATGATTCCGAGTTCCGGGGCCTTCTACACCATCGGCCGGAGAGCCTTCGGCGATTACGTTGGTTTCGTGGTCGGTTGGACCGATTGGGTTGGCCAGTGCGGGTCCGGTGCCGCAGCGGTGATTCTCGCTGGAGAATATGGACGCGATCTCCTCCGATCGCTCAGCCACCCGATTCTCACTGCGACCGCAATGGCGCTGGCGATCGCGCTTCTGCAATGGAGAGGCATACGTTGGGGAAGTCGATTTCAAAATGTTACAAGTGCGATCACCGCGCTGGTCTTTTTCGGGCTCATCGCGGCTGCGTTCCTGTGGCCGCACCGTGCTTCGCCGGCCGCCGCGCCGTTCGGAGTGGTTCCTTCCGGGTGGCCATTCGTGCTCTCGTTTGTTCTCGTGCTCCAGGCAGTCATCTATACCTTCGACGGATGGTACTCCTCTCTCTATTTCGGCGACGAAATCAGGAATCCGGGCCGCGAAATGCCGCGCTCGATGTTGAGTGGAGTGCTTTTGCTGAGCGCCATCTACCTGTTGACGAATGGTGCGTTATTTCATGTCTTGGGCATTTCCGGAGTCGCGAAAGAGAATCTTCCTGTCGCGGCCCTGGGGGCTTCTATCTTCGGCGCGCTGGGTAACACGGCTGTGCGAGCGCTAATGGTGCTTGCACTCGCCGCCCTCGCCAATACCTCCTTTCTTTCCGCGACGCGGGTGCTGTATGCAATGAGCAGAGACGGATGGGGCGCTCGAGGCATTGCGCGCGTAAATAGCGGTGGGACGCCATCCGTTGCACTGTTGCTGACCACCTGTGCCGTAGTGATTTTCCTGCTCTCTGGCTCGTTCAACACAGTTATAGCCGTGACGACCTTCTTCTTTGTGGCGAGGTATGCAATGTCGTATCTTGCCGTATTTCGGCTTCGCAAAATTGAACCTGACACTCCTCGCCCCTACCGCGCATGGGGATTTCCATGGACGACTGGCGCGGCCGTTGCCGGATCGGTTGGTTTTCTAATTGGAGTAATCGCCAGCGACACGCGAAACAGCTTGTATGGACTGATCATCCTGATCGCAAGCTATCCGGCATACAAACTCGCGCAAAAGCGAGTGAGCCCCACCCAATCTCTATGACTCAGCACAGATCCTTGAGAATCTCCCGAGCGGCGTTCGCGCCGGAAGCGCCAGTAATCCCGTCGCCGGGGTGTGTACCCGAGCCGCAGAGGTAAAGCCCCTTCACCGGCGTCTTATAACGTGCCCATCCGAGCTGCGGACGCATGGTAAAAATCTGATCGAGCGCCAGCTCCCCGTGAAATGGATGGCCGCCAGTGAGCCCGTACGTCGTCTCCAGATCCTTCGGCGTCAGTATTTGCCGCGCAAGAATCTTGCCCGGAAGGTCGGGCGCATAGGCGGCCAACGTTTTGATTATGGTGTCGGCAAGCGCGTCGCGCTGCTGACCCCAATCGCCTTGCTTCAGCCGGTAGGGAGCGAATTGCATGTAGATGGACATCACATGCTTCCCCGCTGGCGCAAGCGAGTTGTCCAGGACGGAAGGGATCGAAATATCCAGATACGGCGCGCGGGAAAAATTGCCGTATTTCGAATCGTCGAATGCGTGTTCCAGATAATCAATTCCCGGGCCGATGTGAATTCGCCCGGCAAGCGCGGCGTTTCCTTCGGGAAATGTTTTGAGCGCGGTGAACATGGGCAATGCGTCGAGTGCGATGTTGAGTTTGGCCGCCGTGCCATTGGATCGGTAATGCTGCAGCTTCACCGCAAAACTGGGGGGCAAATGCACGGGATCGAGCAAGCCGAGCAGCGTCCTCTGCGGGTCGGCGCCCGAAACAACTCGTTTCGCCGAAATTTCCTCTCCGCCGCGAAGCACAACTCCTGAAGCAACGCCGTTCTTAACGATAATTCGTTCCACTTCGGCGCCAGTGCGAATCTCCGCACCTGCCTGTCTTGCAGCGGCTGCCATCGCCGCCGTGAGAGCGCCCATCCCGCCGCGCGGGAATGCCGAGTTTCCCACCGGATAAGGATCCGTAGCCGCGCGCAGGAGCAACAACGCAGTAGAGCCAGCCGACCATGGACCCATTGCCGCGCCATAAATCCCGCGAGCCGCAATCGCTGCACGCAACAAGTCGGTTTCGAAAAACTCGGCAACGAAATCCGCGACGGCCATCGGTCCCCATCGCAGGACGCGCATCATCTCTTTCTTGCCGAGCTTGCGGAACTTGCGGCCAACCTTGAAAAGTTTCCAGAGATCTTCATTCGAGGGCTTTTCAATCACGGGCGGAGTCATCGTCAACAGCTCACTCAGAATCGCCGCCGTTCGCTCGAGCACTTTGTGCAGCTCTACATATTTCTCCGCGTCCTTTCTGGAGAACTGCTCTATTTGCTTCGCTGCCGCCATCGAATCGGTGGTGATCACCAGAGCGCGGCCGTCCGGCGAGGGTGCGAACAGCCGCACGGGCGATTCGAGCTTCTCCAATCCGTGCTTCGCGAGCTGCATATCGCGCACAATCGAAGCGAGCGGAGGACCTCCCGCATGAGCGACGGTCGAACATCGGAATCCCGGATGGAATTCCTCGGTTACCGAGGCGCCGCCGACCATCGCGCGACGCTCGAGGACCAGCGGTTTCAGACCCTTTTGCGCCAGATAGAACGCAGCCACGAGCGCGTTGTGCCCGGCGCCAATGATTACGATTTCGCGCGCTGCCGCCACCGCTAATTCTTCCCCTTCCCGGTGTCTTTCAGGATCTCGAAAGCTGCCAGACGCCCCGGAGCTCCCATGACTCCGCCGCCGGGATGCGTTGCCGATCCGCACATATACAGTTTGCGAATTGGCGTGCGGTACCGCGCCCATCCGGCAACGGGCCGCAAAAAGAAAAGCTGTTCGAGCGAAAGCTCGCCCTGAAAAATATTCCCCTCGGTCAGGCCGGTTTCCCGCTCGATATCAAGCGGCGTGATGATCTGCTTGCCGATGATGATGGACTTCAAGTTGGGCGCGTATTCCGAAATTGTTTCGATCACGGCATCGCCGAACGCGTCGCGCTGTTCGTCCCATGTGCCCTTGCTCAGCTTATATGGCGCGTATTGCACGAAGCACGACACGACGTGTTTGCCCGGCGGCGCGACCGAAGGGTCGGTCAGCGAGGGAATTACCATATCAATGTACGGGCGACGCGAGAACTCGCCGTATTTCGCCTGATCGTATGCGCGCTCCATATATTCGATCGAAGGCGAAATCGAGATCGCGCCGCGCAGGTGCCGCCCGGGTCCCGGCAGGCATTTGAAGTCCGGCAGGGCGTCCAGCGCGAGATTCACCTTGCCGGACGACCCGCGATACTTATAGCGGCGAACTTCTTCCAGAAAATCATCCGGCAGCTCGCGCGATTCGATGAACTTCAGAAAGGTGAGGTTCGGATCCACACTCGAAGAGACCGCGTCCGCGCGAATTTCTTCGCCGGTTTCAAGCACCACTCCCTGCGCGGAGCCGTTCTTCACCAGGATGCGCTCGACTGGGGCCTCCAGACGAATCTCGACGCCGGCCTCGCGCGCCGCCGCTCCGATCGCATTCGAAATCGCGCCGGTGCCGCCGCGGCTGAATCCCCACGAGCGAAACGCTCCATCAATCTCGCCCATATAGTGATGCAACAGAACGTACGCGGTGCCGGGCGAGCGCACGCCCAGAAACGTGCCGATGATCCCCGAAGCGGACATCGTCGCCTTCAGTACGTCCGTCTCGAACCATTGATCGAGAAAGTCAGCGGCGCTCATGGTCATGAGTTGCACTAAATTGTATTTGTCATCGGCCGGAAGCGTTTGGAAACGCTTGCCAAGACTCGCGAGCTTCTTCAAATCGCGCGGGTCGAGGGATGTCGGATCGGGAGGAACCATGGCGAGAATTGGCTTCACGAATCGGCACATGGCGACCATGGACTGCGCGAAGTCGTCGTATGCTTCGGCATCGAGCTTTGAATGCCGAGCGAGTTCCCGGCGGGTCTGCGCATGATCATTGACGCGCCAGAGATGATCTCCGTTCGGCATGGGCGTCATCGTGCCGTCGAGCGGAAGAATCTCGAGTCCGTGGCGAGGCAAATCCAGGTCGCGGATGATCTCCGGACGCAACAGCGATACCACGTAGGAAAAGACGGAAAACTTGAAGCCAGGAATGATTTCTTCGGTAACTGCCGCGCCGCCGAGCACGTGCCGTCGTTCGAGCACCAGCACTTTCTTGCCCTGGCGGGCGAGATAGGCCGCGTTGACCAGGCCGTTGTGCCCGCCGCCGATGACAATTACGTCGTATTTCTTGGGCATGGGATCTGTCCGCGATTCGCGCGTGATCGGCAGGCGCGTTAAGGGAGACTGTGCATTCTACAAGTCCAGGCATGGAGTCACAACAGGCGTGGTGTCCACCTTGCGACGAATGCGACGAGCGCACTATACTCCGCGCGCTGGCGATTTTCGTTCGAGGGAATCGAGGAATAACCGTGCCGATTGGAACCTCAGTTCATGAGAAGACTTTCCGCCTGTGCGAAAGCCTGAATTTTCGCGAATGGTCGGGCTATTACGCGGTCAGCGTCTATGAGACGCACCACGAGCATGAGTACAACGCCATACGCAACGCCGCCGCGATGATTGACGTGTCGCCTCTTTTCAAATACCGGATCAGCGGAACTGACGCGACGAAATTCGTGAACCGCGTGATCGCGCGCGACATCAATCGAGTCGCCGTGGGCCAGGTAATCTACTGTTGCTGGTGCGACGAGCAGGGGAAAGTAATTGACGACGGCACGATCTCGCGGCTCGACGAGAACCTCTATCGCTGGACCGCCGCGGATCCCAGCATGCGGTGGTTCCATCAGAACGCACTGGGCCTCGACGTCAAGATCGAAGACATATCCGGTCAAGTAGCCGCGCTGGCGATACAAGGGCCCACGTCTGGGCGGCTACTGAAGCAGGTCTCCGATGCCGACATCGCGAACTTGAAGTATTTCCGCCTTACTCGCGGAAAAATTGCCGGCGTGGAAGTGGACATCTCTCGCACCGGCTACACCGGCGATCTCGGCTACGAAATCTGGATACCATGGAATGAAGCTCCGAAGGTTTGGGACGCTTTAATGGAGCAAGGGCGGCAGTTTGATTTGCATCCCGCGGGCATGCTGGCGCTGGACGTGGCGCGAATCGAGGCGGGACTGATTCTGATCGAGGTGGATTATTTCAGCAGCAAGAAGGCGCTGGTCGAATCGCAGAAATATTCGCCATATGAAATCGGACTTGCACGGCTCGTGGACCTGAAAAAGGAGCATTTCATCGGGCGCTCGGCCCTCGAAGAAGAACAGCGGCGCGGCCCGAAACGCTTGCTGACCGGTCTCGACATCAACTGGGACGATGTCGAGCGCCTGTACGACGCGATTGGGTTGGCTCCACAGGTGCCCAGCACTGCGTCGCGGGTCGCCGTCCCGGTCTATCGGGGTGGATTTCAGGTTGGCAAAGCCACTTCCACGACGTGGTCGCCGTCACTGAAACGTATGATCGCGCTCGCGAGCATCAGCCGTGAACACGCGGCGCCCGGCACAGAGCTTCAGATGGAAATCACCGTCGAGGCCGTGCGCCACAAAGTTCGCGCGACGACCAGAGAACTGCCGTTCTTCAATCCGCCGCGAAAAACGGCGACGCCGATCGTGTAGGCTGGCGGCGCGAATCTATCGCCACTTGTCAACCGACGCGCTGGTCACATAGCTGAAATCGCCGCCGGCGAAGTACGTGTTCGTTTCCCCGCCCAGCACAATCACTTCGATCGAGGACTTGGGAGTCGCATCGGGCGGCGGCGCGCCAGGACGGCCCCGGCGGTAGAAGCGCTGGAATGGAATCTCGCCGTCGCCCATCTTCAGATAAGACGCGTACGGCTCGACGCCTTCCTGGGCCTGCTTCAACTCCTTCTGATGCGTGTCCCAGTAGAGCCAACCCGGCGTTTTCGTGTTCTTCGACCAGTAGTCGCTCAACTCTTCCTTCGAGTTGAATCCCTTTTCCTTCGCCTCGCGGGCGATCGTTGGATCGAGCATCACCGTGGCGGCGGTGATCCCGAACGAGAAGAAATGCGTCAGCCAGTCCTTGATCAGTTCGTGGTAGGGCATGTTGGGGAACCATGCAATGTTGTTCAGGCTCCAGCCGCTGAAGATGCTGATGACGCTCTCGTCGGGCTTGAATCCCTTCTGCACGTGAAAAGGCTTCCAGCCATCCGGCAGCCTGTTCTCCGTTTCCGCGATGCACAGGTTGTTGTAATTGAAGTTGGATCCCAGTGTGCCCAGGTAGCTGAGTCCGGGCACGCCGCAGCCGCCGAGATTCTTCGAAAGGATCGTCCACGCGCGGCCGATAACGGAATTGGCTTCGGCGAACGGGCCCATCGCGCCGATGCCGTAGTTCATCTTGATTTGGTCGGAGATCGGACCGTTCAGCATCACCATGCGAGTGAACGACGACGTCGAGCTGAATAGCGACGGCTGGCCCGTGGAAGAGATCGCGAGAATCACGGGCAAGTGTTCTGGACTCGCGCCGGCCATCACCGCATTGATGGCCACGTGCCTGACCGTGAAGGTCCACGAAGGTTGCGCGCCCTGGGCGGCGCTCAATTTGCCGATCACCTCGTCGGGTTTGTGGCTCGTGCCCTTCAGCATCGCCTCCACCTTTTCCTCGGTGGGCAGGATGATGGGCATGTAATCGGTCAGGTTGTTGTCGCAGTACAGGCGCTGCAGTTCATCCTGAGTGCCCACGTAGGTCGGCGGGCCGATATCCGGACTGATGGAGCCGGTTTTCTTCTCCTCAGCAGTCAGAGGCGCCGTCAAAGCGGCGATGATCTCCGGCATCAACGGTTTGTTGCTGACCGGATCGTTGCCTTCGAGCACCGCATACATCTCGGCGTCCGTTTTGTTCGTCATCGGGTGAGGCAGGAAGCAGATGCGTTCGAGAGGCATGCCGCGGCTGGCGGCGTTGGACTTCGCCAGGCCCACGAAGGCGATCGTGACCAGTGGGGCGGTCGGGAAACCCATCTTTTCGACTTGCACGCAGTGACCGACGGTCGCTGGGGTGCAGGTGCTTCAATGCCCGTACGCCATGATCATGGCGTTGCCGCTGGCTTTGATTTCCGCCGTGAGCTTGGGGTCATCATCGAAATACGCCCCTGCTTTCAGGCGGTACACCGTCTTCACACTGGGCATGTTCTTCTGGAACCAGATGGCGATCTGCGCGAGGAAGCGGTCCGCTCCGGCGAAGCCGTCGGACACGAGGAAAATCGTTTTGCCGTCGAGCGTGTCCAGACGCGGTGCCATGGGGACCAGCTGGACCGCGGGCGGCATCCCCTTGGGATTGAGCGCCTCGAACTTTTCCGGGCCGTGGGCTACGGCGGTTTTTTTCTTCTTGTCGTCCGCGGCCGCCGGAGTGCCGGCTAGAACCGCGGGAGAAACCCCGATCAGCGAGAGCAGTTTTCGACGATTAATTTTCATGGTGTTTCGTAATTCCTTCCCCACCCCGGACTGCGGCCCTGCGCGCTCAACACATCATAACACTCGAACTCTTGTTCAGTAAGACGCACGATTCGCCTGTTGCGTTACGGCAACGAAAAGACGTAAATCGCGTTGCTGTTATTCGGCGTGTGCATGTCGGGCACCTCCGCCGCCAGCTCCGGCACTTTAAGGTTGTAGCCGGTCATCACGCAGACATACTGCTTTCCGTTGACCGCATACGTGATCGTGCTCACCGAGACATTGCCGCCAAGAATCGCTTCCCACAGTTTCTTGCCGGTCTGCGCGTCGAATGCCTTGAATCGCCGGCTCATGTCTCCGTGAAACACGAGCCCGCCTGCCGTGGCAACCACCGAAGCGGTGCTCGGGGCGCGACCGACATCAAAATGCACGATCTCGCCCGTTGAGAGATTGATTTTCGCGAGTCCGGTCAGAGCGTTGGGATCGGAGCCCGGTCGCGGGATCACCTTCCACGATCCGCGCACGCCCGGCGCGGCTGTCGTGAGGTCGCGGCAGTTATCTATATAGGGGACGTAGAGAGAATTCGTCAGCGGCGAATACGCGGTAGGCCAATAGCTTCGTGTATTCCAGTAACAGATGATGTGGTGCTCGCCCGGCTTCTTCGTGACGATATCCCAATTCAGAGTTGTTTGTCCCGTTTTCACATCAACGTTGGCGAGATTGAAATTCGGGTCGTCCTGAGGAAATGGCGTGGCCCAAAGAAATTTCCCGTTGTCGCGGTCGAGAGCGAAAACGGAGCCGCCTTCTGAGACCATCACCGCCAAATCGTGTTTGGATCCTCGGGGAACATCCGGATTGATCCACTTGACCGACTTCGGGTCGGGATCGAACGCCTCGCGGACCAGCGTTCGTTCGTGGGTGTGATCGGTATCCCAGTCGTCGCCCGGCAAATGCTGGTAATACCAGATCAGCTTTCCGGTCTTCGGATCGAGCGCCAGCGTGCAATTGCTATAGAGGTCGGCCGGCGAACTCCGCGCGGTACCGTCAGGATTCCCGTTGTGGCGCTGAATGCGCTGATCCGGCATCGGGTTCGCGACGCCCCAGTAAATCACATTGCGCGCGGGATCGAACGTTCCCGGCAGTCCCCAGGTGGAGGCCATATCCAGCGAATTATCTCCGTTCCATGAGGAGTATCCGGGATCGTCCGGACCTGCGACGGTGTAGAAGCGCCAGACTTTTTCGCCGGTCTCCGCGTTGTCTGCTTCGATGAAGCAGGTTTCGCGGCCGCGCCCGCAGGTGCCGCCGGAGACCACATTTCCATCAACGACCAGCGCGCCGGATGTGTTTGCTGTTTCCGTCTTGTAGGTCTGCCAGCGGACCTTGCCGGTGCGGGCGTCGAGCGCGACGACGTAACCGTCGGGCGCGGTGAAGTAGACCATGTCTTCATAGATGGCCAGAGCTTTGGATCGTTCGGTCGTGCCAACCTGCGGCGTTTTCTATTCGCGCTTGTATTCCCAGATCAGATCGCCGTTCGTGGCGTCGAGGGCGTCAACCATCCCGCCCGGCGCGATCACATACATCACGCCGTCATGCACGATCGGAATCGTCTCCGTGACGCCTTCCGGCAGCCCGCGCACCCACGCCATCCGAAGCTGGCTTACGTTCTTCGTGTTGATT
The DNA here is from genome assembly GCA_963842425.1 of uncultured Acidobacteriota bacterium. Taxonomy (GTDB): domain Bacteria; phylum Acidobacteriota; class Terriglobia; order Acidiferrales; family UBA7541; genus Palsa-295. The sequence goes on along the minus strand of CAWJGQ010000009.1, from coordinate 219,061 downwards.
TGCGCGAGCGGGCTATATCGCCATGCGTCGTAGGTGCGGCTGAACATCAACCAATCGTCTGGACTGGGGTGAAGAAGCATCTCGTTCGTTACGGGTTTGTAGTTCTCTACTTGCTTGTACTCGACCGGCTTATTGTCCAGAACCTGCGCGAATGTGGGCACGGCTGACGCGAAAGCCACGCAGACGGTAAGAGTGCAAATCCGAAGCATATCTTCCCCCAAGCCCATTTGGCCGAAACGAACAACTCGCACAAGACAATGCCTCCTACAGCAGGTCGCAGCCACAGTTAAGAGAACAGTTAAGAGAGAAGCGGAGAATCCGTTCTGCCGTCCGGAGTTTCATTTCTGGAAGCTATGCAATGCCGATTCTTCATCGGAGAAGTCTTCGAAAATCTTATAGAGGGCTGTCAGCTCCATCAGGTATTGAACCTGCTTGCTCAGCGAAATCATCTTTAGTTCGCCGCCCGCCTTCCGGATCGTGACGTACGCCCACGCCAGGGCCCCTATACCCGAGCTGTCCAGATGCTTCACGTCGCTCAGGTTCAGCAGAAGTTTCTTTTGGCCCTTCGCCAGCAGGTCGCGAAACAGTTCGTGCAATGCCTCTGCCTCGGCCCACATCACCGATCCAGTGATCGTGACGAGCGTCACTCCATCAACCTGCCGTACCGATACGTTAAAGCCCATGTGTCCACCCTTTCCTGATCAGGATGGCTGGGCGCCGATTGGTCTGATTTTCCACGCAACGATCATAATACCTGGCTAGGCGTGATGGAAGGATCGAGCGAATCATATTTATTTGGAGAATTGCGGGTTTACAGGTGCGGAGGCCGCATGTAGTATGGCGGGTTCGCAATCTAGAGTCATTCTTACGAGGGTTAATTGTCGTTGCCCGTATTCCGTGTGAACCGTTGGCTTCGCGTTGCAATGATTCTCGGCGTGATCGTCCTCGTGGGGGCGATCCTGAGCCGCGGCATGCGCGCACAGGATCCCGGCGCGGAGTCGCAGGCGACCGCACAGACCTCGCCGGTATTCACGACCGCGCATCGTACCGTGAGTGACGCGGTTCGCGAGTTTTTCGGCGCCCGCACCAAGCCCGTTCAACCCATCGCCTATACGCACAAAGTGCATCTGGCGAATGGGATGCAGTGCACCGATTGCCACGTGGGTGTGGATCAGGGCCCTGATGCCAGAATCCCGAGCGTCAATTTCTGCATGACCTGCCACCAGGTGATTGCCACCGACAAGCCGGAGATCAAGAAGCTCGCCGCCTATCGTGCGCGCGGCGAGGACATTCCCTGGCAGCGCGTTTATGGATTCGAACCGTCCGCGCATGTGAAGTTTAATCACGCGCCGCACATTCGGGCGGGAGTGGACTGCGCCAAATGCCACGGCGACATGCACACCCAGACCGTGGCCGAGCGAAAAGTGGACCTCACCATGGGTTTTTGCGTTGAATGCCATCGGCAGAACAACGCGCCGGTGGATTGCGTTACTTGCCACTATTGATTGCGCCCAGCCGCGGAGCGGCGATTGAAATTGGCCCGGCAAGTAGCGCAGCGGATTGCCGGGAACTACAGGAGAAAGGAACCAGAAGTCCCGGAGGGACGATTGAATCTGAGTCCCGGCACCAATTCACAAGACTGTTGTCGGTCGCGCCTCGAGCGCAGAAAAAAAGTCCACAGGCGGAGATTGTTTTTTCTTTTGACAGCGATGCGTAACATGGACGCGATGAGCACAAGACTCGAACTCGGCGCGACAAGGAACCAGCGGTCGGCGGAGCAACTCCGCGGCCAGGACACCACCCCCTCGCGCCAAATTAAGGGTCACACCATGCAAAGTAATTTTGCTCCTAACCTATTGAAAACAAACGATCGGCACCCTAACAAAGTGACACACTTTTTCGAGCCAGCTGTAACCAGTCAAGCATCTGGCGGCGGCCCACAGAGACGACATGCAGCGTAGAGACTTTCTGAAAATCTCGGCGGCCGGCGGAGCGGCAGCGGCGCTCGAAGGCTGCGGCAATCCGGACCATCAACTCATCCGGTTCATTCCGGAAGAGGACATGCTCCCGGGTATCGCAACCTGGAAGCCGAGCATCTGCACCCTCTGTCCCGCCGGCTGCGGCACTATCGTGCGCGTGATGCAGGGAGAAGCAGAAGTCGTGCGCAACGGCCAGCTCGGCATCCTGAAAATGGGCCTGGCGAAAAAGATCGAAGGAAATCCCGCGCATCCCATCAGTCAGGGCAAGCTCTGCCCGCGCGGCCACGCCGCATTGCAGGTCACTTATCATCCCGACCGCATCAAGACTCCGCTCCAGCGCACCGGCCCCCGCGGCTCCGGCCAATTCAAGGAAATCGCCTGGGACGAAGCCATCAAGCAGATCGTCGCACGACTTTCGCCGCTGCTGGCGACTAAACAGCCGGGCCAGCTTGCGATTCTCACTGCCCCGCTAAAGGGACAGCGGCGTACACTAATCTCAAATCTTGCGGCGGCCTTTAAGGCGGCTCCGCCCATCGAATTCGAATTCTTCGACAATACGGTCGTGAAGTCGGCGAACTTGCAAAGTTTCGGCGTCGCGGCTTTGCCCACGGTTGATCTAGGACAATCGAATTACGTCATTTCTTTCGGCGCCGATTTTCTGGGAACGTGGAATTCGCCCGTCGCTCAATCGATCGGGTACGGCCACATGCGCAAGGGCCGGTCTGGCCAGCGCGGTAAGTTCGTGCAGTTCGAATCGCGTGTATCGCAAACGGGGGCCAGTGCCGACGAATGGATTGCGTGTCCGCCCGGCTTGGAGGGCGCGCTGGCGCTCAGTCTCGCTCATGTGATCTTGACTGAGAAGCTTCGGCCCGCAAGCACGGCAGGGGCCGCCATCGAAGGATGGGCGGCGGGTCTATCGGACTACGCGCCGGAAAAAGTGGAAAAACAGCTCGGCATTCGCGCGGCAACGATCACCAGGATCGCTCAGGAAGCCGCTGCCAACTCCCCAGCTGTCGCTCTGATCGGTGACGCCGCCACTGCTCAAACGAACGGTCTCTTCAATGCGCACGCAGTGAATACGCTGAACGCTCTGCTGGGAAGTGTTGGAAAGCTCGGCGGTATTATGTTCGCATCGAATCGGAACTCGAGGGGCGGAACATCTCCCACACCCAGCACGGAGTCGAATTACTGGCTGGCATTGCTGGCTGGAATCAAAACGTTCCGCGCGCCCGAGGTCGCACTATTATTTAGCGCAAATCCGATCTTCGCAGCTCCAACCGACGGGGGCGTCCGCGAAGCGCTGGAAAAGGTCCCCTTCATCGCCAGCTTTGGCAGCTTCATTGACGACACCAGCACACTCGCGGATTTGATTCTGCCTGACCATTCGCCACTCGAATCATGGCTCGACGACGCGCCTGAATCCGGTTCCGTGCGCACCGTCGTCAGCGTCGCGCCTCCGGTCATGGCACCGCTTCACAACACGCGCTCGATGCCTGACGTGCTGCTCGACGTGGCACAGCAGCTCGGCGGCGACGCGGCCAAGGCGCTTCCCTGGAAGACATACGATGAGGCCGTTAAGGCGTCTTTCGCCCAACTTTATAAAGAGAAGGGAACCAAGAGCGCCAAGGACGCCGACGAATTTTGGTCGAAAGTGCAAGCGCAAGGCGGGTGGTGGAACACCGACGAAAAATCGTCTACGCCTCCAGTCACGAAAGCAGGCGGTTCGCCGGTGCAAGACGCGTATCCCCAGTTCGACGGCAGCGCGGACGAATTTCCGTTCTACTTCCAGCCCTTTGCGTCGCAGATGTTTTACGACGGCTCGCTCGCGCACCTGCCGTGGATGCAGGAAGCTCCCGATCCGCTTTCCAGCGTCATGTGGGGCACATGGGTCGAGATCAACAATCGCACGGCGGAAAAACTTGGCGTGAAAATGGGCGACATACTCGAAGTTGCTTCCGCTCACGGCAAGCTGCAAGCTCCCGCGCTCGTCACGCCAGCCATTGCGCCTGACGTGATTGCCATGCCCATCGGCCAAGGACATGAGAATTTCACGCGCTACGCTACCGGCCGCGGCGCGAACCCGATTTCGATTCTGGCGCTTTCAATCGTCGAAGGAACCACCGCGCTCGCATGGGCCGCCACTCGTGTAAAGGTGTCTCGCGTCGGTGAAGGCAAAATCGTCATGTTTGGCGCGAGTATGGAAGAAACGCCGTCAAGTACGAAGCATCGCTGAGGAAGGTGTAACCAAATGTCGCATCAATGGGGCATGGTGATTGATCTGGACCGCTGCACGGGCTGCGAGGCCTGCGTCGTGGCGTGCCATGCGGAAAATAATATTTCGACCGTCGGCGAAGATCAGGCCGCTCGCGGGCGAGCCAAGCATTGGATTCGCGTCGAACGCTATTACGAAGGCGAATTTCCCGACGTGAAGACGAAGTTCATGCCCGTGCTCTGCCAGCAATGCGACGCTGCTCCCTGCGAGCCCGTCTGCCCAACGTTTGCGAGCTATCACACGATCGAGGGTCTGAACGGCCAAGTTTACAATCGCTGCATCGGCACCCGCTATTGTGCGAACGCTTGTCCATACAACGTGCGCTTCTTCAATTTCTACAATCCGGAATGGGACAAGCCGCTGAACCTGCAGCTGAACCCGGATGTTTCAGTTCGCGAAGTCGGAGTCATGGAAAAATGCACATTCTGCGTTCAGCGCATCAAGGCTTCGGAGATTCAGGCGTCGGCTGAAAAGCGAGAAGTGAAGGACGGCGAAATCCAGCCAGCCTGCGTGCAGTCCTGCCCCACAAAGGCGATGGTATTCGGAGATTTGAGCGATCCCCAGAGCGAGGTCTCGCGCCTCGCGCGTTCGAACCGCGGCACAAAGCTGCTCGGCGAACTGGGGACGTTGCCCAAGGTCACTTACCTACAACGGGATTCATGGCATGCCGGCGAAGACTCCTGAACAGATAAATGAAGATCTGCTGCGGCCGCTCCATGGCGCGTCGGCGCGCTATCTGACGGCGCTCGCGTTCTTCGCGGGCATCGTGATCGCCGCGTTCTGTGCATTCGCTTTCCAGGTCTATGGCGGCATCGGCGCCGCTGGTATTCGGCGGCCGGTCTTCTGGGGCTTTTACATTACGAATTTCGTTTTCTGGATCGGCTTGAGCCACGCCGGCACCTTGATTTCCGCGATCCTGCGCCTGGCGAACGCCACGTGGCGCCGCCCCGTAACGCGCTGCGCCGAGGTAATCACCGTCTTCGCCCTTTCGATTGGCGCCACCTTTCCCGTGATTCATCTTGGGCGGCCCTGGCTCGCCTTTTGGCTCTTTCCCTACCCGAGCGAGCGCGGCATCTGGCCCAACATTCGCTCGCCATTGTTGTGGGATTTTTTCGCGATCAACACCTATTTGCTCGGCAGCGTCACATTTCTGTTGCTGCCGATGATTCCGGATATGGCGCTGATTCGCGATCGCTCCACGGGCATGCGCAAGAAAATTTATTCGTTCGCCGCCCTCGGGTGGCGCGGCACTTCGAAGCAGTGGCACCGCCTCGAATCCGCGATGCAGATCATGGCCGTCGCGGTAATTCCCGCGGCGGTTTCCGTACACAGCATCGTCTCCTGGGATTTCGCGATGGCCCCCGTTCCCATGTGGCACTCGACGATCTTCGCGCCTTACTTCGTTGCCGGTGCGATCTTCAGCGGCATCGCGGCGCTGATCATCGCCATGGCGCTCTTGCGGAAATTCCTGCATCTCGAGGAATATCTGCTCCCGATCCACTTCGAAAACTTGGGAAAGCTCCTGCTGGTGATGAGCCTTCTCTGGTTCTATTTTGTTTTCGCCGAACGTCTGACGGCCTGGTACGGCAACGAGCCTTCGGAGATGACGGTGTTCTGGGTCACGCAGACCGGTTCGTTTTCGCCGCTGTTCTGGCTGATGGTCTTCTGCAATTTCCTGCTGCCGTTTCCGATCCTGGCCATCAAGAAATTACGGACGATTACCGGCACGGTAATCGCATCCATTGGCGTGGTGATCGGTATGTGGCTCGAGCGCTTTTTGATTATCGTGCCCTCGCTCTCGCATAAATATCTTCCGTATAGCTGGGGCACTTACCGTCCCACGTGGGTCGAGATCACCATCACCGCCGGAACATTCGCCGGCATGGTGATGCTCTATATGCTGTTCGCAAAAACCGTCCCCATCATTTCAATCTGGGAACTCAAAGCGAAGGAACATCTCACATCCGATCACGCACCTGTTTTGGCGCAAACGGCCGAAGAAGGGGCCGACTGACGTGGCGGCGATTAATTCCATCTACGGCCTGTTTCTCAGCCCCGAGGCAGCCGAACGCGGCATGAATGCTTTGCGCGCCGCGGGAATCGCGCCGCAGAAAATCGTCGTAATGTCCGCCCAACCGTTCGACGAGTATTCGTTCACCCGCGCCGACCACAAGACGGTGATGCCGTGGCTCGCGACCCTCGGCGGTCTCGTCGGCGGCGCCTGCGGGTTCCTGCTCGCGCGTTACACCCAGGTCGCCTATCCGATCACTACCGGAGGCATGCCGCTTGTATCTCCGTGGCCCACCGCGATCGTCACGTACGAGCTGACCATGTTCGGCGCCGTAATGACTACCGTCATCACGCTTCTGATCACCGCGCGACTCGGCAGACGGCGGCCAGCGCCATACGACCCCGAGATTTCAAACGGCAAGATCCTAATCGGCGTCGTGGATCCTTCGGACGCTGCTCGCTCCGATTTGGAAAAGCGCCTGCTCGGCGCCGGCGCCGAGCAGGTAAAGTCCACCGGCTTCGCATCGAATTAACTCAGCGCGGCGCGAATTCAAGACCTCGCGTTTTTCGTAATGAGCAACAATGTCGAAGCAATTCTGCGACCTTGCGGCCCTGAACAGCATCTTCTTAAGTAGGAAGCGCTCGTTCATCGGGAGGACTCCAGTGACATCGCAACCATTCCGATACCTTCAACTGAAAGTGATGGACGCACTCGCGCGCATCTTTCCGGAGGGCTCGGACCTCGATACCATCTTCTGGTCGTACGATGATTGGCGTGAGGCCAGGGAGCGGGTTTTCGCCGCAAGGGCCGCAAAGTTAGCCGACTCTAAGATTCCTCTTCCCAAGATCTGACCTAAAACCGATTCTTCTCCTGTAACATCACACGCGTGAAGCCTGTTGAGCTGCTCGGCCAGGCACTTTCTCGAGACGGTACCGTCCTGAAGCTCATTCGCCGCGGCGACGAGTACGTCATTCTCGCCAACGGCAAGAGCCTCATGTCCAGCCGCATGCATGGCTCGGAGGAGGCGCTGGCAACGCTCGCGTGCCGAAAGGCGCAGCAGCTGAAACAACCGAGGGTGCTCGTCGGCGGGCTCGGAATGGGTTTCACGCTGCGCGCAGCGCTCGATCTTTTGCCACCGGACGCGGAAGTTGTTGTGGCCGAAATCGTGCCCGCCGTGGTCGAATGGAATCGATGTCCGCTCGGACCGCTCGCCGGAGATCCGCTGAACGATGCGCGCGTGCGAGTGGAGATTGATGACGTCGCGATCACGCTCGGTTCACGCCACGGCCAGTTCGACGCTGTGCTGCTCGACGTGGACAACGGCCCGACCGCTTTTGCCGCCTCGAATAACGCTGGCCTTTACGATGACCGTGGAATCGCCGCGGCCTTCTCGGCTCTCAAGATGGACGGCGTGCTGGCCGTCTGGTCCGCCCGGGAAGATCGAAAATTCGAGCAACGCCTGCGCCACGGAAGATTCGCGGTCGAGGTGGAACGCGTGCGCGGTCGCCTCAAAAAAGGCGGTCCCTCCCACACGATATTTCTTGGTCACAAATCTCCGCGAAGATGAGAGCGCTGGCAAGCCGCGGCCCGAGCCTGGCGGTCCACCGAACGTTCTCTTCACGGATACAGGTGGAACTCGATTTCAGATCATTGCTGTTTGTCCGGCGTTGGGTTCGTGGGTGCGGAGCTGGGCACGGGCCTCCCGTTAACCCGAACCTGATAGCCGGCGGGCACGTGCGTCAGGGTGTGCACGTAACGCAGCTTGCCCTTCTCTACGCGAAAGAGGTGGGTATCGGGCAAGCCGCCGACACCAAATGTGCAGAACGCGACAACCGCTCCAGTCGTTTCATCAACGACGAAGCGCCGCGCTACGATGTTCACTCCGGCAGGCACGCCCACGTCACAGCTATCTTGCGGGACGCCTTTACCAGTGCGGATACCGCCTTCGGTCCGGTTGCACGGGTATCCCCACGGCACCAGATCGAGCTTTTTTTCCAGGAAAGCATCAAGGTAAGCATTGGCCGCGGCAACCAGGGTATCGCGGCTATCGCGCTGTCCCGGCGGAATGCCTCCCCAATCTTCGCCGGGCGACCATTTGTAGTAATTATCGGCGTTGAATAGCCAGTCGCCTTGCTGCGTCACCTGCGATTCGATTTCTACGATTTTGTCGTGATTGATCCGGAGGCGCGTGCCGATAACATACGGGTGGGTTTTGTCCGTGACAATCACTTCAGTGAATGCCTGGCACGTTGCCGTGTCAATCAGGGTCCGATGGAAATCAATCTTCAAAGGTTTCTGAATGACGCCCGATTTGATGTCAACGACCTGCATGTTTTCGATATAAGCAAGCCCGGTCGCCAGCGGCATTCCGGAAGGATCGCCCTTTGTTTGAGCCTCTATGTAGAGATCGGTCGCAGCTTGCAGGCCTTCCCGCGTGCACGACACTTGAGCGAAACTCGCCGCCGGCGCCAACAGTACCGCTGAGAGCACGATCCACTTGCAAAGAATTCGATTCATCGGACTCCTCCCGTTTCATTTGCGATTTGCGAGCGCGAGTCTAACATCGAATCTGGCGGGCTGAATCGGGATCACGCTATTTGACAACCGTCTTGAATCGTCCGTTGACGATTGGGTCGCGCTCGTTTTGCTCGCAATCGGTCTCCTCGATCATTCGGTTGAAATCAGTGACGCGTGCATGAACGATTGTCGCGTGAATCGGCTTCGCCAGCGCGACCGGATCTTCGACCGTGTAATCAATCTGCATTTGATCGTGATTGAGCATGCGAATCCGCTCGGTGAAATGCAGTTGATCGCTCGCCGGCACAAAGAAGCCCGAAAGCTCGCCCATATAGAACCGCTTTCTTGTTGCGATCGTGTCAGCGACGAGCGTGTCGCCTTCCCAATGCCCGATGGAGTCGCCCATGAGGGTCGGCCAAAGCTCGTCTTTCGGAGGGTGCGACCGGCCATCGGTGTAAATGTGACGTACAGCGCCAACGGTGCTGATGAAAATTGTTTCCTCCGGCGTGACGAGCCATTGATACATTCCCGGCGTGGAGGTCGCGGGAAAGGGCGGAGGCGCGCACAGCGGGTCATGCGTGACGGGGGGATGATCCGGATCGGCGGCGATGGCGGCCTCGACCTTTTTTCGAATCTCGTCGTACTTTGCCTGATATTCGGGAGTGAATGAAGGATGGAGAGCCGCGGCATATTCCTTCAATCTCCGCTGCCCTTCCGCGCTGAATTGCTCGCCGTCGGCCTGCCCCACGAAAGCGTCAAGCTCCCAAATGCCCGTCCAATCGGGAAGCTTGGCGAACGCTTTGACGCGTTCCTTCGAAGAAGTTTGACCAGCCGCCTGGAATAGAGAACCCGCAATCAGCGCGACAGCAATAGCACAAGGCACGCCGCGCACCGCAAGCCGACGGATAACGTTAGCCATCATTGCGGCGTGACCGCGGGCCTGCCGATGATCTTTCCGTCCGGACCGGTGACGGAGAGGACTAATCCGCCATGCTGGCCGTCCCGCAGTGGATTAGCAAGGATTGTGACCTTGTCGCCGGGGTTCAGGCTTCCGGGCTTCCATCCCTTGCGCATCATTTCGACCGGAGCGCCCATCTCGATGCCCCATTCGACGGGTTCCGCGGAGGGATTACTCTGGTCCGGCACGAGCACCTGAATCCAGCAATGAGGATTCGTCCACTGGAACTCCTTCACCGTGCCGACGAGCGTGACCTGCTTCGTCTGATCGAACATCGAGCGCGAGTGGTGTGCGAACGCGGAGGTGCCCATCAACGCCAGAACGACCACAAGCGATATTCTGAACACGGATCTCATCTGTCCGTCGGCTGTTCGGTATCGAAAGCGGGCCGATTATAGCCCAACCAGCGCGGTACAATGACTTCGGTCCTGGATGGAGAAATCGTTCACTCGCTGAATGAGGCACGGGTCGTGACCGAGAAGTGCCGGGTGGAATTCAACGCGAGACGGCCTCACTCGGCGCTGGGCTACAGGCCGCTGGCACCCGCGGCCTGCAGGCTCTCGGTGTCACCTGACTCAGGTTCACAGGCACCTGCTGTGATGTAAACTTCTTGATTCGTCGTGGTACAAAGCCCGGGCGGTCAAAGGCTCTCCAGAGATTGCGCCTATCGAAACCTGGAGACGCGGAAACTGGGACGACGGATCGAAATAAAAGGACTCTCACCAGACGCTGGATTTCGACGAGGTACGAATGCCCCGATTGCTTTCAGTAAATGTCGGCCTTCCACGGGACGTGACATGGAACGGTAAGACCGTCCGTACCGCGATCTGGAAAAGCCCAGTTGAGGGACGACAAATGGCGCGCGAGCTGAATATTGTTGGCGACGCGCAAGGCGATCTCAGCGGTCATGGTGGGGAGCAGCGCGCCGTTTTTGTTTATCAGATGGAGTCCTATCACTATTGGGAAAGCTTTCTCGGACGAAATGATTTTATCTTCGGCCAGTTCGGAGAGAACTTTACGGTCGAGGGACTTCCCGATGACGAGGTCTGCATCGGCGATCGCTACCGCATTGGCGGCGCAATATTGGAAGTGACACAGCCGCGTGTAACGTGCTATCGCGTCGGAATTCGCATGAATGAACCTCGGATGCCAGCCCTGCTTGTAGCGCAGCACAGACCAGGATTCTACTTTCGAGTGTTGCAGGAGGGAGAAGTTGGTGCGGGCGATGACATTGTAAAAATTACTGATGGGCCAGAGCGAATCAGTGTGGCCGAGGTTGACGCCCTCCTGTATCTGCCAGGACATTCCAGCGAGCAACTGCAACGAGCGCTACGGATTCCTGCGCTCAGCAAGGGTTGGCAGAGTTCGTTCCAAGCAATGCTCCAACAAGACTTGAACTCCAAAACCACAGCCGGGAATCCGGGACTCGCTTATGAGGAACAAGCACCGGCGTGGCCCGGATTTCGACAGATGCGAGTCGCGAGTATTTACAAGGAAAGCGATGGCGTAACTTCCCTGGTTCTGGCGCCAATCGATGGACAGCCTCTCGCTATCTTCCAAGCTGGGCAGTTTGTTGTTTTGCGTTTGCATCTCGACCCGGACAAACCGCCGGTTCTTCGCAGCTATTCGTTGTCTGATCTTCCCGGAGCCGATCATTTCCGCATCAGCGTCAAGAGCGAATTGAACGGGATTGGAAGTTCATTTCTGTGCAACCGTGCGCGAGAAGGCGATGTATTGGATGTTAGCGCGCCGCGAGGAAGCTTTACTCTGCGTCCCAGCGAGAATCCTGTGGTTCTGCTAAGCGCTGGAGTGGGCGCAACGCCCGTGATGTCCATGCTGCACACACTCGCTGCTGAAAAATCGCAACGAGAGATCTGGTGGATCTATGGAGCCCGCAATCGCGTTGAACACCCTTTTGCAGAAGAATCGCGTTCGTTACTGAAACAACTCTCTCACGGACTAGAATACATCGTGTACAGCAGGCCCGCTGCAATTGACCGAGTCGGGACAGACTTCGATGCTCCCGGACACATTGACACGGCTTTGCTAGAGAGAATTGGCGTGTCACAGAATAGCGACTTCTATCTGTGTGGTCCTTCGTCGTTCTTGCGGGATATGAGCGATGGGCTGCGAAACTGGGGAGTGCTCGCCGGGAAGGTGCACACGGAAATCTTTGGTTCTCTCGAGGCTATCACCCCTGGCATGGCGCAGGTTGATCACACTCCTCACCTGCCACAAGGGCCGCGCGGATCCGGCCCCTCAGTCTCATTCGCGCGCAGCGGGATCACCGCTGCCTGGGATGCGAAATTCGGGAGCTTGCTTGAACTGGCGGAAGCGTGCGATGTTCCGGTCAGATGGTCGTGCCGGACTGGAGTCTGTCATACGTGCATGACTGGTCTGATTGGCGGATCGATTATTTATAATCCTGAGCCGCTGGAGCTGCCCGCTACCGGGAACGTGCTTGTATGCTGTTCCCAGCCAAACGCGGGTGTCATTCTGGATCTTTGAGAGAGAGGAGTCGAGTCATGCGTTCTGATATCGTGCCCGGAGGCGTTTTCCCCGATTACGAACTGCCCGATCAGACGAGCACGTTGCGAAAACTCAGCGAACTTCAAGGCGACGACCCGCTGATACTCACGCTGGCTCGCGGCCACTACTGCCCGAAGGAGCACCAGCAACATCTGGAGCTCGCCGCGTTCTACCCGAAAATCGCAGTGGCGTACACCCAAATTGCCACGATCTCAACCGACGACCACCACACGAGTCAGGAGTTTCGTGCGTCGGTCGGCGCCCAGTGGCCGTTCCTTTCCGACCCTGAGCGAAAAGTTCAGAAAGACCTCGACATACAGGAGTACACAGACCCCGACAACAACCCGATGATCCCGCACACGCTCGTGCTCAAGCCGGGCCTGGTGATCCACAGCATCTACAACGGCTACTGGTTTTGGGGCCGCCCGTCGGTTGCAGACCTCTGGCATGATCTGCGCGCGGTGACCAGCGAAATTCGTCCCGACTGGGACCTGGGCAAGCCTGGACTCCGCGAGGCATGGAACGCGGGCGACTTGTCGCGCTTCCACGGTTGGAACAAGCGTGGCGCGGCGAAGACGCCCTCTGCAGGGCAGAAAGAGTAACGATGATTCCATGCGATGAACCCCGCCCTCCGGGCGGGAGTCTTCTTGAAACAAACGCAAGTCTAGACTGTTGAATGGAGGAATCATGAGCATCGCAACCGGCGCCTCTCCCATCCGGCCCGAACCGGGACTCCTCGGACAAACTGTCGTCGTGATCGGGGGCAGCGCCGGCATCGGACTCGAAACGGCCCGGCTGGCGCGCGCCGAGGGGGCCAAGCTGATTCTCGCGGCACGCAACCCGGAGCACTTAGAACACGCCTCGCGCGAACTCGGCGCGCTAAGCAGCGCAGCGTTCGACGCGACCGACTTCGATCAACTCAAGAGATTCTTCGACGAACTCCCGACACCGATCGACCACGTGCTCGTCACGGGGCCTGGTCCCTACTACGCGCCGCTGGCCGAATTTGATTTCGAAAAAGCACGCCGCGACGTTGAGTCCCATCTGTTTCTTCCGCTTCAGGTCGCTCGTGACGCAGCAAAGAAGGTTCGCCCGGGAGGAGCCCTGCTCTTCATGAGCGGCACGGGGGGACGCCGCACGGTGAAGGGATTCGCTCTCATCTCGGCTCTCACGGCAGCGCTGCCGGCTCTGACAAGAAATCTGGCGCTCGAGCTCGCGCCTGTTCGCGTCAACCTAATCGCCGCCGGCTTCGTCGATACTCCGCTTTCAGCTGCCCTCCTCGGCGATCAGCTGGACGCGCGTCGCGAGCAACTGCGCACCACTCTGCCGATCGGTCGCGTGGTCGGCCCGGCCGACGTCGCCGCGCTTGCCGTACACCTTATGACGAACACAGCCGTCACCGGAGCAACGTACGATATTGACGGCGGCCAGCAGCTCGTCGAGGGGTGAGCCCGTGACGTAGCGGAAGTCCCGCCCCGATTGCCTTGGCCCTGCGGAGGAATGAAATATGAAAGCGATTGTTGTCCACCAATATGGCGGTCCGGAAGTGCTGAAATTCGAGGAGTACCCTGATCCGGTGGCCGGGCCCGGGGAGGTGCTGGTGCGAGTCGCTGCCGCGAGCGTCAATCCGATCGATTACAAGCGGCGCGCTGGCAAAACCCAAGATTTCTACCCCATCAAATTTCCGGGATTGATTGGAGTTGATGTCGCCGGGACAGTCCTCGCGGTTGGGTCTGGAGTTGAGGGCTTTCGTAGCGGCGAGCAGGTGTTCGCGGTGGGGGACAACTCATACGCGGAACCCTGCGCCGTGAAGGCGACGAGCCTCGCCAAGGTACCGGCGGGACTCGACTTGATCGAAGCGGCGGCTTTGCCCTTGGTCACAACAACCGGCAACCAATTGATATCCGAAGGTACCGCGATCAAGACCGGCCAGACCGTGCTCGTCGCAGGAGCCGCAGGTGGTGTTGGGCGTTCAGCAGTGTTTACCGCGAAGCATCGGGGAGCGTTCGTGATTGCGGGAGTTCGGAAGAGACAGCTCGGGGAAGCGGCAGGTATCGGTGCCGATCAGGTAGTGGCGACCGATGACGAAAGCGCGATTGACGTTCTGCCGCTGCTGGATGCCGTTGCCGATACAGTGGGCGGCAAAACCGCGGAGAAGCTGATCTCGAAAGTGAAGCCCGGCGGCGTGTTTGCGTCGGTTCTTGGAAAGCCTCAGAATGCCGAGAAGTACCCGTCGGTGAAAGTTGTGCCGTTCTACTCAACCGCGAATGCAAGTGTTCTCCATTTCATGGGCGAAGCGGTCAGAGACGGCAAACTGAGGATCCCCATAAGCCGGAAATTTCCACTCAGAGACGCGGCCGAGGCTCAAGCCGTGGCCGAAAAGGGCGCCAGCGGTAAGATTCTGCTGGTGGTCTGAACTCGCCCGTTCCTAGTTGGCGACGGGCATCGGGTTCAACGCTTCTCGTACGGGTGGAAGATGTAGTCCTTCGCCTTCACGGCCGTATGGCACGTGTTTCCGCAATCTACGGGACTGGGATCGGCCGTGAACTTGCCCGATGCCGCATCGTAATTGAACAACGCGTATCCCCATCCGCCCGTTTTCGGAAATCTCTTGCTGTCCTTTTCCATGACGAAGGCCTGGGTAAAGACGTCTGGCACTTCCACGACGAACGGGGCCTCCGTGCTCGTCTTCTGCTTCCATTGCAGTTTCACGATCTTGGAGCCATCCGGGAAAAGCTGGCCGTTGCCCGGAACGCCGGCCTTATACGCATTGATCATGGTTGGATTGGCGACGATCACCTTGAGCACTTCGGTGGTTCGGGCGGAAGAAGCCGCGGCCCAGTCCTCGTATCCCTTGAAGTCCGAGAACGCGATTCCGCCCGGCGATTTCAGCGAGTACTTGTCCTGCGCGTAAACGGCCCCGACGCCGAGAACGGCGAGCATCGCTGTGACTATCGCAATCGTGAGCTTGCTTTTGCGCTTCATGGCTGATCCTTTCCTAAACGAGAGTTCAGTTGGTAAGAGTAGCTCGGAAACGCGTTTTTATACTCGTATCAAAATGCAGCCAATAACTTGCCGGCGAGCCAGTAATCAACACTGAACTTTCCCGGACCAGAGCAGATCAGCCAGATAAAGAACAGCACGTAGAGGACTTCCGGAAGGTAGAGGAAATCGTCGAGCCAGCTAAGAGCTGAGAGTCCTTTAGGCAAGGTAGAAACCGCGCTGGTCACGGTGGCGACGATCATATCAATCAATAAAGCCACGCAAGCCGGGCTCGAAAGAAATCCCACCGCCACCAGGGATCCGCCAACGAACTCGACACTCGCGACGAAATAAGCCGTCTGGCGGGGAAACGGGACTTTGGCCGCAACGAGCGTTTCGTAAACAGGTTTCGTGCCGCCGGGGACGAATAATTTGTTTCCCCCAGAGATGGCGAAGAATAGCCCGATCGAAACGCGGACCAGCAGGATGGCATATTGTTCCCAATTGCTGCCACCCTGCAGCGCAAACTGGACCAACTCTTTCCAATCCATCTCTTGTGCCTCCATCGGAGGATTTGCTGGAACGATACCCTATATCACACAGTTCAACTTGTCCGGCAAACACGTTCATCAGGACTCGGCGGGTCTCTGGCGTTAATTTCTGTTCTCGACAATCATGCTGCAAACCGCAAATGGCTGCGTCGCTGGCGAATTCCCGCGCGTCGAGATTACGTGTCCATCCGCTCGACCAATTGAGCGCGAAATGCGGGAGCCACGAATGGATCTGCAAAGTACTGCGTTTCCCGCGCGACCTTGACGCCCCTGAATTCCATGATGCTCACGGTGTAGGACGGCTTGCCGTCATATGTCAGCACGTATTCGGTGACCCAGAGATCACCGCTGCCAACGATTCGTCGGATAGAAAACCGCTTTTTACTCGGCTGAATAGAGCGCTGCTTCTGAATGTTGCTTCGACCGCGGGTTCGCTCGCCTGACTGCGGGTAGTCCAGCACCGCGTCTTCTTGATAGATCAGGTGTTCCGTCTCAAAATCGTCGGCATCAGACGCCGCCCAATGCTGGTCCAGTGCCGCACGGATCTCTTTGTCTCGCACTCCTGAATCCTGGTCCTTCTTTTGCTGGTCGTTCATCTTGAGCCCTCAATCTCGAAAGAAGCTAATAAAAGCTGTTCAGATGCCTCCTACGAGTTGTTGTTTCGCGGATCGTCTTTCGCGCTGAGGTATTCCAGTCCAAGCGGGCCGATCGCGGTGATTTGCGTGACGTACTCTCCGGATTTGGCCCAGTGGAAATGGTGCGTGTTGCCGGGGAGAACGATCACCGCGCCGGGCGGAAAGGCTTGGAGCTTACTCGCGTCGAATTCATCGCCCAGTCCGATATAAAAGACGCCGGAAATCACGGTATAGACGCGATCCTCCGGGTGCTTGTGAGGCATCAGCTTCGCACCGTGCGGCGCTTTTACTCTGATGGTGTAAGGGCCGGGCTCCGAGGGCTGGCCCACGACGACGGCCAGCAGGACGCCAGGTGGAAAGGACGGGAACGGTTTCCAATCAACGTCATCGGGCAAGATGGTTTTGAAAACGTCCTGCCCGAGTTGATGGGGCCGCACTTCGCTCTGCTGGGCGCTCTTTACGGCGCCGGCTTTCTGAGACATGCGAACCTCCTCGTGCGAGATCGGTGTTCTGCCCGACATCAATAATGTAAAGGTCAGGATCGCGGACCTGGACCGGCTAGCGAGCTGAAGCTGACTTCTTCTTCGCGTCGAGTGCCGGTAGAAGAAGTTTCAGAAGCGCTTCGTCCGAGAACGGGTTCTGACCTGAGATCAACTCGCGATCCTGAAGGACGTAGCTCGACCATGGGGCGAGCACACTTACGTCACCGCCCGCCGTACGCAATGCGAAGTCCGGGTAAAAGAGAACCTTACCATCAATCTCAAGGGGCTCCCGCTGCTGCTCTTCCGCCGTCGAAAAGATGGTCATCTTATATCCAGAATAGATCCACCCTTGAGCCTTTGCGTGTGCTCCAGCGGCATCGCCCGACGATAGCGCGGCGACCACCTCCCTCGAATTCGGAAGTGCTGAGAGAAGTGAAATCGGGCCGTGGCAAAGCACTGCCGTAGGCTTGGATGTTTTATGAAAGTGTCTCAGCACAGTGCCCGCGTCGGGATCATCGAGAAGATCTATCATCGGGCCATGGCCGCCGGGGACGAAAACAGCGTCATATTGATCCAGGCCCGATGCGATGACATCCGCGATGCGGGTTGGATCTCTGAGCCCAGTGAGGCCGTCGCGGAATATCAAATAGTCCTGAAGCTTGGCCGCGTCCCCGCCGAAGAAATCGGCGACCTCCGAATGCACGTCCACTTGGGGCGCGTTGCCTTTGGGGTTGGCGAAAGTGATTTCGTAGCCCTCGTTCATCAGGGCGCGAACCGGAACGGTAAGCTCGTTGAGATAGTAGCCAGCGCCGGCGTATACCTTGCCGTCTTTCAAAGGCAAACCGCGACCGCTCGAGACCAGCACGAGGACTTTTCCTTTTGTCGTCATTGTTGTTCTCCTTTTTGAAAGCGAATTCTGTTCTCCTGAATATGAGCTAGCCCATCGTCCGCGGCTTCCTCCCAAGTGCGCAAGGACCGGCTACCGCGGTTAATGTGGGCTACGGCTGCGGGAATCCGAAGAGCAGCCACGACTGATTGGCCACCCAATCCGGGTATAGCTTTGTCATCTGATCGAACAACTCCTGGTCAGACGTCGCGGTTTTCTGCAGCCGATCGAAGTCCTGCAGGTAACGCTTGGTGTCTTGGATCGTCGAGGGAGAGTCGGGCGCGCCAGGCTTCTTGTGACCGGCCACAACAATCGCCGGGTTCAGCGCGGCCAACCGGTCCAGCGCCGCGATCCAATTCTTTCGGCTCTCCGGAGTGGTGTCGCCGACGTACATGTGGCACTGGTTGTACACCACGTCGCCAGCGACAATCAGTCCGATGGATGGAACATGCAGAGACGTCGAATCGGGACAATCGGTGCGGCCCTGCTCGATGATGCGCAATTCGTGACCCTCGAGAGTGAACGTATCGCGCTCATAAGGCTCAGGAGGAACCAACTTGGTGGCCACCTGCCAGGGAAAAAGCCGGCGGGCCAACCGCTCGATCAACGGAGTGAAAGACATCTGCATGGCGTTCACCGTCTTGGGCGTTGCAATTGCCCGAGCGCCCGGGAAACGGTCGAGCAAAATGCTCAGGCCATAGAAGTGGTCGAAATGGGCGTGCGTTATATAGATGGTCTCCAAGTTGCGGTTGTGCAGCGCAATCCAATCCGCGAGAGCTTCGGCTTCAGCCACCGTCGTCATTGCATCTACCAGCACCGCGTCGTACTCGCCGAAGATTAAAGTCGAAGTGATCGGGTCAAAACCGAACGCTTCGCCGAAGGGCTTTGGCCGCTCGCCGACCATAGCCTTTCCCGGTGCGGTAAAGACATTCACACTAAGCGTGGGCTCTTTCAGACCACTTGTGCCATCCATCTGGTACTCCTCTCGATGTCCGAGCGAGTGACTGTTCAAGGCAAAGACCGGCAGAAGCGCGACGACGAGGCACAGAGTCGGCCTCCCATCCGCGCCGAGCGTTAACCGTACTTGAGAGAGGTGCTTTGTCCGATCTCGATGATATAACCGTCAGGATCGCGGATGTAGCAGCGGATCTCGCCGTATTTGGGAATCGGCGGCGTGAGGAACTCCGCTCCCCGGCTTTTCCACAATTCGTAGCAGGCTTGAATATCCGCGACGCGGAAATTCATAAAGCTGTTGATGTGATTCGGGTCGGGGACGCTGAGCGTTACCGTTGGCTTGTCCGTGGTCGGCCCGCCCCCCACGTTGAGAATCATCCAGATATTCGCAAGCTGAAGATACGGAGGCGCGTTGCCGTCACCCATGGTCAGAATGCGAGCGCCGAAGACCTTTTCGTAGTAGCGAGCAGATCGCTCGACGTCGGCGACAGTGAGAAAATACGCGATGCTGATCCCCTCTCGCGGGGGCATCTCAAAGCTCTTCTGTTCGACTTGTACGGCGCTCATTGATGGCTCCTTTCAATATGGTGCGCAGAATATATTAAACATCACTACAGACATTCGAAACGTGTCCGCGAAGCTGGGCTTTAAACGCGTCCCATTCTCGACGCCCAGAAGCCCCGTCGGGCGAGGGCCTAGCGCGCGATTTGGCCCAGGTAGTATCCGAGGCGATTTTCGACATCTCCCGGCTTGTGGAAGCCGCGCGCCATCAGCGCTTTGATCCCATCCTGGGCGGCAGGTCGCCCGAGCGAAGCGATGCACGCATCCCACCCGGCGCCGAGCTCGACGTCGGGCGGCAGGCTGGTGTTGACGAGGCGCTTGGTCTGGGCGATCGCCCATTTGTCGAACCTGGCGATACGGGTCGCGAGCGCCTCCACGAACGCATCCAGCTCGGCGTCGGGTAGGGCGCGATTGATGTAGCCGTAGGCCTCAGCCTGCTCTGCGCTGATGTCTTCCGAGCTCAAGAGCACCTCGAGGGCGCGATTTCTGCCTATGAGATGCGGCAGCCGTGCCATCGGGCCGCCGCCGGCAACCATCCCTACGCCCACCTCCCATTGCGATATGACTGTCTTTTCGCGGCTGGCGAAACTCATGTCGCATGCCAGCGTGATCTCGCTGCCGTTGCCGGTCGCACGCCCGCGGATGAGGGCGATGGAGGCAACTGGCAAGCGCGTGAGGCGTGCGAGAAAGTCCGGCCAAGGCGGCAACCCTGTGGGACCCGCCGGCATTCCGGTCAGGTCCTCAAGCTTGGCCGTGAAATCGGAATGATTCAGGAAGTAGTCGTTGACCGCGCTGTCGAAGACCACGACCCTGACCTGCTCGTCGGCCTCGAGAGCGCCCATGACTTCCTGGAACTCCCGGACCATTTCCGGGCCCATGACGTTGATCGGCGGGTTGTCGATTGTGACGCGCCAATAGGCGGGCGACCGCCGGGCCACTCGAATCTGTGCGGGCTTCGTAACTGCGCTTGCAGTTGTCATGAGATTCTCCTGTCTACTCGTTTGTCTCGGAAGCCGGTTGATTGTTCCCAACGCTTTATCGAGCTTTGGATCATTCGTTCGTTGATGGCAGTTGATTTGTAACTGCCGCGCCTGCCTGGCTGACGATCTCGTCCTGGGAATCCGCGCCTCCCGAACAACCGACTGCGCCGATAATCATCTCCTGCTCGATCAGTGGGATGCCGCCTCGAGAGGCAATGATCCCATCGAACGCGAGCAGATAGTTGAGCTTCATAAGATTGATACCGTCCTCGAAAATCGAGGTTGGGCGCCGGAAGGTCGCGGCTGCTCGGGCCTTGTGTTCCGCAATCTGAATGGAGGCAAGCATCGCACCATCCATTCGCTGAAAGGCGACGAGGTTGCCGCCGGAATCAACGACCGCTACGTTCATCTTCCAATTCCGCTTTTTCGCCTCTGCCACGGCGGCGTGAATAACCTCCTGGGCTCGATCGAGTGATATCGGTGGCCCATAGGGAGTGTCGAAGGGGATTTGTTCGGGCACGAAATCGAGAGGATTTATTTGCGTGGGCTGCAGCGCTCGACTCGCACCGACGGCGTTTCCTGTTTTCTCATTCGACATACGCCCTCCTTCAATGGTCGTAGTACAGATTGCTCGAACGACAATGGATCAATGGCGTTGCAGTTCGGCCTTCTGGCCGACAAAATCCTCAATTGCGCCAACTAACATCGCGGAGACGGCGTCGCAAAGCACAAGGCGGCTGGAATTCGTGGGAGGCTCGCGTACACAAAAAGCCATGCGGGCGCTTTTACGGCTTGATGAGATTCAACGACAGGCGCTGAACTCAAGCAGAACCGGAAAGCGTCTGGGATTCCCAGTTCAATCCAACGCGAAAGATAGATGTTCCGAGATTCGGCGTCAATGAAATAGTGCATAAGAACGGTGGATACGTGCGGGCCCCTATGGCAAATGCTAGTAAAGTCCCTGATTAACGCATCTCACGGACGTGTACGGTTCCGTGCGGAAAGTTTCCGGGAGCTAATCTGACACTTGCCAATTTTCTCCTGCAGCTTCATGCTCTCCGAATATTTCTAGTTACCGGCGCTGACCGCAACATTAACCGCAGCTTCGCGGGCGATGTTGGCCCTCTCTACTAACTCTCCAATCGCAGCACGACACAGCGCTCTACTCGGCCACGCGAGCATTCAGATATCCTCGAGTCTTTTCGGCACACCTGAGTGTGCCTGCTTGACCGATTAATTGTGCCAAACGCGTTGGGAAGAATTTGGACGACGGAATTGTTCGGGATGCGAAGCCGGGACTACGGAGGTCTACCCGATCAAGAGGGGTAGTATTCGTTCGATCGATGCACTAGAAGTGGGAGCCTGCTTTCCAGACACTGAGATGTTCGGTCAAGTGAGAAAGCCTCTCACATCGTTGAGTCTGCATTGCGGTTTCATGCGGAAGCCGCGAGCAAGGATTCTGGCACGAGACGCGCCATTCCAACGACATTGAAGCTGTACCGACCTTGATGTGCGATTCGCAGAAATACTAACGCCGGAGCAGGACGAGGGCAGAGATCACGCCGTGTCACGAAGGATTTTCGAGTTCCGCCGCGACGAGTGGCAAGCCGACAGGCCACGGCATCTGTTGCCGGTCGTGTCATCTGACGTTGCGAACGTTCGAAATTTGATGGCCACGAAATGTACCCAGCGTTTCGGAGCCCCTCCGAAATGTCGTGCGGCTCGTCAGTTGATCTGCTTACTTAGGCATTACTGAAAACGGTGCAAGCTATTGCCGCTCAGAGTCTTACCTCGACCGACACATTCCGTGCCAGTTGGTCGTCTGCTTGCCATTCAACTCGCAGGACATGGAGTACGGGGTAGCTCTACCCGTTGGACGGGTGGTCTCTGTGACGCGGAGATGACGGTGGAAGTGTGGGTGAGCGTCTCCTCATGGCAAAGCCCAGGAATCAGCCCGACGGGAGGCCGTCGGCAAGAGGTCAAAACGGATATCGCAGTGAGGAGTCAATGATGAAAAGACGCAGTAGCCTCGTTCAGCAGTCACTAGTGGTGATTCTCGCGCTTTGCATCAATTTGAGCTTAGCCGGTGGAGCTGCGGGTTTTTCGCAGGCCGGAGGCCCCGCCGCAACCTCACCGGCAGACCTCGACAAGCTCCTTGCCCCGGTCGCGCTTTACCCCGATGCCTTGCTGATGCAGGTTTTGGCTGCGTCGGTAAACTCCCAGGAAGTCCTGGATGGAGGCAACTGGCTCTTGCAAAACAATACCCTTCAGGG
The DNA here is from genome assembly GCA_963842425.1 of uncultured Acidobacteriota bacterium. Lineage (GTDB taxonomy): Bacteria > Acidobacteriota > Terriglobia > Acidiferrales > UBA7541 > Palsa-295. The sequence goes on along the minus strand of CAWJGQ010000009.1, from coordinate 196,491 downwards.
AGATCAACTCGACAGCGCATCCAAGAGCGCCGGATTTGGCGCTGCCATGATGGCTTTGTTTCACTTCCCTCAAGTCATTGACATGATGTGCTCGGAAATTGATTGGACCCGGCAACTGGGAGCGGCATTTTCGGCAGATCAGAGTGCGGTTCTTGACTCAGTCCAGAGGCTTCGGGCACAGGCGCAGCAGGCCGGAAATCTGAAAACGACTCCGCAGCAGACGGTGGTGACACAACAAGCGAGCGGCCAACAGGTAATCGTGATCCAGCCCGCCAATCCCCAAATCATCTACGTGCCGCAATACAATCCGGTGCAGGTGTATGTCGCGCCCGCGCCGAATACCGCCGCGGTGGCACTCGTCGCTTTCGGCGCCGGCCTGGCGGTCGGAGCCATGTTCAGCAGTAACAATTACTACTATCCGCGCTGGGGGCCGGGCGGAGGGTGCTATTACGGCGGCCGAGTATGGGTATCCCACAGTTACATCTACCGTCCAGTTTATGGCCCCCACTATCATCGCGCCACCGTGTACTACCGGCCGCCCAGCTACAAGTACGCCTATAACAAGCCTTATCCTGGCAACGCCCATTACAGCTCGAGCAACTATTACAACAATTACCGCGGCAATTCGAACAACCAAAACAAGAGCAATAACACCATCAATCGGAACGTGAGCGGTAACAACGTCACAATCAATACGGGCAACCAGGTCAACAACTCAGGGAACAAGTCGGTCAATACGACGAAAAACTCCGCCGTGAATAACGGAAACAATCAAACGAATCAGAATTGGAAGGGGCAATCAACTTACAACGGCGGCAACAAGAGCACTACGAGCTCATCCAACAACCCGTCCAGGACGCCCTCCACAACCTACCCCAAGACTAACTCTTCCACCCAGGCCAATCCTCACCCCGGGAATAGCGGCCAGCCGGCGGGTACTTCAAACCAGCGCAGCACGACGAGAACGCAGGGAACAGCGCAGACCACGCAAGCAAAACCGACAACCACGACAAAACCGACGACGTCAACCAAGCCTGCAAGACAGACGAAACCAGCAAAGACAACAACGGCAACACCAGGAACGGCGGGAACAAGATGATGTCCCAACTGTTGATTCATCTTGAAGCATTGAGACGGCCGCACATGGGGAACGCCGCCTTGCGTAACTCCTGATCGGATGGATAACTAAACCATCGCCCGGCTCGTATTCCAGACATTTGGTGACAGGGTCAAGCTGGCACCTGGGCCCAGTCTCGTTGCGATATTCGGAGCCTGAGAAGTCTTGGGAGTGGATCTCGACGACGGAGTTATTTCCCGTCACCGTTTCTTCGATCAATAAATGGAAAGATCGCGCGTGAAAGACAATCCGCTGCCCTCATCGTTCCTGCAATTCCTGCTTGGTGCGGCATGCACCGCAATTATTCTTTGGGGAATCAGGGCCGCTTCCGAGGTGCTCGGCCCCCTATTGCTCGGATTGTTGCTCGCATACGCTATTTTGCCGTTCCCCCAGTGGCTGATGCGGCGTTTCAAGATGTCGAAACGCACGGCGATCGTTATAACAGCGATCTCAGTTCTCTGCTTGGGGCCGTACCTGTTATTCGCCCTGGACCTGGCTACCGTGCGGATTTCGGAAAAGCTCCCGGAATATGAGGTACATCTAGCCAGTCTTTACCAACAGGCCACGAACTTTTCGAGCGCCCACGGAATTGTCGCTCCGAGCCTCTCCGTCGAAAGCGTCTTCACGCCCGAACGCTTGCGAGAGATCACCCGAGTTCTTCTCCCGGAAGCGGGCGTGATCATCTCCCACGGAATGCTAATCTTCCTTTTGGCTTTCCTGTTTGTAATAGAAATGCTCGGAGATGTCGGAGCCAAGTTAAGCCCGCTCGCCCAACGTCTGGCGGTCTACGGCTCGGACGTAAGAAGTTACGTGACTGTGACGGCCAGGAGCGCAGCCATCAATGCACTAATCAACCTGGCGTTTCTAATTTTGATGGGAGTGGACACCCCTGTTGTTTGGAGCTTCCTCTACTTCCTGCTCGACTTCATCCCCACCCTGGGTTTCATTATTGCCCTCATACCTCCGACTTTCGTCACGCTGCTCATGTACGGCTGGAAAAGAGCACTGGTCGTAGCCTGTGGCCTCATCCTGACCAATCTAATCGTGGACAACGTGGTAACACCACTCTTCATGAAACACGCCGTAAATGTGTCCTTCCTTGAAATTACTCTTTCGCTTGTAGGCTGGGCATTCCTCCTGGGGCTCACCGGCGCAATTCTCGCGATTCCTCTAACCCTCGGCTTGAAAAAATTCTTAGCGACAAGCTTGCACGAGGACCAACCCGCAATGGAGCCCTCAGGCTGACTTCCATCGGATTGCGACGTCCATAAGTGACGGCATAACACGCCGAATTAGGCTTATACAATTTGAAGGGCTTCAGAGTACGGGATCGCAGCGCGACACAGCGACCTTCATTGGAATTCTAAAATCAGGTGGGGGCATGTCGACTTCAGGAATGCTTGTGTTGACGGCCGCTCTTCTATTATGCGGGTCGGGGGACGCGTGGGGACAGGATCTTGCGCCCCGTGCATATGTGATCACGCCGGAACACTCGAATGCCGTCACGCTCACGTATGCGTATTACACCGGAAACGTGCTGTTCGGTGGAGCGGTGCCCATCACTGGCGCCGTAGCCCACATCAACGTTCCGACATTCTCGTACTACCATTCGCTGAATTTCTTCGGACGTTCCGCCAACATCGTGGCCTCGCTCCCATATGGAGTGGGAACTTTCAGAGGCACGGTGATTGATACGCCGGAGCACCTGTACCGCTCGGGCTTGCTCGATTCGGTTTATCGCTTCTCGGTCAACCTGAAGGGCGGACCGGCGATGTCGCCCCAGGAGTTTCAGAAATGGCGGCAAAAAATATTGATTGGCGCGAGTCTGAAAATCGTGGCTCCCACCGGCCAGTATGACTCGACGAAACTGATCAACTGGGGCAGTAACCGCTGGGCGTTCAAACCGGAGATCGGCTATTCGCAACGATTCGGGCACTGGGTCCTCGACGCATACGCGGCAGCATGGTTCTTCACGACGAATCCTGAATTCTTTTCGCACAATCAATTTGTCCCCGGGTTGCAGACACAAAATGAGGCTCCGGTGGCGGCGTTTGAGACGCATTTGAGCTACGACGTCAGGCAGCGCCTCTGGATCTCAGTGGATGGAAATTATTGGCGCGGAGGCGAGACAAGCCTGAACGGAAAAGTGAATCCGGTAACTCTGCAGAAAAATTCCAGGATCGGCGCGACGGCCTCAATTCCAATCAGTAAGCACCAATCGTTGAAGATGAGCTACGACAACGGCGCGTACATCAGCTATGGCGGCAATTATCAGACCGTTTCCGTAGCGTGGCAATATTCCTGGATTAGGCGGCCGAACTAAGAAGCAAAAGAGGTGCGGTTGGCCCTCGTGGGGGCCGATCCAATGGTGAGGACGAAGGGCGACGAAAGTGCATTGACTTCCGACTCAGGAATTCGAATGTCAGCGAGAGTTCTCCCTGGAGAGAACTAAGAAATGAAGAACAGATTTGTCGTCCCGGCCGCAGCGTGGCTCGAAATCGTCGTGGGCGCCACCTTCCTCACGGTGCCTGATATTCCGGGTCGGCTGCTTTTCGCGGCCACCCCGGTCGGTGTGGGTCTTCCGCTCGCACGCTTTAGTGGGATTGCGCTTGTGGCGCTTGGCATCGCTTGTCTGTCGTCGAAGGCCACAGGACCCATCCGCAGTGCCGTGCTGGGACTTTATTTCTTCAATGTTGGGGCTACGATCTTCTGTGGTTGGATGGCCGTCGCCACCTCGTTCCGTCGCGTACTCTTATGGCCCATCGTAATTTTGCACGCCGTTATCGCGACCGCTTTGCTTTCATGATTTTCGAAAAGGGATTACGCTTCGCTCATAGGAACAAACGTATCGCTAACGTCGGACAACATCTGGCAGACGCAGACGCCGCTGAGCAATTACGCTAATCCCTGATGACAAGGTTTTGCCGGGCCTGCAGTGAAGTTTGCTGATCTGCTAGCTCGGCCGCGGCAAAACGCAAAGCTCGTACGGTCTGGATGGGTCGGACATAATCTTGCCGCATGCGATCGCGACGGCTTTCGCCGGCACATAATCGGCTGGTACCCACGGCCCTTGAGCGCTTGCAGAAACGAGCCACACGTTTTGCGTATTTAGCACGATGGGATTGTACAAAGGGTAAAAAACGTAAAAAGCATCGCCGACGTTGAGGACCGGCTGAGGAGTGTTCGTAGCGTAAGTGATTGTCGTGCCAGGGATCCGCACGAATTGCGGCGCACCCTGGTAATTCACTTTGGCCTGGGCTGCTGCTTTCTTCGCTGTTCTCGAAATCTTTTGTTTGATTTGTGAGTCGCCCTGCTGCGGCGCAGCATGGATTTGTATCGTGAGGCCTAAAGAGGCAATCAGAAGGCTTGCAATCACCCTTACCGTCTTCATCGTATGTCTCCTGCACGGCACGTAGTCACCGCCAAGGAAAGATATGCACGTTAATCTCCACCGCCAGTCCAAACTTCTGGCGGTCGAAGCGCGAGGCGCCAGCACCCAAAAGCGTCCGGAAGGGGGTGCGTTTCGGTGACGGGTAGAATGGGGCGCCGTCCTTTGTTTTGAGTGAGTTAGAGGGAATTCTACTCGGCACGCAGTGACGGGTAAGTGCGAGGGAAAAGTGGCCCGAGATTCCCGGCCTCTCGCAGCGGCGGCCGACTGGACCGCTTGGCGCATCTGCACGCACCTCCGCCTCCGCAGCTCGCGCTGCCTCGTCGAGTCCGTTCTCCGCGCTGCATTCAAATTACGCATCGTCGGTCAGGTTAACAGGAAGCAAGCGCGTTGCAAGAAGTAATGCCTGTGGACTTTTGCGAGGGGCAAGCTCGGTCGTTGGGCACTTTCTGGTCAGTGCGTTAATCAGGAGTCGGCGAACCTCCGCTAAAGAAAAGAGACGAAATTTCGGAGACCCTCCGAAATGTCGTGTTGCTTACCATGGCGACTGCCCGTTGGTCGCTCCACGGGTCTATAAAGTGTTCTTGGAGAGCGCCTCAGTCTAGTCACACCCTTTGGCAATTGGCTGCCACATTGCTCCACAGAGCCCGGGGGTTCTACTGTGTCCGGAATTGTGGCAGTCGCTCAACATCAGTCTCGGCTTCCTTCCTGGAACGAAGGTCCCACGAAGAAAGGCATCGTAGATTTTGTCCGCGGAGTAACCACGACTGGTGGCCCCCGATTCGTGAAATCCGAAGAACGCATCGCGGTCTTCGATAACGACGGCACTTTGTGGAGCGAGTATCCGATGTATTTCCAGTTTGCATTCGTTCTCGATCGCCTGAAGGCGATGGCCCCGGGACATCCCGAATGGAAAGATAATCCGCTCGTCTCGGGTGTCCTGGCTGGCGACATGAAGGCTGTCGCCGCCGCAGGCATACGCGGAATACTCGAACTCGCCACAATTACCCACGCAGGCATGACCACGGACGAGTTCGCAAAGATCGTGGAGGATTGGATCACCAGCGCCAGGCACCCAAAATTCAATCGTCCATACACGGACCTGATTTTCCAGCCGATGTTGGAACTGCTTGACTATCTTCGTGCCAATGGCTTCAAAACGTTTATCGTCTCCGGCGGCGGAATGGAGTTCATGCGTGTGTTTGCGGAGAAGGTATATGGAATTCCGCCCGAGCAAGTGATCGGCAGCAGCATTGTGACCAAGTTCGAGATGCTCCCGAGCGGGCCGGTCCTCACTCGGTTGCCGCAATTGGATTTTATGGACGACAAAACCGGCAAGCCAGTGGGCATCCACCGGCACATTGGACGCAGGCCTATCGCGGCGTTCGGCAACTCCGACGGCGACTTGCAGATGCTCCAGTGGGCTACTGCCAGCAAGAGTTCTTCATTTGCTCTGCTCGTACACCACACGGACTCCGTCCGCGAGTTCGCATATGAGGCGAGTGCCATGGGCAAGCTTGAGGTTGCTCTGACCGAGGCCAAGGCAAAGGGTTGGACGGTGGTGGACATGAAGAACGACTGGAATCGGGTGTATCCGTTCGAAAGCGGCACCTAGCGAACTCTTCTGAAAGATCGAAAAGGAGGGAGTATGAATTGGGTCGGTAGGACGGGACTTGTTTTGGGCGCACTTGAACTCTTTCTCCTGCTATCGATGCCGGTGTTTGCGCAGGATGCGCCCGTTAACCCGGAGGGAACTCAGGTTGCCACCGAGGAAACGCCTGCCGCTGCAACCAATACCGATGCGCTGCGAAACGCCGCGCAAAATCCGGTGGCCAGTCTCATCAGCGTTCCCATTCAGGAAAACTTCAATTTCGGCACAGGACCCGCCGACCGCACACAAAATGTTCTGAATATTCAGCCGGTGATCCCGCTCAGCCTGTCGCAAAACTGGAATCTGATCGTCCGCTGGATCATGCCGATCGTTTACCAGCCGGTTGGCCCGCAGCCACCCGGGTCTCCCGTGCAAACGACCGGTATATATGGACTGGGCGATATGAACCCCACGTTTTTCGTGTCGCCGAAGAAAGGCAAGGTGATTTGGGCCGTCGGGCCGACTTTTGTGCTGCCTACGGCGACCAATACGACTTTTCTCGGGCAGGGGAAACTCAGCATGGGGCCCGCCGTGGTTGTGCTGGTTCAGCCTAAGCCGTGGACGATCGGGTTTCTTGCGAACGACGTATGGTCTGTCGCCGGTCATTCCAATCTCGATAAACCCGCGGTGAACCAGTTCCTGCTCCAGTGGTTCGTCAACTACAACATGGCGAAGGGCTGGTACCTCACGACCTCGCCCATCATTACCGCCAACTGGAGAGCGCCCGACAATGCCGGTGTGTGGACCGCGCCCTTCGGCGGAGGAGTGGGACGAATTATGAAGATTGGATTCCAGCCCGTGAACATTTCAGCGCAGTTCTACGGCAACGCTGTTCATCCTGCGGGAACTTCGTCCTGGGGTCTGCGGTTTCAGTTTGTGTTGCTGTTTCCGAAGCTAACCAAGGATCAGCAAAAAGCGTTGTTGGAGCAGAAATTGAAACAGATGGAGCAGGAACAGCCGCCGAAGCAATGAATTCGATGAAGTGATCTCGCAGTGATGGACCAGGCCGTCGTCCAACGGATCAATTTGCCACATCAGAACGCTTCGCCAACTCCCATCCCGAATGTGTGGCCGTCCGTGCCCTGGGCGATATCGGCCCGGAGATTGACGTGGTACTTCTTGCTCAGCTCAAATCGCAAACCTCCGCCTCCGGCGGGCAGGAAATGGCCGTTCTGTACCCTCTGCGACAATTGGCTGCCCCCAGGTATCGTTCCGCCGACGCCGCCGAATGCTACCAGGCCAAACCGCTTTGGCAAGACCAACCGATACTCCAGTTGCGTTGCGATCGTGTAGCGCGTGAAATATCGCCCCGCCGTATAGCCTCGCAATTCGTTGTTGGTCCCATAGATGCAGTTCCCATAGAAGGGAGGCTGACCGGAAGTGCCGCAGAAATTGGCGTCATAAGCGATGACCTGTTTTTCCGTCACGCCCCAATATTTGTCGAATGCAGTTCTGTACGACTGGAAGGAGTACTTGCTGCCTAATGCCTGGGAAAAGAAATCAGATGTGAACGTAAAAAACGTTCCGCCGGTCGGATAAAAATGATTGGGCCGCGTATCCCGAGTCAGCCGCGCACCCAGGGCGGTGAGGTTAGTATTGATGCCAAGGTCGGGGGGGATAGGAACGCTAGTGACGCTGCTTGGCCGGAGCGTAATATCCGAGCGTCCCGTGATAAATCGAGGGCCTGCAAAGAATTTCCATCCAACGCGCCGAAGGAACTCTCCGAAAAATACATTGCCTGTCTGTTTAAGAGGCAGCTTAGCGTCGGCTGCGATTCCTGTGCCGTAGATGTTGTAGTCCACGTTGCCGCGGGCGAAGCCAGACGTGATCTCGTAGGTATTCTCCTTCAGAAAGAGTTGCCCACCGATCGCGAATCCCCGACTACCGTTGTTTGTGACGAGGCCGGCTACCCCGATAGTGGAAGGAGGAGAAACCTTGTCGCTCTTACTAAAGGGGAAAATGTAGCCGATTACAGGGATTATTCCCGAACCAATAGCGGGGCTGGAAATCGGAAGAGGCGCGACCACAAGGCCGGCGAGTTTGCTCGACTTTTTCTTGCTCTTATTTTTTGGTTTCGTTTCCGATTCCGCAGGCGCCGTCTTCTGCGCGGACCGGTCAGCCGACTTCGATGGAGGGGGCGTGGCTTCTTGGCCCGAGCCGGCCGGCGCCGCGCCTGCACCTTGCGGTCCCTGGGCGACTGCGGGCGCGCTCAAGAAAACGCATAAGCCCCAGACAAGCAGAATGCTCGATGGGCCGAAAATCCAACTCCTCGAAGCGCGACGGTGTTCCCGCGACTTTCGATTGCAGGTTCCCGCGTCCATTCTAGATCGGAGCTCCGAACTCCACATCGGTCCCAGAGTTTGGGAGCAGTTCAGCGCTCCCGCCAAATGGCTTGAGTATGACTCTCGGGCCGCCCCTCAAATCGGCAGTCGCGAGATTTACAGTCCCCGAACCGACGCCGAGAATTTGCAAAGGCAGTTCGGCACATGGGGCGCAGTTTCAACTCCTGATTTACGTGACAATCGGACAGGGCCCACAGCCCCGCCTACCAGGCACGGGGGAGCCGCGAGCGGTCGCTTAGTTCTTGCTTCTGTCCATAATATTTTGGAGCTTCCAGGGATTGCGATAATTTTCGACGACCAGCTCGCCGGTCTTCTTATCAATCACAAATTGGACAGCGGGCATCAGCGCGCCCGTGCTATTTTTCGGGGTGTCGCTGATCTTCAGCTCGAGAAACGAAAGATCGTAATTCATCGAACGCCCATTCACCCAAGCCTCGCCGAACCTGATAGGCCGGTTCGTCAGGACGCGAATGGTATAGCCGCTGTCGGTCTGAATCTTTCGCGCGAAGCTGATGTCGTAGCCCAGCGTGCCGGTAATGGCGAGTCTTCCTTTCGCGTGCATTTTTTCGAGCGCGTTGTATAGGCCTTGCGATCCGGCTTGTTTAAACGCATCAACGAGGACCTGCCGCTCGTCCGCCGTCGAGTAGCGCTCGATCGTAACCGTCACATTGAAATTCTGCCCGAGTTGAGTCCCCTGCCCCATGGCCTGCGCTTGATACACCTCGTTTACGGGTTTGTCTTCCTGAGCCGTAACATGGAGGCCCAACACCGCTACGAGGCAGGCTATCGCCAAAGCGCCGAACAAGAATCTGATTCTCCTGAGTGTTTGCATGTCGTCTCCGTTGCTCTGAAAACTATCCCACGCGCATTTTCTACCTGCCTACTGCTTGAGGGCCAACGGCGGTCCGCTCACTCGCTTTCCGTTGAGGTCAACCGTTACTTCGACGCGGTCGGCGATCTTGACCAGCGGAATACCTTTGTTCATCCCGTAATCCTTGCGGTCAAACGCCATTGTCCCCTTGATTTCGCCAGTGCCTGTCCCCACGCCGGAAACAGTCAAGGTCAGCGTCTCGGGTTTGGTTACTCCGCGAATCGTAAAGTCACCCTGTACGTCAAACGTGTTGGGGCCGGTCTGCACAATCTTGTTTGAAAGAAACGTGATAAGCGGATTGGTCTCGACGTCAAAAAAGTCTTTGCTCTTCAGTTTACCATCTTTCATACCGCTTCCGGTATCCACAGAGGCTGCCTGAATCTTGATGTCCAAGACGCCGGTCGTGACATCAGGAGAAGTGAATTTCAAAGTGGCGTCCCACTTAGCGAAAGTGCCCTCCAACGCTACAGACGCTTTCACCGAGAACTTAACCGAGCTGTTGTCCTGCGTAATTGTGAAAACAGGAGCCTGCGCTCGGGTTACTAACGGGAGCGCCGAGGCCGTTAAGAAACAAAGGAGAGCTAGTCCGAAGGCATGCCTGAAGGTAAGGTAATTCCAGCTCATAATGTGGTCTCCTTAGTGCGTTTAATGCCCTGATGAATCACCCATCGGTCATACGTGCGTGCCTCTCGCCTGCCACGGGTCGGACACGACTCATTACCGAGAGAGCAAGAACCTCCCCAAACTATAGAGTAGATCTGCTGGTCTAAGACCTTAGCCACCAATACCTTGCAGACTTCAAGGCCATGTGTGGAAACAGCTGTCCCCGAACGCTGCACGACATGCCGTAGGGACTCCGAAATGTCGGATAAGTGCTAGCGAAGGCTCCGACACTCCTGATATACGGAGTCGCCTAAGAAAGTGACGCCTTCAGGATGTCAGGCTGTGCGTTCGAGATGCTCAAAACCTGAGACCTCAATGGCCGGAGCTCCAGAGACGGCGACTCGAGGCACAACATGCGCCATTGCGGACCTCGCAGCTGGCGATTACTGCCGTTGCAGATCCTGAGAGAGTCTCGACAGATTCTGTGGAATCACGCGAATGAGACCTCTACGCGGGGTATCAATGTCTGCGATGAGAAAGAACGAGATGGACATAAGAAGCGGTAGAACGAGAAACATAAGGCCCTTCGCTTTCGTGCGATGCGCACCATAGCCGATTAACACGTTGCAACAAACGGCGATGGCTCCCATCAGACCCCACGCCTCAACTGGAATTCTGTACAGCCACGCCGCTTCCGTATACCCCTCAGAATTCAACACATCATTCATGCCCGAAACGGGAAGAGCAGTCAGGGCATTCGGCTGCGCCGAAGCCGGAGCCTGGACCGCGGACCACAAATCAGTCTGCATTTGAGCAGTAGCGGAATTGATCTGCCGAAGTTGGTTATCGTCGCGAGTTTGATAGAACAAGATCCGCTGCTCGAGATAGCTCCGCAGCAGTCCACGGACTTTCACCGTTTCCGCAGCGGGAAGCAAACTCGCTCGGACGTACTCGGTGCCGATCGCGTTTGCCTCTGCCTCCTCATAGTTCTTGCGCTGATCGTAACGGCCGACAGCGACTGAAAAAGTGAATCCGATGATAAGAACAAGCAGTGTCAGAGAAGCGGTCAGGATGAAGCCGAAGTCTTCGCGCTCGTGTCCTTCCAAGTTCCGCGCCTTACGTAGGGAAGCCCCGACCCGTACCGAGAGCCACAGCACCACGAAGGAGACAATCAAGCCGAGTGTCGGAAAGTTCACCAGCGTATTCATAAACTATCGCATCGCATGCTTTCGTGGGTAATTCGAACTAAAAAGACCATCCGATTCCCGAACTCAACCCAAGCTCATTCTTCCTTGCGGTCACCGGAGGCCGACTGTCAAAGTTATCCCAGAAAGAGAAGGACAAGTTGAAGTTGTTGCGTAATTTGATCGTGAGTGAATTATTCGTCATTAACCGAACGCGTCCGGCGTCCGTCAGCCCCGGAAACACTCGCACTTGGGAATCGAACTCTCCAAAGTTGAAGCGGACGAGGCTGTATTCTACTCCCACGACAGCCTCCATATTTTGGTCAGATGGTTGACCGGCCGAAGTGTCGAAGGACTCGTGAGTGTAAACAACTCCGCCCAGCCACGCGAGATTACTGCTTGTCGTACGTTTCAAGTAGCGTCCATAGCCGCCGCCAAGAGTCGTCCGCAAGGTCAAGTCCTGTTGGCTGCTGTGAAGGAAATCGGAAAGGGTGGAAACGAAGGAATTTCTATTTAGATAAAAAGTGAAAAGTCCCTGTAGGTCTTCACGATTTGTTTTGGACCCGCCTGATTGCCCCCCAAACGTCGAATCGAACGAGGTGGCGGCCTCCCATTTGGGGGTCTTGTACGCCGCGCTTGTGTTGGCATCGAAAGTGTTCTGACTATTTCCACTGGAATAGCTATAACCAAAATTCACGCTCCCCTGCAATTGCCGCCAGAATGTCGGTTTGCTGGAGTCAACGCTTACCACGATTGCCGAAGGAACCTGCACTTCTTCGGTCGCTTCACGAATCAGGAAGTCTTCCGATGTCGCATTCTCGGCAGACACTTTTTCGATTTTTCCTACCAGTCTTTGGCCGTTATTCAGCACGATTCGATAGGTGGCAGTACTCTGGACCGACTTCACTTGGTTCCAGTCGAGCCCGACATTGCCGGATACATAGTCGGTCTGCATATAGAGCAGCCCGTTTTGAAGGCGCTTCACTTCCCCGGTGAAATGGTCGCCGTTGTTCATGATGACCACGTCTTTCCTTTGCGCTTGAACCGAAGAGCAGAAACACGCCACGACAGCCAGGAAGAGGAAAGTGCGGGCAGCGCCCGGGAACTGAAGAAATCCGGCAGCCATTTCTTTGCTCCTTCGGAGATGCGGCAACACGTTCCGATTCGGTTCTCTTCGCGCAAGGCTCCGAGCCGCATCGCCCGATATCCGGTCGCGACGGCGAGCTATGCAACGAGTTCTAGAATCCTGCGAAGCATGCTCGCCACCGGAATTACCAGTGCAGCGACAGGGATGAATGGCACGAGGACCGTTGCGACGAGCAACAATACGTCTTTGTACTCGAACGGCAGCAGCGTCATCCGCCGGACTCCCTCCAAGATGGAGATCGGCCCCGTGACCTGAGAAAAATCCGCGGGGGTGAGCGTCGCCATCCGGTCCGAGTCGGACGCAATCCACTTCTTCTCAAACTGTCGCAGCTGAGCCTCAATCAGCACCCAGTAGTTCAGCACATCCCGATCACGAGCCTTTGATAGTTCACGCTGAAAAAATAAGCCCAGAGGAACCACAAATAAACTGACGACGATCAGGATCAGTCCCACGATCTCGTATTTGAGTTCGCTGGCCGGCATGCCTTTCAACAGGACCAAATTGGCAACGCCCCCGGCGAACGAAGCAGAAATAGCGAAAGCCGGCAGCCTGAATGCGTTCAGCGTCAGGCCGAGGAAACCTAATCCGCCAGCGCCATCGGGATGCACGGAATGCAATTGCAAATTCAGCCTCGACGTTTTCCAGAGAAACATCCACCACAGTGCAATTCGATAAAGGAAACGCAGGAGCACAAAGAGATACACAGGTTCGCAGATCGTCACGAACCACCATCCGGCCAAAGAAAGACTGTGGTGCCCTCCCGAACCCAGAGTGCGCCAGGACAAAGCTGTGTCTCGAAGAAATGCGAACACGAAAATCGCCGAGAATGCATAGGCCAGAACCACGCAAACACATTCGCCGACGCCTGATTTACGAAGGTTTGTTCGTTGCCGAACAATCGCGCGGAATCGCTCCACATCGGCGCCATTTAGGAGTCCCGCTTTCAGAAAGTGATTTGCGACGTCGTTGATGATTTGAGCCGATTTGCTGGGAGCAATGATCAGTACGGGTAGCGCCACCAGGAACCGTACCAGGATCGCGGGGTCCAGGAGAACGGACTGAGCGCGACTTGGGCCCAACGCCAAACCCTGGACTGCTGCGAGTACAATTAGGGGAACCCATGTAATCGCGACCGCCACTGCGGCTACCTGCGGAGAATTAAATCTGCCGATTGAACCGTCATCGAACAGCAGCAAAGCCGGCGAATCGGATTCACTTACCGGATTCAGTCTGCTTTCGATTGCCATGTCAGCCACTTGGACGAATTCCGCCGACTTGCATCGGATTGGTATGCCGCAATGGAGTTGTAGAGCCGATTGCCGTGCGGGGCTTCGAGGCGCCTGCAATTTTGCCGGTCATTTCGAAGTTCCCCTGCTCACCCTCATCCGTCACGAAGCGTGCCCTAAGGCCGGCGCGTGGCGAACGATCACCATAATCCGGGAGGAATTGATGAGATGGGCTGACGCCACGCGCTGAAGATGAGACTTCAAACCAGGAATTCATACTTGGCTCCCGCGTCCGTGGTGCGGCGGAGGGCAGCCACACGAATATCGCTGCCGTATTTCGATGTTTGAACTGCAGGTGGCATACCAACACCGAAGCGCATACCGACTGCGGAAGCCGCCTTCTTTCAACGGCCTGGAATTGACCACTGCGCTCCGAGCGGGATCCGCTGCCTGATATTTCGTGGTCCCTCCGACATATCAGAGGATGTTTCAGCACGGCCCATTTACTTAGGCCGTCGAGACTCAGTGGAATTTTAAAACCAATTTGCATGCAACCGCGGGGTTCGTCTAAGTTATTCCAGCGCCTGCTCTTAGAGCCCTTTACTCCCGCGATTTTCGGGATGAATCCGTCGTTTGCCCTCGTAGGGGTTTCGGACTCGAAGATGCAGTGCCGTTTAGCACTGACCGGGACCAGGATCTGAAGCTATCCTGCGCGTTCCAGTCAAGCGCTAAGCAGAGTTGCAGGGCCCGCGCGCAGGTCTTGACAGTAGGTGTACCTTGCGGTACTAGAATGGGTACCGACAGAGATTCAGCCGAGGTGGGCAAATAGTCCGCCAAACGAAGCCGACGAAGAAACGCAAGAGCGTCCGCTCCTTCGATCCAGAAGTATTTCTCACAACAAGCGGACTCGCAAGATCCGCGTCCGACTACCTGCGCGACGAAAAAATTTTCTCGCAGGGCGAGCCAGGCGATGCTGTTTTCTACATTCAGAAAGGCAGCGTGAAAATCTCGATCGTCTCAAAGCAGGGCAAAGAAGCCATCATTGCAACGCTGGGACCGCGAGATTTTCTCGGAGAGACCTGCCTGACAGGTCAAGAAGCCCATCTGGCTACGGCGACTGCTATCGAGCCCAGCACCCTCCTCAAAATCGAAAAGGAAGAAATGCAGCGCACGCTGGCGAAAGAACCTGCGCTTTCCGCGCGTTTCATAACCTATCTCCTCTCGCGAAACTTGCGCATTGAGGGGGACCTGGTGGATCAGCTTTTCAATTCCACGGAGAAGCGGTTAGCACGTACCCTCTTGCTCTTGGCCCGCTACGGTACAGAACAAGCTCCCAACACACTCGTTCCAAATATAAATCAGACGAATCTGGCGAAAATGCTCGGGGTGACGCGGGAACGCGTCAACTTCTTCATGAATAAATTCAGGAAAATGGGATTTATAGAATATAACGGCTCACTCAAAATCCACAGTTCCCTAATGGATGTGGTCCTGCGCGACTAGACCCACGCAGGCTGAGTAACCTCGGTATTATCAACGGCAAATCAATGGCGGGTGAAAACTCGAGAGGATGTCCACCTGTGAAGTATTTCATAGACATTAAGTGCCCAGGTACCTAGGATGTGGGCCCCCGCGTAGCAATTGGCCTAACGGCAGGCTGAATCTGTGACGATTCCGCGGACGCCAAGACCCGGTTACGGAGTTCCTTATGGCTACGAACACGCGCCCTCAATTGAGCTACTCTCGCGAGCAGGATTTTTCGTTCGAGCGCCTGATCGCCGGGCTATCAGACAGGTTGATTATTCTGGATGCCGATCAACTGGATGGCGAGATCGAATCTGCCCAGCAATCCGTCTGCGAAGCCCTGGGATTCGACCGCAGCACTCTGACACTCTGGGATGAGGACGCTAAGACCTTTATTATTAGCCACTCCTGGGCGCGACCCGGATTTGAGTCGGCCAAGGAAATCAGAGACAGAGACCTGACCTGGTTCCCAAGCCAAGTCCTAAGTGGAGAAGGTGTGTGTTTCGCCAGGGTTTCCGAGCTTCCTCCTGAGGCTGCGCAGGACCTGAAAATACTTGGCAGATTGCAGCCGAAATCGAACATCACCATTCCCCTCCGCAGCGGGATACGCGTGCTCGGGAGTTTGGCCTTCAGTACCCTGCGTTACGAGCGCGAATGGCCGCACCTGCTCGTTGACCGATTGCACCTTATCGCCGAATTGTTTTCTAACGCGGTCGTGCGCACGCGGGCAGCCAAGGAGTTATTGGAAAGCCAGCAGCAGATGGGGTTGGCAGTCGAAGCGGCAGAATTAGGCTTCTGGACTTGGAACCCCAAGCGCGAGGAGATCTGGGCCTCCGAGCGAACTCTGGCCCTATTCGGCAGGTCACGGAACATCGGTTTGACCTACGAGGACTTTCTCAATGCGGTGCATTCGGATGATCGCACAAACGTTCAGGGTTCAATCGCGGCAGCAGCACTTCTTCCGATGGAATTCCGGCTGGAACACCGCATAGTCCGCTCTGACGGCACCGTACGGTGGGTGTCCACTCGAGGCCGCAGCGACGCTGATGAAACTGGAAAATCCGCACGATTATCCGGGGTGGTAATTGATGTTACGGACCGGAAGCTCGCGGACGAACGATTTCGACTTGCTGTCGAGTCTTCCCCAACTGCAATGGTCATGGTGAACAGCGCGGGCAAGGTCGTTATGGCCAATGCGCAGGTGGAGAGGATATTTGGCTACCGGCGCGAAGAACTCGTCGGGCAATCCGTTGATATGCTGGTTCCCAAGCTCTTTGTCGAGGGTCAGCCCGCGTCCGGCGCAGGATTCGCTGGCCATCCGATTGTCAAGGCCCTGGATACCGGTCGGGAAATCCATGGCCTTCGAAAAGACGGCAGCGAATTCCGCGTTGACATCGGATTGAACCCGATCCAGACAGACGAGGGTAGCTTTGCCCTCACCTCCATCACCGATATCACAGACCGGGTAGCGGCGCTGGAGGTGGCACGTAACAGCGAACGAGTCTTTCGTACTATCGCGAACTCGGCGCCAGTGCTGATCTGGATGTCCGGGACAGACAAACTGGTCACGTTCCTCAATGCACGTTGGCTGGCGTTCACCGGCCGCACCTTGGAGGAAGAGTTGGGGGAAGGATGGGCCTCGGGCGTGCATCCCGATGACCTACAGCACTGCGTGAGAACCTACTCGGCGGCGTTCGACGCGCGAGTGGAGTTCGAGATGGAGTACCGCCTGCGGCGTTTCGATGGGCAGTATCGCTGGATTGTTGACCACGGCGTCCCGATGTTGGAGCCCGATGGTACGTTTCGCGGTTACGTTGGCTCTTGTCTCGATTTCACGGACCGCAGGCAATCAGAGCAAGAATTGATTGACGCGAACAAGAGCTTGCTGGAGGCTAATCAGCAAATCGTGAAACTGAAGGAGAAGTTGGAACAGGAAAACGTTTACCTTCAGGAAGAAATCATCGTCGAACGGAACCATTTTGAAGTGATTGGGCGAAGCGAGCCGATCCGCCGCGTACTGATGAAAGCTGAGCAGGTGGCTCCCACCGTCTCCGCTGTACTCCTTCTTGGGGAGACGGGAACGGGCAAGGAACTGATCGCCAGGGCGATCCACCGGAATAGCAAGCGCAAGGACCGACTGATGGTCAAAGTCAATTGCGCGGCCCTTCCTGCGTCGCTGGTCGAAAGCGAGCTTTTCGGCAGGGAAAAAGGAGCGTTCACTGGCGCACTTACGCGCGAGATCGGACGCTTCGAGCTGGCACATGACTCCACAATCTTCCTGGACGAAATTGGAGAGCTGCCGCTGGAGCTGCAGGCAAAATTGCTGCGCGTTCTCCAGGAGGGTGAGTTCGAAAGACTCGGGAGTTCGAGAACCATACACGTGGATGCGCGTCTGATTGCCGCGACGAGCCGCGATCTGGAGGCGGCGGTGAGGGCGGGCAAGTTTCGAGAGGATTTGTACTATCGTCTTAACGTATTCCCGATTCACATTCCTCCGCTGCGGGAGCGCCGGGACGACATTCCGATCCTCACGTGGCACTTCTTGCGAGAGCTGGGCAATCGAATGGGCCGGGAAATAGAATCCGTACGAACAGGGACGATGGCCTCGTTTCAGAGTTACTCTTGGCCTGGTAACGTGCGCGAGCTCCGCAACGTGATCGAACGCCATCTGATCACGAACCCCGGGACGGCGTTCGAAGCAGAATTGCCCGAAGCAATCCGGGTGGCCGCGCACGATGGCGGAAGCACGCTGGAGGAAGTAGAGAGAAATCATATTCTTCGCGTACTGGAGCTTACCTCCTGGCGGGTGAGGGGCCCCGATGGCGCGGCCGAAATACTTAGTCTGAAAGCCACAACGCTGGAATCGCGCATGAAGAAGCTTGGGATCGCTAGAAAATTGGCACTCTGAAATATCAGAGCTTCCTCTGACATTTCGTGCGATCGTCAGTGCGCCCGTTTCAACTCCCCTCAGTTTTTCCTCCGTTTTCGTTATAAACGTTGAGTTTATGGTTTCCGTCTGCCACCGCCTGTTGTGGCGGCATTCTTGCATCTGCCCAAGAAGACGGGGCGTGTCGGCAGATTCTCCCTGCACACGAAGTATTGCGCCCAGGAGCGATTCGGGAAGGCGACACACCCGCGGCACAATGCAGTAACGGATACCTATGATCATCGCCAGTGTTCGCCTAAAAGCATCGGCTGGCAAGTACGAGGAGATGGCGCGAGGCCTTGGTTCGCTGTTGGGCCCCACACGCATCGAGCATGGCTGCCTCGAATGCCGGCTCCACCAGGACGTCATTGATCCGAACACATTTCACTTCGAATCCTCGTGGAGAACAGAAGACGATCTTGAGCAGCACGTGAGGTCGGCAGGATATATGAAACTGCTCCTGCTGATTGAGCTAGGGGCCGCACAACCGATCATCGAGTTTCACAAGGTTTCCCAAACTCAGGGATTGGAATTCATTCAAGCAGTTCGCAAAAGATAGCCCTACGAGCCGGAGACCGCCGTCACAGGTCCGCGCAAGCACGGTAAGCATCGCCTTAGCGACGTCTGGGTCTACGAAGCCGACGAAGCCAAGTCGGCTGCGGGCGATTCAGGGTGAAAGCGCGACTTTTTCGGGAGTCTCGGATGATCCGTGGAATTAGCTCCTGGCTACTGGCCGCGATTTTGTTTGCCGTGTCGGGGAGCCCCGCCCTCGCACAAACCGTCAACTTTGTGCCAGAGACTGACTTCAATCTCAAGCTGAACTCCTTCATGCGTGTCTATCTGCAGGCTAAGGATGACCGGGATGCAGGCGCGTCAGACCAGTTTTCCATCGGTCCGAGCGTTCAATTTTATTTGAGGCCATTGCTCAAGCTGAAGCGGATTACAGCATTTGATTTAGACGACTCGAAAGCAAGGCCGATGGTTCTTGAGGTCGGGTACCGCGTCCTTGTCGCCCCGAACACGTCGTCAACAAACCGCATGCAACCGGCCCTAACTTTTCACCTACCTCTGGTGGCTGGAATTCTGATGTCAGATAGAAATCGGGCGGATCTCGACTGGAAAAGCGGAACATTTACCTGGCGCTACCGGAATAAGCTCACGCTCGAACGGGCCTTTGTAGTCAATTCCTATCACTTTATTCCATACGTCGCCGCCGAACCGTATTACGAAGAGCAGTACCACAAGTGGAGCACGACCGATCTCTACGCCGGTTGCCTTTTCCCAGTAGGCAAGCACGTTCAGTTCAATCCTTACTACGAACACGAGAACAACACGGGCAAGCAGACGAGCGAACCGAAGACCTATCTCGGCCTCGCGCTTTATCTCTTTTTTTCAGTGGCAAAGGAATGAGAACTCACTCCATAGCCGCGCCAGGCACGTGCGCAAGTAATTCATCGGTGCTATCAGCGACAGATATGCCGCTGTCGAAATCTGAGAGAGCCAAGGAGACGAACGACACTGTCCTGGCCGTGGATGTGCAAGAAAAGGAGCCAGTCATTCGATACGCAAAATTACTGTTCGTTGCCCTCGGATTCCTCCTGATCGCGACTTCGTGCGCGTGGGCACAGGATCCGGGATGGCCTCGCCAAATCACAAAACCGGGGGGCACGCTCATTTATTACCAGCCCCAGGTGGACGATTGGAACCACTTTGAGCAGCTCGATTGGCGCATGGCGATTTCCATCACGCCTGTTGGGGGTAAGGCCACAATTGGGGCCGTCGCGATGCATGGCTGGACAAGTGTCAATTCCGAGACGCAGATGGTGTTGATATCCGATCTGCAAATCAAAAACACCTATTTCCCTTCCTCGGATCCCGCTACCGCCGGAAACCTGGATCAATTGGTCAGGACATTCCTGCCGCCGACCGTGTGGATCTCCATGCAACGTTTGGTGGCGTGTGTTCCCAAACCTGCGACGGCGCCCGCTGGGGTGCAATTGAGGAATGACCCGCCGCAGATCTTCGTCAGCTACCAGCCCGCGATTCTTCTGGGCCTGGAAGGCCAGCCATTATTTGCTGAAATCCCGAGTACGAAATTGCAATACGTGATCAACACGGAGTGGGCCGTTTTCCTCTATGACAAATCCACTTACTACCTATTCGCGGGCCAACAATGGCTGATGTCGTCGAGTTTGGAGGGTCCGTGGTCAGCCACAGCGAAGCTGCCTAAGGATATGGACAAGGTGGCAAAGGAACAACAGTGGGCGAGTCTCAAGCAATTCATACCACCACCGCCCGCCGGCCCCAACTCCGTGGTTCCCACGGTCTTCTACAGCACTGTGCCGGCAGTCGTGATCCTTTTCAACGGGCAGCCTGTTTACTCTCCAATCCAAGGGACGCAGCTCGTTTACGCATCGAATACGGAGAGTTATGTCTTCGTTTACGCGCCAACGAACCAATTCTATTACCTGACCGCAGGCCGCTGGTTTACGTCCGGCAGTCTCAATGGACCTTGGACTTTTGCGACGCCGAATCTTCCCGCGGACTTTGCACAGATTCCGCCATCGAGTCCTGCCGGACAAGTGCGTCAATCTGTTCCTGGGACTGAAGAAGCCAAGGACGCCGTGATGATTGCGCAGGTTCCCACGACGATCAACGTGAACGCAGCGGAGGCGGCGGCCAAAGCCAGTGTGACTTACGACGGAAGTCCTCAGTTCGCGGCGATCCAAGGCACCTCGATGTCTTACGCCACAAATACTGCCCAGAAAGTAATTCAGGTGGGCAATCTCTATTATCTGTGTCTCCAGGGAATCTGGTTCGTTTCCTCAAGCTCGCAGGGACCCTGGCAGACGGCGGAATCTGTTCCGCAAGTCATCTACACAATTCCGCCCAGCTCGCCGGTTTACAACGTGACGTACGTCACGCAAGTTTCGGCTTCAGACGGGACGGTGCAAGCCAGCTACAGCGCTGGATACATGGGAGCGTTCGTGGTGGGCGTCGCGGTAGGAGCTGTCGTCGCCGGCGGGACCGGATATTACTATCCTCCGTACATCTACCACCCGGCATACGGATATCCGGGTTACTACCCCTACCCGCACACCTACGGTTACACCTCGTACTACCACAGCACGACGGGCGCGTATGGCGTCTCACAAACTGCATATGGCCCATACGGAAGCGCTACTCGAAGTGCTTCGTACAATCCATACACAGGGACGTATGCGCACACCGCGTCTGCGTCAACCGCTTACGGCCATGCCTCCGCAGGTACGGCTTACAACCCATACACGGGCGCTTCGGCTGCCACCAAACAAGGTTCCAACGGGTACAGTTCATGGGGCAGCTCCGCGGTTTCGAAGAACGGCCAAAGCGCATATTCGCAGCATTACACGACGTCCCAGGGAACCACGGGTTCAATACAAACATCCTCGGGCGCAAAGGCTGCGGGGGCGAGTGGCGCCTACGGTAACAGCGGAGCTGTCGCTAAGTCGTCGAACGGGGACATGTACGCCAGCGCGAACGGAAATGTTTACAAGAACACGGGCAACGGTTGGAGTTCTGCAAACTCTTCCAGCGCACACTCTTCGTCGTACTCCGGTTCTTCGTCTTACGACAAACCGAGCAGTTCTGAGATGTCGAGCATGAATCAGCAGGCACAAGACAGGCAGAGAGGCGAACAATCCGACCACCAATACCAGCAACAGAGGTCGTCCGGTGGCTGGGGCGGCGGCGGAGGGGGCGGTCGCAGGCGGTAGCGGCAAATGATCCACCAAGGAGAAGCCAATGAATCGTAGTCTCGCAAGTCCGTCTACAAGGCATTCAGTCAGCAATATGATTGCTCCGATCAGCAGGAGCTTGGTGATCATTGCCGCATTAATGTTCACTGCAAGCGCGCCCTTGGTTGCCCAGAACAGTGACTTACAGGCAAAGCTTGCAGCGGTGAAGCAGGCCGTCGCGCAAAACCAGCAGAGATTGCACCAATATCAGTGGGTAGAGACTACGCAGATTACGCTCAAAGGGGATCCTAAACCGGCATCTCAGAATCTTTGCCAGTATGGACCCGACGGGCAGGTTCAGAAGACTTTGATCGGGGTGCCGCCTCCTCCTCCCAGCGGCGGCAGGTTAAAGCAACGAATCGTCGCGAACAAAAAGGAAGAGATGGGCGATTACATGGACACCGTGAAAGCCCTTCTCAGCCTATATGTGCCTCCCGACCCTCAGAAAATGGATCAAGCCTTTCAGGCGGGCAAAGCCTCAATAAATCCGAATGGTGGAATCGTGAATTTGGTGTTCACGGACTATGCCATGTCCGGCGATCAGATGACTCTCACCTTTGACCCAGCGGCGAAAAAACTTATTTCGTTGAGCGTCAATACCTTCATGGGTGACGGGAAAGACGCGGTTACGTTGCAGGTTCAGATGGCGAGTCTGCCGGATGGCACCAACTACGTCCAGCAGTCGATTCTCAATGCGAGTTCAAAGCAGCTCGTTGTCACCACAACCAACGCTAATTACCAAATGCTCGGAGGGCAGTGATCGGGCGAGATGCCGCCGAGGAGAATAGCTCTAGGCCCACAGAAAGTCGGAAACGGAAGGCGCAAAAATGGTGGAACTATTTCGGCGGTGTACGGATTACGGGACTGCGGGTGTAGAAGCGATGGCCGTTGCGCTGATCCTGGGCGCGTATTTTTATGCCTCCATTCGCTTTCTCCTACATACCGGCCGTCACGGTCCCAACGCCTACCAGAGATACAAAGTTTCCTTGGGAAGATCGTTGTCGCTAGCCCTGGAATTCCTGGTCGCAGCGGATGTGATCCGCACCGTTGGAGTGACACTATCATTCCAGAGCATTGGAATCCTGGGAGCAATTATCGTGATACGTACCGCTCTGAGTTGGTCTCTCGTTGTCGAGATGGAAGGTCGCTGGCCGTGGCAGGCCGCGAGCGGTCCAACCCCTGATTCGAGAATCGCGGAGTAGTAAGAATAAGAATAACGCTCGGTGTCGGCATGTAACCCAACTTGACACCGGAGCAAATAGTGGTGCCTGGTCCTTCAGTGGAATTTTTCGAGCCAAGCCCCGTCACGTAGTTCTAGGACTCGTCGCGGTCTAGCGAGTTGATTCCCTGGTATCGCGAGTCGTGTCTACTCCGGGCCTCGCGCCAACCGAGATCCTCTGATATTTCGGAGAACCTCCGATATGCCGGGCAAAGTTATGGGGTTGAAGTGCCGCCTCGCCGCCAAACTACGGGAAGCGCGCTAGAAAAGTGAGACTTATCAGCCCGAGCCCGTGGTCATCCGTTGGCCCAAGTCTTGCATGAAAAGGTCGGCAGGCCTCGAAAAACCGGTGGATGCGCGTTTTGTCGCTCGCCCTGCAAAGAAAGTCAATTTCGACTAGGAGAAGAGAGAATATGGCTACAAAGCAACCGAACATCCTGATCCTCTGGGGCGATGACATTGGCATGTGGAACATCAGTCATTACAGCCGCGGCATGATGGGCTACCAGACGCCCAACATAGACCGTGTCGCCAAAGAAGGAGTGACTTTCACCGATTGGTACGGCCAACAGAGTTGCACCGCCGGACGCGCCGCTTTCATCTGCGGCCAGAACCCGCTACGCACCGGTCTAACCAAAGTCGGAATGCCGGGCGCCACCGTCGGGCTACAGGCGGAGGATCCGACCATCGCTGAACTGCTCAAGCCGCTCGGCTATGCCACCGGCCAGTTCGGCAAAAACCATCTCGGCGATCGGAATGAATTCTTGCCGACCGCTCACGGCTTCGACGAATTCTTCGGCAATCTTTATCACCTGAACGCTGAAGAGGAACCGGAACTGCCCGATTATCCCAAGGATCCTGCATTCTTGAAGGCCTTCGGGCCCAGAGGCGTGATGCATTCGTTCGCGACTGACACGGATGATCCAACAACTGACCCACGCTGGGGTCGGGTAGGCAGGCAGAAGATTGAAGATACCGGCCCTCTGACCAAGAAGCGCATGGAAACCATTGACGAAGAGATCACTGCAGGTGCTCTGGGCTGGATGGAAAAACAAGTCAAAGCGGACAAACCGTTTTTCCTCTGGTACAACTCGACGGCCATGCACTTCAGGACGCACCTCGCCGCCAAGAACCGCGGAAAGAGCGGCCAGGACGACTATAGCGATCGCATGGTCACACACGACGAGCAGATCGGCATGATGCTCGATAAGGTGGACCAGCTCGGCATCGCCGACAACACGATCGTCATGTACTCCACCGATAACGGCCCGGAGAACGATACCTGGCCGGATGGCGCCAATACGCCGTTCCGCAGCCAGAAGGACACGAACTGGGAAGGCGCATGGCGCGTGCCGTGTTTCCTTCGTTGGCCGGGCAAGATCAAGGCTGGATCAGTCCTGAACGGCATTTGCTCACACCAGGACATGCTGCCAACTTTGCTGGCCGCGGCGGGGGATCCGGATATCAGCACAAAACTCCTCACTGGTTACAAGGCTGGCGACAAGACGTTTAAGGTGCACATTGACGGTCTCAACCTACTGCCCTATCTCACCGGCCAGGCGAAGGAGAGTCCGAGAAGCTACTTCTTCTACGTCAGCGATGATGGCGGCATCATGGCAGTTCGGACGGGCGACTGGAAGTTGGTGTTTGCCGAACAGCGTGCAACCTCCACACAGGTTTGGGCGGAGCCGATGGTGAGCATGAGGCTCCCGCACATTTTCAGCCTGCGTCGCGATCCGTTTGAGCGCGCCGATTTCAACTCCAACGTCTATTTCGATTGGATGATTGACCACGTCCCCCAGCTTTACCAATGCCAGGCAATCGTGGCGGCTCAGATACAAAATTACGTGAAATATCCACCTCGCCAAAAGGCGGCGTCGTTCAACCTCGACGCTGTCATGCGGCAGTTGGATCACACTTCAGAGAAAGCTGCAGCAGCTGGATCCGGAAAGTAATTGGGACCTGTCGAAAGGGAGGTCGAGAAGACCTCCCTTTCGACAACGAACCCAGCCGTCGCAGAATCCTTCATTGGTGCGGACGACGGAATAGAAATCGAAGTGAGCCAGACAGAACAACGCGAGCGCCCGCTGGTTGGATCAGAAGAGATCCGCGACTTCTACGAGCTGATGCCGTACCCGGCACCACTTACCAGTCTGGACGAATATCGCAACCTTTATAGCAACCCGGAACGTCGCCGGGCGCTGTTCCATTTGATGTGGCCGACCGAGCGACTTCGCGAAAACCGCGAGATCCTGATCGCGGGCTGCGGAACATCGCAAGCGGCCAAGTATGCTCTTCGGGAGCCAAATGCCCGGGTAACAGCAATTGATATCAGCGAGACGAGCCTCAGCAACACACGGCAGCTCCAACAAAAGCACGCTTTAGGCAACCTCGAGCTCCGACAGCTTTCCCTTTTGGATGTTCAGGGGTTGGGGAAAACCTTCGATCAAATCGTCTGCACGGGAGTGCTGCATCACCTGCCTGATCCAGAGCCTGGTTTGCGTGCCCTTCGTGATGTCCTCAAACCGCAAGGTGCGATGCAGATCATGGTTTACGCCAGCTACGGACGCACCGGGATTTATATGATGCAGGCCTATTGCCGCCTGCTGGGAATCACTCCTTCGAGACAGGACCTGCAGGATCTCCGAACGGCGCTCAGAGATTTGCCCGAAGATCATCCGCTAAATCAGCTATTGCATAAGGCTCGGGACTTCCAGAATCTCGATGCGCTTGCCGATGCTCTACTCCATCCCCAGGACCGTTCCTATACCGTGCCGCAGGTTTATGAATGGCTCGATCGTTGTGGGATGTCCTTCGGGCGGTGGTTTGAGCAGGCCCCTTATCTGCCGCAGTGCGGCGTATTGGCAAAAACACCGCACGCCTGCCGGTTTGCCGCGCTTCCTGAACCCGACCAGCATGCTGCCGCCGAACTGTTTCGCGGGACAATTACTCAGCACAACTTTGTCGCGTATCGCAGTGATCGCTCAACCGAAAGGCAACCCATCCGCTTCACGGACCAGCAATGGCGCAACTATATTCCCATTCGGTTGCCGTGGACTGAATGTGTTCGTGATCGAGGTCCAGTCGGCAGCGTGGCGGTCCTGCTCAATCGAGCCCATAAGCATCGCGACCTGGTTCTGCCCATCAATGCTGCACAAAATCACCTCTTCAATGAAATCGATGGCAAGCGGTCCCTTGGTGAAATTGCCCAGAATAACGGGAAGGAAGACGGTCGCACGTTGCAATTTTTTGAGCGACTATGGCAATACGATCAGGTCGTGTTTGACGCATCTTGCGCCGTTAAAGTTAGCTAGCGACCGCACACGCCTCTGGTTAAACGAAGTCCCGGAGTTTCGAGATGACTGAAACATCGAAGGCGACGATCTCTCCAGACCAGTCCAAGTCAGTGGGTAGCGCGCCCGATGCTGACATGCTTTGGATTCCGCGCGGAACGTTTCGCATGGGATCGGAGGATTTCTACCCCGAGGAAAAACCGGTCCACGACGTGACCATTGATGGTTTCTGGATGGATCGCTTTACGGTGACGAATGTGCAGTTCGCGCGATTCGTCGAGGCGACCAACTATCTGACGTTGGCCGAGCGCCCGTTGAATCCCGCCGATTATCCCGGTGCGCCGCCTGAAAATCTCGTTCCCGGCGCATTGGTGTTCAGGAAAAGGCAGGGGCCGGTTGACCTCAAGGATTACACCAATTGGTGGACCTGGACGCCCGGAACGAGCTGGAAGCATCCACTTGGGCCACGCAGTTCGATCGAAGGATTTGAGCAGAACCCAGTGGTGCATATTGCCTACGAAGACGCCGAAGCCTATGCGCGATGGGCAGGCAAAGAGCTGCCGACCGAGGCTGAGTGGGAGCGAGCCGCACGAGGCGGTCTGGACAGCAAGAAATTCACGTGGGGAGACGATCATTTCCCTGATGGAAAAGCGATGGCAAATAGTTGGCAGGGTGAGTTCCCCTGGCAAAACACCTTACTGGACGGGTTCGAGGGAATCGCCCCAGTGGGATCCTTTCCATCAAACGACTACGGACTATTCGATATGGCAGGGAATGTGTGGGAATGGACCTCGGACTGGTATGTTCACCGCCCCGCGGACGAAGTCGTCAAACCGTGCTGCGGCCCATCAGTCAACCCGCGCATCGCCTCTCCAGAGAAGAGCTACGATCCTCGCCAGCCTCAGTTTCGCATTCCGCGCAAGGTCGTCAAGGGGGGGTCGTTCTTATGCGCTCCCAACTATTGCCTGCGCTACCGCCCGGCGGCGCGCCAACCGCAGATGATAGACACCGGAATGAGCCATGTCGGGTTTCGGTGCATCGTTCGAACCGAACGCGCATGACAGAGAAAGCGCCGAACGAAGGAGAGGTTCGTGCGCTAACTGTTGGGAATCAATCGGGGCGACCCTTGTCCGAAAAGATCAAGGCTTTGATCGCTCGATTTTTTACGCAGTTTCGGATTATCCGACGGGCTCTGGTGCACCCGCAGGTGCCTTGGTATGCGAAGGCAGTCGCCGGCTGTACGGTCCTCTATGTGATCAGCCCGATCCAGCTCATCCCGAATTTTATTCCAGTGATCGGCCAGTTGGATGACGTTCTGGTGGTCACTCTCGGGATTAAATTTCTCAGACGATTCGTTCCCCGAAGCGTTCTCGACGAATGTGAGAATGTTGCACCCGCACGCCTCCAACCTGAAGTACCGGCGGGGCCCATAACGGGTCCTCTTCCGAACTCAAGGTCATAAGCCCGCTTCAGGGTTCAACCGCAGACGATTTCAATGTGAGAGTTTGAGGGAATCGTGGCGCCGCGGCCTACAGTTGTCTGGATTAACTCAGCCATGAGTACCGCCGCACGAGGCCGTGCCGCTCGCGGTGGGCAAACTTCCCTTCGATCTGCGCCCAGTGCGAAGTGCGATTGCAGCACGGCCCCTTCGTCGTTCGCTTCAGGATTACTTTGAGCCACCACCCCAATTGATGACGATGCCACTCTTCAACCGAAAGTTGTTCTGATTGGCGTTGTCGAGGAAGTTGTTGCCAAAGCGAGTATAAAGATACTCGGCCTGGATGGGGCGTAGGGAAATCTTGCTGGACAATTTGTAATCGAACCCTCCGCCTGCCGTCATGGCGAATGCGTTCGCCGACGCGTTCTCGCCGCATGGCACTCCATTGCGATGCACTTCGCCGCATTCAAAGTTGTCGGTGAGAGAGAGATATGCACCGCCGAAGTTGACCTCGAAGAACGGCGTGAACCTACTGTGATTACGGAGCGTTAGCCGCGGCCCGAACACGTAGGTGAACGATTTTCCGCTGAGCCCGTCCGCGAGACCGGTCAGTTTGCAACCCCCCATGTCCGCCGCCACGCCGAGCCACGCATTCAGGTTGTAGGCGATCGTACCCCCGCCACCAAAGCAATTAAAGTCTTGCGAGCCGCCACCGGGAGAGTAGCGAATGTACATGAACGCCGGTGCTGTCTCTATCGTCGGGTAGTCCTGAGCAGCAACCGAACCGGCCGCGATCAGAACCATTCCTGCCAAAATGATTGACTTGAGCATCTTCGATTTTCTCCTTTAATTAGTTGAATCCCGAACTCTTGCTGTAAGGGTTGTGTTCTTACAAAACCGACCTATTGCCCAGAAACAAAAGACCGGAAGTGAAGCAAATCATCACGTCCGGTCTGATGTCGCGAGTGGAGAACTAAGCCTTGAGAGAACGCGCACTCCTTAAACCCAATCCCAACGCCATGAAGAACGCACCGAACAAGCCAAGCAGCGGCAAATTGCTCGCGGTCTTCGGCAGCGCTGCGGGTGCCGGCTCTGCTGGAGCATCTGCTGCCGGAGCCGCGGCGGGCAGGAAAACCACCAAGATAGGCACGTTCGCCTGTGGCGCAGGAGGCGGCGGAGGCGCGCTGCCCGTCCTCTTCACTTCCTGTGCATAAACCACTGCTGATTCCTCGGTGACCTGTTGGGCTGTCACGGTCATCCCTTTTCGCAGACCGAATGCGTCCGTTTCCTGCCCGTTGATGGTGAACTTTTGACCCTTGGGGATCTTGAAGCGCTGGTTCTTGCCGTCCTCAAGGGTAAGGATGACGGAAAGGGGCGGAGTTACTTGCCACACTTTGCCGGTGACGGTCTTGACAGTGGTGATCATTCGCGGTGAAGCGGTCGTAACGGTTTGTCTTTCTATGGTCATGCCCGGCGTAAGCTGATGAACGTTTAGTTGTTGTCCATTCACTGTCACCGTTGTCGTGTCTGGAACATTGTTGAAGTCTCGCATCGATCCATCATCTGCTTTGACAATGAGGTTATTGCCAGAGACGGCGACGACAGTGCCGCGTTCGACCTTGATCGTCTGTGTTGGAGCGCCTGCCGGCGCTGTGCTCGTCGTGGTTTGCACCTGGGCCTGTGCTGTGATGGCAATCGCGAGAAACGAAGCCAAGACCACCAGTCTCCGTGCGACTCCCGTTGTTAGTTGTTCTGCTGTCATTTCGTTCTCTCCTTAGTGTTGCTCAGTGTGGACTTGCGACTTTTGGTTGATGGGACCGGTCTTCAGCTTTGACATTCGCGTGAACGATATAGCGTTGTGGTGCGCTCCCCACGTAGTAGAAGGGATAGCAAGTAACCAACGTCATCGAAGGCTGTTGGGTCGCTTTCAGTACAGAAACATCCGTTGGACTCACAATTTCAATATCCGCAACCGCGTAGATGTCGGTCTGGCCTGTTCGATCGAGGTAAATTTCGTCGCCTAAGACGAGATCCTTAAGACCGCGAAAAAAACCATCCCGGTGGCCCGCGATGCCAAGATTGCCCTGCCCGCCCATTTGCGCGGTCCCGATAATTCGCCCGACTCCACGATTCAGCGTTAGATCGTCGGTGTCGTTATAGACAGGCACTTCAAGATCGATCTTCGGAATCCGCAGTACGGCGAGGGGCCGACTTGCTATCAGATTTGCGCTGCTCAAATACTCCTGGACACGCTTCGGATCCCACAGGCTGAAGTTGACTCGTGAACCCACAACGGAGCCAACCGCCGGCGTCGAATTGATGTCTGTTCCTTGTTTCTGATCCATTTCAAATCTCGCGACAGCAGCGCGCGACGACACAATCCTGAAAATCCATGCCCCGCCCCATACAGCCAGAAGCGCCAGTCCTATCCCGAAAAAGACACGTTCGGCCCAACGAGCTCGGACGGACCTTGGTACTTGCATTTCTGAAGTGAAAACCTTCAATCTCTCATTTCAGATTCATGCTTATGCCGAATATCACGCCAGACGTGGCCAGATTTATGACTGTGCCACTACTGGTATAGTCCACATCGAGATAGCGGAAACCTGCCTGTAACGTCAGCGCAGGTTTAATCCTGTAACCCAGGAGGCCAACAACCTGGTAATCAAGTTGTGAACCCACACCCCATCCGCCAACGTCGCCGGCGATCGTCACTGCGGCCTTGGGCGAAAGGGGTACCGTAATTCGCCCGCCGACCAGCGGGTCCACCCAGTTTTGCGACCTTGAAAAATTCAGCTCTGGATTCGAGGGGGTAAAGCTCAGGCTCTCGCTGAAGTGCCAGTAGCGGAATCCCGTCAGGGCATCAATCTTGAGTTTCTCTCGATCAATGACTCGGTAACCGATTTTAGGAGTCAGGATTAATTCGCCGCCCTTGATGTTTGCGGTATTCTCCTCTAGGTCCGGGAACGGAATTGCTTTGTTATCTCCGAGCCTGATCCACATCAGATCGAGCGGAAAGACGATACGTTTGTAGCTAGGTTCGATTAGCCCCATAATCCCGAATCGAAAATGTGAAAGTAGATCACCTGGGCTCGCGCTTACAGCCACGGTACGGCCGAGCGCGCCGACGTTTCCGTGAACACCAGGCAGCCACAAGTATCCGGACGCAACCAGATGCCAGTCGCTGTCAGACGTGGCGGAAACAGTAGTCGTGGATTGGGAAGCCGTCTCTGCCGTTAGCGCTGGGGTACTAACGACGAGTGGTTGGTCCGCCGGACTTTCCGGAGGTCCAGGTTCGAAATTTTCCGTGAAAATAGCTTGGCTCGCGATCGGGTCAGTGATCAGGCTTGAGTCACGCCAATTGAATTGAGGCCCCGATGGATTGTCAACAGGCAGTTGCAAACTCGAATCAAGGTTTGCGGTTCCTGCACCCTCGTCTCCGACACTCGTCTGACCGTGAGCCGCGCAGGGGGTCAATAACATTGCGGATGCAGCCAAGATACCAAACCTAAGAAGTTTCATTTTCGCTCCGGAGCTTATGCCCCTGCACTAGTGGAAAACACCATCGCCTCACCGCACGCCAGCTGATTTCGACGTCGGAAGCTTCCTTCCGTTACCGGACTCGCTCAACCATCCCTATTGCATGCGAAACTCCAACCTGCTTGAGCCGCGGTGCGCCTAATCCACTGAAAACACCGCTGTTGTAGATGACTCGTATGGCCGTGAACGGCCAGCTGCCCGACATTTCGGAGCGGCCACGATATGTCGTGGCCAAGCGAACGATGGGCGATTTCCGCGCCTACTCGTGCTGCCTTGAGAAGGATCTCCGTCGAAGCTCTTGTGAGTCGGTGTAGAGATTGGCCTTCTGCGTGTCAGTCACGATCCTGTCGCAAACCGGGAATTGCTGCTCGCCACCAGATCAAAAGGTGCCCTCGGCCGATCCATGAGAAACGGCACCGAAACGATTGTTGCTAGGCAGGGAATCTCAGGGGTTCGGGCCCACATGGCGGACCCGAGCTAAGAAAACTTTAGAACGCCTAATTTGTAGACCGTTTGGCTACTTCTTGGGCTGTGGCGGGAAATTCTGGAGCAACTTAGCCACGGCCTTATCAAGATTCTGCTGTTTCTTATTTGGGTCCTTCGGGGGATTCAAGGTCTTGGTCGCAGATCCAGGCCAAATCAGCATGTTCCCGGCTTGATCATAGACATCGAAATCCGGCGTCCGTATCTGAAGTGTCGAGCTGGTCGCCGTAGCCATGCCGCCACCAAGCCGAAAGGCGCCGCCGCCGTAGGCGTTCTATTGTCTTTGTTCAGTGATCGAAACCTGGTACCCAACATTGAGATCGGCGGTATCGGCAACGGTCTTGGTAAACCTTTTCGCCGCGAGCTGGGAATCAATTGACTGCTCAATTTGTTGGTCGAGAATCTGGTCAACGGTCTGAGCTCCCGGGATCTCCACCCACTTGTAAGTCTTGAACTTCGAGAAATCGGTGCCTGGTGTGAAATTATAGTTGACGTCTTGTGCCAGTGCCGACCCACCTGCGATCAAAGTTACCGCCATCAAGACCGCGAGTTGAATCACGCGACAGATTGCCTTCAAGTTGATAGTAGCTCCTTTCGAAAATGAGTCCGATTGATTGGAACCTGCCGAAAGAATAAGCGAGCATATTGGGCGCAGCGAAGTGCGCCGTGTTCCTCCAATAACATGTGGGCTCCCATTTCAGTTTGCCACCGGGAGGGTGGTTGATAGCTTGATGCTAAATTCGAGCAACGTTTCGCTGGGGATTCGTATCGGCTCGCCTTTCTTGATCATAGATACGCCCAAACCAGAGACTGCGCCAATCGCGGCGCCCTTCCCGGCATTGCCACTGATGGCTCCGATTGCGGCGCCGAGTCCAGCACCGACGGCGGTCTTCTTGGCGGTTTGCGCCCCCTCACTTGGTCCCTTCTGCTGAAAGCCGCTGGTGCTGATGGGCCGCGCAACGCCGTTTATCACGATATCGCTGAGTTCCAGCTGCAGCTCCGACTTGCCGGTCAACCGGCGCGCGTTTTCGGACTTAATCACTTTGCCGTGGACCGTGGTCCCCTTGCGCGCTACGACAATTCCATTTGCGATAAGACTCGACTCGAGCGTCGCTGAGAATATTTGACCCGTCGGCGTCTTGCTGGTATCCAGGGTGTCCAGCATGCGGACCAGGAGAGTGCTTCCAGCCAAGACTGTGGCACTCGTTGGCTTTGGCGGAGGTGCGGACGGAGGTGGCGGTGGAGGCGCCGGCAATGCCGCGAATTTGACGCTCTCGACTTCGGTTAGCGAATACGTCTTCGCTTGGCCGCCGGCCCCCAAAAACGTGACTTGACGAGTATCGGCGCTAATTAAGGTCCCCTCTACTGATTGGCCCGAGCGCAAGCGTAGAGTATCAGCGTTTGCGCCCGCCACCAGGAGTAACACTGCCTGCACAATTATGAACGCGCCTTTTTTCATTTTCGGCTATTCCTTTCCTGCACTGACCGATCTTTCAGATCTATTTCTGGACAACAGGCAGTTGGGACGCAATCTGGAGATCGATCACCATCAGCATCTGGTTTTCAACCTGCAGGAAACGCGCGGCGAGCACGCCTCCCAGTTGGTCGCGCACTTTTTCGTAATATGCTTTCTTGAGATCGTTGCGCTTGCTCTCGAGCTCAAGCGCCAGCATCGCCAATTGATCGGCCTTTTCATCTGTCATGTTGTCGTAGTTCTTGGCATAGTCTTCGATTCCCGCGAGTTTTTGGTCGTTAAGCTTCTGAAGCTCGAAATCATATTCGCGGTAGATCGGCCAGAACTTCGTGGCCTGGTCGTCATCCAACTGCATAATCTGAGTGAGAATTGCCGTCTTCTTGGACCTTACGTCACTGCGCAGGAGTTCCACGTAGGCGCGAATATTGAGCTCCTGTGAGCTCGCTACCGCCGGTTGAGAGCTAGCATTCACCTGTTGAGCGGCAGCAGTCGGAGCGTGGAAGATCATTGCAAAAAATGCCGCCGCCAGAATCCACTTCATCGAGTTCATAGATCCCCCATTTCACCTCTTGGATAAACGCAAGAACCTACCTTCGGCGGAAAGAGCGATGCCCTCCCGGCTAAAACCCGACCAGTGGCGCCGCTAGCACGACTTCCGGCCGCTCCGGTGGAAATTTTCTATCAATCACACCCATAGCCTGACCAGCGGCATGGCTGCGTGCGCGCGATCTTCAACTCATCGGAAGAGACAGCAACCCGTGGGCCAAAGGAAAACTCGGGTAGTCGCCAGCAGAGCGGTTTACATTGCCTCAACTTGCGAGGAAACGAAGACCCCACGTGCCATGGGGACTTTCATATCTGCCCGACATTTTGGAGCTCGCACGAAATATCGGAGCCCAATTCCAGAATTCACGCCGAAGTTACCGCGCTCGTCAGGCTCATGTGGCGACTGCCAAGTGCGGGTCAACCGTTAATGCGTTGCTGCCCAAGATTTTAGTGCGGTGCACCGATTCCGTTTCGTTTGGAAACCTTCGTGCCTTGCCATGCTGCAGGGAAATTGCGTTCCGAAGATGCACGCCCCGCCCTTTTGGCCTGATGCGGGGCAAGCGGCCACGCACGATTGCCTCCACTCTCGATGGCGTAGGCGTTGGGATGAGTCAGAACATCGAGCGAGGTGAATCGTCCCGGTCCTCATAATCATGATTGGAATGAAGAGCTGCGCGGAGGACTCAGAATGTTCGATTTGTACGTAATAGATATTGACCCCATGATGGTCGCCCGCCCCAAGGGCGTCCTCAACTTTGACTTGGCACAACGAATCGTCGAGTTTGTCGAAATCAAAGAGGTGACGTTAGAAAAGGGATTCAACCGGTTTTGCGATCTGACTCGTCTTGAGGGAATTCAGCTCTCGTCCGATGACGTCTCGGAGTTGGCGAATCGCCGCCGTGCATTTAACCCCAACGACATTCGAGTCAAAACGGCCTTCCTTGCAACCGCCCCTCTCGCGTTCGGTATCGCCCGATTGTATGAGCAATTGTTGAATTCTTCCCGGATTGAAGTGCGCGTATTCAACGATCTGGAATCCGCCGCGGATTGGCTGGCGGTGCATCCAGACAAGCTGAAGCTTTGAAAGATCGAAAAGGAATTTCCTGCGGTTATTCCTGACGTCGAAATGGCAGCGAAAAAGCCCGGCGAGAACAGAGGGGGGATAATTTATGGCGCCAGTAATTGCCGACAATTGGGCCATGAATTGGCTGTGGGGCCTACCTCTAATCGTTTTGATCGTGATTATTCACGCGGCGGGCCTCGGACTCATCAACAACAAAATCGCATCAAAGCTTGGAAGTGTGCGAGGATTCGGGGCGCTTTCAGCCACTTCAGTTCTGATCGTGGGCGAAGTGGTTCTGGCCGTCACCGTATTGCACGGTCTCGAAGGTCTTATCTGGGCCCTCGCTTACTGTATTCTTGGCGCGTTGCCGGACTACAAGTCGGCTATGCTTTATTCACTAAATGCCATTACGAGTTACGGTCACGACAATCTCACGTTGGCACCGCGCTGGGCAATGATGGGGGCTTTGGAAGCCCTGAACGGTTGCATCATGTTCGGTCTCACGACTGCATTTCTTTTCACGCTTATGCAGAAGGTAAGATACGAGCGGGAGCACGCGAGTGATCACTCAACGTCGTCCGCAACCACGCAAACCTGAAGTCGTGCCGCCAGTGCCAGTGCAAACCTAAGAGGTAGTTCGCTCATCTGGTCCATCTCGCTGGAGCACGTTGAGCAATGCCCCTTCGTTGGATCGCCTCCAGTTCGTCCGGTCGAACTCCGAAATGTTGGGGGGAACTCCGAAATGTAGGGTAGGGCGAGCTGCGGCGTCAGAGCAGGAGACTCCACAATCGCCCCGCAATCGACAGAACAGTAAGTGCTTAGGAGGCTGGGCAGGCGCGCGGGACGTGTGGCCACGCACTTGCCAAGTTTAAGCACGGGTTCATGCGTTCGGGCGTTTCATGCCCGACACAGGCGGGGCTTTCTCTGGGCATTCGCACCGCGCCCCTCGGACCTGATCAACAGGAAAGTGACGGAGCATCTGTTCTTATGAGCGTTCTTGAATCGGCGCCAAAAGACAAGGGGACGGCGCTAGCCGAAGAGCGAACCGACCTTGCCATTCACCGCACGATCATGGCGTCGGAAAGAACGCTGATGGCATGGAGCCGAACCGCGATTTCGATGATCGGATTCGGCTTCAGCATTTACAAATTCTTCCAATACTTGCCCGAGGAGATTGCCGCCGGCAACATCGCCCGCCCGCAGACGCCGCGCAATCTGGGACTGACGCTAATCGCGCTGGGCACCCTGGCATTGGCGGCCGCGGCTTTGCAGCACCGGCATTTTCTGAACGAGATCGGGGAGGGCCAGGGGCGGCACATTTGGTCAATCGCCTTCGTCGTAGCGATTTTTGTCGTCCTGATCGGATGCATCACGTTTTACGGCGTTCTATTGCGGCATGGTCCCTTTTAAGCTGACCGATCCATCTCCGCGACGAGTTGCGGGCGGGCGCAGCGCACGCTGAGGAGAAACTCGAAATGAATCTGCCGAGCTTTCCACATGTAGACATGTTCTCCGCCGGAATCAACGCGCTGTATGGCGTGCTCGTAGCCCGCCAGCCGTCGCACAACCGTGGATACACTGCCGCGGGTTTGCTGATCATGGCTTACTTCGGCGGGATCGGTGGCGGCGTGGTGCGCGACGTTCTCTTGAATGAGGTTCCCTCGCCCCTCCAGGACTCTACCTATCTTTTCGTGTGCCTTCTGATGGGTTTGCTGGGGCTGGCCATTTATCAGTTCGCCGAATCGAGGGAAGAGCGGTTCCGCACGAGGACACTAGCGTACTTCAAGTCGTTCACGCTACCCTGGTTTGCAATCCTGGGAGCGCACAAGGCGCTGGATCACGGCCTCGGAATTTTCTCGGCGATCGTCATAGGGCTGATCGCCACCACCGCTGGCGGGGTGCTCATAGACCTTTTCTCTGGAGTTACGCCGGAGATCGTGAGGCCATCAGAACAACTCGTCACCTCGGCAGTGCTGGCGAGCACGGTCTACACGGTTATCGCGGTGCTGACGAAGGGAAGCCACTCTTTTTTCCCTGTGACGCTGATCGCCGTTGCGGTTGCATTCACGTTCCGCGTGTTTGCTGTCCGAGAGCACTGGCCGTCAATCGTGCCACTCCCCGCGCCGGGCGCAGGGCCCGGCGCGGGTACGTAATCGTAATTTGAACAGCGCGGGCGTTCCGTGCTGGCTCAAGCGCCGATGGGGCCATCGCAAGAAAAGGAGAATTTATGGATCACATGTGGACGCGATTCGCGGATAACATGATCGCCCGCGTCAGCGGGCCGATGAAGTTCAGACTTGTACTTCAGCCGGTCATGGCGGCGATCTTCGCGATTCGCTCGGGGTTGGCAGACGCCAAGGCTGGCAGGACTCCGTACTTCTGGAGCCTCATCACGAATCCCGCTCAACGCGATTACATGCTCAAGGACGGATGGAAGAGTGTTGGCAAAGTGTTTATTCTCGCGATGGTGCTGGATATCGTGTACCAAATTATTGCGCAACACTTTGTATATCCGGGGGAAGTAATCGTCGTAGCCTTCATCCTGGCGATTGTGCCTTACCTGATTCTGCGTGGGTTGGTCACGCGTCTGGCCCGGCGATTTCGATGATACATTCTTTACGGCGGGCCGCGTTGATGTGCCTCTAGTTTCTGAGTTTTACTGGAAATTGCTGGGACTCACAACTGTCAGCCGGCGAAGTTAAATCGGCGATCAAACAATTTGGAGATCGAAATGAAAAGCACCTGTAAGTTGGTTCTGGTTTTCACATGCGCCGTACTGATGGCAGAAGTCAGCGCTGCGCAGACTCAGCAACCGGAGCCCGCTGCAAACACTATCAGCGGCACGGTCGCCGCGATCGGTTATCCGGTTGGTGGCGGCGGCACAAAGGTCGACATGGTCGGAACAAACGCTGCTGCACAGGCGTCCGGCGAAGCCAGAGTCGAAGCTAAAGTCGGAGGTACAACAATCCAGCTTAAGATATCTGGCCTGCCGCAACCCACTACGCTGGGCGCTGAGTTCCTGACGTACGTGTTGTGGACAGTGACGCCGGACGGAACGACGACCAATCTCGGCGAAATCCCCATCGATCAGACCGGGCAAGGCACGCTGCAAACCAAAGCGCAGTCGCAAACGTTTGCCTTGATCGTGACCGCGGAGCCGTACTACGCGGTGCGTATTCCGAGTGAAGTACTCATTCTGCAGAACGAGACGCAAAAAAATACCAAGGGCAAAATCTATCCGGACAACAGCTACAGGCTGATGAGGCGCCGCGAATACTCCCCGCTCGGAAACCCGCTGGCTCTGACGCTCGATTTGAAGAAAGTTCCGCTCTCGATGTACGAGGCGCGAAATGCCGTGGTCATCGCGAAGTCGCGGGGAGCTGACAAATATGCCCCGGAAATTTTCGCGAAGGCGCAAACCAGTTTGCAAATGGCGGAAAATGCGCTCGCGCAAGGCTCCAACAGAAACAAAGTAATCTCGGCCGCCCGCCAGACGATCCAGTTCGCCGAAGATGCCCGTGCCCTGGCTGCGCAGCGGCAGGACTCAGAACGAATTCGCAATGAAAAGGACGCTGCAGCGGCAGCGGCGGCTGCGAAGGCAAAGGCGGAAGCAGATGCGCAAGCGGCGGCGGAAGCTCAGCGCCAGGCAGAGCTGACCGCGGCAAAGGAGGCGCAGATGAAAGCCGAAGCGGCTGCTCAGTCCGCTGAAGCGAAGGCAGCAGCAGATGCTGCCGCGGCCAAGGCTGCAGCAGAAAAGGCCGCGCTGCAGGCCAAGGAAGATGCCGCTCGGGAAGAGGCGGCGCGCGCACAAGCAGCCACAGAGGCCTTGCGTGCACAACTCTTGCAGCAGCTGAACGATGTGCTACAGACGACAGATACGCCCCGGGGCTTGGTCGTCAACATGGCGGACGTGCTATTTCAAACCGGCAAATACGCGCTGAGCTCGGATGCCCAGCTGAAGTTAGCCAAGCTTTCCGGCATCATCCAGGCGCACCCCGGACTGAACCTGGCCATCGAAGGCCATACGGACAGCACGGGCACGTCCGAGTTCAACCTGAACCTCTCCCAACAACGCGGGGACGCAGTACGACAGTTTCTGATCATGCAGGGATTGTCGCCGGACACCATCACGGCTATGGGGCTCGGCGAGGAAAACCCCGTCGCTGACAACAGCACCGCGGCCGGCCGAAAGCAGAACAGGCGCGTGGAAATCATCGTCAGTGGCCAGGTGATCGGCATACAAATCAGCAAGTGAGAACCGAAGGAAAAGACGCACGGGTGCCCCGGCGATCACGCGATTACCATGCCGTTCGTAGTAACGTTCCCGGTTCTAAACCGCGGGCAGGTAAGGGTGCTTCCCGTTGAGTCAGACGGTATCTTTAGTCTGGATTTAGTGCATTTAATCACGGCTGCGAATCCCTTTCTGTGTATGTTCTGTGATCATGGGCCCAGCTCTCGGGAGCTCTTGCAGCGGGAAAATACTGAGAGTTTGGACATTACCGACTGCGAATTTTCACGATTTTATGACGGCGGCAAATAGCGATCCGGGTGAAGTAGCACCCGCGCAACTATAGATAAATGAATAGGAAGGAGTAAATGGCGCGCCCGGAGAGATTCGAACTCCCGACCCTCTGGTTCGAAGCCAGATGCTCTATCCAGCTGAGCTACGGGCGCGTGGGCCCATTCTACCTCGAACTCACCGTTTCTTTTCGACAACGCGCTTCAGCTCGTCACGTCCTTTTCCCGTTTTAAAATATCGCTCGCGCCGGACCGCTTCGGCGAGCGTCACGAAATCCTCGCGGTGCACCAAAATCCAGGGGCCGCGGTGCTTCGTCGAAAAGCTCGCATCCGTGTTGTGTTGATCGAGCCGGTTGGCGAGGTCTGAAGTGGAACCCGTGTAGAAGCGATGCGTCCTTCGGCTTTGCAGAACGTAGGTCGTGAACATGACACAGATCAGAAGATTGCAGGAATCGATTCGCGCGATTTTCTGTCGACCCTCTGGTTCGAAGCGTCGCCGCGGCGACCTCTATCCAGCTGAGCTACGGGCGCGTGAGAACCATTCTACTTCGAAATGTTTTGGCGGTGGCGTAAGAAGTATTCATCGGCGGCATCTGCCTGCGCGACGCGCTCTCCTTTGGGCTTTACATTCAACGAGACACCGCAGTAGCCTCCCCCTCGGCGATCGCACCG
The DNA here is from genome assembly GCA_963842425.1 of uncultured Acidobacteriota bacterium. Lineage (GTDB taxonomy): Bacteria > Acidobacteriota > Terriglobia > Acidiferrales > UBA7541 > Palsa-295. The sequence continues at coordinate 156,490 of CAWJGQ010000009.1, read as the reverse complement.
TCGCGGCAAATCTGCGTGGGGGACTAAACATGGAAACACCCAGAGGTAAGCTTGAATTCGATCTCTTCACCGCGGAAACTCGCGCACTCGCGTCGAATGCGGTTTTGATCAAGGGCAGGGAAGAAGCAGTCCTCGTGGATAGCTGCCTGATCCAGAGTGACGCGGACAAGCTCGTCAAAATGGTCCGGTCCTCAGGCAGGGAACTGACGTCCGTTTTGATTACCCACGCGCACCCGGATCATTATTTTGGATTGAGTGCGATCCGGGAAGCTTTTCCGGCCGCCAAAATGTATGCCCGGAAGGAAGTGATAGACGGAATGCGCGAGTTTCGCGCCAAGATCGTCCACTGGCAGGAAATGTATCGCGGCGGGCTTCCCGCGTCGCTGCCGCTTCCGGAGCCTCTGGTGGGAGACAGCCTCCAACTCGAAGGCCACGATATTTCCTTTGTAGATCTCTTCATGGTCGAGACGGTGTACGCGACCGCGTTTTATCTTCCCGCGCAAAAAACCTTCATCGCCGGCGACCTGGTCTATGCACAGGCGCAGCATTACATGTCGGACGTCAACGATCCCGACACCTGGATGGAAGCGCTCCAGGGAGTTCGCAAAGTGGGACCAATTGAGAAATTGTTCCCCGGTCACGGTCCGGTGGGAGGAAGCGAGCTTTTCGCCGCCAGCATTCAGTGGATGCGCGACTATAAGGAAGTCGCGAAGCCCGGCGTTCGATTTGTGGACATCGCGAAAGCGATGATGGCGCGTTATCCGAAGCACGCGCTCGCAATCTTGCTGTGGGTCACGCGGGGGCCGGGATTCGGTCTTTGCGGCGCCGCGGAAGCAGGCCTCCCCGCTGGACTTTTGTAAACGCACCTACTCGCCGCGAGTAAGCGGGCGCCGCATTCCAGCTCCGTTCCGGAGGCAGCCAGATGGACGCAAAACATCGCTCGGTCCAAGTCTTCGGGTTCTTGACGCTCATTCTGGGATCGCTTTATGCGCTCTTCGCGCTCGCTGCATTCTTCGGTGAATCCCTCTCGGATATCTGGCTATTGATCACTCGCGTTCTCAACCTGGCTGTTGGCGCCTATCTGATCTGGGCCGGAATTCGTATGATGCGTTGGGCAATGGGCCTGCCGAGCCTCCAGACCGGGCGAGTCAAATGGGGAAGAGTTCTGCTTGGATCGCTCTTCGCATTTAATGCGATCAAGACTCATTTCCACCCTCCACCTTCAGTTGATTTACTCCAGCCTTCAAATCCGGTTCAAGCGGAGGCAATGTTCGCCATATACATCGCAATTGTAATTCTTGGAGCATGTCTCGCGATTTCGGGAGTGATTGCGGGATTTCGAAAACCAACTCTTGCCGAGCAGGGTTCCCGCAGAGCATCCTAGATAGTGAATCGAGTTTTCGGCATATGCCTTGCAATCAAGCGCATTTCTAGCCAAACTAGCGCCATAATTCGCATACGTATGGGGGGTGAGAATGAGTAAGAAATCGAAGCAGTCGAAGAGATCCACCGGCGGCGCAGCCATCGGTCGGCGCAGCTTCATGGGAACTCTGGCAGCTGCGGCGGGCACGAGCGCCGTCGCGGGCACTCTTTCCCCCTTCGCGCCGTCAGCGAACGCAGAAACCGTCCATTTTGCATCGGGCACTCCCGGTATGGGCGGCGCAGGGCCGTTCCGCGCGGAAGTTGACATTCACGATTGCGACGTCGAAGGCGAGATTCCTTCCAACATTGACGGCGCGTTTTATCGCGTTGGTCCCGATTGGCAATATCCCCCGATGAAGGGCAACATCCCGTTTGACGGCGAAGGCCATGTCAGCATGTTCCGGATTTCAAACGGCCATGTGGATTTCAAGAGCCGCTATCCGCGCACCCAGCGATTCAAGGCCCAGGCCGCAGCGCGCCAACGCCTTTTCGGCATGTATCGAAATCATTTCACGGACGATCCCAGCGTAGCCGGCCTGAGTCGCGGCACCGCGAACACGCATATCGCCTACTACAATCAAAAACTTCTGGCGTTCAAGGAAGATAGTCCGCCGGTCATGATGGATCCAATCACCCTCGAAACTGTGGACGACTACTACACCTTTGGCGGGGGCATGAAGAGCCTCACGCACAGCGCTCATCCCAAATTTGACTTCGCCACGGGAGAAATAGTTTCCTACGGCTACGAAGCTAAGGGTTTCGCGACGAATTCCATCTACGTCTTCTCTGCAAACGCACAAGGGAAGGTCACCTGGGAGGCGTGGGTCGAGGCTCCCTACGTCGGCATGATTCATGATTTCGCCGTTTCAAAGGACTACGTCGCGTTTCTCGCCATTCCGATGGCGACGAACGTGGAGCGCATGAAAGAAGGTCAGGTTCACTTCGCTTGGGATTCCACCCTGCCCACTTGGTTCGGCGTCATGCGCCGCGGTGGAGATGGCAAGGACTTGAAATGGTTCAAGGGACCGGAGCGCTGCGCCACGCACGTAATGGGAGCATTCAACGACGGGAACACCATGTACGTGGACATGGACATGGCGCTGAAAAATCAGTTTCCGTTTTTCCCCAATCTCCACGGCGAGCCTTTCGATCCAAAATCCGCCTCCGGCTATCTGACTCGCCTCTCTGTGGACCTCTCGAAAAAGGATGTTTCCGATTACTCGATGGAACAGCTTTATCCCCAGACGGGCGCTTTGCCCCGTCAGGACGACCGTTATCAGACCATTCCCTACAAGATCGGCTTCATGCCCACCAGCGATCCTACCAAGCCGATCAATCCGAAACTCGGCAACATGCCTTTCCGCCCCACGAATTCTTACACCCGCTTCGACCACTCGACGCGCAAGACCACCGAGTTCTGGGTTGGAGACGATTCGAGCCTGCAGGAATGCTGTTTTGTTCCGCGCAGCAAGGACTCTGCGGAGGGCGACGGCTATCTCGTCGGCGTCGCCAACCGCCTGCTCGAGGGCGGCCGTGCCGATCTGATAATCGTTGATACCCAAAACATGGAAGGTCAGCCAATCGCCAAGGTCAGGCTCCCGTTCCGCACCTACAGCCAGGTGCACGGCTGGTGGGTTCCAGGCTACGCTCTGCCCAAAGCCTGAACCGTCGAAGCTTGGGAAACCTCGGGGAGCGCATAGTGAAATGTTTGGCTAACGTCGCTATGTTTCTGCTCCTTGTCTCCGGCGTACAGGCGAGCCCCCAGTCAACACCAGAAGGCCAGGGCGGCGCGCGGGAAACCCAGGCGCGCGGTTTCTGGGTCGATCCATCCACAGGTTTGATGTGGGCTGCGAAGGACAACGCTAAAGACGTGAGTTGGAAAGGGGCGGTGAAGTATTGCCGTAATCTGCGTCTGGCTGGGTACTCCGACTGGAGGTTGGCGAGCATGGCTGAGTTGCAACCCATTTATGACAAGACAGCGGATGCTCCCGGGCTGGCAGGCTACCGCAAGAAGCTAAGCACCGTCACCTGGCATGTGAAGGGCAATCTGTTCTTGACGGGTATTCAATGGAGCAGCAACTACAGAGAGGATGATCGCGGACGCTCCATTGGGTATGCGTACTTCTTCGACTTCAACTCAGATAAACCGGATGATGATCCAGGCGGCTACTCCGATGGCAAGCGAGCGCTGTGTGTGCGCGGTTCCAAAAAATGATTCTCGTAGGGCCGCCTCGGGGCGTGCCGTAAGGGCCTCAATCCATCGTCATTGCGAGCGCCATACGTGCGACACATCTTGGAGCTCGCCTCTCTATTGTGGTGAAACAATCCGCGTCCCACTGCGTAGTAACTAGAGCTTGCACCGTCTCAGCCAAATCCCGGAGCGGGCAAACCTCTAATGTCGAATTCGGCCACCTACGATCCTCCAGCGCAAAACCCCGAACAAGGCTCGTGGCTTTCGTCCGGGATGGCTTTCGTCTGGGCGATCGCACTGGCCAAATTCCTGTTCCACGTCTACTTCAATAATAGCTACGGCTACTTCCGCGATGAATTCGACTACATCGCCTGCGGCAATCATTTGGCCTGGGGCTACGTTGACCAGCCACCCCTGATTCCGTTCCTGATTCACGTTTGCCGCGCAGTACTGGGCGATTCTCTTCGCAGCATTCGCTTCATCCCGGCACTGGCATCTTCGCTGCTGGTAGTACAAACGGCGCTTATCGCCCGCGAATTCGGCGGCCGCCGCTTTGCCCTTCTGCTCAGCGCCATTACCGTCCTGATCGCTCCGCAGTACCTTTCCAACGGCGGCTTGCTGACCACCAACTGCCTCGAACCAAATCTATGGATGGGCTGCGCGTACTTCGCGATTCTCGCCATCAAACGCAACGACCCACGTTATTGGCTCTGGTTTGGTGTGATCGCGGGCATCGGCCTCGAAGAAAAATACACCATCGCGCTCTTCGGGTTCGGAATCGTGGTCGGCCTGCTCCTCACCGAACAGCGCCGGCTCCTGCTCGACAAATGGCTCTGGCTCGGCGGCATCGCCGCGTTCCTGATTTTCCTTCCGAATCTGCTCTGGAACATCCATTACCACTGGCCTTTCCTCCAACTGATGCACAATATCCGCGCCGAAGGCCGCGATGTGGTCCTTGGCCCCGGCCAATATTTTATTCAGCAGACGATTCTCGTGCACCCGTTGACCGCGCCCATCTGGATCGCTGGTCTCATCGCGCTTTTTTTCTCCGCGCGACTAAAACCATACCGATTCCTGGCCTGGACTTATGTCGTCTGTTACGCAGTCCTGTTCGTCTTGCACGGAAAAAGCTATTACCTCGCGCCGGTCTACCCCATGTTGCTCGCCGTCGGCGCGGTCGTAATAGACTTCGCGTTCCAGCGCCCCTCAACCGCATGGCTGAAGCCGGTCATCGCGATTTTGCTTCTCGCCAGTGGCGCGCACCTCGCGCCCGTCACGGTTCCCATGCTCTCGCCCGACCACTTTATCGCCTATGCGAAGACGCTGCCCTTCAAGCTGCCTGTCATGGAACATCAGCACGAGGGCGCCGCGCTTCCACAGTGGTACGCGGACCAATTCGGCTGGCAGGAAATTGTTGACGAGACCGCTCTCGCTTGGAACCAGATTCCGCCCGCCGAGCGCGCCGACTGTGCCATCTTCGCCCAGGATTACGGTCAGGCCGGCGCGATAGACTTCCTCGGACGCCGCTACGGTTTGCCGCCCGCTCTCAGCGGCCATCAAACCTATTTCCTGTGGGGACCGCGTGGATACTCCGGCAACTGCATGATCATTCTCGGCGAGCGTAAAGAAGTGCTCCAGGCTTACTTTGGCTCCGTGCAGTTCGTCGGGCTTTCGCCCGATAATTCCTACGCGCTCGAAAAAGAAATCGGCGTAGATATCTGCCGTGGCCCGAAATTTGGAACGCTCGCGCAGGTCTGGCCGAAGTTCAAGAAATGGCGCTGACCCCTTTCCGGGTCATGCAAATATCGGTCCCATCTCGCGGTTGCGCGCCCGCATCGCATCTGATATAGATTCCAAGCAACATACGTGCTCGCAATTGACTGGCGCGGAGAATCCTTTTGGGGGAATGATGCGCAAGCGATTTGTTGTCCTCTCTGCACTCGCTGTCCTGATGTCCTTTTTCGCCATTGGTTCCTTGAGTCGCGCGAGCGCCGCGCCCGCGAAAGACGGCGATTGCGATCGCGCCTGCCTCAACGGCTTCGTTGATCAATACATGGCCGCCGTAGCCGCGCACGATCCGTCAAAACTACCGACGGCTGCTAATGTCCGCTACACCGAGAACAATGTTGAAATGAAGCTCGGTGAAGGACTGTGGCAAACGTCCGACGGATGGGGCTCGTACAAGGTTTACACCGACGATCCCGAATCAGGCCAGGTCGGATTTCTTGGCGTCGCAAACGAAGATTCTCACCTGTCATGCTTCGCCGCGCGACTCAAGGTCGTGGACCACAAAGTCACGGAGATTGAGGTGATCGTCGCGCGTCCGGACGGCCCGGCTCCGGCCGGCTCCGGAGCTATGACGGGAGGTCCCGCGAACCTGAAGGATAAGCCGCTTTTCTCCGAAGACGAGCCAGCCAGCGAACGCGTTTCCCGCGAGAAGCTGATCGCTCTCGCCGACGGTTATTTCTCGACCATCCAGCAGAACACCGGCAAGCTTTTTACCACGTTCGATCCCGATTGTCAGCGCATGGAGAACGGATCCATCACTGCAAACAATCCGAACGCGACAAATCCGGTGGCCAAGATGGGCTGCCAGGCGCAACTCGAGACCGGGCTGCTCAAAATGGTCACGCGCTGCCGCGATCGCCGCTACGTCGTGGATGAGCAGAAGCAGATGGTTTTTGCCGCGACGTTTTTCGACCACGACGGCACGGTGCGCAAGAATACTTTGGTTGATGGCACCACTCGAACGATCGGACCTCCGTTCGATCGTCCGTTCACATTTCTGATCTTCGAACTCTTCAAGATCAAGGACGGCAAGATCCGCCAGATCGAAGCTGTGCTCGATGTTGTCCCGTATTACATGCCGAGTCCCTGGGTGAAAGCGGCGAAGTAACCTGCGAGGCAAAATGCGAAACAATCGAAATCTTCTCGGCGCCGTGGCGCTGTTGACTCTCGTCGCGTTCGCGGCGATTTCCGCGCGAGCACAATCCGCCGCGCCTCCCGCCGACTACGATCCCAATTTCAATTACGACTGCGACCGCGCCTGCCTCAACGGCTACCTCGATCAGGTGCTCGCCGCGATGGCCGCTCACGATTCCTCGTCGCTGCCGCTGGCGCGCGACGTGAAGTACACCGAAAACGGGCAGCTGCTCAAGATCGGCGACGGTTTCTGGGGAACCGCGAGCGGTTCCCCGACCTACAAGATTTATGCGGACGATCCGCAAGCCGGGCAGGCCATGTTCATGGGCGTGGTGCCGGAAAATGGCGCGCCCGTGATCCTATGCGTCCGGCTGAAAGTCGAACTGCACCGTATCGCCGAAATCGAGGCGCTCGTCGCGCGCAAGGAGGGGGGCAGCATCGCGCGTCCGGAAAATCTCGTCACACCGAATCCGATCTTCGCCGAAGCCGTTCAGCCCGCGCAGCGCCGGTCGCGCCAGAACATGATCGCGATCGCAAACAGCTACTTCAGCGCCATCGAGAAGGGCCACGGATCCTTCGTTCCCTTCGACGCGAACTGCAACCGCATCGAATCCGGCGTGCAGACCACGAACAACACCGCGCTCGCCACCAACCCCGATTCCGTTCTCGGGCTCGGATGCGCCGATCAAATCAAGACGCGCAATTTTCAGCCGGATACGCTGATCCGCGACCGCAGATTCGCGGTGATTGACGAGGAGCGCGGACTGGTTTTCGTCCTCGGCTTCTTCGATCACGACGCGACGCTTCGATCGTACACGCTGGCGGACGGCCGAACTGTAAAACAGACGCGCACCGGCCCGTGGACCTGGGAAATCGCCGAAATGTTCAAAATTCAAGACGGAAAAATCATGCGCGTCGAAGCCATCGTGAATACCGGCATCTACGGCATGAAATCCGGCTGGTAGAATTCGGCCGGAAAATCCTAGCGCTGCAGATGGTGGTCCAGATTGTCCATCCGATGCGCGTCGTCTTCGATGCACACGGGTGACTCCTCGAGCGCGACGGTGGACGGCTTGATCAAGCGGGGAGCTTCGGTCCACGGCGCGGTCAGCACGTTGGGATCGTCCACAGTGATCTGATACGCGAGATCGTCGCCGACTTTCCAAAAACGCTCGATCACACGCATGGCCGCCGTGTGGAAATATCCGCCTTCACCGAACCATGTATCCTCGACGAAGTTGGTGGTCTCAACCACGAACGTGTTTCCGTCCCAGTGGCCGATGGAATCTCCGTAGTAGGAAGGATCGGCATCCGCGCGGTGCGGACGGCCGTCGGTGGTGATGATCCGATACGGGTCTCCGGAAGCGTCCTCGTAAAGGAAAATCGTTTCGGTCGGAAGTTGAATGATCTGGCGCGGCGAGCTGATGCGCGGCACACCCGGTTTGCCGCAGAAGAAGACTTTGTCGAGCTTCGCTTCGTGGTCCAGCAGATATTTCACCTTGTCCTGAAACTCCGGCTTGTAAGAAGGGGCCGCTGTGTACGGCAAAGCGCCCTCGACCGCAGTTTTGGCAGGCATGCGCCCGCTCAAATCGAGCGTCGCGTAAGTGGTCGAGCCGTTTTCGACTTTCTTCAGCGCTCCGCCGGGCAGGGCAATTGAATAGGCCCAGTTCCCGCTCAAGTCCGGATGGACAGAAATCGCATTTGACGGTTTGCTGGTCGCCGCCGTTGCTTTTTCCTGCGCCGGCGCGGAAGCGGCCAGCATCAACGCTGCTGCGATCGCGCAAATAATTTGATGTCTCATGATTTGGCCCCCTCTCACTTAGTGGTGTTGACGTCGTTCGGGCTTACCATCGCCAGGGAATTTCCGTCCGCGAACGTAATCTTCTGCAGAAATCCATAAGGCGATCCATCGCGGGCGCGGTTTCCTTCCACCGTGACGCTCTGTCCGATCGCTTGCTTGAAGTCGGCGCTATTGACGCCCACGCGCTTGAGCCATGATGGCGGCGCGCTTTCGAATTTCCAGTTTACGACGCCGCTACCATCGGGCTTCTTCACGTCCATATAGATGGCGATGTGCGGATTCACCCAATCAACTTGCGTCAGCGTCCCCGTCAGCGTGAATTTCTCCGCCATATTGAAGATGGACGAAGGCGAGTGGTGCGCCGAGGCGGTACCTGCCGCTAGGAAAATCGTGAACAGCATCAAAATCATGGAAAGTTTGTACTTCAAGAGCCCCCCTTTTGGCCTCACTTTCGCGAAGTGTATCACAGCCCGGGGCGGGAGGGAGCGGTAGGGGCCCTCGAAAAAGTGTGTCGAGTAATTGGTGTCGCCTTTGTTTGTTTTCAGCAAGTTACGAGACAAATTACTCGGCATGGTGTGTCGAGTAATTCGAAGGCAAGCAGGCGAGGAGGCAAGGAGGCATGGAAAAGCGGCCCGCCGTCCCGCAGAAACGACCGGGACGCGCACACTGCGGTTTAGTGTCGAGTAACGTGTGTCGCTATTCATTGTTTTCAGCAAGTTACGATGGAAACTACTCGGCATGGTGTGTCGAGTAATTTGGCGTGATTGGTGAGTAGTGGGCGTCTTGAAAGCGTCACTGGTGACTGGTGATTTGTGACTCGTGGAATGCGATGGCTGCGAGGATTCTTCCGCGCGTGCGGGTGACCATTGCGAAGCGGCGATCAGAAGAGCACAGACACGTTGGGACACGATGCTGGCCAGCCCTCAGTGCCGGCAGGGGTGCCTGTGCCACCCAAACAGGATCACCAATCAGGAGATTGGCGCCGCCAGATCCGGACTGCATATTCAGTTGTCAAAGAGCCATACGCCGCTCGTCGAGAGCAGGCGGGGCACAGCTGCGCCCGACAGCGGGGCGAAAGAAAGCCCCGACTCACGCTAATTCATTTTGTGCGGACTGTCTATTGTGGAAACTACGTAGAGCGTATGGAACTGAAGCCTTTTGAGTTATGGCATTGGCGACAATGCACGCGCCACGCTACCACGGGATTTTGTCGGCTGTGCCTGTGGACTTTCAGATTCGCTCTCGCTTGGTCAGCCAAAGTGCCGGGAGTTCGAATCATTCCAGGCGCGCCATTTTCGGTAGACTTCGTAAGAGGGTCGCGCACAGTGGGATATCCAAACACGCGGAGAGTGAGAAATTTGACGCTGCCTCGCGCACCCTTCTGGGAAACGAAGGGCTGCGGCACCCGAACAGGTTGTGCGAGGCTCGAATTAAAGCGGGTGTGAGTCGAGCCTGAGCGCCCGTGAATGAATCTCGAGACAATTCAAGAAGGGTGCGCCACCCGCCGTCGTGATAAATGATTTGGCACGATGGATTCGGAGGATGGAGGTATGATTTCCGTCAACTGCCCCGGCGCGGAATCGTTGAAGCCTGGGTCCGCCTAAAACGTATGCGCACTGAAAAACCACAGCCGCGGCTCCAACGCAAAGGAGATCTCACGTGAAACGAACAGTCGGGTTGGTTGCGATTTCTGTTTTGTTGCTCGGAGTTTCAATACAGGCGCAGGCACCGCAAGGGCCGCCAAAACCGGGTCCGGAAGTGAAGCGGCTCGCGTATTTCATTGGCAACTGGAAAGAAGAAGGTAAATCTACCGCGCACGGTATGGCCGGACCGGTGTCGTCAACTCAAAAGTGGGAATGGGTGTCCGGAGGATTTTTTATAGTGGGTCATTCGAACAACAAATCACCCGTGGGCGACTTTACGATCATGGCCGTATTGGGATATGACCCGGAAACAAAAATGTACTCTTACAACGCATTCGACAGTTGGGGCGAGCTGATCACGGCCAAAGGAACTGTAAGCGGCGACACCTGGACCTGGATAACCGAGACGATGATGCAAGGTAAGCCGATGAAGTCGCGCTTGACCGAGAAGGAAATTTCCAAAACGCAATACTCATACAAATATGAATCGTCCACAGATGGCGGCAACACGTGGACATCCGATCTGGAATCGACGTTTACGAAGGTGGTGGCAGCGCCGGCTGCAAAGTAAGAATCGGGATGTCCAGCCACACGGGGAGTGAGAAAGGTGAACGCTGCCTCGCGCACCCTTCTGGGGAACGAAAGGCTGCGGCACCCGAACGGGTTGTGCGAGGCTCGAATTAAAGCGGGTGTGAGTCGAGCCTGAGCGCCCGTGAATGAATTTCGAGACAATTCAAGAAGGGTGCGCCACCCGCCACCCGAACAGGTTGTGCGAGGCTCGAATTAAAGCGGGTGTGAGTCGAGCCTGAGCGCCCGTGAATGAATTTCGAGAGAATTAAAGAAGGGTGCGCCACCCGCCAGGAGTTATCGGTTCCTTTTGCGATGGTGTGGTCTAACGAACGGCAATAACTAGGGGGCGATGATGACGATTCTCACCGATGATCAAGTTCGCAAATTTCTCGTTGACAACGGGTGGAGTCACCAAATTAAGGTTGAGGGGACTCACCTGCACTTCGTAGAGCCCGAGACGAATTGCATCGAATTGAAATTCCCCGAGACCCCGGGCAAAGCGGTTTACCACACCTGGGTCGCATCACGGCTGGGCGTCATGTCCGATGAGCGCCAATTCAGCGGAGCATTGCTCTGGATCACTTATTCCAGCATAGGAAGCCCCGGTTTGGTCGAAACGGGATGGAAATTGGTTGAAAGAATGCGCCAAGGATACGGCGAGAACCGATCCCTACAAACTGCGAGCGGACATTTCTTTCGGAGCGACCAGCTTGTTGACCTAAACGCATTTCTGCTCCCCTGTTTCATTTTTGGATGGGATGCTTACCTGGTGCCGAGCCACTCCAACGATTTCTTCGTTCACGTCAGCCACGACGAGTATTGGGGAGTGGTTTGTCGCACGCGCCGAGCGTACGACGCCTCGCTTGCCGAGTTGACCGATCTCAGCCCGAAGCAATCAGCAGGCATGCATAGGCGGTTTTACCGACAACCGAATGCTTAACTCCTGATTCGTCGCGCCAGTTCAGACGTTCGACGCAACACCCTCTAAACAGTAGTTCCGATAATAGGTTTCAGAGAAGACCGATCTATTAGGCTGCCCCCAGTTAGACCTAATCGGGACAGGGTTTTCTTTGAATCAACACCCGCGAACGGATTTGGCCTCTTAAACTCCGCCAAATGGGCTTCGAAGTAGTGTTGCATCGGCCCATTGAGACCGCCGCATTTATCGGGAGTTGCGTCTTTCCTGCCGAGCAGATCAATAGTGGCTCGCCGTTTGGCCAATTCCTAAAAGTGTCCTAAAGAGCACGGACAACGATGATGATGCAACCTACGATGGTGGCGAACAACGGTGGACGAAAGTCTTGCAATGGAAATGCGGAGCGATGAGTGCTCTAGGATTCCCGGCTAAGCAGACCTTTTGCACTCAAAATCTCAGGGAGGCAAACATGCCTGGTACAGGAACAAGAAAATCCCAATCCGAAGGGTTGGACGCGGAAAAGGAGTTACGGGAAGAAATGGGTCAACGGGAAGAGGGGCGCCATACGAACGAGCAAAACGAACAACAGGATTTGAATCAGGGTATGGCTACCGGAACACACTCTTCTGCGTACGCTGGGATCCACTGGGGTCCCTCATACCGGATTGGGTCAAGGATCGAGCAAGCACCCCCAACACGAGAGCAGATTGAGGCCCGTGCTCATGAACTTTACCTGCAACGCGACCGCAAAGATGGCCAAGATCTCGAGGATTGGCTCGTCGCGGAAAAGGAATTGAAGCTACAGCATACTAAGGCCGAGTGAGGATCGGATTCCGGGACATTTGCGTACGGGAACTCACCTGTCCGGATTCGGCGTTAAGCGGGACTTGGATGCGAAAACTTCTCGGCTCTCGCCGGGTCCCAGCTCTCGTGGCGACTCGTCGTCTCCAGTGCGTTAGAAGCGTACGATGCGAAACAGAGGTCCAGATCGGAAAACCCCGGTTGAAAAGGAGGAGCGGTGCTCGAGATACTGAAGGATCTTCCCAAGGGGATCGATGGTGTACGAGCCATTGGGAAGATATCGAAAGAGGACTATGAAAAGGTGCTCGTACCACTTTTCGCCGAGGCGCGACGAGACGGGCGTCACATTAGATTTTTGTATCAGCTAGGCCCGGAGTTCGAGGGGTTTACCGCTGGCGCAGCGTGGGAAGATGCAAAAATCGGCCTCCATTCCCTGCGACTCTTCGATGGTTGCGCCGTCGTCACGGATGAAGGTTGGATCCGGGAGTCCACGCGCGTGGTCGGGTTCTTCATGCCATGTCCTGTGCAGGTATTCGGCAATCAAGAAATTGACAAGGCCATCGGCTGGCTGAATTCGCTTCCCGAAGACGCCGCTGTTTCTCATCGTCTCCTTCCGGACTCGGGCGTGATTGTGGTTGAAGTCAAGCAAGCCCTGCGCGCGCAGGATTTCGACGCGCTGGCGTTCACCGCCGATAACTGGATCGAAACGCATGGTTACCTGCAAGGACTGGTGATCCACGTCCGCGAGTTCCCCGGCTGGGAGAATTTTGGGAGCTTCCTTCGGCACTTGCGATTCGTCCGCGATCATCATCGAGAGGTAAAGAGGATTGCGTTTGCGGCGGACAGCAAGCTGGCCAGCTTCGCGCCTGAGATCGGCGGGCTTTCCATCCGGGCGGAGGTGAAGAGCTTCGGTTACGAGGAACTCGACATCGCAATCACTTGGGCAGGCCGGCCCGCCACGCAGAGAGCCGCTTCGCCACACTCCGCGTCGAATTGAGCAAGAGTTCCAAAGGACGGGAGATTCCGGACAGGCATGTGCGACGGCAGACTCGCGCTTCCACCGGACTAGCGAACGTAAGAAGTCACTTCACGTCGTGAGTGCCTCAAAGACCTGCGCTTTCGCGGACGAAGGATCGATTATGATGCGCGGACGCGGAGGACGCGTGGGGAGGGAACCGGGGCATAAATGTCGGCGACGAGGGCTGAGCGGCGCTCGAGGAAGGTGCGCTGATTCAGCGAGCCTTTGTCGGTAACTTCTCCGGCGTCGAGCGAGGGTGGTTCATCGAGTAGAATCGCTCGTTCTACGCGATTCGAATTGCCCGTTGCCTGCGCGGCAAAGGATTCGAGCAGCGCCGCGAATTTCTTCCTTACGGCGTCGCTGTGCAGGACATCGGGCGGCGAGGCGTCGGCGGGCAATCCCGCGGCGAGCGAGCGGCATGCTTCGAGATTCGGCACCAGCAACATTCCCAGAAAATTGCGATCGTGTCCGGTGATGATCGCGTCAATCACGTAGGGCGCAAACCAATGGATGATTTTGGTGCGCAACGGGCCGACGTTTACAAAAGTTCCCGATGCCAGTTTGAAATCCTCCGCGAGGCGTCCGTCGAAGAGCAGGCCCTTGTTAACGTCTGCGGGATCCACGAACCGGACGGCATCGCCGAATTTGTAGTAACCCTCTTCGTCGAAGGCGTTGCGCGTCAGTTCCGGGTCGCGCCAATATCCGGGCGTCACGTTCGGCCCCTTCACGCGGATTTCCAATTTATCCGCGAAAGGCACGAGCTTGGCTTCGACGCCCGGCATCGGGATTCCGATCGCGCCAGCGCGCTCCGAATCCCAAGTGCACTGGAGAGCCATCGGAGAAGTTTCGGTGGCGCCGAGGCCGGTGGCCATCAGGGTGCGCTCGCCGCAGACTTCCATCATCAGCTTTCGATATGCGTCCCAAAGCGGCTGCGAAAGCGCCGCGCCCGCGTAGAACATGAATTTGAGCCGACTGAAAAAATTCTCGCGCAGCTTCGGGTCATCGCGAAAACACTGGAGCAACAGGTCGTAGCCACGCGGCATATTGAAATAGACCGTGGGCGCAATTTCGCGCAGGTTGCGAACCGTTTCGGCGATGCCCTGGGTCGTGGGCCTGCCGTCGTCAATGTAGAGAGTCCCGCCGTTGTAAACGGTCATACCGGTGTTGTGGTTGCCGCCGGCGGTATGGTTCCAGGGCATCCAGTCCAGGACGATCGGGGACGCTTCGCTCAAGAAGCGAAAACCCTGCAAGATCATCTGCTGGTTGCTGCAGATCATGCGGTGCGTATTGATCACGGCTTTCGGCAGGCCGGTCGAGCCGGAGGAGAAAAGAAATTTCGCGACGTCATCAGGTTTGATCGCGGCGTAGGCTGCATCCACGGCTTCGGTCGGCGTAACGCTGGAGAGATCGTCGAACGAAGTGGAGTTGCGGCCGGCGATGCCTTCCTCGGCGAAGACGATCTCGATGTCCGGGTCGTTGTCGGGGTCAAGGGCAGCCTCGAGCGCGCGGCGATATTTCTGGCCGCTGGAGACGAATACCATCCCCGGCTGCAAGATCTTCATAACGTGCTTCAGCTTGGCGAAGTCCGTCGAGATGAGCGAATACGCCGGAGCGATGGAGGCTGTGGGAATGCCAACGTGCTGGCCGGCGAACATCAGCAGCAGGTGTTCGAGGTCGTTGTCCGAGAGGATTGCGATCGGGCGGTCGGCGGAGAGGCCGCGGTCTATGAACGCTTGGCCAAGGCTTCGAACTTTCTTGAGCGCGTCCGAATATGTGAGGAAGCGCCACGGCCCGCCGGCACGGCGTTTCGCTGCCAGCGCGCGATCCGGCGCCACACGGGCCCAATAAATCAGTCGCTCGGTGAGCACTCGCGGGTAACTTTCGAGCGCCTCATCGGGGCGGATGATGAACGCGCCATCGGGGCGGCGCTCCATCGTCGCGCCTGACTTGCGCAAATTTACCGCGCGCACTTTATCCGTCGCGGGTTTCATCTCGCGGCCCAAACGATTCTTCCGCGCACGCGGTAGAGTCCAGTGCGAAGCGGCGCTCGTAAGAGCACAGACAAGAGTGTCTGTGCCACTAAAACCTGTGGTCGAAAGAGCACGGGCACGAGTGTCTGTGCCACCGACATATCAGGAAGGCTTCGGTTTTCTGCTGTCAGGAGGATTTTCATGGTAGAGCTTGAAGATCGAGCCGTTGCCTTCATGGCTTAGGTTTCCGACTTCCTCATGAAACAACATCAGCGGCGTATGATCGCCTCGTGGCACGAGGAATGCAACCCACCCCTCCGCGGAATCTCCAGAGCGTAGCGTGCCGCGCAGCTCGGGTTTCAGGGGAGCCGCGAGCGCCGCGGCCGCATACGGTTCCATCGCCGCGGACATCGCCGAAAATTGCACCGGGTCGAGCGTGTAGCTGTGGTGCTCCAGGCGGACGCGCGCCGAGAATTCGAATCGCACTCGCGCCAGCAGATATTCCATTCCCGCGCCGGGGGCCGCGTTCGCACCGGCAGCCGCTTTCACCATCTGCAAGGCTTTCTCGCCGCGGACGATTTCCACGACGGTAATTTTCACGTCGTAGAGTTCGTCGCCGCCGTTGTACTGGTCGCCGAAGATGATGATGGTGCTCAAGGGAACGCCGACGGCCTGCGCATACAACTTGGCAGGGCGAGACGCGCCAGTTTGCGCACGCGATGCATCGGCAAGCGCGGACGCAGACGTCAGCGCGAAGATCGAAACCAGCGTGGCGACGTGAGATAAGCGTGAACGCACAAAGTATTTGATGCGCAGGTGATTAGGCTCGAGGCGCAAACTACGCCGTGCCGCCATCAGCTGTGCGCTGATGGCGGCACGGCTAAGCTTCACTTCTGATTCTGTTGCGTGGGTGCTGCGGGCTGTGTTCCAGCCGGCGGCGGTGGAAACGGAGCGGCGGCTGGCGCCGTGGGCATCGGCTCCTTCGCGTCGAGCGCGAACGTGTAGATGCGGCCGTGTCCGCCGCGTCCGGCGAGGATGGACACGTACTGCTTTCCGCCAACCATGTAGGTCGCTGGATTTGCCATTCCCGGCTGCAGCTTCACGGACCAGAGCTCTTCGCCCTTGTCCGCGCTAAGCGCCTTGAAATCGCCGTCACTCGACGCGGCAAACACGATGCCGCCGGCGGTTGTCACCGTGCCGGAGCCATTCATTTGCTTCAGGCGCCAGCGCGCAGTCTGCGTGACTGGGTCCCAAGCAACCAGCGATCCTCCCGGAGGGGTCGGCAGCTGCACGGGCTGTCCCGGAGCGGGAGGCGGTGGCGGCCGGAACACGATGCCCCAGCTATAGACGCCGACTTCAGGCTTGAATTCCGGAGCGGCGATATAGCGGAAGTCGCTATCGAGCGCCGGGAGATAAACCAATCCGGTGTTCGGGTTGTACGACATAGCCTGCCAGGCGTGACCGCCCGCGGGACCAGGTGAAACGATCCGATCTTCCGAGTCGTAACGCATGTTCGGGGCTTCGATGGGCTTTCCGGTTTTCGGGTCGAGCCCGGTCGCCCAGGTGACCTTCACATACGGCTTGCCGGAGATAAACTCTCCGGTCTTGCGATCGAGCACGTAGAAAAATCCGTTCTTCGGCGCCTGCATCAGAACTCTGCGCATCTTGCCGTCAATTTTGATGTCGGCAAGGGTCATGCCCTGCGTAGCGTCGTAGTCCCACTCATCGCTTGGCGTGGTCTGGAAATGCCAGACGTATTCGCCGGTTTTGGCGTTGAGCGCGACGATGGAGCAGACGTAGAGGTTGGCGCCGCCTTGCGGGCTGCGATACTTGCCGACCCACGGTCCACCCTGCGAAGTGCCGATGTAAACCAGGTCGAGATCGGGATCGTAGGAAATGCCGTCCCAAACCGTGCCGCCGCCGCCGAGTTTCCACCATTCGCCGGTCCAGGTTTTCGCCGCGACTTCCATGGCTTTATTCTCGAACGGCTTCGAGGGATCACCGGGAACGGTATAGAAGCGCCAGTCGAGCTTTCCGGTTTCCGCGTCGTAAGCGGAAACGTAGCCGCGCGTGGAGTATTCGCCGCCGGCATTGCCGATGATTACTTTTCCTCCGGCGACGATGGGAGCGCCGGTGACGCTGTAGTCGGCGCCCTCGTCAGCGGTCTGCACCGACCAGACTTCCTTGCCGGTTTTTGCGTCGAGGGCGACGAGCTTGGCTTCGAGCGTGCCGACGTAGATCTTGCCGTCATAAATCGCCGCGCCTCGATTGGCCGGGCCGCAGCAGACACTCGGGCCAGTGCGGACCTTGTCAGGCTTGCCGATGGATCCCGCGGGGAAATTCTGGCGGCCAATTTTCGGGTCCCAGCGCCAGAGCTCTTTGCCGGTGACGGCGTCGAGTGCGAAGACGATGCTCCACGGCGCAGTGCCGTACAGCACTCCGTCCCAGATGATAGGAGTCGTCTCGACGGTTCCAAAGCCGCTATTGACGTCGTAGGACCACGCGAGGCCCAGCTGTTTCGCGTTCGATGTGTCAATCTGCTTAAGCGGGCTATACCGCTGGTCGCCGAGGTCGTGGCCATTGGTGAGCCACTCGTCGGCGTTCTTCGCGGCGTTTTTCAACGCCTTGTCGTCAACGGGCTTCGACTGCTGGGCCGCCGCGACGCATGCCATTGCCGCCGCCATCGCGAAGGCGAGAAACCACTTCGTGGTATTTGCTCTGTGCATTTCGGAAACTTCCCCCTGGTTGTTTGTCTGATGTGCCGCGCGCGGGGCACACCAAGGATACGTCGCTTAATTCAAATTTGTTTCACTGCTTGCCCAAGCCACCCTGAAAATTATGCCCACTTATCAATCGAGATGCTCACACGATAACTCAGGTTCGCAACCATGTGGTAGGGATTCGTTTGCCCGCCGACGACCACGAAGTTATACCAATCCGCGCTGCGGTAATACGGAATCATGGCATCGTCTGGAGTCTTGGGGTCCGGAACCCAACGGTTGGCAAACAGCGTGGACCGGGCGTTCTTCGCGGAGATGAGCGAATTCTTCTGCAGCCAGTCGGCAAGCTGCTCCTTCGTTTTGTATCCGAGCTGGACTAGGCCTTGCGCGACCAGCGGATCGCAGACGATCAGTGCCCCGAAAAGTGGCGCGAAGGGAATGCAATTGTAGGCGATGGCCTCGTGGTATTGCGGAACCGGCTTCACGCCGAGACCGATGCCGCCCTGTCCCTGCGAGATGCTGAAGCCGACGAAGACGCTGACGACGTTTTCGTCAGGCTTGAAACCCTTCTGTACACTGAGCGGAGTCCACGGGCTGTTTTTTTCGTTCTCCGCGATGATGAGATTGTTGTAGTTGACGCCGTTGCCAAGCGTGCCGAGGTACGTTTGACCGGGAATTCCGGAGTTCGAAAGATTTCTCGACAGCATCGTCCATGCGCGGCCGATCGCGGCGTTCGGCTGCGAAAATGGGCCCATCGCGCCGATGCCGTAGTTCATGTTGAGTGTGTCGCGAATCGGACCGTTGATCACCGCCGCGGTAGCGAAGGAATTCGTCGAGCTCGAAAGGGAAGTGAGGCCCGTTTCGGCAATGGCGAGAATTGTGGGCAGATATTCGGGCTTCGCACCCGCCATCACGGCGTTGATAGCTACCTGACGCACGTTGAAGGACCAATCCGGATAAGAGCCGCGAGCCGGAGACATCTTGCCGACGATCTCGTCGGGCTTGTGGCTGGTGCCTTTCAGCATTTCCGCGAGCTTCTCTTCGGTGGGAATGACGATCTGCATGAAATCCGTCATTCCGTTGTCGAGGTAATATTGCTGGAGATTTTCGAATGTGTCCGTATAGACGGCCGGTCCCATGGAAATTTCGACCGAGCCAGTCTTTTGCTCCTCGGCGGTCAGCGGCTGGGTCAGTGCGTCGGTAACTTCCTTCATTAGCGGCTTGCCGCTGACGGGGTCGTTTCCTTCGAGGTATGCGTACATTTCTGCATCGGTCTTGCCCCACACGGGGTGCGGAGTGAAGCAGATGCGTTCGAGCGGCATGCCGCGCGAGGCGGCGGTGGACTTAGCCAGATCCTTGAACGCAATCGTGACCATCGGAGCGGTCGGGAAGCCCATCTGTTCAAACTTTACGCAGTGACCAACGGTCGCTGGGGTGCAGGTGCTTCAATGGCCGATGGCCATAATGACGGCGTTGCCCCTGGCTTTTATTTCCGCGTTCAGCTCGGGGTCGTCGTCGGGGAAAGCTCCCGCTTTCAACCGGTACTCGGTGGTGACGCTGGGCATATTCTTCTTGAACCACGTCGCCATCTGATCGAGGAAGTGGTCCGCGCCGGGGAATCCGTCGGAGACGAGGAAGATTGTCTTGCCGTCAAGGGTGCTCAGCCGAGGCGCCATAGGAACGAGTTGCACGGGAGGCGCTACGCCTTTTGGGTTGAGTCCCGTAAGTTTGACCGGGCCAGCGGCGGTCTTTACGCCTTTGTCCTTAGCCTCCGCGCTCGCGCCCGCGATCAGAGCGGGCGACATCCCGAGCAGCGACAATATTTTTCGCCTGTTCATTTTCATACGCGCCCCCTCGAACCCCGTCGCCAATGCTCCTATTTATAGTCCCGCGCAGGCCAGAAATGCAATCAATCGCGGAATCGACGTAGCTACTCGGCCACGCCGCCACTTTTCGGGGGCTCCAGCACCAAATCGCGAGATCCCATACATCCCGCGATGTAAAGGATTATTCGCGGCGCCGGGTGACTCGGTGCACCATCAGTTGCGCCAGAACCTCAAAGATACATGGTGCGATTTATAATCAGGAAAGCTTTTCCTCGAACCGTGGAAAGTGAGCGAATTCAGTCTATAGTCAGCGGATGAGTCTCCCGGTGGCCCGCGCGATAACAGCATCTCCGCGCGGAATGACGGCCCTGGGCATCTTCTTGCTATTTGGCGCGGCCATGGCATTTCTCGCGGGGGCGACTCTGGCTTGGCCCGGCAGTGTTCTCGATCGCATGTGGAAGCTTAATCCACGCGCCTACAGCGAGCTTGCGCCGCACGGAAAAGCGGTCGGGATCCTCTTCCTGGTGCTTGGAGCCACACTTGCCATCGCCTGCGTGTGCTGGTTCAAACGTAACCTTCTGGGATGGCGACTGGCTGCGTTGGTCATGGCGATCCAGGTTCTGGGTGACGTCGTAAACGGCTTCCGCGGTCAGGTGGTCGCGGGCGGAATCGGTGCGCTCATTTCCGGGGCACTCCTGTTCTATCTCTTGCGACCAGAGGTTCGCGCTGCTTTTGCGGGCGACGCACGAACACTTCGACGTGCTGAGAGCCGATCCGAATAGATTTTTCCGGCACTTACCAGACGCGTTTGTACCGGGGCGGCTGCTCAATTGATGAAACCGACTGTCGCAAAGTTGGCGGCGCTACAGCGCACGTTGTATGTATAATTTTCGTCGCGTCGCCGTAGATTTCAGCTACGGTACGTAAATAATCCTCCCGACGGACAGAGGTGGACATGCAATCTGAACCAAATATGGACCTGGCGCATTTGGGCCATCTGGAATTGCTGACTCCCAAGCCAGAGGAGAGCCTGCGATTCTTCGTCAACGTGATGGGAATGACGGAGAGCGGCAGGGAAGGCGACTCGGTTTACCTGCGCGCGTATGACGACTACGAACGCCACTCGCTGAAACTTACCGCGTCGAAGTTACCGGGAATGGGTCACGTGGCTTATCGCACGCGTAGCCCGCAGGCGCTCGAGCGCCGCGTGGCGGCTCTAAAGGGATCGGGATTCGAAATCGGCTGGAACGATGGCGACCTGGCGCACGGTCCGGCGTATGTCTGCCAAGACCCGGACGGGCACAAGATCGAGCTCTACTACGAGACTCAGTGGTATCAGGCGCCGCAGGAGTTGCGGCCATCGCTGAAGAATCAGGCACAGCGGTTTCCCGCGCGCGGAATCAATGTTCGACGCCTCGATCATTGGAACGGCCTGGCGGTGGATATCGAAAGCAACCGCGCATTTTTCGAGAAGTACCTGGGCTTTCGCTTAACCGAGCAAATCGTGCTGGACAATGGCGTCGAAGCCGCCATGTGGATGACCTGCACGAACAAGAGTTACGATTTCGCTTACTCGAAGGACCATACGGGCGTGCGCGGGCGATTTCACCACATCACCTATGCGGTCAATAGCCGCGAAGAGGTGCTGATCGCCGCAGATATTTTTCTCGAGAATGGCGTTTACATCGAGACGGGTCCGCACAAGCATGCCATTCAGCAAACTTTCTTTTTGTACGTGTATGAGCCGGGTGGTAATCGCGTGGAAGTCGCCAATGCCGGAGCGCGCCTGATACTGGCGCCGGACTGGAAACCGATTCGATGGTCCGAAGCCGAGCGCAAGAAGGGCCAGGCGTGGGGACTGAAGACGATTGAGTCGTTCCACACGTATGGCACGCCTCCCGTCGAGGAGACTACCAAGTCGTGACGATCTTGCAGAATGTCCGTCGCGCGAAGTCGAAATGGGAACCGGCGCACGGTCTTGCGGTCATGCCGTAACACGTGCCCGGCCGACCTCATCTTCTGCTTCTCCCGGGACTCGCCTGCGACGCCGACGTGTGGAAAGACCAGATGCAAGCGTTTTCCGAAATTACCACGGTCGGCGTTACCGACTACGGCCTGAGCGATTCGATCGGAAAAATGGCGATGGTGGCACTCGATAGCGCGCCGGAGCGCTTCGCCATGGCGGGGCATTCGATGGGAGGCCGCGTGGCGTTCGAGATCGTGCGCCGTGCACCGGAGCGCGTGGTGGGAATGGCGGTGCTGGATACCGCGTACCGTGCATTCGCGGGAGGCGAGGCGGGCGAACGGGAAACTGCGACGCGATCCGCGTTGCTGGATGTGGCGCGGACCAAAGGCATGCGCGCCATGTCGCAATTCTGGATGAAGGGCATCATCCATCCCGACCGCATGACAGACAAAGCGCTGACGGACGCGATCCTGGAGATGATGGGCCGCAAGACACCGGAGATTTTTGCCGCGCAGATCAAGGCACTCCTCGAGAGGCCCGACGCCACACCTGTGCTTTCGGAAGTTCGATGTCCGGCGATCGTGTTGGTTGGCCGCCAGGACACGTGGAGCTCGATTGCAGGGCATCGCGAGATCGCGGCATTGATTCCGAATGCGACGCTCGCGGTCATCGAACACTGCGGACACATGTCTCCTATGGAGCGCCCGAGAGAAGTAACCGCCGCGATGACGACATGGTTCGCGGGCCTCGAGTACTAAGCGCGGAAGACCCCGAGGGGAAGAAATAAGAGTAGACTCTCCACGACGGCAGAGGGCGCGCGTCCTGTGCAGTTCGCGCGACAAATCGGCGGCGACCCTATGTAGGCGATGCCGGCATGCCCTGCAGAATGACTTCGTACTTCCCCGGGAGTAAATCGAAAGCGCGAAGTGGAGGAACGAACTTGAGAAAAATATCGGCGCTGCTCGTGGCTGTCCTCGTCGGCCAGGCATTGTTGGCTGGTTCACCGAAACTGGCGTACAGCTGGAAGAATCCGGCCTATAACGGCGGGGCGTTCAAGAACATCATGGTCCTGGCGCTCAACGGGAAAGCGGCTAACCGCGCGGAATTCGAGGATCAGTTGGTGGCGGCTCTGGCCCGCCCCGGGGAAATGGTCCAGCCGAGCTACGCGTACCTGCCGCGACCCGATGCGACTCCCATTGACATCAAGAATTTAAGGGACATCGTACAAGGGCAGAACTTTGACGCCGTCGTAGTGGCGCGCTTGACGAAAAACGTTTCGAAAACGACCTACGTCCCCGGCACCGTCTATACGCCATTTCCCTACTATGGAACTTTTTACGGATACTACGCCGCAGTGCAACCAATAGTTTATTCCCCCGGTTATATGACGACCGAAAGAATTGCGCAGGTGGAGGTGAATTTCTATTCCACCACACAGCCCGACGGACAGTTGATATGGACTGGAACGACGAACGCATTTTCTAACAGTTCCGTGATGAAGGTAATCAAGGGCCTGGTCAAGATTGTGACGGATGAGCTGCAACAGCAAGCGATCATCGGGCCTCAGTCGTAGTCAGATCCCAACGTTTTTTCAGGGCGTTCGCGCATTGACGCAGGCTCTCCGCCCTTCTAGAATCCCAACCCGAGCTCAAACATTATGATTATTGATTCTCACCAGCACTTCGTGCGCCTTGCCCGTCACCCGGAAGTGGAGGGCTTTCGCCAAGCGCAGCTTTCCGGAAAGAATCCGGATGTCGTTCCCGACATTTCGGATGCCGACGTTAAAAAGAGTCTGGAACAGGTATTAGGCTTGATGGATACGCGGGGCGTGGATGTCGCGTTCGCTTCTCCCCGAGCGAAAGCCATGGCGACCCATGAGGGCACTGCGGAACAGAACGCGATCTGGGCCGATCTCAACAACGGCCTTATCCTTCGCGCCTGTCGGTTGAATCCCGGCCGGTTTGCGCCAGTCGGCATGCTGGGACAACATCCTTCGAGTCCATCGGAGCAGGTGGCGAAACAGATCGAGCGTTGGACCAAGGACGGCTTCATCGCGTTCAATTTTGATCCCGACGGCACCGGCGGTCGCTGGCAAAACCCGCCTTTCACTGGAAAGCACAATTACCCGGTCTTCGAGGCGGCGCAGGCGCTGGACGTTCCACTCGTGCTGCACGGCAGCGAATCCATCAACAAGAACTTCCCGCACACGGCGGTCCAATATCTGGTCGCGGACATTACGGGTTTCGTGCAGCTAATGATCGCGAAGGATCTATTCCGGGATTTTCCACGCCTGCGCTTTCTGATTCCGCATGGCGGCGGCGCGTTGCCGTGCCAGATCGGGCGTTGGAGGGCAATCGCGAAGTACAGCAGCTGGGCGAGCCCGGATGAGGTCCTCGGCAACGGCAATGT
The DNA here is from genome assembly GCA_963842425.1 of uncultured Acidobacteriota bacterium. Lineage (GTDB taxonomy): Bacteria > Acidobacteriota > Terriglobia > Acidiferrales > UBA7541 > Palsa-295. The sequence goes on along the minus strand of CAWJGQ010000009.1, from coordinate 132,315 downwards.
TTTCGTTGACACGTGCATCTACAACGACCTGAACATGCAGATGCTCTTCGACGCCGTGCCACTCGAGAACATTCTGTTCGGCTCGGAATGCGACGGCGCGTTTCCCGGCGTGGTCAATGACGAGACGCACGATCATTACGACAATACGAGACGCTACGTTGACGATTCGAGGTTGAACGCAGGGGACAAAGATCGGATCTACGCTGCCAACGCCCGGCGTGTTTATCCGCGTGCAAGCCGCTGGATTCAAGCCGAGACTTAAGGGGGAGGCCGATCAGCGCATCTTCCCTCATCTGACCGAGGAGCTATCATGATGAAACCAGTGGTTGTCCGCAAAGTGGAGCTGCCACCCGCGGATGCCGTCGCCGCGCTGGAAAAATACGGCGTGTCCACAGTGCACGAGGCGCAGGGACGGAACGGATTGCTGGCGTCATATATGCGGCCGATCTATCCGGGCGCTGCGATTGCTGGTCCGGCGGTCACGGTTTCGCTTCCGCCGGGCGACAATCTGATGATTCACGTCGCCGTCGAAGTGTGCACGCCGGGAAGCATTCTCGTTGTAGTTCCCACGTCTTATTGTACCGATGGATATTTCGGAGAGCTGCTCGCAACTTCGCTTCGCGCGCACGGCGTGAAGGGTCTGATCATCGAAGCGGGATGCCGCGACGTGGCTCCGCTGACGGAGATGAAGTTTCCGATCTGGAGCCGGGCGATCAGCTCGCAGGGAACAGTGAAGGCCACGCTCGGCTCGGTGAACGTGCCGATCGTATGCGCGGGAGCCTCCATCGAGCCGGGCGACGTGATTGTCGCGGACGACGACGGTGTGGTGGTCGTGAGGAGGGCCGACGCGGCCGAGGTTGCCGCTGCATCTAAGCAGCGGATTGACAAGGAAGATCTGGTTCGTGCACGGCTTGCGAAGGGCGAACTCGGCCTGGACATTTACAATTTACGTCCGAAACTCAAAGAGCTGGGTCTCGAATACCGGTAGGGCGATCGTGACTGAATTCAGCCAGGCGGAAATGCGAAACACCGAAGCGGCCTGCTACGCTCTCTGCGCAGACTACGCCGAGATCGTTGACAGCCGCGACTGGCCGCGGCTCGCGGAAGTCTTCGCCGAGGACGCCGCGTTCACTCTTCCGACTGGCTCCAAGGAACCGATTCGCGGCGCGGACAAAATTGTCGCCATGTTCCAATCGCGTCCGCGCGGCCGGCTAACGCAGCATCTGATCAGCAATTTTAGCGTGCGCATGGAAACCACGGACACGGCCGTCGGCACCTGCCGAGTCCTGTTTTTCAGCTCGGATGAATCCGAGCCCGAAACTCCCGAGGGAAGAAAAGCCGCGAGCAAGCAGTCCATCGGCATCTACCACGACCGCTACGTCCGCATGAAAAATGGCTGGCGAATCGCCGAGCGCGCGGGCAGTATGGTTTTCTACACGTAGGAAATCGCGATGGCCAGTGAACCGATTCAGCGCATTGCGATTATCGGCTTCGGCGAAGCCGGCGGAATCTTCGGAAAAGACCTCTCGGCGCGCGGTCTGGACGTTTCCACCTTCGATATTCTGCTGGATTCCAAAGATTCGCGAGAAGAGATGCTGGCGAAAGCGCGTGAATCGAAAGTGCAGACCGCTGAGAGCCTGAGCGACTGCGTCCGTGGGGCGGAACTCGTGATCTCCGCGGTGACTGCGTCGTCAGCGCTCGATGTTGCCACAGAAGCTTCGAGATTACTGCGCGCCGGCCAGAGTTTTCTCGACATCAACTCCGTCTCGCCCAGCACGAAGCAGAAAATGGCGGAACACTTTGAGAAGTCGGAGGCGTATTTTGTCGAAGCTGCGGTGATGGCCGCAGTGCCGCCGCAGCGATTGAAAGCGCCCCTGCTGCTGGGCGGAGCGCACGCCGGGGAACTTGCGTCGGGCCTGTCATCCATCGGCATGAATGCAAGCGTAGCGAGCGATCGAATCGGAGTGGCTTCGGCGGTGAAGATGTGCCGCAGCGTGGTGATCAAGGGACTCGAGGCGCTTGCGGTTGAATCCATGTTCGCGGCGCGCCGCTACGGCGCGGAGAATGAAGTGCTCGCGTCGCTCGCTGCCACATTCCCAGAGATGGGATGGAACGACAAGCTCCCGGACTATCTCATTAGCCGCGTCGCGGAGCACGGGAAGCGGCGCGCTGCCGAGATGCGCGAAGCTGCGCAGGCGCTCCGCGACGTGGGGATTGATCCGTTAATGGCGGGAGCGACGGCCGAGCGCCAGGATGCGCTCGTCAAGGAGATCGCCGGCCAAATTCCCGCCTCGCGTGCGGGGAAGCCGTTCTCGTGGCGCGAGCTGGCCGACGCGCTCGACAACGCGAGCAATTCGTCCAGGAAGACCTGAAGCAAGCCAGGAAATCCCCAGTCCGTCTGCCCGGTCCGCTCGTTGAATACCTCTAGAAGAACCAGAAGCGCTTCTTCCGCTGCGGCCTTGCGCCTTCGGATTTCTCCCAGCCCGCGCCATCGGAGAGTTCCGGGGCGTAGGGAATCGGCCGGTCCTCAAACACTGCGAGAGGATTGTCCACGAGCAGCGCACGAGCCACTTCCTCGCCGCGCGTTTTCGCCAGAAGGTCGAAAGCCTCTTTGAGGCGAAGCGGGCGCGAAGTCACGTTGTGCGCATCGCTGGCAACGAAGTGGACAGCACCGGCGTCGAGCCACTCCTTCGTCATCTCCTGTGCGGCGCTGCCGAACCTCCCAAGCAACGATTGCGCCGTCACCTGCACATAGCAGCCTTGCCGCAGCCATTTGAACAGACGTTCGGGCTGTGCGCGAATCAGAGGATTGCGCTCCGGATGCGTGATGATTGGATGAAGACCCGCGAGTTGCAATTCGTGCAGGGCCTGATCGAGCGAAGGCGGAATCGAGTAGTCCGCAAACTCGACAAGCAAGTAGCTTTTCTGGTTGAGGGTGAATCGCGCGGCGTCGTTACGAATGTCCTGCAGGTTCTCGAAGCTGAGATGGAAGTCGCATCCGGTGGCCAGGACGAGCCGTCCCTCGAAACGGGCCTGAAGTTCATCCCGGCGCTGCCGTACCAATTCGGGAACAAAACGGTGGTCGGGGCTCGCATGCGGTGTGCCGATGATGTGGGTAACGCCGTCTTCGATGGCCATTTCCGCCATGCCGCAGGAAATTTCGAAGGAGGTGGCGCCATCGTCGAGGCCCGGAAGTATGTGGCAATGAATGTCAATCATCAGTGGGGCAGGATAACGCACGCCGAAAGAGATGACAACGAAGACGGCGCGGAGGGCCAATCAAATATGCCACAGGCGTTTGGCAGGCCGTTTGCACTATAGGAGTTGAAGCGCAATGAAACAGTTCCAAAGTGGAATCGGAAAAGTGGCAAATGTTTTTCGGTCAACAACACAATCATTTTGCCGGCCTGCTCGAAATGATCCTTCCCCTCGCGCTTGGCCTCGCTTTTTTCTTCTGGCAAAGTGCCAGGCATCGCTCCCGTCGCAAGACCTGGCGTTCCTTCGTGGAATTTATGGGCCAGCCTGAAATCGTGAAATGCTTCCTGCTTCTGCTCGTCGCGGCCGTGATGCTCCTGGCGATCGTGTTCTCGTTTTCGCGCATGGGCATGATTTCTGCGCTCGTCTCGCTCGGTGCGATGGCTGCGATCGTGTGGATTGGCCGGCGCCGCAACCGTCTGCCCGTGGCATTGATTTTGCTGCTCCTCGCGGGCGGAATCGCCGCAGCCGTGTGGGTCGGCGTGGGGCCCGTCGTCGAACATTTCGAGCAGCTGCCCCAAAATGAGCCGTTGGTCAGCACCACCCAAGGCCGAGTTGCTGCCTGGAGCGATACTCTGAAACTCATTCGCGCGCATCCCTGGACCGGCGTGGGCCTTGGCTGCTTCCAATACGCCTTCACCGCTGTGCAGTCCGCGCAGCTTACATATCTAATAGACCATGCACACAACGATTATCTGGAGCTGGCCGTTGAGCTGGGCCTTCCGTGCGCCGCAGTTTTCATTGGGGGAATTTTCTGGCTGGCTGCGAGGCCGCTTCGCGCGAGCCTGCGCGCACGTTCGAGTCTCGCTCGAGCGCTCGCGCTGGGTTCGTTCGGCGCGGTCGTAGCGCTGTTGGTGCACAGCGTTGCGGATTTCAATCTCTATATACCGGCGAATGCGCTGGTCTTCGCCGTCATTCTAGGAATCGGCTACGCCACGTCGCTCGACCAGGGTGGCCTGGAGATCAGGGAACCGGGGACAAGCTGACGTCGTCGAGCCACAGCGAACCGCCAATCTGATTGTCGAGTTTCCGGCTCGCTGACCGCACCACTTGCACGACCAGAAGTCTCGTCCTTGGTCCGGTGCGGAATTGAAGGCTCTGTTCCTGCCAGCTTGTCGTCCCGAACAGGCTGTCTGTTTCCATCGAGAGCGCTGCTCGGTCGTACGCGTCGTAGACCGCGATGCGCGGCCCGCTCTCCGTGGTGATTCCTTCGCTCCGTGCGTACGCGACGAAGCGGTAGTGCGTATCGGGTTCGACAGGGACGTACTGCATCACGTGGCTGAATTCCAGATTGTGCCTTCCGTCGAAATGCACGAGCAGCGACCGCGAGCCGTCGTGAACAATTTCGGTATCGAGCGACGCGTCAGCACCCTCGACGGGAGTGAGGCGCCAGCCGAACCCGCCGTTCACCATCGGCTCCTCGAATCCGCCATTTGTGATGCGATTCCTGGAGTCAGCTTGCCGCCCGAAACGATCTGGATCGCGGGCCGTCAGCGATGCCCACACAGGTACGAGTGCGTCCACGCGGTGCGCGTAGAGCAGCGCGTCGAAATAGCGGCACGCCGCGTCGAGGTTGATTGTTTCGGGCGAGGACAGCAGACGCTTCCAGGCGTCGCCAGCTGCGTCTACGCGTCCGCTCGCATCCAGGTAATCCAGATACGCGGAAAGGATTTCTTCTCGCGCGGGAAGTGCCGCCAGAATTTGATCTTGCGGAATGCCGGCTCGCCACGCAAGGTCGAACGCCCCAACCCGCAGCGATGGATCGCCCTCGATCGCTATGCGCAGCGGCGTAATCGCGCCTGCGATATCGCCCGAGCGCAGCAGGAAATTCGCGAACTCCCAGTTGATATCCGGCGAGCGCGGAAAAAGCTCGAGAGCTCGCTTATATGCGCGCGTCGCTCCGGCGCTGTCTCCCACCAGATCGAGCGCCTCACCCAGACCCGCCCAGTTTTCCGCGCGATGGGGTCCCAGCCTCGTGGCCTCTTCAAACTCGCGAGCGATGTCGCGCGGATCGGCGTCTCGGCCCTGATCCGCAAGCTTGCGCGCAGATCCCGCCGGGAAATCGGGGTTCGAGCCGTCCCAGCGCGCGGCCCTCGCAAAGGCATCGGGTGATTTCTCGGCGGCGACCAAGTTCGCCAGCGCTTCTCGCGCCGTCAACACCAGACAAGTCGCGAGCAGCAGCCCCAGCGAAACCCGGACGGCCACATTGATCCAACTGGCCGGCGCAGAGGGGCCTTCCTTCTTAGCGTTTTGCGTTTCCACACGAAAATCGCACGCAATTTCGAAGCCACAAGAATGGATGGCCTCATCGCTAATTTGCAGTTCAAGGGCCGCTTAAAGAGGTTTACGGCGATCAGTTCGGCACAGGTTTCCCTAATTGGTCCATGCCGAGGCTGCTTGCCACGCGCCTAGAGCGAACAGCAGAATTGCGAACACGATGCGCATCCGTCGCGGCGATATTTGCGCCGCCAGCTTACCCCCTGCCACGCCGCCCAAAATCACTCCGGGGACGATCAACAGTCCTACCACCACGTCCACCTGGTGCGCACGGTAATAGGCCAGAAACGCGAGCAGTCCGGTGGGTGGTACCAATGCGATCAGGCTAGTGCCCTGCGCCGTGTGTTGGTCGAAGCCCAGCAGCAACACGAGCAAAGGGACTAACAATACTCCGCCGCCCACTCCGAAGAGCCCGCTACAAATCCCCACCACGCACGCCGTGGCGAAGATCGCCGCGATCCACCACGGCCCGTTCCCCAGGCCATTAAGCATCTGCGCCTTTTCCTGGCGCAGGTTGGGCCGCCTGGCGCCATAGCAACACCGCTGACACCATCAGGAAGAATCCGAACAGCGCCTGCAATACTCGCGCGGGAATCCCCACCGCGATTGACCCTCCGGCGTATCCTCCCACGAGGATTCCAAGTGCGCAGACGATCCCGGCGCGCAGATCCACCTCGCCGGCCTTCCAATAGACCCACAAAGCGCCCAGCCCAACCGGCAGCAGCTGCATAAACAGCGACGTGCCCTGCGCCATGTGCTGGCTCATTCCCAGCAGGTAGACGAGGGCCGGCACCACGACTGTCCCGCCGCCAATCCCCATCAGCCCGACCAGGATACCTGCCGCCAGGCCCAGCAGAAGTATGATTACGCTGTGCATCGGCGATCATGTTCGCCGAAATGTCGCGGTGGGGCAACGTCGAACCGCTATATTGTAATCCCGTGGAATTAGGCGCTCCGGTCTCCACCGGAGTTTACGTTCCTGCTATGCTTTCCACCCGCGCAATTGAGGCGCGATTGGATGCCCGAATGACTCGCGAGCAAAATGAGGGAGAACCAAGCGAATGGCTGTAGAGCGCAAGCCAGAGTTTTTTGCAGGAAAGGATATGCAGATCGGGATTATCGGCTGCGGCTACGTGGGGCTGCCGCTCGCGTTGCGGTTTGCCGACGTGGGTCATCGCGTCACAGGGTTCGACCTGGACCAAACCAAGGTGGACAAACTGAACGCTGGCCACTCGTACATCCAGCACATCTCCGCCGACAAAATCCGCGGGCATGTGGAAGGGAAGCGCTTCTGCGCGACGACCGATTTCGCCAAACTGCGCGGGATGGACGCGGTACTCATCTGCGTTCCGACGCCTCTGGATGAGCGGCGCGAACCCGACCTGAGTTACGTCGAGAATACTGCGAAGGCGATTGCGCCGAATCTCCAGCGTGGCCAGCTGATCGTGCTGGAAAGCACGACGTATCCGGGCACGACCGAAGAACTCGTCTTGCCGATCCTGGAAGAGGGCGGACTGCACTGTCCGATTGACGCGGGAGCTAGCGGCAAAGATGCGGCAACCGACTTCTATCTCGCGTTTTCGCCCGAGCGCGAAGATCCCGGCAACAAGCAGTATGGTCTGGCGCAGATTCCCAAAATCGTCGGCGGAATCAATCCTGCAAGCGGCCGCGCCGCGACGGCAATGTATGTTCAGATCGTTTCCAAAGTGATTCCGGTCAGCTCGACGCGCGCTGCCGAGATGGTCAAGTTGATGGAGAACATCTTCCGGTGTGTGAATATCGCGATGGTCAACGAGTTGAAGCAACTCTGCCTGCGGATGGGGCTCGATATATGGGAAGTGATTGACAGCGCCGCAACGAAGCCGTTCGGGTTTATGCCGTTCTATCCGGGGCCGGGTCTGGGCGGACACTGCATTCCAGTGGACCCCTACTACCTGTCATGGAAGGCGCGCGAGTACGATTTTTCGACGCGCTTCATCGAGCTGGCCGGCGAGATCAACACGGAGATGCCCTATCACGTTGTGAACGCAGTCGGCACGGCGCTGAACGAGCGCCAGAAGAGCATCAAGGGATCCAGGATCTTGCTGCTGGGAGTGGCGTACAAGAAAGATGTGGACGACTTGCGCGAATCGCCCGCGCTAAAGCTCTTGGAGCTGCTCAGCGAGCGAGGCGCGATCCTTGACTACAACGATCCTTACTTTCCCGCGCTGCACAAGATGCGCCACTACGATTTTTCACACAAGCGCTCGGTGGATTTGAGCCCAACGACCCTTGCCAGCTATGATTGCGTGCTCATTGCCACCGATCACACCAGCTACGATTACGATGCGATTGTGCGAAATGCGAAGCTGATCGTGGATTCGCGTAACGCTACTCGCCGCGTGAAACAGGGCCGCGAAAAAATCGTCCCCTGCTGAAACGTCCCGCCAATCAGCCGCCTGTTTACTCGAAACCGCCCCTAGGACTTTAGTCCTATTGTGGGCGACACATCCTGGTCCTATGGTTTAGTGATATGGGCGGTCCCACGACGCTGTCGCAGGAACGATCAGGCTTGACCCTCGATCCCGGGCGCAGGCGTAGCATGCGCGTCCTTCTAAGTGTCCCGATCCACGTACTAGGGAAGGACAAAGAAAGTCAGGATTTCGTTGAGGAGACTCGGACCCTCGTAGTGAACGCGCACGGAGCGCTAATTTCGCTGGGGGCGCGCGTGACCCCCGGCCAGCAGGTCACCGTTTCCAACAAATCCACCTCGAAGTCCCTGGATTGCCGGGTGGTCCACCTTGGCACCGCCACGGGGGACAAGGTGCAGACGGGTATCGAGTTCGTGCAGCCGTGCGGGTCTTTCTGGCAGATTGACTTTCCGCCGGATGATTGGGTCACGCCGGAAGACTAAGCAATCGGTTCGTCTTACCTCGCAGCAAATACCACAAGGCATCAATTTGGCGCCGGTATCAGTTCGGCTCGCAGTGTCCCGAAGGGTAAGGTTGCCTGGAGCACCACGGGTGTGTGCGCGGCGTCGGTGGCCAGCCAGACGGCGATGTGGATTGCTGTCACCTCCTTGTCGTGTTGAAAGACGCGTATCGAGATTCGCGAAGCCGTGAAATTTCCTGCGGGAACCGTGACGGCTTCGCCCGGGCTGTCTCGCTGGGCGCGCATGTCGAAGATGTCCTTCCCGTCGTACACAGTTGCGTTTAGCTCCGGCGTGCGCTGCCAATCCACCGCGCGAAGCGCGTAGAGCGCGCCGAGAGCATCTCGCGTACCCGGCATGACGACGACGCTTGCGCCGGGCGCTCGGGATTTCTGGCCGGTCGCGACGAGATGCAACACTTGGTCCGAAATCTTCCCCAGCTCGTTGAGATGTGTTTCGAATTGGCGGCATTCGAGCGATTCGGTGTCCGTGTAGGAATCGAACTGGTCCTCAATCGGAAAGAGGGTGCTCACCGGGCTCAGCGTCTGAGCGACGGCACGAAAATGCCACGTCTGCCAGCCGAATAGGGCGCGCCGCTCGACGACACTCAATTGCACGGACGCCGCGGCTGAAAATGCTGACCACGAGACGCGGTAGTTGAGCGACTCGCCCACCCGAAATGGCATGGGCTGCTCTTTAAGCGCGGCAGACGAATAAATCGTCAGAAGCGGAGCGAAGCCGGCGACAACGATCGCAATCGAAAGTGAGCGCGTTCTCATCTTGGTCTGAAAAATCATTCTGTGATTCTTGCCCGGCCGAGGCGCGCCGGGTATATTCAAGCGTACCCGAAACGCGCGGCACAATCATCACAGCACTGCGAGAGAACTCAATCGCGAGGCTCATGGCGAAGCGGGCGGTTTCTTCTCTGCCCGGTTTCGCGCGGGGAGGATTTCCGTAATGCGCTACCTGGTGACAGGTGGTGCCGGCTTCATCGGCTCCAATATCGTGGACGAACTCGTACGACGCGAGCACACCGTGGTCGTGCTCGACAATCTTTCGACTGGCAAGGAGTCGAATCTTGCGAGCGTTCGCAAGAAAATCGAGTTGAACACCGGCAGCATCACGGACCTGGCGGCGGTGCAGGCGGCCTGTCACGGAGCGGATTACGTGATTCATCTTGCCGCGCGGACGTCTGTGCCTCGGTCCGTCGAAGATCCGCTGGATACTAACCACGCCAACATTGATGGGACGCTTAACGTTCTGGTTGCGGCGCGCGACGCGAAGGTGCGACGATTCGTTTACGCAGCGTCGTCCGCGGCTTACGGCGAGACCCTGGCGCTGCCGAAGGTCGAGACGATGCAACCCGATCCCATCTCGCCCTATGGGGTGACGAAGTACGTCGGTGAGCTCTACGCGCAGGTTTTCGGGCGCGTTTACGGCCTGGAAAACGCGTCGCTCCGCTACTTCAACGTGTTTGGCCCGCGGCAGGATCCCACGTCACAGTATTCGGGAGTGCTTTCCCGATACATGCTCGCCATAATCCGGAGGGAACAGCCCGTGATTTTCGGCGATGGCGAGCAGTCGCGCGACTTCACCTACGTCGAAAATATTGTGGACGAGACCTTGCGTGCTTGCGAGTCCAGCGGTGCGTCCGGGAAAGTGTTCAATGCCGGGACGGGCGTGCGCATCACCCTGAATGAAGTTGTGAGGCAGCTCGAGAAAGTCACGGGCAAGAAAATACAGGCAAAATACGATCCGCCGCGCGCTGGCGACATCCTTCATTCACAGGCTGACATTTCGCTCGCCCGGAAAATCCTTGGCTATGAGCCGCGCGTGCCGTTCGCAGAAGGACTGAAGCGCACGTGGGACTGGTATAAAGTTGCGTACGCGAGGGACTGATCAGCGAGGCGGCGCGGGTGGCGGAGCGGACGGGGGCGCGGTCTTGCAGGGCGTGGGGTTCCACTTCGAGCCATTTGGCTCGAACTTGAACTGCTCGGTGGTGATGAACCGCCCGGTCAGATACTGTGGGTCCTCGACCACTCCCGTGACGATAAGGTAGGGCTCGTCATCCAGCTCGATGCGATCAAAATACTCCGTCAGCACCGCATTTCCGCTATAGGGCACTCCATTCTTGCGCAGGTATCCGGGCCGCATGTGCGTGGTTACGACCTTCATGCTGCCACCGTTTGGCGTGGGGGGGACGCGCGGAGGAATGCCGAAGCCCTGGCCCTGCTGCTGTTTTTCCCACGAGGCAACGGAGTCTCCCTGCCATTCCGGCGCTCCGCCCGTCCATTTTGAGCCGTCGAAGTGCAGCAGTCGCTTTTGCATACTCGCATCGGTGTCAATTTCGAGAGTGTGGTCGTCCGCCCAGGTGATGTGAAGCCGCACGGGAAGGTGCATAATCCCCGCGGCGCCGAACGCACGGCACTGACTTCCATCAGCTTCGTCCTTCGCTGCATCCCACATGCCGCCCACTCGACGCCCTTCGGGATTGAGCGGAACAAAGGAAAAGTCACCTTTGGCCGGAGTCATCATGCGCCATCGCCATTCGTCGTCAATGATCGAAACCCAATATCCGGTCAGATCGAGTAGCGCCCCAGCCTTTGGAGTTGGCGCCGGAGGGCGCTGTCCTGGGAGGCCCGCCTGAACGTCCCCATGACTCGCCATCGCGAAAGACGCGAAAGACCACAGACACACAATTAAACCTACCCGCACGACGCGATCAGGCTTAGCTCGACAAATTGTCATCGACCTTTCCCGGGCTTCTTGCTCGGCTTGGCCGGCCCTTTATCTGACGGACTGGCAACGGCGCTCAGATCGCGATAAACGGCTTCGATGAACATGTCGGTGGTCCAGGGTCCCGAGTCCGCACCATAGATGCCGTCGTAGTCCATGGTTGGCCTAGCAGCTTTCACTTGATCGAGTGTTTTGCCTTTCTTTACCTGGTCCTCGATGCGATCGCGAACGATCGTCACCATGTCGCGGTAGTTCGCCACCGCATTTCGGTCGCACAGGCGTCCGTGACCGGGGATCACGTATGTGCCGCCTTCTTCATCGGCGTGAGGAACCATGATGTCGAGCAGGCGATTCAGCGCTGCGATTTCGCCGTTGATCGAACCGCCTTTTGCGAGGTCAATCATCGGATAGCGATCGGGAGTGAAAATGTCGCCAGCGCTGATAACGTCGGAGCGGCGGAAGAAAACGATGCTGTCGCCGTCGGTGTGCGCGGCTTTTGGGTGCTCGAGGACAATGGCTTCATCGTTGAAGAGCGCCCATTTGTCGTTGTCGTAGGTGTCGGTCGGCCAGAGTTCCTCCAGCTCGTTGGCTGCTTTTCCGGAGGCGGCGGTCATGCGGTCGAGAACGGCAATCTGCGCGACGATGGACGCGCCGGGAGTTTCGCCGTTCATGCCGGAAATGAAATGTCCGGACTGTGCGAGATTGTGGTTGCCGCCGGTGTGGTCGGCATCGGCGCTGGTGTTGATAATGAATTCGATGGGCTTCTCGGAGAGCGAGCGAATGGCGGCGAGAACCTGCGGGCTCATCTCGGACAGGCCCGAGTCCACGAGGACGACGGCGTTGTCGCCGAGCTGAACTGTGATGTTCGAGCCGGCGCCGACGAGCATGTGGACGCGGCCCTGGACGTGGAGCAGCTGCACTGCGCTTTTTTCGGGCGCTTGACCCTGTTGCGGAGGCGCAGTCGCGAATCCAGCCGTTGTCGCTGCAAGAATCGCGAGCGCGATGCCGGAGATTCGTGTCATGGCTTGTCCGCGGCGGGCTTGGTCGGTGGCGGAGGAGGCGGCGGAAGCGTGCTGAGCGTCTGCATATATTCGGGGTACATCGTTTCCGCGCCTCCGCGAGTGGCTTCGACTGGAATTCCGAGGTTCGATGGAAATTCCTTAAGGAAGTCGTTTGTGCCGGGCAGGTGGTGAGGGACCCAGCTCGGCGGTTTGTCAACGACGTCGCGCGGCGTGCAGATGAAAGGCGCCAGGGTGTAGCCCGGATTGAGGAACCAGTGCTCCGTTCGCACGAGCGTCTCGGTGAGATAGACCGGGTCTTTCACAGCGGAGACAATGGTAAGGAAATCGCCGTGGCGGATGAAATACTCGGTGAGCGTGCCCTTGTTGCTGCGCGCGAGGCCATTGCGGCGGATCCAGCCCTCTTTCAGATTGGTGGTCGTGATTCTTAGCTTGTCGCCTTCCCATTTCCCAATGGAGAAGCCGTTCCAGGTTTGGGCAGAGTAAGGAGAGGGCCGCAGGCGATCGTCCATGTAAATGGTCCGCGCCCTCCCGTTGGTAAAGACTTCGACATGCCAGGCCATCACAGCGTAGGTAAGCGGGTCGAGCTCTGGCCAGATGCGCATGCCGCCGGGCGCGCGCGGAGCATAGTCGGCGGGGTGAGGATCGCATTCGTGCTGTTCCTGATCCCATTTTGCGGCGGTCCAACTATCCGCGCGGAGGCGCTCAGCGTCATTGATCGGCAGGCCAGTGTAGTCGCCGATGAAGGGGTCGGTGGTGTTGTCCGGGCTGGCGGTTTGGCTGTAGGTGCCGGAGAGATCCACTTGGGCGCGGGCGGGCTGAGATGTGAGTGCCAGTATGAAAACGAGGAACGGCGCCAATATCAATGAACGGCACTCGCTCCAGCGAATGGCCCGCATGATTCCCTCCGCCTTTATCAAGCGAATCGCGCGTGATTCTATATCACAGACGCAGCTGGGCGGGGAACAAAAGCACGATAAGGGCAGCGCTTCGGACGGAAAAACTATGGAGCGCCGTCTTCAGTGTGACGATCCTTGTCGGATCGCCACAAAATGCGCGTCCGGTGGTAGACTTCTTCCATCATGGCTAACAAAGAGAAGAACAAAAAACTAACCAAAGTAAAGAAGGCTGCCAGCAAGAGGCCTGCCCGCAAGAAGAAGGTGCAGAAGAAGGTGCAGAAGAAGGCACCCGCACGCAAGGCTGCGTCGAGAAAGAAAGCTCCACCAAGAAAGAGAACGCGCGGAGAGAGTGAGCAAGTATCTTCGCTGGCGTTCGAGCCCGCTGGTCTGGGAGCGCGCTCTGGTGGCCAGTCGGGAGATTTGCAGGGCCTCTCCAACCGTGGCGGCGCGGATTCCGAGAGCGTGGACGAATTGCTCGAGGAAGGGAACGCGTTCGAGGCTGAGGCGATAAAGGGCGTGCAGGATGCCGACGACGCCGATGAGAGCGAAGTGAGAACGCACGAAGTGCCGGAAGATGACGTTCCCGACGAGTATAAGGACAACGAACCTTAATCGCGGGGAACCTTCCTTCGCGAATTATCTGCAGTGCGGCAAAGATCCCAGGATGTCCTGGCGAACGTCCGCGGTTGTGACGCCTTTTTTCCGCATGAAAGGAAACTGATGGCAAGTGGTCCCACGGAAGCGGCGGTAGTCGAAGCGCTGCGCGGAGTCGTTGACCCTGAGTTGCGCAAGGATCTGGTGACGCTCGGGTTGGCAAAGAATATTGAAGTGCGCGACGGCTCGGTGTCGCTGCTCGTCAAACTGACGACGCCGGCGCGCTCGCAGCGCGAAAATATTGAGAAGGATGTGGGCGCGGCGCTGGCGAAGGTGCCAGGCGTGACTGCAGTTGATTTGAAATTCGACGCGACCGTGACTGAAGGAATCCGGCCGCAGGGTAAGGCGGCGATCGAAGGCGTGAAAAACCTGATCGCCGTCGCGAGCGGCAAGGGCGGCGTAGGCAAGACGACCGTAGCCGTAAACCTCGCGATCGCCTTGAAAAATATGGGAGCATCGGTCGGGTTGCTGGACGCGGATGTGTACGGTCCAAACGTCCCGGTGATGCTGGGAACCAACGAGCAGCCGAAGATGCTTGATGAGAAGACCATCATCCCCGTGCAGTCCTACGGCGTGAAGATGATCTCGATGGGACTGCTGAATCCCGGCGACAAACCGCTGGTCTGGCGCGGTCCGATGCTTCACAGCGTGATGCAGCAGTTCCTGCGCAACGTGCGTTGGGGCCAGCTTGATTACTTGATTGCGGACCTGCCGCCGGGTACCGGAGATGTGCAGTTGAGCCTGATTCAAACCGTGGCTGTGAGCGGCGCCGTGGTAGTGACCACGCCGTCCGTAGTTGCGCTGGCGGACGTACGCAAAGCTGTGGAAATGTTCCGCCAGGTGAACGTGGAAATTCTTGGCGTGGTCGAGAATATGAGCTATTTCGCCTGCCCGCACTGCAACGGAAAAATTGACGTCTTCGGGCACGGTGAAGGCGAGCGCATGGCGAAGAATTTTGAGCTGCCGTTTCTCGGGGAGATCGAGATAGATCCGCAAATTCGCATCGGCGGCGACACCGGGAAGCCGGCGGCGTCGCTCGGCGAAGATTCCCCGGGCGCGAAGAGCATCTACGCGATGGCTCGACAGGTCGCGGCCCGGCTCTCCGTGGTCAATATGTCAGCATCGGCGCCCGTGGTGCAGATTCTTTGATCGCCTGCGCAATCCTATCCTCGCGCTTGCCTCAATGCCACAAATAGCATAAGAATCGCATCGGAGAAATTCACACACATGAGCGATCTGGTTCAACTGAGCAAAGTCGGAGACGTGGCGGTCATCACCATCAATAATCCGCCGGTGAACGCGCTGAGCCCCGGCGTGCCTGAAGGCATTGAGAAGGCTGTCGCCGAAATCGAAAAGGATGCGACCGTTATAGCCGCGGTCCTGATCGGCGGCGGGCGCACATTTATCGCAGGCGCGGACATCAACATGTTTGTGCAGATGACTTCGGGCAAGGGCGGCCGCATCAATCTACTTCCCACGCTTTTGAAGATCGAGAATTGCAGCAAGCCCGTGGTGGTCGCGATTCTCGGAAACGCGCTGGGCGGGGGACTCGAAGTCGCGCAGGCGTGCCACTATCGCGTGGCGAGTCCCGACGCAAAGGTGGGCCAGCCGGAAGTGAATCTCGGAATCATCCCCGGCGCTGGGCGGCACGCAACGCCTTCCGCGGCTCGCCGGAATCGCAAAGGCCGTCGAGATGTGCACGGTCGGCAAGAGCATTAAAGCGTCGGAGGCGGTCGAGACCGGGATCATTGACCGGTTGATCGAAGGCGACCTGCTGGCCGGAGCCGTCGCATTTGCGCACGAGGTTGCTCGAAAACCGGCGCCAAAGACTCGCGAGCGCAATGAAAAATTGGGAACGCCCGAGGTTAATGCCCCGATCTTTGCCGCTGCGCGGGATTCAGTGCGCAAGAAGCAGCGCGGATTACCCGCGCC
This sequence comes from uncultured Acidobacteriota bacterium, assembly GCA_963842425.1. GTDB lineage: Bacteria > Acidobacteriota > Terriglobia > Acidiferrales > UBA7541 > Palsa-295. The sequence goes on along the minus strand of CAWJGQ010000009.1, from coordinate 116,635 downwards.
GCTCGCCGCGATTGACGCCATCGAAGCTGCCACCAAGATGCCGTTTGAAAAAGGCTGCGAGGAGGAGGCGCGACTCTTTGACAAGTGCCTTTACTCGGACGAGTCGAAGGCACTCATCCACGTTTTCTTCGCCGAGAGGGAAGTTGCCAAAATCCCGGATGTTCCGAAGGACACGCCGGTGATTCCCGTTAACTCGATCGCCATCGTGGGCGCCGGAACGATGGGCGGTGGAATCGCGATGGTTTGTGCGAACGCCGGAATTCCGGTGCTTCTGAAGGACACGGACCAGGCAGCGCTCGACCGGGGGCTCGCGAACATACAAAAGAACTACGCAACTTCAGTGAAGCGCGGAAGGTTCACGCAGGAATTCGTGGACGAGCGCATGAAGATGATCAAGCCCACGCTGAGCTACGACGATTTCGCGGGCGCCGACCTGGTGATCGAAGCGGTGTTCGAGGGAATGGCGCTGAAGAAGGAAGTGTTCGCCGAGCTCGATCGCGTGTGCAAGCGCGGCGCGATTCTGGCGAGCAACACCTCGACGCTGGACATTGACGAAATCGCGGCAACGACGTCACGGCCCGAATCCGTAATCGGCACGCACTTTTTCAGCCCCGCAAACGTGATGCGGCTGCTGGAACTCGTGCGCGGGAAAAAGAGCAGCAAGGAAGTGATCGCGACGTGCATGCAGCTGGCGAAGAAAATCGGCAAGGTCGCTGTGTTGGTGGGGAACTGCCGCGGATTTGTCGGGAACAGAATGTTTCTGCCGTACATTCGCGAGGCGCAATTTCTCGTAGAAGAGGGAGCCTCGCCGGAAGCGGTTGACGCGGCGCTCACGCAATGGGGCATGGCCATGGGGCCGCTCGCCGTCGGAGATTTAGGCGGACTCGATGTGGCGTGGCGCATACGCAAGGAGTTCAAGCATCTAGAGAAACCGGGCGCACGGCAGCCCTACGTTGAGGACAAACTGTGCGAGATGGGCCGCTTCGGGCAGAAAACCGGTTCCGGCTGGTACAAATATGACGCTGACCGGCGTGCGACGCCCAATCCGGAGGTCGTGGAGCTGGTGAAGAAATGGACCGCCGAAGCGGGTACGCCGCAGAGGCAAATCTCCGCCGAAGAGATTGTGGAGCGCGAAGTATACGGCCTGGTCAACGAGGGCGCGCGGATTCTGGAGGAGGGTTACGCGCTGAGGGCCGGCGACATAGATATCATTTATCTGAACGGCTACGGTTTTCCGGGCTTTCGCGGCGGTCCGATGTGGTATGCGGACACGGTGGGCGTGAAAAAAGTGTACGACCGCGTCTGCGATTTTCACAAGCAACACGGAATGCTTTGGGAACCCGCACCGCTGCTAAAGAAGCTCGCCGAAACAGGCGGCAGATTCGCGGAATTCGAACGCAAGGCCGTTGGCGCGACGGATTAGACCGCTTTCGGACCGGGGCGACGAGCGTTATTTCGAAGGTAGCGGCGTCGCGCCGAGCGCTTTCGATTGGAATTCGAGAGACTCGGGCAAGTGCTCGGCAAAGTAGCTGATGTCGTGTCCGCCCGGGTATAGATGGAATTCGTGTCGGATGTGGCGCGCCACGAGCAGATCGTGGAACTCCTGCGCGCCGCGATTGAATCCGTAATCGTCCTCCGTGCCGCAATCGAAATAAATTTGCAGGTCAGCAGGTGGCGGATTTTCGCGCACGAGGGTGAACGGGCTGTTGCGGTCCCAGAATGCGCGGTCGAACGGCGTGCCGAAGGCTCCGCCGAGCGCGCGTGAAATCGCATCCGCCGAGCCTGAGTCAACTTTCCCCTGCGGCGGATTCGATATCAGCGCGGCGCTATTCGCACTGACCGCGCCGAAAAGATCCGGATGACGGAGCGCGAGATGCAGCGCGCCGTAGCCACCCATGGAGACTCCGGCGATTCCACGGTTGCGGCGCCCCTCCTTCGTGCGGTAATGCGACTCGATGAAGGGCAGAAGCTCCTCGACCAAAAAATCCTCGTAAGGGCGTTTCCCGTCGCGCGAATTGATAAAGAACGATCGGTCGCCATCCGGCGCGACGATCAGAAATTCGCCAATCTGCGCCTGTTCCCACATGTCCTGCGTTAGATTCCAGCCGCCAGAGTCAATCATGGCCTGCTCGTTCTGGCCAAGGCCGTGGAGAAAATAGAGCACGGGATACCGGCGCGCTTTGTCGGAATCGTAGCTTGGAGGGAGAAGCACGCAATACTGGACGCGCCGATTCAGAAGCTTGCTCGGAACGGAGCGGCATTCGATTCGAGGGGAAGCGTGCGCGGGGCCTGCGCCGGCAAATGCGAACGCCACGAACAGCAAAGCCGTTACCGCGAACAGCTGCCGCGGCAGCTTACTCATATCGCAGGGCCTGTACGGGATCAAGACGCGCAGCGCGAGTGGCCGGATATAAGCCTGCCAGCATGCTGACGCCGATGGAGAATAAAATTGCTGTGACGACCATCCACCAAGGAACGGCGGTGACGCTGATTGCGGGAAGATCGCGGCGGGCTAGATAAACATTCGTGCCGAAATTGATAGCGCGACTGATCGTAAATCCCATAACCACACCGAGAATTCCCCCGAGCAGGCCCATCGCACCGGCCTCGACGAAAAAAAGCCGGCTCACGTCGCGGTCGGAGGCACCGAGCGCTTTCAGGATTCCGATCTCGCGGCGGCGCTCCAGGATCGCCATCACCAAAGTATTGATCACGCCAAGCGACGCGACCACCAGGGCAAGCGACCCAAAGATCAGCAGGAAAATGTCGAAAACCGCGAAGACCTGCTGCAGAGCTTGTGTGGCATCGAGCACCGAGTATGCGGAAAACCCCAATTTCTTGATCGCGGTTTCCGCTTCCTTCACCTTCGTTGCGCCGCTGACGCGGACGGTGAGGCTTTCGTAGTTCCGTTTGTTCGGCGTGTCTCGCAACAAATCGCGCAGGTCGTTGGTCTGTGCGGCGCGCAATCTTTCGGCAACCTGCATGGGAACGAACAATCGCCCGCGGCCGTAGGGACCAAAGCCGCCCGCCGGATCGGTTTCGACGATGCCCACGATGCGCAGTGTCTCGTCCTTGGGAACAATGGAGAAGCCGGACGAATCGGTGTCTTTGCTTCTGGGATCCGGCGGCAGCGCCTGCCGCTCCGCGTAGCGCAACACGAGGTCTTTGCCAATCAGCTCATCCGGTTGCTGCGGAGAAAGTTGGCGAGCGAAATCAATCTGAAGAATCGCTTCATCCGCCGCGGCGCTCGAGAAAAACGAGCCTTTCATATTGTCAAAGGTGCCTTCTGTCTTGTCCAACGGGACGACTCCGGCCACGAAGGTTTGGTACGGCTTGCTCTCGAAATGGATTTCCGTCGGGAATCGTATGTCAGCGTAGACGTCGACGACGTTCGGCAACTTCGCAAGTTTTCCGCGCGCATCGGCGTCCAGCGGAACGGGGGGAGTGTCCGGGGTGGCTCCGGGATTTTGTTCGCGGCCGAAGCCTGGTGTACGAGTCTTCGGCGCTACGTAGATCGCGTCGAAAACGCCCGAGCGGGCGAGCCGGTCGGTTGCAAGGTTCTGCAGTCCAACCCCAAGCGAGCCAAGAGCGACGAGCGATGTGATCCCGACGCCGATTCCAAGAGTCGTCAGCGTATTCCGCAGAACGGACTCGCGGAGGTTGCGCAGTGCTAGCTCCGCCATGTCGCGGCCCTTCATCGCGACCTCCCGTCATCGAGCACCTTGCCATCGCCCATATGGATCAGCCGATGCGCGTAGCGCTCGGCGCGCGGTTGTTCGTGCGTAACCATCACGATGGTCATCCCGAGGGTCTCGTTGATCTCGCGAAGCAGATTCATGATCTCGTCGCCCGTGGCGCTGTCAAGGTTTCCGGTAGGTTCGTCCGCGAGCAAAATGGTTGGCCTGTTAACCAGGGCACGGGCGAGCGCAGCGCGCTGCTGTTCGCCGCCAGACAGCTCGCTGGGACGATGTGACAGCCGGGCGCTCAGACGCACGCGGTCCACCGCTTCCCGGACGCGGCCGGTCCGTTCGCTGCGTTCAACTTCCGCGAGACGGAGCGGCAGCTCCACGTTTTCTTCCAACGTCATCCGCGAAAGCAAGTTAAAGGCCTGAAAAACGATTCCGATCGTCTGGCTGCGATGTTTGGCCAATTCCTCGGAGCTCATCTCCGCGAGATTGCGGTCGTGTGCGAAGATCGCTCCCGAGGTCGGCCGGTCGAGTCCTGCCATCAGGTTCAGAAGCGTGGATTTGCCCGAGCCGGAACTGCCGAGTAGCGCTACGAACTCCCCTGCGCCGATGCTTAGGGTCACTTTATCGGCCGCGCGCACCAGCGTTTCGCCCATTTGATAGTGTCGTGTGACTTGCTGCAGGCGGATGGCGGCGCGGCCGGGTATAGGGGTACTCGTGGTCATTATTTCGCTCTCTATGTTACTACGCGCGGGGTCGGTCCGATGTTGCTGCTCACGTTTACATCACGACTGCAGTGGAAGTCCCATCTCCAGAATAAACTCCTTTGTTATCATCGGAAGCAGTGGGCCGAATCGGGAGATTGGAGCGCGATGACAATTCTCGTGACAGGCGGGACAGGTTTTATCGGAAGCGCCACGGTGGAGCGACTGCGCACCAAGGGCGAGCAGGTGGTCGTGCTCGACGATCTTGTCCACGGGCATCGCGGCGCCGTCGATCGCGAAGTACCGCTTTACGAAGGGCGCGTGGGCGATCGTTCGCTCGTCGAGCGCATAACCCGCGAACACAAGATCGAGGCCTGCATTCACTTTGCGGCGCTCACGTCGGTTGGGGAATCCGTTGGGGACCCAAGAAAATATTTCGAGAACAATGTGGCGCAAGGAATTGCGTTCATAGGCGCATTGGTCACAGCCGGCGTTCGGCGCGTGGTTCTTTCGTCCACGGCTGCGGTGTACGGAGAGCCGAAGCAGGTCCCCATTCCGGAATCGAGCGCACTGTGGCCCGTAAATCCTTACGGCTGGTCGAAGCTACTGATGGAACGACTGCTCGCGAGCTACGACCGAGCCTACGGGTTGAAATCCATCTCGCTGCGATATTTCAATGCGGCCGGAGCTACCGAGCGATGCGGCGAAGATCACGATCCGGAGACTCATCTTGTTCCGAACGTTTTGAAGGCAGCTTCCGGTGAAAAGGCCGAAGTCTCGGTGTTTGGAACGAATTATCCCACTCCCGATGGCACGCCCATCCGTGACTACGTACATGTCGCCGACCTCGCCGAGGCTCACGCTTGCGCACTTGAACATCTTTGCCGCGACGGCGAGTCCGATTTCTTGAATCTTGGGAGCGGCCGCGGATATTCAGTGATGGAAGTGATCGAATGCGCGCGCAAGGTCACGGGACGGCCGATCCCCATACGGATTGAAGGCCCTCGCGCGGGCGATCCACCGCGACTGGTCGCGGATGCAAGAAAGGCCGAGCAAGTGTTGGGTTGGAAAACCGTGACGTCGGATTTGACGGCGATATTGCGCTCGCAGTGGGAGTGGCTGCAAAAGCATCCGGGCGGATACGCGGAATAAGAAAGAGCCCCAGCGTGAAGGCCGGGGCTCCTTTTCCGACAGAACGCCATGCTGATTACTAGCGCGTTCTGCCGTTGTGCTTGTCTCTGTAGATGGCCCGCGAAGTCCGGTTCTGGCTCTGGTTGATTGCTTTCTTGTCCGCACCAGTGAGCTTTCCGCCGTTCGCCTGCTTGTCGGCGCTCACTTCACGGTTGATGCCCTGTTCCCGGTTTTCGAGCCTCGACGTTTCGCCGGCAGTCAGCTGACCGCTCTTCACTCCCTGCGCGATGCGGTCCTGCTGATTTTCGCGGCGCTGGCCGATTTCACCGTTGCCGTAGTGCGCGGTGTTAGCATTATGCTTGTCGTCGTAAATTTGATTGGACAAGTGGTTCTGCTGATTGTTTAGCTTCGCGCGGTCGGCGGCGGTCAGATGCCCGTCGTCGTCCGAACGCATCGTATGCTCTTCCTTGTTGACGTCGGCTTCCTTGGTTTCCAGGTTCTTGGTTTCGCCGGCAGTCAGCTGCCCACTGTCAATTCCTTGCGCGATGCGATCCTGCTGATTGTCCTTGCGCTGCGCGATCGTCGCCGGTTTGTCCGCAGGCGTCGCGGTAGAGCTGGTATCGGACTGCTGTGCAAATGCAGACGGTACGCAAAAAACAACGACGGCCGCCGCACTCAAAATAAGTCTGCGTGTCTTCATGATGACTTTCCTCCCAGTAGGTTGGTGCTCATTTTAAGTGTCAGCCTCCGAGAGCTGTTGCGGAGGCCGTACGATTCATGGAACACAAGCTGGGGCGGAAAGTTGCGCTGTGGATGCGTGTATAATGCGCGTCGGCCAATTTGTAGGCCATAACCATCGCCAATCTGGCTAATCCAAAATATGCACTACCGCATAGCAGGGCGAGCAGTTAGAGTGCTGTCAGAGGCTTGAAGCCGGTGCACGCGCGCCGGACGAAGCCTTTCTCGGCGTGATCTCATGGGATCCCCAGACGGAAAACCAGAGAGTCGAGACGAAAACGATGACTAAAGTTGAAGCGGTAATCCAAACCTCGAAGTTGGACGCCGTCAAGGATGCGCTCCACGAGATAGGCGTGGAGGGCATGACCGTCCTCGAGGCTCGCGGGCACGGCCGGCAGAAAGGCCATACCGAGTTCTATCGCGGCCGTGAATACACCGTGGATCTGATCCCCAAGATCAAGATCGAACTGGTTCTCGCGGATGACTTGGTCGAAAAGGCCGTCCAGACGATCGTGACGGCAGCGCGCACGGGGAAAATCGGTGACGGGAAGATTTTCCTTTCTAGGATTGAAGATGCCATTCGGATTCGCAACGATGAGCGCGGAGACAGCGCGCTCTAACGGCCGCTGAGCAAGTCCACGCCTTGCGAACGGCATCGGACTGAAGTCCCGTCACACACGCATGTCCACGAAACACGCATCCGAAAGCGATCTCCGCGAATTCTATGCCGCGGAATCCGCGCGCATTCGCGAGCAGTTCTCCGCCGCCAGCGATGGTCGCGCCGCCGTTAACGGACGCTCGACGCTGGTTGACTCCATCGCGCTGCGCCTTTGGAAAAAACTAATTTCCCCGGATACAGCTGGCCCCCAGAATCTTGCGCTGGTTGCGCTTGGAGGATACGGCCGCCGATGGCTTTTTCCTTTTTCGGACATAGACATGCTCTTTCTGCACGCCGGCGGAGGAGCCGACCGAAATCTCAAGGAACACATCGCGCAATTCTCGCAGGAGATCTGGGACCTGCGGTTGAAACTGAGCCCCGCTACCCGGACTCTGGCCGAGTGCGAGAAATTCGATCCGAACAACGTCGAGTTCGCGATCTCCCTTCTCGATTGCCGTTATCTCGCGGGCGATAAGAGCCTTTTCGACCGCCTGCATGATCAGCTCATCCCCAAGCTTGTGGCGCGCGAATCGCGCTCGATCGTCCAGCGCCTCACCGACTTGACTCACGGCCGCTACAACAAATTTGGCAACACCGTCTTTCATCTCGAGCCGAATGTGAAAGACGGCCCGGGCGGATTGCGAGATTACAACCTGGCCCATTGGCTTGCGTTGATCGCCGCGATGGAAGAGCAGGGTGCATGGCCTGACGAAGCCACGCTGCTGCCGACGTGGCTGCGCGAAAGATTCGACGCCGCGCTCGATTTTCTGATGTCCGCACGGTGCTTCCTCCATTTCCGCCATGGCCGCGACGACAATACGCTCGCCTGGCTGGCGCAGGATCAGGCCGCCGCCGAGAAGATCGGCGCGCCGGACGCTGACTCGCTCACCGCCGCGGACTGGATGAGAATCTACTTTGGCCATGCGCGGCTGATCCATCGGGTGGGTCTGCAGTTGCTGGAGGAATTTCCCGCGGCGCGTCCGTCTCTTTATCGCCAATTCCAGAATCTTCGGTCGCGCCTTTCAAACGCCGAGTTCGCGGTCGTGGACGGCCGCATTTTCCTGCAGCGCCAGGAAACGCCGACCGATTCCGAGCTGCCACTGCGCATGTTTCGCTTCATGGCGCGCCACGGTCTGAGCCTCAGTTCGTCCGCGGAGCACCAGATCGAGGAAATTCAGCCTGCGCTCGCCACCGCACCGCCCAAAGGCGCTCAGCTCTGGCACTATTTGCAGGAGATTCTGGTAGCTCCACATGCCGCGCAGGCACTGCGCACGATGCACTCTTTGCGCCTGCTTACGCCGCTCTTGCCTGAATTTCAGGCGATTGATTCGCTGGTGATTCGCGACTATTCCCATCGGTTCACTGTGGATGAGCATAGCTTTGTCGCCATCGAAAATTTGCACGCCCTGCGGAAATCTCAGTCCAAATGGGACCAAGGCTATTCCGAGCTTCTCGACGAACTTGAACAGCCGGACCTGCTGTATCTTGCTCTGCTACTGCACGACACGGGCAAGGGCACCAAGCCGGACAACCACATCGTTGGCAGCCTCGAAATTGCTGAGGTCTCCCTCGCGCGCCTCGATTTGGATCCGCCCGATCGCGAAACGGTTCTTTTTCTCATCGCCAACCATTTGGTGATGGGCTCGGCCCTGCGGCGGGACATTTTCGATCCCGAAGCGATTCGCCAAATCGCCGAAAAAATGGGAACCCCCGAGCGCCTGAAAATGCTCTGCCTGCTCACCTACGCGGATATCAAGGCGGTGAATCCGGAGGCTCTGACGCCATGGAAGGCCGAAAACCTGTGGCAGTTGTATATCGGCGCCGCAAATTACCTGATGCGAAGCGTGGACGAACGGCTGCGGGGCGATGAAAACGATGAGGTGATGACCCACCTTCGCACGCTCACGCCCGCCGCAGGACAGAAACTCGACAGTTTTCTCGACGGTCTGCCGAAGCGCTATCTAAGTACTCAGGCTGCGAGCGACGTGATTCGCCACCTCGACATGGCAGGCCGGTTGGATGCCGATCCCGTGCAGGTGGATTTGACGCGCGGGCGCCACTGGTATGAACTGACCGTCGTGACGCTCGATCGCCCATTCCTGTTCGCCAGAATGGCGGGGGCACTGGCTGCATGGGGCATGAACATCGTGAAGGCCAATGCGTTTTCGAACGAGGCCGGAGTTGTTGTGGACAATTTTTTCTTCACCGACCGTTTTCAGACTCTTGAGCTGAATCTTCCGGAATGGGAGCGGTTCAAGACGAGCATCCATGACGTAGTGATGGACAAAGCCGATCTCGAACGCATGCTGCGCGACCGCTTGCGATCCGAGAAGAACACCGCGCTCAAGGTAAAGGTCGAAACCAAGGTCGAAATTGACGATACCTGTTCTGCGCATAGCACGCTGATCGAGGTAATCGCCCAGGACCAGCCCGGACTTCTTTACCGCGTCAGCTCTCAGCTCTCGCGTCAGAATTGCAATATTGAAATCGCGCTCATCGAGACCGAAGGGCAGACGGCCATTGACGCCTTCTATGTGACATCCGGCGGGAAAAAGCTCCCCGCGGCTCATCAGCAGCGAGTCCGAGCTGCCTTGCTCGCCGAATTGACCACGGCCTGAGCCCGGGTTTCCCATCCAGGGGCCGCCGGCACCTTACGAAGAGTTCCCACATCCAATAGGACGTAGAGTGCGTAGTATTATTGGAGACGGGCCGGAGGAATCCAATGCTCTTCAAGCGGAAGCCGGAATTGACATACGCAGATGTTACGCCCAAGGCCTTTTACATGGGGCGACGCAACTTCCTGCTGGGTGTCCTGGCCACCGGCGCGGCAGTGGAAGCCTATAAGAAACTCCCAGGATTGATTTCGGCAGCTGGTACTGGTTCGGTCCCAGTGCCACTGAGCGGAGTTACCAGATGGCCCGGCAGCACCACCGAGGCGCAGACGCCCATCGAAAAGGTGACCACGTACAATAACTACTACGAATTTGGCACCGATAAGGACGAGCCCGCGAAAAACTCCAGGAATTTCGTGACGTCTCCCTGGACAGTTTCTGTGGAAGGCGAAGTCGCGAAACCGCGTAAGTTCACCATGGACGAAATCTTGAAGCTGGCGCCCCTTGAAGAGCGCATTTATCGGCACCGCTGCGTTGAGGCGTGGTCCATCGTCGTGCCATGGATCGGTTATTCGTTCAGCACGATTGCGAAGCTAGTTGAGCCGACCCCGAAGGCCAAGTTCGTGGCTTTCGAGACGTACTATGAACCGAGGCAGATGCCTTTGGGTGGTCAGGCCGGTATCCAGTTGCCCTACGTCGAGGGCTTGCGGCTGGATGAGGCCATGAACCCGCTGGCGCTTCTTTGCGTAGGAATGTACGGCGAGACGCTTCCAAACCAGGACGGCGCGCCCATGCGCATGGTGATCCCTTGGAAATACGGATTCAAGAGCATCAAGTCGCTGGTGAAGATTCGATTCGTGAAGAGCCAGCCGGAGACCACGTGGCAAATGTACGCCGGTGGGACCGAATACGGTTTCTATGCCAATGTGAACCCCACTGTGGACCATCCGCGATGGAGCCAGGCGTCTGAGCGCCGCTTGGGTGCGGGACTTGGCCTGTTCAACCGAAACATCCCCACTCAGATGTTCAATGGCTACGGAGATCAGGTCGCGAGCCTGTACGCCGGTATGGACTTGCGTAAATATTTCTGACCGGAGCCGCCGCGTTGAATTCGATCCTCACAAGCAAATGGACCAAAGTTGTCGTCTTTGCGGCCTGCCTCGCGCCGGTCGCGCTGCTCGTTTGGCGAGGGTTCCACAACGATCTGAGCGCTGATCCAATCGCATTCATCACGCACGCGACGGGCGATTGGACGCTGCGATTCTTAGTAATCACGCTCGCGATTACTCCGCTGCGAAAGATTCTGCACTTGCCGCAATTGATCCGCTTCCGGCGAATGTTGGGACTATTCGCATTCTTCTACGTCTGCCTCCACTTCACCACCTGGATTTGGCTCGACAAGCAGTTTGTCTGGTCCGAAATGTGGAAGGACGTGGAGAAGCGCCGCTTCATAACGGTTGGCTTTACCGGATTCGTGCTGCTGATTCCGCTGGCGATCACTTCCACTGCAGGCTGGATTCGTCGTCTCGGCGGAAAGCGCTGGCAGATGTTGCATCGCCTGATTTACGTCACCGCCGTGCTCGGCGTGATTCACTATTACTGGCTCGTCAAATCCAATGTCCGCAAGCCGTTGTTCTACGGATTCCTCGTCGGGATCCTATTAGCTTGGAGACTCGGAACGTGGCTGGTCGGTCGCCGCGGCCGATCCAAGATGGCGGTCGCGCGCCCTGAGGCTCCGGCGACCGCCGAGTCCTCCTAGAGTCGCTTTGCGCCCTTGACCGGACGTCCTCCCTAACTCACTGGCCGCGCTACAGTTGCGTCTCTCCTGTTGAATCAGGCTCTGCGTAACTGTCCTCTCTCTGGACCTTAGTACAGGTGATATCTCGCTGGGCGCTCCTTACAATTACGGCTGATTAGATTTCGGTAGTGCGAATGCGTCCCAACCCCAGCGGGACGTTGATTCAGATCAGCGCCGATAACTCGCGCTGCGCCCACGAAGAAAATTTGGAGGAGCCGCCGTGATACTGAGGTTAAGCGTACTGCTCTCCCTCGTCGTCCTGCTGGGAATGAGCGCGTGCCCTCCGGCAGCCCCGCCACCGGGGGCTCCGGGCGCGAGCGTCGCGCCGATGATCACGCAGCAGCCCACCAGCCAGACAGTGACGGTCGGACAGACCGCCACATTCATCGTGACGGCGACAGGAACCGCATCACTCTCATACCAATGGCAGAAAAATAGCGCGGCTATCATGAATGCGCCGAATTCGCCGAGCTATACGACCCCCGTGCTGGCGGCAGGCGACAGCGGTTCCACATTTCAAGTGACCGTGAGCAATGGCGTGAATCCCCCGGCAACCAGCACTTCCGCGACCTTAACGGTTAATCCAGCTTCAGTCGCCCCGTCCATCACGACGCAGCCTGCAAATGCGACGGTGACCGTCGGCGCAACAGCGACTTTCAGCGTGGTTGCCGCGGGCACGGCCCCACTCTCATACCAATGGCAGAAAGATAACGCGGCTATCATGAACGCGCCGAACTCGCCGAGCTATACGACTCCTGTGCTGGCCGCAAGCGACACCGGCTCCATGTTTCGAGTGGTCGTGAGCAACGGCGTGAATCCTCCGGCAACGAGCAATTCCGCCACGTTGACAGTAAATCCGGCTGCTGTCGCGCCCACCATCACCACACAGCCGGTGAACGTGACGGTCACGGCAGGGCAGAACGCCACATTCGCCGTCGTCGCCAGCGGCACCCCGGCGCCCACCTACCAGTGGCAACACGTAGTCAACAACAACGCCACGAATATCGCGGGGGCCACTTCCGCCACCTACTCGATCGCTTCGACAACGATCGGTCAAAGCGGAATGCAACTTCAAGTCGTCGTCAGCAATTCGGCGGGCACTCAGACCAGCAGCGTCGTAACGCTGACGGTAAATCCAGCTCAACAGCCGCCTCCGAGTGCCATTTCAGTTCTGACCTATCACAACGACGCCGCGCGCACGGGGCAGAACCTCAACGAAACAACTTTGACCACAGCCAATGTGAATTCCACGACCTTCGGTCTTCTCGGCACGATTCAGGTGGATGGGCTTGTGGATGCGGAACCTCTGTATGTTGGCGGCATGACGATCGGCGGTGGCACGCACAATGTGCTATTCGTCGCCACGGAAAACGATTCGGTCTACGCCTTCGATGCCGATACGTTCACGCCTCTGTGGCACAACTCGTTACTGAGCGGTACGGGTGAATCGCCGAGCGGCGATCATGGGTGTGGCCAGGTCGAACCTACGATCGGAATCACTTCTACGCCAGTGATTGATCTCACCGTGGGGGCGCATGGCGCAATTTTCGTTGTGGCTATGTCCATCTCCGGCACGACCTATCATCAGCGCCTGCATGCTCTCGATCTCACGACTGGCAATGAGCAGGCCAACAGTCCCGTGCTGATCGCGGCTACATTTCCCAATCAGAGCGGCCAAGCGACATTCGATCCGGGTCAGTACGAAGAACGCACCGGGTTGCTTTTGCTGAATCATGTGATCTATCTGGCTTGGACGTCTCATTGCGACGGCACGCCCTACACTGGCTGGGTCATGGGCTATGGCGAATCGTCACTCCAGCAGACAAGCGCGGTGGATGTCACACCCAACGGCAGCGAAGGAGGCATCTGGATGTCCGGGGACGGTCTCGCTGCGGACTCCTCCGGAAACATATATTTCCTCGACGGCAATGGCACATTTGACACGACGCTGATCAACGGTCTCCCCAACAAAGCTGACTATGGGAACGCCTTCATAAAGCTTTCGACCAGCGGTAATTCTCTCGCCGTCGCCGATTATTTCAACATGTTCGACACGGTCAATCAGTCGAATCATGATGCGGATCTGGGTTCCGGCGGCGTGCTCGTTCTGCCCGACCTTGTGGACGCGAATAACAACACTCGGCATCTCGCAATCGGTGCCGGTAAACCCGACGCCACTACTGGGCAGACGGTCATCTACGTCGTTGACCGCGACTCGATGGGAAAATTCAATCCAGTCAGCGACACGGGCATCTATCAGGAATTTGCTCCAGGGATCACTGGCGAAATCAAATCAACGCCGGCGTATTTCAACGGCGCTGTCTACTACGGTGCCGCAGGCGATTCGATAAAAGCCTTCCAGATCACAAAGGCGTTGCTCGCGACGACTCCATCTTCGCTCTCACCCACCGCATTTGGGTACCCTGGTACGACGCCGAGTATTTCGGCGAACGGCACAACGAACGGAATCGTGTGGGCCATCGAAAACGGCAGCACAGGCACGCTGCACGCGTACGATGCGATCAATTTAGGCAACGAGTTGTACAACAGCAATCAAGCCGCCGGAGGCCGCGATCAGTTTCCGACGAATTCAAATTGCAAATTCGTCACGCCGATGATTGCCAACGGCAAGGTATACGTCGGCACGGCCACCGGAGTGGTCGTCTTCGGTCTCAATCCTTAGAACTTGACCGTATTTTGGCCACACGAAATTAGTCGTGTTGCCCCGCCTGCCTCGTTTCTCCACTCAGATGACGGTCGGTTTTCGCTGAAGTCCGGGTACAATTACTTTGGCTGTCTCACCACTGATTGCGGTTTGGAGTTCTTGAAGGAGCGACCATTGAGATTTAGGCCGAACATCTTTGTTTCCGTGATCGCGTTGATCGTGCTGGCCGCGTGCGGAGGCGGGTCCAGCGGCGGAGGCGGCGGAAATCCTGTCGCGCCCAGTATCACGGTCCAGCCGGGCAACCAAAGCGTGTCAGCAGGCGGGACCGCGATGTTCAACGTCACCGCGACCGGCACCGCCCCGCTCAGTTACCAGTGGCAGAACGCGGCGACCGCCACGAATATCGCCGGCGCGACTTCCTCCAGCTATTCGATTCCGAACGCTACGATCGGCGATAACGGGATGACTTTCCTCGTCGTGGTGAGCAACACAGCCGGAAGCCAGACGAGTAACACGGTGACCTTGACGGTCAACCCCGCTCCGCCACCCAGCAATGTTTCCGTACTTACGTATCACAACGACGTTGCGCGGACCGGCCAGAATCTGAATGAGACGATTTTGACTACCGCGAATGTCGCGTCTGCTAATTTCGGAATGCTCGGAAGCATCACTGTGGATGGTGCCGTGGACGCGGAACCACTCTACGTCGGCGGCATGACGATCGCTGGCGGCACGCACAACGTACTGTTCGTCGTCACGGAAAACGATTCGGTCTATGCCTTCGACGCGGACACATTCGCTCAGCTCTGGCGTGTAACTGTACTGCCGCAGGGGGAATCGGTTCCGACGGCAACCGCCGATTTTGCCGGTTGCGGCCAGGTCTCACCTCAAATAGGAATTACCTCGACGCCTGTAATTGACCGCACATCTGGTCCGAACGGAGCGATTTTCGTTGTCGCTATGTCCGTGGCCAACACCATCTTTCACCATCGTTTGCATGCTCTTGACCTCACGACGGGTCTAAGTCTGATGCCGGCTGCAGATATTCAAGCGACGAGCGGCGCGACTACTTTCACACCGAAGCAGTATGAGGAGCGCAGCGGCCTGCTCTTGCTGAATGACGTGATCTACTTAACCTGGACTTCCCATTGCGACGCCAGTCCTTACAACGGCTGGGTGATGGGCTACGGTGAATCCTCCTTGCAACAGGTCAGCGTCATCAATGTAACTCCCGGCGGCGGTGGCGGAATCTGGATGTCCGCCGACGGTTTGGCGGCGGATTCTTCCGGGAACATTTATTTCCTGGACGGCAACGGCGATTTCGACAGTACGCCAAACGCCCCTCAGGCAAACGGCAACTACGGCAACGCATTCATCAAACTATCGACGGCCAATAACACTCTTGCGGTGTCGGACTATTTCGCGATGTTTGACACAGTAGTCGAGTCGGACAACGATCGAGATCTCGGCTCCGGCGGCCTGGTGGTTCTGCCGGACATGACCGACGCAAACAATGTGACCCGGCACTTGGCGGTCGGTGCGGGCAAATCCGAGACCAGTCGCAACGGCAACCCAGTTCCGATTTACGTCGTGGACCGCGACCATATGGGCAAATTCAGCCCCAACAACGACAACGCGATCTATCAGGAAATTGACGGAGCGCTGCTGGCGGGGCAAAACGGTGGAGTCTGGGCCGCTCCTGCATACTTCAATAACACTGTTTACTACGGCGCCGTCGGCGACTCGGTGAAGGCGTTTCCCATCACGCAGGCGAAGCTGGCGACGTCGGCCTCTTCTCATAGTTCAACCATCTTCACCTATCCCGGAACGACGCCTAGCATTTCCGCGAACGGAACCGTAAATCCGCCGACGAATGCGATTGTATGGGCGGTCGAAAACGGTGGTGGTGCGAGCACCCTCTTCGCGTTCGATGCGACGAATTTAGGTAGCCAGTTGTTTAGCGGCGCGTTCTCCGGCGACAGTGTCACCAAATTCGTCACGCCGATGATTGCCAACGGGAAAGTGTACGTCGGCGCCGGCTCGCCCAACACGAACACTCCGGGCGTAGTCTACGTGTTCGGTCTCTCCAACCAGGGAGCACAGCTGATCAGGCGGCCGAATACGACGCGAGGACGACGCCGAGCACCAGAGGAGCCGAAGCCGCCGCATCCGGGCAGCAGCACTCCGGGCAACTAGGGCCTCACTCGTCCGGATGAAAGCCTAGCCGATCGTTGTCTTCGCCTGCTTCAAGTGAACGAATGCACAGGTCGGTGCCACTCAGGCTGCATTGATAGACTTGGTAGGCCGGCAAGTCTTCAGGCTGCACGGTATATTCTCCGTTTTCCATATCCACCGTGAGGTCGTAGTCGCTCAATACGTATGGATTGCCCGGTAACGCGCGGACACGAAACAGTCCCGTGCTGGGTTCGTAGTTGCCGTAGCTGAAGCAACGGCCGATGCACGCGCGGTCCACGATATGCTGGATCATCACGCGCGAACCCGGAAGCGGCTGAATCGTAGCCATCACGCGCTGGTTCGGCGGCAGCGTGCTCACTAGCTGCACCACTTGCTGCTCCATTCGGTTGACTCTCGCCGTATCTTGATACACGAAACCGAAAAAGACGACCGCGATAATAGCGAAACCAACCAGATGCCACCTCCGCGGCTGCATCGCACCGAGCAAACAGCATGCCAGCGCTGCGGAAACTGACGTTAGTCGCTCCGTCAACAGCGCAAGCGCCGCCGTCGGGGGAGGAAAGTGGATTCCACCCGGGAGCAAATACACGGACAATTCGATGAGAACGTACAATTGAAGCGGTACGGCGTAATATCTCCAGAGGTTCGGTTCGCGCCGCCTGCGAATGACATCCACCGCCAAAGCGAACAGTGCAAACGCCACCAGCGCGAACTCAGGGCCGCGATAACGAGCGCTGAAAAGAACCAGTTGATCCGCGCCATTGAACGCGTACCACGGCCCGGTGCCAGCGTAAACGTTGTAGTGTCCCCACAGATAATGGTGAAGAGCGACGAGCGCGGCGACTCCCCCAGCGAAGACAAGCACTTGGTAGCGCGGGCGCGCCGCCATATCCGCGATAGCGATGTAAGCTGCTGCAGCCAGAAGCCACGCGAAGCCCAACGGGTGCGCTACCAGAGCAACCGACGCGATCCCGGCAGCGACCAGCCACTCCCAGCCCCTGCCTCGCCAGAAAATCGCCAGGCTAAAGAATGCCAGCCCGAGCGAAAGGTAGTAATTGAAAAAGCCTACATGGAACGTCCAGCCGTAAGCGAATAGAGCAATGCACGGCGCGAGGATCCAGGGCGCGCGCTGGGTGGCGGCCGAAACCAGAGCAAAAATCCCCCAGAAGAAAATCAGCACTGCGATTGAGACGGCGATTTTTTCGCCTGCACGCAGTCCGAAAATTAAACCAAAGCCGCTCAAGAGATAATCAAAGAGCACGTTCGTGCGCTGGTGGGAGAGCCACAAACCTGGGGCTTGTCCGTGGCGGATCAGCTGCGCGAGCCATGCATTGTAGAGATGGCTTCCGAGATCGGACGCGACGATCTCCCTGTGCCAGAAGCATGGCACAAGCACCAACGACGATGTCGCTAGGAATTTTGGCCACTGCTCCCGCACAAATTGAGCGGAATGCCGCAATACTCCGGTCCCGAACCGAAAATCGCCGGGGTCCCCGCGTCGTTCACCGTCCGCTGCGATCATGATTTGCCAGATGCCACGCTGATACTATAATCCCCGGCGAAGTATCATGTGCGCTGAACTCTCCTTTATCGAGATCACCTCGCATGGTGAAATCCTTGCCAAGCGCGATTCCGGCTACGTGGCGGCCGCTTCCGCATTTCTCCTACTCCTGTTTTTTATATGGTATGCCTTTCGCAGTGTGCACAATGTTCGGCGGGATGGCCAAGAATACATCTTCAATCCTAGGATTCTTTGGAAGGTGATGCCCTTTCCACTGGCGGCCTTGGGCGTCTGGATATTTCTGGACTCCGCAGCGGTCATCTGGTTCCGCGTGGCGGTCGGGCTGGGAATATGTGCGCTCGCACTCGGGGCATATCCGAAAGTGATTCGATTTGATGACGCGGGAATCTCGGGCAAAAACTGGCTTGGCAGACCGATTCAGATCCGCTGGGATGAGATCGTTAAGATTCGCAGAACACAGAGTTCGCGTTATACGTCAGAGGGTTATGAGATTAGGGGTGCTGCCGGCGATCGCCTTTGGGTGCTCGATATGGTCTACGACACGGGCTCGATGATCGATATTCTTCGATCGAAGTTGAAAATCAAGGTGGAAGACCCGCAAGCAGCGATTCAGCTGGAAATTTAGCCGCTAAACAAGCCTAGCGTTGAGGCTTAGGGAGCGGTTTCGTGGGCTGGCGCGGAGTGCCGGAGCGTTTACGTTCGGAGGGATCCCAATCTTCCGGAGGGAAGGCAATGCGCCAGAAGAGCGGAGACGCCTCGGCGAATTCAACGCCTATTTCCGTCTTGCCGTTGTCCTTCTGTCCGATAAATGTCACCGTGCACGGCAGCTCTTCCGCGGTCTTGGTGTTGACTATGGCAATTTCCTGAGCCCGGGCCACCGGTGTCGCCACGCGCACCATGCAACCGTGCGCGCTCACGGAAATCGTGTGCGCCTCCTCTTCGAAGGGCTGCGTTCCCTTTTTTCCGCGGACGAGCACGGGCATCGCGATATTGACGCGGTGCGAACGGCGCCGATCAGCAGCACTATCGGCGGGCGTCGGGGCTTTCATCTCGGGCATGAAGTTCTCCCCTGCATCAGCAGGATCTGTTGGAGCCGGCCGGGCAACTTGCTCGCCCGGAATACCTGAAAGCAGGCGCGGATTCCAATACATATTCTACACCGCCGTGGAACTGTTCGTGCCTGCCGTCACTTCGCAACGACACAATCGGTCAACACGGGGTGAAGAGTTAATTGGGGAAAGTGTTCAGACGTCTAAGCTTCGGGATCGGGCTTCGGAGCGTAGGGATACTTCAGGGGCTTGTGCGTGTGCGTCGCGCTATATTCGTCTAATTCCGCGTCGCTCAAATTAAAATGGCTCTTGGGCGGGTGGTTTTCCGCAGCCGCCAGCTCTCGATGGAGTTTGTGGGAGCAAACATCCGGCGCGTCCTGATACCGCACGCGGCGTGAGTTAAACGCCGTGTTGTTGATCGCGATCACATACTCGCGCGGTTCTGTTTCGCGCTCTCGAACTGTAAATGTGTATTCGCGGGCAAGGGGTTTTGCCTGGAAACCGACGAATTGGACGATGATATTTTCGCTCACTGGGTTCCTGGGACCGATTTCCCTACCGCCTAAAAGAAAAGGCGGACCGGCATTCACCGGTCCGCCCTTTGCTTTGACTAGAGGCTGGTGACGTTCGCTGCCTGCAGGCCCTTGGGGCCGCGGGTAACTTCGAATTCAACCGCCTGGCCTTCGTTCAGCGACTTGTATCCCTCCGCTTGAATCGCGGAGAAATGAACGAAAACATCCTCGCCGGACTGGCGCTGAATGAACCCGAATCCCTTGCTGGCATTGAACCACTTCACTGTTCCTTGTTCTCTCACTGATGTACTCACTTTTCTTTTAAGCTATTTGTGCTTCTCGACCGCCTCCAGCCGTACAACAAAAAAGGCCGCAAGTGTGAACTTGCAGCCCCTTCAATCGAATCTAAAGGTGTTACAAGAGCGCAAACGCAAACCAAAGATATCACGCTTTGGCGGGCGGTCCTAGCGAATTGTTCCCACGCGCGATTCGTGAATTACAGACATCAACGGAACGACGCGCTAACTTTCTGAAGGAACGAAAACGCGGGCGTCAAAAAACAAAACGACCGGAAGAGAAAGCGATTACTCGCACCTCTCTATCCGGCCGAAAAAGAAGAAATCAAGATTAGGACAACAGCTGTTCGCGGCGCTTCAGAAACAGAAGCCCGCACAGCCCAATTCCCATGAGCAATATGCTCGAAGGCTCTGGAGTCTGGACCAGAAATTCCTGCCCGTATTGGTTACAGTTCGCATCCGGAGTCAGAATGTCCCAACCCTGGCCGGTGAAGTCGGCGGCTGTCAACTGCGCCTCAGCGTTGCCGAGTATGGACTCCTGATTGCCATAAGGATCGTAGTTGCCATCCGTCAAGCTCCATATGGCCCATTGATCCTGCGCTTGAGTCGGCTGGTCCGTCGTCTGCGTCATTTGCGTAACCAACCATGCGAATAGCAAATAATCGCTGACACCATCCGTGGTCTGGCCAGACAGGTACGGCACGCCGGGGCTTCCGCTCGACGCGACCGGAGTAACGATCGCCAGCCAACTATCTCCGCCGGCGATGTCGTGCGCGAAATCAACGCAATAAAACTCTGCCGGTTGCCAATTCAGCGTTCCACCGTATGGAGGGATGCCATACCCATAGCTCACGAACGGGTAAGTACCGTCAACGGTTACGTAGCTATCAGCAAATGCGGAAGGGGCCAGACTCAGAAGTGCTACTGCGGCTACGAAGAGTAACTTTGCACGAATGTTTTTCACGGGGCCTCGTCTGTCGATTGATACCCAACCGACTGGCGGTCTGTCAGCCCCTCAGATATCTGACGTGTCCGCACAAGCACCACGCGGACGACCAACTCCTGCCTACGCCAACAAATCTACTGACATCCGGAAAAGCAGTCAACATGCATGTTTCTTCCCGTTTGTATCTATTCTCTTCCATTCCAACTCTCTCATAATAAGCAGGTTACGAAATCGGCGCAAACACTACTTGTCCGGCGAGGTCGCCACCGCAATCCAACGGCGGGCGGGCGGTGCGATTCGGAGAAATGCCCAGCGTGGCGCGGAAACCACACTTAGGGAAGGCCGCGAATACAAACGGCAGACGCCGTTTCCGCGATTTCGGTACAATCGGGTGCAGTTCACCGATCAAAGTTGCATTCGCGCGCATATTCCAGTCGCGCGGCATGAGGTTTCTCGAGTGCGAGAAGATCACAAAATGGAAGCCGAGCGGGAAAGGCTGCTTCGCGCAGCGCGCCGCCTGGTCATCAAAGTCGGGACAGCCACCGTAACGGGAGCCGAAGGCGATCTGTGTCTCGAACGCGTCGAGCCCATCGTTCGCTCCATTGCCGCCTTGATGAAGCAGGGGCGCCAGGTCGTCTTGGTTTCCTCTGGAGCCGTGGGACTCGGGCGCGGCTGGCTGGGGCTTCACCGCTCGCGCTTGAACGACCTGGTGACGAAGCAAGCTTGCGCCGCCGTCGGGCAAAGCCTCCTGATGGACGCGTACAAGAATCTATTCGCGAAGTGGGACCTCAAGATCGCGCAGGTGCTGCTCACGGAGGAAGACTTCACCAACTGGGGCCGCTACTCAAATCTGCAGCACACCATGGAAAAATTGATCGGATTCGGAGTCCTGCCCATCGTCAACGAAAACGACACGGTCTCGACTGCGGAACTGGAATCGGTTGCGGCCGGATCTCGCAAGGCTGCTTTCAGCGACAATGATCGCCTCGCCGCGCTAGTCATGAGCGGCCTCGAGGCGGACGCGCTTGTGCTCCTGACAAACGTGGACGGCTTGCTGCGCCGTGAATCTGACGATGGCGAACCAAGCGACGTCATACCGCTGGTCGACGAGGTCACGCCTGAACTGATTGCTCTTGGCTCGGGACCGTCGGCGAGCGGCCGCGGAGGGATGCGCACGAAACTCGAAGCGGCCGCGATCGCCATGAACTGCGGCGGGACTGCGGTAATCGCGAACGGCAGCGTTTCAGATGCGCTTGATCGCATTTTCGCCGGAGACAAAATCGGCACCGCGTTTCTACCGGCCAAGCGCATGCGCGGAAAGCGCCGCTGGATCGCGTATGCCGCTGGTGTTCGCGGCCGCGTAGTCGTGGATGCCGGCGCGCATCGCGCGATCACGCAGGGGAAAGCGAGTTTGCTCGCGTCGGGCATCGTGCGCGTCGAAAATCATTTCGCGTCAATGGACGTGGTGAGCATCGTGGACGCAGAAGGACGCGAATTCGCGCGCGGCATTGCCAACTGCGCTAGCGGCGACGCGGAGAGGTTTTCGGGAAAGAAGAGCGGCCGCGGCTCGCGAGACGCAGCTCCCGCGCCCGTTCTTGTCACGCGCGACAATATTGTGCTATTGCAGAAATAATGAGCCAGCCGACCACAGCGTCGCTCCAAGCGCCCGATTACTCCGTCGCGTCCAGTGCTCGGAGAGCGCGCGTAGCTTCGCGCGCGATCGCCAAGCTTTCGGCCGAGGCGCGCAACGAGGTGCTCATCGCTGTCGCGCAGGCGATCGAGCAGGGCGCTCGCAAAATCCTCGAAGCCAATGAAAGCGATTGCCGTGCCGCGGAGTCCGAAGTCGCGGCAGGGAAGAGTTCGTCCGCGATGCTGGCTCGACTGCGCGTCACCGATCGCGGCATCGCTCAGATGGCCGCACAGGTACGCGAAGTAGCGCGACTCGAAGACCCCCTGGGTCGCAGGCTTTCCGGCACGGAATTGGACGATGGACTCGTGCTTTACCGGGAGTCATGCCCGTTTGGCGTCATCGGCGTCATCTTCGAATCCCGGCCGGACGCTGTTCCGCAGCTCGCGTCGCTCGCATTGAAATCCGGGAACGCCGTCCTGCTAAAGGGTGGCACGGAAGCGGCGCACACTAACGAAGCCCTGGTTTCCATATGGCGCGAATGTCTTGAAAAATTTCCAGCGGTGCCCGCCGATTCTATCAATCTGCTGCACACGCGCGCGGACGTGAAGGAGATGCTGGCGCTCGATCGCGACGTGGATTTGATCATCCCGCGTGGATCATATGCGCTCGTTCAATTCATCATGCAGCACAGCCGCATCCCCGTTTTGGGGCACAGCGAGGGAATTTGCCACGTTTACGTGGACCGCGCGGCCGATTTGGAAAAGGCGATCGCGATCGCCTATGACTCCAAGGTTCAGTATCCCGCCGTTTGCAACGCGGCGGAGACGCTCCTGGTGCACGAAGCAGTCGCGGAGAAGTTCTTGCCGCGTATGGTTGCAAAATTGAGAGAAGCGAAGGTCGAGATCCGCGGCGATTCGAAGACGATCGCGCTCCTGCCTGATCATGACATCGTGCTAGCCACGGCAGAGGATTGGGCCACGGAGTATTCCGACCTGATTCTCTCGGTCAAGATTGTCGCCGATCTCGACGAAGCCATCGAACACGTCAATCGCTACGGCTCGCGCCACACAGACGCGATCGTGACCCAGGACGCCCAAGCCGCGCAGAGATTCTTGAACGAAGTGGACGCAGCAGGGGTGTTCCAGAACGCTTCCACGCGTTTTGCCGATGGCTACCGGTACGGGCTGGGTGCCGAGGTCGGCATCAGCACCAGCAAGCTCCACGCGCGCGGGCCCATGGGCCTCGAGGGCCTGACGACCTACAAGTACAAGCTCCATGGCGACGGCCACATAGTCGGCCCCTACGCCAGGGGCGAAAAGAAGTTCAAGCACCGCCCGATCCAGTAAGTTTCAGGCAGTCCGATTCGCCCCGACGGTTTATCCACGCCTCGCGTAATCGCATGGAATTCTCTAACTGATTATAAATAAGAGCCTTACTTCCATATTCGAATGTGTTCGAATCATGCTTGACAAAGCGAGCATCGTGGCTTACTATTCGAACATGTTCAAACAAGAGATTGCACGCGGCAAGAGCAAAGAAACCCGAGCCAGCATCTTGAACCATGCGATTCGCTTGTTCCGTGAGCGCGGCTTTGACGCGACAACCATGCGGGACGTCGCTGATGCGGCCGGCCTCGCTCTCGGCTCAGCCTACTATTATTTCCCGGGCAAGGAAGCCATCGTTCAGGCCTATTACGAGGAAGTCCAATCGCAGCATCTGAGCCAGGTCGCGGGGGCTTTAGGCGCCAAAAACGTCAGTTTTGAGGAACGTCTGCGAATTGCGTTCAACACCAAGTTCGACATTCTGGCGAATGACCGCAAGCTTCTAGGCGCGCTCTTCCGCTATACCGCGGATCCCACTCATCCTCTCTCGGTCTTCGGCCCCGCGAATCAAGCCACCCGTGAGCAGAGCATGGGCGTGTTCGCGCTGGCGATTGGCGACGAAAAACTCCCCGAGGATATTCGCACGGTCGCACCGCTGGCGCTTTGGGCCCTTCACATGATCATCCTGCTCTATTTCATCTACGACCAGTCGCTCGAACAGGAGCGCACCCGCAAGCTCGTCAAGGGCACTGTTCGCATAATCGTTCGAATGCTGTCCGTGGTCCGGCTTCCGATCATGAAGCCATTGAGGGGAAGCCTCGTTTCTCTTCTGCGGGAAGTAGATCTTTTTCCGGCGTCGGAATTTCATGCTGTGTCCATGCGCGAGGAGCGCTAAAACCATGACCAACAACCCTACCCACCATCCATTTGAAGCATTTCACGTGCAGTCAGCCTTGCTGAAAAGCGCGACACCACAGGGCGGAAGCGAATCGAAGGGGAGCGCCGGCGCGGGCCAGCCGAAGGGCTTTGCCGATTACAGTCCATTCGGAAACTGGGACGTTGGGGAAGCCAGGTGGCTCGCGATGCCGTTGTTCGGCCTGATCTACTATGTCGCGCAGCAGTTTCCTGATTTCCGCGCGCTCACAATTTTTGTGATGCTGGCTTGTATTCTTTTTCGTATGGAAACTCACGACCGCCAACTGGCCGGCGTACCTCTGACCCTTGCGGCCATGAGGCTCGCTTACCAGATGTCATCCAGCCCCGCGACGATGATCGGCGCCCCGGGGATCATGTCCCCGCAGACAAAGGCCGCTTTGATCGGAGTGCCCTGGGTGCCGATGTTCTTCGCGATCTGTATCTTCTATTTGCCTCGCAGAGCGACTACCACCGGCAAAATCATGGCGGCCAGCTCGATCTCCATGATCCTCTCCGGCCTCTTGCCGGCTCAGGGATATGTCGTAATATTCGCGATCGTCCAATACACCCTGTTCGTCGGCGTTGCGGTCGGTCTGCTCGCTGATTATTCCTCGAAAGTCAACATCGGCGCAGGAGCAGTGGCGGTAGAGGCCGCGCGGTAACAAGTCTTCACGAACGGCTGGCGGGCTAACGCCGTGAACGAATCCTAATTGTTCATGGCGTTCGTCTTCGAAGCCAGAATGTAAGCACGAGAAGCGCGCACGCCGAAAGCGCTGATATTCCCGCACCCGCAGTGCGATCCCAGGTCCTGCGAAATCGGATCGCGACACGATGCGACCCAGCCGGCAAGTCCACCAGCATCTGCCCTGTGTCCGGCGCCGATTCAGTGCGAATTTCCTGGCCGTCCACGAGCGCTTCCCATGCCGGATAACTCACGAGTTTCACGGCGAGCGTGATGTCCGTTGCCGCGTCTGCTGTGAATTCTCGGCGTTCGGCGGACCAGCGCGCGATGTGCAGTTCCACGTTCGCAGCCGGAGTGATCGCGCCAGAGTCTGAATCGAATCGCGCGATGCGATCCGCAGGAACAGCGGACACGCCTTCCAACCGCTCCGTATCGTCCGGATCTCCGGGCAGTTGGTAGCGATCGCCTCCTAGCGGCGTGAATTCGTCTGTGCCCTCGTATCCGCGACTCGCGTGAATCGCGTCAGCAATCGCAGGGACGTCCGCACTATCCCACCACGCATCGAAGACCATCGCTGTGGCCGCCGCGCCGATCGCGACGAAGACAATCGCGCCCGCTAACCACGCCATTCGCCGCCGCTGCATTTGGCTGATCGCCGCTACGAGGAAGAATGCGAAAGCAAGATCGAGTATATCGAGCCACCTCCACGGAAACTGCACGAACCGCAGTTCCGGCAGCTCGCGCCACAGAAAACCAGTCAGCGGGAGCATCAGCAAGATCGAGACCAGCCCAAGAATCGCCAGCACCCAAAAAACTTCTGCGTATTCGCGCCGCTTTTTCGTAACCAGTATGGCCGCGACGCCGGTCACGACCATGACTCCCACCGCGACGCTCGACACCTTCCAGTTGAAGCGCACGAAATCCGGATCGCTCGCGCGCGTGAAGAGGAAATTTCGAGCGGGGTTGAGATTATCCGCCAAAGCTTGTCCGATCTGGATCCAGCGCCGCTCCCACGCCGCGGGCAAAATGTAGAAGGCGGCCAGACCGAATCCAGCAGCCATAGCTGTTGCGCCCGGGACCAACGGCCGGAAACTCCGCCGCACCCCACATATCACGAGGAAGATCAGACCCAGAGAGTACGTTGCGATCACCGCGGCGGGCGCATTCGAAAGCCAGATTCCCGCGAAAGCGGCTGCCAGCAGCGGCACGCGCCGCCACTCCTCTCGCCCCGCGTGCACCGCAGCCCAAACCATCAGTGGCAACAATGCGCTGGCCAGCAACTCCGCAAAATCGCTGCGGTAATAGACGATCACCAGATGATATGGATTTAGCTCAAATAGAACCGCCGCGACGATGGCCAGCGAGCCGGGAAGCCACTCGCGCGCGAGCCTCCACATGGACATCCCCGCGGCGATCAGCGTCAGCCAGATAAAAGTGCCCGGCGCCATCGCCCACGGCAGCAAGGACCCGAGCGCTGCTCCAATCGTCCACGACGCCGGCGGATAGAAGATGAACCGTGGCTCGCCGAATCCCCAGTTTGCCCATTCCGCCCATCGCGGATAGACGATCCCTTCGCGCCATTGGCTGGCCGCGTCCATCCACGACGCGATATGAAATTGGAAATCGTGCCCCGAAGCATTACCGCGAAAAAGCATCGGCGCAATCGTGGCCGTTGCCGCGATACAAACGCAAAGAAGAGCGCTGCGCCAGGAAGATGCCGCACCGGCGTTCGCTCGTTGCTGGAAAGCTTCAGTCGTCGGCCCGGCCAGAATTGAACTCCGCGCTCAGGGATTTGATTCACCGAGAATACAGAATTGGGTGACTCGCTGCCACCGGCGATGTCCTGCGTGCCAGTTAGGAATGGATCAAATCCAGCCGCTTGCCACGCTTCGCTCGAACCGCTAGAGTAAGCTGCGCTCGGCGAGAAGTCCGAAAATAGCCGCCGGAATCGAGTTCGCGCCTTTCCCCCCACTGGAACCAGAGCAAGGATCAGAGAATGACGAACGAGGAACTGAGACTCCAAGCGAACGACGAGAAAAAGGTCAACTGGAATCGCTGGGGACCCTATCTCTCCGAACGCCAGTGGGGCACGGTCCGCGAAGACTACAGCCCGAACGGCGACGCGTGGAACTATCTCCCGCACGATCACGCGCGCTCGCGCGCCTATCGCTGGGGTGAGGACGGCATCGGCGGCATCTGCGACCGCCACCAGCACATCTGTTTCGCGCTCGCGCTCTGGAACGAAAAAGATCCGATCCTGAAAGAGCGGCTCTTCGGCCTCACCAACAGGGAGGGGAATCACGGCGAGGACGTCAAGGAGCAGTACTACTATCTCGATGCTACGCCCACCAGCTCGTATCTCAAATTTCTATATAAGTATCCGCAGGCCGCTTATCCCTACGACCAGCTTCTCCGTGAAAACGCCAAGCGCACGCGCAAGGACCCTGAATACGAGCTGATTGATACTGGAGTGTTCAACGACAATCGCTACTTCGATGTCTTCGTGGAATACGCCAAGGCCGCCGCCGAAGACGTCCTAATACGCATCACCGCTTGGAACCGCGGACTGGAACCAGCGAAGCTGCACATTCTTCCGACGCTGTGGTTTCGCAACCGCTGGTCGTGGGGAGAAAATTACGATCCGCCGCAGGTCTACCGCTTGGATGGCCCCCCGGGCAGCGCTTTGATGGAATTGGATGAGTATCACTACGGCAAGCGCTGGTTGCTCATGGAAGGTGCGCCCGAACTCCTTTTCACCGAGAACGAAACGAACATGGAGCGCCTCTTTCAGCAGAAAAGCCACACCCCGTACGTCAAGGACGCTTTCCATCGCTACGTGATTTCCGGCGAGCGCGAGGCCGTAAATCCCGCGATGCGAGGGACGAAATCCGCCGCGCATTACGCCGCAGAGATCGCGCCGGGCAAGGGTCGAACGATTCGCCTGCGCTTACTGGACCACAACCCCGCCGACGACCAGAAGAGCGATCAAAAGTCCGGCCAGAAATATTTCGGCGCCCCATTCGATGCGATGTTCGACCTGCGACTGAAGGAAGCCGACGAGTTCTACGAGCAGCGCATCCACGTGGGAATGAGCAAGGACCCGAAGATGGTGCAGCGGCAAGCGTTCGCCGGCCTGCTCTGGGGCAAGCAGAGCTACCACTATGATGTCGGCCGCTGGCTTAGGGGCGATCCCACCCAGCCGAAGCCTGACCCGCAACGCTATCAGGGCCGCAATCATGACTGGCCGTATCTGCACAATTCGGACGTCATCTCCATGCCGGACAAGTGGGAATACCCTTGGTACGCCGCATGGGATCTGGCATTTCATTGCGTCACGATGGCGCTGATCGATCCCAAATTCGCCAAGGACCAGCTCGTCCTATTCCTGCGCGAATGGTACATGAATCCCAACGGTCAACTGCCGGCCTACGAATGGAATTTTTCAGACGTAAATCCGCCCGTGCATGCCTGGGCCGCCTGGCGCGTTTATAAGATCGCCTCCCGCATCCAGAAAAAACCGGACCGCGAATTTCTCGAGCGCGTGTTTCATAAACTGCTTCTGAATTTCACTTGGTGGGTGAATCGTAAGGACCCGCAGGGGAAGAATGTCTTCGAGGGCGGCTTTCTCGGCCTGGATAATATCGGCGTTTTCGACCGTTCTCAACCGCTTGGCCCCGATAGCTTCATCGAGCAATCGGACGGCACCAGCTGGATGGCGATGTTCTGCCTCGATATGCTCTCCATGGCCATGGAGCTGGCTCACGATGATCCTGCCTACGAGGATGTCGCCAGCAAATTCTTCGAGCATTTCGTTTACATTTCGCTGGCCATGAACCACATGGGCGACAAGGGAATTGGCCTCTGGGACGACAAGGACGGTTTTTACTACGACGTCCTGCACTTTGGCGCAAATGACGAGACCATTCCCATGAAGGTGCGCTCGATGGTTGGTCTGGTTCCGCTTTTTGCCGCCGAGACATTCAACCCCGAGGATCTTGAGCGCCTTCCGAATTTCAAGCGCCGCATGGAGTGGTTCCTCAGGCATCACCCCGATGTCGCCGAGCACGTGGACATGAGCAGCGTCACTCCAGAGGGCCCGCGGCTCCTGTTGACCATCGCCAACCGCCATAAGCTCGAGCGAATCTATCGCTACGTCTTCGATGAAAACGAATTCTTTTCACCGTTTGGCATTCGCGCGCTTTCGAAAATCCATCTGGACCATCCGTACGTCCTTACCGTGGATGGCGAAACTCATTCAGTGAATTACGAGCCCGCTGAGTCCACCACGGATCTTTTCGGCGGCAATTCGAACTGGCGAGGGCCGATCTGGTTCCCGATGAACTTCCTCCTGATCGAATCCTTGCAGCGCGTTCACTATTACTATGGCGACGAATTTAAAGTGGAGTGCCCCACAGGGTCGGGCCAGAAAAAGACTCTCTGGAATGCCGCAGCCGAGCTTTCGCGCCGCCTCTCGCACATTTTTCTGAGGCGTGACGGCCGCCGTCCGGTGAATGGTAATCATGCGCTCCTGCAAAAGGATCCTTACTGGCGCGACCTGATTCTCTTCTACGAATATTTTCACGGAGAAACGGGCGCTGGCTTGGGCGCCAGCCACCAGACTGGCTGGACTTCGCTGGTAGCGAAGCTTCTCGAACAAAGCGGGGAATAGTCTTCCGGGGTTCCGTAGGGGCGCAGTCCGCCGCGGCGGACGCGCGGCGCACATGCTCGGCATCCGCACGCCATTCACGTTCGGTTTCGTAGGGGCATGGCATGCCGTGCCCGGCGCAATTGCTTGGCTCATTCTCAACCATCCCCGTCGCCCTGACGTGCGACGGGGTGCGCCGATTCTTCCGCCTTTTCTGCGTTTCTGCGGTAAGCCTTGCGTTTTCTCTGTGTCCTCCGTGACTTCTCTGTGAACTCTGTGGTGAGGCTCGGGTTCAAGCTCCGTTTGAATACCTGTTCCTACGTTTTCGCAGCGGACTCGACCAACTCGATCAAGACTTTTCCGCCGTCGGCCTTGGGCACCAGGAAAAAATTGATGCGCGTTCCGTCGGCCCCGGTCCGCGTCGCCGGATAAACCGGCTCCAGTGCAAACCGCCTGCGAAGAATCTCCATCGCGCCGTCCACGTCGGTCACGCTGATTTCGACCTGCTGTATCCCCTCGCCAAATTTCAAAAGATATCGCGCAATGGCTCCCGCGCCGCCAGGCTCGCGCGTCGTCAATATGTCGAGGCGCGCGCCGCCCGGGAAATCGAGCTCGAACTCTTTTGCATCCTGATCCGGCGGCACGTCCGCAAGTCGCGGCGAACCGCTCGCGGACCGTATCCGCTCAAAACTTTCGGGTTCCACGGCGACACCCACGGTGGTTTCGAGCACGCCGGACGGATCGTGAACGAGTAGCTTTGCAAGTGGAGGGAACGCGAGCCACTCCTGCACCGCGGAGCGGGCCATCGCAGAGCCTCGCGCGAAGATTTCGCTCGCGGCAGCGGCGCGCTTCGCGGGATCGGCAACGCAAATATTGCCGATCAGCTGCGCGATTTCGCTGGCATCAGCCACGCGGAACCTCAGTCGGGATTGTCTTACTGTGATGCTGGCGCACGAACGGAGTTGGAACTCGAAAGCGTGATGTACTTCGTCTCGCCGGCGCGCAGCGTAATCGGAATGTCCCATCGTGGCCGCGCGTCACCCACCACGGCCGGCACGTCGAGCGTGCTCAGCCAGTATGTTCCTGGCGCGAGGCCCCGCAGGAATCCCTGACCCTGCAGATTCGTTTCCGCGCGCGCAACCACATAGCTCCCTTGCGCCAGATCCATCGTCCGCCGATGGATGGCCGTAGCGCGCGCCCCCTGCAGGCTGTCCCATCGCGGGCCGGGATCAATGTCAGCCAGATTGATATCGAGCTGGTCCGTACTCTGCGGATGGGTCTCGATGTAGTGGCGGATCGCTAGGACGTAATCGTCGACAAGTTTCTTATACTTGGCCGGATTTTTCTGCTCGTCCCCTGCTTTGTACTTCGGCTTGGGGAAATCCGCGGATTGATCGCCGGCGTTCCTGTCCATGTACGCGGTCTTGAATTCCGGAACGTCCATGATGTCGTCCTCGTGCACCCGATGCGTGAAGTTCTCGCCCGACAAATCAACCAGCTCGTTCTTTTTCATCCAGGCCTTTAATTCAGGTGAGACCTCAAGCTTCGCGATGAACGCATCCATATCGGGTTTGGGATACGCCGCCTCCGCTTCCTTCTCAATATCTACGAAGCTCTTGCTCAGAAGGTAGAACGGAAATCCGCGCACTGGCTCCTCAACGCCCGCCGAAGGAGTCGCACGCGCGACGAATTCGATCGAAGCGTTCTGCGCCGCCGCGCGAGAGGCGCTCGCCATCGTTCCCGCGAGAACAAGAACTGACAGCAATAGGATTCCGCAAAATCTGTTCTTCATGCCGCCCATCGTAGCAGAAGCCCGCAGAACGGTGCGCGTGCCGGAACGAATGGGTCCAGATGGTTAACGCCAGCGCGGAAAGCCCGAGCACAACTCATGTGGAGTGCGGCGGCTTGCCACCGCTGTTTGCCGTCCCGGCTCGCCGGGACGTGCTGCGGTTGCGAGCCGAGCGAGACAGCGGAAAAAACGCCCGATGAATGGAGAACGGAAGAAGAAGAGACGTGCGCGACCGTCAGTACAATTGGAACGTGACTTCGATGATTTGCCGCACCGAAGCTGGCCTGCCATCGGGACCCAGCGCCGGTTTCAAACGCCACGTGCGAACGGCTTCGATCGCCTTCTCATCCAGCCCCAGTCCGAGGCCCTTCGCCACGTGCACATCCGTCACGCGGCCATCCGGCGTGATCACGGCGATCAATTCCACGACGCCCTGAACCTTTACCTTCATGGCCTCGTCGCTGTAATCCGCTCGCGGGCAGTAGAGGCATGCAGGCGTCCCGTATCCGCCCGTCCCCGCGTTGGGAGTTCCTCCGCCCGTGCCATATCCTTCGCCGGGTCCCACGCCGTTGCCATTTCCGTTACCCACGCCGCCGCCGTGGCCGTTGCCCATAGAATCACCACCCATCTTTTGACTCAGCGGATCGCCCCAGTTATCCATCTTGTTGTTCGGCAGATGAATGTCCGGATTCCCCACCACCGTCGGCGTCACTGCAATTTCAGGGTGTTCAATCGGATGCACCATTGGCCGCGACAGCTGTTGCCACGCGAACTTCGGCAATTGTCCCTTGGCCGCCGGAGCCTTGTCGTTCGCCCCTCCGCCGCCGCCCGCCTTCTTCGCCGCAGGCACAAGCTTGTTCGCATAGGGTGAAATGGTGATGTCCGTCGCCAGCTCTGGGCTCGAAGCCTTGGTGACCGGCGGCGAGATGTTTCCGTAAATTAGCAGCGGCAGAAGCACAATCAGCCCAATCGCCAGCGCATGCACCAGAATGGACACCACCTGCACGCGGCTGAACTGCTCGTTTTTCGACCAGATCTCAGGAACGGGAATCGGCTGGCTCGTGGTTTTCAGCGGCGGCAGCTTCCGCGGCGCAATCCAATCGCGCAGGTTTGCCCAGAGGCTGGGCTCCTCGTGCCAATCCACCAGCAGCGCCGAGCGGACGTTCCCGCGGGGTCCCGAATGGAAGAATTCCTTCAGGTTGGCGCTCATACCTGAGCCAAATCGCGGAATATCGAAGGCGGTAGGCGTGCCCGCGCGCACCTTTACAGGGCGCTCGACCAAAAAGTCTCTGAGATTTGAAAACAGGCTTCGCAGGCTCGATTCGCGCGAGGGCGAAGGCAGCCGTCCCAGCCGGAGCGAGGGATCGCTGACTTCGCGGCCGGGGTCGTTCAATCTGGCGCTAGAGTCTGACATATGTGTTACCTGCGTCCCTCACCGCCGCACCACAAATATTAGACGCATCCCTGCCAAAAAGGATGTCCAGGGCCCAGGCACGGCTGACACGCTTCGAGAATCATTGTAACATACGGTGTGCAGCGACAAATTTCCGATTCCACTTCACAAACTTGTAGCACAAGCAGGCGTGCCCGCGCTACACAACGCGCTTGGGCTTCGAAGAAAGGGCTTCTCGATTCCCCAAGATGGCGACACCCTTCGATTCTAAGAGCACTCTGAACCTGCCCAAAACCGATTTCCCGATGAAGGCGAAGCTTCCGGAGCGCGAGCCCGAGCAACTGGCCGCCTGGGAACAAATGGGGCTTTACGATCGCATCCTCGAATCCCGCGCGGGCAAGCCCTTGTTCGTCCTTCACGATGGACCGCCCTATCCCACCGGCGAAATCCACCTCGGCACGGGCCTGAACAAGACCCTCAAGGACATGATCGTGAAGTCGAAGACCATGGCCGGCTTCCGCGCGCCCTACGTCCCCGGCTGGGATTGCCACGGCCTCCCCATCGAAACGCAGGTAGAGAAGGAACTCGGCGGAAAAACCACCAAAGTCTCGCCGCCGGAATTTCGCCGCATGTGCCGCGAATTTGCGGAGCGCTACGTCGAAATCCACAAAGTGGAATTCAAGCGCCTCGGCGTCTTCGGCCGCTGGAATCAGCCATACCTCACCATGAACCCGCATGACGAGGCCAGCATCGCCGGCGCGTTTCTCGATTTTCTCGAAAAGGGTTACATCTATCGCGGCCTGAAGCCCGTGTACTGGTGCATCTGCGACCGCACCGCGCTCGCCGAAGCCGAAGTCGAATACGAAGACCACACCAGCTCTTCCGTCTGGGTGAAGTTTCCGGTCGTCGCGAACGAAAAATCCGCCAAGCTCGGCTCAGGCGTCAGCGGCCTGATTTGGACGACCACTCCCTGGACGCTTCCCGCAAATCGCGCGCTCGCGTTCCATCCCGAATTCGAATACGTCGTCGCCGACACTCCAGCCGGAAAGCTGCTGCTGGCGAAGGAGCGCCTGAAAGCACTTGCCGAAGAGTCCAAAGTCGAGCCCGGCGAAATCCACGGCTCGTGGACAGGCAAAGAACTCGAGGGCATCCAGTTTCAGCACCCGTTCCTGGATTTGAAAGTGCCCGCGGTTCTCGCCGACTACGTCACGCTCGATCAGGGCAGTGGCATCGTTCACACCGCCCCCGGCCACGGCGCCGATGATTTTCGCACCGGTGAAAAATATGGCCTCGAAGCGTACGCGCCCATTGACGACGAAGGGCGTTTCTTCGAAGGCTTGCCCGAATATCGCGGCAAGACTGTCTTCGAGGCGAGTCCGATCATCATCAATTTGCTGAAGGCGCGCGGCGCTCTGGTCGCCGAAGGCAAACTCCAGCACAGTTATCCGCACTGTTGGCGGTGTCACAACCCGGTCATCTTCCGCGCCACTGAACAGTGGTTTATCGGCCTCGATCGGGAGAATCTCCGCCAGCAAGCGCTCGCCGAAGTCGAAAAAGTGAATTGGATTCCGGCCTGGGGACGCGACCGCATGCACGAAATGGTCGCCGACCGCCCGGACTGGTGCATTTCGCGCCAGCGCTTCTGGGGCGTTCCGCTGATCGTTTTTTACTGCGAGTCCTGCGGCAAGCAGCTCCGCGATTTCCAGGCTCTGCGCCACGTGCTGCCGTTTTTCGAGCGCGAGGGCTCCGACACCTGGTACACGCACTCCGCCCAGGAACTTCTTCCGCCGGGGACGAAATGCTCCTGCGGCGCCGCGAAGTGGCAAAAAGAATCCGACATTCTCGATGTCTGGTTCGAATCCGGCTCCACGCATCTCGCCGTGCTCAGCGAGCAGAACGGCCTTCACTGGCCCGCGGACGTTTATCTCGAAGGTCCCGATCAGTTTCGCGGCTGGTTCCAGAGCTCGCTGCTCAACGCCATCGGCACGCGCGGCCACGCACCGTATCGTCAGGTCGTCACTCATGGCTGGACGCTCGACGACAAGGGCACGCCGATGTCGAAATCGCGCGGCAACGCCCTCTACCCCAAGGAAATCTGCGAAAAATGGGGCGCCGATTTGCTGCGCCTGTGGGTCGTCTCGCAGGATTACACCGCGGACATGCGCAATTCGCCGGCCATGATGACCCAGCTTGCGGAAGCGTATCGCAAGATCCGCAACACCTTCCGTTTCGCGCTCTCTAATTTGTTCGACTACGACCCTGCGCGCGACGTAGTTCACGACGCCGACATGTGGGAGATAGACGCCTGGATGCTGCGCCGCACCGGTGCGCTCGTCCGCCAGTGCCTCGATTGGTACAAAGAATATGAATTCCACCGGGTCTATCACGCCCTGCACGATTTCTGCAGCGTGGACCTCAGCGCGTTTTATTTCGACGTGCTCAAAGACCGCCTGTACACCTTCGCGCCGAATAATCGCGGCCGCCGCTCCGCGCAGACCGCCATTCACCATATCGCCCGCGCGCTCGTCCGCCTGATCGCGCCGGTCCTCGTCTTCACCTCCGAGGAAATCTGGAAGCATCTGCCGCAGCCCGCTTCCGCGGCGCCCAGCGTGCACATGGCTAATTTCCCCGCAGCCGAGCATTTTGAGAACGCATTCGATGACGCCCGCGCCAAAAATTGGGACCGTCTCCTCTCCGTGCGCGAAGAAGTGCTGAAAGCCCTCGAACCTCTGCGTGCCGCGAAGACAATTTCCGCGAACCTCGAATCGCGGGTCACGCTCGCGGCCACCGGCGATCTTGCCGCTCTGTTGCAGAAGTACGCCTCGCAGCTTCCCGCATTCTTCATCGTCTCGCAGGTTCAGGTTGAGGCTGCCTCCGGCGAAATTGCAGGCGCTTCACCAGCCCCGGGCATCGAAGGCCTGCGGATTCGCGCCGAGCGCGCGCACGGCAAGAAATGCGAGCGCTGCTGGAATTACTCAACGCACGTCGGCGAGAGCGCTGACTATCCCACGCTCTGCGAGCGTTGCCTCGCAGCTGTTGAAGAAATCGAGCGCGACCGCGCCCGTGGGGCCGGAGGCGCGACATCGTGAGCGCATCGTTATGAGTGCGTCATGATGAGCGCAAATCCGCCGCGCCCGGGCTGGCTGTTGGCTCTTCTGGCTGCGGCCGTCCTTGCAGCGGATCA
This sequence comes from uncultured Acidobacteriota bacterium, assembly GCA_963842425.1. GTDB lineage: Bacteria > Acidobacteriota > Terriglobia > Acidiferrales > UBA7541 > Palsa-295. Next base: position 80,562 of record CAWJGQ010000009.1, on the reverse strand, counting down.
AGCCAGCAAGCACGCCGTCGAAAAATTGACGGCCGCCGGGTCAAGCCGCGTGCTGGTCCCCGGCCTCCTGAATTTCGTTCACAGCAGCAATCCCGGCGTCGCGTTTGGGTTGCTCGCGGATTCAAATACTCCCTGGCGCGCGCCGGTCCTGATTGTTTTTTCCGTGGCCGTAATCGGCCTCATCGCCTGGCTGCTCGTTTCGGGTCGCGCAGGTGGCTGGTTCGGCCAGTGCGGGATGACGCTGATCCTGGGTGGCGCGGCCGGAAATGTTCTCGACCGAATCCTGCGCCGCAGCGTCACCGACTTCATAGATTTCCATCTTGGCGATTACCACTGGTACACCTTTAATCTGGCCGATTCCGCGATCGTAATCGGCGCTGCGCTGGTCATACTCGAACTCTTGCGCGACTGGCATCATCCAAGCAGGGAACGAGCCTAGCGATGCATCCGATTCTTTTCCAAGTCGGTTCGCTCACCATCTACACCTACGGCGTTCTGGCCGCGGTGGGATTTCTCGCCGGACTCTGGTACGCCTACCATCGCGCGCCGATCGTCGGCCTCGACCCAAATCAGGTTTGGAACCTCGGAATCTACGGAATTCTTGTCGCGCTCGCCGTCTCAAAAATCTGGCTGATCCTCAGCGCCTGGGACTACTACTCCGCAAATCCGCGCCAGATTTTCAGCATCGCCACTTTCCAGTCCGCCGGCGTTTTCTACGGAGGGCTCATCGGCGGCGTCGCGTGGGTCATCTTGTACACGCATTTTCAAAAGCTTTCTCTTCTCGCCGTCCTCGATCTCCTGGCGCCTACAGTTGCGCTTGGGCACGCCATCGGCCGCCTCGGATGTTTCGCCGCCGGCTGCTGCTACGGCAAGCCAACTTCACTCTCGTGGGGAGTCACCTTTACTAATCCAATTGCGGCCAGGATCAGCGGTACGCCGTTGGACGTTTCGCTTCATCCCACGCAGTTGTACGAGTCCGTTGCCGAATTCCTGAATTTCGGCATACTGGTATGGCTGGGCGCGACGCGGCGTTTTACGGGACGAATCGTCGGCGCGTATTTCATCCTGTATGGAATCGAGCGCGGCACGATTGAATTTTTCCGCGGCGATCCCGGTCGCACTCTTATGTTCCACGATCATCTGTCCCTGATGCAGATCGTGAGCGCCGCGTTGATTCTCACTGGCGCTTTCCTGTGGCTGCGCGGCCATGGAGCCGCCGCTGCCGTTCCGCCCGCGACCAGAGCTCGCGTCACAGCGGGCCGTTCCTAGCATAGAATCCTCCAAGGACATGAAATTCATAGTCACTTCCGAAGACTCCGCCCAGCGACTCGACGTGTTCCTGGTCTCTCAGCTTCCCGCGCTGAGCCGCTCGCGCATCAAATCGCTCATGGACGAAGGCCGCGTGCAGGTTGACGGCTCCGCGCGCAAAGCATCCCATCACGTCGAGACGGGTGAAGTCGTCACCATCGAGATTCCGGTTGAATTGGCACCCGGCGTCGAGTCCGAACCCATTCCGCTCGATGTTCTCTATGAAGACGAAGACGTCGCCGTCGTCAACAAGCCGGCAGGCATGATCGTCCATCCGGGAGCAGGCGTAACCAGCGGCACGATGGTCGCCGCGCTGTTACATCGCTTTGGCGGCGTCGCGGGATTATCTTCCGTCGGCGGCCCGTTGCGCCCCGGGATCGTGCATCGCCTCGACAAGGAAACCTCCGGCGCCATTATCATCGCGCGCACCGACGACGCGCATCGCAAGCTCGTCGAGGATTTTCGCGATCGGCTCGTGCAGAAAACCTATGTCGCGCTGCTTCACGGAAAGATCAAAGGTGACGCGGGCAAGATCGAACTGCCTGTCGCGCGCGATCTGCGCCGTCGGTCCCGCATGACCGCCCGCCGCCGCGAAGGCCGCGAGGCCCGCACGGACTGGCGCGCGCGCTTGCGTTTCGATGGTTTTGTCCTGGTCGAAGCGGATTTGCACACGGGACGCACGCATCAGATTCGCGTCCATTTCTCCGCGCTCGGCTGTCCCGTGGTAGGCGACGCACTCTACGGAGCGCCGCGCCAGGAGCGCGTGGGCGCCGAGCTTCTGGCGCCGCTCGATAGAAATTTTCTCCACGCCGCGCGTGTGGTTTTCAACCATCCACGCACAAATCGCCGGATCGAAGTTCGCGCGCCGCTCCCATCCGAACTTATCAGCTACCTCGCGGTTCTCGGTCTCGCCGCTAAAGCCGACCCGGCGACGATTGACGCTGCAATAAAAGAGTTCCTATAATCGTCGCTTGGGAGCATCCTGCCAAGATGAGTCTTCGCAATAGCCTGAAGCGCGCTTGTTGCGTCCCAAGTGGATTTCCGGTTCGCGTCGTTTTCGCGATCGCCGTACTCCTGGCCATTCCGGCTACGCCCGCGCGAGCGCAGGATTCGCCGCTGCCTCCGCCGCCACCCGTTGCCGCGCCCGCGGGAAACCCACAGAATCCGCAAGGGCAGCCCGCTCCGCCGCTTGTGCCTGCGATCACCACCACCACCGGGCTGGTGCATCTTGTCGTCACCGTCACGGATCATCACCACAATTTCATCACCGACCTTGATAAGAGCGATTTCAAAGTTCTCGAAAATGGAATGCCGCAGGACATCAAGTTTTTCGGCCGTGAGACGGACCTGCCTCTTCGCATCGGCTTGCTACTGGACACCTCCAACAGCATTCGTCCCCGTTTGGAATTCGAAAAGGATGCGGCCATAGACTTCCTCGGCAAAGTGATCCGCCGCAACAAGGACTTGGCATTCTTGATGACCTTCGACAACGAGCCGGAGGTTATTCAGGATTACACCGGCGATCTCGACTTGCTGATGACCGCCGTCCGCGCGCAGCGCGCCGGAGGCGGCACCGCTCTAAACGACGCCATCGTGATGGCTTCGGAAAAGCTCGCGCACCCGCCGCTTCCGAAGGGGCCTGAAACGGAGGTTCGTCGCGTCGTCGTCGTGATAACCGACGGCCAGGATAACTTGAGCGATCGCGCGCTCACCGATGCGATTGACGCGTCCATCCGTTCCGAAGCGGCCGTGTTTTCCGTGAGCACAAACACAGATTGGCTCGCGGTTGACGATGCCAGCAAACCGACCAAGTATCACGTCGAAGCGGGCGACAAGGTGCTCCAGCAGTTTGCCGACCAGACTGGCGGTCACGCTTTTTTCCCCTACCGCATTGACGATCTCGCTCAATCCTTCTTGGACATCGGGACCGAGTTGCGCAGCCAGTACTTCATCGCCTATGCGCCAACTAACCCGCCGGCCATAGGCACATATCGCCCGATTGATGTGGAGACCACCCGCAAGGGCCTGATCGTCAGCACGCGCAAAGGCTACTACGGCGCAGCTCCGCCTCCTGTTCCCAACGGAAATTAGAATCGGATTGAAGCGCAATGACGCGCTGGAGCGCGCGTCATTTTTTCCCGTAGGGGCACAGCATGCTGTGCCCGGCGAAGATGCTTGGCAATCGCAAGCGAATTCATCGTCGCGCCCGCCTTTAGACTATCTCGACGGTGCGTAATATCCCTTGCGGTTGAGAACCTTTGTGTCCGGCCGTGTCACTTCGACTTTGATCTTGCGAAATGTCCCGTCGCGGTTAATGTTCGATGGAGAGTAGCCAAGAACGTATTGCGACCGCAACTCTTCGGAGATCACATCGAACGCCTTTTCCAGCGAGCTGTCGTTCCGGACGCTGATCACCCGCCCTCCCGTATCCCCTGCGAGCGACTGCGCGACTCCGTATCCGTATCCTTCCGTCGCCCGGGGATCGCTGATCAGGATGATATGTGCCACGGCGTCAGCCCGTTGCACGGATTCGACCGCGTCACGTTCCGATAGTTTGCTGCCGTTGTCCTCGCAGTCGCTCATGATCACGATAGCCTTGCGCCCCGCTTCCGGGCCCAGCTCGTCGTGCGCCGCAAGGTAAACCGCGTCGTAAAGATTCGTCCCGCCGCCATTTCTCTGCGGAATTGTCCCGCCGGTTCCGCCAATCCCCGTGGCATCCACGTTGATCTGGGCGCTATGAATTGCGCGTGAGAGGACGGACGGGTCTTCCGTGAAGTCTGCAAGCAGATTCACATCTGTATCGAACGTCATTACGATCGCTTCATCCTTCTTGTGCATCACTTCCCGGACAAATCGCGAGCCAGCATCTTTTTCCGCGCCCAGCATGTAGTACATGCTTCCGCTGGTGTCCATCATGATCGCCAGCGAAATGGGCAGGTTCACTTCCTTCGAGAAGTAAATAATCTTTTGCGGCGTGCCATCCTCAAAGACTTTGAAGTCGTCCTGGGTCAGATCGCCGACGATTGCGTTGTGCTTGTCGCGGACCGTGGCAAACACATTGACCACGGCCGTCTTGCTTTCGAGCGGGTTCTCCGTTTGCGGAATTTCCTGAGGCGGCTGCGGTGCGGCTTCGGTTTGGCTGCCGGGAGGAGGGCCTCCGGCCGGACCCATGGGGCCGCGTTCGGCTCCTTGCGGCGACGGTCGCGGCGCGGCGATCGCGCGCGAGGCGATCGAGTTGAGCGCCGGATATCCCCCCAAAGCCAGGATAAGAATACCCGCCGCGATGCTGGTCAGCCGCATTGTATAATCTCCTCGGGAAAGAACTCAGACGGGTTCGATGCAGGATACCCTCCTCCGGATGTTTGATCCATATCCCGGGGCGCAGGAAACGAGCGAGGACCCGCGGCCCTGCCGGCGGGTAAGAAACGAGACGCTTCGATGACACGAACACTTCCGTTCCTCGGCCTGGCTCTGCTGCTTGGTTCAGCAGCGGGCGCGCAACCGCAGGCGCCGCCACCGGCTGCCGCTCCGCGGAAAACCGCACCGTCGCAGCAGCAGGGTGCGCCTCCGCTCATCGTTGTAACTCGACAAGTGATCGTTCCTGTCACAGTCAAAGACTCACAAGGCCAGCTCGTCGGCGATCTGGGCAAGGATGAGGTTCGCATTTTCGCTGACGGCGTCGAGCAGAAAATTTTGGGCTTCTCCGCCGAAGCGGTTCCCCTTTCCGCCGTCGTTCTTCTGGACAACGATCTTAACAATCGCGTTGCTCCTCAGGTGCAGAAAAGCCTCACGACAATCGCGGCCGGTTTCGGCCCCAACGACGAAGTGGCGCTCGTCACCTACGACCAGTTTCCTGAAACCGTCTTCGATTTTTCCTTCAACAACGACGCGCTGTTCACGAGCCTCAAGCGTCTCGAACTCGGCTCGCACAACTCGGCGGTGAACCCGGGTCCCACCACAACCGGCCCGATCGGGGCCGGCCCGCCCCCTTCCACCGCAGGGCCGATTGGCAGCGGCCCGCCTCCGGCGGCCAGCGTGCAACTCCACGGTTCAGGGCGCTACAAGAACACCGACGCGCTCAACGACGCGCTCTTCGCCGCGGGCGACATGCTGAAGGCTCGCGGGCGCGACCGGCGCAAGATTATCTTCCTCATATCGGACGGGACCAACGGCGGAACCAACGAACACAGTTTCGACGAGACGTTGCGCTCCTTGCTCGTCGGCGACATTTCCGTATTCTCGATTTCGGTGTCGCGCCAGCTTCCCGTCGGCAAGTCCCTCGTTCAAAAAGGAGCTGCCGAGCTTGAGAAGTACGCGAGTGGCACCGGCGGCGACACGTTCTTCGCCGGCAAGCAGCCTGAACTCGAGCGCCTTTATTCCGCGGTCACCGAACAAGCGCGCAACGAATACACGCTTACGTTTTCGCCCGAAGACATCACCAAGGGTCAGGACTATCACCCGATCGAAGTTCGCGTCCGGCGTCCGGATCTGAACATCACGACGCGCGGAGGGTATTACGAGAGCGCCATCGCTCCCGGTCGCTAACGCCGCCTGAATTACGAGATCGTTCTTATTCGTTTCTAGGTGCGGCAGGCTGGATCGAGATCAGTTGTTCGTGCGCGGGGCAGAGCGGCTTGTAATCGCAGTAGCCGCATGCAAAGCCGGGCTTGGCCGAAAAATCTCCCGCGCGAATTCGGTCGGCCACTTCGGCGATCCTCGCTTTCGTCGCGGTCAGCGATTTCGCATCGCGCGTTGACTCCACGGCTTCGTTGTTCACCAGGTTGTAGAACACCAGCTTTCCCGGCGCGAGTTCGAGCACTTCGCGCGCGGCCAGCGCGTAGATGCTGAGTTGCAAATCCTCGGCTGCTTTCTTGGCGTCGCGCGGCCTGCCTGTCTTGTAGTCCACGATTTCGATTTCGCGGTCGCTCAGGCGGTTCACCTGGTCCATGCGGCCGGTGACGACCACGTTGTGCTCGAGCGGAAGCTCGAATCCCTTTTCCTGATGCAGCACGTCCGGCGGCGCGGCCATGAAGCTGCGATGGAACGCCTCCAATTGTTCGCGTCCCGCCTTGCGGTATTCCCCTTCCTGATATTCGTCCGGGAATCCCGCCGAAGACCATTCGCGTTCGTAGATCGCGATCACTTCTTCGAGCGGCACCTTCCCGCGCTTCCGGAACTCGCCTACGAATTCGCGGATCGTCGCGTGCATCACGTTTCCAAACGTCATCTGCGCGTGCGGGCCGCCGCGAATATTCCAGACGTACTGAAACATATATTTCATCGGGCAGCGGTCGTACGCGTCAATCGCCGAAGCGCTCAATTGCAGCGGTTCGGGGCGCGGCGGATGAAAGGCCTTCGCCCAGAGCGCGACGCGGGAATAGGCACGGGCGCTCTCCGGGCCCGAAGGAAAAAGCTGAGTAGGATCCGGTGCGGCCGGGGCCGGGCCGGCGATTTCTTCCGATGGCGGCACATCCACTTTTGGGGCCGATTGCGCCACGTCTTTTTTCTGAATCTCCGCCTTCATCAGGAAATCGTCGAGAAACGGCGACGGTTTCTTCCTCCGGTTCACGATCGTTGAAAGCGTCAGGCGCTTTTGCGCGCGCGTGAGCGCAACGTAGAAAAGCCGCCGCTCCTCCTGAATGTGAAAATCCGTCTTCGGCTGTTCCTCCTTCATCAGTTCGGGAGGAAATTCGAACTCCGGCCGCCGCGCGCCGGAAGGGAAGTCGCTTTTGCTTAGTCGCAGGATGAAGACGTGCGGGAACTCCAAGCCCTTCGCCGCGTGCACAGTCATCAATTGCACCGCGTCCTCGGAAAGCTCCTCCTCAATTTGGACGTCTCCATCCAGCTCTTCGAAGTATCCGAGGTATTCGATGAAATCGCGCAGCTGCTTCTTCTCGTTTTTTCGTTCCCATTCCTTCACAAACTCGACGAGGCGCTCCAGGTACTGCCGGTCCACCTCCGCGACCAGCGGCGCGAGGCCGAGGCTCGCGACCAATTCGTCGAGCAACGCGGTCGCTGTTTTGTTTCGCGCGCTCTGCCTCAGCTGGTTCAGAAGCTGCACCAGTTCCGGCAAACGCACGCCCTCGCGGTTGAGCGGCGGTTCGCGGTGCGCCGATTCCACTTCGTCCCAGAGCGGACGCCGATGATTCTTGTCCGCGCGTTCGGCCAACCGGACCAGATCGCGCGGTTCGAGCCCCCAGTAGGGCGCGGCCAGGACGCGCGCGCAGGCCACGTTGTCCGCAGGCACGGCGATCAGGCGCATCCATGCCAGCAGGTCGCGCACAAGCGTGCTCGAAAGAATTGAAAATTTCCGTATAACGAACGGAATCCCGCGGCGGCGCAGCGCGTCCAGCAATTGCGCGCGGTGCGTGTGCTTGCGGTAGAGCACGGCAAAGCTGCGCCACGATGCGCCGGCCTCATGCAGGCGCTCGATTTCGGACGCGACCCAGTGCGCCTCTTCCTCGAAGGCAGCGAATTCGACCACGCGAATCTTTTCGCCGTCCGGATTGCCCGTGGTCAGATTTTTGAATGGAAGCAGCGGCGATTTCTCGTTGTGCGAAATCATCTCGCCGGCCACGCGCAGGATTCTTCGCGTGGAGCGGTAGTTCTGCGAAAGCGAAACGAGGGTTTTTTTCGCCGCGGCCGCGGGCAACGCGCCGCCCACTCCGCAAAACCGCTCGAGAAATATCGTGAAGCTGCCGAACGACGCGCCGCGGAAACGGTAGATCGCCTGATCGTCGTCGCCCACCGCAAGAATGTTTCGCCGGTCGCCCGCCAGCAACCAGAGCAATTCGAGCTGCGCGATGTTGGTGTCCTGAAATTCGTCCACGAGGATGTAGCGATATTGGTCGCGCATTCGCGCGAGCAACTCTGCATCGGAGCGCAGAGTCTCGACGGCCTGTAGAAGTTGGGCGCCGAAGGTGTACAGATTCCGCTCGCGCAGCAGGCGTTCGCTCACGCGATAGACGCGCGCGAGCTCTTCCTGGCGTGCGACTTCCTCTTCCGCAATCGCGAGCGCGTCCGGTTCGTAGGTATTTGTTCGCGCATCGTGCGCGCGGCGCAGCACATCCACGTATCGCTGGTAATCGTCCGGCGTCACCAGCTCATCCTGGCAGCGCGAGAAAAATGTCTGAAAATCTTTCAGAAATTCCGCAGGCTCGGCCAGCCGCCGGAAAAGCACCAGCCCCAGGTCGGCGATGTTGCGCCGCAGCAGGATGCGGTGGTCAATTTCATCGAGCGGTTGAATATCCGGATTGGCCGCGCGCAGGATTTTCTCGAGGCAGAAAGAATGAAACGTGCTGAGCCAGACGCCTTCGGCGCGCTCGCCCGCGGCCTTCACCACGCGGCTTTTCATCTGGCCCGCGGCTTTGTTGGTAAAAGTGAGGCCGAGAATATTTTCGCCCGCGAGCGTGGGATCGGATTCGAGCAGATTGCGGATGCGCTCCGTGATGACGCGGGTCTTGCCTGTGCCGGCGCCCGCGACGACGAGCAGCGGCCCTTCGCCGTGCTCGACGGCCGCGCGCTGCTCGGCGTTTAGCGGAAAGCCCGGCTCGGATTCCGATCTCGAAATTGGGTTTTGCGACATCGCGCGGTTCGGCAATTGTAGCAGAATCCGGCCGGGCGAAAATGAGGCGAAGAAAAATCCGGCCGAAAAAGTGGCGCTGGCGGCCCCCTCTTTCCAGTGACGGGTAGAACTGGCCGCGATCGTTTGTTTTCTGCAATTTGCACGTGTTTCTACTCGGCACGCAGTGTCGAGTAACACTGCATATTTCAGCACATGTTTTACGATGTCAGCGGCCGCTTCCATGCGTGCTCCTTTCCGGGGCAAAGTGCGCCCCGATCCACGCTAGCACGGGAGAGAACGGCGTGTGTCAAGCGCCGCCTGTGGACTGTTTTTCAGCACGTGAAGTTTCGCGTTTAACGGGAAAAACCTAAGATCGAACACACTCTTCTGCCCGTGCGGATATGTCGGGGTCACAAGCAAAGGACTCGTCCGATAATCCGGATTATCAGGAGCTGAACGATTCTTGACGGTTCGCACAGGGGATATAATCACTGTTCACCAAGCCTCGCAGGCGCATTGATGACAAACCTCGCACGACCATGGCGCGCGGTAGCGGCGATTCTGTTTTCCCTGATGATGGGATGTCTGTTGGGGTTCGCCGGGCTTCTTGCGGGCATGTACCTCTGGGCCCATTTCGGCCAACCAGCGAAAGACCCTGACGATGCTGATGCTTACCTCTGTGGACTCCTATTTGGCGGAGTCATCGCGATAGGCGGATTTTCTGTGCTGTTGTGGAGGTTTTGGCCTCGGGCGATGCAAAACGCGCCGCCATCACGCGAAGGTGAGTAGATGGCACTTGTCCCGCAATCCGGCTAATCAAGATCTAGCCCAACCCGAAAAGGCCATACGCTACTTGGAAGAATCTTCCATAGCGCGAAGGATCGCCCTGCGCACCCACCAAGTGGCGTAGGTTGAAAATCGGTACCGTCGCAGGTAGTTGTAGTCCTTGACGGCTCGCATTAAGCCTATATTGCCCTCTTGGACCAGATCGAGGAAACGCAACCCGCGATTCGCATAGTGCGTGGCCGTGGCCAAGGCGATCCACAAATTCGCCTCGATGAGTCTGTCTCTGGCCAGCTCGGCGTCCTGCCCACCCTCGTTAACCTGTTTGGCCAGCGCCCTTTCCTCTTCGTCAGATAGGCGCGACACCGTCGACACTTCGCGTAAGTACATCCTTGTCGGAGTCGAATCGACGGGGCGGTCCTGGTCTAGCTGTTCGAGTTGTTCTTCGTCAGGTATCGAACATTCGGTCCGCGGCTCATCGATAACCTCAATAGAGTTCGTCGCAAGCTCGGACAGAATGGCGTCGAACTCAGCCACCGCTTCGCGCGCACGTTCAGGAAACAGGATTTTGTCGATTTCGTCGTAGAGGACGAACCCCCTGGTCCGTCCATCGCTTAGCAGCTGCTCCAGTCGCTCGGATTTTCCGTCAGACGGCACGTCGCCCACCTATTTTCGCAGAAGACTCCAAGCCAGGTTAGCCGCGGCCAGAATCGAACCCAAGATGAAACAGCCAATCGCGGCGAAAAGGAGTATTGCGAGTCGATCCCCCAACCGTGAACCAGGGGTAATAAGGAAACTCGAAATCAGCCAGACGACTGATGCGAAGGCGATCAATAGAAAGCCTACGAGCCCAGTCGTTGGGTTGAAAGGACGCTGTTTTGATCGAGCTATACCAAAATAAGCGAGTCCGCAAAACGAGCAAACAAAGAATATGAAAAGCCGCCAGTAAGATGGTCCGAAACCGACACTCCCAGCAAAGAAATCGAGGTTTGCTGGGGGAAGCATGCCCAACCTGCCGAGGATTGCGACGACGAGTGCAACGGCGGCAAGTCCTCCGAAGAGCTTTGCGTTTAACATGGCTGCCCATGCCCCCGCACGTATCCGACGGCGTAATTGTACACCTTGGTATAGGGAGTGCCAGATTAGCGCGGAAACCGGAGAAGTTGGGACAGGTAGCCACCTGATTTCATAACAATGTCGGCTCCTTGGACCCGGGTAGACTTTGGTTTGTCGAAGACCAAAGGCTCGGGAGGAAGGAGCCGAACATGATGATTATAGGCGTGGATTATCACCCGAGCGATCAGTACATCGCGTTTGTGGACACCGAGACTGGTGAGAGCGGTGAGCAGCGGTTGAACCACAGCGATGGAGAAGCCGAGAAGTTCTACCGGGAACTGAAGCAGCGAGGAGTCAGCGTGCGCGTGGGAATGGAGGCCACCGGATATTCACGTTGGTTCGAGCGGTTACTAGCAGGGCTGGGTATCGAGGTCTGGATCGGCGACGCGGCGGAGATCAAAACCAAACGAGTCCGCAAGCAGAAAACCGACCGCAACGATGCCGGGCTTCTGTTGAAGTTGCTACTAGAAAATAACTTTCCTCGCATCTGGGTACCGAGTCCTGAAAATCGTGATCTACGGCAACTGCTGTGGCATCGGCATCGATTGGTGCAAATGCGGACGCGGATCATGAACCAGCTGCAGGCTCTAGCGATGAACGAGGGTAATCGGCGGAAGAAGAAGCTGTGGAGCGAGCAAGGCCGAACACAGCTGGAAAAGCTTCCGTTGGCTACCTGGGCATCGCGGCGTCGGCAGGATCTGCTCGAGCTGCTGGACCGAATGAATCCGGCTATCGAGGCATTGACCACAGCCGTCGAGCAGGAAGCGAAGAAATGGCCTGAAGCTCTGCGGCTGATGACCCACCCTGGCGTAGGACCTCTGACGGCGCTGGCCTTCGTGCTGATCATCGGAACCCCAGAACGGTTCAAGTGCGGCAAGCAGATCAGCAGCTATGTCGGACTGATTCCTTCGGAAGACTCCAGTGCCGGCCGTCAACGGCTGGGACACATCACCAAGCAAGGCAGCTCGTTACTGCGTTTCCTGCTGGGAGAAGCAGCACAGGTTGCAGCGCGATGTGATTCGGATTGGAGACGTCGGTACGTCCATCTGGCGATGCGTCGGCAGAGGAACATCGCCAAGGTGGCCATGGCCCGACGACTTGCAGTTCGCCTGTACTGGATGTGGCGGAACGGTTGGGAGTATGCGCAGTGGGTGAAGTTCGGTTCGAACGCGGGACAGCTCGCTACCGGACAGGGCGTGAACTAGAACGCCGTCCACTTGAATGGGCATCCCGCTCCCTCGCAAGAGGGAGTTTGAAGTGGTAATCATGGTCGAAGTTTTGATCGAAGAGATGTTTGGGTCGGACTGAAGCCGACCGATGGATTACAGGCGAGCCGTGGTCATCGACGCTGGGTCAACGAATGCCGCGAACAAACGCACTCTTCGGAGTGGCTGTGGATGTGTGGGCAAAAACAGTTTGACAGAGCCGACATTGTTAGAGATGTCCGGTAATCCGACTGATCAGGAGTTAGCCGCCAAAATGTGATAAGAACTCATGTCCTCGAGGTAAAGGACAAGACAGGACGAACCTGCGTGAAGAAAATTGGATTCCTCTCATTCGGCCATTGGACACGTTCGCCGCAGTCAGCAACGCAGTCGGCGGCTGACGCACTCCTGCAATCCATTGACCTCGCTGTGGAGGCCGAGCGCCTGGGAATGGACGGAGCTTACTTTCGTGTGCATCACTTCGCGCGGCAATTGGCCTCACCGTTTCCACTGCTCGCCGCGGTCGGTGCCAGGACGCGAAGGATTGAAATTGGCACGGCAGTGATTGACATGCGGTATGAGAACCCTCATTACATGGCGGAGGATGCCGGCGCTGCGGATCTCATCGCTGGCGGGCGCCTGCAGTTGGGAATCAGCCGCGGTTCGCCCGAGCAGGTGATCGAGGGATGGCGCCATTTCGGATACCAGCCGGGTGAAGGCGAGAACGACGAAGACGTCGGGCGGCGCCACGGGCAAGAGTTTTTGGAGCTACTGCGCGGTAAGGGCTTCGCTAAGCCGAACCCGACTCCGATGTTTCCTAATCCGCCTGGGCTGCTGCGTCTTGAGCCGTACTCGGAAGGATTGCGCGATCGCATCTGGTGGGGCTCAGCTTCCAATGCTACGGCCGCCTGGGCCGCAAAGCTTGGAATGAATTTGCAATCCTCAACCCTGAAATTTGACGAGACCGGTGAACCTTTCCACGTCCAGCAAGCCGCCCAGATTCGCATCTTTCGCGCAGCCTGGAAGGAAGCCGGCCACACTCGCATTCCCCGTGTTTCCGTAAGCCGCAGTATCTTCCCGTTGATTGACGACCGCGATCGCGCCTATTTCGGGCGAGGAGGTCAGGAAGCGGATCAGATCGGCTTCCTTGAGGAATCCAGACAGGCGATCTTTGGCCGTAGTTATGCCGCCGAGCCGGATATCCTGATCGAGCAGCTTAGAAAGGACCAAGCGATCGCGGAAGCCGACACGCTATTGCTGACCGTTCCAAACCAGCTGGGTGTTGCCTACAACGCGCACGTCATGGAGGCGATTTTGACGACTGTCGCCCCAGGGCTCGGCTGGCGCTAGGCGGCTCTTTCGGCGCCTGTTCCGTTATTTGCTACGATTTCACCATGAAAATCCCAGGCGACATGTCGGACGATGCCGGAACAGAGATGAAAGGTCGGCTGCGTGCGGATTTGCGCACCGCGATGAAAGAGAGGCGCGCCGTCGAGGCGAAGGTCATCCGAGCGCTTATTGCGGCGATAGACAATGCGGAAGCGCCGCGGGCCCGTGAAGAGCGGGCGTCGCTAACGCGCCATGACTTCCGGAGTGGATCAGCGGAAATCGAGCGGCTGCTCCTGAGCGGCGCTCAGGTGCATGGTGTCATCGTGGCGGATATCCAAGAGCGCGAACGTGCGGCTGCGGAAATGGTACGTCTGGGAATGATGGATCGTGCCGAGGCCTTGCGCGCAGAAGCCGTGGTAGCGAAACGCTATGTAGACTGACGAGATTCAAATTCGCTGCATCTCGCGGGACAAGTCCTGATTAGCGCGTCAGCAAACCGCCGGCCGGTTTTCGTGAACGCGTAAAGTTGATGCGCCATGCCCGAGAGCGAGTTTACTCGTGCAGAAGGCTTTCCCACTCTGAGGGTACCCGGCCCGCGGGTCCGGGGACAGGTTGATTCGCCGGATGCGAGCGAGGGCTGCGCAATTTAGGGCCCTGAAAAGTTTCTCGCGTTCGGTAATCGTAGAACCAGTCCTCGCGGGGCTCGAAGCTATTGATGATCGGGTGGCCTGTGGTCGCGTTGTGCTTTGACGCGTGCTGGCTTGGCGAACTGTCGCAGCAGCCGATGTGGCCGCATTCGGCGCATCGGCGCAGATGCAGCCACCACCCGTCGGTAGCCAGGCATTCGACGCAACCCGTACCGCTTGGGTTCGCGTTCAAATTGATTCCTTCTCGTTCATTCTTCATGGCCGGCTCTACTTCGTTATTTTTATTTTGGGAAATTTTCGTTTAACCGCGGCAACGACAGCGGCGTGCTCGGGCTTTCCGGAGCTTCTCGCCAGAGCGTCCCGCGCGTGAGCGGCGTTGGGGATAGGATATTTTCTGGCAGCTTTTAGCGCGAAGTCCGATTTCGGAAGTTTCTTTCTCGCAGAGGTAGTTAGTTTCGCCACTGTGGATGATTCTCCTCTCAGAAGGATTTGGCCGGAACTTCCTTTCTGACCGTACGACCAAGCGAAATCGTACGCCCATCGCCGTCAGACTACAACGCTCCTCGCTCGGCGCTGGAATCCATTTCGGTGCGGCTCGCCGAGCTGGGATAGGTCCTGATTAGCGGATCCGTTCGCCCATAAACGAGTGTTTTTCGGACGGCAGGCGCGTGTTCGATTTCCTACAGTGTTTACTTTATAGACTGAAAATGCCCTTTTGAGGGATTGTTTGCTCCTGTTCCAAGGAATGTGACCATGACGTCGCCGATTCCCTGGCTTCCCCGCGGAGACCCGCCTCACCTCCTTTGTTACCGGCGTTCGTGCCGACAGGTTGCGGTCGTGCCGCTAACCCGCATGAAATCTTGATCTAACTCGTCAAAGCGAACCACCAGACCCTCGAAGAGTGGGTCACCACCTTTCTAGTCCCGCAAGGGACCTGTCCCCGATGGCATATCCGCGATGTCCGCAATGGTCGGGCGTGTCCTATGGTCGCAGACAAAAGAGGAGGTTATTGAGATGAAGAGTAAGGAGATCCCCGCGATTGTGATCATGGTGTCCCTGTCTTCGCTCTCCAGCGGCTTCATTTTCTCCGAATAATTTGCCATTTGCGCGGCGTTGTTCGCACGAGCCTCGCTTTACGGACAGTCTGAATTGATTGCTGTGAGTCAGGTTTGCGACGTCCGACCTGGTGACGGGTCGCCACGAGAACTTCCTGACTCGAACATTGGGAGACGCAAATGGAAATCGAGTCGGATCGAAGCAGTATCGGCAACAACACGCCGTCGCAGGCCGCGCTCCAGAAGGCCTGTGTCGCGGAGGCGGCGAACTTCGCCGAAAAAAGAAGCGTCTCCCGACGATGGAAGTTGCGGCTCAAACCCTGGATTCGACTGCTGCTGTTCTGTGGGCCCTTGTTTAGTGGAGCAGCCACGTTCGCACAGTACAATCCTCTTCCCAGTCCGATTGCTGAACAAGAAGTTGCCGGCCCGGCGCAGGCAGCCGTGCGGGCCGGGCAGAATAATCCCGCGGATTTGTCGCAGAATCCCTACCTCGGTGGAGTCCCTGCCGGGGTACGGAGCGCAACACCGATACCCCTCTCGCTGGAAGACGCCGTCGCACGTGGCCTCAAGCAAAACCTCGGCGGCTTCCTGGCTACCGATTCAGTGACGGATGCTCGTGGACAGAAATGGCAAGCCCTGAGCGGGCTGCTTCCGAATGTAACTACCGATACCGGATTTGGCGTTCGCCAAATCGATTTGAAGGCGCAATTTGGTTTGGATATACCCGGGGTGCCAAAAGTTATCGGCCCATTTGGTTATTTCGATTCGCGGGGTTATCTCAACCAAACCATTTTTGATTGGGAATCCATCGAGCGGATGCGCTCTTCACAGTCGCAACTGAGGTCGGCCGAAGACGGCTCCAAGAATGCGCGCGAGCTTGTTGTGACCGTAATTGTTTCCAACTACCTGCTGATCATTGCCGACCAGTCCGAGGTTGAATCGGCGCTATCGCAAAGGGACACCGCCGCAGCGCTTTTTCAGCAGACGTCCGATCAGAAGACCGCGGGCCTTGCCGCGGCCGTGGACGTTCTGCGTTCACAGGTCGAGCTGCAGTCACGCAAACAGAATGTGATCGTTGCGCAGAATAATCTGGAAAAGCAGAAACTGGTTCTGGCGCGAGCCATCGGCCTCCCTGCGGGACAAAAGTTCGAAATGACCACCCAGGTCGGTTACCAGGATCTTTCCATGCCGCCTCTAGAGGACGCGATACGAAGCGCGTACGAGGCTCGCGCCGATTTTCAGAGCCAGATGCATCAGGTCCAGTCAGCCGAACTCGACAAAAAAGCGAGTTTTGCGGAACGTTATCCATCGGTTGAAACTGTCGCCGACTACGGAATCACCGGAGTTAATCCGGCTTCCACCCACGGCACTGTCGATGCTGCTGTGACGCTCCGCGTCCCCATTTTTCAGGGCGGAAGAGTGCACGGCGACGTTTTGCGCGCCGATGCCTCGCTCCAAAGAGCAAAGCAGGTACTCGAAGACTTGCGAGCCCAGATCGATCAGGAGGTTCGCGATGCTTATCTCGATCTGGAGGCGGCCACGCAAGAGGTCTCGGTCGAGAAAAGCGCTGTCCAGCTCGCTACTGAGACGCTGCAGCAATCTCGCGATCGGTTCAGTTCGGGAGTTACGGACAATATAGAAGTTGTTCAAGCGCAAGACGCGCTCGCAACAGCGAATGACGCATACATCGCCAGCCTTTACAGCTACAACCTCGCAAAAATATCTCTGGCCAGGGCGATCGGGGTCGCGGAATCCCGCTTTGCCGAGTACCTGAAAGGAGAATGAGAATGGCCGAACAAAATCAGGCATCGAATCCACCGCGAGTTACTCCGCCCGTACAAAACGCCCCAACGGGCGATTCCGGCGCTGCCGGGACGCCAATTCCTGCGTATCCCAGGAGGCGCTCGCGCAAGCGTCTCATCATTCTTGCGTCGCTCGTAGTGGTGGTCATTGGCGGCATTTTCCTTTACCTGTATTTTTCCGGCTTCGAGTCCACCGACGACGCCCAGGTGGACGTCCATCTTTACCCCGTGAGCGCTCGCATTTCCGGATATGTCCAGAAGGTCAACGTCGAGGACAACCAGGAGGTCGAGGTGGGTTCTACGCTCGTGGAAATCGATCCAAAGGACAATGAAGTGGCGTTGGCAAGAGCCCAAGCCGCACTAGACGATGCAGACGCTGGCGCCGAGAGCTTGAATATCGACGTGCCCATATCTTCGGTTGATGCGTCGAGCCAGCTGAAGTTCACGTCCTCGGATATTCAGAATGCCCAATCTGCGATCGAGGCAGCGGGAAAGGAAGCCGCGGCTGCCCAGGCGCGCGTTTTGGAAGCTCAGGCGGAAAATGTAAAGGCGCAGGATGATGTCACCCGCTATCGTCTGTTGCTCGCGAAAGACGAGATACCCAAGCAGGTCTACGACCATGCGTATGCCGCCGCCGCGACCGACGTCGCTGCCGTAGCGGCGGCGGAAGCGAGCGAGGCCGCCGCACAACAAGCGGTTCAGGAAGCGGATAGCCGTCTCATTGAAGCCGAAGCGCGGCACGAAGACGCTCAAGCGGGACCGCAGCGCGTCGCCTCGACACGGGCCAAAGCCCTCGCTGCCGTTGCGGACATACGCCAAAAAAGGGCCGCGGTTGAACAGGCCCAGTTGGATCTGGGCTACACCAAAATACTTGCCCCCGTATCTGGCGAGGTGACGAAAAAAGTTGTCGTGGGATTAAATGTAGAGCCTGGAGAACAGCTGCTCACCGTGGTGCCTTTGGATCAAGTCTGGATTACCGCGAATTTCAAAGAAACCCAGCTGAAATACATGCGCGTGGGCCAGAAAGCTCAAATCCACCTTGACTCGAACGGCCGCACCTACAAGGGGCGCGTCGATAGCATCGCGGGAGCCACGGGACCTTTGTTTAGTTTGCTGCCCCCGGAGAATGCTACGGGTAACTACGTAAAAATCGTTCAGCGCGTGCCGGTGAAGATTGTTCTTGAACCAGGCGAAAATCGTGACCATCAGCTTCGGCCCGGCATGAACGTAGAAGCGAAGGTGTACTTGCGATGAGCTCCGAAGCGCTGACCTTCTCTTCGGAGCAGGTTGTCTGGCGTCCCAAGGTAAATCCCTGGGCGATCGGCGCCACGGTTTCGATTGCGGCGTTTGTGGAAGTTTTGGATACGACCGTTTCCAACGTAGCGTTGCCTTACATCGCGGGAGGCTTGGGAGCCAGCTACGACGACAGCACATGGGTACTCACGTCATACCTCGCAGCAAACGCCATCATCTTGCCCATGAGCGGTTGGCTTGCCGAAATCATAGGCCGCAAGCGGTATTTCATGCTTTCCCTCTCTATTTTCACGGTAAGTTCCTTGCTTTGCGGACTGGCGCCGAGTTTGCCCGTATTGCTGCTCTTTCGGGCTCTGCAAGGCATCGGCGGAGGCGGCTTGCAACCGATGGCGCAAGCGATTCTCAACGATTCCTTTCCTCCAGAGAAGCGCGGCGTCGCATTTGCTCTTTACGGCATCTCTGCAGTGCTCGCCCCGACAGTCGGGCCGATGCTTGGAGGCTGGATTACGGACAGCTATTCCTGGCGCTGGATCTTTTTCATTACCTTGCCTGCGGTTCTCCTGGCCATCTATTTGACCCATATACTGGTGGAAGATCCACCGTTCCTCCGTCGAATAAAGAGAGGGGGGATCCGCGTGGACTACATCGGAATCTCCATGTTGGCGCTCGGAGTTGGGTCGCTGCAGGTGCTTCTGGATAAGGGGCAGGAAGACGACTGGCTGGGCTCGCATTTCATCACCACCCTCGCGATAACCGCAGCGGTTTGCTTGATCACAATGGTCGTCTGGGAATGGTTCCGAAAAGATCCGATCGTTGATGTCCGCATGTTCAAGAGCTTTAACTTCGCCGCGGCGAACCTGATGATGTTCATGATGGGGTTCATGCTTTTCAGTACTTTGGTCTTGATTCCCGAATTTCTGCAGACGCTGATGGGTTACACAGCCGGACTCGCAGGTCTGGTTTTGTCCGGAGGAGGAGTTGTCCTGTTGGTGATGATGCCCATCACTGGTCGGCTTACGTCGAAGATTCAGGCCAGATACCTGATTGCGGCGGGATGGCTGTGTCTTGCCATCGGATTATTCTATTCGGCTCACCGGACCGATTTGTTCATCAGCTTCCGTTTTGCAATGTGGCTGCGCGTCACGCAAGTGGTGGGGATAGGATTTCTTTTCGTCCCCATCACCGCAGCAGGGTATATCGGAGTCCCGCCAGAGAAGGGCAACAGCGTGTCCGGAATAATCAATTTCATGCGCAACATAGGCGGCAGTATAGGGACTTCGCTCGTGACCACTCTGATCGTGCGGCGCTCTCAGTAT
The DNA here is from genome assembly GCA_963842425.1 of uncultured Acidobacteriota bacterium. Lineage (GTDB taxonomy): Bacteria > Acidobacteriota > Terriglobia > Acidiferrales > UBA7541 > Palsa-295. The sequence goes on along the minus strand of CAWJGQ010000009.1, from coordinate 61,183 downwards.
CACCAGCAAATCCTTGTCGGCCATATCACTCCGGATACTCCTGCGTTTCGTTCGGCGCTCCATTCGCTGAGCTCTGACGCCGCACATTCCGGGCTTGGGGCCACGGACGCTCGCGATCAGGCCATTGCGAGGTTCTATAGTTTAGTGAATCGACAGGCACACGCACTGTCCTATATGGACATATTTTGGATCCTGGGTGCGCTCTGTTCGCTCATGTTCGTTCTCGCATTTTTCCTGAAAAAGAATGATCCAGGAGCGAGCGGAAGTGTGGCGGCCGGGTAAGGATGCGCGCAATGATTCAAGCAATTACAATCGAGCGCGAGTTCGGCTGCGGGGGATCCGAGATTGCAAGCCTGCTCGCCCGACGACTCGGCTGGAACCTGTGGGATGAACGCTTAACGCAGGAGATCGCACGTCTGACACAAAGTTCTCCGGAAGTAGTGAAGAAGATCGAATGGAAAAGAGATCCAGCAGTTCACCGGGTGTTCCTCTCTTTTCTTCGTGGAGCATTTGAGGGGGGCCTGCCCCCGACCAACCGCTTGGCTCTACTCGACGCTCGTCGCATCGCCGCGGTTTCCGAGCTGGCGGTCAATCACGCGCTTTCTGACGGCCCATGCGTCATCGTTGGCCGGGGCTCGCAATATTTTCTCTGCAATCGCAAGGATGTCTTCCGTACATTTCTCTATGCTTCGCGCGATTACAAGATCCACCGATTGGTGCGCGGTGGCATGCCCGAGGGTGATGCAATCGAACAGGTTGACACCACCGATCGAGATCGCGCCGCGTTTGTTAAGAGATACCTTAAGCTGAGCTGGCCAGACCACCACCTTTATGATGCGATGTTTAATACGGAGACGGGTGAATCCTATGTCGCGCAAATGCTCGCTCACTGTGCTCAAGAGGTTCCCAGCTAGTCACTAAGAGATTATTTCAGAGCTGCCCTGTTTCGGACAGATTGCCGGTCCCCTCCTTTGCTTTACTTGCCTTGGAATCTTAACGGATAACCAGCTGCGAAATTTATTTCGGAGCGGACGAGATTTTACCTAATTCATGCGAGGCACCTCGGTGCCAGTCAGGAATCATATGAGCGGGAAGAGCACTCAAGTGGTACGGGCGGGCGAACGGACCAACGCGGCGGGAAAATCAGTGAACAACAAAGTGTTGTTGTCCACGCCCGACAATGAATACCGATTGATGCGTCCTCACTTGGAGGATGTAGATTTACCCAGCCATCTAAGTCTTCACGAGCCCACGCAAACCATTGAATTCGTCTATTTCCTGAACCGGGGAATGGTTTCTCAAGTTGTGGTCACCAAAGATGGCCGCACCGTGGAAGTCGGCGTAGTGGGGAACGAGGGCTACGTCGGGGCCGGATTGGCAGTTGGATTAAGTAGAAGTCCAGTGCGAGAAATAATCCAGATCGCCGGAGATGGATTCCGAATGCGGGGAAACGATCTGGAACGCATTATGCTGGCGGCTCCGCAATTGCGAATGTTATTGGGCAAGCATACGGGGCTTCAAGGAATGCAGGTCGCGCAAACCGCGGCGTGCAACCGGCTGCACGATATACAGCAGCGTCTTTCGCGATGGCTGCTGATGACTCAAGATAGAGCGGATTCGAGCGCACTCGCAATCACCCACGATTTCATTGCGACGATGATGGGAACCGACCGATCCACGGTGAGCCTGGCAGCCTCGGTACTGCAAAAAAAAGGAATCATCGAGTACGTTCATGGTGCGGTGAATGTTACGAACCGCAGAAAACTCGAAAAAACCGCGTGTGAGTGCTACGCCGTAATCCAGGAGTTCGAGAACGACCTCGGATTGAAATAGCAATGGCGCTCGCTGTTGGATACCCCACAGACACCACTCTTTTCAATCGCTAGTATCTGGGACTTATTGATTAGCTTCCATTTAGGCATGCTCTTAGGGCGTGGTGGCTTTCGCGGAATTTCGCCTCAGGGCGCTGAAACAGCGAATTGTGTCGTCGCAGTGCGCCGGAAAATCGAAGCTCCGGAGCTTTCATAGGAGCATCACCACACGAAATCGGGAGAAGTGGCATGGAGGTCAGACGTCGCAAACTCGAATGGGTCGAATGGCATAATTTTCACGGCTGGGCCTGCTCCGAATGCGCGTGGGTATTTAACCCTGCTGGTCCACCGCGCGGGGAGTCGCTGGACCAGATGATTCGTGAGTTCGAAGAGCAGCGCGACAAGGAGTTCGCGTCTCACGTCTGCACCGGGAAACGCACGCCGCGAGAAACAAAATAAATACATCTTCCCAGCTGGCAAGGCCGCGAATCGTCCGACCGAGGACAAACATAATTCCAGCCGGCCGGCTTTTTACTTTTTGCCTTTCAGATCTTTGAAGTCGTCGCGGACCTTGTCTAATTGCTCGCGGTACGCGGCCGCATCCCCGTACGGGAGGAAATGCGAATACCGGTCGTGAGCGTTCTTCACTCGGCGCGCGTGTTTGATGGGGCACCAGTGCTGTTCCGTTCGGCCCGCGATTTCGACGACATACGCCAGCATTCCGTTGGAGTAGGAGCAATACATGCAATTCAGTCCCTCGAGAAAGTTCAGATATCGCAGTTTGTTCCGGTCAATCGCGATGAAGTCCTTGCGGCGAGCCTTCGGTATGCCGTAGACCGGGAGGCAAACGGCCTGGTAAACGGAAACGAAAAGATCGGTGAACACGAACGGAATGAAGCAGGCGTATATGAATGGGGCGGTGAGGATCGCGAAGAACCGGGATGCAAAACGTAGCGGGCCAGAGAAGTTTTGAGCTTCCGGTGCTCCCGCTTGATGTCCTCTGAGAACCAAACCTTGCCATTTCGCAGCTCGTAGAACTGCGACTTGATCTTCTCCTCCAGGTCCTCAACGTCAGGAAGTTTGATAAGAGGATCGGACTTCTTCGAGCCATGATCGGTCACATTCACCTCGCGTAGATCTCACGTGCGACGGTTCGCTAATCGAGCGCCGCTATCTTCTACGTTCCGATCGCCGATATTCAAGCCGAAATCCGCCGGAAACGATGTGGGGGAGAGTTTGCGGGTCAAGAGTTAGCGCCAAGCGAAGGTAGTGCGCCCTACCGACGCAAATTGCTGGATGTGATAATCGTTCGCTGGCCCCGCAGTTATTCAGTTCATATATGCGGGGCAGAGGACGAATGGACCGCGAATACGATATCTTCGAAAAGCTACCCGATGGATCAATCCTATGGCGAACCATGGTCAAGGGATTCGAAAACGCGCTCGTCGGACTGAAGAAATTAGGCAGCGTTTCACAGAATGAACACTTCGCAATCCATACGCCCAGCAACACTGTTGTCGCTCGCGTGAACGAGCCTGAGCCCGATCCAAGTGAAGATTGACACGTAAAAAAGCTTGTGAACGGTTAGGTTATCGTTAGACAGTGCGTCCAACATCTATGTCAACAGTCCCATTCCAGGTGGTGCAGTCGGGCGAGAGAACGGGCCCCTCTGGGAAACCCGTAAGTAACAGGCTTCTTCTAGCCATGGCTGATGAGGAATTCCGCTCCCTCCGGCCGCACCTCGAATATGTGAATCTGCCGCATCATTTGAGTCTTCACCAACCCCATCGGACGGTGAAATTCGCCCACTTCCCCAACGAGGGCTTGATTTCTCTGGTTGTCGAGTTGAGAGATGGAAAGAGCGTCGAAGCCGGATTGCTCGGGAAAGATGGGGCGTCGGGAATGCCGGCGGTGCTCGGGCTGAGCAGAAGCCCGCTTCGAGAAATCGTACAAATCGCAGGGAATGGATTCAGAGTGAAGATCAGCACGCTGAGGGGAATTTTGGAATCGAATCCCCAGATGCATGTAACTCTGGGCCGGTATGCGGCGGGCCTGGCGATGCAAGTGGCGCAGACGGCTGCCTGCAATCGTCTTCACAAGATCGAGGAACGGCTTGCCCGATGGCTGCTGATTGCCCAGGACAGATTGGAATCTGGAACAGTCGCGATTACTCACGATTTCCTGGCGACCATGCTGGGCACCGACCGGCCCAGCGTGACTCTGGCAGCTGGTGTTTTGCAGAGGAAGAGAATAATCGTCTATGCGCGCGGGTCGGTGAAGATCTTGAATCGGAAGAAGCTCGAAGAGTTTGCCTGCGAATGCTACGCAGTGGTCAGCCAATATAACAGCGGGATTTGAAAATTATCGAAGCGGAACCCGGCGCAGCCGCCCCTCAGGAACGCGGCCGCGCAACCTACAGTTTTTCCCCTACGGAAGCTGCCTAATTACATTTGTTCCCCTGCGTCATCTAGCATCGGTCGGTCTCTTACGGGGGAATCGTCTGCATGGATCATTTGGATAGCACGAAGCGAATTCGTGTGCTCGCTATGGATGGTTCCACAGTGGGGCTCGAAGCAATCTGTACGTTTCTCAGGACCAAAGGCGTAGTCGTGGCCCACGTTGTGCGAGACGGCGCCGAGCTCATGGAAAGAGCGCAGATACTTCGCCCCGACCTGATACTCCTGGATATTTCCAGAGCCGATATGGATGCGCCCGAACGCGTGGTGCAGCTCAGATCCCTGCTGCCGGACGCGCGAATCGTCGCTTTTTCGGTCTATGAACTCCTGATGACTAGAATCATGTTCCTGCAGGCCGGGGCTGATTCTGTGATTCAGGGCGAACAATTGCCGGAAAGAGTGCTCGCCGAAATCCGAAAGTTGTTTCCCGACAAATAGAACGAAGCCCCCGGACGTTGACCCCTGCGAATTGCCCGCGGCTTTGAAATAGTCGAAGCGCGCAGATTCCACCGACAGCCGGAAACGAATTTCTTTCAATCTCGCCTGATAAGCAGTGTGAGCCTCAATTGTTGGAGGGGACCGCCGTCGGATAGAGGCCTGGAAGCGGCTCGCTCCGTTGGTCGCGAAGCTCGGGATGAGGCAACGGTTTCCGCGGGATCATCTGTTCTCGCATGGCCGTGTTGTAGACGAAGATGGCTTCCACCACAGCAATCTGGCTGAGGTCGGCTGGCGACAGGCGCTCATAGGTATCCATATTGGAGTGGTGAGTGCGCGTCACGTAGTCCATAGGGTCCTGGATGAACTGGAAGCCCGGGATGCCGACAGCATCAAACGACTCGTGATCTGTTCCGCCCGTGTTTCGGTTCGTTACGGTGGTGACGCCCAGATCTCTCAGCGGGGCGATCCATTGCTCGAAGATCGAGTCCACCGCGGCATTGCCCTGGGTGTAAATCCCTCGAATTCTGCCTGTGCCGTTGTCAACGTTGAAATAGGCGGAGACGAGCTTCTGCTCGGGTTTGAGGGCGAGCGGCCCAGCAGGCTTCCTCATGGATTCAGGCAGTTCCATCTGATCGGGAGTCGTCGAAAGCGGGAAGCTGCCAAAGTGTTGGCTCACGTATCCCTGGCTGCCGAAGAGTCCTTCTTCTTCGCCGGACCATAAGGCGATGCGGATCGTCCGCCGGGGCTTGAACTTGAGCGCGTTCAGGATGCGCATCACCTCCAGAGCAACAACCGCTCCTGCGCCGTTGTCGGTAGCGCCGGTGCCGGCGATCCAGCTATCCAGGTGACCGCCGACCATGACGATTTCGTCCTTGAGCTTGGGATCCGTGCCGGGGATTTCCGCAACCGTGTCGAAGCCGTGCTCATGATCCGTGGTGACCTTGGTTTCGATGTTCATTTCGATCGAGACCGGAACGTGATTTTGAAGGAGTCGAAAGACCCGGCCGTAGCTTTCGATCTGGGTTACGGCGACCGGAAACGGGACAGCTGTATCTCTGTGATAAGGAGTGCGGCCGAGCGCCGCACCGTTGTCATCGAAGATAATTCCTGTGCCTCCGCCGTTCCTGGCATCACGGCCGGGAACGATTACGCCTGCGACCCGTTCGTCGGCCAACAACGCAATGATTTTATTGGCAAGCCTTGTTCGCGTCAGATAGCGCTCCATGCGCGCCTGCAGATTCGCATTACCATCTTGCACCGGAACGGACTCCAGATCCTGGAGGTCCTTGTCGGTGTAGCGCTGAAAGAAAGGATTTTCGGGTTCCGGTACATCGCGCATTGGACCGAGCAGGACAATCTTGCCCGAAAGTTTGCCCCTGTATTTGGCAATGTCGGCCTCCTCGCTGATCACGACCGAGATGGCGGGCGCGGTCACCGGCCCGTTAGTCGAGGGCGACCACGGGGTGGCCTGTGCCAGGAAGACGGCTGTATCCGGTTCCGTCATACGAACCCATGTGTTCAGCTGCTGCCAGCCGATACCGAACTCGCCCCAATCCTCCAGATGCGCGTTCGTGCAGCCCATGTTGGTGAGCTGGTCTCGCGTCCAGGCGTTTGCCTTGGCCATGTTGGGCGATCCGGTCAGGCGAGGGCCGATTCCGTCAGCCAGCCCTCCGGCGTAGTCCATAACATGCGAGCGCTGCAGTCCCTCTTCGCGAATGGCGCTGTAGGCGTTCAGGTCAATGGACTCGGTGACGGGCTGCTGCATCTGCGAGTCGTTCCAACCCGCCTGCTGCTCCTGTGCTGGTTTGGAAGATTTCTGGGCTTTTGCGTATCGGAGAGCCGGTCCCGCCGCGAGCGTGATTGCCGCGGCGAAGACCAGGACGCGTTGTAGACACATGACCATTGCCTCCCAAATAATTTAGATGACGGCGTTAGCATCCCTCAACTGAGCAGACTTGGCAACGACAAGCTCGACGAAGGCTCAGAGAAGACGAGCCGAATAATTTTCCGTGGTGTCCCAATTTCGAATCGCGCTTCACAACTTTTGCGCTTTCTAGGGGCTCGGAGCCGAACTTGTCCCGCCTGCCCTGACGAAGGAAGGGAGCGCCGCCGAGGGAGCTCCGACATGACAACTAAAAAGAACGGGAGCCTCAACCCTGAGGAAATTGCCTCCGATCCCCCGCGCCGCCGTAACTCTCTCGCGCTCTATTGCCTACCGGCATGCGTACTTTCCACAATAGACAGCAATCCCAAAATAAATTAGCGTGAGTCGGGGCAGTTTTCGGCCCCCGTGACAGGGCTCCCAGTGTCGACCTGGATAGGGCTCTCGAGGCCACGCGAACAGGGCTCCCAGTGTCCACGGCAAGTGGAGCCTGGGAGATCGATCGCGCTCGGGAGATCAGTCGAGTCTGGGAGATCGGACGCTTGATGCGCCCCGGCTCTCTCGACGGGAGCCCGATGCTCTTTGACAACTGAATAGGTTTTGGTGGCACAGACACTCCTGTCTGTGCTCCTACGAGCGTCTTTTTGCCAGGTATTGCCGCGCGCCCGGAAGATCAATCGGACGCTTGATGCGCCCCGACTCTCTCGACGAGCGCCGTATCGCTCTTTGACAATTGAATGGTTTTTGGTGGCACAGACACTCCTGTCTGTGCTCCTACGAGCGTCTTTTTGCCAGGTATTGCCGCGCGCCCGGAAGATCATTCGCAGTCCCGAGCGAGTCGCCGCGGCGACGAGCCGAGGGATCTCTCCGCTCCGGTGAAAGCGTCGGCGGTACGAGTCGGTGCGAGAATCGGGACTCGTCTATCAGAGCGCCGCAGGCTCTGCAGAAGTTAGCCCCGCCCGGCAGGGCGGGGAAACAGAGTCGTCGAATCCCGAGCGCCGTAGGTGCGACACCTTCTGCCGTCGCGGCCCCGGTGAAAGCGTGGGCCTTTTTATCCTGAGCGAAGCCGAAGGGCAGGCCCACGAAACACACCCCACATATCATGGCTTCAGCCATGGGACTTTACCTCCTGCCACCGCTCACAAATCCCCAAAAGAAGTGACACACCGTGCAAAGTGTTTTCCGACGTAACTCCTTGAAAACAAAGAAAAGCAGCACCAAAGAAGTGACACACTTTTTCGTGCCTGCTTCCCAAACTAGGACACCACCAAATCTTCGGCCAAACTACCGCAGCTTCGCGTATTCGGCTTTGGCTTGCTTGAGGATCGGGATGTCCGGGTCGGCGTCTTTCCACGTCGTGAAGAAATCCTCGTAGGCTTTGCGGCCGTCCTCACGGTCTCCTTGCATGACGTACGCACGCGCCAGGCCGACCTGCGCCAAAGGCGCAAAAACTTCCCAATCGTCCCATCCGCGATGACTGAGGATCTCCGCGAACTCCCCGGCGGCCATACCGGGCTCTTTCGCAGCCAGGTAGGCCAATGCACGCTCGTAGGGCGTCTCAAATGAGTTTTGCTCGTATTGCATCGCGGGCGCGAGCAAGGCCGCGGCTGCGGTAGGATTCCCGCGCCCGCGGTCAATAATGGAATAGATTTCCGGCTCACAAAGTTTCTGATTCCGCGTGTCTTCGGGAAGCAGCCGGGCTTTTTTCTCCGCCAACTCCTCGGATTGCTTCAAGTCACCAGCAAGGCCTAAAGACTTGGCACAATAATCGAGTACGAGATCGTTGTCTTTGCTCGCACGTCCAGCCCGATCGCACAATTCACGCGCCCGGTCATAGTTTCCCACTTGAGCCTCAAGCAAGCCGTGCCAGGAAAGCTGTGCCGCGGCATTTTCCGTTCGGTTCGCGCCGCTGTCTTGTTTCACGAGGGTGTCGCTTAGCTCACGAAGTTTCGTGAAGTGGCCTCCCAAAAACGCCAGCTGAACTTGCAAGCCGAGCCACTTCACGTCATTTGAAGAGATTTGGCTTTCGAGTTGATGCATCGTGGCAGCATCGTTCTGGAGAAATGCGAGTCGGTAGCGCATCACCCTTTGGGACGGGGCGAGGGCCCCCTTCTGCCCCCACCGGTCGAGGAGTTTCGTCGCCTCGTCAAAGCGGCCCAAAACCACGAGCGCGTGCGCCGCATTTGTGTTGTATGAGACCGAAGCTACGCGCGAGTGTTCCATTGCCCAGTCGAAATCGCGCAGGGCCAAATCCATTTGACCGAGCAGAGCGTACGCCCTCCCCGACAGGTTGTACGCCTCGACATCTCGCGGATACGCCTGTTTGTACAATGTAAGCAACGCGATTTCCTTCTCCAGGTCGCCGGTTATGGCGGAATAGTAAAGCGCGGTAGTTCGGAAGTTCTCTTCTTCCGTGAGGCGGCGATCCTTCAGCTCGGCAGCCCTGGCGAAATTCCTTTTCGATGCTTCCCGGTCGCCAACGTTGTTATAGGCCATGCCCAGCATCGCGAAAGCCGAGCAGAACTGCTTGTCCAGTTCAACTGCTCTTTCGAAAAAGAAAATGGAGTCGCTTTGCTTGCCTGCACGATAAAGAGCCTGGCCGCTTCTGTAGGCCTGCAGCGCCTCGAGCGAACTCGTAGTCGCAATATCGAGAGGGGCATCGAACTTTTCCAGCGAACCCAGGCTTTCGCCCAATTGTCGTCGTAAGTGTGATCCTGCTTTGCCCAGCGCGGCGATTACTTGATCCTTGTCTTTCGCCTCCTCTTGCCAGCGGGCGATGGACTTTCCGCTCTGCGCATCGATCGCATCGAGCGTAATCAGATAGGCGCTGCCGACCCCGTCGATCTCCGGCACCACTACAGCTTTGAGCCCCTGTCGCTTGCAGATCTCCATTCCAAGTTCGAGCGTCACGCGCTGGTCGGGGTCACGGCGCATCGTTCCCAACGTGGCACGGACGTCCGACTCCGGGAGCAGGCTCAAGAAAGGGGACTCTGTGAGCTTAACTTCGAGGGCTTTGTCCAGAGAGTCGTCGAAGATGGGATCACCCGTCTTGTTGACGAAGCTCGCCAGGAGGACGACGTCGGTCTGAGTCAGCGCGGGCCGAGCGAAAAATACGCGCCAGGTAACAAGAGCTGCAACGATGAGAAGGGCTGCGACAACAGCCGTAACGAAAAAGCGACGCTTGCTCCGGTGTTCAGGCGCTGGTCGTGCGGGGGGCACCGGCGCGAGATGTTCTTCGACGGCGGTCGCTTCGGGCGGCGCGCCGTTTTCGAGCGGACCGATGAAACGGTAGCCGCGGCGCGGCAAGGTTTCGATGTAGCGGGGTTCCTCGGCCGAGTCGCTCAGCACGTCGCGCAGCTTCTTGACGGCGCTGTTCAGACCGGTATCGAAGTCAACGAAAGTGTCCGCGAGCCAGAGTTTCTGACGGAGCTCCTCGCGCGTAACCACATCGCCTGGATGCTCCAACAAAAGTGCGAGCACTTTGAAGGGCTGGTCCTGAAGCTTCAGTCGGATGCCGTGCTTCCGCAACTCTCCGGAACGCAAGTCCACCTCGAAGGCGCCGAAGCGTTTCCTTCGAGTTTGAACATTGGGTTCCATGGCAAGGTTTCGAGCTTGGCGGCAGTCTACCACCAAAGAGTCGGCGGAAGGAATACGGCCGGACCACGTAGGAGATTGGTACAACTCGCCTGAATTCAGAGAGCTGCACGATCAGATTCAAAACAGATGCGGGCCATATTCCCACCATTGAGCCTCCAGCTACTTCGCGGCAATGTCGGCGCATTCGGAGAGGCAAACTGGATGGCTATGCCCTCATTACGGGAGGGGACTTGAAACTGATGCTGCCCTTGTCCTCATGTCTGCAGAACGCAGCAAGTGGCACTTCCCAGGAAACGGTGAAACATGCAAAATTCACGCGCCCTCGAGCGATCTAGATCCATCACGCACGTGGGGTCTTATTCGCGAACCGTTGCACTGCTTATCATCGCCCTGATCGGCGAATGGGGGTGCGGGGGCGGCACGAGTCCGTCGACGAGTAATCCGCCTCCATCCAGCGAATCCAATCCCACGCCAACAATCACCGCAATCTCGCCGATCAGTAGCGTTGCTGGCGGCGCGGCTTTCACGCTCACAATCAATGGGACGAATTTCGTCGCAGCCTCGGTGGTCAACTTCGGCGGGGCAGCGGCCGCCACCAAGTTCTTCAACTCCACGGAGCTGACTGCGGCCATCCCTGCATCAAGCATCGCCTCAACAGGCACGCTGGCCGTGACCGTGACCAACCCCGCGCCGGGCGGTGGCACCTCCGTTCCAATGAACTTCACCATCACCAGCGCCGGCCCTACCTCCGTACCGTCGATCATTATTATCTATCCCAGCTGCGCGCCCGCAGGAGAACAGTTCGTTGATGCAGTAGATAATCAGTTGACGGTGGCCGGGAATAATTTCGTGGCCGATTCAGTCGTGCGCTGGAACGGCAGCGACCGGCCGACCTCTAGTAATGGCACAATTAACGGGCTCTTTGCTCAGATTTCAGCGAGTGATATTGCCGCTGCTGGGACAGCGGAGGTGACAGTCTTCAATTCTGGGCCCGAAGGGGGTAGCTCGAACTCCGTGACCTTCACCATAACGGCGGGAGCAGTTGGTCCGCAATCAATCGTGGTGAACCCTGCCGGAACGTTTGCGTATGTCGCCAGTTTTGGCTGCACCGGCGGCGCTGCTGGCTATGTGTCAATGTACACGATCAATCCCACCACGGGTGCCCTGGCGTCCATAGGACCACCGGTGCCTTCAGATGACGAATTTACCGACTCCGTGACCGTAGATCCTTTTGGTAAGTTCGCCTACGTGGCGAGTTCCGGGGATGTGTGGGATATCGATTATGGCAGTGTCTCGACGTACAGCATCAATCCCATGACCGGGGCCTTAACGTCCACCACAGGAGGGATAAACGCAACAGGGGCCAACGGAACTCCGGCGTTTTTCAATTCGGTGACGTTGGTTCCATCCGGCAAGTTCGCTTATTCGGCGGATGGGGGAGCTTTCCCGCCGGGCAGCTTCGGCGGTTCATCCAGCGTCTCGATGTACACCGTCAACAGCACTACTGGGGCCTTGACGTCTATTGGGACGATCGCCGCAGGAACGGGCCCCGACTCCGTGGCGGTGGATCCTGCGGGCAAGTTCGCCTATGTAACGAATTCCGGCTCGAACGACGTCTCCATGTACACCATCGACGCCACGACTGGGGCCTTAGCGTCCATAGGGACGATTGCCGCGGGAGCAGACCCTATCTCAGTGGCAGTGGATCCTGCGGGCAAGTTCGCCTATGTGACGAATTGGGGCTCGGACGACGTCTCGATGTACAGCATCGGCGCCACCACGGGGATCTTGACATCGGTGGGGCGGATAGCTGGAGGAACAAATCCTTCATCCGTCGCCGTGGATCCTACCAGCGAGTTCGCTTATGTGGCGAATTGGGGCTCGAACGACGTCTCGATGTACACCATCAACTCCACGACCGGGGCCTTAACGTCCATTGGAACGATAGCCGCAGGATCAACTCCTACCTCGATCGCCATCCATCCGTCCGGAAAGTTCGCTTATGTAACGAATACCAACTCGAACGACGTCTCGATGTATAGCATTGATACGACCACTGGCGTCTTGACGCTCATCGGAACAATAGGCACATGAAGCGAGTCCAAGTTTTGTGGCTGTGGAGGACCCCGGGGCAACCACAGAACCACCGCTAGAACGCTGGTATTCGCGTTTCGTGGCGTTGGCGTGCCGCGCGCGGTGCCAGGCCTGACCGCGACGCGCGGTCGAACGGAAGTACAAATAGCGGGCCCTCTTTCGCGTCTCTATCCGCTATCCCACGGTGAAATTGACCGTGCGTCTTGCCGCGCCTATACTGGAATTTCTCACCATCGCTGCCTGAAGGAGATCCCCGCCGTGGAAAAGCCCGTCATTTTAAGCGCCGTGCGCACACCAATTGGAAAATTCATGGGCGGACTTTCGCCGCTGACTGCGCCGGAGCTTGGCGCGAAAGTGGTCGCGGAAGCCGTGCGGCGGGCGGGCATCGAACCTGGCCAGGTGGACGAAGTGATCATGGGCAACGTGGTTCAGGCGGGGCTGGGGCAGAATCCGGCGCGGCAGGCTGCGTTGAAGGGCGGCCTCGACCCGCGCGTCGCGGCGATGACGATCAATAAGGTTTGCGGTTCTGGGCTGAAGGCCGTCGGGCTGGCTGCGCAGGCCGTGATTCTCGGCGAATCGGAGATTGTGGTCGCGGGCGGAATGGAATCCATGTCGAACGCACCCTACCTGATGAAGGGCGCGCGCGCGGGGTTCCGTCTGGGCAACGCCGAACTTCTGGATTCGATGATCGTGGATGGGCTGTGGGACGTTTACGAAAATTTTCATATGGGGCAGACCGCCGAACTCGTCGCCGAAAAATACGGGATCTCGCGGCAGGAGCAGGATCAATTCGCGCTTGAAAGCCATCAGAAGGCGGTGCGCGCGACGAAATCTTGTTTCGTGAGCGAGCAAATCGTTCCTGTTGAGATTCCCCAGCGCAAGGGGCCGCCGGTTGTGATCAAGGCGGACGAATCGCCGCGGGAAGATACGTCGCTCGAGGCGCTGGCGAAGCTGAAGCCCGCATTCAAGAAGGATGGCGGCACAGTGACGGCGGGGAACGCGCCGGGCACGAACGACGGTGCCGCGGCGGTGGTCGTCACCAGCGAAAAAAATGCCGCGCGAATGGGGAAGGCGCCGATGGCGCGAATCGTCGCGCAGGCGGTGAGCGGAGTGGAGCCGAAATGGGTGATGATGGCGCCGGTGGACGCGGTCGAAAAGCTGCTGGCGAAGACCGGCTGGGATCGCGACAAGGATGTAGACCTATACGAGTTGAATGAAGCGTTTGCCGTCGCCGCGATTGCCGTGACGCGCGTGCTGAAGCTCGATCCCGCGAAAGTGAACGTGAACGGCGGCGCGGTTGCGCTCGGGCATCCGATTGGCGCATCCGGCGCGCGTGTGCTGGTTACGCTGCTTTACGAATTGCAGCGGCGCAATTTGAAGCGCGGGATTGCTGCGCTGTGTCTCGGCGGCGGAAATGCTGTGGCGCTGGCAGTGGAAAGATTCTAGAGATGGGCGAAGGGTACCGAGACCGCCGCCGAGAGCTGTACGTCTACCGCTAGTCGCCGACTGGATTGCCAAGGAAGTTTGCCGGGCACGGCATGCCGTGCCCCTACGAAACCCGCGGCACAATGCTACAGGCGCGAGGCCAGGAAGAGGCCGCCGCAGACGGCGATTGCGTCCTCGATCAGCGCGATGGGCCAGTCGGGCGAGTGCAGGGCTCTTACGACGCCGGTGCGGACGTAGTAGCCGCCGAAGGTGCCGATGAGCGCGCCGACGGCGCCGAGAAGTGCACCGATCCAGGGCGAGCCGCCGATTCCGACGCTGAGCGTGGCGGCCGCGAAGCCGCCCATGACCATGCGAATTACGATTGAGGGCGGCGCGGTGCGCGCGCCGGTTTTCGGCAACTTGTCGTTCACGATCTCGGCGATTGCCAACAGCGTGAAGATCACGGCCGTGATGATCGAACTCATCCACGAGAGATGCGAGCCCGCGAGCTGAATCCAGCCCAGATGCGCGGCCCACGAGACGGTAGCGGGAGCAGTGAGCGCGCGAAGACCGGCGATTATGCCGATACCCAGGGCCAGTGCGAGAATGAGGTTCGAGTTCATGAGGGGATCTCCTCAGTTGCGTCGAAACGGGGCGATTATATGGCAGAAACGCGCAACGCCCTAATTCATGCGAACGACCAGCACCGCTTTCCTCGGGGGCTAAAGCCCGGCTCATCTCGTGCGGATTGTGTCGGAGCTGAAGCTCCGACCCCCTAACAGGCAGCACTCATGAACGCGAAGCGCCAGATTAGGACACTACCGAAAAGTGACTCGGGTTCGGAGCGACTTGATACTATGAACGCGGCCATGGCGTCCTCAGACACGATTCGAACGGTAGCCGTCCTCGGCGCCGGGACGATGGGTAATGGCGTGGCGCATGTGTTCGCGCGCGCGGGTTACAACGTGATTCTTCGTGACGTGGAGCAGCGATTCCTCGATCGCGGCCTCGAAAATATTGGCAAAAATCTCGACCGCGAAGTGAAAAAGGAAAAAATTACAGCTGCCGAGAAAGCCGCCACACTTGCGCGTCTTCAGCCGACGACGGACATGAGCGCGCTCGTTGCTGCGGAATTCGCGGTCGAGGCTGTGCCCGAGCAGCTCGAGCTGAAAGTGCGCGTGCTGAAAGAGGCGGACGCTGTGCTGAAGCCGGGAGTAATCCTCGCGAGCAACACGTCGTCCATTTCAATTACGAAGCTGGCAGGTGAGACCAGCCGCCCTGAAAAATTCATCGGCATGCACTTTTTCAATCCCGTGCCGGTGATGGCATTGGTGGAAGTGATCCGCGGGCGGGCGACGAGCGAGGACACGTTTCAGACGACGATGTCGCTCTGTGAAAAGCTGGGCAAGAAACCGGTGGGAGTGAATGACTCGCCGGGCTTTGTCTCCAATCGAGTGCTGATGCCGATGATCAACGAAGCGGCGTTTGCGGTGATGGAGGGTGTCGCCACGCCGGAAGCGGTGGACGCGGTAATGAAGCTCGGCATGAACCACCCGATGGGACCTCTTGAGCTCGCCGACCTGATCGGCCTCGACGTCTGCGTGGACATCATGGATGTGCTGCACCGTGGGTTCGGGGACGCGAAATATGCAGCGTGCCAGCTGCTGAGGCAGTACGTGTCCGCAGGCCGGCTGGGCCGCAAATCGGGTCAGGGGTTCTACAAGTATTGAAGCCGAACCATAGAAACTCCGCGTAAAAAATGCTTTCGCCTTTTGTTCGCCTTATGCTAGCATGCTGTCCAGAAAGCAAATGGGGCCGGGTGCTGGGGCAGTCTGTTAGAATCGGGCCGCCCGCCGCGGCGGGACCTAAACGAAATCCCTCTCGAGGTGCAAAATGAACGACGAAAAAACTAAAAATCTGGAATTGGCAATTTCGCAGATTGAAAAGTCGTACGGCAAAGGTTCGATCATGCGTCTGGGAAACCGCGACGTGCTGGTTCCCGTGAGCGTGATCCCCAGCGGCTCGATCTCGATTGACGCAGCTCTTGGCGTGGGAGGATTCCCGCGCGGCCGCGTGATCGAAGTGTACGGCCCGGAATCGGGCGGCAAGACGACGCTGACGCTTCACGTGATCGCCGAAGCGCAGAAGCTCGGCGGCATCGCGGCGTTCATTGATGCCGAGCACGCGCTCGATCCTGTCTACGCGCGCAAACTGGGAGTGGATGTTGACAACCTGCTCGTTTCGCAGCCGGACAACGGAGAACAGGCGCTGGAAATCGCTCAAGAGTTGATCCGATCGAACGCGGTGGATATCGTGGTGGTGGACTCAGTGGCGGCGCTGGTGCCCAAGGCCGAGCTCGAAGGCGACATGGGCGATCCGCAAATGGGTCTGCAGGCGCGCCTGATGTCGCAGGCGTTGCGCAAGCTGACTGGAATCGTTTCGAAATCGCGCACCTGCCTGATCTTCATCAACCAGATCCGCGAAAAAATCGGCGTGATGTTCGGCAATCCGGAAACCACCACGGGCGGCCGCGCACTGAAATTCTATGCTTCGATCCGCGTGGATATCCGGCGCATACAGTCCATCAAGGATGGCGACCGCGTGGTCGGATCGCGCACGCGCGCGAAAATTGTGAAGAATAAGGTGGCCGCGCCGTTCCGCGAGGCTGAATTCGACATCATCTACGGCGAGGGCGTTTCCCGCGAAGGAGATTTGCTCGACCTCGGCGTGGCGAAGGGCTTGCTCGAAAAATCCGGCACGTGGATTTCGTACAAGAGCGACCGGTTGGGCCAGGGCCGCGAGAATGCGCGCCTCTTCCTGCGCGAGCATACGGACATCCGCGACAAAATCGAACACGAGCTTCGCAAGGCGCTCGGGCTTCCGACCACGAATTCGTCTGACGACGCCAAGAAGCCAATGGCCGCGGAAGGCGAAAAGCCTGCTGCCAAGGCGGCGGCCGCCGGGCAGGCGCGGGCTGCGCGTTAACAGCGGGCGACGACCGGAAGGCAGACAAGCTACCGTTGCGCCGAAAGGCTGGAACTCGCCAAGTTCGTTTGCCGGGCGTCCGCCCTGAGTAATTGGCGGACTGCGCCCCTACGACACAACGGCGTTTTTCCGCCGCGAGGAGATGCAGACATGACGCCAGCCGAACGTGAACGCGCTTTGACTTACTTGCGCGAGACGCAGGAGGATTTGCTGCGTACAACGAAGGGCCTCTCGCCGACTCAACTCCAGTACAAACCCGGGCCGGATCGCTGGTCGGTGGCGGAATGCCTGGAGCACATCACGGTTACGGAAGGCTTCATCCTCGGCAACATCAACAAGACGCTGCAGCAGGCGGCCGCTGCTTCCGCGTCCGGGTTCGGCGACGACGGCATCGTGAAAATGGTTGCGGATCGCTCGACGCGTATCAAGGGTCCGGAGATCCTTATGCCCACCGGACGATGGGCGCACGACCGGCTTCTCGGCGAATTCGAGTCCGCTCGCAAGTGTTCCGCCGATTTCGCCGCTACCACGGACATACAGCTTCGGCAGTATTCGTTCCCGCATCCGCTGCTTGGCTCGCTGGATTGTTACCAGTGGTTGCTTTTGATCGGGGCGCATGGCGAACGCCACCGCGCGCAGGCTGAAGAGGTCATAGCCGACGCGGGTTTCCCGCGCGCAGCTGCCGCAGGCTAGCGCGCCATCATTATTAGAAACTCGCCAGAATCGTCGTACCACGTCCGCTTTAGAAATTCCTGTCCTTGCGGCCAGTTGCGCCGGTCCCCTGCCGAGGTGGAAAATGGATCGAGCATTTTAGTTGCGCAGCCGCAGTGTGCTTCCATAGACTGTGCGTGGCTTACGCAACAGCGGGAAACTGCATCTAACAAAAGACATGCGACGGACCCCAGCTCTCCAATACGCAGTCTCGATCTTGTGCCTCGTCCTGATCGGAGGATGGAGCGCGGCATATGGCAAGCCTCCGGTGCGTCGCCATCATGCTCGCGTCGTCGAATATGCTGATCCGGCCAAGGACGACATAACGAGCAACGACGACCCGGTTGTTCGCGCAGTTGCCGTGGACGCGCTGGGCCATGAAAAGGGCTCGGTAGTCGCCGTTGATCCCACGAATGGCCGCATCCTCACCATCGTGAACCAGAAGATGGCGTTCTCCGCCGGCTTTGAGCCTTGCTCGACGATTAAACCCTTCGTGGCGCTCGCGGGACTTCAGGAAGGCGTGATCACTCGCGACACCATGGTTCGAGTCGGCAATCGGCGTTACATGGACCTCACCGAGGCCATGGCGCACTCGAACAACAAATTCTTTGAAGCGGTCGGTTCGGAGCTTGGCTTCGATCGCTTGATCAAATACCACGAGCTCCTCGGGCTCGGGCAGCGCGTGGGTTACAACATTCCCGAAGAGCAGCCCGGCCACCTGCCATCCTCGCCGCCGGCGTTTGGCGGGGCCGCGCGCATGTCGAGCTTTGGCGAAGGCATCCGCATCACGCCATTCCAGCTCGCGTCGCTGGTGGGAACGCTCGCCGAGGGCGGCGAGCAGTTCTATTTGCAGTATCCGCGCACCGATGAAGAGCGCCAGAATTTTCAGCCGCGCGTCCGGCAGCAGCTGGATATCGCGCCGTTGCTTCCCGATCTGCGCGAAGGCATGCTTGCCGCGGTAATGTACGGCACGGCCAAGCGCAGCTATGACCCCGATGGTGAACAGGATCTCGGAAAGACCGGCACGTGCAACGACGAAGGCGTGGGCGGACGCCTAGGATGGTTCGCGTCCTACGCGGACCAGGCTCACCCGAAAATCGTGATCGTGGTTCTGCTTCATGGCGGCAGCCGCATCATCAGCGGCCCGCACGCCTCGCAGATTGCCGGCCGGATCTACCGCGGACTCTACGCACGGAATTATTTCGCCGAGAGCAATTCGCCCCACAGCGCGGAGTTCGCCGCTTCATCGTCCGGTTCCCGCTAAGCTTCATAACCCGAAATCACGCCCTTGCGCGCTGAGGTGTGCGCGGTGTATACGTCTGTCGCGACAATTTAGTTTTGAAAATCCCGGGAGGAGTTCGCATGAGGCAGCGACTGATACCATTTCTGTTCCTGGTTTGTTTGGCGGGATTTACATTCGCTCCCGCGCGCGCCTCGGCGCAGCAATCCTGCGAAAGCCTGACGTCGCTCCAGATTCCCAACGCCACGGTGACTTCGGCTACCGCTATTGATCCGCCGCCCGATCTCTCGATACCGCTGCCGCCCAGCCCGATCGGTCCGGCGAGCAATCTGACGATCGCCAATTCATTTTGCCGGGTGGTCGCATTCTCGACGCCCACCAGCGATTCGCACATCAATTTTGAGGTCTGGCTGCCGGTAAACGCGCGGTGGAACGGAAAGTTCGAGGCCGTCGGCAACGGCGGCTTCATCGGCCAGATTGGATATGGCGCGCTGGCGGCGGCGCTCAATCGCGGTTACGCCACGGCGAGCACCGACACGGGCCACGCGAGCGGCAACGACGAAAGCTGGGCGCTCGGGCATCCGGAAAAGCTGATTGACTGGTCGTATCGCGCGGTTCACGAAATGACCGTGGATTCGAAGCTGATCATCGCGGCGTTTTATGGCAAGCCCGCGAAGCTTGCTTATTGGAACGGCTGCTCGACCGGCGGCAAGCAGGGGCTGACCGAAGCGCAGCGCTATCCGGCTGATTTCGACGGAATCGTGGCGGGCGCGCCTGCGAATTACATCACGCATCTTCAGGCAGGGGGCGTGTACACGAGTTGGGTGCGGCTCAAGGATGGAGAAAGTGGCGCTGGTTTTATCCCGCCGGCAAAGTTTCCCTACCTCCACAAAGCGGTGATGGACGCGTGCGATGCGAAAGATGGAGACACGGACGGCGTCATCGGCGATCCGCGCCGATGCAATTTCGATCCGAAGACGATTCAGTGCCCCGGGGCGGATGGGGCGACGTGCCTTACCGCTGCTCAAGTCAAGACGGTTCAGCAGATTTACGCAGGCGCGAAGTTCAACGATGGCAAGCAGATTTTCCCCGGCTTCGAGCCGGGCAGCGAGCTTCTATGGGCGCCGGCGAACGCGCCGCCCGTGACGACCTCTATCGGTGTGGGATTTTTCAGGTTTATGGTTTTCGACAATCCAAACTGGGACTTCACGACGTTCGACGTGGACCGCGACACACGCACCGCTGATCAGAAGCTGGGCCCGATCGTGAACGCCATAGACCCGAACTTGAAAGCATTTGAGGAACATGGCGGGAAAATGATCATGTATCACGGATGGGCGGACCAGGCGATCCAGCCGGAAAACAGCATCAACTATTACGAGAGCGTGGTCTCGGCGATCGGCGGCGCGCAAAAGACCCAGGAATTCCTGCGGCTCTTCATGGTTCCGGGAATGACGCACTGCCAGGGCGGGGCGGGGCCGAACAGCTTTGACGCGCTGACAATGCTCGAACGCTGGCGGGAAAATAACGCCGCGCCCGACAAGATGATCGCCGCGCATTCCACCGGCGGAGTGATTGATAACTCGCGCCCGCTCTGTCCGTATCCGCAGGTCGCGATTTACAAGGGCAGCGGCAATATCACCGACGCCGGCAATTACACGTGCGGCAATCCGAACCCGTAAGAATCTACAGCTTGCCTTTGCCGCGGTGAGGGCGCTTGATCGGAAGACTTTTCACGGCTTCCGCCACGGCTTTCTGGATTTTTTCGTCGAGCTGCTCGGCGGTCGCTTGATATGCTTTGCGCGCCTCTTCCGCGATGGACGCGGACAGCCGCTCGATCGAGGCTTTTACGGCCTGTTCGATCGTTTCATGCAGGCTCGCGTCCGGCTTCGGGCGAATCAGGCTCAGGGTTTCGATGGCAGCTTCGGCCGCGGCTGCTTTCTCTTCTTGCGCCGCGGACTTCGCCTGCTGCATTGCGGTCGCGAGCTCCTCTTCGTGCCCTTCGGCGCGACCCGCCATCACCAGGATTTCGCTGGCGTCCCATGACGCCGTGAGCGTAACGGGCGCAACCGGGGCGGCCACGGGAATCGCTTGCGGCTCGACGGCCTCTTCCTCGAATGGTTGCTCGCCTGGGAGCGGGAACCAATCCTCCGGCGCCGCTGGCGTGTCCCAGACGTTGCCGGGCACTTCGAACTCCAGGCCAATGTGAAGGAGATCGCGCGCGTAGCTCGGCCGCTGAACCCAAATGACGTTGCCCGTGATGATCCTAACCGGAGCGTTTGGATTGCGGCGCGGAATCTCGACGGTGACGATGGAGCCCTTCGGCACGTAATGTTTGGACTGATACTTGCAGCCGTGGCAGCTCACCATCACAGTAGTGGTACGTTCGGTGAAAGGCTCGCTCAGCGCGTCCACGCCGTGGACTTTGATTGGCATGGCTTGGACGACGCGCGTGCTGCGGCGCTTGTCCAGGCCGGCAGCAGCGGCAGCCGAGGGCTTCGTCTCTCCATGCTCCGACGGATGAATTCGAGAGGTCGTTTGCTGCTCCTGCGGGTTCGGTCAACTGGGGAACGAGCGGGGCGTCGCGGCCCATAGAAAAATCGAGTTTTTCCGCGTCACCGCGCTTCCCAGGCACCTTCCGTTCTGGCCGAATACCGAATAAAAAGCATAGCACTGCGCCAGTTCTACGAGGATTTCGTTTAGGGCGGCGCGTACAAAGAGTGACGATTCCCGACTCGGGAAAGGGGTGAATTTAGGCTCGAACTGGCGAGGGCGAGGGCGCGTGGCGCTCCTTTGCGTCTCGACACCCAGTTCAGCCGACGATATGATCGGTGCGTGAGAATGCGGTTGGAGATGCCCTAGAGTGACTGCGTTGCGCGCCTTCGCTCGAGCGACTCGAAACAGCACCCTGACTTTGCTGGTGTTGGCGTTCTTATGTTTCGCGTGCCCACGAGTCTCCGCGCAGGCAACGACGCCGGCTGCCTCCCCGCCTCCCACTCCGTCGGCCACGCAATCGGTGGCCACCGACGCGAAGCCCGATGCCGCACGGCTTACCGTGGGGGGCGACGTCGAAAAGCCGCTATCTATTTCGCTGATGGACTTGAGCGGATATCCCCGGAAGACTCTCAAAGTGATGAACGAACACGAGGGCAAAGAGGAAACATATCAAGGCGTGCCGCTGGCCGAAATATTGAAGCGCGCGGGAGTACCGCAGGGATCGGATCTGCGGGGCGCTGCGCTGACGACCTATGTTCGCGCGGAAGGTGCGGACGGATACAGCGTGCTTTTCTCGCTCGCCGAGCTCGATAGCGGCGTCCAGGATTCGGACGTGCTGGTCGCCGATACGCTGAATGGCGGGCCGATTCCCGACAAACTGGGACCGCTGCGGCTGGTTGTTCCGCACGAAAAGCGCCCCGTCCGCTGGGTCCGCATGCTCCGCTCCATCACCGTTGTGAAGGTTGCCCGCTAGACTTCCCGTCTGATGGGGCTTGGCCTGCTGCTGCTGGTTTCTTTCGTCTGTCCGCGCTATAGCGAAGCTATCAAACGATACCTCTGAGTTCCCTATGGGGTAACGTGCTCGGAGCACACGGGCACATTTTCGCTTTTCTGCCGCGCCGCGGTTGCGATACTCTGCAAACTCTCTGGCGGGAGCGCAACTGGGGCATCGGGAGTTCATGGCGAACGTTAGGAAACTGATTTTCTGGCCAAGTTTTGCGGTGGTCGCGGCGGTGTGCCTCATCGCGTCGTACCACGTGCGATATAAGGCGGACCAGCAGTTTGTCGCCGAGGTGTCCACCGCGCGCGGTGAAGCTCAGCGGATCGAGCGCGAGTTCGTGCAATTCACGAAGCGAACCATGCCTTCGGGGCGCTCTTTCGCGACGCTCTTGAATGGGCTCGGGATTGATTCACCGACCGCCGCTCGCCTGGTGGCCTCCGCGCAGCCTGTGTTCGATCTTCGTCACCTGCGCGCCGGCAACGAGCTTTCCGTCGGACGGTCCGTGCTGGGCGAACTGCGCGAGGTGCGCTACAACATTGATACGGATCGCGTCCTTTCGATTGCGCCGAGCGGCGACGAGTTTCACTCCTCGATTGAAACTATCCCGTCCCATACCGATGAGGTCGGCGTAAGCGGCAGGGTTGAGGGATCGCTCTTTCAGGCGGTTACCGACGCGGGCGAAAAGCCGGAGCTAGCCATGCGGCTGGCGGAAATTTTTGGCTGGGATTTGGACTTCTACACCGACCCGCGCCCGGGCGACACGTTTCGCGTCGTCGTCGAAAAAAAGACATTTACGAATGGCGAGACGGCCGCGTACGGCCGGATTCTAGCCGCGGAATATAACAATGCCGGCCACGCGTATCGCGCCATCCTGTTTCCCGGGCCATCGGGAGTTCCCGCGTACTACACGCCCGACGGAAAATCCATGAAGAAGGCGTTCCTGCATTCGCCGCTGAAATTCGCCGCGCCGATCACTTCGCATTTCAGCCTGCACCGCTTTCATCCGATCCTGAAGGAATACCGCGCGCACCTGGGAATTGATTACGGCGCGCCCACCGGAACGCCCGTGCAGACCATTGGCGACGGCAAAGTGATTTTCGCGGGGATGAAGGGCGGCGACGGAAATCTTGTGAAGGTTCAGCACACGAACGGCTACACGACCTACTACATGCACCTGTCGAAAATTCTGGTGCGCAATGGGGAGCGCGTCGAGCAGGGCCAGCGAATTGGGCTTGTCGGCATGACTGGTCTCGCGACCGGGCCGCATCTTGATTTTCGAATCGAGCTCCGCGGACAATTTCTGAATTTCGAGCGGCTGCCGTTGCCGCCGTCGGACCCGGTTGCCAAGCGCGACTGGGACGAATTCGCTGCGGCGCGAGACCACGCACTCGCCGAAATGCCTCCGGTGCCGGGGGAACATCCCGCCTTGGCGCAAAACCAAGCGGCGACCGCTGCTTCCACGGCGCGCTGAGTTTTATCGCGGACACACCACTACAAAAGCAAAATCGCGTCTAGTTGGAATTATTCGACGGCGGATTTAAGGGCGGACTTCCCACGTATCGCCGGCGTGAAGTAGCTTGGCGAGATCGCCGGGTCCGCGCTTCGCCTGCGCGTCGCGAATCTGGTTGGCGATCACGTCTTCATAGCGCGGGACATCGCTCCACGCACGCAGAACGCCAATGGGAGTGGGGAATCCGGGCCGCAACTCCATCTGCGAGAGCATGAAGGCGTACGACGGGCGCGGATCGTGTTCGTCGTGGACGTGCAAATCACTCTCGGTGACTCCGTTGCCCAGTGCGACGATTTCGAATTCGAGGCCATTCAGGCGTATGCCCTTGTCGCGGTTCTTGCCGAAGATGAGCGGCTTGCCGTGTTCGAGCACGACGACGTGCTCGCTGCGAGCGTCTTTCTCGGTGATGGTCTCCCACGCGTGATCGTTGAAGATGTTGCAGTTTTGCAAAATCTCGATGTAGGCCGAGCCTTTGTGCGCGGCGGCTTTTCGCAGGGTCTCTTTCAGGTGTTGCTGAAATACATCCACGGAGCGAGCGACGAACGTCGCTTCTGCCCCAATGGCGAGCGAGAGCGGATTGAACGGGCGGTCAGCGCTGCCGTATGGCGTTGATTTCGTCTTCTTGCCGATTTCAGAGGTCGGAGAAAACTGGCCTTTGGTCAGACCGTAGATCCGATTATTGAACATCAGGACTTTCAGGCCGACGTTGCGGCGCAGCATGTGAATCGTGTGATTGCCGCCGATGGAAAGGGAATCGCCGTCGCCGGTAACGACCCAAACCTCAAGATCGGGGCGCGCGACTTTGAGTCCGGTAGCAACAGCGGGCGCGCGGCCATGAATCGTGTGAAATCCAAACGTGTTCACGTAATAGGGGAAGCGGCTCGAACAGCCGATGCCCGAGATGATGACGAACTTTTCGCGGGGAATACCAAGCTCCGGAAAAATGGACTGCACAGCCGAAAGGATCGCGTAGTCTCCGCAGCCCGGGCACCAGCGGATTTCCTGGTCGGTCTGAAAATCTTTCTTCGTGTAAACCGGCAATGTGGCCGTGGTCATTTCGGTTCTCCCGCGCGTTACTCGAGCATCTCTTCGATCTTCTGCTCGATTTCCGATTGCTTGAATGGCTTGCCCTGAATTTTGTTGTAACCCTGCGCGTCCACCAGGTACTTTGCGCGCAGAACCATCACGAGCTGGCCCATATTCATTTCCGGGACAAGAATCCGGTCGTAGCGCCCGAGAACTTCGCCGAGATTTTTCGGCAGGGGATTCAGATGTCGCAGATGGACGTGCCCGATGCGATGGCCGTTCGCTCGCATCGTTTTCAAAGCGGCTGTGATCGGGCCGTGCGTCGAGCCCCAGGCGACGATCAGCAAATCGCCAGAGTCATCGCCGGCGGGGACAACGTCCGGCACATCCTGAACGATCGCGGCCACTTTTGCGGCGCGCAGCCGGACCATGCGTTCATGGTTGAGCGGCTCGTAGTTGACGTTGCCAGTGACGTCCTGCTTTTCGAGGCCGCCGATGCGGTGCTCGAGTCCCGGAGTGCCGGGAATCGCCCATGGCCGCGCGAGAGTGTCCGGATTACGCCGGTAGGGCTGAAAACCTTCCGGATTCGTTTCAAAGTGCACCGGAATCTCCGGCAAATCCGCGACATTGGGTATGGGCCAGGGCTCGGCGCCGTTGGCGAGATAGCCGTCGGAAAGAATAATCACGGGCACCATGTACTTGATGGCGATGCGGCTGGCCTCGAGCGCAATCCAGAAGCAATCGCCCGGAGACGACGGCGCGAGAATCGGAATAGGCGCCTCGGAATTTCTGCCGTACAGCGCTTGCAGAAGATCCGCCTGCTCCGTTTTCGTCGGAAGGCCGGTGGAGGGTCCACCGCGTTGGATATCGCAGATAACGAGCGGCAGCTCGACGGCGACGGCGAGGCCGAGCGCTTCGGTCTTCAGCGCCATGCCCGGCCCGGACGTACTCGTGATTCCGAGAGCGCCCGCATAGGCCGCACCGATCGCTGAAGTAATCGCGGCGATTTCGTCTTCGGCCTGAAACGTAATGACTCCGAAATTCTTGTAGGCGGAAAGCTCGTGCAAAATGTCGGACGCCGGCGTGATCGGGTATGAGCCGAGGAACAGCGGAATCCCGGCCTTCTGCGAAGCGGCCACGAAACCCATGGCGAGCGCGGTGTTTCCGCTGATGTTGCGATAGACGCCGGGCTTCAGCTTCGCGGGCGGAATTTCGTAACTGATTTGAAAAGCCTCGGTGGCTTCGCAATAGCTGTAGCCCGCCTGCATCGCGAGCCGGTTTGCCTCCACAAGCGCCGGCTTGGCCTTGAACTTATCCTCGATCCAGCGAATCGTGCCGTCCATCGAGCGGTTGTAGAGCCAGTAGCACATGCCGAGCGCAAAGAAATTCTTGCAGCGGTCCACCGTTTTATTGTCGAGGCCCAATTCCTTCAGCGCGGCGCGCGTCAGCTTGGTCAGCGCGACGGAAAACAGGCGATAGCCGTCGAGCGAATGGTCCTCGAGCGGGTTCGACGTCATCTGCGCCTTGCGCAAATCCGTCTCGCCGAAATCATCGAGATTGACGATGAGAATCCCGTTCGGCTTCAGATCCGAAAGATTCATTTTCAGCGCCGCGGGATTCATGGCGATAAGCGCGTCCACGCTGTCGCCGGGCGTATAGACATCGCTCGAAGAGAAATGAACCTGGAAGCCGCTGACGCCGGGGAGAGTTCCCGCGGGCGCGCGAATTTCAGCCGGGAAATCCGGGAGCGTGGCCAGGTCGTTGCCGTATAGCGCTACCGTGTTAGTGAACTGGCTTCCGGTGATCTGCATGCCGTCGCCGGAATCGCCGCAGAACCGGATCACGGCCTGTTCACGAATTTCGCGCTTGCGCTCCGATGGTCGAACCGAGGTTGTAGACATTGGTATGCGGTATCCCCACCCTGTTAGATGATCGCAGAGACATTCGAGATGCCGAGCCCGCATTCCCCCGAGCGCAGGCGGTTGAAAAAGTCTCTCGTCTGGCAAAAGCGTAGCACAAACCGGAACCGCGGGCCACAAAGGCACGGAGACACGGAGGCAAAGAGGCAAGGATGGAGATGCAGAGGAAGCAGAGGGAGCAAATGAGACAAAGGATGCACAGGAGGCGAACACGCCCAGCGGTGCCAATCGCGGAGTGAGATTGCCGAGGTCTTGGCGATGAAGAACTCTACGCGGTGGGCCTGCTGCGGGTGCGGAGGTAGCTCTGCAGGAAGTAGATTGCCATTCCGAGGCCGAAGACGGCCCAGAAGTAGCCGATATTCTTCGTGATCGTAAAAACGGCCATCGCGGCAGCGGCGCCCCACATGGACAGTTCGCCCGTGAAACCGTCGAGCCAGTTTGCCTTCGCCCCGCTGGCTGGAACACGCGGCGTCAGTGATGGCAGCCAGCGGCGTACGGCGGCGAGGTAACGTCTATATCCTTCACCTTGCGACTGAAGCAGCGTCGCCTCCTCGCGGAGAATGAGGCGATGCACCAGGATCCACATGCCGATGGAAATCACCAGGAAGCCGGAACGGCTGGCGAGCAGTCCAACTCCGAACGCGAGGAGGAGATTCCCCAGGTAAAGTGGATTGCGAACGTAACGATAAGGTCCGTCGGCGACCAGCTGTTCTCCGTGAAGCGCTGCGTCATGAACGATCGAGCTGTGCAGGTACGATTCCGCCCACGAGCGAATCAGTGCGGCCAGCGCGACGCTGAGCGTTCCAAGCGCGAAGACACCGGTGACGTAGTGGCCGAACCGCGATACGTTTTCATCATTACGGCCTAATACGAGCCGAGTCAGCGCGACGGATGCGTTCACATGGTCAATGAAGTAGAGAAAAAATCCCACACAGAAAACCCCGGCGATGGTCCAGAGGCGCACCCGGAATTCGAATTCAGAAGCTTCAAAACTCATCAACGATCTCCACTCGATCGAGAAGGGCGGTACGAAACGGAAACTTGAATTCCGCCCCTGTGATGATACGGATGGACCGCGGGAAACATTTCAGGAGAGAGTGCCACCCATCTGGGCTCTTCCGGCTTGAACGCTTCGGCTCGCTCACCACAAATCTATTTTGCGTCGCTCATGATAAGTTGACGCGCGCCTTGGAGCGCGCTATCGTGCCACTCGTTTGGGTCCAACACAATGTTAGGTGGATATCCTCCTATGAGGGGCAAGTTACTTTTGGTCGCGGTGGCTATTTTTGTGGGCGCGATGGGTGCCAAGGTCGCCGCCTCCGCCCGGTTACCACAGTCCCAGGCGCCAGCCCCAGAATGGAATGCATCGGCGATTAAGCCGTGCGACCGCGCATGTCTGGTTGGGATCATGGACGGCTACATGAACGCCATTTTCGCGCACGATCCCAAAGCCGTGCCGCCGCTCGCGTTGGACGTCCGAATGACGGAAAACACGGGGCAGATGGACGTCGGCGAGGGAATGCTTTGGCGATCGCATGTCGAGCCCACCAGCTTCAAGATTTATATTGCTGATCCGGTCGAAGGTCAGGTGGCCCTGCAGACGCGCGTGAAAATCGAAGGGCGAAACGCGCTGGTGGCGGTGCGGTTGAAAATAGACCGCGGCAAAATCGTGGAGATCGAGCAACTCTGGGATCGCAACATTAATGACGCGGCCATCCCGCTCCTGACGACGCCTCGGGAGACTTTGGTAAACGACGTTCCCGCAGCGCAGAGAAGCTCGCGTGACGTTCTGCTTCGCGCGGCCAATTCCTATTTCGACGCGCTGGAGGGCGATGACGGCGGCATCGCTGCGTTCGCGGACGACTGCGTGCGGCACGAAAACGGCTATCAAACCGTAAACAATCCTCCACCGGGAGGGCGAATGATGCCTGCGCCGATGTTGCCGGACCCGAACACAGAGCAGGGCAAGTCCATGCTCAAATTCAGCATGATGACGTGCAAACAGCAGATTGATAGCAAGTCGTTCGCGTACATGAAGCACATCCGGCCGCGCAGGGCACTGGTGATTGATGAGCAGAAGGGATTGGTGGCAACTTTTCCGTTGTTCGTACACGACGGGACGAGGCGCGGCGCTGCGCCGGACGCTCCACCGGGCATGCTGCAGAATCTGGTGACCATGGAGACATTCGGAATCCGCGGCGGACTGATCCATGAAGTAGAGGCCGCGCCGTTCGTGACGATTCCGTACGGGCTGGGCAACGGATGGACCGAGGGATCAGGCCGCTGAAAAATTCTGAACGTCGGGGGGGAATATGCGAGCAAAGGCAACACTGATTTGCGCGGTTTGTTGCGTGGCCGCGCTGATGATGACAGGAAAATTCACACGTACGGTTGCTGCGGTCGGTCCAATTGCGACCGATTGCGATCGCGCGTGCCTTGAGGGGCTGGCCACGCAATACCTCGCGGCGCTCGTCGCGCATGATCCGAAGACCTTGCCGCTCGCGGCGGACGTGAAATATACCGAAAACGATCAGGTGATGGATATCGGCGACGGATTCTGGGGAACGGTCTCCGCGGTCGGTGGCTATAAGCACTGCTTCGCCGATCCTGCTGCCGAACAGATCGGCTGCATGGTGACGATGCATGAGGGCGACCACATGCTGATCATGGGAATGCGCCTGCGCGTGCAGCTCGGCAGAATCACGGAGGTTGAAACGACGTATTACCGGCAGGGCGGCGGCGGTCCCTCCAACATGGAAGGCTACGATAAAAGCACCGCGGAGCCGATCTGGTTCGAAACAATTCCCGCGGCGAATCGCGTTTCGCGCGCTCAGCTGATCAATACCGCCAACATGTACTTCGCGGGCCTGGAAAACAACGACGGGAAGGGCGTCTACCCGTTCGCCGATGACTGCGACCGCATGGAAAACGGAGTTCACACGACGAATAATCCGACCCTGTCTCCAAACGCGGCTTTCAATGCGTTTGGCATGAGCTGCATGGCGCAGTTCAAGAGCGGCTACTATGCGGTGGTTACGCGAATTCATCACCGGCGTTTTCCGCTGGTGGATGAAGAGCGCGGAATCGTGTGGGCGTACGTGATATTCGATCAAAACGGCACGGTGCACACCATCAAGCTGACGAACGGCCAGACAGTCTCCATGGGGAACATTTTTAATCGCCCATCGAGCCTGGAAGTGACCGAAGCGTTCAAGATCACGGACGGCAAGATCCGCCGCATCGAAATGGTCGGATCGGGCCTGCAATATCACTTGAATTCCGCATGGGGCGGAATCAGCGATAAATAGCTTCTTCAAGGGGTCATTGTGAACAAGAGATCATTTCTTAAAGCGGCGATGGCCGTACTTTGCGTCTGCATCATCTGCACCGGCGCGGCAACTGCGCAAGCTCCCGCGCAAACGCAACCTCCGCCACCGGCGGCCGCGAATCTCTTCACCGGGACCGAGACCGGCATCGGCACGTTCCAAACGCACTGCATGGGCTGCCACGGAAATCCCAACGTGCCACAGGCGCCGGCGCCGGACGCGATCCGGCAGATGCCTCCAGAAAGAATCTACGACGCGCTAACCACCGGCTTGATGAAACCGCAGGGCGACGCCCTGACGGAAGATCAGCGAAAAATGCTGGCCACTTTCCTGAGCGGGCGGCCGCTCGGCAGCCTGAAGGAAGGCGATGCGAAGGACATGCCGAATCATTGCGCGTCCAATGCACCGATGTCGGACCCGTCCGCCGGGCCCGAATGGAACGGGTGGAGTCCCGACGGAGTCAATTCGCGATTTCAGGATGCGAAGGACGCGGGCCTGACGCCAGATCAGGTGCCGCAGTTGAAATTGAAATGGGCATTTGGATATCCCACGGGATTGTCAGCGTTCGGCCAGCCGACGGTTGTTTCCGGACGGATTTTTGTGGGCAGCGACATCGGTTACGTTTACTCGCTCGACGCGCAAACCGGGTGCGTGTACTGGTCATATCAAGCTAAAGGCTCGGTGCGGAGCGCCGTCAGCATTGCGGCCGTGAAAGGCCACGGCGCGACGAAGTATGCCGCCTATTTTGGCGACGCCCACGCGAACGTGTATGCCGTGGATGCGCAAACCGGCCAAGAGCTCTGGATCACAAGAGTGGACGAGCACTTTGTGGCGCGCATCACTGCAGCTCCGAAGGTGTACAAGGGCGTCGTTTATATTCCAGTGTCATCTTCCGAGGAGTTCTCGTCGTCCAATCTCGATTATTCGTGCTGCACTGGCCGGGGAAGCGTGGTTGCGCTCGACGCGAACACCGGGAAACAAGTCTGGAAGACCTACGTCGTGGATACACCGGTGCCCGTCCGGAAAAACTCGAAAGGCGTGCAGCAATATGCGCCGTCCGGCGGCTCGATCTGGAACTCTCCCACCATTGATGCGAAGCGCAATGCGATCTACTTTGGAACTGGCGACGGGCAAACCGAACCGACACCCGACACGACCGACGCGATCATGGCGCTCAGTTTGAAGACGGGAAAAAGATTGTGGTTCTATCAGGCGCAGGCGGGTGACGCGTTCATGGGCGGCTGCAACGGCGACGCGAGAACGGACAACTGCCCGAAGGTCAACGGGCCCGATCAGGATATCGGCAATTCGCCTATCCTGCGCAACCTGCCAAACGGCAAGAGCGTGGTGGTCTTCGGAATGAAGAATGGCACGGTGACGGCGCTCGATCCGGACAATAAGGGCGCCGTACTGTGGAAAGTTCATGTGGTGGATATTCCCAAGGGGCAGGAAAACACCTTCGCCGCGAACCTGAATGGCGTTGTTTGGGGCGGAGCCGCGGACGATCAGAATGTTTATTACGGATTGCAGTCGGGCGGAATGGTGGCGCTGAAGCTGGCGACTGGCGAAGTCTCCTGGCGTGCATCGTTCCCCAAGCCGGCGGGCGCTCGCGTAATCAATTCGGCTGCAGCGACCGCGATGCCGGGCGTAGTCTTCGTTGCAGGATCGGATGGGAAGCTGCTCGCGCTTTCAACGGACGATGGCAAGATTCTCTGGCAGTACGATACGGCGCGGCCGTTCGAGACCGTCAACAAAGTGGCCGCAAGGGGCGGAGCGATCGCGTCCATTGGGCCTTCAATCGCGGGCGGGATGCTGTTCATCGGCTCGGGCTATGCCGTCACGGGTAGCAATTCGGGCAACGTGCTTCTGGCGTTCTCTGCTCAGTAGGTTTCCGCCCAAATGAGCTACGTCGAGAAAAACCTGATTCCTGGCGAGAAGCTCATCTACCGCACCGGCGTTCATTGGAGTGTGCTTGTCATACCCGCAATCGTCGCAGTGATAATCTGTGTGCCGGCGATCGCGATTCTGGCATTCCGCGACGAGATTGTCGCAAAGGGGATGTCCGCCACTGCTGCCGATATCGCGGCGGCCGTCTTCCTCGTTGTGGCCGTGGCCATCTTCGGTTACAGCGTCATCCAGAAAAATGCCACTGAGATCGCCGTGACCGACAGGCGCGTGATCATCAAGACCGGAATGGCCAGCCGCCGATCGCTTGAGATCATGCTCGCAAAGGTTGAGAGCATAGGAATAGACGAGACCGTGATGGGAAGAATGCTCGGATACGGAACCGTGGTGATCCATGGCACCGGCGGCACGCCGGAGCCCTTCAGGAAGATCGCGCACCCGTCCGAATTCAGGATGGCGGTGCAGCAGCAGGTTGACGTCGCGAAGAAGTAATCGGAGCGAGTTCGCAGATGCTCGTTAGCAGATAATGACAGGCACCTCGGCGGTCGGCAGTTCTGTTCCCGCGCGCTACATCGCCGCCGTCGTGGTAGGCAACGCGCTCGAGTTCTACGATTTCCTGACCTACGCATATTTCGCCGTTTACATCGGCAGGGCGTTTTTTCCTTCCAGCGATCCTACGGCAAGCTTGCTGGCTTCTCTCGGCACTTTTGGCGTGGGTTTCATCACGCGGCCCATCGGGAGCCTGGTGATTGGCAGGATGGGCGACCGGCTGGGACGCAAGCCCGCGATGGTTCTATCGTTCTCGCTCATGGGCGTGGCGATCACAGGCCTGGCGCTGACGCCTTCCTATTCGACGATTGGGTTTGCCGCGCCCGTGCTCGTGATTTTGTTCCGGATGTTGCAGGGCTTTGCTCTCGGCGGCGAAGTGGGGCCGACGACGGCATTCCTGCTGGAGGCGGCGCCGCCCGAGCGCCGCGGGTTTTACACTGCGTTCCAATACTGGACGCAGAACGTGTCAATTCTCGCCTCCGGGCTGGTGGGTCTTGCGCTCGCAAACACGCTGAGCGAGCAGCAATTGCAGGATTTTGGGTGGCGGATCGCTTTTCTCCTCGGCGCGGCGATCGTGCCCGTAGGGCTGCTGATGCGGCGCAATTTGCCCGAGACATTCCACGCTACTGACGCTGCCACTGGCGAACGCGTTCCGCTGCGCCCATATCTTCGGCTGGCCATCCTGGGCTTGATTCTCTTCGCGAGCGCTACGATTGGCTCTTATGTCCGGACATACATGACGACCTATGCAATCGCAACGCTGCATATGCGTGCGAACGTGGCATTTGCGGCGACGGTTGTGGTTGGCCTGTGCGGAGTTGCCGTCAGCCTTGTGAGCGGCGCATTGTCGGACCGCATCGGGCGTAAACCCGTGATGCTCGCGCCCCTCATCCTGTTGCTCACCTTGATTCTTCCTGCCTTTTATGTCATCTCGCGCTATCGGACCACGGCCACACTGCTGGGGGCGACAGCCGTGTTGACTATTTTGGCGGAGTTGTCGGCGTGCCCGATGGTTACGTGGCTGACCGAATCGCTTCCGGCGACGATTCGCTCCGGTGGAGTGGCAGTTATCTACGCCTTTTCAATCGCCGCGTTCGGCGGTACCACCCAGTACGCCGTGACTTGGCTGATCAGGAAGACCGGCGATCCGCTGGCGCCCGCATGGTATTGGACCGTGGCGACGGTCGTTGGCGTCGCCGCAATATCCTTCACACGCGAATCCGCTCCGCGCCGGATCGCCAAGTCCGGAGCGCTCGCGGCTCAACTCGAGAAGCTCCCTAACCAGGCCGACTAACTCCCGCCGCGAAACACACCAAACGGCCAGCTGTCCCACGGTACCATTGACTTTCGCTTTTGGTTCGCCTACAGTCAGAGACGCTAAGGCAGAGCCTTTGGGGGACTCGCGATGGCACTGACGAAACGGCAAAAAGAAGTCCTGAACTATCTGGTCGGATTTATCAATAAGAACGGCTACTCGCCGAGCTTTGAGGAGATCGCGCACGCGCTGAAGCTGACCTCGCTCGCGACGGTGCATAAGCATCTCTCGACGCTCGAGAAAAAGGGATTCATCCGCCGCGGCTACAACCAGAGCCGCTCGATTGAAGTAACCCAATTGCCCAAGCAGGTGCGCGAGGAGATTCTCGACCGGCACGTGGTCGAGTTGCCGCTGCACGGACGAATTGCCGCCGGCCGTCCCCTGGAAGCAGTCGAGGAAAACGAAACGATTTCGCTCGCGGATTTTGCGCGCGGACAGAATACATTCGTGCTGCAGGTGAAGGGCGAGTCCATGCGCGACGATCACATCCTCGACGGTGATTACATCGTGGTCGAGCAGACGCAGGTGGCAAATCCGGGAGAAATTGTCGTCGCGCTTGTCGGTGAGGACGAAGCGACCGTGAAACGGTTCTATCGCGAGCCGGGCGGCAAGATTCGCCTGCAGCCTGCGAATTCGTCCATGGCGCCGATCATGGTGGCCGCAGCGGACGTAAAGATTCAGGGCCGCGTTGTAGGCGTCCTGCGGAAATACAGCTGAACGGCCAGTCGTGAACCCACGCCATATCCTATCGATTTGCGGAAGTGTCTAGCTCATACCTCCTGAAGAAAGCTTGGAATTGGCCCGGAATCTGTTCTAGACTCGCCATCCCACGCCTTCAACCCCGAAAGATTTGCGAAAGCAAATCGAAGCTGTCACGGCGGTTCATCAAGCTCTGGTCTAGTAATGCAAGGGACACAGGTGTGCCAATTTGGGATTGGCGGCGTTCTCGCGCCGAACTATCTTAGTAACCCCGGTCCGCATCCGATTAGCTGGTTCCGGCGCAGTCAGGCCCAAGGAGGGTAAATGTGGGGAGACAAGAAGCCCGACGCTCCCGCTAGGACGCCGCTCCCGCAGCAGCCTAGAACGAACGTAGCATCTGGCAGTTCATCCTTTTCTGGGGAGGCAAAGACAATGGCACCGATGGATTCGTCGTATCCGGCATCGTCGAGCGGCAGCGGTACAGCACGTCTCGGCGCCAGCCTGCACGTGAAGGGCGAGATTACGGGAAATGAAGACCTGGCCATTGACGGCAGCGTCGAAGGTTTGATTCAGCTGGAAGACCGCAAGCTGACGATCGGCGCAAGCGCGAAGGTTACCGCCGATGTAATCGCCCGCGAAGTGGTCGTGTACGGCAACGTGAAAGGTAATCTTCGGGCGCGCGACCGTATCGAGATCAAGAAGGACGGCTCCGTGGTCGGCGATCTGACGACGGCCCGGATCATGATCGAGGACGGAGCTTACTTCAAGGGCTCGATCGAAATTGACAAGGCCGGCGAAGCCAGCAGCGACAGCCACGATCTCGAGAAGCCCGCATTCACGCGGACGCCTCGCGCCGCGGCAACCACAGCCAGCTCCTCGGACTAATTCTCACGCGCTCGAACCAGCGGGCGGGCCGCACAATTGCGGCTCGCTGCTCGGTCTCCTTGTTGTGCGTCCGCAGGGATCACGCCAGGCGAACGAGGTAATCCCCGCCCGCCGATTCGAACGCCAGCTTTTCCTCGCGCGAAAGCCAGCCAATCGCCATGAAGAAAAGGCTCTGCGGCGCGTTGACTTCTTCCATTAATGCGGCAAACGTGAGAGGTCCGTCTTTCGAAAGAGCGTCCCACACGGCACCTGCAGTTTCCCCGATCTGGTCGTAGTTCACGATGCAAGCTCCCTTCGAAGTCTGGCTCTTGAAACGTTCCAGCCAGCAGTAAGCGGCCG
This sequence comes from uncultured Acidobacteriota bacterium, assembly GCA_963842425.1. Taxonomy (GTDB): domain Bacteria; phylum Acidobacteriota; class Terriglobia; order Acidiferrales; family UBA7541; genus Palsa-295. The sequence goes on along the minus strand of CAWJGQ010000009.1, from coordinate 25,575 downwards.
CCCTGCGGAGCAAGCGGTCGAAGTTCTCGAGTTGCGATGGGCTCGGGTTAGCCAAGGAAATTAAAATCGAGCTCATGCCGAATGCTCCCGGTATGAGAATAGTTACGAGGTATTACATGCGGGTTATAGAGCGGTAAATGCTCGCCAAATTTTGGCAATCGCTTGCATTCGCGAGGCGACAAACGAGGCTGCGGGTCCGCGCGGGCCGGACGCCATTTCCTCCGCCGCGCTTTCCACGCTCGGTCACCGAGAAGCCCCATGGCGGATTAGCCAACTAGTCGGGCACCACGGGACCCCTCCGCTGCTCGAGCGCGATCCGCACTCTATTAGTGACGATGACCAAAGCGGCCTTTCGTCTCGACCATTCAGTTATAGCTAGGCGATCAGGCAATCTGCTGCGCTGATTTTTTTGACACTTTCAGAGGCGGGTGGTACACCTTCGGACGTCCGTGGCATGTGACGCGGGCAGGAGCCTGAAAAATGAAATTGCGTTTGGCATCGCTCTCGATTCTCCTGGCGCTCATCCTTGCCGGTTGCTCCAAGAACTCCCCGCCGCCCGTTTCTTCCACCTCCGCCCCGACTTTCGGCGGCACGACCTCGGCCACAGGCGCTAAGCCGCTGCCTTCATGGAACGAAGGCCCGGCGAAGCAGGCGATCATCAATTTTGTCAAGATCACGACCGATCAGACGAGCCCGCAATTCGTGCCGCCCGAGGACCGCATCGCCACTTTCGACCAGGACGGTACGCTGTGGGTTGAGCATCCCATGTACTCGCAGCTGGTATTTTCCTCGGATCGGTATTCTGCTCTTGCGTCCCAACACCCGGAATGGAGTACCAAACCTCTTTTCCACGGAAAGCTCATCAATGATGCCGATGCGATGTCGAAGTACAGCGGAGAAGAGTTCGACGCGATTGATCAAGCGACACAAGTAGCCATGCCCGTGGATGAGTTCGATTCCCTTGCGAAGACTTGGATAGCGACGGCGAAGCATCCTCGATTCGACAAACTCTATACAGAATTGGTGTATGAACCGATGTTGGAGGTAATGCAGTATCTGCGCGCCAACGGCTACCGGACATACATTGTCACCGGGGGCGGGCAGATATTCGTCCGCACGTACTCGCAGCGGGTCTATGGCGTCCCTCCTGAACAGGTCATAGGCTCGGCTCTGAAAACCGAATACCAATACGATAAGGACGGGAAGCCCATACTGATGCGAACCAAGAGTATTTTGCTGAATAACAATAACGCCGGTAAGGCCGAGGATATTTATCTTTTCATTGGCAAGCGGCCGCACGCGGCGTTTGGCAACTCGACCGGCGACCAGCAGATGTTGGAGTATACCCAAGGGGCCAGCGGAGCTTCGCTCGAAATGCTTGTGCTGCACGATGATGCGCAGCGTGAGTACGCCTACGGTCCGGCCCAAGGCCTGCCCGATACGCATATCGGCAAATTTACTCAGGCGTTGTATGACGAAGCGAAGACGAAAGGCTGGACCGTTATCAGCATGAAGAGTGACTGGAATCGAATATTCGCGTGGGAGAAGTAAGCCAACCAGGTTGAACCCGATATATTGGGGAAACACTATCGCAAGGGCTGGCGGCTAGTGCCTGATTAACGCTGCCAATTCGACCGGTCAAGCAGGGTCAGGCACCGGGCTCGTTCGGTAACCGGGCTTATCAGTCTCGTTCCCGAGTTCAGCTCACATTTCTCGTGCAGGGTGCCGGAAGCCCCCGCTAGCTCGCCTTCCACTTCTTCGCCAGCTGTTCAACGCTCGGATATGAATACGCTTCTACGAAGGTGTGTTCCGGCGGCTGCAAACCGTAGGTCATCGCCGCCGCCAGCATTTCGACTGCTCGGTCCATCGTTAAAGAAGTTACGACTGTGGCGCACAACGAGCCCTGATCCACCAGCGGCCGGCTTCTCTCCGCAACTCCGACGCCTGCGCATGGCAGGGCCAGCCATTTCGCTCGTTCCTGTCCAGAAGCAGTGGTCTCGAACGCTTTTCTAGCTCCAGTTATGAAATCGGCGTTTTGCGAAACAATTAGTTGTGTGCCCTCGGGCCGCGGTCTGGTCAGACTTAGCCAGGAGGACACCGCGTTCTGAGCGCCTTCCGCTGTTGATGCCAGTACTTTCAGGCTTCTCACTTCGACGTTCTTGGGCTTCGCGCTTTCCAGCCCTTCGGATCTTTTCGTAGCCCACCAACTCATCGCCGGCCCTCGAAGATAAAGAACCGAACCACCATTTGGCAAAATCGCGCCGATCTGGCGCCCTTGAATCCGGCCCACTTCCATGTGGTCTTGCGAGATTTGAAAGACCGGAACTTTGGGATTCTTACGGAGCGCTCCGATGTAGTCCACATGCGCATTGCTGACAACCCAGCCGATTCCCGCTGCAACCGCTGCCTCGGCGACCCGCGGCAGCCCGGCGGCGCTCACCGGCTCGACGAGGATTCCATCCGGCCGTGAGGTTTTCGAATGCACTGAATTGACCAGGTCCTGGCCCTGAGCCACGGAGTCCATCTGCGCACTGACGATTTCCAATTCGACGCCAAGACGATCCGCGGTGGCCTGGGCCGCGGCCGTTTGGGCGCGCAAATACATCGTGTCGCCGGGAACCGAAAGAACGAATTTTAATTTCTTCAAGGGCGCCCCACGAGCCTAGATTACATCGTCCGCCGATTGGCGGCGGTGGTCGTGGCGAAATCCGGTGCGTAGCAATCACCCCAAGTCTATGAAAACACGCTGCCGCCAAGGAATGAGCGGCTCGCGTCGGACCGCGACTCTCCGTTGACAGATTTTGAGACGTAGCCTACACTTGGCGTTTGTCCTTAGACGGAAAGGTGTGACTGACGGTTATGGGTACGTATGTTCCAAAGGGCCGAGAGGCCGAAGCGCTGACGGTAGGGAAAGATTGGTTCGTGATTGACGCGAACGGGCAGGTGCTTGGTCGCCTGGCGACGCGTATCGCGCGGATGTTGATCGGCAAAGACAAGCCGACCTACACGCCATTTCTTGATTGCGGCGATCATATCGTGGTCATCAACGCCGAACGAGTGAAACTGACCGGAAACAAGATGGATCAGAAGATGTATCGGCACCATAGCGGCTGGCCCGGAGGCTTGAAGGAAGTTTCCATCCGGTCGCTGATGCAACGGCGTCCAGAAGAGGTAATCCGCGAAGCGGTGCTTGGCATGTTGCCGAAGAACAAGCTCCGCGCGCGTCGCGCCAAGAAGCTGCGTGTCTATGCCGGAAGTGAAGCGCTCGCCCGCCACGCCGGACAGAAGCCTCAGCCGCTCGCGCTGTAACCTCGCGAACAGGTTTTGAATTTTTTCGCGCCTCGTGGAGAAATCCGCGAAAATCGCTATCGGAAGACGCGATTTGGTATTTCATCGAAGCAGGAGGAAATTTGAGTTCAGGACCGAATTCGTTGGCGGAAGCGGCAAAGAGGCATTTCTACGGCACGGGACGCCGCCGGGAATCCGTGGCGCGCGTGTATATCAAACCGGGACCGGCGCTGTTCACCGTGAACAAGCGGCCCGTGGACGAATATTTTCGCAACGTCGCGTGGCACACGGCCGCCGTTGAGCCGCTGAAGTTCACGCAGATGCTCGACCAGGTTGAGGTCAGGGCGCAAGTAAAGGGTGGCGGCGTGGGCGGACAGGCTGGAGCGGTGCGCATGGGAATTGCGCGCGCGCTTGCGAAGCTGAATCCGGAGCTTCGCCCGGCGCTGCGCAAGAATGGTTTTCTGACGCGTGATTCGCGCATGAAGGAACGCAAGAAGTACGGACAAAAGGGCGCGCGTCGTCGCTTCCAGTTCAGCAAGCGGTAGTCTGGATGGAGAAGTAAGCACCACCGGTTCGGTCCGAAAGGGCTGAACCGAATTCACGGCCGGTAAGATACCGGCGGAAAAGGATGCTGTCCCGGTTCGCCGGGATCCTAAGCATCCCTTCAATGAGGAGGTATTTTGGGAGTCGAAATTACGATGAAGGAGCTTCTGGAGGCTGGCGTTCACTTTGGCCACCAGACGCGGCGCTGGAATCCGAAGATGAAGGAATACATTTTCGGCGAGCGCAATGGAATCCACATTATTGACCTGCAAAAGACTTTGAAACTCTTCCGCGAGGCCGCACGTTACGTGGCCGAACAGGCGGGACAAGGCAAGAGCGTCCTCTTCCTGGGAACGAAACGCCAGGCGCAGGAAGCCATCGCCGAAGAAGCGCAGCGCTGCGGAATGTTCTACGTGAACCACCGCTGGCTCGGCGGCACGCTCACCAACTGGGCGACCCTGCAAAAATCCATCAAACGATTCAAGCTGCTGAAAGCGATGTCCGAAGACGGGCGCATGGCGCAGTTCTCAAAGAAGGAAGGCGCGCGCCTGGATCGCGAGCTCAAGCATCTGAAGCAGAATTTTGCCGGTGTTGAGAACATGACCACTCCGCCGGACACAATGTTCGTAATTGACCCTAACGCGGAAGTGATCGCCGTGCGTGAAGCGCGCCGCATGGGCATTCCCGTCGTGGCGATCGTGGACACGAACTGCGATCCCAATCTCGTTGACTGGGTCATCCCCGGCAACGATGACGCTCTCCGTGCGATTCGGCTATTTACGTCCAAGATCTCCGATGCGGTTGTCTCTGGCCGGCAGTCATTTGAGCAATCTCAGATCGCCGACCAGAAGGCGGCTGAGGGCGTGGGCGGCGAAGAGGGACCGGAATACGTGGACACGAGCGCGTACGAACAGTACGAGAAGCAGGAAGGCGACTTCCTCGAAGGCGACGTGGGCGACGCAGTTCCTGTGGACGTCCCTCCAACAGAGGAAGGCGGAGCCGCCGCAGTGAAGCCAGAAGAGACGCCCGCTAAGTAGCTCCTGAGCGGTTCGACACACCCCAGGGTCCGGCCCCGCCGGACCGATCGAAATAAAACGAAAAGGAAATGAGCGCAACCATGGCGACAGGAACCGGACCCGGAAACAGCGGCCCGTCCGCACAACTCGTGAAGGAACTGCGCGACCGTACCGGCGCGGGCTTCGCGGATTGCCGCGCGGCGCTGGTCGAATCCGGCGGCGATATCGAGCAGGCCATCAACGTCCTGCGCAAGAAGGGACAGGCGGCGGCCGCGAAGAAAGCGCAGCGCGCGACGTCGGAGGGGCTCGTTTCCTGCTACATCCATGCGGGCGGGAAGATTGGCGTGCTCATCGAGATCAATTGCGAAAGCGATTTCGTCGCGCGCACCGAAGATTTTCAGCGCCTGTGCCACGATGTCGCGATGCACATTGCCGCGCTCGATCCGCGCTTCCTGCGGCGCGAGGACGTGACGCAGGAGACCCTCGACCGCGAGAGGGATATCTATCGCGATCAAGCCAAGGCCACTGGAAAACCCCAGAACGTGATAGACAAGATCGTTTCCGGCAAGATGGAAAAATTCTACGAAGAGAACTGCCTCTACGAGCAGCACTTCATCAAGGATGAGGGCACCACGGTGAAAGAACTCGTGGACCAGGCCATCGCCAAGGTCGGCGAAAATATCACCATCCGCCGCTTCTCTCGGTTCAAGGTCGGCGAGATGGATAGCGCTGCGCCGGCGTCCGCCGGGTCCGAAGAGCCGGATGCGTCGGTTCCTGCAGTAAAACCGTAGGCCCGGCATTTTCTCAAAATCAATGTAGGTTCTTGAGATCGCGCGCTGAATCTCCGCGCGACGACAACCGTCACGGCCCGCCGATTCTCTGCTAGAATGCCCGCGAGAGAGGGGCCCATTCGGACTCAATGAAAAACCCACAAAAGAAAAGCGGAGCGGAATCAGCTGCGAAGAAGCCCGTCTATAGCCGCATTGTGGTGAAGCTTTCTGGTGAATCGCTTTCGGGTCCGGACGCTTTCGGCATCCACGCGGAGACGATTCAAGGCATCGCGCGCGAGGTCAAAGCCGTTCACGATCTTGGAGTGGAAGTGGCGCTTATCGTCGGCGGAGGCAATATTTTCCGCGGCGCGCGCCAGCACGGTCTCACGATCGATCGCGCCACCGGTGACTACATGGGAATGCTCGCGACGGTTCTCAATGGCCTGGCGATGCAGGACGCGCTAGAAAAGGCCGGATGCCACACGCGGCTGATGAGCGCGATCGAAATGCATCAAGTTGCGGAACCCTTCATTCGGCGCCGCGCGGCGAGGCACCTGGAAAAAAAACGTGTTGTGATCTTCGCCGGCGGCACAGGGAATCCCTACTTTTCCACGGACACTGCGGCGGCGCTTCGCGCGATGGAAATTAAGGCGCAGGTCATCCTGAAGGCCACTCGCGTGGACGGGATTTACGACGCGGATCCTGAAAAGGTGAAGACGGCGAAAAAGTTTGAGACGATCACGTATCTGGACGTGCTGCAGAAGGGACTCTCCGTAATGGATTCGACGGCGATTTCACTCTGCATGGACAATAAAATGCCGATCGTCGTATTCAATATGAACGTGCCCGGGAACCTGAAGCGCGTGGTAGTGGGCGAGCGGGTAGGTTCGACCGTCACCGTTTAAATCTCTGAATCGCGGAGGCCGACTTTTCGATGAGCACGATTGGCTCAAGCAAAGATGCTCTCGCTCAGGCGAAGATACGGATGGAAAAAGCCGTTGAGGATTTTCGCAAGGAGCTTGCGAACGTTCGAACCGGCCGCGCCAATTCCGCCGTGCTCGATAGCGTCCGCGTGGATTATCACGGCACTCCGATGCCGATTAACCAGCTCGGCGCCGTTAACGTGCCCGATCCGATGACCATCGTGATCGCGCCGTGGGATCCGGGCGCGCTTCCTCTGATTGACAAGGCGATTCGAATGGCCGATCTCGGCCTCAATCCCACGAACGACGGTAAAGTCGTGCGCGTACCGATTCCGCCGCTCACCGAAGACCGCCGCAAGGATCTCGCCAAGCACATTCACAAGGTGCTCGAGAATCACCGCACCGCAATTCGCAGCGTGCGGCGCGATATCAAAGAAGCGGTCGAGAAGCTCGAGAAGGAAAAGAAAATCAGCGAGGACGATAAGAAGCGCTCGCTCGACGAACTCGAAAAGGTCACCCACTCCGAGACCAAGAAGATCGAGGACCTATCGGCCGCGAAAGAGAAAGAAGTCCTCGAAATAAAGTGACGACCCGACCAGGGTCGTCATCCCGAAGCGAGCAACGCGAGCGAGGGATCCCTCTCGCCCTCGATCCAGGGTTTCATGCCGTGAGCGAATCATGATCGAAGCCCGCCCCAGCAGAACCGCCCTGCGCGTAGCCATGCGTCGCGCGGCCCACCAGCTCTTCGACAATCCCAAGGTTCTGGACGATCCGATCGCCGTGCCGATTGTCGGACCGTGGGCGGCGGAAAAAGTGAGGACGGAAAGCCCCGATGCTTTCGGTAAGATCGGTTTGGGCATTCGCGCGTTCATGGTGGCGCGCAGCCGCTATGCCGAGGAAGCGCTCGCTCGCTCGATGTCGCGCGGCGCGGCGCAATATGTGATTTTGGGAGCGGGGCTCGACACATTTGCCTATCGGAATCCGTATGCGGAGTCCGCGCTCCGCGTTTTCGAGGTTGATTTTCCCGCTACTCAGGAGTGGAAACGGCGAAATCTGAAGGAAGCGCAAATCGCGATTCCGTCGTCGGTGACGTACGCGCCGGTGGATTTCGAGCATCAGACGCTTTCCGAAGGACTGCGGCTCGCCGGCTTCGACCCCGCGAAGCCCACGTTTTTCTCCTGGCTCGGCGTCACGATGTATTTGACCGACGACGCCATCATCTCGACATTTGGTTTGATCGCTTCGACGCCGCCCGGCGGAGGAGTCGCGTTCGACTACGCGATTCCCGTCGAGTCTCTGGGTTTGCTCGGCAGATTGGCGCTTCGAGCGGTGATGCGTCGCGTGGCGGCGGCGGGCGAGCCGTTCCGCACTTTTTTCGATCCGCCGGCGCTGAAGGCGCGGTTGTTGACCCTCGGTTTTCACGGGATCGAGGATCTGGGCGCGGACGAAATCAACGCGCGTTATTTCGCCGGGCGTTCGGACAAGCTCCGAGTCGTCGGCCGCCTCGGCAGGCTGATGAGCGCGGAAATTTAGCGATGGCAACTTGCTGACATCCAGAAGTTATTGGGCGTGCGCGTCGTCCGCTGGGACGAGAATTAGGTGACAGTCGCCGCTTGCTGCCGTACACACGAGCGTGGCGCGCCGAATGATCTTTACCGGCGTCGCATTCGGGAACATCTCTCCGTAGTCAATCGTCCGCAGCTTTTCCGCCGCCGGGCGCAGAGCGTCGCTGCCGGAGATGAACCGCACGGCGTCCACGCGCGCCGTTTTCTCGCCGGGCGATAGCGCAATGAAAAACTCGGCTTTCGCATCTTCGCTCAAAAGTTTCCCGGCAGGAATCGTGCGAAGCGCCGCGAGTCGGGGACCAGCCTTGGCGACGAGATCATCAATTTGGGAATTTCCGCCCAGCAGGAGCGTAAGCCGCGCGCGCGTTTCCGCATTGGAGTGCGGCGCAGCCAGCGCAAGCGCGTACGCTTCGACCGCCCGTTCCTTGTCGCCGCGCTTCTCGTAAATCTGGGCGAGATGGTCGCCCATCTCGCCGTTCTGATCGAGCAGCCACGCTGCGCGAATATACCGCTCCGCGATTTCAAGATCGCCTTTCTGGAAATGGACCCAGCCGAGCGTGTCCCAACACGCTGCAAGGCTCGCGATCTCGCGCAACTGGCCGGCCGTCACATGCTGCAAATCAATCTTGCCGATGCTCGCGCCGGTCGCGCCGACGGCTGATTCGGCGTACCCCTGCGCCCTGTCGAGTTCGAGCCTGCCCTCGGCTAGATCAAAAGCAATGTCGTTCCAAATCGGCGCCGTCGGAGAAAGCGCCGCGGCTTTCTCAAACGCGGCGATCGCTTTCGGCTGGTCGCCTGAATTCAAGTACGCCCGACCAAGGCTGGCGTGCAGCTCGGCATTCTCCGGCACAAGAATCGTGGCCTTGTCAAGTTCGAGCGCGGCTTGCGCGTACTCGTGCTGCGCCAGCAGAATCTCGCCGAGCGCCGCGTGCGCGGCGGCATCAAGCGGATTGATTTCGACCTGTTTGCGGAAAGCAGCGGCGGCTTCGGTGTCTTTGTTTTGACTTTCGAGCGTGAGCCCGAGATAGGCGTTCGCGTGTTCATCGGCCGGATTGATTGCGAGCTGCTTTCGAAACGCGGCAGCTGCTTCGTCGAGTTTTCCGGTTCGCAAATATGCGAGTCCGAGGTCGTTCGAAGCTTGCTTCTGTTGCGGATCGAGTTCAACCGCGCGGCTGAAAAGCGGAATTGACGCGGCTGCACTGCCCGAGTTCAGGGACGCGAGGCCGGCTTCGACCAGGTCATCCGCGGTCGCAGACGAAGGAATCGCGGGCTCGCCGGGCGCGGTATTGATCACGAGGAGCGTGCGATTTTGATCCGCCGCCACAGCCCGCGCAAATTCGCGATAATCGTCCACGCGCGCGGCGGGCAGCGTGTGCATCTTGAAATCGAGCGACCTTTCGGCCGTAACCGTACCCTCAGCAAAGTGATAGCTCGATTTGAATTCCGCGTAGTCGCGTGCAATCGAGACAGAGGCCGGCGCTTGCGCCGCGTAAGTCGGTGGCAAGCCGAGCTTGAGCTTCACGGCCACGTCGAGCGGGCTGCCGAGTTCGATTGGTTTCGTCGCGTTCTCCGGCGGATCGGGGAGGCCGATGGCGAGTAGAGGCAGTGGCGTATTCGCCCGCTTGCTCGACCAATCCAGGAAATTCGACTGCGCGAAATTGATATCGAGCTCGAATGGGCTGTGCGTGCTCTTCGGATCGCCAGGCTTGACGTCAGTCACCTCGCCGCGAATTCCGTCGAGCGACAAAATCGTCTGGCCCAGATCGTTCCATTGCGCTTGCGGGGTGCGGTGAAATGCGAGGCGCAGCACCAATTCCGTGTCGCCGCGCATCGCGTAGTGCGCTCGCGCCACCAGCTTGCCGAGATCGCTCACGTGGCCGTCAATATCCACTTGCTGCGTCGAAACGAAAGGCGGATCGGACGGCGTCACCACGATTTTTCCTGCGCCGTCCGCCGGGACCAGCAGCGCGGATTTGTCGCGCAGCGGGGACGCGAGCAGCCGGAAAGGCGCGACTTCCGTGGTTGTATCCATCCAGACGAGCCCGCTCCCGAGCGGCAGCGCCGTGATCACGTGATCGAATTGCGCGGGCGAGGGCGTGGATGTGTCGAGCTTGCGCGTGTAGGGAATTAGAACGGCGTCGGACGAAATCCCCGCGGCCTTGAGCATCGCCGCCAGCAGCACGTGTTCATCCGCGGAGTCGCCGTATTTATTCGCCAGGACCTCGGCGGCGAAGTGCGGCTGCCACCCGCCCTGGCCAAGGGGCAATTCCACGTTGCGGATATTCGTCGAAACATAATCGTAGAGCGCCTGGACCTTTCCAAGCGCATCGGATTGATCTCGAATCAATTCTTCCGTTTTCGCGCGGATTTCCGGAGTGGGCTCGCTGCGACCTTGCTCGAGCTTCGCGTACCACCGGGCCACCGATTCCCAGTCGGCGAACGTCGCGAGTTCGACGTCAGGAGATTTCGATTTTGCCTGTTCCGGTTGTGTATTCGATGAATCGTCCGCGGACATTTTGAGATTCGCGTGTTTCCAGCGATAAATCGTGCGTCCACTTGCGTGATCGGTTTCGTAAGGCGAGCTGGCGGACGATTTGAGAATCACTTTGCGCGTGTCAGGAATGCTGATTTCCAGCCGCTCGTCGCGCACGATGGCGCTGTCGAGAAAAGTGTGCGCATACCAGAATTCTCCGGGCGCGAAAGCATTTACGATGCGTTTCGCGATCTCATACTCGAGTGTGTCTCCCGGAGCGAGCGGCGGGACGGCGATGTGTTTTTCCTTGTAGTCCGCATAGGCCGGAGCGTCGCGAACGGTTGGCGCGACCGCGTCGGTCACTGCATCCGAAGCGCCAGCGACAATCGTTCCGTCCGCCTTGTGCACGCGAACGAGTCGAACGTCCAGTTTTTCGTTTGCTGAGTCATATCGAAAGACGAGTTCATGCAACTGCTGAGCTCCGGCATCGCTTTGTACCCGCACGTGCACTGCGAGGTCTTGCTCGCCCGTGCCGTCGTTTTCAAAGCGCGCGGTTGTGACGTAGCTTTCGATGACGAACGGTTCTTGCGAATATTCGGCGGAAACCTGATTCGGGAGTGAGTTTCCGCGCGGCGTGTGAGCCGGGGGCGCCGATGCTGCGGTTGGCACGCCTTGTGCTCCTGCCACTGCGGGCAAGCTCACCAAACAAAGCAGAATCACCCAAGGACGGCTCATTCAAGGCCCCCGTCGAGAACCAGCGCCCCGAAGTTTAGGTTGGATGCTGGCGGGCGTAAAGAACTGATGCCGAGGCGGTTGAGGAGTTTCCAACCCTCCACCGACAGCGATGACGCATGGTCTGGCCGTGGGGGCGTGGTCCTAGTACCAATAGGCAACCATACCAGAATACGTAAATGGTGTATTATGTGTCATATATGAGACTAAGGTTTGAAATTGCTGGATTTTCCGCTAGGCGGCCCCGATTCACGAATAAGTACCGGCGGTGAACCGAAATGGGTCCAGCGGCATCGAATCAACCAGGGTCGGTAGCGAAAGTTTGCCGAAGTCGCGTACTGTGCACCTCCGAGGATGTCGAAGTGGCGAAAGGCTTTGCACGCTGATTTCCACAGACGTATCGTGTTGACAAGTTTTGTTGTTTTGCCTATACTCTCGCGGTTGTGTTTGAGGCCTTCGGGCCTGGTGGTGAAAGGGAAGTCTTCCGGCCCCGGAACAAAGATTCAAGGAACGGGGCATGTGAAGAGCGGCCGAAATGGGGCGCCAGCCCCGCAAAGCCGTGCGAGCCTCTCCGCAGTAATGTAGATGCAGTTCACTCCTTGGGGTGAAGCGTCAACGCGGAGTACCTGGTAGCTCCTTCAGGTTTGGCGACCTTTTCTGTTCATTCACCCGCAGAATTCTGCGCGGGATGGTTCGGGCTGCGCGGAAATTAGACGACGCGCGACGTCTGAGGAAAAGTGTCGCGCAATGTTTGAGAAATCACGGGGGGATTAGTGCCAACGTTTTCACAATTGGTGCGCCACGGGCGCGAGAAAATCCGGACGAAAACGAAATCGCCCGCTCTCGAAGGCTGTCCGGAAAAGCGCGGAGTGTGCGTTCGCGTTTATACCCAGACGCCCAAGAAACCAAATTCCGCGCTGCGGAAAGTAGCGCGCGCGCGGCTGACGAACAGCGCCGAAGTAACCACGTATATTCCCGGCATCGGACACAATTTGCAGGAACACTCCATCGTGCTGGTTCGCGGCGGCCGCGTGAAGGATCTGCCGGGCGTTCGCTACCACGTGATTCGCGGCACGCTCGACGCCGCCGGAGTTGAAAATCGCAAGCAGGCGCGCTCGAAATACGGCGCGAAGCGGCCTAAAGCCGCGCAGAAATAAGAGCGGGAGAAAGTATAGATGCCACGTAAAGGATGGGTTCTTCGCCGCAAGATTCCGGGCGATCCGGTCTACGACAGCGACCTCGTGCAGAAGTTTATTTCCAGCATGATGTATGACGGCAAACGCTCGACCGCGCAGACGATTTTTTATCAAGCGATGGATCAGGTCGCGAAGAAGACGAACGACGATGCGTTCAAGCTGTTCAAGAAGGCCATCGAGAATTGCAAGCCGACCCTGGAAGTGAAGTCACGGCGCGTGGGCGGCGCGAACTATCAGGTTCCTGTTGAGGTCAATCCCTTCCGGAGGCAGTCGCTCGCGATCCACTGGCTGGTTCTGTATTCGAGGACTCGCTCCGGCAAGACGATGACCGAGAAGCTGGCCGAAGAAATCATGGACGCCGCGAATGGACGCGGCGCAGCAGTGAAGAAGAAAGAGGACGTGCACCGCATGGCGGAGGCTAACAAGGCTTTCGCGCACTATCGCTGGTAGCACAGACCAATACTCCAATGGCTCGTCAAGTACAACTCGATCAGATCCGCAACATCGGGATCATGGCTCACATTGATGCGGGGAAGACTACCTGCACCGAGCGCATCCTTTTTTATACCGGCGTCACCTACAAGATCGGTGAGGTGCACGAAGGCACCACGGTAATGGACTGGATGGAGCAGGAGCGCGAGCGCGGTATTACCATCACCTCCGCGGCGACCACTGCTTCCTGGAAGCGCTTCGACAAGAGCTATCGCATCAACATCATTGACACGCCGGGCCACGTGGATTTCACGGTCGAAGTCGAACGCTCGCTTCGCGTGCTCGATGGCGCCGTCGCTGTGTTTGACGCCGTCGCGGGCGTACAGCCTCAATCCGAGACGGTTTGGCGCCAGGCGGACAAGTACCGCGTGCCGCGCATCGCCTTCATCAACAAGATGGATCGCATCGGTGCTGATTTCGAGCATTCCATCAAGACCATGCGGCAAAGGCTCTCAGCTCATCCCGTCGCCATCACCCATCCCATCGGACGCGAAGACAATTTCATCGGCATCATAGATTTTATCGAAGAGCGCGCCATTATCTGGAAGGACGAGACTCTGGGCGCGGAATACGAAGTGCTGCCGCTTGAAAAATTGTGGGACGCGGAGTTTCTGAAGACGCGGCCGGAAATCCAAAAGGCCGTGACCGCAGCGGCGCTCAGTCCGGAATTCTACAAAGAGCATCGCGAAAAAGTGGTCGAGTACATTGCCGAGCACGACGACGCCATCCTCACCAAGTATCTCGAACAGCATAAACTGGAGCCGGCCGAGCTGCGCGCTTCTTTGCGCCGTTCCACGATCGCGCTGAAGTTGGTGCCGGTGATCGCGGGTTCAGCGTTCAAAAATAAAGGCGTGCAGTCGCTGCTCGACGCGGTCATTGACTACCTGCCATCGCCCATGGATGTTCCGCCGGTTGAGGGCACCACGCTCGACGGAAACGAAGCGGAATTACGCCGCGCTGCGGACGATCAACCATTTTCTGCGCTGGCTTTCAAGATCATGACCGATCCCTTTGTCGGACATGTGACCTACATCCGGGTTTATTCAGGCGTGCTGAAGACCGGGCAGTCGGTTTTCAATTCGACGCGAAAAGTCCGCGAACGCATGGGCCGCCTGCTGCGGATGCATGCGAACAAGCGCGAAGAAATCGAATCGGTGGAAGCGGGTGACATTGCTGCGTGTGTGGGCCTCAAGAACGTAACGACAGGCGACACGTTGTGTGATGAAGAAAAACCCATCGTCCTCGAAAACATTGATTTTCCCGCCCCCGTCATTTCCGTAGCCATCGAACCCAAGACCAAAGCCGACCAGGAAAAAATGGGCACTGCGCTCGGAAAGCTTGCCCAGGAAGATCCCACCTTCCGCGTTCACACCGACCACGATACAGGTCAGGTGTTGATTTCCGGAATGGGCGAACTCCACCTTGAGATCATCGTGGATCGCATGATGCGCGAGTTTAGTGTGCAGGCCAACGTTGGCCGGCCGCAGGTCGCCTATCGCGAGACGATCACCAAGGCCGCCGAAGGCGAACACAAGCACATCAAGCAATCGGGCGGTCGCGGCCAGTATGGCCACGTGAAGCTGATCGTGCAGCCGCTGCCGGGTGCGGGTCACGAAGACATGCACGATTTATCCACGGACGAGCTCGACGAGCTTGCCAAGCAAGTTGCGGGCAAGGGCGGCAAGTGGCGCTTCGACAAGGAACATCGCCTCCTGTTTATTGACAAGCTTGTGGGCGGCGCGATTCCACGCGAGTTTGTGCCTCCTATTGAAGCCGGAATCAAAGAGGCCATGGATAGCGGCGTTCTCGCCGGCTACGAAATGGTGGATGTCGCCGTCATGGTGATTGACGGCAGTTACCACGATGTGGACAGCTCGGAAATGGCGTTCAAAATTGCCGGTTCGATGGCATTCAAGGAAGCATGCCGCAAAGCCAGCCCGAAGCTGCTCGAGCCGATTATGCGCGTCGAAGTCGTGGTCCCGGAAGATTACATGGGGCCGGTAATTTCCGATCTGAACTCGCGGCGCGGGCAATTGCAGGGCCGCGAATCGCGCTCCGGAAGCGAAATCATCAACGTGCAGGTTCCGCTGGCTGAGATGTTCGGTTACGCGACGGATATCCGCAGCCGAACCCAGGGCCGCGGCAGTTTTACGATGCATTTTTCGCATTACCAGCAGGCGCCCCCGAATATTTCTGAAGAAATCATCGGCGCCGTAAGTGGTGTGAAGGCCAAGAAGTGAACATCTTGAAATTCAAGTTCAATTCGGAACGAAACTAGAGCGGAGCGAAACATGTCGAAGGAGAAATTCGAGCGGAGTAAGCCGCACTTGAACGTGGGAACGATCGGGCACATTGACCACGGCAAGACGACGTTGACGGCGGCAATCACGAAGGTGCTGTCGAAGAACAACCCGAAGGTATCGTTTCGGGCGTTCGATTCGATTGACAACGCGCCGGAAGAGCGGGAGCGCGGAATCACGATCGCGGTGTCGCACGTGGAGTACGAGACGGCGAACCGGCACTACGCGCATATTGACTGCCCGGGCCACGCGGATTACGTGAAGAACATGATCACGGGCGCGGCGCAGATGGACGGCGCAATCCTGGTGGTAGCAGCGACGGATGGACCGATGCCGCAGACGCGGGAGCACATTCTGCTGGCGCGGCAAGTCGGCGTGCCTTCGATTGTGGTGTTTCTGAACAAGTGCGACGTAGTCGAGGATCCCGAGCTGCTGGAGCTAGTCGAGCTTGAAGTGCGCGAGCTTCTCAAGACGTATCAGTTTCCGGGCGACACGATTCCAGTGATCAAGGGTTCGGCGCTGAAGGCACTGGAAGGTGATGAGAAGTGGGAGAAGTCAATCCTGGAGTTGATGGAAGCGGTGGACAAGCACATCCCGCTGCCGCCGCGGGAAGTGGACCGACCGTTCGCGATGCCGATTGAGGATATTTTCTCGATCTCAGGCCGCGGAACAGTGGTCACGGGAAGAATCGAACGCGGCAAGGTAAAGGTTGGCGAAGAAATCGAGATCGTGGGCTTCCGACCGACGATGAAGAAGACGGTGACGGGCGTGGAGATGTTCCGGAAGCTGCTGGACGAGGGCATGGCTGGCGACAACGTTGGACTCTTGCTGCGCGGCACTGAAAAAGATGAAGTGGAGCGCGGGCAGGTGCTGGCGAAGCCGGGCTCGATCACGCCGCACACGAAGTTCAAGGCGGAAGCGTACGTACTGACGAAGGAAGAGGGCGGACGTCACACGCCGTTCTTCACGGGATACCGGCCGCAGTTCTACTTCCGCACCACGGACGTGACGGGAGATGTGAAGTTGCCGGCTGGAGTGGAGATGGTGATGCCGGGAGACAACGTGAGTGCGGAGATTACGTTGATTACTCCGGTAGCGTTGGAAAAGGGATTGCGATTCGCGATCCGCGAAGGCGGCCACACGGTTGGCGCAGGCGCCGTCGCCGAGATCATCGAGTAGACCATGTCCAACGGAGAAAAAATTCGGATTCGTTTGAAGGCGTACGATCACCGCATCCTCGATCAGTCCACTCGGGAAATTGTGGACACCGCGAAGCGAACAGGCGCGGACGTTGCGGGCCCGATTCCGCTGCCAACGGTGATCAACCGCTGGACCGTGTTGCGGTCACCGCACGTGGACAAGAAATCGCGCGAGCAGTTTGAAATGCGTACGCACAAGCGGCTGATTGACATCCTCGAGCCCACGCCGGATACGGTGGACGCGTTGATGAAACTCGACCTGCCGCCGGGCGTGGACGTCGAAATCAAAGCCTTTGGGCGCGAACACAGCGCCAAGTAGGAAAGAGCGAGAGACATGGCCGTTAACGGAATACTCGGAATTAAGCTGGGGATGACGCAGATTTTCGCCGACGACGGCACCGCCGTCCCGTGCACCGTCTTGCAGGCGGGCCCGTGCGTCGTCACGCAGCGCAGGACGAAAGACAAAGACGGCTATGACGCCGTGCAGCTGGGCCTGGTCGAATTCGTCAAGCCGCAGCGCGTCAACAAGGCCATGACCGGCCATTTCAAGAAAGCTAACGTCGCGCCAATGAGGTACCTCGGCGAAATGCGCGTCGAGGATTCCAAGGACGAGACCAAGGTTGGCGACCGCGTTCTTGTTGACGGGTTCAAGGTCGGCGAATACGTGGACGTCAGCGGCATCAGCAAAGGCAAGGGATTTCAAGGCGGCGTGAAACGCTGGCACTATCGCGGTGGCGAAGCGTCGCACGGCTCCATGTTCCATCGCGCGCCGGGCGGCATCGGCGCGAGCTCGTTTCCTTCGCGCGTGTGGAAGGGCCAGCATTTTCCTGGACACATGGGAAACGAGCGCAAGACGACGCAGAATCTGCGCGTCATCAAAATTGATTCCGACGAGAATCTGTTGCTCGTCCGCGGTTCGGTTGCCGGGCCTGCCGGCAGCTACATCATTATTCGCAGAGCCAAAAAGATTCGCTAAACGAGAGAGACGACGATGCCCGTTGTGGACGTGAGAAATCTCGAAGGCAAGAAAGTCGGCACGATGGAACTGGCCGACGATGTGTTCTCCGTGAAGGTCAACGAGAACCTTTTGCACGAAACCGTGCGCCATTACCTGGCGGGGCAGCGCTCGGGAACGCACAAGACCAAAGACAAGAGCGAAGTCAGCGGCGCGGGCAGAAAGCTCTGGAAGCAGAAGGGCACAGGCCGCGCGCGCATCGGCTCCATCCGGTCGCCGCTATGGCGCCACGGCGGCACGGTACATGGCCCCGTTCCGCGAAAATACGACTACGCTCTGCCGAAGAAAATGATTGTGGGCGCGCTGCGTTCCGCGTTGTCCTCGAAATTGGCGCAAGAAAAAGTGACCGTTGTGGACGGCTGGACGCTCGACTCGCACAAGACCAAGCCGTTCCGCCAGTCGCTCTCGAAGCTCGATGCCGAGACCAGAACGATTTTGCTGATCGCCACCGGCGAGAACGTGAATCTCGAACGTGCCAGCCGCAACCTGGAAGGCGTCACGCTTGTGCCCACAAGGTCGCTTGGTCCGTACGATTTGCTCCGGCACGACCGGATCATGCTTTCCCGTGAGGCGGCAGAGAAATTGGGCAGGACACTTTCGGCGGTCAAGTCCGACGAACCCGTAGCGGCGAGCGCGCCGGAAGCAGAAGCGGCGGAAAAGAAGCCGGCGAAGGCTCACGCGAAAAAGCATGCCGCGCCGAAGAAGGCGAAAAAGCCCGCGGCTACCAAGACTGCAAAGCCGAAAGCGAAGACAAAGCATAAGGCGAAAAAGGATTAGTCCATGGCGACCAGGCTCTACGAAGTGATTCGGCGTCCGATCATTACCGAGAAGGGTCTCGGCGTGAAGGAGACGCAGCACACCGTCGTATTCGAGGTCGTACACGACGCCACGAAAACGGAAATCAAGGAAGCCGTGCAGCGGATTTTCAAGGTGAAAGTGGATAAGGTCCGCACAGCGATTTATCACGGCAAGTTTCGCCGCCGCGGACGCGCCGAAGGTTTTCGCAGCGATTGGAAGAAAGCCTACGTGAAGCTGGCGCCCGGCGAAAAAATGATCGAGTACGCCGAGAATTTGTAGCTTTCGCAACGCGACCGGGCGGCGGCGCCCTTTCGAAGGCATGAGGAAAAGATGGCACTGAAAACATTTAGACCCTACACACCGTCGCGGCGCTTTCTGACGATGCTCGACAAGAGCGAAATCACCAAGGAAACGCCGGAAAAGTCTTTGACGGAATCGAAGAAGCGCACCGGCGGCCGCAACTCCCACGGTGAAATCACCTCGTGGCACCGCGGCGGCGGCCACGCGCGCCGGTTCCGTTCGATTGATTTCCGCCGCGAAAAGATCGGCATCCCGGCGAAGGTGGCCTCCATCGAATACGATCCGAATCGCTCGGCGCGCATCGCGCTGCTGCACTATGCGGATGGCGAGAAGCGCTACATCCTGCAGCCGATCGGCCTGGAAGTCGGCATGACGGTTCAGAACGGCGAGGGTGCGGACATCCTCCCGGGGAACGCCTTGACCATCCGGCACATTCCGCCGGGCACGATGGTTCACAACCTCGAGCTTTTTCCCGGCAAAGGCGCGCAGGTTGTTCGCGCTGCCGGCGGAGCGGCACAGCTTCTGAGCAAGGAAGGGGATTTCGCCCTGGTCAAGCTGCCGTCCGGCGAAGTCAGAAAATTTAGCGTGGATTGTATGGCCACGGTTGGCCAGCTCGGAAATCTGGATCACGAAAATGTGACCTACGGAAAAGCGGGCCGCACGCGGTGGCATGGCAGGCGTCCCACGAATCGCGGCGTGGCGATGAACCCGGTGGATCACCCGCACGGCGGTGGAGAAGGCCGCGTGAAGGGCAACCATCCGCAAACGCCGTGGGGCTTTCCGACTTTGGGCGCGAAGACGCGCAAAAAGCGCAAGAGTGATCGGATGATCGTCGAACGGCGCAAGCCGTAGTTTTTCGCGGGATTAGTTTCAAGTCGTAAAAATGAACCCGGTGCGGCGGGTAACTGAGAGCACTTTAATGACAGCCACAAGGACATCTCGGCGGGCAACAAGGCGCACGACGCGGGCGCGGAAGACCGTTCGGCGCGCTGTGAAGCCGGTTGCAAAGCCGGCGGTAAAGCCCGTAGTAAAACCAGTAGCCAAGTCCGTATCGAAGCTCGGACCTGCGCCGCAGATTCTGTTTCGCATTTGCCGGTCCGGCTGGGCCGTGATCGTGGAAGATATTCCCAACGCGCAGGGGACGCGGTTTGTTTGTCCCTTCTGCCCGAAATCGCATCGCGTTTCGGGTCCTGTGCGGGGATTCCGCAAGCTTCGCCGCGCGCAGTGGGTCAAGCTGCGCCGGGTAGAGGAATAGGGAGACACATGCCGCGCTCACTTAAGAAGGGTCCTTTCATTGACGGTCACCTCCAGGAAAAAGTGACCGCGATGAACACGCGGAATGAAAAGAAGGTCGTGAAGACCTGGTCGCGCCGGTCAACGATTCTGCCCGACATGGTGGGTCACACGATCGCTGTTCACAACGGGAAGAAGTTTATCCCCGTGTACATCACCGAGCAGATGGTGGGGCACAAACTCGGCGAGTTTTCTCCTACGCGCAGTTTCAAAGGCCACGGCGTGAAAGTTGCGCTGGAAAGGGCTGCCGCCGCGGCTGCTCCCGCGGGCGGAGCAGGAGCGCCGGCCGGTGGCGCAGGCGCGGGTTCTGGCGGAAAGGGATAGGTTAGGAAACCGACGATGGCGACGGCTACGGAACAACAAGGTCAAATCGAAGGACTCGCGAACTCGCGGTTCGTGCGCGTTTCGCCGCAAAAGGCGCGCCTGGTCATTGACCTGATTCGCGGCCAGCGCGCGGAAGATGCGCTGCAGACTTTGCGTTTCACCAAGAAGCGCGTCGCGAAGGACATTGAGAAGACGCTGCGCAGCGCCATCGCCAATGCCGAGCGCAAAGCGGACGATGCAGGCGCCTCGCTCGATGTGGACGCGCTGTTCGTCACCAGCTGCTGTGTCAACGAAGGGCCGCGATGGAAGCGGATGCGTCCGGCCCCGATGGGGCGCGGGTTCCGTTATCAGAAGCGTACGAGCCACATCGTCGTGCAGGTCGCCGAGCATCACCGTGCGGCGGCAAGCCGTGCGGCAGCGGCTGTAGCAGAAGCGGCAGCATCGAAGGGCGTGAAGGGCGCCGTGCGGAAGGCTCGCAAGGCAATCGAGAAGCGCGCGAAAGAAGCGCAGAAGAAGTAGGAGGCGGTTTTGGGGCAGAAAACACATCCGTACGGTTTTCGGCTGGGCTACAACAAGGGTTGGAAGTCGCGCTGGTTTGCGAAGAAGGACTACGCCGACCTGTTGCATGAAGACGTGGCCCTGCGCAAGCAGCTGAAGGACCGGCTGAAGTCGGCCGGCATCAGCGGTATTGATATCGAACGCGCCGCCAACAAGCTCGTCGTCCGGATTTATACCGCCCGTCCCGGAATCATCATTGGCCGGAAGGGCTCGGAAATAGACAAGCTGAAGGGCGAAGTGCAGAAGCGCACCAAGCGCGAAGTGCACATTGATATTCAGGAAGTGCACCGTCCCGAGCTCGATGCCACGCTGGTCGCGGAGTCCATTGCGCTGCAGCTTGAAAAGCGCGTCGCGTTTCGCCGCGCCATGCGCAAGGCCGTTGATTCGGCCCTGCGTTTCGGATGCAAGGGAATCAAAGTCCGCGTCGCGGGGCGCCTGAACGGTGCGGAGATCGCGCGCAAGGAATGGTATCTGCAGGGGCGATTGCCGCTGCAAACGCTTCGCGCCGACATTGATTTTGGAACGGCGGAAGCGCACACAACCTACGGCTTGATTGGCGTGAAGTGCTGGGTCTATCAGGGCGAAAAAGTGCCGCAACGCGGGAAGGCTGCCGCGACCGCGGAAGTTTAAGGATACGGGCCAACCATTATGTTGATGCCGAAGAAGGTGAAGTACCGCAAGCAGCAGCGCGGCCGGCGCACCGGAAAAGCCTGGCGCGGCGGGGCGCTTGCGTTTGGTGACTATGGTCTCAAGGCATTGGAGCCGGCCTGGATCACCGACCGCCAGATCGAAGCATCGCGCGTGGCGATTACGCGTTTCATCAAGCGCGGCGGAAAGCTCTGGATTCGCATTTTTCCGGACAAGCCTTTCACCAAGAAGCCTGCCGAAACGCGCATGGGCAAAGGCAAAGGTCCACCGGAGCATTGGGTAGCAGTCGTGAAGCCGGGGCGCATCATGTTTGAAATGGCGGGCGTGGATTTGGCGGCGGCCACCGAGGCCATGAAGCTTGCCTCGCACAAGCTGCCGATCAGGACCAAGTTCGTTACCCGTGCGGAGGAACTCTGATGGCGCGGAGAATTGAGAAGTACCGCGAGATGAATGCGAACGAGCTCGAAACCCAGCAGCGCGAGCTCGCCGAGCAGGTTTTCCGCTTGCGCTTCCAGATTTCAGCGGGACAAGCCGAGGGACTGAAGAAAATGCGGGAAGCTCGAAAAGATCTCGCGCGCGTGAAGACGCTTCTGCGAGCAATCGAATTGAGGAAGAAGTAATGGCGAACGAAACACAAGCGGCTCGCGAAGCCGCCCGGGAACGCGGAACGAGGCAGGAACTGGTGGGTGTGGTGACCAGCTCGAAAATGCAGAAGACGATCGTCGTCAAGGTCCGGCGCGCGACGCAGCACCCGCTCTATCATCGCGTCGTGCGGACGGCGAAAAAGTATTACGCGCATGACGAAACCGGCGAGGCGCGTGTCGGCGATACGGTGCGGATCGTTTCCACTCGGCCGCTTTCGAAGTTGAAGCGGTGGCGGCTCAAGGAAGTTGTGCAGCGCTCGACGCGCGTGGCCTGAGCTCGCAGCAAAAGATAAGGGAGCACGACAATGGTTCAGATGCGGACATGGCTGACCGTGGCCGATAATTCGGGCGCGCGCCAGATCACCTGCATCCTCCCGCTGGGAGGAGATGCGGGGCTGACGGCAGGCCTCGGCGACGTCATCACGGCGGCGGTGAAGGAAGCTTCGCCGGATGGTCAGGTGAAGAAGGGTGTGGTCGTGCGCGCGGTTGTTGTGCGCACTCGTAAGGAACAGCGGCGGAAGGATGGCACCTACATCCGGTTTGACGACAATGCAGCCGTGCTGATTAACGACGCGAACGAACCGATCGGGACGCGCGTTTTCGGGCCTGTTGCCCGCGAGCTGCGCGATAAGAAGTTCACCAAGATCGTCTCGCTCGCTCCGGAAGTGTGGTAACGATGCCAAAAAGAGAAACAAACGAAAAGATTGACATTCTCGGCATTCGCCACGGCGACATCGTGAAGGTCATGGCCGGCCGGTCCAAGGGCAAGACGGGCAAGGTGCTCTCCGTCAATCGCGAGAAGCGCCGCGTCACCGTCGAGCACGCCAACATCATGAAGAAGCACACGCGGCCGAATCCGCAGAAAAATGTCCGCGGAGGCATTCTGGACAAAGAAGGCCCGATACATATTTCGAACGTGATGCTGATCTGTCCCGGATGCGGAAAGCACACGCGCGTAGGGCATACCGCGCTACCCGACGGCACGAAAGTTCGCGTTTGCCGCCGCTGCAACACGACGTTTGAGTCCTAGGAGTCGAGGCAAATTAGAAATGGCTAGCCGACTGCACGAAAAGTATCGCAAGGAAACAGTTCCCGCGCTGGCGAAGCGCTTTGGGTACAAGAACACCATGGCCGTGCCGCGCGTTTCGAAAATCACGCTGAATATCGGTCTTGGCGAGGCCAGCCAGAATGTGAAGTTGCTCGATACGGCTGCCATCGAGCTTGGCCAGATCGCCGGACAGAAGCCGGTAATCACGCGCGCGAAGAAATCAATCGCGAATTTCAAGATTCGCAAAGGCATGCCGATCGGCTGCATGGTCACTCTGCGCGGCGAGCGCATGTACGAGTTTCTCGACCGGCTTTCGGCGATTGTTTTCCCGCGCGTCCGCGATTTCAAGGGACTGCCGCCGAATTCGTTCGACGGTCGCGGCAACTACACGCTGGGTTTGAAAGACCAGCTGGTGTTCCCGGAAATTGACTACACCCGCGTGGACAAGATTAAGGGCATGAACATTACGATTACCACGACGGCCCGAAGCGACGAAGAGGGGCGCGAGCTGCTGAAGCTGCTCGGCGTGCCCTTCCGCGCTCAGGGCGCGGCGTAAGGAGAATCAACAAGCATGGCTCGAACCAGTCAGATCGCGAAGACGAAGCGCAAGCTGAAGTTCAAGGTTCGCCAGCGCAACCGCTGCCGGATCTGCGGGCGCGCGCGCGGCACGCTCAGGAAGTTCCAGATGTGCCGTATCTGTTTCCGCGGCCACGCGCTCAAGGGAGAAATTCCCGGCGTCGTGAAGGCCAGCTGGTAAGGAAGAGAAAATGACCACCGATCCTATTGCCGATTTTCTGACGCGCATTCGTAACGGCGCCATGGCCAAGCATGCCCGCGTCGAGATGCCGTCCTCGAAGATGAAGATTGAACTGTCGCGAATCCTGAAGGAAGAGGGCTATATCGCGAATTTCAAGGTTGTGGAAGAGAAGGGCAAGAAAACGCTGCGCGTCTTTTTGCGCTATACGCCGGAGCGCCTCAGCGTGATCACCGATCTGAAGCGCATTTCGCGGCCCGGTTCGCGGCGCTATATCGGCAAGACGGGGATTCGTCCGGTCGTCGGCGGCATGGGCATCTCGATTCTGTCCACGCCGCGCGGGTTGATGACCGGCCAGTCGGCGCGAAAAGAAGGCGTCGGCGGCGAGCATCTCTGCGAAGTTTGGTAGCTGAAGTTAAGCGAATGAGGTTTTCATAGAGCCATGTCGAGAATTGGAAACAAAATAATTCCGGTGCCGTCCGGCGTGAAGATTCAGATCAAGGCCGGCGCCGTCGAAGTCCAGGGCCCCAAGGGCAAGATGACCGTCGGCGTGCCGCGCGGCATCACGTTCGAGCAAAAGGACGGCACCCTTGTCGCCAAGCGCGAAGCGGAGCAGTTTCGCGCGCTGCACGGCTTGGCTCGCGCGCTCGTCGCCAATGCCGTCACCGGCGTCACCACGGGATTCAAGAAGGATCTCGATATCGTCGGCGTCGGATATCGCGCCGAGGTCAAGGGCAAGAACGTGGTTCTCGCGCTCGGCTACTCGCATCCAATCGAGTTCCCGATTCCCGAAGGAATTCAGATCGCCGTCGAGAAGCATGACCCATATGACGGTCACCGGCGCGGACAAGAATCAAGTCGGCCAGGTTGCGGCCAATCTTCGCAGGCTGCGTCCGCCCGATCCGTACAAGCAGAAGGGCGTCCGCATCACCGGCGAGCGTCTCAAGAAGAAGGCCGGCAAGGCCGGCGCCAAGACGGCGGCCGCCTAGGCATAGCCTGGACCGGCAGAAAAAGGAGAACCAGCGTGGCAGCTCCAGTTCGAAGATTATCGCGCGAGGCTCATCGCCGCCGCATTCATGTGCGGATGCGCAAAAGGATTGTCGGCACGCCCGAGCGGCCGCGGCTGTGCGTACACCGTTCCAGCCGCCACATTCGTGCGCAGGTCATAGACGACGGCACGGGCCGCACGCTCGTTTCCGCCAGCTCGCTCGACAAGGAAGTGCGCGCCACGATCAAATTAGGCGGAAATATCGCCGCTTCGAAAGTTGTCGGCAAAGTGATCGCCGAACGCGCCCGCGCCAAAGGCGTCGAACAAGTAGTGTTCGACCGCGGTGGCTACCAGTATCACGGCCGCGTGCAAGCGCTTGCTGAAGCGGCCCGTGAGGCGGGCCTGCAGTTCTGACAACCATGTCGAAACAAGAGCTCAAAGATACGCTTTCAATTCGCCGCGTCGTGCAGGCTAACCAGGCCAACCTGAAAGATCAGGTGGTTTCGATCAACCGCGTCACAAAAGTCGTGAAGGGCGGCAAGAATCTCAGCTTTTCGGCGCTCGTCGTCGTGGGCGATCAGGGCGGCCATGCCGGCTTCGGCATGGGCAAGGCTCGCGAAGTTCCCATGGCCATCCGCAAAGCGATCGAACAGGCCAAGAAAAATATGGTGAAGCTGAACCTCAAGGGTTCCACCATTCCGCATCAGG
>CAWJGQ010000008.1:0-34056 GCA_963842425.1 uncultured Acidobacteriota bacterium | reverse complement strand
TGTTGGGACTGTTCACACGAACGGATTCGACCACTTATGCTTTCGCTCCAAGGCAACCGTCACGATTAACGTGCTACCGGTGCAGGGCTCTCCTGTAAAGATCATCACGACCAACGCGCTGCACCGCAACGGCATCAACGATATTTCAGTGTACATCACTTTGACGAATATCGGCGGAACGATAGCGTCGAACGTAGTTTTGACCAGCGTTAAGATTGGCTCGACTTCGGGAACGTCGCTGCCCCAGGCGATCGGCGCGGTCGCATCCGACGCTGCTGTGATTGCCTCGGTGACCGTGCCCGTTCCGCCGGCACATCCGGTTCGCCCAGCGTACTCACAATAAACGGAACGTATAGCGGAGGGAGCTTTAGCGCGACTTCGCGGATCACGCTGCCTTAGGAGATTAAAAATGAAAACACAAATTGCTTCGATAGCCACGCTACTGCTGGCGGGTTCAATCGCACAAGCGGACATCGTCATCACGCTAGACGCGGCGGCGCAGACCGGCTCCCCTGGCCACACTCTGATTTTCTACGGCACCTTGTTCAACAGTTCGCCGGACACGATCTTCCTGAACGGGGCAGACTTGAATCTGGCGGGCAATAGTTTTACTCCAGATTTCTCGGACCCGTTCTCCGCCAACGTGCCGGTTTCGCTGGACTCCGGTCAGGCAGCATCTGATATCGAGTTGTTCGAGGTTCTGCTCAACGATCCGTTCACCGATCCGTTCGACTCTTATAGCGGCAACTATGCCCTGTCAGGCGGAGCGGACCCCAACGCGCAGGGTTTGTTAACATCCGTCGATTTCACAATCACTGCCCAGAATGGCCCTTTTGTGGTACCCGAACCCTCTTCGCTCGCTCTGCTAGCGGCTGCGCTCGCCGCCTTTGTGGTTCTACGGCCCGAGAATGAGTCGCATCGGTTCGGCTTTCCACGTATGGTCAAAATACTTCGTTGGTCGAGTTCCAACGCCAAAAACGCCCAATTTAACAGTAATCTAGATCTTCACTGATTCAACGTTTTCAGAGGCTTCGACTATTTTAGCCATACAAGGACGGTTGGGGAACACCGATTTCCGGCACGGTTCAGGCTACTCCACCGAAGTCAATAACCAGTCTTACCAATAACTTGCGAAACACTGATTCGCATTGATGAGTGCCGAGTCGCACTCGTTTGGGCACAATTCTGGGCACACTCTGAGCAAATTGTAAGTGTTCACCGGTTGAGGTAAGTTATTGACTTGGATGGTGTTTGCTTGTGTTGTGGGGGATGGATTTGAACCACCGACCTTTGGGTTATGAGCGCACCTGTTTATGGCTAAGTAGGTAATAACCAGGCACGAGTGGCAACTCAAAAGAGCCTTAAGTAACCGTCGGGAACGGGTAATGGGAGTTGAATGGGAGTTGGAATTGACCTTTGGGTTGACGGCCCAAAGAATGGGAGTCGCGCGATTGGAGGTGTCGCATAATGTCTAAAATACTGTATGACGCGGCCTGAAGTCGGCGCTACGGAATCCCCCCGCGATAGCGTCCTCAACGTGCCGCAGAAACGGCAAAAGATGGAACACGCCTTGGGGCTGTTTTCGACCGAGTCCGTCCTCAACCTGGAAAAACTGATTTTTGCTGTGGCTCCTCTGTCCGAAGTTCTAACGAACATTGCTCAATTGGTTGAATCGCACGCCGAAGGCATGTCTTGCACGATTTGGCTTCTCGACGAAGACGGAAAGCAACTCCATTGTGTCGCTGCGCCCAGCCTTCCTGGATACATCGCTCACATGGGGTGCGTGGCAGTCAGCGCGAATGGAGCATCCTGCGGCACAGCGGTTTATCGGAGGGAGCCGGTGTTTGTAACCGATATCCTGACCGACCCCATCTGGGAAAACTATCGCGATCGGGTGTTGCCCTATGGAATTCGTTCCGCTTGGTCGCGCCCTTTGTTCACTCGCGAAGGAAGAGTCCTCGGCACTTTTTCTATCGACTATCGCGAACCACGCAGCCCCGCTGACGACGATCTCCAGTTGATTGAAAACGCCAGCCACATCACAGGAATGGTAATCGAACG
This sequence comes from uncultured Acidobacteriota bacterium, assembly GCA_963842425.1. Taxonomy (GTDB): domain Bacteria; phylum Acidobacteriota; class Terriglobia; order Acidiferrales; family UBA7541; genus Palsa-295. Next base: position 31,995 of record CAWJGQ010000008.1, on the reverse strand, counting down.
ACACCTGAACGAGGAGCAGTGGCGGCGCACCGAGGCTTATCTGGCTGAGGCAGAGCGACTAAGCCACTCGGGTAGCTTCGTCTGGGATGTTCGTCGGCGGGGCCCGGTCTATTGGTCGGCAGAGATGTGTAGGATTCACGGCCGTGATCCATCGCAGGGACCAGCACTTTTTGAGGAAAGCCGGTCTCTCCACTCGACCGAGGACTGGGCGGGCTGGATGGCAGCGGTGGAAAACTCGATGCGAGCGAAAACCAACATCGATTACGGCTCGCAACTACTCTTTCCCGATGGCTCGACCAAGAATATTCGAATCGTGGCTCATCCCGTGGTCGATTCATACGGTGATGTGGTGCAGTTCGTCGGCACAACGATAGATGTCACTGAGCAGCATCGATCGAAAATGACGTTGGAGAGCGCGTTAAGTGAGATCAAGAAATCAGAAGCACGCCTTCGAACCATTATCGACACAATCCCGGCGATGGCTTGGTGCGCGCTGCCCGACGGCTTTGCGGAGTTCCACAATCAGCGCTGGCTGGACTACACTGGTCTCTCCGCCGAGGAAGGGCGGGGATGGGGTTGGAGAGCTGCGATTCATCCTGAGGATTCGCAAGCCGCCATAGACGAGTGGCGTGACGTCATGGCTTCGAAGAAGCCCGGCGAAGGCGAACGTCTCATTCGGAGGTTTGACGGAGAATATCGCCGACATATGTTCCGCGCCGCGCCTTTGATGGATGGACAGGGAAACGTCGTCCGATGGTACGGCACCATCATCGATATAGAAGACCGCAAGCGCGCTGAAGCCAGCCTCCGATCCAGTGAACAGAACTTTCGTCTGATCGTGAATAGCATTCCCGGCCTTGTTTCTACTTTGACGGCGAGCGGCGAAATTGAATTTGTCAATAATCAAGTCTTGGAATATTTTGGTAAGACCCTTGACGAATTGAAGGGCTGGGCTTTGTCGGACTCCGTTCATCCCGACGATCTTCCTGAAGTAATCAATACGTTGAAGGTTTCGATCGAAACCGGGCAGCCGACAGACGTTGAACTCCGGCTTCGCCATGCCGATGGCATGTATCGCTGGTTCTTGCTACGGCGTCTGCCGCAACGCGATGGAGGCGGCTGCATTGTGCGCTGGTACACCTTAATTACCGACGTCGAAGATCGAAAGATGGCAGAAGACAAGATCCGGCAAAGCGAAACGGAGCTTCGACAGATCCTGGATTTAGCACCCCAGTACGTCGTCGTATTGGCCCCCGATCGCACTCGTTTGTATGCCAATAAAATGATGCTCGATTATCTTGGGTTCACTCTTGAGGAGTGGCGGAACACCGATCTTCACGAGTACATTTATCCCGGCGATGGGGAACGCGTGACTCGCGAAACTCACGATAGATTCTTAAGCGGCCTCCCGTACGAATGCGAGGCACGTTTTCGGGGAAAAGACGGGAAGTATCGCTGGTTTCTCATGCGCCTGAACCCGGTACGAGATGAACAGGGTCGCGTCATACGTTGGTATTCCGCGCACACCGATATTGATGATCGCAAGCAGGCTGAGCGGCGCCTTCAGAACGAGAACATCGCGCTGCGCGAAGAAGTCGATCAGGCATCAATGTTCGAGGAGATCGTCGGCTCCTCAGCGGCACTCCGCCGGGTCGTGTCGCAAGTGGCAAGGGTCGCGCCGACCGATTCCACTGTTTTAATTCTTGGTGAGACTGGAACAGGCAAGGAATTAATTGCGCGCGCGATTCACAATCGATCGAATCGGGGAGCTCGCGCGTTCGTCCGGGTGAATTGTGCGGCGATTCCACAATCCTTGATTGCGTCCGAACTCTTTGGGCACGAAAAGGGGGCATTCACCGGGGCAACACAGCGACGTTTGGGAAGGTTTGAGCTGGCGCACGAAGGAACAATCTTCCTGGACGAGGTCGGAGAACTGCCGGCCGAGACTCAAATAACTCTTTTGCGGGTGCTTCAAGAGCGAGAATTCGAACGCGTGGGAGGAAGCCAGTCGATTTCAGTCGATGTGCGAGTGTTGGCAGCGACGAACCGGGACCTGATTGCCGCTGTCGACTCAAGAAGTTTCAGGCAAGATCTTTTCTACCGACTAAATGTCTTTCCAATTGAGATTCCGCCACTTCGGGAACGCAGCGATGACATCCCTGTGTTGGTGGAATACCTGGTTGAGCGCTATGCAAAAAAGGCCGGGAAGAGGATCATAAAGATAAGCAAGAAGACGTTGGAGCTATTTCAGTCTTATGCTTGGCCGGGGAATATTCGTGAGTTACAGAATGTTATCGAACGGAGTGTCGTTTTGAGCGACGGCGACACTTTCTCGGTGGATGAGAGCTGGCTAAAACGAAGGCAGCCTTCCGAATCGTCATGGTCCGGTACCACGGAAAAAGGGCTGAGACGGCTGAACAGTGATCGAGAGAGAGAAATAATCGAGGCAGCGCTTGCGGAGACGGGCGGACGGATTGCCGGTCCATCTGGAGCAGCTGCCAAACTCGGAATTCCTCGTCAAACTCTCGACTCGAGGATCAGTATCCTCGGAATCAACAAACACCGCTTCAAATCTGCATGATTCGCCCATTGTTCTGACGCAGCACGAGGTTGCAGAGGCACTGCGCATTACCCAGTGAAACCAATTCTCGCTGAGCCTTCTCAGCTTTCTCATTCAGACAGCGAGGCTCTGCCGAAAATCAGAAATTTCCGAATATCAGAAGTCATGAGTCGAGCGAACGGCTTTATATTCAACGTATTGCATATGGTCCGTCAGGTGCACCTCCGGGAATGCGATGACGTTGAGAATAGTAAGAAGGTCTGACGGACTGCGTACTGTTTTCAGGCTTAGCGGTCGAATTCGATCCGGAGACATCGAGGGATTACGCGGGCAGATGGACGGTCAGACAGGGGGAATCGCCCTTGATCTGGAAGAGGTGACACTTGTCGATGTTGAAGTGGTTCGCTTCTTAGGAATGTGTGAAGCGAAGGGCGTCGAACTGATGCGTTGTTCACCGTACATCCGCGAGTGGGTTTTCAGGGAACAGGCTGCCGACGATGAAAACTAAGAGTTGAAAGAGGGTTGTTGGTGTCTAGGGCGTAGACGATCTCTTAGATCCTGCCCAGAGGCGGGCACAAGACTAGCGAGACCCGAAGTTTGCGATAACGCGGTGTTGGAAAGAGCAACTGAGATCCGGATTCCACTCAAGGGAGATGGTATGTCAGACAAGATTACCCTCGTTGTTCGCTTTCGTATGGAAGAGTCCGCGAAGCAGGAGTTCACCGCGAAGATGGAGAACATCTTCGCACATATTGTGACGGAGGAGACGTTCGTTGAAGCTTCGTTGGTCCAGGACATGCGAAATCCGCACAACATTCTGATCTACGAGGTATGGAATGAGAGTCCGGAGTCGTTCATGAAGAGCCAGATGAGCAGGGCCTATCGCGCAGCATTCGAGAAAATGATTGTCGACCTGAGGATTGATCGAACTTCAGCGTGGTATTCCACGATCGCAGAATGGACGAGAGCCTGAATTCCTGGAGCGAACAATGAGCTATGCCAAGGTACGCAATACGAGATGCGCCAACCGGAGTCGGTGTTGCTTCTCAACAGAAAGGCAACAATATGAACTCGCAATTTGACGGAAAAGTCGCCCTGGTGACAGGAGGTAGCAGCGGCATCGGACTGGCGACAGCCAAACTCTTCGCACAACGCGGCGCCACGGTGTACATTACGGGACGCCGCCAGAAAGAACTCGACGAGGCGGTTCGCGAGATCGGCCAGTCGGCAACCGGTATCCAGGGAGATGTCTCGCGCCTGGGGGATATCGACAAGGTTTATCAGACCATCCGCGAGCAGAAGGGCAAACTCGACATCCTCTTCGCCAACGCCGGCATCGGCGAGTTCGCTCCGCTGGGACAGATTACGGAGGAACACTTCGACAAGCAGTTCGACGTAAACGTGAAGGGCACGCTCTTCACGGTTCAAGGCGCATTGCCTCTGATGTCCGCGGGCAGCGCGATTGTCTTGAACGCCTCGATGGTTTCCATTAAGGGAAACCCGGCCTTCAGCGTCTATAGCGCCACCAAAGCGGCGCTCCGCTCGTTTGCCCGCAATTGGGCTGTGGATTTGAAGGGCAAGGGCATCCGCGTCAACGCGCGTCAGCCCGGGCGTCGTTCCGACACCGGGCTATCACACAAGTCTCGGGATGACGCAACAGCAAGTGGATGACTACATCCGGTCCGTCACTCCCGGCCATTCCGCTGGGCAGAACGGGAACCACGGATGAGATCGCCAAAGCGGTCGCGTTCCTCGCCTCCGACGAAAGCAGTTACATCACCGGCAGTGAACTCTTCGTGGATGGGGGTCAGGCTCAGATCTGAGAACGGACCAGCGGCATCCACCTTGGCTGCAAGGCGATCTCTGTATAGCGTTCGATGGCGGGGATTGGTGGCAGCGTTTCAGGCCTGGCTCTGAGCGATTTTCCGGAAGACCAGAAAGAGCAAAGTAGTTCGGCAAGGAGTAAGACTATGGCGATTTCAGATTTGATCGGATCCAGCCCGAAGTTCCGGGCCGTTCTCGATGAGATAAACATGGTTGCGCCAGTGAATTGCGCGGTCTTGGTCCGAGGTGAGACGGGGACCGGCAAAGAAGTCGTCGCACAGGCAATTCACGAAGCCAGCCCGCGCCGTTCGAATCGGTTTATAGCACTCAATTGTGCAGCAATTCCGAGCGCCCTACTCGAGAGCGAGCTCTTCGGTCACGAGAGAGGCGCTTTCACCGGCGCTGTCACTCAAACGATGGGAAGATTTCAGGCAGCGGACCGCGGCACGCTGTTTCTCGATGAAATCGGAGATCTGCCCCTCGAACTTCAACCAAAGCTCCTCCGCGTTCTTCAAGAACAGCAATTCGAACGCCTGGGAGGCAACCGCACCTTTCGAGTTGACGTACGTCTCATCGCTGCTACTAATCAGGATCTGTGGCAAATGGTGCAGGAGAAGAAATTTCGCGCCGATCTCTACTATCGACTCAACGTCTTTCCAATCACGCTGCCGCCGCTACGGGAACGAGGAGATGACGTTCGGCTCCTGGTAGAGCACTTCGTTCGAAAGTTCGCCGACCGTCATGGCAAGGCGGTCACTCAAATCCCGGAGGACGTGATAGAAGCTCTTGAACGCTATGATTGGCCAGGAAATATCCGCGAACTGCAAAATTTCATCGAACGGGCAGTAATAAGGACAAGCGGCGCCGTGCTGCGTCCTCAGATGGCGGAGCTTATGATACAGAGCGCTATGACCGCGAAGGCACGAACTCTCGTCGATGCCGAGCGATCGCACATCACGGCGACGCTTCGCCAAACAAATTGGGTCGTCGGCGGACGCCGCGGCGCTGCCGCCATACTCGGGTTACCTAGGACGACGCTCGTGGCAAGGATGCGTAAACTCGGGATCGCGCGCGAAGGGGTTCAATCATTGGAGGGTCAGCGACCGGGAGCGTCATCAGCAACGGGTGAGCACCGCTCCTACCCCCAGGCTGCCGACAATGATTCCTTCAGCTTTACCGCCGCTCGTGCCTCTAACTTTTGACAGATTGTATCCGGCCGGACCTGGCCAGCGACGTGATCAGCTCCTTTATTGTGCGTGATGATGAAACCTCCTTATCGGCGCGGTTGACAGAAGCGTCAGTTGAAGCTCGTTATCGTTCTGGCCCAGCACCCGGTTTGCTATGGGCGCATATCGATGCTGGTAGCCGAGTTCAAATGCAAACATTGACCCCACGTTCCATCCGAACGCACCATAGTCGACATTTGCGTAGAACGGACTGGTTCCACTGTGAGGCCCGAAGCTTGTGTAAACCTCGTTGAATATGGAGACGTAGTCGGGGGCCATCGGCCACGAAGTAGTTTTAAATGGAATCTTCGCCGTCAGCCGGTAGCGTGCTCGTTCCGCAAACTTCCATCTGGTGGCGCCCTCTCCTTCTGTTTCCGTTCCGAGCCACCGCTGCTCCACGCGAAATCGGTGTGTTAGCGTTATGCGTTTCTCGCCCGTGCGGACGAGACGATGTTGGAACTGCAATTGTTCGAGGGCGCGATGCTCCGGCAATTTTTCATTCGCGGACGCCGGTGAAGGCGTTACTCCCTCAAATGGATAGGACACAAGATATGTGTAGGCGAAGAGTGAGGAGAATCCGTGCCCGTGTTCGACAGTCAGGCCGCCACGCAACATGTACTGTTCGGGATGATCGAAAGGAAACGTATGACGGTACGAACCTTCCAGATGCAGTGCCAGTGTGTCCGTGAAAGGTTGATCTCCGAAGTAGCTTAGCCAGGTGCTGCTCTCCGCTCCTCCCGGGGGAGTTTGTGCCGAGGAGCGGAACCAGCAGCAGGTTGTCACAAAGAAGAGAACGAGCCAGAATCGTGCGTGCGGATAGTGAATTCCGCCAGGTGCTCTGTCGAACTCGACGGGATTGGATCGGTCTGATCTCACGGCGGTCGTCTGCCTTACCTTTACAGCGCACATCGTGGCCGGATGCACTCGTCTACCCGCGAAAGAACTGCTGAAGTTCGGCAAGCACCTCGGCGGGCTGTTCCTCGGGAAGTAGGTGGCCACAGTCCAGCGCCTTACCACTGACTGAGGTAGCTTTCGCACGCCAGGTCGCGAGCACCTCCCACAGGTGGCCAACGACTCCCTTAGCGCCCCACAGCGCGAGCAGCGGCGCCGAAATCTTGTGGCCTGCTTTATCGTCCGCTTCGTCCATCTCGAGATCAATGTCTGCCGCGGCTCGATAGTCTTCACAGGCTGCGTGGATCGTGCCAGAGCAGCAGTAGCAGCGCAGGTATTCAGCCATCGCCTCCGGCGTGACTGCACCGGGGGTCTTGCCTTGCACGGCGAGGTGCTCCTTCAAGTAATATTCAGGGTCGTTGCCGATGATGTGCTCCGGCATCGGGAAAGGCTGGATTTGAAGGAACCACCACACATATCGTGTGGCAAACTCCTTGTTCGTGTCACGGTACATCGTGAGGGTGGGCACGATATCCATAACGCAGACCTTCAGTACGGTTTGAGGATGATCGAGGCAAAGACGATGTGCAACGCGGGCGCCGCGGTCGTGACCCGCCACAAAAAACCGCTCATACCCGAAGTGCCGCATCGTCTCCACTTGATCCTGAGCCATCGCGCGAAACGAGTAGTTCGCGTGACGCTCGCCGCCGTCGGGCTTGCTCGAATCGCCGTAGCCTCGCAAGTCAGGGATGATCACGGAGTAATTGCGTGCAAGGTCCGCTGCGATTTTGTGCCACGTTACGTGCGTTTCCGGATGACCATGAATCAGCAATAGTGGCGGGCCATCGCCGCCTTTGAGAACGTTGATTGTGGCACCGCTCGTTCTTATCGCATGAGCTGTGAATCCAGGGAATAACTTGTGCATAGTCGCGACTACTGGCGGTGCAGGCAATTGCGGTAGATGCGCGCATGGACCCGGAACTTCCGCGGAAGCGATCCTTGTTCCGGCCCAGGCTGCGCCTGCTGAGCTAACAGAAAGAAATGTTCGACGATTCATAAACCTCCTTCACGAAACACGTATACGCACGCAGTGCACCAAAACGGCTCTTGATCAGAAGGACAGAACTTCGCGCTCCCATTGGGTTCCATTAGGGATGTAAGTGATCATGTGTTGTCTGGAAGGTCCAGATTCGGACACCGTCCTTGGGGACCATCGCTGACGTTCGAATGTATCTGCATTCACGGTGCGGTCGGGTCGCGCTTGAGGATTGCCCATGTGCGGTGAGCGTATAGGCGCGATCTTCCTGTGAATCGCCGAACTGATTCGAACAAAGTCCCTCAAAATTGAGACGGATGACGAGGAAACTGGGACCTGTTCACGCTCGTTCCCGACGAAGGTTCCCCAAGAGCCGGGTCGGCGGTTTTGGGAGCTGCTTCCTTAACGTGTCCGGCGCGGACGGAGGGCGGATAATCCCCTCCTGCGCTCTCTCCAGGTAAGCATAAATCCTGCAGCCACCACTGTGACACAAGGTACGAGGGCATCTTCTGGCTCCAGTCTGGTGTAGGCTCCTCCGCAAAGCCCACCTACAAGAAATGAAAGACAGATCAAACCCATAGCGATGGCCTTGGAACGGTTCTCCATGGTCTCACGACCTACGATCCAAAGGGACAAGCTGGCGGTTGCGACGCGAAGATTGCCCGTAGTCATCGCTGAGTTGAACTCCCATGTCCCGATCCTGTTAAAACTGGAGTTCTGAAGGGCTGCTACGAAGGAGATCATGGGAACGACGCTAGCATCCGGCAAGTGCGTTCCAACGACAGCAAGAGCGGCCAGGATCGCGAACTCGAATGCTTGGCAAACTATCGTGGCACGCAAGGAGTCCTTAGGTGAGCGGACTCCCAGCAACTTCGCAACTGCCACTCCGATACAGAAGGCAATAATAGGCGGCAAGTGGCGCGCCGCCTTCGCCCACGCACCTTGGGACGCATACACCGAAAAGAAGATGACGTTTCCAGTCTGCGCATTTGCGAAGACATGACCGTGCGCCAGGTAGGAGTATGCATCCAAGTACCCGCCCACCGTAGCGAAGAGGCACGCGACGAAAAGTAAAACGGAATTGCCATGCGTCAACCCGTTCGGGGCGACAGAGCCTTCTGGATCCAGCTCAGATTGAGCGCCTGCGAAAAGATCTAGGTGCATGAGACAGCTTCGGTCGGTCTGCGCGTGGTCTTTCTCTTTATCCGGGCGCTCGTCCCTCGCCTCGGTGTGGCGCAGGCACGCTTAGGGCCGATACGCCCGGCCAATCCAAGCTAGCCTTCCGCGCACCTCGTGACCGCCGCGGCCACAATTGATGTGTTGGCGCGCGTTTAGCTCTGTTGGAGCGTTTCGCGTCCACAGTTGAGCTTGTGTATGCGGCTAAGCGAATGCCTACGGTCAGACCCGTTTCGTCAATTGAGACCAGATTTGGTCATCCCTCAAGGACGATAATTCTTGAATTCGTGCCTAAGCGCTTTGTTTCGTGCTGATCAAAGGCGCCAGGAATGATAAGGGAAATGGTGGCTCGTTTGCCATGTAATCGATGGAAGGCGAAAAGGCTGAGCGCATGGTAATCGACAACACGGTGAAAGTCTCCCAAGGCGCACTTCGCGATCGCGCAACCACTCGGTGACCTGGAACCGATCGCCCGATCTATGTCCAATGCTCGAAGGAGGAGTTTTATGATTCTTAGCACTCTCAAACCACGTATTGCCTTCGCACTGCTTGCTCCGCTGTACGTAACAACGATTCAGGCTCAGAACACCCCCGTGAAGAACGTTGTGCTCGTTCACGGAGCCTGGGCCGACGGATCTGGCTGGAAAGGCGTCTACGACATTCTTGTCAAGGACGGCTATAACGTCAGCATCGTACAAGAGCCGGAGACGTCTTTTAAAGAAGATGTAGCCGCGACAAGACGCGTCCTGGCTCAACAAGACGGTCCCTGTATTCTTGTAGCTCATAGCTATGGGGGATCGGTAATCACGGAAGCCGGGAATAATCCCTTTGTTGTTGGTTTGGTGTACATCGCAGCCCACATGCCAGACGCCGGCGAAAACGAGGCTGATGATGGAAAGCGCTTTCCCAGCGACCTCGGCAAGTCCACCGCGATAAAGAAGACGGCGGACGGCTTCACTTATCTGGATCCCGCTCAGTTTCACGAGTACTTTGCGGCTGACCTTCCGGCGGAGCGGGCAGCCTTTATGGCGCGATCACAAGTGCTCAACGCGGCTGACAATTTCAAGGCGGTCATCACTACACCTGCGTGGAGAAGCAAACCAAGCTGGATGCTCGTACCGGGTGCGGATCGGACCATCAATCCTGACCTCGAACGGTGGTACGCTGCGCGGGCCCACAGCAAAAAGGTCGAAGTCGCCGGTGCTAGCCATTCGGTTTATGTCTCCAGGCCGAAAGAGGTAGCGGCGCTGATCGAAGAGGCTGCGTCGCATGTTCGCGAGTAAGTCTAGTCGTGAAAAACGGCCAATCCGGTTCAAAGGGCGCTGACGGCGTTGCGGCGAACTGACCGGACGAACGGGCGCAGTCTAAATTCATAGGAGAAACCGATATGGCAGCGTTAGCACAAGAGCAACCGGTCCGTTCCTGGACGACCCGGCGCGACGAGAAAAAAAGGCGCATGCAACTCGTCTCCTCCTGGATGACAGGAGTAGTGCTAAAGCAAGACAAGATCGTTGAAGCGCTGGAAGCCTTGATCGCGGCCGCCGATCGGGTCGTCATTGAAGGCGATAACCAGAAGCAGGCCGACTTTCTCTCGCGATCTCTGGCTAAGGGCGATCCCAAGAAGCTGCATGACCTGCATCTGATTATCTCCAGCATCGGCAGACCGGAACACCTCACGCTCTTCGAGCTGGGGATCGCGAAGAAAGTCGACTTCGGCTTCGCAGGTCCGGAAAGCCTACGACTCGCGCAATTGCTCGAGGACGGCAAGGTGGAGATCGGTGCGATTCATACTTATGTTGAGTTGTACTCGAGGCTCCTGGTGGATCTCGCTCCCAACGTAGTGCTGGTTTGCGCGGAGCAGGCCGATCGCGAAGGAAACCTTTACACCGGCCCGAACACCGAAGACACGCCAGTGATCGTAGAGGCGGCGGCTTTCCACGACGCAATCGTCGTCGTCCAGGTGAATCAGATCGTCGACAAGGTTCCGCGCGTCGACATCCCCTCATCGTGGGTCGATGTGATTGTAGAAGGCGATCGTCGCTATGCGATTGAACCTCTTTTCACGCGCGATCCGCGGCAGATCACCGATCTTCAGATTCTTATCGGCATGATGGTCATTCGCGGTATTTATGAGCGCCACCAAGTCCACTCGCTCAATCATGGAATCGGATTCGACACCGCGGCGATTGAACTCTTGCTGCCGACGTATGGCGAGTCGCTTGGACTGCGCGGAAAAATCTGCGAGCACTGGGCGCTCAACCCCCACCCGACACTTATTCCCGCCATTGAGAGTGGATGGGTGAAGAGCGTCCATTGTTTTGGCAGCGAGGTCGGAATGGATGAATACGTTCGTGCCCGTCCCGATGTTTTCTTCACCGGCCGCGACGGCAGCTTGCGCTCGAATCGCGTTCTTTGCCAGCTTGCCGGGCAGTATGCGGTAGATGGCTTCATTGGATCGACACTGCAGATGGATGGCGACGCCAACTCATCCACAGTGACAGCAGGTCGAATCAGCGGCTTTGGTGGCGCGCCAAACATGGGACACGATCCTCATGGCCGCCGGCACGCAAGCCCTGCCTGGCTCGATCTGAAGACAAATCCCAGCCCGACCGCCAGGGGAAGAAAGCTGGTGGTTCAAACTGTGGAGACGTTCGCAAAGGGCGACGTACCCGCGTTCGTCGATACTCTGGATGCTGTCGAAGTCGGGAAAAAGGCAGGCATGCCGATAGCTCCAGTCATGATTTACGGCGACGACATAAGTCATGTAGTGACGGAAGAGGGCATCGCATACCTCTACAAAGCACAGGGTATCGAGGAGCGCCGCCGTGCGCTTGCCGCCGTAGCCGGTGTAAGTCCGATCGGCCTGCGCGCGAACGCCAAGGAAACGGCGGAGCTGCGGCAAAGAGGCGTCGTGGCTTATCCCGAGGACATTGGGGTGCATCGCCTGCAAGCCAACCGCGCTCTTCTTGCGGCGAGGAGCATGGAAGACCTGGTGGCTTGGTCCGGGGGGCTCTACAAAGTGCCTGCGAAGTTCAGGAGTTGGTAAATGCGGACCACCCTTTTCATTAAGGACGATCGGCATGACGGCGCGCGGAGTCTCCAGCGTTCCGATCATCTTGCCGCGCTCGCCACGCAGTCCCTGATCGCTGAGGCAGAGCTTACGCCGAAGCCTGGATTGGTTGACCGGCGGGGCCGAGGAGCGCACAACGACCTTTCGCTCAAATTGATGAGGCAATCTGCGACAGTCCTGGAGCCATATTTTGCCGCAATGGCAGCCTGCTCTGAAGTCCACAGTCTAAGTAACAACTTGCGCGCGGAGCTTGCCGAAATCGGGCGCGACGCGGAACGCGCGATGTACCAGGTCACCCAAGGAATCAACTCCCACAAAGGCGCTATCTGGATCCTTGGCCTTCTTGTCGCCGCAGCCGCACGCGGGCACGGCCAAAATGCGCGGGGGATCGCGGCCGTCGCGGGCGCCATTGCACGGCTTCCCGACAGGGCGCAGCCAGAACTAATCACACACGGAGAGGTTGTGCGAATTCGTTACGGAGTCGCCGGTGCGCGCGGGGAGGCGGCTAGTGGCTTCCCGCACGTCATTCAGTTCGGACTTCCCGCCATGCGCGACCGCCGAGCACGGAAATTCCCAGAAGAGATCTGCCGCCTCGACGCATTGCTGAGTCTGATGGCTGAACTGGACGACACCTGCGCACTCTACCGAGGCGGAGTTGGAGCTCTAGAAGTTGTGAAATCAGGTGCACGAACTGTTCTGCTAGCGGGCGGATACGGCAGTGCAAACGGCCGGCAGCAGATGTGGGAACTCGATCGGGAACTGATCCGAAGACATGTTTCGCCCGGCGGAAGCGCCGATTTGTTGGCGGCAACAGTCTTTCTGGATGCCGTCGAGCGCGAGCAACGTGAAGTGCATAAAGACCAGAGCGAATGGGAGGCGAGAGATGGAGCAGCTTAAGTTCGATTATCCGTCGGCGGTGCGGCCCGTTACCAAGCGGGCACACGTTGGCGTCGTCGGGTCCGGAGACATGGAGGTTTTGATGCAACCTGCGGAAACTGGCGCAGCGCAGGTCTCGATTCTAACCAGCGTGAACGGATTTGGTGCTAGCTGGAAGCGAGTGATGGATCGGTTCTTCGCAAAGTATGACGGCGCGGTCCGCATCGATATCAACGACGCGGGCGCGACTCCCGGCAGTGTGATGCTGCGACTCGAACAGGCAGTAGAGGTAATCGAACAATGGGCGCCATAACTGTTGCTCCCGCATTTGTTCAGCGGCATAGCTTTATCGAGCTAGATGGAAGAGCCCGGGCGCAGAGCCTGATGGACCCTGGTTCCTGGCGAGAACTGGCCGGCCCGTTCGATCGGATCGAATCTCCGTGGCTGCCTATGCAAGGGATCGCACCGCAGTCCGACGATGGTTGCGTAGTTCTCAAAGGAACGATCGCAGGCGAGGCCGCGGTCGTCATTGCGCTTGAAGGAAAATTTCAGGCCGGCAGTATGGGTGAGGTTTCGGGCGCAAAGATGACCGCGGCCCTCGATCTGGCAACTCAGGATTCCCAAAATGGCAAAACAACGGCCGCGGTTCTGTTGCTCGAAACAGGCGGCGTGCGCTTGCAAGAAGCCAACCTCGGCCTCGCGGTGATCGCCGAAGTGATGGCATCAATCCTTGCCCTGCGTGAGCACGCGCCGATTATCACCGTGATTGCGGGGACCGTCGGATGCTTTGGCGGCATGTCCATAGCAGCAGGGCTTTCGAGTTACATCGTTATGACCGTGGAAGCGCGACTGGGCCTGAACGGCCCCGAGGTGATTGAGCAGGAGTCCGGAATCGAGGAGTTTGATTCATCCGATAAAGCCCTCATTTGGGCCATCAACGGCGGTGAACAGCGCGTCGGTATGGGCGTTGCTGATGAACTGGTTTTAGACGACGCGGAGAAAATCGCTGCGTCAGTTCAGAAGTACGTCAAGGCCGGGCTGCCGCAGGTCCATCGCAGCCAGCAGGTCGAGCTTTATCGCAAGCGTATTGCGGCGCTGGATACAACCAGACAGATCGATCCGCTCACTTTGAGGAAACTCTGGAGGACGGAAGGAGGCGCGCAATGAGCGAACAAGTGGTACTTCGAGGCAAGGCATGGTTCCAGGCTTTTACCGGCAAAAATTCGCCTATGGCGGGAGATCCGGGCTCCGTGCTCACGGCTGATGCCAAGCTCGGTGAAGACACGGCGCGCTTTCTCTGCGTAGTGCCAAACCCCGAAGCACGCTTTCCGTGCGCGCGGCACGGAGAAGTCGGACTCGAAGAATCTTACGCGCTGGCGACGCGCATACGCGAAGTGGTCGAGCAGGACAAGAACGGGGTTAAGCGTCCGATCATCGCCATCGTGGACGTAAAGAGTCAGGCTTACGGCCGCCGCGAGGAGACTGCCGCAATCTTCCTGGCCACTGCGACGGCTGCCGACGCTTATGCGTCCGCGCGGATGAAAGGGCATCCAGTGATCGCTCTGGTGATGGGAAACGCTATCTCTGGCGGCTTTCTGACACATGGTTACCAGGCCAACCGCATCCTTGCCTTCGACGACGCCGGCGTCGTCATTCATGCCATGCACAAGGAGGCGGCAGCACGAATCACGCTTCGAACCGTGGCGGAGTTGGACGTCCTCGGGCACAAGATCGCGCCCCTGTCCTATGACATTCACGACTTCGCCAAGCTCGGCATTCTTCATAAACTGCTGCATGTCGAAGATCCTGGTAAGCCGTCCCAGCCCACCGTCTCTCAGGTACAAACGGAACTGATCGACGCGGTCGCGGACGCGCGTGCGGGATCGAAGGATCTCAGCAATCGAATTGAGTCCGAAGGTGCTCGTGAATGGCGCAGAGCAGGACGGGCAGCGCGTGCGCTCATGAAAGAACAATGGGCGCTGGCTTGACGGCAAGCACCTGAGGAGAGTCGTATGACGAAGATCCTTGCCGACGCGCTCGTGCCTATTTTTGCGGGCCTACTCCTCGGATACGTCGCGGGTTTCCGCGGGGTCATGGACAACAAAAACGTCCAGACGCTCATTACGTTGGTGATGAGCTTCGCGGTTCCTTGTGCCCTTTTCCTTTCGATCATTTCCGCACCGCGCGCGGCTCTACGCGAGGAAGTCCCGTCGGCTCTCGTCTTCGCGCTCGGCTACGTCGTTGTATATGTTCTCAGTTTCTTATGGACCACCTATGGAATGGATCTTCAAGCATCGGACAGCTCTGTGGTCGCTTTGACGATTGCATTTCCGAACTCAGCCGCCGTGGGATTACCTTTACTCGCTTCAGTTTTCGGTTCGCAAGCCACGGTGACCGTCGCCGCCTCTCTCGCGATTGGCTCCATCACCGTTACTCCGATAACCCTGGCAATTCTTGAGGCAAATCGCGGCGGCTCGGATGGAGGACTGACGCCAAGCCACATCCTTACGTCGCTGCTTCATTCCTTGAAGAGGCCGATTGTGTGGGCTCCGCTCCTGGGACTGGTAGCGTCTATTGCCGGTTTGACTTTTCCTTCGTTCGTGGATCGATCGTTAGCCGTGATGGGAAGGGCGGCTGACGGGTCGGCGCTGGTGCTTACCGGTCTGGTGGTTTCGGCTCAGAGGTTCGAAATGGGAAAAAACGCCCTCGTTGCGGTGATCCTCAAGAACGTGCTCCAGCCGGCGCTTGCCCTTGGCATTGCCATGCTGATTCATCTTTCGATCGACCAGATCCGTTACGTGACACTGATCAACGCTATACCCTGCGGGTTCTTCGGCGCGGTTTTTGGTAAAGGCTTCGGCGCCAATCCGAAGATCCTGAGCTCGGGACTAATCGCATCGTACTTGATCGGTGTCGCCACATTGGCCGCATGGATCGTAATCGTAGACCATTTGCGATGAAAGCACAGGTGCACGATCTTCTGAATGTCGATCCGGATTCCGTAAATCCGGGATGTCCCGCCGAGCGGGCTTGGGTGAAAGAAGCACTCGCGTCTTCGCCATGGGTTGTGGTTCGCCGCGATGAGGCTCCCGAAGATCAGATCGCGGTCGGAGTTCGAGGCGCTATTCGAGGCGATCGATGGGGCGGCTTTGTCGCCAGGAAACGGATCCGAGACATTATTCGACCCGAAGAACTTCTCCTTTTGCATCGTTCCTCAAGGTGTCTTCCTCGAACACCAGCTTTGAAGGTTCTTCGGCAGATCGACGAAAGATGGCGCCATCTCACCTTTCCGTGGGGACCGGTCGGGAGCGTCGGGTTTGAACTCGCTAGCGGACAGTCCACTACAAATGAGTCGAGCGATCTGGACCTTATTATTCGCCCGCCGGTACGAATTTCTAGCGAGCTGGCGCGATCTCTGTGGAGCCAGACGATAGGACTGGCGATCCGCGTGGACGTGCGTGTGGAGACGCCACACTGCGGCTTCTCGCTCGAAGAGTACGCTTCTCGATCATTGGAGCCAATACTGTTGCGCTACCCCGATGGCCCTAAACTTGGCGCCGATCCCTGGAGCGAGCAATGAGCGTCGCGTTCCTCTTTCCCGGACAGGGCTCGCAGACTCCCGGAATGTTGCATTCCATGCTGGATCATCCCATGGTCGCGCGGACACTCGACGAAATCAGCGAAGCGCTTCATTCCGACGTTCGGAATTTCGACAGCGAACAATGTCTCAAGTCTGATGTCTCGGTGCAGATCGCATTGCTGGCTGCTGGAGTGGCTATGGGGCGAGCCCTGATGGAACAAGGCGTCCAGCCCGCGGCGGTAGCAGGTTTGTCCGTCGGCGCCTTTGCCGCCGCCGTAGTCGCCGATGTATTGGTACTGCCGGATGCCGTCGGTTTGGTGAGATTGCGAGCGGAGCAGATGATAAAACTCTATCCAGCGGGCTTCGGTTTATCCGCGATCATAGGGCTGGGGTGAACCCTTCCGCTGAGACAATCTGCAGTTGGCACACTTGCCGTCACAAGATGTGCCCGCTGCTCGAGTGAAGCAGCGGGCACGAGGGAAGGCTAATCGAGCCGTATAACGATGGGACAATTGATGGAGAAGTTGCTGGTCGTGAACGGCGCACCACCTGGTGCGGTAAGCAGGCCATCCTGCACGAAAGTCAGGATCTGGAACTCTTCACGCAACTGCCCGCGGTATCCACTGGCAATTGCAGCTGGGGTCCACTGATAAATCTGAGCATCCCAGGTAGGAGAGTAATCCAAAGCGATGGTCGGTATTCCGCCCAATACGTTGTTGGGCCGATGACCGTCCGCCAAGTCTGCCGACAATCCCTGCCGAAGCGGGTTGGCACATCCACCCTCTTCCGGACCGTTCGCGGCGAGGAAGATCCGCTCAATCGGGCTGGAGAAGCTGTCATCCCTCCCGAGCGGAAGATTCACCATCAAGGGAGCAAGCGTATTGTGCTCGATCGCGGCTGCCAGCGGTATGCTCGCGTCCATAGAGATATACCACACGGGTCTTCCAAAACTGAACCCAGTGATCAGATTCAATGTCACCGTCATATTGACAGGATCGATCGCCAGCACCTGGTCATGAACCTTCGTGTAGTCCACGTTGCCATTCGGAAAATTAATCTGGTCGGCTGTGACGTTAAATGCGACGATGGGAGCATTGTAGATCACGCCTGCGGCATTCACCACCTGAACCAGCGGGCTGTAGTTGCTGTCACCCACGGCTCCCGGCTGGTAGGCTGAGGGAGGAAACTCGTTCCCAGGGGGACCGGGAGTAACGCTCCGGACGGGCGAAAAATCAACAGTTCCGGCGTTGAACACGAGATCATTGTTTTGATCGAAGTTTGCCGTCCGCGCTGCATTCGCCGCGAACGTCAGCTTCGCGGAAAAGTTCAGCCCCAGCTCGGCAGCCACGTCAGAGTCGTCGACATCCGTGAGGATATACCAGACGTTCTGCCCGGTCCTCATATGTCCCAGATAAAGAGGAATGGTGATCGTGCCCGCGACCGAATCGATGGGGCCAGTGTTTAGCAGTTGGACCGGGCCCACCAAGCTGCGATCGACCGTCGACGGAGATGGCCCGAAGTATGAGAGATCCACAGTCGCGCCAACGGAGGGCGGAGCTGGAAACACGTCACATCCGGGCCCCGCACCTCTCGGTCCCGGTCCGGGGCCTTGGGCAGTGTTGGGGTTCGATGCCGTGGCTCTCGTGAGGTTCGCGTGGCTGATGTCGATTTTTCCTTCGACGGCCCTGCGTGGGGTGCGAAGCCGGGGTGAATCTTGTGCGAATGCGGTTATGCCCAAGGTCATGGCAATTGCCGAAACCAGGGCACTCCGTGAAAATCTACGACTATTAAAAGCGTTGCAATTCAATGGAGACTCTCCTCATTTTGGTAGTTGGGCTCGCATCCCTGTGCGCGATGTACGCCAAGAACGTCTGCCCACGTAGGTGATTCGCAAGCGACGCCGGAAAGTTACGCGGTAACTTTCAATGCCTCATGGCAGCACACAAAAGATTCGCTGGCCCTTAGGCTAAGACGAAAGATTGCTGACAAGACAAAATGAACGGCGGTCTCGGGGTGATCCCCAACGATGCGCGGGTCAATCGCACGAACTTTGTTCTGCGTCTATCCTGCTGATTAGTTCGGCTTGTGCTGGAACTCGGACGGTGCCCGCTGACGATCCAGGCCTTCATATTTGAACCGCCATTCGAGCGGTACTACCTGGGGAACGTAGCACTTCCGATCGTCGCAGGCTTGGTAGCGGAACGACCCCTTGACGATCACTTCGCCGGCTGGACTAACCAGTGGCTTCAGAACACGCTCTTGTCCAAAGGTGATCTCGCGGAGGATCCGGATGTGACCTCGGTATACTGCGACAGTCTCACCGATCGCTTCCAGCCGCAACATCTCGGAAGGCGGATACTCGAAAGAGTGCCGTTTCGCGGCAGGGCCTCCTTCTTCCAATCGCCAATCAATCGGAATGTATCCCTGTACTCCGGGAGCGTAGACGTGCATGCCGGGCTTCAGCTCGACATCCAGGCTGAGAGCAATACGCAGACCGGGCCTGGCGATGTCGTTACTCGCCGCGATGGTGACCTGAAGGTGCTTGGTTTCGGCTGATCCTCGAGCCGCATCCACTGGGGCTCCGAACTGCCCGGCCAAAATGTCGGCGGTTGAGACGCGGTCCTTGTAGTCCTCTTCGAAGTACTTGGCCGCAACCCTCCCCTGCGCGTCGACGACGTAGACGCCCGGGTAGGGAATGCCATAGGTCAGCGTGCCCGGCTTGGTGGTTTCGTTGAGGATGTCGTAGGCGCGTATTATCTTCGAGTCCGGATCCGAGAGCAGCGGATACGTGATATGCTGCCGGTCCGCGAAACTCTTGAGCGCTCCGACGGAGTCGTAGCTAATGGCTGCTACACCGAGACCGTGCTGCCGGATCGCGTCCAGATGCTGTTCCAGCTCGACGAGCTGGATCTTGCAGAACGGTCACCAATCCGCGGACCGGAAGAACACGAGCATGGCCCCTTTCGGGCCCATGATCGATTTGAGAGTCTGGTTCCGGCCCTCCTGGTCGGGCGCCGAAAAAGCGGGTACCGGCTGACCCACCTCCGGTCCGGTTTTGATGCTCTGGCCGTGCAGTGCCGCTATCGGGAGCGCCCAAATCGCTATTGCGGCAAGAGATCTCAATGCCATGCTAACCTCTCGCTGCTCAAAACGTGAACGTGTCTTCTTCGGCGATCATGATCAGAGGAGGCCCACCTGACGATATCTTTGCCGCATTGGCCAATGTCGCCTTGCCTCCGGCAGACGCTGCGCACTGCTGAAGCGCCTCCATGGATGGAAAATGCACTTCCGCGACGCGGTAAAACTGAGGTTCGCCCTGCGGCGATTGCAGGACCTTTGTGGCAACGATCTTGGTTTTTCCCACGAGATTCGCGATCGCCATTGGTACGTGCTCTTCTTGATAGATCTTTTCGAAAGCTGCGGCGTCCTTGGGTTGTGGATAAGCCACGATCAGTTTCACAGTTTTCATACTGACTCTCCTTTATGGTTCGAGTTTAATGAGTTCACGGCGTAGCCTTTGATTTCGACTGCCAATCCTACGATGAGGCCAGCCAAAGCGCAAAGCATTGCTACGCCGAGGTGCGATACCAGAATGTGCCATGCATCCAGGTTAGGGCAGTGAATCTCGAGCACACTGGTCCCAACCAGCCCCGCGAGCAACCCGGTAGTTGCTCCGGTCATGGCCGGAAAAAGGATGGCGCCTCGGCGCAAGATCAACCAAAACGGAACGGCGGCCAGCACTCCAATTGGAATGCCCGCCCGGATGCAGGGCCACGCGTGTCCCCAGAAATTTTGCTCATGCTGAAACTGGAACAAAACTGCGATCACAATCGTCAACGAGACCGCAATGCCAACGGGCAGCAACCTCGGAGAAATTCTGTGTGGGCTGCCGGGTATCATCTGATGCACCAACGAGTAGGCCAGTAAACCGGTACTGACAGCCAATGCGGTCAGAATCGCGACGGTTTGGAGCGGGGTCATTACCTCGATGGCCAACGCTCCCATGCGGTAGACATAAAGAGCCACGATGGACATAAAAATGCCGGCAATACCTCCGAAAAAGTAGCCTGCCGGAGCCACCGGGCTCACTGGGCGCAAGTTAGTGGCGATGCCTTCCGCGATCTGTTGCAGAGTTACGGGTGGAAGCGATTCCACGGCAACCGGCAGATTGAGCGCCTCGACGAGTTCCTGGCAGCGTTTACAATTTTTCACGTGTTCGCGGGCGTCGAGCGGCAGCGGCGTCTCCTGGCTAAGAGCCTTGGCTAGGTCATCGCAGTTCATTGAGCAGCTCCCTTCGCCCCCTCTGCCGATTGGAGTAAGTCGCGCAGTCGCTCGTAAGCGCGGTGTGCTTTTTGCTTCACGGCGCCCACGGTAGATGACGTGGCACGGGCAACTTCTTCCAGGGTTAAACCTCCCACCTTCAACATCGTAACTACTTCCCGCTGCGCTTCCGGCAAGGCTGCGACAAGTGTATCGAATGCGGGACCAAGGTTTCGACCCCTGACCGGCGACGGCCGCTCCGGCAACAACTCCATCGCAATTTCGTGCAGCGTGATACGTCGCGTCCGGCGGTAGCCGTCCACGCGCACCCGCCTTGCGATGGCATATATCCAAGGCAGGACCGGCTCACCAGGGCGGTACGTGTGCCGCACGCGATGTATCCGCAACCAAGTTTCTTGCAGCAGGTCATCCGCCTGTTCCCGGCTCGCCGTTTGGCTCCTGAAGAATCGAAGCAAAGCGGGGCTAATGGCGCCAACCAATGCCGCCGGAGCATCCGGATCAGCTTGTTGATAGCGCTCCATCCAGCGATCCAGGTCGCCAAACGTCTGCCGGGGTACCACGTTATCCTGGATACCACACTCCATCTGTTGATCATTCGCCGCAGCAACCGGCGGAGTTACGCCCGGATGGAACATTTTTTAAACTCCCG
Source organism: uncultured Acidobacteriota bacterium (assembly GCA_963842425.1). GTDB lineage: Bacteria > Acidobacteriota > Terriglobia > Acidiferrales > UBA7541 > Palsa-295. Next base: position 10,826 of record CAWJGQ010000008.1, on the reverse strand, counting down.
ACAAAAAGGATTTGTTCTCCTCCGGAGGCTAGCAAACGCTGTAGCTAAATGCCTTAGCTCAGTCCACGTCCACGAGTTCGACCAGACCAATGCATCGTTCGGTAAAATTGGTGGTCAGACCGCCGTTGTGGACTGCGTATTCGAATATCTTGGGACTGGCGATCCACTAACAGTTTGTCGGACCTGCCGGCCAGACATCCGGGCCGCCAGAAGAGCATCCACCGAAATCTTTCCGGCGCCGAAGATCAGCACGATGATAGAGGCAATCAGAAAGGTGAACGGAGCCGCGCCCATGAACTTGTCTGGATTCGAAAGGATGGCGAACAGCGCTTCGCGGTCGGCTGTGATATAGGCTACGAGCATGTCGATGACGAGAGGCAGCGCAATCAAACGCGAGCCAAGCCCCAGAACGAGTAGAAGGCCTCCTCCAAATTCGAGATCCGATACAAAGTACGCGTTAAAAACAGGCGCGGGTATGCCCAGATCGGTGAAGAAGCCAATTACTTTCCCGATATCGGTGAGCTTCCCCCAACCGGTCTCGATGAACTGCCAGCCCCAGTACAGGCGCACGGCCAGCAGAAACGGAGATTGCAGGCTCGACCCCGCGCGAATCAACAGGCGATAATACGTTTCCAAGAACTTTCTCATTGAGTTATCCTTTCTCTCTTCGATCTGGCTGGTGGGCACAACCACCCCAATTCAGCCCAAACTGCGAACCACTGTTCGAGCCTTGACTGCTGTTCCCCGGCCGATGGGAAACTGTCTTCGAATGCGCAACGGATAGCTCTGGCGATGGGTTTTCCATCACCTAGCGCGCTGAGCAAGCGATACTCCTCTGCCTCGATTCGCCGATAGTAAACCATGAAATTCCGGCGATGGAGAGCAAGGAAGATCTTTTCCCGGTTCGACAGGCTTACGCGGTTCGTCATGTCGTGATGCTTTTGCTTCAGAGCGGCGTTGCTGGCGGCTCCGCGCTCATCCGACGCCCGGTTCACCTGAATCCGCAAGTCGTCCACGGGATACTGCAGCGCAAGCAGTCGAATGTATGGTTGTAATGCCGCTCGAAAGCGTGGGCCGAGCTCCAACAGATCTTCGGGGCCAAGCACCTTCTCGGCTGCGTTGTCGAACGCTTCGATGTGGGCCCATTCCAGCCGCACCATATCGAGCGCCAGTGCGTGGCGCGTGCCCGCATACTGCGGATTGCGCCGCAGCCAATCTTCCAAACGCGAGCCCAGGTTACGCAGCGTGAATGACCGGGAAGGACACTCCCCGAGATAGGCGCGAGAGAGCTTATGGAAGGCGGGCTGCCTGAGCACCATTCGTAAGCCCGGGAAATCGTCATAGAGAGAATCGAGAACGCGGAACCAGTAGCTGCGGCTGTAGATTTCCAGGCGTTCGACGGCGGTGAGTCGATCGTTCGGCTTGATAAACGCAGCGTCCGTTTTCGGAGCGATTCGATCGGAGCCGGTGAGCGGCTCGAGGATCGCACGTGCCATGCGCCGTTGTACTTCGAGAAGCGTCATAACGCCACCAGATTAGGAGCGTAAAGGTACTTCTCCGCCTTGCGCGCCTCCGCGTGAACTTCGTCGAAGGAGGGGATCTTGTCGTCCCACTCAAGCAGAGTCGCCGTGGGGCCGATTCGGCGAATAGCATGATCGTATATCTTCCAGACCGGATCGATCACCGGATGGTCGTGGGTGTCGAGGATGTACTTCTGAAATTTGGAATGGCCGGCAATGTGGATCTGCGCCACGCGCTCGGTGGGAACGCTGTTGAGATACTCGTAGGGGTCGAAATTATGATTTCGGGAGGACACGTAGATGTTATTCACGTCCAAGAGAATCCCGCAATCCGCGCGTTCTACAACTTCGTTTAGGAACTCCCATTCGGTCATTTCCGATATGTGAAACTCCGCGTAGCTGCTTACGTTTTCGACGGCGATCGGGACTTCCAGGTAATCGCGGGCGTCACGAATGTTGCGTGCCGTGATCTTCGCAGCTTCGAACGTGTAGGGCATAGGAAGCAGGTCATGGCTATAGGTTCCATCCACACTTCCCCAGCAGAGGTGGTCCGAGAGCCAGGGGGTTTTGGTGCGTTTAGCGAGCGTTTTCAGCCGTCGCAGATGCTCCCGGTTCAGACGCTCCGCTGAACCAAAATACATGGACACGCCGTGCTGAACGACGCGATAGCGCTCGAGGATCCGGTCGAGAGTCGCGAGCGGACGCCCGCCGTCCACCATGTAGTTTTCCGAGATGATCTCAAACCAATTGACAACGGGCTTCTTTTCGAAGATGTGTTGGTAATGCGGGATTCGCAGTCCAATCCCAATGCCATAGTCCGTGAACGCGTTGAATCGATTTGCGGGCATGCCAGTGGACCTTAGGGTCGAGCCTTTTAGCGCTCGACCCCACCGTTGTTACTGCTTCTTGGAACCGTCAGTCGCGCAGCCGCCCTTCCCTTTGCAGGAATTCTTGCCTTTGCAACCGTTGTCACTGGACTTGCAACCGCCTTTACCTTTGCAGGAGTTCTTGCCTTCGCAGGCATGTTTGTCCTTCTTGTCGGCGTTAGAAGTGGTTGAAAGCTTCCCAGCGAGCGAGGACGCTGTCGGGTTGGAGGTGTCCGACGCCGGGGCAGCGTTCAGACGGGCCATCGTGCCGCCCAACAAGCCGGTGAAGGCCGCGGTGAGCGCCAGTGAATGTTTGCGAATCTTCATGTGTATTTATCTCCTCGTGTGACGTGATCGGTGGGTTGACCCGCACAGCTGGCGATTCATCGCTCGACTGCACGGGTGACCACACCGTCAACTGATACTTCGCGAACCGCGCCCAAGAGTTACGGTCAAACAGAAAACAAAAACTGGGAAGGTTTGATTTCATCGGCCTGGCTTGCGGCATCAGCCAGGAAGGTAAATCGCAACTTATATTGCCGGGAATATCAGCGCGAGTGCGCGTAACTAGGAACACGGATGTTTCGAACTATGAGTGAACCAATAAAACAAAGGAGACTCTTCAATGAACCGATTAAAAACAACCTTCGCGCTGTTAGCAGTGCTCACTGCAGGCTTCGCGTCTTCGATACAGGCTGACGAGAGAAATAAGGAAACTCGTCTCAGCATTTCTCAGCCGCTTCAGGTCCAGGATACGCTCTTAGCTCCCGGCCAGTATATTTTTGAGTTGGTCGGACCCGGCGTCGTTAGCATCTATAACGTGGACCGTAACCGGTCGGAGGGGGTTGTCGTGGGGTGGCACGCGTACCGGGTAAATGGCGACGACAAGAAGCTGTTCGAGGTTTCTCAATCGCATGGAGACCGGCCGGCTACTCTGAAAACTTGGTTTTACCCAGGTGATAACAGCGGACTCCAGTTCTCGACAAAAACGCCAGGTAGTCAACCAGCGGCTGAAGCAAAATTCAAAAAGAAGGCACCGGCCACCGACGCAGGCGACGGTGCTTCGTCAAATCCGTGATCGACGGAACCGACCGCGTCCGGGGGGATCGCAACACTTCTGGTGAAGTCGCTCAGCCTGCAGCTCTATCGGTTTTTCGCCAGCCAGTAAGGGAAGTAGAACCGACGCAGAAGACATGCTGCAAGACGCGTGGTCGCGTATTCACCGGGTGCGCCACACTCATCGCCCAAGGGAGCCTTTACTCCCTTGGGTTTATGCAATTGCCCGCCGCGTGCGCGTGGACCATGATCGCAAGCGCAGCGCATCGCATCTCGCGAAACTCCCGCCGATATACTGTCTGAGCTTCCGGGGCCCGCCAGAAGCCGGAGCCAAACCCTTGCTCGCCCGGGCACGTTCTCACAGTTCATGGACTGGGTTATCGCTCCCTGCTGGAACCGGCAACAAATTGGATCTTAAGACTACAAAGGTTGCCTCAATGACAAGGTTCCTAATCCATTTGGATGCTGCCTATAATTTGGCGCGCTGGTTGATGGAACGAGCACGATGCGGAAGATGCTGTTCAGGAAGCTTATCTTAAAGCGTTTCGGCACCAGGCAGGATTTCGAGGCGCATGACGGGGGTGCATGGTTGCTGGCCATCGTACGAAATACCTGTTGCGACCGGCTAAAGCAGAGTGGTGTACGAGACAATATCGCGTCCGATGAAAGAATACATAGCGTCGACCGGTCGACGATTAACCTCAGACCTCGCTGCTCGAGAAGGAGAATGCTGAATTGATCAGGGAAGCGCTGGCGGAATGGCCGCTGGAGTATCACTGAGGTGTTGGTGCTGCGAGAACTAAGAGCTCTCGTACCTTGAGATCGCGAGTATCACAAGAATACCTTTAGGAACCGTGATGTTAAGCCTCAGCCGCGCCCGCAAGCGCCTTCAGCAGAGTCTTCTCAATCTGGCAGGACCGAAAGCATTAGAATGACTTCTGATCACGCCATCGTTGGATGGATTCCACGGCGGCGCCCACCAGGACGCCTCCCAGCAAGCCGATTACCACAACACCCCCATGCCAGACCAGAATGTGAAATACATTCAGGTTCGGACAATTGACTTCCAGCACGCTGAGACCGCTCAGGCCGGCCAATCCCCCTGCGGCGGCCCCAATGAGTTTGGGAAGCACGAGGGCGCCGCGCCGCAGTATAAGCCATAACAGGAATGCCGACGGAACCGAAAATAAAAGGCCGTTTTTCATGCACGCCAGGCCGCCCAGAATAAAAGCCGATTCCCGCTGTGAACGAAACGTGGCAACGATGAGCAACATGAGCGCGATTAGAATCGCGATTGGCAGCGTGGCGGGAGCGAATGCGTGTTTGCTTCCAGGCACCATCTGCTGGACCATGGAATTAGCCAGGAGCGCGGCGCTGGCAGCAAGCGTCACAAATACGGCGGTCCTCTGGAGCATATTCAGCACGTGCCAGCCGGTTGTTCCGAGTAGCAGAGCGCCAACAGCGACCACGGATAGAAAAGCAATCGCGCACGCCAAAAGAAGGATGCGGGGCGGGGGCAAAGGTCGAACCGGTTTGAGATCCTCCAAAATGCCGGCCTGCATCCGACGCAACAGTCTTTCTGATAGGTGGAACCCGACGTCGGTGTTATCCAGCAAGACCGTCAATGCGCGGCAGCGCCCACAGTGGGCTAGGTGTTTGGCGTGTTCCCGCTCGAGTAAGGAATCACCAGACCACGAACTGATAGCATCATCCATGTCTCGACAGGTCACGTTACTGCTCCTCTCCACGCCTTTTCCTCGAGTAGGTACTGATCGAGGCCTCTGCCAATACTTCGCTGCGGCGACGGAAATGGTCACGCCACTGTTAAGCTGGTGTTAAATGTTGCAAGTTACGAACCGCATGACTTCCTCGACGTTGGTGTACGGTACTAAGGTGCAGTTCGGGTGGGCATTTCCGGTGATCAGTAGAGATATCCTCTGTTCCACGTCGCGGCGATAGAGCAGGACAACTTTCTTGCTGGTCGCACCCAGCATATATCCGGTTTCGAATCCCAAGCCAAAGGACGACCCGGAAACCTCAGCAATAAAAAGCTCACACTGCGCGAGCCAAGCCATATCGCGCCGGTACACGTCCTGGGGGCTGACCGATCGATCCGCTTCCCAGGCATCGTCGCTGACCAGGTGGCGAGTCAACACTTCGTGTCCCATCTCCTCCAGTTGATGCACGACTTTGCGCGCCGTGTCGATACCTGACCGGTCGCCCGCCACGGTGAATCCGAAATAGATCTTCATGCTCGTAGGCTACAGTACCGGCCGGGTAGCGTAACTTTCAATACCCCTTCGACGAACAAGTCAGTGGAAGGACATTATGAAAAGCCTGAGTTTGTTCGCGGCGGCATTGTGCTTATCCGCCGGAGCCTTGACTTGCGCGGCCGCCGACGAGGTAGCAGCCCGGGTGCCGGTGCTCTTGGAGCTTTTTACGTCAGAGGGTTGCTCGAGTTGTCCGCCCGCCGACCGCTTGCTTGAAATTCTCGACCAAAAGCAACCGGTGGCTGGCGTCGACCTCATCGTGTTAAGCGAACACGTCGACTACTGGAACGGTGAGGGGTGGAAGGACCCGTTTTCTTCATCTCAATTCACTGCCCGCCAGCAGGACTACACAAATAGATACAATTTCGACGGCGTGTACACGCCTCAACTGGTAGTGGACGGACGATTCGGCTTCGTGGGCAGCGATGGGCGCGAAGCGTCGTCAGCAATCCAGAAGGCGATTCGAGAGCGGAAGATTCCAATCGAGATCTCAAACGTTGCTCGCGATGGTAACCAGGTCACGGCGCACGTCCAGTTGCACGCCGGCCAGAGTTTCAGAAGCGGGCGAGCTGTCTTATACGTCGCGATCGCCGACAACCGCGTGGAGTCCCACGTAGCCCGCGGAGAAAACGCCGGGCGGTCGTTGGCGCACGTCGCCGTTACGCGAGTCCTCAAACAGGTGGGCACCGTCGATCTCGACGGCGCCTCCTCGAAAGACTTCTCGGTTTCGGTACCGCTGGCAGCGAAGGGATCGCGGATCGTCGCGTTCATTCAGGACCCCAAGTCGGGACATGTGCTCGGTGTGGCGGAGCAGAAACTCTAGAAACTTCACTAAGACCATGAGCATAACCTGGAAAATTTCGGACCTTCCCTATTCATCGGTCACGCCCAAGAGCGTTTACTTGAATCGCCGTAGTTTTCTCGCATCGGTAGCTTTCGGCGCCCTCGGGAGCGCCGCGATGGCGAATTCAAAACTCAATGCAGCGAAAAGTCCGTTCAGCACCACCGAGAAACCGACTCCGTATGAGGGTGTGACCAACTACAACAACTTCTACGAGTTCGGGACCGCGAAGAGCGATCCTGCGCATAACGCGAAGAACTTTCGCACCATCCCCTGGACAGTCGCCATCGAAGGCGCTGTCTCGAAGCCCCAACTGCTCGATCTCGATAGTCTACTCAAAATCGCGCCGCTCGAAGAACGAATCTACAGACACCGGTGCGTGGAAGCATGGTCGATCGTCGTGCCTTGGATCGGGTTTCCGCTGAATGCGCTGATCAAGGCTGTGAACCCGCTTTCGAGCGCCAAGTACGTAGCGTTCCAGAGCCTCTACGATCCCAAACAGATGCCGCAGGGGCGCTACGCAGGCATTCAACTCCCGTACGTTGAGGGCCTGCGCATCGATGAAGCCATGCATCCGCTCGCGCTCCTGTGCGTGGGCCTGTATGGAGAGGTTCTGCCAAATCAGAACGGCGCGCCGATTCGCCTGGTGGTTCCCTGGAAGTACGGATTTAAGAGCATCAAGTCGATCGTCAAGATTCAGTTCGTCGAAAAGCGGCCCCCGACCACTTGGAACATTGCGGGTCCCAGTGAATACGGCTTCTATTCCAATGTGAACCCCGAAGTGGATCATCCTCGCTGGAGCCAGGCAAAAGAACGGCGCCTCGGGGAGTTTCTCAAGCGTCCCACGCTGAAGTTCAATGGCTACGCGGATCAGGTAGCCGGCCTATATGCCGGCATGGACCTCCGAAAGAACTTCTGAATCGTGGCGAGTATCCGCGCAAGCAAATGGACGAAGGCGGGCGCGTTCCTGGTCTGCTTGCTGCCGTTAGCGTCGCTCGGCTGGCGCGCATGGAAGCAGGACCTGGGCGCCAATCCCATCGAGTTGGTCACCCACGCGACCGGCGATTGGGCGCTGCGATTCCTGCTCATCACGCTAGCCGTCACGCCGGCCAGCAAGATATTGAGCATGCCGCGGTTCACGCTGTTTCGCCGGATGCTCGGACTGTTCGCGTTCTTCTATGGATGCCTCCATTTTTTGACTTATCTTTGGCTCGACAAGTTTTTTGATCCTTCTGAAATTTTAGGCGACATGGGCAAACGGCCTTTCATTACGATCGGCTTCACGAGTTTGATGCTCATGGTTCCGCTTGCGGCGACATCGACGGCCGGCTGGATCAAGCGACTTGGCCCGCGCCGCTGGCAGTGGTTGCATCGGCTGATTTATATCAGCGCCCTCGCCGCCGTGATCCACTACTACTGGCTTGTAAAATCCGACATTCGATTGCCCGCTCTCTATGGCGCGATCCTATTGCTCCTGTTGACAGCAAGGATGTTTCGCTCGCGGACGAGCCCGGCCAGGAAAACAACTGCGCTAAGGCTTCTGAGCATCAAAAGACAAACCAAAGATACGGTGTCAATGCGGTTCCTGCTTTCAGGAAGCCAACGCTTGGATGCGCAGCCCGGGCAGTTTCTCACATTCGACTGGATTGTGGATGGCAAGAAACTGCCGCGCTCGTACTCGATATCGTCTTCGCCGCTTCGGACCGGCTACGTCGAGATTGCCGTCAAAGAGCAGGGCATCGTTTCGGCATTCCTGAATCGCGATGCGCGAGTGGGCCTGACCGTTGAGGCGCACGGACCCTACGGCCAATTCTATTTCGACGAAAGGCAGCACCGAAGCGTGGTCCTGTTCGCGGGTGGGAGCGGGATCACGCCCATCATGTCGATGTTGCGATACATTGAGGAGACCGCCCCCGATACCGAGGTCAGCCTGTTCTACGCCGTCCGCACCGGGCAGGATATCATCTTTCAGGAAGAGCTCGAAAAGCTGCAGAAACGGCTGCCGCGATTCCGCTGCCTGGTCGTCGCGAGCAGACCGGATATGCGATGGCATGGTGCACGCGGTTACGTGAATCGCGCACTGATCGTACAGCACTTGGGCCAGATCAGTCATCAGACGTTTTTCATTTGCGGGCCGGGCGGCTTCATGGCGGCGGTAAAAGAAATGTTGACGTCTCTCGGGGTTAGCGACGAACACATTCTGCAAGAACGTTTTACTATCGCCGCGCCGGGCGTCGAATCTTCAGCGGCTTCGACGTGCACGGTGGATTTCACTAAATCGGGGCGGAAGTGCGAGGGCACCTCCGCCGAGACGCTGCTCACGATTGCGGAAAAGCACGGCATCGAGGTCCCCTACAGTTGCCGCGTGGGGCAGTGCGGTACCTGTGCGACGCGCGTGCTTGACGGGGAAGTAGAGATGGACGTCGAAGAAGGGCTTGATTCCGGGCTGCGGGCGCAAGGCTACCGCTTGTTATGCGTCGGACACGCGCGGGGCCTGGTAACTCTCGACGCGTAGCTATTTGATTTCCATCACATCGGCGATGCTTCTCTTCCCGATTGCCGGAACGGTGGCGTCCGGGGAAGGCAGACCGACCGGAATCAAAACAAACGGACGCTCGTTCTTCGGCCGCTCCAGGATGCTCGATAGGAATCCCATCGGGCTCGGAGTGTGAGTCAGGGTCGCCAGGCCGCTCATGTGTAACGCCGCGAGAAGAAATCCCGTCGCGATGCCGACGGACTCCTGCACGTAGTAATGTTTTATCTTCGTCTCGCCTTCGGCAGTCTGAGAAAGACCGAAGTCTATCCGAAAGACGACAATCAGGTACGGCGCGGTCTCCAGGAATTCCTTATGCCAGTCCGTGCCCAAGGGAGCCAGCGCCTCCAGCCAATCCGCGGACATCCGGTGATCGTAACTTTCCCGCTCTTCCGCTTCCGCCGCTTCGCGGATCTTGCGCTTGATTTCCGGATCCTTCACAACGATGAACTTCCATGGCTGCTGATTGGCGCCGCTGGGGGCGAGCGACGCGCAGCGGATGGCGTTCTCGATCAGTTCGAATGCCACCGGCTCCGAGGAAATGAAACGAACCGAACGGCGCGCCGCCATCCGGTCCACGAATTCGCGCGATGCGCGTAACTGCGCGGGTGGTGGCATGCGCTTAAAGTCCAGCGGAACGTGTTTGTACGGTTTCATTCGCGGGTAAAATACGATTCTCCTGTTCGATTATGGCCCACCTTAACGCCACGTTCGCTGCTTGATCGACAAAAGTTACGCGGGAGAGATATCTATCGACTCGTGACCTTTTCCCGCGGTAACACGAACTAGATCGTGGGAGTTGACAAATTGTATGACACAAACTGACCTTGCAAGTTTCCGGGCCGTCTTAGGGACAAAACAGGCTGAGCTTTCCAAATCGCGAGGCTTGGAGAGTATCGTAATCGAAAGAAGCGCAGATGCACTAGAGGAGGCCGACTACAAAACTGCCAGGGAACTGGCGATTGCCGGCTTGAACCGTGAATCGACGGTTCGACGCAGTGTGGCGGCCGCCCTGCTCCGGATTCGGGACGGTTCTTTCGGAACATGCGTGCATTGCGGTAGTGAAATCGGCAGGCGGCGCCTGCAAGCCGTGCCGTGGGCCCCATTGTGCATAATGTGCCAGGAGGCGGCCGATCTCGGGGAAGAAGACATTCTTGAAAGTCTGACACCAACTCTCTCGGACGCGGCCTAGATGGTCCAGGAGCGGGCTCTTGTGTGCGTCTGAGAGCTAATATCGAGCTCGTCTTTTCACTAGCGAGCGCGATAGCCTTACGCCCGACCGCTATTTCGCCCGTTCAGGAGGTTAGCTGGTATACCTGTTTGTGGCTATGTAGTTAATAAACAGGCACGAATGGCAACTCAAAAGAGCCTTGAGTAACCGTTGGGAACGGGTAATGGGAGTTGAATGGGAGTTGGAATTGACCTTTGGGTTTACGGTCCAAAGAACGGGAGTCGCGCGCTTGGAGGTGTTGCATAATGTCTAAAATATTGTATGACGCGGCCTGAAGCCGGCGCTATGGAATCCACCCGCGATAGCGTCCTCGACGTGCCGCAGAAACGGCAAAAGATGGAACACGCCTTGGGGCTGTTTTCGACCGAGTCCGTCCTCGACCTGGAAAAACTGATTTTCGATGGTACCATTCTGCCTCACGGGGCGTCACGACTCCTCACCGGGCCAGCGTCCAATAGTCTGGCTCATACCACTGGACCGCTCAGCATTCAGAACGTGGTTGATCCATG